>NZ_FSQT01000001.1 GCF_900143515.1 Micromonospora cremea | reverse complement strand
ACTTCTACGTGAGGCAACGAGGGGGGTCGACCAGCGAAGCCGGGTTGACGTGGATCAACTGCCATCGGACGGCGACATTGAGCGCCCGTCGGAGATTGGCGTGCAGCCGCCGGACGCTACCGACCGACAGGACCGTGAGCCGATCCCTGTAGAAGGAGGTCAGATGGGCAGGCGTCAGCTTGTCGAGTCGATGACGTCCCAGCATCGGCTCAATGTGGTGCACAACCCCACCCTTGACAACGACCATTGAGACTCGTCCGGTAGGGCGCTCCACCCTGGCCCCGTCCGGGAGACTGGATGGTCTACGACTGCCCGACGAGGAGATCCGCCCTAGGACCCGCGGGATTACAACGGCTTACGGCTGGAGGGTAGCTCGACCGAGGGTCGGGGTCGGGGGCCGATATTGCTGTCAGCCGGAACGTAGCGACGTCGACCACGTCCCCGTCGCCCAGCATGGGGTACTGGGTTTTGATGGCGTCGCGCAGGGCGTCGCTGTCGGGCAGCGCCTCGTGATGTGCGTCCTCCTCGGTGAGATGGTCAAGGCGGCGGGATTCGACCTTTTCAACAACCGCGTCGAGGCGTCGAATGCTCTCCCCGTCGTCAAATACGAACACGGCGGGCCCAGTTTGGACAGAATCCTGGAATCGGACCGTCGCCGTCTTCAACCCGGAGGAAATGGTGTCGTAGTGCCTCGGATGAAAGTAGACGACCCGAGGTGCGGTCGAGCCGGTCCGTGCAACGTAGCCAAAGGGCAGCAATTCCCGGACCGGCTTCGCAGCCAACTGCCCGTCGCCCGTTGGAACGATGACGAAGACATCGGGGTGCAGGTCCAGCATTACCTGTCGGCACCGACCGCAGGGGGCGATGACACCTCGGTCGCCGTCACCTACCGCCACGATCGTGATGAGTGGCGGGGCGTTGGCTGCCGCTGCCGACCCGATGACTACGAGCTCGGCGCACGGGCCGCCGGTGAAGTGGAAAACGTTGACGCCGCTGTAAATATCGCCGTTGGCGTCCATTGCTGCAGCAGCGACGGTGTGCGCGTCGCCGGTGGACGGCGAGCGAACCACAGCCTCAGCCGCTGCTACAAGCCTTCTCTCGATCTTCTCTAACACCGCTTCATACTGCCTTGATCACTTCGTCAGTCCCGGTCGGGGGCATGTCCGCGCCGCTACCTCCATTGGCGTCGTGGGTCATCCACGGGCCAGTAACCGCGGCGCGCAGCGGTCATGAGCGGGCACGAGGGGCAGTTAGCTCTGCCGCCGGCCACAGGCGTTTCGGGCATCACGGCCGGTTGAGCGCACCCTTCCAAACTAACGGTGCGGGCTGCGATGATCGCGTCGTGGGTGGTGGCCATGACAGCACCGACGACCGGCGTGCACTACGCGCGCAGCTGCATGTAGGCCAACGCCTGACCGGTCGCCACGTTCCTGCTCGACCAGGGCGAGGAACTGCGCACCGTCATGGACCTTCTGGGGTATTCCACGATCCGGATGACGGCCGACACCAACGGCCATGTCCTGCCGGCGCGGGCTCGTCAGACAGCCTCAGCCATTGATCGGGTGCTGGGCGAGGAGGGGACGGCGTGACCCCTTGGCTGTACTCGCCGCCGAGATCAACCGAGGAAAGTGCTGGTGGAGCCCAGGGGACTCGAACCCCTAACCCTGCCTTGCAAAATCAAGACTGCTGTCGGCCGGTGTAGACCGGTGCCATTTGACCTGCTCGTCCCGTCAGCTCGCGTCCGCTCATGACCGGGTGGTCGGCCGGCTTGGCTGTACGGATGGCTGTACAACGAGGCTACCGGATGATCCGCTCGGTAGCTCGGCTTGACGGGCCACAGACGGATCTGAGGCCGCTCATCCATATGGGCGATCTCGAACTCGGCTACGGTGCCGAGCGCCGGCCACTGTGCCGCAACGTAGGGCAGCATCAGGACATCCACGAAGCCCTTCAGGCAAGACCGAGGTCGACACCGACCCCCGATCACACCCGGACTTGGCACCCAGCAGACGCGAACGCGTGCTGCAGGTCGTGCAGATGCAGCCAGTCCAACCCGGCTGCCACGCGGAGGTGCTCGAAGCGCCGGTTGACGTTCCGCGGTTCCATCGCCGTGCCGATCGTGCTGGCGAAGACCAGGCCCAGATCCGACCACACCTCTCCGGCGGCGAGCCCTTCCTTCGCAACGGCAGCCTGGTTACCCTGCTCGGGATGTTGATCCACAGTTAGGAGCTGAGATGCGCCTCGCCATGGTCGCGGTCCCCGTTTCGCCGCGAGAGCACACCGCGTACTGATCGTTCGCCGCCGGTGATCGTGCCGGCAGTGCGGTGCTCCTCGCCGCGGAACGGTCCCATGCCGACCGTTTCCCTTCCTTGGCTCGAGGAGCTCTTTTGCGTGCCCTTGTATCCGCGCGTCTGGGCGCGGACTTCACCAAACTGTGGACCGCCTCGGCGGTGTCCAACATCGGCGACGGCGTCACCATGGCCGCTGGCCCGTTATTGGTCGCCTCCGTCAGTGACAATCCGGCCCTCATCGCCGGAGCCGTCTTTGCCCAGCAGTTGCCCTGGCTGCTGTTCGCCCTGATCAGCGGCGCCTACGTCGACCGGCTCGACCGGCGCCAGCTGGTCGTAGCCGTCAACCTGGTACGCGCCGTCGCCCTAGCCGGGTTGGCGGCCACCATCGCGACCGAGACCGTCACCGTGGCCATCATCTACACGGTGCTCTTCCTCCTCGGTTCCGGAGAAACCCTCGCGGACACCGCCATGAGCGCGTTGCTCCCGTCTGTCGTCGCACCCGAGAAACTGCCCAGCGCCAACGCCCGGCTCTACGCCAGCTTCACCATCGGCAACCAGTTCGTTGCCAAGCCGCTGGGCGCCTGGTTGTTCGTCATTTCCGCCGCCGCGCCATTCGGGCTCGACGCGTTCACGTTCGCCGTGGCCGCGGCACTGATAGGCGGTATCCGGCCGGTTCCCGCACCAGAGAAGCCCCAGCAGCGGGCCTCGTTGCGTGGCGAGATCGCAGCCGGTGTGCGCTGGTTGTGGCGACACCCGCTGCTGCGGACCCTCGCCGTCAGCATGGGCCTGGGCAACATCGCATTCGGTGCCGCGTTCGCGGTGTTCGTCCTCTACTGCCGGCAGCGACTAGGTTTGTCCGACGTTGGCTACGGCTTCCTGCTGACCGCCTTCGCGGTCGGCGGCCTGTTTGGAACGACAGTCGCCGCCAAGCTCACTCAAGCCTTCGGAAGCACCACCGTGCTGCGTGCCGGCCTGGTCATCGAGGTCGTCACGCATCTGGCCCTGGCGGCCACGACGACACCCTGGGTGGCCGCGGTCATCGTGGTGATCTTCAGCATCCACGCCACAGTTTGGGGTATCACCGTCGCCTCCGCCCGACAGCGGATAGTGCCCGCACAACTGCGCGGTCGCGTCGGCAGCGTGTACGCGCTGCTGGATCTGGGCGGAGCCGCGCTCGGCTCTCTCCTCGGCGGACTGTTCGCCAGCGTCTGGGAGATCACCACACCGTTCTGGATCGCCAGCGCGATGATGACTGCGATCACCGCCCTCGCCTGGCAACGGTTGCGCGAAGCAACCGCCTAACAACCCCACCCCGGCCCTGAAAGGCGGACAACGCCGCTCGGGGCCGGGGAACTCAACCAATGACTCTTCTTGCCATGGCATCCGCATCTGCCGCGACGCGCCCCAGTCGCGGACCGTTGAGGTCCCCCCGCTTTCGCGGAGTGGGGGTTACCTGGCGCCGGTCGGCTCAGGCTGAACGATAGCTGTCTGCGGTTGGGCGTTCTGCCGGGTGTGTCAGGCGGTTTCGTACTCGTCGGGGCTGAGGTAGCCGAGGTCTTTCTGAAGGCGGCGGGAGTTGTACCAGCCGTCGATGTAGGCGAAGATCGCGTTCTCGGCCTCATCGCGGGTGCGCCACGAGTTCCGGTGCACGAGTTCGATCTTCAAGGTGGACCAGAAGTTCTCCATCAGCGCGTTGTCATACGAGTCGCCGACCGAGCCCATTGAGGGCAGGATCCCGTTGTCTGACAAGCGTTCCGCGAACTTGATCGAGGTGTAGTTGGCGGATTCCAGTGGTCGTTGCAACACCTCAATCAAGGGGTGTGTGCATGGGTAGGCCACCAGGTTGGGTGACGGAGGTGACGGGCAGGCCAGCGATGCGATCGCCGGGCCGGCCGGGTGTGAACGAGCACCGGGAGGTGCGGCGGCAGTTCTGGCGTCGGATCGCCGAAGGTCTGTCGAGCGAGGAAGCTGCGGCGGCGTGTGGTGTGTCGCAGCCGGTGGGTGGGCGCTGGTTTCGTCAGGGTGGCGGTATGGCACCTTTGTCGCTGGTTCCGCCGTCGGGCCGGTATCTGTCCTTCGCCGAGCGTGAAGAGGTCGCGCTGCTCAAAGCACAAGGCAAGGGCGTGCGAGAGATCGCTCGAGCGGTAGGCCGTGACGCGTCGACGATTTCGCGAGAGCTGCGCCGCAACGCCGTGACTCGTGGCGGCAGCCTGGACTACCGTGCCGTGGCCGCGCAGTGGCATGCCGAGCGTCGTGGCCGTCGCCCGAAAACCGCGAAGCTGGCGGCGAACCAGCTGCTGCGCGACTACGTGCAGAAGCGGCTCGCCGGCACGATCACCGACGTTGATGGTCGGCCGATCCCGGGCCCGAACGTGCCGTGGAAGGGACGCCGGCACGGGCGTCGCGCAGATCGGCGATGGGGCACGGCCTGGAGCCCGGAACAGATCAGTCGGCGGTTGCGGGTGGACTTCCCGGATGATGAGTCGATGCGGATCTCGCACGAGGCGATCTATCAGTCGCTCTACGTTCAAAGCCGCGGTGCGCTGCGCCGTGAGCTGACGGCGTGCTTGCGCACCGGCCGGGCGTTACGGGTGCCGCAGGCGCGCACCCGTAGACGGGGCAAGCACTTCCTCAGCCCAGAGGTCATGATCAGCCAACGGCCGGCGGAGGTCACCGACCGGGCCGTGCCAGGCCATTGGGAGGGCGACCTGATCATCGGCCTGGAACGCTCGGCCATCGGCACGCTGGTCGAGCGCAGCACCCGGTTCACGATGCTTCTGCACCTGCCCCGCATGGATGGCTACGGTCAGCAGCCTGTGGTGAAGAACGGCCCGCCGCTGGCCGGGCACGGCGCCGAAGCGGTCCGAGACGCTATCGCCGACCAGATCACCAACCTGCCCGAGCAGCTACGCCGCTCGCTGACCTGGGACCAGGGAGCCGAGATGGCCCAACATGTCCAGCTGCGTCTGGACATCGGTCTCGAGGTCTACTTCTGCGACCCGCACAGTCCCTGGCAGCGCGGCACCAACGAGAACACCAACGGACTGCTGCGCCAGTACTTCCCTAAAGGCACCGACCTATCACGACACAGCATCACCGACCTCGAGGCCATCGCCGCCGTGCTCAACAGTCGGCCCCGCAAGTCTCTGGAGTGGAGAACGCCAGCAGAGGCCCTGGACGAACACCTAAGATCAATCCAACAGGCCGGTGTTGCAACGACTCCTTGAACCTAAGGTTCGACCCGCGGTCGCTGTGGTGGATCAACTCCTGGTCACGTACGTCGCGGGACCAGATGCCGTATTCGAGGGCGCCGAGGATGAGTTCGGTGTTGCAGCGGTCGCCGGCCTTCCAGCCGACGATCCGGTTGGAGAACGCGTCTCGCACGGCGGCGACCCAGAAGACGCCCTCACCGGTCGGGATGCGGGTGGCGTCAGCGACCCACAACCGGTTCGGCACCGCCGCGGTGAACTGCCGGTTCACCAGATCCGGCGCCGGCGTGGCCCGAGGGTCCTGACGGGTGGAGCCGCCGCGCCAGCCTCGGCGCAGGAACGCGCCCTGCCAACCCTGCACGGCCATCAACCGCTCCACCCGCTTACGGCCGACGCGAATGCCGTCGCGGCGTAGCTGCTGGTGGACACGGTCAGCGCCGTAGGTGCGACCCGAGGCCTCCCAGACCTCGTGGATGTTGCTCAACAAGCCCCGGTCGACCAGGTCCCGGTCGCAGGGCTGCTCGGCCTGGCGCAGCCAGCCGTAGTAGGTCGAGGCGGTGATGCTCAGGACCCGTAGCAGGAGCGCGACCGCGAACTGGTCACGGTGTTCGTCGATGAACCTCATGACCGTCGCCGGGTCGGGTCGAGCTCCGCTGCGAAATACGCGCTCGCCGCCTTCAGGATCTCGTTCGCCCGCCGCAGCTCAGCGACTTCCTTGCGCAGCCGCCGGTTCTCCTCGGCCACCTCGGTCGTCGGCCGGTCCTCGCGCTCACCACGGTCGGCCTCGTCCTGCCGGATCCAGTTCCGCAACGCCTCCGGATGCACACCCAACTGCTCGGCCAGCCGCTTGATCACCGGCTTCGGATCCGACTCCCGATACAGCCGAACGGCACGTTGCCGCAGCTCATCCGGGTACTTCTTCGGTGCTGCCACGAAAGACTCCTCCCCATGGCCATCAGACCATGATCAGAAGACTCCGTGAAACCGGGGGGACCTCACGTGAGGGCTTCGCGGCTCCTCTTGAGGATCATGTCGGGCATCAGGTGGGAGGCGAGCGTCAAGCATGTCCCATGACAGGACACCGTTGCCACGGCGCGCACTGCCGAATTGCGCTCTATCAGATAAAGGTGGCCCGCACGCGGGCCGCGCCGGCTTGGCCCCGGCCTGCTGGCGACCTCCGGCCGGCATCGGCCGGGCTGGCCGGCCGTGTCGAAGGCCCTTGGATCAAAGCCGTTCGCGCAGACTTGGAAGGCCATACGCGCTGATGGCGGCGACGACCTCGCTCGCAACACCCTTGGCCTCAGCATCCTCGTCCAGGTTCCACCAGACGTCCTTGTCCACAGGCATCACGTGGCCCAGGCGACAGGACCAGACGAAATGACCGTAGAAGGTGCGCGGCGACGGCTTCTCCGGTAGGTGGCCCTGCTCACGCCTGCGCGACTCCCAGACGAGCCGTGATACGGCGCAGAGGTTGACGGTGAACGTCAGGGACTCGCTGGTGTTGAACCGCGAGGATTGGAACCCGAGCAACGCCCAGGACTCCGGGTCCGGCAGGCTGTACCGCGAGCTGAAGCCGAGGGCGCGTAGAGCGGGAGCAATATCGTCGCGCAGCATCGCACGATAGGTAGCCCGCACGTCGCCCACGTCATCACCCGCTCTGGTCTGACAACCAGAACCTAGTGTCCTGAGTCGTTGGTTCATTGCTAGATTGATGGCGTGGGTGATGGTCGTGGTCCGAAGTTGGCGTTGCTGGCGTTGACCGCTGAGGAGCGGGACGTGTTGCAGGGCTGGGCTCGTCGTGGAAAGACGGCGCAGGCGTTGGCGTTACGGGCGCGGATCGTGTTGGCGTGCGCGGATGGCCTGTCCAACAGCGAGGTATCACGGCAGCTCGGGGCGTCGCTGCCGACGGTTGGTAAGTGGCGCAAGCGGTTCATCACGCAGCGACTGGCAGGGCTGCAGGACGAGCCTCGTCCTGGCGCGCCGCGGAAGATTACCGACGCGCAGGTCGAGGCGGTCATCGTCAAGACCCTCGAAGAGGCGCCGTCCAACCGGGATAGCCACTGGTCGACCCGGTCGATGGCGAAGGCGGCCGGGCTCAACCAGACGGCCGTGTCGCGGATCTGGCGGGCGTTCGGGCTCAAACCGCACCTGGTTGACACCTGGAAGCTGTCCACCGATCCGTTGTTCATCGACAAGGTTCGTGACGTGGTCGGGCTGTACCTCGATCCGCCGAACAAGGCGATGGTCCTCGCAGTCGACGAGAAATCCCAGATGCAGGCCCTCGATCGCACCGCGCCGATGCTGCCGATGATGCCGGGTGCGCCTGAGCGCCGCACCCACGACTACGTGCGGCACGGCACCACGAGCCTGTTCACCGCGCTGGACATCGCCACCGGCAAGGTGATCGGCCAGCACCAGCGTCGGCACCGCCATCAGGAGTTCCTGCGCTTGCTCAAGACCATCGACGCCAGCACGCCGCCCGAGTTGGACCTGCACCTGATCTGCGACAACTACGCCACCCACAAGACCCCGGCGATCCGCACCTGGCTGGCTGCACATCCCCGCTTCCACCTGCACTTCACACCAACCTCCGGCAGCTGGCTCAACCTGGTCGAACGCTGGTTCGCTGAACTGACCAACCGCAAGCTCCGCCGCTGCACGCACCGCAGCGTCAAAGCCCTCGAAGACGACGTCAACGCCTGGATCGCGGCATGGAACGACGACCCGAAACCCTTTGTCTGGACCAAAACCGCCGACCAGATCCTCGACAACCTCGCCAACTACTGCGCCCGGATCAATAAAGCTTCCAACGACTCAGGACACTAGCGCCAAGCATGAACGACCCGGGGCGCTGCCCCGAACCCGGCCCTTCCTCGGAGATCAGGACGGAGCGTACGCCGGGCGGGATCTCCTCGCCCGTGCACCGAGACGGCTGCCCCAGAACCCCCGGCTACCCTGGCTTACCGAAGGCGTTCGCCCACTTTGGAGTCGTCATGCCCTTGCACATCCAGCAGGCTCTTGGCCTCATCGGATTCGGCCTGCTCCTTGGGTTCGTCGGCCTCGTCTGGGTAGCGAACCTCTTCGGTGTCGCGGACGAGCACGCCAGTCGGATCGCGCGGAGTTCATCGACTCGCTGGATGGCTCGCTTGGTGGAAGGCCGCGAGGTGGCCCCGGAGGAGATGAAGCGCCACGGCGGGATGGCCCTCGGCCGGTACATCTGGGGGATTGGGCTCATGCTCGTCGGCTTACTCTTCGTTGGCAATGGCGTTGTTGACCTGATCTCAGCAGCAGCCGAGTAACAGCACGCGACCAATCGGGTGGCACAGCGCGGGACCCCTCACCAGGCACGATCTCGGGGCTCCGCCCCGAACCCCGGCCTTCCCTCGGAGATCAGCGGCGGACAAGGCGCCGGGCGGGCTCCCCTCCGTAGTGAGCCTCTGGTCCTGCGCCGACGGCGTTGTCGCAGCGGCATGGGCGCGGCCTGACCCGGTGAGAGTCGCCGGTGCACCCCGCACGCCGGTGCACTTGCTGGGCCATCCAACATCCGACGAGCCGCTGTCGGTACCTGGCGGGAAAAGGTGGCCGTGCAAACCTGACGGGGCCGATGCCACAATCCGCTCGTGGATACGTCGTCCTTCGCCGCGATTTTCGGCCCGCCGTCGGCCGTCCCTGTCCCCGTCGACTGGGACGCGGTGGAGTCCTGGCTCGGTCTTCCCCTGCCCGGCGACTACAAGTCAGTGGCTTCCGCATACGGGCCGCTCGACATCGGTGAGTTCGTCTGGTTGCACACTCCCTGTGTCCAAGAGGGGCGTTTTGACTACGCCACCTGGCTGCGGGACACCCACCGACACTGCCGCATCTCCTCTCGGGAGGCCCCGCCGTATGAGCCTCCGGCTTTGCATCCCGCGCCTGGTGGCTTGCTCGCCTGGGGGATGACACGGTCGGCGAGCTACCTGTTCTGGGAGACCGCAGCGTCTGAAGATCCGGACCGGTGGCCTGTGGTTGTCTTCCATCAGGATGCCGTCTGCCAGAGCGTCAAGCCATGGCACAGCTACGACATGCCGTTGCTGGACACGCTGTCCGCAGCCGTTCGCACCGGGCTTCCGCTGCCCGGCGGCGGGAGGATTGGGCCGCTGCCGGCGACCGCGCGGCGGACAGCTTTCCTAAACGACGCCGGCCCATGGACCCCGCCCGCGCCCCGGCCGGAGGTGGTACCCGAGGCGCAGCGGCGGGCCGCGCTCACTGAGGGTATCGGGCTGGAGGCGCTGAGCCTGCTGGTGCCACCGCCTGCGGCTCCCTACCTCGGCGGCGGCACCTGGGAGGAACTGTTCGAGGAGCTAGGCACGCGGCTGCCCGCTGAGTACGTGGCTCTGATGGACCGCTACGGGGCCGGCTGCTGGTCGAAGTGGCTGAGCTTCGTCACGCCATTGCGGACCAATGGCCGCGGGTTCGCTTACCACGCCGCGCAGGCACTAGACGGGTACCGCAGCCTTCGCGCGGACTTTCCCCAGTACCACCCACTGCCTGTCTGGCCTGAACCTGGAGGCTTCCTACCCTTCGCGAACTCGATTGACGGCGATCAGTTTGGATGGCTGACCGAGGGGGACCCTGACAAGTGGCCGCTGATCGTCTCACCCCGTCATGCCGACCAAGGGCCGCCACTGCCTAGCAACCTGACGGACACCCTGTTGGAGTGGCTGCGTGGACAATTCGCCACGGAGGGACTTCCCCGCCTGGACAAACTCGACGATCCGCTGGAGTTTATCGATTTCGAGCCATGGGACGACGAAACGTACTGGTAAACATGGTCTCCTGGCCGGCGTCCAAACCGCTGGACCGCCTGACACCACCTCGGCACCGCACGCACCGGGGGGGTGCCACGACGCGCCACGGGCGTGCCCGCGCTGAGCTGCATCGTGAACGGCGCGATGCCCTCTCTTTCCGATGATCGATCGAACCGCTGGTAGCTACCGGTCGACCTGCCAGCCGACGCTGGCCGGCGGGTGACCGTGATCGACGATGTGTTCCACGATCGCGAGCGCTTGCCCAAGCGGAACAGTGTCGCGGTCGCTGTATGCGTCGTGCTGCCCGTTGCTGAGGACGAACCCGTCCTGTTGACCGGTCCCGGTCGGGTCGATGGCGTGCTCACCGGGGTCGCTCGGTTCATCCAGCAGCATGACCGAGGCGCGGGTGCCGTCGCTAACGACAGCGAGCAGTCGTCCTCGGTCGTGCTCGAACCACGTTTCGAGCCTTCCCTGGCCGATTCGGCTCCGAACGACGTCAGCAGCCTGCACACCGGTCAACGGCGCGTGACGATCCGGCTCGCGCCAGTGGCCATCCATGAGGCGGAACGGTATCGGCTACCCGCTCGTGAAGCACTCTTCTGACGCGATCCGCGCGGTTGTGCCTCCTAGCGAAGTTGCAGAGCGATGGTTGGCTTGGCCGGTGAGAGCCGACTTCGCATCCTCGGTGTGCTCCTGTTCGGCGTTGGGCTGGTGAGGGGCGTGGCGGTAAGTTGGCCCGTGCCGTTCTCTCATGTCATGCCGCGATGAACAGCGCCGCGCAGCACCAGCCCAACAAGGGCGTTGACGTTATCGTCGAATGACGGCCAGCTCCAGCAGTGTCAGGCCTGCGAACCGGGGGCGCAGCCGGACTCATGATCGGAGTCGCTGTCACACCACCGGGTCATCGCCGCCTCGTCGCGGGGCAGGTTGTAGGCGTCCAGGAGCATGCTGACCATCGCGCCGTCGTTCAGGATTCCGCTGTGCTGCAGTCCGGCGACGGCGGTGCGCTGATCGGCGTCCAGGTCGGTGAAGGCGGTGCCGTCCGCTATCGGGCCGGTGAGGAAGGCGGTGTCGAGGGCGGCACGCAGCAGCAGGTAGCGATCGGTGTCGTCAGCCGGTGCGTTCAGCCGGTCGACAAGGGTTTGCACCCGGTCTGGGGCGACTGCCGGGTCGAGGTCTCGGATGGTGAGTGCGGCGAACGTCGCCATGTCACCGTTAAGCATCGGCCAGTACGGGACCGGGCCGACGGCTCCGAACAGGCAGGCGTACAGCTCCTCGATCAGCGGCCGGTCGGGGCGCGACACCAGACGTGCCAGCCCCAGTACCACCGACCAGCGCTCTCCCCGGTTGTCGCTGCCGCGGCGGGCTGACAGCGCGTTGACCAGCTCAGGGTCGTCGGCGCCGCCGCAGAGTCCCGCGGCCACGGAGGCGGCCGCTGTGACCATGGGCTGCGGTTCGGCGCCGATCAGGTGGGCCAGGGCCGGCGCGATCGACTCCCGTTCTTCGGGGAACCAGGCCAGCAGGTGGGCGGCGTGCAGCCGTACCGGGGTCTCGGGAGACGCCAGGGCGGCGAGGTACGCGGGCACGCCGGCCCGCGCCGCGTCGTACGCCGCGATCTGCCAGCGCGCGGCGTCGCGGTCGCTTTCCACGTCGGAGAACTCGTTGCGGCGCGCTCGGGCCCGGCGCTCGTGGTCAGTACTTCCCGCTGCCGCCCAATCGGCCTGCTTCTGTTCCAACTGAGCTCGGGTGAGATGGGCCTGGCGCTCCACCTCGCGTCGCGCCTTCGCCACGTCAGGGCGGTCGATCAGCCAAGAACTTTCATCCCCTACCGCGATGGCCGCCAGCACTTGACAGGCGGCGAAGCGGTCCGGTGCCTTGGGATCAGCGACGATCTCGACCAGGAACGGCGTCGCTACTGCGCTTGCCTCGTACCTTGAGCCCTGGTGCACCAGGAGGTCGAACAGCCCCTGGTAGGCACTGCGGCGGGCCTCCCTGTCGCGCGAGCGCAGCCGGCCCAGCAGGTCAGGCACCTCCACCGCTTGCCCATACGCGTGCTGCACCGAGCTCCAGTCGACCGCATCCCATGATCTCTGTCGTCGCCACACCGGCAGCAGGCTATAGCTTGAACCGCTTGCCGTCCGCCCCGCGGTCTGAGGGTGGGGACCCGCATTCGGCCAGAAGTGGCGCAGCAGATCGGGGGAGCGGAGCGACAACCCCGCACCGGCCAACCCAGGCGGCTCGCCGTACTCGATCTCCGGGTCAGGGTCGCCGTCCAGGGTCAGGAATGGTGCCACCTTCGTGCCGCTGCAAGGCCAGTGCGGGTGGCCAAGCGGTGCACGGCTTGATGGGTGAGCTCGTCAGCCGCCTGCTGGCTGGTCCCGCCGGTCAGCAGTCCTGCCGTGAGGGCCTCGGCGAGGCGAGCGTCGATGCGTCCCAGCCGCATGCGCAACGGGTCGACGGTGACGCCGAGGCGGCCGGCGACGGGTTCGATCGCACGCCGCCCGAGCCGGACGTCGATGTAGGGCTGCTCACGTCCTCCCGGTCCAGGATGCCCAGCCCGACCGCCCGTCGCACGAGCAAGTCCGGGTGCCCGTAGGGCACGGCGGGGGTACGAGGACCGGTGACATGCTCGACGTTATCCACCGACGTGTACTCGCCGGCCTGCTGGCGCAGGGTGTAGCCGGCCCGGAACGCCGCCCGGCGCAGCGCCGCGTAGGGAGCGTCGCGGGCCAGGTCGACCCGGTCCCGTAGGGCGGCCAGGAACCCGGAAGGACCTCCGCGCCGACGTCGTCGGGGTCGCCGCCATAGCCCGCGCACAGGTGGTTGGCGTAGCGGCGCAGGGCCGGCATTGCGATGCCGACCGCGGCGATCACCTACGCCGGTCCGTCAAGCCGGGCGTGGCGAATCAGCTCCCGCCACACCTCGTCGCGCGGCGAAGGCGCGCGGGTGTGCCAGGAGCCAGTCCCGCAGCGCCAAAAGGGTCATGACTTTGTCGGGCAGGCCGGCGTCAGGATCGAACGTGTCAAGGTCGAGTGTCATCGGCGCGGGGTCGCAGGTCAGTGCCACGAACGCGGCGTCGGCGGCGTCAAGCGGCGAGGCGGGCCATTCGATGTCAGCGACGCTTCGCCGAGAGCCGTCGTGCAGTCGCAGGGCCTGCTGGCGGTCGGGGCGAATAGCCGCTGAGTCAACACCCGGGCAGACCTGGTCCCCGGCTCGGCTCGGGCGGCACGACAGGCGTCAGCCTGAGATGTGTGTCCTGTCCGAGCGGTGCCCTGGCACTCAGATCTGGGGGATGACGTGCTGGGCGAGTTCGGTGAGCTTGCTTTGCGGCACGATCGTTGGGCCGGTGAACAACAGCAGTCGCAGCTCCTTCTCGTAGGGCACGACGACGGCCAGCACCCGAGCGCCGTCGCTTTCATAGGTAACGGCGTCCGTACCCAGATCTTCGATCCTGGTCGTCTTCGCGCCGCTGCCGTTGGCGATGGCGTCGATCGACTCTCGCGCAGTGTCGGCCCGATCCGGATTGACCTGCACAATGAAGGAGAGTGCTTCCTGGCCGTCGCGGCCGTAGGCACAGGAGTACCTGCGCCTTGCCTCGGTCTCGTCGACCGGCTGTTCCTCGGCGCTCAGCTTCGTGTCGGCGGACCCGCCGAGCACCTTAACGGTTACTTCGGCGGGCAGCAGCTTGCAAGCAGAGGTGATCTCCGCGAGCCGAGCCGGTGCGCTGACTTGCGGCGCGCTCGACGTTGGCGCTTCCCAGGCAACCCCAGCATCCGCTTGCTGCCCATCACCGCCGCAGGCCGAGCCGCCGATCAGTACCGCTGCCATCGCCACGGCCATCTCGGCCGATCGGCGGGTCCTGCCTCGCTTCATCAACATCGTGCGCCTCCTGATCTTCAGGAGCTGACCCTAACGAGTCCGATCTGTCGCAAGAGAAGGAGTTGTGGCAATGCTCACGAAATTCCCCACCGGCTCTGAGGGCGTGTTTGAGAGGCTGTCGATCAGGTCCAGGTGAGTGCGGCGGGCTTGACGAGCGTGCGGCCCGGTCGCGGGTGATTCGGCGGGTCATGCCGGCGATGGCGGCCCGGATCTCCGTTTCGGAGACTTCGGGGTGGCGTTCGTAGTCAGCAGGGCGGGCATTGCCACGCTCGGTGTTGCCCTGCGCCGACTTGCCTGAACCGTTGACGCGGGCTTCCCGGTCAGCTCGGGTAGCCCGTCCCCCGCGGCGGGGACTGCCAGCGCGTCGCGTCTGGCTGCCAGGGCTCGTTCGTGGAATGGCTGCGCGGCGAATCGGTCCAGCGTGAACCGCCGGCCATCGCCGGCGCCGGTTCATCGGACTTACCCGGCTTCGTCGGATCCTCACCCTGCTTCGTCGAGCCGAGCCCGTCCGCGCCGAGCGGGCGGTCCCGTTCCGATACCGGCGGGATGATCGTGTCCGGGACAACGTTCGTCGGCTCATCGGCGTCCGACTGCGGCCAGCGCCGCCACCGCTGGACACTGGCGACCCCGACCAGGAGCAGCGAGCCCAGCAGCAGCGTCGTCCCGGTCCGTACGGGGGTGAGCAAGTCAATCTGGTAACCCGCCACGCTCAGCTGGTGACTGAGTAGGTCCAGCAGCCGTGCCGGGCTGAACAACAGGCCTGCGTAGCTGACCATGTACGCAAGTCCGGTCAGCACCGAGCCGATCGGGGAGATCCGGACGGTGGCGATGAGCCCGAGGAGAAGGCCAGCAGCCGCCAGTACCAGCAACGGCTTCAGCAGAGCGTTAGGGTCGAGCGCACCACCATTGTCCTGCGCATCCGCGAACACCCCCAGGGACCGGCCTTGTCCAGCGGCGAGCAGGACCCAGGCCAGCGGACCCACGATGAGCGCGGCGATTACGGTCTTGATGTGTCGCATGCGGGCAAGGTACCGAGCTTCCCTCGTTGATCGACAACCCGATAAGCAAAACTTAAACTTGCCGTCAGGCAACGTCGTCCGGCTAGCTGACGGTGTCGAAGGTGGGCTGTCAGCGTGCGTAGCGCTCGGCGAGTTCCGCGCCGATCCGGGCGAGTTCCCGGCGATTGCTGGCGGGTAGCCGCTGGGCGTGCGCGACGAGTGCCACCACGATCCCCTCCACGCCCAGGGTCCGCGGCCGGGTTACCAGCGCGTCCAGGATTTCGCCGAGTGCCGCGCGGTGTCGACTGTGGTCACGGCTGACCTATCCGGCGGTTGCGTGGTGGTAACGGGCGGGATCGAAGCCCGCGCCGAGCGTCTCAACAGGGTCATCGCGGTCTAGGCTGGCCGGGTCGGCCAGAGCGGCGAGCAGGTGTTGACACCAGGCAGCGCCGCCGACCTCCTTGGCGCTCACCGGCCACGGCGGCGGGGACGAGCAGGCGAACTGATACTCCAGGTATCCGGGCGACCATGTGACCGGGCCGCCGGTCTCGGGCGCTCCACCTTGTCCCCGTCCGGGGAGGCTGGAAGGTCGGAGACTGCCCGACGAGGAGCTCGGCAGGACAGCCAAGCTTGGGTGCAGGCAATAGAGTCAGCCCCGCCAGACAGCTGCGTTCACAATGGAGGTCAGGTTGCGTAGGGCTCTGTCCATCATCGGGACCGTCCTCGGCCTGATCATTGCTCTGTACTTCATCGTTCGGGCCGTGATTGAGCTGTTCATCATCGACTTCTCGGACCCTGCCAGCTACCGGAATGACTGGGGCGGGCCGGACCTGCCGGGGGTCCTTGCCGTCCACTGCGGTCCCGGGTTCCTGGCGGCTGCCATCATCGTCCTCGTCATGATGCGCCGATCGCGGGTCAAGGCTGAGAGGGTCTGACGAAGAGCCGATCCTGTACAGCCATCCGTACCGTCAAGACCACCGGCTGACGCCGACGTCATCAGACAACGGCAGACGGGCTGACCAGGGATGCAGCCACTCGACCAGCCATCCGCGATCTCCTTCTAATCCCAAGGCCGCAGGTTCGAATCCTGCCGGGCGCACCACCATTACCGCAGGTCAGCGGCTTTCCGCTCCCGGTCCTAGCGATCATCACGGCTTTCGTACAGCCATTCGTACAGCCAAGTCATCCGAAGAGGTGCTTTGCGGCCTCGTCCACGGCGGCCCGCTCGATCTCCGGCAGGACATGGGCGTAGGTGTTCATCGTCAGCCCGATCTGGCTGTGCCTGAGCACCTTCATCACGGTCCGAGGCGAGGCACCGGAGACGAGCAGGAACGTCGCGCAGGCGTGCCGCAAGTCGTGCAGCCGCAGCCAGTCAAGGTCAGCCGCGGCTCACCTCGCCGAGCACCGCAAGGGCTACCAGCCCTTCCGGACGGGGACCAGGTCGTTCGTCCGGTAGGGCGTCCACCTGGTCCCCGTCTGGAAGGGCTGGACGGTCTGGCGACTGCCCGACGAGGAGATCCGCTTCAAGGACGCGGAGAGTAGGTAACTTGCTCTCGACGACTGGCGGTCGCTGAGTCGGCGACGCCAGGAAGGAAGGGCAGCGTGAGGAGTGCTGCCACGACAAGGGTTCCGGTCACGGGGTTGCTGAAGGGAGCAGGGCCGTGATCGACCGGCGCGACGCCAACCCCCGCGGCGCTGAGGATGCCGGCGATCGCCAGGATGATGATCAGGGGGTCAAGAAGTTGATGCCGACAGGGTCCCCGCCAGGCCCCAGCGGCGGCTCCGCCCGCAGCGGCCATCATAGTGATGAGCATCAGGGCGAACGCGTTCTCGATGCCCCCGGCGTTGTCGTTAGGAAAGCCCGAACGGAGGTAGGCGGCGAGCACGAGTGACGGCCCGAGTATCGCGGCGTACATCCCCGCGAACCTGGGCCCACCACGTCGTGTCCCCCACCAGGCGGTGCCGGCGGTGATCGCCGCCATGATCGCCAGCGGAATGATGTCTGCCAAGCGAGCAACGGCGCTCCTCCCGCTGTAGCCGTAGAGCATGCCCAGCGCGGCCGTGTACCCGCCGCTGTGCGACGTTGACGCCAGCCCGACCAGCCACAGCCACGCCCAGCTCAGGGTGGCGCCGACAGCCGCCCGGGCAGACCAGAGCGCCCCGAACGCTGCCACGGTGCCGAGTGCGAGCCCGACGATGGCGGCCTCACGTACCGAGGCCACGGTTAGCGAGGTGTATGGCGGTGGCCGCCCAATCGCCACCTCCCGGACGGCCACAGGAATGCCGACCAGTGCGCCCACCGCCGCCGCCAGGGTCAGCGCCACCGTTGTCACCGCCCGACCCGGGCCAGTCAATCGAGGCACCGCGAGCCGTCCGACCATCGCACCGACCAGGACTGCCATGGTCTGGAACCAGGTGATGAACGTGGTGATGAACCAGCTGGACTGATCGCCGCCCGGGTCGCAGAAGCAGGCATGCCAGTCAAGGACCCGGGTACGGCTGCCGAGCCACGGCTGCCCGACCGCGAGCAGCGCGCTACCGCCAACCGCCAGCATCGGTCCGATAGACAGCCGGGCCACTCTAGACATGGGCGGCACGGTAACAGCGCCTCCCATCAGCAGATCGATCTGGACCGGCCGACGACCCAGCTGACGAGTCAAGCCCTGCGATCAGCAGTCGCGGAATCTCCTGCACCGGGCCCGACAGTCCGGCCGAGGCTATGGACGATGGTCAGCACCCGACCGGCGTACAGCCATCGGTACAGCCAAGGACAGCGGCAGTGGCCGACGACGCCCGACAACCACGTACGGGCTGATCAGGGGCGCGGCGGCCTGACCAGCCATCCGCGATCTTCTTCTAATCCTGAGGCCGTCACGGGCCGTCGGTGGGCCAGTAGCCGGGGCGCGTAGCGGTCACGATCGGGCACGAGACGCAACCGGCCACCCTTCGGCTCCCAGCGTTTCGGGCATCACGACCGCTTGAGCACGCTCTTCCAAGCTGACGCTCCGCGCCGCCCCTCAGCGGGTTCGCCGTGCCCGGGGTTCGTCATGCCGCTCCCCTGAGGCAGAGCGGCAACGGGTAGCGTCCGGCTGCATGGAGGTCTTCCTTCTCTGGCATGTCCGCCACGCCCGGTGGCTCGACGGGCGACCAACCCCGCATCGAGACGAAGTCGGCGAGCTCACCTGGGACGAGGAAGACGGCGACGATCTCAAGATTCTGGGGGTGTACTCGTCGCAGGCGCGAGCGGAGGACCGGATACAGCGGGCCAGGGAGCTACCGGGCTTCCGCGACGAGCCTGACTGCTTCTACATCAACGGCTGCACCGTCGACCAGGACGAGTGGAACGAGGGCTTTGTGTCCATCCTGCGCGCCGATCAAGCCGACTAGACAGACAGCCGCTCATCCCGTGACGGGTACAGCCATTCGTACAGCCAAGCCAGTAGACGAGCCCCTGCGACCGGAGACCGCAAGCGACAAGCCGGGCAGGGCAACAGCAGTCGCCGACGTCGGCCGACAGCTAGCTTGATCTTTGCAAGATCAAGCGCCCTGTCGGCCGGCGTAGCTCATCGCCGATGGCCTGCACCGAGTGTCGGCCGATGGCGCTCTCCTCCGCCGTTCGTCGGTCGGCTTGGCTGTACTGATTGGCTGTACGGCCGGCGAGCCTGTCACCGCCCGTAGCATCCGGCTCTGACGCGGAGTGGCGTCCGATCATGCCGGGTACTTCGGTGCGAGGAGGTTCTGTGAGTAAGACATGCTTCGTCGAGTTCAACGGCTCGGGCTTCTGGGCGTTCAGCGACAGCCTGGCTGTCCTGCTCGGTCAGACCGTTGTGGTGGCGAAGGAGATGGCGGCCGATCGGCGCTCGGCGGCCTTTGAGGACGTGGTCGATCAACTTCGTGCGAGTGCAGTCGTGACGGACCTTGGCTTACTTGTCGACGAGGACTGGCGTGGTGATCGACTTGATCTGCTCATGCAGCTGATCGAGGAGGCAAACCGGCGACTGGGTGAGCGTGGGCGCGTGACAGCCTCTGAGGTGAGGGGCTGGACGGTGCTTGGCGAGGACGTGATCGAGCTGCGGCGCGACACGGTGGATACGGCGCCGGTGGTCGAGCTTGGGCAGGGCGTGTTGCAGCTGCTCCGAGAGAGCCTTCCGCCCGCCCCAGAGGGGACGTGGTGGTTCTACGGCGTGGAAGGCGGCCGTCAGACCATCGTCATGCGGAACGTGGAGAGCTGATCCCGACTTATGGGTCGCCTCGTCCGTCGCCTGGCCACGCCCCTGGTCTTAATGCGGGAACCTCAGTGTGGAAGAGCGCGCTCAACCGGCCGTGATGCCCGAAACGCTTGATCCCGGTGACTGGCCCGGTTACCTCTCATGCCCGCCCGTGACCGCTGGTCCTCGCGGCTACTGGCCCGTGGACGGCCCGGTGGCTTCTGGGTCAGCGATTGCGACGCTGCACATCGGTACGCTGCGGCCATGGCGGACCAAGCAGCAACACATGCCGATCAAGTCCGCGTGTGTCAACTGTTGCCACGCCTGCCCCGCGATCCGAAACGACCGCTATCCGGCGGTGCCAGCGATCAGGAGCTGAGCGATCTCGCCCTCCGGCTCGGCACCGAAATTCCCGAGGATCTCGTCGCCTGGCTGCGAATGTGTAATGGCGACACGACTGGGCCCGGCGGATTGTTCGGGGCACGCCCGGGCACCGACTTCCTAGTGCCGTGACCACAAACGTTGCCAGTGTCGCGGCGAGGTCAGGGCGGCGGCCATCTCGGGCATGGCTGGATGCCGCTGGTCGTCGCCCGGAGCCGGCGAGGCGAACGTTCTTGGGGCGTCGCGTTAGCATCGATGGGTCGGCCACTGCCCGACCGAGGGGGGTCATTGGCGGCGACACGGACATCGCTGCTGCGGCGGTGGGCCGGTGTGCCCAGATGGGTTCGGGTTGTGGTGATTGCCGCCGTTTGTGTCTTTGCGTATGGCGGGATTGTTCACTTGGGCAACGTGCTCGGTGTCCGGCCGGGTGGTCCAAGTCCATCCATGCCGGTGTGGCTGATGTGGTACTTCACCTCGCTGACCGTGTTCGACCCGCTTGCGGCGCTGCTGCTGGCGCTGCGCCGGCTTGAAGGGCTGTTGCTCGGCTGCGTCCTGCTCGCCAGCGACGCGGTGGCGAACGGGTATGCCAACTACGTGCTGGACGCCGCTGCTGGGATCACGCTCGGCCGGATCGGGCAAGCGTTCGTCACGGTGCTCGCGGTCGTCCTTATCGCTGCGGCGCCCAGGGTTGCACCCTGGCTGCATCGGCCGGGACGTCTCGGGCTACTGCCGTAACCGAGCGACGTTGACGGGTCAGGCTGCGCGGGTGGCGGGTTGGCCCCAGCGTCGTTGGCGTTCGCTGCGGATGCGGGCGCGTTCTCGGCGTTGGGCGGCCAGGACGTCGGGGTGGCGGGCGTTGGCGTTGCGCCAGCGCAGGTAGGCCTGCAGTTTCCGGGTCAGCGCCGGGTGGTTCGGGTGATTCGAGCCGGCGATGACGAAGGTGCGTAGCGGCCCGAACTGGGCCTCGATCGGGTTGGCCCAGGAGGCGTAGGTCGGGGTGAAGCAGAGCTCGACCTTGTTCCGGGCCGCCCACGCCCGGATCTTGCGGCCTTTGTGTGCGGACAGGTTGTCCAGGATCACGTAGATCGGTGCCCCGTCCGGGCGGGCGGCGCGGATCGACTTGAGCGCGGCGAGGGTGTTCGCGGCGCTCTTGCGCCGCCGGACGACGCCCCAGAGTTGGTCGTCGCCGACGGAGTAGCAGCCGTGGAACTGCCGGACCCCGTGCAGCTTGTGATAGTTCGCGGGCAGCCGGTGCGGATGGCCCGCGGGCGCCCACCCGGTGCCGGCCTGCGGCCGGATCACCAGGGGACCGAACTCGTCGAAGGCGAACACCCGCTGGGGGAAGTGGCTGCTGACGTACTCGATCCGGGCGAGCTTGACGTCCCGGTGCGGGTCGGTGGACTCCTTCCACGTCTTGGTCCGCTGGAAGGTGATCCGGTGTCGGTGCAGGATTTGCCGCAGCCGTTCCCGCCCGATCCGAACCCGTCGGGTGGAGTGAAGGCGCAGGTGGTCGGCGAGCTTGCGGGTGCTCCAGCGGGTGAACGGTCGCCCCAGTTTCTCGGGGCGGGTGTTGGCCGTCTCGACGATGAACTGCTCCTCGTCAGGACTGATCTGGCGGGGACGGCCACCCGCCCACTGAGGGTCCAGGCTGGCCATCCCCATCTCGTTGAACCGGTGAATGACCTGCCGGATCGTGTCCTCATCGGCTTGCGCGAGACGGGCGATCGCCGGCACCGTGTTCCCACCGGCCGAGGCGAGCACGACCATCGCCCGCCGTAGTCGGATCGGCGAGCCGGTACCTCTACGAGTGATCCTCATCAGCTGCTGACCCTCCTGGTCACTGAGCCGCCGAACGCGAACGGGTTCTGCCACCGCCACAGCCTGACCGCCACGACGCCGCCCAGTCGACAGGCCGGACGGCGTGTCATCCGACACCCTGAACGTTCGTGGTCAGAGCACTAGACATGGCATTCCGCGCGGCCACCTACGCCGGCTGGCTGCAGCTCGGCTGGCTCCCGGTGGCCGGCGACGGCTTCGGGAACTCCTACGTACTGCTGATCCGGGGGCCGCTCGCCGGGTGCGTCGCCTTCGTCGAGGCCATCGCTGACCCAGACGAGATCGCCTACGTGGCAGCCTCTAACCTCTGGACCTTCCTGCGCTTCCTGTTCGAGAAGGAGCTCGGCGCGAAGGGTTGGCCCTTCGGCTCGAAAGTGGTCCTGGCGGCCGATCCCGACCTCGCCCAGATCCCCGGCGACCTACTGCCATGGGCCCACTAACCCTCGTCACGCGGGCTAAGGATCTCCTCGTCGGGCAGTTGTAGACCTTCCAGCCTCCCCGGACGGGGACAAGGTGGAACGCCTCACTAGCCGAACGACCTTGGCCCCGTCCGGGGAGGCTGGTAGCCCTTGTGGTGCCCGGCGAGGAGATCCGCCGCCTGATCTCTGAGGAGGGTCGGGGTTCGGGGCGGAGCCCCGAGGTCTTCAGGATCCTGTGTCTCGTAAGCGTGGCCGGCCGGCCCGGCCGATGCCGGCCGGAGGTCGCCAGCAGGCCGGGGCCGGGCCGGCGCGGCCCGCTTGCGGGCCGCCTTGATGAGTACGCGGGCAAAAAGACCGGCTGTTCGTCAGCCGCGACGGTTCGCCTCTGCGGGGCGACAGCTTGTATCAGGCGTTCGTCCGGGCCCGGAAGAAGGTAGATATGGATGACCTGACCTTTCACGACCTGCGGCACACGGGGCAGACCCTCGCCGCGCAGACTGGCGCGACCAAAGCCCTACGCCACAACGCCCGAAATCACCGCAGACCTCTGCCACTTCTCGGCATCACGTGACCGAACCGAGAAATCCCTACCTTGATCTTGCGGAGGCCCTGAAGGGGCGACCGCACCTGGACTCATGCATGATTCCGTCGAGACGTTCCAGGTCGGCCAGCACGTGTAGCCCGGTGATGCGGTCGCCGTCGATGGTCAGGGGCAGGGAGAAGGGCGGTGTGTCACGAAGGCGCTGGCCCCGCATGACGCACGAACACCATCATTTCGGACGATTTGCAACGTCCTTCTACCGCGGACGTCAGAACTCGAGGACGTACTTGACCCCACCAGAGCGGCCGCCCGCGACCTGGTCCGCGATCGCGGCGCCGTCCTTGATTGGTGTCGTCTGGACGTCAAGTCTCAGTTCGCCGGAGGCGGCGAGTGCCGCGAGTTCGCCGAGTGCACGTCCGTCGGGCTGCACGTAGAGGTCCGAGGTGGTGATTCCGCGAATCGGGTCGGGTGCGTCCGAGGTGATGGAGGTGAGGCGGCCTCCGTCGGTGAGCAGTCCGATCGCGTCCTCGGCGGTGCCTGTCGCGGCGATGAGGACGGCGTCGAATCGGCGATCGCTCTTCTGCGCCCAACCGTCAGCGTGGGTGTCGATGACCTCGCTGGCGCCGAGGGCACGGAGCTGATCGGCGCGGGCCGGCCCGGCACCGGCGACGATGTCGGCGCCCCGGAGGTGGGCGAGTTGCACGGCCAGTGACGCGGTGGGGCCGGACGCTCCGACGACGAGCAGGCGGGTGGTGGCGTCGACCTGGAGCTCGTCGAGGGCCTGCTGGGCGGTGAGCCCGGCGACCGGGAGTGCCGCCGCAATCTCCGGAGCCAGGTTCTCGGGCAGTCGTGCGACGTGCGCGGAACGGACTAGGACGCGCTCTGCCCAGGTGCCGCTGCGGCCTGGCAGGGGCGCCTCGTGGACCAGCACGAGGTCTCCCGTGCGGAATTCGGTCTCGTCCGGGCCGGTCGCGGTGACGCGGCCGACGGCTTCGACGCCCAGAGCTGCGGGCGGAACGAGGCCGACGTCCCATCCGCCCGTGTGAAGCAGGGCGTCCCACGGCCCGATCCCTGCCGCGACCACCTCCAGGACGAGCTCGCCCGCGTCAGGCTGGCGGGGGTTCGGAAGGTCGAGGATCTCCAGAGCGCCGTTGGCGGCTCGAACACCGAGTCCGATCATGGTTCTTCCTTCTGTGTTGATTCTGTTCGTGCGTGTTTCGGGTTTCAGGCGGCCGGGTTCGTGCTCGGGTCCACGGGCCGCTTGGATTTCGGGAGTTTGTCGACCACGAGCCGGTAGGAGTCGGTGACGAGTTCCTTCACCAGGTTCTCGTCGAGGCTGGGCCCACCTGCTGCCGTGATCCAGTGCTTCTTGTCCATGTGGTAGCCGGTCGTGATCTCTGCGTACTGCTCGCGCAGCCCAACGGCCTCGTCCGGATCGGCCTTCAGGATCACGACGGGGTGTCCGGGCATGTCGGTCATGAGCATGAAGACCTTGCCGCCCACCTTGTACAGCTCCCAATTCGGGCCGACACGGTGCTCGAACGTCACGTCCGGCAGCTCTGTCGCGTACTCGTTCGCGACCTTCTGGAGTTCCTGTCCGTCCATAGCTGATCAACTCCTCTAGCGATCGGTTCGCCCGGGCCGGGCCGCTCAGGCGAAGGTGAACAGACGCTCGGGCTCGAACCGCGACACCGGGGTCTTGTACTGCTTCGCCTCGTCGGGGTAGCCGAGCGCGAGCAGCACGGTGGTGGTGTATCCGGTCGCGCGGATGTTGAAGGCCTTGTCCACGCTGATCGGGTCGAAGCCTTCGAGCGGCATGGCCTCGACGCCGAGCTCGGCGGCTGCCATCATCGTCAGACCCATCACCATGTAAGTCTGCTTCTCCATCCAGTGGTAGGTGTCCTTGTAGCTGTATTTGCGCAGGCTCACGAAGTCACGGGTCATCGATTCCCACCGCTCCTGCTTTGCCTCATCTGCGAACCGGCCGTCGGCCCGCTCCTTGGCGAACACCGCTTCGAGGTGGTGCTCGGGCACATCGGCCCGAGTGGTGAGGATGATGGTGTGCGAGGCGTTGAGGATCTTCTCGGCGTTGTCCTGGAACCGCTCGCCGAGGTTGGCCGCCAGCCGCTCCTTGCCCTCCTGAGAGGACACGACGTAGAAGTGATTCGGCTGGATGTTCGTCGACGTGGGAGCCGAGCGCAGGAACCTCAGCAGCTGCTGAAGAGTCTCATCCGGGATCGTCTTGCTGCCGTCGAAATACCGGCTGAGGTGCTTGCTCATGAGCTTGTCGAGATCCATGTCATCGTGCTTTCTGTGCGTGATGAGGTGAGGGGTTGTAGATGGTGAAAGTCGGATACGGCTAGGGTTTGCGGGCGAGGAGTTCGCCCACCCGGTCGAAGCTGATGCCTGTCGTGGCCGAGGCGATGTCGCCGGCCTTGAGCGCCGTGGCCGCCTGTTCGAGAGCACCCATCGCATGCGTGTAGAGCGCAGGGCCCAGGCTGATGCGCTTGACCCCGGCCTTCTGCAGTTCAGAGACGGTCAGCACCTGATCCGCCGGTGAGATGAGAACGTTCACGGGTGTCGGCGCGACGGCGGTGACGATCGCGACCAGGGACTCGAGGTCGGGCGGGAACGGCGCGTAGAGCACGTCGGCGCCGACCTCGGCGAAGGCCGTCAGCCGTCGGATGGTGTCATCGAGGTCAGGCCGCCCCTGGATGAAGTTGTCGGTGCGAGCGGTGACGACGATGCGTCGCTTCGCCGCGGCGACCGCACTGCGAACCCGGCCTACCGCGTCGTCGAAGTCGCGGATCGGGTCATCGGGATTCCCGGTGGTGTCCTCGATCCCGATGCCGGCCAGCGCGTGCGCGACGGCACTGTCCACAGTCACGGCGACGTCCTCGGCGGTGACGCCGTAGCCGTCCTCGAAGTCACCGTTGACGGGCAACCCCGTGAGCCGGCCGAGCAGCTGTGCGTGGTCGAGATGCTCGTCGCGGGTGATGCTGTGGCGACCGTCGATGCGGCCGAGCGCGGCCGCCAGGGCCGCCGACGACGTGCCGATGGCCTCGAAGCCGGCATCCGCCAGGACCAATGCCGACACGCCATCCCAGGCGTTCGGCATGACGAGGCCCCCTTCTCGGGTGTGCAGTGCCATGAACCTCTCATAGAGCTCAGAACCGGACACGTCGTTCCTTTCCACTGCGGTCGATCAGGGCGAGGGTTCGACCGGTCAGGCCGCTGTTCTCGCGAGTCTGGTAAGCGCTCATGCCAGGTCGGGGGCCGGGATGTCGACGTCGGTCAGGTTCACGTTGTTGAGGTAGTTCGTCAGCAGTGCCCGGACGACCAGCGTGACGATCGCCAAGATCTCCGGATCGGTGTACCCGGCCCCCTGGACGGCCGCGAGGTCGGCATCACTGACCCGTCCGCGCGTCTCGATCACCCGCTGGGCGAAGCGAGCCACCGCAGCCCGCCTCGGATCGACCGAGCTTCCCGCCCGCGCCAGCTCGATGTCCTCCACGGACATGCCGCCCTTCAGGGACCCGGCCGTGTGCAGCGCCAGGCAGTAGTCGCAGCCATCGGCTTCGGACACGGCCAGCGCGATCGTGTGGCGCGTCCTCGCGTCCAGGAGCCTGCTCGCCTTCGTCTGCACGGTCATGACGAGATCGAGGACGGTCGGGTTCGACGCGAGCATGGTGAACATGTTCGGTACGAAGCCGAACTGCGCGCCGACCTGGTCGAGCGTGCTCCGCACGTCGGCGGAGGGCTCATCGGCAGGAAGAACGTTCAGGCGTGGCATGGGAAGTCCACTCCAGTCCATGTGGGTGGTGGTCGGTAACCGACCTGGGTCAGGTTTTGGGCTGCGTAGCCCACTCCCTGAATACAACACCACACAAGACTGGGCTGTCAAGCCCACTTTTGATAAGATGTGAATCATGAAGTCCACGACGGCAGCGCCAGAGCCTCGCAGGCTCACCGAGAAGGGGCAGGCGACGCGTGCCCGGATACTGGAGCACGCCGCCGCGCTCATCTACGCCGAGGGCGTCCACGCCACGAACAACGACAAGCTCCGGCGCGCCGCCGGCGTCAGCGGGTCGCAGATCAACCACTACTTCCCGACCAAGGAGAGCCTCGTCCTGGCGGTGATCGAATGGCAGGCTGAACGCGTCCTCGGGCTCCATCGCAGCGAACAGTTCGACGGCTTCGAGAGCCTCGAGGGGTTTCGGAAGTGGGCAGCGTTCTATATCGGGTATGAACGCGCCTACCACGAAGGCTGCAGCCTCGGGTCGCTCGCCAGCGAGATCATCAAGACCGACCTCGACGTTCACGATGAGCTTGCGGATGCGTTCGCCCAGTGGCGAGAGATCTTCCGCGACGCGCTCCTCCGCCTGCAGCGGCAGGGCCGTCTGAGCAACGAGGCCGACGCCGAGCAGCTCGCGAGCCTGCTCCTCGCCGCGTTCCAGGGCGGCATGCTCCTCGCACAAGTCGCCCGGGACATCTCCCCCCTCAGGGACGCCCTGGAAGCCGCTCTCGACTACATCGAGACCTTCGCGATCCCACACGACACGTAGGCAGTTGGAACCGAATCCGCCGCTCGAGTTCCCTAACTTGATCTTTAACCTGTGCGGCGTGGACGGGGATTGGCGGATTTCGCCTTCTTCGTGGCCGGTTTCTTGGTGTTCGTGGTGGTCGCGGTGTGGACGTCGTAGCGCGGGGTGGGGTGGGTGTTGCGGCGGTCGGGTGGTCGCCCCGGTCCTGGTCGGGAAGGTTTGGGCGCGCCGGCGGGACAGGTGGGAGGCTGTCGCACAGCTTTCGATCTTCAACTGTCAAGAGTTGGCGCTTTTGTTCGCCCACAGTGGACGATCATGTCGTGCCGTGGCCTACAACTTCATCCCCTGCAGCCCAGACGGCTCGGCGCCAGCCGGGCATGACCTGCGTGGGTGGCTGCCGCCGCAGCATCTGTGCTGGCAGGTCCTGAAGATCGTCGGTGAGTTCGACCTGTCCGGGTTCCTGCGCGGCTATCGTGCCGATGGCCAGGGCGCGGCGGCGTATCCGCCGCAGGTGCTGCTCAGCCTGGTGCTCTACTGCTACTGCAAGGGCGTGCGCTCCACGCGCAAGATCGAGGCCGCTTGCCTCGATGATGTGGGCTGCCGGATCATCACGGGCAACCAGCAGGTCGACCATGCCACCGTCGCGCGGTTCCTGTGTCGTCACCGCGAGGGCCTGAAGTCGCTGTTCGTGCAGGTCCTGGCGCTGTGCGCCCGGCGCGGGCTGGTGGACCTGTCCGCCGTGGCGGTGGACGGCTCACCGATGCACGCGGCCGCCGCACGCTCAGCCAACCGCAGCCTGGACGCCTTGGAGACCGTCATCGCCGACGGCGAGGCGCAACTCGTCCAGCTGGCGCAGGACACGGACGAAGCGGCTGCCGACGGGCGCCGTCGGCTCACGGCCGCAGGTAGCTGTCTGCGGCGGCTGTCGCAGCTCAGCGATCGCGTGACACGGGCCCGGGTGGCCCGGGACAAGCTGTTCGAGCGTTCGCTGCCCTCGGCGGGCGAGATCCGGATCAAGGTGGAGGCCGCGCAGCGGATGGTGGCGAAAGCCGAGGCGCGCCTGGCCGAGGTCACGGCCGGCCAGCAGCAGCGGCTGGCCGACTACGTCCGCCGGACCCTGCAGGATCAGGCCGCGGGACGGCGGCGCGCTGTCGGGCGCCCGCCGGTCAGTATCGAGGCCAAGACCAAGGTCGTTGCTCAGCAGGCCCGCCTCGCCCGGGCGCAGGCCGCGTTGCACCGTGCGCGCTACCCGCGACCGATCCCGTCCGCAGTGGCCAGGGCCTCGCTCACCGATCCGGCGTCGCGGCTCATGCTCGGCAAGCACGGCGGATACGTGCAGGGCTACAACGTCCAGATCGCCTGCGCACGCAACCAGGTTCTCCTCGCGATCGAGCTGCAGGACAACCCCGCCGACACCACCGCACTCGTCCCGGTCATCAGACGTGTTCAACACAATTGCGCAGCCGCCGGGCTGACCGGCGACGTCGCGGCGTGGCTGGCCGACAGCGGCTATGCCAGCACCGCGAACTTCGCAGCCCTGGCCGATCTCCCGCTGCTGGTGTCGATCACCAAGGAGTACGAGCAGACCCGGGCGACCACGCCACCCGGGCACAACGTCCCCGCCGGCCACCGCGAGATGGCCGCCCGGCTGGCATCCGCCGAAGGCAAGCAGCTCTACGCCCGCCGCGACGCCCTCGTCGAACCAGGCTTCGCCCAGCTGTTCCAGCAGTTCGGACGCCGCGTGCACCACCGCGGCACCGCCGGCGTCGACACCGAGATCAAACTCCTCGGCGCGGTGCACAACCTGAAAAAGATCTTCCACCACGATGCCAGACAGAGGACCTCTTGACAGTTGAAGATCGAAAGCTGTGCGACAGCCTCGTGGCCTTCGCGCGGAGGTGCCGAAACCCTCGGCGGACGCGGGCGGGCGAGAGACGCTCGGGTGGTGCGGGTGTCTCCCAGGGCAGGCGCAGGTCGGCGGCCAGGGCGCGGGCGAGGCGGCGCTGCGTGTGGGCGGCGAGGATCATCCATGTCCAGCGGTCGGCTGCCTGCGGGGTGCGGATTTTCGGGCAGGTCCAGCCTAGGGTCTGTTTGAACAGGCGGAACGTGTGTTCGATGTCGAAGCGGCGTAGGAACGTCTGCCAGAGCCGATCAACGTCGGCGGTCGTGGCGTCGACGCCGGACCACCACAGCCAGACCGGCTTCGTCACTCTGGAGATCTGGGACGGGGCGCCGCCCCGGCTCGACGGGTGGGAGAGCAGTCAGGCGGGACGCGTCCGGCTGGACAGCGGCTACCCGCAGATTCAGCCAACCGACACGCATGTTCTTTGGATCGGCCCAGCAGGCCGATACGAGGTGCGGGCGTACAGCGCCGGGCGGTCCGGAATCGCTGCCCTGACGCCACAATCGGGCATCGAGAAACTACGCGGAGTGGAGTCGTTTCTGTTCCAGTTCTGGCCGGCCGAGGTGTCCAGCTGAACGACACCTGGAAGCTGAGCTCTGTTGCATTGAACGTCGGCAAGATCGAGGCAGACCTGAGCAGTGAAGTCCATTCGAACTTGACCGTGGTTGCCTCCGGCGTCCGCGTTCGTCGGGTTCCGGTTCCCACCGGAGGTGACCGTGGAACGGCTCGTGAGTTCTTTCGGCGGGCGCTGGCGACAACGGAGCCCTCCGACGCCCACCCGGAATCACTGCTCGAGCTTGGCCACGGTGAGCAGCACCACGGCGTCCTCGTGGGCGACCAGGCGGTGCCGCTCCTGCGGCACGATGAGCAGGTCACCCTGGCGTCCGGTCCAACTCGCCGCGGAGCCGAACAGCTCGACCCGTCCGCGCAGCACCAGCACCGAAGCCTGCCCCGGGTTCTCGTGTTCGCTCAGCTCGACGCCGGCCCGGAGTGCGATGATCGTCTGCCGGAGCGTCCGCTCGTGCCCGCCGAAGATGGTCGCCGCGCTGCGACCGGAGCCCGACGACGCAGCCCGCTCGCCGTGCTCGCGGGCAAGCGCGTCCAGACTGTGTTTCTGCACGTGGCGCCCACCTGCCCGTCCAACCGAACGACGCCGAACTCACCGCCGGGAGCAAGGACGTCCCACCAGGCAGCCGGCCCAGACAGGGTGACGATACCCGTGCCGGGCCGCCGGCAGGCGGGCTCGGCGGAAACCTATCCGCGTAGGCGCAGCACCAGGGAGAGACCAGCCACGCCACGGTGACTAGCTTGATCCAGCGCGATGTAGACCAGGTGCAGGTGGGAGGCGCCTGGCTGCCCGCCGGCGACGGGCGTGACGTCCAGCTCACCGACACGGCCGACAATCCGATCCAGGCCGCAACCATCTCGGGCTGAGGCCGCTCTACTGGCGGCGCCGGGCGTCGGCCTTGACGTCGAGCAGGTCGTTCAGCGCCAGCGCCGAGTTGATCAGGGAGAGGTGGCTGAACGCCTGTGGATAGTTGCCGATCTGCTCACCGGTCGCGGCGATCTCCTCGGCGTACAGGCCGAGGTGGTTGCTGAAGGTGAACATCTTCTCGAAGGTGAGCCGGGCGTCGTCCAGGCGACCGGAGCGGGCCAGCGCCTCGACGTACCAGAACGTGCACATGTTGAAGGTGCCCTCGTGCCCGGGAAGGCCGTCGGGGGAGTGGACCGGGTCGTACCGGTGGACCAGACTGTCGGAGACCAGCTCGCGCTCGATCGCGTTCAGGGTGGACTGCCAGAGGGGGTCGCTCGGCGTCACGAAGCCGACCGCCGGCATGGCGAGCAGCGCCGCGTCCAGCACGTTCTCGTCGTACGCCTGCACGAAGGTGCCGCGTCCCCGGTGGTATCCGCGGGCCATGACCTGGTTGTAGATCTGGTTGCGTTGCTCACCCCAGCGGGTGATGTCGCCGGGGCGGCCGGTGCGGGTGGCGAGGCGGATGGCCCGGTCCAGCGCGACCCAGGACATCACCCGGCCGAAGGTGTAGTTGCGGGGGTGGTGGCGGCTCTCCCAGATGCCGGCGTCGGCCTGGTCCCAGTGGTGACAGAGCCAGTCGACGAGTCGGACGGTGCTCTTCCACACCTGGTGCGAGACGCGGATGCCCTGCTCGTCCGCGAGATGCATGGCATAGAGGGCCTCGCCGTGGATGTCGAGTTGGAGCTGGTCGGCGGCGCCGTTGCCGATCCGCACCGGTCGCGAGCCGCGATAGCCCTCCAGGTGGTCGAGAGTCTCCTCGTGTAGGTCGGAGGAGCCGTCCACCCGATACATGATCTTCAGCGGGTCCTGGTGGTCACCGGCCTCGCGGATCCGCTCGTCCAGCCAGTTCATGTACTGGCTGACCTCCTCGGTGAAGCCGAGGCCGAGCAGTGCGTGCACCGAGAACGACGTGTCGCGTACCCAGGTGTAGCGGTAGTCCCAGTTGCGGGTGCCGCCCACCAGCTCGGGCAGCGCGGCGGTAGGCGCGGCGATCATCGCGCCGGTCGGCGCGTACGTCATGAGCTTCAGCGTGATGGCTGAGCGCTCGACCATCTCCCGCCACCGCCCGGTGTAGCGGGAGCGCTCGACCCAGCGCCGCCAGTAGTCCCGGGTCCACTCCAACATCCCCTCGACCTCTACCGGAGGGATGATCCGTGGCTCCGTGCCGGCCGTATCCAGGACCACCCCGCCGGTGTCACCCTCGTTCAGGGTGGCGTACGCGACCAGGTCGCCGTCTTCCAAGCGGACGTCGCCTCCCTGCGTGATTAGCTGCCGCACCGGGTCCACCGGGTTGAAGGTGAGCGCCGCTGACCGGCTGCGGAAGACGTACCCATGGCGGTGGCGCTCCAGCTGGTGCTTCTCCCGGGCGTAGTCGAACCGGGGCCGGCACTCCACCCGGAACCGCATGCTGCCCCGGACCATGTTGACCATGCGGACCAGACGGTGCGCGTCAGTGACCCGATCGCCGGTGACCGGCATGAAGTCCATTACCTCGGCGACGCCGTCCGCGCTGATGAACCGGGTGATCAGGATCGGAGTGCCAGGGAGGTAGAGCTGCTTGGTGACGTACCGGACCTCGTGCGGGGCGATGCGAAAGTAGCCACCCCGCTCGCGGTCCAGCAGCGCCGCGAAGATGCTCGGCGAGTCGAAGCGCGGCGCGCAGAACCAGTCGATCGTTCCGTCGCACGTCACCAGCGCGGCGGTCTGCAGGTCGCCGATGAGCCCGTGATCCTCGATCGCCGGATAGCTCTCCACGTCGCCCCCCGGTCTCGACAGCCTCCTGCGCAGTAACCTAAGGGACGAATTGCCGGGTTCGGCTCGATTCGTGGTCAGCCACCCTCTCGCGCGCCCTGGCGCGCCTCCACTAGCCCGGAGGGTGAAGGCCCGCGTCTGCAAGGCGCTGGCGCCCGCGGGCACTTCTCCTGTTCAGTCGGGCGTCGTCGACCGACCGTGCCGGCGCCGGCATCGCCGTGGCCTTGTAGTAGACGCACCGCAGGATCACGTAGATCCTTCGGGTACTGCTTCGGCATGACGGAGATCCTCTGAACTAAAGAGGCCTCCACCAGCACCGGGGCGGTTCAAGGACGAGCTGACGTGCAGGGATGCGCACTGCCCACCGGGGTTGGATGCTAGAGAGTTTCTGGGGCGTCCGGCGGTCTGGTTGGCCAGATCTGGACGAGCCATTCCTCTGCGCCCCGGTGGTCGACAGATTCGGCAGGGAGGGACGTCACCAGCAGTCCGACACCCGCCTTTCATGGAGCTTCTTGACCATCACCGGTAGTGGCAGCCATGGCGGATGCAAGACCCAGTCACGTCACCAACGTCCGTGGGCAGAACAACTAGGGACGAGGCGCGTGTCGCCCGGCAGGGAAGTCCGGGCGGCCTGGGCGTGGGGATCACCCGGCCCCGCGCGACAGATGGTGATCGAGGCGCCGTAGGTCCTGCATGGCTTCGACGTCGAGTTCGGCGGCAAGAGCGCGGGCGGCGAGCCGGTAGATCGCGGCGAGGACGAGCAGGTCGGTAGCGAGACGGTGAGCGGGCGCCGACAATCGTAAGAGTGCCGCTCGCCTTCGTACTGCACCACCACCGCAAACCACGACCGCACTTCGACCTGCGGCTCGAGGAGGATGGTGTGCTGCGTTCCTGGGCGGTGCCCCGCGGCCTGCCGGACAATCCCAGCGACAACCGGCTCGCAATCGCCGTGGCCGACCACCACCTCGATCACCTCACCTACGAGGACGCTGACAAGTCAATCGCCGACATCGGCACGTGGGAGGAGCACGACCGTACCGAGCGCCGAATGTTGTTCACCCTGCACGGCCGCGCCGGCCGCCGGCGGTACGCGCTCATCCGTACGGGCGAGGGTTGGCTGCTCCACTTGACGAAAGAGCAGCCCTCGGACAAGCGACGATAAGAACTCCCACCTCAGCCGAGCTGCTGGGCATCAGTGATGCCAGGCCTGGCCGCTTCATGTGTGATTGGCAGATGCCGCAGTGCAGGAGCCCGGACAGCACGTAGTTGCGCTTGCTGGCCCGGGGCTTCGTGATCCCATCGGGACACCTTCCCGCACTGGCGATCAGCGTCTGGGTGCGGGTATACGTCTCGTCATAATTGAGTGGTTCGTGTGCAAGGCGCCGTAGATCCACTCGTTTTTGGGGTTCCAGCGCAGCTTGGTTTCGTGTCCGAGGGCGACGTCGTCGACGTCGATCAGGATTTCGGTCTTGCGTTGTTATTTCCACACCTGGCGGCGGTCTAAGGGACGTCTCGTAACCGGGTGAAGGCGTTGCCCGGCGCCGGGTCGGTGGTCAGCCAGCGAGGATGATGTTGTGGAGGTTGGCGATGCCGGAAGTGGCGTCGGCCAATGTGTGGGCGGCGCGGCGGTAGTCGCGCAGGATCTTGAAGCACTTCATCCTGGCCGGGGCATGTTCGACCCCTGCTCGAACGGTCCGATGTTCGACGTTGAGGGCTTGCTTCCAGTCCGGCAGATCGCTGCCGTCGGCGGGCTTGCGGTACGGGATGATCACCTCGGGGTTGCCGCGGTAGCCGCCGTCGGCCATGACCGGCCGTCCGGCCAGCTTCTCCTGGATGCCGCTGGTGCGGTAGACGATCGTGTCGTTGCGGTTGCCGGGCTGCGGGTCGCCGACGGCGATGACCAGGCGGGTGCTGGCGTCGATGGCGACCTGCAGGTTCGTCGAGTACCGGTAATTCTTGCTCGGGGCGGCCAGGCGGTGATCACGGGTGGGGATCAGGGTGCCGTCGACGATGGCGATCTGGTCAACCGGCCGCCGGCGCACCGGCGCCAGTGCCAGTAGCGGGCCGAGGGTGTCGATGACCCGGTGAGCGGCGGAGTGAGACACCCCGAACAGCGGACCGATCTGCCGCATGGTCAGGTTGGTGCGCCAGTACGCGGCGACCAGCAGCACCCGGTCGGCGAGGTCCAGGGCCCACTGCCGGCCCGGCCGGCCGTCGGCGATCGTGGCACCGCCCCGCTCGGCGACAAGACGGACCAGCGTGCGGAACTGGGCGGGCTGCAACCCCGTGAACGGGAAAACCCATGCCGGCCGGGCCGCGGTGATCACCTGCATCCAGGCATCCTGACCGACCGTCCTCACCAGACAGACACCGGGGTTACGAGACGTCCCTTAGCGGGGGTTGGTCAGGCTGAAGCGGATGGCGCTCTTGCTCCATGGTGTGGTGGTGCGGTGTCGGTTGCGGCGCCGGTCGTAGGCCGAGGGGGAGAAGATGCCGTCGCGGGTGAGTCCTTCGGCGATGGCAAGATGCCGTGTCCGGCGAGGTACTCGGCGTAGATGCGCACCGTACTACGGGTGCGGTGAGCGGATCAGGTTCCAGGCGGTGCAGCCGTCGACCGTCGGCTGCCTTGCCGGGATTCGGGTGGGGGCCGGCGTCGACGAGTCGATAGCCGTAGGGTGGCCGTCCGCCGAGGAACCGACCTTCGGTGGCGGCTTGGGCGGCCATGCCGCTGCGCACTCGCGCCCTTGATGCGGTTGCGCTCGCCCTACTGGCCCAAATCCTGGCCTTCATCCGCACCGGCATCAACGCCGGCTTCGAAGGCACCAACCGAGTGATCAAGACGGTCGCCCACGACGCCTACATCTTCCGCAACCCCGTCGACCAGCGACTACGCACCCGCCGCGCCACCACCCGACGAACCCGAGAACAACTCGACCCCCGCTGAATTCGTTGAGCCAGCATTGCTCTGCATCGGGTTCATTGTTCAGCCCGCGAGGCGCGATGTTGTGCAGGTGGGGCGATGCCGGATGCCTCACCGCCCGATGTGCTCTCATGTTTGAGACGGCATCTTGGGTCGCCTTCCTCACCTGGTGGCGGAGTTCGTCACATCCGCCGCCACCGACATTGCATCGAGTGCCATGGAGCGAACGGAGATGTCTGTGCAACCGGTGTGGCTGGTGATGCTTTCGTGGGCTGTGCTCTTTGTGGGGTTGGCCAGCACCGCCGTTGTCCTTGTTGACCAATTTGTTCTTGGATATCGTCAGCCGGTCAAGGTCATGGAGATAGTCTGGCCGGCAACCGCCCTCTACCTTGGCCCAGCAGCCGTCCTGGCCTACAGAAAGTGGGGTAGGCCCCAGTCTCCCCGGTGGCTGGACCGGCACGGCAACCCGCCCAGGTGGTCGCGACATGCTCGTACGACAATCGATGCTTGTCATTGTGCGACGCACTGCACTATGGGTGTCATCATTGCTACGCCTATCACCTACGGCGTTGGCCTCGAAATGTTCGGCAGCACACTGTGGCCCGAGGTCGTCGGCGACTATGTAGGCGCAGTGGCCGTAGGCGTTGCATTTCGCTACTCTACTGAGGCTCACACGGGTGGTCGAAGAGCGTGGGCCGCAATGCGGAAATTTTTCAGGGGCGACCTGCTGACCGTGTCCGTCTTCGAATTCGCCCTATTAGGTTGGCTGGCGCTAATGCATTTTCTTGTTTTCCACGAGACCCTGCGGCCTAGTAGTCCGGTGTTTTGGCTCATTATCCAGGTCGGGTTGATCATCGGCTTCTTCGCCGCTTGGCCGCCAAGCTTGTTGCTGATCCGCAGCGGCGTCAAAACGGAATTGCTGGGCACGCCGCAGTAGGTGGTGATGCGCCGATGCCCTGTCGATCAGCGACTCGCCGCCCGAACGGGCGAGCAGGAACCGGAGCAGGTCGGTGGCGGTGTCGACCAGCGCGGCCACGTGAGCCTCGACGGCGGCCGGGTCGACCGGGTCCGCGAGTAGCCACGCCAGAACCCGGCCTTCGTCTCCGGACGAACACGGCGGCGCGCAGCCACCACACGTCGGTGCGGTCCTCGGCGGCGAGGCGCAGGTTCAGGTCGTCCACGTCCGCAGGCGACAGGACGCTGATCCCGGCCTGACCGGAGCCGGCTTCGATGCGCAACGACCGGGGGCTCGTCCCCCTAAAGGGGCGCCAACCTGCCCGACCGGCAGGGCATGGTGGTTGCATGACGACATCGCCTCCGAGCGCCCCAGGTCCCGTGGCCGACCTTCCCGCCGCCGGGGACCGCGTCTCCCAGACGTTGCTGCTGCTGGGCGGCACCGGTGACCTGGCCGCGCGCCTGCTGCTGCCCGGGCTCGGCCGACTGGTGGACACCGGCGCCCAGCCCGGCCTCACGCTGATCGGCAGCGGCAGCGGCACTGAGGACTGGGACGACGAGCGGTGGCGCCGCCGCGTGGCCGACGCCTTCGCGACGGTCGGCGCCGACGGTCCCCGGGCGACCGAGGTCGTCCGGACCACTCGGTACGTCTCGGCCGACGTCACCCGCGAGGAGGACCTGCGGCGGCTGCTGACCGACTGTCGCGGCCGGCTGGTGATCTTCTTCGCGCTGCCACCGATGATCACCGCCCGGGCCGCCGCCGCGCTCGCCCGCATCGGCCTGCCGCCCGGCACCCGGCTGATGTTGGAGAAGCCGTTCGGCACCAACGCCGTCTCGGCGCGGTCCCTCAACGGCATCCTGGCCCGGTTCGTGCCGGAGGACCAGGTGCACCGCATTGACCACTTCCTCGGCAAGTCCACGGTCATGAACATCCTCGGGCTGCGCTTCGCTAACCGGATCTTCGAGCCGGTGCTCAACTCGGCGCACGTGGCCTGCGTGGACGTCGTCTTCGACGAGACCCTGGGCCTTGAGGGCCGCGCCGGCTACTACGACGGCGCTGGCGCGCTCGTCGACATGGTGCAGAGCCACCTGCTGCAGGTCCTTGCGTTGATCGCGATGGACGCCCCGCCCACACTGGATGCCCGGGACCTGCGCGGCCGCAAGGCACAGGTGCTGCGGGCCACGCGGGTATGGGACGACGACCCGGTGCGATGGAGCAGGCGGGCCCGGTACACGGCCGGGGAGGCGGCCGGGCGGCGGCTGCCCGCGTACGCCGACGAGCCGGGCATCGACCCGAACCGGGAGACTGAGACGCTCGCCGAGGTGGTGCTGGCCGTGGACACCTGGCGCTGGGCGGGTGTGCCGTTCCGGCTGCGGTCCGGCAAGGCCCTGGCCGGCAAACGCGAGGAAGCCGTCGTCACCTTCAAACAGCCGCCCCGGGTACCCACCGGGCTGACCGGCTACGAGCAGCCGGACCGGCTGCGGATCGGCTTCGGGCCGGACCGGCTGAGCCTTGACGTCAACATCAACGGTCCGGGCAACCCGCTGGAACTCGATCAGGTGAACCTGGCGGCCGACTTCGGGCCGGGGGAGCTGCCGCCGTACGGCGAGGTGCTGCGCGGGGCCTTCGAGGGCGACCCGGCGCTGTCGGTGCGGGGCGACACCGTCGAGGACTCCTGGCGCATCGTGGAGCCGGTGCTCGAGGCATGGCGGGCGGGAGCAGTGCCGTTGCAGGAGTACCCGGCGGGCAGTCACGGCCCGGGCGACTCCCTCCTGACCCCGGCGCCCGGCGAATTGCGTCGTCACTGAGGACGATCTGGGCCGCCGATCATGCGGACGCCCGGAGGCGCCATTCACCTGGAGGCCGGCGAGGGTAGCGGCAGGGAGGCGGCACGATCTCACCGACGCTCAGTGGGCGGGGGTGCGGCGCGTCCTGCCTGCGGAGCCGGGTCGAGGGCGTTATGCGCCGCGACAGACCTTGTACCGCTGGTTCCGGCGCTGGCAGCGTGACGGCACGTGGACGAAGGTCCTGGCAGGGTTGCAGGCCGGGCGGACGCCGCTGGGAAGATCGGGTGGACGGCGTGTGACCAGCGTCAATGCGAGGAAACCGGGTCGTCCGGGGGCGTGCCGGCGCCTACCGTGATCCGATGACCGAACCGGCCGGCCTGGACCGGCTCGCCGCCTTCGCCGCTGCCTGACGTCCGCCAGGCGGGTCAGGCGGGCCGGGCGCGGGCGTAGACGTCGCCCGAGTTGGCCTCGTGGGGCAGCGCCCGCAGGTACGCCGCCACCTCGCCCGCCGGCCGCCAGCCATCAAGGGCGAACGCCATCTCGTCGCCGAGCGCCACGGTGAACGTGGTGAAGCCCAGCCGGGTGAGCCGGTCCAGGCAGTGCGCGGCCAGGTCCCGTTCGATGGTGGTGAACTCGAAGGACAGCGCCGGCAGGGGGCGGCTCAACCCGGCCAGCACGGCGTCCTCGAACCCTTCCACGTCGATCTTGACGAAGCCCGGCACACCGTGCGCCGCGACCAGGGTGTCGAGTGTGGTTCCGGCCACCTCGATCTCGACGTCCCAGATCTCGTCCTCCCAGCCGCCGGCCCCCTCGGCGGCCTGCAGGAAACCCGCCGACACCGTGGAGATCGTCGGGTTCGCCGAGTTGACGTGCAGCCGCACCGGCCCGGTACACGCCCCGCACGCCGCCTCCACCACGGTCACCCGGTCGTCGTCCGCGTAGAGGGCGCGCAGGGCCCGGGTGCAGAGCGGTTGCGGCTCGACGGCCACCACGCGGGCGCCCAGCCGCCGGAAGCTGCCGAGCCGGTCGCCCACGTGCGCGCCGACGTCGAAGACCAGGTCCCCTGGGCGGACCAGGGGCGCGTAGAACGCGTCCATCGCCGCCTCGCGGGCCGGGTCGCCGTAGTACGCCTCCAGGGAACGGCGCAACCCGGACAGGGTCGGGTCCGCCTTGAGTGCCTCCACCGCGCTGAGGTCATCGACCACTGGTCTGACCGTAGTCGCGTCCGGAGCAACGCGAGGGCGATTCGCGTCCATTTCCCGGGCACCCGGATACCCAGCCTCCTAGGACGGCGTAGACGGGGAGCGCAGCCCTCGTTTGGCGACGGCTGGTTCGCCGTTGACGGGCATGCGCGAGTGCGCGACTTGCCGATCATCATGGGCGGTGGGGCAATGGTCTGTGTCCGAGGGGCGACACAGACCATTGCCCCACGGTGCGCCGAGATCAACTGCAGCGCACACCGTTTGCGTTCATGCTGGTTCAGCAAGAGGCCGAGGTGTCGGTGAGCGGTTGGCGCCGGTCCCGGTCGGGCCAGCGCGGCCGTACGTCGACGCGGCGTGCCACACCGGAACGGCGGGCAGTATGCTCGGCCGTTGAAGATCAAATCGGGCGGTTGGGTGACACTTCCGGTCAGCCCTCGGTCGCGTATCGACTGCCGCAGATCTAACGGCGGTCGCCATTCGCGCTGGGCCTACGGACCGTCGATCGGACGGGCTCGGTATTGCGATACCGTCAAGGTGCCCCCACCGGCGTCGAGCAGTCCGGCTCCGCCGGCTGGCGACGGTCCTTAGGGCACCCCACGAATCCAGGGAGATACCGATGCTGGAGCCTGAGCCGGCTCAAGACGTCCACGCCGAGGATGCCGACACGCCAACCACGGCCGAGACCGAGACCGACGAGGATGCGGTTTACGCAAATCGGGCTGCCCGACGCGCGAAGGGCAAGGTGGCCTCGCCTCAACCGCATGGAAAGGGCCAGCGATCCGGCGGCCGGGGCTCGGTCCAGAGCCCGCGCCAGTGGGGTAACCGCCGAAGCGGTTGATCCCCTTGCTGGAGCTGCCACGGTGTCTCCGAACGTGGAAGGGATCGCCTGCACGGTGCTGACCGATTGGTCGCGGCGCGTGGTGCAGGTCAATGAAACACGTAGCCCAGGAAATGAACTTTTGCCGGCGAACCGGTGACCGGGCTTCGATCCCCTCGGCCAGGACCGTGCCCGGGCTCTTGGCGATCGTAACGGTGACCGACGCTCAGGCCAGGGTCGACGCCTGTCGGCCTTCGCGACGAACGCATCCGGCCCGAGTCTGGTGGACATCCACCGGGACTCGGGCCGGACGCTTGCCCCCGTCTTGTTTGGCGCCGAGGCGTTCGATCGCGGGCAGCAGGCGGTCAGCCTTCCCGGTAGGCGGGCAGCCCGAGCGCGGTGCGGACCTTGCCGGCCTCCCTGGCTCCGCTGTGCGCCGCTGCTGCGCGGATCTCCCGCATCAGCGCGTCGGCGTCCGCCGCCTCGCCGGCTCGCCGCCAATGCCGTAACGCGACGTCGTTTTCTTTGAGGAGTGCGCCCATCGGCGCCCGGACCTCTGCCGGCCAGACCGTCTCGCGTAGCTCAACCGCATGTGCTTCGTTGGTCCGGGCCACGTCGGCGGCCAGCGTGCGGACCGTCCGCCACGGCTTCCCGGCGTTGACCGCGTCCTCCAGCTCTTCCAACGTGGTGTTGTACGGCGCCACGATTGCCAGGTAGCGCCTCTTTGCCTCGGCAGGCGTCAGCGTGGCCGGGGTGGTCGGCGCGACGCTCTGCCAAACCGGCTGTGGAGCCTGCGGGTCGACCTGTTCGCCTCCACCGCACCCTGTGAGCAGCACGATCAGGGTCAAGGTGGCCGTCCAGCGACGCACGAGAACTTCCCATCTGTCGAGTTCCGAGACACCGGGAGTCTAGGGGCATGCTCACCCACGATGATCTACGCCGCGCGAGGTCGATTCCCTAGCGCGAACGGACCACGGCCGTGACTTCGACCTCGAGCACGGCGCCTGGCAGGAAGAGCTTGCTGATCTCGACGGTCGTGCTCGCCGGCGGCGGTGTGCCCTGGAAGAGGCGGCGTCGGACGGCCCCGTACGCCGGAAGATCCCCTAGATCCGTCATGAACGTACGGATGTGCAGCACGTCGTCGAAGCTCGCACCGTGCGCCGCGAGCACGCCGCCGACGATCTCGAAGATCCGTTCGGCCTGAGCGCCGGCGTCTCCGGGGGCGACAACCTTGCCGTCGTCGTCGACGGCGACCTGTCCGGCGAGCATCAGCAGCGAGCCGCCGCCGACGTCGATCCGGGCGACGTGGGCGAAGCGGTCGCCGAACGGGGCCGCGACGGATGCGGGGTTGTCCAGGGTGAGGTTCATCAGGATTCCTTCACAGAGTCGGCAGAGACGAGGGAGGAGAGGTCTGCGTCCTGGTCGGGCGCGGCTTGCATCAGGTCGAGGGCGGCCTCGAGCGCGGGAGCCGACGCCGACAGACGCAGTGCCAGCCGCGCATCCTTCGCCGCCAACGCGACTGCGAACGAAGCGCCGGGCGCTCCGACACGTTCGACCGCGGAGGCGAGGGGTCCACGGCCGAGCACATCGAGGGCGGTCTGCCGGTCGACGCCGAGCGCTGCGGCGACGGTCAGCGCGTCGCGCAGCCCGGCGACCGCCGTCACCAGGCCCGTGTTCGCGACGAGCTTGACGGCCGCGCCAGCCCCGATCGGGCCGCAGTGCCGGACGGAACCGAGCTGTTCCAGCACCGGAGCCGCGCTCTCCAGGGCGTCGGCAGAGCCACCCGCGAAGATCGCCAGCCTGCCGGCCCGGGCGGCGTTGACGCTGCCGCCGACGGGGGCGTCGAGGAACGAGACGCCCGCCGGGAGGCGTCCGGCGACCGCCCGGACCTCGTCCGGCCCGATGGTCGACATCTGCACCACAACCGCCCCCGGTCGGAGCGCGGCGGCGGCGCCGTCAGGCCCGAACAGCACCGCTTCGACCGCGTCGGCGTCGGTGAGCATGACGATGACGACGTCGGCGCCGTCCACCGCGGCGGGCGGGCTCTCGGCCACCGTCGCGCCGTTCGCGGCCAGCGGCTCCGAACGCGCCGGGCTGCGGTTCCACACCGTGACCCGGTGACCGCCGGCGAGGAGGCGGCGCGCGATCGGCGTACCCATACGTCCTGTGCCGAGGACCGCGATGATCTTCATGCTGGCAACGCTAGACCGGCGCGAGTCATGCCACCAACGAATGTCTCGCATGCCTGCCATGCGTGGTTACCATATCTGCCATGGAGACTCAGCTGTTGGAGGTGTTCCGCACCGTCGCGGAGCACGGCTCGATCACGACCGCCGCCCGCGCCCTCAGCTTCACCCAGTCGGCCGTCTCCCGCCAGATCGCCGCGCTCGAGATCGACGTCGGCGCGAAGCTCTTCGACCGGCTGCCCCGCGGCGTCGCCCTGACCGAGGAGGGCCGCGGGCTGCTCCCGCACGCCGAAGCGGTCCTCGACCGACTCGCCGCCGCCCGGCGCGACCTCGACGATCTGCGCGGACTCGGCCGGGGGCGGCTGCGCGTGGGCGCTTTCCCGACCGCGGTCGCGGCCCTCGTGCCCCGGGCGATGGCGTCGTTCCGCTCGGCGTACCCACAAATCTCGCTGTCGCTGGTCGAGGGCGTGACGCCGCGGCTGCTGGAGCGCCTGATCGAGGACGAGGCGGACGTCGCCGTGGTCAGCACCTCGCCCGCGGGCGAGCTGGACCGTGAACGGTTCGACCTGCGGCATCTGCTCGACGAGCGGCTACTGGTCGCGGTCGCCCGCGACCACCGGTTCGCGCGCCGCCGCTCGGTGCGCCTGGCGGACCTCGCGGAAGACGCGTTCGTCGTGGGCTCGGCCACCGCGGAGAAGACGCTGCTCCGCGCAAGCCTGCCCAGCGGCTTCACGCCGCGCATCGACATCGTCGCGGCCGAGTGGACCGGCAAGCTGGGATGCGTCGCCGCCGGGTTGGGGGTGGCCCTGGTTCCGGCCCTGGCAATACGCGGAACCCCGCCGGACATCGCCCTGCTACGCCTGCATCCGGACGACGAGTCGACGCGGCAGATTTTCGCGGCGACCGTGCGGGGCAGGACGCCGTCGCCGGCGGTCACGCATTTTCTGGACCACTTGCGGGCGGAGGCGACCCGCCTCGGCTGACTGTGAGCATGGCGGGATCGGTTCAGCAGTGGTGAGCTGATGGCTGGCAGTGGTGGGCGTGACCCTTCGTCTGACTGGCTTCGTGCCTTTGGGGGGACTTGTCCGCCTGCTGCTGCCGGCGCCGGCCCGGCGGGAGACGTTTGGCCTGATCAGGAGCTTGACCGCCAGTTAGCGGCTGGCGTGTCTCATCACAGTCCTGCCATCTCCGCACCGGACCGGACCCTTGCGTCCCCACGGTGAGGAGAGAACGCATGTCCATGCTGGCAGAACTGGTCGAGGTCGTCATCGGCGTCGACACGCACAAAAACACGCACACCGCCGCGCTGCTCGACACCCGTACCGGCGGGGTACTGGCCCGGGTCACGGTGAGCACCGACCCGGACGGCTATGCGCAACTGGTGGCCCTGGCCGAGCAACACTCGGGGCTGCGGGCCTGGGCGCTGGAAGGCTCCGGCGGCTACGGTGCCGGCCTGGCCCGGCACCTGGCCGGCGCCGGCGAACTGGTCGTCGAACTGGACCGGCCGCTGCGCCCGGCCCGCCGCGCCGGGGCGAAGTCCGACCCGATCGACGCCGAACGCGCCGCCCGCGACGCCCTGGCCCGCACGCGCCTGGCTCAGCCCAAGACCGGCGCGCAACGAGCAGCGTTGCAGGTGCGGCTGACCGCCCGCCGCGCCGCCGTGGAAGCCAGCGCCGACGCCCAGCGACAGCTGCACGCCATGGTGATCACCGCTCCCGAGGTGGTGCGAGCCCGCTCCCGCGGCCAGAGCACCCGCGTCATGCTCACCACCGCCACCCGACTGCGCCCCACCACCAGCGCAGACGTCGAGGTGTTCACCTACCTGACCGTGTTGCGGGACCTCGCCCGCCGCGTCCCGCTTCCTCGAGACCGAAGCCACCGAACACGACAAAGCGATCCGTGCCATCGTCCGCTCCTGGCGACCGGACCTGCTTCACCTCACCGGCGTCGGACCGATCGTCGTCGCCACCGTGCTCACCGCCTGGTCCCACCCAGGACGCTGCCGCGACGACGCCGCGTTCGCCATGCTCGCCGGCGCCGCCCCGATCCCGGCGTCCTCCGGCAAAACCGTCCGCTACCGACTCAACCGCTCAGGAGACCGCCAACTCAACCGCGCCCTACACACCATCGTCCTGACCCGCCTACAACACGACGACCGCACCCGCGCCTACGCCGACCGCCGCCGGACCCAAGGCAAAACCGACCGAGAAATCAAACGCTGCCTCAAGCGCTACGTCGCCCGAGAGCTCTACCGACGCCTCGAAACCCCACCACGATCACTTGACGCGGCATAGGAGCGTCCACCTCACGTTTGTTTGCGGCCAGCCGGTAGCACAGCGTCGTGCCTGCCTCGAGGGCATGCGGTGCCGCCGACCTGGTCGTACCGCCGGCTCGCTTCGGTGAACGCAGGCAGGTTCTTCGATGCGATGGCTGCGGAGGGGGCGTGGGACGCCTGTCTGGCGGCGCCGGACTGGGACCGGGATCCCGTATCGGCACGGCGATCAATTCGGTCGATGCCTTGACGGGTGAGCCGGGATGTGACCTAGTGGATCGAGCGGTTCGGGTCGATATCCGCCCGGGCCGCAACGGGCCGCGACGTCCAGGAGGTATGTCCGTGTCTTTGTCTCGCCGCCAGTTCCTGTCCCGCTCAGCCGCAGCCGGTCTCGCCGTGACCGTGGCCGGTTCGGTCGACGCCCTGTTCACCGCGGCACCCGCGCTGGGGGTGTCCGGCCCGGATGTCGGGTACGGTCCGCTCGTGCCTGACCCGGCCGGCATGCTCGACCTGCCGGTGGGGTTCCGCTACACGGTGCTGTCCCGTGAAGGCGCCGTCCGGCCGGACGGCGGCATCGTGCCGAGCCGGTTCGACGGTATGGGTGCCTTCGCCGACAAGGCGCGCGGCACCCGCCTGGTCCGCAACCATGAGTGCTCCCCGACCGCGACGATCAGGGTCGTGGCTCCGCCGGAACGTACGTACGACCCGGCCGCCGGGGGCGGGACCAGCACGATCATCGTCAGAGCATCAAGACGCGCAATCTCCGAGCACGTCAGCCTGGGCGGCACAGCCATCAACTGCTCCGGCGGCCAAACCCCGTGGCGCACCTGGCTGACCTGCGAGGAGACCGAAGACAAGGCGGGGACCCGCGGGTACACAAAGGACCACGGGTTCATCTTCGAGGTTGACCCGTACGACGATGCTCGCAACACCGACCCGGCACCGCTGACCGCAATGGGTCGGTTCCAGCACGAGGCAGTCGCGGTCGACCCGCACACCGGCATCGTCTACGAGACCGAGGACGCGTTCGTGGCGCCGCTGGGAAGCTTCTACCGCTTCCTGCCGAACCGGCCGCTCGGCGGTCACGGGAGCCTGCGGGCAGGCGGTGTGCTGCAGGCTCTGCACGTCCCGGACCTGCCGGACCTGTCCGTGGTGACCGAGGCGGGCATGTCCTTCTCCGGCATCGAGTGGCTCGACGTGCCGGACCCCCTGGCGACGACGGAGTCGGTCCGTGCGCAGGACTACCGCAAGCCGATCACTGGTGGGTACAAGATCGAGGGCGCCTGGTGGGGGGAGAAGGACCACTGCGCCTACTTCGTCTCGTCGTTCGCCCGGCGTGAGCTGGGCTCGGCCCGCGACCACGACGGGCAGGTTTGGCGGTATAACCCCCGAGCCAACACATTGCGCCTCGAAACCATCTTCACCCGCCCCACGCCGGCACTGGAGAACCCAGAGTTCGATGCGCCGGACAACATCTGCATGTCCCCGTACGGGGGCCTGATGATGTGCGAGGACGGAATCGGGGACCAGCACATCCTCGGTACGACCGCCGACGGCGAGGTGTTCGTCTTTGCCCAGAACCGGGTCAACGTCGGCACCGCCGAGGACCCGCAGTACGGCGAGCTGGCCGGCGCGACGTTCTCCGCCGACGGCCGGACCATGTTCTTCAACGTCTACAACCCGGGCATCACATACGCCGTCACCGGCCCCTGGAACCGTCGCCAGGGCTGACGCCGCAGCCACCGTGCGGTGCTCTCTTCCTCAGCGAGAGCCGACACGGCGACCGCACGTACCGCTAGACAAGGAAAACGCGGAAAGCCGGAGGGCCGCCGAAGAACGACAAACCGTTGACGGGTGAGGTGGTCGTCGGTAGCCAGCCGGGGCGCGGCGGTCGTCGCACCGCCGCGCCGTAGCGTGAGTCGCCGCCGGCCGTGGTGGGGATGCGGCGGCCAAGGGCCTGCGCGGGTTGCATGCGGCGCATCCCCATCGCGACGTCATCGGCGCGTCCCGCTCTGCCGCGCGGCGAGCGCCACGCTCGGGGTTGACGGTCCCCCGAGCGAGCGAGGCAGTTGGTTCTGCGGGGGGAGTCCGGTCGCGGGCGCTCAGGGAAGGGTGATGGGCAGTCGATGATTGGAGGGAGCCGTGAGTCCCACCCCCGTCCGCCCGTCTCGTTGGGCGGTTGCCGCCGCCTACGCTGTGCCGCTGTGTGTTCTTCCGTCGGCCATCTGGCGGGTGACGGCAGCTATGGGCAGCACGGTCGGCTGGTATCTGATCTTCCTGTCCGTGTTGTCCATGGCCCTGGCCGTGCTGACGCTCGGGCTCGTGCATCAGTGGGGTCAGCGTCTTCCTCGGTGGCTGGGCGGCAGACCACTTGCGCCTGGCGCGGTGACCCGGCTGGCGATCACTGGCGGCCTACTGCTCGTGGTCATCTGCGTCTACTTCGTGCTGAACCAGGCGTTCCATTTCGTCGACCGGGGGTGGAGTCCGACAGCGGTGCAGGACGCTGTCGTGCACGATCGGCCGGGCTGGGACATCTTGCGGTACTACGTTCCCCTGCTCGCCTGGGGTCCGCTGCTGATTGCCGTCGCCGTGGACTATCGCAGGCGCGCCATGCGGTAAAGGCGACCAGGGTGGGTTCGCTGTGCGTGACACCATTGCCCTCATGGACGACACGCTGCGGGAGCTGCTTGCCGCTCGCGACGGTCATTTCTTGTTGGAATCAGGCCATCACGGGCATCTCCTGCTCGACCTTGACGCCATGCTGTGGCGGCCCGCAGCCCTCGAGCCGCTCGTGCTGGCGCTTTCCGATTCGCTCACCGCCTACAACGTCGAGGCAGTGGTGGGTCCACTTGTCGGTGGTGCATTGCTCGCTTATCGAGTCGCTGAGCGGCTAGCCCTGCCGTTTGCCTACGCCGAGCGGGTCGCATATGCGCCTGGCCAGCTGTACTCCGCCCGCTACCGGCTGCCTCAGGCATTCTCCGCCCTCATCAGCGGCAGGCGCGTGGCAATCGTGGATGACGTCATAAACGCCGGATCCGCCGTGTGTTCGACGGCCGCTGCGGTGCGGGCGAGTGGTGCCGAACCGGTCGTGATCGCTGCACTGCTGCAGCTGGGCGAAACGGCTCTACGGCAGCAATCCCTGGCCTCCGTGCCACTGACAACGCTGGCTTCATGGCCTAACACATTATGGGAACCTCAAGAATGTCGGCTCTGCACGGTGGGCGTGCCGTTGGAGCAGCCCATCCTCTCCTGCGGCTGAACCCGAGCATCCAGGCCCTTTCTGATCGATGCCAGGCGCAGCTGCGATCCGTCCCCTGGGAGACGATAGGGCGTGCACTCCGAGAAGTTGATCACGTGCCTGCAGATGACGAGTCCTGGTCAGCTGCGGTGGGCGAGGGCTGTCGAGGGGCTGGCCCTGGTGCCGGTCAAGGACCCGGCCGGGGACAGCTTGTCGCAGTTGCAGGAGGTACACGATCGCATTGCGTTGGCGCATCGATGGTCGAGCCTGGCATGGTCAAGACAAAACTGGGTCGATTGGCTCAGCGATCCGGCGTTGCAGCACTGGTGGATCCATGTGAACGACAAGCTGGCCGGTTGGGGCTGTCTGCGCTGGCATTCAGGGCCGGAGGTGGAACTGGACACCTTCGGTCTCAGGCCAGAGTACATAGGACATGGGTACGGCGGTTACTCCTTGTCACTGTTGACGCATGCCGCATGGAACCTGCTGGGGCCGCAGAACGGTGTAGAGCTCGGAGGGCGGACGCGGCGCGCCTGGTTGCGTACCTCAAGTTGGGATCACCCTCACGCGCTGGCGAACTATCGGGCCCGCGGCTTCGTGCCGGTCAGCAGCGTGCAGCCCCTCTGACGTCCTTTTGGAGCGCGGCGGTCCGAAGCGCTCGCGCCGCGAGTCGAGCCACTAGCTTTCGACAGCAGCGGTGACAGCGACCGGCTCCGAAGGTGCCAGCATCGGTCGCTTCCGCTTGCCGGGCGGGCAGGCGGCAAGCAGTTGAGCTGACGTCATTCGTTGCGTGCCCCAAGGCCTTATTGCCCAACTTCTTGCGGCGTCGAAAGCCCGGCCGTCAGCCGGCGATGATCAACCCGTCTCTCGGCCTTCCCGGCGGCTTGCCGCAGTTCGGCAGGCAGCGTGATGCGCCCTGGGAGTGATGGTCACACCCGTGGGTAGAACGTTTATCTCGTTGTGTGCTGCGTTGCGGGAGGTGTGATGGTCAGGCGTAGAACGCTCCGTGACGCCGTGGTGCTGATCACGGGGGCGTCGAGCGGAATTGGCCGCGCGACGGCGTTGGCGTTCGCTGCCGACGGGGCCAGGTTGGTACTCGCCTCGCGCAGCCCAGACGCGCTCGCGGAGGTGGAACACGACTGCCGGGCACGAGGCGGGCAGGTGCTGGTTGTGCCGACCGACATTGCAGACCCAGTGGCCGTCGAGCGGTTGACCCGGCTGGCGGTGCAGCGGTTCGGGCAGATAGACGTCTGGGTCGAAGCGGCGGCCGTCGGCATTGCCGGGCCGCTGGGCTCCGAATCGGTGGACGAGATTCGTCGGCTGGTCGACACGAACGTATTCGGCAGCGCGCTGTGCGCCCGCGCCGCGCTAGCTACATTTCAGGCGCAGGGCAACGGGACCCTCGTGCTCCTCGGGTCGTTGCTGTCTGTGTTCCCGAACCCACTGGTCCCGCTCTACTCCATGACCAAGTTCGCCATCAGAGGGCTGGCCCTGAACCTTCAGCAGGCGGTCGCCCGCCATCCTCGGATACGGGTCTGTCTCGTCTTACCCGGGCCGGTCGACACGCCGTTCTTCGAGCGGGCCGCCAACCACTCGGGCCGCCAACTACGAGCTATCCCGCCCGCGTACGCACCTGAGCGTCTCGCCGCCAAGATCCTCGCATGCGCCCGCCGCCCGCGCAGGCAGTTAACAACCGGTGTGGTCTCACACCTGGCGCTGTTCGCCCATCGAATGTCACCGCGTGCCACCGAGTCGTTGGTCGCCCGGTGGAGCGCGACGTTCTTGACCAAGCCGGCCACAGCGGCACCCGGGTTGGGATCGCTGTTCGATCCACCACCGATCGGGGCGGTGCAAGGGGGATATCGCCGCAGCCGGGTCCGCCGTCGGCTCGGCGAGTGGCTGGGCGTCGCGCAAGCACGCAGGGGTCGACCGACCCCGGGCTGACCGGCAGTATGACGCCGCAGGACAGGCCCGCTGACCTGATGCAGCACAGGCCCGACCGCGAGCAATAACGATCCGGAAGGCGGCAGCATGCGAGGCGGGGATGTGGCATGTCCGGGGTTCGTCCGGGTACCTGCCGATCGTGACCTTCTCGATCGCCGCGCGGTGTCCGCGTACCGGTCAGCTCGGGGTGGGAGCCCTGACGGCCAGACCCGCGGTCGGCAAGCTCGTCGCACACGTTCACGCCGGCGGTGGTGCGGTGGCAACCCAGGCCACCCCCAACCCGTTCCTGGCCTACGATGGCCTGCCGCTGCTCGGCGAGGGCCGCTCGCCGCAGGACGTCCTGACCGAGCTGCTGGCCTGGGACCCGGGTCGCGAGGTGCGGCAGGTCGGCATGGTCGACCGTCAGGGTCGGTCTGACGCCTTCACCGGCTCCTGTACGCGGGACTGGGCGGGGCACCGCACCGGGCCGGGTTACGCGGTGCAGGGCAACCGCCTGGTGGGCCCGGAGACCCTCGCGGAGATCGTCCGGGTGTTCGAGGGCAGCCGGGAACTCGACCTGGCCGAGCGGCTCGTGCTGGCCGTCGGCGCCGGCGAGGAGACCGGTGGTGACCGGGACGGCGCACGGTCGGCGACCGTGACGGTGATCGGCGACCAGCCGTACCCGCTCTGGGACGTGCGGGTCGACGACGCCGAGCATCCGGCACTTGAACTGCGCCGGTTGCACGGTGTCTTCTAGGAGGAAGTGCTGCCAACCATCCAGGGGCTGCCCACCCGTGACGACCCGATGGGCGAGGCCGCCCGACAGGCACTCGGGGCACAGACGGGGCTCAGACGGGGCACAAGACGCCGCCAGAAGTCGTCAACCGGCCAGCAACGATGGCAACCCACGACGCCCTGTGAACAGGCATCGGATAGCTTTTCGCTGGTGACCGGACAGTGACTCTTGGACCCCCACGAGCGGTAGAACGACGGCAGCGTCAGCAGGTCGCGCGTGCCCCTGCGAACGTCGGGCCGGTGAGTGCAGGAACAGGTCACCCGGACAAACCGACGACTCTGCCGGAAGGCAGTATCGCCAGTCAGAGGGTGAATCAGGCCGGCCGGGTGACCCGCTCCTACATCGTCACTGTCACAGGGTGACGACGGCGTCCTCGGCGAGGGTGAACAGGCCGGCGTCGAACGTGATCGTCTTCAGCTTGGTGCCCTTCGGCACGTCGAAGTAGACGTTCGCGGTCACCGAGTTGCCTGGGTTGATCTCGTCGAGAAACCCCTGCCCATCGCTGTTGCCGTAGATCCCGGCCTCCCCGTCGGCCTCGTACTCCCGGCCGCTGGCGTCCTGTGCGGTGAGAGTCCCGTCGGCGTGGAAGGTATGCGCGCTCTTGGTGACGTTCTTGACGGTCACGCTGACCTTGCAGAAGGTGCCCTGTGCCTTGGTGTTCAGGAACTGGGAGCCGACCTGGGAGATCCCACACTTCTCGCTCTTGACGGTGAACTCGAAGTCACCGCCGCGGACCTTGTCGCCGATGCCGAAGGTCTCCGGCTTCGCCGGTGCCGGGGCTGCGGTGGTCTTCGCCGGTGCCGGAGCGGCAGCGGTCGTGGCGGGGGCGGTCGTGGTGGGCGCCGTGGTCGTCGCGTCCGCAGGCTTGGCCACCGCCGGGGGCTCGCTCGCCGACACGCTCGCCGGCTTCGAGTCGCCGAACATGGCGCCGACGGCGCCGATGCCACAGCACAGCACCACCATGGCGCCGACGCCGATGAGGGTCGGGACCAGCCAGGCGGGGCGCTTGCGGGCGGCGGGCGCCGGCGCGACGTCGTGCCAGCCGCCGGGCGGCGGCGGGACCTGGCCGGGCTGAGCAGGGAACTGGCCGGCGGGCGGAGGGTACTGCCCGGCGGGCGGAGGGAACTGGCCGGCGGGCACCTGCGGGAACTGCGCGGTCGGCGGCATCGGCTGCTGGCCGGCGGGCGGCTGATTTTGGGCAGGGTCGTAGGGGGTCGTCATTGGTGTGAAGGTCTCCCAGGCTTGGTGTCGCGCTGCCCCATACTGAGCGCAATAGCGGCAACAGTCTCACAGTAGTTGCACAGTGCAATCATCCTGCTGTCCTGACGCAGACGCCGGTCAGCTGGGGAAACACCTAGATCAGATTGCCGCCGATAGCCGTTGAGCCACCCGCTTCACTCGAAAGCGGTGTCCACTTCGATCTGAGCCACCACCGTTGATTGCACGTGCGTGTAGCGCTGCGGCTCGGGTCGGTCCAACTGCCCGATCCAACTCGCCGGCAGCGGCTGCGGCCAGGGGTGCACGACGATGCCGTGGCGCGGCAACCTGGGTGGGGACAGCAGCGGCGCGAGCTCCCGGCGTTGGACGATCGCCAACGGGTGCTCCTTCCCATGTAGAGCAGCTGTCCCCGACAGCACTGACGGCAGCCCCGCCCACTTCTGATCCGCCAGCGTTGGCCGCGTCAGTTGCCCGTCCAGCAGCGGCGGTCGCTCCGCGAACCCGCTTCGTACCCCTCAGGGGTAGGGGTAGTTTCGGTATACCCCTAGGGGGTATATGGTGCTGGGTGGAGGTGGACGGTATGAGACACGAACACAGCGGGCACGAGAACGCGACGGACGTGCACGTAACGCCGCGTGAGTACTCCCACGAGGGCCACGCCCGGACGACGGATCCCCGCCACGGTCCGGCCCCAGGCGCCCCACAGCCCCGCGTGCCACACCACAGAAACGACCCGACCTACTCGACCGGGACGCAGACCCGGCTACCGAGCGAGGATGCCGGCGGACACGATAGCCACCACCACGCAGCTCACCACGGCCACGCGGGGCACGGAGGGCATGACAAGCACGCCGGCCACGACCCAGAGCAGTTCCGGCGCAAGTTCTGGCTGAGCCTCGCCCTGACGCTGCCGATCGTCGTGACCAGTCACATGGTGATGAACTGGTTCGGTTACACCCTGGACTTCCCTGGCATGAGCCTGGTCGGCCCGGTCCTCGGCTCGGTGGTCTTCTTCTACGGCGGATGGCCGTTCCTGGTCGGCGGTGTCCGCGAGATCCGGGACCGGGCCCCGGGGATGATGCTGCTGATCACGATGGCGATCGCCGTCGCCTACACGGCATCACTGGCCACCAGCCTGAAGCTGTTCGACCTGGACTTCTGGTGGGAGCTCGCCGCTCTGGTGACCATCATGCTGCTGGGTCACTGGCAGGAGATGAAGGCGATCGGCCAGGCGCAGGGCGCGCTTGCCGCGCTGGCGGCGCTGCTGCCCGACGACGCCGAGCGGATCGACGACAGCGGTGAGCTGCACCCCGTGCCGGTGAGCCAACTGCGGGTCGGTGATCTGGTCCTCGTCCGTTCCGGCGCTCGGGTGCCGGCAGACGGCCGAATCGTCGAGGGCGCCGCCGAGTTGGACGAGTCGATGATCACGGGGGAGTCCCGACCGGTCTCACGTGGCGTGGGAGACCGGGTGGTGGCCGGCACCGTGGCAACGGACTCGGCTCTGCGTCTGCGGGTGGACGCCGTCGGCGACGATACGGCGCTGGCCGGCATCGGGCGGCTCGTCGCCCAGGCGCAGGCGTCAGCCGGCCGGGCCCAGGTGCTCGCCGACCGGTTCGCGGCGATGCTCTTCTACGTCGCGACCGCCGCCGCGCTGGTCACCTTCGGGGTCTGGTGGGCGCTGGGCGACCTCGACGAGTCGGTCGTCCGCACGGTCACGGTGCTCGTGATCGCCTGCCCGCACGCCCTCGGGTTGGCCATCCCACTGGTGATCGCGCTGTCGACCGCGGTATCGGCGAGGGCGGGCATCCTGGTCAAGGATCGCCTCGCCCTGGAGCGGATGCGCACAGTCGATGCGGTGCTGTTCGACAAGACGGGCACACTGACCAAGGGCGCACACACCGTCACTGCCACAGCGGCTGCCGCCGGCACCACAGAGGATGAGGTGTTGCGCATCGCCGGCGCGGTCGAGACGGATAGTGAGCACCCCCTCGCGAAGGCGCTGGTGGCCGTGGCCCAGGACCGGGGAATGCGCGCGATCGCCCGTGATTTCCGGTCGCTGACCGGTCGGGGTGTGCAGGCCGTGGTGGATGGCACGACCTATGCCGTCGGCGGTCCGGCCCTGCTTCGCGAGTTGGGGGCGCGCGTGCCGGACGAATTGGTCAGGGTCGAACAGGTCTGGTCGGCGCGCGGGGCGGCGGTGCTCCACCTGGTCCGGCTACCCGACGGCGGGCGCGCGGAGGCGGTCGGGGCGTTCGCCCTGGAGGACGAGATCCGTCCTGAGGCACGGGAGGCCATCGCGCAGCTGCGGGAGCAGGGCGTACGGAAGATCGTGATGATCACCGGCGACGCTCGGCCGGTCGCCGAGGCCGTCGCCGCAGACCTGGGGTTCCGCCCCGGCGTCGACGAGGTCTTCGCCGAGGTGCTGCCCGCCGACAAGGACCGGGCGGTCGCCGACCTGCAGGCCCGGGGGCTGACCGTCGCGATGGTGGGGGATGGCGTCAATGACGCGCCCGCACTGGCCCGCGCCGACGTCGGACTCGCCATCGGTGCTGGAACGGATGTGGCGATCGAGTCCGCCGGAGTCATCCTCGCCTCGTCCGACCCGCGCGGCGTGACCGCTGTGATCCGCCTGTCCAGGGCGTCGTACCGAAAGATGATCCAGAACCTGGCCTGGGCTGCCGGCTACAACGTCGTGGCGATCCCGCTCGCCGCTGGCGTCCTCGCCTGGGCGGGGATCAGCCTCAGCCCGGCTGTTGGTGCGGTGCTGATGTCGGTCTCCACGATCGTGGTGGCACTCAATGCTCAAATGCTGCGGCGGGTGCGCTTGACCCGGTAGCCCCGGACAAGGATGTGGTGGCGGCCGGCCAAGGCCGCCACCACATCTGCACGACTACCGGCTGGTTGTCCTCTGCCCGCCCGCTTAGCCCGCCCCACATCCTCGGCGCGCCCGCCCGTTGCAAGCGGGCACGCCAGCCCTGCAGTCAGCGCACCAGGTCGTAGCCGGCCTTCTCGACTGCCGCGTGGACGTTGGTGATTGCCAACGCGGCATCGCTGGTGACCGCGACCGTGCCACAGGCCACGTCGATCGCCGCGCCCGTCACGCCCTCGACGGTGCTGACCGCCCGGTTCACGTCGGCAGTGGCGCAACTACAGCTCGATTCGCTGGTGCACATGCAGCGCCGGCTGCCTGTCGAGCGTGGACCCGGCCCGTTGAACATCGATGAATCCCCATGAATGGTACGGAGGGGGACGCCGGCTGCGAGGAGGGCAAGCACGAGTCGGGGCTGGACGTCGCTTGACAACTCATACCCCCTGGGGGTACACATTCGTTCACTTACCCATACCCCCTAGGGGCATAAAAGGAGTGGTGGAGATGTCACACGGATCCAAGCGCTGGTGGGGCCTCGGGCTCATCGCGCTCGCTCAGTTCATGGTCATCATGGACACCTCGATCATCGGGGTGGCCCTCCCGCAGATGCAGGACGACCTCGGCTTCTCGCCGGAGAATCTCTCGTGGGTGTTCAACGCCTACGTCGTGGCGTTCGGAGGACTGCTGCTGCTGGGCGGTCGGCTGTCGGACCTGTTCGGCGCGCGGCGCGTGTTCACCGCCGGGTGGCTGATCCTGCTCACCGGATCGGCAGCCGCCGGCCTGGCCGACACCGTCGCGGTGGAGTTGGCCGCCCGCGCCACACAGGGCGTCGGCGCCGCCCTGATCGCACCGTCCGCGCTGACGCTGCTGATGATGCTCTTCGGGGCCCAGCCGCGAGAACTCACCACGGCCCTCGCGCTCTATGGCGCGGCGGCGCCGGCGGGCGGCACCGCCGGCGTCTTCCTCGGCGGTGTCATCACCGAGTACCTCAGCTGGCCGTGGGTGTTCTACATCAACATCCCCATCGCCCTGATCGTGGTACTCGCCACCCCGGCGCTGATGCCCGCCGGCGGCGCCCGCCGCGGTTCCCTCGACGTCGCCGGGGCGCTTACCGTCACCGCCGGTCTCGCCGCGGCGGTCTACGCGGTCGTCCGGGCTCCGGAAGTCGGATGGAACTCCATCCAGACCTGGCTGACACTCGCCGGTGCGGCCGCCGCGTTGGTGGCGTTCGTGGCCATCCAGGCTGCCCGCCGGGAGCCGCTGATGCGGCTATCGATCTTCCGTACCCCGAACCTCGCCGCGGCCAATGTCGCCCAGCTTCTGCTCGGCGCGGCATGGATTCCGATGTGGTTCTACCTCAACCTCTACCTGCAGCAGGTCCTCGGCTACAACGCCTTCCCCAGCGGCGCCGCGTTACTTCCGATGACCATCCTCATCATGGTCGGGATGGTGACTCTGGCCCCGCGGGCCATCAACCGGTTCGGCCCGAAGCCGATGGTGGTTGCGGGCCTGGCGGTACTGGCCGCCGGACTCGGATGGCTGGCTCTCGTGCGGCCGGACGGCAGCTACGTGGTGGACGTCCTGCCGGCCTCGCTCGTGGCCGCGTTGGGTATGTCGCTAGCGTTCATCCCCTCGCTGGGCACGGCCATCTCCAGTGCTCCACCTGAGGAGGGTGGGCTCGCATCCGGGATCGTCAACACCAGCTACCAGGTGGGCTCGGCGCTGGGTCTGGCCGCGATGACGGCGGTGGCCGCCTCGTACGGCGCGGACCGGCTCGGTGACCTGCCGGCTCTGACCGACGGGTACTCGGCGGCGTTCACCGGCGCCGGTGTCATCGCCGCCGTCGGGGCCGTCATCGCCGCGAGCAGTCTTCGGACGCGCGCCACTGGTCGGCAGGCTGTCACCGAACCCGAGAACGCCCAGGTCGGCTGACCGAGCCGTTCGGACTCGACATGACAGACGACACGGACCGGGGAGGATCATCATGACGATCTGGAGGCCACCGTGACTGGCGCGGCAGCGGTCGCGTGACGAGACCTGACAACAGACGCCGATCTGGCACGCGTCACGACATCGGGCGCAGTAATGCCGGCCGATGCATGATCGGCCGGCATCTCGTCGTCACGGGTGCCTGCCAGGGTGACGCGGCCGGTGGACGTAATGGTGGCGCCCACGTGGGCTGCCGCAGCCTGGCGAGACGGCGCGAAGTCCGCACTCCGGTCCAGCGGCTGGGCGTCGCCAGGGCGGGCCACGTGGGGTTGGCCGACCTGCCGATTGCCGGGAGGGTCAGCCGCGCTTCATGAGGCGGCCGACAGCGGCCATCATCTCGGTGGCCATCTCGTCGGCGCGGCCCTCGGCGGCCCCCTCGTGCATGCAGTGCCGGGCGTGGCCGTCGAGCAGCCCCAGGGCGACCTTGTCCAGGGCGGCCTGGATCGCGGAGATCTGGGTGAGCACGTCGATGCAGTACCGGTCGTCGTCGACCATCTTCTCGACGCCCCGGACCTGCCCCTCGACGCGCCGCAGCCGCGCGAGCAGTTGGTCCTTGCTGGCGGTGTACCCGCGGATCGGAGTGGGTGTGGTCATCGCACCAGGATAGCGTACCCCTCGGGGGTATGCTACGGTGCGGTGAGTTACATACCCCCTCAAGGTATCCCTGGACAGGCGATCCCTGCCACGACCTCTGGCGCTGATACCTCCGGGGCCTGATGAGGGTGTTGAGAGGAGCATTCCGATGACCACCGCCACCTACCAGGTGCAGGGCATGACCTGCGGACACTGCGTGAACTCGGTCAGCACCGAGATCAGCAGCATCGCCGGTGTCAACGACGTCCAGGTCGACCTCGGCTCCGGGCGGGTCACTGTCACCAGTGCTGCGCCGCTGGACCCCGCGGCCGTCCGGGCCGCGGTCGACGAGGCCGGCTACGACCTCGTCGACGTCTGACAGTCTTTCGATGGAGGGGTGCGGTTTTCCGCACCCGACTGTTGAGGTTGGCCTTCCGAAGCCGGCGGTCGGCCTCATGGTCCGGGCTGCGGTGAGTCCATAACGTCGTCGGCATGATCCATTTGTGGGATACGTCGATGCACGCCGGCCTGATGGCCCAGCAGTCTGATGCGCCGTCGGGCGGCCTGGTCGGGTTGGTGACCGACCTGGTGGAGCGGCTCGGTGCGCCCGGTGCCGGCGTGGCGGTTGCGCTGGAGAATCTGTTCCCGCCGATCCCGAGTGAGCTGATCCTGCCGCTGGCCGGGTTCACCGCCAGTCAGGGAAAGATCAACCTGTTCGCCGCGATCGTCTGGACCACAATCGGTTCGGTGGCGGGCGCGGTGGCGCTGTACTACGTCGGCGTCGCGCTCGGGCGGGACCGGGTCCGCGCGATCGCGGCGCGGCTGCCGTTGATCAAGCTGAGCGACATCGACAAGACGGAGGCGTGGTTCGTCCGGCACGGGGTGAAGACGGTCTTCTTCGGGCGCATGATCCCGATCTTCCGCAGCCTCATCTCCATCCCGGCCGGTGTGGAGCGAATGCCGATCGCCACGTTCCTGCTCTACACCACGTTGGGCAGTCTGATCTGGAACACCGTGTTCGTGATGGCCGGCTACCTGCTCGGGGAAAACTGGCATTCCGTCGAGTCGTACGTCGGGACGTTCCAGAACGTCGTCATCGCAGTCTGCGCGCTCGCCATGGGTTACTTCGTCGTTTCGCGCCTGAGCAGGATGCGCCGGGGGCGATCGGCGAGGGACAACGAAGCGGCACCGAACGAGCCCGAGCCATGCGGGTCGGGCGCACCTGTCGAGCCGTACGGGCACCCCGATAACCGGACCCAAGCCGTACGCGGCAGCGTGTACGGAACCTCGCGCCGGTCGGAGGATGGCCGATGACGCCGGGTGTTGAGGGCCCCGCACCGGCGGGGCGCCGCCGGCGGTATCCCGTCCGTGCGCCCTTCACCACGCGGGTCGGCCGGTGGAGTTCCAACCATCCCTGGCTCGCGATCACGGCCTGGCTGTGTTTCGTGGTGGCCAGCGTGGTCGGTGGCAGCCTGGTCGGCACGGTGAAGGCCACCACGCAGGACAGCCTGCACGGGGAGTTGGCCCGCGCAGACCGTATCGAGCAGGCCGCAGCGTTCCCGGATTCCCCGGCAGCGGAGAGCGTCCTGATCACGGCGCGGACCGGCGATCTCGATCTCCAACGTGCGCAGGCGGTGGCGATCGACCTGTCTGCCCGCATGCGCGTCCTGCCCGAGGTGGCGAAGGTCGCTGACCCAGTCACCTCCCCCAATCGTAAGGCGGTGCTGGTCGAGGTGGAGATGACCGGTTCGGCGAACGATGCTGACGCGCGGGTCGGACCGCTGCTGGAGGCCACCACGCAGGCGCAGCAGCGGTATCCCGACCTGTGGGTGGAACAGGTGGGATCGGGATCCCTGGCGAAGGCGCTGACCGAGACGCTGGCGGCGGATTTCGTCAAGGCTGAGCTGACCAGCGTGCCGGTGGCGCTGGTGATCCTGCTGTTCAGCTTCGGCGCGTTGATCGCCGCCGGAGTGCCCGTCGTGCTGGCGTTGTCGGCCGCGGCCGGCGCGATGGGGCTGGCACAGTTCGCCTCGCACATCTTCCCGGCCGGGGAAATGGTCAGCAGCGTCATCCTGCTGATCGGCATGGCGGTCGGCGTCGACTACTCGCTGTTCTACCTACGTCGCGAGCGGGAGGAACGAGCACGCGGGCGCGACCATCGCAGCGCGGTCGAGATCGCGGCCGGCACCTCGGGGCACGCGGTACTGGTCTCCGGCGTCGCCGTCATGGTCGCCATGGCCAGTTTGTTCCTGGTCGGCGACAACACGTTCAGCTCGATGGCGACCGGCTCGATCCTGGTCGTCGGGGTGGCGATGGTTGGATCCCTCACGGTCCTACCCGCGATCCTGGTCGTCCTCGGGCGGTGGGTGGACCGGCCACGAGTGCCCTTCCTCGGCCGGCGAATCCAGAGGGCGGACCGCAGCCGCCTCTGGGCGGCGGTCCTGCGGCTAGCGCTGCGCGCGCCGCTGGCGACGTTCATGATCTCTGTCGGAGTGCTGCTCATCGTCGCCATCCCGGCACTGGTCATGAACCTCAAAAAGCCGACCTCCACCGACCTGCCCCGCTCGATCCCGATCCTGCGCACCTACGACCGCCTGGCGCAGGCGTTCCCGAGCAACGACCTCGGCACCAGCCACGTCATTGCGATCCGCACCAACGCCGCCGGCGGACCGGCGGTAGAGCGAGAACTCGCCCAGCTCTCCACCCGGATCAAGGGAGACAGCCAGTTCGCCCAGGACCGCCCCCCGACCGTGCGCAGGTCCGCCGACGGCACCGTCTTCCTGGTCACCGTCCGCGTAGCCGACGCCAGCGACAGCCACGTGGCGACGCAGTCACTGCGCCGGCTGCGCACCGAGTTGCTGCCGCAGACGGTCGGCACCGTGGCGGACACGGAGTGGGCGGTGGCCGGCCGTACCGCCAGCGATGCCGACTTCCGCGACCGCATGGCGGCGGCGCTGCCACCGGTTGTCGCATTCGTACTCGCCATGACGTTCTTGATCATGCTCGTCACGTTCCGGTCGGTGGTGGTGGCGTTGACCTCGATCCTGCTCAACACGATCTCCGTGGCTGCCTCGTACGGACTGCTGGTGCTGGTGTTCCAGCACACCTGGGCGGAGGACGTGCTCGGGTTCACCTCCAACGGCGCGGTCGTGTCCTGGCTACCGTTGATGCTGTTCGTCATCCTGTTCGGGCTCTCGATGGACTACCACGTGTTCGTCGTGAGCCGCATCCGCGAGGCGGTCCAGCGGGGCGTACCAACCCCGCAGGCGATCGAGCAGGGCATCGTCTCGTCAGCGTCCACGGTCAGCAGCGCCGCGATCATCATGGTCGCCGTGTTCTGCATCTTCGCCACCCTGTCGATCGTCGAGTTCAAACAACTCGGCGTGGGGCTCGCCGCCGCGATCTTGATCGACGCCACCGTCATCCGCGCGGTCGTCCTGCCGTCCCTCATGCGACTGCTCGGCGAAGCGAACTGGTGGGCCCCGCGATTCCTCGCACCCCGTCGCAGGACCGATGTCACACGGCCTGACACTGACGCCGACACGCAGGTCATCATGGCTACCGCGGACCGGTAGCTAGGTTGGGTGGCGGCCGGGCACGGGGTGCTCGTGACCGGCCGCCACCGATCCGAGACGACATGGATCCGAGACGTCATGAGCTATGGAGGGACGGCCTGATGGCAGAGTGCGCCGCGCACGGTCGGCTGTCGTGGATCGGCGCCGTGGCCCGGTGGAGCCGGCCGGTGGGGGGCGTGGCGGTCGGCGTCCTCACCGCTGCGGCCGAGGTGCTGTTCCTGCTCCTTGCCGGGCTCGTCGTGGTCGCGGTCTCGCCGGCGCCGGCGGCCCGCCGCCGCATCGGCACCGCCACCGTCCGGTACGCCCAACGGATCACCGACTGGGAGCGGCACCGCCTGGCGGTCATCGCCTCGAAACCACCCCCGCCACCGGTCCGGGCGAGCGGACCACGCGTGCTCGGCTACCTTGCCGCCCGCCTGCTGCCGGCGGCGCTCGGCCTGCTCACCGCCGGCCTGCTCGTGCTCGGCGCCGTACTCGCCGCCATCGTGGTGCGCTCCTTCGTGGCGGGCACCATGACCACAGCCAATTTCCTGCTGCAGGGGCTCATCGGGGCGGCCCTGCTGCTGGTGAACCTGCAAGCGACAGCCAGCGTCGCCACGCTGGATCGGTGGCTGGCCCGCAGCCTGCTCGAATCCAACACCCGCGAGGCGCTGCAACAGCGGATCAGCGAACTGACCGTCAGCCGAGCCGGTGTCCTCGCCGCAGTCGACGCCGAACGCCAGCGCATCGAACGCGACCTTCACGACGGGCTACAGCAACACCTCGTCGCACTCGGCATGCTGCTCGGGCGGGCGCGCCGCAGCCGCGACCCCGACAAGGCGCGCGCACTTCTCGTGCAGGCGCACGAGGACGTTCAACGGGCCATCGACCAGCTGCGGGACGTTGCCTGGCGGGTTTACCCCTCCGCACTCGACCACACCACCCTGGACGAGGTGCTGGGGATGGTGGCGCAACGATCGGCGACGCCCGTCAAAATCAGCTACGACGTGCCCGTCCGGCCTGCCCGACCGATCGAAACCGTGCTCTACTTCGTCGCCTGCGAAGCGATCACCAACACCATCAAACACGCCCGAGCCACCCTGATCACCATCGAGATCGAGACGCGGGACGCAAGAATCGAGATGTGCATACGCGACGACGGTACCGGCGGCGCCGACCTGCACGGCAGCGGCCTGCAGGGGCTCGCCCGCAGGGTCACCGCACTGGACGGACAGTTTGACCTGCATAGCCCACCCGGCGGCCCGACGACGATCCGGGTTGAGCTGCCAGGCGCATAGCCCGCGCCGAAGACTCCACCCTGCTTTGTGAAGGGCTGGGCCGACGGGTTCAACGCTGCCAGCCCGGACGGGGCGGGTGACGACCAGGCGAGGAGATGTCCGCCTGTGCTGTTACTTTGCCGGCCGTGAATGACCAACCGACGTGGATCGACCGGATCATCGACGTGACCGGATGGCGCCACAAGTCTGAGAATGGCGCCGGCTGGGATCAGGTAGAGGCCGAGCTGGGCGTGGCGCTGCCGACGGACTTCAAGGAGCTGTGCCGGCGGTTCGTACCCGGCTCGTTCTACGCCTACCTTGACCTTCTGCGGCCGACCGACGATCACGCGCAGCCGCTGCTTGGGATGTGGGCCTCTTGTCGGCAGTGGGCAGGCGGGAATGAGTCCGCGCGGTTGTGGGCGCCCTACGAGATGTACGAGCCCGACAAGGGGTCGGGGCTGATTCAGTGGGGCAGCGATCAGACTGAGGGAGAGTACTACTGGCTGGTGGACCGCTCTGTGGAGCCCGACCGGTGGCTTGTGGTCGCACGGTGGGAAGCTATCGAGCCGTGGCACCGATTCGACATGTCGACGGCCGAGTTCGTATACCGGGTGATCGCGGACCCGGAGTTCAAGCCATTCACGGTGGCCGACCCATCGCGGCGAGCCTTCTACCTGCCGCACTGGGGGCCGTTCCCCATGAACGCTGACGACTGGGATGCCTTCACCGACCCGAACCGCACAGGCTGAACGACGCCCTGGGCCTGCCGGTGAGGGCAACAATCAGCGGCCGAGGAGTCGCCAAGACGTTTGAGTGCTGACCCGTGCGCGGTGCCCCGGGCTGACGCCCGCAGGCCGCCCGGACCGATGGCGGCCTGGATCGCCGCCCCTGGTCGACGAGTCCGTGACCCGCGGCTGGCCGGTTTCCGCCGCCTGCCGCCCGCCGGATGGCAAGGTGATGTCCATGAACAGGAAGCACGTCGACGATTGGCTCGCCGCCTACGAGCGAGTTTGGCGGACGCCGGGTACGGACGCTCTGGTCACGCTCTTCACCGAGGATGCGAGCTACCAGCAGGGGCCGTACTGGACGCCCGTCGTCGGCCTGCCGGCCATCGCCCGGATGTGGGAAGCGCAGCGCAAAGGTCCCGACGAGGTGTTCCAGATGACCAGGCAGATCATCGCGGTCGACGGCGACACCGCGGTGTCGCGCCAGGAGGTCCGCTACGGCGGCCCGGTCGACCAGGAGTACCGGGACCTGTGGATCATGCGATTCGCCGACGACGGACGTTGCCGGTCGTTCGAGGAGTGGCCGTTCTGGCCGGGACAGCAGCCGGCCAACCCTCCGAACGGATCCTGACCCGAGCAACCCGCGCCGATGCAGCTCCGCCTATGGCTTCGAACGCGGTGCCGCCCACCGACGGTCGTCGGTGGGCGGCACTGGCTCGGGGATTGCGCTCAGTTCGCGGTGGCCTTCCACCGCTGCTGGGCCGCACCGGTTCCGGCGGCCTGCACGACCTTGCCATCAGCGTTGGAGGTCAGAGACAGCCCGCTGTGTTTGCCGTGAGCGTCAACTGATCAGCTGCGCCGCTGACCGCCCAGCGTTGGTTCGGCGTGCCGGTGCAGGTGTACTGCCCCACGACGGCTTCACCGGCCGTACTGCTCGAAAACACGTCCATGCACTTGCCGCTGCTGGCGTTCTTGACGGTGTAGCTGCCGTCGTCGAGCCGGGCCAGCAACCACTTCTGGCTGGCGCTGCTCGACGGAGCGGCGGTGAGGAGCTGCGCGTCGCTGGTCCCGGGCGCCTCCAGGGCGAGCTGGGAACCGACGTTGGTCAGCGCGTACTGGCCGTCCGCGATCGGCGGTGGCACGATCTCCTCGGTCCCGACCGCCACCGCGAAGACGTGCACCGCGGCGTTGGAGGGCAGGGTGACCGCGACCACCTCCTTGGCCGAATCGACGCGCAGTGTCGCGGTGTAGAGCCGGTACGCCGTGGTCGGGTAGGCCGGTCCCGTCGGGGTGTTCTTCCCGTTGGTCGTCACCGCGATCTTGGCTCCGTAGGTGTCCGTCGCCAGACAGCACCAGTTCGGGAAGCCGAGCGTGCCGGTCGCCGTCGAGCCGTCGGAGTAGTGCACGGTGGCGCTGCCCCCTGCGGAGCCGCTGGTGCCGGTACCGAGGAAGGCCAGCGCGTTGCCGCTGCCGGAGACGCGGATGGTCTCGCCGCCGGAGGCGACGTTGTCAACGGTGCCGGGCTGGGAGGACGGCCAGGTGAACTCGAACCCGTTCGCGGACACCTGCGCTCCTGGTACCACGCCCTTCTCTGCGAGGCGCTCGGCCAGGAAGCTGGAGCCGCCACCGTCGATGTCGCCCGGGGCCGGGTCCGTCGAGGCAGTAACGGCGACGTTGTTGAATGCCGCGCTCAGACTGCCGTAGGCGAGTGTCGTCTCGGTCCGGTCGCTGATGGTGTATGAGGTGTCGCGAGGCCGGTAGACCGCGATCGCGGATAGCTCGCGGGTGCCGGGTTCGACGTTCGCCGGTGGCGTCACCGTGAACCTGGCGGTGAACGTCTCCCGGTCCTTGGGGTGTCCTTCCTTGGAGGTGCCGACCGGGGTCACCTTCCATCCTTCCGGCGCGGTCAGGGCCAGGGAGGTTACCCGCACCGGCTTACCGGTGTTGTTCGTGAACGCCGCCGTCACCGTGGCGGGCTCGTTTGCCGCCGCGACCTGCGGTGCGACCACGTCGAGCGAGACGTTGCGGTCTTGCGGGTGCGAGCCGCCGACGGCTCCGGCACCGGTGATGAGCACCGTGGCGGCGGTTTTGGTGGACAAGGACCCGGTAGCGATGTGGAGGATGCCGGTGGCGGTGTCGAAGAAGTAGCCAGAGCCGGCCGCGTCCAACGCGGCGACGGAAGCCTGACGTGCCAGCTTGCGTTTGTCGACCGTGACGTTGCCCGGGGTAGCGTCGGTGTGGACAGTCAGCCGGTAGTCGCGGGCGCTCGGCATGCCCTCGTACGAGCCGGTGAGCGACCCGATGCGCACCTCTACCGGGCCGCTTCCCCGGTCCGGGGCGGTGACGTCGAACCGCTGGGTGGCGGCAGCGCCGGTGCGGTACGCCTGGGACCGTCCGTCGTCTTCGTAGTTCAGGAAGCTGGACGTGCCCTGGGGGTAGATGTCCAGGTCCAACTGCCCGGCCTTCTTGCCCTGCGTCCAGTCGAGCGTACCGGTGGGGAACATGGGCACGATGGCGCCGGCCCGTACGAACAGGGGCAGTGTGTCCAGTGGCGCCTTGTACCCGTTCAGGGTCTGCTTGCCGCTGTAGACGCGTCCGCTCCAGTAGTCGACCCAGTTGCCTTCGGGCAGGTAGATGCCGTCGCGCAAGGAGGTGTCCGAGTAGATCGGGGCGACGAGGAGGTCGTCTCCGGCGAGGAACTGGTACTTGACCTTGTCGCCCCACGTGTTGGGGTCGTCCGGGTAGTTCAGATAGAGAGGGCGGGTCGCCCCGAGCCCGGTCCGGTTGGCGTTGGCCGTGTGCGTGTAGAAGTACGGGAGCAGGCGCTCGTGCAACTGGAGGTATTTGCGGTTGATGTCGGTGTACGGCTGCCCGTACCGCCACGGCTGCTTGTCGCTGGCCGCCCAACCGCTCATGGCGTAGGTGCCCGGCAGAAGCATCTTCCACTGCAGGTCCCGCACGTATGTCTCCGCGCTGCCGCCGAAGATGCCGTCGACGTCGCCGGTCGCCGCATGCTGTCCGGACAGGGTGGCGCCGGCATAGGTGGGAATCTGCCAGCGGATGTAGTCCCAGGAGCCGGACTGGTCCCCGCTCCAGGTGACACCGCACCGCTGCGTGCCGGCCCAGCCTTCGATGGTCAGGACGGTGGCGCGGTCACTGCTGTTCTGCTCGACGCCGTCGCGCGACTTCTCGCAGGCATCAAGCGCGAAGCGGTACCCGGGCCCGACCCACGCCACGTCGGTCTTGCGGACCCTGACCCCGCTCTGAACCTCGTATGTCTGGTTGGTCAGATCCGACTCGGTCCACAGGCCCAGCTCGGACCCGTGGCCCGCGAGCATGTCGCCAGTCTCGGGAAGGTCCTCGTACCCGCAGCCGTAGCCGTCGTTGACCAGCATCCAACCCAGGGGCATTTCGTGGTCGGTGTAGCCCTGCGCGATCGAGGTAGCGTCACGGAGTGTCTCGCGCTCTCCACGATTGGCGTTGTGCAGGTAGCAGTCCGCGTCGCCGAGTTCCAGGGCGTACATCGGCAGCATCGCCGGGCGCCCGGTCAGCTCGGTGTAGCCGTCGATGACCTCGCGGGCGTCTCCCACGAAGTAGTAGGCGTCGAACCGCTGCTCCTCGTGGGTGGTGCGCACCGGACTGGCGAAGCTGTAGTCACCAGAGGCGAAAGTGTTCCGTAGCACCCCGTAACCGTTGCTGGACAGATAGAACGGTGCGGCATTCGGGTTGCCGCCCTCGTTCCAGTTGTAGTCCCGGGAGATGCCGATGGTGGTGTCCCGGTGGCTGAACCGCCCGTTCTGCATCCCTCCGCCGAAGAACTGCTCCTTCGATCCCTGAGCCAGGGTCTGCGTCGTACCCGCTGACGACCAGGACAGCGGCGCTGTCTCCGCCCACAGCGTGCGGCCGGTCTCGTCCGCGAGGCGCAGGGTGAGAGGGTGCTTGGTCACCGTCAGCGTGGCCTGATCGGCCTTGAGGACGTAGGCGTCGCCCGTGTCGGTGTGCGTGGACCCGACCGCACCGTAGTCCCGCTTGACGACGACGTCGGCGTCGGGCGCTGAGGGGTCGCTGGGATCGTCGTTGGCCGGGTCGGTGAACGTCCCGTCCGGCGCAAGCCATACGCGGATCAGGTCGTCGTCCTCGAAGTTCACCCGCAGCGCCGCAGTTCCGGAGCGGAAGGTGTAGGAGTCGCCCTCGGCGGTGAATCCGGAGATGTCGCCCAGGCTGCCTGCAGCTGCCGAGGCGGCAGGCGGGCTGCTCAGCAAGGCTGCCGCGACTGCTGTCGCCGTTGCTGCGGCCAGTGTCAACGAACGCCGTTGTCAATTAAACCTGATCATTTCCCTACCTGTCATCGGGACGGGCATGCCGGGTGACGCTGGACCACGTCACCGCGGCATGCCGGAGGTCGGATTGGACGTTCGTCGGGGCAGTTCCAGGTGGTCACTGGATCTGAACGGCGGCGGTAGCCCTGCGGGCATGCGGTGCCCGCCGCAGGTCACGTGACACGGCGTGCGCGGCACGCCGCCGGCCGTGCCGGTGGCGGCCGGCGGTCAGTCGGTCGGGTAGCCCGCCAATGCCTCGACGACCGCCGCTCGGGCGTCGAGCAGCGCCTGGTAGGCGGCCGGCCCGGGGGCGGACGCGGGTTCGACACCGGCCAGCGCCGCCACCCGCACCGGGTGGTCCTGGCCACCGCGGTCGGCTAGCTGGTCGAGCAGGGCGAAGTCTTCCTGACCGTCGCGGAACAGCTCCCACCGGATGCTCGACACCGGTCCGTCCTTGCCCGGGTAGACGAGGTACTCGTCGCCCTGGCGGTAGCGGTAGGACCCGTCGGTGTACGGGTCCTGCGGCCACGAGTTGTACGCCCAACGCAGGTAGCCGTCGAGGTTGCGTTGTGCGCTGAGCCAGGACAGCACGCGTGCGCCGAGGGGTGCGGCCGGGGTCACCGTGTTCGGGTAGGCCGGGTTGGACCAGGTGTAGAAGGTGGTTTTCTTGCCCTCCGCCCGACGTCGGTCGATCATCTCCTGCGACCAGTCGTCAACGTCGGAGTAGTTGAGCGACAGGTCCTGCGCGAACGCGTCGGTGCTCGCGGATCCGGCGATCGCGATCTGGTCGACGAAGACCGGTGCGACCTCCCGGACCAGGTCGATGGCCACCTGCATTTCGCTCGCGGGCCGCTCGTCGAAGGCGAGGTAGGTCCGGTCCAGCCAGCCCCGGTCCCGTACGTGGTCCTCGAACGCGACGAGGAACGCCGACCAGGCGTCCTTCCACTCCGCGCCACCGAGTGAGACCTCCTGGTCCACCCGCTGACCGGTCCGGGTGTCGGTGTAGACGACGTGCTGGTAGCCACGGAACATCAGCAGCCCGAAGGCGTGGATGTACGGGCCGACGCCGGCCCGCATCCCCTCCTCGACCAGACGGTCCCAGTTGGCGAAGTCGAAGGACCACTGCTCGCCGTCGTGGAACCAGTCGACGGCCGAGTGGTACGGCACGTAGGTCTGCGACCGCCACCGGCCGTCCGGCCACAGCACCGGCCACGGGTCCTCGGCGATCGCGGAGTTGATGACGCGCTGGCCGCGCGAGGCCAGGTCCTCCAGGTAGGGCCGGATGGCCTTGAAGTGCTGGTCGGACCATAGTTCGAGACCGGCCTGCTCGGCGACGGTGTCCGGCTGGAACCAGAGATTCAGGTGGAAGTCCCGCTCGGCGACCGGCGGCAGGGTCACGTCGGCGATGTTCACCGTCAGGTCGTACTCGACCGCCTTGACCTTGTGGGCGGTCACGGTGACCCGGGTGTGATAGGTGCCGGGGCGGGCGTCCGGTGGTACGGCGAGGGTGAACCAGACCGGCTGCGCCTGGCCGGCGGGCACGTCCACCCGGTCGACCTCGCGCAACGGGTCGGCGATCATCCCGCCCCGGTCGTCGGGAATGTAGGCGGGATAGCGGACCTGGACCGCCTTCGAGATCGCGCCGCCCTTGCCGATCGGCTTCAGCGGTCCAACCTGAACCTGGAGTTCTTCGAGGTCCTGGACGCTGGCCACGGCGAGTTGGGCGGAGGCGTGTCCGCCCCGGACGGTCGCCAAGGACAGTTGTCGATCGTTGCCGGTTGGCACCGGCTCCGGGGCGACCTGCGCGACGCGCTCGAACGACGAGGACGCGAAGTCGCCGGTCGGCACCCAGATCTTGAGGGCGTCCGTGGGTGGCCGCGCGCTGGCCGGAGTGGGTGTGGCGACGGATCCGACCAGGAGCGCGACGGCCGCCAGCCCCACGCTCAGACGGCGTGATCGGAGCACTGTGGTCGGTGGACGGGTGGTGTGCGACGGTGCGGAAGGAGGCACGTGATCAACTCCTGTGAGCGATATTGCCGAGATCCGACTGATAGCGATCAGTATTGGTCAGCGTCCGCCGCGAGGCAAGAAGACACTTTGGACGCGCGCTCGGCTGGTCGGGCGGTAACCCGAGCTGACCGGGCGGAGGGGGTGCGCGATAGCGACAACTTTTTGGTAATATCGAGCATGAAATTCCATGCTGAACTGCCGGCACCAAACCCCGACGAGGAGTCACGATGACCGAGCGGGAAACGTGATTCTCGCCGTCGCGCCGAACCCGGCGCTCGACGTGACCTATGGGCTGGGGGAACTGCACCGGGGCCGGGTGCAGCGGGTGCGGACCGTCAGCGAACGCCCCGGCGGCAAGGCCGTCAACGTCGGCCGGGTGCTTCACGAACTGGGGGAGCGGGTCATCGTCACCGGCATGTGCGGCGGTCCGGGGGGCGTGGCCCTGCAGGCCGCTCTCGACCGGGCCGGCGTGCGGGCCGACCTGCTCGACGTACTGCCGGACGTCCGGCGCACGCTGGTCGTGCAGGAGACCAGCGGAGTGACGACGTCGCTGTGGGAGCCCGGCTATGCACCGGTGGACCCGCCGGCCGCCGCCGACGCCCTGACCCGGCACGTGAGCGAGCTCCTGGCCGGTGCCGACGCGCTGGTCGTCTCCGGCAGCCTGCCGCCCGGCGTGGACCCGGGGCTTCCGGCCCGCCTGGTCGACGCGGCGGTGGCCGCCGGAGTGCCGGCCGTCGTGGACGTCAGCGGCCCGGCTCTGCAGGCGGCGGCGGCCGCTGGCGGGGCGGTGCTGATGCCGAACGCGGACGAGCTGGCCGAGCTGGTCGGTCACCGGCCCTCGACGCCGGCCGAGGCGGTGCGGGCGGCCCGCCGGCTGCTGCCCCCCGCCGGCCGGGTCCCCGCCGTCGTGCTGACCCTGGGCGCCGAGGGGATGGCTGTGGTGCGACCGGATCGGGTCATGCTGGCCGCGCCGCCGGAGCGGATCCAGGGGAACCCGACCGGCGCCGGGGACGCGGCCTGCGCGGCCGTCGCCCGGCAACTCGCGGCCGCCGGGTCGCTGGACGCCGTCGACTGGCGCGGCCTGCTCGTCGACGCGGTGGCGCTGTCGGCGGCGGCGGTGCTGCGTCCGGTCGCCGGTGAGGTGGACGTCCGTGCCTACCGGCTCTGGCGTGATCAGGTGAAAGTGGAGGAAGTATGACTCTGGCTTCGATGGCGGAACTCGTCATCCCGGCAGCGCGGGACCGCCGCGCGGTCGGCGCGTTCAACGTCATCCAGCTTGAGCATGCCGAGGGCATCGTGGCCGGCGCCGAACGCGCGGTACGCCCTGTCGTGCTGCAGCTGTCGGAGAATACGGCCCGCTACCACGGCAGCCTGGCCCCGCTGGCGCTGGCCTGTCTCCGGATCGCGGCGGAAGCGTCCGTGCCGGTCTGCGTACATTTGGATCACGCCACCGAGCGTGAACTGATCGAGCAGGCGGTCGAACTCGGCGTGCCCTCGGTGATGGTCGACGCTTCCGGGTACTCGTACGAGAAGAACGTCGCCCTGACCGCGGAACTCGCCGCCTGGTGTCATTCGCGCGGGGTCTGGGTCGAAGCCGAGCTCGGTGAGATCGGCGGCAAGGACGGCGCGCACAAGCCCGGCGTACGGACCGATCCGGACGACGCGGCCGCCTTCGTCGCCGCCACCGGCGTCGACGCGCTCGCGGTCGCGGTCGGCTCCTCGCACGCGATGCTGACCCGTGACGCGGTCCTCGACGACGAACTGATCGCCGCGATCGCGGCGAAGGTGCCGGTGCCGCTGGTCCTGCATGGCTCGTCCGGGGTCTCCGAGGCGGGTCTGCGGTCGGCGGTCGCGCACGGGATGTCGAAGATCAACATCGCGACGCATCTCAACGCGGCCCTCACGGGTGCGGTCCGGCGTGCGCTCGCCGCCGACGAGGACCTGGTCGACCCGCGCAAGTATCTCGGTCCGGGCAGGGATGCGGTGGCCGGGCAGGTCGCCCATCTGGTCACCCTGCTCGCCCCGTGACGGCGGGGGTCGGCCTCAGGCCAGCAGCACGTTGACCCCGGCGGCGCGCAGGTCGGCGACGACCTTCGCGTCCGCGCCGTCGTCGGTCACCAGGGTGTCCACCGCGCTGACGTCGCAGATCCGGGCAAAGGAGTGCCGGCCCAGCTTCTCCGAGCCGGCCACGACGACGACCCGACGGGACCGCCGGACCATCGTCGCGTCGATGCCGGCCTCGCCCTCGTCGTGACAGGACGTGCCGCCGTCGGGGGAGAACGCGTCGACCCCGAGGATCAGCACGTCGAGCCACAGCTCATTCAGGACCATCGTGGCCAGCGGCCCGGTCAGCTCGTACGACTGGGGCAGTGCCACACCGCCGAGGATGACGGTACGGACGTGGCGTCGCAGCACCATCTCCGTGGCGATGTTGAGCGCGTTCGTCACCACCGTCACGGCCGGCCGCTGAACGGCCTGGGCGAGGTCGACCCGCGCGGCGACGCGTCGGGCCGTCGCGGACGTGGTGGTGCCACCGTTGAACGCGACCACGTCGCCCAGTTCGACGAGTTCGCAGGCGATCGCGGCGATGCGCTCCTTGACGCCGTTGTCGCCCCGGTCCCGGTAGCGGACCGGCAGGTCGTACGAGACGGACGTGGCCACGACGCCGCCGTGCGTCCGAGCCGCCAACTGTTGCTCCGCCAGGGTGGTGAAGTCCCGGCGGACCGTCGCCTCGGAGACCTGCAGGGCGCTGGCCGCCTCGGCGACGGACAGCCTGCCGCGCGCGCCCAGGATGTCGAGCAGCGCCTGCAGGCGCTGGGGGCGGTCGCGGCCGTCCGCCCGGTCGGTGGCGGCCTCGACCGTGCTCACTTGATGGCCCCCGCCGTGAGACCTGCCACCAGGCGCTTTTCAACCAACGCGAAGAGAATGATCACGGGCACGATGCCGACGATAGAGACTCCGAAGACGTATTGCCACGCCGAATCGTACTGACCGACGAATTTTGTGATGGCGACGGTCAGCGGCTGGTTCTCCGCCGTGGTCAAGATGACGAGGCTGGCCGCGAACTCGTTCCAGCACGCGACGAACGTGAAGATGATCGCGGTGACGATGCCCGGCCACACCACCGGCAGGGTTACCCGCCGCAGCGTCTGCAGTTTGCTGGCACCGTCGATCATTGCCGCCTCGTCTATCTCCCTGGGCACCCCGGCGAAGAAGCTGTGCATGATCCACACCGCGAAGCTGAGGTTGAACGCGCCGTTGACGAGGATCATAGCGAGCCAGGTGTCGTCGATGCCGATCGCGAGGAACTGCCGGAACAGTCCCGCCGCGAGTACGGTCGGCTGGAGCATCTGGGTCACCAGCACCAGGAGCAGGAACGCCAGCCGTCCGGGAAAGCGGTGCTTGGCCGTGTAATAGGCGGCGGGCATGGCCACCACCAGGACCAGCAGTGTCCCGCACGCCGAAATGACAATGGTGGAGACCAGGTTGTAGGGGAGCGGCGTCTCCGGCGTGGACCACATCGACGCGTAGTTCGATGGCACCCATTCGGTCGGCAGGTATGTGGCCGGAATGCGCAGGATCTCCGAGTGCCGCTTGAACGATCCGATCAACATCACCAGGTAGGGCGCCAGGAAGAACAACGCCACCACCGCGCCGGCCAATGTCATCAACCACCGGCGGCCGCCGTGGCGCTGCCCGCGACGGCTCCGGGTGCGACCGTTGACTCCGCTGGCCCGCACTGATTTCTTGGCGCGCTCATCGCCCTGAGATCTCGTTGCCGTCGTCGCCAAGGCTCACTCGTCCCTCATCGGCCGGACAATCCGGAGGTAGATGCCGATGACCGCGAGGACGATGACGAAGTTCACGACACTCAGTGCGCTCGCCGTCTCGACCTGGCGGTCCTGCTGGATGTATTTGAAGATCAACGTTGTGGTGGTGTCCGCGTCGTACCCGGGAATGCTGCCGGTCAGCGTGCGGAGGATGGGCAGCGAGTTGAAGACGTTGATGATGTTGATCAGCACGGCGACGGCGATCGCCGGCCGCAGGACCGGGAAGATCACGCTCCAGTAGGTCCGCACCGATCCGGCGCCGTCCACCGCTGCGGCCTCCAGCACCTCGCGCGGCACCATCTGCAGCCCGGCGAGGATCGTGTACGTGGTGAACGGCAGGGAGACGAACACCGCCACTCCCATGGCCACCAGGAAGGCCGGCACCGGCTGTCGGGTGAAGCCGAACCCGGTATCCAGAATCCCGAGGTCGACCAGGAACTGGTTCATGACGCCGTAGAAGGGATCGAGTCCGTAGTAGAAGACGGTGGACGTCATCACGACACTGGCCGCCCACGGGACGATGACCGCGAGTCGAACCAGCCGGCGTCCGGGGAAGGCCTTGTCGAGGAACTGCGCGAGCGCCATGGAGACGAGCAGCGTCACCACGACGACGCCGACCACCCAGATCGCGGTGTTGAGCAGCACCCTGCCCAACGCGGGGGAGTCGAACAGCGTCACGTAATTGTCGAACCCGGCCGAGCCGCGGTCCACCCCGACCGGCGACACGTCCCGGGTCGAGGTCCAGACCAGATACCCGGCCGGGAACAGGACGATGGTGACGATCAACGTCAGCGCCGGCAACAGCCATGGAAGTGCCGCCACCAGGTCCCGGCGTGCCTGACGACGCGCCGAGATCGCGGGTGCCGGCACTTCCATGAGTTGGTTGTTCATCATTTGGTTGACCGCGCAGGCTCTAGCCGTTGGCCTTGGCCTGGATCTCATCCAGCACCGCCCCGGGCGCCTTGCCCTGCCCGATCTGTCCCATCAGGCTCTGCATCGCGCCCTGGGTCGTCGCCCATTGCGGGTTCGTGCTGGGGTAGAACCGGGCGTTCGGCAGGACCTCGAGGAAGCTCGCGATCTCCTTCTTGCCCGCCAGCGCTGCTGCACCGGACTTGGTGGTGGGCAGGAAGCCCTCGGTGTCGACGAACTTCGTGTAGACCGGCGCGCTGAACACGTAGTCCAGGAAGGTCTTGAGCGCTTCCTGCTTGTCACCCTTGTTCTTGAACGCCATCAGGTGGTCGGCGACCCCGAGGGTCATCGGCTGACCGTCCTTGGTGGGAATCGGCGCGCTCGCGTACTTGAGGTTCGGGTTCTTCTCCGCGATCTGCCCGACGGTGGGCGGGAGCGCCACCACCATGCCGATCTTGCCCTGGATGAACACGTCCAGCATGGGGGTCCGGTCGGACGCCCCGGGGTCGGGCTGGGTGGCCTTCTCGTCGATCATCCGCTTCATGAACGTGACGGCTTCGAGGTTCGCGGGTGTGTTGGCCGCGATGGTCGACCCGTTGGTCCACGATCCGCCGTTGCCGAAGGTCCAGATTGAGGTCTCCGCCTGGGCCTCCTCGCTGCCCAGCGGCATGCCGTAGCCGTAGACGCCGTCGCCGAGACCGGCCACCTTCTTCGCCGCGTCGAGCAACTGGTCCCACGTCTTCGGCGGCGCCGCGATGCCGGCCCGTTCGAACAGTTCGGTGTTGTAGAACATGGTGCGGGCCGAGGCGATCAGTGGCAGGCCGTACATGGTGCCGTCGATCGATGCGTTGTCCGCGAAGGACTGCTGGAAGTCCGCCACGGTGCTTGCCGAGACCACTTCGTCCGCGGAGTACAGCAGGTCGTCCGCCGCGAACCCCGAGAAGGCGTCGATGTTGAGGATGTCCGGTGCCGCGTTCGACTGGACCTTGGTACGGACAACATCGTTGATGTTGTCCCAGGACTGGATCTCCAGCTCCACGTTGATGTCCGAGTGGGCCGCCTCAAAATCGGCGATGATGCCCTCCCAGAGCGCCTTGGTCCCGTCGCTGTAGCTGGGCACCAGGAACGACAGCGTGCTGCCGCCCTCACTCTGCCCGTCGTCGCCGCCGAAGCCGCAACCTGTCAGCGTCAGGCCGGCAACCGCTACGGCTGCCAACGAACGCACGAACCTCTTCATCTCCGCCTCCACCGGCGCAAGGGACATCGCCACAGTCGTGATCGGAATCCTGCCTGGCTCTGATCGTTCATGACTGGTTCTCGTCGGAACCCTTCACGATCATGCCGTTGCTTGGAGGGATTCTGCGGTGCTGCTCTGAGCAGCGTCAAGGCCTTTCGATGTAACCGCAGCTCAGCACGGGGGTGGTCTCTCCCGGCCGCAGTGCATGTTCCTGACCGGTTCTGCGACCTTCTTGACAGGTTCGATCAGTGCGTTCCATTCTGGAGGCTCTCCAAACCCGCTCGCGTGAACCATGAGGACGAGGCACCGATGAGTGAAGGAACCTTCCTGGCGGCCGAGATCAAGACCCAGCCGGATGATTGGCTCCGTGTCCTGGACGTGCTGCCCTCCGTGGCGATGGACCTTCCGCAGCCTGGCGAGCGAGTCGCGGTGCTCGGATGTGGGACGTCGCTGTTCGTCGCCGAGGCCTACGCGGCCCTGCGCGAGAGCGCCGGCGAGGGCATCACCGACGCGTGGCCGGCCAGTGAACACCAACTCGGCCGTGGCTACGACCGGGTGCTCTGCATCACCCGCTCGGGCACCACCACCGAGGTGCTCGACGTCCTCAAGCAGCGCCTCGACGGCGCGCCGACCACCGTCATCACCGCCGACGCAACGTCCCCGGCGGTGAGCCTGGCCCGTCCGGTCGTGCTCGGCGACGTCGACGAGCGTTCGGTCGTGCAGACCCGCTTCGCGACGACCACCCTCGCGCTGTTGCGGGCGGCCCTCGGTCACGACCTACGTCCGGTCGCCGAACAGGCTCGGCAGATTCTCGATCGTGGCGCCGACGCGACGAGCCCGGCCGTGACGGCCGATCAGATCACCTTCCTCGGACGCGGCTGGACGGTCGGGCTCGCGCACGAGGCGGCTCTGAAGCTGCGCGAGACGACCCAACTGTGGACCGAGTCCTACCCCGCCATGGAATACCGGCACGGTCCGCTCAGCATCACCGCGCCCGGCCGGGTCGTCTGGGCGTTCGGAGAGGTTCCCGTCGGCCTGGCGGATCAGGTCCGGGCCACCGGCGGCCACTTCGAGTGGTCCGAAGTGGATCCGCTCGCCGATCTGGTCCGCGTCCACCAGCTGTGCCTGCTGCGAGCCCGGGCGGCAGGGCTCGACCCCGACCAGCCGCGCAACCTGTCCCGGTCGGTCATCCTCGACGGCTGACCGCTCGAAACCCGGGCCAGCGTGCCGGAGGTAACCGGGCCAGGTGGTCCGGCGCTGGCTGGCGCCCACGTCGGCCAGCAGGAGTAAGCAATCGTGCCAGGATCGTGCGCCAAACGATCACCTTCAAGCAGAAGATCTCCGATTGACCATTGCGCTCGCAAGTGGAGTGACCAATACTGCTTGAAATTTCGCGTGACACGTCACATTCCCGCAGAGGAGCTGATCCACGTGAGTCCCAACGAAGCCACCCCGAGCGAGTCCACCGCGGCGGCCGGGTCCCACCCGTCGCGTCGTAACGTCCTGAAGGGCGTGGGCGCGCTGGGCGCCGCGGCCGGACTGGGCGGTGCCCTACTTCCGGGCGCGGCGGCCAGTGCGGCGCCCGCGGCCGAACCTGCCCGGATCAAGGGCAAAGAGAAGTCCATGGCCAACGTGCCGTTTGAGGGCTTCGACGAGGTGCGGGTCGGCATCATCGGCCTTGGCAACCGCGGCGGGGACCAGGCCATGCGGTGGGCCGCCGTCTCCACGGTCACCGCGGTCTGCGACATCCGGCCCGACCATGTCGCGGAGACCATCAGCCGGATCATGGCCCAGGGCTTCCAGGACAAGGAGCCGGTCGGCTACTCCAACGGCGAGGAGGACTTCGAGCAGCTCGTCCGCCGTGACGATATCGACCTGATCTATGTCGCCACGCCGTGGGAGTGGCACCACCCGATGGCCAAGGCGGCCATGGAGCACGGCAAGCACGTTGCCATCGAGCTGCCGATCGCGCCGCACCTGGACGAGATCTGGGACCTGGTCCGCACCTCCGAGCGCACCGGCAAGCACTGCATGCTGCTGGAGAACGTGAACTACTTCCGCCCCGAGATGCAGATGTTCAACATGGCCAAGGCGGGGCTCTTCGGCGAGTTGCAGCACGCCTCCGGTGGCTACGTCCACGACCTCCGCTGGCCGTACACCTTCGGGGGTGCCTACTACCCGGAGCACTGGCGGCGGCGCTGGCAGACCCGGATGAACGCCGCCCACTACCCGATGCACGGGCTCGGGCCGGTCTCGGCCTGCCTGGACATCAACCGCGGAGACCGCTTCGACGAACTCGTCGCGGTCGCCTCGCGGCCCAAGGCGCTGGCCCTGTTCCGCGAGGAGGACCCGCGGGTCGGCGCGGACCACCCGTCCTGGGACGACGATCCCTACATCTCCGGGGACCGCAAGCAGGTCTTCATCAAGACCGTCAACGACCGGTTCATCCGGGTCGAGCACGATGTGAACTCGCCCCACCCGTACAGCCGGGAGACGACGCTCACCGGCACCCGGGGTTCGCTGGAACTGGACAACGCCCGGATCTACCTGGAGTCGCTCGGTCACACGAACCACGCGTGGCGGACCGGCAGTGCCTTCAGCACGATCATGAACCAGCACGACCACTGGATCTGGCCGGCCCTGCAGGACCTGGCCAGCCAGTACGGTGGGCACGGCGGTGGCGACTTCATCTCCATCTTCAGGATGGTCCAGTTGATGCGCCTGGGCATGACCCCGGACATCGACGTCTACGACTCGGCGGCGTGGTGCTCGGTGATCCCGCTCAGCCACGAATCGCTGAAGGGCAAGGGTTTCAAGTCGGTCAAGGTGCCCGACTTCACCCGCGGGCACTGGACGCAGGCACGCCCCACGTTCGACCGGCCGCGCCCGGAGGACCCGTGGCTGGACGGCAACGGCCGGCCGCGCCGGTAGTAGGCGCGGGCTGAGCTGAACGGTCCCGGGGTCGGGCACGAACGATGTTGCCCGGCCCCGGTGCCCGAGCGCAGCGAGCGGACCAGCAGGCTCAGGTGCGAGTGTGGCGAGGGGAAGCGGTGAGCTCAGGCGCGGTGGTCGTCGCGTTGGATGTGGGCGGTACTGGCATCAAGGCCGCGCTGGTCCGGGCGGATGGGACCAGCCAGCACACCGAACGGCACGCCACCGGCGCTGATCGGGGTCCGGCGGCGGTCGTGGAGACCGTCCTGTCCGTCGCCGAGGGGCTCGCTGGCAGGGCCCGCGCCGATGGGTTGACTCCGGTGGCGGTAGGCATCGCGGTGCCCGGGGTGATCGACGAGGTGGCCGGCGTGGCGGTCTGGTCGGCGAACGTCGGCTTCCGGGACGTACCGTTGCGGGACCTGGCGGTCGCGCGGCTCGGGCTGCCTGTGGCGCTCGGGCACGACGTGCGGGTGGGCGGCGTGGCGGAGGCCCGGCTCGGCGCCGGGCGGGGTAGCCGGCACGTGCTCTTCGTCGCGATCGGCACCGGCATCGCCGCCGCTCACGTGGTCGCCGGGTCGGCTTACGCGGGCGCGCACGGCGCCGCCGGCGAACTGGGTCACATCGTGGTACGTCCCGGTGGGCCGCGCTGCGGCTGCGGCCAGCTCGGCTGTCTGGAGGCGGTCGCTTCGGCGGCTGCGGTCGGCCGGCGTTACACGGAACTGGCCGGCACGCCGGCTACCGCGGCTGACGTCGCCGCGCGGGCCGCCGCCGGGGAGGAACTGGCCGGGCAGGTGTGGCGCGACACGGTCGACGCGCTCGCCGACGGGCTCCTCGCCGGACAGGCGCTCTACGACGCCGAGGTGATGGTGATCGGCGGCGGGCTCGCCGAGGCCCGAGCCGGGTTGATCGATCCGCTCCGGGCGGCGCTGCGCGCGCGACTCACGTTTCAACGGGAACCGCGGCTGGCGCGGGCCGCGCTCGGCGATGGGGCCGGCAGCCTCGGCGCCGCCCTACTCGCGCTCGACTGCCTGAAAGCGTCGTGACCTAGCGGATCATGCCGCAGTCCGGCCTGTTGATTCCAATCGATGCATTGCGACTTGACGAACGGCGTGTTATCGCTCACAGTCGATGGCTGAGGACGACGGCACCTGTGGCTTACCGGGCAAGCCCGCTGCGTCGAGCTCGAATCAGGCGTGCGCCAGGGGCCATGTAGACGTCTTGTTAGCGCTGACACTTCCTACGCCTACGCCCGGCCACGCGTCGCGGTGCACCCATCTTCGGGTGGACCGCTCGGCTCTTGGTCGTTGGAGGAGGATAATGTCTGCCTTTGGTAGGTCACCATCAATCGCGCCGCCGTCGCGGCGGCGCGGGTGGTTGCTACGGGTCGTCGCCACTGGCGTGGCCCTGGTGGTCGGTGGTGCCGCGGCGGCGGCGGTGTCGTCGACACCCGCCGCCGCGGCGACGGTCGACACGAGCGCGTGGTACGTGCTGGTGAATCGCAACAGTGGCAAGGCGTTGGACGTGTACAACCTGGCGACCAACGACGGTGCGCGGATCACCCAGTGGGCGCGCAACAACGGCAACCAGCAGCAGTGGCAGTTCGTGGACTCCGGCGGTGGCTACTACCGGCTGAAGTCCCGGCACTCCGGCAAGGTGTTGGACGTCTACAGCTTCTCGACCGCCAACGGTGCAAGCATCGTGCAGTGAAGCGACGGCAACGGGACCAACCAGCAGTTCCGGTTGGCCGACTCCGACGGCGGCTACGTCCGGTTGATCAACCGGAACAGCAACAAGGTGGTGGAGGTGCAGGGCGCCTCGACGGCCGACGGCGGAAACATCGTTCAGTACGACGACTGGAACGGCAGCAACCAGCAGTGGCAACTCGTCCGCGTCGACGGCGGGGGTAACCCCACCACGCCGCCGCCCGGCACGTGCGCTCTGCCGTCGACGTACCGCTGGACATCGACGGGCTCGCTGGCGAACCCGAAGTCGGGATGGGTCTCGCTCAAGGACTTCACCTACGCTCCCTACAACGGCAGGCATCTGGTCTATGCGACGACGCACGACACCGGCACGAGGTGGGGTTCGATGAACTTCGGCCTCTTCACGAACTGGTCCGACATGGCCTCGGCCAGCCAGAACACCATGTCCTTCTCCGCTGTCGCGCCCTCGCTGTTCTACTTCGCGCCGAGGAACATCTGGGTGCTCGCCTATCAGTGGGGTGGGACCGCCTTCTCCTACCGGACGTCGAGCGACCCCACCAATCCGAATGGCTGGTCGTCGGAGCAGGTGCTCTTCTCCGGAAGCATCTCCGGCTCCGGTACGGGACCCATCGACCAGGCGCTCATCGGCGACAGCACGAACATGTACCTGTTCTTCGCCGGGGACAACGGCAAGATCTACCGGGCCAGTATGCCCATCGGGAATTTCCCGGGCAGTTTCGGCTCGACGTCGACGGTGATCATGAGTGACACGACGAACAACCTGTTCGAAGCCGTTCAGGTCTACAAGCTCCAGGGCGAGAACCGATACCTCATGCTCGTCGAGGCGATCGGTCCGCAGGGTCGCTACTTCCGCTCGTTCACGGCCACCAGTCTGGGCGGTTCGTGGACACCGCAGGCCACGACCGAGAGCAATCCCTTCGCCGGCAAGGCCAACAGTGGCGCCACCTGGACCAACGACATCAGCCACGGCGAACTGATTCGCGGCAACGCCGATCAGACCATGACCGTTGATCCCTGCAACCTGCGGTTGCTCTACCAGGGACGTGCCCCCAGCTCCGGCGGCGACTACGGCCTCCTGCCGTACCGTCCTGGTCTGCTGACACTGCAGCGCTGATGACCTGACACAGGTCCGGCTCGGCTGTTCCTGACGAGTGGGCGGGCTCGGTGCAAGGCCGAGCCCGCCCCAGGGCCACGCAGAGGGGCGAGGCGGGACCTGGAGGGCTGAGCCAGCACCAAGTTTTTCGACGCATACCATGCAGAGCACTCAGGCTGTTCATGCTGGCTGATCCCGGATAGGGTCCCGCCAGTCGCCCAGCCAGGAGGTTTGCCGTGCTCAGGAAGCGTGCGCTCCGCGTCGTCATCGGTCTCGTCACCATCTCGATCGCGGCAACGGGTTGTGGCCGCTCGTCGAGCGGGCAGACCTCGCAGCCCGGCGGGGGCGCCTCCGTCGCCGCCGACGCGAAGGCCGCCGACCTCGTGCCCGCCACCATCAAGGCGAAGGGTGCCCTCCGGGTCGCCACCGCCGAGGGCTACCCACCGATGGAGATGTACAAGAAGGGCACGCAGGATCTGATTGGCGTCGACCCGGAACTGGCCGCGGCCATCGCCGGGCGGCTCGGCCTCAAGCTGGAAATGACCAACGCGAGCTTCCCCGGTCTCATCCCCGGCCTGCAGGCCGACCGCTGGGATCTGGCGATGTCCTCGATGAGCGACACCGAGGAGCGGCGCAAGGCGGTCGACTTCGTCGACTACTTCCAGGCCGGTGGCTCGATCATGGTGGCCAAGGGCAACCCCGCCGGTGTCAAGGACCTCCCCGACCTGTGCGGCCGAGCCGTCGTTCTGGCCAAGGGCAGCTCCAACCTCGCCATCGGCGAGGGGCAGAACGCCACGTGCGCCAAGAAGATGACGATCTCGCAGAGCGAGGACGCCCCCACCGGCCTGCTCCAGATCGACGCCGGCCGGGCCGTCGCCACCATCGTCGACTACCCGGTCGCCAAGATGCTCGCCCAGGAGAGCGGCAAGTACGAGGTGCTTGAGGCCCAGTACGAGGCGGGACCGTGGGGCATCGCGATCGACAAGAAGGACAGCCAGTTGCGCGACGCGGTGCAGCGGGCGCTCCAGGAGCTGATCGACAGCGGCGAGTACACGAAGCTTCTGGAGAAGTGGGGCGTGACGGGCAGCGCCATCCAGGCGGCCACCGTCAACGACCAGAAGTGAGCGCGCCCGTGGATCGTACGGCTGACGAGCGGGTACGCGCCGCGGAGCCGGCGCCCGCGGGGCCGGACACGCCGCAGGCCAACCGGATCAGCCACCCCGTCCGACCGGGGCGGTGGCTGGCCGCCGGGGTGGTCGCCTTCGTCCTGGTCTGGCTGGGCTGGTCCATCGCCGTCAACCCCAACCTGCACTGGGACATCGTCGTCGACTACCAGTTCGACCGGGTCATCCTGGACGGGCTGTGGGTCACCATCCAGCTCACGGTCGCGTCGATGCTGATCGGCGTGGTCCTCGGCGTGGTGGTGGCCCTGATGCAGGTCTCCGACAGCCGGATCCTGCGCACCGGAGCCACGGCCTATGTCTGGTTCTTCCGGGGCACGCCACTGCTGGTGCAGCTGATCTTCTGGTTCAACATCGCGCTGATCTTCCCGGAGGTGGGTCTCGGCGTGCCGTTCGGCGGCCCGAAGCTGGTCACGTGGGAGACGAACGCCCTCGTCACGGGCTTCGTCGCGGCGCTGCTCGGGCTCAGCATCAACGAGGGCGCCTACATGAGTGAGATCGTCCGGGCGGGACTCCGCGCCGTCGATCCCGGCCAGCAGGAGGCCGCCGCGGCCCTCGGCATGTCCCGCGCGAAGATCATGAGACGGGTGGTGCTGCCGCAGGCGATGCGGATCATCGTTCCGCCCACCGGCAACCAGTTCATCTCGATGCTCAAGACCACCTCGCTGGTCTCGGTGATCGCCGGTGCCGACCTGCTCACCGTCGCCCAGCGGCTCTACCTGACCAACTTCGAGGTGATCGCCCTGCTGATCGTCGCGTCCATCTGGTACCTGGTCCTCACCACCGTCGCCAGCGTCGGCCAGTACTTCCTGGAACGCCGGTTCAGCCGGGGCTTCGGGACCACCGTCCCCGGCACGCTGCGCGGACGCATCGGCCGCAACCTGCGGTTCACCGGGAGCGCGCGATGACCGCCCCGATGGTGCGGTGCCGGCAGGTCCGCAAGAGCTTCGGCCGCCTCGAGGTGCTGCGCGGTATCGACCTGGTCATCGAGCGCGGCCAGGTGGTCTGCGTGGTCGGCCCCTCCGGCTCCGGCAAGTCCACCCTGCTGCGCTGCCTCAACCATCTCGAGGAGCCGCAGGCGGGCCGGATCCACGTCGACGGCGAGCTGATCGGGTACGAGGAGCGCGGCGGGCGGCTGCGACCGCTGCCGGACGCCCGGCTGCGCCGGCAGCGCGAGTCGATCGGCATGGTGTTCCAGCGGTTCCACCTCTTCCCACACCGCACCGCGCTGCAGAACGTGATGGAGGGCCTGGTCGCCGTGAAGGGCGTCCGGGTGGCCGACGCCCGCAAGCGCGCTGGTGAGCTGCTCGACCGGGTCGGGCTCGCCGACCGGGCGCACCACTACCCGGCGCAGCTCTCCGGCGGGCAGCAGCAGCGGGTGGCCATCGCCCGGTCCCTGGCGATGTCGCCGAAGCTGATGCTCTTCGACGAGCCGACCTCGGCGCTCGATCCCGAACTGGTCGGCGAGGTGTTGGAGGTGATGAAGGACCTGGCGGCGAGCGGAATGACGATGATCGTGGTGACCCACGAGATGGGGTTCGCCCGCGAGGTCGGCGACCACCTGGTTTTCATGGACGACGGCCTCATCATCGAGGAGGGCCCGCCGCGCGAGGTTCTCGCCGCGCCGGCGCATGAACGGACCCGCGCGTTCCTGTCCAAGGTGCTGTGATGGAGCTGGACCTGCTGGTCACCGGCGGGGACGTCATCGACGGTAGCGGCTCGCCCGCCCGCAGCGCCGACGTGGGGGTGCGGGACGGCCGCTTGCAGCTGCTGCCCCCGGGCAGCCGCAGTGCCGCGGCCATGGTGGTGAACGCCCGCGGCCTGGTCGTCACCCCGGGCTTCATCGACGTGCACACCCACTCCGACCTGCTCGCCGGCGACGACGAGCAGCGCGAGACGCTGCGGCTCGCGCCCCTGCGCCAGGGCGTCACCACCGAGATCTGCGGCAACTGCGGGATCAGTCCCTTTCCCGTCCCGGCGAGGCACGCCGCGACGGTGCGGGACCTGGTCGCCGCGACGTTCGGCCCGCCGGCGGCGACGTACCCGTCCTTCGCGGAGTTCGCCGCCGCCCAGGGCGTGGCCCGGCGCAACCACCTCGCCGCCCTGGTGGGCCACGGCACGCTCCGCGCCGCGGTCGTCGGCTTCGCGCAGCGGCGGGCCACCGCCGACGAACTCCGGCGCATGTGCACGCTGCTCCACGAGGCGCTCACCGCCGGCGCGGCCGGACTCTCCACCGGCCTGATCTACTCACCGGGGGTCAACGCCGGCACCGACGAGGTCATCGCGCTCGCCCGGGTGGCCGCCGCGCACGGCAAGCCGTACGTGACGCACCTGCGCGACGAGATGTCGCAGGTCGAGTCGGCGCTCGAGGAGGCGATCGAGATCGCCATCGCGGCCGGGGCGGCGTTGCAGGTCTCGCACCACAAGACGGCCGGGCGACACTCCTGGGGCGCCACGGTCCGCACCCTGGCCCGACTCGAACGGGCACGGGCCGAAGGGCTGGACGTCCTCTGCGACGTCTACCCGTACACCGCCGGCAGCACCGCCCTGCACGCCCTGCTCCCGCCCTGGGTCATCGCCGACGGCGTGCCGGCGATGCTCGCCGCCGTCCGCGAGGCGACGGTCCGGGACCGCATCCGCGCCGACCTGGCCTCCGGGCTGCCCGGCTGGGAGAACACCGTCGGCAACGGCGGCTGGGACCTGATCAGGGTTGCGTCCGCCCCGACCAGCCCGGACGTCGAGGGGCACACCATCGCCGACGTCGCCGCCGCCCGCGGCGTCGACCCCGTCGACTGCGTCTGCGACCTGCTCGCGGCCGAGGCCGGCAACGTGACCATCCTCAGCCACTCGATGCGGGAGGACGACGTGCGGCGGGTGCTCGCCAGCCCGCTGGCGATGCTCTGCTCCGACGGTGTGCCCAAACCGGGGCGGCCCCACCCGCGCTGGGCGGGCAGCTTCGCCCGGGTGCTCGGCCACTACGTCCGTGACGTGGGCCTGCTGAGCCTGACCGAGGCCGTGCACAAGATGACCGGGATGCCCGCCCGCCGCTTCGGCCTGGCCGAGCGGGGTCTGCTCGCCGACGGGTACGCGGCGGACCTCGTGGTCCTCGACCCCGCACGGGCAGCCGACGGCGCGACCTACGACGACCCGCTCGCGCCGCCACGCGGAGTCCGCTACGTCGTGGTCGACGGCCGGGTCGTCGTGGACGGCGACCGGGTCACCGACGCCCGACCGGGTCGGGTGCTGGCCGTAGCGGACCGCGAACCCGCCACCCGAGGGTGGACGTGACCGCCGACGCCCCGGCCGCCCCCACGCGCGTCGGTGCGATGGTGCGACGGCTGGACGACCGGCGGATCCTCTCGCTCGACCCGGACCTCGTCCTGCCCCTCGCCAGCGTCGGCAAGCTGCTGCTACTCGGTGAGGTGGCCCGCCGCCTCGCCGACGGGACCCTCGCCCCCGACCAGCCGGTCGACCTGCTCGACGACGACCGGGCGCTCGGCGGAACCGGCGTGCTCGGCCTGCTCTCGCCGCGACGGTGGACCGTCGCCGACCTCACCACCGCGGTCGCCGCGGTGAGCGACAACGCGGCCACCAACGCCCTGCTGCGGCTGGTGACGCTCGACGCCGTCCAGGAGTTGGCCCTCCGCAGCGGCCTGAGGGACACCACGGTGCACGACCGGATCCGGGCCGCCCGCGGCCCGGACGTACCACCGACGTTCGCGACCGGCACCGCCCACGACCTCTGCGCCTTCCTCGCGGACGTGGCGACCGGGTCCTGGCAGGGCCAACGGGCGTCCGGACTGCTGCGCGGGTGGCTCGCCCGGAACACCGACCACACGCTCGTCGCCGACACCATCCGCCACGACCCCTGGTCGGCCGCCGGTGCGCAGGTGCTGAACAAGACCGGCACCGACACCGGCGTACGCGCCGACGCCGGCATCGTCGTCGGCCGGCACACCGTCGTCTACGCCGTGGTCGCGGCGTTCCCGCCCGGCGCGGAGCGGGCCGCGGTGGGGGAGCTGCGGCGGTGGGGCACGGCCGTCGACCGGCTCGCCGGCACCCGCGGCCACCGCTCCGCCAGCTCCTGACTGAGCCCCGCCGCGGCGTCGGTCAGCCGGTCCACGAAGCTGCCGACCACCGGGTTCGGGTTGCCGGGGCGCAGCGCCACCCCGATCTCCCGGTGCAGGTTGGCGTGGTCGAGCGGCTGGACCGCCACCTCGCCGGAGTCGCGCAGACCCAGCGACGGCACCAACGCGACGCCGACACCGGCCCGGACCAGGCCCAGCACCACCTCGTAGTGATCGCTGCGGCAGCGGATCCGGGGCTGGAATCCCTCGGCGCGCGCCGCCAACTCCAACACCGAGACCTCGCCCTGCACACCGAGCGTGGTGATCCACGGCTCGTCGGCCAGGTCGGTGAGCCGCAGCCGCCGCCCGGCGAGCGGGTGGCCGGCCGGAAGCACCACCAGTTGCGGATCAACCATCAGCGGGCAGACCTTCGCGAAGGAGACGTCCGGAGTGGGACTCAGCGGATGGTCGAACACCACCACCAGGTCGAGCTCGCCCTGGTTGAGGCGGGGGAGCAGGTCGGACGGCTGCCCAAGGATCAACGCCAATTCGACCTGAGGGTGGTCGGCGGTGAAGCTGGACAGAGCGCGCGGCAGCAGCTCCGTGCCGGCGGTGGCGAAGAAGCCGATCCGCAGCAGACCCCGCCGGCCTTCGCCGTGGGCGGACAGCTCGTCGCGGGCGGCCGACATCAGATCGATGATCTGCTGCGCGTAGTCGGCCAGGCGCTGGCCCGCCACGGTGAGCCGCAGGCTGCGCGGCCCCCGGTCCACCAGCGCCACCCCCGCCTCCTGTTCGAGCGTGGCGAGCTGATGGGAGACGGCGGACGGGCTGAGCCGGAGCTGCTCGGCCGCGGCGACGATGGTCCCGTGCCGGGCGATCTCCAGCACGACCTGCAGGCGCGCGGTGTTGAACATGCGCGGACCGCCTTCCTCGTTCCCCGGGCGGCACGGGTGGCCCGCCGCCGCGTGACCACCCTCTCGCACCTGCCACGGCGGTGAGCTGTCGGGATCCCCCTCTGATGACCGACGACAAGCAGAAGGGGGCCGGCATGCGGAGCTGGCGGCCGACAGACCGAGCCGTGGTCAGCCTCCGCGCCTCCGACCTCGCCGGTCGGCGGGTCCCTGAGGCGCTGCCGCGGCCTGGTCGGAGCAACCCGGATGGACCTGTTCGGACCGTCTCTGGCGGCCTGCCGACCCTCGGCAAGCGGCAACGGTGAGGGCCGCCAGACGCGGCGGACGAGTCAATGGCAGGCGATAGCGGCCGAGGCAGGCGAGCGAGCCCCTCCCGCCCGACCTACTGGAAGCTGCGGCCGTCGAGCAGGTTGATGAGGTCGTCGTCGCGGCTGATCTCGAAGCCGTGCTCCCGCAGCTGCGCTACCAGGTCGGACTCGTGCCGCAGTGGGATTTCCAGGTAGTACCCGTTCAGCGCGGTCTCGGTCGGGTCGCTGAACGCCGCCTGCAGGTCCTTTGGCAGCAGCGTCAATGCCCGCGTCGTCACCATCGGCGGCCAGTCGCCGTCCTTCACCCCGCCCACCTCGGTGATGTCGAACGGCTCGTCGTCCGCCGGCCCCTCGTCGGGGTCGTGGTACTCCGGGCCGACCGGGTTCCAGGTGTAGCGGGTAGCGACACGGCGGGCCTCGCCCCAGGTGGCAGCGGAGGCGATCGTCGCGATTTCGCGGGCCTCCTCGGCGGCGGTGTCGGCGTCGGCGAAGGCGAGGCAGTCGTGCAGCCGCGCGTGACCGTACACCAGCTTTCCGGCCGGCTGCGGGTGCGCGGGGTCGAGGTGGTTCGTCATGGCAGCGCATCCTGCCGCACGGGTCGGACAACCAAGATCAAGAGCAGGCGCCGATGGCGAAGCTCCTCGGGCAGACGACATGTGCCCGCTCCAAGAGAAGCCGGGCCCGTGATGAGCGTCAGCGCACCTGCAGGGTGATGACGACAGGCGCCCCTTCTGCACGGGGCACCGACAGGCGGCTCTCCCCGGGGCGTACGGCCCGGATTTCCCATTCCCGCGCCCCGCTGCCGGTCACGTTCAAGAGGCGGATCAGCAGGACGGCGTCGGAGCTCACCTCGGGCTCCGGCGCGCCCTCCGGGCCGGTCACGCGCAGGGCCGCGGTCTGACCCACGGCGAGGGTCACCAGCGCGCCGTCGTCGGCCTCCGTCAGCATGCGCGGCCGGCCCTCCTCTGTCGTATGTGTGGCCTGCGGCGTGACCGACGGCGCCGGTGGCACGGCGGAGGGCTCGCCGCCCCCGCACCCCATCAGGAGTGCGAGGACGGCGAGCCCGGCCAGCCCGGCGAGGCGTGGATCAGCCGCCATCGCGCAGGTTGAAGCGCTCGAGGATCTTCTGCTGCTGCAGGAGGTGCGCCTTGGTGGCGGCGGGGTTGTTGTAGACCGCCTCCGCCGCCGCGACCGCGGCGCCGAACGTGCTGTTGGCGACGCCGTCACCGTCGGTGTCGACCGGCGTGTCCAGGTCATAGGACCCGTTGGCGAAGTTCAACCATGCGGCGAGCAGTTGCTTGGACATCAGCGCTCGCGGGTCACTGGAGGTGCGGCTGAAGATGTCGTGCGCCTGCTGCACCGTGAGCGGGCCGTAGACGGAGCTCATGAACGACACGATAGCCAGATAGCAGGTCAGCTGCGTCTGGGTGAATATGTTCGGTGGCTTGGCGTCGTACTGGACCTTCCAGTAGCCCTGGCTGCGCGCCCGGTCTGCGTTGCCGGCGATGATCACCGTGGCCGTCGCCTCACTCGACCCGCCGTCGTCGTCGGCGGTGGCGAACGTCAGCGTGTAGAGGCAGGCGTCGCCGTAGACGTGCGACTTCATCGCCGTTACGGCCCGGGGCTGGATCGACGGACTCTTGGCCGGGTCGGTCGCGGGTGGGTTCACCAGCGACGTCAGGGTCTCCGAAGCCCCGTCGCCCCAGGTCCAGGTCAGCGTCAGGTCGTCGCTGCCCGGGTCCGCCGACGAGCCGGTGACGTCGATCGGCTCACCGGCGTGGGTGATGAACGCCTGCTGGCCGTTGTAGGTCGTCTGGCCGTCGGACGAGATCACGGCCGTCGGGTCGACGTTCGTGATCGTGGCGTTCACCGTGGCGCACGTGGTCGTGTCGTCGTCGCTGCCGCAGACCTCGATCGCGTACACCCCATTGTCGCCGTAGATGTGCGGGACCGAGAAGGTCAGCGTCGCGTCCGGCCGGGTGTTCTCCAGCGTGCCCACAACCGGCTGTGGGCCGGTGCCGTCGTCCCAGTTGACCGTCGCTGTCAACGGGTCCAGCCAGCCCGGATCGCTGATCTTGCCGGAGAATGTGATGCCGCTGTTCTCCGGCGTCGCCGCGATCGGGTTCAGCGTCACCGACGGGGCGACGTTGGTGACCGTCACCATCGCGGTGTCCGTGTCGGCGTTGCCGGCGCTGTCGGTGACCCGGATGCCGACGGTGAAGACGCCGTCCTGGCCGACCCGGGTGAACGGGACGGACTGCCCGGTGGCGTCGTCGTACTGCCCGTCGTTGTCGAGGTCCCACTCGAACGTCGTCAGCGTGCCCGCCGACGGGTCGGTGCCCTTGGTCGAACCCGCCGCGCTCAGCAGGACGTCGGTTCCTTCGGGCGTGCTGTAGGGGCCGCCGGCGTCGGCGGTGGGCATGCACTGCGCCGGGACGGTCGAGTCGGCCGTCTCGGTTGTCTGGTCCGCGCTGGAAGACGCGTTCGCGCCCATGCCGCGACCGGCGAAGACCCGCCACAGCAGGCACTGGTTTGCGCCGCCCGTGTTGGTCATGTCGGCGGCGAGAATACCGTCACGCGCGTCGAGGTAGGTCGGCGAGGACACCGTGTTCTTCATGCCGTCGATCACGATCTGCTGGGTGTAACCGATGCCCTTGGCCTCGCGGATGTCGAACATCGTCGCGGCCCAGATCTCACCGTTGCGGTGCACGCCCCGCGCCGGGTCGAAGGTCGCCCACGTCTCCGTCGACGTGTCGTACGCCTGCGACCGAATGCCGGTGGCGGTGTTGTTGGTGACGTATTCGCCGACGGTGTTGTCGTTCCACTTGAGAAACGAGATCGTGTCACTCCAGCCCTCGCCGAGCGCGCCGGTCTGCGGGCCGCCGCCGAGGCTGCCGCCGCCGACCAGGCGGTTGGAGACGCCGTGCCCGTACTCGTGGGCGATGACGTCGCCGTCGAGCGACCCGTCCCGCCACGGCCGTCCCGGCTGCCACATGAACATCTGCATCCGGGGGCTGCTGCCGTCACCCGGCGTGCCGAAGTTGGCGTTGTTCAGGCAGCGGATCGCGACCGGGTTCGGCGGGTCGGTCATGCAGCCGAAGTCCCAGCCGTCCTGCGCCTCGGCGAGGACGGGGTCGTTGCCGCTGCCGCCGCGGCCGAAGTTGTCGACCTGGAAGTTGCCCGACGCCTCGTCGAAGCCGAGGCCGTAGAGGTAGTCGTGCATGACGTTGTTGTAGTAGAAGAGCTGGGTCGTGATTGCATCGAGGTCGGCGTCGAGATTGGCCTGCGTCGCCGCCGCGTTCGTCCGCCACGCGTCCGTGAACGGGTAGTTGAAGTGCTGGTGATTCGGGTCGCCACTGGCGGGCGTCTGCGGACGCATCGCGTCGTTGCCGGTGTCCGAGGCGTTGTTGTCGCCGTCCTCGTCGCGGTAGGCGTTGACGTTGTTGCCCTGCGTCAGGCGGTCGGCGACCCAGGAACCGTCGATCCCGGTGAACGGCGTGACCTGGCGGATCGCCCCGGTCGCGTCCGGGTGCTGCGTGGTGAAGACCGTTCCCTCTGGCCCGCTGTGCTGGTAGCGGCTCTGCTCCCGCAACACCTGAGCGGTGGCCGCGTCGACCAGCGACTCGGTCCACGAGGCGCCGGAAGCCTCGACGTCCGTCAGCCACGCTGGGCGCAGCGGTGAGGTGTGGTCGGGCGCGAACCAGACCAACTCGGCCGAGACGTCGTGCGGTTTGGCCAGCCGCTGCGCGTACGAGTTAGGGAAGGTCTGGCGACCCTTGTTCTTGTTGTCGGCGCCCTTGACAGGCTCCTTCGCCTTGGCGCCCTGGGCGGCCGCGGCGCGGTCGAGCGCCTGCCGGGCCGTAATCTTGACGTCGCCGGCCGCCGCGCTCGCGGCGAGCCACCCGCCGATGAGCACGAGCCTGCCCTGCTTGTCGACGGTCGCGGTCAGCAGCGCGCCGACGACGCGAATGCCGTCGATCAACTGCCCCACCGTCACCTGGCGCACGCCGTTGTGGTTGGTCAGGTAGGACGAGGTCACCTTCAGCTGCGCGACCTGCGCCGCGCTCAGGCCGAATCGCGCACGGTTGTGCCGGATGTAGCCGAGGACGATCTGCTCCGGTGGGCTCTTCGACGGTCCGGTGAGGTAGTCCCCCGATTTGAAGATCATCCGGGGGTGACCGGTGGCCGGATCAAGCCGCACGGACGCCGAAGCGCCCACGCTGAGCGGATCCCGCGCGGGCGCAGCGATCGCCTCCGCGGGCACGAACGCCAGTGCGAGACCAAGCGCCACCGAAGGCGCGATGAGTGATCTGTGTTTTCGGCCGCTCATGGGCCATCCCCCCACTGTGGTGAGTGCCCTCCCCGAAGGCCTCACGGCGAGACCCGCACCGCGGTCGATGCTAAGGACGCCCCACCCGCGCCGCTGTCCGAAATCCATCGGTACTGGCTATCCGACACCTGTCACTTTGGAGGAGTGAATCGTGGCCTGCTGTAGCGGTAGCCGCTATCGACACGAACATGGCCGCCTGGGTGCTCCGGTCGGCGGGGGGCAATCAGAAAGGGCGACATGCCTGGTGCTGCGTGTGGGGGGCGTGAACTGCAGGGACCCAACGTCGTCGGCGGTCGAGTGCACGTCCAACTCCAGCATGTCGGCGCCGCCGGTCGCCGATTCGTCATACCCGGAGAGTACGACTGACGGAGACCGATCAGTGCAGGCGGCAACGGACGGTCTGACCCGCCGTACCGCCGACAAGAGCGGAAGGATGAAGCCATGAGCGGCGTACGGGTGCTGGTAGGCACGCGCAAGGGCGCGTTCACATTGACGTCCGACGGCAGACGCGACGATTGGACGGTCGACGGTCCGCATTTCGGCGGCTGGGAGATCTACCACCTCACCGGTTCACCGGCCGACCCGAACCGGCTTTACGCGTCGCAGTCCGGCGGCTGGTTCGGGCAGTTGATCCAGCGGTCCGACGACGGCGGCAGGAGCTGGACGCCGGTCGGCAACGACTTCGCCTACGCGGGCGAGGTCGGCGAGCACCTGTGGTACGACGGCACCCCGCGCCCATGGGAGTTCAAGCGCATCTGGCACCTCGAGCCGTCACGCGATGACCCCGACATGGTGTACGCGGGTGCGGAGGACGCCGCTCTCTACGTGTCCACTGACGGCGGCCTGAAGTGGAAGGAGCTGATTGCGCTTCGTACCCATCCGACCGGGCCGACGTGGCAGCCCGGCGCCGGCGGGATGTGCCTGCACACGATCATCCTGGACCCGGTGCACAAGGACCGGATCTACGTCGCCATCTCGGCGGCGGGCGCGTTCCGCAGCGATGACGCCGGCGCGAGCTGGCTGCCGATCAACAAGGGCCTGCGCTCGGGCGAGATTCCCGACCAGGACGCCGAGGTCGGCCACTGCGTTCACCACATCACCCAGCACCCGTCCCGTCCCGACACGCTGTTCATGCAGAAGCACTGGGACGTCATGCGCAGCGACGACGCCGGTGCGAACTGGCGTGAGGTCAGCGGCGACCTGCCGTCGGACTTCGGATTCCCGATCGCCGTGCACGCGCACGAGCCGGAAACCGTCTACGTCGTGCCGATCAAGAGCGACTCCGAGCACTACCCGCCGGAGGGCAAGCTGCGCGTCTACCGCAGCCGCACCGGCGGCGACGACTGGGAGCCGTTGACCACGGGCCTCCCGCAGTCCGACTGCTACGTCAACGTGTACCGCGACGCGATGGCGGTCGACACGCTCGACCCATGCGGAATCTACTTCGGCACCACCGGTGGTCAGGTCTACCACTCGGCGGACGGCGGCGACAGCTGGGCGCCGATCGTACGGGACCTGCCGGCCGTGCTCTCCGTGGAAGTCCAGGCACTGCCGTGATCCGGGTCGTCCTCCCGGCCCACCTGAAGAACCTGGCTCACGTCAGCGGCGAGGTACGTCTCGAGGTGCCCGGGCCGGCGACGCAGCGCCTGATCCTAGACACCCTTGAGGCGCGATACCCGATGCTGCTCGGCACGATCCGCGACCGTCACAGCGGCAAGCGCCGCGCGTTCGTTCGGTTCTACGCCTGCGAGCAGGACCTGTCCAACGACTCGCCGGACGAACCACTACCCGAGGAGGTGATCGCCGGTAAGGAACCGTTCATCATCCTTGGCGCAATGGCCGGTGGATAGCCCGACCATCGCGGTCCCTCATCCCTCGACCGGACGGGAAACGTGCCAGTGAGCCGCGACAGCGGGTCCTCGCGGAAGGCCGGAAGAGGCCGCCCCCGCTGACGGCCAGGCCGCGCGAGGGCAACCGCGACTGCTGTACCGACGCCCCTGACGCACCCCCCGAACCTACGGCGGGAGGGTGGCCGGCCGCGCCTGCCCGGCGCGACCGGTCACCGCGTCAGGGGCAGGGCCCTCCCGCGCAGACGTCGATGATCTTTCCGGTGAGCAGGAACGTCGCCTTCTGCTCCTGCGCTCCGGGCTGGGCGCGCGGGAACTCGTGCGGATCGTCGCCGTACTCAGGTCCGGCAGGGGCGAGGTTCGTCGGCGGCGGCGCGTACGCCGCACCGCTGTTCCAGATCACGATCGCCGAGCCGGTGTACGGATACGCCCGGATCGGTTTGATACCCCAGTACGGCTTCACGTCGAGTGACCAGCCGTCGGCGAGCGCGGGGGTGTGCAGGCGGGCCCCGATGGTGCGCGCCTGGACCTCGGCCGCGGCGGGCGAGACCTGCTGGTCGGCGAAGGCCACGTGCATCAGCACCTGGTGCGCCGGGGTGCCCGGCAACGGCCGGTCGGTCATGTGCTGGGCGTATCCGTTGGCCTCGGACCGGTCCCACAACATCTGCAGCAGCGCGAGAATCAGCTGCTGGTCGACCTTGTCCGGGTAGTGCTCGTCCATGATCGTCTGGAAGGGGGCGAAGTCCACGCTGCGTTGCAGCAGCGTGGAGTAGTTCATCGCCGGTACGCCGAGCACCGACCGGGTCCAGTCCTGGGCGATGGCGGTGAGCGCGCCGCCGTTGATGCCACCCTGGCTGTTGCCGTCGTAGTGCAGCCCGCCGGCCACGTCGATCAGCAGTTGCCCGTCGGCGTGTCCGGGTCCTGGCCGCCGTGCCCGTCCTGAGCGCCCTGATCCCGCTGGCGGCCTCCACCACCACTGCGGCGACCGCGATCGCCGGTGTCCTGGACTGGGGCGCCGTGCTCGGCATCCAGGAATCCACGATGCGTGCGGCCATCGCCGACATCGTGCCCGCCGTTCGGCGGGGCACCGCTTACGGCATCTTCGCGACCGGGTTGGGTGTGGCGACCCTGGTCGGTGGGTTGCTCATCGGCGCCCTCTACGACTACTCGATCGCGGCGGTGATCGTCACCGTGGCCGGCATCCAGGCCGCTGCGCTGGTCCTGTTCCTCGTTACCGTGCGACCGGCTGCCCGAGCCGCGGTTCTGCACGGGTGATCCACCGGATCGTCCCTCTGGGGGGGGGGGGGGGGGGGCGAGGAGTTCGGGTCAGCGCATGGGTGGTCAGGAGTGGGGGCTGGCGGGGCGTCCTTCGGCGGCCGGCGCCGCCGGCTCCCGTCCCCAGGCAGTGACCCGCTGCGTTACTTTCCGGCATGATGGGTGTCGGTTGGGTAACTGCGGCCTCCAGCGTTCGTGGTGGGGAGGCACTCAGAGTTGCGGTAGCGCCGGAGGTGGAGCGTGGGCGGCTACGTGAACCAGGACGGCGGAGGCTGGACCGAGCTGCGGGTTCACGGCGTGTCCGGTACTCCGCCGGAGCGCATGCTGGCGCATCCGCACGCCGCGCGCGTGGCGGGGGATGCCGAGGCGGGCTTCTATCGCCGACAGTGGGAGGCGGAGCAGACCTCCACCGATACGGCGGATGAGCGGCTTGAGGCGTACTCGTGGGGCGCTTTGACCGCGGGCAGCGGGCAACGGGCCCTCTGGCTGCTGCTGACGCCGTTTCTGTTGGTCAATGTCGCGTTCTTCGCTTTGCCGTACGCCGATGACGAGCGCAGACTCTCCCGACGCACGGCAGAGGCGGTGCAGCGGCTGTTCGCGCTGTCGATAACGCTCACGCTCGTCCTGGCTGTCGTCCTGGTTTCCATGGACTTATTCGGGTGGCAGTGTGTGCGGTTCTCGCGCGACTGCACGGACCGGGTCTCGTGGTTGAGCTTCCTGTCCTGGTCCTGGCTTGACCTGCCCGGACGGCGCATCGCCGTGACCGCCGCGCTGCCACTGGCCGTGGTCGGTTTGTTGTGGTGGTTGGCGAACAAGACGTGGCGGGAACTGGAAACGGCGACCGTGCCGCCTGCGGACCCGGAGGAGCAGGACAGGACGCCGCTGGAGGACCGCCGGATGTGGAACGGCGCGAGCCAGGTGCGTCGGCTGCGAGCCGCCCACGTGGCAGCCGGCTTCGCGCTGGTCGGCGTCTTCCTGCTCGCGCCTCTTGTCGGTAACGGCCAGGGTCTTAGCGCTGTTCAGTCCGGGCCGGCCGTGGCTTCGGTCTGGTCCGGGGCGGCCGTTGTCCTGCTGGGTTTGGCGCTGTGCCTGCTCGGCCTGACCATGGTGCTGGTCTGCCTGCCCCATGATCGTCCCCAGCCGGGCGACGGCGGTGAACACCGTGGCGGGCGCGACCTCTACACCCTGTTGCCGTGGGTGGCCGTGGCCGTGAGCGTCCTCGGGGCGGTGGTGGTCTGGCAGCCCGACGTCAACTCGGCGGCGCCCGTGCTCGGCGATACGCGTTCGCCGCTGCCGTGGCTCGCGCAGACGGTACAAGTGCTCGTGGCGGTTCAGGCTGTCCTGCTGGTAGGCATGCTGGTCCTCCTGCTCGTACATCTCACCCGAACCAGGCGAGCGAGATCAGGGGCCGAACGGTCGTTGGCGTGGTTCGGTCTCGCGGCGCCGGTGCTGATGATGATGGCGGTGGCACTCGCCGGCGCCTTCGCCGCCGGATTCGTCCTGGCGGTGGCACATGTTCTGGGCAAGCCCGCGCCGAGCGACCTGTCACGGGACGCGTTTGTCGTCCCGCTGCCGTTCTTCTGGGGTACGGCGCTCGCCGTTCCGTTGGCCGCGGCGGCTTCCCTGCTGGCAGGTGTCGGGCTGTGGCTGCTGCGCCGCAACACCGACAGGGTGCTGCGGGAGCAGGTCGTCCCGGCCTATCCCACGGCCGGGATCGCGGAGGCCCTCGATGCTCCTGATCTTCTCGAGCATGCGGAGAAGCTGCGGCGGGCCCGCCGGATTGCTGCCGCCTGGTCCCGCGCGAGTGTCAGCGATGTGGGTGGACGGATGGCCGGCGCGTTCGCCGTCCTGCTCGCCGCCCTGACCGCGGCCGGCGTAGTCGGCTATCTGGTCGATCAGACCTGGGTTTACACACACGCCCGCTGGGCGGTCAACATCGGCGACCTGCTCGTCGGCGGCCTCGCGGCCGGCCTTCTCTACGTCGGGCGCCAGGCGTACCGCAACCCAAGGTTCCGGCGGACCGTCGGCGTTCTGTGGGACCTAGGGACGTTCTGGCCACGGGCCACGCATCCACTCGCGCCGCCCTGCTACGCCGAGCGGGCGATCCCCGACCTGATCCAGCGCATCAACTACCTCGGCTGCACCTGTGGCGGTCAGGTCCTGCTGTCGTGTCATTCCCAAGGCACAGTCATCGGGGCGGCCATGGTCATGCAACTGACCTACGTGGAAAGCTCACGAGTCGCCCTGCTCACCTACGGCAGCCCGCTGCGGCGGCTCTACGCACGCTTCTTCCCCGCCTACTTCGGACCTGCCGCGTTGCGCCGTACCGGCGCCTTGCTGCTGGGCAAACCGCTGGACATCACCGACGGCGCCCGCTCGCGCTGGCCGTGGCGCAATCTCTACCGACCCAGCGACCCGATCGGCGGGTGGGTTCTGCGCGACGTCGAGGCGGTCGAGATCAGCGCCGACCAGTGGGCTGCCGACAGCCGGGTTGGCGACAACCAGGACGTCGACCGGCGAATGATCGACCCGATGTTCGCCAGGACGGCAGGGGACACCTCGTACCCGGCCAGCCACGGACACTCCGGCTACGCCGACGACCCCTCTTACGGATCATCGGTCATGATCCTGCGCGAGCTACGCCGGCGATCGGCAAGACCGTGAGCACGCGACCCCCGAATTTCACCAGCGCCCGCTATTGAAATTCCGGGCCCGAGAGCACAGGATGACGGATACCGGCGCCGACCATTGTCGAAGATGAAGGACGCGCCGTGGAACCTGCACACCGACCTCGGGAGCCGCGGACGTGACCATCGCACCCGCCCCACGCCGCGTGGACCAGCGACCAGCGCGCGACCTCGTCACCGCCGAACAGGCCGCCGCCCAGTTCCTCGCCGCACTCGGCATCGACCTGGACTCCGAGAGCCTGCGCGCGACGCCGCGGCGGATGGCTCGGGCGTACGCCGAGCTGCTCACCGCGCGCCCGTTCGACCTGACCACCTTCCCCAACGACGAGGGCTACGACGAACTCGTGCTGGCCCGGTCCATCCCGATCCGGTCGGTGTGCGAACACCACCTGCTCCCGTTCGTCGGTGTCGCGCACGTCGGCTACCTGCCGGGCGAGCGGATCCTCGGGCTGTCCAAACTCGCCCGCGTGGTGGAGCTGTTCGCACACCGCCCGCAGGTGCAGGAACGGCTGACCAAGCAGGTGGCGGACTGGCTGGCCCTCGAACTGGCGCCCAAAGGCGTCGGTGTCGTCATCGAGGCGGAGCACATGTGCATGACTTTGCGCGGCGTACGCGCAGCGGGTGCCACCACCGTGACCTCCACCCTGCTCGGAACCCTGCGTGACGACGCCCGCTGCAGGGCCGAGTTCTTCTCCCTCACCGGAGCCCATTGACCCCAAATCGGAGAGCGGCATGGACAGTAGCCCCACGTTCGTCATCGTCGGAGCCGGCCTCGCCGGCGCCAAAGCCGCCCAAACACTGCGCGAGGAGGGCTTCGACGGCCGGGTGATCCTGCTCGGTGCGGAGCCCGAACGGCCCTACGAGCGGCCGCCGCTGTCCAAGGGTCTGCTGCTGGGGACCACACCACGGCGCGACGTGTACGTGCACGACGCCGGCTGGTACGACGCGAACGACGTCGACCTGCGCACCGCGACCCGGGTCACCGCCATCGACCGCGCCGCCCGCCACGTCGTCCTCGACGACGGCGAGCGGCTCGGATACGACAAGCTGCTGCTGACCACCGGCTCGACGCCCCGCCGCCTGGATGTTCCCGGTGCCGACCTGGACGGCGTGATGTATCTGCGCACGTTGGCGCAGTCCGACCGGATCGCCGAAGCCCTCACCGATCAAGCCCGGCTCGTGGTGGTTGGTGCGGGCTGGATCGGTCTGGAGATCGCTGCTGCCGCCCGCCAGCACGGCGCCACCGTGACCGTGGTGGAAGTCGCCGACCTGCCGTTACAGCGGGTCCTCGGCGATGAGGTCGCCCAGGTGTTCGCCAACCTGCACCGCAGCCACGGCGTCACCTTCCAGTTCGGCGCCGGGATTCGACAGCTGCGCGGTGTCGGGCGGGTGTCGTCTGTCCTGCTGACCGACGGCACCGAACTGGCCGCCGACACCGTCGTCGTCGGCGTGGGTATCCAGCCCGACGCGCAGTTGGCCGAGGCAGCAGGCTTGAAAGTGGACAACGGCATCGTCACCGACGCCCAGCTGCTCGCCTCCGACCCGCACATCTACGCCGCGGGTGACGTGGCCAGCGCCTACCACCCACTGCTGGACCGGCACATCCGCGTGGAGCACTGGGCGAACGCGCTCAACGGCGGCCCGGCCGCGGCGCGGTCCATGCTGGGCCAGCAGGTCGAGTACGCCCGGTTGCCGTACTTCTTCTCCGACCAGTACGACCTGGGGATGGAGTATTCGGGGTGGGTGGCCCCGGACGGTTACGACCGGGTGGTGGTCCGCGGCGCCCCGGCCGTGGCGGATGGCAGGGCACCGGAATTCATGGCGTTCTGGGTCTCCGACGGCCGGGTTCTGGCCGGGATGAACGCAAACGTGTGGGACGTGACCGACCAGATTCAGGCGCTGGTGCGCGCCGGACATGGTGGCAGGGCCGTCGACCTGGCCAAGCTCGCCGACCCACGGGTGCCACTCGGCGATCTGCTGGCCTGAGCACACGCGGCGGCGAGCGGGGCGCGGCGGCGGCGGGTCAGGCCGGATGGATCTGCACGCAGCAGCCCCCGGGACTGGGGGCCAGCCGCGCGCGGAGCTGCGTTCGGCCGAGCCCGTCGAGGAGGCCGGCGATGAAGGCCTGGTTCAGGCCGCACACCAGCTCGGTCTGCTGGACGGCGAGTTGGTGGAAGGGGCAGTTCCGCAGCCAGATCAGCTCGTCGTCGTCGACCGGTTCGAAGCCGAGTTCGTCCAGGAGCGCTGCCACAGGGCCGCCACCGCCGGCCTGACGACCGATGGTCGCGCCCCGCTGCTCCGCCAGGCGTAAGGCCGTCGACCTCGCGTCGGTCGGATCGTCGGCGACGGCTTGGGCCAGGATCTCGCCGATCAGGTCGTAGCGGCGCTCCGGGATGGTCAGTGAGATGCAGCCCGGCGCCGCCTCGTACACCTTCGGCGTCCTGCCACGGCCGCGTGGCTGGTCGGTCGGCGCCTCGTACCGGGCCTGCAGCACCTTGGCGGCGACCAGCTTGTCGAGGTGAAACGCCGCCAGGTTGCGCGAGATGCCCTGTGCCTCGGCGGCCTCGTCCCGCGTCACCGGGTGGTCCTGGCTGCGGACGTAGTCATACAGCGCCCGTCGGACCTGGTCGACCAGCGCCGTCACCGCCTGCCAGGAGGCCGATGCCACGCCGGAAGTTTATCACCAGCAGATTTTGTAGAAATTTCTCGACGCGGGCACGACGGCACCGTTGCATTGAGCGTTGGCAAGATCGAGGCAGGCTTTAGCAATGAAGCCATCGACCGCTCTCGCCCGTGGTTGCCCACCTCTGCGGCGCAGCACCCATCTCCGCCAGCTCGGACGGGACGGGTGCGCCGCCTCCGCCTGCACCGAGGAGGCGACCGCGGCGCCAACCACGCCCTGCACACCATCGCGCTCTGCCGCATGCGCTACGACCCGAGAACCCGCGCCTACCTGCACCGCCGCACTACAGAAGGCAGCAAGCAGGAGATCCTGCGCTGCCTGAAGCGCTACATCGTCCGCGACCTCTACACCGCCCTACGCGCCGACTTCGCCGCCCCCGCCCCTTGACCTCCATAGGAGTCTCCGATGTCTCTGTCGTGACGCCCGTGCCGTGCGTGAAAATTTGGGGTGGTCGCCCGCCGACGTCGTTGATGCTTGGCACCTTGAAGCCGCATAGGAGTCTGACGCTGGAAGCGTGATCATAGGGGCCCTGCATTGTTGCTTCGAGCACGCGAGTCCGCCTCTGTCCTTCCCCTCAATGCTTCCGCGGGCGACCGCCTAGTGGATGCCCGGGAACGAAGGGGTGGTGCACGTGGAGGAGATCACTGAAGAACCGGTCCAGGTCGTGGCGCGGGTCTGCGCGATCGACATCGGCAAGGCGGGGCTGGTGGCGTGTGTGCGCGTGCCGCATGACACCAGGCCGGATCGACGTGTGCAGGAGATCCGCGAGTACATGACGGTGACACCGGCGTTGCTGGAGTTAGCGGACTGGCTGCGGGTCGAGCGGGTCGAGCTGGTCGCGATGGAGGCCACGTCGGACTACTGGAAGCCGGTGTTCTACCTGCTCGAGGCGGAAGGCTTCGAGTGCTGGCTGCTCAACGCCAAACATGTCAAGAACGTGCCCGGTCGGCCGAAGACCGATCGGCTCGATGCGGTGTGGCTGGCCAAGGTCGTGGAACGCGGGATGTGCCGGCCCAGCCTGGTGCACCCCAAGCCGATCCGGCAACTACGGGATGTCACCCGCTACCGGCGCAGTCTGGTACGCGAGCAGACCAGGGAGAAGCAACGCCTGGAGAAGACCCTCGAAGACGCGCAGATCAAGCTGGACTCCGTCATCAGCGACCTGCACGGGGTGTCCGGTCGGCAGATGATGCAGGCGATGATCGACGGGCAGCGGGACCCGAAAGTCCTGGCCGAGATGGCCCACGGATCGATGCGCCGCAAGATCCCCCAACTACGCGAGGCGCTGACCGGCCACTTCGACGACCACCACGCGTTCATCTGCGCCACCATGCTGCGCCGCATCGATGCCCTCGCTGCCGACATCGCCAACCTGGACGCCCGGATCGAGGAGTTGATCGCCCCTTTCGCGGCGGTGGTGGAGAAGCTCGATGAGGTCACCGGCATCGGCGTGCAGTCCGCCCAGGAGATCATCGCCGAGATCGGCGTGAACATCACCGTCTTCCCCACCGCCGCGCACCTGGTGTCCTGGGCGAAGTTCAGCCCCATCGACGCCCAGTCCGCCGGCCGCAAGAAGGCCAACTCCACCGGCAAGGGCAACCCCTGGCTGGCCGCCACCCTGGGCGAGGTCGTCGCTGGGCTGTCCCGCACCAGCACGTTCCTCGGCGACCGCTACCGTCGCCTGGCCCGCCGAAGAGGCAAGAAACGGGCAGTCGTCGCAGTCGGCAACTCGGTACTGACCATCGTCTGGCACCTGCTGACCGACCCCGACGCTCGCTACCAGGACCTGGGCCCCGGCTTCCACGAGTCGAGGATCCGCAAGCAGCGCCGTCAACGTGATCTCATCCGTCAGCTCGAACAGCTCACCGGCCAGAAAGTCGATCTCCAGCCCCTACCGCAACCAGCCATCGCCTAACCAGAAGCCGTCAACCCGACCCGGCTCCGCTGCGCTCCGCCGGGTGCTGCCGCCTGCCCACTCACTCACCGATTTTCGAGTCAGCATCGCGATGGCGATGACTGGTTGCCATGGGTCATTGCTGACGGCCCTGGCACTTGTGCTGCCTCTGGCCCCTATGACTTCCCGACCTCGCCCTCACCGGCGTCCAGGGCTGCGGCCGAACCGTCGACCGGGCGGTCCGTCGCCGGCGCGGGGGCGTACGACGATCCGCGCCCACGCCGACCGGATCGCCGTTGTCAGCCCGGCCCGCCGGCATGGCCGCTGAACCGGACCTCGCCCCGAGGTGACATCGATCCCCGAGGAGGTCGGCATGCCCGACACAGCTCTTGGCACCGGCAAGACCGTGGCCCTGCCCAGCGGCCGGGTCGCCTACACCGAGCGTGGCTCAGGCCCGACCGTCGTGTTCGTGCATGGTCTGCTGGTCAACGCCAACCTCTGGCGCAAGGTCGTGCCGGCCATCGCGGACGCGGGCTTTCGCTGCATCGCGCCGAATTGGCCGCTCGGCGCGCACCAGGTGCCCATGCCGGCAGACGCCGACCTGACGCCTCCCGGGGTCGCCAAGCTGATGGCGGAGTTCCTCGACGCGCTTGACCTGACCGACGTCACCGTGCTCGCCAACGACACCGGCGGCGCACTGACCCAGATCCTGTCTTCGTCGAGATCGCCACCCGCCAAGTCCACATGGTTGGGGTGACCGCCCATCCAACTGGCCCAGCAAGCACGGAATCTACTGATGGACCTCGACCAACGCGCGGCGCGGCTGCGGTTCCTGCTGCGCGACCACGACAAGAAGTTCACGAACATCTTCGACGCGGTGTTCACCCCCGAAGGCATCGACGTGATCAAAACCCCACCTCAGGCACCCCGGGCGAACGCCTTCGCCGAACGATGGGTTGGCACCGTACGCCGGGAGTGCACCGACCGGATCCTCATCGTCGGCGACGGCCACCTCGCCAGGTACACGACCCACTACAACAGCCACCGCCCACATCAATCACTCGGCCAGCAGCCGCCCAACCCGCCGTCGGGAGTTACTGACTTGACCGCCGCCAGGATCCAACGGCGCCCGATCCTCGGCGGGCTGATCAACGAGTATTCGCAGGCAGCGTAGCCGAACCGGCTTTACGAGCCCCACAGCACGCAGCTCCGGCGGGTTGAGGAGGGGTACAGGCGATGTCGAGCTTGCCCGCATAACTGGCGAGATCGTGCAGGGAGCCGCTTCCGGGAGAGCGTCGCCTGGCGGGTTGCCCCGCCAGGCGACGCCTACGTCGACGTCAGCGCTCGGTGCCGATCGGCTTCTTCGGCCCGGCCGGGCAGCCGCTCATGTCGATGGCCTTAGTCTCGCCGCGGCCGATCGTGACCCTGACCGAACGGTGGATCTTGCCCTTGGGGTTCCGGCACGACACCACCCAGCTCTCCTGCAGCAGGGTGGAGCTTTGCTGGCTCTGCCGCAGGGACGGCAGGACATGCCACTCGAACCGCCCGTTGTCGGGCACCCGCATCGTGCTCTCGATGTGCAGGTCGGACGGCAGCACGACCATCTCGCCGTCGCGTTCGACCGGCGAGGAGTCAACCGAGACGTCCTTGCTGATGGTGAGCTCGATGCCCCGCGGGGCCGACCCGGTGAGGATGGAGTGCGTACGCGGATCGTTGGCGGCATCCCAGGCGATGAGGAGCGCGTCGCGGATGCTCGACCCCGCGTAGAACCCGGTTCCGCGGTACTGGTCGATGACGTACTGGTACTGCGGGTGGAACCGTTCGAGGCCGCTGTGTCCCGGCGTCAGCTCCGGCGTGAAGCCGAGGGTGCCGTTCGCGTACAGGCCCTCCTGCTCCGCCACGCCGCTGGCGACGTAGTAGACGTCGGGCCAGGGACCGGTCGGCCAGCCGCCCAGGGCCGCGCCGAGTTGCTGCGCCAGTCCGTCGTAGAGGGCTACCTCGGCCGGTACGGGCTCCAGCGGTGACGACGGGGCGCGCAGCAACCGGGCATCCGGCGTGTGGTTGTTCACCGCCACCACGACCTGGTGGCTGTTCAGCAGGTCGGTCATGGCCGCGATCTCCGGCTCCGAGTAGGGGGCCGCGCCGTGGTGGTTCTCGGCGGTCGGGGAGGCGCTCGATCCCGGACCGCCCCAGAACGCTCCGTAGTTGCGGTTCAGGTCCACGCCGAGTTGCCGGCTGTCCGCGGCCGCGCACTGCTCCCAAGTCGGCACCTCACCGGCCGCGACCCGACAGTTCTTGCGCTTCATCTCGTTGATGAGCTCCCGCGACATCGTGTAGCCGTCCGGGTTCACCGCTGGCACGATGATCAACCGAGAGGAGTCGACGAGCTTCTTGATGTGGCTGTCCGTGGCGTAGCTCTGCAGGACGTCCCGGGCGAACTCCATGGTGAATTCCAGCGTCGGCCACTCGCGAGCGTGATGCAGGCCGGTCGTCAGGAAGACCGGCTCACCGGAGTCGGTCTGCACGTCGCTGCTGATCTCCATGCCCAGGATCGCGTGCCCCAGCAGGGACTTCCGGGAAAGCTCGAACACCTTCACCTTGTCGGGGTAGCGGCGCTCGAGCTCTCGCATCTCACGTTCGGCCTCGTCCAGCGTCCGGTACGACACGCGGCCGCTCGGCAGGCCGGAGGCGATCGTGGGGTTCGCCTGCCGCGCTGCTTCCCGCTGCGCCTCGACCACGCGCTTGGCCGTCATGTCGGCGAGTTGGTCCGTCGCGTCGGATACCTCCACCTGCCAGTTTCCGCCGGCGAGTTGCGCGCGGTCAGCCGCGCCGTGCAGCAGCACCTCGGCATGTGTGCCGGTGAAGTCGATCACATCCAGACCAAGGTCCATCAGTTTCTGACGTTCGGCGTTGGTGGTGGCCTTGACCTTCGCGATGGCCAGCCCGTTCACGACAGCGCTCGGCTTTGGATCGGGGGCCGCGGCGGCGGCCGTCGCCAGGCTGACGGACATGGCGACCGCCATGCCGAGGGCACCCACCCGTCTTGGCCATCGAGAACTCGACAAGGTGATGGCGGCCGTTCTCGAGTGGCGGGCGGCGGAAATGATCGACTTCAACGGGCACTCCTGTCGGTCGTGCAGGCTCACCTGGGCAATCCGTCACCGCAGTAGACGGACGGCGGAACTCCGAATGGAGGGAACCGCCGTAGGACGTCACCGTAAAGATCATCCGATTCAATGCGGTTTCCGTCAATGCCGCGCGGCGAAACCGGTGATCGACGCACCGGCGTCGTACTGCGGGGTCCCCGCCTCTAAGAGCGTGTTTGAGATGGTCCGGTGTGGACGGTGTGTCGTCATGACACCGAGGATCTTGACCGGGCAGGGTGGCTCGGGTGTCTGCTCGTCGTGGTTACCCCTCGGGCCTGACTGATGCTCAGTGGGCGCTGATCGAGCCGCTGCTTCCGGAGCCGAACACGGACGGCCGCAGGGAGAAGCACCCTCGGCGGGAGATCGTCAACGCGATCCTGTACGTCGTCCGGTCTGGGTGCCCGTGGCGGTATCTACCTGCGGATCTGCCGCCGTGGCAGACGGTGTACTGGTACTTCGCCCGGTGGGAAGACGCCGGCGTGACCGAGAAACTCCTGGCCGCGTTGCGGATCAAGGCCCGAGTGCAGCAGGGTCGTGACCCCGAACCGTCGGCGGGGATCATCGACTCCCAGAGCGTGAAGGGCGCCGACACCGTCGGCCGGGACAGCCGCGGCTACGACGCCGGCAAGAAGATCAACGGACGGAAGCGGTTCATCGTCACCGACACCGCCGGCCTGCTGCTCACCGTGACAGTGTTGGCCGCGAGTTGGCAGGACCGCGACGGCGCCAAGACCGCGCTGCTCAGCGCCTACATGGCTACCCCGATCCGGCACGTCTTCGCCGACTAGGGCTTCGCCGGCCGACTCGTCGACTGGGCCCGCGACATCCTCCGCACCACGCTGGAGATCGTCCGCAAGCCCGCCGACCAACGCGGGTTCAGCGTGATCTCCCGCCGTTGGGTCGTGGAACGCACCCTGGCCTGGCTCACCGCCTGCCGCCGCCTGGCCCGCGACTACGAACGCCACCCCGAGGTCTCCGAGGCCATCATCCGCTGGGCTGCCATCGCCGGCATGACCCGCCGGATCACCCGCGGCCGGCCCGCCCGCCGTCAAGCCCGCCGCACCTTCACCTAGACCTGATCAACGCCCTCTCAAACACGCTCTTAGATGAGCTCTTCGGCCTGTCGGCCATGGCAGTGACCCTGGGTGGTCTGCGGGGCGTAGCGGCTGTAGATCGTCGGCGACGGCCGATCTTGACCGAGCTCAGTCGCCCGGAGCGGGTCGCGCCTAGGTTGCCGGCCGCCTGCGGCTGCCTCGATCAGGATGGTGAGCTGCTGGGCACCGTGATCAAGGCGGCGGCGCAAGCGCAGTCCGGCCCCGACTTCGCCTCCCCGTGGCCGGTCAGCCGGCCCTGCGGGCGGTGAGGAGCAGGTACTCCCACTCCAGGACGGTCGCCCCTTCGCCGCGGTCGTTGCGGCGCGCGAGCTCGGCGAGGTCGCGGTCGAGCGCGGCGGTCCGTTCCTGGTCGTCGGCGATGCCGCGGTACGCCGCGACGGTGGGGCCGTAGTTGGCCTTGAAGAAGTCACGGAACGCCTCCGGGGTGGCGAACCCGTCGACCCGCAGCGACTGCCGGCGCGCGACGACGTCGGTCACCCGGTCACCGAGTAGGGCGCGGACGTGTTTCTCGTCGCCCCACAGCGGCGCGGGCTGCGCCCCGGGTGGCGGCGGCGCCACATAAGGCTTCACCGTGGCGAGCAGCTGTCCGACGAACCCGTTCGGCGTCCAGCTGAGCAGGCCGATGGTGCCACCCGCGCGGCAGACCCGGACCAGTTGGTCCGCGCTGGCCTGATGGTGCGGGGCGAACATGACGCCGACGCAGGACATCACCTTGTCGAACTCGCCGTCGGCGAACGGCAGCGCCTCGGCGTCCGCCTGCCGCCAATCCAGCTCCGCGCCGTGATCGTCAGCCAGCCGCCGGCCCACCTCCAGCAGCTCCGGGGTCAGGTCGCTGGCCGTGACCCGCGCGCCGGCCAGGGCGGCCGGTAGCGCCGCGTTCCCCGATCCCGCGGCGACGTCAAGCACCCGGTCACCGGGTCGGATCTCGCACGCCGCGACCAGGATCCGACCCAGCTCGGGGATGACCTCGGACGCCACGGCGGGGTAGTTGCCCAAGGCCCACATGGTGCGGTGCCGGGCCTTGAGGGCCTCGTCGGCTGCCGCCGCGTCGGTCGATGTCGTCATGGCTGTCCCCTCCCATGTCACTGCTCCTGCCAGTGACGCTAGAGACGGCCGCGCGACGCGCCTAGTACACGTTCTGTACTGGACTCGTCGGCCTCCGGCGTTAACCTTCGGTCATGGGGTCGTCGTATCACCAGTTCTGCCCTGTCGCCAAGGCGATGGAGCTGCTCGACGGACGGTGGACGATGCTGATCGTCCGCGAGCTGACCAGTGGCAGCGAGCGCTTCAACGAGCTCCGGCGTGGACTGCCCCGGCTCTCGCCGGCGCTGCTGTCCCGGCGGCTGCACGAGCTGGCCGTCGCCGGCATCGTGCGCCGGGAGGCCGACGGCGCAGAGGTGCGGTACGTCCTTACGGCCGCAGGCTGGGAACTACGCCCGATCGTCGAGGCGCTCGGGGTGTGGGGTGTCCGCTGGGTCGGTGAGCTCGGCGACGAGGACCTCGACCCGAAACTGTTGCTTTGGGACATGCACCGGCACGTCGACCACACGCTGGTGCCGGACGGACGAACGATGGTTAAGTTCCGGTTCACGGACGTGCCGACGAGGCAGCGCGACTGGTGGTTGGTGATCACGCCGACCGAGGCGGACGTGTGCGACGCGGACCCCGGTTTCCCGCTCGCGGTTGACGTCCGCGCCAGCCTGCGCGCGATGATCGACATCTGGCGCGGCTACTCGACATGGGCCGACGCCCTGCGTGGCGGCACGGTCGAGCTGCAGGGTCCGGAGGCGTTGCGCAGGGCGGTGCCCCACTGGTTCTCCCTGTCCCCGCTCGCGTCGGTGCCACGGCCGGCGTGACGCGAGGCAGCGTCCGTTCTCGGCCACGGGGACGCGCTGTCAGACGGCGAGGACGGCGTACCGGCCGTTGCGGTCGAGCAGGCCCTGGTGCGTACCCGATTCCATGATGCGTCCGTGGTCGACCACCGCGATCTGGTCGGCGTCGCGCAGGGTCGACAACCGGTAGGCGATCGTGATCGTGGTGCGGCGGTAGCGCGGGCAACGGCGGCGCTGGCGGGGTTGCCGGGATCGGTGCGCAGGATCACTTGCTGCATGCGGAGCTGCTGGTAGACCTACGCGGTCGTCAGTCGGACGGCGCGCCAGATCATTCCTTGCCGGCGTTGGGCTGCGCCGACGGCGTAGGCGACCCTTGCGTTGCGGCCGTGGCCTTCGGCGCGGCGGGTGCGGGCTTGGTCGAGGTTGTTTCGCGCGGCTGTCCGGTCGAGCGGGTAGGCCAGCGGCGTCCATCGGGCTACGGCGGGGTCGTCGAAGAGTTCGACGATGACGGGCAACCTCGAATGCAGGCGGAACGAGAATTGCCTGGGGCCCTCGCCAGCCAGCACGATCGTGGTGCCAGCGTCAGTCGAGGTCGAGGTCGATGTATGCGGGGTCGTGGTCGGAGCCGTCGCCGCTGATCTGCGTGCGGCGCATGACGTGCGCGGCAGTGACTGTCAGGTCCGGGCTGGTCCAGATCTGGTCGTAGAGGGCGTAGGTGGTGACGGCCTTGGCGCGGTGCCGGTAGGTCCAAATGGTGGGGGACAGGTCGACGAACGTGTCGTCGATCAGGGTGCCGTTGCGGTTGGGCCCGGCGACGGTGCTGCCCTGGTGGACCTGCTCTGCGAGGTCTGCATGGCGGAGCGCGGTGAGGGTCTCGGCGTCTGGTAGGTCGTTCAGGTCGCCGGTCACCACGATGCGGCGGGTCAGCGGTGGTCTCCCGCCACACCACCTCGTAGCCGGCCAGGTCCGGCTCGGCGCCGCGCTGCCAGCGCAGCGTGGTGTCGCTGGTGAACAGGCGCGACCCTTCGATGCTCCAGATTAGACATGTGAAAGATCATCGGAAGGTCGCGCTCGCCCACGGATCACCACAATCGGGCGCGGCTACGCCGGATACAGCTTCTGTGAGGATCGCGGGTGAGGTGGCGAAGTTGACTCGTACGAAGCCGGCTCCGCCGCTGCCGAAGACGTGTCCGGAGCTGAGGGCGACCCGCGCGCGGTCGAGGAACATCTTGGCGGGCCCCGCGAGGTCGCTGGTCACCGCGGACTGGCTGCTGACGGTCGCGCCGCGGTGGACCGGCCCGGCGTTGCAGCGCGACGTCGCCTGGTCGGTCAACGGATCGCCGACCGCGAGGGTGTGGGAGGTGGCCTTCAACGTCGACGGCGCGTTGCCGGCCGTCGGCGACCCGGCGGTGGAGGGGCGGCCTACCCATGATTTGTTGTAACGCGCCGTCGTCGATGCGCAGGTAGCCGGGCGGTACGCAGGACCGGACGTCGGGGGAGCCGCCGTGGCGGAGGTTGAGATTGCCGCTCAGCACGGTGGGCGCGTATCCGGTGCTCCTGCGAATCGCCGGTACGACCGTGTCGAGCAGGTGGCCGCACTGGGCGAGCGCGACGGCGGCGCTGGTGGCCGCCAGGTGTGTGGTGCAGGCGTGCAGCGTGCTGGGGACGTGGACGCAGAGCCAGGCGCGTTCCTCGTGGTCCTCGACATCCTGCGTCGGGTGGATCCCGCTGTGCACGCTGTGACCCGGGTATGGTGCCTGAAGGTGGGCCAGCAGCCCGACGCCGTACGGCTGGCCGTTGCGGCACTGGGTGACGTCGTCGGTAGGGCGGTCACCGGTAGCCTTGAAGGCGGACACGACTGTGCCGCCGCTCTGGACGTCCGCCAACGCGCGCTCCAGCGCGGTCACGTCGTCCTGGCAGATCTCGTTGAGGGTGACCAGGTCGGGCACCTCGACACGGATCACCTCGGCGGCCTCGCTCACCGATCGGCCTATGTAGCAGCCGGCACGGCCGCTGTTGCAGAGGTTCATCTGGAGGACTCAGTAGGACCGTGGATCCGGTGGTGTCGGCCGCCGACGATCCGGCCGGCAACCCGGCGGCGGCGATCAGGCCCACGACGGCCAGGGCTCGGCGCAGACGTAGGTACGAACGATCAGCCATGCACCGACCAAGGAATCCGACCAGGACCGGACCGCAGAAGACGGTACGGGGGACGTCGGCGGCGCTCGGACATCGGACTCCAGGTGGGGGAGGCGACCGTCTTCGCCGGGGTGCCAGCGATCCTACGGCTGACCGTAGCAGGATCCCGCGCAGCCCCGCCTGCTCCCGCTTCGTCGATGGACCTCCCGGGCGCCACCGTGGCATGGGCCAACCGGCTGACTGGTTAACGATTTCCCATTGGGACGGTCGTTGCAGGCTGGCCTGCGGGCCGTGCGGCGGACGCACCGCCAGCACGATTCGACGCTGTCGAAGACCGGCGGATCCCCTTGACCGGCGGGGCCGCTCCGCTGCTCCGTCACCCTTCCCCAGGCCCGAGGGTGCGGGTCGACTACGGCCGGCCGGATGTCGGCGGTGAGAGAGAAAACGTATGCCGATCGACCTTGATTCGGAAATCGATTGCTGGAACAGTGGCGCCATGAAGGTTGCGGCTGTCCTGGGCGTGGACATCGGCACATCCAGCAGCAAGGGCGTGCTCGTCGACGCCGACGGCCGCGTCCTGCGCTCCTGCACCCGGACGCACGAGGTGAGCCGGCCACGGCCGGGCTGGGTCGAGATGGACGCCGACGTCTGGTGGCAGGAGTTCGTCTCACTCAGCCGCGAGCTGCTGGCACCCGGTGACGCCGAGGTCGTCGCGGTCGGGGTGAGCGGCATGGGTCCGTGCGTACTGCTCACCGACGCCGCGGACGTCCCGCTCCGTCCGGCCATCCTGTACGGCGTCGACACCCGCTCGACCGATCAGATCGCCCGGCTCAACGAGCGGTTCGGCGCGGACGAGATCCTGCGTCGGTGCGGCTCGGCCCTTTCCAGTCAGGCGGCCGGCGCGAAGGTGGCCTGGGTCGCCGAGAACGAGCCCGACCTCTACCGGCGCGCCCGTCGGCTCTTCATGCCCAGTTCGTGGCTCGCCGTCAAGCTCACCAACGAGTACGTGCTGGACCACCACTCGGCGAGCCAGTGCACGCCGCTGTACGACACCGACGGCCACGACTGGTACCACCCGTGGGCCGCCGAGATCGCCCCCGGGCTGGTCCTGCCTCCGCTGCGCTGGCCCGGCGACGTGGCCGGCCGGGTGACGGCGGAGGCGGCGGTGGTGACCGGACTGCCGCCGGGCGTTCCCGTGATCACCGGGACCATCGACGCCTGGTCGGAGGCGATCAGCGTGGGCGCTCAGGGCGTCGGCGACCTCATGCTGATGTACGGCACGACGATGTTCCTGGTCCACACGGTCGCGGCCCGGGTCACCGACCCGTCGCTGTGGGGGACCGTCGGCGCCCTGCCCGGGACCCGCAATCTCGCCGGTGGCCTGGCGACGTCCGGAGCGATCACCGCGTGGCTGCGCGAGCTGTTCGGCTCGCCGGACTATCCCGAGCTGCTCCGCCTCGCCGAGGCCTCGGGTCCGGGCGCCCGAGGGCTGCTCATGCTGCCGTACTTCGCCGGCGAACGTACGCCGATCCTGGATCCGCAGGCCCGCGGCATGCTCGCCGGCCTCACCATCTCGCACGACCGCGGTGACCTCTACCGCGCCGCGCTCGAGGCGACCGGCCTCGGCGTACGCCACAACATCGAGACCATCGAGGCGAGCGGCGGTGACATCCGGCGCGTCGTCGCGGTCGGCGGAGGCACCCGGGGCCGGCTCTGGACCCAGATCGTCTCCGACGTCACCGGACGCGCCCAGGTGATCCCCGCCCAGACCATCGGCGCCAGCTACGGCGCGGCCTTCCTGGCCGCGCAGACAGGGTGGACCGTCTCGATCGAAACCTGGAACCCCATCACGGAGGTCTGTGAGCCACGGGCCGAGTTCGCGGCCGACTACGACGAGCTGTACGGGCTGTACCGCGAGCTGTACACGAGTTCCAAGCGGGTCGCCCACGCGCTCGCTGCACGTCAGATCCGTTTCCTGGCCGCCGCTCGGACGGACGCCAGTGAAGAGCAACGCACCGAAGGAGTCGCCCCATGACCAGTTACACGCTGCCCGTGCCCGCCAACCCGCCGACGGCGGCACCTGGCACCGTCCACACGGTTGCCAGCGGCGATCTCCGGCTCAGCGCGAACGTCACCTGCTGGCCCACCCAGCAGCAGCTGGAGGCCGACGTCACCGCGGCGGTCAACGCGCTCGGCTGGAAGGTCGAGCGCGGGCACGGCGTCGATCCGGGCAAGGGACACGGCTTCATCGACAGCCAGCGCGCGGGCATCGAGGTCTTCAAGCGGATCCCCGCCGACGCGCCACTGATCGTGGTCGAGGCCGTCTGGCAGTACAGCCACCACGTCCTGGCCGGACTGCGCAGCCACCGGGGGCCGATCCTCATCGTGGCGAACTGGAGCGGTGAGTTCCCCGGCCTGGTCGGCCTGCTCAACCTCACTGCGAGCCTCACCAAGGCCGGCGTTCCGCACTCGGCGCTGTGGAGCCGGGACTTCACCGACGAGTGGGCGATCGGCGGGCTGCGGACCTGGCTCGAGACCGGCGAGCTGCGCCACGACACCAGCCACGTGCGTGACCTGCCCAGCCTGCCCGACGACCCGGAGGTGTCGCTGGGCCGGTCGCTGGCCGGCCAGCTCGCGACCGAGAAGGCCATCATCGGTGTCTTCGACGAGGGCTGCATGGGGATGTACAACGCGATCTTCGACGACGAGCTGATCAATCCGCTCGGCATCTACAAGGAGCGGCTGTCGCAGAGCGCGCTGGTCGCCGAGATGGCACGCGTCTCCGACGAGGAGGCCCGGGCGGTCCGCCGGTGGCTGGACGACGCCGGGATGACCTTCCACGTGGGCACCGACGAGGCCATCGAGCTGACCGAGGCGCAGCTGCTCAGCCAGTTCAAGATGTACGTCGCTGCCCTGCGCATCTCCGACGACTACGGCCTGGACGCGGTGGGCATCCAGTACCAGCAGGGCCTGAAGGACGTCGTTCCGGCCAGCGACCTCGCCGAGGGCCTCCTGAACAACGTCCAGCGGCCGCCGGTGCTCAGCCGCGACGGGAGCCGTGAGCTGTACCCGGGGGCACCACTGCCGCACTTCAACGAGGTCGACGAGGGGGTGGCGGTCGACTCGCTCGTCACCAACCGGATCTGGACGGCGATGGGTCTCGACCCGGCGACGACCCTGCACGACATCCGGTGGGGCGAGCGGTACGGCGACGACTTCGTCTGGGTCTTCGAGATCTCCGGCTCGGTGCCGGCGTCGCACAACGGTGGCTACGACAGGTCGTACAGCATGCGCCAGCCGCCGATGTTCTTCCCACTGGGCGGGGGCACCCTGAGCGGGGTGTCCAAGCCGGGGGAAATCGTCTGGTCCCGGGTGTTCATCATGGACGGCGAGCTGCACGTGGACCTGGGCCGCGGCACCGTCGTCGAGCTGCCGGCCGAGGAGACCCAGCGCCGGCTGGACGCCACCACCCCGCAGTGGCCGATCATGCACGCCGTTCTGCACGGGGTCGACCGGGACCAGCTGATGGCGCGGCACAAGGCCAACCACGTCAACGTCGCCTACGCGCCGGATGCGGCGACCGCCGACAAGGCGCTGCGGGTGAAGGCGGCCATGTTCGCCGACCTCGGCGTCCGGGTGCATCTGTGCGGTGAGGTCAACCTCTGACGGCTCGCGCCGGTCGATCCCGCCCGGCTGCGGGCGAGTCACCTGAGCGACGGCACCGGCCGCGACCCTGGCGACCGGTGCCGGGGACCGGAGCCGGTGGATTGCGGACGGGGGAGCCTGACGACGCACCGGGGGCAGGCTCCCCGTCGTCCACCTTGGGTGGCCGGGCCACCCGCGGTGGTCACCTCGGGCGGCTGGAGCTCTCGCGTACCTGGAGGCCCGTGCTGAGGGTGACGGTCGACGGCGGTCGCGTCGGGTTAGCGATCCGTTCGGTGAGCAGCACCGCGGCCGCCCGCCCCAGGTCGTACGTCGGCTGGGAGACGGTACTCAGCGATGGTCTGACCAGGTGGGCCCAGGGTATGTCGTCGAACCCGACCACTCCGAACTCGGCCGGCACCTTGACACCGCGGTCGACGAGGCATTCGACGGCGCCGACGGTCATCAGGTTGTTCGTCGCGAAGACGCTGTCGGGCGGGTTGTCGCTGTCGAGCAGCGAGGCCATGGCCCGGTAGCCACCTTCTTCCCGGAAGTCCGCGTACCGCACCAGATTGTCGGTCGCCTCCCGGTTGTGCGACCGCAACGCGCGCTGGTAGCCGCGGAGCCGCTGGGCGGCGGTGGAGATCCGGCGTGGACCGGTGATGCAGGCGACCCGCTGGTAGCCGTTGTCGAGCAGGTGGGTGGTTGCCAGCTCGGCCCCGTGCACGTTGTCGACGAGCACGGTGTCGATGTTGACGCCGCGCAGTTGACGGTCGATGGCCACGACCGGGATGCGCGCCTCGACGAGCCGGTTGATGACGGTCGGTCGGCCCGACGTGGAGATGATGACACCCGCCATCCGTTCGGCCAGGGCAGCGCCGATGTACCGGGACTCCTTCTCCGGATCCTCGTCGCTGTTGCACAGGACCACCGAGTAGCCGGCGCCCTGCGCGACGTCTTCGACCCCGCGCACCATCGAGGTGAAGAAGGGGTTTCCGATGTCGGAGATGATGACCGCCCAGAGGCTGGTCTGACTCAGGCGCAGGTTGCGGGCGACGGCGTTGGGGCGGTAATCGAGGTCCTGCATCGCCTGCTGCACCCGCGCGGCCATCACTGGATCGACGGTGGTCCGCCCGTTCAGCACCCGCGACACCGTGGCGGGCGAGACCTGAGCCTGCCGCGCCACGTCATAGATCGTCGCCATTCGCCTCCATTCGCTCGACTCTCCTGATGGTGTGCTTCGGCATGGTTGTCCAGCGCGCTCCGGTGCCGGAAACCGGCATCCTACGGGTGGGTAGTGATGGAACCGTGACCGGCGTTTCGCGCCGCTGCCCGGCGCGGATGTGGTCGCCGACAGGGCTCGCCGCGGTCAACCGTGGTCGGGGAGCCGCAGGGCAGCACCCCGACCTACCACCGCCTCGGCGTTCAACGTCACGAGAATACGCCCCTTCCGGTACACGCAGTCACGGGCCGGCAGCGCACGGGTGGTGGTCCTGCCCGCGCCGGGAAATCCGGTGGGAACGACGAGTCTGGGCACGGAGAGCCTCCCAGCCGCCGCAACGGCTGCGGCATGCTCATACAAGCGGAGAAATCGTTTGCTCAGTTCTGCTCGAGGACCATAAGAGCGGGCTGGGTCGCTGTCAACAGCGTTGCCGATCGGCGGCGACGGAGGATTGACCGCCGCGTGGAGGCGTGCCTACCCTGTCGCTGTTGCAGCGAGAAATCGATTCCTTGCCACCGCCTCGCAACCCGCCCCACCCACCGACGTGGAAGGCGCTCATGACACCCACCACCCAGGTACCACGCACCTCCGCCCGCCGGCTGCTGCGCGCCGCGTTCACCGCCGCGCTGCTGGCCGGAACCGCCCTGGTCGGCCCAGCCGGGCCGGCATCCGCGGCCCCCACCCCCGCCAACAACGGTCCCACCGGATGGGACGTCTACCGCAGGCTCGACCGGCTCGCCGAACTCCCCGACGGCCCGCGGGCCTACCAGTTCTCCAGCTTCGACCGCAGCGGCGGCAACGACGACGGCTTCTCTGGCCAGTACTCGTGCCTGCGCACCGGCGCCGACGGCTGCGTCCTCGCGGAGGCCACCGGCGCCGGCGAGATCGACTCGATCTGGTTCACCCGCGACGAGGGCAATGTCTCCGCCACCGGCACCATCAAGGTGGTCCTCGACGGTGTGACCGTGCTCGACGCTCCGCTCCAGGACGTGGTGGACGGCAAGCTCGGCGCGCCCTTCGTCTACCCGGTGGTCGCCAACGCGGCGCAGAGCTCCGGCGGCGTCTACATCAAGGCGCCCATGACCTACCGCAGCTCGATGCGGGTGACCACCGAGAAGAACCCGATCTTCTACCACGTCACCTACCGCAAGTTCACCACCGCCGACGGGGTGCGCACCTTCGACCCGTCGGACCGCGCGTTGGACGTCATCGACCAGCTCAAGGCCGCCGGCACCCGTGACCCGAAGCGCCCGGAGGCGGGCGCCACGACCGCCGACCGGGAGTTCAGCGTCCCCGCCAAGGGCGCGGTGACCCTCGCCAGCGGCGTCGGCCCCGGCGCTGTCAACGCACTTCAACTGCGGATGCCGCAACTCGTCGGACCGCCGGCGCCGGTCGCCGACGACGGCCGCGCCTACGGGCCCGGCGGCGGCAGCGAGTTCCGGGTGGCCGTCGACCCGGCCAACACCGGGGTGCGGCTGACCCGCCGGCTGGACCCGCACATCGGGCACCAGCGGGCGCAGATCGTGGTGGACGGCGTACCGGTCGCCGAGTGGCCGGCCAACGACCCGGTACCCTTCGGCACCTGGCTCGACCAGACCGTCGAGCTGCCGGCCAGCGCCACGGGCGGCAAGTCCACGATCACCGTCCGGAACCAGTTCGTCTCGTCGGACGTGGACGTCAACGAGTTCACCTACTGGGTCGACAGCCTGGTCGCCGGCACCGCCAAGCGGACCGACACCCTCGACCTCGGCCCGTCCCACACCGACGCCGAGGCCGCCCACGGCTACCGGATCACCGCGCAGACCTGGCAGGGCAGCAACACCATGAGCTACCCGGCCGACGCAGACCGCAAGGCGGCCGTCGCGGCCTCCGACGCGGTGCTGCGCGACAGCCGGCTGCGCATCACGTTCGACGGCAAGACCACCGTCGACGCGCCACTCGGCGAGTTCTTCGGCACCGGCCTCGGACTACACCCGGTGCGGTCGCTGATGTTCGGCGTCGACCCCGGGACCGCGACGCTGTCGGCCTGGTGGCCGATGCCCTACCGGTCACGGTTCAGCATCGAGCTGCGCAACGGCTCCAACGTGCCGATCACGTCTTCGGTGGCCTCCGTGACCACCGCACCCTCCGCCCGCTGGGCCCCGGCGCTGCGCCCGACCGGCACCATCGGCTACTTCCGGGCCACCGCGGCGAGCGCCGACACCACCCCCGGCGCCGACCACCTCTTCCTCGACGCGGCTGGCCGTGGAAAGTTCGTCGGCGTCACGCACACCATGGAGGGGCACATCCCCGCGGGCAACCAGCGCAACTACCTCGAGGGCGACGAACGGGTCTACGTGGACGGCGCGCAGAGCCCGAGCATCCACGGCACCGGCACCGAGGACTTCTACGAGAGCGGCTGGTACTTCAACCACGGCACGTTCTCGGCGCCCACCAACGGCAACCCAGCCCACGAGGTCAGTGACTACGGCTGCCAGTACGACTGCACGGGCGCGTTCCGACTGATGCTCGCCGAGGCGGTGTCGTTCTCCACCGACCTGCGGTTCGGCATCGAACACGGCCCGGGCGACCAGGATCCAGCCCGGTACGGCTCGACCGCCTACTGGTACGGGCAGGACACCGTCGCGCAGCGCTGGACCGACACCGTCGACGTCGGTGACACCGGCAGCGAGTCGGCGCACGCGTACTCCTCGGGCGGCGAGCGTGCGGTGCTCACCGCGACCTACGAGGGCGACGACGCGGCACCGCGGCCGGTCACCGACGACACCCGCGCCTCCACCACGCCGGTCCGGTTCCGGGTGGCCCTGGACCCGGACAACACCGGCGCGGTGCTGCGCCGGGTGGGGGACCAGTCCGCCGGGTACCAGTCGGTGGCCGTGCAGGTCGACGGGCGCGACGCCGGCACCTGGTCGCAGCCGCTGGCCAACGGTTCGCACCGCTGGCTGGAGGACGAGTTCCGGCTTCCGCCCACGCTCACCAAGGGCAAATCGGCGGCGACGGTCACGCTGACGCCGACCGCCGGCTCCCCGGCCTGGTCCGCGGCCCGGTACGCGGTGCTCAGCGAGGTCACCCCCTTCGTCGACCAGACCCGGCCGACCCAGGTCGCCGGGCTCACCGCCACCAGCGGCACCACCAACGCGGTGGCGCTGACCTGGCAGCCGGCCGGCGACGACGTGTACGCGCCGAGCTACGAGGTGTTCGCCTCCCGCACGGCCGGATTCACGCCCGGGCCGGACAACCGGGTGGGCACCACGACCCGACCCAGCTTCGAGCACAGCGGTCTGGGCCTGCGCGAGACCTGGCACTACCGGGTACGCGCGGTGGACGCCGCGGGCAACGCGGGCGCCTACTCGGCGCCGGCATCGGCCACCACCGGCGCCACGCTGCGGATCGAAGCCGAATCGCTGCTGCCCGCGGTCTCCACCGATGCGCCGGCGGAGGTGCAGGGCGACTGCTGCGGCATCCGCTGGTCGCGTAGCGCGCAGCTGTGGTTCCGACCGGACGCGCCGAACCGGAGCGTGACCGTGGCGTTCGAGGTGCCCACGGCCGGCACCTACCAGCTGAGCCTGGTGCAGACGCTGGCCCGGGACTACGGCACCAACACGGTCGCGATCGACGGCACCCGGATCGGCGAGGCGTTCGACGCGTACCACTCGCCGGACGTGGTCGTCAGCGACCCGCTGGACTACGGCCAGCGGGAGCTGTCGGCGGGCCGGCACACGCTCACCCTCACGGTGACCGGCAAGGCCGCCGCTTCGAGCGGATACCTGGCCGGCCTCGACTACATCGAGGCTCGTCTAACGTCGTGACCCGGTCGGAGTCGGAGGCCCAGCCCAGGGGCCTCCGACTCCGTCCAACCCCCAGATCCCGCAGACGAGCCACGAGGTGCCGTATGACAGATCGGCCGCTGGTCCGGATGACCGGCATCGGCAAGCGGTTCGGCGGCGTGCACGCCTGCCGCGACATCGACCTCACCGTGACCGCCGGCGAGGTGCACGCGCTGCTCGGCGAGAACGGGGCCGGCAAGTCCACACTGATCAACGTGCTCTCCGGGGTGATCACCGAGCACGACGGCACGATCGAGGTGGACGGGGAGCCGGTGAGTTTCGCCGGCCCGGCCGATGCCCAACGCGCTGGTATCGCGACCATCCACCAGGAGCTGGACCTGGTGGCCGGGTTATCCATCGCGGAGAACATGTTCCTCGGGCGCGAGCCGCGCACCCGCTTCGGCACCGTCGACATCCGGAGGATGCGCCGGCAGGCCGAGGCACACCTGCGGACGCTCGGCGCGGACCTGGACCCGCGCCGGCTCGTGGGCTCGCTGCGCGTCGGCGAGCAACAGCTGGTCGAGATCGGCCGAGCCCTGTCGCTGCGCGCGCGAGTCCTGATCATGGACGAACCGACCGCGGCACTGGCCGACGCCGAGGTCGAACGGCTCTTCGCGACGATCGCCGAGCTGCGCCGGGCCGGAGTCGGCATCGTCTACATCTCGCACCGGATGGCGGAGATCGAGCTCATCGCCGACCGGGTGACCGTGCTGCGCAACGGCACTGTCGCCGGCACCGTCGACCCGCGGGTCGCCTCCCGGGACGAGATCATCCAGCTCATGGTCGGCCGGTCGGTCGACGCGCTCTTTGGCGAGGGCCGCAACGAACCCGGGGACGTGCTACTCGACGTACGCGGGCTCGCCGTGACGCCCCGCCGGCCGGTGCCCGGCCGGACCGAGCCGGCCGGCGTCGACCTCACCGTGCGCTCCGGAGAGATCGTCGGCCTCGCCGGGTTGATGGGCGCCGGGCGTACCGAACTGCTGGAGACGTTGTTCGGCGCGGGCGGCTCCGGTCGGCGCACCGGCCAGGTGACGATCGACGACCGGCCGTACCGCCCGGGTGGCCCCCGGGCGGCACTGGCGCGCGGGGTGGCCTTCGTCCCCGAGGACCGGCGCGGCGCGGGGCTGATGCTGGAGCACTCCGTGGCGGACAACGTCGTGCTCTCCGCGCTGTCGTCGCTGACCACGCTCGGGCTGGTGCGCCGCCCGCTGCTGCGCCGGACGGTGGCCGAACAGCTCACCACCCTGGCGGTGAAGGCGGCGTCACCGGCGATCCCCGTGGCGACGCTCTCCGGTGGCAACCAGCAGAAGGTCGTGTTCGCCAAGCAACTGCTGATGCGACCGCGACTACTCCTGCTCGACGAGCCGACCCGGGGAGTGGACATCGGCGCCAAGGCCGAGATCTACCACCTGCTGCACAGGCTCGCCGACACCGGCATGGCGATCCTGCTCGCCTCGTCGGAGCTGCCGGAGCTGCTGAGCCTCTGTGACCGGGTGGTCGTCCTGCACCGTGGTCGCACCGTGGCCGTGCTGCCCCGTGCCTCCGCCACCCAACAAGCCATCCTCGCCGCGGCCAACGGGGACGACGTCAAGGAGCCTCGATGAATTCGCCCAACCCCACCACCGTCGCCGCGTCGCCGCCGGAGACACCACCCCGCCGCCGGGCGATCCGACTGCCGAAGGACCGGCACGCGATCGTCGACAACTTCTTCCGGTTCCAGAGCCTGTTCGGGCTCGTCGCCGTCTTTCTGATCGCGATCGCCGTCTCGCCGTCCCGCAACGGCGAGAACGTGTTCCTCAGCTCCGGAAACCTCGCCAACATCGTCCGGGCGGTCTCGGAGATCGGCATCATCGCGGTCGGGATGACGTTCGTGATCCTGATCGGCGGCATCGACCTCTCCGTCGGGGCGGTGCTCGGGCTCGCCGCGGTCGGGTCGGCCACGTTGATGGTCGACAGCGGCCTGGGGATCGTGCCGACGGTCCTGATCGTGCTCTTCATCGGCACCGCGTTCGGGGCCACCCAGGGGGCGATCGTCGCCCGGCTCGGGATCCAGTCCTTCATCGTCACCCTGGCCGGCCTGCAAGCGGCTCGGGGCATCGCCCGGATGTGGTCCGGCGGCCTGGGCATCCCGATCGCCTACGGCGAGGGGCCGCAGGAGGCTCCCGAGGCGTTCTCGCTGCTGAGCGGCTCCATTAACGGGGTGCTGCCGGTACCGGCCCTGATCTTCCTCGCCATCGGCGTCGGCGCGCTCCTGGTGCTGCGCAGCACCGCCTTCGCGCGGCACGTCTACGCGATCGGCGGCAACGAGAAGGCGGCCCGGCTCTCCGGCGTGCCGGTCCGCAGGGTCCGGGTCACCGTCTTCGCGATCTCCGGCCTGCTCGCCGCACTGGCCGGGATCATCCACGCCGGTCAGCTCAACCAGGGCAGCCCGAACGACGGCGCCGGCTACGAATTGGACGCGATCGCGGCCGTGGTCATCGGCGGGACGAGTCTCGCCGGTGGCAGTGGATCCATGGGCGGCACGATCGCCGGCGCCCTGCTGCTCGGGATCCTGAACAACATCCTGGCCCTCAACAACATCGACGCGAACGTGCAGCTGGTCGTCAAGGGCCTGGTCATCGTGGCTGCCGCCGCATTGCAGAGGCTCCGTCCCCGCATCGCCTGACCCACCACCACCTTGGAGGAATCATGCGCTACACCCGAAGAGCCATCACCATCCTCGCGCTGACCGTGCTTACCGCCACCGCGGGGTGCAGCGTCGAGAAGGACGGCGGCGACAGCGGCACCGACGCCTCGGCCAACTGTGGCAGCGGCAAGGAGTTCCTGATCGGTATGTCGCAGGCCAACAACGCCGAGCCGTACCGGCAGGTCATGAACGATGACGTGACCACCGCCGCGAAGGCCGTGCCCGGTTTCCAGGTCGTCGTCTCGGACGCGGCGCAGGACAACAGCAAGCAGGTCGCCGACGTGGAGAACTTCCTCTCCCAGGGGATCAACCTGCTGATCATTTCGCCCAACGAGGCGAAGCCGCTCACCGGCGTGGTGAAGAAGGCGTACGACCAGGGCATCCCGGTCATCGTGCTCGACCGCAAGGTCGAGGGTGACGCGTACACCGCGTTCATCGGCGGCGACAACGTGGCGATCGGCAAGGCGGCGGGCGAGTACTACGCCAAGACGCTGCTGCCGCAGGGCGGCAAGGTCGTCGAGATCTCCGGGCTGCCCGGCTCCACCCCGGCCGCCGAGCGCGCCCAGGGCTTCCGAGAGGGCATCGCGAGCAACCCGAAGATCGAGATCGTTGCTACCCAGACCGCTGAGTGGCTGCGGGAGAAGGGGCAGAGCGTGATGGACGCGATGCTCAAGGCCCAGCCGGACATCGACGCCGTGTACGCGCACAACGACCCGATGGCCGAGGGTGCCTACCTCGCGGCGAAGGCCGCCGGCAAGGAGACGGCGATCAAGTTCACCGGGATCGACGCTCTGCCCGTCGCGTCCGGCGGCATCAAGGCGGTCGAGCAGGGTCGCCTGCAGGCGACGTTCCAGTACGCGACCGGCGGACGCGAGGCGATCGACCTGGCCAAGAAGATCCTGGTCGACTGCACGAAGGACGTGCCGAAGTCGACCACCCTCGGCACCATGCAGATCACCAAGGAGAACGCCGCGCAGGCCTACACCGAGCTCGGCGGCAAGCAGTAACAGTTCCTCAGGTGCGGGCCCGCCGCGCAGGCTGGCGGGCCCCATCACCGAACGACCGGGAGACCGCCACCGAAACCCGCTCGAGCCCTGGAGGAATGCGATGCCCCGCCTACCGTCCCGCGTTGGCCGGCTGTCCACGCTGTTCGCGGTCGCACTGAGCCTGATCGTGACACCGGTCGCGGCTCGGGCGGCCGACCCGCCCGCGATCGACAACCAGCCGTACGAGAACCGGTCGACCGTGGTCGGCGCCGGTGACTTCGTGCACGTCTACGACCCGAGCGTCGGCGAGAACGAGCGCTGGTACTACAACGACCACACGATGGTGCGCGACCGACTTACCGGCGAGTGGCACATCTTCGCGATCACCCACGCCGAGCCCGCCAACCCGCTCGACGAGCGGTTCTTCGGCCACGCCACGGCGCCGTCTCCGGGCGGACCCTGGACGAAGCAGCCGTTCGCGCTGGAGGCCGACCCCGCCGCGGGCGAGAGCCACATCTGGGCGCCGTACGTCCTGTTCCACGGTGGCACGTACTACATGTACTACGCGGGTGGCACCGCGGACCACACCGCCTACCGGATGCAGCTGGCCACGTCGAAGGATCTGAAGACCTGGACCCGGCACCCGGCGAACCCGCTGTTCGCCGACGGCTTCGACGGCCGGGACCCGATGGTCACCCGGGTCGGCAACCAGTGGGTGATGTACTACACCGCCAACAGCACACCGGCGGGTGGCCACCACATCGTCGCCTACCGCACCAGCACCGACCTGGTGCACTGGGGCTCGCGGCGGACGGCCTTCGAACACCCGGCCACCGGCACCTTCGGCGGACCGACCGAGTCGCCGTTCGTGGTGCGTCACGACGGCTCGTGGTATCTCTTCGTGTGCTGTGAGAGCGGATACCAGGACACCCGCGTGTACCGCAGCGCCGACCCCTTCCACTTCACCGTCGACCAGTTGGCGGGGCAGATCGACGCGCACGCAGCCGAGGTGGTCAAGGACGACTCCGGCACGGGCGACTGGTACGTCACCGGTGCCGGCTGGGGCCAGGGCGGACTCTGGCTGGCACCGCTGCATTGGCGTACGCCGGTGGTGACGAAGGGCCGCGTCGTCACCACTCCCTACTACCGTGCCGTCGTGCAGACAGCACCTCAGGCGCGGCTGGTCTCCTATGACGCCGATCCCGCCGGACGTGGCGAGTATCGACCCGTCACGGACTCGTCGTCCCGCTCCACGGCGCCCTACCTCGCGGTCGGAGCCTTCGGGCCGACAGACGTGGCGGGCGCCGCCAGGGACGTGACGGTCTCCGCCGACGGCACCGACCTGAGCCTCACCGGCATCCCCCTCGGAAACGAGCCGGTGACCGCCGACTGGCGGTTCCGGTTCGATACGGCCACCACGGACCTCAGCTTCGTCTGGCACGTGGCCGGCCCGACCACCGCGCCGGTCTGGGAAGCCGCCTGGAGTCTGGACTCGGCCCTGCCGCAGCTCGGCGACCCCGGCCAGCAGGACAGGGACGGCGACGCCGCGGGTTTCACCCCTTGGACCCTCGCCACCGACGACACGACCACGCTGGTGGCCGCCTACCGAGCCGACTCGGCCTGGAACGAGGACAACCGGTGGTTCCACCGCCCCAGCGGAACCATCGCATGGCAACCGCTGTGGCAGCCCGGCGGACGGTCGTTGCCCCTCGGTGACCTTCCCGGGGGAACCTGGCGGCTCGGGGTGAGCGGGACCGCAGCGGACACGTCATTTGCCGAGGCGCTGGCGGCAGGCCTCAACGGCTCGAGGTAGCGGCCCGGTTGTCCTGCCGCTGTTTGACGGCGGACTCACGGACCAGGCTGGGGCGCGAGGACGAACACCCTCGCGCCCCAGCCCGTCGGCCTGGCGGAGGGCCCACTCACAGCAGGAGCCGTAGCAGGACGACCTTGACGTGCTCGTACCTGATCACATCCGTTCCGGGGTCCGAATGCCGAGCAGGTAGAGGCCCTGCCGGAGCACCCGGGCGGTCACGTCAGAGAGCACCAGCCGGCTCTCCCGGACCGGGCCGTCGGCCCGCAGCACCGGGCACCGCTCGTAGAACGCGCTGAACGCGGCGGCCAGCCGGTACAGGTATCCGGTCAGGTGGTGGAACTCCAGATTCTCCGCCACCTCGTCGACCACTCTGCCGAAGCCGATCAGCTCGAAGGCGAGTGCCCGCTCGGCCGACTCGGCCAGCAAGATCCCCGCCTCCGGCCGGGCCGCCACGCCGGCCCGCCGGAAGATTGACCGGACCCGGGAGTACGCGTACTGGAGGTAGGGCGCGGTGTTGCCGTCCAGCGAGAGGATCCGCTCCCAGTCGAGCACGTAGTCCTTGTGACGGTCGCTGGACAGGTCGGCGTACTTGAGCGCGCCGATGCCGACCGCCCGGCCCACCTCGGCCGCCTCCGCCTCGCCCAACTCCGGGTTCCGTTCCCGGGCCAGCGCGGTGGCCCGGGCGATCGCCTCCTCCAGCAGCCCAACCAGCTTCACCGAACCGCCGGCCCGGCTGCGCAGCATCCGCCCGTCCGGGCCGAGGATCGAGCCGAACCCGACGTGCTCGGCCCGGGCCGGCGGGACCAGCCAGCCGGCCTGCGCGGCGGCGGCGTACACCATCTCGAAGTGCCGCCGCTGCGGTAGTCCGACCACGTAGAGCAGCCGGGTCGCGCCCAGCGTGCCGGTCCGCTGCCGGATCGCCGCCAGGTCGGTTGCCGGGTAGCCGTACCCGCCATCGGACTTGCGCACGATCAGCGGTAGCGGCTTGCCGTCGCGGCCCATCGAGCCAGGCGGGAATACGCAGGCCGCGCCGTCGCTCTCCCGCAGCAACCCAAGCCGGTCCAAATCCTCGACCACCGGGGCGAGCAGGTCGTTGTAACTGCTCTCGCCGTGGAAGTCACGCTCGGTCAGGGTCACGTCGAGCAGGTCGTACACGGTCAGGAAGTAGCGCTCGGACTGCTCCACCAGCAGCCGCCACAGCCGCAGCGTCGCCGGATCGCCGCCCTGCAAGGCCACCACCCGCAGCCGGGACCGCTCGCGGAACGCCTCGTCGGCGTCGAACTTGACCCGGGCCGCCTTGTAGAACGAGTCCAGGTCACCCATGGACAGCTCCTGCGCCGCCTCGGCCTCACCCAGGTCGGCCAGGTGCTCGATCAGCATGCCGAAGGGCGTACCCCAGTCGCCCAGGTGGTTGGCCCGCAGCACCCGGTGCCCCAACCACTCCAGCAGCCGGGCCGCCGCGTCACCGATCACCGTTGAACGAAGGTGCCCGACGTGCATCTCCTTCGCCACGTTCGGTGCCGAGTAGTCGACCACCACGGTCTCCGGCGCGGCGGCCAACGGCACTCCCAGCCGAGGGTCGGTAGCCAGCGCGGAGACCAGCCCGGCCAAGGCGTCGTCGGCGACGGTCAGGTTGAGGAATCCCGGCCCGGAGAGCTCCGCCGCGCTGCACAGGTCGGCCAGCTCGGCCAGCTGCAGCACCTCGGTGGCGATGGCGCGCGGCGGCCGGCCGAGCCGCCGGGCCAGTGCCAGCGCCGCGTCGGATTGGAAGTCCGCGCGCTGGGAGCGGCGCACGACCGGTTCCACCGGCTCGCCGGCCACCGTCGCGAACGCCGGCGCCAGCCGGTCGGTCAGCAGTTTCTCCAGATCCATGGGTACGCCGATCTCGCTCGGATCCGCCGTTCGCGGATCACCGGATGAGGATGCGGCGGATTGAGGACGATCGGCGATGACCGGCGGCTCGATCCGCCGGTCGCAGAGAAAATGGCTCAGCGCAGGCGATCGTTGGATCGCAGGCGTCGCAGCGCGCCGAACAGGACGTCAGGGGACGTCATCGGGAACGCGTGCGGGCTGGTCATGCCCGGCAGCCTAACCAGCCGGCCTGGGGGCCGCGCAACGCCATTTCCCAGGCCGGCCGGTGCCCGTCTCAGGCCGTGAGCGTGGATCGCCACGCGGTGACCAGCTTCATCACATCGGGGTGTCGATCTCCGGGTGCTGGCCGGGTGGCGTGGGTCGCGAGCCGCCTCTGGGTCGGGGAGCCTCGCCAGCCGTCTACAGAGTCGAGCAGGTGCCAGATGGCTCGGCCGAGGGCGTATACCGTGGTCCGCTGATCGATGACGGCACCACGGACGAACTCTTCCGGGGCCATGTAGCGGCGGGATCCGGGCAGGCGGTCGGCATCGAGGATGAAGGGGCCGGGCCGATACTCGTCCAGGTCGATCAGCCACATCTGCCGACTGTCGAAGTCGTAGAGGAAGCAGCCGTCATACAAGTCGACTGCGACGTGGCCGGTCGCCGTGATGGCCACGTGCGCGTCGAGGATCGTGGTGACGGCCGCCTCGACGTCGGCAAGGGGTAACTGTTGGAACCGGGTGAGTGCGGCCCGGTCGGAGCCGTGCCTGGTGGCGTGGTTGAGAACCGTGCCGTCGTGCCATGGGTAGACCAGCACCGGCCCGTCCGGGCCATTGAGAACCTGCTCGGGGCGGATGATCGCCGGGTGCTGGACCGCGGTGTGAAACTGGGCAGCCCGGATAAGTGAGAGTCGCGCCTGCACCGTGGTGGCCTTCTTGATGAACCAGCGGCGCCCGGCATCCTCGACGCCGTAGGACAGGCATCCCGAGTCCTGGTCGCTGAAGACCGTGAACGCGGACGCGAGCGGCAGGTCAGACATGCTGGCGAACCTACGCTCGCACGTGGCCGTCACGTTCTTCGATCGTCAGCCACGTGGTTCCGTCAAAGCATCGACGCCAGCGCACGCGCCCACAACATCGACCCCGACACCGCCACCTGGCAGTAGAGCGCGCGTCTGGAAACCTGCACTCGGTCCCCTGATCGTGTCGGGGGCGGTGAAGGGGAAGGCGTTCATCCGAGTCCAGCGGTTGCGCCAGCCGGTGCTGTCGTTGACCACGCGGTCGAGCAGCCGACGGCCACGGATGGTGCTGCTTCTCAAGGCTGGGACAGCGTGGCGGGTGCCGCTACCGAGCTGATGTCGCGGACGGTGAAGGGAGAGGGCCTGAATCCCTTGACGATGAGGTAGACGGCGAGGCTGACTTCCCACGCGAACACGGGAAGCGCGGCGATCGCGTGGTCGACCGGACTGTAGAGCCCGAACAACACAGCAACCGCGGAGGTGGTGACGAGCGGTCCTCCGATGAGGCCCAGCACGGCGATGATCCGTGGCACCGTCTGGGACCGGTACACCAGGTAGGCCAACAGCAGGGTGTTCATGCCCAGAATGAAGCTGGGACCGAGCAGGAACGTCCAGTCGTGGATCGCCACGAGCGACTGCCCGACCGCCGCGAGCGAGCCGTCGTCAGTGCTCGGGCCCGCACCGTTCTGGCGCAACGTCACGATCGACAGGACGCTGACCATGCCGACGGTGATGACAGCCGCTTCGAGGAGGAGCTGTCGGGTGACGTCACCCCGAGGGATCACGAGGCGTGACCGATGCTGATGCGGTGCTGAGGATCGCGGATCTGCGCCGAGCATGCTCGATGCTGTTGGACGCCGCGGAGAGCCGATTCGGTCCTCAGATCCAGCTCTCACAGCTCGGCGTCGACCACTACTGGAACGTTGATCTTCGTGCGGCATTCGGGATGGTTCAGCGGCCGGAGCTGGAGATCGACTGCGGGCAGAGCAGCGACGATCTCGCAGAGCTGGCCAGCTTCCTGCAGCGAGATGCGGAGGGCGTCGTATCGCTGTGGCACGACATCCCGCACGTGAGCGGGCTCCTGCGGCTGCTGGCGTACCTCGACCTGCCTGACACAGGCGAGGTTCGCGGCAACTGGTGCTGTGACCGCATCGGTGACTCGGTTGGGTCTGAGTACCCTCGGCGGGTGGTAGATCGTGAACAGTTCGTGAGATATCGGCAGGACCGGGCCGTGCTGGCGGCGATCGGGGCTCATCTTGATCCTCAGATCGGTCGGGTCGGCGTGCGGTTGCCTCGGTCTGTGGCTGAGTCGGCGGTCGCTGCCTGGGATCGCGAGGAACCAGGCGGAGTCGGCGAGGAGAGTCGCGAAGAGTACGACCTGCGTGACGACGCCGCTGAGCTGGCTCTGATCGGCCTGGCGATCACCTCGCGCGGTGTCTGGGACGGCGAGGAGGTCGTCGTCGACCTGGATGTCGTCCAGATCGCGGCGGCGTTGCGCGCCGCGCGATAGGTCACGCCGCAGCAGGCGTCGGAGTGGCGGGTGTTGCGCGTGCACCAGCGCGGACAGGCGTGCAGTGCCGACTGTGGACGGTGCCGTTCATGGCCTCGCCAACGACCTACCGCCAATGACGGCAGGACACGCGCCAGCCTCACGGCCCGCCACACGGGGCTATTGATCATCTTGTAATCCTGTCGTACTAGGCTTCGCCACATGGCCTTGCGACCGGACGAGTTCTATGACCACGCCGTCGCCGTCGCGGACGGTGAGCGCCGGCTTCCGTTGGCACGCATGACCGGATGGGAGATCAGTCCGTTCGAGCCGGACGGACTGCGCGTAGCGCCGTTGCGCCCGCCGGTGCTCCCGGAGCCCGCGCGGCACGGCGAGGATCCGTCGGACTGCAACGCCTGCCGCGACCGGGACGAAGGGATCTGGTTCAACGACCACTGGCGGCTGGCCCGGATTTCAGGAGTGGGCGTTCCGCTGGTGCTCATGCTGTATCCGCGCGACCACTACGACATGGCGGATCTACCTGACGAACTGGCCGCCGAACTGGGGCTGTTGAGCACTCGCATCGTCCGCCACATGCAGGCACTGCCGCACATCTCGCGGGCCCACGTCTACCGCATCGGAGATGGTGGCGCCCATCTGCATGTCTGGTTCTTCGCTCGGCCCGAGGGGCAGGCCCAGTTGTATGGGTCATGGCTGGTCGTCTGGGACGACCTGCTGCCGGAGTACCCAGCGGACGTCGCAGAAGCTGACGCTCAAATCGTGGCCGACGCGTTGGTCGCGTGCCACGGAGGCCACCGGTCGCCCATCAGCGCACCGGCCGCCTGACCGGCCCGATCCACGACCGGATGTCACCGTGACGGCCGTCGCCACCGCCTGGCCGTGCCCCTCCATCACCGATCCCGCCGTACGCAGTGGCGTCCCCCTCGCGGGACCATTTGCCCGGTCTGACTACGCTCTCCGGTGTTCCGGACGCCGTCGGAGGAGTGCGCATGTCGATGAATGAACCGGCGGGCGGGGAGTTCGCTCGCATGCTGGACGCGACGGTTGGCGCGTTGCGCGCCACCAACAGTGCTCCTGAGGACGAGGAGGCCGCGCGCCTGCGCCGGATCGGTGAGTCCGCGGAGGGGCAGGTCCGTGCGGAGTTTGGCGCTGATGGCCGGCTGGAGTCGCTGACGCTGGACCCGCGGATGATGCGGCTCGGCTCGGCCGAGGTCTGCGACCACGTGATCGCGGCCGTGAACGCGGCGATCGACTCCATGCGCGGCGCCGGCCCCGCACCGGCGTCCGGCGACCTTTCGCAGCTCACCGAGCAGCTGGAGCAGGTTCGTGACACGGCCGTGCCGCGGCTCGGCGCGTTCCTGCAGGCGCTCACGGACGCGCAGGAGCGGATAGCCCGGGGAGGCACCCGATGAGCGGCTTCGAGGTCGAACCCGCGCTGCTGCGTTCCGGCGGCGACGAGGTCATCGGCGCCGCCGAGCGCTTCATCGGGCGGCTGGAGAGCTTCGAGGCGCAGATGGAGGGGCACGGCGAGCCGTGGGGCGCCGACGACATCGGCTCGCTGATCGGTATCGCGTACACGGAGGCCTCCACCTGGGTCCTGGACTGCATCGGCGTGGCCGCCGAGGAGATCGGATCGGCCGGCAGCGACCTGACACAGATGGCCGACAACTACGAGCTGGTCGAGGAAGCCTCCGTGAACGCGCTGCGGGGCATCCAGGGACTGCTGGGGTGAGGAATGGGACTTCAGCTGCCGGGTGAGCTGATCACGGCACTCGGCTGGATCGGCTACACCTGGCCCGAGGCCGACGAGGAGAAGCTGTTCGAGATGGCCCAGGCCTGGCTCGACTTCTCCGGCACGGTCGCCGAGGCCTCCGGCGAGGCCGGCTCGGCCGCGGCGGCGGTCTGGTCGCACCACCATGGCGAGTCGATGCAGGCGTTCCAGAAGTGGTGGTCCAACCCGGAGACCGGTCCCGGCATGCTGCCGGACTACTCCCAGGCCGCGATGCTGATCGGCACCGGACTGATCATCGCCGCCGCGATCGTGCTCGCGCTGAAGATCCAGGTGATCGTGCAACTGGCGATCCTCGCGTTCCAGGTGGCGCAGGCGATCGCGACCGCGGTCGTCACGTTCGGCGCGTCGCTGGCCGAGATTCCGATCTTCCAGATGATCACGCGGGAGATCGTCGGCCTGCTGATCGACCAGGTGATCCAGGAACTCCTCGATGCCTAGTAGGGCGCCGAAGAGCTCGAAGCAACGCGGCAACGCGGCCAAGCCGAAGGTTGGTAAGGGCGTCCGCGCGGCGGTGAAGAAGGCCGCCGCCAAGCCGGTGGTGCGCAACAACGCCCTGCCCGAGGTCACCATCAAGGTGCAGCGCAGGCCGTTCCACGCGCGCGGCCAGTTCGACCGGAAGATGAACGCGCTGAAGAAGCTCAGCGACGAGGGCAAGCTGTTCAAGCAGGCGAACCCTGTCGCCCGGGACAAGAAGATCACGGCCGACTACAAGAAGCGCATCCGGCAGAAGATCTTCGACAAGTACTGGCCTCACGACAAGGCGATGGCGAACAAGCTCGCCGCCCGGCTCCGTAATCAGCAGCCCGACCATGTGTGGGAGCTGCAGCTCGGCGGCGCCGACGACGTCAGTAATCTGAAGCTCCTGCACGGAAGAACGAACTGGGATGTCGGCGGGCAGATCTGGCGTCAAATCAAGAAACTGCCCGATGGCACACCGATCCGAATAGAGGTGGTGGATTGAATCCGGAGCTGCGGGAGCTCATCGCGGAGCTGCGTACCGACTTGGAGGCGGACCAGCCCGCGACGCTGGCCTGGGCCCAGATCAACGAGGGCGCTCCGGCCGACACGATCCCGACCGATCTGCCGCAGCCGGTCCGGGAGCTGCTGGAAACCGCCAACGGCATCCTGGCCGGCGCGTTCGACCTGCCCGCGGTCGCGGACCTGGACGACATCCAGTACTACATCGAGCAGATGCCCGAGTTCACCGGCGTCGCCGACGAACCCGCCGAGTGGCTTGTCTTCGGCACGCTGAACGACGAGCCGCTGCTGATTCGGCGCGACACCGGCGCGGTCTGGTACTTCCCGGCGGAGACCACCGACGAGTGGTTCATGCGTGAGCTGTTCCTCGACGTCACGCCGGACCTCGACTCGTTCCTCGCCTACTACGTCTTCGGCGCCGGGTACGGCGAGGTCGGCTTCGACGACGACGAGTGGTGGGGCTTCCTCGACGAGCACGATCTGACCGCCCCCGGCGACGAGGACGAGGAGACGGACGATTGACCGCGACACATGAGGAGCTGACCGCGCTCTGGGGCGCCGACGGGATGATCTACTTCCCGCTCGACCGGTTCGACGACGTCCTAGGCCCGCTGACGCCGGAGGTCTTCCCGCCGTTCGGGGCCATCCCGGTCGACGTGCCGATCCTGTTCACGGTCGACGTCAACGTCTCCGGCCTGGAGCTGTTCTCCAAGCTGAAGATTGAGATCGGCGACGCCGGCCCCCGCATCTACATCGTCCTCGGCAGCTCGCCCGAGGACCCGCAGATGCTGTTCTGCCTCGACGCGCTGACCGGAGCCGTCGTGCTGTTGGACCTGGAGACGCCCAACTTCGAGACGGTCAACGCGACGTTCGCGGCGTTCGTCGAGTTCCTCTACCGGCTCGGGCAGCTCATCGCCACCGACCCGGGCGGCCGGGCCCGCGCAGCCCGCGCCGCCGCGATCCGCGCCGACCTGATGAACGTCGACTCGTCCGCGTTCGCCGACCCGGAGTCCTGGTGGAGCATGGCCTTCGATCAGCTGGAGTCCACCCGCCAGTAGCCTCGTCGCCCGCGAGCCGCGTCGCCTGCTCGATTGCTCAGCGTGTGCACATGGCGCCGATGGTCCCGGCCGCCCGCGCCTTTGCGTACGTGGCCTCATAACCTCGGCGCGGCTTCCGGCGTAACCTCAGCCGATGACATCGGTCGAGGTGTTGGTTGTCGGAGCGGGGCCGACGGGTCTGGCTCTGGCCCGCCAGTTGGCGGCCTTCGGCGTGCAGGTTCGTCTCGTTGACCGTGCCCGCGACCGGATTCACGAGTCCCGGGCGCTGGCGATCCAGCCTCGTACGCTCGAAGTCCTCAAGGGTCTCGGTGTGACAGATGACCTGGTAGCGGCTGGCAATCCAGCGGTGCGGATGTGCCTGCACGCGCGGGGCCGGGAGCGGTCGGTGCCGTTGTTCGACCTGGGCATGGAGGACACCGCTTTTCCGTATCTGTTGTTCCTTTCCCAGTCCGAGACCGAGCGGCTCCTGGGCGTGCATCTGACGGCTGCGGGGGTTGGCGTGGAGCGCGGCGTCGAGTTGGTGGGGCTGGACCGCACCGGCGACGGCGCGGTGGCGACGCTGCGACACACGGACAACCGTGAGGAGCGGGTGGCGGCCCGGTTCGTGGTGGGCTGCGACGGCGCGCACAGCACCGTCCGGCACCTGGCGGGGATCGGTTTCGAGGGCGGCTCGTACCCCCAGACCTTCGTCCTGGCCGACCTGGAGGCCGACGGTCTCTCCGGCGGTGCGGCGCACGTGTTCCTCTCCGAGCACGGGATGCTGTTCCTCTTCCCGCTCGGCCGCCCGGCCAGCTGGCGGCTGATCGCCATGCGGCCGCCCGCCGATCCGACCCCGCCGGACGCCCCGGTCACCCTCCCCGAGGTGCAGCGCCTCGCCGACTCCTTCAGCGGCGCGAGCGTACGCCTGCGCGACCCGGTGTGGATGACAAACTTCCGGCTTCACCACCGCGCCGCGGCCCGCTACCGAGCCGGGCCGGTGTTCCTCGCCGGCGACGCCGCGCACATTCACAGCCCGGCCGGCGCCCAGGGCATGAACACCGGTATCCAGGACGCGGTCAACCTCGGCTGGAAACTCGCGTCCAGCCTGCGCGGCAACAGCGACCCGGCGCTGCTGGACAGCTACGAGGTGGAGCGCGCACCGGTCGGCCGGATGGTGCTGCGCTTCACCAACCGGGCGTTCACCGTCGCCACGAGCACCAGTCCGCTCGTCCGGTTCGCCCGGACGCGGATCGCGCCGACGCTGATTCCCCTCGTGATGGCGCCCAGGTTCGTGCGTGCCACCGCCTTCCGCGCGGTGGCGGAGTTGAGCATCGGCTACCGGCGCAGCCCGCTGTCGGCGCAGGGCCACGGCGCCCCACGCAAGGGACCTCGGGCGGGGGACCGACTCCCTGATGCGCCACAGCCCGCCGGCTGGCTGGCGCTGCACCAGCTCACGGCCGAGCCCGGCTGGCATCTGCTCCTGTGCGGGCCGCCCGAGGCCTGGCCGCCCGCCTTCACCGCGGTGCTGGATCGGTACCCGCTGACCGTGCACCGGCTCAACGCACCTGACGCAGAAGCGGTCGGGAGATCGGTGGCCGCTCCGGCTCTGCGCCGACTCGGCATCGCCAGCGGCGCCGCCGCCCTGTACCTGGTCCGCCCGGACGGGCACATCGGCTACCGGTCCGGGGGCGGAGACACGAGCGGGCTGCTGTCGTACCTGAACCACTGGCTCGGGCCGTAACTCCGCCCTTTTTGCCGCCCTCGCGGGCGGGCGGACAGATCGACGATTTCGGCGATCGTTTCGAACGGGTTGTACTGGCTGATCTCCTTGGCCATGATCCCGGCCCGGGAGTGGTAGCCCGGGTCGTGCAGCACCGTCTGCACCGCGGCGCGCAACTCGGTCACCTCCGGCGTGCCGGTGCGCAGGTTGACACCGGTGCCGCTCCACTCGACGCGGGCGGCCACCTCCGGCTTGTCTTCGCTGGCACTGGCGACCACGAGCGGCACTCCGTGGTACAGGGCGGTCTGCACCCCGCCGTAGCCGCCGTTGGTGACCAACGCGTCGGCGTGTGGCAGCAGCCGGTCGAACGGCACGAAGCTGGCCAGCCGCACGTTGTTCGGCACTTCGGCCAGGGCCTGGCGCACCAGGTCCGGCCCGTCCTCGCGTACGGTGGCGGCCACCACGAGGACGTCGAGGTCGGCGAGGGCGCGCACCGTGGGGATGACGAGTTCGTTCAGATCGGTGTTGGCGACGGTGCCCTGGGTGACGACCACCACCGGTCGGCCGGCCGACAGCTCGGGCCACCAGGCCGGCTCCACATGGTCGCCGCCGGAGGCTGGAGGAAGCGTACCGACGAACTGTAGGTGCTCCGGCAGGTCGCTGCGCGGGTACTCGAAGCTGGGCACGGTCAGCTGCAGGTAGTGGTCCGTACGGCGGAAGGGCGCGTCGAAGAGGTAGTCGGGCATCGTCACGCCCAGCGACTCGAGCGTCGCCTCGCCGAATCCCTGCAGCTCGGCGAAGACCTGGCGCACCTCAGCATTCATCGCTCGGTTGCGGGCGCGTGCCTCCTCGCCCGGTGTTGGCAGGATGCCGGCGCCGAACGCGGGAGTGTCCTCGCTCTGGATCAGCAGGGGGACAGAGCCCAGCGTCACGAGCGTCGGGCGTTCCTCCGGCGCCATGGAGAGGCTGAGCACCGGTATCGACCAGAACCCAAGCTCACCGAGCACCACATCTGCGGGGAACTTCGCCAGGAGCGCCCGTAGATCCCGCACCTGCGCGGGCAGATGGCCGAGGAAGAAGTTCTCAAAGTCGAACGACAACTGGGCCGGTCCTGGTGGCAGTGTGGCCCGCACCGGAAAGAGGCTGTCCAACGTCCGGTCGTCGAGGTCGGCCTCCGGCGGCAGGGCCTGGAATCGCGCTCCGATCGCCAGAGCGCGCTCCTCGAACCGGGATCCGGTGTACACGACCACCTCGTGACCACGCCTGACCAGGTCCGCCGCGACCGTGAGAACCGGGCTCACGTGTCCCTGAAAGGGAGTCGCTCCAACTATTACCTTGGCCATCCGAGTCTTCTCATTTCGACGTTGTAGCAGACCTGGTAACTCAGGCGAACTCGACGACCGCGGCAGCCGTGCCGGCGATCAGCACGCCGCTGGCATCCGCACACTGATCACGAGTGCTGCGTTCCTTGTTCGTCCGCGACCTGAATGATCGTCTTGCCGGACGTGCGGCGGCGGCGGGCGAACGCGGAGGCCGTTTCGGAAAGCGGCCGCACGGCGCCGACGATGGGGTTGAGCCGTCTGGTCCGGAGGCGCTGGGCGAGGTCGGCCAGCCGGGCGCGATCAGGTTCGACGACGAAGAAGATGGCTCGCCCGTCCCTGGGCTGCACGGTAGGTGGCGCGGCGATGGTGACGAGGGTGCCGCCCGGGCGCACCAGTTCGGTCGATCGCTCGAGGATGTCGCGGCCGATGACGTCGAACACCACGTCCACCTCGCCGACCTGCTGCAGGTCGTCGGCGTCCAGGTCGAGGAAGGTCTGCGCGCCGAGGCTGAGCGCGACGTCACGGTCGTCGGCTCGGCCGGTGCCGATCACGCGGGCGCCCACCTCCCGCGCGAGTTGAACGGCGATCGAGCCCACGCCGCCCGCGGCGCCGTGAATGAGGACGGTCTGGCCGGTGGTGAGGTGGGCATGGTCGAACAGTCCCTGCCATGCGGTCAGCCCGGAGATGGGCAGCGCGGCGGCCACGGTGTGGTCGATGTCGGCCGCGAGGGGGGCGAGGTTGCGAGCCTCCACCGCGGTGTATTCGGCCAGGGATCCGTTGCGGGCCCAGTCGGTCAGTCCGAACACCCGCTGGCCCACGGTGAGGCCGGTGGTTCCGTAGCCGAGCTCGACCACAACTCCGGACAGCTCGTGCCCGGGGATGGTGGGTGTCCGGTCTCGACCGGCGCGATCGGTCCACGTTCCCGGCCAGTCGAGCTCTCCGGGGGTGAAGCCTGCGGCGTGCACGCGCACGATGACGTCGTTCTCCGCAGCGTGGGGGTACGGCATGTCGGTCAGGCTGAGCCCGCTGACACCCGCGTCGCGGTCTCGCACGGTGATCGCTCGCATACTCGAATCCTTTCCAATAATGCTGATCGGTACGGGGTGGTTGTTGGGGGCTCAGCGCCGGTGACCGGTCAGCTCGGCCACGGCGAACCAACGATGCGCTCGACCGTCGTCACGCGCCGGAAGCCGGGGATGAAGTGCTCGAGCAGGTCGGAGTTCACGGTGCCGTTCGTGGTTTCGGGGCGGTTCTTCATCCCGTCGACCTGGGCTCGCAGAAACTCGTTCTTGAAGTCCCCTCGTGGATGAACGGCGAGGATCTCGTCCAGCTGATCGCGGTCCAGTCCGTCCAGGCCGAGGCCGATCACGTCGGTCAGGACACCGAGGTACGTGGTCGCGATTTCCGGGGCCATCCGGTCGGCGACGCCCGGCGTGGTGTGCAGCGCGATCGCCGTCCAAACGGTCTCGGCGGCGGCCGTCGAGAAACCCCGGTCCAGGAGGAACTTGCGCGCGTGGTCCGCGCCATCGACTTCGAAGCGCTGCTCGACGGCGGAAAAGGGATTCCGGAGGCCGGTGTCGTGGAACATGGCCGCCAGATAGAGCAGCTCCGGGTCCGGTTCCACGCCAAGCTTCTGAGCGTGAATCAGGCCGAAAAAGAAGACCCGCCGGGAGTGGTGGTAGATGAGGGGGCTGGTCATCTCCTGGATGCGCCTGGTCGCTTCGGCGACCGCCGCTGTCTCAGGAATCTCCAACCCCGCGATGACCTCTGGCATGATCTCTGACCTTCTGGGAAGTGGGTGCGAATCCTGTCCGACCTTCATGCTGCCCACCGATCGTCGTACGGCGCCGCCTTCGTCCGGCCAGGAATCACTCATATCCGGACCGGACGGCATCGCAGTCGTGTGCTCCACCACGTCCCGCCGCCGGGGCCAGCGCCTGGCCTCCCACTTGCCGTCGTCCGTCAACGCACCGGGCATCGGTTGCGGCACGAGGATTTCGTACACCAGCATTTGAAACGGCCCCAAGCGTTTCTTGAACAGACCCTTGCACGTAATCAGCCGGAGATCACGGAGAGTTCGTTCACCTGCAATAGTCGTGATGTGAGCTACCGCGCAAGAGGATCCCCGTCATTTCCGGTAATGGCGTGCTACCAATAAACGGTGTCCATGCCCCCTGTTTCGGTAGCCCAAGGGCGGTCAGTGCCGCGGGGTTCCGGTCGCTCACGGCGCGGTTCCGGCTCCGAAGGGACGGGAGTGGTGCACGCTGGCCCCCATCGCGTCGCGATCTTCGTCTACGACAGCGTGACGTTGCTGGACATCGCCGGTCCCGCGGAGGTGTTCAAGGAGGCGAACCGGTTCGGTGCCGACTACCGGATCGTGCTGCTGTCGCCGACCGGTGCGGACGTCACGTCGAACCTCGGGGTCCGGATCGCGGTGGAGGGCGCCGTCTCCTCGGAGCCGGCTTTCGACACGCTATTGGTGGCCGGGTCCGACCTCTATCCGCGCGCCCGTGTTCCCGCCGATCTGGCGGACGCCGCACGGATACCGGCGGCTGTGGCCGGCCGGGTCGCGTCGGTCTGCACTGGGGCGTTCGTCCTCGCTGCCGCTGGAGTCCTCGACGGCAAGCGCGCGACCACGCACTGGCAGGTCGCGCACGAGCTTGCCGCCCGGTATCCGACGTGCCGCGTCGAGCCCGACGCGATCTACGTTCGCGATGGCACCACGTACACGTCGGCAGGGGTGACGGCCGGTATCGACCTGGCGCTCGCTCTCGTCGAAGAGGACCACGGGCCCGACCTGGCGCGCGACGTTGCACGCGCCCTGGTGGTGTACATGCAGCGTGCGGGCGGCCAGTCCCAGTTCTCGGCACCGCTGCAAGGACCGCCTCCCCGCTCGCCGGCTCTCCGCACAATCACCGACCTGGTGACGGCGAACCCCCGCGGGGACCACTCCCTCGGTGAACTAGCGAAACACCTCAACGTGAGCACTCGGCACCTCACCCGGCTTTTTCACGACGAGCTGTCCACGACACCGGCCCGCTACGTGGAGAACATCCGATTCGACCTGGCCAGGGCGCTGCTCGACCAGGGACACACCGCGACGCAGGCCGCGAGCCTCGCCGGGTTCCCCAGCTACGAAAGCATGCGACGGGTTTTCGCCAGGAAGATGTCGATCAGCCCCGCCGCCTACCAACGCCGGTTCAGCACGGCCCGCCGCGCCAACGCGGGCTAAAGCCCAGGTTGCGGTTCAGGCATCTCGCCGAACTTCGGCGTTGACGCAACCTGACGGTCGTCCGGACCCGTCGGGTGTGCGGAGGAGGGGAGCCTGGATGGTGGATGCCGAGCGTGAGTTCGTGGAGTACGTCTCCGCGCGACTGCGGAGCCTGCATCGGACCGCGTTTCTGATGTGCGGCGACGCCCATCTGGCCGACGACGTGGTGCAGCAGACGATCACGGCGCTGTACGTGAACTGGCGCCGGGTCAGCCGGGCCGACAACGTCGACGCGTACGTGCACCGGATGCTGGTCCACAAGCTCGTCGACGAGAAGCGGTTGAGCTGGGCGAAGGTCCGGCTGCTGGGGTCGATGCCGGAGCCGGAGCGTTCGCCGGTCACGCCGCACGACGAGGTGGCCGAGCGGGACAGCCTGGTCGCCGCGCTCGCCCACCTTCCCCGCGGCCAGCGCACCGTACTGGTCCTGCGGTTCCTGTGCGACCTGTCGCTGGCCGACACGGCCGCCGCGATGGGCTGCTCCGAAGGCAACGTGAAGTCGCAGACGGCTCGGGCGCTGGCGGCGGTTCGCCAGGTGCTCGACGTCACCGAGATGTCCGGGAGGGGTCCGAGATGACCACGTTGGACGACCAGCGGATCGCCGCACTGCTGCAATCGGCGCCGGTTCCCGAGCCGCGGGTCGACGTGGGCCGCGCGGTCCGCGACGGCCGGCGTCGCCGCCAGCGCCGCCGAGTCGGCGGGATCGCTGCGGTGACGGTGATGGCCGGGCTCGGCGCCGTGGGCGCCGTCCAGCTCAGCGGGGCCGCCAGCCGGCCGGCTCCGACCACGCCGGCCATCGCGGCGTCACCGGACGGAACCGTGTCGACCGCCCCACGCCCGCCGGTCACCTGCGAGGCGTCGTGGCTGCCGCAGCCGATCGGCGGTCCGGTCGCGGTGGCGAACGGCGTCGATCCCACCGGGCGGTACATCGTCGGCGACATCGGCACCGGGCAGGAGGACGGTCGGGTCGTGCTGTGGACCGACGGCCAGGCAGGCGTCCTGCCGGCCGCCGCGCGGCACGCGGCCGCGGTCAACGCCGGCGGCATCGTGGTCGGCACCAACGGCGACGGCACCGGCTGGGTCTACCGGAATGGGAAGCTGCGGTTCCTGGCCACCCCGCGCGGCTACGACGCGGTCCTCGTGCACGCGATCAACGGTCGGGGGGACATCGCCGGCACCGCCAGGGGAGCCGGCGACTCGCACCACGCCGTGCTGTGGTCGGCGGACCGTCCGCAGGAGCACCGGCTGGTCGGCCAGCCCGGATCCGTCGCGACCGGGATCACCGAGGACGGCACGGTCGTCGGCGCGATGGGCCAACTGCCCTACCGGTGGACGCCGCAGGGCACCGGGGCGGCGCTGGCGGTGCCCGACGGCTACCCGCGCGCCTCGGTCGACTCGGCGCACGGCGAATGGGCGATCGGCATGGTTCCCGGCCGCCAGGAGGGCGGTGCCACGCAGATGCTGCCGGTACGTTGGAATCTCACGACCGGAGCGGTGAGCCTGCTGCCGTTCCCGGGGGCGGCCGGGATCGCCGGAAACGGCGACCTGCTGGTCGCCGACGGTGCGCCGCTGGTCGTCGCCCCGGACGGCACGTCCCGCCGGTTGCCGGGCCGGCCCGAGGTCCGGGCGACCGAGGCGGGCACGTACACGGCCAACGGGATCAGCGACGACGGTCTGACCGTGGTCGGTGCCGTCTACGAGAACCAGGTGTACCGGCCGCTGGTGTGGCGCTGCCGCCGCTAAAGGTCGCGGGCCCGGTCCATCTGCCGCTGACGCCGGCACCCCGAGAGAACGACTGGTGTCGGCTGCGGCGGCCGGGAATCGAGTACGTCTGGTCCCGCCTGGGGTGGGCGAATATTCGCAGCTCCGAGCGGTCAGGATCGGTCGGCTCGTCACCGCGAAGCGGCGCTGGTGGCTGGTCGTCGTCCGGGGCCGGTCCGGCCGGTCTGTGAGGTGGAGCTGATGTCTGACGGCTACCCACCGGCGTTGGTCGTGGGGCGGGAGAGGCCTTCTTTGAGGCCGGACAGGATGGCAACGAGCGCGGAAAGGTCGTGGCCGGCACTGAGGACGGTGCCGTCCGGGCGGACGACGGCTGCGTGGGCGCCGCCGCTTCTCAGCCATCGGTGTAGGTCGCTTCCGGGCTGCGCAGTGACGAACACTGCTCCGCATTGCTCGATGTCTGTTTGCAGGGTGGCGGGCGGCTCGGTGGACGTGACGATCGCGAAGCGCCCTGCGGCCACGTCGTCGAGGCGGCGCTCACCGTCGAGGATGGCGTTCGGGCAGAGTCGACCCGCGAGGGTGCGGCGCAGACGTGGCCGCAGCACCAGAGCGGACCGGCGAAGCGCGGGTGTCTCACTGTCGGTGGCCAGGGCCGTGAGGCCAGGCACAAGATGCAGCCGTGGCGCCACCGCGCGGCGGATGATGTCGCCCACTCTGCCGCCGGCCGTCATCGCGGCGCCGATCACCTTCGCCAGCCTGATCATGGCGCGGGTGTGGTGCTTGCGTTCGATCTGGTAGGTGTCGAGCACGGTCTCGGGCAGGGACCCGTCGAGCACGCTGGCGAGTTTCCAGGCGAGGTTCATCGCGTCGCGCAGCCCGGCACCCATTCCCTGGCCGATGAACGGCGGGGTGAGGTGGGCGGCGTCGCCGAGCAGGAACACCCGGCGGTCGCGCCAGTGGTCGGCGATCTGCGCGCGAAAGATGTATTCGGCCGCACGGACCATCTCCAGTTTCCCGATGGGGATGTTCCCCGTCCATCGCGAGATCAGCGGATGCAGCCGGGTCATGTCGCGAAAGTCGTCCGCGGTTTCACCGGGCGTCAGCCGGAACTCCCAGCGGTAGCGGGTCTTTCCGACCCGCATGTAGGTGCCGGCGCGGGCCGGGTCGGAGAGCTGGTGCACGCCTTCCCACTGGCCGAGTTCGGCCTTGGTGACCACATCCACGACGAGCCAACGTTGCGTGAACCCCAGGTCCTGCATGCTGGCGCCGATCGTGGCCCTCGTCAGGCTGTTGGCGCCGTCGCAACCGAGGACGTACGCCGCGCGGACGACTTGGTGCTCGCCGGTGACCGTGTCGGTGACGTCGAGCCGTACACCGTGTGCGTCCTGGGTCAGCGCCGTGACCTCGGTGCTGCCGCGCAGGGTGGCGCTGCCGTACCTCGTGAGATTCCGTCGGAGGATCTCCTCCAGCTCCGGCTGGTCAAACATGCTCCCCTGGGGGTAGCCGTGCCGGCCCGGCGCCACGTCGCGCTGGAACTCGGCCAGCACCCGCATCCTGCGGTCGATGAGTCGAAGGCCCCGGTGCGGCCTGGCGATGGCGGCGAACTCGTCCAGGAGCCCGAGGCGCGCCAGAATGCGGTGGACCTCGTCGTCGAGGGCGACGGCGCGAGGCAGGGGATAGGCCGACTCCCAGCGATCGAGGATCAGGCACTCGACGCCGTGCTGCGCGAGCAGCGTCGCGGTGGTGAGCCCGGTGGGGCCTGCGCCGACGACCACTACCGGAACGACGCTCATTGTGCCGCCAGGACCCGAAGAACGAGGTACGTGGCGACCAGGATTCCGCAGACGACGGCCAGGGCGTACTTGCGAAGGCCGTCTCCCTTGCGCAGGTGCACGACCAGGGCTCCACCGAGCAGAAAGAGCAGCCCGGCGCCAGCGAGAATGCCAATCAGCGGCTGGAACAGGCCGATGAGCAGCCCGATCACCGCGGTGACCTCCAGCAGGCCGATGCGGCGATAGGCCGCGACGGAAAATCCGGCCTCCACGGCCAGCGCACGCATCGGTTGCAGGGCCAGGATCTTGGCCGTGCCCAGGGCAGAGAAGATCAGCGCGAGCAGCACCGCGAGGATCGCCGCAGCGAGCGTCATGACACAACCACCAATCGCCATTCAATGGCATACCGGCCAAGGACCGCCTTGACGGTCTCCTCCTGGGCAGAGGGATGAATTTTCACAGTGGCGACGATGGAGCCGCCCGCGATCGCGGCCTCGATGTCCCGTACTCCGGCGATGGTGTCGAGCGCGGCACGGAGTTCCGCACGGGCAGCGTCCTTCCGTAGCGCGAGCTTGTACAGCTTGCCCACGGCGGTGACGGGCAGCTCGTCGAGGACCGTCACGGTCTTGGGCGCGGCCGTGCGGTCGGGCACCCGGTCGCTTGCCCAGTCGCGCAGGTCGTTCTCCGACACGGTGGCGTCGGGCATGAGGGTGACGTAGGCGACGGGCACCTCGCCGGCGTGGACGTCGGGGCGTCCGACCGCGCTGGCCGCGGTGACCTGCGGGTGGGCCAGGAGCGTGTCCTCGATGATGGCGGGGTCGATGTTGTGTCCGCCGCGGATGATGAGGTCCTTGGCCCGGCCGGCGAGATAGACGAAGCCGTCCTCGTCAACGCGCGCGAGGTCCCCGGTGTCCAGCCAGCCGTCGACGAGCTTGCCGAGTCCGTCGAGGACGGGGCCGTTCTCGTCACGGTTTGTGACGTAGCCGGGGAAGACTGTCGGGCCGCTGATCGCCAGCACGCCGGTCGCGCCGACGGGTCGGTCTTCCCACGTGCCGTCAGCGGCGACCACCCGCACCCGCTGGTAGGGCAGGCGCTGTCCGACCGAGCCCGGCCGCGACGACTCGGGGGAGGTACGTGCGCTCGCGCACGTCGCCTCGGTAAGGCCGTAGCCCTCGACCAGGCTTATCCCGGTGCGGGCCTGAAAGGTGTCCCGGACCGCGGTGGGCAGCGGCGAGGCCCCCACCAGCGGAAATCGCAGACTGCTGATATCGGCGTCGATCGGGACCTGCGCCAGTACGGCGTACACGGTGGGCACCGCGCTCATGGCGCCGATCCGGTAGTGCTCGACGATCTTCCAGAACTCGCCGAACAGTGCGGGGTCGCGGTAGCCCGATGGGCCGGCCCACACCACGGTCTGTCCCTCGAACAGGGGCGCCAGCAGGGTGACGACGAGGGCGTTCACGTGAAACAGCGGGAGAGCGGCGAAGACCACGGTTCGCTCGTCGAACAGGGAGCTGGCGGCCAGCATCCACGCGTCGGTGACCTCGTTGGTGTGCGTGTGCGCGGCCAGCTTCGGCGCGCCAGTGGTGCCACCGGTGTGGAACATCGCGGCCAGGTCGGCGGATCGGGGCAGCTCACCGCCGAAGGCGGACGGGTCCTTCGCTGCGGCAAGCTCGCCGAGGTAGCCGACGCGTACACCGCTGACGGCCGGCAGCCGGTGGGGCGTGCCGGACGCCCCGGTGGGCCGCAGCACGAGGATCGCGTCGAGCAGGCCGTTGCGGGCGAGCGCCGGCACGCTGTCCCACATGTCCGGCGCGAGCTCGGGCCCGGCCGTGACCAGCACCCGGGCGCCGGAGCGGCGGAGAAGCTCGCCGAGGTGCTGCCGCGACAGTCCGGCGCCCAGGGGCGCCGCGATCCCGGCGAGCTGTGCGGCCAGCGTCGCGGTGATGAGCTCGGGGCAGTTGGGCGACATCAGGGCGACGGCGTCATTCCGCCGCACCCCGAGGTCGTGGAACAGGTTCGCAACCCGGTGGACGTCGGCCAGGAGTTCGGCGAAGGTACGGCGCAGTGGCTCCCGCCAGCGGGCGGCGTCCGGCAGGACGGTGCTGGCCGCGCGGTCCGGCCAGAGCGTCGCCGCCCGCGACAGCAGCGCGTACGTCGATTCGGGCAGCCCTCGCGCCTCCAGCGGCACGGCCTCGATCGCGGCCAGGTCGGTGGGTGTGGCGTAGTCCGGCCACAGCAGGGGTCCAGTCATCGGGCGTACCTCACGACCGTGCGCTGCCGACCCAGATCGATCGCGCCGTCGTCGGTGGCGACGGTCGCCTCGACGACATCGCCGTCCTTGAGGTACCTGGGGTTGCGGGCCTGTCCCTGGAAGAACATCTTCCACTTCAGCGCGGGCGGCAGCAGTGAGGCGAGGATCTCGACGGGCTTCGGCGGTGCGCTCAGGGCCGTCCCGACCGGCGTGCCGGTCAGCAGCAGATCGCCGGGGTCAACACGCTGGAAGCGGGTCAGCGCCCGCAGCGCCTGGGCCGGGCGGTAGATCATGTCGCCGACCGTCATGTCCTGCCGGAGCTCGCCGTTGACCCACAGCTGCAGCCGGAGGTCGATGAACCGCTTGAGCTCCTCGGCGTCGAGCAGCACCAGCGCGGGGCCGACCGGGGTGAAGGTCGGGTAGGACTTGCCCTCGTAGAACTGGGTCTTGGGCAGCTGCACGTCGCGTGCCGAGATGTCGTTGGTGACCACCAGGCCCGCGACGTAGTCGGCGAGGTTGTCGTCGGTGACGGTCGTGCCGACCGGCATCTCGCGGCCGAAGATCAGGCCGATCTCCACCTCGTAGTCGAGCAGACGCACGTGGGCGGGGCGGACCACGTCGGCGAACGGGCCGCTGATCGAGCCGGAGGTCTTGCGGAAGAACGTCAGAGGGACGGCGGCCGGGTTGCCGTTGGTGTCCTTGACGTGCGAGGCGAAGTTGGTCATCTGGGCGACGACGCGGCAGGGCGCCGTCACGGGGGAGACCAGCGCAAGGTCGTCCACGGGAACGGTGTCGCTGCTCGTCGCGGCCGTGAGGATCGCCGGTCGGTCGGCCAGCAGCTCGCTGGTGGTGGTGGCGCTGGTGTGCACCCTGGCGGCGCCGGTGGGGGTGAGCACCCACCAGGCGTCGGCGGTGCGCAGGACGGAGGTGCTCATGAGGTGAACGCTTTCATCAGGCCGCGCAGGCGGTGGAGGTCGAATTCGTTGTTCTCGCGCAGCGCGCCGATGACCGCGCGCAGCTCGCGAAGCGATTCCCGGCCGGGTCTCATGCCGAGAAAGTCCTTGGTGGCGGGCGGACCCCACTGGGCGAGGCCAGAGGCGCTCATCGGAGCCCAGCCGGACTCGAGCGTGCAGTCGAACAGGTCGCCGTCGGTGAAATGCTCGACCAGGAAGTCCTCCGGGTCGCGCCAGTAGTCGAAGATCTGGCTGCCCTGAATGTGCCGGCCGATGCCCCAGGACCGCTGGTAGCCCCGGTCGAGCAGGTACTCCCCGCCGGCGGCCAGTGAGTCGAGGTCCGGGACCTGGAAGGCCGAGTGCACGTACCGGTCGGCCGGGCCGAGGGTCATCGCGAGCGTGTGATGGTCGGTGGGCGTGCTGCCGCGGTCGCAGCGGATGAAGCTCATGGTCGGGCCGCGCTCGCGCTGCCCCTGGTGGTAGAGAAAGTCGCTGACGATCAGGCCAAGGTGCTCGAGATACCAGTTGAGGGTCTGCAAGTACCGGGTCGTCTGCAGCACGACGTGACCGAGGCGCTGCACCTTGGCGGGCTGCCGCGGTGGCCGCTGGACGGCGTTCACTCGCGTCACGTCGTGCCCGACGTTGAATGCCAGGGGCGCCTCCGTGGGCAGCGCGGGAAGCTCGTGCGTGTCCGCGACCACGCGCACCCGCGCCCCGCTCGGGTCGACCAGATCCACCGTCAACCCGCCCAGGCTCTCCGGCAGCGGGGCGATCGCCGTGCCGGTCGCATCCGCGAGCCGCAGCACGTCCTCCGGCTCGGCGGCTTGGAAGGCGGGGCCGATGAACCGTGACCGGTGGCCCCGGCGGATGAGCACGCAGGGCGAACCCGGGTCCGTGCCCCTCAGGTGCAGCTCGTCGGCGGTACGCAACGACGTCGTGAAGCCGAAGGCCCAGCCGAACAACTCAGCGCGTTCGAGATCGGGCTTTTCGAACTCCAGCCAGGCGAGGTCGTGCACCTTCACTACCGGGTTGCGGGCCCTGCCCGGGTGCTCGCCCGGCAGAGCGCCCTGCTCGCTGTGCAGACCGGTGTGCGGGTCGTGTTGCTCGATCATGTCCCGCTCCCTCCAAGTTGACGAAATCGTCACTTACGAGAGTAGCGGCAGTCAAGGGCGTATGACGATTTCGTCATCACTGAGTTCCGACTGGGTTAAGGTGGTGCAGGCCGAGGCGGGAGAGAGGAGCACGCAGGCATGGCGCAGCAGACCAGGCACGCCCCCAACCGGCTGGAACGGCGGAAGGCGCACACCCGATCGGCGCTCGTACGCGCCGCCCAGACCTTCATCGCCGCCGGCAAGCCGAACGTTCCGATCCTCGAACTCACCCAGGCCGCCGACGTGGGGATGGGGTCGTTCTACAACCACTTCGACAGCCGGGAGCAGCTCATCGGGGCGGCGGTCGAGGACGCCCTCGATCGCTACGGCGCCCTGCTCGACGAGCTGACAGTCGGCCTGGACGACCCTGCCCACGTGTTCGCGCAGAGCTTCCGGCTGACCGGACGCCTTCACCGCCGACAACCCGAGCTGAGCAAGGTCCTGCTCAACACCGGCCTGGCCCTGGCCGGCTCGGCCAAGGGCCTGGCGCCGCGAGCCCGTCGCGACATCGAAGACGGCGTGCGTGCGGGGCGGTTCGGCGTACGCGACCCGGAGTTGGCGATGGTGACCGTGGCCGGCGCCGCGCTGTGCCTCGGGCAACTGCTGCATGACCACCCTGAGCGTGACGACGCCACGGCCACCGATCAGGTCACCGAGGACGTGCTGCGGATGCTCGGACTTCCGCCAGAGGACGCCCGCGAGATCTGTCAGCGCCCGCTGCCCCGGTTCTGAGAGGGGCGCATCGCCCGTCGGACGATCTAGACCGTGCTGGCCTCGCGCACGATCCGGTTCGCAGTCTCCGGCTCGTAGCCGGTCGCGCGGAGCAGGTCGCTGGCCATCGTGCGTAGCTGGATCACCATGGCGTCGGAGTACGGCTTACGCCCGTTGCGGTAAGCCTGGCCGGCCAGTCGCGCGCCGTCCAACACCGCCTCGTACGTCTGGTCGAAGGGTCGACCTGCCCCCGCCTCCCGCCTGAGCAGGAGCACCGCCTCGGCGAGTCTCTCCACGGCTGCCGGGAGTTCCTCCGGCACCGGTTCGTCGTACTCCAGCGTGGTCACCGCCCACCGGGCCAGCTCGCGGGCCTCAAGGCTCACCCGATCGATGTGCGGGATACCGGCCTGGTAGTGCTCGACATCGAGACGGCGTTGCCAGCGCGCCGGGGCAATCACCGTGACCTCCTCCGCGCCGCCCAGGGCCTCGTGCATGCGTTCCAGGTCGGGATCCATGGCACTCAGCTGATCCAGTGCGCGCATCGCCCGGTCCCGATCACCCTCCGTCAGTGCGTGGGCCACCTCCCGCAGTTGCGTGCGCAGGGTTTCGGCGACCGGTGCGGTGGCGCGCTCGAGGATGCGCATCGGATTGATGGGTAGCAGGAGCGCGACCACCGCCAGGGCGATGACGCCCCCCACGGCGGCGTCGACGATCCGCGCCCACTGGAGGCCCCGCTCGACCTGGGCGAACGTGGCGATCAGCACGGCCGTGCCGCCGGCCTGGGCAACCAGCGCTCCGCTGTGCCCGCTCGCCAGCAGGGCGACGGCGATGGCCAGCGCAACCACCAGGCCGATCTGCCAGAGCCCGAAGCCGAGGATCCGCACCAGGAGGTCACTGACCACCAGGCCGACCCCCACGCCGAGCATCAGTTCCGCGGTGCGTCGGGCGCGCTGCCCAAGGGCTGCGACGATCGTCCCGACGGCCGCGCTCGGCGCGAAGATCGGCGAAGGGCGGTCGAGAATGTGGTGCGCCAAACCCCAGGACAAGGCCGCAGCGAGCCCGCACTGAGCGGCGACGAGCAGGATGACGGAGAACAGCCGCAGCCTCAGCCGTCCCGCCTCGCCAGCGCGACGCCGAGCCTTCGCCGCCGTACCTCTGGCAAAGCCGGCAGCGGCGTCGGGACGGGAGACATCCCTCCGGTCAGCAGCCATGGCGAGAATTACCCCACCGGGCCGGCATAAACCGCCTGCTCATGGTCATGGTCGGCTCTGCCGCGGAACTGGCGAGGGTGCCACTCGTCCAGTTCCGCGTCCAGGCCCTCCAGCGCGCTAGGTCGCCCGCGAACACACTTCCTCGTCGAGCGCCCGGTCGACCTCGATGGAGGTCTGTTGTGGTGGCCCTGGTGGCGTCTGCCGCCCCTCCGGAACCCAGGAAGGCGGCACCACCGCACGTGAACCTCGCTCACCCACGTGCCGGACTCGCACATGCGCCACCATCAGGCCCGTATACGCCGACCGCCGACGGTCAAGGGTGTGTCTCCTCGGCCACCTGCTCGGCAGCGCGGCGTACGTCGTCGAGCAGGATCTGCATGTCGTGTCGGGTGGTGCGGTAATTGAGCACGCAGCCGCGCAGCGCGAAGCGACCGTTGATGGTCGCGTTCGACAGGTACGAGCTGCCGCCTTGCTGCAGTACCGCCATGATTCGTTCGTTGAGGCGGTCGAGTTGCTCCTCATCGGTCTGCGACCGCGAGCCGGCTTGTGCGCTCGGCGGCAGGTAGCGGAAGCAGAAGATGGAGAGTTCGACCGGCGCGAGCAACTCGAAGTCGTCGCTGCCGTCGATGAGCTCGGCCAGGTGACGGGCGCAGTCGATGTTGCTCTCGATCGCGTCGCCGACCGCTCGCGACCCGGCGTGCGCCAGCGTCATCCAGACCTTGAGCGCCCGGAAACGCCGAGAAAGGTCCGGGCCGTAGTCCCAGAAGGCGAAGGCCTCGGCCGGTTCGGTCTGCATGACCCTGGTGTAGTCGGCGTCCAAGCTGAAGGCGGGCCGTGCCGCCTCGGGGTCGCGGTAGATGAGGCATCCGCAGTCTGCGGGCAGGTAGAGCCATTTGTGTGGGTCGAGGGCGATCGAGTCGGCCTCCGACAAGCCGTCGAAGAGCGGACGGGTCGAGGGGGCGAGCCGCGCGAAGCCGCCATAGCAAGCGTCGACGTGCATCCACAGCCCGTACCCCCGGGCGACCGCCGCTATGTCGGCGAGCGGGTCGACCGCGCCGGTGACGACGGTGCCCGCGTTCGCCACGACGCAGAATGGTTCCGCCCCGGCGATCCGGTCTTCCTCGATGGTGCGGACGAGGGCGTCGACGTCCATCCGGAAGTGAGCGTCCACCTGGATCTCGCGGACGTTGGTCCGCCCTATGCCGAGCAGCGCGGCGGCCTTGTGGATCGAGTGGTGGGTCTCGGTGGACGCGTAGACGCGCAGCGGCGCCGGGTGGGCGGCCATGCCGTGGGTGGCGACCGTGTCGCCGCAGTGGCGGTGTCGGGCGGCGGCGAGGGCGGTGAAGTTGGCCATCGAGCCGCCACTCGTGAGCAGGCCACCGGCGCCCGGGTCGCAGCCGAGGGCCTCCTTGATCCAGTCGATGACCACGTGTTCCAGCTCGGCGGGAGCCGGTGCCGAACGCCACGCGGTGAGGTTCGCGTTCAGCGTCGACGCGAGTAAGTCGGCCACCGCGGCGACGGCGGTACCCGGGGCCGAGACATACCCGAAGAAGCGGGGGTGCCCGTTGTGCCGGGTGCCGGGTACGACCACCTCACGAAAGACCCTGAGCAGGTCGGCGAAGTCCCGGCCCTCGACGGGCAGTGGCTCGGCGAGCAGATCCTTCAGCCCGGCGGCGGAGGTTCGCGGGGCTATGGGCAGGTCACGGACGGAGTCGTGGTAGGCGGCGACCCAGTCGACAGCGTGGGCAACCATGTCCCGGATCTGCTCCGCCGAGGGGTCCAGGGCGGAGTCGAAACCGCGCCGATCTGGTGAGATCGAAGTCATGGCCGGGAGGATAGTGTCCCGGTGTTCGCGCTTGCCGCGCCCGCCTCGGTAGTCGACATCCAGGTGTGGAACGCCGCCCGGAGGTTAGTCGGGCGGCTCCGCCAGCCGCTCCATTCGGTTCCAACCGGACCAGCCACGCTCGCGCATCAGCTCCAGCAGCCGCTCCACCCGCGGGTCGGACTCGACGGCAAGCGCGTCCAGCAGGTCATGCGGGAGATCGTCGTAAGCCTCCTCGCCAAGGTTGATCTCGCCGGAGGCGTATGCCTGCTCTGCCAGGCAGGCCATGATGTCGGCGGCTTCCGCCAGGCGCGGGTCGTCGTCTGCGTCACTCTCGAAGATCTCCGACAGCACCCGATAGAGCCGGACGACCTGCGGGTCATCGAGCTGGGCGATTTTCCCGGGCATCCACTCGATGATGCGATCGGGCCAGCGCGCCGCAACCAGGATCCACCCGTCCCGCTCAGCCTCCACCATCCGCTATGACGTCCCGATCTCCCGGAGCCGACACCTTCAAATGCTTGAACGACTTCTCCAGGCCCTGCACGTGTATCGCGGGCCGCTCGACCTGATCAGTTGTTGGCGGAATGCTCATGACAGCAGCATGGAGGGTTGACGCAGCGTCAAGGTCAAGGCCGCAGGCCCACTGCTCGCGTGGGAAGGTGGTTCATGCCCTTGAACAGGTACCACCTCAGAACTTCGATCGCCGTGTCCGACATCCGAGAGGCGGTCGCGTTCTACGAAGGCAAACTGGGCCTACAGGTGCTGCGGTCCGGCCCCAGCGCCACCATCGCCGACGGCAGCCGCGTCTATGGTTCAGGTGGCGGGCCGGCGCTGAACGTGTACCAGTCGGCCACTGCCGGGAAGACCTCGGCGACACTGGCGACGTGGTACGTCGACGACATCGACCAGATCGTCGACGAGCTCACCTCGTCCGGCGTCGAGTTCACCCGCTACGACCAGTTCGAGCACGACGCCAAGGGGATCACCGCTCGGGCCGGTGGTGGACGTATCGCGTGGTTCCAGGATCCGGACGGCAACACCTTCGCCCTCGAAGCCGACGTCTGATTCCAGGATGGGCCGGCCGGGTCGGTGGCTCAAGGGCCAGGTGGCCTGGGTAGTTTCCTGTCATGAGTGATGACACCTTCCGCTCGGTGGAGATCGAGCGGACCAGCATGGGGAACTACGTCGCGCGGAACGTCCGCGGCGGAGAGATGTCGATGGGCGCGGGCGAGGGCGCCAGCTTTACGCCGGTGGAACTGCTTCTGGCTGCCATCGGTGGTTGCACCGCGATAGACGTGGACCACATCACCAGCCGCCGCGCGGAGCCGACCCAGTTCTCCGTCGAAGTCACCGGCGACAAGATCCGGGACGAGGCCGGAGGAAACCGGATGCAGAACCTGAGGGTCGAGTTCACCGTGACGTTTCCGGCGGGCGCGGACGGCGACAGGGCGCGCGAGGCGCTGCCCCGGTCGCTGCAGCAGTCGCACGAACGGCTCTGCACCGTCTCCCGTACCGTCGAACTGGGCACTCCCGTCTCGATCGTCGAGACTGCCGGGCCCACCGGGGACTGAGGTCTCCGGGCGGCGGCGAGGCGTTCGACCAACCCTCGGGCAGCCGGTCCGGGCGTGGCGTCTTCAGACCAGGAGACGCTCCCGCATCGTCGCGCCAAGATTGATCCCGCCTACCGCCCGAGGGCCGGTCGGATCGTGCACGCCGAGGGTGTTGTTGCGGCGCATCAGCTCACGGACCGCAGGTGGCAGCCGGGGCGGGTCGTCCATGGCTGCGAGGACCTGCCCGGCGGTCGAGATCAGTCGATCGGCCAGGGCGGCGGCGTCGGTGTCCACCCGCACCCGGCCGTACTCCCAGCCGGCGGTGGTGAGGTCGAGCACCTCGAACACGCGGGTCAGGAGCGGGTTCGGGTCGGTCACCCGGTGGAGCCGGGGCGCCCGGCTGCCGACCACCGCGACGGCGGCGGCCACCTGCGCGTATGGGTGGAAGCCGCACGGCAACGCGAACAGTGGCCACCGCAGGGCCGGGCCGGCCTCCGACCACAGCGGCCGGTAGTTCCGGCGGTGCACCAGGAGCCGCCTGCCCGTACGTCGGTGAAACTCGTGGGCCTGGGCCTGTAGGTCCACGTGGGCCTCGTCGGCGACCTGGCTCACGATCCGGGCTGCCACCACCAGGCCGTCGTCGCCGTTCAGCATCCCGGTGACCGCCTCGACCTGCTCGGGAAACCGGATCTGCGCGTGGGCGCCGTACCGGTGCTGGACCTCCCGTAGCAGCGCCTGCTGCCGCCCCGGATCGAGCTGGACCCGCCCACCGCCCAGCAACCGCCGCAGCCAACGCATTTTGCCTCGTTTCAGCAGAGCCGTCCCGGACCGCGGCAATGTTAGTGCGTCGGGCCCCCCTCGTATGGCGATGGGGTGGCTGTGCGACCTCTGTCAGCCGCCTGCACCGGTACCGGAGGCCACACGGCATCAGTTCGAAGCGCGGAGACCCGCTAGCAGTAGTTTGCCCAGCCTTCGAATCAGTACAGCTCTCCTTTCAGGCGGCAGCGCCCGAAAGGAAGCGATCGCCACAAGGCCGACTCGGACGTCTTCGACCGCGACACCTTCGCGGAGGACTCCCGCAGCGTGTGCCCGTCCGACGAGCGTTTCGAGGGCGGCTGAATGCTCTTTCCGCTCCCGTCTGAACGCGAGTCCGGCTTCGTGCGATCCGAGCAGCGCCTCGTTGAGCCCGCGGTCCTGTATCTGCCGGTCCGCGAACCGCAGAATGGTGCCGGAGAGCGCCCCCCACGGATCAGGATCTGCCATCGCCTGGCGCATCTCGGCACTGCACACAGCGACCCGCTCGGAGAGCACCGCCGTGACGAGGTCCGCCCGCGTCGGGAAATGCCGGTAGACAGTCGCGATACCAACACCCGAACGGCGAGCCACCTCCCGGACGGGTACCTCGAGCCCACCCTCGGCGAACGCGCCGCGCGCCGCGGTCACGACGCGTTCACGGTTCGCCCGAGCGTCTGAGCGCTCGATCCGAGACATCCGGTACCCCTGCTTTCTCACTTCGCCCGCATGTGGAACACCTGCTCCGCTTAGTCGTTACGGTACTGCGGAGCCGGATCCTCCGGCCCGGAAAGGAAGCAGTGTTCGCCCTTCAGTTCCACCAGTTCGGCGGCCCCGAGGTTCTCCAGGTCGGTAGCGCCGACACGCCAACCCCCAGGGCCGGCGAGATCCGCGTGCGGGTGCGAGCAGGCGGAGTCTCGCCCGTTGATCTCGGCCTCCGGTCCGGGACCACCCCGATGAGCACGCGACTGTCGCTACCGCACATTCCGGGCGTCGACGCGGCCGGAGTTGTCGACGTGGTCGGTCCAGGTGTCACGGCCGTCGCCCCGGGCGACGAAGTGTTCGGCACCGTGAACGTCGCCCGGCTCGGCGGCGCCCACGCCGAATTCGCGGTATTGCGGCTCTGGACCCACAAGCCCGCCGCGATGCCGTGGGCACAAGCCGGAGCCGCAGGATCAAGCATCGAAACCGCCACCCGGGCCCTCAACCTCCTCGACCTCCGCGAAGGAATGAGCATCGTCATCGACGGCGCCGCCGGCGGTGTCGGCAGTGCCGCCGTTCAACTCGCCGCCGCACGCGGCGCACACGTCATCGGGACCGGACGGTCCGACAACCACGCCTTCATGACCGAGCTGGGCGCGACCCCGACCACGTACGGCCCGGGCCTTCAACACCGCATCGCCGCACTCGGCGTGACCAAGGTCGACCGCGCACTCGACATCGCCGGGGCGGGCTCGCTTCCGGAACTGATCGAGATCACCGGCGCCCCCGCGAAGGTGGTGACCCTCGCCGACTTCGCCGCGGCCCGGCACAGCGTCCGCATCTCGACGGGACAGCTCGGGGGCGAACCCGACGGACGCCACGGCCTTGCCGAGGCAGCGGCACTGTTCGTTGAGGGCCGCTTCCGGATGCCGATCGAGACAGTGTTTCCCCTCGACCAAGCTGCCGCCGCGCACACCGCCGCAGGTGAAGGCTCCCGTCGAGGCAAGATCGCCCTCATCGTCAGCGACGACAGGCAGGCACATGACGATGAACCCAGGAGGCAGGCGCCCGTCAGCGACACCGGCGGGCGTTGAGCCGGGCGGCCTGGCGCGTCAGGTGGTCGCGCTCGGCAAGGTTCGGGGCCTTCTTGGCCGCCTCGACGTACAGCCGTGCCGCCCTGTCCAGATCGCCGTCGCGTTCGTGGAGGTACGCCGCCACCGCCGTGTGACGGGGGAACGCGTCGTTCAGCGCCGCGAGCGCCGCCAGACCGGCGCGCGGTCCGTCGGCCTCGCCGACGGCCACTGCGCGGTTGAGCCGGACGACCGGGTTGTCGGTCAGGCGTGCGAGCTCGTCGTACCACTCGACGATCTGCACCCAGTCGGTCTCCTCGGCGGTGGGTGCGTCAGCGTGCAGGGCCGCGATGGCGGCCTGGGCCTGGAACTCGCCCAGCCGGTCGCGGGCGAGGGCCGCCTGCAGGATCTCGACGCCCTCGGCGATCGACCTGGTGTCCCATCGGCCGCGGTCCTGTTCGGCGAGCGGCACCAGGCTGCCGTCGGGCGCGGTCCGGGTGGCCCGGCGGGCGTGGTGGAGCAGCATGAGGGCGAGCAGCCCCGCCACCTCGGGGTGGTCGATCGCGGCCGCGAGTTGCCGGGTGAGCCGGATGGCTTCGGCGGCGAGGTCGACGTCGCCGGAGTAGCCCTCGTTGAAGACCAAATAGAGGACGCGCAGCACGGTGGCGACGTCGCCGGGCTGGTCGAACCGTACGCCGGAGACTGTGCGCTTGGCCCGGCTGATGCGCTGCGCCATGGTCGCCTCGGGCACCAGGTAGGCCTGGGCGATCTGGCGGGTGGTCAGCCCGCCGACGGCGCGCAGCGTGAGCGCGACCGCGGACGACGGCGTCAGCGACGGGTGGGCGCACAGGAAGTAGAGCTGGAGCGTGTCGTCCACCGCGGGCGCCGGCCCGGGCGCCGGCTCCTCGTCGACGAGGTCCTCACGCCGGCGGCGGGCGGCGTCCGCCCGCGTCGCGTCGAGGAACTTGCGCCAGGCCACGGTGACCAGCCAGCCCTTCGGGTCCCGCGGCGGATCGGCCGGCCAGACCCGGACCGCCTCGACCAGCGCGTCCTGCACGGCGTCCTCGCCCGCCGCGAAGTCGGCTCCGCGGCGGACGAGGACGGTGAGCACGCTCGGCGTGAGGCTCCGGAGCAGTGCCTCGTCCATCAGGTCACTCCGTGATGGTGGGCGGCTCGGTCAGGAACGGGCGCAGCTCGAGCCACTCGTGGATCGGCTTGCCGCCCGCACCGGGGGCAGCCGACAGCTCCCCGGCCAGCTCGACGGCGCGTTCGTAGTTGTCGACGTCGATGATCATCCAGCCGGCGATGAGGTCCTTGGTCTCCGCGAACGGTCCGTCGGTGACCGGCGGGCGCCCCTCACCGTCGTAACGGACCCACGCTCCCTCGGGGGCGAGCGCCTGACCGTCGACGAACTCGCCCGCCTTCTCCAGCCGGGCCGCGAAGTCGTTCATGTACTGCACATGCGCCGAGATCTCCTCCGGGCTCCACTGGGCCATCGGCACGTCGTTGACCGCAGCCGGAGCGCCGCGGTAGTGCTTGAGCAGCAGGTACTTGGCCATCGTGTTTCTCCTCGGTGCTGGTGCGACCCATCTTGGTCACTTCACCTCAGGGACGGAACCAGTCGGCAGTTCTCGACATGGCCGTCCGAAAATTCTTGCTCGCACAGCCAAACCTGGGCGAACCGTCAGCTCCCTGCGGCGACCAGTCGCTGCTCGTGCTGACGTCTCAGCGGAGCCGGCGTGGCGATGCCCAGCCCTGCTCTTGCAGCCGTTCGATGCCGTCCAGAAGCAGGTCCAGCGCGAACTCGAACTCGAACTGGTCGTCACAGCCCTGCCCCAGAACGGACGCGTCGTCGTGGGACGCCGCCATGGCGATCTCCGCGACGTGCGGGAATCTGGCCGCGATCTCCGGTGGTAGGGCCGCCGGTGGGTCCGGGTTGGTCGTGCCGGAGCGGCCGGCGCGCCGGGAGGCGTCGAACAGCTCCTGGCTGAAGCCCAGGATTCGGCTGCCCATCGCGTGCATCACGTGGTGGGCGAGATCGACGGAGAACCCGCCGGCCCGGAACGTCCCGATCATCGAGTCGAGGTAGGCCAGGATGGCCGGCGTCGCCATGTTCCGCGACTCGATCGCGAGCGGCGCCCACGGGTGGCGCTGCAGCGCCTGCCGCGCCGAGAGGATGCGCTGGCGGACCGCACGCTTCCAGTCGGCGTCGGGCACGGGCGGATGGATCTCGCCGACGACCACGTCGATCATGCCGTCGAGCAGTTCGTCCTTGTTGGCCACGTGCTTGTAGAGGGCCATCGGCACGACGCCCAGATCCTGAGCGAGATTGCGCATGCTGAGGGACTCGATCCCGGCCCCGTCGGCGAGCGCGACGGCGGCGCGCAGGATCCGGTCCCTGCTCAGCGGCGTCCGGCGCAGCGTCTCAGCCTGCTCAGCCATCTCGCTCCTCATCGGTCGGCGTGCGTTTGAACCATAATCCTCTTGACAGGTGTACGGCGTACACCTATCGTCTTTCATAGGTGTACGCCGTACACCAGGGAGGGGAGAAAGATGAAGGCGATCGTCCAAGACCGATACGGCCCGCCGGAGACGCTCACGCTCGCGGACGTGGACGCGCCGGTGCCTGCCGCCGACGAAGTGCTCGTGCGGGTGGAGGCCGCCGCGCTCAACGCGTACGACTGGCATGCCATGCGTGGCGATCCACGGATGGCGCGGTTGGCGTTCGGCCGGTCAGCGCCCCGGGCGCGCATCCGTGGCCGGGATTTCGCCGGCCGGGTTGAGGCCGTCGGCACCCACGTTCGACAGGTGCGCACGGGCGATGCCGTGTTCGGCGACCTCGGCGACGCCAACGGCGCGTTCGCAGAGTACGTATGCGTGCCCGAGACCCTGGTCGCGGCGAAGCCGGCGAACCTGACGCCGCAACAGGCGGCCGCGCTGCCGCTGGCCGGCACCACCGCGCTCATGGGTCTGTGCGGCGTCGGGCAGGTCGAGCCCGGCCACCGCGTTCTCATCAACGGCGCCTCCGGCGGCGTCGGCACTCTGGCGGTCCAACTGGCCAAGGTGCTCGGCGCGACCGTGACCGGCGTGTGTAGCACCCGCAATGTCGATCTGGTCCGTTCCCTCGGCGCCGACCACGTCGTCGACTACACCCGCGACGACTTCGCCCGGGAGACCCGCCGCTACGACATCGTGTTCGACCTGGTCGGCAACCGCTCACTCACCGCGCTCCGGCGGGTTCTGACCCCGACCGGGACGCTGGTGCTCTCCGGCGGCGGCGTGTACCGCGGAGGCAGCCTCGTCGGACCGATCGGGCTCATCGCGCGCGGGCGCCTGCTGGCACCGTTCGTCCGACACCGCATCGTCATCCTCACGACGGCACCCGGCCGGCAGCACCTCGACACGCTCCGCGCCCACGCCGAAACCGGCCGCCTCACCCCGGTCATCGACCGGACCTATCCGCTGCACGAGGTGCCGCAGGCCATGCGATACCTCGAAGGTGAGCACGCGCGGGCGAAGGTCGTCATCACCGTCTGAGGTGCCCCGCGACAGGCGCGAGAGTGTGATCGTGGATCGGTCCGTCTCTGTGCCTTTCCCAACCTCCCACGTCACAAACAGCGCTCCCTGCCCCGCTTCGGGGATCGTCAATCGGTCCGGGTGCGGAGGCTCCGCGCCAGGGTGGGGATCATCACCGTCGCAGGGACGAGGTGTAGCGCGAGGAGGGCGGTGGTGGTGGCGGTGCTCGCCCCGGAGAGGAGGGGCGGGACCAACGAGATCGCGCTCAGCGACACTGCCGTCCACACGAATCGCTCGGCGGGGCGGGCGCTCCAACGAAGAAGAGCGACGGCAACGACGATGCCCACGACCGAGAAGAAGCCGGTCACCACGGCGAACCCGGACAACGGGATCGTCCCGCCACCATCGGGGACCTCGAAGTCGACGCCGACGGCCCGGGCAAGCGCAGCGGCGAGGGTGGTGGCCACCATCGCTGCGAGCGTGGCAACGAAGCCGGTGCCGGCGAGCCCGCGGAGTCGGCGGCTGTGGCTGGTCTGGCCCGATGCCGGGGCTGCGACGGCCCCGGTGTCATTCATGCTGCTCATGTCATCCTCCATCATTCGGTGACCGGCGTAGGGGTGTGTTGACGGGCGTGTGACGGTCCTGGCCCTGGGGGTGACGATGCGCACCCTCGCCGTGTGGCGGCCGGGGTCCCGCAGGGCGCGGACGCCGGTGCCGCGGAGCCAGAACCCGGCGTCGCGTCCGAGGACCGGCCCGGGCTCGCCGTCGCGCAGCTCCAGCTGCACCCGCCCGCGGGTGACGACGCCGAACGCGTCGCTCCACTCGGCCGCGACCACCGCGACACGCGCAGCGCGAGCGTCCGCACCGGACTACTCCGTGCCGTCCGCCGGCAGGCTCTCCGGCAGCCCGAGCCGCGGGAACTGGTCGGCGTGGAAGATGACGATCTCGGTGATCGCCCCGCCGGTGACGCGCAGGACGTCGATCGTCAGCGGCAGGTATGCGCCCTCCCGATCCCGCCAGAGGTAGAAGGCGACGGCGGGCTGCCGGTTCACGGAGGTGACGACGGCGCGCAGACCCTGCATGCCCTCGAAGCCGTCCGCGACCCAGTCGTTCACCACCGTGTCGCGGCCGACGTGCAGGCCCGGCGTGGGCGGCATCGAGCAGCGCACGTCGTCCCGCAGCAGTGCGGCGAGCCTGTCGATGTCCGTGGCCACGCTGGCGTCGGTGAAGCGGCGCACCAGCTCGCGCGTATCGGCGTCCTCCTCGCCGCCGGTCCAGTCCTGCCGCTCGGCAGGCAGGTGCTCCCGCATGCCGGCGCGGGCCCGCTGCAGCGCGCTGTTCACCGAGTTGACGGAGTCCCCGAGGAGCTCCGCGACGTCCTTCGCCGGCCAGCCGAGCACGTCCCGCAGGATCAGCACGGCCCGCGGGCGCGGCGCGAGGTGCTGGACTGCGACCAGGTACGCCAGCTCGATCGTCTCCCGCGCGACGGCGACGGTCTCCGGCTCGTCCGCGTCGCCCGCGGGCAGCTCGTCGAGCAGCCGGTCCGGGTAGGGCTGCAGCCACAGCACCTCGCCGCCGGTCGCGGGCTCCGGGCGGCGCTTGGCGAGCAGGTCCAGGCAGGCGTTGGTGGCGATCCGGTACAGCCAGGCCCGGAACGTCGACCGCCCCTCGAAGGTGTCCCGCCGCCGCCAGGCACGGAGGAACGTCTCCTGCACGGTGTCCTCGGCGTCCTCGAACGACCCGAGCATCCGGTAGCAGTGCACGTGCAGCTCCCGCCGGTGGCGCTCCGCCAGCCCCGAGAACGCCGGCTCGTCGACCTCGCCCAGACCGCTCACGCCCAGCTCCTCCAGCCGCGTGTCCGCACTCATCACGTCATCCTTCCGTCTCGTCGTGTCCCGTCGTAGGTGTGACGGGTGCGGGCGCGACAACTCATCACCCGGGTCGCCGCCACAGCTCGATCGCGAGTACTGCTGCTGATCGAAACGATGTCGGTCGGTCGGCCTACGGTGTGCGCCGTGAACGCCGTCCAGACGTACCGATACCTCCAGCCGTCCGCCCTGCGCGCAGCTGGCCTCGACCTCCAGACCTGCGGTGGCCCGGCGGCCAACCCGCGTTTCTTCTCCGGGTTTCTCACCACACCTGCTGCTGCGGCCGCTGGCCTGCTCGCCGTGGCCGAGGTGGCCCGCACGCGCTACCACCAGCCGGTCAGCCCGGCCAGCCTGGACCCGGTGGTGACCGGCAGCCGGGAGCGGTTGCGCTTCGAGTCCTTCTCCGGTTGCTGCGGGGTGTACGCCCGGATGGACGTCATCCCGGCCGGCTTCGACGGCGAGGTCGTCGGGCACGGCACCACCAACGTCGACGTCAACCCGCCGCTGCGGGAGGCGCTCGCCCGGATGGGTGGAATCGAGCCGCTGCACGTGGCCGTCGGCCCGGACGACCTCACCGTTTCCACCATGGAGGGCGCGGTGGTGGAGCGGAAGGTCCCACTGCCGGGGCGCTGGCTGCGGGGCTTCGCCGAGGTGCAGGTGCTCACCGCCGGGTTCGAACCGCGCGCCGAGATCCCCGCCGCCGAGGCGGCCGCGTTCCTGCGCCGGCTGCCCGGGGCCGGCGACCGCTCGGTGCTCTGGGCGGTGCCGGCCGGGCGTACCCTCCGGCTGACCTCGCGGCCCGCACCGGGGGCCGTCTGCCTGGCCGGCGCGGGGCGGCTCGCGGCGCTGCGCGGACTGCTCCGGCACGCGCGCACCCTGCGGGTGTACGGGCCGGGCGTGCGCGCCGGTTCGCCGGCCGCGCCGAGCACGTGGGAGCTGGACACCGGGGCGTTGCGGCTGTCGCTGACACTCTCTCCCGAGCCGTACCGGGGGTTCTCCGGCGAGGGAGCCGCTCTGCTCGCGCTCGCCGGTGACGAGGTGATCGACGACGCGGAGCTGGTCGGCAGGCTGCTCTCCTGGGATCCGACGATCGACGTCGCCGCGCTGGCGGACGCGGCCGGCCTGCCCGACGACCAGGTCCGCGCCGCCCTGGCCCAGCTCGGCACGGCCGGACGGGTCGGCTACGACGTCGCCGAGGGCGCGTACTTCCACCGGGTGATGCCCTACGACGCGAGCCGGGCCGAGCGGGACAACCCCCGCCTGGTCGGCGCGCGGACGCAGGCGCGCCAGGGCGCGGTCCGCCGCGACGGGGAGCACGCCACGGTACGCAGCGGCGACGAGGAGTACCGGGTACGCCGGCTGCCCGACGGGAACTTCACCTGCTCCTGTCGATGGTGGGCGAAGCACCGAGGCCAGCGCGGACCGTGCAAGCACGCCCTCGCGGTGTCCATGGTCGTGGCGCCGGCGGAGGTGGGGGCGTGACGGACTTCTTCGAGTCTCTGGTCCGCGGCGACGTCACCGCCGTCGTGTCGGTGCTGCACACGCTGGACGAACCGGCCCGGCGAACGCTCGGCGACGAACTGATCGCCCACGTCCGGCGTCGCCAGGACAACTGGTGGTGGGGCAAAGAATCGACCGCCCTGGCGGTGGCCGCCGTGGGCACGCTCAGCACCGCGACGAAGACCGCCGCGCTGCTCGGCCGGCGGTCGATCGCGCTACGGGACGCCGACCCCGAGCCCGTGGTCGCCGCGGCCCGGCAGCGGGGCGTGACCTGGCTGGCCGACCTGGCGTACCGGCTGGCCGAGCGGCTGCGCCGCAGCGAACCGTGGGAGGGCTGGCACTTCACCGCCGGGCTGCTGCTGGCGGAGAAGGCGACGCCGCCGACCGGGGACGCGTTCGTCGCCGGCTGGGCGTACGCGATGTGGTGGCAGCGGCTCCACGACCGGCAGCAGCAGCTGCCCCTGGTCGACCGGCTGCGCGCCGACCCGTTCCTGGACGCGCTGCTGCCCAGGCTGTTCGAAGTCGACGGGGTCGGCGCCGACCTGGCGTCCAGCGGCGACGGGCAGGCTGTGCCCCGGGCCCTGGTCGCGCTCGCGGCGCAGGGGCGGCTCGACCGGGCGGCGCTGCTGGATGGGACACTCGGCCGGCTGCTGCGCGGGGACCGACCGGGCGCGCTGCGTCCGTTCCTCGCCCTGCACGAGCAGCTCGGACCCACCCCCGACGAGGTGGCGGCGCGGGCGAGTGCCTACCTGCGGCTGCTCGCCGACGGGCCGGGGCCGGTGGCCGTTCTGGCGCAGCGGGCGCTGCGGGACTCGGGCGGCAACGTGGAGTTCGAGTCGGTGCTGGACGCGGCACGGGTCGTCCTGGGCCGGCCGGAGAAGACGCTGGTGCGGGCGCAGCTGTCCTGGCTGGACCGGCTCGCCCGACAGCGCTCCGAGCGGGCCGCGGACATCGCGGAGGTTCTGGCGTTGGGCGCCGAGCATCCGGCCGCCGACCTGCGGGACCGGGCGACGGCGCTGGCGCAGCGGCACGGTCACCGGCCGCTTGCCACGGTCACCGTGGCGGTGGCCGGCGACGACCTGCCCCCGCCGCCGTCGCCCGCGCTCGCGCCGCCGGCGATCACCGAGGTGGACGAGCTGGTCGAGGAGGTGTCCGGGCTGCTCGGTCGGCGCTGGCTCGCGCTGGCCATGGAGCGGGTCCTCGACGGGCTGGTCCGACTGACCACCACCGAGCGCGATCGGCTGGCGACCGCACTGCGGCCGGTGCTGCGACGCGGGCAGGTGGGCGCCCACGACCATCCGTGGGCGGTGTTCAACCTGCCGGTCCAGCTGCACGGCGTCCTGCTGACCGCCGCCGCGCCCGCCGAGGCGTCCACCCGCCGCGACCAGTGGTCCAGCATTCTCAGCGAGTCGCTGACCCGGACGTTGCGCCCGTTCCGGAACCGGCCGGCCACAGACCCGCCCCGCCGGTCCGCACTCATGCTGGTGTACTGCGCCCGGCTCGCCGAGATCGGTCAGCGGTTGGACGGGCGGAACGACCCAGGGCTGCTGGCGGCGCCCACCTCGGCCACCGGGGCAATCGATCCGACCGCCCTCTACGAACGGCTGGCCGCCCTCGAGGATCGTCCCGTCTGGCGGTGGGATCTCACCCAGGCGCTGCTGCGGCTGCCCGTCGGTGTCGACGACGCGCTGGCGGCCCGCGCCGCAGCGCTCGGCACCGCGGCCGGCGACGAGCTGGCCAGCTGGCTGCGCGGGGACGCCCTGCCGGCGCCGGTCCACCAGGTGGTCACGGTCGGCCGGCGCGAGCGGGCGGGCGACTTCGACTTCGGCTACGACCGGCTACCGGTCCGGCGGACCGTCGTCGTCAGCGCCCCGCCCGAGGGCGTGACGGACCCGCTCGGGCTGCTGACCGTGCCGGCGCAACTGGTCGGAAGGGGGCGCGGCGACTGGGGCGACCTCTGGCCGGCGCTGCTGCCCGGCCACCGGGGCCTGGTCGCCGCCCACGTGCTGCCCGAGTTCGCCGGGGCCGCACAGGAAGACGTACAGGAAGCCGCCACGATCCTGCCGGCGCTCGCCGACTGCACCGGCACGGGCGGCCCCGCCCTCGACCTGGCACTGGCGTACGGGCTGTGCGCCCGGCACGAGGTGGACCGGGTCGCCGCCCTCGACGCCCTGCTGATACTGGCGGCGGCCAACGATCTCGACGCCCCGGGCGTCGGCCGGCAGTTGGGCGCGCTGGCGGCGGACGGCCAGGTGACGCTGACCCGGGTGGTGACGCCGCTACGTGACGCGGTCGCGGCCGGCGCCCGACTGAGCGTGTGGCGGTTGCTCGCCGCCGCGCTGCCGCCGCTGCTGGTCGCGCCGACCCCGCCCCGCGGCACCCCCGACCTGCTCACCCTGGCGGCCGAGACGGCCCGTGCGACCGAGGTACGCATCGAGGTGCCGGGGCTGGCCGACACCGTGGCACGCGGTGGCGCGAGCCGGCTGGTGACCGAGGCCCGCCGTCTCGCCACCGAGCTGGCCGCCTGACCTGCTGATCGGCCCGTACTGCCGGTCGGGCCGGGCGCCCGGCCGACCGCTGCCGAGCCGTCGCCGGTGACGAACGTGGTGACGCGAACGAAGCACCGATCAGGTGGTGCGTCCGCGTCATCACGTTCACCGCGGGAGGTGCTCCGCTGTCACGCCACAGACCGGTCGGTCCGCGCCGCGTCGAGCACCGCGGCGATTGGCCGAGGCAGGGCATCCGGGCCCATCGCTGCCTCGGTGAGCAGTCGTGCGTAGCGCAGGTTGCGGCGCGCGCCGCTGCGCAGGAACCGCCACATCTGCCGCTCGGGCTCCTGGCCGCGCCAGGCGGGCTGATTCTGCAGTGAGCGGAACGACCCCAGATCGCCCTGCGAGTCGAACAGGACTTCGACCTCTGCGGCGCCGACGGCACGGATCAGTTCCTCTTCGAGGTCGTCGACGCAGACGTGAAACCCGAGGCGCACCATGTCGGCGCGGGTGCGGGGCGTGCCGACCTGGGCGGCGACCAGTGCGCGCCGGAAGACTTCCTCCTCACGCACGTCGTACAGGCCAGCGAGGCGCACCTGAGCGATCCGGGGGCCCAGTTCGGTCAGGAAGCGGCCGATCGCGTGCGCCCCGCCGATCGGCACGATCACGACGCGCTCCGCTTCGAGATCCCGGTCGCGGCCGGTCGCGGCCGTTTCCAGCGCGATCTGGTCGCTGACACCCTCGACCAGGACCAGGGCCGCAGCGTCGTCGATCTTCGCTCGGGCGCTGATCATCGCCCGGGTTGTGGCGTCAGGGCCACTCTCGTAGCCGTCGAGCGCCCTGAGGGCGAGCTCACGACGTTGGGCGAGATCCATGGTGGGTTCCGTCGGCTGGTGATGGCTGAGCTGGACAGCTCGCGGGTCGTGGCCATCGTCGTCGAGGCGTACGGCGGCGACAACCGATTAAGAGCGACCGGCGATAGGCGTTATTTGAGTCGGCGGGTGGTGGGTCGGGTGTCCCAGCGGTAGAGGGTGCGGGCTCGTTGGATGAGTTGACGGATGGTGACGATCGTCGCGGCCAGGTACAGGTAGAGGTCGATGATCTGGGCGTCGCGGTCGGTGCAGCGGCGGATCTTGCCGAAGCCGTTCATCCAGGAGTTGGTTCTCTCCACGACCCAGCGTTTGCCGATTTGGACTGGGGTGGGTATGCCCTTGCGGGCGATCTCGGCGTCGAAGCCGATCTCTTCGAGCAGGTCACGGGTTCGGTTGCTGTCGTAGCCGCGGTCCAGGTGCGCGGTGACCTGCTCGGGCCAGTGGTGCCGCAGTTGGGTGCTGCATGCTGTGAAGGTGTCGCGTAGCAGCGGGGAGTCGTGCCGGTTGGCGGGCGCGCTGGTGATTCCGAGCGGGATGCCGTAGCCGTCGACGCCGGTCGAGCGTTTCATGCCGCCTTTGCCGCGGTCGACCGGGGACCGGCCGGCCCGGTCCCCGCCGCACGGGGCCTTCGTGATGGCGCCGTCGGCGCTGACGTCGGCCAGGTCCAGCCCGATCATGCGGTCGTAGGCATCCAGGGCGAGCTCATGAAGCTGTTCGCCCAGGCCGGCCTGGGCCCACGACCGCAGACGCCGGCAGATCGTGCGGTCCGAGCAGGCATCCGACGCGACGCGCTCATAGCCCGAGCCGTGTACCAAAGCGGCGATGACGTGCTCGAACACGACCCGGTCAGGGATCCGGCGCCGATGGCAGCCCAACGGATGTGCTGGATCGAACTCGGGTTGCTCAGGCCAGAGCGCGGCGAACTGGACCCAGACAGGTTCGAACAACGAAGATGGCAACGCAGGCACGGGACTCCATCGGTCACGAAGCGTAGAGAACTCCGATGATCTATGGCCCCGTGCCTGCTTGCTACCCCGAGGGTCCCGTCTGCCCAGATCCTCTACCTACTGCCGGTCGCTCTAAGGAGGTCGAACGGCGGGGCGGCGCTGGGGTGCTTGAGATCGAGGAGTCCTGGGTACCGGAAGCTCTATGCCGAGTGTGGGGCAACTCGTCGGAGACCGTTACCGCCTGGTCGAGAGCATCGCCAGCGGTGGGATGGGCGACGTGTGGCGGGCGGTTGACGAGACCCTGGACCGCTGCGTGGCCGTCAAGATGCTGCGCCCCAGCCTGGTCACCGACCCCGGCTTCGGCGAGCGGTTCCGCCGCGAGGCACGCGCGATGGCGGCCTTGCGTCACCCGGGTGTCGCACAGGTCTACGACTACGGCGAGGTGTCCCGGCCCGAGGGGCCGGACCTCGCCTACATCGTGATGGAATGCGTGCAGGGACAGTCCTTGTCCGAGCGGATCGCCGAGGTCGGCCAGCTGGACGCGGGCGAGACGATGTCGGTCGCCGCGCAGACCGCCCGGGCCCTGCAGGCCGCGCACGATGCCGGCGTCGTGCACCGTGACGTCAAGCCCAACAATCTGATCATCGAGCCGGACGGGCACGTCGTCCTGGTCGACTTCGGCGTTGCCGTCACGCACGACGCGGCGAGCCTGACCGGGGCGAACCAGGTCGTCGGCACCGCCCTGTACATGGCGCCCGAGCAGGTGTCCAAGAACGAGACCACAGCGGCGATCGACATCTACGCGCTGGGTGCCGTCGTCTACCACTGCCTCGCCGGTGAACCCCCGTACCAGGGTGACAATGCCGTCGCGGTGGCGCTGCGGCACCTCGAAGAGGAACCGCCGCCGCTGCCCGACGACGTCCCGGCGGAGGTGCGGCAGCTGGTGGCCACCGCGATGGCCAAGGCGCCCAGTGACCGGTTCCCGACGGCGGCGGCCATGGCCGCCGCGGCGCAGGCGCTCGCGGACTCGTCCGATACGCAGGTGAGGGCCGCTACCTGGGTGACTTTGACCGGGCCGCGAACCGAGCACCGGCCCGCCCGGCGGTCGGCCGTCGGCGGTGCCGTGAGCCGGGCCGTCAGTCCTGGGCCCAAGGCGCTCGCGGTGCTGCTCGTATCGTTGGCCGCAGCGGCTGCTGTCCTGGTGTTCGCTGATCCCACTGGGATGATGCCGGGCCCGACCGGGCGACCGTCGGTGCCGCCCGCGGTGCCGCCTGCGGTGCCGCCGTCGCAGGGGGGACCTGGCCCTGGCCCTGGCGTCGGTGGCGGCGAACCGGCCAACCGGAATTCTGCCGGTCTGCCGGTTCGAGCGCCGGGAACCCCGAGCCCGACGACCACCCGTCCAGCGGCCGAGGGGACGACGGCCGGACCTACGCCTTCAGGTGGGAGCAGTGTGGGCGCACCCAGCCCCACCACCTCCGAAAGCGCCCCTCAGGGACCGACGGCAGCTCCGACGGGCGGAACGACGTCGGCACCGACCGTGGAGCCGACGGAGGAACCAACGGCGGACCCGACCGAGGAGTCATCCGAGGAACCAACCGAGGAACCAACGGCGGAGGAATCAGCCGGAGGGACCGCAGCGCCGCAGGTCTAGCCGCAACGCCGTTCAGTTAGGCGGTTGGTGTGGGCGTCAAGGGTCGGGGATGACGATGTCGATGCTGGTGGTGGCTTGATAGCTGCGTCGGTCGATGTTGGGGCCGCGGGCTTGGTATTTGCTGTTCGAGCGTTTGATCATGCGTGTCTTGGTGCGCAGGCGGCGGTCGGGGAGCAGGTGGGCCAGAACATCGGCGCCGATGACGCCGACGAGGTCGATGGCGGTGTCGGCGATGACGCCGGCGGCGTGCACGATCTGGTCGCGGGCGGTGTTCAGGGCGGTGGTGAAGCTGGCCCGGTCGGGGTCGAGGCCGGGCCGGCTGTCGGTGGCGTCGACCATCGCGGTGCGGAGTAGTTGGTAGACGCTGAGCAGGGCGTAGATCTCTTGCTGAACGCCGTCGGGGGTGCGGGCGCGTAGGACACGTCCGCCCAGGATCGAGGATTTGAGTTCGAGGTAGGCGGTCTCGATCTCCCAGCGCTGGTGGTGGAGCCGGATCAGTTCGGCGCCGGGATGGGTGAGCGGGTTGAGCAACGTGGTGATCAGTCGGTAGCCGCTGGTGCGGGTGTCCTCGGTGGTGGTGATGCTGATCTGCGCGTCGATGACCCGGATCGGTAGCCCGCCGATGACCGAGGAGAAGGAGCCGTCGCGGTGGCGGCGCAAAGTCGGTAGTTTGCGGCCGTTCTTGCAGCGGATGAGCAGGTGCGCGCCGGTCGCGGCCAGGGTGGTGACCAGGTCGGCGGCGGCGTAGTTTCGGTCGGCCAGCAGCAGCATCCCGGGCCGTAGGCTGCGGGCGAGGTGGCGGGCCTGGTCGAGTTCGCCGGTGCTGACCGGGTCGAACACGGCGTCGAGGACCGAGCGGGTGCCGCAGGACATCAGGGCGCTGAGCCGTAGTTGGGGGTAGCCGGATGCGCCGTTGTTGCATCGCTGTTTGGCATAGCGGCCGGTGTTCGCGGCTGAGTCCGCGACCGTCAGGAGGGTTCCGTCGATTACGGCCAGCAGCAGACCACGCCAGCGCACCTGGGCGGCGTTGGTGGCGGCCGGGCCACGCAGCAGATCGAACAACGCCCGCACCGGTTGCGGGCCGAGGCGTTGCCGGGCCTGGCGCAACGCGCTGCCGCTGGGCGAGACGATCGGCAGGCCGGACAATCCGCTGGTCAGCTTGCGCCATACCTGCTGGTATCCCAGTTCGGCGAACAGGCATCCCGCGAGCAGTAAATACATCACGACCCGGGCCGGCAACAGCCGGACCCGTGACTCGGTACGCCTGGTCGAGGCCAGGACATCATCGACCATCTCGAACGGCACCAGACGAGTCAACTCGCCCAGGTGACCTGGCGCGAACACACCCGCGGCTACCGTCACCGTCCGAGTTATGGCAATCTGATCAGCCAGCGGAGCTCCAGGTGCAAGGGCGTCTTAGAGTGACCACCCTCTATACCGGAGCTCCGCTGCTTCGTCTCCACGACACGCTTGACAACCCACCACGCCGCCTAACTGAACGGCGTTGGGTCTAGCCGACGACGGCGAAGGCCGCGATCGCCGACAACACCGCCCGCCCTGCCTCATGGTGCACCGGTTGACCCGAGCCCGAGGGTTGACGGCAGCTGGTTACGGACGCCAGTGTGGCGCGGCGGCCTCGGCCGCCGCGCCACAGGTGCGGTGTCAGGGGTTAATTGGGGTCAGCCTGTGCGGCAGGTGACCGTCGGCCAGGTCCAGTTGCCGTTGGCCATGATCGTTACCCCGAAGTTGTTGCCGTTGCCGTTCGGTCTGGCGGTGACGGTTCCGCTCGTGCCGCTGACAGAGGCGTTCCAGCTGTTCTGCACGCTCTGGCCGCCGCCGAGGCCGAGGCTGACGACCCAGTTGTTGGTGCCGCTGAGCGCGACGTTGAGGTTGAACCGGTCGCCCCACTGCTGGCCTGTGGACAGCGTCGCGGTGCAGTTGCCGTTCCCGGGCGGGTTGGTGGTGGGCCCGGGGCCGGGGTTGCCGCCACTGCCCTCCCGGACGGTGATGTCGGAGCTCCCGCTGCTCTGGTAGCCCTCGGTGGCCATGATCTGGTAGCTGTGGTTGGTGCCGAGATTCAAGCCGGCGCGGGCCCAGGCGTCGAAGTGGTTGGCGGTGGTGATGGTGCCACCGGTGCGCTTCTGCTGCCGGACGCTCCAGTACTGGTAGAACGTGGCGATGCCGTCGATCGACGGCTGGTTGACCCGCTGGGTGCGGTAGAGGTCGTAGGTGCCGCCGTCGGTGGTGACGGAGCCCACGCGGGTGGCGCCGGTGCTCGGGTTGTAGGTGCCGAAGTTCTCCACGACGTAGTACTCGATGAGCGGGTTCCGCGTCCATCCGTACAGGGCGAGGTAGCTGTTGCCGTTCGGGCTGTAGGTGCCCGAGTAGTTGATCGTCCTTCGGCTGCCGGTGGCCCATCCCTTGCCGCCGACCCAGTTGTTGGTGCCGCTGCCCCACTGGCTGGAGTACCGGCCGTCGGCACGCAACGTCATGCTGGCGTTGCCGCTGTCCTTCCAGAACGAGAAGAAGAACCCGTTGTGCGTGCCGGTGGTGTTCGAGCTGACGGTCCGATCGGCCTCGGCGTACGCGTTGGTGGCCATCATCGTGCTGCCGATGGCCACCACTGCGGCGCACGTGGCGCCGAGGAGCAACCGCATGCGGCCGCGCCCCCTCGGTCTGGTGGCTGTGTGGTTCATGTCGTCCATGTGCTTGCTTCCTCCTCGTGACGGCTGGCGGGAGGCCAGCAGTGCGGTACGACCCCCAGCGACCTGTCGGCGGCCAGGCGAATGCCGCCGGACATCGGCGTCGTACCGCGTGGTGGTGGGTGGCTGGTCGTCCTGCGCGACGACCGGGGGAGTGGGTCGCGGTGGATGGCATCGACGGTTATCGAGCACCGTCGATGGCGACCGTATTGAGCCGCCCGTTGGCTTGTCAACAATTTCCGGAAACTTCGTGGAAACCTGGCCTCGGCGACCGGGCCTTCTGCGGGAGAGCGTTCAGCCTGTACAGAAGTCCCAACTGGCCGACCGGTGCCCTGGGCTGATCACATCGAGAATCTCGGTCAAGGGATCAGATCCGGGACAGCGTCATCGAAAGTTCCGGAGGCTTTCCGGACGAGGGTCGTGCCGGTGGCGTCCACAGTGGTGCGTCGGCGTCCAGCCCGATCAGGCCGTACATGGTGAGCGGCAGCTCTCAGCCGACCTTCCCGGTAGCGGAGCCTACGGTGCTGCCGTTTCCGTCCGTTCCGGGTGCATGTCTGCCGGGGCTACGGGGTGACCAGGGACGTTGATGCACAACTGTCCGGGCTCAGCACCGCACACCGGGCAGGGGCGGTACGACTCGACCGGCCCCGGATCGAGGCCCCTCGCCTGGGCGGCTCGGACGATGTCGGCGGCGGCGTGGTGCAGCTCAGGGTCCCGGTGTCTCACGGCAGCCTTGTGGATTCGCTCGAGCGCGCTTCGCGCCAGATCCCCTGGGTCATTCATCCAACCGGCCTTCCCGCTGTGCGCGCCGTCGCACGTACCCGTGTTCAACCGCCGACTCGGAACTCTCGGCCGGCTCACCAGCTCGGCTGTCCGGTTTAGTTGGCTTCCGGTGATGCGTGGGCGGCGGCGACGATGTGCTCCAGCGCGGCCGCGTGCCGCTGAAACGCGTGCCGTCCCTGCGGGGTGAGCTGGACGAAGGTGCGCCGTGCCCGGCGTTGCTGATCCTTGCGAACGGTGACATATCCGGCCTCGGCCAGGGCCGAGACATGCTTGGACAGCGCCGAATCGCTGGTACCGATCGTGTCCCTCAGAAAACCGAAATCCACCCAGGCGGCCGGTGCCAGCAGGGCGACGATGGACAACCGTGCCGGGACGTGCAGGAACTCGTCGAAGCGGGGGTCCATCAGGCGCGTCGGCTCTCGCGCAGCACGATCTCCGCGAAGGTCCGGCGGCTCAAGGGCGTGATGGCGACAAAGGTCGCAGCCGTGGCGGCAGCGGCGAGCGTGCCCTGCGATAGCAGCCCCTGCGAGGGCAGAGCCAGCCATGCCCAGGCGGCGATTCGGAAGACGCCGAACAGCAGCATGGGCCCGGCCGACAATCCCACCCAGAACAGCCACTCCAGGCCGGTGGGCTTGCGCTGCACGAGGGTCCGGTGTTCGTGCACGATCCCCACTCCGACGAAGAGTCCGAACCCGAAGAGGAGGGTGGCGGTGCGCCAAGGGTTCTGGAGATCAACGGACGCCAACCCGGCAAAGAGTCCCAATGCCGCGAGCGGGACGTGGGAACGGACGAAGCTCTGGCCGACGATCTGCTCGCGAGTCCTGTCCTGCAGACGCCGAATGTCGTCGAGCGATAACTGGGCATCTTGAGGCTTCATGGGACCCATCCTTGATCGTTGGACTGCTTTCTCGCAAGGAAAGCGGTCGTGGCTTTCCTCACAGGAAAGCGGTCGTTCGGGGCAGCGGGTTGCCCGGTGTCGGCGGCGCGGCGCTGCACCCGCAACCCGTTGTGAGTGGTCAGGCGCGCCGCCGGACCGGCGCTGCGAACGCTCGTCGAACAACTGACGGAAACGGCAGAGGCGTTGTGCGAGCGCGATATCGAGCGCGCGATCCGCGCCCGTACCCGACTGCGCGGCAACCAGGAGGAACTTCGGGTGTTGCGGGAGGCGGTGGCCGGCGCACGGGAGGTCACCCGGCTGTCCCCCTTGTCATGGCGGCACCGGCACGGCGTGCTCAGTCACTACGCCCGAACCGCCGAGCCACTGGAGAGGGCGATGGGCAGCAGCGGGGCCCTGATCCGTCGAGCTGTCACTGTCATCGAGGACAAGGAACCAGTCTCGGCAGCGATGATCAACGCGGTTCTCGGCCTTGCTGAGGCGGTGCGGATACTCCGGGACGAGTTCGCTGCTCGAAAGGAGCCGCACGATGCGCGGGAGAAAGCCCTGCAAGCCGTTCACCATGCCGGCGCGGCGTACAAGGGTGAGATCGGTTTCTCCGGAACCGTCGTCCTCGCCCAGATACGCACCACGGCCAGCGACCTGCTCGTCGCGTCCGGTCTCTCCCAGGCGGAAGCCAACAGTCGGGTCCGGTGCGCCTTCGGCAGGCAGCCGGACTCGTCGCAACAAGCCCGGCACAGCGGGACCACCGGCAAGAGCGTCGGTCATCCGCGCCGGTCGAAGCCGCCGGGCCGACGCACCCGGCGTCAGGCGACGCGTACCGGCCGGGTCATTCGGCTCGTCTCGCCGCTGGGCGCTGCGGCCCGAGGCGACCAGGGAGCACGTGCGAAGCGGGGCGGCGGCTCACCATGAAGAGCGTGCGGCGGCCGGGTACGGGCACGGCTGACACCGTGTCCCTCTGCGGCGCGTAGGGAGCCCGTGCCCGGTGCCGACGGCGCGCGGGGGCAGGGCGGGGCGTAGTCGCAGGCACGTTCGCGGCTTGGACGACGGCATCGACGCGGTGCCGGCCGTCGAGTACGTTACCGGCGAGTCATCTGGCGATGGTGGACGACGGGGAGGCCGCATGGCCGGGAAACGCCGTTCGTGGTGGGGCTGGGGGCACGTCGAGGACGCGGTGACCGGCGCGGAGGCCACGGCGTTGGCGGAGCGGGTGCGTACCCTGCTGCCCGACGCCGACCTGACCGAGCACGTTGCGCCACCGGTGGCCGAACTCGGCCTGCGCCCGCCGCGGGTCGATCCGCCGGCGTCACTCGCCCGGCTGTGCTCGACGGACCTGGCCGACCGGGCGGCGCACACCCACGGCAAGGCGTTCCGGGACGTCGTCCGCAACCTGCACGGGGAGGTCCACGACCCGCCGGACCTGGTGATCCGGCCGGTGACCGAGCAGGACATCGTCGACGTGCTCGACTGGTGCACGGGCCGGGACATCGCGGTGATCCCTTACGGCGGCGGCTCGTCAGTGGTTGGCGGTGTGGAGCCGCGGCTCGACGACGCGTATCCGGCGGCAATCAGTCTCGACCTTGGGCGCCTCGACCGGGTGCTGGAGGTGGACCCGACCAGCCGGGCGGCCCGCATCCAGGCCGGCGTGTTCGGCCCGGCGCTGGAGGACCAGCTCCGGCGGCACGACCTCACGCTGCGGCACTTCCCGCAGTCGTTCGAGTTCTCCACCCTCGGCGGCTGGTTGGCCACCCGCGCCGGCGGCCACTATGCCACCCTCCTGACCCACATCGACGACCTGGTGGAGTCCCTGCGGGTGGTGACCCCGGCGGGCATCAGCCAGTCGCGCCGGCTGCCCGGCTCCGGCGCCGGGCCGTCCCCGGATCGGCTGTTCCTCGGCTCGGAGGGCATGCTCGGCGTCATCACCGAGGCGTGGATGCGGCTGCAGGACCGGCCCCGCTGGCGGGCGGGCGCCTCGGTGCACTTCACCGACTACGACGAGGCGGTCGCCGCCACCCGGGCCATCGCCCAGTCCGGTCTGCACCCGAGCAACTGCCGGCTGCTCGATCCGGCGGAAGCGCTCCTCAACGCCGGCGCCGCCACCACCGGGGGCGTGCTCGTCCTGGGATTCGAGTCCGCCGATCATCCGGTCACACCGTCGCTGGACCGCGCCGTCGACCTGTGCCGCGACCACGGGGGAACCCTGCCGGAGCCGTCCCGCAGCGACGACTCGTCCGGTCCAGCGCAGCGGACCGCCGCCGACGCCTGGCGGTCCTCGTTCCTCCGGATGCCGTACCAGCGCGACGCGCTCGCCGCCCGGTCGATGATCGTGGAGACGTTCGAGACCGCGTGCACCTGGGACCGATTCCCCGCCCTACGCGCCGCCGTGCTCGACGCGGCCGGCGAAGCGCTCCGTGCCGTCGCCGCGACCGGCGTGGTCACCTGCCGCTTCACGCATGTCTACCCGGACGGCCCCGCCCCCTACTTCGGCGTGTACGCCACCGGCCGCTGGGGCGCCACCCTCGCCCAGTGGGACCAGATCAAGCATGCCGTCTCCGAGGCGCTGCTCGCCGCCGGCGGCACCATCACCCACCACCACGCCGTCGGCCGTGACCACCGACCGTGGTACGACCGGCAGCGTCCGGACCAGGTCGCGCTCGCGTTGCGCGCCGCCAAGAGCGCGCTCGACCCGTCCTGGATCCTCAACCCCGGCGTCCTCGTCGATTCCACCAGTTGACCGATCAGCTCTGGGCGGTGAACAACTCTTCAGCCTGCTGGTACAGATCAGCGGTGGGCGGTAGCGTGTCTGATATCGCGGCGTTTCGCCCTTCCGGTGAGCTCCACCTACCGGGTGACGGCCGAGCCAAACTTGAACTACTCCAGAATAGTGGACTATGTTCGGCACGTGGCGTCCGACTTCGAGACTCAGCTTCGGGCGGTCTCGTTGCGCGTGACCCGGCCCCGGTTGGCGGTGCTCGCCGCGCTGCGCGACCATCCGCACGTCGATACCGACACGGTGATCCGGCTGGTCCGGACCGATCTCCCCGCGGTCTCCCACCAGGCGGTGTACGACGTCCTGCGCGCGCTCACCGACGCCGGTCTGGTGCGCCGCATCCAGCCCACCGGTGCCACCGCACGCTACGAAGCGCGGGTGGCGGACAACCACCACCACATCGTGTGCCGCTCCTGCGGTGCGATCGCCGACGTCGACTGCGCTGTCGGCCAGGCTCCCTGTCTCACCGCCTCGGACGACCACGGGTTCGTGGTCGACGAGGCGGAGGTCGTCTACTGGGGCACCTGCCCCGACTGCGCGACCGAACGTACCGCCCAGTGATCCGTCAGTTCGGAAGGAAGTACATGAGCGACACCCAGGACAACGGTCCCTCCAGCGCCCAGGGCGTGGACAAGAAGGCGGAGGCCGGCTGCCCGGTCGCGCACGACTCCGTTACCGCGCACGGCAGCGAGAGCGAGAACCCGGCGATCGACTCGCCGACCCCCAAGACCGGAGGTCGTCCGCGGACCAACCGGGACTGGTGGCCCAACCAGCTCGATCTGTCCGTGCTGCACGCCCACTCCTCCAAGAGCAACCCGCTGGGGGAGAACTTCAGCTACGCCAAGGAGTTCGCCAAGCTCGACGTCGAGGCGCTCAAGCAGGACATCATCAACGTCCTCACCACCTCGCAGGACTGGTGGCCGGCCGACTTCGGCCACTACGGCGGTCTGATGATCCGGATGAGCTGGCACTCCGCCGGCACCTACCGCATCCACGACGGTCGTGGCGGCGCTGGCGACGGCGGACAGCGTTTCGCACCGCTCAACAGCTGGCCGGACAACGCCAACCTCGACAAGGCCCGCCGGCTGCTGTGGCCGGTCAAGCAGAAGTACGGCCAGAAGATCTCCTGGGCCGACCTGCTCGTGCTCGCCGGCAACGTCTCCCTGGAGTCGATGGGCTTCAAGACCTTCGGCTTCGGTTTCGGTCGCGAGGACATCTGGGAGCCCGAGGAGATCTTCTGGGGTCCCGAGGACACCTGGCTGGGTGACGAGCGTTACGTCGGCGAGGCCGAGATGGCGCCCGAGGTCGGCTCGACCGAGATGGGCCTCATCTACGTCAACCCGGAGGGCCCGAACGGCAACGCGGACCCGCGGGCGGCGGCGTACTTCATCCGGGAGACCTTCGGCCGGATGGCGATGAACGACGAGGAGACCGTCGCCCTCATCGCCGGGGGTCACACCTTCGGCAAGGCCCACGGCGCGGCCCCCGCCGACAACCACGTGGGCCCGGAGCCCGAGGGTGCCCCGCTGGAGGCGCAGGGCCTGGGCTGGCTGAGCAGCCACGGCAGCGGCAAGGGCCGCGACACGATCACCAGCGGCCTCGAGGTGACGTGGACCGACGTGCCGACGCAGTGGAGCAACCGCTTCTTCGAGATCCTCTTCGGCTTCGAGTGGGAGCTCACCACGAGCCCCGCCGGTGCGAAGCAGTGGGTCGCCAAGGACGCCCCGGAGATCATCCCGGACCCGTTCGACGCGTCCAAGAAGCACAAGCCGACGATGCTCACGACCGACCTGGCGCTGCGTTTCGATCCGGCGTACGAGAAGGTCTCGCGCCGCTTCCTGGAGAACCCCGACGAGTTCGCGCTGGCGTTCGCCAAGGCCTGGTACAAGCTGCTGCACCGCGACATGGGCCCGATCGACCGCTTCCTCGGGCCATGGGTGGCGGAGCCGCAGCTGTGGCAGGACCCGGTGCCGGCCGTCGACCACGAGCTCGTGGGTGACGCCGACATCGCCGCTCTCAAGGCGAAGGTCCTGGAGTCCGGCCTGACGACCGCCCAGCTGGTCTCCACCGCCTGGGCCTCCGCCGCCAGCTTCCGGTCCACCGACAAGCGCGGTGGCGCCAACGGCGCGCGGATCCGTCTGGAGCCGCAGCGCAGCTGGGAGGTCAACCAGCCCGAGCAGCTCGCGACGGTTCTGGAGACCCTCGAGGGCATTCAGCGGGAGTTCAACGAGGCCGGCGGCGCGAAGATCTCGCTCGCGGACCTGATCGTGCTGGCCGGCTCGGCCGCCGTCGAGAAGGCGGCGCGCGACGCTGGCGCCGAGGTGACCGTGCCGTTCCGCCCGGGCCGCACCGACGCCACTCCGGAGCAGACGGACGTCGAGTCCTTCCGGGTCCTCGAGCCGCGCGCCGACGGGTTCCGCAACTACCTGCGTCCCGGTGAGAAGACCCAGCCGGAGGTGCTGCTCCTCGACCGTGCCTACATGCTCAGCCTGAGCGCGCCCGAGATGACCGTCCTCGTCGGCGGCCTGCGCTCCCTCGGGGCCAACGTCGGCGGCACGAAGCACGGCGTCCTCACCGATCAGCCCGGCGTGCTCACGAACGACTTCTTCGCCAACCTGCTCTCCCCGGGCACCCGGTGGAAGGCGTCGGAGTCCGACGAGCACGTGTACGAGATCCGGGACCTGGCCGCCGATGAGGTGAAGTGGACCGCGACCGCGGTCGACCTCATCTTCGGCTCCAACTCCCAGCTGCGGGCCCTCGCGGAGGTCTACGCCAGCCAGGACGCGCGCGACAAGTTCGTGGCTGACTTCGTCGCAGCCTGGACCAAGGTCATGGAACTCGACCGGTTCGACCTCGACTGACCCGGCGTGAAGCAGGCGAGCCCCGGCCGATCCACCAGCGATCGACCGGGGCTCGTCCGTCCTGCAGCTGACGCGGCGTACAGGATGTCGCGCGTGCCCGGCAACGGTCTACGCGATTCGGGTCGGGGTTGGCGCGTTGTCGAGCAGTGCACCCAATCGAGCGGCGGATTCGTCAGTCAGGCGATAGAGGCCTTGAAGGCTGATGGAGCGTTCGAGACGGCCGTCGACGACGTACTTCAGAGTGCGCTCGTCTCCGCGTCGGTTGCGCCAGGTCAGCGTGGTGAGCAGAGGGATGGCCGACAGTCGCGATCCCTCGCAGCCATCCGCTGAGACGGCAGGCGTGCCAACGCGGTCCGGCACGGTCAATCAGCTGCCGATCGGCGGCCCGTCGCTCCCGTCCTGCTCGGCAGCGGCCAGGAGCTGACGGGCGGAGGCTTCGTCGGCGGGGGCGACCAGCACGCGGACCCCTTGTAGTTGCAGGTGCGGCTCCTGCCCGCCGACGTCGTCCGCTGCCACGGCAGCTCTTAGGCCGTAACTGCGTAGCAGGCCGACGATGAGGTCCGCCTCCGTGCGGCTGCCGACGACCGTCAATGGCACCGTTGCGCCTTCCTCCATGGCAATCCCTCCTTCGTTACAGCTCGCACGCCGGCTGGCCGACACAGGCACCGACAGGTGCGGGCCCGGCGAGGAGACCTGGGCGTCGAGGTCACGCAGCGCCAGGAAGATCGCCTCGGGAAACGTCGGGAACGGCTGGATGACATCGAACAACACCGCCAGGGGAGTACGGGCGTGAATCGCCAACGTCGGCAGTCCCAGTTGGGACACTCGCCGCGAGCAGGTCGGGTTCCACCACAGCCAGCGGGGCCACCGGGCAGCGAAACTCGCTGCCCGGTGGCCCGAGCACGGTGGTAGACATCCGGAGTGGAAGAGACTCTGGAGACGTGCACAGCCAGGTACAGCTGAACGTGCACAGCCTCGTGCAGATGGCGGAGGCACGTCCGAGCCTTCAATCGCCCACGAGCCGGCCAGCGGATTCCTGGGCCTGGGAACGCCGCCTGGTGGGCTAGCGCGCGCCCAAAAGACCGCCTTGGGTGAGCGCTCCCGTCACCGTCCTCACGGGATCGTCCAGCTCCGCTGGGCCGGGCGGGCCACGACAAGCGTAGGACCAGCCATCGAAATATTTCGCCACTCGTCGGAAGAGTGGTTGCCGGCCTCACCGTAGCGTCGATGCAATTCACCCCGCACCGACGCGATCACTGAACGTGACAGCCGGACGGGCGCTACCGATCAGCGCGGCGGGCCGCTGCGGCGGTCGTGAGCCGAAGCTCCATGCCGTCTTTCGCCTCTCCTGAAGGGAGCAGCGGTGCCCCTACCTCTCGGTCCATCCCGTGGTCGACGCAACGCCGCGTTACTGCTGTCCACAACCCTCGTCGCATCCATGACATCGCTGACCGTGAAACCCGCCTGGGCTGATCCTGCCCAGGCCCGCCCCGCGAACCCGATCTTCCTCACCGGTGCCAACAGCGGCGCGCCGAACGACATCGCCGTCAGCTACCTGCAGGCACATCCCGCCGAGCACGGTGTCCGCGGCGCGGACCTCACCGACCTCGCGGTGGCCTCCAGCTACACCAGCCGCCACAACGGCGTGACGCACGTCAACCTGGCGCAGCGCTACAAGGACCTGGAGGTCTTCGGGGCCACCGCCACCGTCAACATCGCCCGGGACGGAAGCGTCATCTTCGTCGGCGACACCCTGGTTCCCGGCCTGTCCGACAAGGCCGCCGGAACCATCTCCCTCGACGCGGTCGAGGCGGTGGAGGCGGCCGCCGACGCCCTCGACCTGGCCGACCCAGCCAGCCCCCGGGTGATGAGCCGCAGCGGCGGCCCGGCGCAGCGCACCGTCGTCTCCGGCAGCGGCATCTCCGAGCAGCCCATCCCGGCGGAGCTGGGCTGGCAGCCGACCGACGACGGACTGCGCCCGGCCTGGCAGCTGGTGATCGACGACTCTTCCGACGTCCACCTCTGGAACGTCACCATCGACGCCGAGACCAGCGAGCTGCTCAACACCGAGGACTGGACCCACCAGGACAGCCCGACCGACCTGGCCAGCACGCTGGGCCGCCGTGCGAACGAGGCGCCGACCATCGCCACCGCGAGCATCCCCGCCCCGAGGGTCACGCCGCCGAACCCGGTCGACGACGGATCGAGCTACCGCGTCTTCGAGTTTCCGAAGGGCGACCCGAACGACGGCCCGCAGAGCCTGGTGACCAACCCGGCGGACGGGACCGCGTCACCGTACGGCTGGCACGACACCGACGGCGCCCCGGGCGCCGACTACACCATTACCCGGGGCAACAACGCGCACGCGTACACCGACCGGGACGCCAACAACCAGATCGACCCCGCCAGCGGAGCTGATGGCGGGGCCGGCCTGAGCTTCAACTTCCCGGCGGACCTGAACGAGCATCCGCAGACGTACACCCAGGCCGCAGTGGTGAACCAGTTCTACTGGTGCAACATGGTCCACGACCTGACCTACCGGTACGGCTTCGACGAGGCGTCCGGCAACTTCCAGGTCAACAACTACGGGCGGGGCGGAACCGGCGGCGACGACGTGCAGTGCGAGGCGCACGACGGCTCCGGCCAGAACAACGCCAACTTCTCCACCCCGGCGCTGGACGGCGGGCGGCCCCGGATGCAGATGTTCCTCTGGCCGGGCAACCAGTTCGGCCTGCCGAACGCCGTGACGATCAACGGGGGCTCCGCCGCCGGCACGTACGAGGCGGAGTACGCCCGGTTCACCCCCGCGCCCACCAGCGCTGGCTTCGCCGGTGAACTGGTGCCGGTCAACGACGGCACCGGGGCGAGCGGCGACGGCTGCAGTGCCTACAGCCTGCCCGCCGGCGCGATCGCCGTCGTCGACCGGACCAGCAGTTGCAACGCGTTCACGCAGGTGGTCAACGCCGAGGCAGCTGGCGCCGCCGCGGTGGTGGTCGTCAACAACGTCGCGGGCGCCCCGGCAGTGATGAGCGGATCCATGAACCCGGCGGTCGGCATCCCCGCGGTCATGGTGAGCCAGGCCGACGGAGACACCATCAAGGCGGGACTGCCGGCCTCCGGCCGGGTGCACCGCAACCTGAACCGGCCGGCGATGCGGGACGCCTCGTTCCGCTCGGAGACGATCTTCCACGAGTACGGCCACGGGGTGTCCAACCGGCTGACCGGTGGCCCGACGGTCAACTGCCTCACCGGTGAGGAGCAGATGGGTGAGGGCTGGAGCGACTTCCTCGCGATCACCTCGCTGCTGAACCCCGCGATCGACGATCCGGAGAATGCTCGCGGTTACGGCCAGTACGCGCTGTTCCAGGACAGCCGGGTGGGTGGCGGGATCCGCCCGCGGCCCTACTCGCGCAACATGGAGATCCAGCCGTTCACGTACGACAGCATCAAGACCGGCGGCTGGCTGGACGGCACGTCCCTGGCCGCTCCGCACGGCATCGGACACGGCTGGGCGGCCGTACTGTGGGACATGACCTGGGACCTTGTCGAGCGACACGGCTTCAATCCCAACGTCTACGAGGCCTGGAACACCGGCGGCAACAACCTCGCCCTCCAGCTCGTCATCGATGGCCTGAAGATGCAGGGTTGCGGCCCTGGCTTCGTCACTGGCCGCAACGCGATCATCGCCGCCGACGCGGCCCTCACCGGCGGCGACAACGCCTGCACCCTCTGGGCCTCCTTCGCCCGCCGGGGTCTCGGCTACAGCGCCGTTCAGGGCACCACCAGCCGCAATGACAACACCGAGGCGTTCGACACCCACCCGTCCTGTCGCGGCGACTTCGTGGAGCGGGCCGCACAGCCCGCCCTCAACACCGTCGTCGCCGGTGACGCCGTACCGATGAAGTTCAAGCTGGCCACCAACCGGGGCCTGGACATCCTCGCCAGCGGGTCGCCGTACTCGCGGCTGGTCGACTGCGAGACGCTCAAGACGGTCGGCCCGGACGCCGCCACCACTCCCCGGCCGATCCCGGTCGCCGCCGTCAGTGCGGGCGGGTCAGGGCTGTCGGCCAACGCGAACGGCCTATACAACTACCCGTGGAAGACCGACCCGACCTGGGCGGGCACCTGCCGCGAGTTCGTGCTCACCCTCGACAACGGATTCCAACACCGCGCCTACTTCAGGTTCACCGACTGAGCCGTAGCAGCGGTATCAGGTGAGCCGGAGGGGGCGTTCCGGAAGCGGAACGCTCCCTCCGGTCGGTCTGCGAGGAAACCTGCCGGGTGCCAGGTACCGGCCTGGCTGACCGAATATGACCACCGGGCAGGGGTCCGTCGCCAGTGCGGTTTCACCTCGGCCGGCTCCGGGCCTTGATCGCTCCAAGCCGACTCTCAGATGATCCTCACGCCCAACGATCTTCATTCTGGAGTAGGCCCTGGACGCTACGGCCGCAGCCGTCCCGCCCGGCCGGCGCTACCGGGGAGCGGTGTGCCTTGCTGCTGTTCCACACGAACATCGGGTGGTGATACTGGCTGGCGGCCGCGTCAGACAGTATCTACGACCCTGGCCAACGCGGTGGCGGTTGGCACACTGCAGACCTTCGCGGCGCTGTGCCGCACTCCGCTCGTCCGCGACGAGACCACACCCGGGTCGAAGGCCACCGGCCAGGCCGCCCAGCGCGCCGGTCGCCCGGATCCGCTGATCCGACGGGTGCATCTGCGCCGGCCCGAACACGCCCAGGAGGAGCTCGACGCCGCCCGCGCCGCCCGCGCCGGCGCTCCCGTCCGTGGTCACTGGGTGCGCGGGCACTGGAAGCAGCAGTGGCACGCCAGCATGGGCGAGCACCGCGCCATCTGGATCAGCGGGTACCCGCGCGGCGACTTCGCCGCCGGCACTGTTACTGGACGGAAGGTGCTCATCGCGTCAGACGGCGCCGCCAATAGCAGCGCCCCGCGTGATCACCTCAGCTGACCGGTAGGCCGGCCATGTTCTGCTAGCTCGACCATGGTTCTCGCCGCGCAGCGCTCATCGCCGCCGGGTGGTAGACCAACCTCGCGGGCGAGGGCAGACAGGTCCCGCCAAATGGGCCCTGCGAGAGCCCTTCACGGGAAGTCATGCGCCCGGTCCACCCGGAGCAGGTCAGCGTGCTAACCGGTCCACGACAGCGTCACGTGGTGTGCCTGCTGGCCAACTGGTCGAAGAACGTGTCCAGCAGCGCCTCGGACTCGGGGCCCTCGGTCAACTCGTACCCGCCGAAGCGGTAGACCTCGTAACCCCGCAGCCGCAGCGCCCGATCCTCGGCGACCATCTCGGCGTACCGGCGAGAGTCGGCGCGTGGGAGGTCATCGGCGTAGTGCTGGATCCCGTCGCATTCGATGACAATCCGGCCCCGGTTGGGCAGCAGCAGCAGAAAGTCCATGCGCTGACGGGCCAAGACCGCTCCGGCCGCTCCCCGCTCGGACCTGGCGTAGGGGTCGTAGTGCAGATACACCTGAGGAATGAGGGCTGGGATGTCCGGGCCGTGTCGGACGTGCTCAATCCCAAGGCCGCCGCCGTCTACCTCACCCTCGCCCCGCAGTTCCTCCACCCGTCCGGGCCGGTGCTGGTCCCCATGTTGGTGCTCGCCACCGCACACGCCCTGCTGCACACCTTCTGGCTGGCCGGCTGGACCGCGGTCACCGGCGCAGCCGCACGGCCGCTGCGCACCCCACGCGTGCGCCGTACCCTCGACCGGCTCACCGGCGCCGTCCTCATCGGCCTCGGCGTCCGCTCCGCGGTGACCTGACCGGAGACAGCAGGCGGTCCGTCGACGCCTTCTAGGCTCAGGAAGGCTTGGCGCGGGACCTGCCCCACCTACCCCACCTCATCGGCGTGTTCGGTGAGGACTACCGCCCCGAAAGTCAACGGGCCCAGCAGAGGATTGACAGCTCACGCTGTGACAGCTGAGGATTGCCTCAGTCCACCAACTGTCACCGGAGAGCCTCCGTCACCATCGCTCGACGCCCCGCAATTCGGCGATGCGGGTCACGTCGAGGCGACGGAGCCGGACGACGTCACCTTCCCTTTCTCACCGCGTCGCGCGCTCGGTTGCCGCAACGACCGCGCGCGACCCAACGGATGGAGCCGCGTACCCCGGGCGTGCCCCTCGGCCATCTCCTACGGCCATCAGGCCGAGTAGCCAGAAGGGCAGACATCACCATGCCGAAATCCCTACCCGCGCGGTGGCGACGCCGCCTTCCGGTCCCGGCGGCGCTGGCCGCCGCCATGGCCATCGTGCTGCTGGTCAGCCCGGCCTCGGCGACCGCGCCGGACGCCGCCGCACCGGCCGATTCCGGCCCGGTCGCCGGTGAGCCGGCGAACGTCGTGGAGGTGCTGCTCGCCGGCACCGCGGAGCTGGACGCGCTGGTCGCCACCGGAGTGGACCTCGACCACCATGTCGAACGCTCGGAGAACGGCGTGGTCGCGCACGCGGTGATCACGCCGAGCGAAGCCGCCCGACTGACCGCGGCCGGCTTCACCCTCGGCGACGTGCTGCATCGCCCCGAGGACGCCCGGGCCCGCGTCGAGGAGCGCGAGTCGACCATCGCCGCGCACCTCGCCGAGAACCGGGAGTTCGCCGCCGCCGCAGCCGACCCGACCGCTCCGGACGTCTCCGACATCAAGATCATCCGCGCGGACTACTACACCTCCGGTGCCAGCCAGGTCCTCTCTGTCGAGGCGAAGTGGGCGCAGGGCCAGACGGCCAGCAACACGCTCACCGTCGAGCGGGACAGTGGGCCGGGCACCGCGATCGGCTCCGGCGGCACGCAGACCATCTCCCGCTTCGTCGACGCCGGCGTCTACCTCTACCATCGTGGCGCCTCGGCGGTGACCAGCCGGCCGGACCGTATCCGGATCACCAGCCCCACCGGGGACGTGGCCGAGGTCAAGGTGCAGGAGTGGCTGCCCACCCCGGAGACCAGCCCGGAGGGACCGGGCTACCAGAAGGACTTCGTCACCAGCTACCTCACCCCGACCGAGCTGTACGCCCGGATCCACCAGCTCGCCGCCGAGTTCCCCAACCTGGCCGAGATCGTCGAGCTGCCGTACAAGACCAACGGCTACCGGCGGCACGCCCAGGCCGTCCTCGGCAGCGCCAACGCCAGCCGGGTCGCGGTGGACTCCCTGGCCTGGGGGCACCAGGGTGGCAACGACATCTCGGTGGAGCTGGTGAACCCGGGCGCCGGCAACGCGGCGCTGGCGGTGACCGTGAGCGGTAAGGCCATCCGGGTGGCCCTCGGTACCGACGGCGCGGGCGCGGTGACCAGCACCGCCGCCGAGGTCGTCGCGGCGCTCAACGCCGCGGCCGGGTCGCTGGTCAAGGCGTACACCTATCGCGGCAGCCCGGGCAACGGCGTGGTCGCGCCGGCGGCGCGGACCGCGCTCACCGACGACCTGAGTGCGCCGGCCTCCGTCTCCCGCGATCCGCAACCGGTGTATGCGATCCGGATCGGCAAGGTTAGGGACGGTTCGAAGCCGGGGGTGCTCGCCTACGCGCAGGAGCACGCGCGGGAGTGGGTGCCGCCGCTGGTCGCCGTCGAGACCGCCGAGCGGTTGCTGCGCAACTACGCGCACGACGGGCAGACCAAGCAGCTGCTGAACAACCTGGATATCTGGATCGCTCCGTCGGTCAACCCGGACGGCGGCCACTACTCCTTCTACGACTTCAACTCGCAGCGCAAGAACATGACCAACCACTGCCCGTCGACCGGGGCCGCGGACTTCCTCGGCCGGGACTCGTGGGGCGTTGACAACAACCGCAACTACACCGAGTACAGCCTCTTCGACGGGTACTCGGGCGCGTCGAGCAGCTGCACCAGCGGCACCTACGCCGGGCCGAGCGAGCTCTCCGAGCCGGAGAACCGCAATGTCGACTGGCTGGCTGCCCGCCCCAACATCAAGTTTTCGATGAACCTGCACTCCTCCGGGAACTACTTCATGTGGTCGCCGGGCGCGTACGCCCTGCCGGACCGGACCTCGGCGCCGCGGCCGACGCTGGCCGAGGAGTCGGCCTTCTGGGGCGCGTCCTCGCGGATCCTGACCGCCATCAAGCAGCACCGGAACATGGCGGTCACCCCGGCCCGCACGGGCCCGATCTCCGACGTGCTCTACTCGGCGGCGGGCAACTCCGGCGACATGCTCTGGTACAAGTACGGCATCTACGCCTGGAACTTCGAGGTCGGCACGTCCTTCCAACCGGACTGGGAGGAGGCGCACTCCGAGGCGATGGAGTTCTCCAACGGCCTGGTCGAGCTGATGCGGGTGGCCCGGGACTTCGCCAAGGACCGGACCCGCCCGGAGAGCACCCTCACGGTCGCCCCCAGCTCGACACCGGGCATGGTGAACGTGACCTTCGGCGTCTCCGAGCCCGCCTCGGTCTTCTACACCCTCGACGGCGCTACGCCGACGTACTCGTCGACGCTCTACGGCTCGGCGGGCATCCGCGAGGGTGGGGAGACCCTGACGATCCCGGCCGGCACCCGGATCAACTGGTTCTCGGTCGACTCGGCCGGCAACGTCGAGAACAACTACACCCCGGACGGCAGCGGCAAGAACTACCGCAACGGCCAGGCGGTCCTGCCGACCAGCTGACGAATCACGGCAGGTAGGGACGGCCGCGGCGCTCCTGGGCGCCGCGGCCGTCACCGCTCAACGCAGGAATCCGGCCATCGTCTCCACGAACCACTCCGGATCGTCGAGCCACGGATAGTGCCCGGCGCCCGGCTGCACCGCCAACTCGGCCCGCGGGAACAGGCCGGCGTACTCGGCTGCGCGCTTCGGCGGGAGCCCGACGTCGTACTCGCAGGCGAGCAGCAAGACCGGCGCCTGAAGGTGACCGAGGGCGGACCTGACAGTCTCCGGGTCGACGGCTCCGGCCGAGTAGTAGACGGCCGCTGCGTCGTCGTTGCGCTGCCCCGCCTCCCCTGCGACCCGGGCCCGGCGGTCGGCGTCCCACCGGCCGTGGGTGAACGGTGTGATCGCCTCCCAGTCGGCGGCGGTGGGCTGGCCCGACCAGATGCGTTCGAAGGCAACGAAGGCCGCCGGGAACCAGGGCTCTCCCCGTCGAAGCTCGGCCAGCTCCCGGCGATCCAGATCGCTGACCTCCACCTAGGACGTCGCGTTTCGGGCGGGCGGGGACACGACTGCTCAGCTCCGCGAGGTCTGCCGGAACGCTGGTTGCTCCTGGGGGACGAGTCTTGGGATGCTTCGCCCATGGTGTCCCTCCCGACGACCTTCGCCGAAGACGTGATCGACCAGCCGGCCAAGGCCCAGTTCGAGGCGTTTCTGGATGAGCACCGCCGCGCGCTCAATGACTGCTTGGACGGGCTGACCGAGGAGCAGGCGCGCCGGTCCTTGGTGCCGTCCCGGACCACGCTGCTGGGCCTGGTGAAGCACGCGACCTTCGTCGAGAAGGTCTGGTTCGACGAAGCTGTCACATGCCGGTCGCGCGCCGAGATCGGCATCCCCGCGACGCCGGACGAGTCGTTCATCCTCGATGACGGCGACACCATCGCTGTTGTCCGGCGAGCACACGCCGAGGCATGCGAAGCGTCACGCCGCGCGACGTCGTCCCTCGGACTGGACGACATTCTGAACGGCAACCGGCGCGGCCCGCTCCCGCTGCGCTGGGTGTACCTCCACATGCTGCGCGAGATCGCTCAGCACTGCGGGCACGCAGACATCCTGCGCGAGCAGCTCCTGAGCGATTAGCGCGCGGGCTTCGTGCCGTCCACCGACGTTCACGTCCCACTGACCGAGCCCACCTACGGCGTGCTGGCGATCAGCGTGCTCCTGCTCGTCGCGTAACCGCGTGTGCCGGCATCGGCCAGAGAGCGGCGGGGGAGTGGGACCACCCGGGGCGCTCACGTGAGCGCCCCGGTGGTCGCGGAGGTTGCTCTAGCGGCCGGTGTCGCTCGGCCGGTCGCGGAGCTGGATCTCTGCGGTGTTCTGCAGGAAGCTCTGCTGCGACACGGGCACCAGCACGGCGTTCTCGTGAAATTGCGGCAGGTTGGTCGCACCGCAGCTGATCATCGTTGCCTTCAGCTTGGCGATCGTGGTGTCGACGTTGTCGTAGAGGCTGCCCGCGTACGGCACGTAGCCGTCGACACCTTCTTCGAAGGCGAGTTCGTTCCCGCCGCCGTGCTCGTAGCGGGTGACGTTCCGGGCGCGGTTTGAGCCTTCGCCCCAGTACTCCTTGAAGAACTGACCGCCGACTCGGACGAGCGGCGCCGGACTCTCGTCGAAGCGGGCGAAGTAACGGCCGAGCATCACGAAGTCTGCGCCGAGGGCGAGCGCGACAGCCATGTGGGAATCGGTCAGGAGGCCACCGTCGCAGCACAGCGGCACGTAGACGCCGGTCTCGCGCAGGTAGGCGTCGCGGGCTTCGACGACGTCGATCAAAGCCGATGCCTGCCCGCGACCGATGCCCTTCTGGTCGCGGGTGATGCAGATCGAGCCGCCGCCGATCCCGACCTTGACGAAATCCGCGCCAGCGTCGGCGAGGTAACGAAAAGCGCGTCCGTCGACGACGTTGCCCGCGCCGATACGGACGTCGTCGCCGTAGGTGTGCCGGACGAATTTGAGGGTGTCGGCCTGCCAGACCGAGTAGCCGTCGGATGAGTCGATGCACAGCAGGTCGGCGCCCGCGTCGACCAGCGCGGGGATGCGTTCGCGGTAGTCGTGGGTGTTGACGCCGGCGCCGACCCGGAACCGCTTGTCGGTGTCGATCGACTCGTTGCGGAACTGCTTGTGCAGCTCGTAGTCGCGGCGAAGCACGATGGAGTGCAGCAGGCCCTCGTCGTCGACGACGGGTATTACGTCGAGGCGGTGGTCCCAGATCAGCGTGTTGGCCTCGGACAGGGACACCGTCGGAGGGGCGGTGACCAGGTCTGCGGCCCGCCGCATGCGCGACTCGACGGAGTCGCCGAGGTCGTGCCGGCGGGGGTGGAAATCATCGGTCGAGATGAGGCCGACGAACAGCCCGTGTGGACTGCCGTCGTCGGTGACGACAGCGACGTCGCGTTCCGCGGACTCCAACAGGGTGGCAACCTCGCCCAGTGTCGCGGACGGTTTGATGTTGATGTCCGAGAAGCGGAAACCGGCCTTGTGCCGCTTGACCGCTGTCACCATGGCCGCTTGCGCCTCGACCGGCTGGTTCTGATGGATGAAGCTCAGTCCGCCGCACTGGGCCAGGGCGATCGCCAGCCGGGGTGAGGAGACGGCGCTCATGATGGCGCTGGTCAGCGGGGTGGCGACGCGGATGGCCGGTTGCTCGTCGAGTCGGTGCCGCACAAGAGGCACGCTCAGATCGACCGTGTCCGGGGTGCAGTCCGCGGTGGTCAGGTTCGGCAGCAGCAGGTATTCGTTCAGCGTGCGCGACACTTCGTCGAGGATCTTCAAGAACACTCCTGAGCAGTGGGTCGAGCTGGGTAAAGCCTAGAAATTACACCCACCCGCCCCGCGCCCAGCGTCGTACCCGGCCGTCGAGCTGCGTCCGCTCTTCCCGTCTACAGCACGCCGGTCAGGTACTCCCTACGTCGCTGCGGTTCGAACTTCTCGATCGCGTATCGCAGCATGATCCGTGGCATGGCCCGGTAACGCCGGGCCAGAAACTCCTCCTCCGCCGCTCTGTCCCGGTTGCCCACCTCGCGCAGCATCCAGCCAACCGCCTTCTGGACCAGGTCGTGCGGGTCGCGCAGGAGCCGTTCACTGAGCCGGAAGGTCCAATGGAAGTCACCGGCCCTGATGAAGGCGAAGGTCGCCATGATGGCGATGCGCCGGTCCCACACCAGGCTCGACTCGGCCAACCGATCCAGGATGCTCCGGTCCTTGTCGATCAGCCAGGGGCCGACGATGTACGGCGCGGACGAGTCCACCAGGTCCCAGTTGTTGATGCGGCCGGTGTTGGCCAGGATGAGGCGGAAGATCCGGCCCCGCTCCTCCTCGTCTCCCTTGGCGAACTTTCGCACCAGGATGAACAGCGACGTCAGCCTCTCCTCGTGCACGCTGCTGCTCAGCAGCTCCGCTGTCTCGGCCAGGGAGAGGCCACGCCAGTACCGGGCGGCCACCCTGCGCTGATCCGGCACGGAGACCCCGATGGCCCGGTCGCCCTCGCCGTACCCGCCCGGCATCATCTGCAGAAACCGGCTCGACCCCTCCGCCCGACGTGGGTCGGCGAGGCTGGCGAGTTCGTGACGGACGTCGGCGTTCGCGGCCATGACTGTGCAACCTACCGCGAGCTCGACATGCCGAACTCTCCGTCGGCAAGGACCTGTGGCTGGCCGATGAGTTTGGGATGATGCGCCGGTCTACCTACCGACATCACCTGACACGAAGGGAGCACCCCGATGGCAAAGGTCATCTCCACGCTGTTCATCTCCGCCGACGGTGTGGTCGAGATCGACCCGGATTGGCACTTCCCGTACTTCGACGACAACATGGGTCGCGCCGTCGGCGAGGACTATGACACCGCTGACGTGCTGCTCATCGGCCGCGAGACCTACGACAGCTTCGCCGGAGCATGGCCCGAGCGTGAGGCCGCGGGTGGGGAGGACGCCCCGTTCGCCAAGCAACTCGGCGACGTGCGCAAGGTGGTCGTCTCGCGCCAGCCGCTGGAGTTCTCCTGGCGCAACTCGGAGCTGATGCAGGGCGATCTCCTCGATGCCGTCACCTCGCTCAAGGCCGATGCCGGCAGCAGAGGCATCCTCATCCCCGGGTCGATCTCCGTGGTGCAGCAGCTCCTCGCGGCAGGGCTGGTCGATGAGCTGCGCTTGCTGGTGCATCCGGTTGCCGCGCGTAAGGGCCGCAAGCTGTTCGACGAGGGGGACGCGCCATACCACCTGAAGATGACGGCGACGGAGGCGTTCCCGACGGGCGTGATCCGCGTGATCTACTCGCCGACCTCGCCACCCGCCAAGGTCGGCTACGACGAGGTCAAGGACCAGGTACCCGCCGGGAACTAGTCTGGGACCTGCCGTTGGTAACGATCCCGATCCTCCGGGAGCCCCATCGTCGTGCACCGTCACCGCGCTCGTTCCACGTGTCACGCGCGCTCGTGCCGGATCGGGATCGGGCTCCCGGGGGAACTCCGCTCAGAATGTCGCCGGTGGGATGCTCTGCTCGTACTGGAAGACGTTGTGGGGTCGTACTTCGCCTTGATCTTGCGCAGTTGGTTGAAGTTGCGTCCCCAGTAGGCGGTTTCTCATTCCGCCATCCCGATGTTCGGCACGTTGACGTAGGCGCCGTCGACGTACGGCCGCAGTGCCTGACTGAAACGCGAGCTACAACACTCCCGGCTTGCGGTCGACTACAAGGACGTCTCCGGCTGCCATACCTTGATCCGCCGGCTGTCTGTCGCCGTCTGGGACGGCCACAGTTGCGTGCGCTCGTGGCGGCCATCTCGGTCGACGTTGATCTAGTCGCCAATCGGGTTCCCGGCACTCCTCGCACTCATCGTCACACCTGGCCGCGCAGGCGGAGGTTGGCTTGGCTGCAGTGCATCGGTCAGTGCGCATTTCGGGTGTTCCACCTCGTCGCGCTGACGATCGTCATCTCCCTTCTGCTGCACTCCTCGACCGACGTCGTGATCGCGCGGGCATTCGACGAGTCCCGGGAGGCCCCTGCCTGGTTTGGTGTACTGCACCGCACCCGCCGGTCACTGCGGCCCCGGCGGCCAGGTCGGGACAGGTCGTCCCCCGACGGCTGAAGCTCGCTCACCCTTTCCTAGCCGACGCCGACCGGCGTGAGCGTGTCGCCCGGCGGGTCGGGATTCGTCCACCTGGACACCGACGCTGGCCCGGTGGTCTTGCGCCGCTGACACGTGGTTGTTCGCCGCTCACTGCTTCGCTTCGGCCCGCGTTCGTTTGGGCTGCTCCTCGTCGCGTTGCTGGCTGAGGAAGAACGCGCCGAGGGCACCGGCGAGGGTGCCGAAGACCACCACGGAGTACGCGGCGAGAACCAGTTCGAGGACCTGTGCGAAAGTGTCGGTGGCGTCGAGCGGCTCACCGGTGATGGTGGTCAGCGCGACACCGTGCAGGGCCTGCCCGTATGTCGGGTAGGAGTCGGTGAGGACCAGGAGCTGCCCGGCGGCGAGGATGATCGCCACGGTGACCACCGCGAGCCAGGCCAGCCGGTCGGTCAGCAGCCGGCCCGCTGATCGGGAGCCGCGGACGGCGGCGGCGACCACGCCGGTGCCGCGTGCGGCCCGCAGTGCGGCGGCGGCACGGGCGAACCGTAGGAAGGGCACCGCGAGGAAGATCACCTGCCACCAGTTGCGCCTCCAAAAGTCGCGGGCGTAATGGCGGGCCAGCCAGGCACGCAGCGCGAACTCCGCGACGAAGACGGCCCACAGCATCCAACTGGCGACAGTCAGCACGGTGACGAGCGGCTTGTCGTGGGTGAGGGCCTGGCCAACCACCAGCAGCAGGAAAAGGATCCCCAGTACGCCCATCGGCTTGTCCAACCGACGGGCGAGACCGTGCAGTCGGGCGTCGTTCTCGTTCTCCTGCCGCGCGGGGCGCGCACGCTCCTCGCGGGGCGCGTCGTCGGTCATCGTCCTGCCCGGCGGGTCACGCCTGCCCGAAGGCTTCGCTGACGTCGTCAGGGAAGTCGAGCCAGTCGTCCGTCAGGATCCTGAGGATGTCGTCAACGCCGCGCAGTACTTCTTCGACTGGATCGGATCGGCCATTGGGAGGCGGTACCCGCTGGCTCTCACGCCATGCCGGCCGCCCGCCCGCGCTGCCGACCTCCCCGGTGCACCGTTTCGCCTGGATGAAGTCGACACCGGTGCCGTTCGTGGTCGGCGCGGACGCTCGTCAGCCGCTGACGCAAGCCCCTGACGGCGTGGACGGCGTTTCTCTGTCGGCAGGGCGGGCATGCACGGGTGCCGGGTTCGCACGACTTCGCGTCACGGACCGGTGCGAGGCGGCCGTCGGTGGGCGACAGCCGCCTCCAATCGCATCGCGGTAAGGGAGACGTTGTCATGCCGGACAAGCATGAGCAGGCCGAGCAGATGCGCGACGACGTGCCGTCGACCATCGCGCGCTCCGATGACAAGGCGGTACGGACCTACAAGAAGACCCTCGAGTCGGCGGAGGAGTCCTACGGCGACGGCGAACGGGCCCACCGCACCGCGTTCGCCTCGCTCAAGCACACCCACGAAAAGGTCGGGGACCACTGGGAGCCCAAGGAGCACAAGGGCCCCTCGGACCCGCAGGCTGAGCAGGGAACGCCCGCGTCGACGCAGGGACGCCGTGACACCGCCCAAGGGGTCGACGCTAACGCCAGCAAGGGACATCTTGACGACGTCGCCCGACGGGTCGGCATCGACGGCCCGGAGAACCTGAGCAAGGACGACGAGGTCCGCGCGATCGAGAAGGCCAACGCCCGGGCCACCGCGCGGGCCCGGAGGCGGTAACTCCGGCAGGTGCCCGATCAGGTGGCGGTGGCTGCGGCATGGGCGACGAGTACGGCGAAGACCGACGGGCGACGCCGACGGCGTTGTCGCGTCGTCCGTAACGGCCGTCAGTCGGCGCCGTCGGTCTCGGCCACGCGGTCGGCCGGCGCCTCGGTGATCGGCTGGCCCGTGCCGTCCACCATGCCCGGCGCCATGCTGCCGCCGTGCGCATCCTGCGCCGCCCGGGTCCGCTTCGCCGCCGCGTCGTGCGGCACCCCGATACGGTCGCCGTCGCGGTGCTCTTCCCCCTCACTCATCCGGTGCGTCCCTCCCTCGGTCGTGCACAGCGGCGGTACCCCGGTCACCGACGGGGAAACCGGCCGGCCAGTCCGGCCACGACTGCCGGCCGCGCGGTCGTGGTCAGCCGCGTCAGCGGCGGGGAAGGACGCGAATCATGCCCCGTTGAAATCGGTGCAGTGTGCGATCGTCGCGTCGTCCGCCGCTACCGCGTCGCGCACCTCCGCCTGCCGGACACGACGGATGATCTCGGCGGGTCCGGTCGACGCGAGGACGGCCATGACCCTCGGCCAGTCGGCGAGCCGGAACCGGTCCACGATGCGGCTGGCTCCATTGCTGAGCAGGACGGCGCCGGCCAGCTCGGAGACCGGGCAGCTTCCGGTGATCGCCTCGCCCGCCGCCCGCGGGTCGTCCTTGGCCATCCAGAAGCCGCCCGGCTGGTTCCGGTTGGCGCGCAGGTCCCGCAGGATCCGGTGGTACTCGTCGCTGTCCGCGGCGACGGCCTCGAGCGCGGCCTCGTACGACCGGCTGATGATCACCTCCCGTGGATCGGAGACGACGAGCGGCCCGCCATCTGCTCTGTCCAGCACGAGGACCGAATCACCGAGCACCAGGTGCTCGATGAGGCCGTCGGACAGGCGCAGGATGGCTACGGTCGCCGACGGACTGATGGGGTCGACGACGTCGCAGGTGCCCCGGTGATCGTCCGTCACCTGCTCGATGGCCTCGGCGAGCAGCGCCGGGAGACTGCGGTCCCGCACGAGTGACAGGAGGCTGAGGAGCGTGCCGCCCAGGCGGCTGGCGTACCAGGCCACACCGTGCCGGCAGATCGATTCGCTGCCGGGAATGCCGGCGCCGTCGATGAGCACTGCCGCCGTCGGTACGGCGCCGGTGAAGTCCTCGTTCGCGCGGCCGGGCCGTGCCGCAGCACTCGCCATCGTCACCCGCATGTCCCTGCCGCCCTTCCGCCACTACAGACCATTGGCTTGACGGAGTTCGGCAGCCATCTGCGACGAGCTGTGGTCAGTCTCGACCCCCTCGACCAGGATCACCTCGCCGGCGAGGTGCCTCGTTCGCAGGGGTTTGATCTCCTGATAGGTGCTGGAGTGGTACCAGGAGCGGGCCTTGCCCAGGTCGGGAAACTCGATGATCACCAGGTCACCCGGCCAGTCGCCTTCCAGTACGTCGATGGTTCCTCCGTGGACGAGGAATCGGCCCTCGAAGGGGGCGAGGGTGGCCTGGATGCGCTCCAGGTACTCCAGCACGTCGGCGTGGATGGGTGCCTTGCGCAGGTGTGCGAGCGCGTACGCCGTCATGAGTCTCCGTTCGGGTCGGGTCCCGGCGCTTGTGCCGGTGGTGGCGAGCAGCGGGGGCGGCCGGCGGTGGCCGCCGCCCCCGGGGATCCTCAGGCCGCTGGGACTCGGTCCAGGAAACCCAGCACCTGGGTCAGCCGTCCGTTGCCGTCGGTCACTGCGACGTCGAAGCCGACGATTGGCGCCTCGACGTCTTCCGGCCCGAGTTCCCAGGTGAAGCGGACCTGGTTGTGGTGGCCGTCGACCGGGCCGGCCAACCGGAACGTCATGCCGGGGAACTGGCTCTGCACCGCGGCTATCGTCGCGTCGATCGCGTCCGGGCCCTCGGCGACGGCCAGCGGGTCGACGTAGCGGCCCTCGGGGGCCCACAGGTCGTCGATGTCGCGGCGCCGCCTCGCCGGATCGGTCTCGTTCCAGACCGCGATGTACCGCTCGGCCAGCTCGTCGAATGTGGTCGCCATGGATCTCTCCTCGTTCGCCGGGAATGGTCGCGTCTGGAAGAGATGATTTCCGGCGCCGTGGTGGCTGTCGATTACGTCGCAGGTAATGGTCTGTGCGCAGGTGCGGTGATTAGGGTCGGTGGCGTGACGACCATGACCAGGCCCGGGCGTCCAGTGGGGGAACTGCTGCGCGGCTGGCGCCGAACTCGCGGCATGAGTCAGCTCGACCTGGCGATCGAGGCAGGGGTGTCGGCCCGGCATCTGAGCTTCGTCGAGACCGGGAGATCTCGGCCGAGCCCGGAGTTGATCCTGCGGCTGGCGGAGCAGCTTGCGATGCCGCTGGCGGAGCGCAACACGATGCTGCTCGCCGGCGGCTACGCGCCGGCCTACCCCAGCCACGAGCTGAGCGATCCGGAACTGGCGCCGGTACGTGCCGCCGTCCGGCAGATCCTCGACGGGCACCGCCCGTACCCGGCGGTGCTCATCGACCAGCATTGGCATCTCGTCGAAGCCAATCCTGCCGTCGCCCTGTTCACCGCCGGCGCGCAGTCCCACCTTCTCACTCCACCGGTCAACGTGCTGCGGCTCAGCCTGCACCCCGACGGCATGGCACCGCGAATCCTCAATCTGCCGGAGTGGCGCGCCCACCTGCTCAGTCGGCTGCGCCAGCAGGCCGTGATGACCAACGACCCGGTTCTGTACGACCTGCACGAGGAGCTTGGCGGCTATCCCGGCGGCCACGCCCATGCGGCACCGATCAACGACGCCGTTTCGCGCGTCGTCGTTCCGCTCCGGTACCGCCACAACGACCGTGAGCTGTCCTTCGTCAGCACCACGACCCTCTTCGGCACGCCGCTGGATGTCACTGTCTCCGGGTTGGCCGTCGAGGCCTTCTTCCCCGCCGACTCGGCGACCACCGAAACGCTCCACACCCTCGCGACGTCCTGAGCCGGCATGGGCGGTTGGTGGTGGCCGCGTAGGGCCAGCGCCGACGCCGACGCGTGCACCGACCGGTTGGCCGGCCGGAGCCTGCGTCGGCGTCGACGACCTTCCCTACGTCAGCGTTCTCGACATCAAGATTCGCCCCGCCGCCGCCGGCGGTTGGTCACGAGCCCGGCCGGTAGCGCCGCTCGACATGGCCCTTGAGGTCCTCCGGGTAGAAGTAGACGGGCCGGAGGTTGCCGCTCGCGTAGCGTTCGACCTGGTCGTTGAAGTGCGGCGAGTCCGGGTGGCCGCTCGCGCCGCCCGCCGTCACGGCCCAGGCGCGCAGCCTCGGTCCGAACTCCACGACCGCCACGAAGCTGTTGCCGCTGGTGCCGTAGTAGCGCTTCGTTCCCGGGTAGCGCCTCGCCCCGAACGAGGCGAGCGAGCCCCACTGCGCGGAGGTGAAGGGCACCGGGCTGCTCGGCTTGGCGTCGTCGAACGTCTGGACGATCGCGCCGTCGTTGCGCTGGAAGCGGTTGATCTCGCCCCAGGGCACCTGCCAGCTGCCGAAGTCCTGCGTCAGCCGGTCCGCCGCGGCCTCGAGCGCCGTGAGCCGCTGCGCATCGGTGGCGCGCTCGGCCAGGTAGTCCCACATCGACATGCCCGCGTCTCGGGCCGCCTGGGCCAGGGGCGCCCAGAGCGCCTCCCCCCAGAACACCGCCAGCGACGTCGCGGTCGACTGCGCGCTCCAGCGGTGGTCCCAGTCGCGCAGCAGGCCGATCGGGCCGGCGAGCCCGGCCTTCTGCTGGTCGCCCTCGGGCAGCTTGTCCCAGGCCGCCACCAACCCGGGCACGAGCCGGGCGAAGGCGGTGAGGTAGGTGTCGAAGGCCGCTGCGATGAGTGTCTCCGGGGTGAAGTCGTTGCGCGCGCTGAGCACCCGGATCGCCTGCGGCCCGCGTGGGTTCTCCCCGGCCTGGTCGAAGTAGCGCGGATAGTCGGCGGCGTCGGGGCTGTCCGGGCCGGCCGCGGTCCAGGGCCAGTTGTTCGTGTTGAACGCCCAGCCGTTTCTCGGATTCACCGCTTGCGGGAGACTCCGGAGGCTGTGCAGTCCACGCCAGTCGGTCGCCGGGTCGCTGCCGTCGACGGGCCTGCGGTAGTCGAAGCGATCGTCGCGGACTGGCATGAACTGCGGCACCAGGAAGGCGATCTCACCCTTTGAGTCGGCGAAGAGCGTGTTGTTCGAACTGTTTGCCTTGAGCCCCGCCACCTGGATGAAGTCCGCGTAGTCCCGCGTCTTGGTGCGCAGGAAGCTCTGCTGCAACGCCTCGACGGGCCTGTTCATCAGCGCGAACGCGATCCATTTGCCGTCCGCTTCCCGGACGATCGGGCCGTGGTGCGTGGCGAGGGTGGAGAAGCTGCGCCGAGCGCGTCCGCCATCCGCCGTGCGGTACGACAGCGTGATCGTCTTCGTTCGCACCGGCCGCAGGGCGTCGCCGTAGCGGTAGGAGTGCCGTCCATCTGCGCCGGTCACGATCGTCTCGGCGAACTCGTCGACGTTGTCGACGCCGCTCGACGTGTGCATCCAGCCGGTGTTCGGGTTGAAGCCCTGGTAGATGAAGAACTGCCCCCAGGTGGCCGCGCCGTAGGCGTCGAGCCCTTCCCGGCTCGTCACATGCTGCTCGGAGCGGAAGAAGAAGCTGGTGTGCGGGTTGATCAGCAGCAACGCGTGGCCGTTTCGGGTGTGGCTCGGCGCGATCGCCATGCCGTTCGAGCCGCTGGGTTCGCGGAACAGCAGCCCGCGCTCCTCGTCGGTCATCGGTACCGTGCGCCCGCTGTAGAAGGCTTCGAGCTGCGAGAGCGGCACCCGCTCGATGTCGCCGCCGATGCTGCCCTCGGAGAAGCTCAGCGGCATCCACGGCTCGAACCGCCTGATGACGCGCGGCTGCACCTCGGGGTGGGTCGCGAGGTAGTAGTTCAGCCCGTCGGCCCAGGCCTGCATCAGCTTGCGCAGCCAGGACGGGCAGTGCGCGTACTCCCGCTTCAGCGCCTCGGGGTCGACGTACAGTCGCTGGCGCAGGTCCTGCCAGATGGCACTCTCGCCCTCGGCCTCGGCGAGCCGACCGAGGCTCACCAGGTAGTTTCGCTCGATCCGGTTGAAGTCGTCCTCGGCCTGGGCGTACATCATTCCGAACACCGCGTCGGCGTCGGTCTTGCCCACCACGTGCGGGATGCCCCAGTCATCCCGGGTGATCGTGACGTGCGCGGCCTGCCTGCGCCAGCGGGCGACGTCGGGCGCGGTCCGCGCGGGAGCGGCGGTGGCACCGGACGGCAGCCCCGCCGCGACCACCGTGGCTCCAGCGGCCAGTCCGGCTGCTCCGCCCAGCATGCGGCGCCGGCTCAGCCCTTCGTTCTGCGGGTGGTTCATGAATGGGTCCACCTTTCTCGGGGGGTGCGGGGGATCGTGCCGGCTTGCCCGATCGGCGCGGTGGGGGCCGCGCCCGAGGGCGGTCGCTGGCACCACGGGTGGACCCCGACCCGGTGGCCGGCGCGCCCCGCACGTCGAGAGCGGGCCCGCTCCTGGCTGCGCCGCGCCCGCCGCGGGGATCACCGCCGCCGGCGCGGCGGCGCCCGCCACCCGTACCCCGATACCTCGGTGTGATGGACGGGTCACGGGTTTCGCACACTCGACGGTCGATCCCTACCGGACAGACGTGGTCGCGGTGCCGACCACCCGTGTGCTCGGGTGGCCGGACGTGGCGACGCGGTCGGAGGACTGGTCGGAGAGCTGCTCGGTGGCCGGGTCGCGGCCGTTCGGCCAGGGCACGGCAACGATCATCGCCGCCTCCTGGGTCGCTTGGTGATCAACCGTCACCAAGATGACTACCACTCGATCTGCCGCACCGCAATAGACATCCGAGGATGGTTTATGGGAGGCATGCGCCACGACGGGTGTGGTCGGCCGTCGCACCAGCCGTGCGGTCGCGGTCAGCCGGCGCGGCGGGAGCGGGCCAGGGCCAGACCACCGAGGGCCGCGGCGATCAGCCCCACCACCAGGGCGACGTAGGCACCTCCTCGTCCGTTGCCGGTGCCGATGCCACTGTCGGAGGTGGCCACGACCAGACCGCCGAGGGCGATGCCGATCAGCCCCACGGCCAGGGCCAACATGGCTCCGAGTCGCCCGTTGCCGGTGCCGAGACGACTGGTGGGGCGGGCCAGAGCCAGCCCACCGATGATCACGCCGGCCAGCCCCAGCATGGCGGCCACGGATGCCCCGAGTCGCCCGGCGCTCATGGTGTCGACGCCGGCGGCGATCGGCTGGGCCGAGGCGTGCGCGGCCGCCGGTACGGCGAACCCGAGACCTCCGATCAGGACGGCTCCGGCAGCGGCAAGGACAAGTCGGACTGACATCGGGGCTCGTGATGGGCGCATGTTCCGCTCCTCTTTCGTACGTCTTGACAGGAGCCTGAGCATGTCGCCGCGAGCGCCGCCGGTCGTCCCGCAGCCGGATGCACTTCGCGCTGCCGCCGGTGACGCACCGCGCTGCCGCGGACGCCGTAGGCGCCGCGTAGGTACTGCGTGTGCGGTAGGTGCCCGCTCCTCCGCGAGCAGGAGTCGCCCGGCGGCGACATCCGGCTATGGTGCGCGCATGAGCACAGGACGGGCCGCGGTCAGCGATTGGGCGATCGCGCTCGGCGTGGCGGCGGTGCTGCTGGTCGCCGGGCGGTCCGGGGACCACCCTGCGGCGGGTATCGACCTGCTCGGCTATGCGCTGTTGGCGGCCGGCGGCCTGGCGCTGTCGGCGCGCCGCCGGGCTTCGGTGCCCGTCCTGGCCGTCACCGGGCTCTGCGCGGTGGGCTACCAGGCGGTCGGCTTCGACGTGCCCGCCGTCGCGTTCCTGTTCGCGGTGTACGCCGCCGTGCGGGCGGGCCACCGTGTCGTCACGGTCGTGGTGGCTGTGCTGATGCTGGCCGCTCTCCCGCTCGCGGCCCTCGCCCTGCCGCAGGACATGTCCGTGGGGGAGGCGCTCGCGCGGGCCCGGGGCGCCCTCGAGCTGGCGTGGCTGGTCGCCGCCGGCGCCGCGGGTGAAGCACTGCGGCAGGCCGAGCGGCGGGCGGACGAGGCCGAGCGCACCCGGGAGGAGACCGCGCGGCGGCGCGCCGACGAGGAGCGGCTGCACATCGCGCGCGAGCTGCACGACTCGCTCACCCACCAGATCTCCATCATCAAGGTGCAGGCGGAAGTGGCCGTGCACCTGGCCCGCAAGCGTGGAGAGCAGGTGCCGGAGGCCCTGCTGGCGATCCGCGAGGCCGGTCGTGAGGCGAACCGGGAACTGCGCGCGACCCTGGAGACGCTGCGCGACGACGACGCGACCCCGTCGCACGGGCTCGACCACCTCCCGGAACTGGTGGAACGGGCGCGCTTGACGGGTCTGGACGCGACGTTGACGATCGAGGGACAACGGCACGACGTGCCGGCCGCGGTGGACCGGACGGCCTACCGGATCGTTCAGGAATCCCTCACCAACATCGCCCGTCACGCCGCCGCCGCCACGGCGTCGGTCCGGGTCGACTACCGTCCGGACGCCCTCGCGATCCGGGTCGACGACGACGGCAGGGCCACGCCGGACGTTGCCCCGATTCCCGGCGTCGGGCTGCTCGGGATGCGCGAACGAGTCACCGCCCTCGGCGGTCGCCTCCGCGCGGAACCACGCAACGAGGGCGGCTTCAGCGTCCTCGCCGAACTCCCCATGGGCCGTACGTCATGATCCGCGTCCTGCTGGTCGACGACCAGCCGCTCCTTCGCAGCGGCTTCCGCGCGCTCCTCGATGTCGAGGACGACATCGAGGTGGTGGCCGAGGCCGGCGACGGGCAGGAGGGCCTGGCTCTCGCCAGGGAGCACCTGCCTGACATCGCGCTCATCGACATCCAGATGCCGGTCATGGACGGCATCGAGGCGACCCGTCGCATCGCCGCCGACCCGGCCCTGGCGCGGGTGCACGTCGTCATCCTGACCAACTACGGCTTTGACGAACACGTCTTTCACGCCCTGCGCGCCGGGGCCGCCGGATTTCTCGTCAAGGACATCGAGCCAGAGGACTTCCTGCACGCCATGCGTGTCGCCGCCCGCGGCGACGCGCTGCTCGCACCGGCCATCACCCGCAAGCTGATCAACCGGTACGTCACCGAGCCGCTCCACACCGCCGCCGACGCAGACCTGAACGGGCTGACCAACCGCGAACGCGAGAGCGTCGCCCTCGTCGCGCAGGGCCTGTCCAACGACCAGATCGCCGAACGGATGGTGATCAGCCCACTGACCGCCAAGACCCACGTCAACCGGGCCATGACCAAGCTCCACGCCCGGGACCGTGCCCAACTCGTGGTCCTCGCGTACGAATCCGGCCTGGTGACACCACGCAACCGGTGAGGTCCCCCTCCCGCAGGAGGCCGGGCGCCGCCCTTGCGGACGCGGCCGCCGCAGCACCGGTGCCAGAAGTCCGTCACCCGTTCTAGGCTCTGCTCTGGGTCAAGCCACGTGCCCGACACGATCCCGAGTCTCGGGAGGTCCGCACGTGACCGGTGATCCAGCTACCGCAGGGGCCGCGAAGGCCCGCCTGGTGTCCATCTGGGCACAGGTTTGCGGAGGCTGGCAGCCCGCCCCGATCTGGGCACGGTGCGGCATCCCCTCGCGGTGGTCGCAACCGCCACGACGCCACGACAGCCCCGGTCGGCGTCCTTCTGGCGGACGGTCCACCTCGGCACACCATCGGTGATCGTGACCGCAGCCGGAACAGCACCCACATCGGACCGCAGAGGATGCTCATGATCACCACCTCGACGGGTCGGCCCACGCCGACGAACACCCCGACCGCCGACGGCACCGCATCCGAGTCGTAGGCCAGCCACCTCCTCACCGCAATGGTCACGCTGCCGGCCGGTCATCCGGCCAGGCCGGCCGCTCGGGATCGCGCCATCGAGGCCTGGCTCCCGCTGGCCCATCACCTCGCCCGGCGTTACAGCGGCCGCGGCGAACCCGGCGACGACCTGCCGCAGACGGCAGCCTTGGGGCTGATCAAGGCGATCGACAAGTTCGACCCGTCGCGTGGAATCGACTTCGCCAACTACGCGATCCCCACCATCGTTGGGGAGATCAAGCGCCACTTTCGCGATCGCACCTGGGACATCCGTGTTCCCCGGCGGCTGCAGGAGCGGCGCATGGCCATCGCCGAGGCCAACAACAGCCTCACCCCCCTGTTGGGCCGCTCGCCGACCGTCGCCGACATCGCCGGACACCTGGACCTCACCGAGGAGGAGGTCCTCGAGGGGCTGGAAGGCGCCCGCGCCTACAACGCGGTCTCACTGTCCACCCGTTCGGCGATGGCACCACGTCCAGGGAGTTGGGCGACATGCTCGGCGGCGAGGACAACGACCTCGCCCTCGCTGAGCTGAGGGTGGCTCTCGTGCCAGCGCTCGGCACCCTGACTGACCGGGAGCGGAAGATCATCGCACTGCGCTTCCACGGCAACCTGACCCAGCAGGAGATCGCCGAGCAGGTCGGCGTGTCACAGATGCACGTCTCCCGGCTACTGGCCCGGGCGCTGGCAAAGCTGAGGGTCCAGCTGACCGCCACCTCGTGAGGGGTGCGCGGGCGGGACTCGATCCACAGCGTCGGGCTGCGGCTCACCGGCTGCTCACCGGAGGGGAGGTGAACCGACCGCGGCGTGGCGGGTGTAGGTGCCCAACCGGTGGGTAGGGGGTCGCCATGCTGAAGCGTGCGGTGTGGCAAGGGCTGGTCGCCGGGTTGGCGGGGGCGGCGGTGATGACCGCGGCGGAGAAGCTGGAGCAGCGGTTGACCGGGCGGCCCGACTCGTACGTGCCGGCCCGCGTACTGGCACGGCTCACGGGCATGCCGGAGGCACCGAAGCGTCAGCCGCGGTGGCGGAACCTCACGATGCACTACGGGCAGGGTGCGCTCGTGGGCGCGTGCTGCGCAGCACCATGGCGCAGGCTGGCCTGCGGGGTCCGTGGGCGTCGGGAATGTTCACCGTGGTGCGGTTGACCAGCGATCAGATCCTGGAGAACGCCACCGGCGTGGGGGCCCCGCCGCAGACCTGGCCACGCTCCGAGCAGGCCGTCGACGTACTGCACAAGTCCGTCTACGGATTCGTCACCGGGGCGGTCGCGGATGCCCTCGCCGCCCGCGACGGCGCCGGCCCCGGCCAGCGGCACGCGGCGTTGCGTCCCGGTCGCCGTTCCGACGTCGGCCCGCTGCCGCGCGGTGCCGCCCATGCCGTGTCGGGACGACGGAGGTAGGGCCTGTACCGGGGATCGGGTCTCCGGTAGGTGGTCAGCGACCAGCGCGCCGCGGAAGAAGCTGTCACTGGGCGGTGGTCTGTGCCGCCAGCAGGTCCAGCACGGCGTGGAGGTCTCCCGTGCGCTCGAGCGTTCGGCGCTGCCGTCGGGCGCCCGTGCCGTCGCGGCGTAACCTGCCCAGTTGGGCCAGCACGTAGCCGAGGTTGCCGTGGCGCAGGAGCGCGGGTGCGACGGTGGCGAAGAGTTCGTCGATGAGGTCCCAGGCCGGGCGGGCTCCGCCGGCGCGCAGGTCGATGAGGGTGCCCTCGAGCCCGTCGTGCGCAGCCCGCCAGTGGGCGGCGGAGACCAGGCAGCCTCGGACGCGGGGCGCGGCGATTCCGGCGTTGATGTCCTCGATCACGGTCGCGACCAGCGCGCGGACCAGCCCGGCGACCAGCACGGTGTCGTCGACGGTGGGGCACACGTCGCCGACCCGGATCTCCACTGTGGGGTAGGCGGCGGACGGGCGGGCGTACCAGTAGACCATCGCCTCGTCGAGCATAACTCCGGCCGTGACCAGCGCGGCGACGGTCTCCTCGTAGTCGGCGGCAGAGGTGAAGTGCGGGGTGGGGCCGATGCTGGGCCAGCGTTCGAGTTGCATCGAGCGCCAGCTGGCGTGGCCGCTGTCGACCCCGTCATGCAGGGGTGAGTTGACGGTGATGGCTTGAATGACCGGCATCCAGACCCGCAGGTGGTTGCACACCTGCACGGCGAGTTCCCGGTCGGGGATGCCGACATGGATGTGGCAGCCGCAAACGGCGGGGTCGTGTGCGACGGGTCCGTAGCGGTCCGACATGGCGTGGTAGCGCGGCCTGTCCGGCACCGAGCGGTGTGGCTCCGCGACGGGGGTCGCACCGACCGCCACCAGGCGGGCGCCCAAGTTCACGGCGGCCCGCGACGCGGCCCCGCGCAGCTCCACGAGCTGGTTCCGGAGCTCGTCGAGGTCCGTGCAGACGGGCGTGACCATCTCGATCATGCTGTGCCGGAACTCCTGGCGGCTCAGTTGGCGGGCGTCGCCATGCAGGGCGGCGAGGACCTCGTCGGCCACCGGCATGTTCACGCCCGTCTCCGGGTCGAGGAGCAGGTATTCCTCCTCTACGCCGAGCGTCAGCACGTCCGTGCCGGGTCGGGCGGCGGTGGTGGTGGCCGTGGGACGTTGCGTCATCGTGCGTCCGCTCCTGTCGAGGCCAGAGTGAGGTCGCCGCGATTTCCCGGTTCTCAGGCGGACAAACCCGGCAGGGCCCACTGGATGCTGGTCACATCCCGTCACCCGGCTGGCGTGGTCACCGGCTGTCTCCGGCCCCCCGTCCCGGCCTCCTACCTCCGGGAGACCGGGAGCGGCGTGCGTACGCCCGCGTCAATCCAGGGCGTCCTTCACCTTCTTGACCACGTTGGTGACTCCCTGGGCGTGCGCCCCGGCGGCGTCACCGGTCTTGCCCGGGCCCCGGGAGCCGTCGTAGGTGGCGTACGGCTTGGGATCGGGCGGCGGGGGCAGAGCCGTGTCGTCGGTGAGTGGCGTCGCCTCCGGCAGATAGGTCAGGTCCGGTCCGCCGATGAGGCTCGGCCCCTGCCCGACGCCCCGTACGCCCGTTGGGCCGAACTGCTGGGCCTGCACGGAGTTCGGGTCACCACGCCCGCCGAGGTCGACGCGGCCTGGGATCACGCCCTGTCGGCGGACCGGCCCACGCGCATCGAGGCGATGGTGGATCCGGCGATCCCGCTGCTCCCGCCAGCACAACCGTACGAGAAGGTCGAGGCGATGTACCAGGCGCTCGGCCGCGAGGACACCGACCTGGGTCGGCGGGCGTTGGCGCACCTGCGCCGGGAGCGTGCCACGGAGGGCATCGACGACCCGCGGTGACGGCTGCGAAATGCGATGACTGTTGGTTGTTTGCTCGGACCAGGACGGGAGAACTGTGACGATCAGAGGTGGAGGGGGAGCGTCGACGACGGGAGCGCGGAATGGTCGACCGGATCGCTGATCCCTGGGGTGAGCGGACCCCGTACGGGCCGGGGCAGGAGTGGCCGGTCCGGGTGGACCGGTTCCTCGACGGTGACCGGACCGAGGCTGACGTCGATCGGTGGGCCCAGTCGGCGTCGGTGCTGCACTCCAACGGGGACGCGATGGACATCGCGGTCGCCGGCGGCAGGATCGTCGGAGTGCGTGGCCGCGCGGTCGACCGGGTCAATCGGGGACGGCTCGACCCGAAGGACCTCTACGGCTGGCAGGCCAACCACAGCGCGGACCGGCTGACCCGTCCGCTGGTCCGCGACGGCGACCGCCTGGTGGAGACGGACTGGGACACGGCGATGGGCCGGATCGTCGTCCGCTCGAAGGAACTACTGGACGGACCGGGCGGGTGGGGTCACTTCGGCTTCTACACAACGGGGCAGTTGTTCCTGGAGGAGTACTACACGCTCGGGGTGATCGGAAAGGCCGGCCTGGGCACCCCGCACATGGACGGCAACACCCGGTTGTGTACCGCCACGGCCGCGGCGGCGCTGAAGGCCAGCTTCGGCACCGACGGGCAGCCGGGCTCGTACACCGACGTCGACCACTGCGACGCGATCGCGCTGTGGGGCCACAACGTCGCCGAGACCCAGACGGTGCTCTGGATGCGGATGCTCGACCGGCGGCGTGGGCCGAACCCGCCGGCGATGCTCGCGGTCGACCCGCGGGCCACCCCGGTCGCGCGGGAGGCCGACCTGCACCTCGCCGTCCGTAACGGCACGAACATGGCCCTGATGAACGGGCTGCTCCGCGAGATCATCCAGCGGGGTTGGTACGACTCCGACTACGTCGACGCGCACACCCTCGGGTTCGAGGAGCTGTGCCGGACGGTCGACGGTTATCCACCCAGCCGGGTGGCTGACATCTGCGACGTCCCGGCCGTCGACGTGGAGCGCGCCGCCGAGTTGCTCGGCACCTCCCAGCGGCTGCTGTCGACGGTTCTTCAGGGCTTCTACCAGTCCAACCAGGCCACCGCCGCCTCCTGCGCCGTCAACAACGTGCACCTGCTCCGGGGCATGATCGGTCGCCCGGGCGCGGGGATCTACCAGATGAACGGCCAGCCCACGGCACAGAACACCCGGGAAACCGGCGCTGACGGCGACCTGCCCGGCCTCCGGAACTGGGACAACGAGCAGCACGTCGCGGAGCTGGCACGGCTGTGGAACGTCGAGGTCGACACCATCCCGCACTGGGCGCCGCCGACGCACGCCATGCAGATCTTCCGGTACGCGGAGCAGGGCTCGATCAAACTGCTCTGGATCTCCGCCACCAACCCGGCGGTATCCCTGCCCGACCTGTCGCGCATCCGGCGGATCCTCCAGCAGCCGGAGCTGTTCGTGGTGGTGCAGGACCTGTTCCTGACCGAGACCGCTGAGCTGGCCGACGTGGTGCTGCCCGGTGCGACCTGGGGTGAGAAGACCGGCACCTTCACCAGCGCCGACCGCACCGTGCACATCTCGGAGAAGGCCGTCGACCCGCCCGGTGAGGCCCGCGCCGACCTGGACATCTTTCTCGACTACGCGCGGCGGATGGACTTCCGCGACCGCGACGGCGCGCCGCTGATCCGGTGGACCGCGCCGGAGGAGGTGTTCGAGGCGTGGAAGGAGTGTTCCCGGGGGCGGCCCTGCGACTACAGCGGCATCACCTACGAGCGGCTGCGCGGCGGCTCCGGCATCCAGTGGCCCTGCAACGACGACCACCCCGACGGCGCCGAGCGGCTCTACACCGACGGCCGGTTCAACACCGACCCCGACTACTGCGAGACGTACGGCCAGGATCTCGCCACGGGCGCCGAGTTCACTGAACCCGAGTACCGCGCCAAGGAGCCGAAGGGACGGGCGTTCCTGCACGCCGTCGACTACCAGCCCTCACCGGAGGTGCCCGACGAGGAACACCCGATGCTGCTCACCACCGGGCGTACGGTCTACCAGTTCCACACCCGTACAAAGACCGGCCGAGCCCCACAGCTCAACCAGGCCGCCCCGGAGGTGTGGGTGGAGCTCAACCCGGCCGACGCCGACCGGCTCGGCATCGTCGAGGGTGACCTGGTCGGCGTCTCCTCCGCTCGCGGCGCGATCCAGGCGCGCGCCCGGCTCTGCGGCATCCGCCCCGGCGTGGTGTTCCTGCCGTTCCACTACGGCTACTTCGACCAGGACCCGGCCGAGCGCACACCGCGCGCCGCCAACGAGCTGACCATCACCGCCTGGGACGCGGTCTCCAAGCAGCCCCTCTTCAAGGTGGCCGCCGTCGCGGTGGCGAAACTCGCCGACGGGCGGGGCGTACCCTCGCCGGCGCCGACGGTCGGCGGCAGTGAGCCGCCCCCGGACGCCGACGTGCCGCCGACCGTCGGCGGACCGGCCGCCCAGGCGACCAGCGGGAAGGAGTGAGTCATGCACCTCGCCCACTACCTTGGCCTGCTGCACCGCGCACAGGTCAACCTCGCGGACGCGTTCCGGCAGGTCGCCGAGGCCCATGCCGACGAGCCCGACATCCAGCACCTCTGCCAGCAGCAGGCCCAGCGCTGCGACGCCCACGCCGAACGCCTGCAGCCGTTCGCCGCCCGCTACGCCGAGGAGGCACCCGCCGAACCGGACCGGCTGCACTCGCAGCTGTTCACCGGCACCCGTACCGGCGGCCTCGGAATCCTGCGTGACCTGCAGGACCTTTACCTGATGGCAGCCGAGTGCGACATCGCCTGGACCGTCGTCGGACAGGCCGCCTACGGAGTTCGGGACGAGGACCTGCTCGCGACGGTGCAGGGCTGCGAGGGGGAGACCGCGATCCAGCTCAAGTGGCTGCGTACCAGGATGAAGCAGTCCGCTCCGCAGGCCCTCGTCGTCGCCGACTGACGGCCGCCGGCCACGCCAGCCCGCACAGGCCGCTCGCCCGGCCCAAGCATGGCCAGGACGCAGGCGGGTAGCGCAGGTGGGCCGGAAGCCGATCAAGGAGACGACCATGACGATCACCATGTCGATGCTGGAGACCTATCCGAAGTCGATCAACCTCGACCGGGCGAAGCTGGCGGCGACCATCGACGCGCTCAACGAATGCGCGCAGGCGTGCACGGCGTGCGCGGACGCCTGCCTGAGTGAGGACAGCGTCGCCGAGTTGACCAAGTGTGTGCGTACCGACCTGGACTGCGCCGACATCTGCACCACCACCTCCCGGGTGCTGTCCCGGCACACCGGCTATGACGCCAACATCAGCCGCACCCTGCTGGAGGCCTGCGCCACCGTCTGCAGGTCCTGTGGTGACGAGTGCGCCCGGCACGCGCAGATGCACGAACACTGCCGAATCTGCGCCGATGTGTGCCGGGCCTGCGAGCAGGCCTGCCGCGACCTGCTGGCGACCATCAGCTGAGCGCGCGGAGGCGGTCGGCGAGAGTGTCGCGGAAGAAGTCGAGGAAACCGTCGGGGTCCGGGCCGGCGTTCTGCAGCACGAGATGGTCGAAGCCCGCGTCCACGTACTTCCGCACCGCCTGCACGTGGGTGTCGGGGTCGGGGCCGACCGCGAACTGCTGTCGGATGTCGTCCTCGGTGACCGTGCGGGACGCGGCGTCGAAGTTGACCGGATTGGGCAGCTCACTCATCACCTTCCAGCCGGTGACCGCCCACCGGCTGGTCTGCCAGGCCGCCTGCACCGCCTGCTGCTCGTCGGGGGCCCACGCCACCGGCACCTCGGCGTAGCGGGGCCCCGTGCCGCCGCCGTGCCGGTACGCCTCCACGAGGCCGGGCTCGGGCTCGGTGGCGAACAGGCCGTCGCCGAGGTCAGCGGCGATCGCCACCGACGCGGGGCCGCTGGCCGCGACGGCGATGACCGGCGGCTGCTCCGGCAGGTCGAACACCCGCGCGTCCTCCAGCTGGAGGTGCTTACCCTCGTAGGACTGGTAGCCACCGGACCACAGCAGCCGGATGATCTCCAAGGCCTCCCGCAGCCGCTCGTGCCGCCCGCGCGCGCTGGGGAACCCCTGGCCGACGACGTGCTCGTTGAGCCGCTCGCCGGCGCCCACGCCGAGGGTGAACCTGCCGTCGGAGACGATCGCCAGAGTGGCGGCCGCCTGCGCGATGATCGCCGGGTGGTAGCGCACCGTCGGGCAGGTCACCCCCGTGGCCAGGCCGATCCGCTCGGTCTGCGCGGCGATCGCCCCGAACACCGTCCAGGTGAACGACGCGTGGCCCTGGACATCCAGCCACGGGTGGTAGTGGTCGCTCATCTCCACGAAGTCGAAGCCCACCTGCTCGGCGCGGACCGCCTGCCGGATGATCTCCTTCGGGCCGAATCCCTCGGTGGACAGCTTGTACCCGATCCGCATGCCGTTCTCCTTGACCGGTCCGTGCGGTTCCTGTCCGTCACCCTCTCACCGATCGGGCTCCGAGAAGCGGGGTTCCGCTGGCCGTCAGTCGGGCAGGGTGATGCCGCCGATCGGGGCGAGCACCTCGCCGGTGTAGTAGGACGACAGTTGGTCGCTGGCGAAGAACACGTACGAGGGAGCGATCTCGTCCGGTTGCGCGGCGCGTCCCATCGGCATCTGCTGGCCAAACTCCTGCACCTTGTCCGCGGGGAACGTGGCGGGGATCAGGGGCGTCCAGACCGGCCCGGGGGCGACACAGTTGACCCGGATCCGCTTCTTGATCAGGGATTGGGCGAGGGAGTAGGTGAGGGCGATGATCGCGCCCTTGGTGGCCGAGTAGTCGATCAGGTGGCCATTGCCCTTGAGCCCGTTGATCGAGGCCGTGTTGATGATCGCCGAGTTCTCCGGTAGGTGGTCGAGGGCCGCCTTGGTCACCCGGTAGTAGCGGCGACTGCCGCATGGCCGGGCGAAGGTCTGGGCCAATTGGACGACCTCGGTGAGGGCCCGCGGGGCCCGGCCATAGATGTTCAGCGCGCCGACCACCGCCTCCTGGATGGGCAGCGCCACCGACAGAGAGCTCGCGGCGCCGGTGGCGCGTGCGCTCGCCGCCCAGGCCGGCCAACGGCGCTCCGTGGCCACGTCCTCGACCCGTCCAGGCACGGGCCGCGGCCCTGCTCGTACTGCAACTCGTCGAGCCGCAACGCCAGGTCGCCGGTGTACGCCGCGGTGTACGACCTGGAGCCCTGAATCAGGGTCACCGACACGTCCTCCGACCCGGGCGCCGTCTGTTTGGCGATCTCCGTGATCCTGACCAGGACGGTGTTCAGGCTCGCTTCGCCGTACCGGATCGTACCCAGCTCGATGAGGGCCTGGGTGAGATCGAGGGGGGCCTGTGGCATGCGTCTGGCGTCTCTGTGGAACGGGCGCGGTCGACCTCGAACGAAGCTGGACAGCGCGGGGCGGGGGCCCGCGTGCGAACGGACCGCTGTACGAACCCGACGTGGGGTCAGGACCGGCGCCGCTGCTTGACGCTCGTTCACGACGTACAGACGCGCTACAGGAGAGCATTTTACGATCCGCGTCGCACGGAGGGGCACTCGGGCCAGCACGTGTTGCCGGTCTGGCGGTTGGGCTCCGTCCCGTGCGCCGGAGTGCGGAACCCGGCGCCACTACCGATCGGCTGGAGACACCTGGCACCCCTCGACCGGGTTGTCGGCACGTGCCGTCCCGTGTCGCTGAGCCTCGGGCGCAGCAGGTCCCGAAGGAGATTTCGTCCTCCGGCGAGGGCTACGGCGAGGGGGATGGTCAGGCTGGTCAGCGCCAGGGCGGCGATGGTCCAGCCGGGCAGCCCGGCGACGAGCGCGACGACGGTCAGCGCGGTGAAGATCGCCAGCTTGCGGCGGGTGCGCGACAGTGAGACGAGGGTTGGCGTGGCGACGGAGGACACGATTGCTCCCTTCAGGATCACAGGACGACGAGCAGGGCGGCACCAACGGCTGCTGCCGGCACGGTGGTGATGACGGTGGCCAGCGCAGCCGAATGCCGGCGCATCGCGGCAAGCGGGATCAGTGCGTCTCCGTCCTGGCTGATCGCGTTGGCGACCAGGGTCGGTAGCGGCAGGCCGCCGCTGACGTAGAGAGCGGTGAAGACGATCTGCACGGCACAGCCGGGGATGAGTCCGATCCCGGCGCCGACCAGCACACCGATGATGCCGGTCACGGCCAGCTGTGAGCCGTCGAAACCGGTGGTGGTGGTCAGCACCTGCCAACCGAGGTAGGCCGCGGCGACCCAGACGGTGACGAAGGAGGCCTCGTGGGCGCTGTGCCGCAGCGTGGCGCCGATGGAACGGGCGTGCGCGGTCTCCAGGGTGTCGTCGGCCAGCCGCCCCCGCCCGGCGGCGAAGATGAGCGCCGCGGTCAGCGTGCCGAGCACACCGAGCGCCAGGTACGGGTCCACCCCGCCGAGGGCCTGGGTCAGCGCGGCCGGGTCGACGAGCTGGAACACGACCGGTACGGACACGGCGAAGGCCGGTGTGGTCAGGCCCCAGAATGCCGTCGACGCGGGCACCCGGGGCAGGAGCCCGCCGAGCAGGCGTTGGGACGCGGCCAGGTTGAGCCCACTGGCGGAGGCGAGGCCGACCGGTGCGGCGGTTGGCGCGAGCTTCGGCCGGCGCTGGGTGGCCCGAGCCGGATCGATGCCGAGAGCGTCGACGACGTATCCGGTGACCAGGCCGACGGCGAACAGCAGGGCGTGCAGTTTCAGCGCGAAGGCCGGGTTCCAGGCGAGCACGACCCACGATGAGTCCCCCATGGTGGCGGTCAGTGCGGCGACCACGGTGCCGAAGGAGACCTTGCCGCGGGCGTACAGGGGCATGAGGACGATGGCGCCGCCGCAGCCGGGGCTGACGCCGAGCAGCGCGCCGACCAGTGGGCCGAGCCGGCGTCGCCGGGTCAGCCCATCGGTGACCCGATCCCCGTAGCGCCAGCGCAGCGCGCCGAACAGCGCCACCATGACGGCGACGTACACGCCGACCTGCATGAACGCGTCAGCGAGTGGACGGAGGACGAGTTCGGTCACGGCGCACCTCCTGCGCGTACGACGGCGGGCCGGTCCGCCCGGCAAACCGGGCGACCCGGCGAGATGGGGTCAGGTGACCTTGCTCTTGACCTTGTTGACGACGCCCTGCGCCATGCCCGGGTTGGTGCCGTACAGGCGGGGGTCGCCGGGTGCGAGCATCGGTTCGGGGGCGTGGGCGCGGGGGCTGTGGTCGTAGGTGAATTCGCTCTTGCCGTCCGGGGTGGGGCCGGAGGCCCAGCGGCCTTCGGCGGCGTCCTGGCCGGGGGAGAAGTCGAGGTAGGTGTAGCTGTATTCCTTGGTGAACTCCTGGGAGTCGGTGAAGGCGTCGGGGACTGGCATTTCTTCCAGGCCGTCCTGTTTGAGTTGTTCGATGGCGGCCATCCACATGTTCTGGTGCATGGTGTCGCGGGCCAGCAGGAAGCGCAGCATCTGCTTGACGCCGGGGTCGTCGGTCATGTTGAACAGGCGGGCGACCTGCAGGCGGCCCTGGGCCTCGGCGGTGACGTTGAGTTGGAAGTCGGCCATCAGGTTGCCGCTGGCGGTGATGAACGCGGCGTTCCAGGGCACGCCGTTGCTGTCGGTGGGCAGCGCGCCGCCGCCGCCGTGGATGAAGTGCGCCGGGTTGGACCCGCCGTAGATCGCGGCGACCATGGGGTTGTCGTCGGCGGCTTCCTGCAGGGACAGGGGGGCGTTCTCCAGCAGGCGGGTGATCATGGTGGCGATCATCTCGACGTGGCCCATCTCCTCGGTGCCGACGTCGAGCAGCAGGTCCTTGTACTTGCCGGGCAGCCGGCAGTTCCAGCCCTGGTAGAGGTACTGGTTGGCGACGGTCATCTCGCCCCACTTGCCGCCCAGGATCTCCTGCAACCGGCGGGCGAACGCCGCGTCCGGGCCGTCCGGCTTCGCCTCGAACTGCAGGTCCTTGATGTGGCTGAACATTGGTCCTCCTCGGTGCCGTTGGGGTTGGCAAGGAGACTTCCCGCCGAGGTGGCCCACCCGGGCCAACTGGCGGCCCCGCCGGGCCAACCGTGGGCACGTCGGGGGCAGCACCGATCGCCTTCCGAAGATCGCGGCAGGCGCGCAGAGACGTTCGCCGTCGGCGGCGACGAGCGGGTGAGCGGTGAGCGGGACCGGTTGATCACTGTCGGCCGCTGCAGCACCGTGGAGGCATCGCTGACCGGGCTGCGGCGCCTTCCCGGTCCGTCGCGGCTCACAAACCGGACGGCCAGGCCACGGCGAAGGAAGCCTCGGCCGGCGCCGGGTCCGTCAAACACCGGGCAGCGCGGACACCCGGGGAACCTGGGCGACGGGCCGCGCTGTCTGGGCGCCAGGGCGGTGGCCGCGGCCCGGACAGAGATTCGTCAGGGTGCCGGTCGCCGCCAGGATCGTGATGACACAGGGGGCGGCGTCGCGCAGGATCAGCTGCACCTGGGCGTGGGCCGCGGTGTTCTGCGTGCGCAGCAGGGCGCTGATGCCATGGGCGCTGAAGAAGGTCACGCTGGAGAGGTCGAGCACGAGTCGTGCGGGCAGCCGACCAATCGCGTGTTCAGTCAGATCGGTGATGAGATGCGCGTTGCTCATGTCGACCTCACCGCTGACGGTGATCACGGTCGCGGGCCCAACGGTGTCCAGGGACAGCGTCATGATCGGTTCGGCGGGCGGGATCTGACGCCGGGTGGAGTGCTCAAGGGTCGACATCGCGGCTCCCGATGGTGCATCGGTCAGGTCGGCTTCGCCACCGCGTCGGGCTCGGTGGCGACCTGGGCGCATGTCTTGACCCGCTGATCACCCTACCTGCCGTTTCGGCCGTCGGCACCTGCGCCTGACGACGTGTCGGGGCTGCCGCCGCGTTGATCAACATCCCCGCGCGTGCCAACAGTGGTGACGCTGCTCCGGGCACGGTGAGGTGCCCACCGACCCTTCACGCGGAGGGTGCCTCGGGATCGGAGAGGAGTAGATTGGCACTCCTGTAGCCCGCATCCGCCGGTATCGGGTGCGGCGAACCGGCGTCGAGAGCCTGGCGTCGTCCGGCTCCGCCCCGGTGGGTCCGTGCAGCGGCTCGCCACCCGCGAGCTGCCACCCGCGTGCCCACGGCTTTGGCCTACCACCGGCGCGCCGGTCGTGAGGACCTGACGCCATGACGCGGCCGCCCCTGGACCCCACCGACGCCTTCGCCGAACTCGGCCGCATCAAACTCGACGAGAACAGTCTGGACGATGTCCTGCAGCGCGTCGCCGAGCTCGCCAAACGCGCCCTGCCGATCCCGGTGGAGGTGTCGGTCACGCTGGTGCGCGGCGGGACCGGGCATACGGCCGCGTTCACCGACGAACTGGCCCGCGACCTCGACGAGCGGCAGTACGCGCACGGCCGCGGCCCGTGCCTGGAGGCGGCCGCCAGCGGTAACGTCCTGTCCGTCCCGGACCTGACCGCGGACGACCGCTGGCCGGACTGGGCCCAACGTGGCCGCCAGGCCGGAGTGGGTAGTTCGGTGTCGATCGGTCTGCCGATCCAGGAGGCGGTCGTCGGAGCACTCAACGTCTACGCGCACATGCCGCACGCCTTCGACGACGACTCGGTGTCGATCCTCAAGACGTTCGGCGCGTACGCCGCGGTCGCCCTGGCCAACGCCCAGCTCTACGACAGCACCGCCACTCTCGCCCGGCAGATGCAGGAGGCGATGACGAGCCGAGCGGTCATCGAGCAGGCCAAGGGCATCATCATGGCCGAGCGACGCTGCAGTCCGGCGGAGGCGTTCACGATCCTGTCCAAGGTGTCGCAGGACTCGAACCGTAAGGTCCGCGAGGTGGCCCAGGCCCTGGTCGACCGGGCGGCCCGGACGTCCGGCGTCTGACCCCGCCGACGGTCAAGTGGCTTCGGTTGTGGTGTGCGGAGAGGTGACGGGCTTGGATTCGGGGGAGGCGTGCTGGCGCAGGAAGATGCTCAGCACGATCAGCGCCCCGACGGCGAGGAACTCGCTCTGCCAGTTCTGCATCGACTGGAACCAGAAGTCACTGGTGCCTAGAAACCGCCAGGCACTGATCGGGGCAGCGCCACTTTCCAACATCTGCTGCTCGTTGTAGTCGGCTGTACCCCCGAGCAGATGACCGATGAACGACCCGCGAAGATCATCAGCAGGGCGATGGACAGGCTGTTGCGGTAGATCACCAACGGAAGGCCGCCCACCCGCACCGGCCAGGGTGAGTCGGTGGTGGCGTTCTCCGCCCGATCCTCCTCGCGGTCGCCCTGGTTCACCGGCTTCGACTCGGACGAACCCTGCTGCACCAGGTACGCGGTGAGCAGAACATAGCCGCCCATCTGCAGGAACTCCGACTCCCAGTTCTCGAAGGTCGCCTCGGCGAAGTGCCCGGTGCCCAGGTACGCCAGATACGACAACCCTTCCCTGCCGTACCGGGTCAGTTCTTCGTTGTGAACGTGCCAACCAAACACGCTCTGGAGCGCAAGGAAGATCACGAAGGCGCCCAGCATCGCGACCGTCAGGCCGTGCTTTCGCAGTTCACGCCACATGCGGTCTCCTCGCGCCGGGTCCGGTCGCTACGCGTACGGCGGTCTCCCGGCGGTGAGTGGGGGAACCGCCGGGCAACCCTGGTGTTCGGCCTGCCTGCTTGGATAATGGATCCGCCATGGATAACCGCCATCTGGTCCTAGTGGACACCGACATCGGCAATGACATCGACGACGCGGTGTGCCTCGCCTATCTGCTGGCGCAGCCGCGCTGCGATCTGCTCGGCATCACGACGGTCACCGCCGAGCCGGAGCAGCGGGCCGCCCTCGCCAGCGTGCTCTGCCAGGTGGCGGGCCGCCACGTGCCGATCTACCCCGGGGCGGCGGCACCGTTGGCCAGCGCACCGGTCCAGGGCGCACCGCCGCAGGCCGCCGCGCTCGCACGATGGGATCACGACAGTTCGTTCCCCGCTGGCGAGGCGGTGGAGTTCCTGCGGCGGACCATCCACGCGCACCCGGGTCAGGTGACGCTGCTGGCGATCGGCCCGCTGACGAACGTCGCGCTGCTGTTCGCCGTCGACCCGCAGATTCCCTCGTTGCTGCGGTCGCTGGTCATGATGGGCGGGGCGTTCGCCGCCGGGTCCGGCCCGGAGTGGAACATCCACTGTGATCCGCATGCGGCGGCCCGCGTCTACGCCGCGGCGGTACCGGTCCACCGCTCGATCGGGCTCGACGTCACGAACCAGGTCCGAATGAAGGCCGACGAGTTTCTCCAGCGGTGCGACGCCCCGCTGCTGCGCCCGGTGGCCGACATGGCCGCGTCCTGGTTCGCCGACCGGCCGGAGGTCACGTTTCACGACCCGCTGGCGGCGGCGACGCTCTTCGATTCTTCGCTCTGCTCCTTCGCCCCCGGCGAGGTGGCCGTCAGGTGCGAGGGCGGGCCGGCGGCGGGCACCACGACCTGGCGGCCCGCCGACGACGTCGAGTCTGGTGCGGAGGCAGGCTACGGCGCCCGGTCGGGCCGCCTTCCGGCGTCGCACGAGGTCGCGCTCGACGTGCGGGAGCAGGCCTTCCTCGACCACTACTTCGCGGTCGTGGAGGCATTCCCGTCCACCGGCGTACCTGAGTGACGCGACCGCCGGTACTGCAGTCACGCCGTGTAGTCGGGACGGGCCGACCGCGGCGAGCTGCCTGGTGACCCACGGCGTGGCGACGGCACCGCACCTCGTGGAGAACACGGGCGCCGACGGTCTCGTGGTGTTCAAGTTCTTCGGGCCGGACATCAACGACGACACTCCAGTCATTCCGGTGTCCGCAGTCGCGTGACACGCCCTCGTCCGGGTGTTCGGCCTGGCGGTGCGGGCGGGAATGCAACCGTTGGTGGTCGGCGGCGCGTGTCGCATAAGGGGGTGGCCGGGCCGCGCCATCCTCGCGACCGATCAGCGGAGGAAAGCTCATGACGTCAGCGCAGCCGGCCATCACTCGACGCGCTCTGCTGGGGGCGGCGGTCGTTGTGCCATTGGCCGGTTGCACGGAGCGCGACAACCCGCCGGCCGCCTCTTCCTCCGCCTCCGCCTCTGTCTCGCCTTCCTCCGCGCCGATCTCTCCCGCGACGGCCTCGCCCAACGACCATCACGATCACCTGGCCTCGTTGGAACGAAAGTTCGACGCGCGCCTCGGCGTGTACGCACTGGCCACCGGCACCGGGGCCACGATCGCCCATCGGGCGGACGAACGGTTCCCGTTCTGCTCGACGTTCAAAGGGCTCGCTGCGGCAGCGGTGCTGCATCGTCATCCGCTGTCAGATCTGAGCAGCGTCGTCCGGTACACCAGGGACGATCTCATGGAGAGCTCCGTCATCACCCGGCAGCATGTGGCCAGGGGGATGACGCTCCGTCAACTGAGTGACGCCGCAGTCCGCTACAGCGATGGCACGGCCGGCAATCTCCTGCTGCGTGACCTGGGCGGGCCGAGAGAGCTGACGGCGTACGTCCGTGGCCTCGGCGACACGGTCACCCGGATGGATCGGATCGAGCCGGCGGTCGCCAGTGCCATCCCGGGGGACCCGCGGGACACGACCAGCCCGCGAGCGTTGAGCACCAACTACCAGCACATCGTGCTGGGGGAGGCCCTGCCACCTGACAAGCGGGCCTTTCTTCGTGACCTGCTGGAGCGCAACGCCACCAGCGTCGGTGCGCAACGGATCCGGGCCGGTGTGCCGCGGGGCTGGACCGTGGCTGACAAGACCGGGACCGGCGGCTACGGCACCGTGAACGACATAGGTGTCGTATGGCCCCCGGCAGCCGCGCCACTGGTCATCGGAATCATGTCGAGCAAGGCCGAGAAGGATACGGAGCATGATCAGGCGCTCATCGCTGAGGCCGCCGCGTATGTGGTTGCCACGCTGACCTGATATGACCACAGCGCCGGAGGTCGCTCGGTCCCGGCGGTCAGGGGCGCGCCGGGTATTGAAGCGCGGTGAGCAACTGACCGTGCAGGTTGGCGTTGGAGTACAGGCCACCGCCTTGATCGCCCGCATGTCCGCCGGTCCGATCGGTGAAACGCCCGCCCGCCTCCTCGACGAGCAGAATCCATGGCGCGTGATCCCAGATGTGGTATCGCTCGACCAGGAAGGCGTCGATCTCGCCACGAACGAGCTCGACGAGCGGGAGGGGGCTTGCCGGTGAGCGGGCCACGCCCGGTGGGAGTCGGGCTGTGGACGCGTCGTCCAGAGCATCGATCCGCGCATCAGCCACCAGCGAAGTGGTGCTGACTTCCAGGCGCTTCGACTCGGCCTCCTCGCGTGGCCAGGACGACTCGAAGGAACCGCCGCCTCGGGTCGCCCACCAGCAGCGTCGCAGCGCAGGAGCGGTGACGACCGCGAGCTCAGTGATCCCGGCAACCTCCAGCGCGATGTGAACTCGCCAGTTCGGGTCACGCCGACTGAAGAACGACGTGCCGTCGACCGGGTCGATGATCCAGACCCGATCGGACTCACCGAGTCGACCAAGTTCCTCGCCGAGGAGCGCATCTTCCGGCCGCGCCGCGGACAACGTCTCGCGAAACAGTCGCTCGACTGCCCGGTCGGCTTCCGTGACTGGTGTGCCGTCGGCCTTCAGCGTTGCCGAAACGCCAGACTCGAAGTGAGCGAGCGCGAGGTCCGCCGCCAGATCCGATGTGTCGAACGCGAGTCGCAGGTCATCAGCGTTGTCCACGACCGACGACGCTAACAGCCCGGGCCACCCGCCCTCAACGTGCCGGCGAGCAGCCGTGGCAGTTGTTTCAGCCCTGGGATGGATCGAGCTGTTTCTCGAACCAGTGGTGGGCGAAGTGCTCGGTGTTGTACGGCTCGATCTCCCGGTACCCGGCCGAGTGGTACATCGCGATCGCCTCGGTGAGGTTCCGGTTCGTGTCCAGCCGCACCCTGGTCCAGCCTCGCTCGGCCGCGTACCGCTCCAGGTCGCCGAGTATCCGCCGGCCCATGCCGAGCCCCCGCACGGTGTCTGCCACCCAGACCCGCTTGATCTCGGCAGGTGCGTCGGGATGCAGTTTGACCGCGCCGCAGCCGACGGGCTCGGAGTTGAGGGTGGCCAGCAGGAACACACCGGCGGGCGGGACGAGCTCCTCGTCGTGGACAGGGTTGCTCAGTGCCGGGTCGAACCCGTCGTCGAAGCGCCGGGCGATGTCCCGGGCGTAGGCGCGCAGGCATGCCCGGGCGCGCGGATCGCTGGGCGGGCAGGGCTCGACGACCACCATCGACGCGATGAGCAGCCGCTCGACCTGGGCCATCGCCGCGACGAGCTGGTCGCGGCGTTGCCCGGACAGCGGTGCGAGGATCGACCAGGCGAACTCGTCGGAGCGCTCGTCGAGCGTGGCCCACTCCGCCCGCCCAGCTTCGGTGAGCGCCGCCACCCGTACGCGTGCGTCGCCGCCGACCTGCTCGGCCGGCCCGACCGTGACGAGCCCGTCGCCTTGCAGGGTGCGCAGCAGCCGGCTGAGGTAGCCCGAGTCCAGACCGAGTCGGGCCCGTAGCGCCGCGACCTCGGCGCCGTCCGGACCGATCTCCCACAGCAGTCGCGCCTGCGCCAGGGGGCGTCCGGAGGTCATGTACTCGTCGTCGAGTGCGCCGACGCGCTGGGTCACCGTCCGGTTGAAACGCCGCACCGCGGCGACGAGTTCAGATTTCACTTAGCTGACTTTAGTCAGGTATTCGGGTCGCTGCCAAGTCTCCGGCGTCGACACCGCGGCCCCGGGCAGGACTTGGTCCCGGGGCACGCCAGACCCGGGGTGTGAGCCGGCGACCAGTGGGTAGGGACAGGAGCCACGACGGCCGCTCGGCGAGACGCTGCCGGGTGTCTGATGGGGGGCGACCGTCCATTCGTGGCCCCGACCTGCTGGCGCGTGCCGGCTGACAAGGACTGTTTGGCGATGACACAGCCGACCGTGGATCCCGCCGACGCCCTGGCCGAGCTGGGCCGGATCAGGCTCGACGAGACCAGCCTCGATGAGATGCTGCGCCGGATCGCCGAGCTGGCCAACCGAAGCGTTCCCGGGACCAGGGACGTCTCTGTCACTCTGGTCCGGGGCCGGGCCAACTGGACCGCCGCGTTCACCGGTGACGTGGCCTGTCAACTGGACGAGTGGCAGTACGAGCAGCACCGGGGGCCGTGCCTGGATGCCTCCGCCAGCGGGGACAGCATCTCGGTGCCGGAGATGGCCGCTGAGCAGCGGTGGCCGGAATGGGCGGCCAGGGCTCGTGCCGTCGGGGTCGAAAGTTCGCTGTCGATCGGGCTACCGATCCAGGGGTCGGTGGTGGGTACGCTCAACGTCCACGGCGCCGCGGCGAACGCCTTCGATCCGGCGGCCATCGCCATCGCCGAGCGCTTCGCCGCGTACGCGGCGGTGGCGCTGGCCAACGCGCACCTGTACGACAGCGCCGCCACGCTGGCCGAGCAGATGCGGGAGGCGATGCGGGGCCGGGCGGTGATCGAGCAGGCCAAGGGAATCATCATCGGGGAGCGACGCTGCTCGCCGGAGGAGGCGTTCGCGCTGCTGTCGAAGATCTCTCAGGACACCAACCGCAAGGTTCGTGATGTCGCTAAGGCCCTCGTCAACCAGGCAGTTCGGAGAACTCGGGCGTGAGCACCAGGCCAGCCGATCAAGGAGATGGATTGTCCTCGCCCCAGCCGGACCCCGAGCTGAGGGAGGCACTGCTCGTCCTCGCCGGGCTGCCCGACGACTCTCCGGCACTGCCGGGGCAGCTGAGCACGATCGTCCGGCTGAGCGCGGAGGTGGTGGATCCGGTCGACTTCGCCTCGATCACCGTGTTCGCCGTGGAGGGCCACCGCACCCACGCGTCCAGCAATGAGGTGGCCGAGGCCGTCGACTTGGCCCAGTACGCGGAGGACGCCGGCCCCTGCCTGCTGGCGCTGCATTCCGGCGAGACGGTCGGCGTACCCGACATTGGCGGCGTGGTGGTCTGGCCCGGCTTTCGGGACGTGGCCTGGCGGTACGGGGTCCGGGCCTCGCTGTCCGTTCCGCTCTTCGCCGGCAGCGGCGTCCTGGTGGCCGCGCTGAACCTCTACGCCCGGGACGCCGCCGGCATGCGGCTGCTGATCCAGCGGGTCCAGTCCTGCTATCTCGCCGGACCGACCCAGGTGCTGCCGCGGATGGACGCCGGCAGCGAGCAGTTTCTCGCGGGGCTCGCGGACGCGCTGCTCAGCCGTGATCTCGTGCAACGGGCGCTCGGCTTGCTGATGGACCGGGACAACATCGCTCTCGGGTCGGCCTACCGGCGGCTGGTCGAGGCGACCGAAGCCGGCGCGCCGGTGACCGGCACGGCGAACGCCATCCTGCGCCAGTACGCGAGCTGACGCGGACGGGCCGCCCGCGGCGACACGCGGGCGGCCCTCCGATCAGCGGGGACGGTCAGACCAGCGGCTTGCCGCCGGTGACGCCGAGTACCTCGCCGGTGATGTAGCTGGATTCCTGCGAGGCGAAGAAGACGTACGCCGGGGCCAGCTCGGCCGGCTGCCCGGCGCGGCCGAGGGGAACGTCCCCGCCGAACGACTCGACCTTCTCCTCCGGCATGGTGGCGGGGATCAGCGGGGTCCAGATCGGGCCGGGCGCGACCGCGTTGACCCGGATGCCCTTGTCCGCGAGGTTCTCGCCGAGGCCCTTCGTGAAGGCGATGATGCCGGCCTTCGTGGTCGCGTAGTCGAGCAGGTCGGGGGACGGCTGGTAGCCCTGGATCGACGCGGTGTTGATGATCGTGGAGCCGGGCTTCATGTGGGGGACAGCGGCCTTGGAGAGCCAGAACATCGCGTACAGGTTGGTCTTGAGCACGCGGTCGAACTGCTCGGTGGTGATGTCGGTGATGCCACCGGACCGGGACATCTGGTAGGCCGCGTTGTTGACCAGGATGTCCAGTCCGCCGAGGTCGCTGACCGCGCGGGAGATGATGTCCTCGCAGTGCGACTCGTCGCGGATGTCGCCGGCGACGGTGACCGCCCTGCCTCCGGCCTTCTCGATCAGCTGCGCGGTCTGTCGGGCGTCGTCCTCCTCCTCGGGCAGGTACGTGATGAGCACGTCGGCGCCCTCGCGGGCGAAGGCGATGGCGACCGCCCGGCCGATGCCGGAGTCGCCACCGGTGATGACCGCCCGCTTGCCGGTCAGCCGACCGCTGCCCTGATAGCTCTCCTCACCGTGGTCCGGCTCGTCCGGCATCTCCCGGGTGGTGCCGGGCGCCGGCTGTTGGCCGCCGGTCTGCTCGTCCGGCCCGCGGTACTGCTCCTTGGGGTCCTGCTCCTGATACTGGTTGCCGCTCACGGTCCTGTCCCTTCTCATGTTCTTCCGCGGGACCGCCCCGGATGCACCTGTCCGAGGGCTCCAGTGGGATCCCCCTGTGATCCAGCGGATTGAACATGCGCCTGCCTCGTCCGGGGATCTGCGCCGTACCCACCCGTTCGGACGGAAAACGTGCGCGCCCGATGTCGCGGCTGGGCGCACGGTTCAGCGCGACCGGCGGCACGGGCGCGGCAGCGGAACCGGCCGTCACCCGGACGGAGGTCGGGTGCCGGTGGCAGGGTGGGCGCGGCGGCTACCCACCTACGGCGGCGGCTCCGGTACGCAGCCCGAGACGGTCCACTGCGGCCGACACGAGCTGCTCCGGAGGCAGCGAGACGTCGAGCACCAGACCCGATGGCTCGCCCGGCTCGAACCGCTCCAGGATGGCCAGCTGCGAGTCCAGGAGGCTCGCCGGCATGTAGTGCCCCGCGCGTCGGGCCATCCGCTCCCGGATGACCTCGGCCGTCCCGTCCAGGTGGACGAAGTCCACGCTCGGGGGGCCCTGCCGGAGCACGTCCCGGTAGGACCGCTTCAACGCCGAGCAGGCCAGCACCGTCGACACGCCCTCGGCGTCACGGGTGGCCATCCAGTCGGCGAGGGCGCGGAGCCAGGGCCAGCGGGCGGCGTCGTCGAGGGGTACCCCGGAGCGCATCCTCGCCACGTTGGCCTCGGAGTGGAACTCGTCGGCCTCGGCGAAGGTCAGGCCGGCGAGGTCGCTGATTCCTCTCGCCACTGTCGTCTTGCCCGCACCGGACACCCCCATCACGACGACGTGCCGGGGCGGCTGCCGGCGGCCGGGCCCGGCGCCGGCACCCTGCTCACCAGTCATGGACGGTTCCGTCCTTGAGCCGGTTGAACGGCAGGTAGGCCGGCACGTACGGGAACCGCTCGGCGGCCTCCTCGTCGAGTTCCACGCCCAGGCCCGGCTGCTCGCCCGGGTGGAGGTAGCCGTCGGCGAACGTGAAGGACTGCCGGAACACCTCGTCGGTCAGGGCGCCGTGCTGCATGTACTCCTGGATGCCGAAGTTGTGGATGGCCAGGTCGAGGTGCAGGGCGGCGGCCATGCCGACCGGTGAGATGTCGGTCGGGCCGTGGATACCGGACTTGATCTGGTACTGCGCGGCGAAGTCGAGCAGCTTGCGCATCGCAGTGATGCCGCCGGTGTGGGTGACGGCGGACCGGACGTAGTCGATCAACTGTTCGCGGATGAGCGTCTGGTAGTCCCACACGGTGTTGAAGACCTCGCCGATCGCCAGCGGCGTGGTCGTGTGGTGGCGGACCAGGCGCAGGGCCTCCTGGTTCTCGGCGGGAGTGCAGTCCTCGAGCCAGAACAGGTCGTACGGCTCGAGGTCCTTGCCGAGCCGGGCGGCCTGGATCGGGGTCATCCGGTGGTGACCGTCGTGCAGCAGCGGAAGCTCGGCCCCGAACTCGTTGCGTACCGCCTCAAAGACGCCAGGCAGGTGACGCATGTAGGAGCGAGTGTCCCAGTCCTCCTCGGCCGGCAGCGGCGTGCGCTGCGCCGGTTCGTAGTCGTACCGCTTGCCGTCGGCACTGGTCTGGGCGGCGACCCCGTAGACGGCGTTGATGCCCGGGACGGACGTCTGGACCCGGATCGATCGGAACCCGAGTTCGAGATGGTGGCGGATCGAGTCGAACAGCTCCGGGATGTCCCGCCCCGAGGCGTGGCCGTACGCCATGATGCCGGTCCGCGACGCGCCGCCCAGCAGCTGGTAGAGCGGCATGCCGGCGGCCTTGGCCTTGATGTCCCAGAGCGCGACGTCCACGGCCGCGATCGCCGCCATGGTCACCGGACCACGCCGCCAGTACGCGGAGCGGTACAGGAACTGCCAGGTGTCCTCGATGCGGTGCGGATCGCGCCCGATCAACAGCGGGACGACATGGTCGCGCAGGTACGAGGCGACCGACAGTTCCCGCCCGTTGAGGGTGCCGTCGCCCAGGCCGGTGACCCCGTCGTCAGTGGTGATCTTCAGGGTGACGAAGTTGCGGTCCGGGCTGGAGACGATGACGTCCGCTGCGACGATTCTCACGGGGTGCCTTTCTCAGGTGCCGCGCTGGGCGGATTTAGCGAATGGTGCTTCCGGTCTCGTGTCCGTCCAGAAGGGACAGCTCGGCGCGGCGGGGCAGGCCCTCCCAGTCGCCGTGGCCGGCGACGGCGAAGGCGCCCACGGTGACCGCGCGGCGCAGGCGGCCGTCGAGGTCGAGTCCGTCGAGATGCCCGGAGAGGTAGCCGGCGCTGAAGGCGTCACCGGCCCCGACCGTGTCCACCGCGGTCACCGGCACCGCCGCGACGTGTCGGACGCCCTGGCGGGTGTGTGCCCGGGCGCCGTCGGCGCCGAGCTTGACCAGGACGGTCCGCACGCCGCGCGTCAGCAGGCGCGCGACGACGGTGGACTCGTCCGCCCCGGGCTCGTCGACGAGGTCCAGCTCGTCGGCGGAGGCGATGACCAGCGAGGCGTACGCGGTCAGCGGGGTGAGCGTCGCGCGGGCCGCCTCCCGGGTCCAGAGCCGGGCCCGGTAGTTGACGTCGAGGCAGACCAGCGTTCCGGACCGGGAGGCGGCCTCGGCCGCCCAGGTGGCGGCGTCGCGGGCGCTGCCGGACAGCGCCGGGGTGATCCCGGTCAGATGCAGCACGCGGGCACCCTCGGCGATCGGTGTGCGCACGTCCTCGACGCTCAGGGCGGACCCGGCGGAGCCTGTCCGGTGGTACCGCACCCGGGTCACGTCGGCGGTGCGCCGCTCCAGGAACATCAGCCCGGCCGGCCGGGCGGGATCGGTGGTCACGCCGTCGACGCGTACGCCTTCGGCGCGCAGTTGCCGCAGCACGTACTCGCCCAGCTCGTCGTCGCTGACCCGACCGACCCAGGCGGCCCGGTGGCCGAGCCGGGCCAGACCGATCGCGACGTTCGACTCCGCGCCGGCCAGGTGCATGGTCAGGGCGCCCCCGAGCGCCAGCGGTCCGGCCGACCGCAGCGACACCAGTGACTCGCCGAAGGTGAGCAGGTCGACCGCGGTCATGAGACCGGCCGGTCGGTCGCCGCCGCCAGGTAGGCGCGCGCCCGGACGCGCAGCGCGTCGAGGTCGCCGCCGGACGCGGCGTCGCCCACCAGCGGGCCGCCGACGCCGACGGCGATGGCCCCGGCAGCCAGGTAGGCGGGCATCTCGGCCAGGCCCACCCCACCGACCGCGACGAGGGGAAGCTCCGGGAACGGGTCGCGCAGCGCCCGGAGGTACGCCGGCCCGCCGAGCGAGGCGGGGAAGAGCTTCACCGCGGACGCCCCCATCCGGACCGCGGTGTACGCCTCGGTCGGTGTGAGCGCCCCGGCGGCGACCGGTAGCCCGCGGCGAACGGCCTCGGGGATCGACTCGACGACCGCCGGGGTGACGACGAAGTGCGCTCCGGCGGCGGCCACGTCGGCGACGTCGGCGGCGGTGAGCACCGTTCCCGCGCCGATCAGCGCTCCGACGGGCGCGGCCGCCCGGATGGCCTCGATGGCGCGCAACGCTCCCGGCGTGGTGAGGGCCACCTCGACGATGCGTACGCCCTCCTGGAGCAGCGCCACGCCGGTGGCGATCGCGGCGGCCGTGTCGGTGCCGCGGATGATCCCCAGTACGCGGGCCGCGGCGAGTTCGCCGGTCAGGTCGAGGGTCATGCTCACCATTCCGCGTAGGAGCCGTCGGGGTGCCGGAAGGTGGGGCTGCGCCACACGTGCCCGCGCTTGTCCGCTGCCCGTACCGCCTGCTCGTCGATCTCGATGCCGAGCCCCGGCGCGGTGAGCCGCTCGATGTGCCCGTCGACGAAGAGCAGCGGCGTGGTCTCCACGACGTAGTCGAGCACCTCGGCGCCGAGGTTGTAGTGGATGCCGATGCTCTGTTCCTGGATCAGGTAGTTGGGTGTGGCGAAGCCGATCTGCAGGCACGCCGCGAGGGCGATCGGCCCGAGCGGGCAGTGCGGGGCGAGTTGCACGTCGTAGACCTCGGCGAGCGCGGCGATCCGGCGTACCTCGGAGATCCCGCCGGCGTGCGAGAGGTCCGGCTGGGCGACCGCGATGCCGGCCTGGAAGACGGGCAGGAACTCCTGCCGGCTGTAGAGCCGCTCTCCGGTCGACACGGGCGTGGTCGTGGACCGCACGAAGTCGCCGATGAGGTGGGAGTTCTCCGGTACGACCGGCTCTTCGAGAAAGAGCGGCCGGTACGGCTCGAGCAGCGGGGCGACGCGGCGGGCGTTGGCGAGGGTGAACCGGCCGTGGAAGTCGACGGCGACGTCACGCTCGTCGCCCAGCACCTCCCGGGCGGCGGCGACCCGCTGGACCACCCCGTCCAGCTCCGCGACCGACGCGATCGGGCTCATCCGCCCCGAGGCGTTCATCTTGACGGCGGTCAGCCCGGCCGCCACCTGCGCCGCGATGTGGTCGCGGACCTCGCTGGGCTCGTCGCCGCCGACCCAGCCGTAGACCCGGATCCGGTCCCGGACCGGGCCGCCGAGCAGTTGGTGCACCGGCGCCCCGTACCGCTTGCCGGCGATGTCCCACAGCGCCTGGTCCAGGCCGGACACGGCGCTGGCCAGGATCGGGCCGCCCCGGTAGAAGGAGCCCTTCGTCATGGTCTGCCAGTGGTCCTCGATCCGTAGCGCGTCGCGGCCGATCAGGAGCTCGCTGAGCTGCTCCACGGCGGTGCGGACGGTTTCGGAGCGGCCCTCGCAGGTCGCCTCGCCCCAGCCGACGATCCCGGATTCGGTCTCGACGCGGACGAAGAGCCAGCGGGGGGCGACCAGGAAGGTCTCGACCCGAGCGATTGTCGTCACGGTGTCCTCAGCCCTTCGTCGCGCCGGCGGTGAGGCCGGAGACGACGTACTTCTGCACGAACAGGGCGATCAACATGATCGGCAGCGTGACGACGCTGGCCGCCGCCATGAGGCCGCCCCAGTCGATGCTGGCGTAGCCGACGAAGTCGAAGATCGCGACGGGCAGGGTCTTGGTGTCGGCCCCGGAGAGCACGAGGGCGAACATGAAGTTGTTCCAGGAGAAGATGAAGGACAGGATGCCGGCGGTGGCCACGCCCGGTATCGACAGCGGCAGCGTGATCCGGCGGAACGCGCCGATGTGGGTCAACCCGTCGACGAGCGCCGCCTCCTCGAGCTCGATGGGGAGGCTGTCGAAGTAGCCCATCATGATGTAGACCACCAGCGGCAGCGACACGAACATGTGGCTGAGGATGAGCACGCTGAAGCCGCCGACCATCTTCAGGTTCGAGAAGACGTAGTACCAGGGCACCAGCAGGGAGACGCCGGGGATGACCCGCGCCATCAGCACCACGAGGGCGGACTTGCGCATGTTGAAGCGGCTCATGGAGTACGCCGCCGGCACGCCCAGGACGATGGAGAGCACGGTGGCCGCGAAGGCCACCCAGAGGCTGTTGCCGATGAACTGGGCGTAGTTGGCCTGCTCCAGGACGTTCGCGTAGTTGTCCAGGGTGGGCGAGAAGGCGAGCGCCTTGCCCGTGTCGTAGATGTCGACGTTCGTCTTGAACGACGCGGCGACCATCCAGATCAGCGGTGCGAGCAGCGCGATCACCACGACGGCGAGCGCCACCACGCGGAACACCCGGTAGGCGGGGCGGGACTTCATCGCTGCGCCTCCTTCCTACGCGACGTCAGGGCCCACATCGATCCGATGATGATCAGGAAGAAGACGATGAGAACCGTCGATGAGATGCCGTACTCGTTGTAGTCGAAGCTCAAGCCGTAGGCGTACACGTTGAGCGTCTCGACCTCGTGGAAGGAGCCGCCGCCGCGGCCCTTGGTGGCGTAGAGGATGTCGAAGGTCTTCAGCGCGTCGATGCCGCGCAGCAGGATCGCGACGATCACGGTCGGCATCACCAGCGGCAGGGTGACGTGCCGGAACCGCTGCCAGGTGCTGGCGCCGTCGATGCGCGCCGCCTCCTGGGGCTCGTCGGAGAGCGAGGTCAGGCCGGCGAGCAGGATCAGCACCACCATCGGGGTCCACTGCCAGACGTCGATGAAGATCGTCGTGGGCAGCGCCGAGTGCTGGCCGGCCAGCCACGGTTGAGGGCCGATGCCGATCCAGCCGAGGACCTGGTTCGCAAGCCCGATGTTCGGGTCGAAGATGAGCCGCCACATCATGCCGACCGCGACCGGGGTGGCGACCAACGGCATCAGGATGGCGACCCGGACCCATTTCTGACCCCGGAACGGTCGCCACAGCAGCAGCGCGATCGCCATGCCGAGGACGACCTCGAACAGCAGCGCGACCACGGTGAACGCGGCGGTTCGGCCGACGGCGGGCCAGAACCGGTCGGTGTCCGAGAGCACCTCGACGTAGTTCTGGAAGCCCACGAACTCGGATTCCGCCCGGACCGAGCCTTCGGCGTCGGTGAGGCTGAGGTATCCGGTCCAGGCCAGCGGAAAGACGATCAGCGCGGCGACGAAGATCATGGCCGGCGCCGCGAAGAGCCACTTGCGGTGGTCGTTGGCCCAGCGTGCCCACGCCGGCGTGTCCGGCGTCTCCGAGGCTCTGCGGGGCGATCGGGTGGGGGTGGTCACTGCTGCCATGAGATCTCCGGGGTGGGCGGACCGGGCGGGGGTGGCGGGGCCGGACGGCTCCGCCACCCCCGCGCCAGGCTTACTTGGCCTCGTCGTCCAGGAACTTCTGGAACGCCTCGTTGGCGGTGTCGGCCGCCGCCGCCGCGTCCTTGCCGGCGATGGCGTCGACGATCGGCTGGCCGACGATCTCGCGGGCCTGGGCGACCTTGTTGACCAGCGGCCGGTCGTGACCCACGCCGTCCTTGGTGCTGGCCGCGATGGCCTCGACGAGGTCCTTCGGGTACGTGGCCGTGCCCTCCGGGTTGGCCCAGACCGAGGTACGCGCGCCCGGCACGCCGGACTTCTGCTGCGCGAGCGTCTGCTCCTTGCTGGTCGCCCACTCGACGAACTTCCAGGCGTTGCTCTGGTTCTCCGAGTTGTCGTTGATGCCCAGCGCCCAGGAGGGGATGTTGTAGGGCTTCGAACCGGCGGGGCCGGCCGGGAAGGGCGCGAAGCCGACAGTCTCGGAGACCTTCGACTTGGCCGGGTCGGTGGCGTTCTTGTAGAGCGAGTTGGCCTCGGTGTAGAACGCCGCCTTGCCCTGGGTGAAGATGGCCATCGCCTCGGGCCAGCTCATGTCGGTGCTGACGTTCGCCGGGCCGTGGTCCTTGAGGAGCCCGCCGTAGTAGGCGTACGCCTGCTTGGCCTGCTCGCTGTTGACGGCGGCCTTGCCGCTGCTGTCGACGAAGTCACCGCCGAAGCTGTAGAGGAAGCTGGAGAACTGGGTGACCGCCGGCGACTTGCCGGTACGCGCCACGAAGCCCGCGACGCTCGGGTCGGCGGCCTTGATCTTGGCGGCGGCCGCCTTGAGCTCGTCGAGCGTCTTCGGCGGGGCGGTCAGACCGGCCTTGCCCAGCAGGTCCTTGCGGTAGTAGAGGACCTCCTGCTCGGTGATGATCGGGACACCGACCGCCTTGCCCTCGTACGAGGTGGCGTCCACCGGGCCGGCCTGGAAGTCGCTGACGTCCCAGTCCTTGTTGGACTTCACCTCGTCGGACAGGTCGGCGAGGTACTTGTTCTTGGCGAACAGCTTCCCCTCCTGCAGGGGGCGGTACATCATCACGTCGATGTCGCTGGAGCCGGCGTTGAGCTTCACGTTGTACTGGTCGGAGAGCTGGTCCTCGCCGAGCTGCGTGATCTCGACCTTCAGGCCGGTCTGCTTCTCGAACTCGGGCAGGGCCTGCTTGATGTTCTCCGTCCACACGTGATTGGCCAGGGTCACCCGCACGGTCTTCGACGAGGCGCTGTCGTCCCCGCCGCCGCCGCACGCAGACAGGCCCATGGCGGCAACCACGGCCAGAGAAGTTCCCAATATCGATCGACGCCGCACGTCCATCTCTCCTTCTGTCGTGGTCGTCGCTTCGGGGGTAGAGCGCGACCTCGCTGTTAACGTCCGCTTAACGTCCGGATGCTAGGCCGACAAAGCGGATTTATTCAAGGGGTGATCTTCAACTGATATGCTCCAACGTGTGGACCGGTCCTCATCAGGGGTTGCAGCCGTCCAAAAGAAGGCCCCTGCCGAGGCCGGGCTGCACGCACAAGTTCTCGACCACCTCGGCACCGCCATCTGCGGCGGCCAGCTGACGCCGGGCTCCGTCCTCAACATCGACGAGCTGGTCGACCGGTACGGCGTGTCCCGCTCGGTCGTCCGCGAGGTCCTGCGGGTGCTCGCCGCCATGGGGTTCATCGAGACCCGCCGCCGGGTCGGGGTGATGATCCGGCCGACACGCGACTGGAACGTCTTCGACCCGCAGGTGATCCGTTGGCGCCTGGCCTCGGACGGCCGGATGGCGCAGATGCGCTCGATCACCGAACTACGGACGGCCGTCGAGCCGCACGCCGCCTGGCTGGCCGCCCGCCGGGTCGACCACGACGAGGCCAGCGACCTCGTCGGTTTGGCGGCCAAGATGTGGGCCGCCGGGAAGGCCGGGGACGAGGAGCGTTTCCTCGACCTCGACATCGAGTTCCACCGGCGGGTGCTGGCCGCCTCGGGCAACGAGATGTTCGTCAAGCTGCAGGACCTGGTGGCGGAGGTGCTCACCGGCCGCCACCACTACGACCTGATGCCGCACTACCCGCACGAGCAGGCACTTCAACTGCACGCCGACGTGGCGCAGGCGATCCAGCGCCGCGACGGCGACCGCGCCCAGGCCGCCATGGTCCAGATCATGGAGCAGGCGTTCGGCGAGATGAAGTCGATGTGGGAGCAGACCGGCGAACCAGGCCAGGGCTGAGCGGCGTTCAGCGGGAACCGACGCGATCGGCCCGGCCCGGTCAGATCGGTGGCTTCAGCCGACCTCGGCCGCAAACACCGACTGCGACGCGGGGGCCACGAGCTGATCCCCGAGCGGGCTGCGGCGGTACAGCACGTGCCGTCCGTCGCGCGTGCGGCTGACCAGGCCTGTCGCGTGCAGCACCCGCAGGTGCTGCGAAACGGCGCTGGGCGTCACGGTGAGCCGGCGAGCGATCTCCACCGTCGGCAGCGGCTCGTCGAGGAGGCCCAGCAGTCGAGTTCTGGGCGCGCCGAGAAGCGACGTGAGGGCGGCCCCGTCGGCGGTCGGCGTCGGGGCCCACAGCGTCGCTACGCCACGGCAGGGGTATGCCAGCAGTGGTGGTTGCTCCGGACTGACCGGTGGGGCGGGCTTGTGGGCGAACACCGATGGCAGCAGCAGCAGTCCTCGGCCGGACACCAGGACCCGGTGCCTGCCGATCATCTTGTCGATGTGCAGCACGCCGTCGTGCCACCGCAGGTTCGGGTGCATGTCGGCGAAGAGCAGGCGCGCGCCGCCTAGGGCCAGCTGCCGGGCGCGGTAGGTCATGTCGGCTTCGAGTACGAGTCGCATCTGTGGCCAGGTCGGCTTGATCGCTACGTCCCAGTAGCGCTGCAGAGCAGCACAGACGGCATCGCGAAGCGCGAGGGCAGGAGCGTCGTCGTCTGCGGCGATCTCCCGCAGGACGTCGGGGAGCCGGCCACGCGGGTACGCGGCCAACACGTCGCGGCGGACGATGCCCGGAGGCGTCCGGCGTACGGTGGTCAGCTCTTCCTCGAATGTCGCGGCGAACCTCGTCGGCCGCGGCGTCAGGAAATCCGGAAGGGCGCGGTCCGGCCCGACCAGGGCCGTCAACAGCTCAGTGTCGAGGGCGTCGAGCCTGCCCAGAACCGATCTTCGCCACGGTAGGTGCAGCGCGTAGAGGCCGGGCTCGCGCAGTACCCGGAAACTCAGCACGGTCTCGTGGATCGGTGAGATTCCGAATCGGGTGTCCGCGAGGTCCTCGACGCCGAGTACGAAGCTGATCATTAAGCAATATGCTACATCGCTTGGCGGCCGACGGCCCGTGCCATGGACTCTCCGGCATGACACATCAGATCAACACGGCAGATCAGGCCAACCGAGGGTGTACGGCGATCGTCACGGGTGCGGCGCGAGGAATCGGAGCGGCGGTGGCCCGGCGCCTGGCGCGGGACGGCCTCGCGGTCGGGGTGATTGACCTGAGCGAGGAGGACTGCGCCGGCACCGTCGGAGCCATCACCGCCGACGGCGGAACAGCGGCTGCCTTCGCCGCCGACGTCGATGACGAGAACGCCGTGGCCACTGCCGTCACCCGGATCGCCGCAGAGTTGGGACCACCAACGGTGCTGATCAACAACGCTGGCATCGGCGGCCCCAACGCCGGCGTCGAGGAGACGAGCACCCAGCAGTGGGACGCGGTCACGGGAGTCAGTCTGCGGGGCGCCTTCTTCCTCACCCGGGCTGTGACCCCCTACATGACGGCGACCGGCTGGGGACGGATCGTCAACATGTCGAGCATTTCCGCGCTCGGCGATGCCGGCCGCGTCGACTACGCCAGCGCGAAGGCTGGCCTGATCGGCTTCACCAAGTCGCTCGCCCGCCAGCTCGGGCCGCACGGCGTGACCGCCAACGCCATCGCCCCGGGCTTCGTCGTCAGTGACATGACCAGGGTCGCGGCCCGGCGGCGCGGTCGCAGCTTCGAAGAGCATCAGCGGATCGTGGCGCAGTCGATCCCGGTCCGCCGGGTCGGCCAGCCGGAGGACATCGCGTACACCGCGTCGTTCCTCGTGAACCCCGAGGCGGGGTTCGTCACCGGCCAGGTCATCTACGTGGCCGGCGGAGCGGTGGACTGACGTGCCCGACGATTTCCAGGAGGCGGGTGCGGCATGAGCCGCCGGGTGGTCCTGCTGCTGGCCCTCACGTGCGGGGTGGCCGTCGGCAACATCTACTTCCCGCAGACGATCAGCCCGTTGGTCGCGGCCGGCCTGCACGTCAGCCTCGACTCGGCCGCACTGGTCGTCACCGCGACGCAGTTCGGCTACGCTGCCGGGATCTTCCTGCTGGTGCCGCTGGGCGATCGACTCGCGCACCGGCCACTGATCGTCACGCTGCTCGCTCTCACCGGGTTGGGACTGCTCGCCGCGAGCCTCGCTCCCTCGCTGCCGTCGCTCATCGGCACGAGCGCCCTCGTCGGCGTCACGACCGTGGTGGCGCCGATCGTTGGTCCGATGGCGGCCGGCCTCGTAGCCGACGACCAGCGTGGAGCGGTCAGCGGGACGTTGCTGAGCGGCTCGATCGCCGGCATGCTGCTGTCCCGCACTGTCGCAGGGACCGTCGGTGACTGGCTGGGCTGGCGCGGTCCCTACCTGGTAGCCGCGGCGGTCGTGCTGTTCGTCGCTGTGGTGATGGCCCGCGTACTGCCGACCACGCCTCCGCCGTCCGGGCACCGTTATCCGAGGCTGCTGGCCGAACCGCTGCGCTTGCTGCGTACCGAGCCGGACCTGCGCCGTTCCTGCTTCTATCAGGCGACGATATTCGCTGGTTTCTCGGCGGCCTGGACGGGCGTGGCACTGCTGCTGACCGGCCCGACGTACGGCCTGGGCGCACCGGCGGTCGGCATGCTCGCACTGGTCAACGCGGGAACGATGCTCTGCACACCGATCGCCGGACGTCAGGTGGACCGTCGGGGACCGGCCCCGGTGAACCTCGTCTGCATGCTCGTGGTCATCGTCTCGGCCGTCGTCCTCGGGTTCGGCAGCCTCGGCGGGACGACGGGCCTGGCTGCTCTGGTGCTGGGTACGTTGCTGCTCGATGTCGGGATGCAGTCCGGCATGGTCGCCAACCAGGTGCGGAACTACGCCCTGTGCCCGGAGGCGCGAAGCCGACGCAACACCGCCTACATGACGTGCGCCTATCTGGGGGGCGGCGTGGGCTCCTGGCTCGGAGCCCGCGCCTACACCTACCTCGGGTGGCCTGGCGTGTGCCTGTTCCTGGCGCTGCTCGCCGCAGCAGCCCTGGCCCGGCACCTGACACCAGATTCGGATCTCCGGCGTGGTCGAGCGGTTGTCGATGTCGTGGCCGCGCGGGGTGGCAAGGAGGCGTGGAGATGACGGGTCAGGTTGTCGGGCGCAGCTCGGTGAGGAGCTTTTCCACCCGGGCGCGGATCTCGTCGCGGATGGGGCGTACGGCTTCGACGCCCTTGCCGGCGGGGTCGTCGAGTTTCCAGTCCTCGTAGCGCTTGCCGGGCAAGACCGGGCAGGCGTCACCGCAGCCCATGGTCACGATGACGTCCGAGGACTCGGCCGTGGCGTACTCGAGGAGCTTGGGGGTCTGGTCGGTGATGTCGATGCCGACCTCGCGCATGGCCTGTACCGCGGCGGGGTTGACCGTCTCGGCCGGGGCGGAGCCGGCGGAGCGGACTTCGACGGTGTCGCCGGCGAGGTGGCGCAGCCAGCCGGCGGCCATTTGGGAGCGGCCGGCGTTGTGCACGCAGACGAACAGGACGCTGGGCTTGTCGGACATCAGGAGCCTCTCTCGAGGTACGGGTCGCCGGGCCGGTTGACCGGCGCCCGGGCCGGAATCGGCGGGTGAGCTGGCGTGTTCAGGCGGGATCGTCGAGCGCCCGGTCGCGCCCGTTCGCCGGAACGACCACCTGGTCGGCGGCCCGTCCGGCGTCGGGGTAGAGGGCGGCAAGGAGCACGATGCCGACGGCGAGGCCGATGAGCTGGGCGATGACGAAGCCGGGCACGGAGGCGGGGGCGATGCCGGCGAAGGTGTCGGTGAACGCCCGCCCGATCGTGACCGCCGGGTTGGCGAACGAGGTGGACGAGGTGAACCAGTACGCCGCGCCGATGTAGGCGCCGACGGCGGCCGGGGCGACCGGCGCGCGACCGGAGCGGGCGAGGGCGAAGATCAGCAGGATCAGCCCGGCGGTGGCGACGACCTCACCGAGCCACAGGTGTCCCGCCGCGCGGTCCCTGGCGGCGAAGTCGACGGCGGCCAGGTCGAACATGAGGTTGGCGAGGACCGACCCCGTGATGGCCCCGAGGATCTGGGCCGCGCTCTAACCGGCGAGGTCACGGCCGGTGAGGCCGGTGCCGGTGCGGCGGCCGAGGAACCAGCCCGCCGCGGACACGACCGGATTGAGGTGCGCCCCGGAGACCGGCCCGAAGATCAGAATCAGGGCGCCCAGGGCGAACGCGGTGGCGACCGAGTTCTCCAGCAGTTGGAGCCCGACGTCGTCGGGGGAGAGGGTGGTGGCCATGATGCCGGAGCCGACCACGGCGGTGACCAGCAGGGCGGTGCCGGTGAACTCGGCCAGCAGGCGCCGCCGTAATGCGATGGTCATCCGTCTCTTCTCTTCGTCTTGGCGTGCGTCGGCGGCGGCTTACGCGGCGGTGGTCGGCTCGACGGTGAGCAGCGCGGCGAGCTGGCGCAGGATGGCCGGCCGGGCACGGTAGTACACCCAGGTGCCCCGCCGCTCCGCGTCGACGAGCCCCGCCTCGCGCAGCGTCTTCAGGTGATGGGAGATCGTCGGGCCGGTCAGGTCGAACGCTGGCGTCAGGTCGCAGACGCACACCTCCCCGCCCTTCGCGGAGGCGATCATCGACATCAGCTGCAGCCGTACCGGGTCGCCGAGGGCCTTGAACGCCGGCGCGAGCACCGTGGCGGTCTCGGCCGGTACGCGCTGCTGCGCAAGGGAAGGGCAGCAGGGCGTGTCAGCGCTCAGACTGAGGAGGGCCAGGAGGGCCTGCTTCGACATGTCTCTAGGTTGACGTACATCTAATCAATGTGCAACTCTCTGCTTCGAGAGACGTCAAGACAGCCGACTTGAGGGGAGGGAAAATGGTCACCACCGGCCGATCAGCGGGCAGGCCCGCGGACGTCGTCCTGGGCCGACCCGCACCCAGCCCGAACGGAGCCTGCTGATGGTCGACATCTCCGTGCGTCCCATGGCTGCCGGTGACGCCGAGCGGGTCCTGGCGATCTACCAGGCCGGGCTCGACGCCGGCGACGCCAGCTTCGAGGTCACAGCGCCGACCTGGTCGGCGTTCGACGCCGCGAGGCTGACCGCGCACCGCTTCGTGGCCGTCAGCGGCGACGGCGCCGTCCTCGGCTGGATCGCGGTCTCGCCAACCTCGACCCGCGCGGTCTACGCGGGCGTGGTCGAACACTCCGTCTACGTCGACCCCGCCGCCCACGGGCGCGGGATCGCCCGACTGCTGCTGGACACGCTGATCGCCTCGACCGAAGCCGCCGGCATCTGGACGATCCAGTCCGGAGTCTTTCCGGAGAACACCGCCAGCCTCACCCTGCACGAGCGGGCCGGGTTCCGCGTCATCGGCGTTCGCGAGCGCGTCGGTCGCCATCACGACCGCTGGCGGGACGTCGTCCTGCTGGAACGCCGCAGCCCCACCATCACCTGACGAGCCCCCCGCCGCGAGCACCAGGCCCCGGCCATCTTTCTGATTCGACATACTTCAAGACAGGAGTCACGTGATGAGCGCCCTGGACAGCCTTCCCATCGCAGTGATCGGCGCCGGACCGATCGGTCTGGCCGCCGCCGCGCACCTGCACGAGCGGGGGATCGCCTGCACCGTCCTGGAAGCCGGCGAGACGGCCGGCGCGGCGGTGCGGCAGTGGGGGCACGTGCGGGTGTTCTCCCCGTGGCGCTACAACATCGACCCGGCCGCCCGCCGGATCCTGGACGGGGCCGGTTGGGTCGCCCCCGACCTGGAGGCCCTGCCGACCGGAGCGGAGTTGGTCGGCGAGTACCTGCGGCCTCTCGCGGAGCTGCCGCAGCTCAAGCCGTACGTGCGCTACGGCGCCCGGGTCGAGGCGATCGGCCGCCTGGGCCTGGACCGGCTGCGTACCGCCGGCCGTGACAGCACCCCGTTCCTGATCCGCCTCGCCGACGGCGACGAGCTGCTCGCCCGCGCCGTGATCGACGCCTCCGGCACCTGGGCCACCCCGAACGTGCTCGGCGCGTCCGGCCTGCCCGCTCGGGGCGAGACCAATGTCGCTTCGTTCCTGGAGCACGCGCTGCCCGACGTGCTCGGCGCGGCCCGGGACCGGTTCGCCGGTCGGCACACCCTGGTTGTCGGGGCCGGCCACTCCGCCGCGAACACGCTGCTGTCCCTGGCCGAGCTGGCCGAATCCACGCCGGGCACCGAGGTGACCTGGGCGATCCGCACCGCCTCACCGGCGCGTACCTACGGCGGCGGGGACGCTGACGCGCTGCCGGCCCGCGGTGCGCTGGGCTCGCGGCTGCGCGCCCACGTCGACGCCGGTCGGATCCGGCTGCTCACCGGCTTCTCCGTGCACGCCCTCACCCCCACCGACGGCCGGGTGAGTGTCGTCGTGCGGCATGGCGACGGCGGCGAAGAGTCCGTCACCGCGGACCGGATCGTCGCCGCGACGGGCTTTCGGCCCGACCACTCGATCGCCGCCGAGCTGCGCCTGGACCTCGACCCGATCATGGGCGCCACCCGCGCCCTCGCGCCGCTGATCGACCCGAACGAGCACTCCTGCGGCACGGTGCCCCCGCACGGCGTCGACGAGCTCGCTCACCCGGAGCCCGGCTACTACGCCGTCGGTATGAAGTCCTACGGTCGGGCGCCGACGTTCCTGATGGCCACCGGCTACGAGCAGGTCCGCTCCGTCGTCGCCGCCCTCGCCGGCGACTGGGCCGCCGCCCGTGACGTCCAGCTCGACCTGCCCGAAACCGGCGTGTGCAACAGCAACCCCGCGGACTCCGCCGCCGGCGATAGCTGCTGCGGGCCGGCGCCCGCCGCCGAGCCGACAGCGCGCGGGCTCGCCACCGGTATCTCCGGGGGCCTGCTGTCCGCGCCCCTGAACCTGATCGCCCTCGACGCCGCCCCCACCGGCGGGCAGGCCGGCGGCTGCTGCGGCAGCTGATGGCGCACCACGACGATGCCCGTCGATTGCACAGCGGCAGGCCGCCGCACCAGCCGCGACGTAGGATCGCCTCCTACACCCGTCAGGTCCTGCCGCGTTCGTCGAGCCCAGGTTGACGTCGGCGACCTGGTTGTCCAGGGGGTCTGCGATGACCGCACACAACGCCGAGATCAACGGCGGCGAGCCCGATGAGATCGACTACGACGAGACCTACCGCGAAACCGCCAGCTCGGGTGGGCCACCGTGGGACATCGGCGGCCCGCAGCCGGCACTCGCGCAGGTGCTGGACAACGGGGTGAAGGGCCCGAAGGTGCTCGACGTCGGCTGCGGCACGGGCGATCTCGCGATCGCCCTCGCCCGCCGCGGCTACGAGGTGACGGCGGTCGACATCTCACGCGTGGCGATCGACATGGCCCGCGCCAAGGCCGCCAGCCAGGGCTTGACGGTGAACTTCGAGGTCCAGGATGCCAGGGCCCTGTCGTTGTCGTCGGCACCGTTCGACACGGTGTTCGACTCCGGCCTGCTCCACAGCCTCAACCGGCGCGGCGGCGGCGAGGTGGACGAATACGTCGCGCTGCTGCCGGGTCTCGCCGCGCCGGGCGCGAGCGTCTTCGTCCTGGCGGTGTCCTTGAAGGCGGGCCACGGCTGGGGCGTGACCGAGGACCTCCTGCGGGCGGGCTTCCCCGAGCCGGAGTGGGTCGACACGGAGGTCGAGGAGATCGACGTGGCCGCGGAGACAGGCGGCCGTCAGCTTCTCCTGGCCGGCTTCCTGCTCCGCACGGTCCGAGCCTTCGGCACCTAGCCGGCGGCCCGCCCCACACCGCCTCCGTGGCCACAGCTGAGCCGCGTCAGTCCAGGCAGAACTCGTTGCCCTCGGGGTCGGTCATCACGATGTGGCCGGCGCTCAGTGGGGGAGCCGGCTCGTCACGACGTACCCGCGTCGCTCCCAGCGCCACGAGCCGGTCGCACTCGGCCTCCAGCGCCGCCATCCGCTTTTCTCCCTCCAGCCCGGGGGCCACACGGACGTCGAGGTGGACGCGGTTCTTGGCGACCTTGTCCTCCGGCACCTGCTGGAAGAACAGCCGTGGGCCGTGCCCGTCCGGGTCCTCGATGGCCGATCTCGTGTTGCGCTGCTCCTCCGGTACGCCGATTCGCGCCAGGAAGTCGTCCCACGCGGCCAACGGGTCGGCGCCCTCGGGCAGGTCGACTCCGGGCGGGCCGGGGAGGACGTATTCCAGTACGTCGCGCCAGAAGGACGAAAGCGCCCGCGGGTCGTGGGCGTCGAAGGTGACCTGGAGGTGGCGGCTCATCGGTGCTCCGTTCGTAGCGGGTCTCGTAGGTCGCGCAGCGGGCAGACCTTCATCCCGGAGGGATGACGGCATTCCCAACGACCGTCGGCTGTGTACCTTGTAGAGGTCGAACGCGGCGATGGGGGGCCTGGTGACTGGCCGGAGCGGGGAACTGTCAGCGGCGGACCGGATCGACACCACGGTCGCGCACCCGGCTCGCAGGTACAACTACCTGCTGGGCGGCAAGGACAATTTCGCTGCCGACCGGGAGTCCGGTGACGCCCTCGCGGCCGCGATGCCCACCGTCCGGCTGGCCGCCGTCGAGAACCGGATGTTCCTGCAGCGGGCGGTGCGTTTCCTGGCGCAACAAGGCGTCCGGCAGTTCCTGGATATCGGCACCGGGATCCCGACCGCCGACAACACCCACGAGGTCGCCCAGGCGATCGACCCGACCGCCCGGGTCGTCTACGTCGACAACGACCCGATCGTCCTCGCCCACGCCCGCGCGCTGTTGAGCAGCACAGCTGAGGGCCACACTGCCTACCTCGACGCCGACCTGCGTGAGCCGGAGCAGATCCTCGCCCACCCGGATCTGCGGACCACGTTGGACCTGTCCCAGCCCGTCGCGCTGATGCTGGTGGCGATCCTGCACTTCATCCGTGATGACGAAGACCCCGGGGGCATCCTCGCCCGGCTCGTCGCCGCGCTCCCGGCCGGCAGCTACGTGGTCGCCTCGCACGTCACCTGGGAATTCCTCCCGCCGGCCGTGATCGCGAAGCTCGAAGCCAACAATCACGACGGCAGGTTCCGTGCCCGGAGCACGGAGCAGTTCGCCGGCCTGCTCGATGGGATGGAACTCGTCGATCCGGGCATCGTGTCCGTGGCGCGGTGGCGCGCGGATGACGCCCCGCAGCCCCGTCCATCCGTGCAGGACGTGTCCTTCAACGGCGCCGTCGCCCGCATCGTGCGATAGCCAGCAGCGGCGGGTTGATCGACTGCGGCGGACCTACAGGGCGCGGGCAAGGGCCCGGCGCTGTGCGACCGGGTCCAGCCGGGACGTCTGCCCTCGATCGTGAGTGTGGCCAGCAGCCCCGGGTGGTCGGTCGCCCCGTGCATGCCTATCGACCGGCTGCAACAGATCGTGACGTCGGCTGTCGCCATCAGGTGCTGTAGCGCGCCGTCGTCGACCCGCAGGTAGTCCGGCGGCATGCAGGACCGCACGTCGGGGGAGCGGTCGTGCCGGAGGTTGAGGTCGCCGCTCAGCACCGTGGGCGCGTACCCACTGCTCCTGCGGATCGCTGGTACGACCGTGTCGAGCAGGTGATGGCACTGGGCGAGCGCGACGGTGAGGCTGGTGGCCGCCAGGTGTGTGGTGCAGGCGTGCAGCGCGCGAGGGACGTGGACGCAGACCCAGGCTCGTTGCTCGGGGTCCGAGACGTCCTGGGTCGGGTAGATCCCGCTGCGGACCGTGTACGGGGTGCTCGCCGCCTTGAGGTGGGTCAGTAGTCCGATGCCGTACGGCTCGCCGTTGCGGCACTGGGTGACGGAGCCGCTGGGGCGGTCGCCGGCAGCCGTGAAGGCGGACACGACGGCGCCGCCGGTGTGGACGTTCGCGAGCACGCCCTCCAGCGCGGCCACATCGTCCCGGCAGATCTCGTTGAGGGACACCACGTCGGGCAGCTCCGCACTGATCGCCTCAGCCGCCGCGGTCACCGACCGACCCGTGTAGCAGCCGGCCCGGCCGCTGTTGCAGAGGTTCATCTGGAGCACCCGCAGGGCCGCGGACCGGGTCGTGGAGGCCGCCGATGAACCGGCCGGCACCGCGGCGGCGGCGATCAGGCACACGACGGCCAGTGCCCGGCGGGTAGTCCGGTACCAACGGTCAGCCATGCGCCGTCCACGGACTCTGACCAGGAGCGGGACCGCGCAGCAGACGGCACCTCCGGGGATCGTGGGTGACGTCGACGGCTGGCTGCTCGGACACGCGGACTCCGGATGACGCAGGCGAGAGTCTTCGCTGAGGTGCCAGCGATCTTACTGCTGGCCCATCGGCAGGAGCATCATCGTCGCGTGCGGGCCGTGTGGGGCGCAAAGCCTCACACGGCCCGGTGGTGTTCCGGTGTTCCCGGAGCGGGTCAGCGGCGCGGCTTCGGTGCGACGCGTGGCAGGACGTACGGCGGGCCGGCGAAGATCAGGTCGGACTTCAGCTCGTGGTACGCCCGCTTGGGCTGGTAGTTCTCGTCGTAGATGGCGGCCATGCCCTGCGGCGGCTCGGTGAACCACCCCGGCACCCAGGAGTGCCTGTCGGTGAAACCCCAGACGGTGTACGACAGGCAGCTGCGTACGGCGAGGCAGGCCTTCATCAGCACGCTGAAGTTGGCGGCTGACGCCTGCAACCGGGGGTTGATCTCGGCCGAGTTGCCGGCCTGGACCGCCTCGGTCATCTCGCTGCGAACGTCGACCTCGGTGAACGCGGTGGCGACACCGAGCGCGGCGAACTTCTTCAGCGCGGCGGTCACCTGGAGGGTGTCGTAGTTGCCGTACTGGGTGCCCAGATGGCCCTGGGAGCCGATGCCGTCGATCGGGACGCCCTGGGCGCGCAACCCCTTGACCATGTCGTAGACGAACTGCGGTTTGTCGTCGGCGGGGTTGCCGGAGCCGAACGCCTCGATGTTGTAGTCGTTGTAGAACAGCAGCGCCCTGGGGTCGGCGGCCCGCGCCCAGCGGAACGCGTCGGCGATGTAGCCGGGCCCGAGGTTCTGCGCCCAGAAGCCCTTGTAGTGCAGGGTCGACGGGGTGTCCCACGGGTCGCCGACCGCCTCGTTGACCACGTCCCACTGCCAGATCTTGCCCTTGTAGCGGCTGACGACGGTGGTGATGTGCTTGCGCAGCAGCTCGCGCAGCTCCTGCTTGCTGATGGAGCCGTCGGCGACCCCGCTGGTCAGCCAGGTGGGCAGCTGGTTGTGCCAGACCAGCACGTGGCCGCGCACGCTCTGCTTGTTGCGTCGCGCGAACTCGACGAGTTGATCGGCCGCGGCCCAGTCGTACACGCCGCGGGTGGGTTCCAGGCTCTCCCACTTCATCGCGTTCTCGGCGGTGACCGAGGAGAACTCGGAGGCGGCCAGGCGGCGGTACTGCGGGTCGTTGGCGTCGTTGAGGGCTGCCAGGTCCACCGCGGTGCCGACCTGGAGGCCGTGGCGCAGCCCGAGAGCGGCCAGGCTCTGGGCGGTCGGATCGTACGGCCGGCTCGCGGTGGCGGGCACCGCGTTCAGTGCCGCAACGGTCGCGACCGCGACCGCGCCGACACTGATCCACCGTCGTTGCTTCATCTGCCTTCCTTTCGGCATCAATCGATAGAAATCGATCATAAAGTGGAGGGTGCGGGCATGGTGCTGGTGGGCTGGAAGTGAGGCCGGTGCGGGGTGTCCGGAGGTCTCGGGCTGACCGAGGTGGCGCTGACAGCTCCGCCGTGTGGAGACCGGAAACCTGCTCGAAACGTTAAGTCGGTCGATGGAGCCCGTCAAGCGCGAACACTTCCGGAAATTCAACCCGTGACCTGCGCAGCACCGGTGCGGTCCGGCTCGAAACTTTCGAAACCTGATAGCACTGGCAGATCAAGAGGCGGGCTCGGACGTAGCGGCATCTGCCACTGCGTGCCGTGGTCCTGGCGTCGACGCTCGGCGCCCCACCCGTGGTGCGCTCCGTCACCCCTCGCTTGCCGATGGGAGGGCCCGCACGATGGCCGCCGCCAGGGTCATCGCCTTCTCCTGAGCCGCGGCGGTGATCTCGGCGGCGGAGTTCAGCTTGCGCGGCCACAACGTGAGCGCCTCGATGCTGATCAGCAGTGGCCCGTGTGCGAAGACCAGCCGCGCATCGCCGGGCAGATACGCCACGCCGGCTTCGATCTCCGGGTTCACCCGCTTCACCGTCGCCGAGGTCAGCCGCGCGCTCGTCGGGCCGACCGCCACCGTGCGTGCTCCCCACCGGGCAGTCGCCTGGCCGATGTTGAGCCGGAACTCGTCACTCGGGCACTTCGCGGTGCGCACCTGGTTTGCGGCGTCGGCGGCCGCGGAGTCCTCGGACAGATGGACCACCCGGACGTCCATGAGGGTCATCGGGGGCTGGATGTTCTGGAAGGACGGCACGGGATTGACCTCAAGGCCAGCGGCCCACACCGCATCAAGATCAAGCCCGACCCCCATCGCCCGGTTCGGGTCGGTGATGAGCAGGTCGCAGGGTTCGAAATGGGCCTCGCCGGTCTCGATCTCGCCCTGCCGGATGTCGTCCCCGACACCGGTCTGCTCGACCAGCCCACCGATCATCGCCATCAGAGCCTGCGGCTCGGCCGGTCTCGCCGACGGCGCGGGGTCCACCGAGGGCGGTGGGGGTGGTGGTGGCGGGACAGGGCGCTGCGCGCAGCCGGCAAGTCCCGCCATGACCAACACGCTCGCGATCAGCGATCCTCCGCGCATCCAGTCACCCGCACCCATCGCCCCCCGCTTCCATCCGCGGCCGCAGCATACCGACGTGGAGATTAACGGCGGCTGAACGTGGCGGCCGCCGGGCCGGCGTCGCGGGCCGCACCCGGCTCTCGCCGCCTCGCGGCTCATTTGCCGCTCGCCGCGCCTGAGGCGCCGTTCGCCGCACCGGGTCGACCGCTCCCGGCGACTGTGTCGTCGCTCAGGTCGCGGGTCCGAACTGCAAGAACTACAGTCGGCAGGAGCGCGTCCAATCGATCACCACGCATGTCATGGTGAGGAGCGAGCCGATGACCATCCCTGCGGGCATCGAGGTCACGGGCCCGATGCACCCCCGGTACGACGAGATCCTCACCCCGGAGGCGCTGACCTTCCTCGCCGATCTGCATCGCGCCTTCGACCCGCGTCGCCGGGACCTGCTCGCCCTCCGACGGCAGCGTGAGGCCGAGCTGGCCGACGGTGGTTTGCTGGACTTCCTGCCCGAGACCCGGGAGATCCGCGAGGCCGACTGGCGGGTCGCCGAGCCGGCACCCGGCCTGGTCGACCGCCGCGTCGAGATCACCGGCCCCACCGACGCGAAGATGACCATCAACGCGCTCAACTCCGGGGCGAAGGTGTGGCTGGCCGACCACGAGGACGCCAACACCCCGCTCTGGGAGAACGTCATCTCCGGTCAGCTCAACCTGCGCGACGCCATCGACGGCAAGCTCGCCTTCACATCCCCCGAGGGCAAGCAGTACGCGTTGCACGACGGTCAACTGGCTACGATCGTGGTACGCCCGCGCGGCTGGCACCTCACCGAGAAGCACATCCTCGTCGACGGCGAGCGCACCTCCGGCAGCCTCGTCGACTTCGGGCTCTACTTGTTCCACTGCGCCCGCCGGCAGATCGACCGCGGCGCCGGGCCCTACTTCTACCTGCCCAAGATGGAAAGCCACCTCGAAGCGCGATTGTGGAACGACGTCTTCCTGGCCGCTCAGGAACGGCTCGACATCCCGCGCGGCACCATCCGTGCCACCGTGCTGATCGAGACCTTCCCGGCCGCGTTCGAGATGGACGAGATCCTCTACGAGCTGCGGGAGCACTCCGCCGGGCTGAACGCCGGCCGGTGGGACTACATGTTCAGCGTGATCAAGAAGTTCCGCACCCGGGGCGCCGACTTCCTGCTGCCGGACCGGAACGCGGTGACGATGACCGTGCCGTTCATGCGGGCGTACACCGAGCTGCTGGTGCGGACCTGCCACCGACGTGGCGCGCACGCCATCGGCGGAATGGCCGCCTTCATCCCCAGTCGACGCGACCCGCAGGTCAACGAGACCGCCCTGGCGAAGGTCCGCGACGACAAGACCCGCGAGGCCGGCGACGGTTTCGACGGCTCCTGGGTGGCCCACCCCGACCTGGTGCCGATCTGCCGGGAGGTCTTCGACACGGTGCTCGGCGACCGGCCGAACCAGCTCGACCGCACCCGCGACGACGTGCGGGTCACCGCCGCGGACCTGCTCTCCGTGCGCGCCACCCCGGGCCCGCACAGCGAGACCGGGCTGCGCAACGCGGTCAGCGTCGGCGTGCAGTACCTGGCCAGCTGGCTGCGTGGCTCCGGCGCGGTGGCCATCTTCAACCTCATGGAGGACGCCGCCACGGCGGAGATCTCCCGCAGCCAGGTGTGGCAGTGGCTGCACAACGACCTCACCCTCGACGACACCGGCGCCCGGGTCACCCGGGAGCTGGTCGAGCGGATCGCCGACGAGGAGATCGCCAAGCTCCCCGGCGACCCGGGCGACTACACCGCCGCCCGGACGCTGTTCATGGAGGTCGCCGTCGCCGACGACTTCGCGGACTTCCTCACCGTGCCGGCGTACGAACGGATGCCCTGACCGACGACCGACCCGACGCGCGGAGGTGGGCGATGAGCACAGCCAGAATGGACCTTGAAGCTCTCACCGTCGCCCTGCGGGCCGCCATCGGCGCGGATCGGGTGATCAGCGACCGACAGCAGCTGCGCACCTACGAGTGCGACGGGCTGGCCCAGTACAAGGTGGTCCCCGCCCTCGTCGCCCTTCCCGCCGATGCCGCGCAGTGCGCCGCCGTGGTCCGCGCCTGCGTCGCCGCCGACACCCCGTTCGTGGCCCGCGGCTCCGGCACCGGGCTCTCCGGAGGCGCGCTGCCGCACGCCGACGGCGTCCTGATCGTCACCTCGCAGATGCGGGAGATCCTGGAGGTCGCGCCGTCCGACGAGCGGGCGGTGGTGCAGCCCGGCGTGATCAACCTGGCGGTCAGCCGGGCCGCCGCCCCGCACGGTTGGTACTACGCGCCCGACCCGTCCAGCCAGCAGATTTGCTCCATCGGCGGGAACGTGGCGGAGAACTCCGGCGGCGCCCACTGCCTGAAGTACGGCTTCACGACCAACCACGTCACGGGCGTCGAGCTGGTCACCCCCGACGGCGATCGGGTACGCCTCGGCGGCCGGGCGCCCGACGCCCCCGGCTACGACCTGCTCGGAGCGTTCGTCGGCTCCGAGGGCACCCTCGGCATCGCCACCGAGGTGACCGTGCGGCTGACCCGGTTGCCCGAGTCGGTGCGCACCCTGCTGGCCGCCTTCGAGAGCACCGACCAGGCTGGCGCGGCGACCTCGGCGATCATCGCGGCGGGGGTGGTGCCGGCGGCGGTGGAGATGATGGACGCGCTCGCCATCTCCGCCGCCGAGGAGGCCGTGCACTGTGGCTACCCGGCCGGTGCCGGCGCCGTGCTCATCGTCGAGCTGGACGGGCCGGAACCGGAGGTGGCCGCCCAGTTCGACCAGGTGGTACGGCTCTGCCGGGACAACCGGGCGTTCGAGATTCGGATCGCCGCCGACGACGCCGAGCGGGCGCTGTTCTGGAAGGGCCGCAAGTCCGCGTTCGCCGCCGTCGGGCGGATCAGCCCCGACTACATCGTCCAGGACGGGGTCATCCCGCGCACCGCCCTGCCCGCGGTGCTGCGCCGCATCGGTGAGCTCTCCGCCGAACGCGGCATCCGGGTCGCCAACGTCTTTCACGCCGGCGACGGCAACCTGCACCCGCTCGTCCTCTTCGACGCGGCCGTCGACGGGCAGACCGAACGCGCCGAGGAGGTCTCCGGCGCGATCCTCGACCTCTGCGTGAGCCACGGTGGGTCGATCACCGGTGAGCACGGCGTCGGCATGGACAAGGCGAAGTACATGCCGCGGATGTTCACCGACGACGACCTGGACACCATGCAGTTGCTGCGCTGCGCGTTCGACCCGGCCGGTCTGGCGAACCCCGGCAAGGTCTTCCCGACGCCCCGGCTCTGCGGTGAGATCCCCGGTCGACGCAAGGGGGTCCATCCGGCGCAGGAGGCCGGCCTGGCGGAGGCGTTCTGATGCCCACCGACGCGATCCTCGACCGGCTCCGCGCCGCCGCCGGAGAGACCACGACCGACGGCCGGCGCTCGGACGGCTCCGAGTCGGTCCGGCCGGCCGGCGAGCACGACGTGATCGCCGGGGTGCCCGCGCGCTACGTCGCCGCACCCCGCGACACCGCCGGGGCCGCGGCCCTGCTGCGGACGGCCGCCGCCCTCGACCTCGCGGTGACGGTCCGCGGCGCCGCCACGAAGCAGTCGTGGGGAGGCCCACCCTCGCGACTCGACCTCATCCTCGACACCACCGCGCTGGCCGGGGTGGTCGAGCACGCCGCCGGTGACCTGATCACCGTGGTCCGGGCCGGCACCCGCCTCGACGAGCTGGCCGCCACCCTGGCCGGCGCCCGCCAGCAGCTCGCCCTCGACGCGGCGCTGCCCGGCGGCACGGTCGGCGGGATGGTCGCCACCAACGCCAGCGGGCCCCGCCGGATGCTCTACGGCACGGTGCGCGACCTGATCATCGGGGTCACCATGGTCCGCGCCGACGGCGTGATCGCGCACGCCGGCGGCAAGGTGGTCAAGAACGTCGCCGGCTACGACCTGGCCAAGCTGGTCACCGGCGCGTACGGCACGCTCGGGCTGATCACCGAGTGCGCGTTCCGGCTGCACCCGCTGCCGCCCGCGGTCGCGTACGTCACCCGCCGGACCGACGACCCGGCCGAGGCGGGTCGGCTCGCCGGCAGCGTACGCGCCGCGCAGCTCGTGCCCACCGCGCTGGAGCTGGACGCGCCGGCCGGTGGGGGAGCGGCGGTGACGGTGCTGCTGGAGGGCACCGCGGCCGGGGTGGCCGCCCGCGCGGAGGCGACCCGCCGGCTGCTCGGCGTCGACGCCACCGCGTCCGACGAGCCTCCGGACGGCTGGGGCCGGTACCCGTGGCGGGACGGCGACACCGGGCTGAAGCTGACCGCAGCGCTCTCCGGCGTACCCCGGCTGCTGGCCGACGCCCGGGCCGCGGCCGACCGGCGCGGCCTGCCGCTCGCGCTGCGCGGCTCGGCCGGCGTCGGAGTGCTCTACGCCGGGCTGCCCGGCACGGCCGACCCGCAGCGGGTCGCCGACCTGGTCGACGCGCTGCGGACGGCGAGCGCCGCCGTCGCCGGGCACGCCGTGGTGCTCACCGCGCCCCCGCCCGTGCGGGACCGGGTCGACCTGTGGGGACCCGTCGACGGTCTGGCACTGATGCGCCGGGTCAAGGAGCGCTTCGACCCCGATGCCCGGCTCGCGCCCGGCCGATTCGTGGGAGGGATCTGAGATGTCCGTTCCCCAGCAGCCCGACCCCCGCGACCTGACGAGCACCGGTCGGCCCTCCGTCCCCGCGCCGCTCTCCTCCCCGGGCGGAACCCGCCCGGCCAGCGGGCCGCGTGACGTGCTCGGCCTGGCCGGCCAACCGCCCGGCGTAGGCGCGTTCGACGCGCACCACCCGCCGGCCGCCGAGCTGGTCTCGGACTGTGTGCACTGCGGCTTCTGCCTGCCCACCTGCCCCACCTACGTGCTGTGGGGCGAGGAGATGGACTCGCCGCGCGGGCGGATCTACCTGATGAAGGAGGGCCTGGAGGGCGAGCCGCTGTCCGACTCGATGGTCACCCACTTCGACCAGTGCCTCGGCTGCATGTCCTGCGTCACCGCCTGCCCGTCCGGCGTCCGCTACGACCGGCTCATCGAGGACACCCGGCAGCAGGTCGAACGCCGGCACCATCGCGGGCCCCGGGAGCGGGCGCTGCGGGCGGCGATCTTCGCGATCTTCCCGTACCGGCGGCGGCTGCGGCTGCTGCGCGGTCCGCTGCGGGCGTACCAGGCCAGCGGAGTGCGTCGCCTGGTCCAGCGGACCGGGCTGCTGCCCCGGCTGGCGCCCACCCTGGCGGCGCTGGAGTCTCTCGCTCCCCGACTCCGCCGGCCGGCACGCCCACCGCAGCGGGTGCCCGCGGTCGGCCCCCGGCGGGCCGTGGTCGGCATGCTCACCGGCTGCGTACAGGGCGCGTTCTTTCCCGAGGTCAACGCCGCCACCGCCCGGGTGCTCGCCGCCGAGGGCTGCGACGTGGTCATCCTGCCGGACCGGCAGGGCTGCTGTGGCGCGCTGAGCGTGCACAACGGACGCGAGGCGGAGGCGCAGCGCTTCGCCCGCCGAATGCTCGACACGTTCGCCGCCGCTGGCATCGACTTCTTCGTGGTCAACGCGGCCGGCTGCGGCTCCACCCTCAAGGAGTACGGTGACCTGCTCCGGGACGATCCTCGCTACGCCGCGCTCGCCGCCGACTTCGCCGGCAAGGTGCGTGACCTGTCCGAACTCCTCGACGAGCTGGGCCCGGTCGCCACCCGGCACCCGCTGCCGGTGACCGTCGCCTATCACGACGCCTGCCACCTGGCCCACGCCCAGGGCGTCCGCGCCCAGCCCCGCCGGCTGCTGCGCGACATTCCCGGGCTGGAGCTGCGGGAGATCGCCGACCCGGAGATCTGCTGCGGGTCGGCCGGGATCTGGAACGTGCTCCACCCCGGGCCGGCCGCCGAACTCGGCGACCGCAAGGCCCGCACCGTACTGGCCACCGGGGCGCGGCTGCTCGTCACCGCCAACCCCGGCTGCCTCATGCAGGTCGCCGCCGCGGTGACCCGCGCCGGCGGCGACATCGCGCTGGCCCACACCGCCCAGGTCCTCGACGCCTCCCTCCGCGCCCGGCCGGTGGAGGAGTTGCTGTAGGGCCCAACTCACCCGCCACCGTCTCCGAGCGTCGAGGTGACCCATGTTCGACCAGTTCACAGTCGTCACCGATCCCGTCAGTGATTCCGTCGCACTCTCGGCCATCTTCGCCGTCCTGCCCCTGCTCACCCTCTTCGTCCTGCTCGGCGTGCTGAAGGTGAAGGCCTGGCTGGCCGGGCTGATCTCGCTCGCGGTCGCGCTGGTGGTGGCGATCGCCGTCTACGCCATGCCCGTCGGGCAGGCCGTGCTCTCGGCCACCGAGGGCGCCGCCTTCGGTTTCTTCCCGATCCTGTGGATCGTTCTCAACGCCATCTGGGTCTACAACCTCACCGTCGAGAGCGGCCACTTCGACGTGCTGCGTCGCTCGTTCGAACGGGTCAGCCCGGACATGCGGATCCAGGCGATCATCATCGCGTTCTGCTTCGGCGCGCTGCTGGAGGCGCTGGCCGGGTTCGGCACCCCGGTCGCCATCACCGTGGTGATGCTGATGGCGCTCGGCTTCCGACCGATCCACGCCGCCTCGGTGGCGCTGCTGGCCAACACGGCGCCGGTGGCGTTCGGCGCGCTCGCCACCCCGGTCGTCACCCTGGCCACCGTCACCAGCGGCGTCAACGACGACTCCCGGCTCACCGTGGACACCCTCGGCGCGATGATCGGCCGGCAGACGCCGATCCTCGCGGTGGTCGTACCCCTGCTGCTGGTGGCCCTGGTGGACGGACGGCGCGGTATCCGGCAGACCTGGCCCGCCGCGCTGGTCGCCGGCGTGACGTTCGGCCTGGCGCAGTTCGTCGCCGCGAACTACATCTCCGTGCCGCTGACCGACATCGTCGCCGCGCTGGTCTCGGCCGCCGCCGTCGTGCTGCTGATCCGCGTCTGGCGCCCGGTAACCCCCGCCGATCTGGGCCGCGAGCCGGAGGCGGCGAGCGTGCCCGCCGCCCGCGAGCCCGCCGAGGCCGAGCTCGCCGACCCCGGCGCCGTCCGCGCCACCGCCGGTCGCCGCTCCGGTACGACCACCGCCGCCGCACCGTCGCTCGACGGCCCCGGCGGCGAGACCCCGCCGGGCGACCCGCTGGTCTCGCACGACAGTCCAGGGGAGCACCGGGACCCGGCCGACAGCGGCACGCACCGATCGGACGCCCCCCGGGTCGCCGACACCCCCGCGGAGGTGGCCCGCGCGTACGCGCCCTACCTGATCATCATCGCGATCTTCTCCATCGCCAATCTCGGGCCGGTGAAGGACGCCCTGGCCAACGAGCCGTGGACGGTGAAGTTCGCCTGGCCCGGCCTGGACATCCTCGGCGGGAACGGCAACCAGCTGTCGTCGGCCACGTTCACCCTCAACTGGCTGCCCGCCGCCGGCACGCTGATGATCCTCGCCGGGGTGCTCACCGCGTTGGTGCTGCGGGTCTCCGCCGGCCGGGCACTGCGAGCCTACGGGCGCACCTACGTCGAGCTGCGGTACGCCATCGTCACCGTCATGGCGGTGCTCGCCCTGGCGTACGTGATGAACCAGTCCGGGCAGACCAACACCCTCGGCGCGTTCCTGGCCGCCGCCGGTGGGGCGTTCGTCTTCCTCTCGGCGATCCTCGGTTGGATCGGCGTGGCGGTGACCGGCTCGGACACCTCGGCCAACGCGTTGTTCGGGGCGTTGCAGGTGGAGACGGCGGCCCGCGCCGGGCTGGACCCGGTGTTGCTGGCCGCCGCCAACTCCTCCGGCGGGGTGCTGGGCAAGATGATCAGCCCGCAGAACCTGGCCATCGCCGCCGCCGCGGTCGGCATGGCCGGCCGGGAGGGGGAGATCTTCCGCAAGGTGTTCGGCTGGAGCCTGCTCCTGCTGCTGTTCATGTGTGTGCTGGTCGCGCTCCAGGGCTCGCCGGTCCTCGGCTGGATGGTGCCCTGATCCCGCTCGACGGTGGGGCCGTCCCCTCGCGGGGGCGGCCCCACCGGACGCCTAGCGCAGGCGGGACTCGATCGCGTCGATGATGCGCGGACGCAGTTCGGCGGCGCGGATGACGGCGTCCACCGAGCCGACCTCGACGGCACGCTGGATGTTGTGCACGCGGTCGAACTCCGTGGCCACCTCGCCGAGCTTCTCCGCACGCACCGCGGAGCGCAACTCGTCGAGCTCCGAGGTCAACGCGGCGCGTTCGGTGCCGGACACGGCCGCGACCCGGGCCTCCAACGCCCGCACGCGCGGGTCGGCCGCCGTGCGAGCGTTGACGTCGCCGGCGAACACCACCGCGGCGGCGGGAGCGCCACCGAGCACTGAGGCGAACGAGCCTTCCAACGCGAGGACGGTCATGTTCGGGTTCAGCGCCTTCGAGAACACCACGAACGCGCCACCGTGGTACCGCGAGATCACGCAGAAGACGATGGGCCCGCGGAAGTTGACGATCGCCCGGCCGATCTCGGCGCCGTACTCCAGTTGAAGCTTGCGCATCGACTCCGGTGAGCCATCGAAGCCCGACAGGTTCGCCAGCACCACCAGCGGCCGGTTGCCGCTGGCCGCGTTGATCGCCCGCGCGGCCTTCTTCGACGACCTCGGGAACAGCGTGCCCGCGGTGTAGGTGTCGGGACCGTCGGTGGGCGGGAACCCGCGACGTGGCACCGATCGTGACTCGATGCCGAGCAGACACACCGGGATGCCGCCGAGGTGCACGTCCTGCACCACCGCGGTCTCCGCGTCGGCCATGCCCGCCCAGCGTTCCAGCACCGGGTGGTCCTGGTCGGAGAGCGCCCGCATCACCGTCCGGATGTCGAACGGCTTCTTGCGGTCCGGGTTGGACTCGGTCGAGAAGATCTCGCCGACGGTGCTGAACGCGCTGCCCGCCACGTCGTGCGGGAAGGCGGAGATGTCCCGGTCCACGGGGTCGGTGGTGGTCGCCCGCCGGGGCGCGTCCTCGCCAGGCGCGACGTACGTGTGCTCGTAGTGCGACATCAACACGTCCCGCGCGGCGGTCAGGTTCGGCGCCCAGTACTGCGCCTGCCCGTTCGGCCCCATCACCCGGTCGTAGCCGCCGATGCCGAAGTTGTCCTCGGCGGACACACCACCGGAGAAGTCGAGCGACTGCTTGCCGGTGAGCACCATCGCCGACTCCGGCGTCATCACCAGGACGCCCTTGGTGTGCATAAGCATCGTCGCCTCGGCGTTCCAGTACGGCTGCGCGCCGACGTTGATGCCCGCGACGACAATGTTGATCTCACCTCCGGCCTGGGTGAACTCGACGATCCGCTTGAGCGCCGCGGCCACCCAGTCCATGTTCTCCGTGCCCGAGGTCATGGAGATCCGGGCCCCGGCGGACAGCGCCCACCACTCCAGCGGCACCCCCATCCGCTCCGCCAGGTCCAGCGCGGCGATCACGCGCCGGCACTCCGGCTCCGACAGGGCACCCAGCGACTTCGTCGGATCGCCGAGCAGCACCACCCGGGTGACACCCTGCGGATGCTGCACGGTCGGCGTGGTGACCACCCCGGCGACGATCGCGGCGCCGTTGCGCCCCTTCGGCCGGTCCACCGGCACCAGCGCGTGGTCGTCGTCGAGGTCGTGCTCGACGAAGTCACCGAGCCGGCCGGTCAGCTCGTACGGGTACACCGTGTTGCGGCTGCTCGCGCGCAGCACCTTCAACCGGTATTCGTCGAGCGGCTCGACCGGCTCCACCGGCGGTGCGCCGATGGCCAGCTCGGCGCCGCCCGCGGTGTCGAAGGAGATCCGCACGGCGATCTTGGTCAGCTCGCCGGTCCGCCGGTCGCGCTGCCGCGCGATGAACAGGATCTCCTCCAGCCCGGCGCCCGCGGTCGTCGGGCGCACGCGCCCGGCGATCATCTCCATCTCCTCGCGGGTCAGCTCGCTCGGCGGCCAGACGTAGATCACGATGCGGTTGGTGTTGAAGCGCGTCTTCGACGGTCGCCGCGACTGGGCGCGGCGGATCGAGTCGAGGCACGCGGCCACCGCGTCCTCGGTCGTCGGCAGCGCGACCAGCCGACCGTCGTGCTCGCGCAGCTCGGTCAGGTCACGCACCTGCGCGAACGCGACGAGGCGCTCGTCCGACCGGTTCTCCCGCGCCACGGCCTGGAAGAGGTAGACCTCCTCGTCCGACGACGGCAGCCGGGTCAGGTCGAACTGGTGCAGCCGCTCCAGCTGCATCCGCTGCGCGATGTACGGGTGCAGGCCGCGGATCAGCCGGTCCTCGGTCATCCCCTCGCCGGACGGGCGGAAGGTGAAGTGGTGGTGCATCACCGCTCCGCCGCGACCCGCCACGGTGGCGGTGAGCCGACGGACGCCGGGCGGCAGCGGGTGCACGGCGATGACCTCGAGCAGCGCCACCGCCATCGCGTCGAAGTCCTCCGGCTGGTTCTCCCAGCCGAGGTAGATGTCGGCGTCGACGGCGTCCTCGCCACTCGCCAGCTCGGCGAGCCCGCGCAGCGCGCCGCCGAGCGCGTCGAAGCTCACCGCGGCGGAGACGACGCTCGAATCCGCGCGCTCGGCGACCACGAACGCGCAGCCCGCGACCTCGCTGGTGCGCACGCTGGTGAGCGCCTTGTTGCCGTAGTACCGCCGGGTCAGCACCTCCAGCATCACCGCGTTGTCGAGGTGATCACGGACGAGCCGCTGGCCGAGCAGCCGTACCAGTGGCTCGGTGCTGCGGACCATCTCCGCGATGCGCTCGGCGCGGTCCGCCGCGTCCGGGTGCGCGTCCAAGTGCCGCAGGTGCCCACGGACCTCCGCGTAGACGCGGGCGCGGTTGCGGCGCAGCAGCGGCTGGGCGAACCAGGCGAACACCACGCCACGGGCGAGGTCGGCGACCGCGGGGAAGCGCACCTGGGTCGCCGCCACCAGCCGCTCCAGCGCCAGACCGGCGGGCTCACGCAGCGTCTCGTCCGGCGGGGTCTCCCGCAGCCAGGCGCGCAACAGCGTCGCGACAACCGTGGCGTCGGCGGCCGCGCGTTGCTGGGCGAGGAAGATCCGGAACACGGCGGCTTCGAGCTCCGGGCAGCGGTCCAGGTCGGTGACGCCGTAGTGCCCGAGCGCCTTCGCGAGCTTGGCCTGGAAGGAATCCGGCAGAGCGGCCCGCTCGACGTCGAGGCTCTGCAGGTAGGTGTGGAAGTACTCGCGGGCGCTACGCACGTGGGCGCCGCTGTCCTCACCCGTCGGCCGGTTGCGGCTCAGCTCGGTGAGGTCGGCGAACACGTCGACGAGGTCGAGTTCCTCGGCCAGCGGCCGGTGGCCCGCCTCGGTGGCCTCCCGCCGCGCGGTGAGGTAGTCGTCGAGCACCCGACGGTCGTCGTGCGGGTCGACGTCGAAGCCGAGCAGAAGGGCGCGCAGGTCCTCCTGGCCGCGCCTGCTGCGCAGGTACGCCGGAACGTCCTCGGCGGTGGCGGGCAGGTCCAGCTCGACGGAGACGGCGGCCGGGTCGTCCGCGGTCTCGGCGGCGTCGTCGGCGAGCGGCTCCAGGCGCAGCAGCGGCGCACCGGCCTCCACCTGGCTGCCGACCGAGACCGAACACTCCTTCAGCCGAGCCTTGAACGGCGCCCGCAGCACCGTCTCCATCTTCATGGCCTCCAGCACCAGCACCGGCGCGCCCGCCTCGACCTCGGCGCCCACCTCCAGCGGCGTGGCGACGACCAGCGCGGGCATGGGGGAGCGGACGACGCCGCCCTCGTCGCGGCTGACCCGGTGCGTCACGCCGTCCACCTCGACCAGGTGGGTCGGCCCGTGGGTGCTGGTCAGCAGGCGGTACCGGGCGCCGTTGACGACGATCTGGCCGGTGTGCCGGTCGAAGCGGTCCAGTTCGACGTCGGCGGTACGCACCGCGGCGCCCACCTCGATGCCGACGCGGAACCGGTGCGCGCCGACCCGCGCCACGCGCATGCGGTACGTGACCCCGCGCAGCTTCAGGTCCAGCGGCCGGCCGCTCTTGTGCTGCACCTGGGGGCGCCCACCGGACGCCGTCGACAGCAGGCGCTGCCGCTCGACGCTCTCCTCCTCCTCGTACGCCTCGATGGCGGCGGCCGCCAACGCGACCCCGGAGTGCCGGTGCGCGACGAGTCTGCCCTCGCCGCGAACACGGTCGATCCAGCCGGTGTCCGCGCTGGCGTCGATCACCTCGGGCTGGTCGAGCAGGTCGAGCACGAAACTCTTGTTCGTCGCGCCGCCCTCGATGATCACCGTGGTGTTCGCCATCGCCCGGCGCAGCTTGCCGAGCGCCTCGCCACGATCACGGCCGTACGCGATGATCTTCGCGATCATCGAGTCGAAGTCGGCCGGGATGGTGTCACCCTCGCTGACACCGGTGTCCACCCGGATGCCCGGGCCGCTGGGCAGGTCCAGCCGCGCGATGCGGCCCGGCGACGGCGCGAAGTCGCGGTCCGGGTCCTCGGCGTTCAGCCGGGCCTCGATGGCGTGCCCGCGCTCCACCGGGGGCTCGCCGTCGAGCCGGCCGCCCGAGGCGACGTGCAGCTGCGCCTTGACCAGATCGAAGCCGGTGGTCAACTCGGTGATCGGGTGCTCGACCTGCAGTCGGGTGTTGACCTCGAGGAACGCGAACAGTTGATCGCCGGGGTGGTAGAGGAACTCGACGGTCGCCGCGCCGCAGTAACCCACCGCCAGGGCCAGCCGCTCGGCCGACGCCTTGAGCTCGGCCGCCTGCGCCGGGCTGAGCACCGGCGACGACGACTCCTCGATGACCTTCTGGTTGCGTCGCTGCACCGAGCAGTCACGGACCCCGAGCGCCCAGGCGGTGCCCTGCCCGTCGGCGATGACCTGGACCTCGACGTGCCGGGCCCCGGTGACCAGGCGCTCCAGGAACACGATGCCGCTGCCGAACGCCCGCGCCGCCTCCTGACTGGTGCGCTCGTACGCGTCATCGAGCTCGGCCTCGCTGGTGATCACGCGGATGCCGCGCCCGCCGCCGCCCGCGGTCGCCTTCAGCATCAACGGGTAACCGATCTCGGCCGCCGCAGCCCGGGCGGCGGCCAGCGTCTCGACGGCGCCGCGGCTCCACGGCGCGACCGGCACGCCGACCTCCTCGGCGATCAGCTTCGAGCCAATCTTGTCACCGAGCTGGCGCATGGCTTCCGCGCTCGGCCCGACGAACGTGACGCCGATCTTCTCGCACAGCTCCGCGAACGCCGGGTCCTCGGCGACGAAACCCCAGCCGACCCACGCCGCGTCGGCCCCGGTCTCGGTCAGGGCGCGCTCCAGCACCGCGAGATTCAGGTACGGGCGGGAAGACGCCGGACCGAGGTCGTACGCGATGTCCGCCTCGCGCACGAAGGTGGCGGTGCGGTCGACGTCGGTGTACAGGGCGACCGTCTCGATCCGGACGCCGGTCTCCGCGGCCAACTCTCGGACCGCGTGGATGAGGCGCATGGCGGCCTCACCACGGTTGACGATGGCGACACGGTTGAACACCCGACTGACCCCTTTGGTAGACCATGATCTGCTCACGGGGAGACGACGACTCCCCGCAGTGGTCCACCCTTCCGTCTGGTGGCTGCCAGCGCCATGGCGCAATCGCCGAACCACCCGGCCCTCAGTTGTAGGAACCCGACAAGAGTTTTTGGCCGCCGGACCGCAAACACACAATGCGTGCCAGGCAGCGTCACACACCGTGCCCCGCCGACTACGACGCCACCCCCTGCGCCGTCCCCGCCCCGCCCGCCCGCCGCGCCCCGCCCGCCCCTGCCGCGTCGATCTAGGGCATATCACCGCTAGTTGATCTCTGCGAGTGAAGATATGCCCTAGATCGACGGCAGGGGGCGCTCGACGGCAGGGGGCGCCCGGTGGCGGGGCGTGCCCGGGTCGGGTGTTTCGGTTTTAATGGGCTAAATGTGGGCATCTTGTGCGAGCGCCCGTCGGCCTGCGGGCCGCACCATGCCCGGGAGGCACCGTTGCCGTTCGACGCGAGCGAGTACGGCCGGCACATACCGGCCGACGTCTACGACGATGCCTTCGCGCATCTGGATCCGACGTCGGCGGTCGAGCGGCTCGTGGAGCTCGCGGACGGCGGTCCGGTCTGCGAGTTCGGGGTGGGCACCGGCCGGCTGGCACTGCCACTGCAGGAACGCGGGCTGACTGTCGCGGGTGTGGAGGGGTCCCCGGTGATGGCTGCTCGGCTACGGGAGAAGCCGGGTGGGGAACGGATCGAGGTGGCCGTCGGCGACTTTGCCGTGACCCGGGTGCCGGGCGAATTCGCTCTGGTGCTGCTCGCGTTCAACACGATCTTCGCCTTGCCGGACCAGGCGGCGCAGGTCGCGTGCTTCCGCAACGCCGTCGCGCACCTGCGTCCCGGTGGTCGTTTCGTCGTCGAGGCATGGGTGCCGGACCTGGCCGCGTTCCGGGCCGGAGCGGCACTGCGGCCGGTGCAGGTCGCGCAAGACGCGGTCATGCTGGAGGCGGCCCTGCTGCACCCGGCAGAGCAGCGGATGATCACCACGAAGGTCCGGCTCACCGGGACGGGGGTCGACCTGCTGCCCGCCAATCACCGCTACGCCTGGCCTGCCGAGCTCGACCTGATGGCGCAGCTGGCGGGGATGGCCCGGGAACACCGGTGGGAGGACTGGGCGGCCCGGCCCTTCACCGATGGCAGCCGCGACCACGTGTCGGTCTACCGGCGACCGATGACGGCATGAGCCGTCGTCTGCACCGGACCGGTGCTGGGGGCCGTCGGGGGGCGGATCAACGACTCGACAGTTGGTCGGCCAGTGTGGCCCGCAGGTCATTGATGCCGGCGCCGGTCAGCGCCGAGACCGCCACCGCGTCCGGATAGACGCGCTGCAGCGCCAGCACCGATTCCGGTGGTGCTACGTCGATTTTGTTGAGCACGAGTAGCTCAGGGACCGAACCCGCGCCGATCTCGTGCAGTACCCCGTGGACGGTGGTGATCTGGTCCAGGGCGTCCGGGGCCGAGGCGTCGACCACGTGCATTGTCAGGTCGCTGCGGGTGACCTCCTCCAGCGTCGAGCGGAACGCGTCGACGAGCTGGTGTGGCAGGTGACGGACGAAGCCGACGGTGTCGACGACGGTGTAGGTCAGCTCGCCGGTGCCGATCCGGCGCACGGTCGGGTCGAGGGTGGCGAACAGGACGTCCTGTACCTCAGCGTTCGCCCCTGTGAGCCGGTTGAGCAGGGCGGACTTCCCGGCGTTGGTGTAGCCGGTGATGGAGACCGAGGGCACCTGGTTGCGGGCGCGTCGACCCCGAACCCGCTCCCGCCTCCGAGCCAGCTCGGAGGCGTTGCGACGCAGCCGGGTGGCCCGCTGGCGCAGCGTCCGCCGCTGGGTCTCCAACCGCATCTCACCGGGACCACGCACACCCATTCCGGCGCCGCCGGCCATCCGGCCACCGCCGACGCGGGACATGGAGCGGCCGTCGCCGCGCAGGCGGGGCAACTGGTACGCGATCTGCGCCAGTTCCACCTGCACCCGGCCCTCGCTGGTACGCGCGTGCTCGGCAAAGATGTCCAGGATCAGCGCGGTGCGGTCGACGACCCGAACTCCGACCCGTTCCTCCAGGTTGCGGACCTGCCCGGGGCTCAACTCGCCGTCGGCGATCACCACATCTGCGTGGGCGCGCTCGGCCAAGGCGGTCAACTCATCGACCTTTCCGGAGCCGACGTAGGTGGCCGGGTCGGGTCTGCTCCGGTTCTGCACCACCGCGTCGGCGACGGTCAGGCCGTCGGTGTCGGCCAACCGGCGTAGCTCGGTCAGGGACGTCTCCGTGCCCGGTCCGCTGTCGCCGGCCTCGTCCTGCTGATGGACCGCCACCAGCACCGCCGTCGGGCGTTCACCTGGCGCGCCGACACCGGAGCCCAGCAACCACGATCCCGCCATCGTTCACCTCGCCTCGTCTCGGTGCGCTCCGATCTACCCGCGGCGATGGCAGACATGTGGGCCGGGGTCGGGACGCCATCAGGACGGGTCGTCGGACCGTCATCGAGCGGTGCGATCCTGCGCGGTGATCGGTGTCCGGTTGGTGGTTGCCGGGAACAGGGCGAGGCCGGTCTCCGGATCGACCTGCTTGGTGAGATTGGTGCCGACTTCGGTGATGATGACCTCCAGGGTCGGCCAGACCTCACCCCGCATGAGGTGCCCGCCGACGGTCGTGCCGTCCCGACGACCGAGGACGGTGTGCGCGTGCAGGGCGACCGTGCCGCGGTCGTCGGCGATGTCGCCGAGCAGCGACAGGACCTCGACCTGCTCGTCCACGGGAATGCGGATGTAGTCACGCTTCTCGCGGTCGAAGTAGCCCACCTCGGCCGAGTGGAACCCGCCGACAGCGGTGACACGCGCGCCGCGGATGTCGCACTCGGCTGCCGCGTCGTGGATGGCCGCCACGGCGTCCTCACCCTTGTCCACGGCGACCACCACGACGCGTCGGCCACCGTCGGTCAGCTCGGTCTTCCTCATGGTCGTGCCTCCCTGCCGGATGATGCACGGCCCGGCCGCGTGCCGGTGTCGCGCCACCTGTGATACCCGATGGCGGCGCGTGCATGGGCCGCGCCGGGGCTCGCTGCTGGCGGCGTCGGGCCAGCATCGACGCCACGAATGAGCGAGGACGCGTCGGGTACGCGAGCGGGGCCGTGGCGGAGCGACTGTGGCGCACGAGGCCCGTGAAGGGCGAGTCGTCGCATCTCGTTGTGGATCGCCACGCGGGTGCCGGATCGTCGATCGGAACCCGGATACGACCAGGAGAGGGTGACTGCGATGAAGGTCAGGAACTCACTGCGCGGGTTGAAGAACAAGATGAACTCGATCGTGGTACGCCGCCGGGGCCGGACTTTCGTGATCAACAAGTCCGACCGGCGTCAGAAGGCCCGGCAGGGCTGAGAGCGGATCCTGTCATGTTCTCGCTGGCCGGGATGCCTCGCGTGCTCCAGCAGCGCCTGATCAACCCGATCGTCAGGCGAGCGTGGGACTGGAAAATTCCGATCCCCGGCGATGCCCTGTTGGAGACGAGCGGACGGCGTACGGGGCAGCCGCGGTACACCCCGGTGTGTGACGGCCTGGACGGTGATGTCTTCTGGCTGGTCTCGCAGCGGGGGCGCCGTGCCGACTGGGTGCGAAACGTCGAGGCCGATCCCCACGTCCGGGTCAAGGTGGGCGGCGGGCCGCGTGCACGCTGGCGGGCCGGAACGGCGCGGCTGGTCGAGGACGATGATCCCCACGAGCGCCAGCGGATCCTCGCGCGGAGCGGTTTCATGCGCCGGCTCTGCCTGCGCACCTCGAAGGCGATGAACGCGAACCCGCTGACGGTGCGCATCGATCTGGATCCACCGTGATTCCCGCCGGGCGTGGCCGCGGTCCCGCCCGTTCCCTCGACCCTCATCTTCCCGGTCGGCCGGCGCGGACCGCATCCGCCTGATCTGCTGGGAGGCGTGCGGGCCGATCCCCTCAACGGCTCGACGTCGGGCGACGGCCGTCCGGTACGGCGCGGCCGACAACGAAGAACTCACGAGGGGTGATCATGGGAAAAACCACCATGGGTGTCCGGTCGGTGACCGACAGCCTGGGAATCGAGCGGGCCGGGCGGGACCGCGGATCGGAGGGGCTGGCCCGGTTCCTGGGCTGGCTCAGCCTCGGTCTGGGTGTGACCGTCCTCGCGCGCCGGGAGCAGGTGAGCCGGTTGACCGGGGTCGACGACTCGCCCACCGCGCGGCAGGTGTTGGCGGCGGCGGGGGTCCGCGAGCTGGGCCACGCCGCCGCGCTGCTGATTCCCCGGCGCGCGAGGTGGGGGGCGTGGACGCGGGTCGCCGGCGACGTGCTGGACCTCGCCGCCGCCGGGCAGGCGATGAAGGGTCGGTGTGGCGAGCAGCGCCAGCGCCTGACGTACACGACCTGGGCGTTGGCCGGGATCACCGCGGTCGATCTGTACACCGCGGTGCGGGCCACCCGTGGGCGGCGGGGGCGGGACGCCAAGCGGGTGTACGGGTCGGTGACCATCAACCGCAGTGCCGCGGACGCCTACCGGTTCTGGCACGACTTCGAGAACCTGCCGCGCTTCATGTCCCACCTCCAGTCGGTGCAGACCACGGGTGACCGGCGGTCGCGCTGGACGGCGAAGGCGCCGGCCGGTCGGAAGGTCAGCTGGGACGCGGAGATCGTCGACGACCGCCCGGGCCAGCTGATCAGCTGGCGCTCTGTGGACGGTGCGCGGGTGCCCAACTCCGGCTCGGTGCGCTTCGTCCCGGCGACCGGGGGGCGCGGCACCGAGGTGCGGGTCGAGCTTGGCTACCGGGTGCCCGGGGGCATGTTCGGCGCGCGGGTCGCCAAGCTGTTCGGTGAGAACCCGCAGCAGCAGGTCTGCGACGACCTGCGCAGGTTCAAGCAGGTGATCGAGACCGGCGAGGTCACCCGCTCCGATGGCAGTCCGGACGGCAGCAACATCCAGCAGCAGCTGAAGCAGCGCCCGGCGCAGCCGCTGGCGACGCGCGGGTCCGGCAGGTAGGGGGAACGATGAGAGCGAACTGCTGGATCGCACCCAACAACCTGGCGGTCAAGAACGTCCCCGACCCGCAGATCCTCAACCCACGCGACGCCATCGTGCGGATCACTTCGACGGCGATCTGCGGCTCGGACCTGCATCTTCTCCACGGGTACATCCCGGCCATGAAGAAGGGGGACGTGCTCGGTCACGAGTTCATGGGCGAGGTCGTGGAACTGGGTCCGGGCGTTCGGGACGGTCTGAGCGTCGGCGACCGGGTGGTGGTGGCCTTCCCGATCGCCTGCGGCAACTGCGCTTCCTGCGAGGACGGCCTCTTTTCGATCTGCGAGAACTCGAACCCGAACGCGGCGATAGCGGAGAAGGTGATGGGCCACTCGCCCGCCGGCATCTTCGGCTACTCGCATCTGCTCGGCGGCTACGCGGGCGGCCAGGCTCAGTACGCCCGGGTGCCCTACGCCGACGTCGGGACCATCAAGATCGAGGACGACCTGGCGGACGAGCAGGTGCTGTTCCTGTCTGACGTGCTGCCCACCGGCTACATGGCCGCCGAGATGTGTGACATCAAGCGCGGTGACACCATCGCGATCTGGGGTGCCGGGCCGGTCGGCCAGTTCGCTGCCGCGAGCGCCCTCATGCTCGGCGCGGAACGGGTCATCGTCATCGACCGGTTCCCCTACAGGCTGCGGGTCGCCCGGGAGAACACCGGCGTGGAGACGATCAACTACGAGCAGACCGACGTCCTGGACGCCCTGCGGGAGATGACGGCCGGTCGCGGGCCGGACGCCTGCATCGACGCGGTCGGCATGGAGGGGCACCACGCGTCGGCCGCGCTGCACGCGTACGACAAGGCCAAGCAGGTGACGAAGACGGAGCCTGACCGGCCGCACGCGCTGCGGGAGGCGGTGTTGAGCTGCCGCAACGGTGGCACGGTGTCCGTGATTGGCGCCTACGGCGGTTTCATCGACAAGTTCCCGATGGGCTCGTTCATGAATCGCTCGCTGACCATGCGGTCCGGGCAGGCGCACGTTCAACGCTACATGCGGCCGCTGCTGGAACGGATCCGCAAGGGCGAGATCGACCCGAGCTTCATCATCACCCACACGATGCGGCTTGAGGACGCCCCGCACGGGTTCGACATCTTCAAGAACAAGCAGGACGAGTGTCTGAAGGTGGTGCTCAAGCCGTAGCGCCGGGGACGCGCGCCGGAACGAGAGGGGCGGCGGGCCGAGTTGAGTGGTCTGCCGCCCCGGCGTTCCGTGCGGGTCGCGGGGTCAGTGCCCGCGATAGAGGGCGTCGACGTCGGCGGCGAAGTGTGACTCCACCACCTCGCGCTTGATCTTGAGGGTGGGGGTGAGTTCTCCGTCGGCTTCGGTGAGGTCTCGGGACAGGATGCGGAAGATCTTGACCCTCTCGGCCCGGGACACCGTCTCGTTGCCCTCGTCGACGGCTCCCTGGACCTCCTTGCGCAGGTCGGGGCTCTCTCGTAGGTCGGCTATCGACGCGTGGGGATGGCCGTGGCTGGCCGTCCACCGCTTCCACTCCTGCTGGTCGATGGTGATCAGCGCGGTGACGTACGGCCGGTGATCACCGATCAGGACGCACTGACTGATCAGGGGGTGGGCGCGGATGCGTTCCTCGACCGGGGCGGGGGCGAGGTTCGTTCCCGCCGCCGTAACGATGATCTCTTTCGTACGGCCGGTGATGCGCAGGAAGCCGTCGTCGTCGAGGCTGCCCTGGTCCCCGGTTCGCAGCCACCCGTCCGACGTGAAGGTGGCCTGGGTGGCGTCCGGGTTGTTCCAGTAGCCGCCGAACACCATCTCGCCGCGCGCGATGACCTCCGCGTCGTCGGCGATGCGGATCTGCACGCCGGGGATCGGGCGACCGACCGTGCCGATCCGAAGTGCGGTCGGCAGGTTCAGCGTCAACGCCGGTGATGTCTCGGTCAGCCCGTACCCTTCCAGCGCGGTCAGGCCGGCGCCGCGGAAGAAATGACCGAGGCGCTCCCCGAGCGGGGCGCCACCGACGATCGCGGTGTGACAGCGTCCGCCCAGCGCGGCCCGCAGTTTCCGATAGACGATCACGTCGAACACCCTGCGCGTCAGCCGCAGCAGTCCTCCTGGGCCCTGTGGCGTGTCCATGGCGCGGCTGTAGCGCACCGCGACGGCGTCCGCGATGCTGAACAGCCATTCCTGGTGTGCGTCGGCGGCCTTCTGCCGTGTCTGGGTGTGCATCTTCTCGAACACCCTCGGCACGGCGAGGATGAAGGTGGGACGGTGCTGCTGTAGTTGCTTCAGTACTCCGGTCATGTCGGCGCTGTGCACCAGGGTGGCGCGGGTCAGCACCATGCCGACCTGGATCAGGCGGGCGAACGCGTGCGCCAACGGCAGGAACAGCACCGTCGACGCTCCCGGATGCAACAGCTCCGGCAGTACCGCGGTGGCATTGCTGATGTCGCAGTAGATGTTGCGGTGCGTCAGCACGCAGCCCTTCGGCCGGCCGGTCGTGCCGCTGGTGTAGACGATCGTCGCCATGTCGCTGCCTGTGACCGCCGTGCGGCGGACGTCCACCTGGGCGTCGTCGATGGCCCGACCCTGACCGGCCAGCGCGATCAGGTCCCCGGCGTTGATCCGCCATACCTGACGCACCGCGGGCAGGCCATCGCGCAGGCCGGCGAGCATGGCGGCGTGCTTGTCGGCCTCGACCACACATCCCACCGCACCGGAGTCCGCGAGGATCCATTCCATCTGCTCCGGGCTGGATGTGTCGTAGATCGGGACGGTGACGGCCCCGATCGACCACAGCGCATAGTCGACGAGCGTCCATTCGTAGCGGGTGCGACTCATCAACCCCACCCGGTCGCCGTGCCCGATTCCGGCGTCGATGAAGCCGCGGGCGAGAGTAAGCACGTCAGCGTGGAACTGCGCGCACGTCACGGGCACGGCCCCGTGTGCCGATGGCCCCGCCGGCCAGGCCCGAGAGACCGGCGCCGGACGCAGGAACTGCACCCCTTCGGGATCTTGACGCGCGTTGTCCCACACCATGTCCGCCAGGCCCGGTGAGGCGGCCCCCGTGACCACCGGCGCAACCGACATCTCCCGCACGTTCGCCGCACCCCCTCCACCACCGGCGCCCGCCTGGCGACCGAAGCGGCTACGCGGTCATGATGACGCCGCCGGCGGTCACGACGACGGTGAACGACGAAACCGCCGCTTGCGCCGCCGTCCCGTGCGATGACTCAGGCGGTGGCCGCTGCCGAGCTCACCACCGCGACGCCGCCTCAGGTCGCGGACGACTCCTGGATTGGCACGGTCTGCTGGCGGCGCACCATCAGGGTCCGCCCGACGCCGATCATCCAGAGGATCGTGAAGGCGATCACCGTGGGGTTCTTCGCGCTCACCAGCACGGAATTCATCAGATTCTGCCGCTCGTCGGGCACCCAGAGAGCGATGGCGGTGGTTGGCAGGACGTCGAGCACCACGAAGGCTGCCGCCAGGACGAGAAACTGGAACCAGAAGTCGCGGACCCGCGCGTCGATTCCGGCCGCCAGCCGTAGCCAGCGCTCACGAAGGGTCAGGTTGGACAGGCCGGGTTCCCGGAACGCCAGATGGAGGACGACGCCGACCAGGAGCAACCGGGCGAGCCCTGTGAGGATCTCGCCGCCGACCTGGGCGACGGCCGGCAGGTCGTCACCGTAGCGGACCGCGATGAACCGCTGCGCGGTTGGAATCATCGACAGGCCGAACACGAGCCAGAAGTGTCGGGCGTAGAAGTGCGTCGCCCACCGAAAAGCCGCCCCGCTGAGTGCGAGCCCCGTCCGCATGACGCTGCCCTCCGGTCGCTATACTTCAGAGACATGAACTATCTCTGATGATGGACTATCCATCAAACTGGAGCAATGGATGAGGGCATGACAGATTACGGCTGGGAGTTGAGCACGGCGGTCGTGCTGTTTCACGAGGCGATCGCGCGACGGCTCGGCCTGAACGCCGCCGAGCACAAGGCCCTAGGGCTGATCATGCGCGCCGGCCCGCTGCCGACCGGTGCCCTGGCACCTCAACTCGGGGTCGGCGTCAGCGCCGTCACCGGGATCGTCGATCGGCTCGAACAGGCCGGCTACGTTCGCCGCGAGCCCGACCCGAGCGACCGGCGGCGGGTGCTGGTGACCGCGGATCCATCTCGGGCCCCCGACCTCACCGGCATCTTCGCCGATCTGAGCCGGGAGATGAATGCCTTCATGAGCCGGTACGACGAACGACAAATGGCCACGGTGGTCGATTACATCGAAAACACGGTGCGGGTGCTCCGATCCCAGACCGCACGGCTCACCGAACAGGGGCGGTCGGCGGCGGGACCGCCGGCCTGACCGGAACGGGCGGTACGTTATTTCACCTTGCGGGTCGATCGGGCGACGATGTCCTCGTACTCGGGGTGCTTGACCAGCCACTTGCTGAGGAACGGGCAGAGCGGGACGACGGTCCGGCCCCTGGCCCGCGCGTCGTCCATCACCGCGCGAGCCAGGGTCGACCCGACGCCCTTGCCCTCGAACTCCGGATCGACCTCGGTGTGGGTGTAGACGATGATGGTGCCGGTCAGCTGGTAGGTGACCACTCCGGCGACCACGCCCGCCTCGTCGCGCGCCTCGAATCGCTCCCGCGTCGGCGCGTCTGTCACGGTGAACTGCACCGGCCCATCCAACCACGCTGGTCAGCCGACCGGCCGGTGAGAATGGTTACGCCAGTGACCGCATGCTGGTCGCGCTGCCCGGCCGAGCCGAGCCGCCCATCCGACGTCCTGAGGCGGTCAGCCGGCGCGGGACTCAGCGAGGGCGAGCATCTGCAGGGTGGCGCGGATGTGCTGCCTGTCGGCGGCGGAGGTGCGGGGGTCGGCGAGTCGGTCGCGGATGGCCGCGATGTGCGCCTCCACGCTCGGATCTGTCCGGGGCGGGGAGGGCTGTGGCGCGTCCGCTGGCGGCGGGGTGAGGGCGCGCAGCGCCACACCGAGCGGCACGTCCAGGACCGCGCAGAAGGTGCGCACCTTGGGGAGTTCCGGGTGGTGCTGCCAGTCACCCGACAACCATCGAAAGACGGTGGAGCGGCTGACGCCGCTGCGAGCCGCCACCTCTGCGACCGGCCAACCGCGCTCGTCGCGGGCGGCCTCGACCGCGTGGCGGACGAACCGCGCGAACGCTGCCTGCGCGGTTGCCGGCATCTCACCCATGTCCTGGCCGTCGCTTCCCCCGTGGTCGACGCTCAGGCTAACCTCGATCGCCGACCGTCGCTGTCCGGCGCTGCGGTCCGGCATCGTATGATCACTGACGGTCACTGCGGGGCAAGCGCTGGACGGGTTGAGCAATACCGGGTTGGCCCGTCGCGATCGGCGACCCGGCCCGGTATCGCTGGATCCACTCACGGTTGAGGTCGTCGGCCTGACGCTGGTGTCGGGGCACGACAGCGCGACCGTCCGGCAGGTCTAGGCCGAGGAAATCCAGGATTCCACGCGTGGCGGCGACCATGTCCTCATCGAGATCCTCGTAGCGGACGACGTGGGGACGCACACCGGCCGCGGAGAACCACGCATGCCATCCGGCGTTGTGCTCTTCGATCGTCTGAATGAGGCCGTCGATCCCGTCCGTATCGAAGTCCGGCTCCTGCCCGTTGCGGTCGCCGCCGCCGCTGATCTCGCCGTCACCACCGACGTACCAGACCTGGGTCTGCTCGGCCCGCAGCCAGGACACCGCCTGTGCCAGTACGTCGTCACGCCGCAGATACACGAACCGGGTACGACCGAATGCCCGCTCCAGCAACGCGACATCCTGGCCGGCGAGGTCGGGGTGGACCCTGCCGAGCTTGTCGACCAGCTCGTCGAGCGCGCCCCACATCAGCTTCGCGCCGAACACCCCGTTGTCGGTGCGACCGGCGTCACGTGCCGCACGTACGTAGGCCGCGTGATCGAACCCACCGGCAGGGGTGCGGGGAAGCATCCATCGCTCAGCCCACAACGGCTCGTCCGGAGCGCGGAAGTACGCCTGCGGGTGGCCGGCGACGCCCGTGGACTCCAGTAACCCCAGGAGCAGCGAACTGCCGGTGCGCGGGGTGGCGCAGATGAAATAGGAGTCCACTCGATCTCCGGCGGTCATCGGCACAGCATGACGTAACCGCTGTTGTCTTCCTTCGCCGACCTCGTCCCGGCTCCACTCCGCGCAATCTGCCCAATCCCGTCCGACCGGCAGGCTGGTCAGGCGAAACTGGCAGTACGGGAGCCCGCCGGCGGGGGCCGGCCAGAGGGGAGTGCGCCGTGACATCGGGATCGATGAGCCAACGGATCAAGGGCCTGCTGAACAGCCCACGAGGGCGTGACCTGATGCAGCGGGGCCGCCGCCAGGCGGCCAAGCCCAGCACGCAACAGAAGCTCCAACAGCTGATGGGCCGCCTGACCGGCCGGTCGAGCCGACGCCGCTGAGACATCCGGCGGACAGGGGTCGGCGGGAGCTGTCATCGTGAGCGACACCAGTCTCGGCATGGACCGCCAGCGGGGCAGCGACTACGCCGACCTGTCCCGGCAGGTCCGCGAAGCGGGTCTGCTCGAGCGGCGGCGCGGCTACTACGTGGTGCGTATCGGTCTCGTCGTCGGTGCCTTCGCAGGGCTGTGGGCGCTGTTCGGGCGACTCGGTGAGTCGTGGTGGCAGCTCGGCGTGGCGGTGGCCCTCGCGGTGGTGATCGCGCAGGCCGGGTTCATCGGTCACGATGCCGGGCACCGGCAGATAGGTCGCTCGCGCCGGGCGAACGACCTGATCGGCATCGTGCACGGCAACCTCCTGACCGGGATCAGCTACGGCTGGTGGGTGGACAAACACAACCGGCACCACGCCCACCCGAACACCGAAGGCAAGGACCCCGACATCAGCGTGGCGCCCCTGTCATTCACCCCCGACCAGGTCCGGCGGCGGCGCGGCCTCGGCGCACTGTTCGTCCGTCACCAGGCGTACCTCTTCTTTCCACTCCTTCTGCTGGAGGGCCTGCACCTGCACGCCATCAGCCTGCGGGCTGTCCTCGGCCCGCGCCGCCTGGCGCGTCGGCCCGCCGAGGCGGGGCTGCTGGCCCTGCATCTGGGCGGGTACCTCGCCGCGGTGTTCCTGGTCCTGAGCCCCGCGCAGGCGGTCGCGTTCATCCTCGTCAATCAGGGCGTGCTGGGCCTCTACCTCGGCTGTTCCTTCGCGCCCAACCACAAGGGCATGCCGATCCTCGGCGCTGAGGACAACCTCGACTACCTGCGGCGGCAGGTGGTCACCTCCCGCAACGTCCGGGGCGGGAGGGTCCTCGACACCGTGTTCGGCGGCCTGAACTACCAGATTGAACATCACCTGTTCCCGAACATGCCGTGCCCCAATTTGCGTCGTGCCCGGCCATTGATCCAGCGGTTCTGCGCCAAGCACGGCATCGACTACCACGAAACCAGTCTGGGCCGCTCCTGGGCGGAGGGGCTGCGCCACCTGCGGGAGGTGGGAAGCCCAGACCCTCGAACCGACGTCGCGGTGCGCTGAGGTGCCCTGGCGCCATCTCGCAGAGGCTGGCCGTCTTCGCGGGCACAGTCGGACAAGTAAGTACTAATCAGGCAGGATGATTTTCGGGAGTAGTTATGGCAAGCAGGAGACCCTCGACCAGGCGACCGGCCCTGATTCTCGCTTTCGCCGCGGGGGCGTTGACCGGGGCGGTCGGCATGCTGACGTTGCGGCGCCGCTGGCAGGAGGCCGACACCCCGGCGGACGCCGCCGGTGCCCAACTGGGCCAGTCGGCCCCGCCGCTGGGCGGACGATACGACAGTCCCGCGCAGAAATCCGTGAGCACGCCAGCGGCCCCGCAGGGCTGAACCGACGATCCACTGCTTCAGCGGACGTGGCCACCCAGGTCCTCGTCGGGACATCTGGCCGTTCGGCGCGGCATCGAGAGAAGGAGGGGCACTCATGGCGGAGCGTTCCAGCGGCAGCCCTGGCGGCGCATCTGCCGACACGCCAGTCGCTGAGCTCGTGCAGCGCGCCACGGAACAGATCACCCGGCTGGTCCGCGACGAGTTGACGATGGTGCGGGCGGAGATGACCGCGAAGGGCAAACGAGCCGGCTCTGGCGCCGGGATGCTCGGCGGCGGCGCGATGCTCGGTTTCTACGCCGGCGGCATGCTCGTCGCCACCGTCGTGCTGACCCTGGCCGCGATCATTCCGGATGCGCTGGCCGCCTTGATCGTCACCGTCATCCTCGCCATCGCCGCCGCCATAGTGGCCAAACGCGGCAAGCAGCAGGTGACCCAGGCCATGCCCGCCATGCCAACGGCGACTCGGGACAGCGTACGCGCGGACGCCGAGACGATTCGAAACGCAGCCAGCCGGAGGCAGCCATGAGCATGCCAGCGGGAAGCGATCCGGAACAGACGCGACGCGACATCCAGCAGACGCGCGCGGACCTCGGCGATACCGTTGCCGCCCTGGCCGCCAAGACCGACGTCAAGAACCGCTTTCGCGCCAAGGCCAGCACCGCTGCGAGTGAACTCCGACAGCGCGTCACCCAGGCCAGTCGGTCCGCGAAGAGCACCGCGACCCAGATGACGCGCACGATGAGCCAGAAGAGCTCCCAACGCGCCAAGTCGGTCAAGCGGACAGCCCAGGACACCACCACTGCGGTACGAGAATCGGCGATAGCGGGCACCCAGACCACCGGTAAGGCCGGCTCGACCCTTGTCACCTCCGCCCGCGCCGCGTCAACCAGGATCGGCAGCTCGATACGCGCGAAACCCGCGCCGGTCCTGGTCGCCACCGGCGCCGCGGCCAGCCTCGCGGTCATGGCCTATCGACGTCGCCGCCTGAGGTGCCTGAGGTGACGGAGAGTGCAACGGTTGGACTGCGACGACTGAAACACTCGCGCCTCCGCCACTCTCATGCGCCGATGCCGGCGCCTGGTTTCATGGCGTATGGCAACGCCGCATCATCCGTTCGGCTAGGTTTCAAGTGGCCTTTGGTCTACTCTCTGCTCAGACGGTTGGCGCCGGACAGACGGAGCGCGGCCGGTGCGATGCGGAGGAACCAGCATGATCACCACCACCGACCGGCCCGCGACGACGACCACTTCCATTGACCACGACGCCTCGACCGACTCACCCGCCACCACGCTGCTTCTCGCGATGGCGGCGCTGCCCGCCGACCACCCGTCGCGCGCCGCGCTACGGGACCAGGCGATCGAGGCGTGGCTTCCGCTGGCCAATCATCTCGCCCGGCGCTACAGCGGGCGCGGCGAGCCGACCGGGGACCTGACACAGACCGCCGCACTGGGTCTGATCAAGGCGGTCGACAAGTTCGACCCCTCCCGTGGCGTCGACTTCGCCGGTTACGCGATCCCCACGATCGTCGGGGAACTGAAGCGCCACTTCCGGGACCGCACGTGGGACATCCGGGTGCCCCGCCGGCTCCAGGAGATGCGGCTGGCGATCTCGGACGCCAACAGCACGCTGCTGCAGACGTTGGGTCGTTCGCCGACCGTCGCCGACATCGCCGCTCACCTCGGGCTCACCGAGGAACAGGTGCTGGAAGGGCTGGAGGGTGCGCGGGCGTACAACGCGGTGTCGCTGTCCACCCCGGTCGGCGACGGCGAGCGCGGCACCGAACTGGGCGAGATGCTGGGCGACGAGGACGCCGAGTTCGCCCTGGCCGAGCTGCGTGTGGCTCTCGGCCCGGCGCTCGCCACGCTCGACGAGCGGGAGCAGAAGATCCTCACCCTGCGCTTCTACGGCAACCAGACGCAGAGCGAGATCGCCGACCAGGTTGGCGTCTCCCAGATGCACGTATCCCGGCTGCTGGCCCGCGCGCTCGCCAAGCTGCGTACGCAGCTGGTCGACACCTTCTGAGCCGCTGCCCGCATCATCCGTGACGCGCGCGTCCGCGGCCGGGGCCACATCGCCGCTGTGGTAGACAGTCGACGTGGTGGAGGCGAGCCAGTCCGAGCGCAGCGTCGACGACACGGTTCTCGACGCTGCCCGTGACTGCGTGCTGGCGTACGGCGTCCGTCGCACGACGATGACGGACGTGGCGCGACGCGCCAGCGTCTCCCGGATGACCGTCTACCGGCGCTGGCCGGACGTGCAGTCCCTGATCGGGGACCTGATGAGCCGCGAGTGGCATCAGGTGCTGATGGCCGCGGCGGACGCCGAGGCCGGCGGCTCTGCCCGGTCACGTCTGGTGTCGCGGGTGGTCGCGGTGGCGGGGCAGCTGCGGGACCACCCGCTGCTGTGCAAGATCCGTGACGTCGATCCGGAGGTGCTGCTCCCGTACCTGCTGGACCGGCGGGGCAACGGGCAGGACGAGATGCTCCAGTTCCTCGCGGCGGCGCTGGCCGACGGTCACGAGGACCGCTCGATCCGGCCCGGCACACCCGACGTCATGGCCCGCGCTGTCTTTCTGACCACGCAGTCCTTCGTGCTGTCCGTCCGCACGGTCGCCGACGACGTGCCGCTCGCCGAGTTCGACCGGGAGCTGGCGCTGCTCGTCGACGGCTACCTACGACCGGCCTAGGCTTTCCCGGCGAACTCGCCAGCATGAGCAGGACGTGCTCGTGTTCTCCGTGACGCACGGTGTCGATCTGTTGGAAGCCGGGCACCTAGCCGGCGATGACGCGCAGCGCCCGCGGGCGGACCTCGACGTGCAGCTCGGCGGTCCGGCCGACGGGATCACCGTCGCCGTACACGGTCATCGGACGGTCGGCGCACACGGTGACCGACGTGCCGCGGTAGGAGAAGACGTGCCGGCGCTCCACGTGCCGGCCGGTGCGCATCTGTCGCAGCGCGATCGGGAACAGCAGCTTGGGCGCGTGTCCGATCACCACGACGTCCATCGTCCCGTCGTCGGGCTGCGCCGCCGGGGCGACGTGCAGGCCACCGCCGTAGTACCCGCAGTTGGCGACCACCACCGTGTAGGCGTACGTCTGCTCCGTCCGGCCGTCCACCGTGATCGTGTACCGGGTGCGCGGCCAGCGCAGCAGCGCCCGCAGACCGGCGGTGGGATACACCAGCGGCGCGGGCAGACGCGACCGGTTCGCCAGCTCGTTGGCCGCCGCGTCGACGCCGACGTAGACGCTGCCGACGATGGTCCGCCCCGCGACGCTCAGGACGTCGAGGTGCCGCGGCCGTCCGTGCAGCAGCAGGTCCGCGACCGCGTCCGGGGAGTGCGGCAACCCGAGCTGGCGGGCGAAGTCGTTGCCACGACCGGCGGGGACGACGCCTAGCAGCCCGTCGGTGTCGGCGACCACGCCGGCGAGCAGCCGGATGGTGCCGTCGCCCCCGGCGGCGACGACCACCTCACCGCCGTGCACCGCCGCCGTGGCGCACTGGCGGGCCTGCTCGGCTGTCTGGGTGTATTCGACCCGGATCCGGGCGCCGGCGGCGCGGAGCAGATGGGCCACCGGCATCAGGCGGGACAACCCTCGGCGCGCGGTGGGCCCGAGGATCACTGCGAAGGACCGCACCTCACGGCACCAGGATGCCGGGATTGAGGATGCCGGCCGGATCCAACTGCTGTTTGACCGATCGCAGCAGGTCCACGGCGACATCGCCGATCTCAGCGGCGTACCAGGGGCGATGATCCGCGCCCACACCGTGATGGTGGCTGATGGTGGCGCCCGCGGCGGCGATCGCGTCGCTGGCCGCCGCTTTCGCCTTGCGCCAGCGCTCGACCGGATCCGAGCCGGGAGAGCAGATCACCGTGAAGTACAGCGACGCGCCGGTCTCGTAGACATGGGACACGTGCGCCAACACCAGCGCCCCGTCCGGCAACGCGTCGAGGATCGCCAGCCGGACCCGGTCGTGCACCTCCGGCAGCGCCGACCAGTACGCCGCGGTCTCCAGGGTCTCCGCGAACGCCCCCGCGTCCAGCAGCGCGTCCCGCAGATAGGGGGCGTCGAAGCGGTGCCGCGCCCACTGGTGACCCGGCTCGTCGCCCAGTGGCACCCCGCCGTGCGCCGCCAGCACATCGGCGGCCGCCTCGACGGTGGGAAGGACGTCCGTGCCTTCGTACCCGGCGATGAGCTGGCAGCCGCCGTCGGCGCGCCCGGATCCCGTCGCCCCGATCATGGTCTCGACCTCGTCGGACAGTCGGAGCACCGTGGGCCGCGGCCCGTCCTGCGCCAGCCGCCGCACGGCGTGCAGGCCATCGGCGAACGACTCGAACCACCAGCCCTCGTAGTGTGACTGCGCTGGCAGGGGTCGGATCCGGACGGTCACGTCGGTGATGACGCCGAGTGCCCCCTCGCTGCCGAGGAACAGTTGCCGCAGATCGGGGCCGGCGGCCGAGGCGGGGGCGCGGCCCGCCCGGACGGTGCCCCGCGGCGTGGCGACCGTCAGCGCCATGACCATGTCGTCGAAGCGGCCGTAGCCGGCCGACGCCTGGCCGGACGATCGGGTGGCGGCGAATCCACCGATGGTGGCGTACTCGTAGGACTGCGGGACGTGGCCGAGGGTGAACCCGTGCTCGGCGAGCAGCTCGGCGGCCCGTGGGGCGCGCAGCCCGGCCTGGAGCGTGGCGGTCCGCGACAACGGGTCGATGGCGACGACATTGTCCAGCCGGCTCAGATCGACGGCGACGTGCCGCGTCGCGGACGGCGTGAGCCCGCCCACGACCGAGGTGCCACCACCGAACGGGACCACGGCCACCGGGTACCGGGAGCAGAGGCCGAGGATGGACAGCACCTCGGCGTGGTCTGCCGGGCGCAGCACGGCCTGCGGTGCCACCGGCACCTCGCCGTGCCGGTGGCGTAGCAGGTCCGGTGTCGACATGCCGGACGCGTGTCGTGCCCGGGCGTCGTGGGTGGTGACCACGTGCTCGGCGCCCAGGGCCCGTCGCAGCGCGCTGAGGACCGTGTCGTCCAGCTCGCAGTCGGGCACCGTCACCTCGGCCAGCGGTACGGCCGGCGGCGGCGGTGTCAGTTCGAGCACCTGCGCCAGCAGCGTCGAAGCGGAGTCCGGTAGCGCCTTCGCGTTCTTCGTGGCGCCCCAGCGGGCCCACCCGACGGTCGACGCTTCCCCTTCCATATTCATGTGTGACAGAGTGACATCGAACGTCACTGCATCGCAAGGAGGCGTGTGAAAACCTCGCTGACCGTCTCCCGCCGGGAACGTGACCTCACCGAGCTGGCCGCCGGGGCGCCCGTCGACGTCCTGGTGGTCGGGCTGGGCGTCACCGGCGCCGGAGTGGCGCTCGACGCCGCGAGCCGTGGACTGTCCGTGGTCGCCGTCGACGCCGACGACCTGGCCCACGGCACCTCCCGGTGGAGCTCCAAACTGATCCACGGGGGCCTGCGATATCTCGCACACGGCCAGGTCGGCATCGCCTACGAGAGCGCCGCCGAGCGCCACCTGCTGCTCACTCGCACCGCGCCGCACCTGACGCGCCCGTTGCCGATGCTGCTCCCGGCGACCGCGTACACCAGCCGTTGGCAGGCGGGTGCCGCGGCGGCCGGCCTGCACGCCGGAGACCTGCTGCGCACCTGCGCCGGAACCTCCCGACGGACTCTGCCCGGAACGCGCCGGCTCGGCTCGGCCGAGGCGCGCGCGATGGCACCCGCCCTGCGGCCGGGCGGCCTGCGCGGTGCACACCTGTCCTGGGACGGCCAGCTCTGCGACGACGCTCGCCTCGTCGTCGGCCTCGCGCGCGCCGCCGCGGCGCACTCCGCCCGCATCCTGACCCGCTGCCGGGCGATCAGCCTGCACCGGGAGGGCGCCACCATCGAGGACACCCGCACCGGGGCACGCATGCACGTCGCCGCCCGAGCCGTCATCAACGCCACGGGCGTGTGGGCCAGCAGCCTGACTCCACACGTACACCTGCGTCCGTCCCGCGGAACCCACATCGTCCTGTCCGCCGCCCGTCTGGGCGGGCTCTGGGCCGGCCTCACCATCCCGGTCCCCGGCGAGTTCACCCGCTACGTCTTCGCCCTGCCCCAGACCGACGGCCTGGTGTACGCCGGGCTGACCGACGAGCCGGTGAGCGGACCGGTCCCCGATGTGCCGCAACCCACCGACGCCGACATCGCGTTCCTGCTCGACGTCCTCAACAGCGTCCTCGATCAGCCGCTACAACCCACCGACGTCCTCGGTGCCTACGCCGGGCTACGGCCGCTGCTCGCCGACGCCGACACCCGAACCGCCGACCTGTCCCGCCGACACGCCGTCATCGACGATCCCGACGGGATCATCAGCGTGATCGGCGGCAAGCTCACCACCTACCGCCGGATGGCCCAGGACGCCGTCGACACCGCCATCCGTCAGCGCCGCCTCGCTGCCGGCCGGTGCCGCACCCGCCGCCTCCCGCTGCCCGGCGCGGCGAGCAGGGCGCAGCTGGCCCGAGTCCCCGCGCCACGCCGGCTCATCCACCGGTACGGCACCGAGGCCGTCAACGTCCTGGCCGACGCGCCCACCGAACTCCGGCAGCCGATCGGCCCCGACATCCCGGTCACCGGCGCGGAACTCCTCTGGGCCGCCCGGCACGAACTCGCACTCACTGTCGACGACCTGCTCGACCGGCGCACCCGCATCGGTCTCGTCCCGGCGCACCGCGAGGCCGCACTGCCCACCGCGCGAGACGTCCTCGCGCTGGCCGCCGAGGCGTGACCGGATATTCCGTCTGAAGTCCGACCATTTCCTCTTCCCCTGCTAGCGTCGTACCTGGCCCAGGAGAGCGCGGAGCCGGTCCTCCAGCGAGCCACGAGCAGATCGTGCGACGACGGTCCTCAAGAGTCGCGGGAGGGGGGTCCGGGGCGATGTTCGAGGGGTTCGACATCCCGACGTCGGGGGCGACGATCCACGGACGCCGCGGCGGAAGCGGGCCCCCGGTTCTGCTCCTGCACGGCATTCCCGAGACGCACCTCATGTGGCATCGCGTAGCGCCGCAGCTTGCCGAGAACCACACCGTGGTCGTAACCGACATGCGCGGCTGGGGCGACAGCAGCAAACCGCCGAGCAGAGCCGATCACGAGCCGTACAGCATGCGAGCGATCGCCCGCGACCAGATCGAGGTCATGCGGAGTCTGGGTCATGAGCGGTTCAGGCTCGTCGGGCATGATCGCGGGGCACGGTGCGCCTACCGTCTCGCGCTCGACGAACCAGACGTCGTCACCCGGCTCGCCGTCCTGGACGTCGTGCCGGTCGGCGACGTGTACGACCGTGCCGACAAGACGTTCAGCCTCTCGTACTGGGTGTGGTCGTTCCTGGCGGCACCGGCGCCGGTGCCCGAGCGGTTCATCGACGCGGCGCCCGCCGTCCTCGTGGACTTCATGCTCGACACGTGGCCTGAGGTGAAGGACGCGTTCCCAGCCGAGGTGCGGGCCGCCTACGTCCGACAGTTCAGCGATCCCGCTACCGTCCACGCGATCTGCGAGGAATTCCGCGCCGCCGCCACGCTGGACTACCAGCAGGACGAGGCGGACCGAGGCAACCGGAAGATCGCGTGCCCCGTGCTGTTTCTCTGGAGTCAACAGGGTCAGGTCGCGAAGCTCTACGACGACCCGCTCGGCATCTGGAGGCAATGGTCCGACGACGTTCGCGGCGGGCCGGTCCCGGTTGGGCACTTCATTCCGGAAGAGGCTCCCGAGGAGACCGCACGGCACCTGCTGGATTTCCTGAGGTAGAGCGGCGGGCGGCCGGTCGCGACCGCCACTTGCTGCCGACCGAACGCCGAGGCGGCCGGCGAGTGGAGGCGACCGGACGGCCGGGACATAGGGTGCCAGTCGCGCCGACCGCTGCCGTGCCACGCCGACACTGAGGAGCCACCAGCATGTCCGGACCGATCGTTCCGCTCGCGCTCGGCACGTGGCCCACACCGGTGGAGCCGATGCCCCGCCTGGCCACCGCGCTCGGGCTCGGTCGCGATGACCTGCTCGTCAAGAGGGACGACCTCACCGGCCTCGGCGGCGGCGGCAACAAGATCCGCAAGTTGGAGTGGACGGTCGCCGAAGCACTCGCGAATGACGCCGACACGCTGGTCACCACGGGGGCGCCACAGAGCAACCACGCCCGGCTCACCGCCGCGGCCGCCGCGCGCCTCGGCCTGCGCGCCGTGCTGGTGTTCCCGGGTGAACCGCCGGTGGCTCGAACCGGCAACCTCGTTCTGGATGCGTTCCTCGGCGCCGAGGTCGTCTTCACCGGTGTGCAGGGTCAGCCGGCGCTCGCAGACGCCGCCACGCGGGTGTGCGACCGGCTGCGTTCCGAAGGTGCACGCCCCGCCCTCATCCCGTTCGGCGGGTCCACCGCGTTGGCGGCCCGCGGTTACGCACAGTGCGGCGAGGAGTTGCTGTCCCAGGTGCCCGACCTGCGTACCGCCGTGGTCGCGCTCGGCTCGGGCGCAACGATGGCCGGGCTCGTCGCGAGCCTGGGCCCGGATCGCACGCTGGGCGTCGACGTGGGGGCGGTGGTCGACCCCCGGCAGCGCGTCGCGTCGTTCGTCACCCCGCTCTCGCCGAATGTTCGTGCCGAAGACCTGCGGGTCGACCGTGACCAGGTCGGCAGCGGCTACGCGAGCCTGACCGCGACGGTCCAGGAGGCGCTGACGCTCGTCGCCCGGCTCGAGGGGATCATCCTCGACCCCACGTACACCGGGCGCGCGATGGCGGGGCTCATCGCGGCGATCCGGCGAGGCGAGATCGAACCGGGCGACACGACGGTCTTCATCCACACGGGCGGGCTTCCCGGGCTGTTCGGGCACCCCGAGATTCCCGCGTACGCCGAAAGCCTCGCGCCTGGACGATAGGGAACAGCGGTCGGCGTCGTCCGGGTTGGTGGGCATCGGAGGCGACGAGCTGACCGGGTGCCGTGGTTGGATGTTCGCCGTGCGGCTGTCTCCTGGATCGGTGTGTTGGTCGGTGGTTGCCGGCGCGTCGGTGGTGCATGTGGCTGGCGCGATGTCGGGCGCGTGGGTCCTCGCGGGGCAGGCGATCGCGGTGGCACTGACCGGCCTCGCGGTGATCGTGCTGCTCGGTACCGGGCGCGGCCGCGTCGCCGTGGCCGCTGGTGTCGGCGTGCTCGCCGTCGACGCCGTGCTGTCGGCGAAGGGCTCGGACGGGCCGAGGTACCTGTCGCCGTTCTACGCGCCGCTGAACGCTCCACGCCCGTCCCTCGCCGACGATCTCGCGTGGCTGGGTGAGGCGTTGTCGGCGCAGGTCACCCAGCATTGGCCGGCATTGCTGGGCATGTCGCTGATCTGCGGCGGATCGGTGGTGACGTTGACCGGTCGGCCGCGGACCGACACACGCTGGATCCGTTGGGTCGCGTGGGCCGCCGTCGCCGGGCTGGCCGTCGTCCTGCTCGCCCCCGTCGGCGGAGGCGACCTGCCCCGGCTGCTGGTCGCGCTCGCCGTCCGGTTGCCGACCATGCTGGCGGTTGCCGCCGGGCTGACGGTGCTCGTGGTGGCCGCCGGCCGGCAGCGGCGGTTCGGTGTCCCGGCGATGCTGGGGGCCTTTCTGCTGGCCGCTGCCGTCATCGACGCTGACCTGGCGGCTGTGGCGCCGCTCCGGCCGGTTGTCCTGCAAGAGTTGCACTCGTTCAGCGACCAACCCGGATTCCTTGAGCCGGGCATCCGCTTGGAGAGTGCGGTGGCGCTCGGCCACGCTTCCTCGCCCGGCCTGGTGACGGCACCACTGCTGGCGCTCATGCCAGTCCTTGCGATCGCACTGCTCGTGCTCGCGGCACCGACCTGGGGCCATGGGCTCAGCCGCAGCGATGGCGGCGATGACGGGGCGCGGGGCGTGGATCCCGGCGACGGGGACGACCGTCGGGGTCACCACGGCGGTCGCGGGCCGGAGGGGGCCTGACCGCAGGCAGAAAACGAGCCCGGCCCTCGGTTTTCCGGACCCGCGCAACCCCGGACCTCGTATCGTGACAATGTCCCCTGCTCAGCGCGGACGGTGAGGTGCATGGACGACGGAGAACGCGAGCAGGCGTTGCTCACCGCCCTGACCACCGAGCATTTCGTGCTTCAGACCTCCCGCAGCGCCACCGTCACCGAGTCGGTGGGTCGGGCGACGGTTTTCCTCTCCATGCTCTCTGCCGCTCTGATCGGGCTCGGTTTCGTCTCCAGCAACGCCGCGTTCGTCGGGCCGTACCTCGGGGCGGTGCTGCCCACGCTGATGATCACCGGGCTGCTCACATTCCTGCGGCTGGTGCAGGACATGGTGGAGAACGAGCTGGATCTCGCGCGGATCCAACGCATCAGGGCGTACTACCAGCACCGGCTGGCCGCCGAGCACGACTTCTTCGCCGATGCGGTGCAGAGTGAGGGCACCATGCGGGCGAGTTGGGCGGCGGTCGGCAGCGCGCCCGGGCGGGCGCAGATGTTGCTCACCACGGCGGCGATGGTGGGTGCGGTGAACGCGCTGCTGGCGGGGCTCTCGGTCACGCTGCTGGCCGGACTTGCGGGGCTGTCGTCCGGGTTCGCGATCGGCGTCGGCACCGTGTTGGCCCTGCTGGCCTTCGCCACCCAGGTCGCCTACATCAATCGCGCGTCGATTTCCGAGCCCAGGTAGGGCGCGCCCGGAGTGGGCCACCCGACACAAATGGTGGGTCCTCGTGTGCCACCGGCGCGAACCGCCATGATGGGGCGGTGAAGATCCTGTCCATCCAGTCTTCGGTCGCCTACGGCTACGTCGGCAACTCAGCGGCCGCCTTCCCCCTCCAGCGGCTCGGGCACGAGGTCTGGCCGGTGCTGACGGTCCACTTCTCCAACCACACGGGGTACGGCGCATGGCGCGGGCCGCTGCTGGAGCCGGCCCAGGTGGCGGAGGTGATCGATGGCATCGCGGACCGCGGGGTCCTCGGCAGCGCCGACGCGGTGCTGTCGGGCTACCAGGGCGACCCGGCGATGGGCGCGGTGATCCTCGACGCGGTGGACAAGGTCAAGGCGGCCAACCCGGCCGCCGTGTACTGCTGTGACCCGGTGATGGGCGACATCGGCCGCGGGATGTTCGTCCGGCCGGGTATCCCGGAGTACATGCGGGACATCGTCGTCCCGCGCGCCGACATCATCACCCCGAACCATTTCGAGCTGGACTTTCTCGCCGGCCGTACGACGAACTCCCTGACGGAGGTGCTGGCGGCGGTCGACGTGGTGCGCGAGACGGGGCCGCGGCACGTCCTGGTCACCAGCGTCCTGCACGGCGACGTGCCGGAGGGGTCACTGGAGGTGGTGGCTGTCTCGGACGAGGGCGCCTGGGCGGTCACCACGCCGCTGCTGCCGATCAACCCGAACGGCGGCGGCGACGTCACCGCGGCGCTGTACCTCGCGCATCTATGCACGACGGGCTCGCCCGCGACGGCGCTGGAACGCACCATCGCCTCCGTCTTCGCCGTCCTGGAGGCAACCCTCGCGGCGGGCACCCGGGAGATTCAACTGATCGCGGCCCAGGACGCGATCGCCGATCCGCCAACCAGGTTCACCGCCCGGCGCCTGCGCTGACCACCGGTACGCGGTCCCCGCGAGCCGCCCCGGGCAACCACCCTCTGTTGCTGACCCGCAACCCGTAGTGTCGTCAAGCGGGTGACCGTGAACGGGCGCGACGGGGTGATCGATGGCTGCGGAGAGCGACGCCCGGTCGGCGGACCCCGGCCGGAAGAATCCGGCGCATCCGGCATTCCTGGAGTTGTTCTTCGACCTGGTCTACGTCTTCGCGCTGATCTCCCTCGCCGAGAAGTTGGCCAACGAGCTCACCTGGACGGGTGCCGCCCAGACCCTGGTGCTGCTGCTCGCGTTCACGTTCATCTGGGCGTTGACCGCGTGGTCGGGTGACACGCTCGACCGGGCCCGGTCAGCGCTCCAGGTGCAGTTCATCGGGACGATGGCGGCAAGCCTGCTGCTGGCGGCCACGGTTGCCGACGCGTACGGCAGCCGCGGCCTGCTGTTCGCGAGCACGTACCTGGCGATCCACCTGGGCTCCAGCGTCTACCTCATGCTGGTCGTGCGGGAGCCGGTCCAGCGGCGGAGGTGCAGCCGGATCCTGTTCTGGGAGGTCGTCGCCGGGATCGGGTGGATCGGTGGGGCATTCCTCGGCGACACGGCTCGCCTGGTGCTCTGGGCGGTGGCCGTCGGGATCGAGTACGCCGCGGCCGCGCTCGGCTGGCCCGTGCCAGGAATGGGGCGTTCGCGCTCGGAGGAGTGGAGGCTGGCCGGTGAGAGGCTCTCCGAGCGGTACCGCCAGTTCGTCATCGTCGCGCTCGGCGTATCGATTTTCGCGGTCGCCGAAGCCTTCAGCGACAGCGACTACAGGGCTCCGCGGGTCTGGGCGCTCGTGGTCGTTTTCCTGATCGTGGTGCTGATGTGGCGGATCTACATCTACCGGGCCGGAGAAATGCTGACCGAGGCGATCGCCAAGTCGACGAGACCCTCACTGCTCGGCCAGTCCGCCGCGGTCACTCACCTGATCATGGTGGCCGGCATCGGGGGTGCGGCGGTCACCGGCACGCTCGTGGTCGATCGGCCGTTCGGTGAGACCCCACCGTCCTGGGCCGTGGTCATCCTCGGCGGCCCGGCTCTCTTCCTGCTCGGCCGTGGGGTGCTGGACTACACCGTGTTCGGTCGGGTGTCCAGGTCGCGGCTGGCTGGTCTGGTCCTGCTGGGCGGGGTGGCACCGGTGACGTACCTGCTGCCGCCGCTCGTGGTCGCCCTCCTCGCCATGATCGTTCTGGCCCTGGTCGCCGTGGCGAATCTGCTGAGCACCCGGCTGCACCCCCGAACGGCGGCACCACCGGCGCTGCGCTGACCCGGTCGGGTCGGTACCACCGACCGGTGGCGGTGCCGGCTCACCCGGCGGGCAGCGGAGCGCTGGTCAGTCGCGAGCGGGGGGCCACCGTCTCGACGATCAGCGTGAGCAGCAGGACCAGGTTCGCCACGATCATGATGGCGAGCGGTGGCAGCAGCGGCATCGCGGGTCCGACGGCGCCCAGCACGACGATCCCCAGCACCCGTGGCCAGAGGATCCGACCGGTGACCACGAAGTCGAACAGACAGCCGCCGAGCAGGAACAAGGCGGGCCCACCCAGGATGACGACGATCCAGCCTGGCGGCGCCTCCCCGAACGGACGGTCGATGACGAGCGTGTCGCCGGCCGAGATGACCACCACCCCCGCCACCATGACCAGGTGGGTGTACGAGGTGGCGGTGCCGGAGCGGACCCGCTCCACCATCGAGACGGCGTCCGGTGCCAGCAGCTGTCGAATCCGGTGGAAGTACATCTGGAACAGCAGGAGCGCGTTGGCGAGCGCGATAGTGCACGCCGCCACCCGGCTGGCCTCGAAGTCGCTGGCGGCCAACCCCATACCGACGGTCAGGACCAACTCGCCGAGAGAGATGATGAAGATCTGCCGGTGCCGTTCGGACAGGTGGGCACCGGTGAAGATCTGGCTGGCGAGTTCGGTCCGACCGAGCCTCGGTGTCGGCCAACCGATCCGGGCCGACCCGAGGTCGACCGCGACCGCGATGGACCAGAGCACCAGCCTGGCCGTGCCGTCCACGAGGGCTCCGGCCACCCATGGCCCGACGGTGACGCCGAACCAGAAGAAGACGCGGATGCTCCTGGCCTGGATCGGCCGGTTCATGCGGGTGCCGGGAATGAGAACGGAATCCCGGACCAAGTGGATGGCGAAGTACGCCGCGACGAAGAGCCACCCGTGTGTGCCGAAGGCCCTCGGGATCGCGATGGCCATCAACAGTGTGCCGAACATGACCAGGAGAACGGTGGCCTGGACCAGCGGCAACCGCGGGTTGAACAGGTCGGTGAGCCACGCGGTCAGCACCCAGACCCACCATGCGGCCAGCAGCAGGACGGCGGTCTGCGCCGCGTTGCGGGCGCTGAGGTCGTTCACCAGCCCGGCGGCGAGCCGGGAGAACATGAAGATGTAGACCAGATCGAAGAAGAGCTCCAGGAAGGTCGGAAACTCGGGCTCGCCGCGGCGGCGAAGAATCCGGGGTAGCGGACTCGACGTCACGGCGTCTGCCTCCTAGGGACGCCCGACCGGGAGCGGAGGCGCTGGCAACCTGGCAAGGTACCTGGCACCTCTGAACCTACAAAACATGACATGCTCGGACACCCGAAAGGGCGCATCTGAGGGCGCGTCATCGACCGGGGACGCCAGCCTGCCACGAACGGGGACCGCGCGAGCAACAGTGGACTCGCGGCAGCCTTCAGAACCGACGGCTGTTCATCGATGACACGTACGCACCCGCCGCGCCCTGAGCGCCAGCGACGGGATGGGCCGTGAGCCAGTGCCCCCGGGCGCGTAGCGTTATCACCCGTCTGTGCCATCACCGCATTGCTTCCTCGGGAGACGTCAAATGACCGCCGCCACCTTCCGCGCCCTGCATCACGGCCGCGCTACCGGCGACCCGCTCGTCCTGCCGGGGCCGTGGGACGCGGCCAGCGCCCGGGTCCTCGCCGACGCCGGCTTTCCCGCGCTCGCCACACCGAGCGCCGGGATCGCCGCCTCGCTCGGCTACGAGGACGGCGCCACCCCGCCCGACGAGATGTTCGCCGCGGTGGCGAGGATCGTCCGGGCCGTTTCCGTGCCCGTGTCCGCCGACGTCGAGGGCGGTTACGGCCTCGCACCGAAGGAGCTCGTCGAGCGGATCCTGGAGACCGGCGCCGTCGGCTGCAATCTGGAAGACTCCGAGGGTCACGCCACGCTCAAGGACCCTCAGCGGCACGCGGACTGGCTGGCCGAGGTGCGCGCCGAGGCGGGTGACGCGCTCTTCATCAACGCGCGCGTCGACACCTTCCTGGTAGGGACGGGTGAGCCGGCCGACGCGTTGGCCCGCGCCCGTCTGTACCTGGCCGCCGGCGCCGACTGCGTGTACCCGCTCCTGGCGCCGCCCGAGGTGCTCCCGCTCCTGCGGGAGGGCATCGAGGGCCCGATCAACATGGCTGCCGAGCCGGACAGGGAGTCCGTGGCCGAGCTGGGACGGCTGGGCGCCACGCGTATCACCTTCGGCCCGGGGATGCAGCGGTACGCGGCGCGGACGATCGGCGACCTCGCGGCGGCGCTGCGGGTCTGACGTCCGGCAGCCCGGTCGGATGCGATGGCGGAGAACGGGCCCGGCGTCGAGAGGGACCTGGTCCTCCCGGAGTGCAGTAAGGACCACGGCCGTGATGAAGGCCTCCTGGTGGTGGCGCGGTCTCTGGACCTTGGCTCCATGACCGGAGGCCTTCGTCGTCGTCGCCTGGGCGACCCCGCCGCCGACAAGGCCCGTTTCAATCCTCGGCGGACGTAGAAACCGAGGGTATATACGCGGTGTATACCTCCGGTGTATGGTGCTGGCATGAGCGTTCCCCTCACCCTCCTCGGCCTGCTCGATCGCGAGCCCAGCCACGGGTACGACCTCAAGCGCGAGTACGACACCTACTTCGGCCGCGGTAAGCCGCTGCCGTTCGGGCAGGTCTACTCGACCCTCAGCCGCCTGGCTCGCGACGGCAAGGTGGTGATCAGCGAGGTCGGCCCCGGCGAAGGACCCGACCGCAAGCGCTACATCATCACCGACCTGGGCGCGACCGAGGTCGAGCAGTGGCTGACCCAGCCGGTCGAGCCGGAACCGCACCTGCAGACCGTCCTCTTCGCCAAGGTCGTGCTCGCGCTGATGCTGGACCGCCCGGCCGACGAATACCTCGACACCCAGCGCAGCGCGCACCTGCAGCGGATGCGTGAGCTCACCGAGATCAAGCGCACCGGCAACCTCGTCGACGCACTGCTCGCCGACCACGGCCTGTACCACCTGGAGGCGGACCTCAGGTGGATCGAGATGACCGGCGCCCGGCTGGACTCCCTGAAGAAAGCGGTACGGCCATGACCATCGCGATCGAAGCGAGGAACGTCGTCTTCTCGTTCGGCCAGACACCCGCGCTCCGGGGCGCCAGCATCGCCGTGGACGAGGGCGAGATCGTCGCGATCATGGGGGCCAGCGGCTCGGGTAAGTCGACGTTGCTGCACTGCCTGGCCGGCATCCTGGTTCCGGATTCCGGCGAGGTCCTGTTCGACGGGGCCCGGGTCGACTCCATGACTGAGGCCCGGCGCAGCAGCCTGCGCCGGGACCGCTTCGGGTTCGTCTTCCAGTTCGGTCAGCTCGTTCCCGAGTTGACCACCGCGGAGAACGTGGCCCTGCCGCTGCTGCTCAACGGCACCCGCAGGGCCGAGGCGCTGCGCAAGGCGTACGGCTGGTTCGAGCGGCTCGGCCTGGAAGGGCTGGAGCAGCGCCGGTCCGGCGAGCTCTCCGGAGGGCAGGCCCAGCGGGTCGCCCTCGCCCGAGGTCTGGTCGCCGGGCCGGAGGTCCTCTTCGCCGACGAGCCGACCGGTGCGCTCGACTCGCTCACCGGCGAGCAGGTCATGGATCTGCTGGTCACCGCGGCCCGTGAGCAGGGCACGACGGTCATCCTGGTCACCCACGAACCACGGGTCGCCGCGTACGCCGACCGTGAGGTCATCGTGCGCGACGGCCGCGTGAACGCGCCGGACCGGATCGCGTCATGATCCGCTTTGGGCTCCGCCTCGCCGTGGCGGGCGGGCGGGAGGCGCTCACCCGCCTCATCATCATCGGCACCGCCGTCGCGGTCGGTGCCGGGCTGCTGCTGGTCACCCTCGCGGGTCTCAACGCCGTGAACGCGCAGCTCACGCGGTACGCGTCCCTGTACCCGAGCGCGTCGGCGGAAGGCGGCGCGGATCCACTGTGGTGGTCCACACGCGAGGACTACTTCCGCGGCGAAGAAATCGTGCGGGTCGACGTCGCTGCCGCCGGGCCGGGCTCACCGACCCCGGTCGGCGTCCCGAAGACACCGGGACCGGGGGAGTACTACGCCTCACCGGCGCTCACCGAGCTGCTGACGGCGACCCCCGCCGCTCAGCTCAGCGACCGCTACCCCGGGCGGAACCTCGGCACGATCGGCCCCGCCGCGCTGCCGTCACCGGACGCCCTCCTGGTCATCGTCGGCCACACCGTCGACGAGGCCACCACGTTGCCGAACGTCAAACAGGTCACGAGCGTCGGCGCCGACGCCCCCGCACTGCCGGAGGCGGTCGTGGACCTCATCCTCGGTGTCATAGCCGGTGGGCTGCTGTTCCCGGTACTGATCTTCATCGGCACGGCCACCCGGCTCAGCGCCGCCCGCCGGGAGCAACGGTTCGCGGCGATGCGCCTGGTCGGCGCGACGCCCAGACAGATCTCGGTGATCGCGGCGACCGAGGCGGCCGCCGCGGCCGTCGCCGGCACGGCCCTCGGTTTCGCGCTGTTCTTCGCGTTCCGTGGCCAACTGGCGGCGATCCCGTTCACCGGCATGCGGTTCTTCCCCATCGACATGTTCTTGAGACCGGTGGACGCCCTGGTGGTGGCGCTCGGCGTCCCGGCCGGCGCGGCGCTGGCGGCGTGGGTCTCGCTACGGCGCGTCCGGATCTCTCCGCTCGGCGTCACGCGGCAGGTCACCCCCCGTCCGCCCCGCGCCTACCGGCTGATCCCACTCGTGCTGGGGGTGGCCGAGCTGGCGTACTTCATCGGCCGCAGGCCGCAGACCTCTGACGGCCAGACCGCGGCGTTCCTGCCCGGGCTGCTGCTCATCATGATCGGCCTGATCCTCGCTGGCCCCTGGCTCACCATGGTCGGCGCCCGTGTCATGGCCAGCCGCGCGAGCCGCCCCGCGGCGCTCATCGCGGCGCGACGCCTCGCCGACAATCCCAAGGCCGGGTTCCGGGCGATCAGCGGCATCATGCTCGCGCTCTTCGTCACGAGTGTGTCCATCGGTGTGATCACCACGATCGTCGCCAACCGTGGCCCGGCCCCGATCGGCTCGACGGAGGCGGGCACCCTGTCCACCAGCTTCTCCGAAGACCAGCCCTCGGTGCCCGACTCACTGCTGACTGAGCTGCGCTCGATCCCGGGCGTGCGGAGCGCAACGGTGGTTCACCGGAACCCGGACAGGATGGCCGAGCCTGGCGTGATCGCGTGCACCGACATCCCCGAGGCGTACGGCCGGTGCGCCGATGGTGCCACCGTGGCGGCGGTGGCCCACAACTTCATCCCGTTCCGCGAGTCGGCGTCCGCCACCAGGGTCTGGCCGGCCGCACCCGTCTCCCTCGACGACCTCCAGCGGTTGCCGGTGGCGTCGGTCGTCGTCGGCACGGACGGTTCGTCGGCCCCGCTGGAACGATCGCGCACGGTTCTCTCGCTCGCCGACCCGAACTTCTGGGTGGCACCGACCGCTCCCGGTGAGTTCGAGTCGTCCTTCGCCGACCAGCTGCGTGGTTGGCAGCAGTTGGCCAACGTCATCATCGTCGCCAGCCTCGGCCTCGCCGGTTGCAGCCTGGCGGTCAGCGTGGTCGGCGGTCTGAGCGAACGCAGGCGCCCGTTCAGCCTGCTCCGCCTTAGTGGCGCGCCGGTGCGGGTCCTGCGGCGTGTGGTCGCCCTGGAAAGCGCCGTACCGATGTTGGCCGTCGCCGTGGTCGCGATCGGCATGGGCCTCGTCGCCGCCCAGCTGTTCCTCAAGGCACAGATGGACTACACCCTCACCGCCCCGGGCCCCGAGTTCTACGCGATCGTGATCGTCGGCCTGGCCGCCTGCCTCGGCATCATCGCGTCCACCCTGCCGTTGCTGGAAAGGATCACCGGCCCGGAGACCGCACGCAGCGAGTGACCGTGTGGGCGGCGGGGGAGACACACCCCCGCCGCCCACTCGGAAGCCGGGCGACTCGAGCGGCCCTGGTCGTCCGCCTAACTCACTGGCCGGTGCGGCCGTCGACGCACTCGCGCAGCAGGTCGGCGTGGCCAGCGTGCCGGGCGTACTCCTCGATCATGTGAACGAGGACGTCGCGGACGCTGACCGTGCCATCGTCGAACGGCACCTCCCGCCCGAGGTCGTCCTCGTCGAGCGCGTCGAGCCACTGATCGGCCGCCGCGATCTCCGCCTTCCACGTGGCGAACGCCTCCTCGACGACGGCGGGGTCCGCGACCGCGTCGTTGAAGTCCGCGTCCCGGTCGTCGTCGCTGCTGAACAGGCGCGGCCCGTCGGTCCTGCCCCGCAGCACCCGCTGGAACCACTGGTTCTCCACCTTCGCCAGGTGCCGGACGAGGCCGAGCAGGCTCATGGTGCTCGGCGGCACGGAGCGGCGGGCGAGCTGCTCGGCGTCGAGACCGGCGCACTTCATGTCCAGGGTCAGCCGGTAGTTGAAGAGGTACTCCCGCAGCGTCGCCTTCTCGCCCTTCGGGTTGCCGTAGGTTCGTGGATCGTCGGCGGGGTCCACCCACATGTCGCTCATGGTTCCCGACCCTTCATGACGAGCCGTGGCGGGCGCAAATGGGTTACCGGTTCGTCGGGACCACTGGACGTCAGGTGGCGGGTCCGCCGGCCGCGGCGTCGGCGTAGCGGCGGGCCAGGCGCGCGAAGGCGTCTCGGAGCTCGGCCGGCCCGACGACCTCGATGTCGGCGTCGAACCTACCGATGGCGGCGGCCAGGCCGGGCCATGACCAGGAGCCCGCGACGAGCCGGCAGCGGTCCTGCCCGAGGGCCTCGACGAGTCCGTCGCTGGTGTAGCGGGCCGCGACCTCGGCGGGGAGGCCGAGGATCACCTCGCCCTGGCAGGGCCAGCCTTCGGGGCCCTGGAACCTGCTGACCACGAAGGCGGCCACGTCCCCTGCGGGTAGTTGACGCGGGGTGAAGCGGGGCCCGGTGGGGGTGCGGGGCCTGATCCGGTCAACGCGGAAGGTGCGCCAGTCGTCGCGGTCGAGGTCCCAGGCGACGAGGTACCAGCGCCCGCCCCAGGTGACGACGTGGTGGGGCTGCACCCGACGCGGCGCAGTGTCGGCCTGATCGTTGGCGGCCGCCGGTGTGTATGCGGGGTCGTAGTCGAAGCGCAGCACCTCGCGGGCGTGGACGGCGGCGCTGAGCGCCAGGAGCACGCCACTGTCGGCCTGTGGGCTCGATCGGGTCGCGGGCCGCTCGACGGCGGTGACCACCACGGTGTCGATGCGGCGGCGCAGCCGCGCGGGCATGACCTGCCGGACGGTGTGCAGCGCGCGCGCCGCGGCCTCCTCGATGCCGGCACCGGCGGTGGTGGCGATCTGGAGTGCGACGGCGAGGGCGACGGCCTGCTCGTCGTCGAACAGCAGCGGCGGCAGTTCCGTACCCGCGTCGAGCCGGTACCCACCGTCGGGGCCCTTGGTGGCCAGGATGGGATAGCCGAGCTCACGTAGGCGGTCGACGTCCCGGCGAATGGTGCGCGGGCTGATGTCCAGCCGTTCGGCCAGCAGTGCCCCCGGCCAGTCCCGGCGCGCTTGGAGCAGCGAGAGCAACGACAGCAGCCGCGCTGAGGTCTTCAGCACGAACCCGATATTGCCACGAGTAGCGGCCAGATCCTGACCGCTTCACCTGCGACCGTTGCTTCTGCCAGCACCCGAACGACCGCAAGGACCCCTGCACCCGATGACGGTTCTCGACACCCGCGCGCTCAACCGCGCGACGCTCGCCCGACAGTTGCTGCTCGATCGCGCCGACCTGCCGGTCCTCGACGCCGTCGCGCACCTCGGCGGCCTGCAGGCGCAGGAGCCGTTCGTCGGGCTCTGGTCGAGGCTGCGTGCGTTCGACCCGGCGGTGCTCTCGGACCTGCTGACCCGGCGAAGCGTGGTGCGGACACACCTCATGCGTCGCACCGTCCACCTGCTGGCCGCCGACGACGCTCTGGCCTGGCGTGCGCGGCACGATGCCATGCTGCGCCAACGGGTGCTCGGGACCTACCGCCGCGAGCTTGACGGGGTGGACCTCGACGAGCTGGGGGCGGCGGGGCTGTCGGTGATGGCGGACGACGAGCCGCGCACGATGACCGAACTCGCGCGGGCCCTCACCGAGCGTTGGCCGGTGCCGGGGCCGAGGCCGATCGGCGAGATGCTGGTCGCCGCGCTGATCCCGATGGTGCAACTGCCGCCGCGTGGGGTGTGGCGCACGAGGGCCGGTGCCCGCTACGCCCTGCTCTCCTCCTGGCTCGGTCGGGAGATCGACCCTCCGGCACCCGATGGGGCGGACCCGGTCGGCCGGGCGCTGGTACGCCGCTACCTGGCAGCGTTCGGTCCCGCGGCGACGGCCGACCTGCGCGCCTGGTGCGGCCTCGCCGGACTGCCGGCCGCGGTGACCGCGATGCGCGGGGAGTTGGTCACGTTCCGCGACGAGCGTGGGCGCGAGCTGCTGGACCTGCCCGACGCGCCGCGCCCCGACGCCGACACACCCGCCCCGGTGCGGTTCCTGCCTGCTTTCGACAACGCGATACTTGGCTACCACGACCGGAGCCGGATCGTCGACGACGCCCACCGCGGCCTGTCGGTCGCCGGCGAGCGCGCGGTCCTGGTCGACGGTCGGGTCGCCGCGACCTGGAGCGTCGCGGGCGGCACGGTGACCGTCAATCCGCTGCGCCGATTGTCCCGAGCCGACCGCGCCGCCGTCGCCGAGCAGGGGCGGGCGCTGGCGTCGTTCCTCTCCGACAACGAGAGCCATCGGGTGGAGGTCGCCCCGTCCCCCCGATGAGGATGGGGCGTGCGCCGCGCCGCCGCCGGCCCTACCGAACCGGCGGCGGCGCGGGTGGATCGATCAGGAGTACGGCAGCCGGAGCACCGACTGGTTGCCGATGCCCACCGTGCTCGGGTTGTTGCCGATCGCCGACCAGACCTCCACCCGGACCGTGCCGTTGCTCAGCGCGCCCAACGTGCCGGTGGCCGAGGCCAGGCCGGTGCTCTGGGTGTAGTGCTCGTAGCCGGGGACCGGGTCGGTGGCGAAGTACCGCGACGTCTCCACCCGCTCCCAGCTGCCGTTGCCCGTCAGGTCGTAGGAGATCCGCACCTGCACGCCGTTACCGACCGCGGTGCCGGCGTCCACGAACAGGTCGAAGGTGGTCTGCCCGCCGGAGTAGGCGAGGTTGAGGCCGGTCGCCGTGAAGACCTGCGCGTTGGTCGGCGTGCCGTCGTGGTTGCCGTTGGCCGCCGCGACCGTGGTCGTGGCCGCGCCGCCGGCGGTGCCCAGCCCGCCACCGGCCAGCAGGTACCGCGTCGGCGAGCCCGACGGGGGCGGTGGGTCGGTGGGCGGCGGGTCGGTGGGCGGTGGGGTCACCGGGGGTACGCCGCCCGACGCGTTGCCGCCGCTCCAGGTGTACGCCCCGGTGGTGGCCGTGCGTCCGGCCGGCACGGCGAGCGTCGTGCCGTTGGAGAACGTCACCGTGATCGCCGTCGCGGTCGGGTTCGACGCCACGTACGTGCGCGCCCCGTTGCGCGAGAACACCGCCGACAGCGGGTGGTTGGCGGTCACCGTCGTGTCGACGGTGCCCAGCGCCGCGAGGTTGCGGATCCAGTGGAAGGTGTGTGCCCGGCTCTCTCCCTCCTCGACGGTGTAGTTGGGGTTCGCGCGGAGGTTCGCCAGCGCCGCGTCGCCGTCGCCGAGGGCCTGGAACTGCCAGAGGATGTCCTGCCACACCGTCGGCGGCCCACCGTTGTTGCGCACCAGTTCGGCGTAGTTGGTCCGTACGTACGCCGGGTTGTTGCCCAGGTAGAGGTGTCCGCCGGTGACCGGCAGCAGGTTGATGCCCTGGATCATCTCCGGCTCGCCGCTGAACCAGGTGGCGTACGCGCCGCCGTCACCCCAGACCATGCCGACCGTCGAGTGCCCGAAGGCGGCGGGGAAGTTCTGGTCGCTGACGTCGAACCAGTACTCCTGGATGGCCGCGGCCTGGGTGGTGTAGAGGAAGATGCCGGCGTCGCGGACGGCGGTGTCGCCGGTCACCTGCCCCCACTGGATCAGGGCGTTGGCGAAGTTCATCCCCTCCGACGACGACTCCTGGTTGTTGCCCGAGCCGAACGAGCCGTGCCCGGACGCCCAGTCGTGGCCGGCGTAGATGTCGAAGTCGCGCAGGTAGGGAATGCGGGTGTCGTCGCGGCGGTAGTTGTTGGCGTCCCGGATCAGCAGGTCCACCATGCCGCCGTAGCGGGTCTTGGCGGCCCATGCCGGGTCGAACTTGGCCAGCGTCGCGGCGGCGGCGATGTAGTAGCCGTAGTGGAAGTGGTGGTCGTTGAGTTCCTGGTCGGAGCCGTACGACGCCGGGTAGCCGATCAGCGTGCCCCAGTTGCCGTCGTAGTAGAAGACCTTCGAGGTCTTGCCGCTGGACGCGGTGAACCAGTCGGTGAGCGTGCTGCGGATCGCGTTCAGCGCGCTGTCCCGCGTCGCGGTGTCGTTGACCAGGTCGGCCACCTCGGCGAGCCGGGCGGCCCGGCCGAGCCCCTTGCCCGTCCAGTACGTGTCGCCGCCGCGCTGGTCCATCGGGTTCGCTCGGGCGGCGGCCAGGTGGTTGGAGAGCGTCGACAGGTCGGCGCCGCTGCCGTCGCCGACGGCCGGCAGTTCCGGCAGGACGCCCTGGAACTTCATGGCGGTGCGGAACTGGTTGACGCCGGTGAGCACCTTCATCCGGCCGCGCGCCGACGGGTAGGTCGGAGTGATCGGCGTGGAGCCGGTCAGCGACTTCCACTGGTGCGGGTAGAGGCTGACCACCGTCTGCGTGGCAGTCCCTTCCCGGGCGGTCGTGGTGAACGCGTACGTGGTGGTCAGCGCGCTGGTCGGCGGGTTGTAGGCGTACGAGACGGTGGTGCCGGTGACGTGGGCGTGCGCGTACCGGCCGTAGGTGGTGGCCAGGTCGGCGCGCTCGGCCGCGCTCGTCGACGGCGGCAGGAGGGCGACGGAGAGGTAGCCCCGACCGGCCAGGGTGGAGGAGATCCGGCCGCCGCTGACGGTCCAGGTGGCGCCGCTGGGGGCGTACCCGACGTAGTCGTGGCCGTTGACCCGGAAGCCCACCGTGGCGCCGCTGTTGGACCAGACGTCGGCGGTGCCCGTCGCGCTAATCACCGCGTCCCCACCGGTGGTCTGGAAGTACGCGAAGGGCAGGCCGTGGCCGATGGTGGCACGCATCGTCCGCGCTGCGTCGCTCCAGTGCGGGCTGACCGTCCAGTCGGTCCAGCCGTCGACCTTGACCTGGGGCGCGTCGAGCCCGGCCACGCCGACCCGGATGTCCTGGACGTACGGGTAGTGGTACTCGCCGACCCCGGTCGAGGTGCCGCTGATGGCGGGCGTGGAGTTGGCGGAGAAGCCGAGGCCGTCGGTGAAGGTGTCGTACGAGAGCGGGTGGGCGTGCAGGGGCTCGCTGAAGGCGCAGTCGGTGCGCTTCCAGAGCAGCGAGGACCACCAGTCGTTGGTGGGCACCGCACCGGCTGGCGCGTTGGCGGTGGCGAACTGCCGGGGGTTGTTCGACATCGAGTCGCAGCCGGTGGGGAGCGGGCCGACCGGGGTGGTGGTGTAGCTGCCGGCGCCGACGGGCGCGGCCTCCGCGGGGCGGGTGACGGACATGACGAGGCCGCCGGCGACCAGGGTCAGAGCGGTGGCGGCGGCCAGGACCCAACGGCGGTGGGGGACGGGAGGTTTCACGGTGCCTCCATCGCGTGCCAGGATGCCGGCCTCGCCGACGCTGGCACGTTGTCTGAATCGAGGAGAAGGTCGAGTGAGAGAGCGCTCTCTCACTCCGGCACGGTAATCGAGCATGGAGACACTCGTCAATGTGTCCCTCGGGCTGCGTGCTGATGTCGCGATGTGAACGCCCCCGCGAAACCCTGCACCCACTTTGCTGATCGCCGCGACCCGACACCTCACCCGGCCGCGCTCAGCTCACCTACCACCGCTCGCCGGTGCGCCATGCGGCGACCCGCCACTGGCCGTCGGCCTGCCGGATCAGCAGCAGCTGCAGCGGCGCGACCTCGCCATCAACGAAGCGGGCGTGCGCCTGTACCTCGGCACGAGGTTGCCCAGGGCCGACCACCGTCGTCCCCTCCACCGAATAACCGGTGAGCTGCCGACCACCGGAGTGCAGTTCGGAGAACGTCGGCAGGTCGCTGGCCTGCCGACGCTGCTCGTCGAGCAACTCGTACGCGACCGCGAACTCAGCCGCGACGAGCGCGTCCAGGTACGCCGTGGCGGTCGCCTGGGCGGGACCGCGTTCCCGAACCGCCTTCGTCACCGTCAGCGCCGTCCACACCACCGCGCCGAAGACCGCGATGGCGCCCAGGGCAACGATCTGCCACACCGGCAAACTCCGGGTGAAGCAGCCGTAGCACGCGACCAGGAACAGCCCGATCGCCAGGATTCCGAGCGCTCGGCTCCACCGCCCCGACATGGTCTTGGACCTTAGCTTCGCGAGGCCCCCTCTGCCAGAGCGCCATGGTCACGTGACGCCCGCTCACGCACCGCCATCAGCCCACGCTCATCCCGCGACGGCGGACAGGTCGACGGCGGCGGCGGCGACGACCGCCTTGTCACCGTCGTTCTGCACGTAACCGACCACAGTGGCCTGCCGAGGATCAAGATCTGGCGGCGCCTGCAGCTCCACCTGCGCACGCTCGGCGTCCAGACCCAGCGAGGTGAAGGCGCGCACCACGTTGTCCTGCCGCAGCGTCCGCCCGGCATTCTCACCCCGGGCGATTTCGCTCTCCAGGCCGCGTTCGACGATCGCCACGTTCAGCACCCCGCGCTCCGGAGGCCGCTCGGTCTCGTAGCCCAGCACCACCCGTTGCCCGGCACCCGTGCCTGCGGCGTAGTCCTGCACCGACAGTGTGAGCGGTGTGGTGGTTGCCGACGTCAGGCCGGACGCGATCGCCGTCGCCGCCCGTCGACGGTCGGAACCGACGAACTCGACGGTGCCGTTGACAACCATCTGGGGGGTGTACAGGCGTCCGGTGCCGAAGGCCCGTGCGTACGCCTCCTGCCGCGCGGTGTACGCCGCGTCGGCGAACCGGTCGGGCCAGCCCAGATCGTCCCAGTAGTCGACGTGGAATCCGAGCGCGAAGACCGGCTGTCCCCGCATCCGGGCGTCGCGCTCGATCTCGGTCAGCACCTCCTCGGCGGGAGGACAGCTTGAGCAGCCCTGCGAGGTGAACATCTCCACGACGGCGAAGCCGCCGTTCGGCGGTGCGACGTCCTGCGCCTGCGAACCCGGCAGGCGGGCACGATTCGCCCCGGTGCTCGATGCGTCCGTCATGGCGCGTCTCCTCCGTCGGTCCTGCTGGCGGCTCTCCGGTTCCCGTTACGGCGGCGACCATGCCTGCCGGCTCCTCGCCGCGCGTCCCCGGGACCAGCGGCTACCGCCCGGTACCGAACCGAGCGGGGGCGTCCCGGGTTCGGGGCACCGTCCCGCCCCCGTCCGCGACGGGCGGACGCTCGCTCGGGGTGGCGGCGCGCGGCCGGCCGGGTCGCATGAGGACGGCCACGAGCAGGCTGGCGAGGACGCCGGCGGCTCCGGCCACGGCGAAGGTCGCCTGGACACCGGCCACCCCGGCGGCGTGCGCCGCGCTGTCCAGCAGTTGCCGCCCGGCTGCCGGCGTGGCACGCAGCAGGCCGGGTGTCTGCCCGCCGGCGATGGCGTGCGCCGCGTGTGCCGGGTCCGGGATGCCACGTCCGGCCAGGGTGGCCTGCGCCTGGGCGGTGAAGACACTGCCCAGCGCGGCGATGCCGAACGCGAAACCCAGCTGGCGGGTGGTGTTGACGGCCCCGGCGGCCATGCCGCCGCGCTCGGCGGGCACCAGGGACATGGAGACCGAGCCGAGGATGGGCGTCGCGAGGCCGACGCCGACGCCGATCAGGGCGAGTCCCGGCAGCAGCGCCGGCCAACTGGCCGGACCGTGCACGAGCGCCGCGGGTGTAAAGACGAGGTACTAGTACGGCAGCCGCCGTTCGGGATCATGGCTGAAGGTCGGCGTTGAGGCGTCGTTCGTAGTGGGCTTGTCGGGCTCGGGCTTGATGGCGGCGCCGCCACTGTGACCAGCGCAGACGGTGGGCGAGTTCGTGGATCGGTCGGATGATGAAGGCGTTGATCAAACGACGGACTTCGTTGACGGTCAGCTTGATCAAGTCGCTCTTCGGGGGTTCGTCGGCGGCGTCGGCGGCGCAGATCGCCAGGATGGCGAGGGCGGCCAGGGCGAGAGTGGTGAAGCGGTGCCAGGAGTCCCAGCGGCGGACCTGGTGCTGATCGAGGCCGACCTGACTCTTGGCGGCTTGGAAGGCTACCTCTACGGTCCAGCGGATCCCGGCGACCCGGACGAGTTGGGCGAGGGTGGCCGATTGCGGTGTCCAGCAGCGGTAGAAGGCCAGTTCCCCGGTGGAGGTGTTGCGCCTGATCAGGAGGCTGTGTCGGCCGCTGTCGTCAGGGTCGGCGTCGGTGGTGACCTCGTCGAGCCAGGCCCAGTCGTAGAAGCGCGGGCCCTTGGATCCGGCGCCCGCGCTGCGGCGCTGCCAGGCCGAGGCTGGTAGGTCGGCGGCGACATGGTCGGCCCGGACCTTGACCTTGCCGCCGTCGAGGGGCACCAGGTGGCTGCGGGACACGGCCAGGACATAACCGAGTCGGTGTTGGCGCAGGTGAGCTCGGAAAGCGCTGCTGTTGCCGTAGGCCTCGTCCGCAGCGACCCACCGTGCGGGCACGTCGGCGTCGACCGCCGCGGTGACCATGTCGGCTGCCAGCTCGGGTTTCGTGGCGAACTCGACCTCGTCCGGGACACCGGCATCCTGGCAGCGGTCCCGGTCCTCGGTCCACGACACCGGCAGGTAGACCCTGCGGTCGATCAGGGTGTGCCCGTGCTCGCTGGCGTAGCCGAGGAACACCCCGACCTGCGCGTTCTCGATCCTGCCGGCGGTGCCGGTGTACTGGCGTTGCACCCCGACCGAGTGAACGCCCTTCTTCAGATCCCCGGTCTCGTCGACGACCAGGACCCCGTCCGGGTCACCGAACCGTTCGACGATCACCTGACGCAGGTCGTCACGGACGGCGTCAGCGTCCCACACCGCCCGATACAACAACCTTTGCATCGCATCCGGCCGAGCATGCCCAGCCTGCTCCGCCAACTGCCAACACGTCTTGACCTCGATATCGGCCAGCAGCCCGGTCACGAACGCCACCGCCGTGCGACGCGGCTCGACCCGTCCGAACCTGCCCGCGAAGGAGGCGAGCACCCCAGCCAGCACTCGTCGCCACCCGGCAGGGTTTACGCTGTGACCCGCGGCCACCGCCAGATCTGAAGTTATGTCCACAACATACAGACGATCACGCGGTGGCCGCCTTGCGTCCACCCCGCTCTACCAGCGGCATCTCAAACGGCGGCTGCCGTACTAGCCAGGAATACCGACGACCGGAGAAGGCCCTGCCCGGCCGGCGAGGAGACGCCGTACTGGAAGTGGCGGTTCGGGGACCGGCCGGGAGGGCGCTGTCCGGTCAGCCGCGCTGTGCGTCGGCGAGCATGTCGAGCGACACCTGCCACAGTCGCTCGGCTGCTGCGGGGTCGAGCGCGTGGTCGGCGACGCCCTGAAGCGGTACATCGGGGTTGTAGCGCGGCGCCTCGTTGCAGTCCTCGAAGTACCGGCCGCCGATACCCTCGAGCTGCGGCCAGGACGCGAGAAGCACGGAGGTGGCCGCCCCCTGCTGCGGGGTCTTGAAGTCGTACGCCGGAAGCTGCGCGAGGTCCTCTTCAGTGAGGTGGCGCCCCAGGTTGGTGGTGACCGCGCCCGGGTTGGCCGCGTTGGTGGTGATGCCGTCGCCGGCCCAGCGCCTGTTCGCCTCGACCGCGAACAGCGCGGTGGCCGTCTTCGACTCGCCGTAGGCGAGGAGACGGTCGTAGGGGCGTTCGCGGAAGTTGACGTCGTCGAAGACCATCGGTGCCTGCACGTGTGCGATCGAGCTGAGCGACACCACGCGGGCCCGGCCGGCCGCGGCGAGGGCCGGGTGCAGCCCGTTGGTGAGCGCAAAGTGGCCCAGGTGGTTGGTCGCGAACTGCAGCTCCCAGCCCTCCGCCGTCCGCATCTCGGGGGTCGCCGACACCCCGGCGTTGTTGACCAGGATGTGCAGGGGGCCTTCCCAGGCGCTGATGAAGGCGGCGACCGACCCCTGGTCGGAGAGGTCCAGGGGAGCGACCCGGATCAGTTGGCTCCCAGTCGTGGCGCGGATGTCGTCCGCCGCCACCTCGCCGGAAACCACGTCTCGTACCGCCAAGGTCACCGCGGCGCCGGCGGCTGCGAGGGCCCGGGCCGTTTCGACACCGATGCCCGACGAGGCGCCGGTGACGACGGCGCGCTGCCCGGTGAGGTCGACACCGGCGACGACGTCACCGGCGGTGGATTGGGCGCCGAAAGGCGTGGTGACGCGCTCTGTATTCATGATCGGATTCCTTAGATAACTTGTCGTTTCGGGTCCAGCGGCGACAACCGGGTCTGAAATTGTGCTTTTGCCCGACTTCGGCGCTCGCCGTGGCGGGAGCACGGTGCCGCAGTTCGAGCCCGTCCTGCATGCCGGCCTCGTCATGTCCGCACTGCTTGGGCCTGACAGGTACGCCGGCAATCGCTCCCGAAACCATCCTGCGCGGCAGCCTGCGAAGCGCCCAACACACGCTTCCTGGCATGGCTACAGTCTGTCCCTGTGGCCACCCCTGAACTGCGGCAACTGCGATATTTCCTGGTCCTCGCGGAGGAACTGAGCTTCACACGGGCCGCCGCCCGCCTGATGATCGCTCAGCAGTCGCTGTCCCAGCAGATCACCGCCCTGGAACGCCTCCTCGGGGTCAGGCTGTTCGACCGCGACAGCCGCGGCACCACCCTGACCGACATTGGCGCCCTGTTCGTCGCCGAGGCCCGCGCCGTGACGGACCGTGCCGACGAGGCCGTCGCCGTCGTGGGCCGGGCCCACAGGGGCGAGGTCGGCAGCCTCAGCCTGGCCTTCCTGACCTCCGTCGCCAACCACCTCCTGCCCCCGGTGGTCCGAGCCGTGCGTGACCAACTCCCCGACCTTCGCCTGGCGACGGAGTCCGTCACCATCGCGCCCCTGGTCGAGGGTGTCCTCGCCGGGCGCTATGACGCCGCCTTCACCCGGACCCCGCTCGTGCCCGGCCTGCAATCCAGGACCCTGGCGACCGAACCGGTGTGCGCCGTACTGCCCGAGGGCCACCCGCTCGCCGAGCGCGCCGAACTGAATCTCGCCGACCTGGCGAACGAACCGTGGGTGATGACCCCGCGTAGCTCGTGGGAACCCTGGCACCGCGCCTACGACGACCAGTTCCGAGAAGCGGGCTTCGTCCCGGACATCGTCCAGGAGGAGGCCAACGTGCAGAGCCTGCTCGGCTTGGTCGCCGCTGGTATCGGGGTCACTCGGCTCGCCCGCTCGGCACGCAGCCTTCGCCGTACCGGCGTGGTGTTCGTTCCGCTGACCGGCGCCTCCGCGCGTACCGAGGTGGTGTGGCTGGCCGGCAACACCCCACCGGCCCTGCACCGGCTGCTGGACGTGGTCACCGAACTCGCGGCAACGACCGACCTGACCGAGACCGGCTGAGCTCCGCAGTCCCCGTCGACAGTTCGGTCTGACCAGGAGCCCTCATCGCAGCGCGTCGTTGCGGAGTACCGCGTGCGCGCCGACGGTCTGGTTGACGATCTGCGTCACCCGCACGTCGACCGCGACGCTTGCCAGCGCCACCGCGTCCGGACGGCTGACGCCGTACAGCCGTTGCATCAGCGTCAGCATCGAGTCCAGCGCCATGAAGGTGGCGTCGTCGAGGGTCGCTCCGACGCCGAGCGTCAGCCAGGCGTCCGCGGTTCGGGCCACCGGGCCGGTGACCGGGAAGTCGTCGCGGACGTCCAAGGTCAGCGTCACCTCGTCCATCGGGCACTCGATCGCGGTGCCGCCGATCTCGCCGTCGCCCTGCGCGGCGTGCCCGTCCCCGACGGAGAACAGGGCCCCGTCGACCGGGATCGGCAGCAGCAGGGTGGTGCCAGCGGTCAGGTCCTTGCAGTCCAGGTTGCCGCCGCAGGGTCGGGGCGGAACCGTCGAGTGCCGCCCCGGCTCGGCCGGCGGCATGCCGAGCACCCCCATGAAGGGGCGCAGCGTGACCGTGTGGCCGTGCTGGTTGCGGCCGGTCATCGCCACCGGGTCCAGTGCCCAGTCGTGCACCACCCCGTCCTGCTCGACGCCGTACCGCTCGTTGAAGCCGCTCGGCCAGCCACCCGCGACGGTGGTTCCCCAGTTCCCCGGGACGATCGCGTCGATGTGCACCTCGAGGGTCTGGCCGGCGCGGGCGCCGCGCACCGCAACCGGACCGATCAGCGCGTGTCCGTGGTCGGGCTGGTGCTGCGGGACCCGCGGCCGGTCCCGGTTGCGCCCGCCGGGGTACGGGCCGACCGACCACCAGCAGTCCAGGGTGCGGTAGGTGACGGTGTCACCCGGGTCGATGGTCAGCACCGGCGGGAAGTCGGGGGAGAAGTGACCGTGCAGGGTTTCATCGCCCGGTGTGAGGGTGTGTCGCATCCGGGCAGGCTAGTGGCTGCTGCCGGGGCAGGGTAGATGCTCAATGCCCACGAGCGGTCACCCCGGGCGGGTCAGCTGTCGGCGCTGCCCGGGCGGGCGCGGGCGATGACCTCCTCGGGACTCAGCGGTGCTTTGGGATGGTGAGTGAGGCACAGCGGGGTACGGACCTTGGCGAACGAGAACCCCTCCCCAGCCGCGTAGAATTCGCCGCTGCTCAGCAGGCCGATGTCGGGCAGCCGCCCACCCTTGGCCTCGGCCAGTTGACGGGCCGCGTCGATTTGCGCGGGCGCGTTGAGCAGCCCGAAGAACTGCGTCGTCGCGTTGCCGGAGATCTGGTTGTGCAGGCCCTTGGGCGCCTGGGTGGCGAAAACCAGCCCGAGCCCGTACTTGCGGGCCTGCGAGGCGAGGGCGATCGAGCTGGCCGTACAGGCCGTGTTCCCGGTGGACGGGGCGAGCGTCTGTGCCTCGTCCATGACGAAGAGCCCACCCAGTGGCCGATCGCCCGCGGGGTGCCGCTTGATCCAGGCGAAGAGTGCCATCTGCAACTGATTGACGAAGCTCTGCCGTTCCTGGTCGGAGGCGAGACCGATGAAACTGATCACCGACACCCGCGCCCGCCGTCCCGGCGACGGCGTTAGTAGCAGCCCCGGGTCGGCCGGCGCACCGACCCCACCGAAGAGCGGGTCGGTGACCATCGCCGCCTTCAGCGTCTCGGCCAGGTCCTGAGCGAGCTTGTCGGCGCGGGCCAGCCGGCTGACCCCGTCGGGCAGATCGGCGAGGAACTCGGTGAAGCCGGACAGGCCCACCATGCCACTCCTGGCATATGCCTGGAGGGCCTCGGTGAGGACGGCCTTGCCCTGCTGGGCCAGCCTGGTCGACCGGTCGACACCGGCCCGCGGCGCGAGTGCCTCCACGGCGGAGCGGATCGCCTGGTCGAACTCGTCCGGCCAGTCCCGCAGCGAGGTGAAGTCGGGCAGCGGCTGGAAGCTCAGCGGACGGCCGGCGGTGACCCGGGGCGTCCACACCACGACCTCGGTGTGGGCGAGGTAGTCCGCGGCCCGTTCGGCGTCGCCGGGCGTCCAGCCGCTCGGCGGGTCCGGCCACGGGTCGCCGAGTCGGGCCAGGTCGTTGTTGGGGTCGAGCACGATGGCGGAGACGCCCTGCCGGGCGCACTCCTCGACGAGCCGGCGGATGAGCACCGTCTTGCCCGAGCCAGAGCCGGCGAATACGACGGCGTGCCGACGTAGCGACTCCAGGTCCACCGTGAAGGGTTCGCCCTCCTCGACGGTCCGTCCGAGCCCGATCGACCGCCCGTCGACCGCCGCGGCGACGATGTCAGGGGTCTGGTCGGCGGCATCGGCCACTAGGTCGGCCGCGTCAGCGCCGGCAGGCACGAGAGCGGCGCCGGGACTGGTCGAGGGTCCACCGGCCACGTCGGCGGGCGGCGCGCCTGCCGGGCCGGCTACGGTGTCGCCGGACGTGGGGTCGGGCCCGGGCAGGACCGCCCGGAACAGGTCGGTGCCGCTGGCCGGGCGACGGGCGACCAGCCACTCCTGCAACGCGGCGGACGGCTCGGCCGCCATCACCCGCAGCGCCGCGAAGACCCGCAGGTCCGCTTCCGTCACCCCGCACCGGACGCCGCCCGCCACGTCGAATGCGGTCAACACCTCGGTCGTACGCTTCCCGCTCGGCCACGCACCGTTGCGCAGCAGCACCAATCGTCGTTGCGGCAGGTCCCGGTCCAACCCAGCCATGGTGCAGGCGGCCTTGACCCGCGCGGTGACGGCGATCGCGTTGGGGTGCGCGATCGCCCGGAAGCACCAGTGCGCCTCATTCTCGGTCGCCTCGTCGAGTACCTCGATCAGCCGTCCGTGCAGGGCGGGCTTGCGCCCGGGCGGCGGGTCGTACTTGTAGGTGGCGCCGGTCGGGGCCTGTTCGGCGATCCAGGCGGCCAGGCCGGCCGCGAGCAGCGGCGGCATCTGCTCGTCCTCGGTCGTCGGGGTGAGGGCGGCCCCCACGTCCGCCGCCGCGATCAGCTCAGCGAACCGCACGTCCAACTCGCCCAGCTGCCGTTCGTCCGCTGTCACGTCGCCGGGCAGGCCGAAAGCGGTGGCCGGAGTCGGTGTGACGTCGACGCCGTCGATGAGTCGGTCGAGTTCCACAACCTCGTCGCGGTCTCGGCACCATGCGACGTGGCGGTCCACCCGCCGCAGCAGAGCGCGAGGAGTCAGCGTGGGCGCGTCGGCGAAGGCAGCGGGGTCGATGGGCCAGGTGGGGTGGGGCGGTACGAAGTGCGGGTCCGCGAATGCGGCCGACATCCGCTTTGCCACGATCGCCCGGCCGATCTCCGGGCTGGGAATCCGGTCCGGAAGGGTCGCCTGGCGGAACCGGTCGCCGACCGGGGTCGGTGCGCTGCGGGTCAGCAGCTCCCAGGTGTCCGGCAGGCAGGAGACGACGAGCAGCGTCCGGCGGGTGACGTCACGGAGCTTGAGCAGGCCGTCGGCGATCGGGCCGATTATCTTGGCCTGGCCGTCCTCGATCCCGGCGTGCTGGTCGAGCAGCGACGTGCTGGTCTGGGCAAAGAGCGTGTCGAGCTGGTCTACGGCGATGACCGTCGGGTCCAGCGTGAGGGCCATCAGCCGGGAGATGTCCTGCACGATCTGCTGCGGGGTGCGTATCGCGGGGCTCAGCCCCCATGCGGCCCTCATGCCCGGCTCGCCCGGTTCGGAGATCAGGTGGCCGTAACCCACGTCCTGCGCCTCGAAGTCGATGGCGCCGTGCAGGACGAGCGCCCGGGCGGTGTCCTGGCAGTCCCGTCCAACCTCACGATCGCGGGTGCGCAGCGCCCGGATGAACGCGTCCAGATGCTCACGGTTCACCTCGCGGGCGCCGGCGACCGCGTCACGGACGTCGACCGGCAGGCCGAGCTGCGCGGTGAGCCGGCGCAGGAAGGTTCGCAGCTGCGTGCCCCAGCCGATCGCGTCGCGACCCATGCCCTCCACCAGTGCCAGGGCGACGCTCTCCCAGAACGTCTTACCGCTCACCAGTTCGACGAGGAAGAAGTAGCCGCCGCCGTGCTGGATGCGTTCCCGGACCGCGCCGAGCAGGTGTGTCTTGCCGGCGCCCGCGCGGCCTTGCATGGCCACGCCGAGAGGCACGGTCGTGTCGTCGGTTCGCGCCCGCGCCACCCCACGGAGAATCTCCGCGACCACCTTCTCGTGCAGCTCGGGCACGTTGTGGCGGCTGGGCCGCCAGACGTCGTCCGGGGTGACAGCCGGGTTGAGGCTCACCGCCTCCAGGGCGGCCCGCTGCTCTTCAGAGATCACGCCGGGCCGATCGCCAGGGCGTGGTTGTCCTCGTTCCCGATCCGTACGGCCGCGGCCCGGTCGCGTGCGGTCAGCGACTTGGTGTTCGCCACCGGGATGATGCGGACATCCTCGCGGCCGACCATCGCCCGCAGCGTCGCGTCCACGGTCGTCCTGTCGGTGTTGGCGAGGCGGTCCCGGACGTCGGCGAGCCCGACCCAGGCGCCCGGCGCATTGGCCAGGTCCCGGTACGCCGCGCGAACCAGCGTCTCCACGTCCCCTGCCGCCGGGGCGGCGGAGTCAGGCATGGTGGCGGCCGGAGTCGCCCCATCGTTCTGCTTGAAGAAGTCGCCGTGGCTGACCCGGAGCCGATCCAGCGAGCGGTGCAGGTTGGACAGGACAGTGAACATGGACCGGGTGGCGGAGCCGCCCTGCTTCGGCGGCGCGGTGGTGTGCAGCTGGCGTACCACGCGCCAGCCCACGTCGGTCAGCTCGTGGGCGAACGGCCGGTGCGTCCGGTCGGTCTCGACCAGGCCCAGCTTGACGAGCTTCTCATTGTCCTTGCCGGTCAGCGCGAAGCCGGCCAGCTCACGTAGCTCGACATTGGTGAGGCGGCGCGCCTCGGCCATCAGCACCACGAGGGCGTTGACCTGGTTCGGCGTCAGACTCGGAACGTCCGCCGGGCTCGTCATGATGTCTCATCTCCATGGGGGTGCGTGCCATCCGCGCGTCGCCGGGCCAGCAGTCGACGGATCCCGTCGACCACCGCCGGCGCGTCGGACAGCACCTGCTCATTGGTGAAGCGAAGCACGTCCAGCCCGAGAAGTTGCAGCTGCACGTCCCTCCGCCGGTCGTTGGCGAAAGCTATCGGCCCCCGATGCTCCGGGCCGTCCACCTCGACCGCAAGACCCTCAGCGGGCCAGAAGAGGTCAAGCCGGTACGCCTCGCCGAGCACATGCCATTCGTACGTCTGGTTCCAGCGCCGGCCCCGCGCCCATGCATGCGGCGCGAGCGCGCGTTCCAGCGCCTGCTCGGCGGCGCTGTCACCGCGCGGCACGCCGGCAATCGGCGGCCAGGCCAGCAGCATCGACTCCCGTCGGGTGGCTGTCTCGGGCGTTCGGCCGGTCGGGACGACCAGGTCGGCGAACCGTGCCGGCACCGTCACGGTCACCGAGCGGATCCGGTCCGCATGGCGCAGGGGTGCGCCGGTCAGCCACACCGTGAAGCCGCTGTGCCGCACCAGCCACTCGGCCGCGGCCACGAGCGTCCGTTCGGCGTCCGGACCCAGATCGGGCAGCGCGACGAGAAGTACGCAACCCTCCCGGTCGTACGCCTCGGCGATCACCCGGGCGAGCCCGGCGGCGCGTACCTCCGCCGGGAAGCGGGACCGACCACCGGGCCGGCGTGGAAAGCGCAGCCCGCGCTCGGCGAGATCCGCGAGGAACGGGCCGAAGTGCCGGGAGCGGGCCGCTGCGCGCGCTGCGAGGGCGCGGACCGCAGCCACGCCGAGCATCCCCTCCCCGTCGAGGCGGTCGGCCGTCGGCAACCAGCGGGGAAACATTGCGAGCGCCACGGAATCCAGCTGGTCGAGCAGAGCATCCACCAGGTCGCCGAGCGAACCCACGACCGCTGGCCGGTAGTGCACGATCGCGGGAGCTGCCGGTGGCAGCGGGTCGAGCGCCACCCGGAGCACTTCCGGGTCGACGTCCGGCAGGTGGCTGACCAACCGCGGTGGCGGGGCGGCCCACCAGGCCGGGATCACCGCGGGGGGGTGCAGCGCCTCGGCGGCCTCGCCGTCGGCGCGGACGGGGTGCGCCATGCCGGCACCATACGTCATGGCAGCGCCCGGCCGGGGCTGGCCCTCGTTGGCAGGTCCACCGCCCACCGGGGTCCGGAGGCTTTCGGTTGGAGAAGATCTCTGTCACTATCCATCGACGTATAGAAACTTTTCGTCGTACGCGCTCGTTCCCGGTCATCGTCCTGGAGGATCAGTGCCCACTCGGAGACATCTGCTGGTCACCGCCGCTGCCGCGACGGCGTCGCTGGTTGCCGCGGGGCGGGCCGCCCAGGCCGCGCCGGCCGCCGCCCTGCCTCAGGTCAACATGGAGGCGCTCATCAAGGCCGCGCAGATCGACCCGCGCCGCGCCGACACCACGATCACCGCGGGCAGCAAGGACAGCGTGCTCCAGGTGGAGCGGGCGTTGCAGGCCCGGGGCCTGCTGTCCGCCACCTACGTCGACGGCCACTTCGGCACCAGCACCGTCGCGGCGTACGCCGCGTACCAGCGGTCGCTGGGGTATTCGGGGCTCGACGCCACCGGCCTGCCCGGGATGACCTCGCTGCGCCTGCTCGGCGACCAGCGGTACACGGTGACCCTCCCGCTCTCGCCGGGCAGCAGGGTGTCCTTCCGCGGGGTCACCGTGAACACGCGCACCAGGGCCATGCTGCTGGAGGCGGAGCGGCTGCTCGGCAGGCAGTTGGCCATCACGCAGGGCTCGTACAGCTCCGACAACTCGAGTTCCGCCGGCACGCACGACGGCGGCGGCGCGTTGGACCTCTCGGTGAGCGGCCTGACCACCACCTACCGCACCACCGTGGTCGCACAGTTGCGCCGGGTGGGCTTCGCGGCGTGGCTGCGCACGCCGTCGCAGGGCGACTGGCCGTACCACATCCACGCCATCGCGCTGGCGGACACCGACCAGTCGGCTGCCGCGCAGCACCAGGCCGGGGACTACTACCTGGGCCTCAACGGACTCGCCAACCGGGCCGCCGACGACGGGCCGGTCGTCACGCCCAAGCTGTCCTGGGAGGAGTACCAGCGAACGACCTGAGCAGTGACGGACGGTGGCGGGCCCGATGGCCGCTCAGCGCAGCCGGCGGATGTCGCCGTACGCCCGGTAGAACCCCCCTCGGCCCGACTCGCGGACCTCGGTCACCAGGTAGCGGGCACCCGGCTCGCGGATGCCCTTGGGGAACTGCACCGACCAGTCGCGCCGGTAGCCGTCCGACACCACCTGGACCCGCATCCGGCCCCGATCGTCCAGGCACTGCACCACCACGCCCGCGCCGGCGTCGCTGGTCACCTCGACCACCGTCGGCTCCACGGTCCGCGGTGCCTGCCGGGGCGCCTTGACGTCCAGCACGTCCGGCACGTCCCCGACCTGGGCCGCCCGGATCGCCTGCTCACTGGCGTCGATGCAGGCCAGATGGCCGCCGGTGGTGACGACGTAGAGCCGATCGCCGTGGTACTGCATGGAGTACGCCGAGCCACAGCCGGTGCCGAGCTTCCACAGCCGGGTGCCCGCCGCGTCGAAGCAGTAGATCGAGGACTGGCTGTCGCCGGCGAACACGAACCGGCCACCCTCGGCGGTGGCACAGGAGAAGACCGGGGCGTCGCACCGGTAGCTGCGTTCGACCCGGCCGTCCTTGGCCAGCCGCACCACCTCGCGGGTGCCCGTCCCGGCGAACACGCTGCCGCGCTCCTGCCACCCGAAGAGCACCGAACCGGTCCTGGCGTGCCAGAGCTCGCGGCCGGTACGCCAGTCGTAACCGGTCACCCCCTGGGAATGGCCGTGGTAGAGCGCGTCGGTGTCGCAGCGCACCATCCATGCCGAGCGACCCCGCCCGGGCCGACGCCAGAGGAACTCGTCCTCGTGGTCGATGGCGGCGATCCCACCGTCGGCGTCCGAGACGCCCAGGACGCCGTCGTGGATGTCCAGCCAGTAGATGTCGATCTCGGGGGCGATCGCGTACGCCACCCGGGGCACCTTGCCGCACAGGTCGTAGACGTTGCCGTCGTCGCAGCCCGCGTAGACCCAGGCGTCGTCGGCGACGATGCACTTCACCCCGTCGGGGAGCCGGACCTGACCGCGCACCCGGGCGTCGTGGCCGAGGGTGGTGATCACGCCGTGCTCGTTGCCCACCATGCAGTGCTGCTCGTCGACGAAGATGCCGAAGGCGGGGGCGCCGGAGTCGTAGCGCCAGAGCACCGGGGCGGTGCGGGCCGTGGAGCGGGTGCTAACGATCTGCCGCCGCGAGACACTGCGCTTCTGTCGGACGCCGGGGACCGCCGGAGCGTACCCCTTGCGGACCTTCTCCCCGATCTTCTTCGCCGCGGCCGCCCGCGCCCGGGCGTTGTCCGGGTAGGCGCTTGCCTTGACCTGCCCCTGGTCGCCGATCCGGCCGTAGCGCACGGTCAGCGTGGCGTCATCGACAACGACCTCGTAGAACTTGTGCGCACCATCCACTTCGGACAGTTCGAGGTAGGTCGTCTCCTGCGGCATGGCGGCCTCCGAGGGGGTCAGCGACCGGCCCGACGTGGCCGGCGCGGCGACAGTGACCACACGCTAACCGCGCCCTCCGACAAGATCGGCTGCCGCCGGGCACCGCCACCGCAACACCGAAACGCGACCGGCCCGATCGGGCCGGCCGCGTTCCTGGGTCATTGACGAGCCGGGTCGTCGGCCCCGATGGTCAGGGCTTGCGGGCCACGGCGCCGTACGCGTCGATCCCCGTGGCGTCGGCGCCGTCCGGGCGCCACAGCGGAATCGGCACCAGGCCGGGCTCCACCATCGTCAGCCCCGCGAAGCAGCTGGCGAGCTCCTCGGGGCTGCGCAGGATGTACGGGACGCCGCCGTTCACCGCCAGCCGCTCGGCGCCGGAGACCACCGCCGGGCTGGTGTTGGTGCCGTCCCACAGCACCAGGTGGCTGCCAGACGTGGTCGCGTCCATCGTCCGCCCGACGATGGAGCGCACCACGGCCAGGTCGGGCTCGTAGCCCATCACGCCCATGTACATCACGGCGATGGGCTGGTCGAAGTCCAGCGTCTGCGCGGCCTCGGCGAGAATCTTCTCCGGGTCGTGGTAGTCGGCGGGCACGTAGGTGGTGACGCCCTCCGAGGTCGTGCTGGCCAGCAGCGCCCGGGCGTGCACGAGGACCATCGGGTCGTTGTCGACGTAGACGATCCGCGACTCGGGCGCGATCCCCTGGGCGACCGCGTGGGTGTTCTGCATGGTGGGCAGGCCGGTGCCGATGTCCAGGAACTGCCGGATGCCCGCCTCGGCCGCCAGATAGCGCACGGCCCGCACCAGGAACCGGCGGGACTGCTGCGCCATGACGACGATCTCCGGGTAGACCTCGGCCACGGCGTCGCCGGCCGCCCGGTCGGCCTGGAAGTTGTCCTTGCCCCCCATCCAGTAGTTCCAGATCCGTGCCGCGCGCGGCACGTCGGGCTCAAGCTTCGCTGCGAGTTCGGCATCCGGGCCGGCCATGCCAGGCTCCTATCGAAGGTTCGTCGGACTCAAGGCCACCGCTGCGGTACGACCAGCATGGTACCCAGGCGTCCACTGTCGACGGTGCCCGGCCAAGCCGGGCGGAGCTGACGTCACGGGGTGCCGACGACCTCGCGGCCGAGGGGCCAGAACGCGGCCGGGACGAGCTTGAAGTTGGCGATGCCGAACGGAATCCCGATGATCGTGACGCAGAGGGCGATGCCGGCGACGATGTGGGACAGCGCGAGCCACCAGCCCGCCAGCACCACCCACAGGACGTTGGCCAGCCCGGAGGCGACACCGGCGCCCGGCTTGGGCACCAGCGTGCGGCCGAACGGCCACAACGAGTAGACGGCGAGACGCAGCGACGCGACGCCGAACGGGATGGTGATGACCAGGACGAAGCAGATCAGCGCGGCGATGCCGTAACTGACCGCCAGCACGATGCCACCGCCGAAGATGAGCCACAGCACGTTCAGCACGAAGCGAATCACCCTTCCAGCATGAGCGACGCTCGCCACCGCACAGGTCGGCCCAGCGCCCCGGCCGACCAGGGCGCCTTGTCGGACCCCCCGACTAGCGTGCGGACGATCCGTCCCGAAGGAGTAGCGAGATGCCCGACATCACCACCGCCACCCCGGACTTCGCACAGGCGTCCCGCGCGTTGACGTCGCTGGTGCAGAGGGTGACCGATGACCAGCTCACCTCTCCCACCCCGTGCGCGGGATGGGTCGTCGGTGACCTGCTCGATCATCTCGTCGGGCTCACGATCGCGTTCCGGATGGCCGCCGAGAAGGCTCCCGACGCTGCGCCGGGCGGGCCCGGCGATTCCACGATGGCCAACCTGGACCCTGGGTGGCGCACGGTCCTGCCCGCGCAGCTCGACCAACTGGCCGCCGCGTGGCGCGTACCGAGCGCCTGGACGGGTGAAGCCGCGGCCGGTGGCGTCGTGCTGCCGGCTGAGGTCATGGGCCTGTTCGCGCTGAACGAGGTGCTCGTTCACGGCTGGGATCTCGCCCGAGCGACCGGTCAGGCATACGACGTCGACCCGCGGACCCTCGAGTGGGTCCATGGTCTGGTGTCGCAACAAGCGAGCAGCCAGGGCACCCCGGGGCTGTTCGGGCCGTCGATCGCGGTGCCGGACGAGGCTGCGCTGCTCGACCGGGTCGTCGGGCTCACCGGCCGCGACCCGGCCTGGAGTGCAGCGGTGGCTTCCTAGCGCCTGGCAGTGGCCACGCGCTGGGGGAGGGGCGGGGCGGAGTCCGAGAGCGGGGCAAGACCCGGGATGCCGTACTGCTCGTCGAGGACCTGCATGGCGGCGCCCGCGGCGATCGCGTCCGCGCCGAGGCTCGACAGGCCCACGTCCGTGGTGAGCCAGTCCCTGCGCCGCGTGTCCGCCCGGACGGCCTGCTCGACCGCGGCGAGGTAGATGTCCGCGTGCCGCAGGAGATCCGCGCCCGCCAGTACCACGTGGGCGAGGTCGAGTGTCTGGAGCAGGTTGACCACGCCGATCGCCAGGACGTGGGCCGCGCGAGGGATGTCTCCCGCGTCGGCGGCCTGGTTGTGGACGATCTCCAGGCAGCCGTGGCGTCCGCAGACGCAGAGGGGCCCGTCCAGATCGACGACCGTGTGGCCGAACTCTCCGGCGTTGGTGTGTGCGCCGCGGTGTGCGCCGCCGCCGAGCCAGAAGCCGCCGCCGATGCCCGACTCGACCATGATGAGCGCGGCGTCGCCGAACGTTCCGCCATGGCGCCACGCCTCGGCCGTGATCCCCGCGGCGACGTCCTTGTCGAGATGCACCGGCAGGCCCAGGTACGCCTCGGCGAGCTCGCGCAGCGGTACCTCGTGCCAGTGCCGCAGACCGTGCGCGCCACGCACCAGGCCATGCTCGTGGTCCAGCGGGCCGATCATGCCGAGCCCCACGCCGGTCAGTCGGCCGCGGAGGTCGTTGCCGCTGGTGATGGCGTCGATGCCCGACTTCAGGGTGTGCAGAAGCTGCTCCGGGGTGAAGTCGCTGGGCAGCGGGCTGACCGCCGAGTGCTGCACGGTGCCGGCCAGGTCGACCAGGACCAGCCGCAGAGTGCGCCCGGCGACGTGGGCGCCGATGGCGTACCGGCTGTCGGGGACCAGTTCGTAGACCACCGCGGGCTTGCCGATGGACGCGCGGCGGACACCGGCGGACCGGATCAGGCCGTCGGCGACCAGGCGGGCGATGACCTTGGAGACAGCCTGCGGGGTCAGGCCGGTGGCGTTGACGACGGTGGACCGTTCGAACGTGCGCGCGGTACGTCCCACCGCCATGACGAGCGCCTGGTTGTAGCCGCGCAGGAACGTCACGTCGGCTGTGGTGCGAGTCATCTCACCACCATATTACGCAACGCTGTTGCTAAATTCTCTCCGTGCATGGATTGAGCAGAGGTCGACGCCTGGCTGCCGTCGTCGCCCTGGCCCTGGGTGGCGTCGCGGTCGGCCTGACCGAGTTCGTGGCGATGGGCCTGCTGCCCGAGATCGCGCGCGGCCTGCTTCCCGAGCAGTACGCCCACTCGTCGTCGGGCGCGGTGGCCCGGGCGGGCTGGATGATCACCGCCTACGCGCTCGGCGTGGTCGTCGGAGCGCCCCTGATCGCCGCCCTGAGCGCGCGCGTACCCCGCAAGAAGCTCGTCCTCGGGCTGCTCGTCCTCTTCGCCGTCGGCACGATCGCGTCCGCCACCGCCCCGACGTTCGGCCTGGTGCTGGTGGCCCGGTTCGTCGCGGCGCTGCCGCACGGTGCGTACTTCGGTGCCGCCGGCCTGCTCGCGGCGGCCCTGATGGGTCCGGGCAGGGAGGCACGCGGCTTCGCCACCGTGCTCAGCGGCCTGACCGCGGCCAACGTGGTGGGCGTACCGCTGATCACCCGGCTCGGGCAGGCGGCCGGCTGGCGCATCGCCTACCTGGTCATCGCCGGCGTCTTCCTGCTCACCCTGCTGGCGGTGCTGGCGGTCGTCCCGGAGGTCGCCGCGGCGGCGGACGGCTCGCCGGCCGCCGAGCTGAGGGCGCTGCGGACCTCGCAGGTCTGGCTGGTCGCGGCGACGGGGGCGGTCGGCTTCGCCGGATTCTTCGCGGTCGACTCCTACATCGCGCCGGTCACCACCGACGTCGCCGGCCTCTCGGCCGCGACCGTGCCGTGGGCGCTGGTGGCGGTCGGTCTCGGCATGACTGTCGGCAATGCCCTGGGAGGCTGGCTCGCGGACCGGGACCTGCGCCGAAGCATGATCATCGGCTTCGTCGCGATGATCGCGAGCATCGCCGTGTTCAGCCTCGTCGCGTCGACCCGCACCGGCCTGTTCGTGGGTGCGTTCCTGGTCGGCGCGACCAGCCTCTATCTGGGTCCGGTCCTGCAGGCGCGCCTGATCACCGTCGCCCCCGGAGCGCAGCTGATGGGTGCGGCGGTCAACCAGTCGGCCATGAACATCGCGAACAGTCTGGGCGCTGCGCTGGGCAGCGTCGCCATCGCCGCCGGGCTCGGTTATCTCGCACCCGCCCGGGTGGGCCTGGCCCTGGCGGTCCTCGGGCTGGTCCTGGCCGGTGTCAGCCTGTCAGCCGACCGACGCTCGCGCGAGGCGGAGCCGGTCGCCGTCGCGCACTGACCCACCCGGCGGGGACGTGGGCACGCGTCCGGATCAACGCGGCGCGAGACTGATCTCATGTCCTCGACGATGTTGGTGGTCGGCCCGAAGCTCGCCGTGGCGCTGATGGTCCTGACCCTCGTGGCGGCGGTCGTCGTGACCGTGGGGAAGCTGGGTCACGGTCGAGAGGTCATGGTCGCCGCCGTCCGTGCCGCGATCCAGCTGGGCGCCGTGTCGCTGCTGATCGCGGCCATCGTGTCGTCGCTCTGGGCCACGGCCGCGTTCGTCGTCCTGATGTGCGTGGTGGCGGCGGGCACCTCCGGCCGGCGCATCACCGGTGGCGGGCAGGGGTGGTGGGCCGGCGCGCCGATCGTCGCGGGCAGCATGCTGGTGGTGCTGGGATTGCTGCTGGCGAATCTGGTGCCGCCGCGTGGCATCGCGATCATTCCAGTGGCGGGGATCCTGATCGGCGGGGCGATGACCGCCACCTCGTTGGCCGGTCGCCGCGCGCTGGACGAGCTGACCAGCCGGCGCGGTGAGGTGGAGGCCGGCCTGGCCCTGGGCCTGCTGCCACGGGACGCCGTGCTGCTGGTGTGCCGTCCGGCGGCCGGACAGGCACTGGTCCCGGCACTGGACCAGACCCGGACGGTGGGCCTGGTGACCTTGCCGGGTGCGTTCGTCGGGGTGCTGCTCGGTGGGGCGAGCCCCCTCGCCGCCGGTGTGACGCAGCTGGTCGTGCTCGTCGGGCTCCTCGCCGTCGAGGCCGTCGCCGTCGTGCTCACCGTCGACCTGGTCGCCCGTGGCCTGCTCCAGCGCGCCGGATCGGGGCCGCAGCGAGCGGATCGCGCCTGGACCCGCGTCGCGCCGTGGTTGTCCCGACAACCGGCCAGCCGGGCGGAGCCCTGACCGCTCATCAAGCGGTCCCCATCTCCGGTCGGCCGTGGGGGACGGACGCCGGTCAGTGCTCCCGGTAAGTGGCCAGGTCGAAGTCGGCGTAGGCGCCGTCGCGGCCGAGGTCCTGCACCCACAGGCCGAGGAACGCTCCGGTGAAACCCCACGCAGCCGGCTCCCCGTCGATGATCAGCGCGGCGTGCTCGTCGGACAGGATGGTCGCGTCCAGGTCCACCGGAAGCTGGCGCCAACCGGCGCCAAGGTCGTACTCGAAGCGCACGACAGGCCCGTCGAACGTCGCCCGCAGGCCGACGCGGGCGACGTCGCAGGCGTCGACGGTCAGTTCGGGGTACGGGGTGCGCCGCCCGTTGTCGGAACTGAGCAGCTCCAGGACGACCCGCCCATCGTCGGCGCGGCTCAGGTAGAGGTGGTGCCAGTTGAGGGTGTTGTAGTAGGCGGTGATCCCGGCGAGCTGGCGGTGGTCGACCGGGTCGAACTCGACCACGGTCTCCAGCGAGCAGTGCGTCGCCCCGACGCGCCGCGCGACCAGACTGGGGCTCTGCCGGCCCACTGGCGACTGCCCGCCGTAGATCCGCAGGTGCGACGGGCGGGAGCGCAGGTCGAGCCAGTCCGCGCTGGCCGGGCGGCGCAACGTCGACCAGCAGCGGGCCAGCTCCGGGCCGTCGAAATGGTCGGTGGCGGGATCCGCCGGCCACGGGTGCGCCGGCAGGTCCGGTGCGGCGACCTCCTCCGCCGGCACCCCGCCGGGGATCTGAGGCCAGCCCCCCGACGGCCAGTCGACCCGCTGGATCGCGGTCTCCCGGCCGAGCACGCAGCTGCCCAGCGGCGAATAGGGGCGGCCGGCCAGGTGCGCCAGGTACCAGCCGCCGTCCGGAGTGCGAACCAGACTGCCGTGGCCGGCCTTCTGCAGGCGCAGGTCGGGTCGGCCGACGGAGGTGAGCAGCGAGCCGTCCGGGTCCACCTCGTAGGGCCCGAACAGCTCCCGTGACCGCGCCACGGTGACCTGGTGCTCCCAACTGGTGCCACCCTCGGCGGTGATCAGCCAGTACCAGCCGTCGTGGCGGTAGAGGTGCGGGCCCTCGGTCATCCCGACCGGGGTTCCGGTGAACAGCAGGCGGGGTCGGCCGACGAGAGCGCGCGCCACCCGGTCGTACTGCTGGATCTCGATGCCGGCGAAGCGGTCCCGGCCGGGTCGCCAGTCCGCGCTCATGCTCAACAGCCAGGTGGTGCCGTCGTCGTCGTGGAACAGCGCGGCATCGAAACCGCGCCCGTGCAGCTGTACCGGATCCGACCAGGGGCCGGCGATGTCAGGGGCGGTGACCAGGTAGTTCTGCGGATCCCAGTAGCCGCTGGCGAAGCTGGCGACATCGCTGTAGACGAGGTGGAACTCGCCGTCGTGGTAGGTCAGGTCGGGCGCCCACACCCCATTGGAATCCCCGCAGCCGCGAAGGTCGAGCAGGCGACGGTCGGTGATGATCCCGCCCAGTGCCCGCCAGTGCACGAGGTCGCGCGAATGGTGTACGCGCACCCCCGGGTACCACTCGAACGTCGAGGTGGCCAGGTAGTAGTCGTCGCCGACGCGCAGGATCGACGGGTCCGGGTGGAACCCGGCGAGGACAGGGTTGCGGATCGACCGGGCAGCGGTCGCCGCGGCAGCGGTGTCGGTCGACACGAGGGCTCCTCTGTGCGGCTTTTCGGAAACTTCCGGCTCTGCGGACCGGAAGTTGTGGAAGCCCTGACTACGCTAGCCGCTCTTTTCGCAATAAGACAGAGACCTTGACCAGTGTGGAAACAACTCGTAGCGTCCCGGCAATCGATTCGGTGAAGCACCGAAAGTTTCGGACATGCACCTTCGAACCGTCGAGCCGACCTGAGACTTCAGCCAGACGAAGGGCCGACCATGGGATCCGACAACCGCCGAACCGTCACCATCGCGGTGATCGCGCGGCTGGCCGGCGTCTCCGTACCCACGGTCTCCCGGGTCATCAACGGCCGCTCCGACGTCGCACCCCAGACCCGGGAACGGGTCGAGGAACTTCTCACCCTGCACGGTTACCGCCGCCGTTCGTCCGTCAGGGGGACCGATGCCGCCCTGATCGACCTGGTCTTCAACGACCTGGACAGCCCATGGGCAGTGGAGATCATCCGTGGGGTGGAGGACGTCGCGCTGAGCAGCGGCGTCGGCACCGTCGTCTCGGCCATCCACTGGCGCATCCTCTCGGCGAAGCAGTGGCTCGACAACATGCGCGCCCGCTTTACCGACGGGGTCATCTTCGTGACCTCGATGGTGAATCCGCCGCTCCAGGCCGAGCTGAGCCGGCTCCACCTCCCGGTGGTGATCGTCGACCCCGCCGGCATCGACCCGCAGGCGGCACCCACCATCGGCGCCACCAACTGGGCGGGCAGCCTGAGCGCCAGCCAGTACCTGCTCGGACTCGGCCACCGCCGCATCGGCTTCATCGCCGGTCCACCGCACCTGATGTGCAGCAGGGCCCGTCTGGACGGCTACCGCGCGGCGCTCGCCGCCGCCGGTATCGCTGTCGACGACACCCTGATCCGCCCCGGCAACTTCTACCACGAGGCCGGCTACACCGCCGGTACGCAACTGCTGTGCCTGCCCGACCCGCCGACCGCCATCTTCGCCGCCAGCGACCAGATGGCGCTCGGCGTCTACGAGGCGGTCCGCAAACGCGGCCTACGGGTGCCCGACGACATCAGCGTGGTCGGCTTCGACGACCTGCCGGAGGTCCAGTGGTGCTCGTCGCCGCTGACCAAGGTCCGCCAACCCCTGGCCAAGATGGGCATGCTGGCCGCGCGTACCGTGCTGCGGCTCGCCTGCGGCGAGACGATCGAAAGCCCGCGCGTCGAACTCGCCACCGACCTCATCGAACGCGACAGCGCCGCAGCACCCCGGCACCCCTGACGGGACGCCGGCCGAGGCTGCCGGATCCGCGTCGGTGGCCGGGCGCCAGGACCGCGACCGTGTCAGCCCTTCCGGAGAGCGTCGTCGACGCCGGTCTCGCGGCGGCCCAGATGGACCGGGTCCCGGCCCGAGAGCAGGTCCAGAGCCGCCTTCAGGCAGGCACCGTACTCGCGGGTCGAGCTGACCCGCCACGGTCGGCCGTACCGCTTCACGGTCTCGTCGCCCACGCCGCTGGCGTCGATGCCCAGGCGCCGGCACAGAGCCACGGCGCGGGGCAGGTGGAAGGACTGGGTCACCACGGTCGCACGCTTCACCCCGAAGATCCGCTCGGCTCGCGCGCACGAGTCGTACGTGTCGAAGCCGGCGTGGTCCAGCACCACCTGCTGCGCCGGCACGCCCCGGTCGACCAGCCAGCGCATCATCGCCCCGGGCTCGTCGTAGTCGGCGTTCATGTTGTCGCCGGACACCAGGATCGCCCGAACCTTGCCGGCGTCGAACAGCCGCCGCGCGATCTCCAACCGGGCGGCGAGGAACGGTGACGGCTCGCCGTCCGCGTCCACCTTGGTGCCCAGGACCAGGGCGACCGGCGCGTCCGGCACACGGGCCTCGCTGTAGATGTGGTCATCCGCGTCACCGCGAATCCACACCACGCTGGCCAGGGTGCCGCCGCCGCCCAGCAGCACCACACCAGCGACCAGCGCGAGCAGGCTACGACGGACGACCCGCCTGTGCTCGGCGTACCACCGTCGGACCGCACCGATTCGTCCCCGCATGCCGCGGGATTATTCCTGCTCCTCCGGCCCGCCGGTGCTGCGGGCACCACTCAGGGCAGGGCCTTGGCGAGGACGTCGCCGACGGCGGCGCGTACGGGGTCGGGGTCCGCCCAGCTCCAGTTGGGGTGGGCCCGGTTGGTGAGCAGGGCCAGGACGAGTCTGCGGTTCGGGTCGACCAGGAGTGAGGGCCCGGCGAAGCCGGTGTGGCCGAAGGTTTCGGGGGAGGCGAGCCTGCCCATGAACCAGGGTTGGTTGAGGACGACACCGAGGCCGTGGGCGGAGGTGCGGTTGGGGCGCTCGGGGTCGATGGCGGGTTTCCCGGCGTTGTGGTTGGTGAGCATCCGGCGAACGGTCGCGGCGGCGAGGATGCGCTTGCCCTGGTATGTGCCGCCGTTGAGGAGGAGTTGGCCGATGGCGGCCAGGTCGGTGGCGCTGGCGAAGATGCCGGCGTGACCGGCGATGCCGCCGAGGTGGTTGGCGACGTCGTCGTGGACAGTGCCGCGAAGCAGGCCGCGGGACGAGCGGGCGTCGGTGGCGACCAGGCGGGTGGTCCTGGCGTCGCTGGACAGCCAGGTGTTGGGGTTGAAGCCGGTGCTGCGCAGGCCGAGGGGGCCGGTGAGGTTGGTCGTGAGAGCCTGCTCGAGGCCCTGACCGGTGACCTTTTCCACGATCTTGCCGGCGACCATGAGCCCGACGCTGGAGTAGCGGAACGTCGTGCCGGGCACGGCGCCGGAGACCAGGGGGGTGGCGAGCACGGCGTTCCACCGGGCCGCGTTGTCCGCCAGACCGGTGACCTTGGCGCCGACGGGGAGGCCGCTGGTGTGGGTGAGCAGCATCTCGACGGTGACCTGGTCCTTGCCGGTGCCGGTGAAGGCGGGCAGGTAGTCGCGGACGGGGGCGGCGAGGTCGACGCGCCCCTTGTCGACCTGCTGCAGGAGCAGGATGGCGGTGTAGACCTTGGTGACCGAGGCGAGGTCGAAGATGGAGTCGCCGCGCATCGGAACGCGTTTGTCCGCTGCGAGGAGTTTCGGGCCCGCCGCGTAGCGGAGCGCCTCCCCGAGAGCGGTGTGCACCGTCGTCTTGCCGTTGACCAGGACGACGGCGACGGCACCGGGGAAGCCGCTGTGCTGGAAGGTCTGCGGCGTGGCGGGCAGGTGTCGCCGCAGCAGCGCGCTCACGTCCGCGGCATAGCGGGCCTGCCACGGCGAGGTGCCGCCGCCGGGGTTCACCGTGCCGTACCCGGGTTTCGTGGCCGGGCCGAACCCCGCCCTGTTGCCGGCGACGTCGGTCGCGGTCACCGCATCGTCGGCGGCGGTCCAACCCGGGGCCGCTGCGCCGGTGTCACGGCAGCCGGTGAGGGCGGAGGTCGCGGCGGCCAGGCCGGCGCCGAGCAGCGTGCGACGGGCAACGGGCATGCCCGTGATGGTGGCAGCCGGCCCGCCCGCACGCCACCCCGTCGGTCCGCTCGGGGCCCTGGAAGCGGCTGTAGAAGTCATTGGCAGCGCAGTTGCGCACCTCCTCGGAGGAGTCGACGCGGCCACCTCAACATGCCACCGAACGCGGACGCGACAACTATCCAGCCGACCATCAGGGCGATGACGCAGAAGAGCAAGAGAGCCGCGATGACGGTCACATTGAATGTCATACCAGCCACGGGCAACGTGCCAGCTCTCGCGCGCACTGGCCACCCGCCGCGCGGACGTATTGGTTGCTCCGGCGAATTACGGGCTTCGTCGAGGAATTGCGGCCCGCGATGGCTTTTCGGCAGACGTCGAGAGGTCGGCTCGGGTCACGGCCTGGTTTGCATGGTGAGATCGGCCGTCCACCTCTTGAGCGGCAGCGAGGGACTTCCGCCGATTCCGTACGGCCGCAGGGGACTGGGGAGTACTCGGGCGGAACGTATAGCACTCGGTCGGACTGCCGGTAAGACTCGGTGACCGACCTGTTGCAAATCGGGGGTTGACTCGATCGGGTTTCCGGGGCGTACTGGATAGGCGTTCCCGCGGCGCTGGCTGGCGCGGTCGGCCGATGGCAGCGGGCAGGCATTCCCACAGTGGGTGCCTGCTGTTGTTCGCGCCGACGCGCGGGAGCGTCGAGTGATGGGAGGACCCACATGAGGGATCGTCTGTCGGCGAGTTGAGCCGCCGCACCACGGAGGCGCTTTTGTGGCGCTGTCGGTGGTGAGTCCTGACCCTTTGTGGCTCGGCTTGGCCGTCTGCCCTGTGTCCATGCTGCTGTCCGAGGCCTGCTATGCGGGTTGCGGGCGATGCCTGCTGCCCTGGTGCCTGCCCCTGCGCGGGGTTTGGCGTGTCCGTTGACTCGACCACAGTGACTTTTCTTGGCCCCTGCACGCACGAGGGGTCCGCCCGGCCGGGCGTCACCTGGCAGGGTCGCGGCTGCCCGAAGGTATCGGAGCGGGCAGACGCGACCGGGGCGGATTCCACTTGGTTCCGCACCTCGAAGCTACAACCTCACCCTTGGAGAAGAATGTGACTACACACCACATCAATCCGGCCGAGACGGCGGCTGCTGTCCCGGTTCGTCTGCGCGCCTTGACGCCAGCCGCGGCGTCGCGCGGAGCGTTTGTGGACAGGCGGTGGGCCGTTGGCGACACCTGAGCATCGACCCCACCATCCGCCCGGTGAGGCGAGGCCGAGGCGACAGCGGCTCGAAGACATGGTCCAGGTGGCGATCATGCTGTTGATCGGCTGCGCGGCGGGCGCGGCGTCGTTCACGCATGTGCATGACGTCGCGGCGGCGCATGGCCAGCCGGGCTGGTTGGCCTGGGCCGACGCGGTCGTGCTGGAGTTGACGTCGATCGCCGCCGGTTTGGAGTTGCGCCGCCACCGGCGCCTAGGCACCAGCGTCGCCTTCCCCAGCACGGTGCTGACGTTGGCGGTGTTGCTGTCCCTGGCCGCGCAGGTGGTGGAGGCCGAGGCGTCGGTGATCGGCTGGATGGCCGCCGCGCTACCGGCGCTCGGATTCCTGGCGATGGTAAAGATCGCCCTCGGCCGTATGGACCCGACCCCTCACCGGACCGCCCGGCCCGATCGGACCGGGCCACGACCGACGCTTGTCGCTGACACGTTCGTCTCGGACACCAGCGAGACGGTCCGGGACCCCACTGCCGCGGTCCCCGCCGCTGCGGACCAGGGCCGGACGGTCCCGGACCGCCGGGACCACGAGGCAGCAATCGGCGACGACGGCCCGCAGGTGGCGGCGCTGGTCCCGGCCGCCCGGACCGCCGCCCGCGCCCTTACTGCCGCAGGGACACCGCTATCCCGCAAAGCCCTCGCCGGACAGCTGCGCCTGGACGGGCATCAGCTGTCAAACGCCACCGCCTGCGCGCTCGTGCGCGTCCTGCGCGCCGAGACCACTCCACCGGCTCCGACTGCGCCGGAACTGCCGCGAATGGAGGCCGCGTGACCGAACCACGAGCATCCTCTGTCAGACCGGACCGCCGCTGTCAGACCAGCTCTTTCGTCTGCCAGCGAGCCCGCGACCTGACAGAACCTGACAGAACTGTCACCGCGACGTCGCCCGCCGCCGGCTGTCCGGCCGCAGCAGCTCGGGCGCGCATCGAAAACCCATCCGCATTCCTGATCGAGGAGCATCACGCATCATGACCCCGCACAACGACCATCACCTGCGCCGCCAACGCCGTCACCGACCGGGCTCATTCGGACTCTCACGGCACCGTTACGCCGGACGCGGTGTGACTCGCCGTTGCGGTGTCGATGTCGGTCCCCGTTCTACTGTCCGTCTTGATCCTGACCCCCGAACTGACCCCCCGTACTCGCTCACAGCCCAGGTCAGGCTCCCTTTCAGGAGCGCGGGCCGGCTCCAGACACACCCTCATGTGTGGGGTGTCCCCCCAGGGGCCGGCCATGCGTAAACCGCTACCGGCTCCGGACCCGCTGCTGCGTCTACAGGCCAGCATCACCGCCCGCGACGACCGGCTCCTCGGCTGGCTCTACGACCACGGTGTGTTCACCACCGACCAGATCGGCGCCGCCCTGTTCCCGTCCCTGGACTTCGCCCAACGCCGGCTACGTCGCCTCACCGTCCTGAGGGCGACAGACCGGTTCCGACCCAACCGGGCCTACGGCGGCTCCTACCCGTACCACTACGTCCTGGACCAGCTCGGCTACGACCACGTCCACGCCCAACGCGGACTCGGACGACCACGCCGGGACCAGGCCCGCCGCCGAAAGCAGTCCCTGACCGCCCGGCCGGACCTGCCGCACCTGCTCGGCGGCAACCAGGTCTTCATCGACCTCGCCGCCCACGCCCGCACCCACCCCGACACGGCCCTGGACCGGTGGCAGCCGGCCTCGGCCTTCCACAAGCCCGGGGTGTTCTACCGCCGAGGCGGCAACCCGCAGATGATGGTCCACGGACCGACTGAACTGCCCCGCCCCGACGGCGCCGGGGTGTGGACCGAGCACGGACGGTCCGTGCCGTTCTTCCTCGAGTACGACACCGGCCGCGAACGCCTCGACGTCCTCACCGAGAAGATTGCCAAGTACGAACGGCTGGTCTGCCTCAGCAACTGGGCGTGGCCAGTGCTGTTCCATCTACCCTCCGCCCGCCGCGAAGCGAACCTGCACCACCGCCTCGCTGGCCTCGATTTGGACACGGTCATCGCCACTGCTACGACCGAACTGCGCCTCGCATTCGGCGCCAGCCCCGCCGAGCAGATCTGGCAACTGACCGGCGGCAGCGCCGACCGCCACCGCCTCATCGACCTGCCCTACAGCGACACCCACCACGACGATGAGTTTCCGGCCCACACCGCGCCCCGCGTCAATGAGCGGACAGCCTGATGGCCCAGGCCAGGTGGGGCGTCACGCGGCCGGCGAGGCTGACACGCCGCGTGACACCCGATCGCCCCGCCCGCCTGCATCGTTGGCGACATCAGCTCCACAGGCTCCGGACTCCACCACCGGCCCCCGGCCGGCCTGGTCGTCAACGGCAACCCCCTAGCCGTCAGCCGGGCCTCGGCTGCGGGTCACTGCCGAAGGTCAGCTCCACCGACCGGAGGAAGGGCGGGCGCCGGCACATCCGGAACCGGCCCAGAATGCGCCGAAGCGCCCGCCCCCCCGGTCGAGGGGACGGGCGCTTCGCTGTGCAGCGATTTGTCAGCCCACCACCGACCGCAGCGGCACCCTGGCGTCGCGCAGGGCGCGCACCAGATCACTCGCGAACGGGTGTTCGTCCACTTGGAGTCCCTGCGGGTTCGGGATCACCACGTACGCCGAACCGCCCTTTGCGGACGCCTGGGCGCCGGAGGTGAAGCGTTCGACGATGGCCCGGGTGCGCGGGAGGTCGCCCGCCGCCACCTCGATGGTGATCGGCCGCCACCCGCCACCCAGGTCCGCCGCCACCGGCGCGGCGGCGGCGCTGGCGCGCGCCGGGTCGATGCCCGGCGTGCGCCGGGCGTCCGGCGCGGTGGTCGCGCGCGCCGGGTAGAGCAGCGCGTTGGCCACCAGGTGCAGACCGTTCTCGTTGTACGCCCGAAAGAGCGGGTTGAACGCGAACAGCACCGCCCGGCCGGCGCCGGTCGGCTCGTCGACCAGTGCCGCCGTGCCCTTCAGCGCGTCGTCGCCGACGGTGTAGCCGTTGGCCCAGAAGGTGTCGCCCGCCGGGTAGCGGAGCACGTTGGTCCCGGTGGTGCTCGGGTTGAGGATCGGGTCGCTGTTGTTGAACTCGAAGTCCTCCGCCGGGCGGCCCAGCGCGACCGGGCTGTCGTGGTCGACGTCGACCCGCAGGTGCGAGCCGATCACCTGGTACCCGGCCGGTTTGGTCTTCTCGGTGGTGGAGGTGAGCCCGGCTGCCCGAGCCACCCGGGTGCCCTCGTTGCGCAGCCCGATGTAGGTGTGGCCCTGGGCGATCCAGTCGCGCAGGTTGGCCTGCCCGGCGGCGGTGAGGCCGCCGGTCGGGCTGCTGCCGTCCGGCACCAGCAGGACCGTGCGTCCGGTGAACGCCTCGGTGTTGTCGTTGATGTCGGCCGTGATCACCGGTGTGAGGTCGAGCCCCCACCGCTTGCCGAGCACGTACCGGGCCTCGCCGTGTGAGCCGGACGTGGTGGAGATACCGGTGCCCTGGAACAGCCCCACGTCCGGCAGGGCGAGTCGGGTCCCGCTGGCCCGTCCGCCCGGGGTGAGGGTCACCCCGAACGATTCGGCCAGCTCGTCGACCGTACGGCTCAGCCTGCTCGCCGGGAGGGCGACCGTGCTGGTCTCCAGGTTGCGCACGAGCGGCACGTCGCGACCGAGCAGGGTGAAGGTGAACTCCGCGGCTGCCGCGGAGTCCAGCGGGTACGTGTACGAGCCCCACGGCCACGCCAACCCGCTGCGGCCGCCGGAGATCGTGCGGACCAGCTGCGCCTTCGGCCGGACGTTGTCGCCGGTGTAGATGGTGGAGACACCCATCAGCAGCGGGTTGCTCCAGGAGGACACGTCGTAGAAGTAGGGGAAGGGGACGTACGGGTCCTCGCCCATGATCGCCTGGATCCAGTGCTTCTGCGGCTGGTCCATCGGGATCCAGTACGCGCCCTTGGGCACGGTCACGTTGGTGGCCGTCCGGCCGCCGAAGACCCGCGCGGTGGGTACCCGGGTCGGCTTCTGCACCTCGTACACCTCGACGTCCATCCGGCGCAGCCGCTCGACGAGCTGGCGGACGTCGGCGAGCTGCCGGTCGGGCAGCAGGAAGTACGAGCGGATCTTGATATCGGGCACCGGGAACTGGACCTCGTTGGTGGGCTGGACCACCTCGTTCGGCTCCAGCGTGCCCGCCCTGCCCTGGGCGAGCGCGTCGGTCCAGATGTCGAAGTAGTCGCTCAGCACCTCGTGCTTATTCGCGGCGGCCCAACCGAGCGTCGCCCACTGGGTGTTGAACTGCTGCTGGACCCGGTCGGCCACCGCCGAGGCGCTGCCCTTCTCGTACGTCATGCCGGCCGCGCCGAAGCCGGTGGTCGGCACGGTGTCGCCGTAGCCCATGAAGAACATGTCGTAGGTCGAGTAGTTGAAGTAGCACTCGGCGTCGTCGTCGTTTTCGCAGGCGCCGTTGTAGCCGAATCCGGCCTTGTTTGCCTCGCCGATCCGGTTGATCCAGTCGACTGCCTCGCCGGCGATCTCGTGGTGGATCGGGTCCGCGTTGGGCGGGAAGAAGTACTGGCGGCCAGTCATCTCGTGGGCGTCGATGAAGACCTGCGGCGGGTAGCGGCGCAGGAGTTCGAGCTTGCCGTCGGTCTCCTGCTGGGTGCGGGCGAACCAGTCCCGGTTCATGTCGAAGCCGAACTCGTTCTGCCGCCGGGTCGCGTCGCGGCCGTCCGGGTTCTGCGTCGGGACGATGATGGTGACCAGGTTGTCGTTGCGCTTCTCGACCGCGCAGGACAGGCCGGCGGCCAGCTCGTACAGCGTCTTGAGCGCCGCGTCGGTGCCGCTCTTCTCGCCGCCGTGCACGTTCGCGGTGACCCAGACGATGGCCGGGCTGTCGTTGGCGGTCCGGGCGGCCGTCCTCGCGCTGGTGCGGCGGGGATCGCGCAGGTCCCGCACGTCGTCGGCGATCTCGCGCAGCGCGGCGGGCCGGACGTTGCGCTCGTTGGACACCACCGCGTACGGCAGCGGCTGACCGAGCACGCTGGTGGCCATCACTCCGGTGACGACCCGGTCGGAGGCGCCGTCCACCGCTCCCAGGTAGGTCCGGACCTCGTCGTTGGTGACGACCCGCTCCTGACCCACCCCGAGCGGGAAGCCGAGCACGGTCTCCGGGGCGGGCACGGTGCTCAGACGTGCCGTCGGGTCGGTGCTGCAGGGGGCGGAGGATTGGGCGGCGCTCGCGGCGGATGTGCCGCTGAGCAGGGGAATCGTGCCGAGCAGGAGGGTGATCGCGGCGGCACTCGCCAGCCGCCTCGTGGGAGCCGTCCAGGACGGACGCATCGATGGGGCCATGTCTCGTGTTTCCCTTCTCGGGAAAAGCCTCGCAGTGGCCGGAGCCTATGAACCGCCGGTACCCGGGTCAAGGTCTGATCGACTTCGGTAACTGCGTGGGATGCCCGGCGGGGGATCGGCTGGCAGGATGAGGGTGTGCGGGTGGCCTCGCCCGGAAGGAGAAGACGGTGCCGACGTCTCAGGACACGATCACGCTCTCGGTCTATCCCGATCTTCCGTCTGCCGATGCCCGACGTTCTCTGGCGTCCTGGCTGCGATCCGAGGAGCGCCTTCGCGGACAGGTGACCACCGCGCCCGCCGGTCCGACGCCGGCCGAGCAGGGGTCGGCGGGGGTCCCGGACGTGCTGGTGGTGACTGTCGACAGCGGAGGCGCCGTCATGGTGCTGGTCCAGGCGATCGCCGGCTGGCTGGCCCACCGCCGCGAGGACGTGACGGTGCGGCTCGCCCGTCCCGACGGTTGGTCGGCCGAGCTGGACGTGCGCCAGGCCCGGGACATGGACCAGGTCACCGCGCTGATCGAGGCGGCGGTGCGCGCGGTGCAACCCGAGACGAGCGAGCCGTGAGACACCGAGACGCCGGGCGCTGATCCTCCGTCGAATGGCCTGCCGGCCCGCCGCCGGCCGAAGGATCGGTCGGCGACGGGCCGGGAAACTGCGGCGTGTGAGGTACGGCTACCAGGTCGTCAGCCCGGCGCCGATCGTCTTGGTCAACGTGGCGTTGTCGTCGTCGCCGTCCAGCGACCAGATCATCGCCCCGGCCAGGCCGGCCCGCCGGATGTAGAGCGTCTTCTGCAGCACGACCGCCGGGTCGTCGTACGTCCAGAAGGTCGTACCGTCGAACAGCCAGGCGTGCCCGGAGCGCAGGTCGCGGTGCACGGTGTAGCCGTTGCCGGCCAGGGTCTTGAGCTGCTTGTAGTCCTCGTACCCGGGCTCGAAGGTGGCCGGCGCGGGCCCGGTGGCCGGCTGGAAGAGGCCGTTGCCGCCGCCGGTGACGCCGGTCCAGCCGCGACCGTAGTACGGGATGCCCAGGACCAGCTTGTCGCGTGGCGCGCCGCGGGCGATCCAGCCGTCGATGGCCACCTCGGCGGAGAAGTCCGGGTTGTCCGGGGCGCCGGCCGGTACGCGCAGCGCGGACTGCTGGTTGGTGACCGCGTCCCAGCCGCCGTGGAAGTCGTACCCCTGCACGGTGGCGAAGTCCAGGTACTTGAAGATCTTGCGACCCTCGTAGCCGGCGTCCATGGTGGCGGGGTTGGCCGGCAGGAAGGCGGTCAGCGCGTAGTGCGCGCGGGTCGTGCGCCCGTACGCGTCTAGTTGCCGGCGGAACTCGGCGAGCAGCTTGGTGAAGTTCTCCCGGTCCTGCGGGCGGATGACGTTGCCCGGCTCACCGGCCCAGTTCGGCCACTCCCAGTCCAGGTCGATGCCGTCGAAGACGCCGGCGGCGGCACCCGGTCCGCCCGCGGCGCCGTCCCCGCCGGGCAGGTTGCCCTTGAGGTAGAGGTCGATGCAGGAGGCGACGAACGCCTTGCGGGAGGCGTCGGTGCGGGCGGCGTTCGAGAAGTACGTCGACCAGCTCCAGCCACCCAGGGAGATCAGCACCTTCAGGTCGCGGTGCTTGGCCTTCAGCTTGGCCAGTTGGCCGAAGTTCCCGTTGAGCGCCTGGCCCGGGGCGTCGGCGACGCCGTCGACGCTCTCCTCGGATGGGACCGGACGCTGGTAGTCGGCCCACGCGTCGCCCTCGCCCGGCCCGCCGTCCACATAGCAGCGTCCGTCCTCGCTGACGTTGCCGAAGGCGTAGTTGACGTGGGTGAGGCGGCTCGCCGCCCCGGAGGTGTCGAGCTTCTTGACCGGGAAGGCCCGGCCGTAGATGCCCCACTGGGTGAAGTAGCCGACCCGGTGGTAGCCGGCCCGACGGTCGGGCTTGTCACCCGCGCTCGCAGCGGTTGGCGGGGCAGCGGTGAGCAGCATGGTCGCCAGGGCGACGACGGCGGTCAGGCGGCGGTGGCGGAATGGTCGCATCGGCACTCCCACGAGGAATGGAGCGGAATTAGTAAAGAGTCTTGTCTGATTGATGAAGTTAAGCCGATCACGGTCAACGGTCAAGAGCCGTCCGGCCACATGGGGGATGGTGGAGCCGTTACCGGGTGGTAACGATGTTGTGTCATGGACTCAGCCCTGACTCTGATCGGCCTGCCCATCGCCCTCGGGATTATCATGCTCGGCCTGGGTCTCGGACTGACCATTGCGGACTTCCGGCGGGTGGCCCAGCATCCAAGGGCCGCCGTCATCGCCCTGGTGTGTCAGGTGCTGGTGCTGCCGGCACTCTGCTTCGGCCTGGTCGTCGCCTTCGACCTGGCACCGGAGCTGGCCGTCGGGATGATGCTGCTGGCCGCTTCCCCCGGCGGCACCACGGCCAACCTCTACAGCCACCTCTTCGGCGGACACGTGGCCCTGAACATCACCCTGACCGCCATCAACTCGGTGCTCGCCGTGTTCACCCTGCCGATCCTGGTCAACCTGTCGGCGGCGTACTTCCTGCCCGAGGGCAGGAGTATCGGCCTGCAGTTCGTCAAGGTGTTGCAGGTCTTCGCCATCGTGCTCGTACCGGTCGCGATCGGCATGCTGATCCGCGCCCGGGTGCCCCGGATCGCCGAACGCCTGAACCGCCCGGTCCGGATCCTGTCCGTCGTCGTGCTCGTCGCGGTGATCGCCGGCGCCGTGCTCGGCGAACGCGAGAACATCGCCGACTACTTCGTCTCGGTCGGCCTGGCCGTGCTCGCCTTCAACCTGCTGAGCCTCGCCATCGGGTACGGCGTACCCCGGATGGCTGGGGTCGACCGGAGCGCCGCCACCGCGGCCGGGTTCGAGATCGGCATCCACAACAGCACCCTGGCCATCACGATCGCGCTCAGCCCGGCGCTGCTCGACAGCACCCAGATGGCGATCCCCGGGGCGGTCTACGGCATCGTCATGTTCTTCACCGCGGCAGCCTTCGGCTACCTGGTGACCCGCGTCGGCGCCCCGGCCGCCACCACCGTGCAGCCCTGACCGTGGTGTCGCTGGCCCGGCCGCCGGTGCCGCCGGCCGGGCCGCGTTGGTCAGCCGACCTGGTTGTTGTCCTTGAGCGCGCCCCAGCCGTGCCAGCGGTCGATCTCGATCAGGGCGCTGACCCGAGCGCGCTCCCGCCGTGGGTACGTACTTCCCGTGTAGTGCTCGGACAACCGGTCGATGTCCGCGAGGCCCTCGTCCGCGCGCAGTTCGGCGACGTGCCCGATGATGCTGACGTGCGTGTACCAGCCGGCCTCATCCAGCACGGTGAGCGAGACCCGGGGGTCGTTTCGGACGTGGTCCAGCCGGCGGCGGCTCTCGTCCATGTTCACCAGGATCCGGCCGTCCGCCCACAGGTACCAGGTGGCCGCGGACACCGGCTGACCACCGTTGCGAAGCGTGGTCATGACGGCCGGGTTCGGCTTCTGAAGCATGGCGACCGCGGCCTCGGGAAGCGGTGGCTTGGACATGAAGTCTCCTCTTCGCGTCAGGGGGTTACCCCTGCACGTTACGCACCTGCCGGTCCGCTCCTGTTCGAATGGGGGGCATAGCACGCTGAGGTCGTCGGCGATTGTCGATGTACATCGCGGGGAGCTGCGCGCGACGGGGGACCGGGTAGTCGCACGGTGACCGCGAGGAACCGGTGGTACGTCGTCCCGCCACGCAGGTCCGTCAGCACTCCCGGCAGCTCGCCGGTGGTGCTGAGATCGAAGGCCCGGCGCGCGAGCGTGGCCATCCGCTCCCGGTACGGCAGGACGTCCAGTTCGTCGAGCAGGCGCTGCGTTGATCTCTGCACGGCGCTCATTGTGACCGGCGCAGGGTCGCCCTGCCGACCCGTTTCCGACGGGTGCCGGCTGCAACATGATCGGCAAACTCAAATATTGCTCAACTTGTACGCGCGCCCCGCCGCCGCGAGTTGCTACCGGCCTACGGTCAAGGTCACTTCGACCGGGACCCGCGACACCCCCTGTCGCACGACTTGGGAGCATCATGGCACCTACTCCGCCCACGGATGCTGAGCTGAACGTTCTGATCCGTGCCCGGCTCGCCGCCCTCGGCATCGACCTCGACCAACTTCCGCCAGGGACCAGCCCCGACCCGGAGACCGGCTCGCCCGGACGGGACTCCGTTCTCGCCTCGCTGCGCTCCTTCATGCGGGGCACCGTGGCGACGCTCGCCGCCTACCAGTTGCCCGCTCCCGATGGCACCGATCCGGACACCGCGAAGGCGCTGTCGCAGCAGCACGTGCCGGTCCTCTACCCCTCGAACAGCACTGAATGGCGGAAGGCATGACGTCCGAACCACTCGACCGTACGGTCGACCGCCGCGCGTTTCTGGCCCGCGCCGCCGCTCTGGCCACCGTCTCAGCCGTGGGCGTCAACGTCGGACTGCCCTCGGTTGCGCTGGCGAGTAGCGGCCTGTCCACCAACGCCAAGCCGGGAGCGGGGGGACGGCCGCTGGACCAGCCGAATGCCTACACCAAGCCCCGGCCGGAGGCGCTCGCCGATCCGTCCGAGCTCACCGTCGCCGAGGCAGCCTGGCTCATCCGCGCCGGCAAACTCACCCCCGAGCACCTGGTCGAGGCGTACCTGGATCGCATCTCCCGGTACGACGGCAGCTACCAGGCGTTCAACCGGGTGCTCGCCGATGCGGCCATTGCGGCCGCGAGAGATGCCGGACGCAGGCCCCGACACGGTGCGCTGCACGGCATCCCACTGGCCATCAAGGACAATTACTACACGGAAGGGGTCCCCACCACCGCGAACTCGTTCCTGTTCGAGGACTTCGTGCCTCCGTACGACGCGACTGCGGTGGCCCGGTTGAAGGCAAGCGGCGCGATCGTGCTCGGCAAGACTCAGATGGGCCCGCTGGCGACCACCCGTGCCACCACGCCGGCTGGTGTGATCACCACGGTGAACGCCTGGACGCCGACCGACCGCGGCGTCGACCCGGGCGGGTCGTCCACCGGCACCGCCACCGCGGTTGCCGGCCGGATGGCCACCTCGGGCATCGGCACGCAGACCGGCGGCTCGATCACCGCCCCGTCCAACGCGCAGAACCTCACCGGCCTCAAGCCGACCATGGGTCGGGTCTCGGCGGCCGGCATCATTCCGCTCACGTACAGCCGCGACCATCCGGGCCCGTTGGCGCGCGATGCCAAGGACGCTGCGATCATGCTGACCGCGATGGCAGGCGAGGATCCCATGGACCCGCGCAGCCAGGGCCTGCCCCACGTACCCAACCTGATCGACGCGGCGAGCCCGGTCTATCAGGGACGCCGCGTCAAGCTTCGCTGGAAAACCCGGATCGGCGTGCTGCCGGGCTTCGCCAACGGCACCTCGCCCGGTGCGCTGGCCCGTACGGCGTACCTGGCACAGCTCGCCGCGATCCCGGGCGTCACCCTGGTGGACGTGCAGCTGCCCGCCGAGTGGAGTCAGCTGACCGGCAGCACCTTCAACAACATCCGGTTGCCCGAGCGAGCCGAGCCGTTCATGCCGTACCTGCGCACAGACCTGCGCGGCTTCGGTGTGTCGGTGACCAGTTGGCTGCAAGGAGCGCTGATGGGTGGCAACGAGTTCATCACCGGTCAGCGGGCCAAGCTGCTGCTGATGGACCGGGTTCTCAACGACCTCTTCGACGGCTGCGACGTCGTGGTGCAGACCGACCCGGTGCCCTTCGACATCCTGGGCCTGCCGGAGATCGCCTTCCCGATCGGGTTCACCACCGCGGGGCTACCGGTCGGCACCATCCTGGGTGGCCTCCCGTACGCCGAGGACCGGCTGTTGTCGGTGGTGGCCGCCTACCAGGCGGTGACGGACTGGCATCTGCGGCGGCCGGCCGACCCGCCCACCGCCGCCGCGCGGGGCGCAGCTCCCGCCGAAGCGCTCCGCCTGACGGCCGAGGAGGTCGCCGAGCTCAGCCAGTGACGTGCAAAGGGCGGGCATTCAATGCCCGCCCTTTGTGGCCACGCCAACGCCAAGGGCTGTCCATTACATCCTTGGTGGAATTGTCGTTCCTAAACAAAATTGGTCCTGGTCCGATCCGGCACAGTGGTGAGTCTCAAGATTTCCTCAACTGCCATCCTGAGCATTCCGGACCTCGATCGAAACCTGTTGAATCAAGCTATCCGATGGGCGCGGCCGCCCCTACCGGACCCTTTTCCGTCGTGTACGTACTGCGAAGGGGTATCAGGTGAAACGAAGACTGTCTCGGACAACGGTGTCGGTTGCTTGCGCGCTGACTCTGGTCGGTACGCCGGTGTTGACGTCGGCGACCACCGCTACCGCCTCGAACCGCGTACCGAAGCCGGAGTCGGTGATCGGCTGGGCGCCGTGTGCCGACTACAAGCTCGCCACCTACGAGCAGATCGCCGAGTACTACCGGGCAATCGACAAGGCCAGCGACCGGATGAAGCTGGTCGAGATCGGCAAGACCAGCGAGGGACGGCCGCAGTTGATGGCGATCGTCTCCTCCGAGAAGAATCTCAAGGACGCGAACCTCAAGCGCTACCGGGAAACCTCGGTGCGGCTCTCTCAGGGCGACTCGCTGTCCGAGTCTCAGGCGCGTGACCTGGCGAAGAACGGTAAGGCCATCGCCTGGGTCGACTTCGGCATCCACTCCACCGAGGTGGCCGGCCACCAGACCGCCCCGCAGTTCGCGTTTGACCTGGTGACCAGCGAGACGCCCGAGGCGCGAGCGATCCGGGACAACGTCATCACCCTGTTGGTGCCGAACGTGAACCCGGACGGCGGCACGAAGGTCGCCGAGTGGTACAAGAAGAACCTGGGTGGGCCCTACCAGGATGCCGGCTACCCCGAGCTGTACCAGAAGTACGCCGGGCACGACAACAACCGGGACTGGTACATGTTCAACCTGCAGGAGACGCAGAACGTCGGGCGTCAACTGTTCCACGAGTGGATTCCGCAGGTCATGCACAACGTGCACCAGACCGCGGTCTTCCCCGCCCGGATCAGCATCCCGCCGTACGAGGACCCGCTGAACCCGAACATCAACCCCCAGGTGGTCCGGGGCGTCAACCTCGTCGGCGACGCGATGGGGCAGCGGCTGGATCGCGAGGGCAAGGTCGGCGCGCTGGCCCGCCAGTCGTACGACATCTGGTGGAACGGCGGCGCGCGGACCGCGCCGTACTACCACAACCAGATCGGCATCCTGACCGAGACCGCGCACGCCTCGGCGACCCCCAGGGTGTACGACCCGGCGACCTTCCCGAAGACCTTCGCGGACGGCACCTCGACGAGCGAACCGTCGGTCTTCTACCCCAGCCCCTGGAAGGGCGGCGAGTGGCACCTGTCGCAGAGCTGCGACTACATCAAGACGGCCTCCTGGGCGATGCTGCGGGTGGCCAGCGACGACCGCGAGGGCCTGCTCTACGGCGCGGCACAGATGGCCCGGGACGGTGCCCGCAATGGTGCCGGCACCACCTACGTGATCCCCGCGGATCAGGCGGACTTCCCGACCGCCACCAAGCTGGTGGACAAGCTGCGCTGGAACAACATCCAGGTCGAGCGTGCGGTGAACTCCTTCACCGTCGGCAAGCGCACATACCCAGCCGGGAGCTACCTCGTGCGAGAGGCCCAGCCGTACCGGGCAGCCGTGTTGGACCTGCTGAACCCGCAGGTCTATCCGGACCGGCGGCTCTACCCGGGTGGCCCGCTGGAGCCGCCGTACGACATCACCGGCTACACCCTGTCGTTCCAGATGGGCGTCGCCGTCGACAAGCTCGGCCAGGCGGTGCAGGCCAGCACTGTCCGGGTCGACTCGCCGAAGGTGCCGGCGGGTGTGGTGGCCGGCGCGCCGAAGTACGCGTACGCCCTCGACCCCCGGGTCAACGACAGCTCCGCCGCCGTGAACTCCCTGCTGGCGGCGGGGGACAAGGTCTTCCACAGCAGCGCTGAGGTGACCACTCGCACTGGCAAGCTGCCGGCTGGCACGTTCCTGGTGACGCCCGGTCCGGGCACCGAGGCTCGGGTGACGGCGCTCGCCGCCCGGTACGGGCTCAGCATCGCCGCGGTGGACGCGAAGCCGGCCAAGGTGCGGGAGCTCGTCGCGCCTCGGATCGGACTGTACGACGGCTTCAACAACTACGACGAGGGCTGGACCCGGCTGGCCCTGGACCAGTTCGGCTTCGGTTACCAGAAGCTGACGAACGCGTCGGTCCGGGCCGGCGATCTGCGGGCGAAGTTCGACACGATCGTGCTGCCCGACGCCACGTACAACTCGATGCGCAACGGCCGGGCGGCTGGCTCGCTGCCGCCGGAGTACACCGGCGGGATGACCGACGCTGGCGTGGCCAACCTGAAGGCGTTCGTCGAGGCGGGCGGCACGGTGGTCACCCTCAACAAGGCCGCAGAGTTGCCGATCAAGGCGTTCGACGTGCCGGTCAAGGACGTCACCGAGGGGGTGCCGGACACCAGCTACAACATTCCGGGCTCGGTGCTGAACCTCAACGTCGACGCCAGTGACCCGGTCGCCGCCGGGTTCGGATCGACCGCGTCGGCGTTCGTCGCCGACGGGCCGGCGTTCGAGGTCGAGGACGGCGCGCAGGGTGTCACGGTGGCGGCCACCTGGCCGAAGACCAACCTGCTGAAGAGCGGCTTCCTCCTCGGTGAGGACGTTATCGGTGGCAAGGCGGCCGTGGTGACGGCGAAGGTGGGCGACGGGCAGGTGGTGATGATCGGCTTCAAGCCGCAGCACCGGGCTCAGTCGCACGGTACGTACCGGCTGCTGTTCAACGCGATGTACCTGGGGGGTCAGCGCTGACCTGACGTCAGTCGTGGTGGCCGAGCGCGCTCTGCGCTCGGCCACCACGCGCGTATGGTGAATGCGTGATCACCTGCGTGGTGCACACCATCAATCCCGAACAGATCGAAGTGTTTGAACGCTTCGCCCGGGAGTGGATGCGGTTGGTGGGCAAGCACGGTGGTGTGCACCACGGTTACTTCCTGCCGGCCGAGGGCGCGAGCGACCAGGCCGAGGGCACAGATACCGGCCACGTTGCTGACCGATCTACGTCAGCAGGCAATGAGCCGCCGGGTCAGCGAAGTGGACCTGACCGTGGGCCTGAACGTGGAGGAGGAATGGCGCCTCGCCAACGGCGACACCATGGCCGTCGCGTACCAGCTCGTGGCCGGGGAGACAGTCGGGTACCTCCGCGACGCCGTAACCGGCGAGCCGCTGCACCAGGCGAGCGTCTGTCGGCTGCACCACCTGGTGCGGCAGGTGGAGACGTGCGCCACCTGCCCCGCCTGCCCCGACCCCGTCAAGCCGTGTGTCCTCTGCGGTGGTCGGCTCTGCGGCCGGTGCGTCGCCTCGACCGACGGCCGCTGCCCCGCCTGCGTTCAGCTGCGCAAGGTGAAGTTGCTGGATCGTGGCCGATTCGGAGTGTCGCTGCGCGGTGCGGCATGGCACGGGGTGGGGCCGCATGCCCAGGTAACCCTGCGGCGGGACAAGGGCCGATGGTTGTTGGAGCGGTGGGACAACGCTGGCCGGATCACGGCGCCTCTCGACAGCGACCGTCTGCTCACCATCCGCCGGATGATCGGCGACGCCGAGTGAGATGGCGGGCGCGAGGTCGCGCTGGGCGTGCAGCCGCGGTTCACGGGCTGGGCGTGGTCGAGGGCGTCGCCGCACCGATCAGCCCGCCGAAGAAGACATCATCGTGAGGATGACCATGGGGGCGACGAAGACGTACCCGAGGACCAGGCCGGCGATCGCCATGCCTCGCCGGACTTCATGTTGTGACGGGTGTCGCGCTGGCCGACGTGGCCGAGGACGACGGCGAGCAGGCACGGCACCCCGAACAGGCACCACCCGCCGAGCACGCCGAGAATCCCCAACACCAGCGACGCCACGGCCAGGCCGGACGTGGGCGGGCCGTGCACGACGATGTGCGCCGGCGGGTAACCGATCGGCGGGTACGGGCCGGGGCTGGCCGGCGTGGCCGGTGCCGGCAACGCCGCCCGGTGCGGGTCATAGCCGGGGTGTTGACGTTCTCTCCGCCCTAAAGGGCAGAGATTCCCTCCACGCTGCGCGTGTACCGCACAGCGTCTGGGCGGATTCCTGCTTCTCGGCGCGGTGCCGGCACGGGTGCCGGTCTTACCTGCGCTCCACAGGCGTTTAGGCTCTCGGCGCGTCCCACCGCGAGTATGTTTCTGGCCGCGTTGACGTCCCGGTCGTGCACGGCCCCGCACGGGCAGGTCCACGACCGGACGGACAGCGACTTGGGTCCGTCGATCCGGCCGCACGTCGAGCATGTCTGCGACGTGGGCAGGAACCGGTTGATTTTTGCAAACGTCCGCCCGCGCCGGGCGGCCTTGTACTTCACCATCTGCACGAACTGCGCCCAGCCCGCGTCGTGCACCGATTTGGCCAGCCGGGTCCGGCCGAGACCGACGACGCATAGGTCCTCGACGTACACCGCTTGGTTGTCGCGGATGATCCGTGTCGAGAGCTGGTGCTGCCAGTCCCGCCGGCTGTCGGCCACCCGAGCGTGCGCGCGGGCGACCTTGACGACGGCCTTCTTGCGATTGTTGCTGCCCCGCTGCTTTCGGGACAGGTCCTGCTGCAACCGGCGCAGTTTGCGGGCCGCCCGACGCAAAAACTTCGGGGCGGCGACCTTCTTGCCGTTGGACAGCACGGCGAAGTGGGTCAACCCGAGGTCGATGCCCACCTCGGTGTCGACCGGCGGCAGCGGGTCGTCGGTGGCGACCACAACGAACGAGGCGAAGTACCGACCAGCCGCGTCCCGGATGACCGTGACCGAGGTTGGTGCGGCCGGCAGATGCCGGGACCAACGCACCGCAAGGTCGCCGATCTTCGGCAACCTGAGCCGGCCGTTGTCGAGCACCTTGAACCGGGCGTTCGCGGTGAACCGGATCGCCTGCCGGTTGTCCTTGCGGGACCGGAACCTCGGCGGGGCGACCGTGCGGCCCTGGCGCTTGCCGCTGATCGAGGTGAAGAAGTTCCGGTACGCGACGTTAAGATCCGCGAGGGCCTGCTGGAGTACCACCGCCGACACCTCGCCCAGCCACTCCCGCTCAGGCGTCTGCTTGGCCTGGGTGATGACCCGCTTCGACAGGTCACCATCGGACAGGTACGCCTCGCCCGCCTCGCGCGCCTGCTGGCGTGCGCGCAGCCCGTCGTTGAACACCACCCGCGCGCACCCGAACGCCCGCGCCAGCAGAACCTGCTGAGCCGGCGTCGGGTAGACGCGGTAGTTGTACCGAAGCTGCACAGGGACAATCTATCAATGGCCCATGGCCGGATTATCGAACGTTCGCACCGGCAGACACTGCGTGTTCACCCTGCACGCTCATGTGGTCTTCGTGACCAAAATTTCGGCACACAGTGTTCGGTGACCGGCACCTGACCCGCCTGCAGGAGATCACGCGGGCGGTGTGCGCCGACTTCGACACCGACCTGGTCGAGTTCAACGGCGAAGGCGAGCACCTACACCTGCTGGTCAACTTTCCGCCCAAGGTAGCCCTGGCGAAGCTGGTCAACAGCCTTTAAGAACGTGTCCTCGCGGCGGATGCGACAAGAGTTCCCCGACCTGATCCGCCACTGCTACCGAGCCAACAAGCTGTGGTTAGCCTCGTACTTCGCCGGCTCGGTCAGCGGCGCACCCTTGACCTCCTGCGCCAGTACATCGAGCAGCAACACCGTCCCGGTTAGCGCACGCTCGGGCCTGGCGGCCCTCCCGCGCGGGCCCTGACCCCCGCCCTAAAGGGCGGAGCACTGGCCCGCATCTTGGTAGCTCATGGTCACTCCCGTACAAGTGGGTAGGTCCGGTCATCGCTGGTCGAGTCGGGCGAGCAGCGCGTTCACCTCGGTGTGCAGCCGGCGCAGCTCCGCGGCCGTCGGCGCCAGCTCGTAGCAGTGGTGGTGCGCGGCGGTCGAGAGCGTGGCCCACGCGTACGCCACCCGCCGGGCGGTCTCCGTGCCCGGCCCGAGCCGTCCGCGCAGCATCAGCTGCTTGGCGCGGCCCTGCCGGCAGGCCGCGACGGTCGGCTTGACCCGCCGCCAGTAGGCGTCGATGCCGCCTTCCAGGGCGAGCCGGATCAGGCAGGCGCAGGCCCGAGGCCACCAGCCGCCGGGAACGGCGACGGCCCCCAGCCGGCCGGAGCCGCGCAGCAACTGGTCGGCCGCCGCCAGGCAGCGCTGCGGCGTCGGCGCGGTCACCGCAGCGCCTCGGCCAGGAAGCGGGCGTCCGCGACCAGGCCCGGCAGGTCCGCCAGGTACGCGCCGTGCACGCCTTCCCGGCACGCCTGGTACGCGTCCACCGCTCGCCGTCCGTGCCGACGGCTCAGCTGGCCGAGGACGTCACCGCCCCGATCGGCGTCGTCGAACAGCGCCAACGCGACGATGGTGGCCAGCCGACGCGACGCGGCCTCGATGGCCGCCTCGATGTCGTCGTGCGGGATACCCCGTGCGACCCGTATCCGCCAGACCACCCGGTGGCAGGCCGCCTCCAGCGCCGAACGGCACAGCTCCGCCACCACCGGCCCGCGCACCTCGGCGGGGATGTCCTCGTTGCGCGACAGCGCGTACGCGTCGTCCAGGTATCGGGTCACCGGATCGGAGCTCGGCCGCAGCGTCACCACCGACTTCTCCGCCCGGTGCACCTCGACAATGCGGGCGTCACCGAGGCCGAGCCGGGTGACCGCGTCGGGCAGGCGGGTGTCGTGGGTGAAGACCACGACCTGCCGCTGCTCGGCCAGCTCGGCGAGCACTCGTGCGAGACCGTCCACCTTCGACGGGTCCATGCTCTGCACCGGGTCGTCGACCACGATGAATCGGAACGGGCTCTCGGGGGCGCAGCTGCGCGGCAGGAAGGTGGCCAGCCCGAGCGCCTGCATCTCACCCTGGCTCATCACGCCGAGGGCGGTGCCGTTGTCGGCGCCGTCGACGTTGACCGGGAAGACCACCCGCCGCCGGGTGTTCGCGCCTTCGAGCGTCATCGCTCCCAGCTCGACGTTGCTCTCCTGCCGCAGCTGCGCCCAGATCCGCTGGGAGTGCCCGGCGAACGGCGCGACCCGCTCGTTGCGGATCTCCGTACCGGCGTCCTTCAGCCAGCCGCGCGCGGCCTTCAACCGGGCCAGTGTCGCCTCCCGCGCCGGCAACCCGCCGGCGGCGGTCACCCACTCGCGCACCTCGGCCGCCGCCGCCCGCCAGCCGGTGTCGCGCTGCCGCAGAAACGCCTCCGCGTACGCGCGGGCCGCGTCCGCCGCCGCCACCACCGCCGGGTACCGCGCGGCCAGGTGGTCGGCCAGGTCGGCCGGCTTCCCGGGTACGCGACGTAGCGCGGCCACGGCGTCGCGCAGCGCGCCGACCGGCGGCTCCGACCCGGGACCCTCGAGCACCGCGAGATCGTCGATCAGGTGGTGGGTCTGCCGCAGCAGAGTCGTGAGCCGGGTCGTCGCCGTCTGGGCGGCGACACTGCGCTGCCGGAGGTCGGTCAGCGACTGCGCGGCGGCGGTACGCCATCCGCCGTCGAGGGTGCCGGTGGCGCAGACCGGGCACGACGCGTCGCCCTGGTCCTCGTGATGTTCGAGGGCGAGGCGGAGCAGTTCGGCGCTGCGCAGCGCGGCGCGGGACCGGCCGCCGTCGTACCGCAGGGCCTCGACCGCCGCCTCCCGCAGCTGACCCGCCAGCCGGGTCACCTCGTCGACCGGCGGCGGGTCGAGGGCGGCGAGTTCCCGGCAGAGCAGCACGGCCTCTTCGGTGGTCGGCTCGTCGGGCTCGTCGAGGATCGCCGTCACCGCCGCGAGGTCGACCGCGCCCCGGCCGCGTAGCAGCGATGCGGTCCGTCGGGCCCGGTCGTCAGCGATTCCGGCGAGCGCGTCGGCCAGGGCGGCGCGCTGTGCGCGTACCTCTTTGATGGTGGTGTCGTGCGGCCGGGCGGCGCGCAGCAGACGCTGGTCGGCGTCGGTGAGCGCGTCCAGGCCGAGGATCGCGAACAGCGCGTCGAAGAGCTGGCTCTGCGTGCCGGCGGCGAGCTTGCCCAGCTCGGCGGCGGTGAGGAATGGCCGGTACAGCTCCAGCGGGCGGGCCAGACCCAACTCGGTGAGGCCGGTGTGCCGGCCCCGGGCGCTGGTGACGGTCACCTCGGCGTCGGCCAGCTCGGCCCCGACCGGCCAGGCGCGGTGCACCCGGGTCGGCGTGGCCACCCCGTCGACCCGCAGCTCCACGCCGACCCAGCACGGATCCGGGTTGTGCAGGTTTCGCCACCCGGTACGCCAGATGCTCGTCTTGTCGGCCCACCGGGCGCTGTCGCCGGTGAGGGCGAGTTCGACGGCCTCGGCGAAGCTGGACTTGCCGGAGCCGTTGCGGCCAATGACCAGGGTGAGGCCCGGACCGGGGTCGATCCGGAGGGTCCGTTCCGGACCGACGCCGCGGAAGCCGGCGACGGTCACCGACTTCAGCCAGATCCGGTCCGCTGGACCGTCGCCGGTGGGGGAGCGCGGGTCGAGTCGGGTGGGGGTGCCGGCGAGCGCCGCGGTCAGGTCGTCCTCGCTGGTCAGCGCGGCGAGGACCAGCTCGGCGGTCTCGGTCGGTACGTCGTCAGCGGCGGCAAGTCGGTCGAAGATCAGCTCGATCAGCGGCGCGGTCGGCTGCGGAGGCTGGGTCATGGTCGTCTCCAGGCGTGTGGTGTCCGCGGGCCGACGACTCGCCGGCCCGCCCGGGTGAGCGGTGGATGTAGGGGGTGGTGACGGTCGCGCGGGTCAGACCGTGGCGTTCGCGTGCCAGTCGCGCAGGAACGCATCAACCAGGGCATACGCCCGGGGGCGCAGGTCGAAGGACTCCTCCCGCCGGCGGCGGGCCATGTGCGACAGGCCGTCGGCAGCCTCGTTGAGCGGGTGGCCGCTGTGACCCTTGACGTGCGCGAAGGTCAGGCCGGGGCGGTGGGCCACCTGCTCGGCGAGCCGGACCAGGGTTGGCTGATCGGACCAGCGGCGCTCGCGCAGGCTGTAGCCGGCGGGCATCGCATCGGTATCGCCGGCCTGCCAGCGGTGCAGGTATCGCAGAGCCGTCAGGCTGTCCAGCAGCACGGTCATGCCGGTCGGCACCTCGTCGTACCCGGTCAGCAGGTAGTCGACCGCGCGCAGTTCATCGACGAGCACCCGGGAGGCGCCGGTCGGGTCGAGCCGGCCGGTGCCCCGACCGAGCAGGCCGTAATGGCCGTCGCTGACCACGTACCCGATGCCCCCGGCGCGGCCCTTCCAGCTGGCGTCGGTCGCAGCCACCAGCGGCGCGGACGCCCCCGCCCAGCGGATCACCCGGCCGCGCCCGCGCTGCTGGTCCAAGCGCGGCGCGACGTGCTCGGTGTGCTCGACAGCGAGGCGCTCGGCGGTAGCGAGCAGTTCGCCGGCGGAGGTCAGCTCCGCGTAGTGGGCGGCGGTGAGAGCGAGGCGGACGGCGTCACCGATCCGCTGGCAGTCGTCGCAGCGGGTGGAGCGGGCGTAGGGACGGAGGGTGAGTGCCCGGCCGTGCAATGGTGGGGGGAGTTCGGCCAGGGCACGGAGGAATTCATCGGGCCGCACGACGCCTCCTGACGTCTCAGGGGAGTTTCAGAGGACCTTGATGGAGTCGACCTGGAGCAGCGGAACGGTGGTCTCGCCGCCGCTCTGGGTGTCGTAGCTGTAGGAGCCGAGCACCGTGACGTTGGCGCGGAAGATGTCGTCCTCGACGAGGTTGTCGAGGTCCGACTGGGACCCGTTGAAGATGGTGTTGGTCTCGTAGTCGTACTCGTCGGCCATGCGGCGGTGAGCGACGTCCGCCCGGAAACTGTCGACGCCAGTGGCCGCGTCGAACTGGGTGACCCGCCCGTAGACCACGTAGGTCTTCCCCAGGTAACCGTCCGGGTCCTTCGCGATCAGCTTCCACTGCCGCTCAGTGAGCGTCTTGTACGACGGCGGCTTCGGCTTGGGCGGCGGGGCCGTCTTCGTCGGGCTGGGGCTGGCGCTGGTAGGGGCCGCGCTGGTCGGAGCGGCAGTGGTGGGAGCCGCTGTCGTCGGCGACACGCTCGTGGGACTGATCGCAGGCGAGCTGCTGGCACCGGCGGTCGCCTCCGGTTCGTCGCCGGCGACCGTGCCGATGACAACGCCGCCGCAGCAGAGGGCGATGGCCAGGGCGATGCCACCGACAGCCCAAGCCCGCACGTGGGACCGCTTCTCGCTGGTGGCAGGGCCGAGCTCGCCGACGAGCATGGTGTCCGCAGTCGCGGCGGACGTCGGACCGCCGACCGGCGGCACCGAGGGCTGCGGCAGTCCGGTCGGCTGGTCGGGCGGATTCGGGGCGGTCGGATCAGTCATGACGGAGCTCCTCGTGTGAACAGGTGGGCTGTGAACAGCCGGGGCGGATCGTTCAGACCCGCCCCGGTGCTACGGGGGAGTGGTCAGCCGAGGGAGACGTCGACGCCGCCGGAGAACGGCGAGTCGTGCAGCTCGAGCTTGGCGAGCTTGACGTTCTTCGGGATGTCGAAGACGACGACGCCGCTGACCTGGTTGCCGGGGTTGACGTCGTTGAGGAACGTCTCGGCGTTCTTGTTGGCGTAGATCGCCGCGCCGCCGTCGGCGGAGTACTCGGTGCCGTCGGCCGCGTACGCCTTCTGGCTGCTGCCGTCGAACATCTGCGCTTCCTTGCCGATGTTCTTCACGTTGACCGTGACCAGGCAGAACTGGCCCTGCGCCTTCTGGCCGAGCATGTCGCTGCCGACCTTGGCCACGCCACACTTGGCGGACTTCACCTTGAACTCGAACTTGCCGTCGCGCGCCGCCTCGCCCACCTTGGCGGTCTTCGCCGGGGCGTCCTCGCCCTTGCCGCTACCGCCGGAGCTCGTGGACGTGTCGGCGGCGCCGGAGCCGCAGCCCAGGGCGATGAGGCCGGTGGCGATCAGAGCGAGAGTGGTGGTCTTGCGCATCGTTGTCCTCCTGATGTGAACGTTGCGGCGTCAATAAGAGCATCGTCCGAGAGCGGTGTCAACAGACAATCTCGTGCTTGACAGATGTGCGAGACTTTCGACGTGCAGGAGAACCCGACCATCACGGCAGCGGAGATCGCCCGGCTCGCCGGCGTCGGTCGCGCTGCAGTCAGCAACTGGCGCAAACGGCACGCCGACTTCCCCGCCCCAGTGGGCGGGACGACGGCGAGCCCCGAGTTCGACCTGATCCAGGTCGAGCAGTGGCTACGCACCCAGGGCAAGCTCCCCGAGCTCGCCACCGCCGACCGGCTCTGGCGACACCTCGCCGCGGCCAGCGACTCCCCAGCCGCCGGGCTCGCGGCCGTCGGCGCGCTGCTGTTGGCCCGTCAGCGCGGCTCCCGAAGCGGCCACCCCGACGCGCAGCTCGCGCCGCTGCTGCCCGACGTCGACGCGCTCGCGGACGAGCTGCGCCCGCAGGGTGCGTTCGACGAGCTGTGGCAGCGGTTCTCCGCACCGGGGCCCGGCCGCCCCTTCGCCACCCCCGACGACCTCGCCGACCTGATGATCGGGCTCGCCAGTGTCGGCGGCGGCTCAGTGCTCGACCCGGCCGCCGGCTCCGGCGCCATCCTGCGAGCCGCAGTCCGCGCCGGCAGCACCTCGGTGTACGGGCAGGAACTCGACGAGGACCTGGCCCGGCTCGCCGGCCTGTGGCTGGCCCTGCACGACGTACCCGGGGAGGTGTGCCCCGGTGACTCACTGCGCGCCGACGCCTTCGCCGGCCGCGCCGTCGTCGCCGTCGTCTGCCACCCACCGTTCGGCGCCACCAACTGGGGCGACGAGGAGCTCGGGCACGACCCCCGCTGGATCGTCGGCACCACACCCCGTACTGAGCCGGAGCTGGCCTGGGCGCAGCACGCCCTGGCGCACCTACGCGTGGGCGGGCACGCCGTACTGCTGATGCCCCCCACGGTGGCCAGCCGGCGCGCCGGCAAGCGGATCCGCAGCGAGCTGCTGCGCCGAGGCCATTTGCGCGCCGTCATCGCGCTCCCGCCGGGGGTGGCAGCGCCGCACGGCGTACCCCTGCACCTGTGGGTGCTGCGGCGCGCCGCGGCCGACGCACCGCCGCCGGCGCGGGCGCTGCTGATCGACGCCGCAGGCGGCGACCTGGCCGACACCGCACCGCGCGTGCTGGCCGCGTGGCGGGCCTTCGCCACTGCCCCGGACGCCGACGTCGAAGAGGCCGGCTTCGCCCGCGCGGTCCCGGTCATCGAGCTGCTCGACGAGGAGGTCGACCTCACCCCCGCGCGCCGGCAACCGGCCGTCGCGGGCGAGGCTTCAGGAGAGCATCTGGTACGCACCAGAGAACGCTTGGCCGCCATCGTCGGCGAGCTGCCGGCGCTGCTGCCGCAGGTCACACCCGCGCCCGACGGGCCAGACGGCCTCTTCCTCACGGTGGGGGAGCTGGCAAAGACGGGGGCGCTTCAACTGATCGGCCCGGTCCGCGCCGGCACGTCCACACCCGCACCCGACGGGCCGCCGGTGCTCACCGTGCCGGACGTGCTCGCCGGGGTGGAGGCGTCCGGGCGGGTCGACGACCGGTTCGGGCAGGAGATCCCCCTCGCTGTGGGGGACGTGGTGGTGCCGATGATCGCGCGGCAACTCATCCCGCGGGTGGTCACCGCCGACGGCGCGCTGTTGGGGCGCAACCTCTACCTGCTGCGACCCAACCCGGCGGCGCTGGACCCGTGGTTCCTGGCCGGGCAGCTGCGGACGTCGGCGAACGAGAAGCAGGCGTCGAGTCTCTCCGGAACCATGCGGTTCGACATTCGACGGGCGCAGGTGCGGCGGCTGCCGCTCGACGAGCAACGGGCGCACGGGGACGCGTTCCGGCGCCTCGACGCCTTCGAGTCAGCGATCCGACAGGCCGCTTCGCTGGGGGCGGAACTGGCCCAACTCACGGCCGACGGCCTGGCGCGCGGGTCGATCCGACCGGACAGCCCGCGGTGAGGTCAGACTGGTCAGCAACCGCAGGAACCGCCATTCGGACGGTACCTCGTTGAATGTTCAACGTTGTACGGTCATGCGTCCGTCAGGCGCGGGTCCGACAGTGCGGATCAGCGGTTCGGGCGGGTGTCATCGTGAGGGGGACGAATGACGCTGGGCAAAATCGGCGGCTATGACCTGGTCAGGCCGCTCGGCTCAGGTGGTATGGGCGATGTCTTCTTCGCGGTGTCGCCGACCGCCGAGCGGGTCGCCGTCAAGGTGATCAAGCAGCACCTCATCGAGGCGCCCACGGTGCGCGAGCGGTTCGCCGCCGAGGTCGACAGCCTCAAGCTGGTCTTCGGATCCCGGGTTGCCCGCCTGGAGGGTGCCGACCCCTACGCGAACCCGGCCTGGCTCGCCGTGGAGTACGTCCCCGGCGCCACGCTGCGCCAGCATGTCGACGCGCGAGGGCCGCTTCCGCTGCCATTGGCCGCGATGTCCGGCGCGATGCTCGCCGAAGGCCTCGCCAAGGTGCACCAGGTCAAGCTGTTGCACCGCGATCTCAAGCCGCAGAACATCATCCTCGGCCCCGACGGCCCCAAGCTCATCGACTTCGGTCTTGCGGTGCTGATCGAGCGGGACGACTACCTGACCGAGCCGGGTGCCCTGGTCGGCACTCCCGCGTACATGTCACCCGAGCAGGTCAAGGGTGAACGGGACCTCACCCCGGCGGTCGACATCTATGCCCTCGCCGCGACGTTGGTCTTCGCTCTCACCGGCCACGGGCTCTACCCGGCGACCAACTCGTGGAACCTGTTGCTGCGCATCAGCGAGCCGGCCGATCTTCCTGATCTCTCCGAGGTGCCGGCCGAGCTGGTGCAGTTGCTCGGCACGATGCTCGCCTTCGACCCCACCGCCCGACCCGGCCTGACCGACGTTCGTGCTCGGCTGCTCGCGGTCGCCACCGCCGTCAGCGGCAAGAGCGTCCACGCCCTGCGCCAGGAGGTGGCGGCGCTCACCTACGACGGCGACACCGAGCTGCTGGTTCCGCCGGACCTGGATGATCCGCGACAGGACCCGGAGGGCACACCGGTCATCGAGGCGGACACCGTCCCGGTGCCGGAGACGACACCCACGAAGGTCGACCCCGAGCGGCCCGCCAACCCACGTGCTGACGTCACCTGGCTGGTCGACAAGATGCGCCGCCAGTACGCCCGCCGCTCGACCCTGTAGGAAGGCACCACCGATGACCACCTCCCAGGCCGCGACCTTCGCCCCGGGCTCCCGCATCGTCGTACGCGACGAGGAATGGCTGATCCGCAGCGTCAAGACCGGCACCGCGGACGGCACGATGGTGAAGGCGGTCGGCGTCTCCGAGTTCGTCCAGGATGTCGAGGCGACCTTCTTCACCGCGCTTGAGGACATCACGCCGCTGGTGCCCGAGGAGACGGAGCTCGTTCAGGACACGTCGTCGCGGTTCCGGCAGAGCCGCCTCTTCCTAGAGGCGGTGCTGCGGCGTACTCCGCTGCCGCGCACCGAGCGTGGGTTGGCCCTCGCCGACCGGTTCCTGCTCGACGCGCTGACCTACCAGCAGCGGCCCGTCGAGTTGGCGCTGTCCGGGTTGCGGCCGCGGATCCTGCTCGCTGACGTGGTGGGCCTGGGCAAGACCCTGGAGATCGGGCTGATCCTCGCTGAGCTGATCCGACGGGGCCGAGGTGAGCGCATCCTGGTTGTCTCGCCGCAGCAGGTCCTCGAACAGTTCCAACGAGAACTGTGGACCAGGTTCGCGATCCCGCTGGTCCGGCTCGACTCGACCGGTATTCAACGCATCCAGCAGGAGATCCCGGCTGGGCGGAACCCGTTCACCTATTTCAAGCGGGCCATCATCTCGGTCGACACCCTCAAGGACGCGGGCCAGTTCGGCCATCACCTGGACGCGACGACCTGGGACGCCGTGGTCATCGACGAGTCGCACAACCTCATCAACAAGGGCACGCAGCGCAACGAGCTGGCCCGCCGCCTGGCTGCGAAGACCGACGCGTTGCTGCTGGCCAGCGCGACCCCGCACAACGGCGACAAGGAGTCCTTCGCACAGCTGATCTCGCTGCTCGACCCGGCGGCCATCGCCAACGAGAAGGACTACCAGGCCAGTGACATCGCCCACCTCTACCTGCGCCGCACGAAGATCAGCCCGGAGGTACGCGACCAGATCGGTGACCGCTGGGCTGACCGTGGCCCCTCTCAGGCATTGCACTGCACAGCGACGCCCATCGAGGAGCAGATCTTCGACGAGCTGACCGACGTGTGGCTGGCCGGCAAGTGGACCGACGAGGCGATCACCGGGCAGCACCGGCTCTTCCCGTACACCCTCTTGAAGTCCTTTCTGTCCTCGCACCGGGCGCTGCACGAGACGGTGAAGAATCGGCGCGACAAGACCACCGGCACTGAGCGGGCAGCGCTGGACCGGCTCGCGGAGCTGACCTCCGCGATGACCGACCGGGGCTCCAGCAAGCTCAAGGGACTGGTCGACGAGCTGAGGAAAATCGGTGTCGGCAGGGGCAGCGACACGCGGGCCGTGGTCTTCTCCGAGCGAGTGCCGACCATCAAGTGGCTCGCCGAGGTCGTCCCCGGGCTGCTCGGCCTCAAGCCGAACGCGATCCGGGTGCTGCACGGCGGTGTGGCCGACAAGGACGAGCAGACGATCCTGCAGGAGTTCGAGCTGGCCGGCAGCGACGTCCGGTTGCTCTTCACCGGCGACGTCGCCTCTGAAGGCGTCAACCTGCACCAGCAGTGCCACCACTTGATCCACTACGACATCCCGTGGAGTCTGATCCGGATCGAGCAGCGCAACGGCCGTATCGACCGTTACGGGCAGAAGCACCAGCCGCAGTTCCGCGCGCTGATCCTCACCTCCGACCGCGAGGACGCCAAGGACGACCGGACGGTCGCCGAGAAGCTCCTCAACCGGGAGGAGACCGCGCACCGCAGCCTCGGCAGCGTCGAGGCCGTGACGGGCCAGTACGACGCCAAGGCCGAGGAGGACCGGCTGGTCCGGGACCTGCTCGCCGGCAAGTCGGTGGACCAGTCCTACGAGGCTGCCCACGCCGAGGTCGACGTGATGGCCGACCTCTTTGCGGAGGTGGGCACAGCGCCCGTGGCGGCGGACGTGCCCCTGGCCCGGGTGCCGAAGCTCTTCGCCTCCACGCAGGACTTCGTCGACGCCGCCCTCTACGAGATCTACGAGGACCGGCCCGAGGACCACATCGACCTGCGCCGCGAGGACGAACTGATGACCTTCCTCGCCCCAGACGACCTGGTGCACCGGCTCACCGACCTGCCCCGCACCTACCTGCGCGCCCACCGCGAGGGCGAGGACCTGCGGCTCAAGGTCACCTTCGATCGCGCCCTCGCGCAGCGCAAGCTCGACCAGGCCCGGCAGAGCAAGACTCCGATGTGGCCGGACATCGCTTTCCTCAGTGACGTGCACCCGATGGTCGACTGGTTGGTCGACAAGGTCCTGATCCGGCTCGGCCGCCAACAGGCCCCGGTGCTCACCGCCGACGTGGCCGCGCCGACGTTCCTGATCCAGGGCGTCTACGCCAACCGTCTCGGCCAACCCACCGTCGTCCAGTGGATGGCCGTCTCCGACCTGCCCGCGTCGCCGACGATCCGGCCGATGGACGAGGTGCTGCGTGAAGCCAACGTCGGCCCGACGATGGTCAACCGCGCCGAGGCCATCGCGATCGAACCGCTGAAGGCACTGCTGCCGGAGGCCGTCGACGTCGCCCGCCAGTACCTGGAGGGCAAGCGCGCCGAGTGGGCCGAGGCCAACGCCGAGCCGCTGCAGAAGCACCGCCAGCAGCTGAAGAGTTTCCAACAGGCCAGCCTCTTCGATGAGCTGCCCGGTGCGCACCGGGAGAAGCGACGCCAACGCGTCGACACCACCGTCCAGGAGCAGCACGACCTGCTCGACCGCTTGGAAACCGCCGGCGACCCGCTGCTGCGGGTGCTCGCCGTCCTCGTACCGTCCTCGGAGAGTGCCGCATGAGTTTCGAGTCGCTGACCAACCGCGGCGAGTACCTCTCCGCGCACTACCTCGCCGAGATCCTGCCCACCACCCTCAAGGGCGGTCTGCTCAAGCAGTGGGCCGAGCAGGAGAAAGCCGGGGAGGGCACGCCACGCACGAACCTGCGCGGCATGCGCCGGCAGTACTTCGACGCCAAGACCGAGCTGACCGACGTCGACTTCTTCGACCCGGAGCGGCTGCGCAAGCAGCACCAGGACGTGCTGCGGGCGCTCGACTTCGACCCGCAGCCGCAGACCATCACCGTCGAGCGCAACGGCCAGGAGTACGAGGTCAGCGTCGCCCACGCCGAGTTGACCACCGCACACGGCATTGTCGCGTTGGACTGCGGTTGGGCGGTCGACACCGAGGCAGCACAGGACCCGGAGGACGCCGGCCGCCTGCTCGACCCGCTCACCCTGTCGAGCACCGAGACCATCGAGACGGGCGCCAAGCTCGCCTCGCTGCTCTTCGCCGCCGACAGCCCGAAGCCCCGTTACGTGCTGATCCTCAGCGGTGGCGTGATCACTCTCGCCGACCGCACTGTCTGGGGCGAGGGCCGCTACCTGGCCGTCAGCCTCGATACCGCGTACGCCCGCAACGACGACAAGGAACTCGACGTCGTCGCCGCGCTCTTCGGCGCCGACTCGCTGCGTCCGCCTGCCGAGGGCGGCACCGAACCCCTCGCCGAACTGGTCGCCGGCTCCCGCCAGCACGCCGTCGGGGTCTCCAGCGAACTCCGCGAGGGCCTGAAGGTCTCCGTGGAGCTCATCGCCAACGAGGTCCTCGACCAGATCCGCCGGGCCGGCTTCCACCCGCAGCAGGTGATGGACCTCGATGAGCTGGCCAAGGAGCTGGGCCGGGAGTCGCTGCGCTACCTCTATCGGATCCTGTTCCTGCTCTACGCCGAGGCGCGCCCCGAACTGGGTGTGCTGCCGGTCAACGACCCCCAGTACGTCGAGGGCTACAGCCTTGCCCGCCTCGGCGACCTCGTCTCCCGCCGCCTCGCTCCCTCCGCCGAGGACGGCACCCACCTGTACGAATCCCTCGACCTGCTCTTCCGCATGGTCAACGAGGGGCACCGGCCGCGCGGCGGCGCGGACGTCGACGACAAGGCCAGCGAGGGGGAGGGGCTGCGCTTCGAGCCGATGCGCTCCGACCTGTTCCTGCCGGAGAAAACCAAGCTCATCGGCCGGCTGATCGCCGAGCCGGGCAGCGACCCCGACGACGAGCACGCACCGAAGATCGACACGCGGCTGCGTAACAAGGTCCTCTACGAGGTGCTGCGCCGGCTGATGCTCACCAAGGGTGGCAAGAAGCGCCGCGGCGGCTTCATCTCGTACGCCCAGCTTGGCATCAACCAGCTCGGCGCGGTCTACGAGGGCCTGATGTCGTACACCGGGTTCGTCGCCACCGAGCAGCTATACGAGGTCGCCAAAGACGGCGACCCGAAGGATGGCTCGTGGATGATTCCGGCCTCCAAGGTCGACGAGTACGACGACGGTGTCTTCGTCTACAAGGAAGACCCGTACACCGGCGTTCGCAGCCGGGTCAGTCACCAACCCGGTGAGTTCGTCTACCGGCTCGCCGGCCGCGACCGGCAGACCAGCGCCTCCTACTACACCCCACAGTCGCTCACCGAGGTCACCGTCCAGCTCGCCCTCAAGTACCGGCTCGACCAGGACGACACGATCACCCCGGCCCGTGAGCTGCTGGACTGGACGATCTGTGAGCCGGCACTCGGCTCCGGCGCGTTCCTCAACGAGGCGATCAACCAGGTCGCCGCCGAATACCTGCGGCGCCGCCAGAAGGAGCTGGAGGTCACCCTCGACCCGGAGGACTACCACCTCGAACTCCAGCGGGTGAAGGCGTACATCGCCCTGCACAACAGCTACGGCGTCGACCTCAACCGAACCGCCGTCGAACTGGCCGAGGTGTCGCTCTGGCTCAACGTCATGCACGCCGGCCTCCAAGCACCCTGGTTCGGCCTGCACCTGCAACGCGGCAACTCCCTCATCGGCGCCGGACGCAAGACCTACGGCCCGAAGCAGCTCGCCGACAAGTCATGGCTCACCACCACGCCGAAGGAGCAGCCCTTCCGGGACGGGCCGATCGACGAGGGCACCATCCACCATTTCCTGCTCCCCGCCGACGGCTGGGGCGCGGTCGCGGGGGAGAAGGAGGCCCGCGAGCTGGCGCCGGCTGAGACCGCCCGACTAAAGGCGTGGCGTACGGCGATGAAGCGCACGCCGTCAGCCAAGGGGAAGAACTCGCAGGTCCAGCGCTTGCAGGCTCTCGCTCGGCGGGTCGAGTTCCTGTGGGGGCTGGTGCAGCAGCGGCTCGACATCTCCGAGCGGGAGATCCGCCGCGACATCGCAGTCTGGGGCGCCGAGGATCTGCCGAAGGTCACGGAGGCGGTGCCCCGGGAGGAGATCCTCGCCGACCTGACCGCGCCGGGCACGCCGTACTGGCGGCTCAAGACGCTGATGGACGTCTGGTGCGCGCTGTGGTTCTGGCCGCTGGACAAGGTCGGGCTGCTCGACGGCTCCGACCCGGTCTACCCGGCCGCGCCCGTCCAGGTCTCGCACATCAAGGACGAGCCGGCGTACGAGGAACCGGCCGTCTACGAAACCGCGGACATCTTCGGCAACGTGCAACCGCAGCAGATGAAGCTCCCGACCAAGCTGACCGGCGGCACCCGGCGGATGACGGTGGCGGAACAACTCCGTCAGCAGGTGCCGCTGTCTAGCCTCGACGACTGGTTGACCTTCGCCGAGGCGCTCATCGGGCGAAGTGACGCGGATGAGAATACCGAACGGTTCTTTGGCCGAAAGCTCACGAGCCTGAGCGAGATGAGCGAGTTCGAGCGGAAGCTCGACGGGGTCATCGGTGTCGATTCACCCTGGACCCTCTCCGATCGGTTCCCCTGGCTTCTCGCTGCCGACCAGATCGCCGAGCAGCAAGGCTTTTTTCACTGGGAACTAACCTTCGCCCAAGCCTTCGCCGAGGGCGGCTTCGACCTCCAGGTAGGCAACCCGCCGTGGGTGCGGCCCGATTGGGTTGAAGATGTAGTGCTCGCGGAGAGCGACCCTTGGTTTCGGCTCGTGGAGAGGCCGACGACGGAGGAGTGGCGGAAGCGGAAAGCGGAGCAATTCAGTAAGCATGACCGCTGGCTCCAGTATTTCCTTTCGGAGTTGGCAATGAACGTTGGAGTGGTGCAAGTCCTTGGTGGTGCCGTTACATACCCACTTCTTGATGGCACCCGGCCCGACCTGTACCGCGCATTTATGTGCCGGGCATGGGAGAACCTCGGGCAATCCGGAATCGCTGGCCTAATCCATCCGGACACGCATTTCGCGGGATCTCGCGAAGGTAAGCTTAGAGCGGCTGCCTACAGGCATCTTAGATTCCATGCGCACTTCTCGAATCGCCTACAGCTGTTTGATGAGGTTGCAGGGACGCGGCAGTTCGGCGTCCACCTCTATGGCGCTACCGGTTCCATCAATTTCACACACGTTAGTTGGCTTTTCGCGCCTGGCTCGCTCACCGCCTCCCTAACTCATGATGGGAGCGGAGAAGCGCCGGGTATCAAGCATGATGGGCGATGGGAACTGCGCCCTCATCGCGCTCGCCTTGTGACGGTAGACCAAGATCGGCTAAAACACTGGCGAAAGTTGCTGGGCGGCCAGGAGTCGGTAGAACAGACGAGGTTGCTGTTCCCGGTTACGTCAGTAGAGGATGGAGCAATGCTTGCGCTCGCCCAGGCCAGCCGCCGCCTACATCATCTCCATCCAGTGACAAGCCTCGGATTCGATGAAGGAAAGGCCAAGAAGGACGGGCTAATCGTTTGGGACACGGGATCTCGCGAGGATTGGGATTCGATCGTTCTCCAAGGCACTCATATCGGCATAGCTACGCCATTGGCGAAACAGCCCAACGTTCCCTGCAAGTCAAATCGTGACTGGCAGGCATTTGACCCAAGCAGCATGGATGCGGATACCGTTCCTCGGGCCAACTACCGTCGCTCCACCACTCTTGATAAATTCCAGTCGGCACAAGACAACTGGAATGGTCAGAGGTACTCTCGCTTTTATCGACTAGCTTGGCGAGAGATGGTCCCTTTCGATACTGAGCGTAGCTTACATGCTGCTCTTATCCCGCCTGGGCCGACTCACGTTGATGCAGTAAATACGATGAGGCTCTCGGAGTCGTTGGGAACCGTTCTTGTCGCGGGTTTCTGGGCGTCACTTCCGCTGGACTATCTGCTCCGAGTTTGGGGTAAGAACCATTTGCGGATGACGGAGGCTCGCAACTTTCCTGCTCCCCAGTCTGATCATCCGCTCGCGGCCGCGTTGGCAATCCGAACCCTGCGACTAAATTGCATGACCCGCGCTTATTCGACGCTGTGGTCGGAGGTTTACGATCCTGCATGGCCTTCCAACGAAAACTGGTCGATTAGCCAACGGCCCGCTCGCCCTCTAGCTGATGTTGGACCCTCATGGGTGTGGAGTTCTGCCCTGCGTACTGAGCAAGAGCGTAGAGCGGCGCTCGTAGAGATTGATGCCTTGGTGGCGGTGTGGCTCGGTATCGCTCCCCAGGAACTGGTATCCATCTATCGGTCCAGATTTCCAATCTTGGCTGATTATGAAGCGGAAACCTGGTTTGATGATGCGGGTCGAAAGATTGCGGCGAATCACCACGCTTTCGGTGTGGGTCAGTCGAAAGAAGACCATCTTAGGTTAGTGAGATATCTGGAATCCCCAGAGATGGAACTTCCGCCGAACGGCTATGTGGCGCCGTTCTACAAGGCCGATCGGGAGAATGAGTATCGGCAGGCGCATGCCGTGTTCAGTAAGCGGCTTCAGGATGCGATCGACGCGGGCTGGCAGCCGTCGTAGCCTGCTACCCCTCTTCCACCCCCGAAGGAGAACAGATGGCTCCAAGCAACCACCAGAAGCACCAGGCTGGGCGGCACCTTGCGGTGGCTGAGGCTCTGTTGCACGGCCATTCGGCAAGCCTGCACGGTGCGCAGACCTTCGTGACGATCAACGGTAGGACGGCGGCTGTGCAGGTCGCCGCGCAGGGCGGCTGGATGGTCGCGGACATCGACAGGATGACGGCGATGTCGGTCGACCTCTACGTCCTCGTGGACGTGACCGACGGACGCCGGGACTTCTATGTCGTGCCCGGCGACGACCTGCGTGCCGGGGTGCGCCAGCGGCACGATGAGTTCATGGCGAGCGTTGGCGGTGTTCGCCCGCGTAACCCGGACAGCCGGCACGCGGCGATCTACCCAGCGAACGTGGAGGCATGGCGGAACCGGTGGTCGTTGTTCGAGGACGTGGCCCAGCCCGCGATCGGGGACGCCGCTTCCTGACCGATTGCGCCACGGGAGCGCCTCCAGCGTGATCGCCGGCTGCGCTCCCGTCTGATGTCCGGCTCAGTGCCCAGACTTGGTGACCCGGACGAAGCTGGCCCAGGCGGCGGGGGAGAAGGTGAGGGCCGGTCCCGCCGGATCCTTGCTGTCGCGGACGGCGACGAGGCCGGGCAAATTGTCGGCGACCTCCACGCAGTTGCCGTTGTTGTCGCCGCTACGGGTGCACTTTCGCCACTGGGCACCGAGCAGGTCGTCAGCCATGGTGGACCTCTTCCTTGATCTTGCCGATCATCCCCTTTGATTGTTCCTCATCAAGTGCGAGGTCGAGGAGGCTCGCCCAGACCTTCTCGTAGACCGCGAACTCATCCGGCTTGTCGAGGTAGAGGGCACCGGTCACCGACTCGCTGTAGACGACGGACTGATCAGGGACGACTCGGTTGACGCGTGGGAAGTCGAGCATGACGAAGGCCCCCGCCAGCGCGCCGTAGTGCGCGCCAGCCGACAGCGGCAGCACACGGATCGATACGTTGGGTAGCTCGGTCCGTTCAAGAAGGCGGTCCAGTTGCTCGGCCATGACCGCCGGGCCGCCGACGCGTCGCAGCAAGACGGCCTCCGATAAGACCCACTCCAGCTTGGGTGCCTTCGGGAGCCGGCGGACAAGGATCTCCTGTCGGCGGCGGCGAACTTCCAAAACCTCTTCCAACTCGTCAGTCGCCATGTTGGGGCGGTTTTGGTAGACGCCGCGCGTGTAGCCAGGAGTTTGCAGCAGCCCAGGGACCAAGGTGTCGTCGTGCTCCCGGAGCCGGGAGGCAGCGGATTCCAGGCCGACGTACAGCTCGAACCAGTCGGGGACGGCGTCGCCGTACGAGTGCCACCAGCCCTTGGCCTCGGTCTCGGCGGCCAGGGCGGTGAGGGCGCCGGCCAGGTCGGGCGTCGCCCCGTACAGCTCGCACAGGGCCTTGACGTCGAGGGCGCGGACCGGGCCGAGGCCGGTTTCGATGCGCCACATCTTCTGGCGGCTGCACTGCATCGCCTCGGCCGCGCCGTCCAGGGTCATCCGGGCCTCGGTGCGCAGCTCGCGTAGTGCTCGCCCGAGCTGACGTCGCGGCACTGTCGATCCCATGTCGTCGGCCATCGGCTCCCGCCCTCTCCATGTTGCATTCTGTTACATCCGGACGCCATCGGTGAAACGCGCGGCCGTTGCACCCGGGAATCAATTCCATTGGGCGCTACCACGCCAAGTAACTACGTCTCTGACCATACAAGACACCCCCGACAGCAGCTAAGCACGGCAATTCCCACGCGCGCTTAATCGGCGTACTGTCGGGGGTGGAATGGTGTGGGGTGCGGTTTAGAGTTCGTGGCGAATCCGGGCCAGGCCGCAGGTGAGCAGGATGCCGAGAACGACCAGCCCGACCCTCGTACAGGACACGTCTGTGCTCGGCCGGACGCCGATGGAGACCGCCACCGCCAGTTGTGCGGTGAGGACGAGACAGATGACGACGCTCAGCACCCGGTATCCGACCCCGTGGAAGGATCACCAGGTCACCGTGCCGAACGCGGCAGGGACGGCCATCAGCAGGCTCAGCCCGATCAGCGGCGTGGCGGGCTTCCACCGCAGCAGAGTGCTCCCGGCCGGGCGCGATGCCTGTCGGGTCAACTGTCGATGACCGGCAGGAGGACCGTGCCGCTGCCGGCATCGAGGTAGACGTTGCGGTTGTACTGTGGCGTCCGCACGTCCGCACGTCCGCGGCGTACTGCTCGCTGACCTGCCAGGTGCCGTCGGTCGGCAGGAACGGGCGCAGCTTGGCGCTCAGCGGCGCGTCCCACTTGGGCGGCGCGGGCTGCCATTCGTACCCTTTGATGGTTGTGGCCAGGGTGTCAGGTCGCAGCACGCCCACGGCCTCGATGCGTGTGTCGGTCGGCCCGGGGACGCCGCGGGTGTCAGCCCTGGCCATCGACGCTTGCCAGTGAAACTTTACGAAGTCACCGAGGCGCGGAACCGTGTGGCGACCGGGTCTCGGTCGGTCCGTACCGGTGCCGGGCTCACGCTGGTGGCCCTCCCTGTCGGCTCGTCATCAGGGGCACTGTCGGAGCAGCCGACAAGGGTCAGAACCAGTGCCATCGCCAGCAGCCCGGCGCGGAGGTCAGCCATCGGAACGCCCATCCGCCCAATTCTGCCAACCGGAACCGAGTCCGTGGTGCCTGGAGTTGGCGGCAAGTTGAGCACTGGACGACGACCTTTTCCGGCGCCGCCCATCGAGGACCCGGACGGCCAAGACGGCGCCATCCCGGGAGAATGAGTACACGACGCCGTCGGCCGTCGGTGGCGCCTGCCTGCCGGGGAACTCGGCGCATCGCGCAGTGTCTCGTCGGCCGGAGTAGCGGCATCGGCGGGACCCGCCCCAGAACGAGGATTGTCCGCCGGGGAGGCAGGCTTGGACCGCCAGTCGCCGAGTAAGTATATCGACAGCAATCCATTCTGGTGTGGATGAGGATGGCGGCATGCCTCGATGCCGTGCCCGGTGCAAGGACAACACTCTCTGCAAGAACCCGGTGGGCGTGCCAGGGGCACGGTGCGGCCGCCATGTGGGAATGCCGGAGGCGGGGCCGCGACATCCGAAGCAGAGATCGGCAAGACGACGGTCTCGGGCATCGACCAGCCCAGGTCGGCGGGGCGCTGGCGGGAGCGTTTCGCGCGGGGGGAGCGGATGGGGTTGGGGAGTCCAGGAACGCCACCGCCAAGAGCGCGTCGAGAAGGCTGCCGAATTCTGTGTCGGGGTTATCGACGGCGGGTGGGCTGATGTTGTGTCCGACCGTGTGACGGAATACGTGGCCGAGGAGACCTGGAAGAGGCTCTTCAGGCGGCGGCGCCGCAGGAGGTGCAAGCTGTTGGCGCAGACGGCCGGGGCAGTATTGGCCGGCAAGCAGATGCTGCACGATCTGGTCGGAGTCATAGCGGCCTGGCTGGCCAGCCTCCTCGGCGGTGACAGGGTCGTGCAGTCCTTCGCCCGTCAACTCGCGTCGAACATCCCGCTGCCCTCCGACGCCAAGATGGTGGCTACAGCGCGGGGGCTGCAGGTGGCCGGAGTGCTGTTGTGTCTGTTCAACGGTGATGACATCAGGAGATGCCAGTGCTTTATTGATCTTGCTCTTGAGGAAACGAAGGCTCAGGTTAAGAAGATCCTCGTCGCCGCGATGGAGGACTGGGCCGCTCTGGCGCGATTCCCGGCCTCACCCTTGGTGGCCGAACGAGGCATGTACGGGAGCGCCGGAAGGCCTTGAGTGGCGCACCCGGGTGGGGGCGGCTAGCTTGGGTGGACCGTGGCGGGCGAAGCCATCACGAAGCCCTCGACGTACGTCTGGCGGGCAGCCTGTAGGAATTCCAGCCGCTCCTTGCGCGCACGGTCCCAGCCGGCCTCAAGCCCAGGCGGCCAACGACGGCCGCGGTACCGCTTGTCGATGATTTCTGAGAGCGAGCCGACCGCGTCGAGCAGAGCCTGAGCGCGCTGCGCCAGTGAATCAGGTCCGGCTACCTGGACGACGGCGTTGGCGGCGACGAGTTGGTTCCATTCGGCCGTGTACTGCCGGTGCTGGTCTGTTGGCTGCTCACCCTCGGGATGCAGGTTCAGTAGGTCGCTGAGCTCTCGGGCTTGATCAAGGAAGCTGTCCACTCGGGTCAAAAGCACGACGTAGGCCCCGCTACGCGCGTCAGCGAGCTGGCTGCTCCGGGCCCGCTCGGCGTCCGCGAGCTCATTGCCGCGAGCCTGTTCGGCTTGAGCACGTTGGGTGCGGGTGCTCAGGTAACCGACGGCGAACGTGGCGCCGCCACCAACGAGCGCGCCCAGTAAGCCGAAGAGGCCCGTCGTGATCTCAGTGGTCACGGAAGGCAGTAGAACATGGAAGATCGCGATTGTCTGCCCTGGAGGCTTGGCTGCGCCCCCGACTGGCGCACGCCCCATTGGGTGGACTTATCCGGTGTTCCCTGATATCGACGCCGCGATGTCTTCGCAAAGCGCGGCAGCACGTACGTCGTCGAACCCGGCCAGCAGGGAGTGAGCCTCCCTCCAGTGCTGTCCGGCTTCCTCGGAGCGGCCGGCCGCCGTCAGCGCGGCGGCCAGGTGGTCCAGCGTCAGGGCGAGTTGCCAATTGTCGCCGAGCTGCCGGTGGACTGCCGCCGCGCGAAGGTGGAAGGCGATCGCCTCGTCCGCCTGCCCCAGCCCCCGGTAAGCCTCACCGGCACCATCGACGGCCACCGCCTCGCGGCTGCGGTCCCCGAGCTGGCGCTGAATTGTGGCCGCCCGGTGCACGGCCTCCAGCGCCTCGGCTTGCCGACCGAAGGCGCGCAGCACCCGCGCGTACTCCACCAGCCAGTGCCCCAGCCACAGCTGGCTCGCGCTCTCGGCGATGGCGATGGCCGACTCGATCGCGGCGAGCGCCTCGTCGGTGCGGCCGAGTTCCCGCAGGGTCATGCTCAGGAAGAAGAGCGAATTGCCCTCCTGCCCCCGGTCGTCGATCTCCCGCTGCACCACGAGTGCCCGATCCAGCAGCTCAGCAGCATCGGTCAGCTCACCCAGCTCGTAGCGAGTCTCGGCGAGGTTGCTCAGCAGCAGGGCCTGCCACCGGCGGTTGCCGAGCCGCTCGAAGATCGCCAGACTCTCGCCGAAGTGGGTGAGTGAGTCGGTGAGACGACGACTGCGCAGGCCCAGCAACCCGAGCGCGTTGATTGACACTGCTGTGCCGTACTCGTCGCCGATCTCCCGCCGGATGACCAGTGCGGCCCGGTGGTGTTCGGCGGCCTCGGTGAGCTGGCGGGCTTGGAAGTGGGCCTTGCCGCGGCTTTCCAGTGCCTCCGCCTCGCCGCGCCGGTCGCCGAGCGTGCGGGCTGCCGCCACCCCGATCCGCGCCGTCGCGAACCAACCCTCGAAGACGTTCTGATGCATGAAGACGCTGCGCAGCAGCACCGCCAGCTGCCAGGCGGTCCGCGGTAGGCCGGCGTCGGCCGCCACTCGTGTGGCGGCTACCAGGTTGTCCCGTTCGGCGTCGAACCAGGCGTCCGCCTCGGTGCTGCTCGCGAAGGCGAGCGGCGTGACGTCGGTCGGCGGATCCAACGCTACGGTCCGGTAGAAGGGCAAAGTGCGGGCCAGCGCGGCGTCGGCGGTGTGTAGATACCAGTCCAGCCCACGGCGCAGTGCCGCCTGCCGATCCTCTGCGCTCTCCAGGTGCCGGACCTGGTCGACCGCGTAGGCGCGCAGCAGGTCGTGGAGTTGGTAGCGTCCCGGAGCGCTCTGCTCCAACAGGTGAGCGCTGACCAGAGCGTCGAGCGGCTGCCGTACCCGGGACACTGCCATGCCGGTGAGCGCGGCGGCGGCCGGGGCACTGAGGTCGGGGCCAGGGTGCAGCCCGAGAAGTCGAAACAGTCGGGCGGCCGTCGGGTTCAGGGCGCGGTAGGACCAGGCAAACACCGCGCGTACCGCGTCGGACTCCTCGTCTTCCTCGGCGGTGAGTGCGTCCCACAGGGCCGACTCGTCTCGTAGATCCTCGATCAGCTCGCCGAGGGGCATGAATGGCCGGCTCGTCGCCCGTTCGGCGGCGATGCGCAGTGCGAGGGGCAGCCGAGCGCAGAGTCGGGCCAGCTCGCCCAGCTCGGCGGGGTCGTCGCCGCTGCGGTAGGGCGAGGTGATGCCGCGCAGCAGGGTGACGGCGTCGTCCTCGGTCAACATGCGCAGCGTCAGCCGTCGACCGCCATCGCGGGTGGCCAGCCCAGAGAGCATGTTCCGGCTGGTGACCACGACCAGGCAATGATCCGTGCCAGGCAGCAGCGGGCGCACCTGACGCGCGGTGGCGGCGTTGTCCAACACCACCAGTACGCGCCGGCCGGCCAGTCGGGAGCGGTACAGCGCCGCCCGTTCATCCAGATCTGCTGGCACCGCCGAAGATGGAACGCCAAGGGCCCGCAGGAAGCGGTCGAGGATCTGATCCGGCTGCGCCGGCTCGCCCGGATCGTAACCACGCGGGTTGGCGTAGAGCTGCCCGTCAGGAAACCTGCTCCGGACGCTGTGCGCCCAGCGCAGGGCGACTGAGGTCTTACCGACGCCGGCCGTCCCGGTGATCACCGACAGGCTGACATCGACGCTCCGGTCCCCGTCGGCCAGCAGTCGGTTGAGCGTTTGTAGCTCCTCCACCCTGTTGACGAAACTGCGGACGTCACCGGGGAGTTGTTGCGGTCGCTTCGGGGAAGCAGCCTCGCCGTGGAAGTGCACACCGCCGTACACGTCGCGGGCCTGGACCAGCTCCGCCGGTCCGGACAGCGCGGACCGGTTCACCTGAGCGGGCCGCTGCCCGGCTCCGTCCGACCCGGCGCCTTCCATCTCTCACCCCGCGCGGGGAGGCCCCATCGGCGCCACCACACGGGCGAAGAACTCGTCCAGCGGCTCACCGCCCTGGTAGAGCGACTCGATGAAGGATTGGCAGCTTGCCACCAAGTCGGGGTCACGCCAGCGGCGGGCGGGCGTCAGCACACCGTCGGCGTCGTAGACGGCCTCGTACATCACCTCGGTGCCGAGGGTGTAGATCTCCGGCGCCACACCGCCCGACTCGGCTGCCGCCACCGCGTCCGCGCCGACCACATGGGTCATACCGCCGTACTCGTGCCGCAGTCGCAGCACGTGCAGCTCCCATCGAAGGTAAGGCGTGAGGGGCTGTTCGACGACCCGTACCCGGCGGGTGGCGAACCCGTTCTGGGCGATCCGCCGGTAGTAGCTCTGGAATTCAGGGCGGCGCGTGTCGAGGATTCGCAGCGAATCCTCCCACCGCCCGTCGGCAAACGCCTGCCAACCCTCGTCCCCGGGCTCCTTGAAGGTCTGCTGGCGTTCCAGCTTCCAGAAGCCCGGATCGCCGGTCTGCCAGAATCGATCCTCAAAGTCCGCCCAGTAGTCCTCCAGGCGGAGTTGCTCGCCAGGATCCCCGCGGAACAGGTCATGCATCAGGTATATTCACCTTCGCCGCGATCATTGTCGATCGGGGAATGATGATAAGCCGCTCGCCCGGATCCACTGAGACACCGGCCGGAAGTCGTTCCTGGTAGGTCTCGGTGAGGTCCTGCCCGATCACCGCGATGTCGCCGTTGCTCAACTCCCAGACGTCGGGGCAGCTGCCGTCGCCGGAAGTGTTGCCCAGTTCGTGGGAGGACTTACCCCAACGGCGCGTGAGGTCGGCGGTAGGGTCCGCTTCCCAACGCTGTCCGCTCATCGCGACCTCCGGAATTAGGTGTTCGTGCGAGCACTCACGGTAACATCGAACTCTCTTGATGACTGTCGCCCGTGTTGCATCTCCGCGAGCCGGGTGCGATGGCGGAAGGCGGACGCATGACAGACCCGATCATGGTCACCGCGGCGACGACGCTCATCGCGTGGGCGACAACCGAGCTGGCCCAGAGTGGGCGGGCGGCGGTGTCCTCCCTGATCGCATTTCTACGCACCCGGTTTCAGCACGATTCGTCCTCGCATGCCGTCATTGAGGGTGCTCTGCGACAGCCGTCACCGGAGGCCGTGGGTCGCCTCGCCGAGCTCCTCGACAGCGAATCGCGCCGCGACAGGGCCTTCGGTGCGGAGCTGCGTGCGCGGTGGTCGCAGGTCGAGGTCACCCTTGCCGAAGGCGCCGGCGGTGTCGCGAACTCGGTCTCTGGTGACGTGCACGGGCCGGTGGTGCAGGCGCGGGACATCCACGGCGGCATCTGCCTCGGCGACGGTCCGCCCCGACACTGACGACATGGCGCCCGGCAGCTTCACGAGCAGCGGCACATTCAGCAGCTGGCATCGTTCTCGGTACGTTTTCCCTCGTCAACAACGGCCGCGTTCGCGTTCGGCGGGCATTGGCGCAGGCTGCCCGCGCGGCAGCAGGCATTGATGACCCCGGCCCACCTTCGCAACGGCGATACCCTCACCCGCCTCGCGGCCGGCATCGAGGTGTCGGTTACCACCGTCTGGCGCTACCTACGCCGTACGACTCCGGTAAGCACAAGCGCTGCAGCGTGAACGTGCAGGTCCTCGCCGACGCCGCCGGGCGGCTGGTCTCGGCGTGCGCCGCACTGCCCGCTCGCACCATGATCTGACCGCGACCGCACTGACGGCCTGATCGACGCGCTGGCCAGCGCGAATGTGTAGACCTTCGTGGATAAGGGCTACCAGGGCGCCTGCGGCGCCGTCTGGACCCCGTTCAAACGCCGCCGCACCCGCCCGTCCCGCCGACAGAAGTCCGTCAACCGTCACTACGCCAAGGTCGGGTTGCAGTGGCCCACTCGCTTACGCCTTTGTCTCGAGCAGCGGCCCGGTACCCGCTCGAAAAAGACCCTCGCCTTCCGCCACAGCTTCTTGCAGTTGCCCGACGAGTTGGCGCAGGCTCGCGTCGAGGTCGACCTGGTCTCTCGTCTCCGCGACGATCGCTTCACGCACGTCGTCGACGAACGGCTGCCAGGTGTCGCGAGCGCGCTGCGTGCACTCAGCGACGATGTGTTGTTGCTTGTCGGCCGCCGCCTTGTCCTGGTTCAGGCGCACGCGATCCGTTCTCTGCTCGTCGACGACTTTCGCCAGGTAGACGACAAGGGGAAGCACGGCTTCGGCGGTGCCGATGTGCCGTCCCCAACCCTCAGCCGTCTTCGCCGAACCGGCCTTCCCGCCGCCGATCGGATTGGCTGCATTGTTCGCGGCCTTCAATGCACCGATCAACATGGTCCCGACCTTCTCGAGATGTTCTCCGACACCGCCGGGTGCTGCCGGGGTCGTGGCGGCATCCTCCCCGGACCCGAGGGTCGCGACCAGCGAAGCAAAGCCGGCCCAGGAGGGTCGCGCGCGCTCTCGCTCCTTGGTCTTGCGGATCGACTGCCGCAGCCGTTGGAGGCGGGCCGCATGCTTGGTGAACCACTCGTCGAGCGTGCGCTGAATCTCGGCCTGAAGTTCGTCGGCGGCGGAACTCGGCTCCCACGACCGGCGTATCACCTCCGCGACGAGACCGTCAAGGCTCGCGTGGGCGGCGCGATCGAAGGTGTCGAGTTCGCTCTCCCATACGTCGCGGCGAGCGACGCCACCGGCAGCTACTTCGGCACGTGCCGTGTAGTCCGCCAGTTGCCTCCGCAGTTCGGTCACGGTTTCGTCCAGGACCGCTGTCCAGTACCGCTGCCCGGCCGTATGTCGCCATCCGGGCAGTGCCGCGGGGGACACCGCCTCGAAAGCATCCGCAAGGTCTCTCATGCCGTCCCAGCCACGGAAGTCATCCCAGGTCTCTCGGCTGAGATCTGTGTCCTGCCCTGCCGTCTGGAACGGGTCCTGCGAGACGACGAATACCGGTGTCCTGTCGTCCAATTCGAACAGTTCCCGCAACTCGCGAACCTTGCGATCACTCAGTTCCCGGTACTCCGCGAGGTCGTACTCTGGGTCCACACCCGCCTCGTCGAACCGCGAGATGACGAACCACATCGTCCCCACCGGCCATCCCTGCGTGAACAGCTTCTGAAGCACGTCACGTTCGGCGGTCGCCAACTGCGGAGTCAGTACCGCGATGCCAACGTCCGTGAGTCCGACCGCCGCCATCGCTCGGCGCGAATTGTTCTGTGCACGAATGTCGGACGCACCGACCGCGAATCCGGGAGTGTCACGGATGATGCACCCGCCGACCTCGACGTCGTTGACCTCGAAGGTTTCGTGGCGTGCGCTGATCGTGAGCCAGCCGGGAACAGCTCCGCCAGAATCGACGAGCAACCGGCGGAGCAGGGAACTTTTGCCGGTGTCGTAGGACCCGAAGAGGGTCACGACCGGTCCGTCCAGCTTCTCGAACGCGTCCCAGTCATCGACGTACTGCCCGGCCAACGATCCGCCTGGAAGTCGCCCCAGCCAGTCTCGCACTGCATCGATGTCGACCACTGTTACTTGTTCCTCCCCGGTGTGCCGATCAATTCGTCCGCGGCCATGATCAAGGCCCCGGCTACCTCGGCCCGCACTTTCGCCGAGTCCATCCGTTCCCTGATCGACGATTCGAGATCGAGGTGCTCGTCGAGCATTGCTTCGAGCTCCTTGGTCCGCTGTTCGAGGTATCCGACGGGACCTTCCCCCTGCGCACCGTGCACAATCTGTGCGACGATCCCTGCAGCCGATTCGTCGATCACCTGCAACGCCGACTCCTGCTGGTGTTCGTGTTCCCCAGCCTTCTTGATGTCATTGGCCATCGCCGCGACATCCACGGCGGCAGCGACGACCCCGAGGACGACCCCGACCTTGGCAACCTTGGCGCCGCCCTTCACCGCACCCCACGGCTTGAACTTGTGGCCGAACTGCTTGCCGATCGCGTAGACCGCGTCCCGATTTCCGAGGGCTTTCACCAACGGCGCTGCGGTTCCTGCGACGTTACCGGCACCCTCGGTCAGATCCTCGTGCCAGGCGTTTCCCTGGGCCTTGAATTCTGCCGCGAACTCGGGTGCCACCTGGAACTCAGCAGCGCGCATCTCGCGCCCGATCGCTGATATGTGGTCACTGTGCCACTCGTCCAGTTCGCGTGCCGCGTCGGCAAGGTAGCGTTCGAGATCAGCTTCGAACTGCGGAGCCTTCCACCAGGCCTCGACGAGGTTCGCCAGCTTCTGGCCGTCCTTCCGACCGAGTTCAGCGACTGCGGATTTCGTCGCCACCAAGTGGCGGTCCACCATACGGCGGGCGTCCTGTCGCAGTGAACCTTCGAGGACCACGGCGTCCTTCACCGCGGCCCGGAGGGCGGCGATCACCGGTTCCGAGCGATGCAGGTCTTTCGCGTCGTCGGCCTGCACCTGGTGAAGCGTGTGCTGGTGACGCTTGAGGTCGGTGACCGCCGCGTCAAAGGCGGCCGACGATGCCGCAGCGGACAGCTGCTCGTCGGAGAGACCTGACATGGCGCTCGTCAATGCGGTCACGCCGTCCCACAGCCGATTCTCGTCGAAATCATCGCGTTCTGCTGTTGCATCGCCTCCCACCAGTCCGAACGGATCGCCGGACAAGCAGTGGATTCTGTCGATATCGACTTCGATGGAACGAGCGGCGAAGGCTGCATGCAGTTCCTCGCGTTTGCGGTTCTGCAGGTTGAGGAACGCCTCGGGTGCAGTCAGCGGATCCAGGCCCAGTTCGTCGCACCGATTGACGAGGAACACCGTCCGCCCGCCTTTTGCGGCGATCATCTCCGAGCCGAGCGAGAGCTCTTCCAGTATCGAGGTGTTGCCGACCAGCAGATTGATGTGGACGACGACGAACACGAGAGCAGCCTCGGCGATCGCCTCGAGCGCGGCGCTGTCGTGCTCGGCGTGTCCGCTCTGCATGCCCGGTGTGTCCACGAGATCGAACCGGGGCAACTGGTAGCGGTTCGCGGCTGCGGTCGCGGGCGACGCCCGGATGTCGAATGCAGCGTGCGGTTGCCGGCCGCTGTCCACCATGATCCGACGGATCAACGACGACTTTCCCGAGTTGTAGTCACCGAGAACGGCAAGAGCTGGTCTTGCCCCGTCGACGCGCCAGAAGGTTCGTGCGATATCGAACAGTGCCGGGTCGCGTCGGGCAGCGTCCTCGAGGTCGCCTCGCCACGAGTGGATGTTTGCCGTCGACGGTGCGCTCCACGCCGCAGCTATTACGCGCGTCAGCCGGCTGCGGTCCTCCTCCCGGCGACTCGAGTACGCCTCGTGGACGGCACGGTCGATCTGCGCCGACTGGTGCTCGACGCCAGACTCGAGCCAGTCCTCGCCCAACAATGCCCGGGTCACGTCGGCCGGGGATTCCCCCATCCGGCGCTGCGCCCGCAGCAGGACGTCGGTCACCGCGGGTGCGGGCTTGATCGAGCCGGCGTAGGTCTGCAGGCTGTCGATCAACCGCACGATCCGGCTGCGCGCCATGCGAAGCTCGATCGCAGCGCGAAGCGAATCGCCAACCGCAGGAGCCAACAACGTCCACGCCGCTTCCCGGCTGTCGCGGACGAGGGCATCCTCGTAATCGACGAACGTCTGATCCACAGCGCGATGGCAGTCTGCAATTGCCTGAGCCTTCGCTTTTCGTGCTCGCTCCGACGCTTGCTGGCTCATCTTCTTGCCGAAATGCTGCTGGAGCTGTCCTGCGATCCCGACGCCCGCGGCAGCTACGCCCAGTACCCAACCTACGGGGTTCCAGAAGAGAGCCAACGCAGGTACCGCAAGGGCGCCCAGACCCACCGCGATGCCCGCCCCCCTGACAACATCACCCGCCACACCGCCGCCCTCGTCGCCGAGGACCATCGCGGCGTGCGATACCGCCGTCCCGTTGTCGATAAACTCATGGTCCACCGCGACTTCAAGCTCACGCTGTAGGAACGCCCGGCGATCCGCCCAAACGGCTTCCGCCGCAGCGGAAATGGCACCTTGATCGAACACAACCTTCGTGAACTTCGACTCGTCGATCGCTGTGCGCTCGTCGAATGCCTTCCGGATCAGATCATCCGCGTTGGCCTTCGCCTGTCGGCGGCATCCCGCAAGATGCGAGGCAGCGAGGTGCCGGACGAAGCGGTCCAATGCCCCTTTGACCGGCGACGTGTAGGGGCGGCTCCGCGCGCGCTCGGACACGTCAACCAGATCCGCGCTGAGAGCCGCATCGTGCAGCCACACGGCACGTTCGGCGTCTTCCGGATAGCCCAACACGGCGAACAGCGACTCGACCTCGCGTTCGAGGGATTCCGCTTGCTGCTCGATCTCGACCGCCAGGTCTTCGAGTTCGCCGACCCCTCGGCGGGACCGTGATCGGATGTCCTCGCGCAGCGCGGTCAACCGGAGATCGGCGCCGCCTTCCGCGATTGAGGTGGCTATCAGGCGCTCTAGCGTCCCGAAGTTCGACCAGCGATCGAGGTAGTCCTTCCCGAACTCCTCCCGTTCGTGGTGGAAGTCCTTCTGGGCTGGGCCGTGGAAGGGGGTCGTGGCGCGCGCGAACAAGGCCCGTCGGCTGTGGATCGCGACGACCGGTGTGTCGGGCAACCCAATCTGTACGAGCTGGGTCCGAATGTTGTCGGTGTGCTGGCGGACCGATTCGGACAGATGTCTGCGGCGAGTCTCGGGGACTTTCGCGGGGTGGCGCCAGCGCGGGTTGCGGACGTTGAGGACCGCCACCACCGGCTTTCCGTGGTCGCGGATCCAGGCGGCGATCTTCTCGAACTCCATCTCCTGCTGAGACTGGTTGTCGAAGCACAGAAGCACGATGTCGGCGATCTCGACTGCCTCGCGGGCCTTGGCCTCGAGATCGTCGCGGCTCTCGGTGCGTCCCCAGCCGTTGATCCCTGGTGTGTCGAACAGCCGGCAATCCCGCCAGTCGATCGGACGCACCTCGGTGGTCCAATCGCTGACACCCGGTGAGACATACTCCCCGTCGAGCTGGCCGAACGCCGACAGCAGGGTGCTCTTTCCGACGCCGGTGCGTCCGAAGAACGCGATGTTGAACGACCCGAGCGACTCGCGCTCACGATCGAGGTGACGTCGCAGTTCCCCTGGAAACCCACGAGTGAAGTCGTCCAGTCGGGTGATCAAGTCAGACGAGGACGGTGCGACGCGCTGCCCTTGCGCGAATGCGCCAACCAGGCCGTCCGTGATGTCGTCCAGGCGCGTCAGTTCCGCGTGTCCCTGCTCGACGGCCGATCGAACGGCCTCCTCGAGCGACACCACCTCTGTCGTCAACTCGTCATCACTTTCCGCTGAGAGACCGGTCACGGCGCGAACCCACCGCCAACTCCCCGGCGAAACGCTTGCCGAGAAGTTTGTCTACGGGGTGTCGGTCGACCTGATCCAGCGTGAAGCTGGACTCGGGGCGTGGGGGACATGGGTGCGGAGCCTAGGCGGTGATCGACTACGACCGGTGTCGTGAATCCGACTTAACCCTGCCGCCAGGGCTGTCGGGCAGGTCAGCCTAGGTAAGGGGTGAAGTAGCATGCGGCAGTGATCCGCTCATGAGGCCGACCATCGCCGCCGACACCCTGCGTCGGACCCTCACCCAGTACCTGACCACCACCTTCGGCTTGACCGAGGACGGCGTGCGCCAGGGCCTGGAGGGCTTCCTCTCCCACCCGGAGCAGGGCATCTTCCGCGGCCCTTACCTGCGGATCCGCACCCCCTTCCGCCCGGCGGAGGGTGATTGGCGCGCGCACCTGGACTGGGCGCCGGCCGGTTTCACCCCCTATCTGCACCAGGCGAACGCATTCGCCCGGTTGTCGACGAAGGGCAAGGCGGCCGAGCCAACCCTGATCACCACCGGCACCGGCTCGGGTAAGACGGAGTCGTTCCTGATCCCGGTGCTCGACCACTGCCGCCGGCAGAAGCAGCAGGGCAAGGCCGGGGTCAAGGCGATCCTGCTCTACCCGATGAACGCCCTGGCGACGGACCAGACGCAGCGCATCAACGAGCTGCTCTCCGATCCGGCGCTCAGCCAGGTCACCGCCGGTCTCTACATCGGCGACGTCGCGGCCATCGAGTACCCGCATGTGTTCACCAAGCGGTCGGAGATGCGGCGCACGCCGCCGGACATCCTGATCACCAACTACAAGATGCTGGACCTGCTGCTCCAGCGCGCCGACGACCTGCCGTTGTGGGAAGGCGCCGAGCCGGCGTACGTGGTGCTGGACGAGTTCCACACCTACGACGGCGCGCAGGGCACCGACGTGGCGATGCTGCTGCGTCGGCTCGCCGCCGCGCTCGACCTCGACGAGCCGGAGCGGCCCCTCGGGCCGATCTGCCCGGTGGCCACCTCCGCCACGCTCGGTGAGGGCGGCGGTCGGGACGGTCGTACCGCGATCCGTGAGGTCGCCGAGCAGGTCTTCGGCGTCGCCTTCGACGCCGGGTCGTTGGTGGGGGAGGACCGGTACGAGGCCGGCGAGTTCATTGCCCGCCAGGACTTCAGCCTGCCGCTGCCCAGCCCGGAGCAGCTCGCGGCCGTCGACGACCGTGACCCCGAGCGGATGATGGCTGAGGTTGCCGAGCTGGTCCTCGGCGAGCAGTGTCTCGACGATCCGACGCGGCTCGGTGACCTGCTCCGCCAGCATCCGTTGACGAAGGCGGTGCTCGACTCGCTCCAGGCGAGGCCGTGCACCCTCGACGAGATCATCGATGTGCTGCCCCGCAAGAACGCCACCGGCTGGGGCAGCGTGATGAAGACCCCGCCCGAGATCACGGCGGAGGCTCTCGCCCGGTTCGTCGGCCTGCTCTCCGTGGCGCAGAACCCGGAGGCCCCCGGCCGCCCGCTGCTCAACATCGAAACCCACCTGTGGGTACGCGCCGTCTCCCGCCTGCTGCGCGGCACCTCCCACCAGGCCGCCTTCGGCTGGTACGGCGAAGCGCCGCGTGAGCTGGACCCGTACGCCACCGACGCCGACGTGGTCGTGGCCGACAACCGCTACCCCCGGCTGCCGGCCATCTACTGCCGGCACTGCGGCCGCTCCGGCTGGATGGCGTTGTCGCCGGAGAAGGACCCGCAGGAGCTGGAGACCGACCCGGACAAGATCTATCGAGCCAGCGTCGGTCGGGACAAGCGCCGGGTCCGCGCGCTGATCGCCGCGACCGAGGACGAGGTACGCCAGCGCTCCCGTGGCCTGCTGGTCCTGGAGTACGGCCGTCGGGTGCGCCCCTTCGACGAGCAGCGCGACCGGGAGCCCGCCGACGACGCGATCGTGGTGCTCGGCGACGTTCTCGACATCGACGGTGCCGAGAAGGACCGCTGCCCGTCCTGCGAGTTGGACCACGGCATCCGCTTCCTCGGCGCCGGCCTGGCCACCCTCGCCTCGGTGGCGATCACGCAACTCTTCACCGGTGGGGAGCTCGATGAGGCCGAGAAGAAGACGCTGCTCTTCAACGACTCGGTCCAGGACGCCGCGCACCGCGCCGGTTTCGTCGCCAACCGGTCCTACTCGTTCTCGCTGCGCTCCCTGCTCGCCAGCCGGCTGACGGCTGGTGAGTCGATCGGGCTCGACGACCTTTTCGCCAAGATGATCGAAGCGGCGGCGCAGCCGGAGATCCTCTCCACCGTCGTGCCGCCGGACCTGCACGACCAGCCCGGTGTCGACAGCCTGCTCGCCGGTGAGCACAACGGCAGCCGGGAGACCTGGGAGCTGATCAGCGAGCGGCTCGTCTTCGCCACCGTGATGGAGACCGGACTGCGCTCCCGCCAGGGCCGCACCCTGGAGTTGACCCGCAGCGTCGCCGTCGAGGTTGCCCTCGACGACCCGGCGCGAGCCGCCGCGATCTGCCGGGACGTCCACCTGACCGGTCCCGGCAACATCGCCGGGTCGCCCCCGGACGATGCCCGCTACCTCGCCTTCCTCCGTGGTCTGCTGGAACGGCTGCGTACCCGCGGCGCTGTTTTCCACGAGTGGCTGGTGCCGTACCTGAAGCGCGGTGGCACCCGTTGGCAGGTCTGGGGCGGCCGCCCCGCCGGCATGCCCGCGTTTCCGAGGGGCCTGTCCGCGCCCACGTTCCTGCTCGCGACGCCGAAGTCCCGCTCGGAGTTCGACGTGATCACCGCGCGTGGCAACTGGTACCAGGACTGGACGTCCCGCTGCCTCGGTCTCGACTCCGGCGACGCCGCTAGCTTCCTCAGCCGGCTGTTGCCAGCACTCGCCGCCGCCGATGTGGTCGCCGCCGGCGACACCGAGGACGGCAACACGGTCTACGGGCTGATGCCCGGCCACCTGCGCGTGACCCGGCTCGACGACGCGTCCGCCGCGGCGGCCGGGGTCGGCTGCGACACCTGCCACTGGCAGCAGACGGAGCACCCCGACCGGGTGGCCGACTGGATCGGCCAGCCGTGCCGGCAGTACCGCTGCCGCGGTCAGCTCCAAGCCGCCCACGACGGCACCGCTCCCGACGACTACTACCGGCGGCTCTACCTGGACAGCCCGGTGTTTCGCGTGGTCACCGGCGAACACACCGGCATGCTCACCCGCGCCCAGCGGGAGACGGTGGAGAAGCAGTTCCGCGACGGCGAGCGCTACACCGACCCGAACGTGCTCTCCTGCACGCCCACCCTCGAAATGGGCATCGACATCGGAGCGCTCTCGGCGGTCGTGCTCGCGTCGCTACCGCACGGCCCGGCCAACTACGTCCAGCGGGCGGGCCGCGCCGGCCGCAAGAGCGGCAACGCGCTCGTGCTGACCCTGGTAGGGCGATCCGAGCGGGATCGCTACTACCTCACCGATCCGCGCGACATGATCGCCGGCCAGATCGTCCCGCCCGGCTGCTTCCTCTCCGCCGTGGAGATCCTGCGCCGCCAGTACCTCGCCCACCTGATCGACCTGGCCGCCCGCCGGCGACTGGCCGGAGTGCTGCCGATGCCACGGCGGGCGCACGTGCTGTTCGGTCCGACCGGTTGGCTGACCAGCCTCGCCGAGGCTGGCCGTCGCGACGCTGGCCGGCTGGTGGAGGAGTTCCTGACGCTCTTCGGCGACAAGGTCCTGCGGGCCGCCGCAGACCAGCTGCGTGAATTCGCGGTGGACGGAATCGTCCACCGGGTCAAGGAAGCCGACGAGGTCTGGGAGTCCCGGTTGGCCGACCTGCGTCGCCGACTCCAGGAACTCGCCACCGCTCGGGGCACGCTTGTGCCCAGCGACCCGGACCACGCCCGCGAAATCAAGATGCTGAAGGCGGAGGAGGGTGCGGTCCGTCGCCGGCTGCGGGAGGTCAGCGCGGCTGCCGCGCACGGCACCCTGGTCGAGTTCGGTCTGCTGCCGAACTACGCGCTCATCGACACCCGGACCGACCTGGAAGCCACCCTGACCTGGGAGGACAAGACCGACGGCGACCGCCGGTTCCACAGCGAACTCCGCGAGTACGCGCGCCCCGCCCGCCAGGCGCTGATCGAGATCGCCCCCGGGAACAGCTACTACGTGCGGGGCTACAAACACGAGATCTCGGGGCTCGACGTCGGCCCAGCGGACCGGCCGGCGTACGAGCAGTGGCGGATCTGCGCGCAGTGTGGCTACGTCCGCACCCACCTGGCCAAGGAGGACACCAGCCCCTGCCCGCGCTGTGCGGACCCGGGCATCGCCGATCACGGGAGACTCTTCCAGGTCCTCCAACCGACCCGGGTGCTCAGCCGCGACAAGCGCGACGACGCCCGCATCCGCGACGACAGCGACGACCGGGACCGGCGCTTCTACGCCACCAGTGTCGCCGTCGACGTTGACCCGGCCAAGGTCGATTCGTCCTGGCGGCACGCTCATGACACCTTCGGCGTCGACTACAGCCGGCACGCGATGATCCGGCACTTCAACCTCGGTGCCCAGCGCTACGACCGGGCAGCTGAACTCTTCGCTGGCGAGGAGGTGCGAATCAACCGGTTCCACGCCTGCACCTCCTGCGGCGGGACAACAGTCGACGGTGCGCCTGCGATGAGCCAACAACTGGCTGCGCAAGCCTCCGGGTCGACCATCGTGCAGGGTGCCGAGCATCACCGGCCCTGGTGCCCGTACCGACGATCGCCGGCCGCCCCGGACACCCACGTGGATCTGATCCTGGCCCACGAGTTGGAGACCGAGGCGTTGCGCATCCTGATCCCCGCGGCGACCGCCGTGGTGCAGGAGCGCATCGCGTCGTTCGCCGCCGCTATCCGCCTCGGTATCGCCGCGCAGTACGGCGGTGACCCCGCGCACCTTCAGGCCGTGTCGGCGACTATGCCGGACGGGCAGAGCGACGGGACGCGCAACTTCGTGGTCGTCTACGACACCCAGCCGCAAGGCACCGGCTACCTGCATCGCCTCGCCAAACCGGAGGAGTTCCGCGCGATCCTCGAGCTGGCCCGGCAGCGGATCGCCGACTGCGTCTGCCGACACGAAGGCAGGGCGGTGTGTCACCGCTGCCTACTGCGTCACGCGCGCAACGAGCACTTCGCCCTGATGAGTCGCGATGAGGCGTTGGGCATGCTGGACAAGCTCCTCGACAGTTGGGACGTTCAGGAGGGCACCCGCACGGACGAGATCTCGCTGATCCACCAGGTGGAGAGCGAGTTGGAGATGCGCTTCCTCACCAAGCTGCTCGCGCTTGGCGAGACACCCAAATCGGGCCTGCGAATCGACCGGCGTACCGATCACGACGGCGCCCGGATCGCCGACCTACGGTTCGTCCGGGACAACGGTCAGAGCGTCACCCACTGGCAGATGAAGCTGCAGAACACCGTTCGAGGCACCCGGCCGGACGTCCACTTCAAACGCCTCGACGCCCCGTCGCCGGAGGTGGCCGTCTACCTCGACGGTTTCAAGTACCACGCCTCGTCCCAGTACAACCGGCTCGCCGACGACGCCGAGAAGCGTGCCCGACTGCGCGCCCACGGCTACCTGGTCTTCGCCGCCACCTGGGACGACGTCAAGACCTGGGGCGCCGCCGACGCGCAGGGGCGGTGGACCCCGTACGGCGGGGTCAGCAAGCAGGCTGCCCGGGAGAAATACCGGCAGTTCCTTCCTGGCGCGGACCCGGACGAGCTCGAAGAGACCATCTGGGTCAACCCGATCGAGCAGCTGATGCGCTTCCTCGCCGATCCGGATCTCACCCGATGGCAGCGTCGGGCGGAAGCCACGTTGGCGGGCATGCTCAAACAGGCCCGGGACAACACGGCTACCGACTCCGGCGGCGTCGGTGAACGGCTGGTTCCCGCGCTGCGCGGAGAGCCCCTCCCCGGACCCACCGCGTCGCGCCACATCATGGTGGCCCGCGCCCGGGACAACGCCGACTGCCCGGTGACGGTCGTCGTCGACGGGCGGAGCAAGCCGTTGCCGACCTGGTCCGCGCTCACCGTGCTCGACGATCTGCCGGCCGCGGTCGCCAGCGAGGGACACAAGGAACGATGGGCCGCCTGGCTGGCATGGGGCAATGTCATCCAGTTCCTCGCCAACGGTGGTGGTGACGCGGGCCAGCTCACGGTCTCCGCCCTCGACGACTTCGAGCCGGCCTCGATGGCGGTGACCGAGGGGACCGGACTCGTGCTGGCTCAACGCGCGCTGCCGCTCGACGAGGAGACGGCGACGTGGCTCGGCGTCGCGGCTCAGCCGGTGGCCGCCGGCCCCGAGACGCTTGACACGGAGTCGCCGTGGCGGGACGTCCTGCGCTACCTGGACCCGGACGAGAACACTCTGGACCAGCTCGTCCAGCAGCTCGCCCGGCAGGATCTGCCCGCGCCGGTGGTCGGCTACGAGTTGGGCGACCAGGGCTGGCCGGCCGAGCTGGCCTGGCCCGATCGACAGATCGCGATCGTGCTCACCGGTCCGTCCGGCGACCCGGAGACGGAAGACCGCGACCGGGCGTACGCGGAGGCGGGCTGGCACGCCCGGACCGCTCGGGAATGGTCGGTTGACGAGTTGGCGGCGCAGATCAAGGCCACGAGCGGGGGAGAATGGCGATGAGCACCGGAGCAACAACTCTGCGGATGCTGGACCGCGCCGACAAGGAGGTCATGAAGCTCACCCGCGCCGACATCGGTGCGGTCTACGAGTTCATGCACAAGTTCCGGCACAACCCGGAGAACCCGGGGCTCAACCTGAAGGCGCTCAACAGCGACTCCCGGCTGATGTCCGCCCGGGTCAACAAGGACTACCGCGCGCTGCTGCTGCACATCGCCGAGCGCGACTACCTGCTCGTCGCGGTCAAGCACCGCGGTGAGGTGTACGACGACCTCACCCGGTATGCGTACCGCATCAACCGGGTCACCGGCGGCATCGAGGTCGTCGACCTGGCACCCGTCACTGACAGCATCATCGGCCGGGTCATTCCGCCGGATGTCGAGCCGGAGCCCGCGCAGAAGCCGCTCTTCCAGGCGTACACCGACGTCCAACTGCTGGAGCTCGGCGTCTCCGAGCCGCTGCTGCCGCAGATCCGGGAGCTGACCACCGACGCGGAACTGCTGGAACTGCTCGACCGGGCGCCGCAGCTCACCACCGACGTGCTCTTCGCGCTCTTCGACGGCACCCCCTACGACGAGGTACTTCAACAGGTCACCGACCCGGTCCGCGCCGACGAGCCGGTCGATCCCGAGGACTTCGAAGCGGCGGTGGAGCGCCCCGCCACCCAGGTGACCTCCGACGACGAAGCGTTGCAGGCGATGCTCGGTGAAGCCTTCGAGCGGTGGCAGATCTTCCTGCACCCCACGCAGCGTAAGCTCGTCGAGCGGAAATACAAGGGACCGGCCCGGGTCGGGGGTGGGCCGGGCACCGGCAAGACGATCGTTGCCCTGCACCGCGTGGCGCACCTCGCCCGCCAACTGCCGCCCGGAGCGGACAAGCCGATCCTGCTCACCACCTTCAACCGGAACCTCGCCGCTGATCTGCGCACCCGGCTGATGGCGCTGGGCGGGCAGGATCTGGTGGCCCGCGTCGACATCGTGAACATCGACCGCCTGGCCAGCCGCGTGGTGGCCGAGGCGAAGGCGAGCGGTAGCCGGCGCGTGGTGGACGACAACCGTGTCCTCGAGCTGTGGGACGAGTTCCTCATCGAGACGGGGGAGACCGGCTGGCAGGCGGATTTCCTCGCCGCCGAGTGGACCCAGGTGATCCTCGGCCAGGTACTCAACTCGCGGACGGACTACTTCAAGGCCCGCCGCCCCAACCGTGGCCGCAGTCTCACCCGGATGGAACGGGACCAGGTCTGGCAGCTGACCGAGCGCTTCACCACCTGGCTGGAGAACCGTGGCGTTTGGACCTGGCGTCAGGTGGCACAACGGGCCGCCCGCCTCGAGATGGACCGCACGGCGCAGAACACCGGGGTCGCCGGCGAGTCGTCCGGCCGGTTCTTCCGGCCGCGCTACCGCCACGTGGTGGTCGACGAGGCCCAGGACCTCAGCGCCGCGCACTGGAAGATGCTGCGCGCCATGGTCGCGCCGGGCCCGGACGACATGTTCCTCACCGGCGACACCCACCAGCGCATCTATGACAACCACGTCACGTTGAGCAGCCTCGGCGTCAACATCCGCGGTCGGTCGTCGCGGCTCACGCTGAGCTATCGCACCACTCGTCAGATCCTCGCCGACGCCCTTCAGATCATGACCGGGGAGGTGTACGACGACCTTGACGGTGGCGAGGAAGACCTGGCCGGCTACCGGTCGCTGCTACGCGGCGGCCGCCCGATCTTCCACGGTGCCCCGACGTGGGCACAGGAACGGGACCTGATTGTCGAGCAGCTTCGCAGTTGGGGCAGCCCGACCGACGGCTCGGTGGCCATCTGCGTACCGACGAAGGACCTGGCGGCCGACGTCATCAGCCGGCTGGAGGCGGACGGGCTCGCGGTGGTGGAGATCGGCCCTGACGGTCCGAAAAGGCCTGGCGGAGTGCACATCGGCACGATGCACCGGTTCAAGGGTCTCGAGTACCAGCGCATGATCATCGCCGGGGTCAGCGATGGGCTCGTGCCCCGGCAGATGATCAGCAAGTACCGGGACACCGACGCGAAGCGGTACCAGCGCGAACGCCAGCGTGACAGGTCGTTGCTTTTCGTAGCTGCCACCCGCCCCCGCGACGAGCTGGCGGTGTTCTGGCACGGGACGCCCAGCCCGTTCCTCACCAGCCGTCTCGTCCAGAGACAACTACCGTGACTCAGCCCTCGCGTCAGCGGGGGCTGGTGTTAAGCGCAGGGAGACCAGACATGCAGGCGGGGGACCGCATCGGTGACCGGTACGAGTTGACGTATCCGGTCGCTCGCGGCGGGATGGGTCAGGTCTGGGCCGGCTTCGACGAGCGCCTCGACCGCCCGGTGGCGATCAAGTTCCTACGGCAGCTGGAGGTGCCGAAGGACGAGCGCGACACGGCCGTCAAGCGCTTCCGACGCGAGGCCAGAGCCACCGCCCGGCTTGACCATCCGGGCGTGCCATCTGTGTACGACCTGGGCGTGCACGGCGAGGACCTCTACCTTGTCATGCAACTCGTGCCGGGCATCGTCCTCGCCGACCACATTGCCGAGCAGGAACAGCTGCATGTCGGCGAAGCGGCTTCCATCGCCGCGCAGGTCTGTTCGGTGCTTACCGTTGCCCACGCCGCCTCCCTCGTGCACCGCGACCTGAAGCCCCAGAACCTCATGATCACTCCACTCGGGGTGGTGAAGGTGCTCGATTTCGGCGTCGCCGCGCTGCTCGGCTCAGCCGAAGCGTCACGGCTCACCGCTACCGGCCGCACGCTCGGCACTCCCGCCTACATCGCACCCGAACAGGCTCAAGGCGGTCCTGTCGGATCAGCGGCCGACCTTTACGCCTTGGGCTGCACGCTCTTCGAAATGCTCGCCGGGAAGCCTCCGTACGAGGCGACGAACACCCCCGACATGCTGCGCCGCCATGTGCGTTCGCCGATTCCCATCATCACCGAGTACCGCTCGGACGTGCCCGACGACCTGGCGCATCTCCTCTACTGCCTCCTGGCCAAGACGCCAGCGGAGAGGCCCGCGTCGGCCGCCGAGGTCCACCAGCTTCTCACGCCGTTCGTCGACGGTAGGGGCACTCGCGGGGTGGCAGCCGCCCGGACGGAGACGCTCACTGGGGCTGTTTCATCGCCCACTGCTGCCTCCGTACCGGCGCAGCGAAGTCAGCCCGAGCTGGTCGAATTGCGGGCGCAGGCCAGGGAACTGGCCGAGAATGAGCGCTTTGTGCAGGCGGCTGAGGTCTTGGAACGTGTCCTTCACTCAGCGCCCGGCGGTCGTGAGCCGCTCGTCGGGGAGATCGTCGCTCTACGACTGGATCTCGCCAACCTGCGCATGCTCGCGGGTGACTTCCGGCAGGCGCGTCATGCCTTCGAGGCGTTGGCTCGGGACCTGGAGCAGTCGGAAGACGGGCAGGATCTTGCCCAAGAGTGCCGCCAACAGGCGGTGGCTTGCCAGCTCGAGATAGGCGAGTCGACTGAAGCCGTGAGCCGCCCCTGATCCGCAGCTCCCGGATGCCGCCGCCCTGAAGACGAACTGTTCCGATGAGCTTGACGCCATCATCGGTGCCCAGCATCAAGACTCGGGCTATGCGGATCGGTGCGCTAGTGCGGCTTAACTCTCGGTTGGGCGGGTTAGCTCGACCTGGTCGCCGGGCTTGACCTCGACCTCGCCCTTGCCGTGGCGGATCTCCAGCACCGGGACGCCCTCGTCCAGGTGCAGCTCGTTCCGTTCTCGGCCGGTCGGCATTCGAGCGACGACCGACGCGCCGGCCGGCAGTTCTACCCGTTGCCGCTCGGGCGAGCTTCGCACCCTCGTTCCGTGACCGCGAACGGTGCTGACCAACCCCTCGGACCGCAGGATCGACATCGCCATCCGGACGGCCTCACGGCCGATGCCGTACTCCTGGGTCAGCCGGGCTTCGCTCGGCAGCGACACCCCGGGCGCCAGCTCACCGGATTCGATCCGCCGCCGCAATATGTCGGCGACCTGCACATAGACGGGTGTATGCGAGCGCGGATCGACGGTCATACCTGGTAAGCCTTGTCCCCCCGTGGGCCGCACTGGTTGTGCCCCTGTGCCCCTGTCCGTATATTTGTCGAGGCGGCAGAGCCTCAAGGCGGGAGGCGGATCTATAGCCCGGTCGAGTGACGCCGTACAGCAAACCTGCTGCCGTGCCGCTAGTCGAAGCCGCGGTGGCAGGCGGGGTGGGCCCGCGCGAGCGGTGTGAACAAGGCCCACCCCTTCCATCAAGGGAAAGGCAGGTCGAGCAGATGATTGCCCGCAACGAACGACCGGCACGAGAGGTCGGAGCGACGTATCGCTCCTCGACGTACACCAGCCTGCTGCCGTGGCAGGTGCGTGAGCGCCGCTTCGCGCCGACCGGGCTCGGCCGTCGCGGTCTGAACCCCGACGACGTGTACGCCTTCCTCGACCGGGTCGCCGTCGACATGGCCGCCGTCTACGCCGCTCTCGCCGAGAGCCGCCTCGAGACTGTCCGGATCAAAAACGCGCTGCGCCGCTGGCAGACCGACCAGGCCCGTGCCCGCAACGAGCGGGACGACCCGAGATGAGCCAGCGGTACGTCATCCACCTGCCCGTGATTGCCAGCGACCTGTCTGCCGCACAACGCCTGGCCCGGGTCATCGGGCGGTGGATGCTGGTGCTCCCGATGGCTGACCCGGGGGAGACCACCGTCTCCGAAGAGGACCAGCAGTTCCTCCGGCACCGGGTCTTCTGCGACCTGCGGCTACCTGGCGGCCGGCGCTGCCTCCTCCGCGACGGCCACGACGGCCCCTGCGCCCGGCGGCTGCGTAGATGACCGTCCCCGAGAGGGCCAGCGGTTCCTCCGCCACCAGTAGTCGGTGCCCGGTGCTCCGCGGCCGTCACGATGACGACTGCTCGCGCCGCCTGCACCGCTGACACAACCAGATGATCCGTCATCTCAACTGCCCGATGAGCCGAGTGCAGTCGTGATCATCAGGCCGCTAACGTGCGCAGCACGGGAGGTGACGGGGATGGTCGCTCAGCGTTGGGACGCCTGGTTCGAGGAGGAGCACCTTGCCCTCCGGCGTTGGCGGTTGCTGCCGTGGCCGAGGACCTACGTCAGACGGATACCGCTGGCCGCGATCCTCGACATCGGGTCACTCACCGCAGCCGACCATGCGAAGCGACGCGCACAACTCACCGTTCAGGACCCGTCGGCACCGCACCTGACCGAGGCCATCCCGGTCAGGTTCACGCCGGAGCAGTGGGAATTCGCCGGCTGGTTCGTGGGGGAACGGCAGGCGGTCCCGACCGAGCCGCCGCAATCCGGCGCGGGGACGTCGTCGGGAGGGGCGGCCTTGCCCCGCTCAATTGTCGACGTCCCGGCACAGTCGCGGCGACGAGCGCGGCCGCCGGCCGCTCTGCAAGCCCACCTCTCGGCCAAGCCGGCCTCGTCCACGCCGTCGTCTAGGCCAGTTACCCCGTCGACAACTCCGGTGATGCGGGCCGGCGATGGCAAGCGGCCGGTGTGGCTGTGGCTTGAGAATGGGGAGATCCACGGGTCTCTCGTTTCGGCGGGCAACGCCTCACCGCGCAATCTGAGCCCAGCCGACGTCGCCCATCTCCTGCTCGCAGACGCGACCAGGGCCATGCCGGCGATTCGTGCGCTGACCGGCGTCGCCGACAGTCAGCTGGCTCTGGCTCACCTACGGAGCTGGCGGCGGTCAGACCGGATCGTCGTCAACCTGAGTGCCTCCGACCAGGCCGGGCGGCGGGTGACAGAGGCCCAACAAAAGCCCGGCCGGAGCAACCCGGACGGCAGCGTGCGGACCGTGTCCGGCGGTCTGCCGAGTCTGAACAAGCGCCGGCGCTGAGCACTAGTCACGGAGAAGCCGGCTCGCAACGGGCCGGCCGACCACCGTCAACCCTCAGTTGGAAGGGGTCGACCGGTGGCGGCCGCACTGACCGCCGCCTCGACCGTGCTGATGATGGGCGCCTGCGGCGGGTCGGACGCCACGGCTACCGGAGGCGGTGACAGCCAGGGCCAGAATGGCTTCGCGGCGTACCAGGAATGTCTCAGCCAGACCGACCGCGCGGCCGTTCAGAACCCGAACATGTCTGGCGGTCCCGGCCGTGGGGTGGGACGGCTCGAAGGGGTCGACGACGCTACTTGGCAGAAGGCGCAAGAGGCGTGCGAGTCGGTCCGGCGGAGCGGACGACCGGACGGCTCTGCCGGCCTGATGGCAGGCAGGGCGGCGCTGGGCGTGACACGGCGTACCGAGCCTGTCCGGCCGACCAGTCGACGGGCTTCGGGTGTCGAATGCGTTGCGCGTCAACGAGCAGGCCACCTCCCGGGTCCGGAAGGTGGCCTGCGAGCCGCGTCAGACGCGACGAACTACCGGTTGATCAGCCCGCTCGGCAGGAGGCGAGCACGCCGATCACGCCGACACCGGTCTGCTTGAGCGGCAGCTTGGTCGACGCTGCCGGGCAGCGGGGCACGGTGAGGTCGAAGACGCCCCGCCCGAAGGTCGCCGCGGTGAGCTGCCGGCTCGGCTCGTGGTAACGCAGGTACATCACGGCCGCCTGCGGCAGGTTGGTGCCCAGCGCCGCCCACTCGCCACCGTTCCACGCCGACATGAACACCCCGACGTCGGTGCCGACCAGCAGCAGGCCGTCGGCGGTCGGGACGACGAAGTTCACCGGCGCGTCCGGCAGGCCCTGGCCGATGTTGCTCCAGGTACGACCGCCGTCGCGGGTCATCATCACGTGCGACCGGTCGCTACCGGACCGGAACGCGGAGAAGGTGGCGTAGGCGATGTTCTTGTCGGCGGGGTTCACCGCCACCCGGGTGACCCAGGTGCCGGGCAGCTGCCCCGGGTCGACCTGCTGCCAGTTCTGCCCGAGGTCGTCGGTCCACCACAACCGCCCGTCGTCGGTGCCGACGTAGAGCTTGTTGCCGTCGGTGGGCGCAGCGGCGACGGTGGTGATCGTGCCCCACGGGTAGCCGTTCGGGTCGTTGGGGCCGCCGCCGGTGAGGTCTGGGCTGATCGGCGTCCAGGTGCGGCCGTTGTCCGTCGAGCGGTTGAGGATATTCCCGGCGTAGTACATGACGTTCGGGTCGCTCGGGTCGAACTGCAGCGGGGTCAGCCAGTTGCGCCGCTCCGAGGTCGTCTGGCCGGTGCCGATGCTCTGGCGGGGGCTGCCACCGGAGTTCTCCGACCGGTAGCAGGAGCCGTACTGGCTGCACCCGAAGACGATGTTCGGGAATTCCGGGTGGATGACCACCTGGAGGCCGTCACCGCAGCCGATGGCGTTCCACGCGCCACCGACGCCGTTGTAGCCGCGATTGCAGCCGTTGTCCTGCGCGCCACCAACCTTCAACACCGGATCGGTCTGCGCCACGTCCACCGTGTAGAACTGGGTGTAAGGCTCGTAGGTCGCCTTGACCCAGCCGCTCGCGCCGTTCGCCTCGGATCGGTAGAGGCCGCCGTCGTTGCCCAGGTAGACCCGCCCGGGCACCTTCGGGTCCCAGCGCATCGCGTGCTGGTCGGCGTGCACGCCGCTCACCGACGAGAAGCTCTGCGCGCCGTTGGTCGAGCGCATCAGGTTGACCCCGGTGAGGAAGACGTGATCGGAGTTACCGGGGTCGACGAAGAGCTTGCCGAACCACCAGCTGAACGTGGACTGGGACGCCTGACCGGCGGTGACCGGGGTCTGCGTCCAGCTGTCGCCGCCGTCGTCGGAGCGGTAGAAGGCGCGGAACGGGCCGAGTGCGGTGCCGACGTACGCGTACAGCCGCTGGGGGTTGTCCGGGGCGACCGCGATGCCCCAGCGGCCCTGGTCGGCGTCGGTGGGCAGGCCGTTGGTCATCCGCGACCAGGTGCGGCCGGCGTCGTCGGAGCGCCAGAGGCTGGAGCCGAGCCCGCCGTAGGTGCGCTGATGTGGTTCGCGCAGGTGGTCCCACATGGCCGCGTACATCCGGCGCGGGTTGCTCGGGTCGATCACGACCTCGGTGGCGCCGGTGGTGGCGTTCGGCGGCGCGAGCACCTGCGTCCAGCTGTTCCCACCGTTCTCCGAGAGGTAGACGCCGCGCTGGCCACCCGGTACGAAGAGGTTGCCGCTGGCGGCGGCGAAAATCCGGTCCTCGTTGCTCGGGTCGATGGCGAAGCGGCCGATGGCGTGGCTGTCCTTCAGGCCGACGTGCCGCCAGGTCTTGCCTCGGTCCTTCGAGCGGTAGATGCCGTCGCCGCCGAAGGTGATCGAGCCGCCACCCGGCTGGGCCTCGCCGGTGCCGGCGAAGAGGACGCCGTCGCTGGTCATCGCGACCGCGCCCATGCTGTGCGTCCCGTCGTCCGGCCAGGCCGTCTCGAACGTGGCGCCGGCGTCGTCGGACTTCCAGACGCCGCCGGAGGCGGCGGCGATGAAGATCTGGTCGGGGACCTGCGGGTCGACGGCGATGTCCACGACCCGGCCGCCGATGTTGCTAGGCCCGAAGAAGTTCCACTCCCGCTGCGCCAGGTCGCGGTTGAGGAGGCGGGTGCGCAGGTTGAGATCGTGGGCCTCGCCGCGCGCCTTTGCGTACTTGGCCACCGAGAGGTCCCGGCTGCCGTCGCTCATCCGCTGGGCGGTCATCCACTCGTCGGGGATTTCCATCGGACCGGTGGGCGAGTTGGTGGCCAGCGACTCCTGGACCGGCCGGGGTGCGGACGAGGCGGTCAGCGCGAGCGCGACGACCAGCCCCAGACTCGTTGTCATCGCGAGGCCGCGGTACCTTCGGGCGAGCGTGAGTCTCATGCAGTCTCCCTGTCCACGCGCCGTGGCGACCGGAAAGTGGTCTTCAGTACGCACGCTAGACAGTGGAGTGGCCGACGTCACCGAGCATCTGTCGCGATTCACCCTGTCTGATTAGGACACCTGTCGAGAGCGAGCGAGCCGATCGCGCCGACGTACGCGCAACGCCTGGTTCCGGGTCGGCATGCATCAGCTCGGTTCGATGGTCAGTTGCTCTGGAACTCGGGTAGGCCGGCCTCTTCCGAGTCGGGCCCGACCACCGCGGTCAGCGTCGTTCCGTCCGCGCAGAGCGCGGTGGCCCGCAGATACGTCCGTCGTTCCTGCGCCCGCATCAGCACCTCGGCCTCGAACACCTCGTCCTCGGCGCGCAGTAGGTCGATGTCGCCACGGCTCTCGTAGTGGGCGCGGACGTCCAGCGGGGTCATCCGGATGGTGGCCGCGACCGTGGTCAGGGCGCCCTGTTCGACCACCGAGGTGACCCGCGCGCCTTCCGGCAGGAGCAGGCCGGTGACCTGGCTGTCAACCTCGGCGTCGGCGTCCAGCGGCACCCGGTCGCAGCTGGGCAGGTTCGCGAGCATTCCCGGCCTCCGGTCGGTGGGCTGCCCGGCGTCCGTGCCGCCGCAGGCGACGAGCAACGGAACCGTGGCGACGACGGCGAACATCCGGAGTCTCACCGCAGCAGGATGTCACGCTCAGCGCAGCACCCGCCAGCGTCGCACCATCAGCAGCAGCGCGGTGATGATGACGCCGGTGACCACCATGAGGACGCTCGTGATCATGGCCCCGTAGGCGAAGCCGGAGAACTCGAAGACCTGGTCGAAGATGTAGACCGGCAGGTAGAGCGTGGCGTTTGCGGGCCGGCCGTCGGTGAGGACGTACGCCGGCACGAAGTTGACCTGCAGGGTGAGGATCGTGTCGCGGACGGCGAGCAGCAGCAGCACTGGCGCGAGCAGCGGCAGCGTGAGCCGGCGCAACTGGCCGAACGGGCCGCAGCCTTCCAGCGTCGCAGCCTCGTACAGCCGTCCGTCGAGCATCCGTCGGGCGGCGAGCACGACGATGAAACCCTCACCGATCGGGAACGCGAGCATCAGCGCTACCGCCGTCCGTGCGGAGCCGGGCTCGGCGAGCCAGTTCATGCCCGGGTGGCCGAAGAGCCCGAGCAGTTGGTTGAGCGGGCCGTAGAGCGGGTTGAGCACCCACAGGAAGAGCACCGCCAGGGCCACGTCGGGTACCACGGTCGGCAGGTAGACCGCGACCCGGAACCAGCGGCCGCCAGGGCGGGGCGCGGCCAGCAGCAGCCCGAGCCCGATGGCGGCCAGCAGCCGCAGCGGTACGGCCAGCGCCAGGTGGATCGCGGAGGCCTGGATGCTGTCGGCGAGGAAACCGTCGGCGAGCAGGCGGCGCGCGTTGTCCAAGCCGACGAAATGAGGGTCCCGGGTCAGTCCGGTGTGGTCGGTGAACGCGTAGCCGAGGTTGAGCAGTGCGGGCAGCGCGATCAGCAGCGCGACCGCCACCGCGTACGGCGCGAGGAACGCCCACGCGGTCAGTGGTCGGCCGACCCGGCCGGAGGTCACCGGCGTCGCCCGGTGTCGGCGTCGAAGCGGTGGATCCGGCCCAGGTCGGCGCGCAGTCGCACCTGGTCGCCCGGCCACACGCCGGGCCGAGGGCCGGTGCGCACGGTCAGCCGCGTGCCGTCGTCGCAGCGGGTCAGCAGGACGGCCTCGCTGCCGAGCGCCTCGACCGCTTCCACGGTCGCGGTCACCGGCCCGTCGGGGTCGAGCCGCAGATCCTCGGGGCGTACGCCGAGGGTCAGGTCGGTGCCGCCGCCCAGCACGCCGCCGCCGGGCACCAGATTCATCGGCGGGCTGCCCAGAAAGCCGGCCACGAAGGTGTCCTCGGGTTCGTCGTAGACCTGCTGCGGCGGGCCAATCTGACGGACCCGCCCTCGGTTCAGGACGACGACCCGTTCGCCGAGCGTCATCGCCTCGGCCTGGTCGTGGGTGACGTGGATGGTGGTGGTGCCCAGCTCCCGGTGCAGGGTGAGCAGGTCGGCGCGGGTGGCGAAGCGCAGCGGCGCGTCCAGGCTGGCCAGCGGCTCGTCGAGCAGGTAGACGGTCGGCTCGCGCAGCAGCGCGCGGGCCAGTGCGATGCGCTGGCGCTGCCCGCCGGAGGTCTCGTCGGGGTAGCGGTCGAGCAGTTCCGCGATGCCGAGCCGGTCGGCCGCCGCGCAGGCCCGCTCTTCGGCCTCCGCGCGCCGGACGCGGCGGACCCGCAGCCCGAACAGCAGGTTGCCGCGGACGGTGAGGTGGGGGTAGAGCGCGTAGTCCTGGAAGACCATTGCCACCGCGCGGCGGTGCGGTGGCACCTGGGCCACGTCCTGCCCGTCGACGACGACCCGGCCACGGTCCGGCCGGTCCAGCCCGGCGATCAGCCGCAGGATCGTCGACTTGCCGGAACCGGACGGGCCGACCAGGGTCACCATCTCGCCGGCGCGCACCGCCAGGTCGACGCCGTCGAGGGCGACGACCTTCCCGTACGACTTGGTCAGCGATTCGAGGCGGATCACGCCCCGCTCAGCCACCGGCGCCCACCGGGAGCGCGAAGAGCGGCCGGAGCTTGTCCTCCAGTTGTCGCAGCCCCTCCTCGCGTCCGATCCGGCCGTAGAAGACCTCCGCGAGCAGGCCACCGGCCTCGCGCTCCACGCGCGACCAGGTGCCGGTGCGCGGGGTGGCGCGCAGGTGCGGCTCGGCGTCGAGGTAGACCCGCGACGACCGAGGGGGCTTCTGCGGGTCGAGGAAGTCCGGGGAGTTGGCCACGTCGAGCCGGGACGGCACCGTGCGGCCCGACCCGGCGAGGATCCGCTGGCCCTGCCCGCCCATCGCGAACTCGATGAACCGCCAGGCCTGGTCGTGGTCGGGCAGGCCGGCGCTCATGCAGTAGGCGTCGCTGTGCAGGATCGACGCGGGTACGCCGCCCGGCGCGATCGGCAGCGGCGCCGCGTCCCAGGTGAAGCCGTCGATGGTGCGCAGCGTCGGCACGGCGACCCGGCTGTTGAGGTACATGCCGAGCGTGCCGCGCAGGAACCGGGCCTCACTCGACTCACTCTGCTCCTCGGCGTCGGGCGGCACGACGTGGTGCTTCAGTTGCAGGTCGAGGAACCAGTCGACGGCGGCGCGGCTGGCCGGGTCGTCGGTGAGGGTCAGGGTGGTCGGCTTGTCCGGGTGGTCGACCAGCTCACCCCGGTTGGACCAGACGAACGGGGCGAGCCGCGGCAGGGACGGCTCCACGCCCACGCCGTACTTCCCGTCGCCGGTCAGGGCCCGCCCGGCGGCCAGGAAGTCGTCCCAGGTCCAGCCGGCCTTCGGCAGCGGCACTCCGGCCGCCGCGAACAGGTCGGCGTTGTAGTAGACGACCAGGGAGGACATGTTCTGCGGCAGGCAGGTCAGCGTCTTACCGTCGAACCGGAAGGCGTCCAGCGCCCGCGGGGAAAAGTCGCTCTCCTTCAGCGCCTCGCTGCGGTCGAGGTACGCCTGCGCTGGTTCGATCGCCTGCTGGGCGGCGAACTGGCCGTAACGGCGGTAGTTGAGCAGGAACACGTCCGGTGGCTGCCCGCCAGCGAACGAGGTGGTCAGGCGGGCCATCAGATCGTCCTGGGTGGCGACGGGGGAGAGGTTGACGGGCACGTCGGGGTGGGCCTGCTCGAAGGCGGCGACCAGGCTGCGGTAGCCGGCGATCTCCTCAGCGTCGCCGAAGAGCACGACCGTGATGCCTGGTCGGTCGGCCGCGCGGTCGCCGGCGCCGCAGCCGGCCGCGTAGCCGAGCAGCAGCGCGGCGGTGATCAGGGCAACCCATCGTCGAGCGCGGAACGTGCTCACCTACGACCTCCAGATCTCAGTGCCGCCAGCGGATCGTCGTTGAGCAGGATTCGCTGAGCGAGCAGGAACACCACCACGCACGGTGCTGTCGCGACAACGCAGGCGGCCATCAGCAGCGGCCAGTCCGTCGGGTTCAGCAGCCGCAGGAACTGCAGGCCGAGCGGGTATGTGTAGCGGTCACCGCTCTGCAGGTAGAGCAGCGGGTCGATCAGGTTGGACCAGTGCAGCGTGAAGGCGAGCACACCGACGGCCAGCGTCGCCGGGCGCACCTGCGGCAGCGCCACCCGGCGCCAGATCGTCAACCAACCGGCGCCCTCCAACCGGGCCGCCCCGAGCTGGGTGTCCGGCACACCGCCGAAGCTCCACGCGTAGAGCAGCACCAGGAAGGGGCTGCCGGCGAGCAGCGCCGGGGCCAGCAACGGAACGTACGTGTCGACCACGCCGGCCAGTCGGAACAGCTCGAACCGGGTGGCCCACACCGCGGTGACCGGCACCAGGAGCACCGCCAGCAGGCCCAGGACCGCCCGGCGGCGGGCAACCGGCGTCAACAGCCGCAGCCCGAAGCCGGTCAGTGAGGCGACGATGACGGTCAGCGGCACGGCGACCGCGACGACCAGCGCCGAGTTGGCCAGGTACCGGAACAGCGGGATCAGCTCAGGCAGCCGGGCGTACGCGGCCACGGTCGGTTCGGGTGGGAGCACCTCGATGGTGCGGGGCGGGGGCAGGCCAGCAGGTCGCAGTGAGCCGACCACCATGAACCACAGTGGTGCGGCGAAGAGCGCCGCGAACGCCGCCGGCACCAGGAACCGCCCCATGAACCGCGGGATCACGGCTGGGCCCGAGAACCGCACATCCCGCCCTTCCCGTGCCCGGCAACCGGTTGGCGCGCTCGTCTCCGATGCCACCGATGGGCTCCGCCGGTGACCCTGGGTGACGGTCTGGTTGGCCGACGGAGGTGGTGCGGCGAACCTATGGCCGGGCGGCCGGCACGTCATCGAGCACCTGTTGGAATCACCCGCCGTCCGGTCCTACGCCTGTCGAGATGCGACAGACGTAGGACCGAACGACGATCACCTCCCGCATCTGTCCGATGACCATCCGTGAATCGGTTTCTAGGGTGCGAGACAACTGCCGCACCGCCGGCCCGTCGTCCTCGCCTGGGACGACCGGTCCACGGCCGGTGCCGGAGATGGGGAGGAGCACCATGCGAACCACAAGGAGTTGGTGGCGAGCGTCGGTGATGGTCGTTGCGGCCATCGCCGTCGGCCTACCGGCGGCAACCGCGACGGCGCAGCCGACGGCGGGCCGGGTCAGTCCGCTCATTCAGCACGGAGTCACCCAGCCGGTGTTCGGGTATGCCGACGCGATCCGCGAGCGGGTATTCGTCACCTCCGACGTCGACACCGACGGCGACGGCGCCCGCGACGTCGTGGCGATGGACATCATGCGGCCCAAGGCCAGCGATGCCGGCCTGCGGGCGCCGGTGGTCATGGATGCCAGCCCCTACTACTCCACCGTGTGTCGGGGCAACGAGAGCGAGTGCAAGGCTGACATCGACGGCGACGGCCTCAACGACCAGTGGCCGCTTTTCTACGACAACTACTTCGTCCCGCGCGGCTACGCGGTGGTCCTGCTCGACATGATCGGCACCAACAACTCGACCGGCTGTCCGGTCACCGGTGGTCGCGCCGACAACATCAGCGCGCCGACCGCGATCGACTGGCTCAACGGTCGTCGGGCCGGCACCAACGCGGCCGGCGAACGGGTCGTCGCCGACTGGCACAACGGCAAGACCGGCATGATCGGCAAGTCGTACGACGGGACGCTGGCCAACGCGGCCGCCGCCAGCGGCGTGCCGGGGCTCACCACCATCGTGCCGATCTCGGCAATCTCCAGCTGGTACGACTACTCGCGCAGCAACGGCCTGGTCACCCGGGCGAACAACTACTCCGGCAGCCTCGCCAACACCGTCACCAACCCGCAGCGGCGGGAACACTGTGCGGCGGTGCGGACCCAGCTCGGTGTCGACGGCGACGACGTCACCGGCGACTACAACGCCTTCTGGGCCGAGCGAGACTACGTCCCGCACGCCGACCGGGTGCGAGCGAGTGTGTTCGTGGTCCACGGCATCAACGACAACAACGTCCGCGCGGACCACTTCAGCAAGTGGTGGGACGCGCTGGCCGAGGAGAACGTGCCGCGCAAGCTCTGGCTCACCGGCACCGGTCACATCGACCCGTTCGACTTCCGCCGGGGTGAGTGGGTGCACACCCTGCACCGGTGGTTCGACTTCTGGCTGCACGGGGTGAAGAACGGCATCATGGCCGAGCCGATGGCCGACATCGAGCGGACGCCGGACGTCTGGGAGACCTACCGCAGCTGGCCGGTCCCGGCCGTCCGGAGCACTCAGGTGTTCCTGGGCGCCGGCGACGAGGGGGCGGCCGGCGGGCTGTCGGTCCGCCCGCAGCCAGGTAAGGCGTCCCGGACATTCCAGGACACCCCGTCGATGAGCCAGACCAACGCGATCCGGCACCCGTCGGACCCGGCGGCGAACACGGAGAACCGGTTGGTCTTCCTCTCCCAGCCGCTGCGCGAGCCGCTGCACATCTCGGGCACACCAATCGTCAAGATCAACGCGTCGGTGAACGGCGAAGACACCAGCTTCGCGGGCCTGCTGGTGGACTACGGCACCCGACCGCGGTTCAGCACCTCCGGTGACGGCATCCGGACGCTGACCACCGAGGACTGCTGGGGCGACTCGGCCACCTGGGGCGGACACGCCGAGGACGCCTGCTACCGACAGACCGAGAAGACCGTCGTCACCGCTCCGCAGGAGCTGGTGACCAAGGGCATCCTGGACGGCCTCAACCTGACCTCGCCGTCAGTGACGACGCCGCTGGTGCCGGGCAAGAAGAACTCCGTCGACGTGCCGCTGCTTCCCGAGGACTACGTCTTCGCGGCCGGCAACCAGGTCGGCGTGGTGCTGCTCGGCTCGTACTCCGGCTACAGCAGCCGGGCGAAGCAGAACCGAGCCGACATCACCGTCCACTTCGACCGCAGTCGAATCGAGCTGCCGATCGTCGGTGGCCGGTCGGCGGCCGTGGCCGCGGGCCTGTAACCGGGGGACCCGGTGGGCGGGGCGACAGCCCTGCCCACCGGTGTCACTCCTGCGGCCGGTAGGCGCCGGTCAACCGGCCCAGCTTCAACGCCAGGTGCAGACAGAGCCGCTCGTTTCCGTTCTTCAGGTCGGTGTCGGCCAGCTCCTCGATCCGCTGTAGCCGGTAGTAGAGCGTGGTGCGGTGCAAGCGTAACTGCTCGGCCGTGGCGTGCGCGTTCCCGGCCAGATCCAGATAGCGCTCCAGGGTCTGCAGCAACACCGGGTTCGGCTGCTCCCGCAGCAACCGCTCAAGACCGGGGTGCACGTCGGCGATGTCCAGGTGCCGACCCTCCATCCGCGACAACACCCGGTAGATACCCAGCCCCGCCCACGACACCACCGGGCCGAGCGCCGGCAACCGCACGCCCACCCGGGCCGACCGCAGCGCCTCCCCGTACGACCCGATCGCCTCGGTCAGCCGGGACCGCGGCTGCCCGACCCCGACCACGACGCGCTCCACCGAGTCGAGCCCACGGGTCGCCTGCCGCAGGTTGTCGTCGAGCAGCTTCGCGACGACCTCGGGGGAGGGGCGCCCGGCACCCCGCCCGCCGCAGAGCAGCAGCACCCCGTGGTCGTCGCGGACCAGGTGCAGCGCCTCCCGCGTGCCGATCCACCGCCGGGTGGTGACCAGCGCCTGCTCCAGCGCCAGCCGTGCCACCTCGTCGGGCAGCTCGCCGTGCAACGGCACCAGCTGCGCGACAAGCGCGGTGGCCGGCCCGTCCCCGGCGATCAGGCCGGTCTCGCGCAGGATCCGCACCGACTGGTCCCGGCTGGCCTCACTGTCGGAGAGCAGGGTCCGCGCCGCCTCACTCTCGCGCTGTGAGGCCAGCTCACCGAGAAGGTTCTCCCGGTACAGCGCCAGCGACAGCTCGCTCATCAGGCCGGTGGCGGTGATGTCCGCGTCGGCCATCGTGCCGTCCGCGTCGATGAACCACACAAACCCCAGCAGCAGGTCCTGGTGACGGATCGGCACGCAGACCCGCGGCAGCAGGTCGAGCTCTCGCGACGCCTGCGTGCGCACGGCCGTACGGGCGTCCATGACGCCGACGTCCCGGAACCACGCCATCACCTCCGGGGTGTTCTGCCGGCGCAGGATGGACGCCTTGCGCACGTCGTCCATCAACCCGGTGTGCTCGCTGTAGACCACCACCCGCTGACGGCGGTCCTCGATCAGCGCCGGGCGGCCCGCGTACGCGGCGAGAGCGTCGACAAGGCGTTGCAGCTCCCCTTGCATGAGATCCTCCCGTCGCCTCGCTGGGTCGTCACCGCAGCAATACCCCGAAGGGGCTGCACGAGTCTCCCGGTGACCCGGTGCCACAGAACGATCATGCGGGGCGACGCGGACCTTCACAACCGTCTATCGGGCCGTAGCCAGCGTTTCTGGCGTCGGGACGCCGCTCGCCGCCACCGCCAGCGCGGCGCTGAGCGCGCGCTGCGCGACCGGGTGGCCGCGCGGCTGACCTCCGGCAGAAGCCGGGCCGGAGCAGCCGGACGGTAGCGTGCGGACCGTGACCGGCGGCCTTCCGGGTCTGAGCCAGCGCCGGCGATGAGCACTAGCTACGGAGACGCTGGCTCGCGTCGGACTGGCCGACCACCATCAGCCCTCGGAAGCGATGCCGGCGTCTCCGTCACTCCTCAAGCGGGGGGAGGGAACTCAGGCTGAGGCCGTCGAGCAGGTTGATGAGCTCGTCGTCGCGCGTCACCTCGTAGCCGCGTTGGCGCAACTCCGCTACCAGCTCTGCCTCGCGTTCGAGCGGAATCTCGAGGTAGTCGCCGTCGTGGACCGTGAGCTGGTGCTTGCCGTACCGGTCCTGCTCCGCACCTGTCCCGAACGATCTGAGCTCCGGCGTAACGTCACACGGCGGTAGTCCGGTATTCCGCCGTTGCGTTCCTCGGCCAGTTCGTCCCTCGAGCGGGCGGTGACTCCGGCTGGGATGGGGGCTCGCGCGAAGGTCGAGGATGTCTCCGTAGCGTGCCTTGGCGATTCGCCCGATGAGGATGAGGCAGGGTCACCCCCCGTCCCAGGAGGCTGTCGAGGTACCAGTTCGCTCGGCACCCGAGAGGAGAAGTGCGCGATCGCGGCGCATTGAGGTCAGGGGCGTGTAACTGGCGGTTCGACGGCGATCCGGCTTGAGAGGGGAATCAGGTGGAATACCAGGATTTCATCAACCTAGTGGCCACGCGGGCGAAGGTGTCGACCGATCAGGCAGCGACACTCAGCCGCGCGACGTTGGAGACATTGGCAGATCGGATCAGCTCCGGCAAGGCTGAGGACCTCGCCTATCAGCTTCCCGGAGGGCTTGACGATCCCCTGCGCAATCCGCCGCCGCGTAGAGCGGAACATGCCAAGTCGTTCGGGCTCGACGAGTTCGTGCGGCGGGTGGCAGACCACCCGGCCATCGACCGTGCGATCGCCGGTCCCGGGGTCGGCGCGGTGCTCACCACGCTCCGTGAGGCGGTTTCCCGGGAGAATTTCGAGGACGCGTTGGCCCAGCTTCCGAAGGAGTTCCGGCAGGTGATCGAACCGGTGGGTGCCGGTGGCGGGCAGCGCCCCGGCTCGTAGCACGCACAGTTGTACGAGAGAGAACAACTCTCGACACCGGTCACAGACGCTGCGAGGTGCACCAACTGGTCGGGAAGGAGAACCCGTGAACTATGCCGAGTTTCTCGAAACGGTGGGCAAGCGGGCGCGAATGCCGGCGGCGGAGGCGGCGGACGTCGTCGGAGCCACGCTGACGACCTTGGCGGAAGGGGTCAGTGGCGGCGAGGCTCGGCACCTGGCCACGCAGCTCCCCGAGGAGCTGCAAGGCTACCTGCACAAGGAAGTGGACTTCGCCGAACGGATCGACCTCGTGAAGTTCCTCAATGAGGTAGGGGCCCGCGCGGGAACGGATGACGACCGGACCGCCGAGGTTGCCCGCGCCGTGTTGACGACCCTGCGCGAGGCGGTGAGCGCAAAAGACCTCGAGAACCTGGAATCCGAGCTGCCAAAGGACTTCCGGCGGCTGCTGCGTCCGGTGGATCGCAGCGTCGGGGCCTGAACCGAGCCACTTCCTCGCCCGATCCGGGTACGGTGCGCGGGTGGAGGTTGGATTCGCCCCGCCCGTCTCCGGCTCGTGGGCCACACCGGAGAACATGATCCATGTTGCCCGCCGGGCCGAGCAGCTCGGATACCACTCGCTCTGGACGTTCCAACGGCTCCTGGTCCCCGCCGACCTCGGCTGGAGCGAGACCTACCACAGCGTCCAGGACCCACTGACCACGCTGGCGTTCCTGGCGGCCCACACCACGCGGATCCGGCTCGGCGTCGCGGTGCTCAACATGCCGTTCATATCCCCGGTGCTGCTGGCCAAGCAGACCGCGACCCTCGACATCCTCGCCGGCGGACGACTCGACGTGGGACTCGGCCTCGGCTGGGCGGACGAGGAGTATCAGGCCACGGGGGTGAGCAAGCATCGGCGGGGCCAGCGCGCCGAGGAGTTCCTCGCCGTTCTTCGTACCCTGTGGCAGGACGACGTCGCCGAACATCGCGGCGAGTTCTACCAGGTCCCGCCGACGCGCCTGGAGCCGAAACCCGTGCAGCGGCCACACCCGCCGATTCTCCTCGGCGGCCAGGCGCCCGCCGCGCTGCGCCGGGCCGGCCGGCTCGCCGACGGCTGGGTCAGTGGCAGCCAGGCGGACCTGACAGGCATCGGCGAGGCGGTCGCGACCGTCAAGGCCGCCGCTGCCGAGGCCGGCCGCGACCCCGGCTCACTGCGATTCGTCTGCCGCGGCGCGGTCCGCGTACGCCCGACAGGCCCACCCGATCGCGAGCCGCTCACCGGCACACTCGAGCAGATCCGGTCCGACCTCGGCAGACTCGCCGAGGCCGGCATCACGGAATTGTTCGTCGACCTCAACTTCGATCCGGAGATCGGCTCACCCCGCGCCGACGCGCAGGCGTCGCTGCGCCGGGCCGACGAGGTGCTCGACGCCCTCGCTCCGACCCGCTGACACGCCGGCCGGCGCTCACCCGGCCGCGTCGGCTGCGGACCACGCCGACCAGCCGGTCACCGCTACCGCGATCACCGGCCCGGCTGGTGACTGCTGGACGTACTGCGGGTACTTGTCGGCCAGCGCCGCACGGGCCGCGGCCTCCTCCACGCGGTCCTGCACCAGCCGGCCGTGCCCGTCCAGCCGAACCCACCACAGCCGCGACCAGTCCTCGTCGTACTCGTCGACCAGCAGGCAGGCATGCCCCGTCGCCTGGATGTTCTCCAGCCGGCGCAGCCGCCGGTGGCGCTTGGGCTTCTCGTCCACCACGTGGTAGACGACATCGTCGAGCAGCACGAAACACACAGGCACCAGGTGGGGACGCCCATCCGCTGCGACGGTGGCCAGCCGGGCCACCCTGGCCGACCGGACCCGATGCCGGATCTCGTCGGCGGGCACAGGCCCGACGGTAACAGCCGACACCGGCCAGGGTTACTCATTGTGGCCAGCGGCGTCGTCGAGCCGGTGGGTGTGCCGGCGCCGCACGCGGGTACGCCCTGCCGACGGGACCCGGGGGAGGCGTGATGGCGAGCGAGGCGCCCGACTACTTCCAGCCCGAGGCTGGGCTGGTGCTCACACACCTCCTGATCGTGCGGGATGTGGACCGCTCCCGGGAGTTCTACCAGCAGGTGCTGGGAGCGACGGTGGTGCGGGAACGCCAGCCGGCGATCCTGCGATTCCACAACAGCTACATCGTGATCAACGACGAGGGTGGCCCGACCGACGACAAGCCGGATGTGCAGGCGCAGGCGCCGCCGGATTCGCGCACGCTCAGCAGCGCGATGAACGTCCGGGTCACCGACGTCCGGGCGGTCTATGAGCAGTGGCGGTCACGGGGTGGCGAGTTCCTGACCGAGCCGAAGGACCATGGCGTCGAGATCCGGTGCTACCTGCGTGATCCGGACGGCTACCTGATCGAGCTCGGCCAGGGCACCGGGATCCTCGCCGAGATGGGTCGGGCAGCCTCTGCCTGAGCGTGACGACAGGCGCCGCCGGCACCCTTGGTCACGGCCAGACCAACCATCGTGATCGGGCCCCTGGTGATCAGGGCGAGACTCGTACCTCTACCGAGCTGATGAACCACCTAAAGTCGGACGTGCTGTCAATGGACACGTCGTTTGTGCCGCTGATGTCGAACGAACGCGTCCCGGCGCACACGACGACGGACTGACCTGCCGGCACCGGCCCCGCGCTGAACAGCTGCGCGAAGTAGTGGGCGCCACGGGTCAACTTCTCCTGCAGGAAGCTCTCGTCATCGTCGGTCTCCTCGTGGAAGACCGACATCTCGGCATACGAGGGCTCGGCCACGTTGGGATGCAGGACGTCGAGCATCAGGAAGTTCCGCTGGCCTGTGCCAGAGTTCGACCAGCCCCATTCGTCCTCTGTTTCCAGGCGGTGCGTCGCCTCGACGCACTGCGCGTCGATGAGGACCTCGACCAGGCCGGTGGTGGGCGGCACGAAGCCGAACGCTATCGAGCTGAACGCGTCGCCGGACGCGTAGTCGAAGTCGCCTGCGTCGCTGTTGTCCATTGTGATCGAGATGCCGACGTCGCCGACCGACGGGTTGAGCGTATGGATGCGATCAACGACGAAGTTGTCGTTGTGCACCGGGGTGAAGCCGAAGTTGAACCCGAAGAACGGCGGCCGGAACACTTCCCACCGGTGCGGGTCCTGGCTGTCGTCGGGTTCGAAGACTCCCCAGGGGAGCGCATGATCGTGGAACGGAGACAGGCTCAACCACTTGTCGAGGTTGTTCGAGAGGTGGAATCCGGTGCTGATGTTGTCGTCGACCGTGAAGACGTCGGTTAGTGAATCGTGATAGTCCGTCGCTATTGCGGCAATGGCCTCGCGCCTGACGTCTCGACTTCGCAGGAATGCGTCGGCCTTATGTTTCCTGGCTTTGTTGAGTTTCGCGTAGGGCGACCTCAACCCTTGGGGCGGCTGGAGCAGGTCACGAAACGTCAACCGTTCCTGCTGCATCAGTTGCCTCAAGTCCGCCCAGGTGTCGTCTCCTAGCAGGCGCTGCAGCCGCTGGCTTGCGTGAGCCGACAGCTTCGCGGCTTTGCTGCTGCGCTTTTTGGTGATCGTCTGGAGGCGCCGCTCACGCTCCTGTGCCGCCCCATCCGCCGATCGCTGGGCCTCCATGGGGAACTGGCGAAAATTGCGAATTGTTTTACAGGTGCTGACCACGTGAACCACCCCACTAAAACTTTGTCTACATGCTGCTTCACATCTCTCCGGCTGGCCATACGGGTGCTGCTATGTTTGCAACGCCACATGTGCCGCCAAATAGCATTAATCGGGCCATTGCCGCCGCCGCACTCGGCGAGCCGGTCGGCAGACGCCCGCGAGGTCGTTGAGCCAGACCCGTGGCCGGTTGCGCCGGGCCAAGGGCGGGTGAATGTGGACGTTCTGGAATCCTGGCAGCACCATGCCGCCCGGTCGGCGGGTAGCAAAACGGTGCAGCGATCGAAATGTCGGCCGACGCGTCGACCGCACCTGGGCGAACATGGTGGCCATGGTGTTACCCAGACGCTTGGCGCGGTTCAACCGGGTCGTCACCAACCGCGTGACCGGTCCCCTGGCCGGGCGGCTGCCCGGCTTCGGCGTCATCATCCACCGCGGCCGCCGCTCCGGTCGGGCGTACCGGACGCCGATCAACATCTTCCGGACGTCCGACGGTTACGTCGCCGCGCTGACCTACGGGGTCACCGACTGGGCGAGAAACGTACTGGCGGCCGGCGGCTGTGAGCTGGAGACCCGCGGCCGGCGAGTGCCCCTCACCCGTCCCCGCCTCGTGCACGACCCCACCCGCCGGCACATGCCGCCGCTCGTCCGCCAGCTCGTCGGGGTGATCGGCGTGACCGACTTCCTCTATCTCGACACCGTGCCCGATGCAGACCACGTCCACTAGGCAGATCTCCGCCGGGCTTCCTACCGAAGGCTCGACGTTGGCAGCGAGGCGGCGAGTTCGGCGATAACCTCGGCGTAGCAGCGCTCCGGCACGCACCAGCAGCCGAGCCGGCGTCCGCGCAGGCCGGCGCGGAGGGCGAGGAGGTCGGGTCGGCCGAGCAGGTACGCCCGGTACTTGTCGAGGATCTCGTTTCGGGTGCCGTCAGGGCCGGGGCGGACTACGACCCCGCCACCGGCCAGGTCTCCGGACAGGTCGACTTCGCAACCGCCTCGGTCGTCGATGAGGCGGTCGCCGCCGCCGACGAGGCGTTCACCCGATGGCGTAGCGCATCCCTCCCTCGGCGGATGAGCGTCATGTTCTCCTTCCGGGAACTGCTCAACGCCCGAAAGTCCGACCTCGCCCAGATCATCACCGCCGAGCATGGCAAGGTGCTCTCCGACGCCGCGGGGGAGATCCAGCGTGCGCTGGAGGCGGTCGAGTTCGCCTCCGGGATCCCGCAACTGCTGAAGGGCGGGTTCAGCGAGAACGCCTCGGCCCAGGTGGGCGTGTACTCCATCCGGCAGCCGCTCGGCGTGGTCGGGGTGATCACCCCCTTCAACTTCCCGGCCATGGTCCCGCTGTGGTTCGTGCCGAACGCCATCGCGTGCGGCAACACGGTGGTGCTCAAGCCGAGCGAGAAGGACCCGTCCGCGTCGAACTTCCTGGCGGAGTTGTTCGCGGAGGCCGGGCTGCCGGACGGCGTTCTCAACGTCGTGCACGGCGACAAGGAGGCGGTCGACCGGATTCTCGAACACCCGACGGTCAAGGCCATCTCGTTTGTCGGCTCCGAAACGGGCACCCGTAACGGCAAGCGGGTGCAGGCGCTCGGCGGCGCGAAGAGCCACATGGTCGTGCTGCCCGACGCCGACCTCCACCTCGGCCGCCGACGCCGCCGTCTCGGCCGGCTTCGGCTCGGCCGGCGAGCGCTGCATGGCCATCTCCGTCGTCGTGGCCGTCGACCCGGTCGGTGACGAGCTCGTCGGCAAGATCAGCGAACGGATCGCGGCACTCCACGTCGGCGACGGCCGTCGCCCGGGCTGCGAGATGGGGCCGCTGGTCACCGGCGCTCACCGCGACCGGGTGATGTCATACCTGGACGCTGGTCGGTCCGCGGCGGCGCAGCTGGTGGTCGACGGGCGGAACCACCCGATCGACGGTGAGCATGCCGGCTTCTGCCTCGGACCGACTCTCTTCGACCATGTCGACAGCGACATGTCCATGTACACCGACGAGATCTTCGGACCGGTCCTCTCGGTGCTCCGGCTGCCCAGCTACGGCGCCGCCGTCGAACTCGTCAACGCCAACCGGTACGGCAACGGTACGGCGATCTTCACCAACGACGGTGGCGCAGTTCGCCGGTTCCAGAATGAGGTCGAGATCGGCATGATCGGGGTGAACGTCCCGATCCCGGTCCCGGTCTCGTACTACTCCTTCGGGGGTTGGAGGACTCACTGTTCGGTGACGCTCACGCGTACGGGCCAGAGGGAGTGAACTTCTTCGTCAGATCCAAGGTCGTCACCAGCCGGTGGCTCGACCCGTCCCACGGTGGCGTGAACCTCGGCTTCCCACAGAACAGCTGAGCACCGGCCTGAATCAACTGCGCCCGGGGACGGCCATCTCGCCGGCATCGGGCGGCCCGCTGCCCGTGCCAGGTCTCGTCACGATTCCGCCGCGTCGGGCGGTGCACTGCCCTGATCCGGTCGACTCGCGGGCTCGGCGCGGCCGTGCAGCGCGACGGCGACGATCGTACCGGGGCAGAGCATGAAGGACCTGCCCCGGACGGCCACCGGGACGGGCTGCCCCGACCCGGGGGCGGCCGAGATCCGCAACCGCTCGTGGTAGACATGCAGGGAGATCAGCTGGTTTCGGTACCGGATCACGCAGTCGAGCCGGTCGAGCCCTTCGGGCAGCAGCAGGTTGAGCCGGAGCACGTCACCGCGGGCCTCCAGGCCGGTGTAGCAGCGTTGCAGGATGTCCAGCGTTCCGGCAGTGGCGCCGAGGTGTATGCCGTTCCGCGTCGAGCTGTGCTCCGGATCCGCGAGGTCGGTGCCGAGTGCGGTCAGCAGCATCTCGAAGGATCGGCCGCGATCGGTGCGGGCCAGCACCCATGCGTGCGCTACCCGGCTCAACTGGATTAGCGAGGAATCCTGGCCCTTCAGGGCCGGGAGGAGTCGCGTCACGGACCGGGATGTTTCTGTTCTTTGATGTAGTCCTTGATCACTTCTAGTGGGGTGCCGCTGCAGGACGCGGCGAAGTACGAAGGGGACCCCAGGTGCCCGTGCATGATGTGCCGGTTGATCCGGTCGGTGAACTCCTTGCGTAGGTAGTGCGCTGAGACGCCCTTGAGTCGGTTGGCCAGTGTGGAGGTCGGCAGCTTGGGTGGGTAGTGCACGAGCAGGTGGACGTGGTCGTCTTCGCCGTTGAACTCGCGCAGCTCGGCGCCCAGGTCGGCGCAGACCTGCCGCATGATCTGTTCGCAGTGGGTGAGCATCGCGTCGTTGAGGACGTCCCGCCGATACTTGGTGACGAAGACAAGATGTACGTGCAGGTCGTAGACAACGCTTCTACCGCTGCGAATATTCGGGTCCGGGGTCCATCGTGGTGACATAGATAAGATGAGACGGTGTGGGCATGCCTGCGAAACTGGACAAGGTCGTGAAGCCGAGATGGGCGGCCAAGGTCCTCGGCATCGACTACGCGGACCTGCCGAAACTCGAGCGCCCCTGGACCCAACGGGACGTGCGGTCGCTGCGTGACAGCAGGCCGGACTGGCTGACCGAGGCGCGCCGTCGGCACGCGACCCGCGTGCAGCAGGCGAACGAGTCTCGGGCCGCAGAGCTGCACGCGGAACTGGCACGGCTCGGCTACGACGCCCCGGACCTCGGCACGGTTGATCAGGCTGCGCTCTACATCGACGGCGCCCTGACCCACCTGACGACCGTGACTCGCTGCTCCGAAGACGAAGCGGACCGGGCTGCCTGGCGGCGGTGGCCGAAGTCGATGGCAGCCGAAGAGGACTACGCCGACCAGGACGCCTGGTGAAGATCGTCGTGCAGGTCCGGTTGTTTCCGGACGCCGCCCAGCATGCGGCGCTGCGGGCAACCCTGGACCTGTGCAACGAGGCCGCAAACGTCGCGTCCACCCAGGCGTATCAGCGGCGGGTGTTCGCCAAGCAGTCGTTGCAGCGGCTCACCTACGGCCAACTGGAGGACATGGGTCTGTCGGCGCAGCCCGCCATCCACGTCGCCCGGAAGGTATCCGGCGCGTACGCCACCCTGACGGCCAACATCCAAGCCGGCAACCTCGGCAAGCCAGGGTCGAAGAGGCGCCAGGCCGCCGAGGGCAGACCGATCCGGTTCCGTCGCGACGCGGCGCAGCCGTTCGACGACCGTTGCCTGTCCTGGCAACTGGCTGCCCGCACCGTGTCAATCTGGACGGTCGCTGGCCGATCCGGGCCGATCCGGTTCGGCTGCTCCGACCAGCAGCACGCCCTCCTGCTCGCGCACCGCCGCGGCGAGTCGGACCTGGTCCGCCGGGACGGCAAGTGGTTCCTGTACGCCACCTGCGACATCCCCGACGCACCCACTAAGGAGCCGGACGGGTTCCTCGGCGTCGACCTCGGCATCGTCAACCTCGCCACCGACTCCGACGGCCGCGACTACTGCGGCAAGGCCACAAACCGGGTCCGGCACCGCAACCAGCGGCTCCGCGCGAAACTCCAGGCCATCGGCACCAAGTCCGCCAAGCGGCTGCTGAAGAAACGCCGCCGCAAGGAATCCCGGTTCGCCGCCGACACCAACCACCGCATCGCCAAGAGCATCGTGACCGAGGCCGAACGCACCGGCCGCGGAATCGCCCTGGAAGACCTGGGCGGCATCCGCGACCGGGTACGGCTCAGACGGCCCCAGCGGGTCACGCTGCACTCGTGGGCGTTCCACCAACTCGGCCAGTACATCGCCTACCAGGCGAAGCGGTCCGCAGTGGCGGTCGTGCACGTCGACCCGGCGTACACCTCGCAGGGATGCTCCGCCTGCGGACACGTCGCCAAGGCCAACCGGCCCAACCAATCCACCTTCCACTGCCGGTCGTGCGGCTTCGCTGAGCACGCCGACCGGAACGCAGCCCGCAACATCGCCGCACGCGGTGTTACGGGCTGGGCAGCCGTCAGCCTGCCGAACGCGGCGTGACCTCGTGCTCATCACCACGAGCCGTCACGATCCGCAAGCTCGACCCTTCAGGGTCGAGAAGCTGACCGTGGATCCATGGGGTTCGGGTGGGGTGTCACGGGCCGGCGGCCAACAGCCGGCTGATCTCTCCGGCGGCTGGATGCTCCGGAGCGATGGTCAGGAAGCGTCGCAGGGTGCGCGCCGCCTCGGCGGACCGGCTGCCGCGCTGCGCCAGCCCGAGCACGAGCAGGCCGTCCGGGGAGTCTGGGGAGCGGGTCAGCACCTCCCGCGCCGACTGCTCTGCGCCGGCGTTGTCGCCGGCCCGCAGCAGCGCGAAGGCGAGCCGCAGCTGGATCGCATCGTCGGGGCGGTCCCGCAGGGCCTCCCGGTACATCCGCGCTGCGGCGTCGTAGCGGGCCTGCCCCTCGAGGTCGCGGGCCAGCTGCACGGCGACCGTCACGGGATCGGCCGGTTCCGGATCCTGGCCCGGCCGGTCCAGGCGGCTGGCGGCCACCGTGACCGACGCGACGAGGCTCACCATTCCCACCGACACCGCGCGCCACGCCCGGCGCGCGGCCCGACCGGTGGGCGCCGCCCGCACGGCCGTGGCCCGCGCAGACGGGGTCGGGCGGGGACGCAGCGTGCGCAGGGCCGCGTAGCCGCCGGCCAGCAAGGTCAGCGCGGGTACGGCCCAGAGCAGCAGCTCCGCCCGGCGGGTCGGCGGGTCGGTCAGCACCTCCGGGCCGTAGCGCTGGACGAACCAGCGGCGGATCTCGTCGCGGTCCCGCCCCTGGGCCAGCTGGTCCGCCACCACCTGCCGCATGGCCGCCGCGATCGGCGACCGGGAGTCCGCCACCGACTCACCCTGGCAGGCCGGGCAGCGTAGACCCACTGCCACGGCGCGTACGGGGTCCTCCCGACCGGTGCCGCCGGTCGACCGGACCAGCCCTGCGCCCGCTGCGCCGATCAGCGCCGTGAGGACGAGTGCCCCGACGGCCGCGCGCCACCTCATCGGGCCAGCAACGGCGCCACCCGCTGCTCAAGCCACTGCCGGGTGACCACACCCTGCTGCCGGTCGACGATCCGGCCGTCGCGGTCCACCACGAACGTCTCCGGCACTGCCCGGACGCCCCAGTCGACCGCCCGGGTGCCCTCCGGGTCTGGCAGCACGGTCAACTCCCGTGTGCCGGTCTCGTCAAGTAGCGCCCGGACCGCCTCGGCGCCGTCCCGGACGTTCAGCCCCACCAGCCGCAGCCCCCGGGGCGACCACTGCCGTTCCGTCTCGAGCAGTAGCGGCAGCTCGTCCCGGCACGGGCCGCACCAGGAGGCGAACACGTTGACCAGCAGCACGTGGCCACGGGCTTCGGTCAGGTCGAACCGGCCACCATCCAGGGTGGCGCCCGTGAGCGCCGGGGCCGGCGCGGGGGTGACGCCGTTGGCGGCGCCGGCGTCGAGCGGCGTTGACGGTGACCGCAGGCCGAGGGCGACCACGGTGCCAACGGCGACGATGAGCACCAGCACCAGCGCCGGGCCAGGTCGCAGCAGGCGGCGGGCGGTCATCACCGGGCCCCGGCGGCGACCGGGTCAGGCGACGCCGCGACGACGTCCGGGCGTCGCGGACGGGCGGTGCGGATCGCCGCCAGGAGTCCCCCCGCGGCCGTCAGCGTGCCGCCGGCCCAGAGCAGCCCGACGAGCGGGTTCACCGCGAGCCGTACGGTTGCGCTGCCGCTGTCCGGGGCGACCGCGATCAGGGTGACGTACGTGTCTCGCAGCAGTCCGGTCTGGATCGCCGGCACCGTGACAGCGGTGTCCCGGGCGGGGTTGTAGCGTAGGGCGGGCCGGACCGTTCGTTGCCCGCCGCCCGCCTCGGTGAGCCGGAGCCGCGCCCGTACGGTCATACCCCCGCTGGCGCCGCTGCGGTCCACGCCGACCAGGCGCACGGACACGTCGCCCAACCGCAGCGCCTCCCCAGTGTGGATGGTTCGCTCCGTGTCGCGGCCGTACGCGGAGGATCCCGCGACACCCACCGCAACCAGGGCGATCCCGGCGTGCGCGACCAGTGCGGCAGCCCTACCCGGTTTCCGGGTCCGGCCGGAGCGCGGCCGCCGGTCGGCCAGCTCTGCGGCCACGCCGGTGAGCACGAACGCCGCCGCTCCGAACGCGGTGAGCGCGGGCAGGCCGGGCCGGCTGAGCAGCCCCACCACGGCGACGGTGGCGAGCGCCACGGCGCCGGGTAGGGCGAGTCGCCGCAGCGCCTGCGTCCGGTCGCGGACCCGCAGGGCCGGCGTCACGCCCAACATCAGCAGCACCGCGATCGCCAGCGGTACCGCCGTGCGCTGGTAGTAGCCGGGTCCGACCGAGGTGCGCACCCCGCCGAGCGGTTCGGAGAGCAGCGGGAAGATCGTGCCGATCAGCACCACCGCCGCGATCGTCACCAGAAGCACGCCGTTGACCAGCACGGCCGTCGTCCGGGACAGCAGCGGTGTGCTCCTGCCGTGGGCGGGTTCGGGATCGCGCCATCCGGTCAGGACCGTCGACACGACGACCGTCAGCAGCACGAAGCCGAGCAGCATCGGCCCCAACGGTGAGTCGGTGAAGGCGTGCACGCTGGCCACCGCGCCGGACCGGGTAAGGAACGTGCCGAGCAGCACCAGCACGAAGCTCGCGGATGCCAGGGCCAGGTTCCAGCCGGCCCGGCCGGCGGCGCGGCCCAGGGTGGCGTGCAGGAAGGCGGTGGCGGTCAGCCAGGGCAGCAGCGACGCGTTCTCCACCGGGTCCCACGCCCAGTAGCCGCCCCAGCCCAGCACCGCGTACGACCACCAGGCCCCGAGCCCGATGCCGGCGGTCAGCGCCGCCCACGCCGCCAGGGCCCAGGGTCGGGCGGCCCGTACCCAGCTCCGCCCCTGCTGGCCGGCCAGTGGTGCGGCGAGGGCGAAGGCGAACGGCACGACCAGGCCGATGTAGCCGGCGTAGAGCAGGGGAGGGTGCACGCCCATCGCCGGGTGCTGCTGCAGCAGCGGGTTCGGCCCCGGGCCGTCGGCGGGTACCGGGTTCACCTCGCGGAACGGGTTCGCGGCGAAGGTGGACAGCGCGTAGAAGAACATGGTCACCGTGCTGACGACCACCATCGCGTAGGCGTGCAGCCGGGGCGGGTGCCGGCGGTGGGCCAGCAGTGCCGCGTACCCGGCGAGGATCAGCAGCCAGAGCAGCAGCGACCCGTCCAGGGCGGACCAGAGGCTCGTCAGCGTGTAGTACAACGGCACCTGGCGTCCGCCGTTCTCGGCCACGAAGCGGACGCTGAAGTCGTGCCGGAGCAGGGCCGCCTCCAGCAGCGCGCAGGCGACGGCGGCGGTTGCCAGGGTCGCGGCGGTCCCGAGGCGGGCCGCTCGGGTGGGCGTGGCGAACAGGGCCGCCCGCAGCCAGAGCAGGGCGGTCAGGGTAGCGCAGAGCAGACCGACCGTGAGGCTGGCGGTGCCGAGGTCAGCGAGCATCGACCGACCCTGGCGGGGCGGTGGACGGGCGGTATTCGTTGCCGTGCCGGACCACGACGTGATCCGAGCGGAACACCCTGTCCTGCGACAGGGTGCCCTCTACGACCGCCCCCTCGCCCTCCCGGAACGTCTCCGGTGGGACGCCGCGCTGCTCGACGGTGATCTCGTGACCGTCCTGGGCGAGGCGGAACACCACGAGGTCGCCGGTGCGCCGCAGCGATCCGGGCACCACGTCGCCGCCGAGGCGTACCCGTTCCGAGGTCGCGTCCGGATCGCCGAGCACCTCGTAAGGAGTGCGGTAATAGGTCAGGGTCTCCCGGAGCGCGCTGGTGACCAGCAGCGCGCCGGCGGCGAGGAGCACGGCGACGACGGCGGTGCGGCCCCTGCGGCGACGGCTCATCCGACACGGGCCGGGGCGCGGTCGGCGGGCGTGTCGGGGGTCAGCCGGCGTTCCAGCCGGACCACCCGGTACAGCAGGACGCAGAGCGCGGCGAGCGTCGCGGCGGCGACGGCGAGCAGCAGGGCGACGCCCATCCTGGGGTCGATGGGTGGGCGCTGCGGGGCGAGCACGGTCGCCTGCTGGTGCAGCGACCGCCACCAGACGACGGAGAAGTGCACCACCGGGACGAGCAGGAAGCTGGCCATCCCGACGACCGCGGCGGGCCGCGCCACCCGGTGGTCGCCTCCGTCTCGCGCGCCGGTCCGCTCTGCCAGCGAGCGGCGCAGGGCCAGGTAGCCGGCGTACGCGAGCAGCAGCAGGACGGTGCTGACCAGCCGGGGGTCCCACGCCCACCAGGCACCCCAGACCAGTTTTCCCCACAGTGACCCGGTGGCGATCGCGACGGCGGTCAGGGCCGCGCCGATCTCGGCGCCCGCCCGCGCGAACCGGTCCCAGCGAAGGTCGCCCCCGATCAGGTACGCGCCGCTGGCGGTCAGCACGACGGCGAACGCGGCGTAGGCAACCCAGGCCGCGGGGACGTGGAGGTACATCAGTCGCTGCGCCTGGCCCTGCACCTCGTCGGGGGGTGCCAGCCATCCGCCGGCCGCCGTCGCCGCCGCGGTGAGCCCGCCGGCGAGCCAGGCCATGGTCCGGCGGCCGGCGGCCGCTCTGCCGGTGTCCGCGACAAGGTCCACGGTGGAGGCTCGCATGATCTCCCTGTCCGCGCCCCGGGGGCGCTTGCGGATCGAGTTGCGGTATCACCATAAATCGGTCCGGTCGCACTTGTGGGGTTATCAGCCGCAAACAGGGATGAAGGGGGTTCGGAAGGGCCTAGTGTCGCTCTCGGTGGACACGACAGCAGGGATGACCATGAGCGCCGCCCGACCCGCCGGGCGGCGCCGGCAGCCGCGCCCGCTCCCGGTGCTGACGGCCCTGTGCGGCCTGGCCCTGCTCGCCGGATGCGGGGGTGACCCGCCGTCCGTCCTCAACCCCGCAGGCACGGGCGCCGCCCGGGTCGCCAACCTGTGGTGGCTGCTCTTCTGGATCTCGCTGGCGGTGGTCGCCGAGGTCATGGCGCTGCTGATCTGGGCGCTGGTGTTCCGGCGGGGCAACGTCCGGGTGCGCCACGGGCAGCCGCTGCGCTTCGTCGCGATCGCCGGAGCCGGGCTGCCGTTCGTCATTCTCGTCGCTGTCTACGGGGTGGGGCTGCGGGACCTCGCCGCGCTCGCCGCCGATCCGGACCCCGATGCCCCGACGGTGGAGGTGACCGGCCACAAGTGGTGGTGGGAGGTGCGCTATCCGGGGGCGTCCGGGGCGACCGCGAACGAGATCCACATTCCGGTGGGGGAGCGGGTGAAGGTCCGGCTGCGCACGGACGACGTGCTGCACAGCTTCTGGGTGCCGCAGCTCATGCCGAAGACGGACCTGATCGCCGGTGAGACCCGCGAAACCTGGTTGCGGGCGGAGCGGGCCGGCCGCTACCGCGGCCAGTGCGCCGAGTACTGCGGCACCCAGCACGCCCACATGGCCTTCCTGGTCGTGGCGGAACCCCGCACCGACTTCGACGCGTGGCTGACCCGCCTGAACGCCCCGGCCCGTCAACCGCGCACAGAGGCCGAGCGCCGCGGCCAGCAGGCGTTCGTGCAGGGCACCTGCGCCGCCTGCCACGCGGTACGGGGCACCGGCGCCCAGGGCCAGGTGGGGCCGGACCTGTCGAACGTGGGCTCCCGATGGAGCCTCGGCGCCGGGGCGGTACCGAATGACGCCGGACACCTCGGCGGCTGGATCGTCAACTCCCAGACGGTCAAGCCCGGCAACGCGATGCCCCCACAGCCGGTCGGCGCGGCCGCGCTGCCCGACCTGATCACGTACCTGCGGTCGCTGGATTAGGTCGGGGAGGGGGAACTATGGCCACGACCAGCACGCCGCCCGCCGTCAGCCGGGTGAACCTGGCCCAGCTGACGGAACACTGGGCGGAGCCGCGTTCGCTACGCGGCTGGTTCAGCACGGTCGACCACAAGAGAATCGGCCGGCGCTACCTGGTCACCGCCGGGTTCTTCTTCGTCCTCGCCGGACTCAGCGCCCTGGCCATGCGCACCCAGCTCGCCCGACCCGAGGCGGGACTGCTCTCGCCCGAGGAGTACAACCAGCTCTTCACCATGCACGGCACGGCGATGATCTTCCTGTTCGCCACACCGATGCTCTTCGGCTTCGGGAACTACCTCGTACCCCTGATGATCGGCGCCCGGGACATGGCGTTCCCGAGACTGAACGCCTTCGGCTACTGGGTCTTCCTGTTCGCCGGCCTGTTCATGTGGGCGAGCCTGCCCTTCGGCGCCGCCCCCAACAACGGCTGGTTCGCGTACGCGCCGCTGAACTCCGAGCAGCACAACCCCGGCCTGCACATGGACGTCTACGCCCTCGGTCTGCTCTTCCTCGGCATATCCACGACCGCCGCCTCGATCAACTTCATCGTCACCGCGCTCAAGCTGCGCGCACCGGGAATGTCGCTCAACCGGGTACCGCTGTTCGTCTGGGCGATCGTCGCTACCGCGTTCATGGTGATCTTCGCGCTGCCGGCGCTGAACCTCGACAACGCGATGCTGTTCCTCGACCGCCGGTTCGACACCCACTTCTTCGACCCGTCGGCCGGCGGAAACGTCCTGCTCTGGCAGCATCTGTTCTGGATCTTCGGACACCCCGACGTGTACATCATCGTCATGCCGGGGCTGGGCATCGTTTCGGCGGTGCTACCCGCATTCACCCGGCGGGGCGTGGTCGGCTACCCGCTGATCGTGCTGTCCATCGTGGCGATCGCGATCATCTCGTTCGGGGTCTGGGTGCACCACATGTTCGCCACCGGGCTGCCGCAACTGTCGTACAGCTTCTTCAGCGCGGCCAGCACGATCATCACCATTCCGTCCGGGCTGCAGATCTTCGCCTGGCTGGCCACCATGCTGCTCGGCCGGCTGGTCATCCGGGTGCCGCTACTGTTCGTCGTCGGCTTCATCGTGACCTTCGTGCTCGGCGGCGTCACCGGCACGATGTTCGCCCTGACCGCGTTCGACCAGCAGGTCACCGACACCTACTTCGTGGTGGCGCATTTCCACTACGTGCTGATCGGCGGCGCGGTCTTCCCGATGCTCGCCGGCATCTACTACTGGCTGCCCAAGATCACCGGGCGGATGTACCACGAAGGGCTGGGGCGCTGGGCGTTCTGGCTGGTCTTCGCGGGCATGCACGTCACCTTCTTCCCCATGCACCTCTACGGTCTGTTCGGGATGCCCCGCCGGGTCTACACCTACGTCAGCGAGCCGGGCTGGGGCGGATGGAACCTGGTCAGCACCATCGGCTCCTACGTGCTCGCTCTCGGACTGCTGCTCGTGCTCGTCGGCGTGGTGCACGCCGTCCGCCGGGGTCGGCCCGCCCCGCCGGACCCCTGGCGCGCCGACACCCTGGAATGGGCCACCACGTCGCCGCCCGAGCCGTACAACTTCCCCGTCCTGCCTCGGGTGCACAGCCTGCACCCGGTGTGGGACGAACGGACCGCCGAGTCGACCGGCGAGGGGGCGACCGCGGACCGCATCCTCAGCGAGGGACGCAACACACTGCTCACCAGCGAACTGGACGCCCGCGTCGAACGCCCGGTGCCGATGCCGGACTCAACGCTCAAGCCCCTCGTGCTCGCCGCCGCGTTGCTGGTCCTCTTCGCCGCTCTGCTCGTCGCCTGGTACCCGGTGGCGGCCGTCGCCGCGGTGGTGGTGGCCGCGACGATCGCGGTCTGGCTCTGGCCAGCTGGACCGAGCCGGACGAGCGGAGTGGCGACACCATGACGGATCGGGGCGGGATCATGGCGGCCACCGGCGCCGAGGCGCTGAGCACCGAGCTGCCAGCCGGTCGATCGACCGGCTGGTGGGGCATGGTGATGTTCGTGGCCACCGAGGCCACCCTCTTCGCCTGCCTGCTCGGCAGCTACTTCTACCTCCGCTTCCAGTACGGCCCCCAGTGGCCGCCGGGCGCCATCGGGACCCCGGAACTGCTCAAGCCGTTGATCATGACCGCCGTGCTGCTGCCCAGCAGTCTGCCCATGGTGTGGGCCGAACGCGGCAGCCGGCACGGCCGGCGATGGCAGCTGCGGTGCGGCCTGGGCGCCACCATGCTGCTCGGGCTGACCTTCCTGACCCTGCAGGCCACCGAGTACGCCGAGAAGCTCCGGCACTTCACCCTGACCACCGACGTGTACGGGTCGCTGTTCTACCTGATCACCGGTTTCCACGGGCTACACGTCCTGGTCGGCCTGACCATGATCGGCTGGCTGCTCGCCGCCGCCCTGAGCGGCGGCACCATCGACGCCCACCGGCGCGAGCGGGTCCGCAACACCGCCATCTACTGGCACTTCGTCGACGCGGTGTGGGCCGCCATCCTGTTCACCATCTACCTCTCCCCACGACTATGACCACCACACCACCCGGGCCACGGGCCCGTCTGACCGGCGGGGTGCTGCTCTGGTACGGCGTCCTCGGCGGCGGCGTCGCGTGGGGCGTACACGTGCTCGCCGCCTGGGGCCTCGACGAACTCGCCTGCGCCGCCGGCTCCGACCGCGTCCTCGCCATGCCGCTCGGGCGGGTCGTCGGGCTCGCGGTGATCGTCCCGGCCCTGGTCACCGCGGGCTCGCTGGCGGTCGCCGCCCTGGCGTGGCGACGCACCGCCCGCGCGCAGGCCACGGGCACCCAGGACCGGGCGTACGGCCGGTCCCGGATGCTCGCCGTGGTGGGCGTCTGGGTCAACCTGCTGTTCCTGACGATCATCGTGCTCGGCGGGGTCGCCGTGCTGGTGCTGCCGCCATGTCAGCTCTGAGCGTCCACCAGGCACACGGGCCCGGCCAGAGCCCGCTGGCCGAGAGCCTGCTGGCGATGCTCGTCGTCGTCACGGTCTGCCTGCTGGCAGCCGGCTACGGGCGGGGCGTCCAGGAGCTGTGGTCGCGCCGCGGCGCGGGGCACGTGGTCCCCCGCTGGCGGGTGGCCGCGTTCGGCGCCGGACTGCTGGTGGTGCTCGGCACTGAGCACGGGCCGGCGCACGAGATGGCGGAGTCCTCCTTGGCCGGGCACATGGCTCAGCACATGCTGCTCCTGCTGGTGGCCGGGCCGTTGCTCGCGGCCGGCGCGGCGGGGCTGCCGCTGAGCATGGCCGTGCCGCTCCCGCTGCGCCGGCTGCTCGCCCGCTGCCGGGTGGCACCGCCGATACGCCGGCTGCGTCACCCGGGCACGTACGCCCTGCTGGCCGGTGGCGGGCAGACCGTCGTGCTCTGGTTCTGGCACCTGCCCGGGCCGTACGCGGCCGCGGTCGACCGTCCCGCCGTGCACGCCACCGAGCATCTGTGCTTCCTGGTCACGGCCTGGCTGTTCTGGGCGCCGGTGCTCGGCTCGCCACGGCACCGCGCCCCCGCCCCGGTGACGGTGCTGCTGCTGGCCGGCACCATGCTGCCCGCCTCGGCCCTCGGCGCCGTGCTCACCTTCGCCCCGCAACCGATCTATCCGCGGCGGGTGTTCGGCGCCGACCCGCTGGCCGACCAGCAACTCGCCGGCCTGTTGATGTGGGCGCCGATGGACCTGGCCGTGCTGGTCGTGGCGCTGACCGTGTTCCTGGGCTGGCTGCTGCGGATGGACCGCGACCGGCCCGACGGCCTGCGCGGGGGGCCGCCACCCGCAGGGACCCGCCCGATGGCGACCACAGCTGAAGCGGAAGAGGTGGTGCCATGATGCTGCCCCGCCGGCTCTGGGCACTCGGTGCGGCCCTCATGATCCTGCCGATGGTCGCGGTTACCGCCTGCGCCTCGACGGCCCCACCGCCACCACCGGAGTCGCGCAACGGACGGCCCGACCGCGGCGCGGAGCTGATCGCCCAGTACGGCTGCGGGTCGTGCCACACCATCCCCGGCATCAACCGCGCCGACGGCCTGGTCGGCCCGCCCCTGACTCGGTTCGGCGCCCGCTCCTACATCGCCGGTCAACTGCCCAACAACGCCGACAACCTCCGGCGCTGGATCGCCGATCCCCAGGCCGTGGAGCCCGGGACCGCCATGCCGAACCTCGGTATCAGTGCCATTGACGCCCAGGACATCGCCGCCTACCTCTACACGCTGGACTGACCGATGCGGCACTCACGAGCCGCGGCCCGGCGGCTCACCCTGCATCCCCGCCGGATGCTCGCGGTCGGAGCCGTGCTGGTGCTCGCCGCCGGTCCGGTGGCGCTCGCCCCCGAGCCGACCCCCGGGGCCGCGACCCCGGCCGCGTCCGCGCCGTCGTCGAACCCGGCGGACCGGGGCACCGAGCTCTACCTGCAGCAGTGCGCGAGTTGCCACGGCGAGCAGGGGCGGGGCACGCAGCGGGGCCCGTCGCTGATCGGCGTCGGCCCCGCCTCGGTCGACTTCCAGGTCTCCACCGGACGGATGCCGCTGTCGCGGGAGCAGCAGCAGGCCCGGCGCGCGGAACCGGTGTTCTCGGCCGGCGACATCCGCGCACTGGTGGGCCACGTCGCCAGCTTCGGCGGGGGTGGTCCGCAGATACCCCGGGTCGCCCCGGGCAGCCTGGCCTCCGGTCAGGAGATCTTCGCCGCCAACTGCGCACCCTGCCACGGGGCCACCGGCGCGGGCACCGCGCTGACCGACGGCTGGACCGCCCCGCCGCTGTACGACGCCACAGCGACGCAGGTCGCCGAGGCGGTCCGGGTCGGCCCCGGGCTGATGCCGGTCTTTCCCAGCCAGGTGCTCAACGACCAGCAGGTCAACGACCTCACCGCGTACGTGCAGCGGCTCCGCGGCGAGCGGCTGGACCGGGGCGGCAACCCCCTCGGTCGGCTCGGCCCGCTCGCCGAGGGACTGGTCGCCTGGGTGGCCGTCCTGGGTCTGCTGGTGGCAGCCGCTCGGTGGCTGGGCAGGAGGGCGGAGGAGTGAGCGCGCGGCGTCCCTCGGCGAGCGAGCGGGCGGCCAGTCGCCGGATCGTCGTCGCGTTTCTGGTCAGCACCGCCGGGGCGGTGGGCTTCGCGGCGACGTACGCGGTGGGCGGCGACACCCGCTGGGAGGGGGTCTGCCTCGCGGTGGCCTTCGCCGGGCTGGCCGTGGGCCTCGCCATCTGGGGCCGGCGGCTCGTGCCGGTCGACGGGTACGTCGAGGAGCACGAGGGCTTCGCGCCGCCTCCGAGCGAGCAGGCGATGACCGCCGCGGTGCTCGCCGCGCCGGACAGCCCGGTGCGGCGGCGGGGCCTGCTCGCCGCGCTCGGGCTCGCGCTGAGCGCGCTCGGCGCCGCCGCGCTGTTCCCGCTGCGCTCCCTACTGCCCTCCGGTCGGGCCCACCCGCTCAAGGCACGCAGAGACACCCCATGGGGACCCGGCGTGCGGCTGGTCACCGCGGACGGACGGCCACTTCGGCTGCAGGACGTGCCCGCCGGCACCGCGGTCGGGATCTTTCCCGAGGGCCACCTCGACACCGGGGACGGCCCCGCATTCGCGGTCCGCCTTGATCCCGAACGCTTCTCCCGCCCGCCCTCCGCCGGCCACCTGAACGGGCTGGTCGTCTACTCGCTGCTCTGCACGCACGCAGGGTGCCCGGTCCGGATCTACCTCAAGGGCACCGGGCAGGTGCTCTGTCCCTGCCACCAGTCCTCCTTCGACCTGCTGGCAGATGCCCGGCCGGTGGCCGGTCCGGCGGCCCGGGCGCTGCCAGGGCTGCCGATCGAGGTCGGACCGGACGGCTTCCTCCGCGCGACCGGTGAATTCACCGCGCCGCCCGGCGCGGGCTTCTGGAGCTCACCATGATCACCGACCGGCTGGCCCGGGCCCTGGACGACCGGCTACGGCTCTCGCCGATCACCCGCCGGGCGCTGGTGAAGGTCTTTCCCGACCACTGGTCGTTCATGCTCGGCGAGATCGCGCTCTACTCGTTCATCGCGCTGATCCTCACCGGCGTCTACCTGACCTTCTTCTTCGACGCCAGCTCCGCCGACCGGGTCTACCGCGGTGCGTACGCCCCGCTGGACGGCGCCACCACCTCCGCGGCGTACGCCTCGACGGTGCGGCTCAGCTGGGACGTCCGGGCCGGCCTGCTGATCCGGCAGACCCACCACTGGGCCGCGCTGGTCTTCGTCGCGGCCATCGTGCTGCACCTGGCGCGGATCTTCTTCACCGGGGCGTTCCGCAAACCCCGTGAGCTCAACTGGCTGATCGGCGTGACCATGCTGACCCTCGCCCTGGCCAACGGCTTCACCGGCTACTCCCTGCCCGACGACCTGCTCTCCGGGCTGGGCCTGCGGATCATCACCTCGGTGGTGGAGTCGATCCCCCTGCTCGGGGCGTGGCTGGTTTCCCTGGCCCTGGGCGGGGAGTTCCCCTCCGACGAGATGATCCCCCGGATGTTCGTCGCCCACGTGCTGCTGGTGCCGGCCGTCCTCGTCGCCCTCGTGTCGCTGCACATGGGCATCCTGGTGCGGCAGAAGCACAGCCAGTTCCCCGGTCCGGGGCGAACCGAGCACAACGTCGTCGGCTCCCGGCTGTGGCCGAGCTACACCCTGCGCACGCTCGCCCTGTTCGCCTGGGTGCTGGCGGTACTGTTCGCCCTCGGCGGCCTGATCCAGATCAACCCGGTCTGGCTCTACGGGCCCTTCGAACCGGCCCAGTCCACCGCGCCGGCCCAGCCCGACTGGTACGTCGCCTGGGGTGATGGGGCCCTGCGGCTGTTCCCGCCGCTGGAGTTCCGCGTCGCCGGGCATCTGGTGCCCGCGCCGTTCTTCCCCGGCGTGGTGCTCGGCGGGTTGACCTTCCTCGTCCTCTACGCGTGGCCGTTCGTCGAACGGCTGCTGACCGGCGATCGCCGGCAGCACCACCTGCTCGACCGGCCCCGCGACCATCCCGTCCGGATGGGCATCGGTGTGGCCGCGCTGACTTTCTACGCGGTACTCACGGTGGCGGCCGGCGACGACATCATCGCCCGTCTGCTGCGGGTGCCGATCTACGACCTGCTGTCGATGTTCCAGGTGCTGGTGCTCGTCCTGCCGATCCTGGCCGGGGCGCTCGCCTTCCTGACCGCGCGGGCGCTGCACCGCGGCGGCGCAGCCGGCGTCGGCGAACTCACCCGTGCGGACCTGCGGCGGGCCGCCCACCGCTCGCCTCACCCGCCCGAGGGCGAGGGTGAACCGGAAACACCCGCCCCGGACAGGCCGGGGGAGCGAATCGAGCTGTGGCCGGAGGGCGACCTGTGGCATTGGCGATACCGCGACGAGGCCCGGCACCTCGTCATCGGCGGGAACCGGGCCCTGCGCTCGAAGGAGGAAGCGATCTCGGCCTCCCGGCTCGCGTACCCGGGGGTCGACCGGGTGGTGGTGCCCGGACCGCCGCCGGCGCCACCGCCCGGGCCGATCCGCGCCGCCCTGCGCCGTTGGGGCCGGGCGGCGGCCGTCGGGTCGCTGCTGCTCGCAGCCCTCGTCGAGAAACGGCGGGACCGCCGGGAGCGGGAACGGGTGGACGGCCCGACGCCGCCGGAGCCGGCGGAAGAGGCGCCGACCGGGGATGGGCGGACATGACACACCTGGTGGGGCGCGTGGAGGGAAGTCCCCAGACCGCTCCGGCGGCCACGTGGACCGCTCAGCCGGATCAGACCTGCGTGATGACGTTCTTGCCGTACGAGGAGAGGGTCTTCTCCTTGTCGTCATGCATGAGGTAGAGGGCGAAGTTGTGCACTCCGATCTCCTTGAGCTCCTGCAGCCGGTCGACGTGGGCTGACTCGGGGCCGACGAGGCAGAACCGGTCGACGATCTCATCGGGCACGAAGTCGGTGGACGGATTGCCGGCGCGGCCGTGGTGGGCGTAGTCGTAGCCTGCGCGGCCCCTGATGTAGTCGGTCAGGGCCTTCGGCACGACTCCCGAGTCGCCGTAGCGGGCGACCAGGTCGGCCACGTGGTTGCCGACCATGCCGCCGAACCAACGCAGCTGGTCCCGTTGGTGCGCGAGGTCGGTGCCCACGTAGGCGGGTGCGGCCACGCACATCGTGATCGAGTCGGGATCTCGACCTGCTGCGGTGGCCGCATCGCGTACCGAGCCGATCGTCCAGCGGGCGATGTCGGGATCGGCCGTCTGCAGGATGAAGCCGTCGGCCTGCTCGCCGACCAGCCGCAGCGCTTTCGGGCCGTAGGCGGCCATCCAGATCTCCAGCCGGCCGTCCCGCACCCACGGGATGCGCACCGGCGTGCCGTGGTGTTCGACCTCGTTGCCTTCGGCCAGCTCCTTGATGACGTGCATCGCTTCTTTCAGCGTGGCCAGGCTCGCCGGCGGCTGGCCGATGACCCGCCGGGCCGAGTCGCCGCGGCCGATCCCGCACACCGTGCGGTTGCCGAACATGTCGTTGAGCGTGGCGAAGAGCGACGCGGTGACCGACCAGTCGCGGGTGCTCGGGTTGGTCACCATCGGCCCGACGATCAGGTGCTTGGTTGCGGCGAGGACCTGCGAGTAGATGACGAACGGCTCCTGCCACAGCACGCAGGAGTCAAACGTCCACCCGTAGCGGAACCCGTTGTCCTCGGCGGCGGTGAGGCCGGCCACGACGTCGCGCGCCGGCGGGTCGGTCTGAAGTACGACACCGAAGTCCATCGCTTCTCCTTTTCAACAGTTGCTTAGGCGGGAACCCCGGTCCTTCAGGGCCGGAGGAACGCTGTTGCGGACCGGGATGCTTCTGGTTTTCGATGTACTCCTTGACCACGGCGAGTGGTGCGCCGCCGCAGGACCCAGCGAAGTACGACGGGGACCACAGGTGCGCGCCCCACGGGTACCGGTGCAGGTGCGGTTCGTGCTCCTAGCGCAGTCGGCGGGCCGATACGCCTTTGAGGCTGTTGACCAGTTTCGACAGTGCGAGGGCCGGCGGGTAATGCACGAGCAGGTGGACGTGGTCGTCCTCGCAGTTGAACTCGCGCAGCTCCGCGGAAGTCGGTGCAGACGTCGGCCATGATCTGCTGGCAGCGAGTGAGGATGGGGTTGAGGTGAGCGCGCCCCGCCGGTACTTCGTGGTGAGGACCAAGTGGGCACGCAGGTTGTGGACGACTGAGCGACCTCGGCGAACATCCGGGTGTGGGGTCCATCTGGGTGACATAGGCCGAAGCTACGGTGGTCGTGTGAAGCTGGTCGTGCAGGTGAAGCTGCTGCCGACGTCCGGGCAGGCGTCGGCGTTGGAGGCGACCCTGCGCGCGTGCAACACGGCGGCGTCCGACGTGGCGGCCGTGGCCCGGGAGACCGGGGTGTACCGGAACTACGACCTGCGTAAGCAGGTCTACGCCGGTATCAAGGCTGACTACGCCCTGGGTGCCCAGGCGGCCCAGCATGTGATCAAGAAGGTCTCCGACGCCTACGCCACCTTGAAGGCGAACCTGCGGGCTGGCACCTACGGCAAGCCCGGCTCGAAGCGGCGCCGGAAGGTGGAGACCAATCCGATCGGGTTCCGCTGGAACGCGGCCCAGCCCTATGACGCCCGGATGCTGTCCTGGCAGGCCGATGCCCGGACCGTGTCCATCTGGACCACGCACGGCCGGCTCAAGGGCGTCGCCTATACCGGGTCCGCCGACCAGCTCAAGGCGATCGCCACCAGCAAGACCGGCGAGTCGGACCTGATCTTCCGGGACGGCATGTGGTTCCTGTACGCCACCGTCGAGGTGTGCGAACCTGAACTGATCGAACCGTTCGGCTTCCTCGGCGTGGACATGGGCATCGCTAACATCGCCTACGACTCCGACGGCACTCGCTACGCGGGCGACCAGCTCAACGGCTACCGCCGGCGGCAGCTGCGGTTGCGCAAGCGGTTGCAGAAGAAGGGCACCAAGTCGGCCCGACGGCTGCTGGCACGGCGCAACAAGAAGGAAGGGCGGCACGCCGGGAACGTCAACCACTGCATCGCCAAGACCATCGTGACCGAGGCTGTACGCACCGGTCGCGGCATCGCCGTCGAAGAACTGACGGGGATCCGCGAACGGGTCCGGCTCTGCAAGCCCCAACGGGTCACACTGCACTCGTGGTCGTTTCACCAGCTCGGCAGCTTCCTGGACTACAAGGCCCGCCGAGCAGGTGTACCGCTGGTCCAGGTCGACCCGCGGTACACCTCCCAGACCTGCAACGGCTGCGGGCACCGCGACAAGCGGAACCGGCCGGACCAGGAAACCTTCCACTGTCGGTCGTGCGGGGTCGTTGCCCACGCCGATCACAATGCGGCGCTCAACATCGCCCAGCGCGGCGTCGAGGGCTGGGGCGCAGTCAACCGTCCGCACGCGGCATCACCCTGCATCCAGTAGGGGGACTGACCTGCAAGCCTGCCCATTCATAGGCGGGTAGTTGACACCAGGTATTGACTGAGATCGCGCTTCAGGAACCTGCCGTGCCCGGCCGCGCCGTGGAAGGCGTTGTCGTCGACCACGACCCGGCCACGGGACAGCACGGTGGAGACCTTTCCGGTCAGCTCCATGCCCTCGTACGCGGAATAGTCCACGTTCATGTGGTGGGTGCTGGCCGAGATGGTCTGCTGGGCCGTCGGGTCGTACACGGTGATGTCCGCGTCGGCGCCCGGCGCGATGACGCCCTTGCGCGGGTAGAGCCCGAACATCCTGGCGGGCGTGGTCGAGCTGATCTCCACCCAGCGCGGCAGGGTGATCTCGCCTTTCACGACGCCCTGATAGAGCAGGTCCATCCGATGCTCGACGCCGGGCATCCCGTTCGGGATCTTGGAGAAGTCTCCCCGGCCCAGCTCCTTCTGGTCCTTGAAGCAGAAGGGGCAGTGGTCGGTGGACACCAGCGACAGGTCGTTGGTGCGCAGGCCCCGCCACAGTTCCGCCTGGTGCTCCTTGGGGCGCAGTGGGGGAGAGGCGACGTACTTCGCGCCCTCGAAGTCGGGCTTGGCCAGATCCTCCAGCGACAGGTACAGGTACTGCGGGCAGGTCTCGGCGAACACGTTCTGCCCGGTGTCACGCGCCTGGGTGACCGCGTCCAGGGCGTGCGCGGCGGAGAGGTGCACGATGTACAGCGGCGAGCCGGTGACCTTGGCCAGCGCGATCGCCCGCGAGGTCGCCTCGCCCTCCAGCTCGGGCGGCCGGGTCAGGCCGTGCTGCACCGGGTCCGTCTGACCGTTGGCCAGCGCCTGGAGGACGAGCTGGTCGATGGCGATGCCGTTCTCCGCGTGCATCATGATCATCGACCCGGTGTCGCGGGCCTTCTGCATCGCCCGCAGGATCTCCCCGTCGGTGGCGTAGAAGACCCCCGGATAGGCCATGAACATCTTGAACGTGTTGACGCCCGCGTCGATGCAGGCGTCCATCTCCTTCAGAGACGTGTCGTTGACGTCTGAGATGATCATGTGGAACCCGTAGTCGATCGCGCAGTTGCCGTCGGCCTTGCTGTGCCACTTGTCCAGCGCGGACAGCACGGACGTGCCCTTGCCCTGTACGGCGAAGTCGACGATGGTCGTCGTGCCGCCCCAGGCTGCCGCGATTGTCCCGGTCTCGAAGTTGTCCGCCGAGAACGTGCCGCCGAACGGCATCTCCATGTGGGTGTGGCCGTCGATGCCGCCCGGCACTACGTACTTCCCGGTGGCGTCGATCACGCGCTCGGCACCGGACGCCCACTGCTCGGCCAGACCCGAGTCGGGCGCGGCGAGCGCCGCTATCCGCTCGCCCTCGACCAGCACGTCCGCCGGGTGCGCCCCGGTGGCGTTGACGATTGTTCCGTTGCGGATGACGATGCTCACGGCTTCACCAGCGATTCGTACGTGTCGGGACGGCGGTCGCGGTAGAAGGCCCACAGGTCACGGACCTCGGCCAGCTTGTCCATGTCCAGGTCGCGGACGACGACCTCCGCCTCGCTGTCCGACGCCGCGTCGCCGACCAGTTGCCCGCGCGGGTCCACGAAGTACGACTGGCCGTAGAAGTCGTTGTCGCCCAACGGTTCCACGCCGACCCGGTTGATCGCGCCGACGTAGTACTCGTTGGCGACCGCGGCCGCGGGCTGCTCCAGCCGCCACAGGTACTCCGACAGGCCGCGGCTGGTCGCCGACGGGTTGAAAACGATCTTCGCGCCGGCCAGGCCGAGCGCCCGCCAGCCCTCGGGGAAGTGCCGCTCGTAGCAGATGTAGACGCCGATGCGCCCCACGGCGGTGTCGAACACCGGGTAGCCGAGGTTTCCCGGCCGGAAGTAGAACTTCTCCCAGAACCCTTTCACCTGCGGGATGTGGTTCTTCCGGTGCTTGCCGAGGTAGGTGCCGTCGGCGTCGATCACCGCGGCGGTGTTGTAGTAGACGCCGGGCTGCTCCTGCTCGTACATCGGCACGATCAGCACCACGCCGTGCTGTTCGGCGACCTCGCGCATCAGCGCGGTCGTCGGCCCGTCCGGGATGGCCTCGGTGTACGAGTAGTAGTCCGCGTCCTGGATCTGGCAGAAGTACGGGCCGTAGAACAACTCCTGCAGGCAGACCACCTGTGCCCCCTGCGAGGCGGCGCTGCGGATGGCCTCGACCGCGTTGGCGATCATCGACTCCTTGTCGCCGGTCCACTTCTGCTGCACCAGCCCGGCTCGGATGATGTTGCTCACTTTTCCCCCTTCGCGTGCGCGGTGCGCGGCATCGACAGCGCCAGGTAGACGAGGAACCCGCCGATCAGACCGACCACCCAGCTGTAGTCGTAGAGCGGCTTGAGGAACGGGATGAGCCCGTCGGACGGGAACGGCCCCTTGCCGGGTGCGGAGTAGGCGCCACCCACCGCGAGGACCGCGCCGACGACGGTGGCGACGATGGCGGGCCAGTTCCACCCGCCGGAGAACCAGTACCTGCCCTCGGGGCGGTAGAGGGCCGGCAGTTGGAGCTTGGTGCGGTAGCGGATCCAGTACCCGGCGATGAGTACGCCGGCGACCGCGCCGAGCAGGCCGCCGTAGAACCCGAGCCAGACGAAGATGTAGATGTTGGGGTCCTGCACCAGGCGCCACGGCTGGATCAGGATGCCGAGCACGCCGGTGATCAGGCCCCCGGTCCGGAAGCTCACCAGGCGGGGCGCGGCGTTGGAGAAGTCGTACGCCGGGCTGACCGTGTTCGCCGCGACGTTCACCGACAGCGTGGCGACCACGACGGTGAACAGGCCGAGCGCTACCACCAGCGGGTTTTCGAACTTGGCCGCGAGTTGGATGGGGTCCCAGATCGCCTCACCGTAGATCACGGCCGTGCCCGAGGTGATCATGATCGACAGGATGGCGAAGAAGGACATCGTGGTCGGCAGGCCGAGGATCTGGCCGTACGCCTGCTGCCGCTGACTGCCGCCGAACCGGGTGAAGTCGGGGATGTTCAGCGACAGCGTCGCCCAGAAGGCGATCATCCCCATCAGTGACGGCGCGAACAGCTTCCAGAAGTCGGCGCCCCAGCCCAGCTTCGACGGCTGGGACAGGATCGGGCCGAGCCCGCCGGCCTCGACCAGCACCCAGATCAGCAGGGCGACGGCGACCACGATGACGAACGGTGCGGCCCAGTTCTCGAAGCGCCGCAGGGTGTCCATGCCCCGCCAGATGATCGCCATCTCGATCGCCCAGAACAGGAAGAACGAGGCCCACAGCGTCCACGGGTAGTCCATCACCGTCGCCGCGTCGACCCACCAGGAGCCGAGCAGCTTGCCGGCGATCGCGTAGATCGCCTCGCCGCCGATCCAGGTCTGGATGCCGAACCAGCCGCACGCGATGAAGGCGCGCAGCAGGGCCGGGAGGTTCGCGCCGCGGACTCCGTAGAAGGCGCGGGCGAAGACCGGGAACGGGATCCCGTACTTCGTGCCCGCGTGGCTGTTCAACAGCATCGGGATCAGGACGAGCAGATTGCCCAGCGTGATGGTGAGGAACGCCTGCACCCAGTTCATGCCGAGCTGGATGAGCCCGGCGGCGAGCAGGTAGGTGGGGATGTTGTGCGCCATGCCGATCCACAGCGCCGCGAAGTTGTACGTGGTCCAGGTGCGTTTCTCGATGGGCACCGGGGCGAGCTCTTGGTTGAAGTACGGGCTGTCGGCGATCGTGGAGAAATCGCGCAGCTCGACTCGGCCATCCGGATGGGTGATCTGTGTGCCCGGCTCGAGCGCGGTGGTCTCGGTGGGGGGCAGGGGTTCAACGGCCATCGGTCACCTCCCTGTCACGCTGCCGCAACAGCGGCCGTCCAACCGGCGCGTGCTGCGGGTGGGGGCGGATCAGCACGATCTTTATCTCGGAATGGTGGGTGTCCCGGACCCGCCACGGGCAGCGGCAAAGTGTCCACGCTTGCCATGATCGGGGCACACTGTGTCCACGGGCATGTCCGCACGGAGCTGTCAATCGTCGCGGTGGATGGATTCGGGTCTTCTGCCGGACCTTGACCTGTCACGCGTCGTCGAGTTCGTGCACCAGCAGCGCCACGTACAGCGACAACATCGACTCCGGGTCCTCCAGCGACACCCCGAGCACCTGCGCGATCCGTGACAGCTGCTGGTAGTAGGCCGTACGTGACAGGTGCGCGGCGCCGGCCGCCGCCGACTTGTTTCCGCCCTGCTCGCAGAAGCAGCGCAGCAGCTCCATGAGCCGGCTGCCCTGGCTGTCATCGCGCGCCAACAGGGGTCCGAGCTCCCGGTGAGCGAAGGCCCGGACACGCTCGTCCTCGCGCAGCAGGTGCAGCAGGCCACGCAGTCGCACGTCGTCGAGCCGGTGGTAGACCTTGGTGCCGGGGGAGCGTAGCGCGGCACCGGCGACGTGTGCGGCCTCGCCGAGACTGCGCCGCACATCGGACACCTGCGACACCGTCGTGCCGACGGCGACCACCACGGCAGTGGCCGCCGAGCGGTGAACTTCTCTGGCCAACCGCCGCAGGATCGCATCGACCTCCGCCTGCGCTGGCAACGACAGCAACGCGCGCACGCTGGTGTCGTCCACGACGCCCACCAACGCCGGCACACTCACCCGTCGCGCGGCCAACGCGGTGGCCTCTGCGAGGTCCCGCAACACCTCCTGGGTGGCCAGTGCGGGGGCGCGCGGCGTGATGCTCCCCGGTCGGATCGCCACCCCGACCAGTTTCCGCCGCTCCAGCGCAACGCCCAGCGCGGCCGCCCGGGTGCTCAGATCAGCAGGAGGCAGGGCCTGGCCGAGCAGTTGTGCGAGCAACATTCGGTGCGTCTGCCGCTCCAGGCTTTCCCGATCCCGTGCCACGAGCCGGTGCACCGCCAGTGCCGACGCGGCGCGCTCCGCGACCACCACGTGACGGTGCGGGGGAGGGGCTGGCGAGAGCAGAACCAGCCGTCCCCAGTCGGCGCCCTGCGCGCCGACCGCGGTGATCAGCCAGCCGGCTTCCTCGTCGTAGGCGGTCCGTTGGGACACCGCCACGGACCGGGATCGCTGCCCCCAGTCGGTCAGCAGCTCGATCGGGTCCTGCCCGGCCGTGTCGTACGCGAGCACGTCGTGCCCCAGCGTCTCCAGGACGACCGGCAGCCCGGAGATCCTCGCGACCTCGCGCAACACCTCGGCTGGCTCCGCCCCGGCGACTGTGAGCGCGGTGAACGTCTCGTGCACCTGCTCGGCCGCCCGCAGCTCGGCGAGCTGCGCGTCCACGATCAACGCCACGACCGCCTCCGTGACGGACACGAACTGGGTCTCGCGCGCCAGCGTGATCAATGGAAGCCTGTGTCGTTCCGCAGCCGCCACCAGCGCGTCCGGCACGTGATCGCTCCAGCGCCGGACCAACTCCACCACGAGCCCCGCCGCGCCGACGGCGGCCAGGTCGTCCACGTACGCCGTCAGTGCCGTTTCCTCGTCGGGTAACGCGATGCCGGTGGTCAGCACGAGCTCGCCGCCGCGCAGCAGATGAGCGATGTCGGCGACCTCCGCCGCATGAACCCAGCGGACGGGCCGCTGCATGCCATCGGACCCCGCGACGACGCGTGGCCGACCGCGCCGGATCACCGGCAGCGCCACCGCTTCTGCGACCGTCGGGTACATGCGGCCTCCCCTGCGCGGTTGCACACAACGTAGCGCCATCGATGCCGACCCGTACAGGTTGTCGGTGGCGGCGAGCACCGAAGTCTCGGGACACTCGGCTGAGGTACGAGATACGGAGGACGCGATGGCGCATCGGGAGTTGCTGCATCGACACCGGTCCGTGCTGCCGAAGTGGCTGGCCCTCTATTACGAGGAGCCGATTGAGATCGCCAGCGCGCACGGTCGCCGGGTGACCGATCGCGAGGGCCGCACGTACCTCGACTTCTTCGGCGGCATTCTCACCAACTCGATCGGCTACGACGTGGCCGAGATCAGCGACGCGGTCCGCTCGCAGCTCGACACCGGCGTGCTGCACTCCTCGACGCTGTACCTGATCGAGTCGCAGGTCGAGCTCGCCGAGAAGATCGCGCATCTGTCCGGGATCCCGGACGCGAAGGTGTTCTTCACGAACTCGGGTACGGAGGCCAACGAGACCGCGTTGATGCTCGCCACGCAGCACCGCCGCAGCGGGCAGGTGCTCGCGCTGCGCAACTCGTACCACGGGCGCGCGTTCGCCACCGTCGCGATCACCGGCATCCGCGGCTGGTCGGCCAGTGAGCTCAGCCCGATCACGGTGAGCTGGGTGCACGGTGGCTACCGGTACCGCAGCCCCTTCAAGGACCTGTCGGACGCCGATTACGTCAAGGCGTGCGTCGCCGACCTGCGCGAGGTGATCGAAACCGCGACCGCCGGCGACGTGGCGTGCATGATCGTCGAGCCGATCCAGGGCGTGGGCGGTTTCGCCTCCCCGCCCGACGGCCTGTTCCGCGAGTTCAAGAAGGTGCTCGACGAGTACGGCATTCTGCTCGTCTCCGACGAGGTCCAGACCGGTTGGGGCCGTACCGGCGAGCACTTCTGGGGCATCCAGGCGCACGACGTCGTGCCGGACGCGATGACCTTCGCCAAAGGACTCGGCAATGGTCTGGCGATCGGCGGTGTCGTCGCGCGCGCGGAACTCATGGACTGCCTGCAGGCCAACTCGATCTCCACCTTCGGTGGCAACCCGATCTCCACCGCGGGGGCCCTTGCCACCCTCAACTACCTCCTAGACCACGACCTGCAGGCGAACGCCGCAAAGCTGGGAAACCGCCTGATCCACGGCCTTCGCTCGCTCGCCGCGACGCATCCGGTGGTCGGCGACGTACGCGGCAAGGGTCTGATGCTCGCCCTCGAGTTCGTCGGCCCGGGCGGCGAACCCAATCCCGCGGCCGCAGCGGCGCTGCTGGAGGAAGCGCGCAGTCGCGGACTGCTGGTCGGCAAGGGCGGCCTGCACGGCAACGTGATCCGGCTGGCGCCGCCGATGACGCTTACCGAGGACGAGGCCGACGAGGCGCTGGGCATCCTCGCTGAGGCAATTGAGGCGGTGTCGGCATGAGGATCACGCACTGGATCGGCGGCAAGGCATGGACCGGCACCGCCCAGCGCACGGGTGACGTGTACGATCCCGCGACGGGTCAGGTCGGCGGGCAGGTCGATTTCGCCAGCGCCTCGGACGTCGACGAGGCGGTCACCGCCGCCCGCGAAGCCTTCTCCCGGTGGCGCAACGCCTCCCTCGCCCACCGCGCGAACGTGATGTTCGCGTTCCGCGAACTGCTCAACGCCCGCAAGTCCGACCTCGCCGAGATCATCACCGCCGAGCACGGCAAGGTGCTCTCCGACGCGGCGGGCGAGATACAGCGTGCGCTGGAGGCGGTGGAGTTCGCCTGCGGCATCCCGCAGTTGCTCAAGGGCGGGTTCAGCGAGAACGCCTCGACCAAGGTGGACGTGTACTCGATCCAGCAGCCGCTCGGCGTGGTCGGGGTGATCTCCCCGTTCAACTTCCCGGCGATGGTGCCGCTGTGGTTCGTGCCCAACGCCATCGCCTGCGGCAACACCGTGGTGCTGAAGCCGAGCGAGAAGGACCCCTCCGCGGCGAATTTCCTGGCGGAGCTCTTCGCCGAGGCCGGACTACCGGATGGCGTGTTCAACGTCGTGCACGGCGACAAGGAGGCGGTCGACCGGATCCTCGTGCATCCGCAGGTCAAGGCGGTCTCGTTCGTCGGGTCGACGCCGATCGCCCGGTACGTCTACGAAACCGCAACGCGCAACGGCAAGCGGGTGCAGGCGCTCGGCGGCGCGAAGAACCACATGGTCGTGCTGCCCGATGCCGACCTCGACCTCGCCGCGGACGCCGCCGTCTCGGCCGGTTTCGGCTCGGCCGGTGAGCGCTGCATGGCGATCTCCGTTGTCGTGGCGGTGGATCCGGTCGGCGATGAGCTGGTCGGCAAGATCAGCGAGCGGATCGCCGGAGTGCATGTCGGCGACGGTCGCCGCCCGGGCTGCGAGATGGGACCTCTGGTCACCGGGGCGCACTGCGACAGGGTGCGGTCATATCTGGACGCCGGCCGGTCCGCCGGCGCGAAGCTGGTGGTCGACGGACGCGGCCATTCGATCGACGGTGACGACGCCGGCTTCTGGCTGGGGCCGACACTCTTCGACCACGTCGACGTGGACATGTCCATCTACACGGACGAGATCTTCGGTCCGGTGCTCTCGGTGGTGCGGGTCCCCAGCTACGACGCGGCAGTCGACGTGGTGAACGCCAACCCGTACGGGAACGGCACCGCCATCTTCACCAACGACGGCGGCGCCGCGCGGCGGTACCAGAATGAAATCGAGATCGGCATGGTCGGCGTCAACGTGGCGATCCCGGTTCCGGTCTCCTACTACTCGTTCGGGGGTTGGAAGGACTCACTGTTCGGTGACTCGCACGCGTACGGGCCGCACGGCGTGCACTTCTTCACCAGGGCCAAGGTGGTCACCAGCAGGTGGCTCGATCCGTCGCACGGCGGCGTGAACCTCGGCTTCCCACAGAACAGCTGAGCAGCTCGTCGGCAGACCACGTCGACCAGACAGCTCTGCCGGGCCTCCTACCGGAGGCTCGACGCCGGCGGCGAGTCGGCGAGTTCCGCGATCACCTCGGCGTGACAGCGCTCCGGCGCACACCAGCAGCCGAGCCTGCGCCCGCGCACTTCGGCCAGGAGGGCGAGGAGTTCGGGGCTGTCGAGCAGGTACGCGCGGTACTTCTCGACGACCTCGTCCCGGGTGCCGTCCGGGCCGGGGCGGTACGGGCTGGACAACGGGGAGCGGGGGAGGTGCCAGCCGCCGCGATACATGGCGCGCCCGACGTAGAGCACGTCGGCGTACGCCGGGTCGTCGCGGTGGCCCTTCATGTTGACCACTGTGGTTGCCTGCATGGCTCGGCTCCTCAGGTTCCCGCCCGGCAGCGTCAGTATCGCGCGGGTCGCCGTTGCCGATCCACGTCCGGCCACCTTGCCGGTAGGCCAGACTGCACGGGTGAGAGTCACCGCGCTCACCATCAGGTGGACGCCGTGGCGGTTCGTGACCGCCTTCGGTCTGGTCAGCCTGCTCTCGGACGTGGTGTACGAGGGCGCCCGGTCGGTCATCGGCCCCTATCTGGCCACCGTCGGCGCATCCGCGACCGTCGTCGGGCTGGTCACCGGCGCTGGCGAGGCGACCGCCCTGGCCGGGCGGCTGGCCACCGGACCCCTCGCGGACCGGACCCGCGCCTACTGGCTGCTCGTCCTGGTCGGTTATGCCGTGACCATGGTCGCCGTGCCCGCTCTCGGGCTGACCACCGCACTGTGGCTGGTTGCGGCGCTGTTCGTCGCGGAGCGCGCCGGCAAGGCCATCCGCGGCCCGGCGAGGGATGTCATGCTCTCGCACGCCGCGGCGGCAGTCGGCCGCGGCAAGGGCTTCGCCGTCCATGAGGCGCTCGACCAGGCCGGCGGCGTGGCGGGGCCGCTGCTGGTCGCCGCCGTACTGGCCGCGACCGCCCACAACTACCGGCCCGCGTTCCTCGCCTTGGCCGTACCCGCCGTGGCGGCGATGCTCCTGCTGCTGTGGCTACGCGCCGGCGTGCCCGACCCGCGTCGCTTCGAACCGGGCCCTCGACCCGGCGCGCCGCCCGCCCCGCCGGGCGGCCGGCTACCCCGCGTGTTCTGGACCTATCTGGCGTTCACGGCGGGGACCACGGCCGGCTACGCCACCTTCGGGGTGCTCAGCTTCCACCTCGCCACCCGGCACGTCGTACCCGTGGCGGTGGTCCCGGTCGTGTACGCCGCCGCGATGGGCGTCGACGCGCTCGCCGCGCTGGCCTCGGGGTGGCTGTATGACCGCGTCGGGGTCCGGGTGCTGGCCGCCGTACCCGTGCTGACCGCCCTGATCCCGCTGGCGGCCTTCACCACCACCCCGGCGACCGCGGTCGCCGGGGTCCTGGCCTGGGGCGCCGTGCTCGGCATCCAGGAATCCACCATGCGTGCGACCATCGCCGACATCGTCCCCGCCGCTCGGCGGGGCACCGCCTACGGCATCTTCGCCGCCGGGTTGGGCGGGGCGACCCTGGTCGGTGGGCTGCTCACCGGCGCCCTCTACGACTACTCGATCACCGCGTTGATCATCACCGTGGCCGGCATCCAGGCCGTCGCCCTGGCCCTGTTCCTTGCCATCGTTCGACCGGCGACCTGACGCTGGGTCCCGAGAGCCGGCGGGGTGCCGGCTGGTCAGCCGGCGGCGGACGTCCGGCTGACCAGCCGGCACCCCGCCGCGTCTGGTATCGCCGACACCGGTCCGGACGGTGATGGCCACCGGGGAGGTTTCTGTCAGTTCACCTTCGCGGTGGCGCGGGAGATGATCGCGGCGAAGTCGACGCCGGTCGGCAGGGTGCCGTACGCCTGGCCGTGATCGCCGCCGAGCCGGGACGCGCAGAAGGCGTCGGCGACGGCGGGGTGCCCGTGCCGCACCAGCAGCGAGCCCTGCAGCACCAGGGCGAGCCGCTCGACGACGCGCCGCGCCCGCAGTTCGAGGTCGTCGAGGTCGGACAGGTCGGCCCGTACCTGGCGAACCGCGGCGTCGAGCCGTGCGTCGGTGCCGGCAGCGGCGCCCACCTCGGCCTGGAACGCCTCCATGACCTGGGGTTCCTTGACGAGAACACGCAGGACGTCCAGAGCGGCGACGTTGCCGGAGCCCTCCCAGATCGAGTTCAGCGGCGACTCGCGGAACAGCCGCGGCATGCCCGACTCCTCGACGTAGCCGTTGCCGCCCAGGCACTCGAGGGCCTCGGCGGTGTGTGCCGGCCAGCGCTTGCAGACCCAGTACTTGCCGACCGCGAGGGCGAGCCGTTTGAACGCGGTCTCGCTGGCGTCGCCGCGCGCGGATCGGTCGGTCGCTCCGGCGAGGCGCATCATGAGGACGGTGGCGGCCTCGGACTCGACCGCGAGGTCGGCGAGCACGTTGCGCATCAGGGGCTGGTCGATGAGGTACCGGCCGAAGGTCTGCCGGTGGGTGGCGTGGTGGGCGGCGGTGATCACGCCTTGGCGCATCCCGGCCGCCGCGCCGATCACGCAGTCGAGGCGGGTCAGGTTGACCATGTCGATGATGGTGCGCACGCCACGGCCCTCGTCTCCGACGCGCCAGGCGACCGCCTGCTCGTATTCCACCTCCGCCGAGGCGTTGGACCGGTTGCCGAGCTTGTCCTTCAGGCGCATCAGCCGCATCGGGTTGCGGGTGCCGTCGGGAAGGACACGCGGGACGAGGAAGCAGGTGATTCCGTCCGGTGCCTGGGCGAGGGTGAGGAAGATGTCGCACATCGGCGCCGACGTGAACCACTTGTGCCCGACGAGCCGGTAGGTTCCGTCCGGCTCAGGGCGGGCGGTGGTGGTGTTGGCGCGCACGTCCGAGCCGCCCTGCTTCTCCGTCATCGACATGCCCGCCAGCAGCCCCTGCTTGGCCAGCGGCGGACGCAGCCCGAAGTCGTACGTCGTGGCGGTGAGCAGCGGCTCGTACCGCGCGGCCAGCTCCGGGTTGTGCCGCAACGCCGGCACTGCTGCGTAGGTCATCGAGATCGGGCAGCCGTGGCCGGCGTCGGGCCGCCACGTGTAGAACTTGGCGGCCCGCGCCACGTGTGCGCCCGGTCGGGCGTCCGCCCACGGTGCGGCGTGCAGGCCGTGCGTGACCGCGGTGCGCATCAGCTCGTGCCAGGCGGGGTGGAACTCCACCTCGTCGATCCGATGGCCGTAGCGGTCGTGGGTGCGCAGGACCGGCGGATGCTCGTTGGCCAGCCGCCCGTACTCGATGGCCTGCTCGGCGCCGCCCAGGCGGCCGAGCTCGTGCAGCTCGGCGGCGGCCCAGCCGGCACCCTCCCGCTCGAGCCCGTCGAGCAGTGCCGGGTCGTCCGCCGCGTCGTAGCCGGCGAGCGGGGGAACCTGGTTGAAGACCTCGTGTGTCGTCACGGCGATACTCCCAGCGCGCGGTGGATGAAGGCGATCAGGGCGGGGATGGTCTCCGGGCCGGCGACCCCGGCGGCCAGCGGACCGACCATGGCCTCGGCCAGGGCGCCGACCAGCGCGGTCGCGGTCAGCTCCGGATCTTGCGGGGGTAGTTCACCGCTCGCCACACCGGCTGCGACATACCCGGCGATCAGTTCGGCGTACGCGCGGCGGAAGACGAGCCGCTCGGCGTCGACCGCCGGATCGACCGGCTCGGCGAGCAGGGCATACGCCAACCGTGGGGACTGCAGGGCGCGGCCAGAGAACGTCTCGACGACGGCGGCCATCTGCTCGGTGGCGGAGGTCTCCAGCGCTGCGGCGCGCGCGACCGCGTCCACCTCGCGCTGAGAGGCCGTGCGGAACACCTCGGCGAACAGATCGGCCTTGGTCGGGAAGTGGCGGTAGACGCTGCCGGTCGCCACGCCGGCCCGCTCGGCGACGGCGGCGACCGAGCAGCCGGCATACCCGTGCTCGGCCATGATTCCCAGTGCCGCGGCGATGATCCGTTCCCGGGAGGCGCTCAGCCGAGCCTTCACCCGCTCGGTGCTTCGATACGCCACGCAAGGATTGAACCATCATTCAATCCTTGGCGACAAGGTGTCGCTGGGAACCCAGCCCGGGGCAGGCACGTCGTAGGGGGCATGACGCGTAGCAGAGCCCACGTACCCCATCCAACGGCCGCCACCGGCGTCCCCCGAGTCGTGATTCCAGCTCGCGTCATGGGACTGGCCCTGGTCGCCGGTCTGGCGCTGGTCACCGGCTGTACGACGCAGCCGGCCCCCGTGCCGCCACCTGACCGGGGATTGCCGGCCGGCGGATTCCGGCTCGTCGCGTTCGACTCCTGCCCGGAGGCGCTGCGGCAGCTGAAGGCGGCAGCCAAGGCGTACGTCGGGCCCTGGGGGTTCGGGCCGAACGGGGACATCCGCACCTTCGACCGCGCCGAACAGGCTGGGGCGCCCGCCGCAGCGGGGCGGGCGGATGCGGCGCCCAAGGGCTACTCGGGCACCAACACGCACGAGGCCGGGGCCGATGAACCGGACCTGGTCAAGACCGACGGCAAGCGGATCGTCACCGTGAGCCACGGCAAGCTGTACGTGGTCGACCCGGCCACCCGCCGGCTGACCGGAGAACTGGAGCTGCCGGGTGCAGACAGCTTCGGCGGGGCTGAGGACAGCCTGCTGCTGGACGGTGACCGTGCGCTGGTGCTGCGCCGCGACGGGTGGGCCGGGATGGCGAGACCGACCGTCCGCGGGGGAGGCGCACGCGCCGTCCCGGCAGAGGCCCCAACGCCGGACGGCATCGTCGGCCCCCGGCTGATCATGGTCGACCTGTCCGCCGAGCCGAAGATCATCGGCGAATACCGGATCGACGGCAACCTGGTGGACGCCCGCCAGGCGGGCACCACCGTCCGGGTCGTGGTCCGCTCCGCGCCCCGGCTGAACTTCCCGCACCGGGAAGGGGCCACCGATGAGCAGCGCACCGCCGCCAACCGCGAGATCATCGACAACGCCACCGCCGACGACTGGCTGCCCCGGTACGAGGTCACCTCCGGTGGACGAACCAGCACCGGACGGGTCGGCTGCGAACGGGTGAGCCGGCCGGCCGCCTACTCCGGCACGTCGCTGATGACCGTGCTCAGCTTCGACCTCGGCGCGGCTGCGCTCGGCGCTGGCGACCCGGTCACCGTGATCGCCGACGGCGACACCGTCTACAGCAACGGACCCCGGCTGTACGTCGCCAACGACCAGCGCTGGCGGGTGCTGCCGATGCTGACCGCACGGAACATCGCACCCGATCCCAAAGACGAGACCACCGAGATCTATCAGTTCGACATCTCGGGCGCGGGTGCCCCGCGGTACGTCGCCGACGCGTCCGTACCGGGCTGGCTCATCAACCAGTACGCCATGTCCGAGTGGGACGGTCACCTGAGAGTGGCCACCACCAGTGGCCGTACCTGGGGCGACAAGCCGAACTCGACGTCCAGCGTGTACGTCCTGCGCGCCGACGGCACGGCGCTGACCCAGGTCGGCAAGGTCACCGGACTGGGCAAGGGGGAACGGATATACGCGGTACGGTTCGTCGGCGGCACCGGGCACGTCGTCACCTTCCGGCAGACCGACCCGCTCTACACCGTCGATCTGCGTGATCCGCGGGCGCCGAAGGTGAGCGGCGAACTGAAGATCAACGGGTATTCGGCGTACCTGCACCCGGCCGGCGATGGACGGCTGCTCGGCGTCGGGCAGGAGGCGTCCGACCAGGGCCGTGTCCAGGGCACCCAGCTCTCGCTCTTCGACGTCTCCGATCCGGCCAAGCCGACCCGGATCGCCCAGTATCACGTCAAGCAGGGGCACTCCGAGGCGGAGTTCGACCCGCATGCGTTCCTCTACTGGCCGGCCGAACGCCTGGTCGTGGTCCCACTGATCGTCTACGGCAGGGGCCTGCCGAGCAACGTGGCGCTGGCCCTGCGAGCCGGCGACGGCGGGTTCACCGAGGTCGGCACCGTTGACCACACGCTGGGCACGGGGCGTCCCGAGGATTTGACGCCGATCCGCCGGTCACTGGTGGTCGACGGAGTGCTCTGGACCGTTTCCGACGCTGGCCTCAAGGCGACCAGCCTCTCCACCATGACGACCCTCGGCTGGCTGCGTACGGCGTGAGCCGCATGGTGGTGGCCAGGCGGTGCGCGGCTGTTGCCCACCGCGCACCGCCTGGCGTCCGCGCCGACCGCGGGTGATCGGGCCCATGGTGATCAGGCGGCGGGTAACGTGAATGTCGTGGAGGATCTCGGCGCGAAGGTCTCGTACCTTGCGCTCGCCGTCGGCGCCCGGGTCTACGACGTCGACTCGGCACCCGTCGGCGTGGTCGAGCACGTGCTCACCGACGAACGCTCCGACATCTTCCACGGCGTGATCGTGGCCCCGCCAAAGCCGTACGGTTCCCACCGCTTCGCCCAGCGCGAGCAGATCGCCGACCTGTACGAGCGGGGGGTCGTGCTGTCGGTGCCCGGTGCCGAACTGCACGAGCCCCGCGAGGACACGCCGGCCAGAGAGGCCGAGGCCGCGGGTGACGACCCGGTGCAGGCGGGCCTCCGCCGCGCCTGGGAGTGGCTGAGTCGACCCCGCTGAACCAGGCGGGCCAGCTCACTCCAGGACGAGCGGCCCTTGGCAGGCGAGGAAGGGTTCAACGATCACCCCGACGGGCCTGCCGCACGACCCAGGTCTCAGCCTGATCGGGCAGTGTCGGTGATGTGCGCGATCACGGCCGAGTAGTCCCGGTCGCCAAGGCCGGCCTTTTGGGCCGACGCGACCCACTGCCGTGCGGCCGCCGCGACCGGCAGTTCGACGCCCGCCGACTCAGCGGCCGACACGACCAGATCGGCGTCCTTACGGGCGAGTGACAACGCGAACCGGAGCGGGAATTGACCGGACTCGATCGCCGGTCGTCGCCGATCCGCCTGCGAGCCGACGGGAGTCGCGGACAAGACCTCGAACGCTGTGTCCCGCGGCAGTCCAAGCCCATCCGCGAGGGCGAGCGCCTCACCGAGAACAGCGAGCACTCCGAAGAGGGTCGAATTGGCGACCAGTTTGGCCGCCGCCCCGGCACCGAGCGGTCCGACATGCATCGGCGAGCCAAGCGCGCCCAACACCGGCATCCACCGTTGGGCGAGCGGCTCCGGCCCTCCGACGAATATCCGGAGCGAACCGGACTCGGCCTCCGAGACGCTGCCCAGCACCGGCGCGTCGAGCAGGCCAACGCCATCCGGCAGCATCGCGGCCAACCGTCGCACCGCGGGCAGCCCGACCGTGGACATCTCAGCGAGCGTCGTCGACGCGGTAGCACCGGCGAGGATGCCCTGCGGGCCCTCGGCCACCTCCTGTAGCGCGGCCGGGTCGGCCAGCATGGTGATGACCAGATCGGCCCGGCGGGCAGCCTCTGCCGGACTGTCGGCAGCGACCGCGCCACGCGCCACAAGATCGCTGGCCCTCTGCGGCGTGCGGTTCCAGACAACGAGGTCATGGCCGGCATCGAGCAGCCGGCCCGCTATCCGGCTACCCATCCCACCCAGACCGATCACAGCGACCGTGGCCATGGCGCCATCCTGCCAATTTCGCCCGGGCAATGCCGCACAAAGCGCCGACTCGTCTACATCGATCATCGGCTCCGTGGCCCGGAGGCGCCGCCGCCGGACCGAGGTCGAAACTGCCTCGACCGGGCGCAGGGTGCCTGGCCGCTGCGGTGTCCCTGCCTGGGCCGCTTCAGGCGAGGGGGCTGAAGCTGCGGCCGTCGAGGACGTTGATGAGATCGTCGTCGCGGGTCACCTCGTAGCCGCGCTGGCGCAGGTCGGCCACCAGCTCGGCTTCGTGGTCGAGCGGGATCTCGAGGATGTCGCCGTTGAGGGCCGTGAACTTGCGTCCTCCGAACCGGGCCTGCAGGTCCCGCGGCAGCAGCTCGAACGCCCGCTCCGTGACCATTGGGGGCCAGTTTCCCTCCACAACCGCACCAACTTCGTTGATGCTGAACGGCTTGTCGTCGGCGAACCCGTCCTCGGGGTCGTAGTACTCCGGGCCCGCGGGGTTCCACAGGTGGGTGGTCTGAACCTGCCGGGCTTCGCCCCACGTGCGGGCGGAGGCGAGCGCCTTGATCTCCTCGGCCTCCGCGGGGGCGGTGTCGGCGTCGGCGAAGGCGAGGCAGTCCTGCATCTGTGCGTGGCCGTAGACCAGGCGCCGGGGCTTCGGGTGGTGCGTCGTCATGGCGCACATCATGCCGAAGGGGTACGACATTCAAGATCAAGGGCATCAGGCCCAGCTCAAGCTAGGCAGCGCGGGCCTCTGGACGCCGTAACCAGAAACGGCGCCGCCTCCGGAACTGAGCGGGCTGCACCCGCCTGCGGGGCACCGCGCCGAGCCGGAGAAGATGTCAGCATGACCGATCCCGCACTGCCCAAGCGCGTCGTCGTCACCGGGGCCACCGGCAAACTCGGCCGCGCCGTGGTCGCGCACCTGCGCGCCGTGGGCGTCGACGTGCTGGCCGTCGACCGCGCCGGCGGCCGCGACCCCCGCGACGTGGCCGGCGAGTTCCTCCTCGTCGACCTCACCGACTACGGGCAGGTCGTGGAGGCGTTCACCGGCAGTGCCGACGAGCACGCCGGCGGCGTCGACGCCATCGTGCACCTGGCGGCGGTCCCGGCCCCCGGCCTGATGTCCAACGCGACCACCTTCGCGAACAACTCCGCCGCCACGTACAACGTCTTCGCCGCAGCCCGGGCGGCCGGGATCAAGCGGGTGGTGTGGGCGTCGAGCGAGACCGTGCTGGGGCTGCCGTTCGACACCCCGCCGCCGTACGCGCCGGTCGACGAGGAGTACGCGCCGCGACCCGAGTCGACGTACTCGCTGAACAAGGCGCTCGAGGAGGAGATGGCGCGGCACTTCTGCCGGTGGGACCCGGAGCTGGTCATGGTGGGCCTGCGGTTCTCCAACGTGATGGACGTCGAGGACTACGCTCCGTTCCCCTCGTTCGACGCGGACCCGCAGCTGCGCCGGTGGAACCTGTGGGGCTACATCGACGCCCGCGACGGGGCTCAGGCGGTCGAGCGGGCCCTCGCCCACGATCAGCCCGGCGCCGAGGTCTTCATCATCGCCAACGCCGACACCGTCATGAGCAGGTCCAGCGCAAGCCTGATGGCCGAGGTCTATCCGGGTGTCGAGATCCGCAGGGAGCTCGGTGACCACGAGACCCTGCTCAGCATCGACAAGGCACGCCGGGTGCTGGGCTACGAGCCCCGCCACTCGTGGCGGGACCACGTGGACCTGCTGTAGTCCCGGTCGGCGTGCGGCCTGGTAAGCCCGGCCCACGGCGGTCGCGTCGCTGCCGGTACGGAAGAGCCCGGTCTGGTCCTTGTCGGTGGCGGGCAGGCCGAACCAGGCGTACCGCTGCAGCCAGGACAGCCCACCCAGCATCCGGGTCGCCGCGGTGAGGAACGCGGCCTGCTGGGACTGGCTGACCGCCCATGTCCGGCTCGTTGAAGCCGAGCAGCTGCCGCCCGTTCTTCTTGGCCTGTTGCAGGTTGCTGGCGGTGACGCTCTTCGCCCCCCAGATCATCGGGACGAACTCGCTGCCCTTCGGGCTGGTGACGCCCGGGTGGCCCACGTTCCAGGTGTAGTACCAACTCGCCGAGGAGTTGGCCAGCGCCTCGCTGACGCCGTCGAAGGTCCAGACGCCGACGCCCTTCTTCTTGGAGGTCACCGCGGGCGCCGGGGCGGCCGGGCGGGCGGTCGTCGGCTTCGGCTTCGGGGTCGCCGTCGGGGGCGTGGCGGCGGCTGGCGTGGTCGCAGCGGGCGGGCTGGCCGGCGCGGTGGTGGATGGCAGCGCCTCGACCGCCGGGGCCGCCGCCGGGGCGGGGGTCGATCCGGTCGGTTGGGCCACGACGATCGCCCCGATCACCAGTGCGGCGACCGCGGGGGCCGCGGAGATCGGCCCCAGGACCCCCTTCGAGCCGAACTGGCTGCGTTGTGGTCTGGTCCGGCTGTTCCCGAGGTCACGGGCTCTGCTGACGCCCGGCTCGGCCTGGTTCGGCTGGCACGGTTGCTGTACTTCGCTGCTGTACTGCCGGCATCAGAGGAGGCGCTGGATGCGGACCTTCGGGTGCACGTTTCTCAGGTGGCCCTGCTTGTGCTGGCGGACCTGCTCGTCCCAGATCTCCTGGTCGTAATCGGGGTCCGGTGGGATCCACTTATGGGAGCCGTCGCTGTAGTGAAACTTCTCGTCGCCGGTTCGCAGGATGCTCATCGGGTCCAGCCGACGAATCGGTAGTGCAGGTGGCCGGCCGGAACGTGGGCCAGGTCCTGGGCGGCGTCGACGAGCTGGGCGGCCAGGTAGAGGGCGAGTGAGACTGGGGCGCGGTCGTACTCGGCCAGCAGCTCGTGGCGGCGGGTCTGGCATGGCCCCGGCCTGAGCCCCGCATCCCCCGCACTGCATGTCAGACGTCGAAGCGGAACTTAGAGCCGCTAGCCCACCAGCAGCGGGAACAGGGCGGGTGACCTGCTCACGCGGCGCTTCGGGCTGCCAGCGTTGCTCGCTGGTTGACGACGTTTGACGGTGTCTTGTGCCCCCTGTGTGCCCCACACTGCTGGCGGCTCAATTGCCGTCGTCGCCTCTTGCCCCTCGCCGCTCCTCGCGCCACAACTCGTGCCCACGCATCAGCCACCCAACCCAGAACACCGCGAACAAGATCAGGAAGCACGCGAACAGCACAATGGCGAGCACTGCCGCGATCGGCTGGAACCGCCCTCCATCGCCGTTCCATCCGCCCGCCGCAAGCGCTCCAAGACCGGCACATATGATCATGAAGACGACAAGGCCCGGCCGGTCAACCGGGTGAGGCTCACGGGGCAGACGCAACTCGGCTCCTTGTCAGTGGCACACGAGACGTCCACCCGCGGCCGCCTCCGATCGCCAGCATCGTTGCAGTATCAAGCCAGAGATCAAAGACCCAGAATCCGGCGTACAGGTCGACTCCTCCGTCGCCCACCAGGTCAGCCGCCGTCACATGGTGGCTGACCTGCTGTTTCTTCGGGTGCTGCTGGTCGTCATCGGTCGTCATTGGTCGTCGTTCGACGGCCCGCTGACGGCCCAGACGGCCCGGACACGGCCCAGGCACCGTCAGTTTGGAAGGTGCCCTGCTCGGCCTGGCGGATGGGTTGGCTCCAGGCGCTGACCAGCCGTGCCCGCTCGTAACGAAGGGCGGAGCGGTGAGGGGTGAGGCGACTCCATGTGCCGTTGTTGACCGGTGTTGGCCTTTGCAGCGGGCATGGAGCGGGCACGCGGCCAAGTTCCGTGCCGAGCTCTGGTGAGAGGCTGTAGGCGTGGGACTGGACAAGGAGACCGCAGCGCGGATGGCCGAGGAGCGCCTGGCTGAATGGCGTCGCCTTAGCTATGGCGAGTGGCGGGTGATGCTCGAAGACAAGGAGCTGCGCCAGGTCGTCGGCGAGGACGGCAAGCGGTACAGCGTAGCCTGCTACGCCCTTGATGACGGCGATGGACGTGTACGCATGGTGGTGGCCGTGGACGATGGGGGCTGGTCTGCGTTCGTACCGCTGGTGCGGCACGAGATCATGAATCCGGATGGCACGTTTGTCGAGTGACCTCTTCGTCCCGACGGAACCATCACGCGCCGTCGACCTGTACGGCATGTATGGCTGAGCTGCTGAAATCGTCCGGCGTGGTCCATCAGCGTCCGCCGTGGTCCCTGCCCGTCGTCACTCAGTTCGTCACTCATCGCTGGGTTGACAGGGCTATCTAAGGTCAGACGGTGGAACCACCCTCCGCTATGGCTACCTCATCGTCACCTGCGGGCGTCGAGGTGCGCCCCGTTCCGACAGCTGACAGTCCGGTACCGGCATTGAGCCTGTGGGGCATCCGCCGGGCAATCTGCTTGGCGATACTTGCCGCGCTGCTTGTCGTGGTCGGATTGATGGGCGGCGCGTTGTGGTATGCGGGGTTCCCGGCGATCAGTCGGGACGGCACAGTGACCGCCCGGACCCTCTTCGACCTGCTGAAGCTGGTCTTCGCGGTGGTGGCAGGCACCGGAGGGGTGGCGGCGCTGCTAGTGGCGTACCGGCGTCAGCGGGTGGCCGAGCACACTAACAAGCTGGCCGAGTTTGCCCACGAGCTTGCCCACTCGGCTGACGTGCGCGCCGAGTTGACCAAGGCGCTCGCGCAGGCAGCCGACGAGCGGGCCCAGGTCGATTCTGACCGGAACGGCGTACGGCTGCTGAATGAACGGTTTGCTAACGCGTCCGAGCAGCTCGGATCGGACAAAGCCGCGATACGCCTAGCCGGGGTGTACGCGATGGCTGGGCTTGCTGACGACTGGCAGGAGGGCCGTCAGATCTGCATTGACGTGCTCTGTGCCTACCTACGGATGCCGTACACCCCTCCAGAGTTCGAAGGGTGGAAGCCGAACACCGGGTTGGATCCGCACAACTTCGTATCCTCGGAGGATTTTAAGCGAGACGTGCTTGCCTCGCGTCAGGAGCGTGAGGTGCGGCACACGGTTGTCCGCCTCATCGGTGCGCACCTACGCCTCCCGGACGAGTTTTCGACTTCCTGGCGAGGCCACGATTTCGACTTCACCGGCGCCGTCTTTGACGGAGGCGATCTAAGCATGTCAACGTTTGCTGGCGGGCGAGCGTCCTTCACGCGGGCGAGATTTGCCGGCGGGGAGGTGTCCTTCGATCGGGCGAGTTTCGCTGGCGGGGAAGTGTCCTTCGAGGTGGCCGAGTTTATTGCGGGCTCAGTGTCGTTCACCTCAGCCAAGTTTGAAGATGGTCGCGTGATCTTCGACGGGGCGATCTTCGACCGCCGGGCCGAGGTGAGTCTGAACGAGGGAGAGTTCGCTGGGGGCGTCGTGTCGCTTCGTTGGCCGATGGTCGAGGAAGGTGCGCGATTCAATCTTGCCTGGCTCAGCCGGATGCCCGGAGTGCTGATCGAATCTGTTGAGCGCCAGCCGGTAGCGGAGCGTTGAGCGGGGTACTAAATGACGTGCAACCAGTACGGACTCAGCCATCCCGATGCTATGGGTGTCAAGCCGCGACCTTGACCCCCAGGCAACGATTCCGCTTCGTTGAGCTGGCGTTGCTGAGCCTCTCACCTGCGGGAGCGGTGCGCCGACGTCCGTGGTTGTGCGGCCCTGTTCGCACCCGTAGTCACTCAGTTAGACACTCACCCTGACACCGCCAGCCTGGCTGCCCATCGCGAGCGTCTCGACCCCTCATTTGTAAGTTCTGGCGAGCAGGAGGACGACGGCCGTGCCGGCGGCGCGCCACGGTCGCCCGTGACGGCCGCCGACCCGTGTCGCCGTCATGTCAGACGAGGGACTCATCGGTCCGACGCCGACGCAGCAGCATGAGCCCACCCAGGCTGGCCGCCCCGATGAGGCCCGCCCCACCGGCGGCCAGGTTCAGGTCGGTGCCGGTGCTGGCGCCACCGTCACCACCGTCGACCCCGCCCTTCGGGTGCTTCTTGCCGTCGTCGCACTTGTCGTCGTCGTCCTTGCGCTTGTCGTCGTCCTTGCGCTTGTCGTCGTCCTTGAACTTGTCGTCGTGGTCCTTGCGCTTGTCGTCGTCCTTGAACTTGTCGTCGTGGTCCTTGCGCTTGTCGTCGTCCTTGAACTTGTCGTCGTGGTCCTTGCGCTTGTCGTCGTCCTTGAACTTGTCGTCGTGGTCCTTGCGCTTGTCGTCGTGGTCCTTGCAGACCCAGACCTTCCCCTTGTCGTCGTGGGGCTGGTCGTCTGCGAACGCGATCCCGGGCGTGAATACGAGCAGAGAGGCGCCACCGAGGGCAGCACCCGCAACGAGCTTCCCGAGCATCTTCTTTGCCATCACCTGCGTCACTCCATCCCTGATGTCCTTAGCCCGGCGACATCCGAGCTACGACCGAGGTTAGCCCCGTTCGCGAGCTATAGCGGGAAAGATTCACATTCCAGAGTTTATGCACGGTATGTACTATGGAGGTGCTACACGGCTTTCAGCGTATTCATCCCGGCTCTGGCCGTGGCCAGAGCCTTACTGCCCGGCACTGCTCTTAAGGGTCGACTCGTGCCCCGCCGGGTGGCCCGGTCGCACTCGTCCGGGTCTCGTAGGCCGTTCGGCGCACGGTTCACACCGCCCATGCAGGCCGCATTGAGGTATGGCGATAGAAGCGCTCCCGGATCAAGATCGCATCCCTGCAATGCGACGAGGGCCCCTGGCTGACCGTCTGACGGTCAGCCAGGGGCTCGACGGAACCTGCCGCTGGAGCGCCTAACCTGCTGCCAGCGGTGGTCAGGTGGTCGGTCAGGGCACGGTTCGCTCGATCGCCGCCCGTCCCGTCTCGGCCAGGTCGCGGCGGGCACGCTCGATGTTCTCCGGTGTGAGGTCCTGACCCCGCGCCGCCACCAGGTCCTCCGGATCCCAGGGCTGCTCGGCTCCGGTGCGGATGTTGTCCCCGCCGGCCCCGGCGCCCGTGCCGGTCGCGCCGGTGCCCGCGGCGTAGAGGTCGCCGATCAGGTCCTCCGTCGGCCCGCCCCGGCTTGTCCTCCGCCGTGGCTCGGCGAAGGCCTCGCAGCTCGCCGCCAATCGATCATCGCTAGTTGGGCGCCGACACTGGGCCGAACGATCTTGGCGCGACTCGGCGCTTCCTCGCCGACAGGTGCCGGAGGAGTCATCCCGGCGGCAGGGGTGATACAGCAGCATCAAGGTGAGGAGGGAGCTTTCGGGCTGCAAGTGCGGATCTCCTCGTCGGGCAGTTGTAGGCCTTCCAGCCTCCCCGCCATCTGCCATCCCGATGCTGACTCGAAAATCGGTGAGTGAGTGGGCAGGCGGCAGCACCCGGCGGAGCGCAGCGGAGCCGGGTCGGGTTGACGGCTTCTGGTTAGGCGATGGCTGGTTGCGGTAGGGGCTGGAGATCGACTTTCTGGCCGGTGAGCTGTTCGAGCTGACGGATGAGATCACGTTGACGGCGCTGCTTGCGGATCCTCGACTCGTGGAAGCCGGGGCCCAGGTCCTGGTAGCGAGCGTCGGGGTCGGTCAGCAGGTGCCAGACGATGGTCAGTACCGAGTTGCCGACTGCGACGACTGCCCGTTTCTTGCCTCTTCGGCGGGCCAGGCGACGGTAGCGGTCGCCGAGGAACGTGCTGGTGCGGGACAGCCCAGCGACGACCTCGCCCAGGGTGGCGGCCAGCCAGGGGTTGCCCTTGCCGGTGGAGTTGGCCTTCTTGCGGCCGGCGGACTGGGCGTCGATGGGGCTGAACTTCGCCCAGGACACCAGGTGCGCGGCGGTGGGGAAGACGGTGATGTTCACGCCGATCTCGGCGATGATCTCCAGGGCGGACTGCACGCCGATGCCGGTGACCTCATCGAGCTTCTCCACCACCGCCGCGAAAGGGGCGATCAACTCCTCGATCCGGGTGTCCAGGTTGGCGATGTCGGCAGCGAGGGCATCGATGCGGCGCAGCATGGTGGCGCAGATGAACGCGTGGTGGTCGTCGAAGTGGCCGGTCAGCGCCTCGCGTAGTTGGGGGATCTTGCGGCGCATCGATCCGTGGGCCATCTCGGCCAGGACTTTCGGGTCCCGCTGCCCGTCGATCATCGCCTGCATCATCTGCCGACCGGACACCCCGTGCAGGTCGCTGATGACGGAGTCCAGCTTGATCTGCGCGTCTTCGAGGGTCTTCTCCAGGCGTTGCTTCTCCCTGGTCTGCTCGCGTACCAGACTGCGCCGGTAGCGGGTGACATCCCGTAGTTGCCGGATCGGCTTGGGGTGCACCAGGCTGGGCCGGCACATCCCGCGTTCCACGACCTTGGCCAGCCACACCGCATCGAGCCGATCGGTCTTCGGCCGACCGGGCACGTTCTTGACATGTTTGGCGTTGAGCAGCCAGCACTCGAAGCCTTCCGCCTCGAGCAGGTAGAACACCGGCTTCCAGTAGTCCGACGTGGCCTCCATCGCGACCAGCTCGACCCGCTCGACCCGCAGCCAGTCCGCTAACTCCAGCAACGCCGGTGTCACCGTCGTGTACTCGCGGATCTCCTGCACACGTCGATCCGGCCTGGTGTCATGCGGCACGCGCACACACGCCACCAGCCCCGCCTTGCCGATGTCGATCGCGCAGACCCGCGCCACGACCTGGACCGGTTCTTCAGTGATCTCCTCCACGTGCACCACCCCTTCGTTCCCGGGCATCCACTAGGCGGTCGCCCGCGGAAGCATTGAGGGGAAGGACAGAGGCGGACTCGCGTGCTCGAAGCAACAATGCAGGGCCCCTATGATCACGCTTCCAGCGTCAGACTCCTATGCGGCTTCAAGGTGCCAAGCATCAACGACGTCGGCGGGCGACCACCCCAAATTTTCACGCACGGCACGGGGGGTCTGTCTCGCTAAAGGTGTTTCCGGCGTCTTCGGTTAGTAGGTTTCGGCGGCCGGGAACCGGTCGCCGAAGGTGATCGAGAACGCGTTCAGGGCTGGCTTCCACCGCATCGCCCATCGTGCCCGCCCTTGCCCGGTCGGGTCCAGTGATCTGGTCACCAGGTAGAGGCACTTCAACGCGGCTTGCTCGGAGGGGAAGTGACCGCGGGCCTTGATCGCCCGGCGGTAACGGGCGTTCAGCGACTCGATCGCGTTGGTGCTGCAGAGCACCCGGCGGATCTCCAGGTCATAGTCGAGGAACGGGATGAACTCTTGCCAGGCGTTGTCCCAGAGCCTGATGATCGCGCCGTAGCGGGTTCCCCAGGTCTCGGCGAGGTGGTCGAACGCAGCCCGGGCCGCGGTGGCGTTGACGGCGGTGTAGATCGGTTTGATGTCGCGTTGCAGCGCCGGCCAGTCCCGTTTCGAGGCCAGCCGGAACGTGTTACGGATCAGATGGATGATGCAGGTCTGCACGATCGTCTGCGGCCATACGTTCGCGACTACCTCGGGCAGGCCCTTGAGCCCGTCGCAGACCACGAAGAACACATCCTTGACACCGCGGTTACGCAGGTCGGTCAGGACACTCATCCAGAACTTGGCGCCCTCACCACCCGAGCCGGCCCAGAGGCCGAGGACGTCTTTCTCCCCGTCGAGGGTGACCCCGATAGCGGCGTAGACCGGCCGGTTCGCGACTTGACCGTCACGCACCTTGACCACGATGGCGTCGATGAACACGGCCGCGTAGACAGCGTCGAGCGGGCGCACGGTCCAGTCGTTCATCTCCTCGATCACCTTGTCGGTGATCCGCGAGACCGTCTCCCGGCTGACCGAGGCGCCGTAGATTTCGGCGAAGTGGGCGCTGATCTCCCCGGTGGTCAAGCCTTTGGCATACAGCGACAGCACGATCTCGTCGACGCCGGTCAGCCGGCGCTGCCGCTTCTTGACGATCTGCGGCTCGAATGTGCCGGCCCGATCACGCGGCACGTCGATCTCGACATGACCCGTCGCGTCGGTCAGCACCGTCTTCGGCCTGGTCCCGTTGCGGATGTTGCCTGACCCAGCCCCGGCAGGGTCGCGCTTTTCATAGCCGAGGTGCTCAGTCATCTCCTCGCTGAGGGCGGTCTCCAGGACCGTCTTGGTGAACTGCTTTAGCAGCCCGTCCGGGCCGGTCAGCGACAAGCCCTGTTCCTTGGCCAGGCGCACCAGCTCCGCCGCGGCGGCTGCCTCCGCTGACGGCTGCGGTTCCTTCTTCCTCGCGGTCACGTCGTCCAGTGTCGTCATCACGGCACCTTCCTCACCAGGCACAAGCCCGGCGGGTCAGGCCGGAAACACCCTTAAATCCACAGGCCCGGCACGGGCGTCACGACAGAGACATCGGAGACTCCTATGGAGGTCAAGTGGTCAGGGCGGTGAAGTCGGCGAGCAGGGCGGTGTAGACGTCGTGGACGATGTAGCGCTTGAGGCAGCGCAGGATCTCTTGCTTGCTGAGGCCTTCGGTGGTGCGGCGGTGGACGTAGGCGCGGGTGCGCTGGTCGTAGCGCATGCGGCAGAGTGCGATGGTGTGCAGGGCGTGGTTGGCGCCGCGGTCACCTCCTCGGTGGAGGCGGTGGCGGCGCACCCGTCCTGAGCTGGCGGGGATGGGTGCTGCGCCGCAGAGGTGGGCGAGGGCGGCCTCCGATCGGAGACGTTCGGGATTGTCGCCGGCGGTGGTGAGCAGTTGAGCGGCGACGTCGGGGCCGACGCCGAACAGGGTGCTGGTGCGAGGTGCCGCTTTCTGGACGATGGGTGCCACCTGCCGGTCGAGGGTGGTGATTTCGTCGGTGAGAGCGGTGACCCGGCGGGCGAGTCCGGCCAGCGCTGCGGCGGTGGCATGTTCCGGCTCGTGGAGTTTGCCCGGGTCGTAGGTCAGCGCAGCGGACCGGCTGACCAGCGTGGCGGCGCTGACCCTGGTCAGGTGGGCTCGCAAGGCCTCGGGCGCGGCAGCGACCAGGCCGCGCATCTGGTTCAGGGCCGCCGTGCGGGCCTTGACCGCTCCTCGACGGGCGACCCTGAGGGCGCGGATCGCCTCGACCGGTCCGGTGCGGGTTTTCGGGGTGCCTTGGCGGTGCCGCCGAGGGTCGCGCGGGCGGCGGCGATGGCGTCGATCGAGTCGGACTTGCCCTGAGCGCGACGGGCTCGCCGGTCGGGCCGGTCCACTTCCGCGACAGGCACCTTCTTGCTGGTGAGGTAGCGGGCCAGCCCGGCGCCGTAGCTGCCGGTGCCCTCGACTCCCACGGCCGTTACCCGTCCGAAGGAGCGCATCCAGGCCAGCAGGTCCGCGTAGCCGGCGGTGGTCGCGGGGAACTCGGCGTCGCCCAGGAGGCCGCCGGTGCTGTCGATGACCGCGGCGTGGTGGGTATCGCGGTGGGTGTCGACACCACCGATAACTGATCGTTTTTTGGCTGCCATGCTGGTGAGGTCCGCACTTCTCGTCTGCGTCGAGAATCTGTGGACACGTCACCGGTCAGGTGATCGGACAACACAGCGGTGGGCGCCTCGCGCACAGGCTCCTATCAAGTCACGACGCCTGACCGGTGACATGCAGCTCGTGAGGCCACCGGGCTTGGTCGACGAATCGGGATGAGGACAGCAAGCGTCGGTCTGCCGGTGAGTCAGACCAGCCCGGCGACCCACCCCACCATCCTCACTGTCTGCCGCCGACCCGCCCTCCTGGGGAGCGGGGCGCCGCCCGGCCCGCCATGTCAAGCGGACCTTGACGCGGGTTCGGACGCTGGCGGGTCGGGCGGGGGTCTGCTCGGCTTGCCCGGGTCGATGGCTGGCGGGATGGCCCTGCGCAACCACCCACGGACCGCAACGCGCGGACGGAGCCCCGGCCATCCTGGAGTCGTTGCGCCCCCGCCGGAGGCGCAGTGACCGCGACCGGTTCGCCGCCGCGACTCGCCGCGCGGACCCGGCGTGCCCTTCCCTGCGCCGCGTCGCTCGGGCGCGGCGGGGCCGGCTGCCGGCCCACGAACCTCAACCACTCTCAGCGCTACCGTCTGCGGCGGCCCCGGGCTCTCCGCTCTCCGCGCCAGCCGTCGGACGCGCGCCCAGGCGGCGGCGCGTGCGGCCCGTCAAGGGCCGCCTTGAAGACGTACAGAAACTTTGAACAACTCCGCCGGCAGCCGGCGGATCGAACACACGTTCGACTAGGGTGCTCCTGGTGGAGGTGCATGGTCGCTGGTGGAACCGGGCATGGGGCAGCATTGCCAGGCGGGATATCTGGCTGGTTTCCGACGGTCGGCTCTGGCGGGTGCGTGGCCGCCTCGGTGGTGACGGTGGGCGTGAGGTCTTCTACGACTTCCCCGACGAAGGATCGGCCCGAGCGATGGTCGACCGGATGATGAAGACCTCGGCCGGTGCATGGCGTGACCTCACCGCAGCGGTCCGGCAGGAGTCGGAGCGCAGACGCCTTGGCTAAACGTCTGCCTTTAGGCCCGCCTGCTTGTTCGCCTCGGCTTGTGGCAGTCCGGAGGCTTGGAGCAGCTCACTGGCGACAGCGCGCACTCGCGTGGCGACCACTGTCCCGGAGAACTCGACGCCTTCAGCGCATGCCTCGTTGACGTCTTTGATCGCCTGCTGTGCCCGCGCGCGCGGAGGATCCGGCTCGCGGCCGGCGAGGAAGTCATGGAACAGGAGCCTCAGCGCCTGGCCGAGGTGCTCGATCGACGCGGGAAGGCCGGCCGGCACTGGCTCACCGGCGCGTATGGTCGCCGTCGCCCACTGCAGCATCTCGCACGCGCTGCTGTAGGCGTGTTCCAGGTGCTCGGCGGCGTGCTGGTACCGGCGCAGCATGCCGAGTCGTCGTCTTTGCCACGGTGAGAGGACGACGACCTGCTGCGCTGCCGCAACCACCTCGGTCGTCTTCTGTCTTTGCTCCCATGTGGCGGAGAAGCGTTGTAGGGCGTCCTCGGCCTGTTGAAGGTCACGGTGGGTCAGTGCGTCGGCGGTAGCGGTCAGTTCACGGGCGAAGGCATCCACCGTCGGACGGATGGTGCGATGTGCGACGCGCATCGGGTTGAGTGGCAGGATCAGGTACGCGACGGCGATGGCGACCACACCACCGACTACCGCACTTTCCGTTTTCGACACAGCCAGATCCGGTCCTTGCGCCACCGATCCCAACAGCAAGGCTGTGCCTCCTGCCTGCGCCATGATGGCACCGCCGCCCCGAACCGCGACTGCCGCCGAGATGGCCAATGCCACGATCACGCCGGTTTGCACCGGCCCTGCCCCGATCGTCCGTGTGATCACATGCGCGATCACCGCCCCCACGATCACCCCGCCAATGACCTCCAGCGTTCGCCTGATCCGATTACCGATGGCTCCCGCGATCGTGCCGACGGCGACGGCGGGCGCGAACAACGGCTCCGCATTGTGCAGCACGTCGCGCGTGATGAACCAGGACAGCTCGGCCGCCAAACCCGCCTGCGCCGCGACGATGAGGTACGTGCGAAGGCGCTCGTACACATCTCGGCCTGTCCGCCGCACACGCTCCCGCGAAGTACTCCGAAGCCGGCTGGACAACTTCACCTCCGCGAGTCCATCGCCTCCCCACGACATCGTCCTATGCCAACAGACGTTGAATGCTCGAGATCCCCGAATCTGTTGCACCACCGGCGGCACAGCGGTCCATCTCGCCGCGGTACTGACGCCACTGCCGCAGCAGCTCGTCATGACGCCTGGCTCAGGCTTCCGGCCGGCCGGCCAGGAGTTTCGATCCCATACGCTTGGGTACACGCGGCTAGTGGTCGAATCCGCCGTACCAGTGCCGCGTGGGCTGCCCGATGCGGTGTGGCTGAGGCTGCGGCGCGCCGTCCACAAGCCCTTGCAAATTCCGGTAGCTATCGGCCACAACGGGAGTGCCTTGACGCTCAGTCGGTTCCTGACCGATCCCGCCTGGGGCTAGCGGCGGACCGACGTGGCGGCGCCCCAAGCCGAACCAGACCGCAGCTCGTCTGACCACTACGGGCTGGTCTTCCTGCTGCTGATCGGCGCCTTCCTGCTGTCGGCCCTGGTCACGCACGAACGGGCCCGGGTCTTCCCGCTCCTGCTCGACGCGATGGTGCTGGTCGTGCTGCTGCGCCCGTCCCAGCTGCCCGGACCGAGGGCGGGTACAGCCGGGCGGGTGTTGGTGGCGGGAGTGCTGGCCTCGGTTGTGGTGACCCTCGTGGTGACCAACCGGTTCGTGCACAGTGTCGTCTCGCTGTGGCTTGCCGGAACACTGGCGTTCACGATCGCGGTCATGCTGTGGCGGATATTGATCCACCATCGGGTGGTCACACTTCAGACGATCTTCGGCGCGTTGAGCGTGTACCTGCTGATCGGGTTCCTCTTCGCCGCGCTGTTCTCGGCCCTCTCGCAACTCCAGCACGATCCGCTGTTCGCAAACGGCCGGCCGGCCAACAGCGCGACAATCCAGTACTTCGCCTTCATCACCATGACCACAACTGGGTACGGTGATTTCGTCGCGGCCGGCGAGCCGGCCCGTAGCCTCGCGGTTCTCGACGCGCTCTCTGGCCAGATCTTCCTGATCACCCTGGTGGCTCGGCTGGTCTCGATGTTCGGCAGCCGGCGGGACGAGTAGTTGAACTCCACCTGACACAAACACACCACGATGCAACGCCTTCCGATCCATCGCGTAGTGCTGCCGCAACTTTCCGTATCCGGGAATCACTACCGGCCGCTGAGACTCAACGACATGCGGCTGCCCGGACGTGCACACCGCACCACGGCGGCAGGTCGGCTGCCCACACCCGCCAGCCGCCGGCGTCTCGCCGGGTCTCGAACCGCCACGGGTGGGCTGTGCCGCTGAGGTTGATCTGCTCCTGCCACCAGACCGCATGGACCTGGGCAGTCACCGTCGCACGGTCGTCGCCCTGGTCCTCAACGTCGATCGGTCCGACTACCTCAAGCTTTGACGGCACGTTGAAGGACATGGGTCTGTCCGCGCAGCCCGCCATCCACGTCGCCCGGAAGGTATCCGGCGCGTACGCCACCCTGACGGCCAACATCCAAGCCGGCAACCTCGGCAAGCCAGGGTCGAAGAGGCGCCAGGCCACCGAGGGCAAACCGATCCGGTTCCGTCGCGACGCGGCGCAGCCGTTCGACGACCGTTGCCTGTCCTGGCAACTGGCTGCCCGCACCGTGTCAATCTGGACGGTCGCTGGCCGATCCGGGCCGATCCGGTTCGGCTGCTCCGACCAGCAGCACGCCCTCCTGCTCGCGCACCGCCGCGGCGAGTCGGACCTGGTCCGCCGGGACGGCAAGTGGTTCCTGTACGCCACCTGCGACATCCCCGACGCACCCACTAAGGAGCCGGACGGGTTCCTCGGCGTCGACCTCGGCATCGCCAACCTCGCCACCGACTCCGACGGCCGCCACTACTGCGGCAAGGCCACAAACCGGGTCCGGCACCGCAACCAGCGCCTGCGCGCGAAACTCCAGGCCATCGGCACCAAGTCCGCCAAGCGGCTGCTGAAGAAACGCCGCCGCAAGGAATCCCGGTTCGCCGCCGACACCAACCACCGCATCGCCAAGAGCATCGTGACCGAGGCCGAACGCACCGGCCGCGGAATCGCCCTGGAAGACCTGGGCGGCATCCGCGACCGGGTACGGCTCAGACGGCCCCAGCGGGTCACGCTGCACTCGTGGGCGTTCCACCAACTCGGCCAGTACATCGCCTACCAGGCGAAGCGGTCCGCAGTGGCGGTCGTGCACGTCGACCCGGCGTACACCTCGCAGGGATGCTCCACCTGCGGACACGTCGCCAAGGCCAACCGGCCCAACCAATCCACCTTCCACTGCCGGTCGTGCGGCTTCGCTGAGCACGCCGACCGGAACGCAGCCCGCAACATCGCCGCACGCGGTGTTACGGGCTGGGCAGCCGTCAGCCTGCCGAACGCGGCGTGACCTCGTGCTCATCACCACGAGCCGTCACGATCCGCAAGCTCGGCCCTTCAGGGTCGAGAAGCTGACACGCCCTTGCTCTGCTTCAATCGGCGCAACACCGGCGGTGCCGTGTCGTCGCGTCCGTTGAAGCAGAGCAAAGGGCCAGCCCAGCCGGTCTGGCCACCCGGAAACCGCCGCGCCAGCTCATTGGTGCGGTTCGGGCGGTCAGCGCCGGGCGCGCCGGGGGTGGTCGCTGGAGCGGCGGACGACCAGCTCCGGCTGGAAGACCACGTGCCGGTGCCGGTGCGCGTCGCCCGGCTCGGCCTCCTCCAGCAGCAGCTGCGCCGCGGTGCGGCCGAGCTGGTCGCGGGGCTGGCGTACCGATGACAGCGGCACCGCCGCCGCGTCGGCGAACTCGATGTCGTCGTAGCCGACGATGGCCACGTCGGCCGGCACCCGTAGGCCGCGCGCGGTCAACTCCTGGAGCACGCCGAGTGCGATCAGGTCGTTGGCGCAGAAGACGGCGGTGGGGCGCTGCCGTGCCGGGAGTGCCAGCAGCTCCTCGGCGGCGCGCCGGCCGGCGGCGACGGTCAGGTTGGTGGTCACCGCCACCCGGAGTTCGGCGCCGCTGTCGCGTTCGTCCAGCGCTGCGGCGGCGCCGGCGTGCCGGTCGGCGACCTGGGCGATGGAGAGCGGTCCGCCGAGGTAGGCGATGCGGTGGTGGCCCTGGTCCAGGAGGTGGTCCATGGCGAGCCGGCCGCCGAGGACGTCGTCGACCGCCACCGAGCAGCGGTTCGCCCGGCCCGTGCCCCGGTCCACGAGCACGACCGGGATGCCCCGGTCGATGAGCTTGTCCAGGTTGGGCTGGGGGCCGTGGCCGACCGGGGTGATGAGGACGCCGCGGACCCGCTGCTCCTCCAGCAGCTCCAGGTGGCGGCGCTCGCGGGCGCTGTCCTCGCCGCTGTTGCAGACGACGAGCATGGCGCCGGCTTCCTCGACCACCTGTTCGGCGCCGCGCACGACGTCGGTGAAGAACGGGTTGGCCACGTCCAGGACGACGATGGCCACGGTGCGGCTGTGCCCGGCGCGCAGTTGGCGCGCGGAGTCGTTGCGGACGTATCCGAGGGTGTTGATGGCGTCGAGCACCCGCTGACGGGTGGCGGGGGCGACCGTGTCGGGCCGGTTGAGCACGTTGCTCACCGTGCCGAGGGAGACGCCGGCGTGCCGGGCGACCTCCTTGATGTTCGCCGTTGCCATGACTCCCTCGACGTTCCGTGCGGTGGTCGCGGCCACGGGCCCGGCGCGGGTCGCGGTCGCGGTGATCCCCGGACAGTCCGTCGCGCGGGACGGCTGGACCGGGTAGCTCCGGCAGTGTATAGCGGCTAAAACGTTTCATCCAGCCGGGCGGTGGCCCCGCGCGTCGCCTCGCCGACCGGCGGCACGGGAGGGGGCGGGGAGCCCGCATCAGCAACAGGGAAGAAATCGTTGTGAAACTCTTGACGCTCTCGAATGCCTCCCCCTACGGTCCATGCACGACTCATGAAACGATTCAGGAAGGGATCGGATGACCGCCGACGCACCAGGCACGGACGGCGTTCCGCTGCTGGTACTCGACGGCGTGACGAAGTCCTTCGGGGCCGTCGCCGCGCTGCGTGGGGTGCACCTGGCGCTGCACGCCGGTGAGGCCCATGCCCTGGTCGGCGAGAACGGGGCGGGCAAGTCCACCCTGGTGAAGATCCTGGCCGGCGCGCACCCGCCGGACGCCGGCGAGATGACCCTGGACGGGCAGCCCCTGCGGCTGCGCGGCCCCGCCGACGCCCGGGCCGCCGGCATCGCCGTCATCTACCAGGAGCCCACGCTCTTCCCGGATCTGTCCGTGGCGGAGAACATCTTCGTGGGCCGGCAACCGCTTCGCGGCCTGCGCCGCATCGACAGCGCGGCGATGAACCGCGACGCCGAGCGGCTGTTCCAGCGGCTCGGGGTCCGGATCGACCCGACGCGCCCCGCCCGGGGGCTCTCCATCGCCGACCAGCAGCTCGTCGAGATCGCCAAGGCGATCTCCTTCGACGCCCGCGTCCTGGTCATGGACGAGCCCACCGCCGCGCTCTCCGGTGTGGAGGTCGAGCGGCTCTTCGCGGTCGCCCGGTCGCTCTGCGAACGCGGCGCGGCGGTGCTGTTCATCTCGCACCGGTTCGACGAGGTGTTCGACCTCTGCCACCGCGTCACCGTGCTGCGCGACGGCGCCTGGGTCTCCAGCGATCCGGCCGCCGACCTCACCGTCGACGAGGTGGTGCGACGCATGGTCGGCCGGGACGTCTCCTCGCTCTACCCCAAGCAGGCCGCCGAGCTGCGGGACACGCTGCTCGAGGTCCGCGGGCTGACCCGGGCCGGCGTCTTCACCGACGTCTCGTTCTGCGTCCGGGGCGGGGAGATCGTCGCACTCGCCGGGCTGGTCGGCGCCGGCCGCAGCGAGGTCGCCCGCGCGGTCTTCGGCGTCGACCGCTACGACGCGGGCGAGGTGCTGGTGGCCGGCCGGGGCGTCCCGGCGGGCAAGCCGGGGCGGGCGATCGCCGCCGGCATGGCGCTGGTCCCCGAGGACCGGCGGCAGCAGGGCCTGGTCATGGAGCTGTCGGTGGAGCGCAACGCGACGCTGGCCCGCCGCCGGGCGCTGAGCCGGCTGGGCCTCCTGCTCGGCGGCGCGGAGCGCGCCGAGGCCCGCAGCTGGACGCGGCGGTTGCAGGTGAAGGCGGCCCGGCTCGGCGCCCCGGTGGCGACCCTCTCAGGCGGCAACCAGCAGAAGGTCGTGCTCGCCAAGTGGCTGGCCACCGAACCACGGATCCTGATCATCGACGAGCCGACCCGTGGCATCGACGTCGGCACCAAGTCCGAGGTGCACCGCCTGCTCTCGGAGCTGGCCGGCGAGGGACTGGCCATCCTCATGATCAGCAGCGAACTGCCCGAGGTGCTCGGCATGGCCGACCGGGTCCTGGTCATGCACGAGGGGCGACTGGTCCGCGAGCTGTCCCGGGCCGAGGCGGACGAGACCTCCATCATGTTCGCCGCCACCGGTCAAGGAGTGACCGCATGAGCCGCACCGACACCGGCGCGCCCGAGCAGGTCGCCGGGAACACCCCGACCGACCCCGACCGGCACCGCCGCGGCCTCACCGAACGGCTGCTCGCCGTACGCGAGCTGAGCCTGCTGATCGCGCTCGGGCTGCTGGTCCTGGTGACCACCGTGCGCAACGACCGGTTCCTGAGCGGACAGAGCGTCAAGGACCTGCTGCTGGGCTGCGCGATCCTGGTGATCCTGGCGGTCGGGCAGACCCTGGTCATCGTCACCCGCAACGTCGACCTCTCCGTCGGCTCGATCCTGGGTCTGGTCGCGTTCGCCACCGGCTCGCTGTTCCTCAGCGCGCCCGGCACCCCGTGGCCCGTGGCGCTCGTGGTGGGTGTCGCGCTGGGCGCGCTCTGCGGCGTGGTCAACGGCGGCCTGATCGCGGTGGCCCGGGTGCCCGCCCTGGTCATCACCCTCGGCACCCTCTACGCCTTCCGCGGCGTTGACTACTACTGGGCGTCCGGCCGGCAGATCAACGCCGCCGACATGCCCTCGTCGTTCCTGCGGCTTGGTAACCAGACCGTGCTCGGCGTACCCGTGCTGTTCCTCGTGGCGCTGGTCGTCGTCGCCGCCGTCGGCTACTACCTGCGCTCCTACCGCAGCGGCCGGGAGCTGTACGCGATCGGCTCCGAACCGGCCGCCGCCCGGCTCTCCGGCATCGCGGTGGGCCGGCGGGTGTTCGCCGTGTTCGTCGCCAACGGCGCGCTCGCCGGCCTCGCCGGCGTGCTGTACGCGGCCCGGTTCGGCACCCTCGACGCGGCCGCCGGCACCGGCCTGGAACTCCAGGTCGTCGCCGCCGCCGTGGTCGGCGGGGTGGCGATCTTCGGCGGCAGCGGCAGCGCCTACGGCGCGGCGCTCGGCGCGGTGCTGCTGACCACGATCGGCAGCTCGCTCGCCGTCCTGCGCATCGACCCGTTCTGGCAGCAGGCCGTGGTCGGCGCGCTCATCCTCGCCGCCATCGGGCTGGACCGGCTCCTGGCCCTGCGGGTGGCGGCCCGCCTCCGAGGGAGAAGCGCCCATGGCGCATGACAGCCTGTACGCCGCACCGCCCACCGTCGAGGCCGAGCTCGGCCCGGGCCGTCTCGCCACCCTGCGCGGGCTGCTCGGCTCCTGGGACGCGGTGATCGTCGCTGCCCTCGTGGTGGCCGTGCTGGTCGCCGGGCTGACCGTGGAGAACTTCGCCACCGGCCGCAACGCCCAGTTCCTGCTGCTCGACCTGGTGCCGCTGGCGCTCATCGCGCTGCCGATGACCCTGATCGTGATCACCGGCGAGATCGACCTCTCGGTCGCCAGCATGGTCGGCCTGTGCAGCACGCTGATGGGGCAGCTGTGGCTCTCCAGTGGACTGTCCCTGGAGCTCATCTGCGTCCTCGTGGTGCTGCTCGGCGCGGTGCTCGGCGCGGTGAACGGCCTGTTCGTCACCGGCTTCGGCCTGCCGTCGCTGGCGGTGACCATCGGCACGCTCGCCCTCTACCGGGGGCTTTCCTTCGTCGTGCTCGGCGACCAGGCGGTCGCGGACTTCCCGGCCGACTGGACCGCCGCCGTGGTGCAGAACATCCCCGGCACGTCGATCCCGGTGGTGCTGGTGCCGCTGCTGCTGCTCGCAGTGGTGTTCGGGGTCGTGCTGCACGCCACCCCGGCCGGCCGGGCGCTCTACGCCATGGGCAACAACGACCAGGCCGCCACGTTCACCGGCGTATCGGTGGCCCGGACGAAGTTCTGGCTCTTCGTGGTCTCCGGCGCCGTGTGCGGGCTGGTCGGCATCTTCTGGACCCTGCGGTACGCCAGCGCCCGCGGCGACAACGCCACCGGCCTGGAGCTGACCGTCGTCACCGCCGTGCTGCTCGGCGGAGTTTCGATCTTCGGCGGTCGGGGTGCGCTGCTCGGTGTGCTGGCCGGCGTCCTGCTCCTCGGCGTCCTGCGCAACGCGTTGCAGCTCGCCGACGTGGACGCCAACGCGCTGACCATCGTCACCGGCACCCTGCTCATCGCATCCGTGGTGCTGCCCAACGCCGTCGCGGACATCCGCGCGCGGCTGCACCGTCGACGACAGCGGCAGCCCGTCGCTTCGTGACGTCCCCCGCTCACCAACCACCCCCGGAAGGATGACGATGTCCGCATACCGCAGAGGCCTCCGTGTCGGGGCCACCGGCCTCGCCCTCGCCGCACTGCTGCTCAGCGCCGCCTGTGGCGGCACCACCCGGGACAACTCCGGCAACGACACCGACAGTGGCAACCAGGCCAGCGGCGCCGCCAATCCCGACGCCGCCATCAAGGAAGGTCTCAAGATCGCCTTCCTGCCGAAGCAGCTGAACAACCCCTACTTCACCGTCTCGGACAACGGCGGCAAGGATGCGGTCACCGAGATCAAGGGTGAGTTCAAGGAGGTCGGTCCCTCCGAGGCCAGCGCCTCGTCCCAGGTCAGCTACATCAACACCCTGTCGCAGCAGGGCATGGACGTGATCGTCACCTCGGCCAACGACCCGAACGCCATCTGCGGGGCGCTCAACCAGGCGAAGGCGGCCGGCGCGAAGATCGTCACCTTCGACTCGGACACCAAGCCGGAGTGCCGGCAGATCTTCGTCAACCAGGTCACCGCGGAGGGCATCGCGGAGAACCAGGTCAAGCTGATCTCGCAGCAGATCGGCGGCGAGGGCGAGATCGCGATCCTCTCCGCGACCGCCAACGCGACCAACCAGAACGCCTGGATCGCGCTGATGAAGGACGAGCTGAAGAAGCCCGAGTACAGCAAGATCAAGCTGGTCACCGTGGCGTACGGCAACGACGACGACCAGAAGTCCTTCCAGGAGACCCAGGGCCTGCTGCAGTCGTACCCCAACCTCAAGGGCATCATCTCCCCGACCACCGTCGGCGTCGCGGCCGCCGGGCGCTACCTCAGCGGATCGCAGTACAAGGGCAAGGTCAAGCTGACCGGTCTGGGCACCCCGAACCAGATGCGCCAGTACGTCAAGGACGGCACCGTCGACGCGTTCGCCCTGTGGAGCCCGGCCGACCTCGGCTACCTCGCGGCGTACGCCGGCGCGGCGCTGGCCTCCGGCCAGATCACCGGCGCCGAGGGCGACAAGTTCAAGGCCGGCAAGCTCGGCGAGTTCACCGTCGGCAAGGACGGGGTGGTCATCCTCGGCCCGCCCACCGTCTTCGACAAGAACAACATCGACCAGTTCCAGTTCTGAAGCGCTGCCCGGCCGGCGCCGTCGCTCCTCGCGGGCGCCGGCCGGGGCGCCGACGGGAGAACCATGCCCCGCATCTGCTTCACCCTGCAGGTCGACCCGGCCCGCCTCGACGAGTACCGCGCCCGGCACGAGCGGGTCTGGCCGGAGATGCTCACGGCCCTCGCCGAGTGCGGATGGCGCGACTACTCGCTCTTCCTCCGCGAGGACGGCCTGCTCGTGGGCTACCTGGTCACCGACGACTTCACGGCGGCCCAGGCCGCCATGCAGACCCGCGACGTCAACAGCCGCTGGCAGGCGGAGATGGCGCCCTTCTTCCTCAACCTCGACCATGGCACGGCAGACCGTGCCATGCGGCCGCTTGCGGAGGTTTTCAACCTCGAGGCGCAGCTCGCCGCCCAGACGGGAGAACAAGCATGAGCCAGTCCGACGCGCCGGCCCGGGAGCGGGTCAAGCAGGCCCTGCGCACCCAGCGCATCGAAACCCCGTCCTGGGCGTACGCCAACTCCGGCACCCGGTTCAAGGTCTTCCCACAGGAGGGCGTGCCGCGCGACCCGTACGAGAAGATCGCGGACGCCGCTGTGGTGCACCGGCTCACCGGGGCGGCGCCGACGGTGGCGCTGCACATCCCGTGGGACCGGGTCGACGACTACGCCGACCTGGCGAAACACGCGACGGACCTGGGGATGGGGCTCGGCGCGATCAACTCGAACGTGTTCCAGGACCCGGACTACATGCTGGGCAGCGTCACCAATCCCGACCCCAGGGTGCGCCGCAAGGCGACCGACCACCTGCTCGAGTGCGTGGACATCATGGATGCCACTGGATCCCGGGACCTGAAACTGTGGTTCTCCGACGGCACGAACTACCCGGGCCAGGATGACATCCGCGCCCGGCAGGACCGGCTCGCCACCGCGCTGCGGGAGGTGTACGACCGGCTCGGCCCGAATCAGCGGATACTGCTGGAGTACAAGCTGTTCGAGCCGGCCTTCTACACCACCGACGTGCCGGACTGGGGCACCGCCTACGCGCACTGCCTGGAGCTGGGCCCGAAGGCGCAGGTGGTCATCGACACCGGGCACCACGCGCCGGGCACCAACATCGAGTTCATCGTGGCGTTCCTGCTGCGGGTCGGGAAGCTGGGCGGCTTCGACTTCAATTCCCGCTTCTACGCCGACGACGACCTGATGGTCGGCTCGGCGGACCCGTTCCAGCTGTTCCGCATCATGTACGAGATCGTCCGGGGCGACGCCCTGCGCCCCGAGGCGGGGATCGCGTTCATGCTCGACCAGTGCCACAACATCGAGCCGAAGATCCCGGCCATCATCCGTTCGGTGCTCAACGTGCAGGAGGCCACCGCCAAGGCGCTGCTCGTCGACGCCGGGGCGCTCGCGGCCGCCCAGCAGGCCGGTGACGTGCTCGGCGCGAACGCGGCCCTGATGGACGCCTACAACAGCGACGTTCGGCCGCTGCTCGCCGAGCTGCGTGCCGACCTGGGCCTGGATCCCGACCCCATGGCCGCCTACGCCCGCTCCGGCTACTTCGAGCGCATCCGGGCCGAACGGGCTGGCGGCCAGCAGGCCGGCTGGGGCGCCTGACCACCACCGAGAACGCACACAGGAGACGTGAGGACGATGCATTCTGAGGTTCAGGCGCTCATCGCCCGCAGCAACCGGCTCGGCGCCGACCCGACCACGACCAACTACGCCGGCGGCAACACTTCCGCCAAGGGCGAGGCCACGGACCCGGTGACCGGCGGCCCGGTGCACCTGTTGTGGGTCAAGGGCTCCGGCGGCGACCTCGGCACGATCACCGAGGCGGGCCTGGCCGTGCTGCGGCTCGACCGGCTGCGCGCCCTCGTCGACGTCTACCCCGGGATCGAGCGCGAGGACGAGATGGTCGCCGCGTTCGACTACTGCCTGCACGGCCGTGGCGGCGCCGCGCCGTCCATCGACACCGCGATGCACGGCCTGGTCGACGCCGCTCACGTCGACCACCTGCATCCCGACGCCGGCATCGCGGTCGCCACCGCCGCCGACGGGCCGGAGCTGACCAAGGAGATCTTCGGCGACCGGGTGCGGTGGGTCCCGTGGCGGCGACCCGGCTTCCAGCTCGGCCTCGACATCACCGCCGTCGCGAAGGCCAACCCCCAGGCGATCGGCGTCATCCTCGGCGGGCACGGCATCACCGCCTGGGGTGCGACCAGCGAGGAGTGCGAGCGCAACTCGCGGGAGATCATCCGGTCCGCGCAGGCGTACCTCGACGAGCGGGGCCGACCCGAGCCATTCGGCCCGGTGGTCGCCGGCCACGAGCCGCTGCCGCCCGACGAGCGGCGCGCCCGGGCGGCGGCGCTTGCGACGGTAATCCGGGGACTGGCGTCGACCGACCGACCGCAGGTGGGGCACTTCACCGACAGCGACGTAGTGCTCGACTTCGTCGCCCGCGAGGGGCACCCCGCCCTCGCCGCGCTCGGCACCTCGTGCCCGGACCACTTCCTGCGCACCAAGGTCCGCCCGATGGTGCTCGACCTGCCGCCCACCGCCCCGCTTGCGGACACCGTCGCGCGGCTCCGCGAACTACACGCCGCCTACCGGGACGACTACCGCGCCTACTACGAGCGCCACGCCACCCCGGACAGCCCGCCGATGCGCGGTGCCGACCCGGCCATCGTGCTCGTGCCCGGAGTGGGCATGTTCAGCTTCGGGGCCAACAAGCAGACCGCCCGGGTCGCCGGCGAGTTCTACGTCAACGCCATCAACGTCATGCGGGGCGCCGAGGCGGTGTCCCGCTACGCCCCGATCGACGAGGCCGAAAAGTTCCGCATCGAATACTGGGCCCTCGAAGAGGCCAAGCTGGCCCGGATGCCCAAGCCGAAGCCGCTGGCCACCCGCATCGCCCTGGTCACCGGCGCCGGCTCCGGCATCGGTCGGGCCATCGCCCACCGGCTGGCCGCCGAGGGCGCCTGCGTGGTGGTCACCGACCGGGACACCGCCGCCGCCGAGGCGGTCGCCGGCGAACTCGGCGGGGCGGACGCTGCGGTGGCCGTACCGCTGGACGTGACCGACGCCGCCGCGGTGGCCGCCGCGGTCCGCGCGGCGGTCCTCGCCTTCGGCGGCCTGGACCTGGTGGTCAACAACGCCGGGCTGTCGTTGTCCAAGTCGCTGCTGGACACCACCGAGGCCGACTGGGACGTGCAGCACGACGTCATGGCTAAGGGCTCCTTCCTGGTCTCGCGCGAGACCGCGCGGGTCCTTATCGACCAGGCGATGGGCGGGGACATCGTCTACATCTCCAGCAAGAACTCCCTGTTCGCCGGCCCGAACAACGTCGCCTACGGGGCGGCCAAGGCCGACCAGGCGCACCAGGTCCGTCTCCTCGCCGCCGAGCTGGGCGGCCACGGCATCCGGGTCAACGGCGTCAACCCCGACGGAGTGGTGCGCGGCTCCGGCATCTTCGCCGGTGGCTGGGGTGCTCAGCGCGCCGCCGTCTACGGGGTGCCGGAGGAGAAGCTGGGGGAGTTCTACGCCCAGCGCACCCTGCTCAAGCGGGAGGTGCTGCCCGAGCACGTCGCCAACGCCGTCTTCGTGCTCACCGCCGGGGACCTGACGCACACGACGGGGCTGCACGTTCCGGTGGACGCTGGCGTCGCCGCGGCCTTCCTCCGCTGAGCCGGCCGGTGCGAGGTGGGAACGACGGTGATGGTGAGGAGCCCCGTGCTCGACGAGGAGGACCTGCGGCTGCTGCGGTTGCTGGCGGCTGGGCTGCCGCTCGAGACGGTGGCGCGGCGGCTGGGGCTCTCCGAGCGAACCGTGCGCCGGCGGATACGGGCGGTCTGCGACCGGCTCGACGTGAAGGCGCCGATCCAGGCCGTGGTGTGGGCGGTTCGACGGGGGATGCTGTGAACACCGTCGTCAACCTTGCCGCCGTCGATCTGGGCGCCTCCAGCGGCCGGGTCATGGTCGGACGCGTCGGCGCTGGAAAGCTGGACCTGACGGAGGCGTACCGGTTCACCAACGAGCCGGTACGCGCCGGGGACACCCTGCACTGGGACATCCTCCGCCTGTGGCGGGGCGTGCTCGACGGTCTACACGCCGCCGGCCCCGTGGCCAGCATCGGCATCGACTCATGGGCAGTCGACTACGGGCTGGTCGACGCCTCCGGCGCGCTGCTCGGCAACCCGGTGCACTACCGGGACGGCCGCACCGACGGGGTCGCCGAGCGGGTCGCCAAACAGCTGGGCGAGGAGCGGCTCTACACGACCACGGGCCTGCAGCAGCTGCCGTTCAACACGCTCTACCAGCTCGTCGCGGCCGCAGGCACGCCGCAGCTGGACATCGCCCACCGGCTGCTGCTGATCCCGGACCTCATCGCGTACTGGCTCACCGGCCAGCTCGGCGCCGAGCTCACCAACGCCTCGACGACCCAGCTGTACGACCTGCGGCGGCGGGCCTGGGCCGCCGGCCTGATGGCCGACGCGGGCATCCGCAGCGAGCTGTTCCCGCCGCTACGCGAGCCGGGCACCCGGATCGGCCCGGTCCGGCCCGATCTGGCCCTGCCGGGCTCGCCGCAGGTGGTGGCCGTCGGCTCGCACGACACGGCATCGGCGGTGGTGGGCGTGCCGGCGGCGGGGCACCACTTCGCCTACATCTCGTGCGGAACCTGGTCTCTCGTGGGCGTCGAACTCGACGCCCCGGTACTCAGCGAGGCGAGCCGCCGGGCCAACTTCACCAACGAGTCCGGCGTCGACGGCACGTTCCGCTACCTGCGCAACGTGATGGGCCTGTGGCTGCTGCAGGAATCGCTGCGCGCCTGGGGCGGCGGCGACCTGACCGACCTGCTGCGGCGGGCGGCCCGGGAACCGGCCTTCCGCTCCGTCGTGGACCCGGACGACCCGGCGTTCCTGCCGCCCGGCGACATGCCCACGCTAATCGCCGACGCCTGCCGGCGCGCCGGCGAGCCGGTGCCCGCAGGCCCGGCGGCCACCGTCCGATGCATCATGGACAGCCTCGCGCTGGCGCACCGGCGTGCCGTCCGACAGGCCCAGCAGCTCTCCGGCCGGCACGTCGACGCCGTGCACATCGTCGGCGGCGGCGCCCGCAACGAACTGCTGTGCCAGCTCACCGCCGACGCCTGCGGACTGCCGGTGCTCGCCGGTCCCGTCGAGGCCACCGCGCTGGGCAACGTCCTGGTACAGGCCCGCGCCGCCGGTGTGATCAACGGCGACCTGGCTGCCCTGCGGACCGTTCTGCGCGGGACTGAGCACATCGTGAGGTACGAGCCGCGCGGTGACGAGGTGGCCTGGCGGGCCGCCGAGGACCGGATGGGTGGTTGAAGATGCGCGTTGCGAGAAGCTCATGGACCTGTACGCCAAGGCATGCGCGGCGGCACTGCCGAACCCGGTCAGCCTGGCCGGCTGGCTGGTGAAGCTGGAGTGCGACGGTCCCGGCTGGCCCCGCGTCCGACTGGCCGACTTCGCTCCCGCGCTGGGGAAGCGGGGGATCGCGGAGGTGGAGCGGCTGATCGCCGAGCGGGCACGTGTCGCCGACCCGGAGTCGTGGACCGCCGGGTTCGCGGTCCGCGACCTGCGCGAGCAGTTCGCTGAGGTGTCGGGCGACGTCGGCCGGTACGTCGCCGTGCTGGCCGAGCACCTGACCAACGCCGTGCAGTACCAACGGATCGCCGAGGCGCTACATGCGGCCGGGCGCCGGGACGAGGCGATCGGCTGGGCCCGGCGGGGCGTGGCCACCAACGCGGGCTCGCCCTACACCGACCGGCTCCGTGACCTCCTGGTCGGCGTGCTCGTCGCCGCTGGCGACACGTCGGGTGCCGTGCGGGGCCGGCGGGAGGAGTTCGCATGCCATCCCACCGCCCCAGGCTACCGATCGTTGATCGACACCGTAGCAACGGCTGGCGGCGACGATCCGACGGCGTGGGCAACGGAGGTGCTGCGCGACCGGGTCGACCAGCAGCCGGCGTACGCCTCGGAGCTGGTCGATGTGCTGCTGGCGGTGGGCCGTGACGACGAGGCATGGCGGGTTGCCCTGCACCACCGGCGGTGGCTCGGCGGACCGCAGTGGCAGACCCTGCTGGAAAGGCGGGCCGCCACGCATCCGGAGGAGGTTATCCAGCCGTACCGGGACCTCGTCGAGCAGGCGATCCTCAACTCGGCCGACAAGCGGCGCTACCGGCGGGCCGTCGCGCTGCTCCCAGCCCTGCGAACGGCGTATGAGGCGGCAGGAGAACACGGGGCGTTCGGGCGATACCTCGCGGAGCGGCGGATCGAGCACAAGCGCCGGCGAACGTTCCTCAAGACCCTCGACGCCGCTGGGCTGTAGCTGGCCCGATCCCGGGTTGCCTGAGCAGCAGTCACCTCACCGCTTCGGTCCCCGTGCCGATCATTGGCCAGGCCGGCAGTCTCGCGGCGGGGTGGGAGACGGATCTACCGTGGTGCCGACGACCACGGCAACGGGAGTGGACACATGCTCGACGTACGCCACCTCGATCTCGAGGAGATCGCCACGGCGCTGCAGGACCAGAGCGCGTCCGAGTACCGCTGGCTCATCGATCCGGCCAGCGGAGAAATCATGATGTGGACGGCCGACGGCGGTATCGACGGGAAGACGCCCGTGGACCTCGACGAACTCGACCTGGTCCCCATCGAGGCGGTGCCGTCCTACGTCTGGCACCGCGACATGGCCGACTTCGCCGAGCAGGTCAGCGACGAGCAGGCGGGACGCCGGCTCCTGCGGGCCATCCAGGGCAGGGGCGCCTTCCGGCGGTTCAAGGACGAACTGCATGAGGAGTATCCGCATCTGCTGAACGCTTGGTACGCCTTCCACCATGCCCGGGCAACCCGCCGGGCCATCGACTGGCTCCTCGACAACTCCCTCATCGATGACGCCGCCGCGAGCAGCTGTCGGACCGAGTGCCCCGACCCCGACGTGCCGTGAGACGAACGGGCCCAGTAGACGGAGGCTCCAGGGCGGGGAGACCCTACTCGACTTCTCGAAGTAGGGCGGTCCGCCATGCGGAGACGCGAGCCCGCAGCCCGGCGATATCATCCGGCGTCAGACCATAGTCGGCGAAGTCTTCGTCATCGAAGCGGTCGACATGGCGAAGCATCGCGGCGAACATGCCTCGATCGAATCCGTCGTCGGCGGCGTGCGCGAGTTCGCAATGCTGGTCGAGGGTGTACCGGCCGCTGGTGATGGCGGCATCGATGTCGAGGAGATCGCGCGCGGCTGCCCGGTTGTAGAGGGCATCCATCGTGCCGGCCAGGACGTCATCGGGGTGCAGGACCGGACCAATGTCCATCTGAACGGGTGGCTGGGCGCGCCAGTTCGCGACCAGTTCCACGCGGTGCTGCTGGTCTGGGTGGGTTGGGTCCGTGACGTGTAGCCGAGCGAATGTGTCGAGTCGACGGTCGATGGTCCCGGTAGCCTTTGGCGCCGTAGGCGGCGATCACCTCGTCCACGGCAGTGGGGAAGTCGGCGCGGCGTTGCGGCGAACAGATCGACGTCTTCGCTGGGGCGGTCGAGGATCCCGTGTGCGGCGATCGCATGCCCGCCGGCCAACGCGAACCCGTACCGGCCGCCAACCTGCAGGGCGATCTGCGCCAGCTGGCGATGGTCCGGCGGGGTCGTGCACGCTTGTGCTGGCGCCTGCGGCGCAGGCGGTGCGGCTCGTTGTGGTCGCGCCCGTTGCCGCCGCCGGCACCTCCTGGGTCGTCGTCGCGATCTCGGGGATCGGCATCGGACTGGCGCTGGGGGCCCTGCTCGAGATTCTCTTCCCCGGGGAGATCGGCATTCACGGCCTTCTCGAATACGCGATCCATCACGACACCGACTTCGACACGTTCGACAACTGGGGGCGCGGACGAGGGCGAGTGGTACAACAGCTTGAAGATCTACGCGGAGGTGATCAAGACGACGAAGCTGGTGGCCGACCGGAACAACATCCCCTTCGCGTGGACCGACGCGGAGGACGCGCGGCTCAAGCGGATCATCGACGCCGCGTGCACGGCCCAGCGCGGCGCTCAGGGCACGGCCGGGTGCGACGACAACGTCGCCGTCTACGTCCCCGGCGGTGTGAACTACAACCTCAAGCCGATGCCGAAGACCGGGGCCCACATTGTGACCGCCATGGGCGACGGAGGCTTCCCGCAACCCCCGGGCGGGCCCAGTGGTTCTACCCGGCACGCAGCAAGTATGGCAATGCCGCCAAGACCGCCGGCTACAACCACAAGTGGTACGACGTGCGGCCGGAGTTCCAGACGAACTTGTGCACCGGGCGTGCGGCCGGGTTGGCCTGCGACGAGTTCCCGTTCTGGGTGACGAACCAGGCGGTCAACCTGTCCGGCTTGGTCGCTGACGTGCAGCCGGTGCCAGGAACGGAGTCGTCACCGCAAGGCAATGACATCTCCGGGTTCTACCGCAAATGCGACGGGGACGACGGTGAGCGGTTCATCGTGCTGCCGGTGAAGCCGTGGGTCGCGGCGAACGGGCGGAGCTTCGGGTTCACGGTCAGCCAGGGCGGGGCCAGCCTGTGCATGACCCCCGAGGCGCCGGCAGCTCCGTGATGCTCGATGACATGCGCGTGCTGCGTGACGCGGCGGCGGAGTACCGTGCGGCGGCGACGGCTGCGGGCGTTGAATGGCCCGAGCACGCCGAAGCGCCCGTCGCGCAGCCGCCCGACCTGGTCTACCGGCTCTTCGACGTGGACCACGTCGCCGAGCAGCTGACCTGGTTTCAGTCGCAGGGGTGGCACTCGCGGCGGCTGCTGTCCGACGGCGGATGGGTCATGCCGTGGCCGACCGACGGGGGCGAGGAACTTGACAGCCTGGCGTTCTCGATCGGTACGCCGTTCTCCTGGCGGCATCAGCTGCCGCTGTTCAACTTCGAGCAGCTGCTCTACACGCTCGTACTCGCGGGTTTCCATGAGGGCGAGATCTGGCGCTACGAGTTCACCCCCGACGCCTGGGGTTCGGCTCGTGCCGCCACCAGCCTCGCTGCACTCTTCACCGGATGGACGAAGGGGATCACCGCGGGTGCGATCGTCTACAACGAGTTCAACCGGTGGCTGCAGGTCGGGGACGGCATCCAGGATGACGTCGACCTGCTCCAGGAACGAGTTCCCGACGTCGACTTCCTGACCTTTCCGGTGTCCATGCCGGAGGAGCCGCTGATGAGGGCGCGACAGCGCGAATCCGGGGTCGACATGGACTGCATCGAGCGGGGCTTCGACTGCTACGAGGAGTTGTCCGCCACCGTCCAGGCCACTCGGAGGTCCCTCGGCGTCTGATCCGGCGCCGATGCCGGGACCACAAGCACGAAGTCGGCCAGCCACCGCACCGGCCCGCTCGGGCCGGTGCGGTGGCTGGCCGGTCAGCGCTCGCCGGAGATGCTCTGCCGATACTCCAGGGCCTCAGGCAGCTCCTCGTACTGCAGGAGGCTCCCTGCCAGATCGAGCAGGTGCGTCTTGGCCTCCTTGGGGGTGACGCGGAAGAACTCGCGGCGCTGGTTGACAAGGTTCACGCGACGGTCCGCCAGGCAGGTGTGCATCTGGGTCTCGATGCCGACGGCGTCGTCGGAGAAGAACAGAGCGTGCACGTCGAAGTTGAACGGCACCGAGGCGTCGCTGAGCTCTCGCACCCGGTCGAGCGGGTCGAGGCGTCGGGTCATTCCGATCTTCACCATGTGCTCGCCGAACGCCCCGATGTTGGAGATCACGTAGACGTACCCGGCGCGCACGTTCGCGGCCCGATAGTCCACGGCCTCGGCCGCCGCCTCGTCGATGCGCTGGCTGCCCGGCAGGACGCCAGCTAGAGCCGCCCACGGCGCGGACGACCGACGCGATCCGTCAGAGGGGGGCGCGGTCCGGGCGGGACGGGAACGGCGTGCCCGGCCGCCCCAGGGTCGGCCGGGCGCGGAGCCTTACCGGGTCCGCAGTCACTTCGCCCGATCGGTCGGCGGGTTCGGCGGTGAGCCGGCCGTTCAGGTACGCCGCTGCGGCCCGGTCCTCGTCCGTGGGGGCCGCAAGCAGCGCGTAGACCAGGCCGACCACCACGAAGATCACCGCCAGGATGATCGGCACCAGCAGCGTGCTCACGTCCGCACCGGTGACCTCGCCCCCGCCCGGATGCAGGTGCGCAGAGAGGGCACTCATCCCGGCGAAATGCATGCCGTTGACCGCAACGCCCATCACCAGCGCGGAGCCGAAAATCGCCAGGCCTCGGCGGACGGTCACCGCCAGCCAGAGCGCCACCGTGGCGGCGACCACCGCGATGACAATCGAGAGCACCACCCGGGTCCGGTCGTAGCTGAGCCGTCCGTCGAGCCGCATCGCCGCCATGCCGGTGTAGTGCATCGCCGCGACCCCGGCGCCGGTGAAGAGGCCGCCGCCGACGATGCGCAGTACGGACACCCGCCCGGTGCCGGCAATGGCCAGTCCGATGCCGACCGCCACCACGGCGAAGACCGCGCTGGCCGCGGTGATCGGCAGGTCGTACCGGATCCGGGTACCCCCGACGGCGAAGCCGAGCATCGCCATGAAGTGCATGGTCCAGATGGCGGTGCCGCCGATCGCCAGGGCGGCCAACCCGCCCCACCAGACCCGCTGGCCTGCGCTGCTCGCGATGCGGATGCGGGTGGCACAGATCAGGCCCAGGAACGAGCCGAGCACCGATAGCGCGTAGCTCAGCGCGGGCGTGATCCACCCGTACTCAAAGTGATTGATCTCCGCCACGGCGGTTTCCCCCGAAGAATGGCCCGTGCGTTACGATGTGCCACGGCCATGATCCGGGGGCGTCTCACGGGGCGCAACGGCACCTTCGGGCATTCAGTGCCGTCGTGGTGACTGTCCAATGCGTCTATTCACCGTCGCCACCTGCCCGAAGTGATGAATCAGGCGGCCGCGTCCTCGGCCCGCTGGCGCTGTCGGTGTTCACCGCGGGCGCTACCGGGAGGGTGGTGAACGTGACGGACATGCTGAGGATCCAGGACCTTCGCCAGGTGTGTGCAATGCTCCTGCTCCACGGGGAAGGCCCTGGTCGGGACGTGAGTCCCGGTCAGGGCCTTTGGCGTTACGCGGCTCATCGGTGCTCGGCGGGCCAGCCGTCGGTGGACGGCCAGGACCTGGATCGCTTGATTAGGCTGGGGCGCGCCACTTGGGGACCTGTAGGGCTCGTAAATCGGGTTCGCTTACGCTGCCTGCGAATATTCGTTGATGATGCCGCCGAGGATCGGGCGGCGCTGGACGCGGGCGGCGTTGAGGTCAACGGGCGGGAGTGGTGGGCTCGGTGGTCGCTGGTCGAGTGACCGGTGTGGCCGATGGCCGTTGTAGTGCGCGGCGTACTCGTCAAGGACGCTCGCCAGGTGTCGTTCGCCGGCGATGAGCATCCGGTCGGTGCACTCGCGCCGTACGGTGCCGACCCAGCGCTCCGCGTAGGCGTTGGCCCATGGGGCTTGTGGCGGTGTGCGAATCACGTCGATGCCCGCTGCGGTGAACACCGTATCGAACGCGGTGGTGAACTTGGTGTCCCGGTCGCGCAGCAGGAACCGCAGTTCGGCGGCCCGTTGGTCGAGGTTCATGAGCAGATTCCTGGCCTGCTGCGCCACCCAGGCACCGATCGGGTGCGCCGTGACTCCGACGATGTGGACCTGGCGGGTGGCCAGCTCGATGAAGAACAGCACGTAGATCCGCTTCAGGAGCACGGTGTCGACCGTGAAGAAGTCGCAGGCGAGAATCGTGTGGGCCTGGGCGGTGAGGAACTGTCGCCAGGTCGGTCCAGTCCGGCGGGGTGCCGGGTCGACGCCGGCGTGGTGCAGGATCTTCCATACGGTGCTGGCCGCGATCTGGTAGCCCAGACGAGCCAGCTCGCCCTGCACGCGGCGGTGGCCCCAGGTCGGATTCTCAGCTGCCGGGCGCAGCACCAACTCACGAAGACCCTTACCGACCGGTGACCGGCCGGGTCGCGTGTTCGGATAGGTCCAATGTCGGGCGATCAACTGCCGGTGCCAGCGCAGCAGGGTCGCGGGGGTGACGAAGAACGCCGTCCAGCGTTGCCGGGGCAGCAGCCGCGACAGCGCCGCCAACACCACCCGGTCAACGGGCTGCAGGTCGGGGCGGTGCACCTGCCGGCGCCGCACGGCCACCTGATGCCGTAGCACCAGCAGCTCGACGTCCTTTGCGCCACCGTCCCGGCGAGCTGTGTCAACATCGGCAGAATCTGACGCAGGAGCAGGTACACCAGCGACGCACTCATGGTCCGGATTTTCGTCGACGTCGTCTGGTGGACCTCGTACAAAACCGCACGTCACAGCCTTCGGACCAGATTTACGAGCCCCACACGTCGAGGTTGAACACAGGCTCGTCCTCGAACGGGGCACTGGATCATGAAGTTGGAAAAGGCTCAATGCTTAACCGAGTATTCGAGCCCTTCACGCCTGGCGACTCGGCGCGTGTGACCGGATCCGGCCACTCGCCACGTCTTCACCGGCATGATCCCGGCACGTAACATGCATGAAACGATTCAGACCGATGCAAGAGGTCACCGGAGGAGGCGCAGCGCCACGGGGTAGCCATCCGTACCACCTGCCCACAGCGATCGCGGTTGTCACGGCCGCCCATCGGGTGAACGGCGGGCTCGCCGACTGGGCCGCCGTCGACTTGCGTACCAGCGGACTTCTCACGGAATGGCCGGCTACTACACCATGGCCGACAAGCTGGCCGGGCTCGCGGAGGCGTTGGGCAAGCATGAGGATGCGGCCGAGTTGCGAGAGTTCGCTGATGCCAGCAGGGATGCGTTCAACGCACGGTTCTTCAACCCAACCCTGCACCGCTGCACCAACGGTGGGGGCAGCCGAGCAACGCCCACCCACTGACCGGCTCCTAACATGACCCAAGAATGAATCCATTCAACTCAGTTCAACCACAATCCGAGCCGGTGGGAGATCGACCCTGCAGCTCCGTGCGGCGAACTTCCAGCCGTCTCAAGGGAGAGAAAACATGCGATCGAACAGCAAGTCGACTCGACCAAGGGTCGAGCGGCCACCCTCGACAGGTATTCGCTTCGGGCGTCTGTGCACCGCGGCAACCGGTGCCGCGGCCATGGCGTTCACGACGCTCGCCGCTCTGCCGGCACACGCAGCCGACGCTCTGCCAGCACACGCAGCCGAGGAGCCAGAATGGCAAGGCGAGGTCCTCGGTACCGGGGAGACCGATCTCCGACCCGAAGTCGTCGCCGGCGCGTTCGGAGATGTGGCCAACGCTGAGGCGCTCACCGCCGGAGGAAGCGGCTCCGCGACCCTGACCTGGGATGGCACCGGCGTCGCCCCGTACGTCATCCTCGACTACGGGCCGGTCGTCGGCGGGTTGCCGTACTTCACGGTCGAATCGACGTCGGGCGACGTCGGCGTTCGCACCGCATACAGCGAGAGCCTCAAATACGTGATTCGCAAGAACGAATCACAGTTGGTGAAGGCCGCCTCCGCCGGAGCGGAGACGGTCTACGTGACCAACACCACCCAGATGACCGTCGGCCAGTCGCTCCTGATCGGCACTGGCGAGAACCAAGAGTCTGCGACGATTCTCGCCGTCGGACAGGCCGCCGTCACGACGACGGCATTCGCGCCGATCGCTGCAGGTGCGACCAACGTCGAGGTGACCACAACGGCCAACCTCCCGGTGGGGGCCGAGCTGCTCATCGGCAGCGGCGCTGCCCAGCAGTCGGTCACCATCACGGCAGTGGGCCGGACTTCGAGCCAGACCACGCTGGTCGCGGATGCCTCGGCTGGCGCGACCAACATCAAGGTTGCATCGGTTGTCGGCCGTCAGGTCGGCGACGTCCTGGATGTGGGCGGAGAGAACGTGACGGTCACCAGTGTGGGGACCGCCGGTGCCGCAGGCACCGGGCTCGGGGTGACCGCGCTGACCGCGAACCACGTCGCCACGTCACCGGTCATCTTCCACGGCTCGGGCCTCTCGTTCACCCCTGCCGTCACTGCGGCGTTCGACGCCGGCACCACGCTCCGGAACCCGCGGACCGGCGTCACGGTCAGCCCGCTCACCAAAGACCACGCCACGGACAGCGCGGTGACCAGTTCGCCCGGGAACGTCGTCGGCGACAACGCCGGCTATCTCGGCGCCGGAGTGGGGTCGCCGCGCAACCGCGTCACGCAGGTGTCGGGTGCAGGGACCTACACGACACCGGCGAACGCGCTTCAGGGCGGCATCCGCTTCCACGCCGTGACGCTGACGACGCCCGGCACGGTGTCGATCTCTGACGTCGGCGTGGTCTCGAAGTTCCCGAATTACGGACCGGACGACTACAAGGGATGGTTCCTCTCCAGCGACGAGGTCCTGAACGACATCTGGTACACGGGCGCGTACACGGTCGACACCAACATGGTGCCGGCGGGCGCGCAGAACAACAGCACCTTCCCCGTGATCCTTGATGGCGCGAAGCGGGACCGGCGCATCTGGGCCGGCGACCTTTTCAACGCAGGGCGGTCGACCTACACGGCATTCGGGTACGGTCCTCAGGGATCGGAGTACATCAGCAACTCGATCGGGGTCCTCGGATCGCGCCAGGCGGCGAACGGATCGGTGCCGGGTGAGTCGGCCAACTGGACCTCGGTCCCGGCGGTCGCACAGTTCTACTCGACAGCCTACTCGATCTACTTCCCGGTCGGACTCGTCGACAACTACCGCTACACGGGAGATCTCGACTTCGCGATCTCCCAGTACGGCAGGCTCAGGGCGCAGATGGATTACAACCTGAGCCTGACGAACGCGGATGGTCTCATCGTCACAACCTCGGGCAGCGACGGTCGCGATTGGGACTTCTACGACGGCGGTCGTGCGGGAACGGTGACCGCGACGAACGTGCTGTACTACCGCGCGCTCTCGGAGGCGGCATGGCTTGCCGGTCACATGATCGAGAACGTTCCGACGAACGCCGAAGCAGCCACTTGGGCTGCTGACAAGGCCGCCTGGGAAGCGCGTGCGAATCAGGTGAAGGCCTCGATCAATGCGACCCTCTTCGATGCCGAACGCGGCGTTTACAGGATGTCCAACGTCAATACGGGTAACAAGTCGGGGAACGCAGTGCCGCAGGACGCGAACTCGATGGCCGTGCTCTGGGGCGTCGCCCCCGAGGAGAAGGTCTCGGGCATCCTCGACTACCTCAAGAACAACCTGTGGGGTGAGCAGGGTCCGCAACCGTTCTCACCGGATGCGAACAACTCGACCTTAATCAGCACGCACATCTCCGGGTTCGAGCTCGCCGCGCGCTACGAGGCCGGGAACACTGAGGACGCCCTGGCGCTGACCAAGACGCTCTGGGCGCGGATGGCGAATCCGAGCGACCCGTTCTACACCGGCGCCTTCTGGGAGAACCACCAGCAGAACGGCGACCTAACCGACGCGAACAAGAGCCTCGCGCACAGCTGGGCGAGCGGCCCGACCTGGAACATGTCGGCGTACCTTCTCGGCGTGAAGCCGGTCGAGCCCGGGTTCGCGACTTGGACGGTCAAGCCGCATCTCTCGGACCTCGAGTGGAGCGAAGGCCAGGTGCCCACGCCGAGCGGCGACATCAAGGTCAAGTGGTCTCAGGACGACGACGAAGTAGTCGAGCTCGACGTCACCGTTCCCGACGGGACGAGCGGAGAGATCTGGGTGCCGTTGGCGGCCGAGAACAGCGTCAGCGTGGGTTCCGAAGGCGCGACCTTCAAGGGCCGTGAGGACGGATATGACGTCTACGAGGTCGCGGACGGCGGAGACTACTCGTTCACGTCGGCGGTCACGATCAAGGCCGACACGCCCGTGATCGAGGGTGACCTCAAGGTCGGAGGCACCTTGACCGTGACAGGTGACTGGTCGCCGAACAGCACCCAGCTCACCTACGACTGGTACCGGATCGGCGCGCCGACCCCGATCCAGTCGGGTACGTCGGACAGCTACGTGCTCACCGACCGGGACAAGAACCGCCGGATCTACGTCGAAGTCACCGGCTCCTTCGGGACCCGTCCGCCGCTGACGGTCCAGACCGACACGACGGGCAAGGTGGCCAAGGAGTAGGAACATCCTCGTCCATGTAAGAGGTGGGCCCGTCCTCGGGGAGGGACCCACCTCTTGCATCTCCTCAGCCACCGAGGTCATCACATGCTTGATTGCCGCGGCCGACGCGACATGCCCGCGCGCATCGCCGACGCCTGCCGCCGCACCGCAGAGCCGGTGCCGGCCACCCCGGAGGCCACCGTGCGGTGCATCCTCGACAGCCTCGCGCTGGCGCACCGGCGCGCCGTCGACCAGGCGCAACTGCTCGCCGGTCGGCACGTCGACGCGGTGCATGTCGTCGGCGGCGGCGCACGCAACGACCTGCTGTGCCAGCTCACCGCCGATGCGTGCGGCCTGCCCGTGCTCGCGGGGCCGGTCGAGGCCACCGCGCTGGGTAATGTTCTGGTGCAGGCCCGCGCCCTCGGCGTCGTCGGCGGCGACCTGGCGGCGCTGCGGGCCGTGCTGCGCGACACCCAACAGATCGTGCGGTACGAGCCACGCGCCACGCAGACGGCCTGGCGGGCCGCTGCCCGGCGCCTCGGATGGGAGGACTGAGTATGCGAATAGCCCTGTTCGTCACCTGTCTGGCCGACACCCTGTTCCCCGAGGCGGCCAAGGCGACGGTGCGGCTGCTGGAACGGCTCGGTCACGAGGTCGTCTTTCCGCAGGATCAGACCTGCTGCGGGCAGATGCACATCAACACCGGCTATCCAGATGACGCGCTGCGCCTGGTTCGCCGGCACGTACGGACCTTCGCGCCGTACGACGTGGTGGTGGCCCCGTCCGGCTCGTGCGTCGGTTCCGTGCGGCACCAGCACGCCATGGTGGCCCGGGGGGCCGGCGACGAGCGCCTGGCCAGCCGCGCCGAGGAGGTCGCCCGACGCACGTACGAGCTGTCGGAGCTGCTCGTCGACGTGCTCGGGGTGACCGACGTGGGCGCCTTCTATCCGCACCGCGTGACGTACCACCCGACCTGCCACTCGCTACGGATGATCCGGGTGGGGGACAAGCCGCTGCGGCTGCTGCGCCAGGTCCGCGGCCTGGACCTGGTGGAGCTGCCGCAGGCCGAGCAGTGCTGCGGCTTCGGCGGCACGTTCGCCGTGAAGAACGCGGACACCTCGACGGCGATGCTGGCCGACAAGATGCGCCACGTGCTGTCCACCCGAGCCGACGTCTGCACCGCCGGGGACTCCTCCTGCCTGATGCACATCGGCGGTGGCCTGTCCCGGCTCCGGGCGGGCGTACGCACCGTGCACCTCGCGGAGATCCTGGCCAGCACCGAGTCCACCGGAAACTCGGCCGAGCAGGCGCAGCGGGACGGGGTGACGGCGTGAGCGAGACATTCCTCGGCATGCCGGCCACCGCGCCGCGCGGTGTCGGGCACCTGCGCGGCGACGAGCCCTTCCCGGTCGCGGCCCGGCGCAGCCTCGCGGACGCCCAACTGCGCCGCAACCTCGGCCACGCCACCGCCACGATCCGCGCGAAGTCGGCAGCGGTGATCGACGAGGTCCCGGACTGGCAGGAGCTGCGCGAGGCTGGCCGGGCCATCAAGACCGACGTGATGGCCCGGCTGCCCGAGCTGCTGGAACAACTGGAGGCGGCGGTCACCGCCGCCGGCGGCACCGTGCACTGGGCCGCCGACGCCGTCGAGGCCAACCGGATCGTCACCGACCTGGTCCGGGCCACCGGCAGCGACCGGGTCATGAAGGTCAAGTCGATGGCCACCCAGGAGATCGGCCTGAACGAGGCGCTGGAGGCCGCCGGCATCGAACCGGTGGAGACCGACCTCGCGGAGCTGATCGTCCAGCTCGGGCGGGACAAACCCAGCCACATTCTGGTACCGGCGATCCACCGCAACCGGGCGGAGATCCGCGAGATCTTCCTGCGCGAGATGCCCGGCGTCGACCCGGCGCTGACCGACGAGCCGGCGATCCTGGCGGCGGCGGCCCGGCGTCACCTGCGCCGCACGTTCCTCAGCACCCGGGTCGCCGTCTCCGGTGCGAACTTCGCGGTGGCCGAGACCGGGAGCCTCGCGGTGGTCGAGTCGGAGGGCAACGGCCGGATGTGCCTCACCCTGCCGGACACCCTGATCACGGTGATGGGCATCGAGAAGGTCATCCCCACCTGGACGGACCTCGAGGTGTTCCTGCAACTGCTGCCCCGGGCCTCCACCGGGGAGCGGATGAACCCGTACACCTCCATGTGGACCGGTGTCACCCCCGGCGACGGGCCGCAGGACTTCCACCTCGTGCTGCTGGACAACGGCCGCAGCGCGGTCCTCGCCGACGAGGTCGGCCGTCAGGCGCTGCACTGCATCCGCTGCTCCGCCTGTCTCAACGTCTGCCCGGTCTACGAGCGCACCGGCGGGCACGCGTACGGCTCGGTATACCCCGGGCCGATCGGCGCCGTGCTCTCACCGCAGCTGACCGGCGTGGAGGACAACGCCTCGCTGCCCTACGCCTCCTCGCTCTGCGGCGCGTGCTTCGACGCCTGCCCCGTGATGATCGACATCCCGTCGATCCTGGTGCACCTGCGCGGCCAGCACGTGGCGGCGTACCGGAGCGAGCATCGCCTGCCCAGCGCCGAGGCGGTCACCATGGCCGCCGCCGCGTACACCATGGACCATCCGCCGTTGTACGAGGCCGCGCAGCGCGCCTCGCGGGTCACCCGCTTCGCGGGCCGGCGAGGCGGTGGTCTTCCCCCGCCGCTGTCCGGCTGGACCATCGGCCGCGACCTACCGCAGCCGCCGCCGCAGACCTTCCGGGAATGGTGGGCGCAACGATGACCTCCCGCGAGTTGATCCTCGGGCGCCTCCGCGCCGCTCTCGGCCCGTCCCCGGCCACCCCTGGTGACGTGGCGCGGGACTACCGGCCGGCCGGCGGCGCCGTGGACCTGGACGTCCTGGTGCACCGGCTCACCGACTACCGGGCCACCGTGCACCGGTGTTCCGACGGCGAGGTGGCACAGGTCGTCGACGCGATCCTCGGTGGCCGACGTGTCGTGGTCCCGCCGGGGCTGCCCCGGCGCTGGCTGCCCGACACCGTCGAGGTGCTGACCGACGACGATCTCCCGAGAGACCAGGTCGACGCCGCCGACGGGGTGGTCACCGCGGCGGCGGTGGCCGTCGCCGAGACCGGGACCGTCATCCTCGACGCGGGCCCGGCCCAGGGCAGACGGCTCATCACGCTCCTGCCCGATGTCCATGTCTGCGTGCTGCGTACCGATCAGGTCGTCGCCGGGGTGCCGGACGCCCTCGCGCGCCTCGACCCGGACTGCCCGCTCACCTGGATCAGCGGCCCGTCCGCCACCAGCGACATCGAACTCAACCGGGTCGAGGGCGTCCACGGCCCCCGGCACCTGCACGTGGTGATCGTCCCCGGCTGAACAGCCACGGTAGGCGGCGAATCCGGCATCGACGTCCGGTTGCGGGCCGACTGTCGGGTGTACCGACGGTGACGGGTGCCGCACTGCTCACAACGACTCGACGTGATCTAGGTACGGCCTGTCCGATCAGGTAGCGTCGCCTGTCACACCGTCTTCGCACCAACCCTGGCTGCCCGCCCGCACGGGGAGCCGAACCGGAGGGACACAGCCGTGAGGTTTCCCAGCGCAACCCGCAAGGCCGGCCTCATCGTGGCGATCGCCGCCCTGTCGCTGAGCGCGGGATGCGCCAAGAAGGATGAGGGCCAGGTCCAGGCGAACGGCGTCAAGCTGGTCCAGGCGGGCAAGCTGACTGTCTGCACCCACCTGCCGTACCCGCCGTTCCAGTCGAAGGACGCCGCCGGCAAGGTGGTCGGGTTCGACGTCGACCTGATGGACCTGGTCGCCAAGGACCTGGGCGTCGAGCAGACGATCGTCGACACCCCGTTCGAGGGCATCAAGTCCGGCCAGGACCTGAACACGGGCAAGTGCGACGCCGCCGCCGCGGGCATGACGATCACCGAGGAACGGCAGAAGGTCATGAACTTCTCCGATCCCTACTTCGACGCCACCCAGGCGATGCTGGTCAAGACCGGCAAGCCCTACAAGTCGCTCGACGACCTCAAGGGCAAGAAGCTCGGTGTCCAGGCGGCGACCACGGGCCGTGACTACGCCCGCAAGTTCGAGAAGGAGAAGGGTCTCCAGCTCGTCGAGTTCGAGGACCTCGCCGCCCTGCAGCAGGCCGTCGCCAACGGCCAGGTGGAGGCCGCGATCAACGACCTCCCGGTCTGGACCGAGTACCTCAAGGAGAACCCGGGCGGCTTCGTGGTCGCGGCCGAGTTCGACACCGGCGAGCAGTACGGCTTCTCGGTGAAGAAGGACAGCAACCCGGAACTGCTCAAGAAGATCAACGAGGCGCTGACCAAGGCCAAGCAGGACGGCACGTACGACACGATCTACGAGAAGTGGATCGGCAAGCGGCCGAGCGCGTGATCGACGCTCAGGGCAGGAGGGCGCGCGCCTCGCGCGCCCTCCGCGTAGGCAACCTCCGGGACCGCAAGGAGCTACGAACGTGAAGCTGCGACGCCGCCAGCGAGAGCGGCTGTCCCTCTGGCTCCAGTACCTGGCCTTCATCGCCGTCATCGCCGTGGCGATCTACGCCGCGGACTGGGGCAGGCTGCGAGCGGCGTTCTTCCGCGTCGACATCATCGAGTCGATGTTCCCGACGATCATCACCGTCGCGCTGCGCAACACGATCCTGTACACGCTGGGCGCCTTCGCGTTCGGCCTCGTGTTCGGCACGATCCTCGCGCTGATGCGGCTGTCCCGGGTGGCTCCGTACCGCTGGGTGGCGACGGCGTACATCGAGCTGTTCCGGGGTCTGCCCGCCCTGCTGGTGCTCTTCCTCGTCGGCTACGGCATTCCCATCGCCTTCCCGGAGCGGGAAATTCCCGGTGGCGTGTTCGGTTCGATCGCGATCGGTCTGGGGTTGACCGCCGCGGCGTACATGGCCGAGACCATCCGGGCCGGCATCCAGGCCGTGCCGAAGGGACAGATGGAGGCGGCGCGCACCCTCGGCATGTCGCACTTCACCGCGATGCGCACCATCGTCATCCCGCAGGCGTTCCGGATCGTGATCCCGCCGTTGACGAACGAACTCATCCTGCTCACCAAGGACTCGTCGCTCGCCTACGTGCTCGGCGTGACGGCGCAGACCATCGAGGTCACCAAGTTCGGCCGGGACATGCTGAACGACCGGGTGAACGCCACCCCGCTGCTGGTGGCCGGCCTCGCCTACCTGGCCATCACCCTGCCCCTGTCCCAGGTGGTACGACGCCTCGAACTCCGCTACGCCAAGGCTCGGTGATCCGCATGACGACTCCCCAACCCCGATCCGCCGTCGAGATCCGCGATCTGCACAAGTCGTTCGGGCCGCTCGAAGTGCTCAAGGGCATCGACTTCGAGGTCGACCACGGCGAGGTGGTCTGCGTCATCGGGCCGTCCGGGTCCGGCAAGTCGACGCTGCTGCGGTGCGTCAACCTGCTGGAGGAGCCGACCGCCGGCAAGATCTGGGTGAACGGTGTCGAGGTGACCGACCCGGACGTCGAGATCGACTCCGTACGCCGCGGCATCGGCATGGTCTTCCAGTCGTTCAACCTCTTCCCGCACCTGACCGTGCTGGACAACCTCACCATCGCCCAACGGCGGGTGCTCCGTCGGGGCCGTGGCGAGGCCGAGCGGATCGCGCGGGACAACCTGGAGCGGGTCGGCCTGACCGACAAGGCCGGGGCGTTCCCGGCGCAGCTCTCCGGCGGGCAGCAGCAGCGGGCGGCCATCGCCCGATCGCTGTCGATGGAGCCCAAGCTGATGCTCTTCGACGAGCCGACCTCCGCCCTCGACCCGGAACTGGTCGGCGACGTGCTCACCGTCATGCGCAAGCTGGCCGAGGACGGCATGACGATGTTGGTGGTCACCCACGAGATGGCGTTCGCCCGGGACGTCGCCGACCGGGTGGTCTTCATGGACGGCGGAGTGGTGGTCGAGCAGGGGCCGCCGCGGGATGTTCTCGGCGCGCCGCAGCACGAACGCACGCGCTCGTTCCTCTCCCGGGTCCTCGACCCGACCCATGTCGCGCAGCTCGGTCAGCCCGACCAGGCCCCGGAGCCACCCGAGCCGCCGCACCTGCCGGCCGACGACCGCCACAACCTGTGACAGTCGTTCGTCGCGTCGCCGCACACGCCAGTTGACGCGGCGGGGGCATCGGCTCCCTACCGTCGGCCGGCTTCCTGCCGTGCAACTCTGCGCCGCCACGCGGCCGCCAGCACCAGGACGGCCAGCACGACGGCAGCGCCGAGGCCCAGCCCGGTGGTCACCGAGATGGAGGATTCCGCGGCGGGGGCAGGGCGCTCGCCCTTGACGGGGACGACCGGGCTGTCGTGCTTCTTCTCCTCGGGTGTGACCAGGCGGCCGACGGACGCGCCGGGAGGCAGGGCGAAGCCCCAGTTGAGCAGCGCTGCCGACTCTCCAAGGCTCCCCAGCGGCGCGGTCTCCGCTCCGAGCAGGGTCACCGCGAGCCGTCGACCGTTGCGTTCGGCCACACCGACGTACGTCTGCCGAGCCAGGTCGGTGAAGCCCGTCTTCCCCCGAGCGTCCCGGGATAGCGGCCCAACAGCGTGTTGTCGTGAGTGATGGCGAAAGCCGGGTTTCCCGGCTGTGCCGGTATCTGCGCCACCGTGGTAGCCATGTACCGCCGGAAGTCCTCCCTGGCGAACGTGGCCCGCGCGATCAGCGCGAGGTCGTACGCGCTGGTGTACTGGCCGGGGCCGTCCAGGCCCGACGGCGTCGCGGCGTGGGTCTGGTTCGCGCGCAGCCGACGTGCCTCGTCGTTCATCGCCTCGACTCCGCCCGGTCGACCCGCACCGCCGCCACCGACCCGAGCCAGCACGTTGGCCGCGTCGTTTCCCGACGTGAGCAAGAGCCCCAGCCACAGGCTCTCGACCGAGTACCGGCCACCCGCGACCACCCCCATCAGCGAACTGGCCGGGTCGAGATCGCGCAGATCCGCCCTGGTCACCTCAACCATCTGGGCCGGATCCAGCCGGGGCATCAGGGCCGCCGCCAGCAGCAACTTCTGCACGCTGGCCGGCGTTCGGCGCTCGTGCGGGCCGCACCCACCCAGGACCTCGCCACTGTTGAGATCGGCAACGAGCCATGAGGTGGCGGTCACAGCCGGCGCCATCGGTGCACCCGCGGGAATGGCCAGGCCCGCCGTCGCCAGCGCCTGCCCGCCGACCGCCCGGTGGACGGGATCAACCGGTGGCGGGGACGGTGCGGCGGGCGGCGGCGCCGGCGGCTTCACGGCCGGGCACGGCACGTTCGGAGCGGCTGAGGCCCGCATCGGTGGCGGAACCGCCACAGCGGGCAGAACCAGCATGGCACTGAGCGTCACGGCGGCAAACCGAAAGTCGGTCACGTCAACGAACGTAATCGTCAGCACGGCCGGGACCGGTCGGATTGGCGAAAGCGCATCCGGTCGTCGCATTCTGGCCGGCCATCCGCGCCCTAACCGTCCCGGATGACTCGTCCAGTGTCGTTTCGCGAGCCGGTGGTCGTTGTTTCACAAAAGCGCCGTCGCTGCTCGGAATGGGAAAGTGGTGCCGGAACTGGTGCAGCAACTGGCGAACATCGTCCCCGCCTGGGTCTAATGTCCTCGACATACGATTTCGTACGACCCTGTTTCTCGGTGGCAGGACGGCCACCGGTATGACGGTGCCGGCGGAGATCGTGCAGGCCCTCGGCTCCGGCAAGAAACCGCGGGTCGCGGTCACCATCAACATCGCGGCGGGGTATGAGATCGACGTCGAACTGGAGTTGGACACCGCGCCGCGGGTGGTCGACGTTCCGCCGGATCTGGCCGCCGCGCTCGACGCGGAGCCGAGCGCCAGGCAGCAGTTCGAAACGCTGTCCTCTCCAACAAACGCCAGCACGTGCTCGCGGTCGAAGGCGCGAAGACCCCGGAGACCCGGCAGCGGCGGGTGGCCAAGGCCGTCGCGGCACTGCTCGCAAACGGCACGCGCTGATCGTGTGCGGCGCAGCGTCCCCCCGGTCTCCGGGATGCGTGCGTAGGGTGGGATGGCCGCCCGCACCGGTGCCGTACCGATCGCACGGTCTGGATGTCTTCCGGCGTCACGGCGGTCTCGAATCCACACCAGATCCCGAGCCAGGACGGAGAATCATCGTGACCGCCACCGATTGGACGACCCAGGCGCAGGGCGTCGGCCAGTACGCCCAGGTGAACGGCATCAACCTCTACTACGAGACGCAGGGGTCCGGGCAGCCGCTGATCCTGTTGCACGGAGGTCTCGGGTCCGGCGAGATGTTCGGGCCGGTGCTGCCCGCGCTGGCCGCGCGCCGCCAGGTCATCGCGGTCGATCTGCAGGGGCATGGCCGGACGGCCGACATCGACCGGCCGCTCGACGTCTGGGCCATGGCCGACGACATCGCGGCGCTCATCGACCATCTCGGGTTGGACAAGCCGGACCTCGTGGGCTACTCGCTCGGCGGTGGGGTGGCACTGCGCGCAGCGGTGAGGTATCCGGCGAAGGTGGGCCGGCTCGTCGCGGCCTCGGCCCACATCCGGTCCGACGCGATCTATCCGGAGATGCGCGCGCAGCAGGGCCAGGTCAGCGGCGCCGCCGCCGAGTTCATGAAGGACACGCCGATGTACCAGCTGTACCAGCGGGTGGCGCCGCGACCCGAGGACTTCCCCCGGTTGCTGGACAAGATCGGCGAGTTGATGGCGAACGGCTTCGACCTCACCGAGGAGGTTCGGAGTCTGCGGGTGCCAACGCTGATTGTGGCCGGCGATGCCGACATGGCACCGCCGAGCCACTACGTCGAGGTCTTCAACCTGCTCGACGGTGGCCTCCGGGACGGCGGCTGGATGGGGGAGGGCCGGCCGAAGGGTGGTCACGCGCTCGCGATCCTGCCCGGCCTGACCCACTACAACATCTTCAGCTCGCCGCTGTTCGCCGCGGCCACGCTCGCCTTTGTGGACGAGCAGCAGGGCTGACCGAGGAGCACGACGGCACCGCCCGGGTCCACCGGGCGGTGGTCCGGTCAGCCGAGCAGGTCGCCGGTCGGCAGCGGCAGTGGCAGTGCGGGTAGCGACGGCACCAGCGACGGCAACAGCGACGGCAACAGCGACGGAGCCGGCGCCGACGGCAGCGGAAGTCGGGGCAGTAACGGTTTGGCGGTGGCGGTCGGCGAGGGCGCCGGCGCCGGACGCTGTGGCGCTGGCGTCGTCCTGCCGGGTGCCGGGGCGCCGGAGGCCTCGGGGGCGGTGGCGGTCGACACGGCGGGCGACGGCGTCGGGGCCACCGGGGACGTCGCGCAGCGGGGCCACCCGGGGCACCCCTGCGCGGTTAGGTCCCGCCGGACGGCGTCGATGTCGGCGCGCAGGCGGGTGGCGTCGGCCGGGTCGGTGATCCGGCCCAGGTCCCGCTGGGCCTGGTCGATCAGTTGCCGGGCCTCGTCGTACCGTCCCGCCGCGACGGCCTCGCGGGCACGGGCGGTGGTGTGTTCGACGCCGAGCACTTCCGCCCGCTCGGGATGGAGCACCTTGGTCAGCGACCACAACGGGCTGGTCGGTCCGGCGTCGTGGCTGGCGACCCCCAGCCCTGTTGCCAGCATGACCAGGGCGAACACCGCGGCGGCCAACCCCAGGGCTCGCCGCCCGATCGGTTGCCACCGGGACGGGCCGGGAACGGGGGCGCCGACCCGGAGCTTGTGGACGCGACCGTCGGGTTGAGGCGGGGCGGCGCCGTCGGCTACGGTGTCCGGCTGGTCCGCGGTCAGTTCGGCACGCCAGGCGGCCAGCATCGCCGTGAGGCCGTCGGCGTCGGCCTCCTGCTCGCCGCGGCCGAGCGCGTCGAGGAGCAGGTCGTCGCGGTGGATCGCGGCGAGGTCCACGTCCTCGCCGCCGTCCGCCCGGGGCTCGCTCATGCCGCCACCTCGTCAAGTCCGTCGCCGGCAAGCGTACGGAGCCGGGACAGGGCACGGGACTGGGCCACCCGTACGGCCGGCGCCGACATGCCGAGGATCGCGCCGACCTCCTCGGCGGTGAGACCGACCGCCACCCGGAGGGTGATGATCTCCCGCTGGACGTCGGGGAGGCGGTGCAGCAGCACCGAGAGTCGTCGGGCCAGATCGGTGGCGACGGCCTGCTGCTCCGGCCCGGGTGCGGTGTCCACCTGCTCCAAATCGGCGTCGATGACGGCGGCGCCGCGGAGGGCCGCGCGCTGGGCGTCGGCCACCTTGTTCGCGGCGATGGCGAAGACGAACGCGGAGAACGGCCGGCCCTGGTCGCGATAGCGGGGAAGGGCCTTCAACACCGCCAGACAGACCTCCTGGGCGACGTCGTCGGCGGTGGTGTACGCGCCGCCGACGCGGCCCAGCCGGGCCCGACAGTAGCGGACCAGGCCCGGCCGAACGTTGGTGAGCAGGGCAGCGACCGCTGCCTGGTCGCCGTGGGCGGCCAGGTGGACGAGCTCTGGCTCGATCGCTGTGGTCATGGGGGACGCGAGGCACCTTCGTTACCGGCGGGTTAACCGCACGCTATCGAGACGCACGCCACTTTGCCTAGTTCACCTTCCGTGCTGTCGAGGTAGCGCAAAGAAGTTGTTACGCCCGGCCGGGCCGCCGCGATGTCTCAGGTAGCGACCCGAGACGGGAGGGTGGATGGGCGTCGAGGTGGCGGTGCAGGGGCTGACCAAGTCCTTCGGTGGCCAGCCGGTCTGGTCGGACGTCAGCCTGACCCTGCCGGCCGGCGAGATATCCGTGCTGCTGGGCCCGTCCGGCACCGGCAAGTCGGTGTTCCTCAAGACCCTGGTGGGGCTGCTCCGCCCCGACGCCGGGTCGATCTGGATCGAGGGCAAGGATCTGCCCCGGCTCTCCGAGCGGGCGCTGTACGAGGTGCGCAAGCTGTTCGGGGTGCTGTTCCAGGACGGCGCCCTGTTCGGCTCGATGACGATCTACGACAACGTCGCCTTCCCGCTGCGGGAGCACACCCGCAAGTCCGAGTCCCAGATCCGCGAGGTGGTCACCGAGAAGCTCGACATGGTCGGCCTGGTCGGCGCCGAACGGAAGCTGCCCGGGGAGATCTCCGGTGGGATGCGCAAGCGAGCCGGCCTGGCCCGCGCGCTCGTGCTCGACCCCCGCATCGTCCTCTTCGACGAGCCCGACTCCGGGCTGGACCCGGTGCGTACCGCGTACCTGAACCAGCTGATCATCGACCTCAACCAGCGGACCGGGGCGACCTTTCTGATCGTCACGCACGACATCAACACCGCGCGCACGGTGCCGGACAACATCGGCCTGATCTACCACGGGCATCTGGCCATGTTCGGGGCGCGGGAGATGTTGTTGTCCAGCACCGAGCCGGTGGTGCGGCAGTTCCTCAACGCCCAGCGCATCGGACCGATCGGCATGGCCGAGGAGAAGGACGCCGAGGAGTTGCGAGCCGAGGCGGACGCCGGTGTGGAACTGCCACCGCTGCCGCCCATCCCGCTGCAGCTGCCGCCGTCGGACGGGCTGCCCCGCGCCGCCGAGCGGCCACCGGGGCAGTGGTGCCGGGAGCACGGCGTCACGCCGCCACCCGGCTCCTTCGCCGGCCTCCGCGACACCGGGGCGCCCACCGTCACGCTGGGCGGACCGCGGGCCGGGGACGGGCCGGAGGTGACCCGATGAGCGGACCGGTCACCGCCGTACGCCACACCGGCGAGTTCTTCGCGTTCTGCCTGGACACCCTGCGCGGCCTCGGCCGCCGACCGGTGCAGGTCCGCGAGTTCATCCAGCAGGCCTGGTTCATCAGCTCGGTGTCGATCCTGCCCGCCGCGCTGGTCTCCATTCCCTTCGGCGCGGTCATCGCGTTGCAGCTCGGCTCGCTGGTCAGCCAGCTCGGCGCGCAGTCGTTCACCGGCGCGGCGTCGGTGCTCGCGGTGGTCCGCGAGGCCGGGCCGATCGTCACCGCGCTGATCATCGCCGGTGCGGGCGGCTCGGCGATCTGCGCCGATCTCGGCTCCCGGAAGATCCGCGAGGAGCTCGACGCGATGCAGGTGCTGGGCATCGACCCCATCCACCGCCTCGTGGTGCCCCGCGTGCTCGCCTCGATGCTGGTCGCCGTGCTGCTCAACGGCCTGGTCAGCGTGGTCGGGGTGACCGGTGGCTACCTGTTCAACGTGGTCCTGCAGGGCGGCACGCCCGGCGCGTACCTGGCCAGCTTCCAGGCCCTGGGGCAACTGCCCGACCTGCTGGTCGGCGAGGTCAAGGCCCTGCTGTTCGGCGCTGCCGCCGCGCTGGTCGCCTCGTACAAGGGGATGACCGCCAAGGGCGGCCCCAAGGGGGTCGGCGACGCGGTCAACCAGAGCGTGGTGATCACCTTCATGCTGCTGTTCGCGCTGAACTTCATCGTCACGGCCGTGTACTTCCAGGTCGTACCGCAGAAGGGAAGCTGACGTGCTGGCGCTGCGGCACCTCGACAACCTGGGCGGGCAGCTCGCCTTCTACCTGCGGGCGTTCGCCTGGGCGCCGCGCACCGTGCGCCGCTACAAGCGCGAGGTGATCCGGCTGCTGGCGGAGGTGAGCTTCGGCTCCGGCGCGCTCGCCGTGCTCGGCGGCACCGTCGGTGTCATCTGCTTCCTGACCTTCTTCACCGGCACCGAGGTCGGACTCCAGGGCTACCAGGCACTCAACCAGCTGGGCAGCAGCGCCTTCACCGGTTTCGTCTCGGCGTACTTCAACACCCGGGAGATCTCCCCGCTGGTCGCGGCGCTGGCCCTGTCGGCCACCGTGGGCTGCGGGTTCACCGCCCAGCTCGGGGCGATGCGGATCTCCGAGGAGGTGGACGCCCTCGAGGTGATGGGGGTGCCCTCGCTGCCGTTCCTGGTCACCACCCGCATGATCGCCGGATTCATCGCGGTCATTCCGCTCTACGTGGTGGGGCTGCTCGCCAGCTACCTGGCCACCCGCACCATCGCGGTCTACTACTTCGGACAGTCCGCCGGCACGTACGACTACTACTTCCACCTGTTCCTGCCGCCGGAGGACGTGCTCTGGTCCTTCGGCAAGGTGCTGGTGTTCAGCGTGATCGTGGTGCTGGTGCACTGCTACTACGGCTACACCGCCAGCGGCGGGCCCGCCGGCGTCGGCGTCGCGGTCGGACGGGCCGTGCGGCTCGCCATCGTCGCGGTCAACATCGTCGACTTCTTCCTGTCGCTGGCCATCTGGGGCGCCACCACCACCGTCCGGATCGCGGGGTGACCATGAGACATCGCATTCTCGGCATCGTCTTCATCGCCGTGCTGACCGCGGCGTTGACCGCCTCCGTGCTGCAGTACCGCAAGGCGTTCACGTCGGTCACCTGGGTCACCCTGCAGGCCGGCCGATCCGGCCTGCAGCTCAGCCCGGGCGCCGACGTCAAGGTCCGCGGGGTCGTCGTCGGCGAGGTGCGCTCGGTCGGCAGCGAGGGCGCCGGCGCGACGATCCGGCTGGCCCTGGACCCGGGCACCACACCGCGGATCCCCGCCGACGTCAGCGCCCGGCTGCTGCCCAAGACGCTCTTCGGCGAGCGGTACGTCGAACTCGTGCCACCGGCCGGCGCCAGCGGCGTACCGATCCGTGGCGGCGCGGTGATCACCCAGGACCGCAGCCGCACCGCCGTCGAGCTGGAACGCGTCCTCGACGAGGCGCTGCCGCTGCTCCAGGCGGTGCGGCCCGACCAGCTCGCCGCGACGCTGGGCGCGATCGCCACGGCCCTCGACGGACGCGGCGAGCAGCTCGGCGCGAACGTTGAGCGGCTCGGCGCGTACCTGCGGCAGCTCAACCCGGCGATGCCGACCATCGCCGAGGACGTCCGCAAGCTCGCCGTCGTGCTGGACAGCTACGACGCCGCCCTGCCCGACCTGCTGGCCCTGCTCCGGGACGTCACCGTCACCGCCCGCACCGTCACCGACCAGCGTGCACAGTTGGCGGCGTTCCTCGCCGACACCACCGACACCGCCGACGCCACCCGCGGCTTCCTCGACCGGCACGGCGACCAGCTCATCGAGCTCGGCCAGGTGAGCCGCCCGGTGCTGGAACTGCTCGCCACCTACGCCCCCGAGTATCCGTGCCTGATGAGCGGCCTGGTCGCCCTGCAACCCCACGTCGAGAAGGCCTTCGCCGGCGGGCGGATGCACGTCACCCTGGAGGTCACCCGCGACGGCGGCAAGTACGACAAGGGCCGCGACGAGCCCGTCTACGGCGCGCACGACGGGCCGCAGTGCCGGGGCCTGCCCCAACCGAAGCGGCCGGCGCCCGGCGTGTCGATCGTCGACGGATACGACCACGGCGACGCTCGCCCGAGTACCCCCTTGCCGGTCGGCCTGGCGGCGGCCGTGCCGGCCAGCGGCTCCCCGGCGATGGGTCGGGCCGCCACCGGCGAGGAGCGTGCGCTGGTCAAGCCGCTGGTCGGTGCCGTCACCGGCATCCTGCCTGCGGAGGTTCCCGACATCGCGGTCCTGCTCTGGGGGCCGTTGCTGCGCGGAGGGGTGGTGAACGCGCGATGAGCACCAGAACGGTGGCACCCCTGCTGAAGCTGGTGGTCTTCGCCGCGGTGACCCTGCTGCTGACGGCGCTGCTCGCGCAGACCCTCGGTGCCTTTCCACCGGGCGGCGTCACCTACCGGGCCCGGTTCACCGACGTCACCGGCCTGCTCCCCGGCGACGACGTCCGCGTCGCTGGCGTGCAGGTCGGCCGGGTCAGCGGCATCAGGGTCGTCGACGACACGCTCGCCGAGGTGACCTTCACGGTCACCTCCGACGTTCCGGTGGCCACCAGCGTCCGTGCCAAGATCCGCTACCGCAACCTGGTGGGCCAGCGGTACGTGGCGCTGAGCGAAGGGCCAGGGGAGGGGCGGCCACTGCGGCCCGACGGCCTGATCCCGCTCGGCCAGACGACGCCGGCGCTGGACCTCACGGTGTTGTTCAACGGATTCCGGCCCCTGTTCACGGCACTCAACCCGGAGGACGTCAACAAGCTCGCCTACGAAATCATCCAGGTGCTGCAGGGCGAGGGCGGCACGGTCAGCAGCCTGCTGCAACGCACCGCGTCACTGACCAACACCCTCGCCGACCGGGACGCCGTCATCGGGCGGGTCATCACCAACCTCAACGGCGTCCTGGGCACGCTGGCCGAACGGGACCAGAATCTCGACCAGAGCATCAGCCAGCTCCAGCAGTTCGTCTCCGGGTTGTCCGCCGACCGCACGGCCATCGGCGAGTCGCTGGTCAGCATCGGTGAGCTCACCGATGCCACGTCGTCGCTGCTACGCGACGTACGACCACCGCTCGCCGCGGACGTGCGTGCCCTGGACGAACTCTCCGGCACCCTCAACCGCAACGCGGCCGTCATCGACAGCACCCTCGGGCGGCTGCCGGAACGGTACGAGTCGCTGACCCGCGTCGCCTCCCACGGCTCGTGGTTCAACTTCTACCTCTGCGACTTCGACGGCAACGTGGCGGTGTCGGGCCGGGCGCCGCTCGACCTGCCCACGTTCAGCGCCCCGGCCGCCCGATGCGCCGGAGGCAGCCAGTGACACCGTTTCGGGAACGCAACCCCGTGGTCGTCGGCACGCTCGGTCTGGTGCTGATCGTCACCGCCCTGCTGGGCGCCTTCCAGCTCGACCGGCTGGCCGATCTCACCGGACGCGGCTACCAGGCGGCCTTTCACGACGCCAGTGGACTCGTCACCGGCAACGAGGTGCGGGTCGCCGGGGTGCGGGTCGGCAAGGTGACCGCCGTGGAACTCGCCCGCGACGGCGCGCCCCACGTGCGGGTCCGGTTCCGGGTGGACGACGACAGCGTCCGGCTCGGCGCCGACACCGGCGCCACGATCAGGATCAAGACGGTCCTCGGCCAGAAGTACCTGGCCCTCGCACCGGCCGGACCGGGCCGGCTGCGTGAGGGCGGGCAGATCCCGCTCGCCCGCACCGCGGCGCCGTTCGACGTGGTGCAGGCGGTCACCGGGCTCGCCGACACCCTCGACCGGGTCGACACCGACCAGCTCGCCACCGCCTTCACCACACTGTCCGAGACCTTCGCCGACACCCCCGAGAACGTCAACGCCTCCCTGGTCGGCCTCTCCCGGCTCTCCCGGACCGTCGCCGGACGCGACGCCGAACTGCGGGCGCTGCTCGACCGCGCCCGCCAGGTGACCGCCGTGCTCGCCACCCGGGACGAGGAGTTCCGCGCACTGGTCACCGACGGCGAGGCACTGTTGACCGAGGTGAGCCGGCGTCGGGACGCCATCCACAAGCTGCTCGTCGGCACCGACGAACTCGCCACGCAGCTCTCCGGTCTGGTCAGCGACAACCGCGCCCAGCTCGCTCCCGCGCTGCACAAGCTGCGGGAGGTCGTCGCCGTCCTGCAACGCAACCGGGACGACCTGGAGAAAACCATCCAGCGGATGGGGCCGTTCGTCACCGCGTTCGCCAACGTGGTGGGCAACGGCCGCTGGTTCGACTCGTACGTCTCCGGTCTGCTCCAGCCGTACCAGCCCACGGGAGGCCGCTGATGCCCGGACCCATGCAGCGGTGGCGACGGCCGGTCGCCGTCGGCACCACCCTCCTGGTGGCCGTCGCCGCCGGCGCGGTCGTTCTCCGCGACGGCACACCCCCGCGGCGGGTCGTGGCCCACTTCGACCGCGCCGTCGGCGTCTACCCCGGATCGGACGTCCGGGTGCTGGGCGTGCGCGTCGGCGAGGTGGTCGCCGTGACCCCGCAGGGCCGAACCGTCCAGGTGACCATGTCCTACGACCCGGAGATCACCGTTCCCGCCGACGCGCAGGCGCTCATCGTGCCGCCCAGCGTGGTCAGCGACCGCTACGTCCAGCTCACTCCCGCCTACGCGGGCGGAGCCGCGCTCGCCGACCGGGCCGAGATACCACTGGAGCGGACCGCCGCTCCCATGGAGATCGACGACATCTACCAGGCGCTCGACGACTTCAACCGCACCCTCGGCCCGGAGGGCGCCAACCGCGACGGCGCACTGTCCGACCTGGTCGCCACCGGCCGCGCCAACCTGGAGGGCAACGGACAGAACCTGCACGACACCCTCGACGGCCTGTCCCGGGCACTGGCCACCCTCTCCGACGGGCGCCAGGACCTCTTCGGGTCGGTCGCCAACCTGCAGCGCTTCACCACCGCACTGGCCCGCAGTGACCGGGAGGTGCGCGCCTTCAACCAGCAGTTGGCCGACGTCGCCGAACAACTGGCCGGGGAGCGCGACGAACTGGCCGCCGCCCTCCGCAACCTCTCCACCGCGCTGGCCGACGTGACCACGTTCGTGCGGCAGAACCGGGACGCGTTGACCTCCAACGTCGCCGCGCTGGCGGACATCACCGGCATCCTGGTCCGCCAGCAACAGGCCGTCATCGACATCCTCGACGTCGCCCCGCTCGCCCTGAGCAACCTCAACCTGGCCTACAACCCGCGATCCGGCACCCTGGACACCCGCGACAACGTGATGGGTCCCTACGACCCCGCCGGTTTCGCCTGCTCGCTGATGGTGGACCAGCTGCCCGCGGCGCAGGTGCCCGCCAAGTGCAAGGCACTCGCGCAGACCCTGCACTCGCGCGGGCTGCCCATGACCGACCAGCTGCGCAAGCTCCTCAAGCTGCCGCCCGGCGCCCCGGCGAGCGGCGGGTCCTCACCGGGAGACCCTCTCCTCCATTCCCCCGGTGCGCCGATCCCCAACCAGGCGCCGGGCGGCTCCGGCATCACCAGCGACCCCACCCTCGGCGGCATCCTGCGCGGTGTGTCATGAGCCCCCGCATCCTGCGTACCCTGGCGTGCGCGATCGTGGTGGTGATCCTGCCGGCCGGGTGCGGCCTGCCCGACCTCGCCGACCTGCCGCTGCCCGGTGGCGCCCCGAAGGGCGACGGATACGCCGTCACCGCGGAATTCAGTGACGTGCTCGACCTGGTGCCGCAGGCCGCCGTGAAGGTCGACGACGTGACGGTCGGCAGCGTGGAGAAGATCTCCCTGGCCGGCTGGACCGCCCGGGTCACCCTGCGCATCGGCACCGACGTACGCCTGCCGTCCAACGCGACGGCCGCCGTCCGGCAGAGCAGCCTGCTGGGCGAGAAATACGTGACGGTGGCGCCGCCGCCCACCGGTGTCGCCGCCGGTCGACTCGCCGACGGCGACCTCATCCCGCTGTCGCGCACCGCTCGCGGTGCCGAGGTGGAAGAGGTCCTCGCCGCCCTCGGGCTGCTGCTCAACGGCGGTGGTCTGGCGCAACTGAGAACCATCAACCAGGAGCTCGGCGCCGCACTCGACGGACGGGAGCCCGCCGTCCGGGACGCGCTGGACCAGCTCGACACGTTCATCGGTGGGCTGGACAAGCAGAAGGCCGACCTGGTCCGCGCTCTCGACGCCCTGGACCGGCTCAGCGGCCGGCTCCATCGCCAGAAGCAGGTGCTCGGCGAGGCCGTGGACTCCCTCGCCCCGGGCCTGACGGTGCTGGCCGGGCAGCGCGCCCAACTGACCCGGGCGCTGACCGCGCTGGACCGGCTGGGCGACGTCGGCACCCGGGTCGTCAACCGGAGCCGCGACGACACGCTGGCCGACGTCCGGGCGCTGCAACCGATCCTGGAGCAGCTGACACGTGCGGGGGACGACCTGCCGAAGTCGCTGGACTTCATGCTGTCCTACCCGTTCCCACCCAACGTCACCGGCGCGATCGTCGGTGACTTCGTCAACCTCTCCATCACCGCCGACCTCGACTCGGCGTCGATCCTGGCGAACCTGGTCGCCGCCGCCCCGGCCGCCCCCGCCGCCCCGGCCCGTCCGGCCACGCCGCCGAAGGGAGCCACCCACGGCAGAGCGCCGGCGACCGGCGGCGCCACACCTGCCGTACCGCGACCCCCCGGCGGGTCACGCCCGCTGCCCGACCTGCCGATCCTGAAATGCCTGCCTGACCCGCGCAACTTCCCCGCGACCTGGACGCCGCCGAAGGACTGTCTGCTGCCGGAGGGCTGCGTCCTGCTCAAGCCCGGCTCGACGGTGCCCGTCGGCGGACTGATCCTGCCCAAGGGCCTCGTACCGCCGGGCACGGTCTTTCCCGTCGGGACCGAACTGCCCACCGGCACGGTCATGTCGGCACAGTGCGTCCTGCCGCTGACCGGCGCGGTGATCGGGCAGATCGGCAGCCTGCCGGACGTCCTGTCAGGGGGCCTGAAGCCATGATCGGACGTACCGCGAAGGTGCAGGTTCTGGCGTTCCTGCTGGTGAGCGTCCTCGGCGTCAGCTACGTCGGCGTCCGCTACGTCGGGCTGGGCGACCGGCTGCTCGGCGGAAGCTACGTCGTCCACCTGGACCTCGCCCGGGCCGGCGGAATCTTCCCCAACGCCCCGGTCACCTACCGCGGGGTGCCCGTCGGCCGGGTCGCCGCGGTCGCCCTGCGCGGTGACGGGGTCCGTGCCGACCTGCGGTTGCGGCGCGAGGTCCGGGTACCGGACGACCTGCGGGCCGTGGTGGCGCAGCGCTCCGCCGTCGGGGAGCAGTACGTGGACCTGCGTCCGGACCGCGACACCGGGCCGTACCTCACCGACGGCGCGGTGATCCCGGCCGAGCGGACCGGTGTCCCGCTCGCCCCGGAGGTACTGCTGAGCAATCTCGACGCTCTGGTCCGCTCCGTCGGCCCCGAGGACCTCACCGTCCTGATCACCGAACTCGGTACCGCGTTCGAGGGCAACGAGCTGGCCCTGGCCCGACTCCTGGACTACGGGGACGCGCTGCTGACCGATGCGACCACCCGCCTTCCCGAGACACTCGCGCTGATCAACGACGGGCGGACCGTGCTCACCTCCCAGGCCGAGTCGGCCGAGGCGCTGCGCCGGTGGGCGGCAGGACTGGCCCAGCTGGCGGCCACCGTCCGCGACGCCGACCCGGACCTGCGGCGGCTGCTCGCCGCCGGGCCTCCGGCCGGCCGGGAACTGGTCGCGTTGCTGCGGGGGCTGGAACCGACCGTCGGTGCCCTGCTCGCCAACCTGGTGACCGTCAACGGCATCGCCGCCCGGCGGCTGCCCGGCATCGAGCACCTGCTGGTGGTGTACCCGATCGCCGTCGCCGGCGGTTTCACCGTCACCCCGGGCGACGGCACCGCGCACCTCGGTCTGGTCCTCAACGTCGACGACCCGCCGTCCTGCGTGTACCGCGGCGGCGGAACCACCTGCGCTGCGGGGGAGCGGGCGGCCGGCGCCAGCGTGCGCGGTGCCGCCAACGCCCCTCGACCGGGTGGCCGCGAACCGGCCCCCGATGCGGGGCGGTCGGCCGACGCCCCGACCGCCGGGAGCGAGACCGGCGGGTACGACCCGGCAACCGGCCTGGTGCTCGGCTCGGACGGCCGACCGTTGCAGTTCGGCGGGACCGGGGGGCAGTCCCGGCTGGCCGGGGACCAGTCGTGGAAGCAGTTGCTGCTGGCCGGGGTGACGCCATGAGCGGCGGGAAGAAGGAGGGGGAGATGCAGGCCCGGAGGGATCACACGCTGAAAGTCATCAAGGGGGCCAAGCCCGGGGTGCCCGGCCGGGCTCCGCAGCGCCGGATCGTGCCCCGCCAGTTTCCCCGACCGGTGGAGCCGATCGAGGACCTGCTGGAGCGGCTCGACCAGGAGCCGGTCGAGGACCCGGCGGACGCCGCGGACCCGGCGAGCGGAGACGACCCCGCGAGTTCGGACGCCACCCCGGAGGATGTCTCCGGTGGCCGTCGCACGGGTGAGCGAGCCACGTCGACGCCCCAGCGACGGTCGCTGATCCTCCTGCTCGTGGCCGTGCTCGCCGCGACGGTCATGGCCGGCGGCGTGACCGGCCACCGCTGGTACGTCGACCGGGCGACCGATCAGGCCCGGCAACAGGCCGTCGCCGCCGCCAAACAGGCCAGCGTCAACTTCGTCTCGGTCAGCGCGGCCAGCGTCGACCGGGACATCCAGCGGATCACCGCCGGGGCCACCGGCGACTTCAAGGACGAGTTCACCCGGGGGCAGTCGCAGGTCCGCGCCGCGGTGGTGGAGAACAAGGTCGACTCGCGCGGATCGGTGCTGCGGGCCGGGCTGGTCTCCGGGGATCGCCACCGAGCGGTCGTGCTGGTCGCCGTCGACGCCACCGTCAAGAACGTCAAGGCACCCGAGGGGCGGCCGTCGCACTACCGGATCCAGCTCGACATCGTCCGCGACAAGGCATCCGGACGGTGGCTCGTGTCGCGGCTGCAGTTCGTCGGATGAGTGAGGGAGGACACATGCGTACCCTGGTCCGCGTTTCCCGGCTGCGCCCCACCCGGATCCGGCTCGTTCCGGCCCTGGTCGTCGCGATCGTCCTGGCGGCCACCGTCGCCGGCGCCGGCTGGTGGGGCGACCACCGCGCCGAGCAGCGGGACAGCGCCGTACGTCAGGCGCTTGCCACCGCGCCCGCCGCCGCCAAGGCGATCTTCTCCTACGACTACCGCACGTTCGACGACAGCGTCGCCAACGGCCGCACCTTCGCCACCGGCCCGTTCGGCAAGGAGTACGAGCAGACCACGGCGGCGTTGAAGCAGACCGCTGCCACCCAGCAGGCGGTCGTCGCGGCCGAGGTGTCCGCGACGGGCGTCGTGACCGCGACCGCCGAACGGGTCGAGTTGCTCGTGTACCTCAACCAGTACCGGCGCAACGTGAACACGGCCGGGGAGAAGGTCGACCAGAACCGGGTGGTGCTCACGCTGGTCCCGGTGAACGGGGAGTGGAAGGTGGCCAGGGCCGCGGCCATCTGACGCGCACCGGTGAGCTTGACGTAGGCCGGGGTGGCTCCCGGCGTCGCGGCCAATGGCCGAAAAGGGCCGAAAGCGCCCAATGGTTCTGGCCATCGACCCGGCGCCTGGGTTCCCTTTCCCCCTGGGCGGCCGGTGGGTGCCCGACGGTCTGGACCGATATCGGCCCTCCTCGTGACCTGGCTAGGGGCTCGGAAGGGTTAGGCTCCTGCACGTGATTGACGTGCAGGGGAGCGGGAGCGACGAGCGGCTGCGTCGCATCGAGGCGGTTACCGACGCCGCGCTGTCCCAGCTTGACGTCAAAGACCTTCTGGACGAGCTCCTCGATCGTGTCGGAGAGGTGCTGGGCGTCGACACCGCGGCCATCCTGCTGCTGGACCTGCACGCCCAGCAGTTGGTGGCCACCGCGACGAAGGGCCTGGGGAAGGAGGTCCGAGAAGGTGCCCGGATCCCCGTCGGCCGCGGCTTCGCCGGCCGGATCGCCCAGGAGAAGCAGCCCGTCATACTGGACGACGTCGCCGACGCCGACGACCCGGCTCTGATCGGCCGGGGGGTCCGCTCGTTGCTGGGTGTGCCCATGCTCGTGGGGGGCGAGCTGATCGGCGTCCTGCATGTCGGCAGCCTGCGGCCGCACCGATTCACCGATGACGACGTGCGGTTGCTGCAACTCGCCGCCGACCGGGCGAGCCTTGCCAGTCGGACCAGGGCGAGCGGCCTCGACCGCAGCGCCGCCCTCGCATTGCAACGCAGCCTGCTACCCACCCACCTGCCCGACACGCCAGGTGTGGACATGGCGGCCCGTTACGTACCCGGTCACGACGCCGGCGTCGGCGGCGACTGGTACGACGTGTTCACCCTGCCCTCCGGTTGGCTGGGTGTGGTCATCGGCGACGTGTCCGGACACGGCCTGCGCTCGGCGGTCGTCATGGGTCGTCTCCGCAGCGCGCTGCGCGCCTACGCGCTGGTCTGCGACGACCCGGCCAGTGCGCTGACCCTGCTCGATCGCAAGATCCAACACTTCGAGACCGGCAACCTGGCCACGGTCCTCTACGCCATGATCTCCCCGGATCGCGCCACCATCCGGGTCTCCCTCGCCGGGCACCTGCAACCCGTCCTGGCCGCACCAGGACACCCGGCCGACCCGCTGACCATTCCCGTTGATCTTCCACTGGGTATCGGCCCACGCCAGCCAGCCCGTCGGTGCACCGAGGTCGCGTTCCCCTCCGACGCGGTACTGATCTGCTACACCGATGGGCTCGTCGAACGCCGCGGCGAGATCATCGACGTCGGCATCGGCCGGCTCTGCGCAGCGGTTGAACCAGGCCTCGCCGAAGACGTCTGCGCCCGCGTCATGACCATGCTCGCCGGCGAGCAGGCCACCGACGACATCGCCCTGCTCGCCATCCACTCAACCAACAGACGTATCGCGTGAACGACTCTGACCGGCTGTTCCGGAGCTGTCCCCCGTACACTGCACCTGACCGGTGCCACGCAGGTCCCCGGCCTGATCCTGCCGGGGCCGACGAGGCGGCCGGGTCACGCACCTCGGAGGCCACAGCTTGAGTATCTCCGTCGCCACCAGGACCGACAGCTTCGCGCACCCCGCTCTCTTCTACGCGGACCACGAGGAGTACCTGGCGGGCACGCTGCCGTTCATCGAGGCCGGTCTCGTCGCCGACGAGCCAGTCATGGTCGCCGTCCCAGGGGACAACCTCGACCACATCCGGACCGCCCTCGGCACCGAAGCGGGCAGGGTCCAGTTGCACGACATGGGGGTGGCCGGGCGCAACCCCGGGCGGATCATTCCGGGCGTCCTGCTCGCCTTCGCCGCCGCCCACGCCGGCAAGCGGGTGCGCATCATCGGCGAACCGATCTGGGCCGGGCGTAGCGCGACCGAATACCCCGCCTGCGCCCAGCACGAGGCACTGATCAACGCCGCGTTCGCCGGGCGGCCGGCCACCATCCTCTGCCCCTACGACACCAGTCACCTGGACCGGCGCTGGCTCGACGACGCCCACCGCACCCATCCCGTCGTCCAGATGGGCAGCGTGGTGCGGGAGAGCCCGCACTACGCGGACCCGGTGGCGGTGGCCGCAGGGTTCAACCTGCCGCTGCAGGACCCGCCCGCTCAGGCGAGAACCATCACCATCGACCTGCACGCCCTCTCGGTCATCCGCCGGGTGGTGACCGCCGAGGCCATCGCGGCCGGTCTGTCCCCCGACCGGGTCTCCGACCTCACCCTGGCGGTCAGCGAACTGGCCGCGAACACGGTCAAGCACACTGCCGGCGGCGGCACCCTCGCGGTCTGGACCGACGACACCCGGCTGATCTGCCAGCTCACCGACACCGGGCACATCACCAATCCGCTCGCCGGCCGGATTCCTGTGCCACCGCAGCAGCCCGGCAGCCGAGGCCTCCTTCTGGTCAACCAACTCTGCGATCTCGTGCGCGTCCACACCATGCCCGGCGGCACCACGATTCGTCTGCACATGCACCGCTGACGGCCGAGGGTGGCACGGGAAGCCGCGGCTGAGCCCGGAGGCCGTCAGCCCCGCAGGGTCGTGGACGGCGACTCGCCGAAGCGCACCCGGTAGTCGCTGGCGAAGCGGCCGAGATGGACGAACCCGTGTTGCAGGGCAACGGTCGTCACGGACGCGCCGGGACCGGCCGCCCGCAGCGCGCGGTGGACCGCCTCGAGCCGGCATGCGCGCACGTACGCCGTTGGCGTGGTTTGCAACTCCCGGCGGAAGCAGTCCTGCAGCGTTCGTACGCTCACCCGGAGCGCCTCCGCGACATCCCCGACCGTCAGTGCCTCGCCGTGGTGGTCCGCGATCAGGGCGCAGGCCCGGCGCACCAGGTGCCCGGGGGCCGAATGGCGCGCCGGCTCGGCGAGCTGGTCGGAATAGGTGTGCCGGTGGGCCAGCAACAACTTGCCGATGAGTCCCTGCTCGAACCGAGCGGCGACCTGAGGGTGGTCGAACAGGGACGCGTCCAGCGGCTGCGACAGTTCGTCGGCGAGGAAGTCCACACCGCGCGCCCAGGCCCTCGCGGCGGCCGTGGTCATGGTCATGCCGATGTCGAAGCGGACCGGGCCGTCCACCGGACGGCCCAGCAGGCGGGCCAGCTCCCGGTCGACGGTGCGCCGGTCGGCGTAGAAGATCCGGTGCGGCGAACCCGCTGACCAGTGCATGTCCGAGGCGTCGTACGGGGAGAGGACCGAGGCGACGTCGGGCGTCGAGGTCACGCTACGGCCGGCGTGCCGGAGCATCGTGCTGCCGCTGCGGGGGATCTGCACGAGATAGAAGGTCTCCAGCGGAGGGGGGTTGGATCCACACCGCCTGCCCGTAGTCGAGGTCGATGATGCCCACGCCTGCCACGCGGCGGGCCGCCATCCGCAGCCGAACGTCGCGGACACCCGCCTGCGGTGTGAGCCGGTGCGGGCAGAAGACGCGACCCACCTCGGCACGAGCGTGCTCGACGTCGTCCGTCCTGACCGTCACGGCAACCATCCGACACCTCCCGGGGCTGCGCTGACCCTAGGACGCGACCCGGGCGGACAGCAGAGGAAAGCCGCCGACCCGACAAGGAACAGCCGGCTGCGCGCAGCGGACAGACCCCGCGCGCAGCGGATAGCGGCCCTTGCGCCGTGCCCGTTAGCGTGCTGACACCGCCGGCGCCCCTGCTGCCGCGGTATGTCGCCAGCGGGTCACACACTCTCGGGAGGCCGCCATGAGGATTGCCGTCGTCGGCGCTGGATTCGCCGGCCTGAGCGCAGCGAAGGTGCTGCGACAGAGTGGCTTCGACGTCACCGTGTTTGAGAAGGCGCCCGACGTCGGCGGGGTGTGGAGCCGCACCCGCCGGTACCCCGGCCTCCGTACCCAGAACGACAAGGGCACCTACCACCTCTCCGACCTCCCCATGCCCGCGCACTACCCGCAGTGGCCGACGGGCGAGCAGGTCCAGCAGTACCTGGAGAGCTACGTGGAGATGTTCGGGCTCGGCGCCGTCCTGCGTCTCTCCACGGAGGTCGTCTCCGCGGCTCTCCTTGACGACGAGACCGGGTGGCTGCTCACGTCGCGCCCGGCGGGTCAGGACCCGGTGACCTTGGAGCGGTACGACCACCTCATCGTCGCCAACGGCATCTTCTCCGATCCGCTCGTTCCGTCCTTCGACGGCCGCGAGGACTTCACCGCCGCCGGAGGACGCGTCCTGGCGGCGGGCGATTTCCACGACCTCGCGGCGGCCCGGGGAAAGAACGTCCTCGTCGTCGGATACGGCAAGTCCTCCTGTGACGTGGCGGTCCCGCTGAGCGACGTCGCCGCCCAGACCCACCTCGTCGCCCGCGAGCTGCTCTGGAAGATGCCCAGGAAGCTCGGCGGCGCACTCAACTACAAGTACCTCCTGCTCACCCGGATGGGTGAGGCGCTGTTCCGCTACCTCAGCCTCAAAGGCGTCGAGCGGTTCCTGCACGGTCCGGGAGACGGCCTGCGCCGTCGGCTGCTCGACAGCGTCGGGTCGGTCGCGACCCGGCAGCTCAAGCTGCGCGAGCTGGGCATCGTGCCGAACGGGACCTTCCAGGACATCGCCCGCAGCACCGTCAGCCTCGCGACGGAAGGCTTCTTCGAGCGCGTCGTCGACGGCCGCATCACCGTCCATCGGGACCGGACGATCACAGAGCTCCTGGTCGACGGCGGCCGACCGGCGGCCCGCCTCGACGACGGCACGGTGCTCGCGGCGGACCTGGTGATCTGTGGCACCGGCTTCCGGCAGCACGTTCCGTTCTTCGATGACGCGCTGCACGCCCGGCTTCAGGACGCCGCCGGCAACTTCATGCTCCACCGCCAGATCCTGCCGATCGATGTCCCACGCCTGACCTTCGCCGGCTACAACTCCTCGTTTTTCAGCCCGCTGAGCGCGGAGATGGCAGCGGTCTGGACCGCCGCCCACCTGCGGGGCGGGATCACACTGCCGCCCCCGGACCGGATGCGCGAGCAGGTTCGTACGCGCGTGGCCTGGATGGCGGCGCGCACCAGCGGGCGGCACGCCCGGGGCACGAACGTCATCCCGTTCTCGATGCACAACATCGACGAGGTGCTCGACGAACTCGGGCTCAACCTCGGTCGGTTGGCACGGGCCCGGCAGTGGTTGTTGCCCGTCGACCCGCGCTCCTACCGCAGGGTGACGCCCCGCATGATCCGGCGTACCGCCGGTGGCGGCGCGACCGGCCGGGTCGAACCGGCTGGGGCCCGTCCCGTGGCGCGGTGAGGCGACATCCGGAGCTGTATTCGCGATAACCGTTAGAAGTGGGTAACTAACGGGATAAAATGCCTCATCACGGATGGGGTGGACGGTCGGTGAGGAGGCGCGGGGGCGATGGCGGCGGGGCGGATCACCGAGCATCGCCACCAGGCTTGGCGGCTGGACGTCCCCGTGCCCGTGCCGGCGGCCCTGACCGGTAGCTGACCCCCTCCGTGCTGACAGGCGCAGCGATTCGCGGGCTCGGGGACAGCAGGAGCCCACCCAGGGCGACCGTCCTGGAGCTGCTCTTCGACATCGTCTATGTCTTCGTGCTCGCCCGTCTCGCCGGGCGGGTCGCGGACGACCTGACCATCGTCCGGCACGCGCTGCTGTCGGAGGCGGGCCAGACGGTGCTGTTCTTCGCCGCGATGTGGATGATCTGGTCGCTCAACGCCCTGATGGCGAGCACCTACGACCCACGTCGCACCGACATCCAGGTCGTCCTGCTGGCGACGATGTTCGGCACGCTGGTGCTGGCGGTCACGTTGCCCCAGGCGTTCGGTCAGCGTGGGGTGATCTTCGCGTGCGCGTACGTCCTCATTCAGGTCGGCCGCCCGCTCTACCTGACGTGGGCTCTTCGGGGCCACCCGATGCGCGAGGTCTCGGCCCGGGTGCTGAGCTGGCACGCGGTGTCCGCCGTGCTGTGGATTGGTGGCGGCATCAGCGGAGGGCTCGGCCGCGGCGTCTTCTGGACCATCGCGCTCGCCATCGAGGTCGTCGGGGCGGCCACCAACTGGCCCGCCTTCGGGGTTGCCGGGGCACGGCGCAGCGCCTGGGTCGGGGTCTCCTACGTGCACCTCGCCGAGCGGTACAACCAGTTCTTCATGATCGCGCTCGCCGAGGTGGTGCTCGAAGCCGGCATCACCATCAGTTTTCCGGGCTTCTCGACCCTGCGGACCATCACCCTCGTCGCCGCGTTCGTGGCGGTGGTGGCGTTCTGGCGGATCTACTTCTACCACCTGAGCCCGGGTCGGGACACGGTCGCCAGTTCGGCCGGGGACGGGATGCAACTGTCCCGGTGGGCGAGCTTCAGCCTGCTGCTCATCGTCGGCGGCATCATCTGCACCGCGGTCGGCTTCGGACAGGTCATCGAGAACCCGGATCCGCCGATCGACTGGGCGTTGGTGGTCATCATCTTCGGCGGCCCGGTGCTGTTCCTGATCGGGCGGACCTACCTGGAGCAGTTGTCCCCCAACGGGCCGCGCTGCCGGGTGCTGCTGCTCGGCGCGCTGGCGATGGTCGTGGCGGCGCCGCCCATGGTGTTCCTTCCGCCGGTCGCGGCGGTCGTCACCGCCGGGTTGATCCTGGCCGCGATCGCCATCTCCGACGGGTTCGGCCACCGGCGCGGACCGGGAACCAATCCGCCGCTGTAGCCGGGCGCTGCGTCTGTCCGACTCCACCTGCCACGGCAGCCCGAGCGCGGTCTTGCGGAGCGGCGAGCACCTCGGATAGGTTCTCGGGCACGCCGTCGAGCCGGGAGGAGGTCAGAACAATGTCCGATGTTCTGCGCCCCCTCCGCGCCCCGGCGTCCACGCGGATCTGACCCGGGGCGCTCGCTTTCCGGAGGATCAACCTATGACCGATCTGGTCATCCGTCCGCTCGTCGCGGGCGAGGAACACGTGTTCGACTCCATGCCCGATCCGCTACCCCAACTGCGCCAGGTCGCCTACGCCGACGGGATCGCCGGCGGCGGCTACCGACCCGAGAACACCTGGGTCGCCCTCCGAACCGGCCGGGTGGTCGCCCGGGCGGCCTGGCTCCTTCCGCCGGGCGCCGTCGGTGCGCCCTGGTTGGAGCGGTTCGACCTGGACGCCGAGCCGGAGGTGGGTGCCGCGCTGCTGCGCGCCGCCCACGAGGCGCTGGGCGGTCCCGGCCTGTACCTCGCCGCCATGCCGGCGCACTGGCGGCGCCGGCCCGAGGTGCTGGCCGTGATGGAGGCGCCGATGGCGGCGGCTCGGCTCGCCGGCCTGGTCGAGCGGGGGGAGCGGCTGAGATGTTCCTGGACGGGCACGCCGTTGCCCGCCACGTCCGGGCGGTACGCCTTCCGCCCGGCCGCCGACCCCACGGAGATCAACGCACTGGTCGCCCGGATCGCCGAGCCGGACGTGCTGACCGGCGTGGAGATAGCGCGGGCGGTCGGCGGCGTCGACCTGGCCACCGACCCGCTGGCCTGGCTGAGCGGCTCGATCAGCGAGTGGCGGATCGCGCTGGACGACGGCGTGCCGGTCGGGCTGGTCGGACCAGCGGGGGACGCCTGTTACCCGCTCATCGCCTACCTCGGTCTGCTCGACGAGGCCGTCCGGAGTGAGTTGCTGGTCGAGGCGGTCCGGGTGTTGGCGGCCGGCGGCGCCCGGGAGGTGATCGCCGACGTCGACGCCCACCGGGTGGGGGTGCTGGCGGAGTTGGAACGGACCGGGTTCCGGCAGCTGCGCTCACGGGTCGTCTTCGCGCCGGCAACCGGCACCCCGCCCGCTCCGGCGGCCCAGCCCGGTCCGGCGGTCGCCGCCGGCCATCTGGACTAGCTGATCGGGGTACGCCCTGGCACCACCAGGGCGTACCCCGTACCCACCGCCGCATCGACCGAGTGCTCGGTGGGAGGATCTGGCGGTGCCGAAGATCGTTGCCAGCACCCACCACCAGGCCCAGCGTCGATGGACCTGATCGGCGACCACCAGACCTTCTTCGACTACTGCGTGGCCCTCGTCGGGGCCGGGCTGACGCTGCTCGTGTCTGCGGTCGTCGCGCTCTATCTCTGGCCGCTACGCCGCCGTGAACCCCGTGGGGCACCCGCGCAGCCGCTCGACTTCGCCGCCGCCACCCGTGTCGCCGACACCATCATGGCGGCCGAGGCCGCGGATCCCCAGGTCCGGCCGGAGTCGCGCAGCCGGTTGCTGAGCCACGGCTCTCGTACCGGCAGGGTCGTGCTGCTGCTGCACGGATACACCCACGCGCCGGACCAGTACGACGAGCTGGCCGAGGAGTTCTTCGCCCGTGGCTACAACGTCTGGGTGCCGCGTTCCCCCCACCACGGCACAGTCGACCGGCGGGCCCATCACCAGGTCGAGGCCGGTGAGCTGACCGCGTACGCCGCCCAGGCGCTGACCGTCGCGGCGGGTCTCGGGGACGAGGTCGGTGTCGTGGGGATCTCAGGCGGCGCGGTCCTGGCCGCCTGGTTGGCCCAGGTCCGCGGCGACGTCGTGCGGCGCCTGCTGCTGCTGTCGCCGTTCTTCGGCCCTGATCCGCGTCAGGCGCCGGCGTTCGCCGTCAAGCCGCTCATCGTCCTGTACGGGCGCCGCATCCTGCCCGACCGCGTCACCTCGCGCGGCTACTCGCTGTCCGCCGTCACGCAGTACCTGACGATCGCGCGAAGTCTCCCGGATCCACCGCGCCGGACCGGACTGCTGACCGCGGCGGTCGCGATCAGCCCGCTCGACGGGGTGGTGGACCGCCGGGCGGCGGTGAGGGTGCCGGCCAGGATCGCAGAGGCGAACGGAATCCCGCTCGGCGTCTGCGAGCTGCCGGAGTCGTTGGGCCTCCGCCACGACGTGCTCGACCTCGCCGCGCTCGGCGCCGACGGATCCGACCTGCACCGGCTGTACGTCGCGCTGTACGAGGGCGACCCGGCGCCGACGCCCAGGCGTGCCCAGACGACCAGCGCAGGCGAGTAGCCGTCGGACGGAGGTCGGCGCCCTGTGCCATTGTCGTGCTCCTTCAGTTGGTGGGCTGGGTGGCGCCGTTGAACACCGGCGGGGCATATCCGGCCGGCTTGTCGCCGATGCCGAGGCCGGGGCTCACGACCCAGGACTGGTACTGCGGGGTGAACATCCCGTAGGGCATCCCGACGTGTGGTGCGCTGGCCTCCTCGAGCCGGCGGCGGGCGTCCGCCGGGATCTCGAAGTCGAGCGCGGCGAGGTTGCTGTCCAGCTGCTCGGGGCTGCTCGCCCCGATGACCACCGAGGCGACCGCCGGCTGGGTGGCCACCCAGTTGATCGCGACCTGGGCCATGCTGCGGCCCAGGTCGGCGGCCACGCCCTCCAGCGCCTCGATCACCTGCCAGTCCCTGGGGTTGATTTCGCGACCCGGGGCGTCGGGATTGGTCAACCGGCCGGTCCCGCTCATGCCCTCGCCGGTCCGCCGGTACTTGCCGCTGAGCAGGCCGCCGCCGATCGGGCTCCACGCGGTGAGGCCCATGCCGAGGGTCTGGGCCATCGACACGTACTCCGCCTCGATGTCGCGCATGACCAGGGAGTACGGAAGCTGCACGGTGATCATCGGGGCGAGCCCGTGCGTCTCGGCGTAGCTCTGCGCCCGCGCCGCGTACCAGGCCGGTACGTCGGAGAGGCCGGCGTACCGGATCTTGCCGGCGCGTACCAGGTCGTCGAGGGTGTGCACGACCTCCTCGACCGGGGTGATCCGGTCCCAGGTGTGCAGCAGGTGCAGGTCGATGTAGTCGGTGCCGAGCCGGCGCAGCGAGGCCTCCACGGCTCGCACGATGTGCTTGCGGCCGTTGCCGCTGGCGTTCGGGTCGGTCGGGTCGATGGTGTTGGTGGCCTTGCTGGTGAGCACGAGCCGATCCCGGACACCGGCCCGGTCGATCAGGCGGCCGAGGATGCGTTCGCTCTCACCGGCGGTGTAGAAGTCCGCCGTGTCGATGAAGTTCCCGCCCGCCTCCAGATACCGGCGGAAGATCGGCTCCGCCTGCTCCTCGGTCCTGCCGTACGCGGCGTGGAACCCGTCGACGCCGAAGTTCATCGTGCCCAGCGCCAGTCGGCTCACCCGCAGACCGGACCGCCCGAGCAGGTAGTACTGGTTCATCGTTGCGTCCTTCCGATCGCTCGTCGGCCCGGAGTGGACCGCGTGGCCCAGACTTTTGCTCGCCAGAAATGGACCGGCAAGTCCAAAGAGCGAGCTAGGGTTGGCCTGGCAGGTCCAGACGAGAATCGGTGTCGGAGGTCTCATGACGCGCGCGTTGACCCGCAAGGGCGAGGCGACCCGGGCGCGGATCGTCGCCGGTGCCGCCGCCGAGATCCGTGAGCGCGGCGTCGACGAGGTCCGCCTCGAGGACGTGATGGCCCGCACCGGCACCAGCAAGGGCCAGCTCTTCCACTACTTCCCTGAGGGCAAGGAGGAGCTGCTGCTCGCCGTGGCCCAGCACGAGGCCGACCAGGTGCTCATCGACCAGGAGCCGATGCTCAGCAACCTGACGTCCTGGCCGGCATGGTTGGCGTGGCGCGACCGGCTGATCGAGCGCTACCTCGCGCAGGGCGTGAGGTGCCCGCTCAACGGTCTGCTCGGCCAGGCGGGCCGGCGTGGGCCGGGGGCGCAGGCGGTGGTGACCGGGCTCATGTGGCGCTGGCAGAAGGCGATCGCCGAGGGCATCCGGCACATGCAGTCGACCGGGGACATCGCCTCCGAGGTGGACGCCGACCGCGCCGCCGCGGCGTTGCTGGCCGGCATCCAGGGCGGCGTGCTGCTGCTGCTCACCACCGGGAAGATCGATCATCTTGAGGCCGCCCTGGACCTCACCATCGACTCCCTGCGGGCGGGTGCCCGCACCGCCTGATCGAGCTATCCTTCCGCGGAGCTGTGGGAGATCGGAGCAAGCGTGGCAGGTGACGACGACATCTCCGGGTGAGAGCCCGGACCGGCCGCCGACGGGCGCGTGATCGCGCCGCCGTCGCCGCGGCCTCTGTCGTCATGCCCTGCTCCCGCCGGGTCACTTGTGTGCGCCCGGATCTTCCTTCTCTGAGGTCCTCATGTCTGTTCGACCCGCCCTCATCGCCCATGATCTGCTGCGCGTCCGGGGTGACCGCCGCGTGCTCGACGGTGTCTCCCTGACCGCCGCGCCCGGGCACCGGATCGGCCTGATCGGCGAGAACGGCACCGGCAAGACGACGCTGTTGCGGGTCCTGGCCGGCGTCGACGTACCCGACTCCGGCACCGTCGCGCGTCCGCCGGACCTCGGTTTCCTGCAGCAGGAGATGCCCTACGCCCCGTCCGCGACGGTCGCCACGATCCTTGACGACGCGCTGCGCGAGGTCCGAGCGGACCTCGCCGAGCTGGACCGGCTCGGCCCCGCGCTGAGCGACGCGCCGGAGGGCACCGAGCGGCACGCCCAGCTGCTGGCGGCGTACGGCGAGGCCCTGGAGCGGGCGCAGGACCGTGACGCCTGGGACGCCGACCGGCGCGCCATGACGGTGCTCGCCGGCCTTGGCCTCGGCGGGTTGGCGCACGATCGGAGGCTGAGCGCGCTGTCCGGCGGGCAGCGTGGCCGCCTCGCGCTGGCCGCGATGCTGATCCGTCGGCCGGCCGCGCTGCTGCTCGACGAGCCCACCAACCATCTCGACGACGCGGCGGCGGCGTTCTGTGAGGACCAACTCCGCGCGATGACCGGAGTGGTCGTGGTGGCGAGCCATGACCGGGCGTTCCTGGACGCGGTGTGCACCGACGTCATCGATCTGGACCCGGCGGTCGAGGGTCCGGTCCGCTACGGCGGCGGCTACAGCGCGTATCTGGCGCAGAAACGCGCCGAGGCCGAGCGCTGGCGCCGACGCTACGACGACGAGCAGGCGCGGCTCGCCGACCTGCGTCAGGCCGCGGCCGCGACCGGGCATCAGGTCGCACCCGGCCGCGGTCCGCGCGACAGCGAGAAGATGGGGTACGGGCACACCGCCGGCCGGGTGCAGAACCAGATCTCCCGCCGCGTCCGCGATGCCACCCGCCGGCTGGAGACACTGGAGCGCGATCAGGTCGCCGCGCCGCCGGAGCCGTTGCGCTTTCACGCACCCGTTCTCGCCACCGGCGCCGGCGACGACGTGATCGCCACGATGCACCGGGTGCGGATAGCCGGCCGGCTGTCGATGGCGCACCTCGAGGTCACGGCCAGCGATCGGCTGTTGGTGAGCGGCCCGAACGGTGCGGGCAAGTCGACGCTGCTCGCCGTCCTCGCCGGGCGGGTCAGCGGCACCGGCGTGCTCTGGCGGCGGCCGGACCTGCGCGTCGGCCTGCTGACCCAGGACACCACCTTCGAGGAACCGCTACGGACCGCGCGGGACGTCTTCGGCGGGGCCGTCGGTGCGGAGCGGGCGGAGGAGGTGCCGCTGTCGTCGCTCGGGCTGCTCGCGCCCGCGGACCTCGACCGACCGGTGGCGCAGCTGTCGGTCGGCCAGCGTCGTCGGCTCGCCCTCGCGGTGCTCGTCGCCGACCCGCCGGACCTGCTCCTGCTGGACGAGCCGACCAATCATCTCTCCCCGCGGCTCTGTGACGAGCTGGAGGAGGCCCTGGGCACCGGTCCGGGCGCCATCGTCGTCGCCAGTCACGACCGGCGACTCAGATCCCGGTGGCCGGGTCGTGAGGTCGCTCTCGCCGTCGAGCCGTCCACTGTTGGAAACGTTTTCGTAACGAGCCCTTGACCTCTCCGCCGCAGGCGGCGCAGACTCCCGGAAACGTTTACAGCTATCGGGTGGAGGTGCCGGACGTGGGTCGTAAACGTTTACAGGAACCGGCGGACGGCCGGCCCACGGTGCACACGGTCGCCGCCCGCGCCGGTGTCTCCATCGCGTCCGCCTCGCGGGTGCTCAACGGCATCGGCGGCAGCCCGGAGACCATCCGCAAGGTACGCGCCGCGGCGGCCGAGGTCGGCTACGTGCCGAACGCGATCGCCCGGTCGTTGCAGTCCCAGCGCACCGGCCTCGTCGCGCTCGCCGTCGAGGACATCGGCAACCCGGTCTACGTCGAGATGATGCGCGCCATCGAGGCCGTGGTCGCCTCCTCCGGGCGGCAGCTGCTGGTGCACGCCACCGGCGGACGGATCGACAACGAGACCGCCCTGCTGCGCCGGCTGGCCAACCGCTACGTGGACGGGATGATCGTCTCGCCGATCCGGGTCACCGACGACCACCTGACCGCGCTGGTGGACAGCCCGGTGCCGGTGGTGGTGGTCGGCCAGCTCGGCGCGGACGCCGCGGTCGACAACGTGCGTACCGACTCCCGGCACGGCGTGGCGCTGGCCGTGGACCACCTCGTCGCCAGCGGCCGACGCCGGATCGGCTTCGTCAACGGCCCCCTCGACACCGTCCCGGGCACCGCGCGTGACGCCGGCTTCCGGGCAGCGCTGACGCGACACGACATCACTCTCGACGAGGACCTGATCGAGGTCGGCGACTTCCAGTACGCCGCCGGCCGGGCCGCCACCGAGCGGCTGCTCGCCCGCACCGACCCGGACGCGCTGGTCTGCGCCAACGACCTCATCGCGGTCGGGGCGCTGCACGCCCTGCTCGCCGCCGGGCGCCAGGTGCCGCAGGACGTCGCCGTCGTCGGCATGGACGACACCGAGCTCGCCCGGATGATGTTTCCCCAGCTCTCCAGCGTCTCGCTCGGCTCCACCGAGCGCGGTCGCCGGGCCGCCGAGCTGCTCCTGCAACGCATCGCCGACCCGACCCTGCCGCCGCGGCGCGAGCAGGTGCCACCGAGCCTCGCCATCCGCGCGTCCAGTGGCACACCGCTGCCGGCGCCCCGGCCGGCCGGCCCACCGACCACCCACCCGTCCAGCGAAGGGGTGACCGCATGACCACGCTGGCTGAGCGGCCGGACGTCGAACGGGCCGGACCGGCCCGCCGGCCGAACCGGTTCCGCTCCGACCGGACCGCCATCTACCTGCTGCTCCTGCCGTCGCTGCTGCCGATCCTGGTGCTGTCGGTGTTTCCGCTGCTGCGGGGGATCTACCTCGGCTTCACCGACGCCCGGGCCGGGCGCAACGTCGAGGTCAGCTTCACCGGCCTGGCCAACTACCGGGAACTCCTCGGCGACGAGCTGTTCTGGAACTCGTTCAAGATCGGGCTGCTCTGGGCGGTCGGCGTGACGGTGCTCCAGTTCCTGCTCGCACTCGGGCTGGCCCTGCTGCTCAACCAGCAGCTGCGGTTCCGGGGCGTGGCCCGGGTGCTCGCCGTGGTGCCGTGGGCGATGCCGCCGGTCGTGGTCGGCATCCTCTGGAAGCTCGTCTACCACCCGGACGCCGGCCTGCTCAACGAGTTCTTCCACCGGATCGGCGCCGACGGGCTACGGACCAACTGGCTCGGCGACTTCAGCACGGCACTGCCCGCCGTGATCCTGGTCGGGGTCTGGGCCGGCATGCCGCAGACCACCGTCGTCCTGCTCGCCGGCCTCCAAGGGGTGGGCCGCGAGCTGCACGAGGCGGCCGCGGTGGACGGGGCCAGCACCTGGCACCGGTTCCGGCACGTCACGCTGCCCGCCCTGGCCCCGGTGATCGTCGCGATCACGTCGCTGGACTTCATCTGGAACTTCAACTCGTTCGGCCTGGTCTACGTGCTGACCGCGGGCGGGCCGGGCGGCAAGACCATGCTGCCGATGCTCTTCGCCTACGAGGAGGCGTTCCGCTACGGCAACTACGGCTACGCCGCCGCGCTCGGCAACGTGATGGTCGTGCTCATCATCGCGCTGCTCGCCGTCTATCTCCGGCGCCGGCTGAGGGAGGCGAACTGACATGTTCGGAAAGCCGAGCCGTACCGGGCGGGCGTTGCAGTACCTGGCGCTCACCGGCTACCTGATCTTCCTCGGGTTCCCGCTGATCTGGCTGCTCTCGACGGCGTTCAAGCCGCCGCGGGAGCTGGTGCGGCTGCACCCCACGCTGATCCCGAGCGACCCGACCGTGCAGAACTTCGTCCAGGCCTTCACCGAGCAGGAGCTGGGCCGGGCGGCGCTGAACAGCCTCCAGGTCTCGCTCGCCTCGGCGGTGCTGACCGTGCTGGTCGCCATGCCGGCCTCGTACGCGCTGGCCCGGTTCCGTTCCAAGCTCGGCACCGCGGCGCTGGGCTGGGTGCTGCTGTCGCAGCTCTTCCCGTTCGTGCTGCTGATCATCCCGATCTTCCTGGTGCTGCGGCAGATCGGCCTGGCCAACACGCACGCCGGGCTGGTGCTGATCTACGTGGTCTGGGCGCTGCCGTTCGCGCTGTGGATGCTGCAGGGCTTCGTCCGCAACATTCCTCGCGAGCTGGAGGAGGCCGCGTCGGTGGACGGGGCGAGCCGGGTGCAGGTCCTGCGCCGGGTGGTCTTCCCGCTGCTCGCCCCGGGCCTGGTCGCGACCGCGCTCTTCTCCTTCATCTCGGCCTGGAACGAGTTCTTCTTCGCGCTGGTGCTGATCAAGACCCCGGAGCTGGCCACCCTGCCGGTGGCGCTGGCCCGGTTCGTCGGCATCGAGGGCACCGCCCGACTCGGGCCGCTGGCCGCCGGCTCGCTGCTGGCCACGCTGCCCAGCCTGATCTTCTTCGCGTTCATGCAGCGCCGGCTCTCGTCCGGGTCGCTCGCCGGCGCGGTCAAGGGCTGAACCGTCCCCCAACCACCACCAAGGAGGTACCCCCAATGCTCCGTACCCGATTCCGTCGACTGGCCGCGGCCACCGCGGTCGCGGTCGTCGGCCTCGGCGCGCTCGCCGCGTGCGGTGACGGCGGCGGCGACGAGGCCACGTCCGGCCCGGTCAAACTGCGTTTCCTCAGCCTCGCCTGGCAGAAGGAGTCGCTGCAGGTCAACAAGGACCTCGTCGCCAAGTGGAACGCCGAGCACCCCGACATCCAGGTCGAGTACGTCCAGGGTGACTGGAACTCGGTGCACGACCAGCTGCTGACCTCCTTCGAGGGCGGCGACGCACCGGACATCCTGCACTACGAGGCGTCCGCGATCGGCGAGTTCAGCAAGCAGGGCTACCTGGCCGACCTCTCCGGGCTCGTCTCAAGCGACCTGAAGGGCCAGATCGACCAGGGCGTCTGGGACACCGCCACCTTCGACGGCAAGGTCGCCGGCGTGCCGTTCCTGCTGGAGTCGCAGGTCGTCATCGCCAACAAGAAGATGCTCGACGCCGCCGGCGTCGCGGTGCCGCCAGCCAACGGCGGCTGGACCTGGGACGAGTTCCAGGGCCACGCGCAGAAGCTCACCAAGCCCGGCCAGTACGGGGTGGCCTGGGCGCTGAAGTCGCCGACCAACCGGGTGCTCAACCTGGCGCTCAACTACGACGGGAAGTTCTTCTACACCGACGGCGGGCGCACCGAGGTCAAGGTCGGTGACGCCGAGAAGGAGATCCCGAAGCGGATCCACGACATGATCTACACCGCGAAGTCCGCGTCCCCGGAGGCGCTCGGCATGAGCGGCGCGGACACCCTGCCCGGCTTCTTCGGTGGCAAGTACGCCATGCTGCCCGGCTCGGTGTCGCTGCGTCAGCAGATGGTCGAGCAGGCGCCGGCCGGCTTCGAGTGGGTCACCCTGCCGCCGGTCAAGGGCCTCTCCGCCAAGCAGGCCGCGAACCCGCAGACGCTCTCGGTCTCCGAGGACAGCAAGCACAAGAAGCAGGCCGCGCAGTTCCTCGAGTACTTCCTGAACCCGACGAACATGGCCGCGCTGGCCAAGGGTGACTGGCTGGTCCCGACCGGCAAGCAGGCCAACGAGGAACTGGTCAAGCTCACCGCCGGCAAGCAGGGCTGGGACGTCGCCGCGGCCAGCGCCGCGGACCTGACCGTCGCCCCGTTCCAGCAGGCCGACGGCTACCCGGAGTGGAAGACCAAGTACGCCACCCCGGCTCTCCAGCAGTACTTCGCCAACAAGATCACCCTCGATCAGCTCGGTACGCAGCTGGTCGACGGTGGCAAGCAGGTTCTGAGGTAGACATGTCACTCTTGCTCGACACATCGGTCGGCTGCCTGGTCGGCGCCGCGGTCGGAGACGCCCTCGGCGGCGCCACCGAGACGGCACTACCGGAGCAGATCCGTGCGCGCTTCGGCGGCTGGGTCGAGGGCATCGTGCCCCCGTACCACGCCGACTGGGCCACCGCGCGACCGCTCGCGCCGTACCACAAGGGCGACGGGCACATCACCGACGACACGTTGATGACCCACGCCCTGGTCCGCGCCTACGCGGCCAAACGCGACCACCTCGACGCGTACGACGTGGTGGAGCTGCTGGTCCCCGATCTGATCGAGCGGGTGGTCTACATCCCCGACCTGGAGCGGGAGGGGGTGACCTTCCACCGGCTCGCGGCCGCCGAGCGGTGGCTGGTCACCCGCCTGCACCACGCCCACGCGGACCCGCGCGAGGCCGGGGTCGGCAACATCGTCAACTGTGGCGCGGCCATGTACATGGCCCCGGTCGGCATCGTCAACGCGGGCGATCCGGCCGGGGCGTACGCCGAGGCGGTGGAGATCGCCGGGGCGCACCAGCACAGCTACGGGCGGGAGGCCGCCGCCGTCTTCGCGGCGGCGGTCGCCGCGGCGGCCACCCCCGGCGCGGGCGTCGAGGATGTCGTCACCGCGGCGCTGGACCTGGCCCGCGACGGTACCCGGGCGGCCATCGACGCGGTGGTCAAGGAGGCCCGGAGCCACCACGACTGGAAGCAGGCGATCCCGGCGCTGCGCGCGGCGGTCGCCGCCTACGACACGGTGGGGGAGGAGTACCGGAGTCCGGGCCTCGGTGCGCGGCGGCCCAGCCGGCTGCACGCCATCGAGGAGCTGCCGGTGGCCATCGGCATGCTCGTGGTGGCCGGCGGCGAGTTCCGCCCGGCGGTGCTCGGCGCGGTGAACTACGGCCGCGACGCCGACTCGACCGCGACCATGGCCGCCGCCATCGCCGGGGCGCTCGGCGGCGCCGCCGCGGTGCCCGCGGAGTGGTCCGAGGTGGTCGCCACCGCCTCCAGGACCGACCTGGTGGAGCCGGCGCGGGTCCTCGCGGCGGTGGCCGGCGAGGTCTTCGAGCGGGACCAGGCCCGGTTCACCCGACGCGCGGAGCGCTTCGCCGGCCTGGCCGGTGGCGCGGTGCGGGGCGTGCCGGACGCAGCGGACGGGGAGTCGGCCCGGTGAGGATCACCTGGGTCCAGCCGGAGGACCTGCTGCCCCACGAGTTGGCGGCCAGCCGGGACGAGGGCCGCGACGTGGCGGCCCTCGCCCGGCGGTGGGCGGAGGCCGGCGGGGACCCGACCCCACCGGTCAGCGGAGCGTCGCCGACCCCGGCCTCGCCCGCGCTGCGGGCGCTCGCGGCGGAGCTGCTGGACGCCGCCGACGCGCTGCCCGCCGTCGCCACCGAGGACGAGCCGGACGACCTGCCCGCGCTCCGGGCCGAGTGGCCGGCGACCTGGTCGCTGCCGACGAACGTGACGCACGACCGGCTGCACGGCGCGTGGCTCGGCCGGGCGGTCGGCTGCCTGCTCGGCAAGCCGGTGGAGAAGATCCCCCGGGAGGGGATCCGGGAGATCCTCACCGCCACCGGCCGGTGGCCGTTGCACGACTGGTTCACCGCGAAGGGGCTGCCGGCCGACGTCGCCGCCCGCTGGCCGTGGAACCGGCGCAGCGCGCCGACCAGCCTCGCCGAGAACATCGACGGCATGCCGGAGGACGACGACCTGAACTACGCGCTGCTGGCCCTGCGGGTGCTGGAGACCCACGGGCGGGGCTTCACCAGCGCCGACGTGGCGCAGGCCTGGCTGGACTGGCTGCCCGGTGGGCGGGTCTTCACCGCCGAACGGGTGGCGTACCGGAACCTGCTGCTCGGGCTCGCGCCACCGCAGAGCGCCCGCCGGCACAACCCGTTCCGGGAATGGATCGGTGCGCAGATCCGCACCGACGTGTACGGCTGGGTCAACCCCGGCCGGCCGGACCGGGCCGCCGAGCTGGCCCTCAGGGACGCCGCCGTCAGCCACGTCCGGGGTGGCGTGCACGGCGCGCTCTGGGCCGCCGCCCTGGCCGCCGCCGCGCCGGTCGCGGACACCGTCGACGAGGTGCTGGACGCGGCCGAGGCGGTGCTGCCGCCGCGCAGTCGGTTCGCGGCCACGGTCCGTGAAGCGCGCGCCCTCGGCGCGGGAGCCGACGACTGGGAACGCGTGGTCGACGAGCTCTACGCCCGGCACGGTCACCTGCACTGGGTGCACGTGCGCAACAACGCCGCGCTGGTGGCCGCCGCGCTGGCGTACGGCCGCGGCGACCTGGAGCGGTCCATCACCGCGGTGGTCAGCGGCGGTTGGGACACCGATTCGACCGGCGCGACGGTCGGTGCGGTGACCGGGGCGCTCACCGGGGCGTGCGGGCTGCCGGCGCGGTGGGTCGCCCCGCTGCGCAACCGGCTGGCCAGCAGCATCGCCGGTTTCGACGGGATCGGCTTCGACGAGCTGGCGGAGCGGACCCGGGCCCTGGCCCAGGCGGGGAGCGGGTCATGACGCAGCACGGGGGGACGGAAGGGAGCACGGCATGAGCGCGCGAGTGGCGGTGGTGGGCAGCAGCAACCTGGACCTGGTGGTGACGGCGTCGCGGCTGCCCCGCCCCGGCGAGACGGTGCTCGGCGAGAACTTCCGGACCGTGCCCGGCGGCAAGGGCGCCAACCAGGCGGTCGCCGCCGCACGGGCCGGTGCCGCCTGCGACTTCGTGGGCGCGGTCGGCGACGACGAGTTCGGTACGCAGATGCGGGCGAGCCTGGCCGGCGCGGGGGTGGACGTTCGCGGCCTGCGGACCGTCGCCGGTCCCTCCGGCATCGCGCTGATCGCCGTCGACCGGGACGCGGAGAACTTCATCGTCGTCGCGCCCGGCGCCAACGGCACGTTGACCGAGCTGGACGCCGACAACCGGGCGACGATCGCCGCGGCGGACGTGCTGCTGCTCCAGTTGGAGGTGCCGCTGGCCGCCGTGGTCCGGGCGGCCGACTGGGCCCGGGCCGAGGGGACGACCGTCGTGTTGAACGCCGCACCGGCCGCGATCCTGCCGACGGAGCTGCTCGACCTGGTCGACGTGCTGGTGGTCAACGAACACGAGGCGGCGGTCGTGGCCGGGGTCTTCTCCGACGACCCGTCGGTGCTGCTCGACGCCCTGCTGGAGCTGGTGCCCCGGGTGGTGCTGACCCGCGGCGCGCGCGGTGCCGCGTACGCCGACCGGCGTGGTCTGCGCCTGGCGGTCCCGGCCCCGCGCATCGACGCGGTGGACACCACCGCCGCGGGCGACGCCTTCACCGGGGCGCTCGCCGTCGGCTGGGCCGAGCGCGGCGGCGCCACCACCGAAGACACCGTCATGGCGAGCCTGCGCTGGGCGTGCGCCGCCGGCGCGGCCTGCGCCCAGCGGCCCGGCGCGTCCACCGCCCTGCCCGAGCGGTCCGCCATCGACGCCCTCTACGACGCGACCTACCGAGGTACCCCGTGAGCTTCAATCCGTACGTCCCGCGACCGATCGACCGGCCGACCGAGGTGCCGCTCGGCGGGCACGCCGACCTGACCACCCTGGACGAGGCGAAGATCTTCGCCGCACCGGCACAGCCGGCCGACTGGCCGGCCTGGCGGGAGCAGCTCACCCGCTGGCGGACCGACGCCCGCGAGCGCATCGGCTACACCGGCGCCCACTACGACGAGATCGCCGGCGACTGCTTCAACGTGTGCCTGGCGTGGCTCTGGGACGAGGCGCTCTACGACCACGAGCGCGGCGTCTTCACCGTCGACGAGTTCCTCGACGCGGCCGGACGGGACTTCGGGGGCTTCGACGGGGTGGTGCTCTGGCACGCGTACCCCGTGATCGGCCTGGACGACCGCAACCAGTTCGACTGGTACCGGGACGTGCCGGAGCTGCCCGAGGTGGTGCGGGCGTTCCAGGAGCGGGGGGTGCGGGTCTTCATCGACTACAACCCCTGGGACACCGGCACCCGCCGGGAGGCGGGTAGCGACGCCGAGGAGGTCGCGGCCCTGGCCGGCAAGCTCGGCGTCGACGGGGTCTTCCTGGACACCCTGAAGGAGGGCGCCGGCGAACTGCGCGCCGCGCTGGACGCAATTCGCCCCGGCATGGTCCTCGAAGGCGAGAGCCGCGTCCCGCTGGCCCGGATCGCCGACCACGCGATGTCCTGGGCGCAGTGGTTCGCCGACTCCGAGGTCCCCGGTGTGCTGCGGGCGAAGTGGTTCGAGCGGCGACACGTGCTGCACCACACCCGCCGCTGGCACCGCGACCACCTCGACGAGTTGCACTCCGCCTGGCTCAACGGCGTCGGGATGCTGGTGTGGGAGAGCGTCTTCGGCGTCTGGGTCGGCTGGAACGACCGGGACCGGGCGGTGCTGCGGGCGATGCGCCGGGTGCAGACCAGCCACGCCGCGTGGTTGCGCGCCGAGGACTGGGTTCCTCTCGCCGACCACCCCGGCGCGGGCCAGGTGTACGCGTCGCGCTGGACGCACGAGAACGAGCCACTGTGGACGGTGGTGAACCGGGGCGCGGACCACGACGGGCCGTGGCTGGTCACCGACGTCCGGGCCGGCCGACGCTTCGTCGACCTGGTCACCGGCGCCGAGCTGAGCGTCACCGAGACCGGTGACGGTCGACTGGCGGTGGGCGGCCCGCTGCCGGCCGGCGCCATCGCCGCCGTGGTGGTGACCGACGCCGTCGTACAGCGGCACGAGCCACCGACCGGCGACCCGTCCTTCCCGGCCCGCGCCGCGGTGCGCGTCCGGACCCCGTGGGCGCCCCGGCCGCAGCTGCCGCGAGGCATGGCAGCCGTCGAGGCCGGCCGGCGGAACCTGGCGGTCCGGCACCGGGTACGGGAGAGCGGGCTGTACGGCGAGGCGCCCTACGTCGACGAGTGGAAGCCGCTGCCGCCCCGGCTGCACCACACCGGCACGCTGCGCCGCAACGTCCGGCTCGGCCGGTTCGCCATCGCGACCCACGAGGTCACCCACGGCGAGTACGCCGAGTTCCTGCGAGCCACCGGCTACCGCCCGGTGCGCCCCGAACGGTTCACCGCGGGGCGCGGGCCGGCCGGCGCGCCGGTCACCGGGGTGGAGCTGGCCGACGCCCGGGCGTACGCGGCGTGGGCCGGGCTGCGGCTGCCCACCGAGGACGAGTGGCAGGTGGCCGCCGAGGCGGGGCTGCTCGTCCGCCGCGAACCGCTGGTTTGGAACCTGACCGAGAGCGAGCACTCCGACGGTCGTACCCGGTTCGCCATCCTCAAGGGCGGCGCGGACTACCGTGCGGACGGCTCCGACTGGTACCTCGACGGCGGCCCACAGCCGGCGGACGTCTCGGTGAAGCTGCTGCTGACCGGTGCCGGGCTCACCCGCTCCGACCAGGTGGGCTTCCGCTGCGCCGCGGACCTGGTGTCCGACCCGGATGCGGCGGCGGAGGTGACCCGGTGACCGCACCCCTGGACGGGATCAAGGTCGTCGACTTGGCCACCCTCTTCGCCGGGCCGCTCGCTGCGGCGTTCCTCGGCGACTTCGGCGCCGACGTGGTCAAGGTGGAGCACCCGGCCAAGCCGGACCCGTCCCGGGGCCACGGTCCGGCCAGGGACGGCGTCGGGCTCTGGTGGAAGGTGCTCGGCCGCAACAAGCGGACGGTCACCCTCAACCTGTCCGATCCGGACGGCGCCGCGCTGCTACGCCGGCTGCTCACCGACGCCGACGTGCTGGTGGAGAACTTCCGCCCCGGCACGCTGGAGCGGTGGGGCCTCGGCCCGGCCGAGCTGCACGAGGTCAACCCCCGGTTGGTGATCACCCGGATCAGCGGATTCGGGCAGGTCGGCCCGTACGCCCGCCGGCCCGGCTTCGGCACCCTCGCCGAGGCGATGAGCGGCTTCGCCGCGGCCACCGGGGAACCGGACGGCCCACCGACCCTGCCCCCGTTCGGGCTGGCCGACTCGGTGACCGCGCTCGCCGCCGCGTACGCGGTGATGCTCGCCCTGCGGGCCCGGGACGCCACCGGCGCCGGGCAGGTGGTGGACCTGGCCATCATCGAGCCGATCATGGCGATGCTCGGCCCACAGATCACCTGGTACGACCAGCTCGGCTACATCCAGCCCCGGCTGGGCAACCGATCCAACAACAACGCCCCGCGCAACACGTACCGGTGCGCGGACGGGCGCTGGGTGGCCGTCTCCACCAGCGCGCAGAGCATCGCCGAGCGGGTACTGCGGCTGATCGGCCGACCCGAGCTGATCGACGAGCCGTGGTTCGCCACCGGCAGCGGCCGGGCCGCGCACGCCGACGAGTTGGACGCCGCAGTGAGCGCCTGGGTGGCGAAGCGGGACCGGGACGAGGTGGTGGCCGCGTTCGAAGCGGCCCAGGCGGCGGTCGCGCCGGTCTACGACGTGCGGGACATCCTCGCCGACCCGCAGTACGCGGCGCTGGGCACCGTGCGCAGCGTCCCGGACGAGGAGTTGGGCGAGGTGCGGATGCAGAACGTGCCGTTCCGGCTCACGGACACCCCGGGGGAGATCCGCCACGCCGGCCGGCGGCACGGCCAGGACACCGACGCGGTCTTCGGCGCGCTCGGCCTCAGCGCCGACGAGCTGGCCGCGTTGCGCGAGCGGGGAGTGCTCTGATGCTGCTCAGCTGGCTCTACGTGCCCGGTGACCGCCCGGACCGGTTCGCCAAGGCGGTCGCCTCCGGTGCCGACGCCGTCATCCTCGACCTAGAGGACGCCGTCGTCGCCGGGCGCAAGGCGTACGCCCGGGACGCGGTCGCCGAGTTCCTCTCCGAGGCGCACCCGGTACCGGTGCAGGTCCGGGTCAACGAGCTGACCGGGCCGGACGTCGATGCCGACCTGGCGGCGGTGTCCGGTCGTCGCGGGCTGGCGGGGCTGCGGCTGCCGAAGGTGGAGTCGGCGGCGACGGTGGCGGCGCTCGCCGACCGGGTCGACGTGCCGCTGCACCCGCTGGTCGAGTCGGCGCTCGGGCTGGAGGCCGCGTACCCGATCGCGTCCGCCCACCCCGCGGTGGCGTCGATCGGGCTCGGTGAGGCCGACCTCCGCTCGGACCTCGGAGTGAGCGACGACGACGGATTGCTCTGGGCGCGCGGCCGGGTGGTGGTGGCGGCCCGCGCCGCCGGCCTGGTCCCGCCGGCGATGTCGGTGTACGCGAACGTCGCCGACGTCGCCGGGCTGGCCGCCTCCTGCGCGGTGGGTCGACGGCTCGGCTTCCTCGGCCGCACGGCGATCCACCCGCGCCAGCTTCCGGTGATCGTCGAGGCGTTCCGGCCGGCCGACCGGGAGGTGGCCCGGGCCGCGGAGCTGCTGGCCGCGGTGGCCGAGGCGCAACGGCGGGATTCGGGCACCGTGGTGCTGCCCGACGGCCGCTTCGCCGACCGGGCGATGGTCGCCGCAGCCCGGCGCACCGTGGACCTGGCCGCCCGCTACGCCGCCTGAGCGTCGCCGGCAATGCCCGCTGGCGGTTGCGCCGCCGGGGTGACCGTCGGCGGCGGGACGAGCCGGCCGAGCCGCGCGAGTTCGGCGGTGCCGCCTCGGACCACGGCCGCGGCCAACGCGGTGGTCGCAGGGTGGACCCCGCCCCGCTGCTCCGCGGCGGCGATCCGGACCGACTGCGTCAGGTGCGCACGCAGGTGCCCGGCGAGCAGCCGGTGAAACGGCTTCCCGGTGGCAGCCCGCAGCGCGGCCAGCTCCTCGGCCGTGATCATGCCCGGCATGTCGTGGCCCTCGTGCGGGTTGGTCACCGGCCCGCCGGATTCGCCCAGCAGCCGGCGGGACCGGGTCAGGTCGGCGCGGTGGGTGGCCTCGACCTGGGCGGCCAGACGCCGCCACGCCGGGTCGGTGGTCCGGGCCGGCATCAGATCGAGCACCGGCAGCAGCCGATCGGCCATGGCCACGGTCAGCTGGAGCCAGGCGATGTCGGTGGCGCTGAACGGACCGGCCGTACCCGTGGGTGACGCGGCGGCGCTCGGCCGTGTGGCTGCCGGTGGCGCCGTCGCGGACGGCGGGGTGGTGCCAGCGGCGTCTGGTGACCCGGCAGCGCAGCCGGCGACGAACAGGACCGCGACGAGCAGAGCGGACGGTGCGGCGACGAGAGCCCGCATCCGGCCTCCTTTCCGCCCGGGGCGGCGGGCCCGGCGTGACCGGGCCCGCCCTCGGGTGCGAACGAGTCGGCTCAGATCGGCCGGCCGTCGTGCCCGCACTTGATGACCGGACGGATGCAGTCCTGGACGCGGCGTGCCATCTCCGCCACCGGCCAGGCGTTGAAGAAGTCACCGTGCATCGTGTAGCCCGGACCCGAGGCCAGCCGGAACTGCGCCGGGTTGCCGTTGACCGGGTACCGCAGCACCTGCCGCAGCTTCGGCACGTGCACCGGGTGCGTCGACGGGCAGGCCTGATTCACCGGGTACGCCATGTGGCTCTTGTGGTCGGGCGAATCCAGGTCGCGGCCGTTCCAGCACTGCGGAAAGTCCAGGTACGACTCCAGCATCGTCCCGGCCGGGCAGGTGACGAAGTTCTTCGACGGCGGCACCTGCCCCGCGTGCAGGCAGGACCAGCGGGCGATGCTCTCGTTCGGCCCGGTCGCCTTGGCGTTGCCCGCCACGATCCGCAGTCCCTGCGGGATGGGCTGGGTGGCCGCGACGACGTCGGCGCGTACGCCCTCACCCAGGTAGTAGAACGTGGAGATGGCCGGCTCGACCGGCACGTTGTTGTTGTACAGGGTGGGCACCCAGTATGACGAGACGTCCGTCCGCGGATTGCACGTGGTCGGAGAGTTGACCAGGTCGGGGAGCGTGGTGTGGGCGTTCGTCACCGTGCTGCCGAAGAAGCTGTGCATGTGCGAGGCCCCGGGCAGGCCGGGGAAGATGATCGGGTCGTCCGGCAGCCGGTGGCTGTACGTGCAGTCGGCGGGGAACTCGGCGACCCGGATGACGTTGACGCCCGGGGCGGCATCGGCCCGGCCGGTGGTGGAAGCGATGTACGTGCCGAGTAGCGCCAGCAGGGCGCCGATCGCCGTGGCGAGGCGCAGCCGGCGGTGGATGCCGGAGAGGGGTGCGGCCCTGTCCATCTCGTGACTCCTGTCGGGGGCGGGGTCAGGGGCAGCTCCGGCGCCGCCGCCGAAGACATCGGAGTTTGCCCTGGCCAGACTGGTGGTGGTCTGTTGAGCCCGGGAACGAGAGAGCGCTCTCACGTCCCAGCCTCACCCCGATGTCGACGCTTGTCAATACGTGTGTGTTGTGTGTGTGTGTGTGTGCCGCAGTTGGTGGAATTGACATCCTCCACCGCCCTGAAGGGCGGGGATTCCCTCGGTCACCCGAGGGGGTTCCTGCTTCACCGGGCCGCGCCTTCACCGCTTGCGCGGGTCGGGTCTCACCGGCCCTCCACAGGCGTTTCACCTCTCCGCCAGCCCGGCGGCGAGGATGTTGCGGGCGGCGTTGACGTCCCGGTCGTGCACGGCATCGCAGCCGGGGCACGTCCAGGCGCGGACGCCGAGAGTCATGGCGGTGTTGATCCGACCGCACGCCGAGCAGGTCTTCGTGCTCGGATGCCAGCGGTCGACGGCGATCACGGTCCGCCCGTACCAGGCGGCCTTGTACTCGATCATGTTGCGCAGTTGTGTCCACGCCGCGTCAGAGATGGCGCGGGCCAGCGAGTGGTTGCGCAGCATGTTGCGCACGCTGAGGTCTTCGATCACGACCGTTTGGTTCTCGCGGACGAGTCGAGTCGACAGCTTGTGCAGGTGGTCCCGCCGCCGGTCGGCGATGCGGGCATGGATGCGGGCCACCGCGAGGCGGGCTTTGGCCTGGTTGGCGGAGTCCTTGGCCTTGCGGGCCATGGTGCGTTGCGCCTTGGCCAGCTTGCGCCGGTCAGCGCGCTCGTGCCGCGGGTTGGTGATCTTCTCCCCGGTGGACAGGGTGAGCAGACTGGTAATGCCCGCGTCGATCCCCACCACGGCGCCCACCGGCGGCAGGGCCCCGACGGACGGGTCTTCCACCAGCATGGACACGAACCAGCGGCCGGCCGCGTCGCGGGACACCGTAACCGTGGACGGTTGCGCGCCCTCGGGCAGAGGCCGGGACCACACGATGGCCAGCGGGGTCTCCATCTTGGCCAGGGTGAGCTGCCCGTCACGCCAGCGGAACGCCGAGCGAGTGTATTCCGCCGTCGCCCGAGACTTACGCATGGACTTGAAACGCGGGTAACGCGACCGCTTGCCCCAGAACGCGGCGAACCCGGCTTGCAGGTGCCGCAGCGCCTGCTGCAACGGCACGGAGCTGACCTCGTTAAGGAACGCCAGATCCTCGGTGCGCTTCCACTCGGTCAGCCACGCCGACGACTGAACGTAGGTGCTGCGCTGCCGGTCAACCGCCCACGCGCGGGTGCGCGCCTCCAAGGCCAGGTTGTACACCTTGCGCACGCACCCGAAGGTGCGGTTCAACTGATCAGCCTGCTGCGGGGTCGGATAGAAGCGGTACTTGTACGCACGCTTCACCACCTCACCCATACCTCACTTTTTACCAGTAGTTCACGTAAGCCCATCCCTGAGGGGAGCGGCGTTTCCTCCCCCGCCTGAAGGCGGAGGTATCCACGCCGCGACATCGATGACGACGCCGAAGGGCCGACCCCGGTTGGGGTCGGCCCTTGTCGTTGGTGGGTGTGTCAGGAGGTGGCGTAGCCGCGGGTGGCGATCCAGTCGGCGAGGTGCTCGACGGTGACCTCGTAGGAGGCCATGTTCGGGTCGGCGGAGTCGGCGATCTTCACCACGTTCCCGCCGTCGCGGTAGCCCACGACGCTGATGTAGTGCCCACCCTCGAAGGAGTGCACGCCGCCGTCGGTGTCGGTGGTGGTGCCGGCGATGTTCGCGACCACGGCCCGACCGTCGTCCACGGTGCGCACGACGTCGGCGCGCAGCTTGTCGGTCTGCTTGTCGTCAGCGTTCGAGCCGCTGATCTCGACGGAGTGGTAGGCGTTCTTCTTGCCGGTTTCCTTGTTCAGGACCGGGGTGATGTCGTTGATGGAGTTGGTGCCGGCCTCGGTGGTGCCCATCTCCTTGGCCATGGCGTCGACGCTGATGTCCTTGCCCTGCACGGACAGGGCGTTACGGGCCGCGGCGGGGCCGCAGTAGTAGAAGTTCGGCTGCGCCTCGTAGCGCACGCCGAGCTCCCGCTCGCCGTGACCCTTGCGGTCGGTGTGGGTCTGCGTGGGGGGCTTCGCCTCGGATGCGGCGTAGGCGGCGGTGACGGGGCCGGCGATGGCGCCGCCGGTGAACGCGAGCCCAGCAGCGGTCAGAGCGGTCTTACGAATCAGATCGGTACGCATGATGGCGTGCTCCTCTGCATTGGGGGATACACACGACACACACAAGGGGGCGTGTGCCGCGCGCGAAGAAGTTCAAAGGGGAGACGGCCCGGCGATCCGGGGGGACCTGCTCGGGTGTCCGGGGGGATGTAACCGCGGCGGCCGGCGGGGTGTTCCCGGCGGCTGCCGTGCACTACGGCGGTGAAGCCGCGGTGGTCTGCCGGGTATAACGACCCCGGCCCGCCCCCGATTCCACGCTCAGGGTGGCCCCGCCCACGGGACGGCTGCCCCGGTATCGGACACCGCGCCCAGCCGCGTCGCTCGCGAATCGGACACCAAGTCCTTTACGTCCCAGACCGACCAGCCCCAGATCCGCGCACTTTCCGGGAAACCGCCGCCTCCCGACGCGGCGAGGCCACACTTTCCCGGAAGTTGCGCGGCGGGGAACGCCGACTGCGCGCGCGGGCGCGGGGAAAGTGCGGTCAGCCCCGTGCGTGATACCGCATCTTCGGTGGCATGGAGCTTGATACCTCTGAGGCATCAATATGACTCTGAGGTATGAAGCTCCCTGGTGCGGGTGCCGCCCGTGACCGGCTCAGCGCAGACCTTCGGCCAGGCGGCGGCCAGCGACGGCGGGGTGCGGCACGCATCCGGGCGAACCGGAAATCAAAGTCCATCCGCGTATGGCCCGCGCCGACATGCTACGACCGGTCGACACCGTGCGGTGCGGTGCCGAGGCGTAGCGAATCGGCCGGCTGGGTAACACCGGCGGCCATGAGCATGAGCGCCGCAGCCCCCGCCACGCCCGTGGCCGCCGCCCGGCCGGGCACGGTCGCGGTGGTCGCCCACCGCCGCAAGAGCCTCGGTGGCGGGCTCGACGAATTGCGGGCGACCCTCGCCGGTGCCGGCGTCGATGACCTGCTCTGGTACGAGGTGCCGAAGAGCCGCAAGGCGCCGAAGAAGATCCGCAAGGCGCTGAAGAAGGGCGCTGGATTGGTGTTCGTGTGGGGTGGGGACGGCATGGTGCAGCGCTGCGCGGACACGCTGGCCAGCTCGGGGACCCCGATGGCCATCCTGCCCGCCGGCACCGCGAACCTCTTCGCCGCCAACCTCGGCATCCCGGAGGACCTGGCGGAGGCGGTGCGAATTGGTCTGCACGGCCGGCGGCGCCGGCTGGACCTTGGCCGACTCAACGGCGAGCACTTCGCGGTGATGGCCGGCGCCGGGTTCGACGGCGACCTGATCCGCGAGGCGGACCGGGACCTCAAGAGCCGGCTCGGCCGGCTGGCGTACGTCTGGACGGGGCTGCGGCACGTTCGGGGCGAGCTGGTGCACACGCGGATCCGGGTGGACGGGGTCACCTGGTTCGACGGCGAGGCGAGCTGCGTGCTCTTCGGCAATGTCGGCACGATCACCGGCGGCATCCCGGCCTTCGACGACGCCCGCCCGGACGACGGCTGCCTGGAGGTGGGCGTGTCAACCGCGAGCGGGGCGATCGACTGGGCCCGCACCCTCGGCCGGATGGCCGCCGGCCGCTCGACGGACTCGCCCTTTGTCCGGATCACCCGGGGCCGCCGGGTGCGTGTCCGCTTCGCGGCGCCGCGGATGTACGAGCTCGACGGTGGCGCGCGTACCGCGGTCGGGAAGCTCAAGGTGCGCTCGGTGCCCGGCGCGCTCACCGTCTGCTGCCCCGATCCGCCCGCCTGACCGACCGGGACCGACGCGTCTGAGCGGCGGTCAGGTCTTCCGGGGCGTACGCCGGTTGCCGAACGACTCCATGGTGGTCGCCTTCTTGGCCGGCGCCTTGGTGGCGGACGTGGTGCGGGCCCGGGCCGACGCGGCCTTCTTCGCGGGCGCCTTCTTGTACGCGGCCCTCGTCGCGGGCGCCTTCTTCGGCGGAGCGTTCTTGGCGGTGGCCGCCTTCGCCGTCGGCCTGCGGGTGGGCGTCGCCGTGGTGGCGGAGGTGTCCTTCTTTTGCGCGACGCGGGGCGTGGTGGTCTTGGGCTTCTCGCCGGCCGCCTTGGCCGCGCTCGCGCCGGTGGCCCGCTTCGTGGCGGTGGCGACCTTCTTCGCCGCGACCTTCCGGCTCGGCGGCATCGTCTTCGCCTCGGTGGCCTTGGCCGGCCCGGCCGACCTGCGCGCCGGGGTGATCGTCTTGCGTGTCATCCTCGCTCCTCCTCGGGTAACGCCGGCGTCGCCAGCACTGCCGGGCGGCAGGTGTCGGCGGGCCGCCCGGCCCGATCGGCGAGGTCTTCCCGCGCCCCCGCCCGCCAAACCCCGGACGGAAGGGGAGGGGCCAGGGGCGGCCGGAACGCGCGGGTGGGGCGGCCCGAAACGTCGGACCGCCCCACCCGCGTGGGAACAGTGGCTCAGAACCCGAGTACGGCGCGACCCCCGACCACCGGCAGCCGCAGTTCGCTGTCGTTCGGCGCGACCCGCAGCTCGGTGCCACCCAGCGGCAGCAGGGTGTACTCCTGATCGCTGGAGAAGACGACCACGCCGATCCGGTGGCCCGTCGGGAAGATGTAGTCCTTCGGCTCCAGGGTCCACCGGTAGTCGTACAGCTTGCCCTGCTTCACCGGCTCGGTGCGGGCCGGGCCCTTGCGGTTCTGCGGGTCCATCCAGCCCCGGGTCACCACGGTCGGCGCGGCGGTCGAGCCGGCCGGACCGTAGTCGACCAGGTACGCGGTGAGGTTCGCGTCCGGCTTGTTGTCGATCGCCATCCGCAGCCGCATTTCCGGGCGCCCGGAGATGCGGACGTTCTGGGTCAGCACGGGGGAGCGGTAGGCGAGTCGGTTCGGGCTGGCGGTGTCCGGATTGGCCACCAGGGTGTCCGGGTGGATGGTTCGGCCCTCGTCGACGAAGCCCTGCTGGACCCGGGCCTTCGGCGGCTTACCCGTGGTGAGCGCCCCCGGGGAGGTCGCGTCGGTGGCGGCGAACCTCAGCCCGACCGTACGGGCGGCCGGGTCCGGCCAGTTGGCGTACGTGGTGTAGGCCCGGTCCTCCCGCTGCAGCACCGCGGTCGGCTCGTCCATGATTCCGTTGCGCACGTTCCACAGCCAGAAGTCGAACCAGCGGTTCTCGGTCTGCTTGTACGTCCACGTCCGACCGTCCGGCAGGGTCACCGACGCGCTGCTGCCCGGGCCACCGTGCCCGCCCTGGTGCAGCCAGATCTTGCGCGGTACGTCGCGCTTGGCGAGCTCGTCCCACCAGCCGGCGAAGTGCTCGGTCTTCACGTTCCAGTCGTTGAGGCCGTGCACGACGAAGACGCTCGCCTCCACGTCCCGGGCGTCGAGGTAGTCGCGGTCCTGCCAGAACTTCGAGTAGTCGCCGGTGACCCGGTCCTGCTCCTCGGTGATCTTCGCGATCTCGTCGGCGCAGGGCCCCTCGGCCCGTGCCTGCCCGGCCGTGTACTGGGCCAGGATGTCGGTGTCCTCGCCCTGGAACGTCCCGGGGGCGACGACCAGGCCGTTGGCCCGGTAGTAGTCGTACCAGCTGCTGATCGCGGAGACCGGCACGATGGTCTTGAGGCCCCGGACGCCGGTGGTGGCCACCTGGTTGGGCAGCGTCCCGTTGTAGGAGACGCCGGTCATACCGACCGCGCCGGTGGTCCAGCCGGCGGTGACCGGGGCGCCGTTCGCGTCGTACCCCTTCGCCCGGCCGTTCAGCCAGTCGATGACCGCCTTGGTGCCGAGCGTCTCGGCCTGGTCGCCGCTGGTCGGGCAGCCGTCCGAGTCGCCGGTGCCGACGCTCTGACCGAGCACCACCGCGTACCCCCGCGGCACGTAGTAGTCGTCCAGCGAGCCGGGCAGATTCGCCTTCGCCTGCGCCCGCTGCGCTTCCGCGTCGAGCGCCCGGCGCCCGGAGCGGTCGGTCAAGCCGTTCTGCGGCAGGTCGTCGACCAGCACGCTCGGGTAGGGCACGTCGCCCCAGGTGCCCTTGCGGTACGGGCTGTGCTCGAAGATGACCGGCACCTTGAAGCCCTGGGTGGCGGTCTCCCGGGGCCGGGAGATGTCGATCGCCACCCGGTCGAGGTGACCGTCGTGGTCGGTGTCCACCGGGGTCTGGACGAAGACCCGCTCCTCGATCGCGTCGGCGAGTGAGAACACCGGTTGGGTCATGCCGTCGCTGACCACGATGCCGGTCGGTGCGGGCGCCGCGGGCGGAGCCGCCGCCGCCGCCGGTGCTGCGCTCAACAGCAGTGCGCCGGACACACCGACGCCGAGTAGTGCCAAGGGGGTTCGACGCATGCGCGTTTCCCTTCGGTCGGGCTGGTCGCCGGGGGTCGGCCGAGGTGGATCCGGAAGATCCATTCTGCACATGCTAGGTCCGGGCCGACGTTACGTCGATCCCTGCGAGTAGGGATGTGAGCCTCTCCGCCTGCGGTGAAAGCGCCGCCGGAGACCGCGAAAACCGCGCATACACACATATGATCTTGCGGTCAGGCCGCGCCACGGGCGCGTCCGTCCACACCAAACAAGGAGCAAGATGCTCAGGAAAACGCGGTGGCTGCTGGCCGTCGCCGTCACGGCCACGGCACTGACCGCCGTGCCGGGCGGTTCCGCCACGGCCGGCCCCAGCGGTGCCACCCTGACGGCCGCCCCCGGCGGCTCGCTCGACGACAAGACGCACACCGTCACCCTGCTGACCGGCGACGTGGTGACCGTACGAAGCACCGGAACGGGATGCCCGCAGGCCACGGTGCAACCGGCAGACCCGAACGCGGTGATCCGACAGACCTGCGGTCCGGACGGCCACCTGCATGTCGTCCCCGCGCGCGTCGCGTCCCAGATCGGCTCGATCCTCGACCCCGACCTCTTCGACGTCACCACGCTGATCGCGGACGGCTACGACGACGAGAACACCTCGCAGCTGCCGGTCATCGTGCAGCCCGCCACCGCCTCCGCCCGGGTGGCCGCGCTCAGTGACGTGCTCACGCTGCCCAGCATCGGCGCCGTCGCCGGCCACGTACCCAAGAAGAGCCCGGCCACCGCCAAGCTGGCGACGAACTCGCTGCTCGCCGGTGCCAGGAAGGTCTGGCTCGACCGCAAGGTCCGCGCCACCGCGCTGACCGGCGGCGCCCAGCATGGTGACCTGGACCGCAACCTGGGCCAGATCGCCGCGCCCGACGCCTGGAAGGCCGGGTACACCGGCAAGGGGGTCCGCGTCGCGGTGCTCGACACCGGCGCCGACTTCACCCACCCTGACCTGGTCGGCCGGGTCGTCGAACGGGCCGACTTCACCGCCGAGGGTGGCGACGCCGTCGACCACAACGGCCACGGTACGCACGTCGCGTCGACCATCGCCGGCACCGGCGCTGCCGCTCGCGGCCAGCGTCGCGGCGTTGCGCCGGACGCCCAGCTGGTGATCGGGAAGGTCCTCGACGACCACGGCTCCGGTGCGGACTCCGGAATCATCGCCGGCATGGAGTGGGCTGCCAGCCGGGCCGATGTCATCAACATGAGCCTCGGCGGCAGCGATCCGGACGACGGCACCAACCCGCTCTCACTCGCCGTCGACGGGCTGAGCAAGCAGACCGGAGCGCTCTTCGTCATCTCCGCCGGCAACAGCGGCGGCGCTATCTCCTCGCCCGGCTCCGCAGCCAGCGCACTGACCGTCGGCGCCGTCGACCGCAACGACAAGCTCGCCGACTTCTCCAGCCGTGGACCACTGGTCACCAGCAACGTGGCCAAGCCCGAACTGGTCGCGCCCGGTGTCGACATCGTCGCCGCCCGGGCCGCCGGCACCAACCTGCAGGACCCGATCGACCAGTACTACGAGGGCTCGACCGGCACCTCGATGGCCGCGCCACACGTGGCCGGTGCCGCCGCGCTGCTCGCCCAGCGGCACCCGGACTGGACCGGTGAGCAGCTCAAGGCCGCGCTCGTCGGTGCCGCCGACCCGCTGACCGGCGTCGACCCGTACGCCGTCGGGGCCGGTCGGCTCAACGCGGCCCGGGCGCTGGGCGGCCCGGTCAGCAACCAGCCGGTGGTCAACCTCGGCACCTTCGCGTACCCGCAGGGCGGCACCAGCGAGACGAAGCTGAGCTGGACCGGCGCGCCGACCTCGGCGACGACCATCCTCGACCTCGACCTGACGGTGGTCAACCACGACGGGCAGTCGGTACCGCGTGGCGCGGTGTCGCTCTCGACGACCCGGCTGACGCTGAAGCGGGGCACAACCGCAGGAGCGACGCTCCGGTTCAACCACGCGGCGCTGGCAAGCCGGCCGGGCTTCTACCTGGCCACCGTCACCGCCCGCGCCCCCGGCCGCAAGCTGGTCACGACCACTCCGGTGAGCTTCTACGTCGAGGTGCCCAGCTACGACCTGACGATCCGCACGAAGCCCCTGGCCGGCCTGAAGGAGGGCGCGGAGAGCTGGATCAACATCCTGATCACCAACCTCACCGACCCGGTGATCTACTACGGTGGCCTCGGCGGTGCGCCCGGAGACACCTTCACCACGCGGGTACCGGCCGGCCGGTACGCGATCCTCGGCTCCTCCGTCGCCTACTACGTCGACAGTGACGTGCTGGAGACGACGCTCGTCGGTGAGACCGACCTGAACGTGAACGGCGCGCGGAGCGTGACGCTCGACCCGGCGCGAGCCAGGCCGGTGACGGCGACGGTCGACGGAGTCGCCACCGAGCCCACCCGGGTCGACCTCACCAGTCTCCAGACCGCGCCGAACGGCCTGTCCTGGTGGAACCAGATCAGCGGGTACGGGGGCGCGACGACCGTCCGCACCTCTCCACTGCCGAAGCCCGGCATCGGATCGCGGCGCACCTGGGCGGCCGTCAACCTGGACTCGCCGGCCGGCACGGCCGAGCCGTACCGCTACAACCTGGTTCACGAGTACGCGAACGGCGTGCCGGCCGATCCCGCGTACCGGGTGACCGTTGCGGAGCAGGCGAAGCTGGCCCGGATCGACGAGCGGTTCCACCAGATGGACTCGCCGGGGATGGTCACCCAGTTGGTCCGCACCGGCCTCACTCCCGACGGGGTGGGCGTGACCCAGACCCACGAGGGGAACCTGCCGCCGTACCGCACCGACTACCTCTCGCCCGGCATTGTCTGGGCCGACGAGGGCGTCTACGGTGGCCTGTCGGCCCAGGAGGCGCCCCGCAGCTACCAGCCGGGCAGCCGGCAGTCCAAGATCTGGGCGCGGCAGCCCCTGCACTCCGGCTGGTACGACGATCCGGCCGGCGCCGATTGGAGCTGTGCCACCCCACCGTCGCGGACGCGGGGCAACCTGCACGTCGACCTGGCGTCGCTCGTCGACCAGCACCAGCGCGCCGACTGCCTCCAGGGCAGCGCGATCGGCGTGAAGCGCACGCTGTCGCTGTACCGCAACGGCAAGCTGGTCGAGGAGCGGGACCGCCCGCTCGCCGACTTCACCGTCCCGCAGCAGATGGCGGACTACCGGCTGACCCTCGATGTCGACACGAGCCTGATCCTGCCGATCTCGACCAAGGTCAACACCTCGTGGACGTTCCGGTCCGCCGGGCCGGACGGGACCGCAAGCGTGCCGTTGCCGTTGCTCGCGGTCGACTACGCCCTGCCGATGGACACCAACAACCACGCCACCGGGGGAACGGCGGAGTTCGCCGTTCGTCAGGCGCACGGCGTCAAGCCGCAGAGGGTGACCTCGTTCCAGGTCTGGACCTCGACGGACGACGGTGCCACCTGGAAGACGGCCCGGGTCACCAGCGCCGGGGACAGCTACCGGGCCGAACTGCCGACCGCCGCCGCCGGGAAGCCCGTCTCGCTGCGGGTGACGGCTGCCGCGAACGGCGGTAGTGGTATCGACCAGACCATCATCCGGGCGTACAACGCCGGCTGATCGTCACCGGAGCTGGTGCGGCCCGGCCCTCCGCCGGGCCGCACCAGCATCCCCGACCGGCCGCTGGTGTCGATCCCGCCGTGCCTCGTTCGTCGTGACGGTAGAACGTGACGCCGACACGAGAGGCACGCCCATGACGTCCCTGACCACCGTCCCCGAGGGGGCAACGTCAATCCGACCGCACCGAACCCGGTACCTGCTGCTGTGCGGCACGGTCGCCGGTGTTCTCTTTCCGGCCCTGTCGTTCGGGCAGGCCTTCACCAGATCCGGGTTCGACCTGCGCCGCCACGCGCTGAGCTCACTCACCCTCGGTGACCTCGGCTGGTTGCAGGTCGTCGCGTTCGTGGGCACCGGCCTGCTGGCCGTCGCCTTCGCGGTCGGCCTGTGGCGGGCGCTGCGCCCGGGCCGGGCCGGCACGGTCGGGCCGGTGCTGGTCGCCGTCTACGGGGTGGCGATGGTCGGTGGCGGCATCTTCGTGCCCGACCCCGCGTTCGGCTGGCCGTCGGGTGCCCCGGCGGGGCTTCCCGCGCAGGCCAGCACGGGCAGCATCCTGCACACGGTCTGCGGCGCCGCGGCGTTCCTGTCGCTGATAGCGGCCGGTCTGCTGTTCGCCCGGCGGTTCGCCGGGCAGGGGCGGCGGGGCTGGGCGATCTACAGCGCCGCCAGCGGTGCCGTCGCGTTCGTGCTCACCGCCCTGCCCTGGAGCGAGGAGAGCGTGAGCATCCGCTTCGCCGTCGGAGCGGTGCTCATCTCGGGTTGGCTCGTCGCCCTCTCCTGGCGAGCGCGTGCGGATCTGGCCTGATCAGGGCGGGACCGGCGTGGCGCCTCCTCGTCGTACTGGCGTGAGAGCATCCCGTCATGGCGACTCCGAAAGAGCCGGTTACGGTCCCGACCGAGGTCAGCGTCGACGATTTCCTGGCCGCGGTTCCCGATGAGCGTCGGCGGGCCGACGCTGGGCGGCTCCGCGCGATCATGGGCGAGGTGACCGGCGAGCCGGCGGTGCTGTGGGGTCCGAGCATCGTCGGCTTCGGCAGCTACCACTACACCTACGACAGCGGGCGTACGGGCGACGCCCCACTGGTGAGTTTCTCACCGCGCAAACAGCACCTCGTCGTCTACCTGATGGGCGGGTTCGAGGATCGGTACGGCCGGATCCTCGAACGGCTCGGCCCACACCGCGCCGGAAAGGGATGCCTCTACCTGAAGCGGCTCGACACCGTCGACGAGAGCGCGCTGCGCGAGCTGATCGAGCGCACCGCGCGGGTGCACCAGGGCGTCGACCGGGCCAGCCGACGCTGACCCTGCACCGCCTGGTCCGGTCACTGACCGGTCCAGACCGCCTTCGCGCCGGAGTCGCCGGTGCGGACCACGTAGTACAGGGCGACGCCCGCGGCCACCAGCGACAACACCTGCAACGACAGGGTCAGCGCCCGGCTGGTTCCGCCGCCTCCGGTCGCGCTCGCCTCGGCTGCACGGGGCGGGACGAACCAGAGCAGTGCCAGTGCCACGATCGCCAGCCCGATGGTGGCCCAGAGCGTGATGTCGCCGAACTGCTGGTGGGCCTCGATCGTTGGGACGAACTCTGGGGTGACCCGGTTCGCGGCCCGCATGCGCTCGAAGAAGGCGTCACCGGAGAGCTTCGCCAGCAGCGCGGCGAGCGGTGCGCCCAGGGCGAGCAGCCCCAGCACCCAGCGGGTGTGCGGCCGCACCGGCGCGACGAGCGCGTAGGCGACCGCCAGGAGGGCCAGTAGCGGCACGAACACGACCGCGGCGTGCAGCACGAGAGGATGAGCGGGGATGCCCATGAACTCCTCGAACATCGGCGTCTCCTCCGGCGATGGCGGGCGGACCGTGATCGTCCAGGGATGGACGCTATCGGTACCGGCCGGGCGTGTCAGCCCCCGGTCCGCGAGCGCTTCGGCGGTCAGCGGCGACGGGTAGGGTGCGACGGTGCTCAAGGGCCTGCTGCTCGACTTCTACGGCACGGTGGTCGAGGACGACGACGCCATGATGGCCGAGATCGCCGACCAGGTGGCCGCTCGCGCATCGGTGCCGGTCTCCGGCCGCGATGTCGTCACGGCCTGGGGAGCGGAGTTCGAGGCTGTCGCCTCCGGGCCGCGGTTCCGCTCGTTGCGGGACAGCGCGATGTCCAGCCTCGCCTCGGTGATGGCCGAGGTCGGCTGCGTCGGTGACCCGGCGCATCTGTGCGCGGCGCAGTTCAGGTACTGGCGATCGCCACCGCTGCGGCCCGGCACCCGCGAGTTCCTGTCCCGCGTCACCGTGCCGATCTGCCTGGTGTCCGATGTCGACGGCGACGATCTGGAGGCAGCGGTGGCGCATCACGGCCTGGCCTTCACGGCGGTCGTGACCAGCGAGGCCGCCCGCGCGTACAAGCCGGACCGGGCCATGTTCCGCCGGGCGCTCGCCGCGCTTGAGCTGGAGGCGCACGAGGTGCTGCACGTCGGTGACTCGCTCACCGCCGACGTGGGTGGGGCGCACGCGGCGGGCATCCGGTCCGTGTGGGTCAACCACCGGGGGCAGACCGCGCCGCGCGATGTCCCGGTCGCGTACGAGATCGCCGACCTGTCCGAGCTGGCCGAGATCCTCCGATAGCGCCCGTCCGGTCGGCAACAGTCGTGGCCGGCGCGACGCCGGTGCTCAGTCGGCGGGCACTCGGCTCAGGTCACCACGGACCGCACACCGAGGCCGAGCAGGATCACGCCGGTCAGCCGATCGAGCATGCGTCGAATGCTGGCCGTGCGGAGCAGCCGGGCGGCGGCACCGGAGACGGCGGTCCATCCCGCGAGCCAGCAGGTGTGCAGCGCGGCGTGCGTCGTGGCGAGAAGCAACATCGGCACCAGCACCGGTCGGCCCGGTTCGAGGAACTGCGGTGCGAGGGTGAGGTAGACGGCGGCCGCCTTGGGATTCAGGACATTGCCCAGCAGTCCCTGAAGGTAGGGATGGTGCACGCGCCACGGCAGCCTCCGGGCGCGGACCGGAGCCGGCCGGCCCGCCGCGGCCGTCGGCGTCGCCTCCGCCGCGGCCACGTCCGACGCCCCTGAACTGGTCGCCGTGCGGCGGTAGGTCGCGGACCAGAGAAGCCAGAGCCCGAGCCCGATCAGGTAGGCGGCACCGACCAGCTTGACGACCCAGAACACCTGCGACGAGCGAAGCAACAGCGCGGCCAGGCCGGCGGCGGCCAGGGTGGCATGCACGTAGATCCCGGTGACCGTACCCAGGATCACCCACCACCCCTGCCGCCGCCCGCCGGTAGCCACCCGTGAGACGACCAGCGTCATGCTCGTTCCCGGCGTGGTGGTGATCGGCGCGACGGCGGCCAGGAAGCCGAGCACCGCGACCCCGTGCGTGCTCATACCACCACCCGGTAGTGGGTCGTGAGCAGTCCACTGTCGTCGTACACGTGGAATGCGATGCCGGGCGGCTGGGTCTGGGTGGTCAACGGTCCCTCGCCCTCCCAGGGCATCCGAAGGGTGGAGACCACGCCCGGCGCGATCCGCACCGGGCGGCCGGCGAAGGTGCTCGCGGCGGCGGTGTGGAAATGCCCGGTGAGCACGGCGACGACCTGCGGGTGGGCGTTGACCAGGTCGGCCAGGGGGTCGGCGGGCAGTAGCCGCATCGGGTCGATGACCGGGTGGCGCAGCACGACCGGCGGGTGATGGAAGGCGATGAACGTCGGCGTCTCGGCCGGCACCGAGCCCAGTTCGTCGGCGAGCCACGTCACGGTCTCCTCGTCCAGGTGGCCGTCGTCCTGGCCGGGCACGGAGGAGTCGGCGAGGAGGAAGACCGCGCCGGCCACGTCGTACCGGGTGTTGATCGGGCCGGTGCAGCCACCGCCGTCGCCGAGCAGACCCTTGCGGTACGCGTCGCGCACATCGTGGTTGCCGGGACAGATCATGACCGGAAGCGGGGAGTCGAAGAGCCTCGCGGCGGTCTCGTATTCGGCCACCTCGCCATGGTCGGCGATGTCCCCGGTGATCAGGATCGCGTCGACCGGTCGTGGCAGGGCGTGCAGGTGGTCCATCACCCGTGCGGTCCGTTCGGCCGATCGGGGGTGATGGTCGATGTGAGTGTCACTGACGTGCGCGATGACCAACACGACGACCCCTAATGGTTACCGACGGAAAAGGCATTAGGGAAGCTACACTGGGCGGCGCCGGCCACACAAGCCAGAACAGGAGGGGACCGATGTCAGCCCAGCTCGCGCTCGCCCTGGTCAGCACGATTCGACACGACGGCAACGGCGGCGTCGCCGATGACCTCGCCGACCTCGCCGGCTTGACTGCCTGGCTCAATGAGCAGGCCGAGCCACTGCGGGAGTACGTGGGCGGGTTCGAGATTCGTGGCGGCGTGGTCGACGAGCGGACCCGGCGCGACGTGGTGGCGGTGCGCCGCGCCGCGCGTACCCTCTTCGCGGTGGCGGTCCGCCCGGGCCCGCCGAGCCGCGCCGACTCCGCCTCGCTGCTGCCTCCACAGGAGGCGGTCGCCCGGCTCAACCAGGCCGCCGGGGCGTTGCCGGTCCGGCCGTTGCTGAGCTGGGCGGAGGAGGACACGCCGTCCCTCGCCTGGCGCGGCGAAGCGGCTGACACGCGGCTGGCGATCACCGCGGGGCTGGCACGTGCCGCCATCGAGTTCATCGCCGGTCCGGCCCGCGGCCTGTTGCGGGCCTGCCCCGCGCCACGCTGCGTACGCTACTTCGTCAAGGACCACCCGCGTCAGGAATGGTGCAAGCCCTCGTGCGGCAACCGTGCCCGCGTCGCCCGCCACTACCAGCGGCACGCCACAGGTCGATAGCTGCCGCGATCAGCTACGGGAGCGTGGCAGGCAGTCCTTCTTGTACTTCAGGCCCGACCCGCACCAACAGGGGTCGTTGCGCTCCGGTGGCCAGGGAATTCGCGCCTCGGGTCGGGCCGCGAGCTCGCCGGCGTAGCCGGCCCGGGTCTGCGGGTCGGTCGGATCGCCGTTGCGTCGGTTGGCATGGGCGTCCAGGCCGGCCACCGTCGCGGTGAGTACGCCCAGACCGGTCCCGCCGGCGTTCGCCAGCCGGACCAGCGCCTTCTCCAGCCGGGCCCGGTGCGCGTCCCAGTCCGGCCCGTACACCTCGGTCAGGTCGGGGTGTTCGGCCAGTAGGCGGTCGAACTCGGCCCTGGGCCAGAAGAGCAGGTCCGACTGGTCACCCTCCCGCTGCGCCGCCCGACGGACGAGCTGCGACTCCAGCCGGTCCGCCAGATCGTCGTGGCGGTCGTGCGGCAGGTTGAGGTCCCGGCGTACCCGGTGTCGCTGTTGCAGCAGGAAGAAGAGGACACCGGGCGATTCCGGCGGGCCGACCTCGACCGCGGGCTCGACGGCGGTGATGGCCTGCGCCGGTGCTCCGGCGGCGGCGGCGCGCTCGCCGAGCAGGGTGTCGACCGCCTCGCTCAACCACCTCTCCGCGATCGCCGAACGACCACCGGAGTCCAGCGCCGCGCTCACGTACGCGGGGGCGTCGGGCTGAACGAGCAGGAGCGGGCGAAGCGCGGTCAGCTCCGCCATCGCCTCGTCCTCCCGGCCGGCGGCCTGGAACAGGGTCCGGGCCCGCAACGCTCGGGCGAACCCGGCCCGGGGGTCGTCCCCCGACGGGTACGCCGCCAGGGCACGTTCCGCGTACCGGAGCGCGGCATCTGATCTTCCCCGGATCTCGGCGATCTCGGCGGCCAGGGTCAGCACGTCCCCGGCGTCGTCCGGATCATCCAGCCGGTCCTGCTCCACCGCCTCGGCGATCTCGGCGGCGACACCGAGCGGGTTGGCCATCCCGAGCGCCGAGCGGCGAAGTTCGGCGAGGTCGGCCTTGGTGAGTATGTCTTTCGTCGGCACGATCTCACGCTACGTCGGGGTGCTCCCGGTGTGCCGGCAGATCAGCTGTAACGCCCCTCTCACGCCGCTCCCGGTGAACATGATGTTCATTGCTGCGGCCAGGGTCCCGCTGACCCTCGGCGGACCGTTGGGCCCGACGCCCGTCGTCGAGAGGTCGCAAGATCAACCAATCATGGTCATCTGCCGTCAACCCGTCGTCGGTAGCGTCCGGTCGCCAGTTACTCGGAACACCGCACAAAGGGTGAGCTATGGGCATGGTGGATCGGCGTACATTTCTCAAGGCGATGGGCGTCCCGGCGATCGGCGCGGCGCTTCCGCTGGACCTCAGCAAGGCGCTCGCCATCCCGGCGAACAACAAGACGGGCTCGATCAACGACGTCGAGCACGTCATCATCCTGATGCAGGAGAACCGCTCCTTCGACCACTACTTCGGCACGCTGCAGGGTGTGCGCGGTTTCGGGGACCCGCATCCGGCGACGCTGCCGTCCGGTAAGGACGTGTGGCACCAGGCCGACGGGGCCGACGAGCTGCTGCCGTTCCGCCCCGAGGTGAAAGACCTCGGCCAGACCTTCCTACCGGACCCGCCGCACGGCTGGAACGACGGGCACGCGGCCTGGAACGACGGTCGGTTCGACCAGTGGGTGCCCAACAAGGGCGTCACCGCGATGACCTACCACACGCGCCAGGACCTGCCCTACCACTTCGCGCTCGCCGACGCCTTCACGGTCTGCGACAACTACCACTGCTCGCTGATGGGGCCGACGGACCCCAACCGCTACCACATGTGGAGCGGCTGGGTCGGCAACGACGGCAAGGCCGGGGGACCGGTCATCACCAACGCCGAGGCGGGCTACGACTGGTCGACCTACCCGGAGCGGCTGGAGCGCAACGGCATCTCCTGGAAGATCTACCAGGACATCGGCGCCGGTCTCAACGCCGCCGGCTCCTGGGGCTGGACCAACGACCCGTACATCGGCAACTACGGCGACAACTCGCTGCTCTACTTCCACCAGTACCAGAACGCGCAGCCCGGAACGCCCCTGGCGGACAAGGCCAAGACCGGCACCGAGATCAGGACCCAGGGCCGCAGCCCCGACGCGTTGCTCGCCGACTTCCGGGCCGACGTCGAGGCTGGCCGCCTGCCGGAGGTCTCGTGGATCACCGCGCCGGAGGCCTACACCGAGCACCCGAACTGGGAGCCGGCCTACGGCGCCTGGTACATCTCGCAGGTCATCGACATCCTCGCGTCGAACCCCGAGGTGTGGAGCAAGATGGCGCTCTTCATCACGTACGACGAGGAGGGCGGGTTCTTCGACCACGTGGTCCCGCCGACGCCCCCGCAGACGCGTGCCCACGGGTTGTCGACCGTACCGACCACCAACGAGATCTTCCCCGGCGACGGCGATCACCCGGCCGGCCCGTACGGCCTCGGCATCCGGGTACCGATGGTCATCGTCTCGCCGTGGACGCGCGGCGGCTGGGTCAACTCCCAGGTGTTCGACCACACCTCGCTGATCAAGTTCCTCGAGGCGCGGTTCGGGCACGGCCGCAAGGACCTGATCGAATCGAACATCACCCCGTGGCGGCGCGCCGTCGTCGGTGACCTGACCACGGCCTTCGACTTCCGGCACCCGAACCGGTCGCACCAGGTCACGCTGCCCGACACCGACGACTTCAAGCCCGAGGACCTGGTGCGGCACCCCGACGAGGTGCCGGTCCCGCCGGTCGACCAGCGGCTGCCGAAGCAGGAGCGCGGGGTGCGGCCCGCGCGGGCGATCCCGTACACCCTGCACGCCGACGGTCGTGCCGGTGACGGCTCGTTCCGGATCGACTTCCGCAACGCCGGCAGCGCCGGCGCGGTCTTCCAGGTACGCGAGGCCGGCAGCGCGGACGTGCCCCGCAGCTACACCGTGGAACCGGGCAAGCACCTGACGGACACCTGGGAGGTCGGGTCCGGCCACGACCTGGCGGTCCACGGGCCGAACGGCTTCTTCCGCCGGTTCACAAGCGGCCGGTCGAATCTCGACATCACCGCCTCCTACGACCAGCGGGACTACAAGGCGGTCCTCACGCTCAAGAACCGCGCCTCGAAGCGGGTCGAGGTGACCGTCCGGGACGGGTACAACTCCCGTCCGGTCACGGTGTCGCTGCGCCCGGGGGAGTCCGAGCGAGCACAGTGGACGCTCGCCCGCACGCACGGCTGGTACGACCTGACCGTCACCGTCGCGGATGACGCCGGCTTCGCGTACCGCTACGCCGGCCACGTCGAGAACGGCAAGGACAGCATCAGCGACCCGTCCCTCGGCGGGCTCGTCTAGGCGGTTCCGGGGTCGAGGGACAACGTCCGTCCTTCGACCCCGCCGTGCCCGGATGCCGAGTGACAGCTTTCCACCGCCGTACCTCCGCCCTTCACATGATCTTCAAGAATCGGGCGGACGGACTGCCGAGGCTGTCGGGACGATCTCGTCTCGATCAAGGCAGGTGTGGCAGTGCCCGACCCATTCACCATCAGCCGTCGACGGTTCCTGACCATCGCGGGCGGTACCGCCGGCGTGATCGCGGTGAGCCAGCTGGTCGCCGAGCTCCCCGCGGCGTACGCCGACGACCTGGACCCGGCGCCGTTCACCCTCGGCGTCGCCTCCGGCGAGCCGGACCACACCAGCGTCGTGCTGTGGACACGCCTGGCCCGAGACCCGCTCAACGCGGCGGACGGCGGTATGCCGCCCGAGCCCGTCCAGGTGCGGTGGGAAGTGGCCCGCGACCCACAGTTCCGCCACGTCGTCCGCTCCGGCGAGGTGACGGCCACGCCGACGGCCGCGCACACCGTGCACGTGCTCGTGGACGACCTGGCCCCCGACTGCTGGTACTGGTACCGCTTCTCCGCCGACGGGGTGTCCAGCCGCACGGGGCGTACCCGGACCATGCCGCCGCCCGGCGCGAAGGCCGACCACATGCGTTTCGCGTTCGTCTCCTGCCAGTCCTGGGCGGGCGGTCCCTACCCCGCCTACCGGGACCTGGCCGAACAGGACCTCGACTTCGTCGTGCACCTGGGCGACTACATCTACGAGACCACGAACGGCAGCCTGACCGAGTTTCGCCGGCTGCACGCGCTCTACAAGACCTCGCCCGACCTGCGTGCCGCGCACGCCCGGTTCCCGTTCATCATGACCTGGGACGACCACGAGGTGCAGAACAACTACGCCGGTGCGGTGCCGTCCGGGACGGGCGACGGCCGGCCCTTCCTGGAGCGGCGCGCCAACGGCTACCAGGCCTACTACGAGCACCTGCCGCTCCGGCCCGAGCAGCGTCCCACTGGGCCGGACATGCTCATGTACCGGCGGGTCGACTTCGGCCGGCTGGCCCAGTTCAGCGTTCTCGACACCCGGCAGTACCGCAGTGACCAGGCGCTCGGCGACGGGCGCAAGGAACCAACCGGCGAGGTCTTCGACCCGACCCGCACGATGACCGGCCCCGAGCAGGAGCGCTGGCTGCTCGACGGGCTGCGCCGGTCGAAGGCCCGCTGGAACGTCATCGCGCAGCAGACCATCATGGCCGCCTTCGACTACGACCTGGGGCCGGGGCGGATCGTCAACCTCGACCAGTGGGACGGGTACCCGCCGGCCCGCTCCCGCATCCTCGACTTCATCGCCACGCACCGGGTGTCGAACCCCGTCGTCCTCGGTGGAGACTGGCACACCCACTGGGTGAACGACCTCAAGACCGACTTCACCGACCCCGCCGCGAAGACGATCGCCACCGAGTTCGTCGGCACGTCGATCTCCTCCGGCGCGGGCTGGGATGCCGATGTCCGGGCCGGACTCGCCGCCAACCCGCACGTCAGGTTCTACAACGGCAGCTACCGCGGCTACGTGATCTGCGACGTCACCGAGCGGCGCTGGCGTGCCGACCTGCGCATCGTGCTGGACGCGCGGGACGCCCTCTCACCGGCGTACACGATCGCGGCGTTCGAGGTGCGCGATGGCGAACCAGGGGCGTACCGGATCGACGCCGGGGACGGCATCGTCGGTCGGGTCACCGACGCGGCCACCGGCGCCGCCCTGCCGAACGTGCAGGTGACCGTGGTCCGGGCGGACGGCAGCCGACTGGTGGCGAGCACGACCGACCCGTCGGGCGAGGTCCTCGCCTTCGCGCCGCCGGGCAGTTACACCGTCGCCGTGAACGGTGTCGGCTACGAGCCGGTGAGCCGTCAGGTGACGGTCGCTCAGGGCACGCCGACGAAGCTCGACCTACGGCTGACCCGGGCGGCGACCAGAGCCGGCGCCGACCGCGTCATCCCCGGGCCACAGGCCGAGGCGACGACGTCCGACCTGGTCCTCGGCAACGACCTGGTGGCCCTGGCCGTCTCGGCCGGCACCGACGACCCGCAACTGGCCGGGGTCACCGTCGGCAAGCCCCTGGACCTGGCCGCGGTCGGACGCCTCGACCAGCTCGACTGGATCAACCTGCCGTACGCCTCGGCGACGCAGCCCCGTGGCACCAATGCGTGGCAGCAGCGGACCGTTCGCTCCAGCGCCGTCGAGGTGCTCTCCGCGACCGGCCCGCTGGCGTCCGTCCGCGCCACCGGCGTCAGCACGGCGGTCGCCGACCTCCAGGTCGTCACCACGTACACCATCCGGCCGAACGAACCGTGGGTGCTGGCGGAGAGCGTCTTCACCAACCTCGGCACGGTGCCGCGCACGTTCTGGACCGGCGACGCGCTCGACCACGACGGCGCCGGCCAGCGCAGCGGGATCCCCGGGCACGGCACCATCACCAGCAGCACCCCGGCCGACTACCCGCCCGCCGCGCCGTGGATCGGCATGACCGGCTCCGACCGGCAGACCTACGGCCTGCTCTACGAGGACGCCGGCTTCGTCGCGTACGCCGCGTACAACTGGGTGATGAGCCAGCGCCAGGTGACCCTCGCCCCGGGCGGGACATTCACGCTTCGGCGCCGGATAGTCGCCATCGACAGCGGCCCCGGCACCGACCCGTTCGCGGTGCTCGGCCAGCTCTGACGGCTGATGTGGGCGGGCGGCGGCAAGCCGCCCGCCCACATCACTACAACTGTAGGAAGCTCTGCACCCCGGCCAGCTCGAGCACCTCGGTGCGGACGTCCGCGCACTGCTCCTTGGTGAGCGTGTCGATCTCGGTGCCGTCGGGCACCCCGCCCCGCTGGTCGTACCACCCGCTGAGCCCCGTGGCGAGCCGCGCCATCACCTCGATCTCGCCGGGTGCCTTGCGCAGCGCGGGCAGCTCATCCCGCAGGTAGTCACAGAGGGCGCTCGCCGTGACCCCACCCGACCCGGAGCCCGCACCGGTGGTGGCGGACGCGGCCGGTGCGGCGCTCGCCTCGGCACTCGGGCCGGCCGACGGCGAGCCGGTGGTGCTGGCGGTGCCGCCTCCGCAGGCGGTGAGCGTCATGGCCGACAGACAGGCCAACGCGAGGAGCCTCACCCTGTTCATTCGTGACTTCTCCGATCATGCCGCTGCTGCAACAAGTGTTCATTCATGGCCGCTGTTTCAGACCGCCGCTATCCCATTCGTCACCTGCCTACCGCTGTGCCGCCTTGGCCTGGCGCAGCCGACAGCCGGCCCGACGCATCGACGCTATGCCGTATCCCCGGGCGGGGAATCGGGCGTTTCCCTATCCACCGACCGACCCGGCGGTGCCGTCGGGCCGGCCGCCGCGATCAAGAAACGCCGGTCGGCGTTGCGGTCAGTGCGACGGCGCGGCCGGGCCGGCATGGCGACGGAAGTGGGTGGGATGACGCGGATCTGACTCGGGCTGGGGCCGGTCTGCTAATTGATCTTCTGACGGGTCGAGGTGAGTTGACGGACGCGGCGTGAAAGCGAATGGATTCGTGATCTCCCCGAACGGTACGGACCATGGCAGGCCATCTATGAGGTTCGCCCGCTGGCAGGCAGACGGGATTTGGGGCAGGCTGCCACGCCGGACTCGTCATGGCATCCCTGATCCTCCGGCACCGCGAACCCGCCAGATGATCATTTGTCACGCACGGCCAAGGCCGCCTCGCGCACCATGAACACGTCCACTGGATCCTCGGTGTCGAGCGTGAATCCGTGCCGCTCGTACAGCCGCCGGGCCGGACTGCCCTGCAGCACGTTCAGCCGGACCAGGGTGCCATCGCGGTCGCACTGCTCCAGCAGCCCGCGCAGCACAGCCGCACCGATGCCGCTGCCCTGCAGGTGCGGGGCCAGGTAAAAGTGCTCCAGCCAGGAGGCGTCCTCGACCGGCCGCAGCGACACGCAGCCGGCGAACGCGCGGCCCACCTCGATCACCCAGGTGTGCGCTGGCGCGAACCCGTCCCGCAGTCGCTGCCGTACCCGCTGCTCGTCGTACCGCCCGAGCCGCTCCAGATCCGCCCGCAGTACCACGGCCCGCAACTCAGCCACCGCCTCGACGTCCGCCACCGAAGCCGGCCGAATCCTCCAGTCCGCCATGATCGGCAGGCTACCGCGCCAGGCTCATCCCGCTCTCGTTGATCACAGGCGGTCGTGCCGCGCCGTGACGGCAGGCCGGCCGGAGTTGGCGAGGTCGATGCGCCAGTCATTGCTGCGCATCAGGGAGCACTGCCCGGCGGGTACTCGAAATTGCAGCGGCCGAGGAGAGTGAAGCCAAGGCGGTGGCAGAGTGCGTTGGAGGGGGCGTTCTCGACTGAGGGGAACGCGTGCAGGCTGTGGGGCGCGTCGGGATGGCGGGCAACCTCGCGGACGATGGTGATCAGGGCGGTACCGGCTGCGATGGCAATGCCTCGGCCCTGGTAGGGCGGTAGGACGTTCCAGCCCGTCTCGTAGATCTGCTCGCCCTGCCAGTCACGCTGGTGGTAGGCGATGCTGCCGACCATCTCGTCGCCAAGCAGTACGGCGAACATGCAGCCGCAGCCAGTTGCCGGCATGGCAAGGTATCGGCGGTGCCGGGCGAGCAGCTGATCCTCCGGCTCGGGACCGCCGACATGTCGACGCATCTGCCGAGTGTTGATCCGGCGCAGAAGGTCGAGCGCGGATTCCGACCAAGGCTCAAGACGAACGTCCATGCAGCGCAGCCTGGCAGGCTTCAGGATCATCAAGCACCTCATTTCGAGGGCGAGGAGGTTCTGACGCGTCGGCCCCTTGTGGCGTCGCGGGTTGAGGTCGCCGGGAGCACGTGGCAGGCTCATGCCCCATGATCGATGACTTCGCGAAGACGTCCCTGCACCGCGATCTGCGGGAGGTTCGCGAGGCGATCCTCTGGAAGCTCGACGGGCTCGGCGAGTACGACATCCGCCGCCCCCTGACCGCGACTGGCACGAACCTTCTCGGCCTGGTCAAGCACCTGTCGGCCTCCGAGGCCAGATACTTCGGCGAGGTCTTCGGTCGGCCGTTCCCCGAACCCCTGGCCCGCTGGGACGACGCCGAGGCGGGTGACAGCGACATGTGGGCGACAGAGCACGAGACGCGCGAGGAGATCATCGACCGTTACCGTCGCGTGTGGAAACACTCAGACGCGACGATCACCGCCCTGGCCATCGATGCACCCGGCTACGTGCCCTGGTGGCCGCGCCCACAGATCACGCTGTTCACCATCCTGGTCCACGTGCTCACCGAGACGAGCCGGCACGCCGGACACGCCGACATCCTGCGCGAACAGCTCGACGGATTGACAGGGACAGCAGCCTGGGACACCAACGCCCAGCGCGACGCGGCCTTCTGGGAAGCCAGGCGCGCGCAGATCGAGCGGGCCGCCAAGGCTGCCGATTCAGCGGTTGCCTGAGGGGGGTGTTCGTAAGCCGGTGGTCGTCGTTGAGTGCTGGTTGACGATGGATGGAGAGGCTCAGCTCGATGGCCGACGATGATGTGGCGTGGTATCAGCGGCTGCTCGAAGTGAAGCCCGAACTGATCGATGAGGTGCCGTGCTGGACAGTCATCCAGCCGTTGACCAAGCCGGTCACGGTGGCCGAGGTGGTGCGCCGGCTCGGTGGGGACCCAGCGGAGATCGAGCACCGGACCGGATGGGACCCCGATGCCCCGACATCGGTGGTGCACCTCAACCAGGTCGGTCCGGCCGTGGTCATGGCGGAGGTGATGGACGCCGAGGGCATCCGCGAGGAGGTGCTGCGGTGGCTGTCCGACGGCGCCGTCGTGCACAGCTCGTGGTGGGGTTCCGGCAACGGACGCAGTTTCCTGTGCTACGCCGCCTTCGGCCGGTTGATGACCCAGTTGCAGCATCTCGATGACGACCGGCCGGGCGGCGAGCAGCCCGAGGCCCTCGACGAAGATCGCGCCGCGCTGCGCGGGCTCACCGACGATCCAGACCTGGACTACCCGGCGCAGCTGGCCCTGGTGGAGCGGCGCACCGGGGTCCGGCTGGACGCCGCCTGGTTGGACCAGCCGCACCCGACAGTCGTGCTGCGCAAGCCGATCCCGGACGACCCACGCCCACCGGGCAGCTTCGCCGCAACAGACACGGACCTGGCGGCCATGCTCCTCATGGCCGACGAGCCGACACACCGCGCCGCACTGCGCTGGGTGCTCGACCTGCTCGCCGACGAGCAGGACCTGCGTGGCGAGCCACTGGTCAACGCGGTGCTCGACACGTTGACGCACGACTGGCCCGCCAGCAAGGACCTGGGGCAGGAGTCTCACGCCATGAATATCCGACTGAGCGAAGAAGTCAACAACAGCCCGGGAATGTCGCCTGAACGCTGGCGACGGTACTACCGCATGCGCGCTGGTCAAGCCTTCGCCGCGACGGTCATCGACCCCAACGACCGGTCGAAGCCACTGGACACGCTCTGGTACGCCCAACAGGCGCTTCAGGAGCGATGGCCCGCCATCCGCGCCGAACTGTGGCGGCGGGCACGGCACCAACGCAGCACGCTGTAGTGCCGCCGCTACAGCGTCCGGCGCAACGAGCACACCGTCGACGAGCGGCCACACCAGGTCCAATGCGGTGTTCTCGATGTCGCCGGTGGTGGGGGGACGGGACTCAGCGGAACGCGTTGCGATCGACGGCCTTGATGAACTCACTCCAGGCGTGCGGCCGGAAGGTGAGGACGGGGCCCGGCCGGTCCTTGGAGTCTCGAACGGCCACGATGCGGAGAAGGTTCGTGGCGACCTCGACGCAGTTGCCGCCGTTGCCGCCGCTGCGGGTGCTCTTACGCCAGACGGTGCCGGTCAGGTCAGTCATGTCGCATCTCCGCGATCGTGGTCTTGATCATGTCTGTCGATTGTGCCTCATCGAGCGCGAGGCGCTCCAGACCGCGCCACACCCCCCGGTAGGCAGCCAGTTCGTCAGGCTTGTCGAGGTAGAGCGCGCCGGTCAGTGATTCGCTGTACGCCAACGAGGGCTCCGGGGGCGTCCGCCCGCCGTTGGTGGCCGGGAAGTCGAGGATCACGAACGAGCCCGCGACCGCGCCGCAGTGCGCCCCGGCGCCGAAGGGCAGCACCCGCACGGACAGGTTCGACATTTCTCCGGCCTCCAAGAGGCGAGTGAGCTGCTCGATCATGACGCCCCGGCTGCTGACAACCCGACGCAGCACCGCCTCTGAGATCACGGCATCCAACCGGGGCGGCTGCGGCAGCCGGCGAGTCAGCAACCCCTGTCGTTGCAGCCGCACCTCCACGGAACGCTCGCGATCCTCTTCACTATCAGACGGTTGGTCCAGTCGAGCGAGGCCAAGCGCATACTCCCGTGTCTGTAGCAGGCCGGGGATCAGCGTTTCCTCATACTCGCGGAGGTGGGCGGCGGCGGATTCCAGGCCTACGTACAGCTCGAACCAGTTGGGCACCGCGTCGCCGTACGCGTGCCACCAGCCCTTCGACTTCGTGTCCGCAGCCAGCCCGCGCATCGCCTCGGTCATCTCCGGCGACACCCCGTACAGCTCGCACATCGCCTTGACGTCGAGCACCCGGACTGAGCCCATGCCGCACTCGAGGCGCCAGGTCTTCTGCCGGCTGTATTCGAGGGCCTCGGCGGCGGCGTCGAGGGTCACCCCGGCCTCGTTGCGGAACTGGCGCAGCAGCCGGCCGAGTTGCCGGCGCGGCACGGTCGATCCGATGTCTTCGGCCATCCGCACACTCCCTGGTTCCATCGCGTAACACTGCGTGATTCGCTCTTGCAGCTCCTACGGGTTCCGGCAAAGAAAGTCAATGCATAACAGCGAAATTGCGCTATGAAACGTTGCGTCTCCACTCCGGAGCGTCGCAGGATGACCACAGCTGGATCACCCCCGACCCAGGAAGGCAGGCAGGCATGAGCGTCCGCAGCCAGAGACCGGCCCCGGCGAACGGCGACCACAGCGGCCGCTCCGGGGCGTACCCGAGTCTGCTGCCCTGGCAGGTGGCCGAGCGCCGATTCCCGCCCGCCCGGTTCGGACGCCGGGGTCTCGACCCCGACGGCGTGTATGCCTTCCTCGACCGGGTCGCGGTCGACATGGCTGCCCTGCACGTGGCCCTCGCGGAAAGTCGCAGGGAGGCCGCCCGGATCGAGGTCATGCTCCATCGGTGCCGGTTCGACCACCCCCCGACCGGCCGCGGGCGAGGCCAGGTCCGATGACCCGGCGGTACGTCATCCACCTGCCCGTCGTCGCCACCGACCTGTCGGCCGCGCAACGCCTGGCCCGGGTCATCGGCCGCTGGATGCTGGTGCTGCCGATGGCCGATCCGGGGGAGACCACCGTCTCCGAAGAGGATCAGCAGTTCCTCCGCCACCGGGTCTTCTGCGACCTACGGCTGCCTGGCGGGCGGCGCTGCCTGCTCCGCGACGGCCACGACGGCGACTGCTCCCGCCGCCTGCGCCGCTGACCGGAATCTTTCTCGTGTCAGCCCTCACCGAGGGGCCGCTGCCGGCGCACTACAAGATCGACAAGGTGCTCCGGCGCGGGCCGCACGTCACCCTGACCAGCGGTCGCCTTGTGCCCGAATCCGGACCACGTGGCGATCAGGTCGAGGAGGATTGTCGACGTGACGAGCAACGACCCTCACCGGGGCTGGTCCGCCCGGACCGCCTGGGTCGGCCAGCTCAACGCTCCGCTGCGCTCGTTCCTGCGCACCGAGACCGGCGGCGCACGGGTGGTGCTGGTCGCCGCGGTAGTGGCTCTCCTGTGGGCCAACCTGCACGTCTCGTCGTACGAGTCGCTCTGGAGCACATCCTTCTCCGTCCAGCTCGGCGACTGGCGCGTGTCACACGACCTGCGTACCTGGGTCAACAGCGGCCTCATGACGTTCTTCTTCCTGGTCGCCGGGCTGGAGCTGCGCCGCGAGTTCGACATCGGCGAACTGCGGGAGCGACGTCGGCTGGCCCTGCCGATGCTGGCCGGTCTCGGCGGCATGATCCTGCCGATCGTGATCTACCTCGCGTTCAACGCCGGGCGCACCACCGCCGCGGGCTGGGGTGCGGTGATGGCCACGGACACCGCGCTCGCGCTCGGCGCGTTGGCCGTCTTCGGGCCGCGCTTCTCGGATCGGTTGCGAGGTTTCCTGCTGACGGTCTCCGTCATCGACGACCTGGTCGCGATCGCGGTGCTGGCGATCGCCTATCCGAAACATCCTTCGGTGAGGGCGCTGATCGCCGCGGCGGCGATCTTCGCCCTCGTCCTGCTCGTCCGGGCCTGCGGCGTGCGGTTCGGGTCGGTCTACGCGCTGCTGGGGGTCGCGGCCTGGGTCGCGGTCTCGGAGTCCGGTGTCGACCCGGTCGTGGTGGGTCTGGTCATGGGGTTGCTGACCTACGCCTACGCCCCCGGCCGCAGCGAACTGCAGCGGGCGAGTGACCAGTTCCGCCTCTTCCGGGAACAGCCCACCCCGCAGCTCGCCCGTATGGCCCGGGCCGGGCTCACCTCGGCGCTATCGCCGAACGAGCGGTTGCAGACTCTCTACCATCCGTGGGCGAGCTACGTGGTCGTGCCGCTCTTCGCGCTGGCGAACGTCGGGATCGTGATCGACGGCGAGCTCCTGGTCAGGGCCGTGACCTCGCCGGTCACGCTCGGCGTCGTGGCGGCGTACGTTGTCGGCAAGCCGGCCGGCATCGTGGCCACCTCGTGGCTGGTGGCCAGGCTGAGCCACAACCGGTTCCGGCCACCGGTCGGCTGGCTCGCCGTCGCCGGGGTCGGCACGGTCTCCGGCATCGGGTTCACCGTCGCCCTGCTGATCGCCACCCATGCGCTGAGCGGCACGGCCCTGGAAGAGGCGAAGCTCGGCATCCTCGTCGCGACGATCGGTGCGTCCGTCGTCACCTGGCTGGTGTTCCGCTCTGCTGCCCGGCTCTCACCGGCGCGGCGTGCCCGCGCGCTGCTGGGCGTCGCCGAGGGCATCGTCGACCTGATGCCGCCGGTCGATCCGGAGCGCGACCACGTGCGCGGATCGCGCGAGGCACCGGTGACGGTCGTGGAGTACGGCGACTTCGAATGCCCCTACTGCGGGCAGGCCGAGCCGGTGGTCCGGGAACTGCTGGCCGACTTCGCCAACGTCCGGTACGTCTGGCGGCACCTGCCGCTGACCGACGTCCACCCGCATGCCCAACTCGCCGCCGAGGCGGCCGAGGCGGCGGGCGAGCAGGACGCGTTCTGGGAGATGCACGACCTGCTGCTCATGCACCAGGACGCCCTCAATCCCACCGACGTGCTCGGCTATGCCGAACAGATCGGCCTGGACCTCGACCAGTTCCGGGAGCACATGGTCAAGCTCAAGGGCGTCGACCGGATCGCCGAGGACATCGACTCCGCCGACCTCAGCGGTGTCACCGGCACCCCGACCTTCTTCATCAACGGCCGGCGCCACCACGGCGCGTACGACATCACCGCGCTCTCGGCGGCGGTGAAGGCGGCGTTCGCCAGCGCGAAGCTTCGCCCCGAGTACCGCCGCGACCCCGGGCGCCGCGGCGAGGGCGAACCAGCGAGCTGAACGCCGAACGCACCGCGCGCGTTGTCGTCACCCGGCCACGTGGTCGACGAGGGCGGCGGTCACCTCCGCTGTGTCGGCGGTGCCGCCGAGATCGCGGGTACGGGTGCCCGGCTCGCGGAGAGTCGCCTCCATCGCGGCCAGAACGCCCCGCGCCGCCGCCGCATGGCCGAGGTGCTCGAGCATCATCGCCGCCGACCACACCGCCCCGATCGGGTTGGCCACGCCCTTGCCGGCGATGTCCGGCGCCGATCCGTGTACCGGTTCGAACATGGACGGGTGGGCGCCGGTCGGGTCGAGGTTGCCGGAGGGGGCGATCCCGATCGAGCCGGCCACCGCCGCGGCGAGGTCGCTGAGGATGTCGCCGAACAGGTTGGACGCCACCACCACGTCGAAGCTGCCCGGTTGCAGCACGAATTTCGCGGCCACGGCGTCGATGTGCTCGCTGCGCCACCGCACGTCGGGGAAGGCCGCCGCCCGTTCGGTCACCACCTCGTCCCAGAACGGCATGGTGTGCACGATGCCGTTCGACTTGGTCGCGGAGGTGACGTGGCGGCGGCGGGTGCGCGCGAGCTCGAAGGCGTAGTCGGCGATCCGGCTGACCCCGGCCCGGGTGAACACCGACTCCTGCACCGCCATCTCCTCGGGGTGGCCGCGACCGAGCCGGCCGCCGATCTCGCTGTACTCGCCCTCGACGTTCTCCCGTACGACGACGAAATCGACCTCGCCGGCCCGGGCGCCCCGCACCGGGCTGTCGACGCCCTCGAACACCCGCACCGGCCGCACGTTGACGTACTGCCGGAACGCACGCCGGATCGGGATCAGCAGGCCCCACAGCGAGACGTGGTCGGGCACGCCGGGCGCGCCGACCGCGCCGAGCAGGATCGCGTCGTACGGCCGCAGCACGTCCAGCCCGTCGGCCGGCATCATCGCGCCCGCGCGCAGGTAGCGCTCGCACGACCAGTCGTACTCGTCGTAGCTGAGCTCGATGCCGTGCCGCCGGCAGACGGTGTCGAGCACGGTGCGCGCGGCCGCGGTGACCTCGCAGCCGATGCCGTCGCCGGGGATGACGGCGATCCGCTGGCTCATCGGCCCACCCCGGTGACAGCGAGCATCAGCGGCAGAAGGAGCAGGATGACGATCGCCCCGATGACGTCGAACGAGGCGCCGGAGCGGATCATCCGGGTGATCGGTACGGTGCCGGAGCCGTAGACCACCGCGTTCTGCGGCGTCGACACGGGCAGCATGAAGCCGAAGGACGCCGCGAAGGTGGCCGCGAGCGCGGGCACGAACGGATCCACGCCGGCAGCCACGGCGACCGGAATGATGATCGGTACGACGACCGCGGCGGAGGCGGTGTTGCTGGTCGTCTCGGAGATGATGATCGCGAGCAGCACGGCGAAGGCGGTGATCGCGAAGACGTTGGTCAGGCCGAGCCAGTCGGAGCTGGCGTTGCCGATGGTCTTGGCCAGGCCGGTGTCGTCGAGCAGGGCCCCGAAGATGATGCCGGTGCCGAAGAGCAGGATGGTGCCCCAGTCGATGCGGGCGGCGTCGCTCCAGTTGAGCGTGTACTCCCGGTTGCGCCAGTTGGTGGGCAGCAGGAAGAGCAGGGACGCGCCGAGCACGGCGACGATGCCCTCGTTGAGCCGGCCGCTGACCGTCTCGTAGACGCTGGACTCGGTGCCCGCGATCAGGGCGACGATGCCCGGAAAAATCCACAGTGTCACCGTCACCGCGAAGGCGATGAGGGTGTTCTTCTCGGCCCGGGACAGCTTGCCCAGCCGGGCCCGCTCGGCGGCCACGTACTCCTCCACGCCCTCGATCCGGCGGATCTCCGGCTTGTTGAGCAGCAGCAGGATGGTCGCCAGGGCCAGGAACATGATCAGGCAGATGGGGAACGCCGTGGCCATCCAGCCCGCGAACGAGATGCGCTCTCCGGTGGCCTCCTCGATGAGAGCGCGGCCGATCAGGTTCGGCGGCGTGCCCACGGGCGTGAGCAGGCCGCCGACGCTGGCCCCGTACGCGAGCATCAGCATCAGCGCGAAGCCGACCCGCAGCCGGGTCGGATCCCAGCCCGGCTTGGTCAGGCCGCGGTTCTGCAGCAGCTTGGCGATGACCGCGAGGATGCCCAGCGCGGTGGGCAGCAGCATCGCCACCGTCGCGGTGTTGGAGACGAACGCCGACAGCAGGCAGGTGATCACGCCGAAGGCGATGATCACCCGACCGGTCGTCCTGCCGACGCCGGGCAGCGACAGGATGCGGAACGCGAACCGCTGCGCCAGGCCGTGCTTGAGCATGGCCTGGGCGAGGATGAAGGCGCCGATGAAGGTGAACACGGTCGACGAGCCGAACGGCTGCAGGACGTCGGCGGTCGGGGCGACCCCCATCAGCACGATCACCCCGACGCCGATCAGACCGCCGACCGGGATCGGCACCGCCTCGGTGATCCACAGCGCGATCACGCCGATCAGGATTCCGGCGAGGGTCTGCTGGCTGGGCGGCATGTCGAGCGGCAGAGCGAGGAAGATCAGCGCCAGTACGGGCGCGAGGACCAGGCCGATCGTGCGCCGTCGTTTCTCGAACCGCTCCTCACCCGCGGAGAGCCGCTATTCGGCGAGTCCCCGATAGGTGGCGCCACCGAGCAGCGCCTCGTCGACGTCGACCCGAGCCGGGTCGTCCGCCCGGTCGTCGCGTCGTTGCTCAGGCACGGTCGCTCGTGAATCACGTCCATCTGCGTCGATTTCTGCCATCCGTCGATGGTCCGACTGTGGGCCGGGTCACACAAGGTCTGAGCGCCAGCGGACGCCGGATCCGGCGGGGGTCGGAGCGCCGCCGGACACCCGCCGCTGGCACCGCCGGCCGCCGCCATGCCGACATCGGCGCCGATCCCCGCCGACAGGCGATGCCGGCCATGGGTCGCCAACAGGCGATATACCTCAGAGTCATAGGTATGACTCCGAGGTATATCGCTCACAACACCGACCGCCCGGGCGCCGGGCCGGACAACTGGATCTCGGGACGGGGCTGTCGACCGTCGCCCCCACGCGCTTTACGATCTCGGGCATGCGGACCGAGCCCCCCGGCGTGGCCTCTGCCCCCGAGTTGGGATCGCTCCCACTCACGCCGGACGCCGCGGACGTCTACCGCGACCTGCTGAAGGTGGCACCGGTAGCGCAGCGGGAGTTCCTGTCCATAGCGGCACCGCAGGCCGCCCGGGCGCTCGCCGGTCTGCTGAGCAGCGGGGCGGTGCACCGCGACGCCGCCGGGGTGCTGCACGTCCGGCCACCACGAACCGCCCTGGAGAGCTGGGCCGCGCAACGGGAGATGGAGGCCGCCCGAGCCCGTGCGGCGGCGGAGACGTTGTCCGGGCTCTACACCGCCGTGCACGGCCACGGTGCCGCGTTCGTCGAGGTCATCGAGGGCAAGCACGCCGCGCGCGAGCTGTTCCGCCAGCTGCAGTCCGGTGCCCGCACGCAGGTACGGGGCCTGGAGCGCGGGCCGTACCTGCGCGACACCACCCGGGTCCCGGAGGAGGTCCAGTACGACGGGCTGCGTCGTGGCCTGCGCTACCGCTGCGTCTACGAGGGCGAACTCCTGCACGACGAGGCGATGCTAGCGGCGGTGCGCGCCGCGGTCACCGCCGGTGAGCAGGCGCGGGTCTTCCCGGAGCTTCCCCTGAAGATGATGCTGACCGACGCCGACCGTGGCCTCATCATCCTGCCGCGCGGCAGCGGCGACGACGCCGACGCGCTGCTGGTGCACCGTTCCCGGCTGCTGGACGGACTCTCCGAGTTGTTCGAGGTGTTCTGGCGGCTCGGTGCGCCGATCCACGCCACCACCGACGCCGCCCAACCGGACGCCGAACCGACGGCGGCCACGCAGCGGCTGCTCGCGCTGCTCACCGCGGGCCTCACCGACGAGGCCATCGCCCGTGACCTCGGCATCAGCAATCGCACCGTGCACCGCCGGGTCAGTCGCCTCCAGGAGTTGCTCGGCGCACGCAGCCGGTTCCAGCTCGGCGTACAGGCCAGCCGACGCGGGTGGCTGTGACTGGCCGGATCCTGCCATGGCCGGTCTTCGTCAACGCGGGACCGTAGCGGCGAAACACTCCTGGTCCAGGGTGGAGGCCATTCGATCATCGATCCATGAGAGGACGGGACGATGTCTCACCCCTCGACCGGGCCGCGCCGCCAACACCGCGTGCGCCGACCGGCCGCCATCCTCGCCGCGACCCTGGTCGCGGCCGTCCTGAGCAGCGGTACGGCCACGACCCCGGCCGTCGCGGCCCAGGCGACCGAGCCGGACACCGCAGCCCTGGCCGCGTCGCTCGCCACCCAGCAGCTGTCCTGGGAGTCGTGCGGGTTGGCCGACGTCAGCGCCGAGGACGAGGCGCAGCTGCAGTTGGCCTGCGCGACGGTCATCGTGCCGCGTGACTGGCACAACCCCGGCGACGGCAGGACGATCCAGGTCCGCATCAGCCGCACCGTGGCGTCCGGCAGCGACCGCAAGGGCATCCTGCTGGTCAACCCGGGCGGCCCCGGTGGCAGTGGCCTGTCGCTGGCGCCGTACGTGGCGCGGTCCGCGCCCGCCCTCGCCGAGCACTACGACGTGATCGGCTTCGACCCGCGCGGCGTCGGCCAGAGCACCCCGCTGCTCTGCTCGGTCACCTACCGCGACACCGATGTCACCAACGACCTGATCACCCAGGCCAATGTGGCCGGCTGCCGCAGCACCGAGCTGACGAAGTACATCACCACCGAGCAGACCACCTACGACATGGACTTCATCCGGGTGCTGCTGGGGGAGCGGAAGCTCAACTACCTCGGCTACTCGTAAGGCACCTGGCTGGGCACGTGGTACGCCGCCACGTTCCCGAGCCGCACCAACCGGATGGTGCTCGACTCGGTGGCCGCGGTCGGCTCGCCCACCCTGCAGGAGACCTGGGACCTGCAACCGTTCACCCGGGACCGGGCGTTCCAGGAGCAGCTTCTGCCGTACATGGCCCGCCACGACGACCTGTACGGCCGGGGCACCGACCCGATGGCGATCCGGGAGATGTTCGAGCGGGCCGGCGGCACCCGGATCGGTATGGGGCCGTTCATGTTCGGCTGGTTCATCCTCGGCGCCCTGTACGACACCCAGAACTACCCGACCGCGGCGGCGGCGGTGAACACCGTGATCCAGTACTACGAGGAGTGGAACGGCTGGACGCCGGAGCAGATCCTCGCCGCGGCCACCGCGAAGCTGCGCGCCGCTCCGGGGATCACGGCGGACGACCTGGCCCACATCGAGCAGTCCCGGCGCACCGCCGAGACTGCGCTCAAGGTCAAGAGTGACCGGGCCCAGCTGGCCCAGGGCACCCACGAGTACACGTACGACATCGACTACGTCTTCGAGGTGATCCGCTGCCAGGACGGGCAGTGGAACGACAGCGTCGCGCACTGGAACGCGTTCAGCCGGCGGCTCACCCGGGACGCGCCGCTGGTCGCCCCGTACCTGCAGAACCCGCCGGCGTGCGCGTACTGGCCCACGAGCAACCGGATGCCCGAGCCCGACCGTAGGACGTTCCCCCAGGTACTGATGCTGCAGGACGAGCTCGACGTCGCCACGGCGTAGGAGGGTGCGTTGGCGGCGTCGAAGAAGCTGCCCGGCGCGTCGATGATCAGCGTCGACAACGAGGGCAGCCACGGGGTCTTCCCGTACTACACCTCGTGCGTCGACGACCCGGTGTACGCCTACCTGCTGGACGGTCGACTGCCCGCCGAGCGGTACACCGGGTGCCAGGCGGTGCCGCTTCCGGGCGACACGGCGGTCTTCGAGGTGGGTGGCACGTTGACCGGCAAGGGGACGGTCCGGACCCACCTGGTCACCGATGACATGCGGGACGCGAACCGCATGCTCAAGCGGATGCTGCGCACCGATGTCGGTTCTCTCTGAGCTTTTCAGCGACCGGGCTCCTGACCTGCGCTGTGAAATCTCTCGGTGAGCCTGTTCCGCCGGGGTTCCGCCGCTCAACTATTCAGTACGCACACCGCCAGCTCGTTGCTGTCCCCGATGAGCAGCGCCGGTGGTGCCAGGCTTGTGCTGTCACCGCCGGTGCGGGTGTTTCCTGGGTTCGGTCAGCTGGTGGGCCTCCTGCCGTTGCGGAGTCGGCGGCCGACGAAGACCAGGGCGGGTGCGTCGTCACCGGCACCGCCTTTACCGGCGGGGTGCTCGGATCACCCCGAACGCCCCGACGATCGCGGCGCTGGTCAGGCTGGCGGAAGCATCCACAACGCCTCGTAGTGGGCGGCGCGCTGCTCGGCGGTCATGAGGTGTCGGCGTACGGGTCAACGTGCACAGCCAGGTACAGCTGAACGTGCACAGCGTCGTGCAGATGGCGGAGGCACGTCCGAGCCTTCAATCGCCCACGAGCCGGCCAGCGGATTCAGCCGACCCACAGGAACGGGCGGGCGGCCATCGTGACGTTCCGTTACCAGCGAGCCGGCATCGACCGTATGGCGTATCCGCTTCTGCCGAATTGAGGACGTTCAGCGAGTGCCTGCTTATGGCACGCCCGCGTGCGCATCCGGACATCGACGATCGCTCGCGTGTACCTAGCCGAACGTTGACCTCGTCTCGTATGGTGCGAGGTCGCCGGCTCGGCGTGTTTCCGCTGGCAGCCTCCAGGCCCGGCTACAGCACCCTCTACCCGCGGTAACTGCGCGGTTGTCGGTACGCCGGTGGATACTGCCCGGCATGGCGAGCTTCAAGGACCAGGACCTGACTGATGCCGAGTTCCGCGAGTGTGACTTGACCCGCGCTCGTCTGATCGGGGTGGTAATGCAGGACGCTGTGATCGACGGGCTGGTCACCAATCTGGTGGTCAACGGAGTCGAGGTGACGTCGTACGTCGAAGCCGAGCTTGACCGCCGGTATCCGGTGCGGCTGCTGCTCCGCTCAGCCGATCCGGCGGACCTGCTGCAGGCTGTCCGGCAGCTGCGGGCCGGCTGGGCGGAGACGATCGAGCGGCTGCGAGCGATGCCCAGGGGTTCGGAGCAGCAGCGCGTCGGCGGCGAATGGTCGGCGGTAGAGACCCAGCGCCATCTGGTGTTCGTGCACGACTCGTGGTTCCGCCGCTGCTGTCTGGGATCGACCGAGCCGTTCACCGCGATCGGGCTGGCGTCCGAGTTCGTCCCTGACCAGGAGGAGCAGGGCCTGGACCGAGCGGCGGCCCCCAGTCTCGACGAGGTGCTGGCCGCGCGAGACGTGCAAGGCGCTGAGCTAGAGCGTTGGCTGTCGACGGTGACGGCCGATCAGCTCTCGGCGCCCGCGCCAGTGCCGGCGGGCCCGGGTTGGCCGCCGTATGCCAGGGGAAAGTCGGTGCTGGAGTGCGTTCAGGTGGTACTGGACGAGGAGTGGGCGCACCACGGTTTCTGCGTTCGTGACCTCGATCTACTCGGATCATGACCCTCGCCACGAGGTTGCGTGCGACTAGCAAGGATTCACTCTCATGCCGCGGATAACGCTCGTACGCCCTGCGGGCGGGCTCGAAGCTTGCCACGACTGTAATAGGTGCCGATTTGCGGCGGTTCGCGCCGTTGTAGCCTCGCACCTGATGTCACACCGCGAAGTGGGGGTGCCCGCGACACGCTCTCAATTCAGCCCGCCGTTGTGTCAGCCGTGCGGTCCCTGCTACCGCTCCACCTCTGCAAGCAACCGGCTCGCGATCCGGTAGATGGCTGCGAGAAGCCGCCCGATCTCTGGGTCGTCTGCTGGGTAGCTGTCGTTTATGCTCCCCATCCCGCCAAACGCCTGCTTGATATGGATAAGCCCATATGCATCGCCGTTAGCCACTCGCGCGCGATCGCGCTCAAGCCAGTCGGCCCAATGATCGTCACCACGCACCCGCAGGAGATCGATTGCCTCGGTCAAGGCTGCCAGCAGATCATCGATGTTGCGGCCAGGTGGAGACGTCATGACATGACCATATCCGCCGTTGTGACATCGCTTCACCATCACGGATCCGCGTAGGCATCAACGCTGCCGCCCCATGGGTTAGGTCGCCGGCTTGACCGGATCACTCATCTGCCGCTGACCGCGCGACTTTGCCGAGATGAGGGCCGTACGGGGATGGCGGCGGATGCCTCGTCAGGAATGCCGCTCTGAAGATGAGCGGGTCATGCAGAATTCGTTTCCAGCCGGGTCGCACAGCACGGCCCAGCCGTCGCCGTCGGGCGTGCGGTGATCGGCCAGCATGGTCGCGCCCAGCGCGAGGACGCGCTCGACCTCCCTGTCTCGGTCCCGGTCCGCGGGCTGCAGGCACACGTGCACCCGGTTCTTGACAACCTTGCCCTCGGACACATACCGCAACAATCGGACATCTTGCCCATTCACCTGAGGGCCACATTTGTTGAACCAAGAACCGATCCGTATCGCGACCTACTGATGACCCATGCTCGCTCACCGCTTCTTCGCCGCGATCTTCGCCACCACGACCGACGCGGCCGTCAGGCCCACCCCGACGGCTCCTACGAGCGCTATGCGCCCCGCCTCCGCGCCCGCGTTCTTCAACTGCCTCGGATCGCGAGCGGCGTCCCACCATCGGGTCGCCTCCAATGAATCTCGACCGGACTCGATTCCGAGTGGGCCGTGGAAGTCATCGACGGCGATTCCGACATGGTTGATAGAGTCCACTACAGCCCGGGACGTGGTGGCGTGCAGCAGCACATTCGAGGTGGCGGTGCCAGCAGCCGCATCCATGCGGTCCATCAGATACTTGGTCTTCAGTAAGATGAGTTTCCGCCGGTCCTGCCGGGCAACGCTCAGTGCGAGGCGATGCCCGTCCAGATCAGCCGAAGCTGCGTCCAGCACCCGGTCGAGTTCCAGGACTGCAATCTCATCCTGCAGTTGGAATCAACGAGCCAGAACAGCGAGCCACACCCCAACCTCGCGCTCTGTTTCCTTGGCCGTCTTAGCGAGATCACCGACCTTGGTCTTGCTCTCCATTTTCTCCGCGAGTGCGTCGAGTTGACGCAACGCGTACGCCTGGGTGTCTGCGATCGTCACGGACGTGGCCTGCACCTTCGACCACGCGACCTCGGAGACCCGGCCCACATGCTCCCGGATGGTCATGGCCTCCTTGATGGCGGAGGCGGCCCCGTCCATCTTCGCCAGCACGGCGTCCCTCTGCGCGCGGCGCACGTCGTCGAGCTTCTCGTCGATCGTGGTGAGAAGCTGGGTGATCTCGTTCATCTCATGCTGCCTCGCGAACTGCGCCATGATCCCCGCGGCACCAGAAAGAAGCGCCGGGTTGGTCACAAACGATCCCGGCCCGTTCTCGATCTGGAGCCACCTACTGATCGAGCCCGGTTTCCCCAACATCGCATGGCTGACGCCTCGCGTCTTGGTCTTCATCAGCCCGAACTCATTGACAAGCTGCGCGGATTCCTTGGTCAGCTTCACGTACCGACCTGAGTTGGCGGCAATCTTGGAGGCTGCCTGTGCGACTCCAGCCCCGGCGCCGAGGACAGATCCGAGCCTGTCCAATCCGAGATCCTTCGACAATGACAGCAGTCCGACCGAGTCGAGGAAGCGCTCGACAGCCGTCGGGTTCCCGATGACCGCCAGGCCATCGCCGTCACTGATCAGCTCAATCTCGTCATCCATCGTCGGCTCCTCGGCTGACGTAACCGGCAATCCAGAGTGGACCCCTGATGTGAGGTGGCCTGCGGCTCTCAGTGATCATCTTGTTGTCTAGCCAAGTCGATCACAAGTGAAGAGCCGCAGGCATGCTGGTGTCCCGACCGAGGGCGACCGACGCGGCCACGCAGCCGCCGAGAACCGGGGCTTGCCGGCCGCGACGTTGCTGGCTGTGGGGTCTGGCGATCCTGCCGTCAGACCGCCGGCTCTGGAACGGACCGGCCGGGGCGGGTGTCACGCGAGGGGCGAACCGGCGCGGACGGGGCTCGCCAGAGTGCCACGGCGAGCCATCCGCACCCGGCGGCCATCAGGACGCCGTGCCCGATGCGCCCGGCCTCGCCGACGAAGAACTGCGGGAGGAACAAGGCGAATCCGGCACCGAAGAGCACCCCGCTGAAACGACGCGGGACGCCGGCCCGCCAGACCGCCACGGCGGCCCACACCGCGCCGACGGCCAGCAGGACGAGTCCGACGCTGAAGGTGGTGATGGCGGTCGGGTGGTAGCGGATGCTCTGGGCGAGATCAAGCAGGTCCAGCTGCTGTCCGTCCGCCACCTTGGTGGCGATCGTGTTCAGCGCGAAGTCCTCCGCGCCGTAGTACGGCAGAGTCAGCCCGGCGCCGATCCACATGATGACCGCGGCGGTGCGGTCGACGTGGAGCAGCGCCAGCGGGACGAGGATGAACCCGATCATCGCGAAGAGATGGGTCGCAGCCCACCATGGCGAGGACATGGCATGCAGCGCACCGGCCGCTGTGGACTCGTCGGCCCATGGCCGCAGCGCCGGGTAAAGGAAGAACAAAACTCCGGCCGCGATCAACGACGCGGCGGCGAGGCGGTTGCGGGAGAGGGGCATGGCGGTCTCCTGGGGCGAGGCGATGATGCTAACCGAGATAGCCATAAAGCTAAGGCGCTTAGCTGTCGCCGTCAAGGCCTGCGCGCCGCCGCAGCCGACCGTCGTCCCGGCATGACCACCGCCCCGGTCCTACGCAGCCCTCGTTGACAGGCCTGAGATGCGTCAGGCAGGGGTTGTGCCAGGCCGCGAAGCCGGTCAGGCCAGGTCGCGCAGGGGACTTCGCCGGCTCGCCCGCAGGTTGTCGCCGCCGGCTGCCGGCAAGTTGGTTCAAAGGGCACCGTTGCATTGAGCGTTGGCATGATCGAGGCAGGATTGAGCAGTGAAGTCATCGACCCGCTCTCGCCCGTGGTTGCCTCCGACGTCGGCGTTCGCCGGGTTCCGGTTCCCGACCGAGGTGATCGTGGTCGCGGTCCGCTGGTATTTGCGCTTCAACCTCTCGTATCGCGACGTGGAGGAGCTGCTGGTCGAACGTGGGGTCGAGGTCGATCACGTCACCGCCTACCGGTGGGTGCAGCGGTTCACCCCGCTGCTGGCCGACGCCGCCCGATTCTCCCGCCACTCACCAGGCGACAGGTGGCATGTCGACGAAACCTACGTCAAGGTCAACGGCGTGTGGCGGTACGTGTACCGGGCGGTCGACCAGTATGGGCAGGTCATCGCCGTGCTCGTCTCGGCCCGCCGGGACGCCGGCGCCGCCCGGCGGTTCTTCCGACGCGCGCTGTCGACGTTGAAAGTGACACCCAGCGAGATCGTCACCGACGCCGCCGCAGTCTACCGTGCCGTGCTCGACGAGCTGATCCCGTCCGCGTGGCACCACGTCGAGCAGTACGCCAATAATCCGATCGAAGCCGATCACAGCCAGCTCAAACACCGGTTGAGACCGATGCGCGGGCTACGAACAGGCAAGACCGCACAAGTGATCATCGCCGGACACGCCTTCATGCAGAACCTGCGCCGCGGACACTACGAACTCGCCATCGACACCCCGCCCGCTCTGCGGGTCGCAGCGGCGTATGCCGAACTCGCCCAAGCGATCTGACCGCCCACCCGGCACGGGCTTAACGCGTCTTCCGATCCCACAACGCAACGGCACCTCCTTGCGCTCGCGGCGGGCTGCTCGGTCCTGGTCGAGGCCGCGCAGTACGTCCTGCGGCTGGACCGACTGTCCTCTGTGGACGACATACTGCTCACCGCCGCCGGCGCCGGGCTGGCCGCGCTGGCGTCGCGCCGCTGGTGGCGCGCCACGGCTAGAGCGTCGTCAGACCGACCTCGATCGGCCATGGCACCGGGACGCTGAGCCGCCCACGGTACGCCAGTCAGCGGCCCTGGGTGGTGGCCGAGGCGTACAGGCAGACGGCCGCGGCGGTCAGGGATCGGTCCAACTGTCCGGGCTGTTGATGTTGGTCAACGCCGGGCCGGCGCCGATCACCGTTCGCACGGTTCAAGCAGAGCGGCAGTCCGCACTTCAAGGCCTGGGTAGGGCCCCGCGACCGAGACGGTCGCGAGCCCCACACCCTCCGTCACCAGGTCGTGGGCTTGCCCTTCTGGAATAGCCACACATCGAAGAAGGCGGTGAGGTTCTGCCCGGACTCCCGCTCGGAGAGGGCGATGAAGTCGGCCGTTGCGGCGTGGCTGTACCGGTGGCTCGCCGCCCACTCGCGCAGGATGCGGAAGAAGGTGTCGTCGCCGACCTTGCCGCGCAGCGCGTGCAGGGTCATCGCGCCCCGGTTGTACGGGATGTTGCTGAACATGTCCTCGGGACCCGGGTCGGCTAGGACAATCTGCCAGAACGGCGACGACGGGGCCCGACCGTAGTTGCTGCTGCTGTTGAAGGTCTGGCTGACCGACGCGCCGCCGTTGTACTCGGTGTACATCCACTGGGCGTAGGTGGCGAAGCCCTCGTTGAGCCATATGTCCGACCAACGTTTCGGGGAGACGCTGTCGCCGTACCACTGGTGGGCCAGCTCGTGGGCCATGGTGCCGACGCTCGCCGGGCTGGAGAAGATCGGCTTGGTCTGGGTCTCCAGGGCGTAGCCCACGTCGGGGGCCCGGTCGATGATCGCCCCGGTCGAGGCGAAGGGGTACGGACCGAACCTCGTGGAGAAGAAGTCGATCATCCTCGGGATCTGTGCCACCGCGGCGGCGGACCCGGAGACCTGCCGTGGGTCGACCGCGACGTAGACCGGGATCCCGTTGGGCGTGGTCGACTCGGTGACCAAGAAGTTGCCGATGGTGATCGTCGCCAGGTAGGTGGCCATCGGCTCGGTCGAGTCCCAAGTGAAGGTGGTCCAGCCGTCCCGGGTCTCCCGGGACAGGAGCTGGCCGTTGCCGACGGCGGTGAGCCCCGCCGGCACCCTCGCGGTGAACCGGAAGGTGGCCTTGTCGGTCGGGTGGTCGTTGGTAGGTAGCCAGGTGGGCGTGCCCTGGGGCTCCCCGACGACGAAGGCGCCGTCGTCGGTGGGCACCCAGCCTTCGATCGACCCGTCGGGGTCGGTGATCGGGCCCGGTACGCCGGCGTACCTCACCACCACGGTGAACGTGTGCCCGGTCTTGAGCTTCGGACGCGGGGTGACGATCAATTCCTGACCGCCTCGGTTGAAGTCGTGCGCATGCCCGTTGACCGTCACGGCGGAGATTTCCGGACCGCGGAAGTCCAGGTTGAACCGGTTGAGGTCCCGAGTGGCGATCGCGGTGATGGTGGCGGTGGCATCCATGAATCGGGTCGCCGGGTCGTAGGAGAAGTTGAGGTCGTAGTGCTGGACGTCGTATCCGCCGTTGCCCTGTTCGGGGAAGTACGGGTCGCCGACGCTCGCCGCACCGGCCGAGTACCGGGGGGCTCCAGGGGTGCCAGGTGCTGCGCCGGCCGCGGCCGGTGCCACCACCGACCCGACAGCCACCAGGACGACCGTGGCCAGCGTGGCACCGCGCAGGTGTGGGACTGTCATGTGAATCCTCTCCATTGGACTGCCACGGCCGTGCTGGCCACCAGATGTGTACGCCCTATCCACCCGCACTGGACGCGTGTGCGTCAAGGTCTGCAGGCCACCTCGCCTTCACCGTTCATGCGAATGCTGGCAAACCAGGGAGGGACACCAGGTCTAGTCTTGCCACCTCGCCTACCTGAGAGCCCACCTGTGAGGAGCTGACGGCGAGCCGGTGCCAGCAGGCTCCCGACCGCCGCCGGAGCACGGCCCGCGTGCTTCGGCACCTGGGTCTTTGCGGTGTTCTCGTCGCGCTCCGCCGTCCGGCAGGCCGATCGCAGCGCCGGCGACATCACGCACACCCGCCACTGACAGTCGTTTGCGCAGGTGCATTACCAACATGACCTGCTAACCCGCTCGCCACCGAGCTGACTCAATCTGCCGCCGCCAACACCGTCATGGGCCAGCAACAACTAGACCGGCGGCGTCGGCGCCACCACGTGCACGTGAAACGACCAGCCCGTCGTCAGCGCCACCTGAAGATGTGCTGCCCGGGCACGACGGCGCTACGCGCCGCCAGGCGCTACCGCACATCCACGCAAGGTCATTTTCGGATTAGACAGCCGGCAGGCGGCCGTGTCGTACTCCGCTTGATCCGTTACACGGTGGCTTCAACTGATACGTGACGCTTCGCCAGCGCTGGGCCGAGGCCCGCGAGCCCGAACTTCCGCGAGCTACGCAACGATGACCCGGTGGACGAACAGCCCGTCTTTACTGACCCGTGGTGGGACCTGCGCCGGGGTGGCCCCGCCGAACAACGACAGCGTGAAGCACTGCACGCCGAACTTCTGACCGAGGTGGCCGCCGGCCACCCCCTACACAACCAACCCGTCGAAGTCATCGGTAGGTCCGAGGCTTCAGACGACATCGTTGTGGAACTGACCTCTGGGGGCTGGGCCCTCGTCCACCTCACCTGGAAACGGGCGGCCGATAGACCATCCTGGCCCACCACCACCTTCTACAGCACCATCAAGGCCCTCGAAGAGGACATCCACGAGCCAGACTGGTAAAGACGAACGAAGACCATCTAGCCGAACATGTCACGGATCACCCGGCGCTGATCCGTAACGGATCAACTGGAGCCCGACATGCCGGCAGGCGGCCGTGTCCTCCGTCGACTGATACGCGACACACGTCAGCCAACTGATCTGCGACATGCGCGCGGATCGCGGCATGAGCGTGCCCCGAATCCGCGCGTCGCTCTCTCATGCAGCTCATGAGCTGGGCCGACAGGTCCAAGCTCGACCTGTACGGCAAGGACGTCCAGGTTGAGCACGCAATGGAGGCCAAGCGTCCCCGCGGCAGTATTTGCTAATCCCGGTGGTCCGCTCTCTGGCGGCGTTCTCGCGCACGGTGGTTCAGGCTACGAGCAGGCGGAGGCCGAGCTCTGCCGTGTCGAGGGCGATAAGGTCGCGGTTGCGCTCGGCCCACCGGCCTGAGGAAAGGTCTTCGCGGAGTGTGCTGACTGCCCGTTGCTCGGCCTGCGGTCCGACTCTGGTCCATACCGAAACCGCGCGGCGTACATGTTCGTCCAGGTATGCCTCAGGCCGGCGCCAGTGTGCCTCGAAGAAGCCGTCAGCGCAGTCCCATGGGACGAGCACCGGTTCCGCGCGTCCTCCGATCGCGCGGGTTAGGTCGGCAAGGGACGGCCAGCCGATGAGAAGGTCTGCGAATTCAGGCAGGTAGTCGCGGGTGAGCCAGAACCGCTGACGCCAGCCGGTGTCATCGGCGTCGTACGTGAACACCACCACGCGGCGGGACACACGCTGCATCTCCCGCAGCCCGGCGACCGGGTCCGGCCAGTGATGGACGGTGCTGACTGCCATCGCGGCGTCGAAGGACTGGTCCTCGAACGGCAGACTCTCCGCAGCGGCGGCCACGCACGGCGCCGCGCCCACGGGACGCTGCGCCCGCATGACCGCCGACGGTTCCACCGCCGTGACGTCGCGGTCGGGTGGTTCGTAGGAGCCGGTGCCAGCCCCGACGTTCAGCACCGTTCGTGCGTCCCCCAGCGCATCCCAGATGCGCGCGGCGATCCGTGGCTCGGTGCGCCGCGTCGCTGGGTAAGCGGATCCGATGGCGTCGTACAACTGCGCGCCGAACACTTTCAGTTGCTCCTCTGGCGTCGTCCTGATTCCCATTGCTCGTGCCTCCAGTTCCCTGTCTATTGCCGTCACCATGGCAGCAGCGCGGTCGCGCTGGTCCATCAGCAGGCCGCGCAGCCGGCACAGGTGCGCGACTGCGTCGGTGGTCGGATCGTCAACCAGATCCGCGATCTCCCGCAATCCGAAGCCGAGCCGGCGGTAGGCGAGCACCTCCCGGAGTCGCTCCACATCGCCCGGGGAGTAGGCCCGGTGCCCAGCCGCGGTTCGCGTGGACGGCTCCAGGAGGCCGATCTCGTCATAGTGATGCAGTGTGCGGACGCTGACGCCGGCCAACTCCGCCACACGCCCCACGGTCAGGTGCTCCTCCACGTCACCGACTATGTGGCATGACGCCGCGTGAGGAGCAAGCGCTTAGCTGCTGACATGATCGAGTTTCCGCTCATCGGCATATCCGCGTCTGCGGGCCCGCGCCGTGGCGCCGTGTGGTGTACGGACGGCAGACTGGCTCACCAGACTGTGGCGACGGCAGGCCGACCGCGATCTGCCGCGCGATGGCCGTGGGACACGGCCGTTCGCCCTTTGATCATGAAGAGGTGCAGCATCGCACACTCGCTGGAAATGGTTGGACGGTGCGACGCGCCGGCTGGTAGCTTCCCTTGAGCCGTGACACTGACCGAGGAGGTGAGACCCGTGAACGTTGTATCGATGTGGGTGCTCCCCTCGCCGTCACGGGCCGGCCACTGACGTAGGTGTCGCCGGGAGCGCCCTAACAAGGCGATTCCGAAAGGCACCAACCTATGAATCCTGTGGAATTCAGCCACGCCGTGCTGATTTCGCGCGTCGCGTCCGGGCAATGGCATGCGCTGGAGGACGACCTCGTAGTCGGCCGCGGCGAGGCGTCGCGCCGGCCCGACGGGCGGATGTTCGTCAGTATCGACGCCTGGCACGGCGTGGCCTTCGACCGGCTGGCCGAGGCCATGCTGGCGGCTCTGCCGAGGCAGCTGCACACGGTAGTCGACGAGGCCGACCTCGACCTGACCGCCCGGTGGCAGCGAGCCGGCTTCACGACACGGCGTCGGGAGTGGGAGTATGCCGTACCCACCGACCCCCGCGCCACGGGCCTCGACTCGGCTCTGCCACCGCCGGACGTGACGATAAAGGCCTTCGGCCGTGCGGAGGAGGCCCCGCTACGCGCCCTGGACCGCACGATCCGCGACCAGGTGGATGCCGGCCCTGGATGGCAGGACATGCCGGCCGAAGTTCTGGCCCTTCCCGTGCTCGACCCGTCGAAATACGCCGTGGCGGCGCAGTCCGGCCAATACGTGGGTCTACTGCGGGTAGCGATGGTGACCCGGCTGCCACGGATAGGGCTGATCGCCGTCCGGGCCGACCGCCAACGCCGCGGCATCGCCCGGGCGCTGCTGGCCCACGCACTGGGCGGGCTGCACCGCATCGGCAAGGAAACGGCCTCGGCCGAGGTGACCGAATCTAACGTGGCCGCCACGGCGCTGTTCGAGGGCATCGGCGCCCGGCGCACCGGCAGCAACCTCGAACTGGTCCTCCGCTGACCGCGAACGAGAGGAGTCGCTGACCATGGCGAGAACATCAAACGGCATCGAACTCGAGGGCACCGTCCTCGAATGCCTGCGCAACGCCACTTTCACGGTGGAGCTGCAGAACGGCCACAAGGTGCTGGCCCACATCAGTGGAAAGATCCGTAAGAATTACATCAAGATCCTCCCGTACGACCGGGTGCTCGTAGAGCTGAGCCCCTACGACCTGACCCGAGGCCGAATCCTCTTCCGCTACCGCAGCTAGCCTCGTCCCCAGCGGTGCGGGCATCCCGCCTCCCGCCGGTCGCCCGCACCGCTGGATCCCCTGACATGATCGGGTGACGTCGGTGGATCCGTGAACCCGGTCGCGGTCGGGGTCGTGGTGGCAGTGAGTTCGCGCAGGGGGCAACCCGCAGGAGAGGACACTGCCATGAACCTTCGCCGAATCGTCGCCTCGGCCGGGATTCGCCCAGCCCGAATGGAATATCCGCTCTTCTTGGGCGGATAGCGGTCTGGACTTCTCGTACGTTTCGGGATGGCGACCGGGTTCCTACGCGCCACCATGATCCGTCGCAGATGGTCAATATGCACGCACTCTCATCGGCAGATGCGGATGCGCCACACGATCGGTGCCGGGTCGTTGGTAACGGAACGTCACGACGGCCGCCCCGTTCCTGTGGGTCTCGCTGAGTCCGCTGGTCGGCTCGCCGGCGGTTGAAGCGTCGGACGTCCTGCCGTGCGGTCACGCCGCGGGTCCTCGAACGTGACGGGGTGGTGTGACCATGCCCAGGCCGCACACGACCGCCCTGACGCCGGTCGGAACCGTCACCGAGCACGATGGGGAGACCCTCAGGGATCAAGGGAATGCGCTGGCCGCCCAGCGCCTGGTGAGCGTCCTTGCAACGCGGACGCCGGCGATCTGCTCAGCATCGAGGTTGAGGCGGGCATCCCGGCGCCGCGGAGGCCTACCTCGCCCTTCTCGAAGCGCAGAGGCATCCCGACCTGGCGGCGACGCTGTACGCGTACGGCCGGGAACCGGGAAGAGTCTGCCCGTTCCCGCCTGAGCCGCTGCCGGTGAAGACGAGGAAGGGCAGGAGGAGGATCGCTGAAATCTCGAAGGCACCGCTGAAATTTGCACCGAAAAGAATCTTGACGCACTGAAGCCTCCGGTGAGAACCGACAACCGAGCCGGGGCCCTCGTACCCGGAGTGAATGCGCGCTGACGACTGCTGTGCACGGGCGGTGACCCACCGCCCGTACACAGCGTCGCGCTTCGGCTAGCGGGCGCTCAACGACCTGCCAGCGGCCCGACTGTCGACGTCGACCGGCGTCGTACGCGTCATCGATCGCCGGTCCACCGTCACCACGACGGTCCGCAACCAGGGCCGCACGGTCGCCGCCCTGGTCCGGCTCGCCGTGCGCGACGAGCGCGGGGAGCGGGTCCTGCCGGCCCGGTACGACGACAACTACTTCTGGCTCCTGCCGGGAGAGACCCGTCAGGTGCAGATCTCCTGGCCCGCGCGGCCGGGTCTGGGCCGCAAGGTGAAGGTGACGGCTCAGGCGTACAACTCGGCCGGCAGTTAGGAGTCCGCGGTGGGAGGCGGCGCCCGGGGCCGCTTCCCACCGCAACCGCGGACAGCCCGGTGGGTGTTGTGGGCGCGATACCTCTGAGGTATACCGCTCGTTGACGAACTCGCCGAGCTCGTCAACGCTTCCACGGCAGGGAGCAGACGGACCGGCGACCACCAGCGGATGCCGCGCACCGAGCCGCGCCCCGGTAACCGCCTGCTGGCGCGTCACTTCTTCCTCATGACGGCCTCGCGCCAGATCAGACCCGCGATACTCGGCCGGACCTCGGTGGTGATCACCGCCATCGCCCGCCGGACGAACCGGTCGTCGGTCAACTGTGCCACCATGCTCGCCGCCAGATCCGCGCGGGCCGTGAACAGGCCGTCCGCGACGTTCTCCGTCACCTGGTAGCGCGTGGCCGCCGGGTGGTCGAACAGCCCGGACGGCCGCACGATGGTCCAGTCCAGGTCGCTGTCGCGAACGAGGGACTCCATCCGACGCATGTCCTCGTGCGCGGTGCGGCCCACCCTGCGGTTGAACAGTGGATCCAGCACGTTGTTGAAGAAGAATTCGCCGGTCGGTCGCCAGGTGGGATCCATGACGCTGGAGCTGACCGTGACCAGGCGCTTCACCCCGTGACGGTGCATGGCGGCCACGATGTTCGCGTTGCCCTCTGAGTACACGGTGATCGGCTTCGGGGTGAGCGGGACACCCAGGCTGGACAAGACGGCATCGCTGCCGGCGACGGCCCGGTGGACGGCGTCCGGGTCCGCGACGTCGGCGCCGACCACGGTGAGGCCGGTGCGGGGCTGGACGTTGTGCGGGCGGCGGGTGACCGCGACGACCTCGTGGCCCGCGGCCAGGGACTGCTCGGTGATCTGGCGGCCGGTGGGGCCGGTGGCGCCGAAGACGACAGTGCGCATGTTTTCGCTCCTCGTTGCGGGGTTGACGGCGTTGACCGTGCCACCGGGGGAGAGCATTATTCAATCGTGTTGAATAAAACCCGGGGTCGGCCGCGAGGCAATCCCGATACCAAGGCCCGCATCGCCGAGGTCGCCCGCGAGCTGTTCCTGAAGCACGGTTATCCGGGCACGACGGTCCGGGCGATCGCCGTCGCGGCGGGCGTCGACTCGGCGCTGATCAGCTACCACTTCGGCTCCAAGCAGGGCCTCTTCAGCCAGTCGTTGACCCTGCTGTGCGTCGATCCCACCGCTCTCGACCAGGCTCTGCGGGGTGATCAGGCCGGCCTGGCCGAGCGCCTGCTCGACTCGGTCACCGGCCTGTGGGACGCCACCGCGCCCGCCGAGAACCGGATGGCGGTGCAGGACGACGACACGATGCGCGCCCTGCGTGACTACCTGGACGGTGAGCTGCGCCTCCGCATCGCTGAATTTCTCGGCGGGCCCGATGCGACGCAACGCGCCACCGCCGCGGTCGGCGTGCTGGGTGGGCTGATCTTCACGCGGTACCTGAACCCGATCCGTTCGATCGGTGGGCTCTCCCCGGCCGACGTCCGGCGCGTCTTCGGGCCGGCGCTGCGGGCCGCCCTGTACGGCCGACCCCGCCAGCCGTGAGCCCCGGCGCCACCTGATGAGGGCGTTTAGGGGTGTTGCCGCACCTGGGTCGAGGGCCACGACTCATGCTGCACCGGGGGACGGGAGCCGCGACGGGAGGGTGCGGGCGGCGCCGGTCGCAGCAGGGTCCGAGCCCGGAGGGACTGATCATGTCCAACGCCGATGGCGCAATGGCACGGTCCAGTTCCACCTCGGGCGCGGTGCGGGTCGCGTTCGCGTTCTGGATCACGCTCGTGGGCACCACCGTGCCGACTCCGCTCTACCCGCTCTACGAGATGGAGTTCGGCTTCTCGTCGTTGACCGTGACCGTGGTCTACGCGGTGTACGCGCTCGGCGTGGTCGTCGGTCTGCTGGTCTTCGGCCGGCTCGCGGACCAGATCGGCCGCCGGCCGGTCATTCTCACCGCACTGGTCCTCTCCGTCGCCGCCGACGCGGTGTTCCTGGCCGCCGTGGACCTGGCGATGATCGTCGTGGGCCGACTGCTCGCGGGTCTCTCCGCGGCACTGGTCATCGGTGCGGCGACCGCGGCGCTGGCCGAGCTGATCAGCCCGCGGCATCCGAGGCGAGCCGCCACCGTGGCCATCTTCGCCAACCTGGGTGGTCTCGCCACCGGCACCATGCTGTCCGGGATCGTGTCGGACGTGGCGCCCGATCCTCTCCGGCTGCCCTGGGCCATCGTGCTGGCCCTGGCGGTGATCGCGATCATCGCGATGGTCGGAGTGCCGGAGACGGTGGCCCAGCGTTCCCCGATGACCCTGCGACTTCAGCGGCTGCGCATACCGCAGGAGATCCGGGGCGACTTCGTCCGCTCCGCGATCACCGCAGGCACAGGCTTCGCCGCACTCGGAGTGCTCACAGCGGTGAGTGGGTTGTTCCTCGGCATGGTCCTGCACGAGACCTCGCACACCCTTGCCGCGCTGGTGGTCTTCCTGGCCTTCGCCGGTGCGGCGTTCGGTCAGCTGCTGACCCGCGTCCTGTCCTCACGCGCCGCGCTGGCCAGCGCCTGCTGGGGCCTCATCGTGGCGGCCGGCCTGCTCGCCTACAGCATGTGGATGGCGGTCCTGGCGACCTTGATCATCGGCGCGTTGATCAACGGGGTCGCGTCCGGGGTGGCGGTCGGAGACGGCATCGCGACGATCACGATGAAGACCGCTCCGCAGCGCCAGGCCGAGGCGGTGTCGACCTACTTCGCCATCCTGTTCACCATGCTCGGCCTGCCGGCGATCGGGGTCGGCCTGCTGATCCAGGTCGTCGGCCTGCGCCCCGCCGGCGAGGTCTTCAGTGCGGTGGTGGCGGTGCTCGCGGTGGTCGTGCTGCTCAGCCTGGTGCGGAATGGGCGGGCCCACCCCGAACCGCGAACCGCCGGCTGACCCGGGCTCGCAGGCGCCGCCCGCGATCTGTCCACGATGCCCGGCGGCCGGGTGGCCGAGAGGCATCCATGGAGGTCTTGCGTGGGTCATCGTATACAACATACGCTCCCCGAATCGCCCACTCGAGGAGCTCCCCATGACGAACCTCTCCCTCAGCGAAACGAGCCTGCCCCGGCGCCGTTCACTCCGGGCCGCGGTGGCGGCGGTCGCTGTTGCCTGCGCGGTCGTTGCCTGCTCACCGGTGTCGAACGACGGGGGCGGCGGCAACCAGTCCGACGACAACCAGTCGGCAGGCCAGGATTCCTTCGGTACGCCGGCAGACCCCGCTGCCGTGAAGCAGGGCGGCAAGCTGCTCATCGCCCTCTCGGCAGAACCCGACGCGCTGGACCCGACACTGTCGCGCAGCCTCTACTCCCGCTACGTCTTCCAGGCGATGTGCCAGAAGCTCTACGACGTGAACGAGCAGGCGCAGGTCGTACCGCAGCTGGCGACCGCCCTGCCCACCACGAGCAGCGACGGCCGGACGGTGACCATCCCGCTGCGCCAGGGCGCCCGCTTCGCGGACGGGACGCCGTTCGACTCCGCCGCGGTGAAGGCCACACTCCAGCGACACCTGACCAACGCCCGGTCGGCGCGCAAGAGCGAACTCGGTCCCATCGACGGCGTGGACACCCCCGACGCGCAGACCGTCGTCCTCCGGCTCAAGCAGCCGTTCGCGCCGCTGCTCGGCGCGCTCGCCGACCGCGCCGGCATGATCATGAGCGCCAAGGCGTTGCAGAGCCTCGGCGACGACTTCGCCACGGCGCCGGTCTGCGTCGGACCCTTCAAGTTCGCCAAGCGGGTGCCGCAGAACTCCATCGACGTCGTGAGGGACCCGAACTACTACGAGGCCGACAAGGTCCACCTCGACGCCATCTCGTGGCGCATCCTCAGCGACGCCAGCATCCGCGCGGCCAACCTGCGCTCCGGCGACGCCCAGGTCGCCGACAGCATCTCCACCCAGGATGTCGCCTCCCTGCGGCAGGACGCCTCGGTCTCGGTCCTGCAGTCGCAGTCCCTCGGCTACCAGGGCCTGACGATCAACATCGGCAACGTCGACGGGCTCGGCAAGGCACCCAAGCCGATCAACCGCCCCCTCGCCCAGAACGCCAAGGTGCGACAGGCCTTCGAGCACGCGATCGACCGAAAGGCGCTGGTCGACGCCGTCTTCAACGGCATCCACACCGCCGCCTGCTCACCCATCTCTCCCGCCAGCCCGTTCTCGTCACCCGAGGCGCAGACCTGCCCGGCGCACGATCCCGCCAAGGCCAAGCAGCTCCTCGGCGAAGCGGGCGTGCAGACGCCGTACACGGTCACGATGCTCGCGTCGAACACGCCCGACACGCTGCGCCTCGCGCAGGCGCTCCAGTCCATGCTCAAGGACGGCGGATTCGATCTGAAGATCAACCCGGTGGAGTACTCCTCCCTCCTCGACGAGCAGGACCGCGGCAACTTCGAACTGCTGCAGCTCGGCTGGAGCGGGCGGATCGACCCGGACGCCAACATCACGAACTTCGTCGGCACCGGCGCGAGCCAGAACGTCGCCGGCTACAGCAACCCGCAGCTCGACACCCTGCTGACCCAGGCCCGCCAGTCCGGCGACATCGAGGAGCGTAAGAAGCTGTACGGGCAGGCGGTCACGCTGCTCCAGCAGGACGACGCGCTGATCTACCTCTACCGGCAGCGCAACCTCACCGCGGTCAGCAAGCAGATCCAGGGCCTGCAGGTCTTCCCGGACGGCGTGATCCGCGCGGCCTTCGCCGGTTTCACCAAGTAGGTCGCGGTGGCCCGGTATCTCCTCACCCGCGCCTGGCAGTCGGCGCTGACCCTGCTGTTGTCGACGATTGTGGTGTTCTTCGGTGTACGGGCTCTCCCCGGCGATCCGGCCCTCGCGCTGGCCGGGGAGGACCGGTCGCCGGAGGCGCTGGAGGCCATCCGTCGGCACTACGGTCTCGACCAGCCGCTGCCACTGCAGTTCGCGCAGTACGTGGAACGCATGGCGCAGGGCGACTTCGGGGTGTCGATCCGCACCGGTACGCCGGTCTCGTCGATGCTCACGACCGCCCTGCCGGTGACCGTCGAACTCTCCGTCCTGGCGATCCTGCTCGCCACGGCGCTCGGCGTCGGCGCCGGGGTGCTCGCGGCGGTACGCCGCGGGCGCCCGGCGGAGTGGGTGGCCAACGGCATGGCCCTGATCGGCCTGTCGGTGCCGCACTTCTGGCTCGGGCTGCTCGCGATCCTGTACCTCTCCGTGGCGACCGGGCTGTTTCCCGCCTCCGGCTTCGTGCCGATCCTGGAGGATCCGGTGGACAACCTGCACCACATCGTCCTGCCGGCGGTGATCCTCGGGACCGGTCTCGCCGCCATCATCATGCGGCAGACCCGGTCGGCGATGCTGGACTCGCTCTCCTCGGACTACGTACGGACGGCGAAGGCGAAGGGTCTCCGGCCGCGAGCCGTCATCACCCAGCACGCCCTGCGAAACAGCCTCATCGTGGTGGTGACCGTCGTGGGCCTCCAGCTCGGGGGCCTGATCTCGGGCGCGGTCGTCACCGAGCAGATCTTCGGACTGCCGGGCTTCGGCAAGATGACCATCGACGCGGTGTTCCAGCGGGACTACCCCGTGATCCAGGCCGTCGTCCTGCTCACCGCAACGGCCTACATCGTGATCAACTTCTTCGTTGACCTGCTCTACTCGGTCATCGACCCACGAATCCGGGTGACGGGAGATCCGGCATGACCGTCCTCACCGTTCCCATGGCGGAGACCGGTCCCGCCAGCATCACCCGGCGTACCCGCGTTCTGCGGCGGTTGCGACGCAACCCGCTCGCCGTCGTGAGTTTCGTCGTGCTCGCGCTCGCCGCCGTCATCGCGCTGCTCTCGCCGTGGCTCGCCCCCTACTCCGTCGACCAGACCGACTTCGCCCGCACGTTCGCGCCCCCCGGCACCCCCGGCCACCTGCTCGGCACCGACGACCTCGGTCGGGACGTGCTGTCCCGGATCATGCTCGGGGCGCGGGCGTCGCTCCAGGTGGGACTCCTCGCGGTGGCCACCTCCCTGGTCATCGGAGTCCCGCTCGGTCTCGCCGCCGGTTACTTCCGCGCCTGGGACGCCGTGATCTCGCGCTTCACCGACCTGCTGCTCGCGTTCCCGTTCCTGATCATGGCGGTCGGGTTGGCGGCCATCCGGGGCGCCAGCCTCGGCAACGCCGCCGTGGCCATCGGCATCGCCCAGATCCCCGGGGTGATCCGGGTGGTGCGTTCGGACACGCTCCGGCTCAAGTCGCTGGACTTCGTCGCCGCCGCCGTCGTGGACGGCGCGAGCGACCTGTGGGTGCTCGCCCGGCACATCCTGCCGAACGCGACGTCGGTGATCCTGGTGCAGGCGACGGTCGCGATCCCGGCCGCGATCCTGGGCGAGGCGGTGCTCTCGTTCCTCGGCCTGGGCATCCAACCCCCGGCACCCAGCCTGGGCACCATGCTGGCCACCGCCCAGCAGTTCGCCGCCCGAGCCCCGTGGGCGGCGGTCCTTCCCGGCGTCGTGATCATGGGGCTGGCGCTCGCGTTCAACGTCTTCGGCGACGCGCTCCGGGACGCCCTCGACCCGAAGGGAGACCGGGGATGACCACGGCCGAACGGGCAGGAGCCGCCGCGGCGGTCGCCACACCCGTCCTGGCGGTACGCGACCTCTCGGTCTCGTTTCCCACCGAGACCGGAACCGTCTCGGCGGTCGACGGGGTCAGCCTGGATCTCGCGTCCGGGGAGATCGTCGGGATGGTGGGCGAGTCGGGGTGCGGAAAGAGCGTCACCGCGATGAGCATCGCGGGCCTGCTGCCCGGCAGCGCCCGGGTGTCCGGCTCGGTGCGGTTGAACGGCACCGAGCTGGTCGGCACCCGCGAGTCGGCGCTTCGGCGCGTACGCGGCAAGGAGATCGCCTACATCTTCCAGGAGCCCATGACGTCGCTCAATCCGGTGCTCACCGTCGGGCGTCAGATCGGCGAGGTGCTCCAGATCCACGAACGGATGTCCCGGCGAGCCGCCCGGGCCCGTGCCGTCGAACTGTTGACGCTCGTCGGGATCCCGTCCGCCGCGAAACGCGTCGACAACTATCCGCATCAGCTCTCCGGAGGCATGCGCCAGCGCGTGATGATCGCGATGGCGGTGGCCTGCGGCCCCAAGGTGCTGGTTGCCGATGAACCGACCACCGCGCTGGACGTCACGGTCCAGGCCGGCATCCTCCAGGTGCTCCGGGACTTGCGTGACCGGCTCGGCACGAGCATTCTCGTCATCACGCACGACCTCGGCGTGATCGCCGACATCGCGGACCGCGTCGTCGTCATGTACGCCGGGCGGGTGGTGGAGCGGGCCCCGGTCACCGACCTGTTCGCGCACCCGTACCACCGGTACACCGCCGGGCTGCTGGCGGCGTCGCCGACGCCGGGGAGACACGCGGGCACCGACCGGTTGCAGGAGATTCCCGGTCTGGTGCCCGTCCTGTCGGTCCAGCCGGACGCGTGCACCTTCGCGGACCGGTGCCCCGCCGCCGACGCGCGGTGCCGCGAGTCCGCGCCGCCCCTGGAGGTGGCGCGGGCCGGCGGCACACTCGCCGCGACCGAGCACCTCGCGGCATGCTGGCACCCCTGCCCGCAACCCCGGACGCAACCCGAGGAGGCGAACCGATGACGGCCCAGCCGGACGCGCTGGAACTGCAGGACCTGGTGATGCACTTCGGCCCGGTACGCGCCGTGGACGGGGTGTCCCTCACGATTGCGAGGGGTCGGGTCACGGCCCTGGTGGGGGAGAGCGGCTCCGGGAAGTCGACGGTGGGCCGGTGCGTGGTGCGGCTCGTGGAACCGACCGCGGGTGTGGTCCGGATCGCCGGGACGGACGTCACGCACCTGTCCCGGCGACAGCTGCGCCCGCACCGCAGTGAGGTGTCGATCGTCTTCCAGGACCCCGCCGCGTCACTGGACCCGCGCATGCTGGTGGGCGAGGTGGTGGCCGAGCCGTTGCGGCTGTCCGGGAAGCGGATCCCGCGGCGCGACCGGGAGGCCCGGGTCGCCACGGAGCTCGAGCGGGTGGGCCTGCGCGCCGAGGTGGCGCGCCGGTACCCCCATGAGCTCTCCGGCGGGCAACGCCAGCGGGTCAGCATCGCCCGGGCCCTGATCTCCGAGCCCCGGTTGCTCATCGCGGACGAACCGACGAGCGCACTCGACGTGTCGGTGCAGGCGTCGGTGCTCAACCTCCTCGCCGATCTGCAACGCGACATCGGGTTCGCCTGCCTCTTCATCACCCACGACCTGTCCGCCGTCGAGTACCTGGCGGACGACATCGCCGTCATGTACCTGGGCCAGCTCGTCGAGAAGGGTTCGCGCGAGCGGATCTTCGCCCGGCCCGCCCACCCCTACACGCAGGCGCTGCTGTCCGCAGCGCCGGTGGCCGACCCGGTCCGTCAACGGCAGCGTCAGCTGGTGCTGCTCGGCGACGACCTACCGTCCGCGCTGGATCCGCCGTCCGGCTGCCGGTTCCGCACCCGGTGCCCGCTCGCGTTCGACCGGTGCGCGGCGGAGGTGCCGGCACAGGTGGGAATCGGCGACGGCATGGCCGCGTGCCACCTGGTCCAGCCGGACGGCAGCGGGCCCGACGTTCGGGCCGCACACACGAGTGAGGTTCTGTCATGACGTTCACCACCAGACCGACGCTGCAGGGAACCTTCGGCATGGTGTCCTCGACGCACTGGCTCGCCAGCCAGGCGGCCATGGGGATCCTGGAACGCGGCGGGAACGCCTTCGACGCCGCGGTCACCGCCGGGTTCGTCCTGCACGTCGTCGAACCACACCTCAACGGGCCGGGCGGCGAGGTGCCGGCCATCGTGGCGACCGCCCAGGACCCGACCCCGAAGGTGCTGTGCGGGCAGGGGCCGGCGCCGGCCGGTGCCACCATCGCGCACTTCCGGTCCCTCGGAATGGACCTCATTCCCGGGTCCGGCCCGCTCGCGGCGGCCGTGCCCGGCGCCGTGGACGCCTGGCTCCTCCTGCTGCGCGATCACGGCACGCTCTCCCTGGACGAGGTGCTGGAGCCGGCGATCGGCTACGCCGGCGCCGGCCACCCACTGGTGGGCCGGGTCGGGGACACCGTGGCGGCCGTCCGGTCGCTGTTCGAGGAGCACTGGCCCACCTCCGCCCAGCTCTGGCTGCGCGGCGGCCGGCCCCCCGCAGCGGGGGAGCTGTTCGCCAACCCGGCCTACGCGCGCAACCTGCAGAAACTGGTTCAGGCCGGGCAGGCGGCCGGCGCGGACCGGGAGGCGCAGATCGAGGCCGCGCGGCGGGCCTGGAGTACGGGGTTCGTCGCCGAGGCGATCGACCGGTTCAGCAGGGAGCCGTTCCAGGACTCCAGCGGGAGCCCGCACGCCGGGCTCGTCACCGGCGCCGACCTGGCCGCCTACTCGGCAACCTGGGAGGAACCGGTCACCCTCGACTGGCACGGCTACTCGGTGGCGAAGACCGGTTTCTGGGGTCAGGGCCCGGTGCTGCTGGAGACGCTGTCCGTCCTCGACGCGCTCGACGACGCCAGCGCGTACGACCCGTCGACCGCCGCCGGCATCCACGCCCAGGTCGAAGCGCTCAAGCTCGCCTTCGCCGACCGCGAGGCCTGGTACGGCGACGGCGCCGACGTGCCCGCCAAGGCGCTGCTCTCCCGGGAGTACGCGCGGGAGCGGGCAGCCCTGATCGGCGCCCGAGCGTCAGCCGAGCTGCGACCGGGGCGTCCCGACGGGGCGGAACCGCACCTCCCGGCCCACGTCCGACCCGGTGTCGTCCGTCGTGCCGACCCGACGGACCCGACGACGGGGGAGCCGACGGTCCAGGCGGACGGGGTGACCCGCGGCGACACCTGCCACGTGGACGTGGTCGACCGCTGGGGCAACATGATCTCCGCTACCCCGAGCGGTGGCTGGTTGCAGAGTTCGCCCACCATTCCGGACCTCGGCTTCCCGCTGGGCAGCCGGCTGCAGATGTTCTGGCTGGAGGAGGGTCTCGCCTCGTCGCTCGCTCCGGGTCGGCGACCGCGTACCACGTTGAGCCCGACGATGGTGCACCGCGACGGGGAGCCGGTCCTGGCGTGTGGCACACCCGGCGGCGACCAGCAGGACCAGTGGCAGCTGCCGTTCCTGCTCCGCCACCTCGCCGGCGGCCAGTCCCTTCAGGAGGCCATCGACGCGCCCGCCTGGCACACCGTCAGCCTGCCGGGATCGTTCTACCCGCGCACGATGGAGCCCGGTGTCCTCGTGGTGGAGGACCGTTTCGACGAGGACGTGCTGGCCGCGCTGCGGGCGTACGGGCACGAGGTGCGGCTCTCCGACGCGTGGAGCCTCGGTCGGCTCTGTGCGGTGACCCGGGACCCGGGCACGGGCGTGCTCGCTGCCGGCGCGAACCCGCGGGGCATGCAGGGCTACGCGTGCGGCCGTTAGCGGGCGCCGTAGCCGCCCTCGGCGTTCTCGTAGGCGGCCGCGGATGCCGCGTCGAGATGGGCGAGGGCGGCCCGCTCGGCGCGGTCGCCGTCACCTGACTCGATGGCGTCGACCAACTGGATGTGCTCGGCCCACGAGTGTGGTGCGCGTTCGGCGGCCCCCAGCCGAAAGACCCACTGGACATGGAGGTACAGCGCCTTGGCGATCGACGACAGCCAGGGATTACCGCTGATCTGGAGGATCCGCAGGTGCAGGGCGCTGTTCAACTCGGCGACCCGGCGCAGGTCCCGCCGCTCCGTCGCCTCTCGGCCCTGCTCCAGCAGCATGCGCAGGGCGGCCACGTCCGCCGCGGTCGCCCGCTCGGCCGCCAGCCGGGCGGCCAGTGCCTCCAGGCGCTCGCGGACGACGAACATGTCCGAGATGGTGCCGCTGCTCGGGGAGGCGACGACCGCACCGCGGCGGGGGAGGATCACGACGAAGCCCTCGGCCTCCGCGACGCGCAGCGCCTCGCGGACCGGGTTGCGGGAGACGCCGAAGTCTTCGGCCAGCCGGTCCTCGGTCAGCCGCTCTCCGGGCAGGTAGTCGCCGTCGATGATGGCGGTCCGCAGGGCGGCGAGGACCTGGTCGCGTAGCGGCAGGTGTTGAGCGCCGAGCTTGTCCCGCAGATCTTCAGCCACCTGGATCGCCTCTCCGTGAATCGTCCGGGGCAAAGTGTATACGAAGAACAATCTTTGGAGGATAGCCGACAGTGTCGAGCACAGCGCCCCACGTCATCAGCCCCTCCACCACAACGCCGGAACGGCAGCGCCTCCTGCGGCGCCGGCAGGCCCTCGTCGTCGTGCTCACCTTCCTGACCGGGAGCGCCGACGCCATCGGCTTCCTCTCCCTCGGCGGAGCCTTCTCCAGCGTCATGACCGGCAACATGGTCCTGCTCGGACTCTCGGCGGGCAGAGGCGATGCCGAGCTGGCCCTGACCTCAGGCTGCGCCATCGTCAGCTTCATCGTCGGCGTCCTCGCGGGTGCCCGCCTCGTCGGCTCGGCACAGCCGGACGACCCCGTCTGGCCACGGCGGGTCACCTGGGCGCTCGTCCTGGAACTCCTGGTGTTCGTCGTGTTCCTCATCGTCTGGGAGGTCAACCTTTCCCACCACGACGACCACGTGGACCTCGCGCTCCTGTTGCTGTCGGCGGCGGCGCTGGGCGTGCAGAGCAGTGCGATCCAACGCTTCGGCGTACCGGGCCTGTCCTCCACGTACCTGACCGGGACCCTGACGAGCCTGATCGCCGGCGTCGCCGCGCGCAGCCCGTGGGGCAGCCTGCGGCCCAAGGCCCAGGTCCTGCTGGCCCTGATCACCGGCGCCGCGATCGGCGCCCTGGTCGCCCTGCACCTGCCAGTGGTCGCGCCGGCGCTGCTGATCGTGCCGCTCGTGCTCGTCATCGTCGTGTCCGCGCGGATGAGGGACTGAACGTCCACCGGCCGCGGTGACGCGCCGATGTCGGTGGGGCCAACCGGGGATGGCGGAGACCCGCCATGTCCGTGCTTCGCCAGCGATCATGCTGCTCCCCCCGACGCCCGGCGACTGAGAATCGGCGGCGGCGGTGTCGGCCTTCCCGGGCGACCGCCTGAGGGAGGGACGTCTTCATGCTCAGATCCAGACACCGGACACCCCGGGCCATGAGTGCCATCGGCGCGGCACTGGCCGTCGTGTTGGCGCTGCCCACCGGCGTCGCCGTGGCCGCACCCACGCCCACGCCCACCGGCGGCACCGTCGACCCGCTGCGCAAGGTGGACCCGCGTGTGCTCGGGCCGGCCCGCACCGGCGCCAGCACCAGCTTCTTCGTCGAGTTGACCGACGAGGCCAAACTGGACCAGAGCGACCTGGACCGCGTCGAGCGGTCCGTCGGCGGGCGCGCCGGACGTGTCGCCCGCACCAAGCGGGTCTACGAGGCCAAGGTGGCGCACGCCGAGAAGACCCAGCGCGGGCTCCGCTCAGTGCTGCGCGACCGGCACGCCGACTTCACCCCGTACTGGATCGCGAACGTCATCGAGGTCAGCGGCGACCTGGGCCTGCTCACCGAGTTGGCCGCTCGGGCGGACGTCGCGCGGATCACCGCGATCGGCGGGACCCGGCTGGAGGAGCCGGTCCGCACCGCCGGGGCGTCCGCCGACACCACCCAACTGCCCTGGAACCTCGGCTCGATCGGCGCCGACAAGGTCTGGCGCGAGTACGGCACGCGCGGCGAGGGCGTCGTCGTCGGCAGCATCGATTCCGGCGTGCAGTACGACCACCCGGCGCTGGTCCGGCAGTACCGCGGCAACGACGACGACGGCACCTTCACCCACGACTACAACTGGTTCGACCCGACCGGGATCTGCCTGCCCTCGACGCCCTGCGACAACTACGGGCACGGCACCCACACCGTCGGCTCCATGCTCGGCGACGACGGCGAGGGCCGGATCACGGGGGTGGCCCCGGGCGCCACCTGGATCGCCGCCAAGGGTTGCGAGGCCAACTACTGCAGCAACAGCTCGCTGCTCGCCGCCGGCCAGTGGATGCTCGCGCCGACCGACCACAACGGCGAGAACGCCCGCCCCGACCTCGCGCCGGACATCATCAACAACTCCTGGGGCGGCCACGACGGTGACCCCACCTTCTACGACACGATCATCGACTCCTGGGTCGCCGCCGGTATCTTCCCGGTCTTCGCGGTGGGCAACGAGGCGGAACAGATGCCCGAGCCGTGTGGCACGGCCGGCCACCCGGCGATCAACCCGCTGGCGTACGCGGTCGGCGCGACCGACGCCAACGGTGTGATCGCCGCGTTCTCCAGCCGCGGGCCGGGCCCGGACGGCACGGTCCGCCCCGACGTCACCGCCCCCGGCGTCGGCATCCTCTCCACCGTCCCGGGCAACGACTGGGGCCTGAGCGACGGCAGCTCGATGGCCGCCCCGCACGTCGCGGGGGCGGTCGCGCTGGCCTGGGCGGCGGTGCCGAACCTGCGCCGTGACCTGGTGACCACCCGCGAGTTGCTGGACCGCACCGCACACGACGTCAACGACCTGCAGTGCGGCGGGACCCCGGCCGACAACAACGTCTACGGCGAGGGCCGGCTCGACGCGTACGACCTGGTGACCCAGGCATCGACCGAGCAGCTCGGCGGTGTCGTGGTGCATGCGACGGTGGGCGGGTCCGCCCTGTCCGGGGCACGGATCACCCTCACCTCCGCTCTGGTCACCCGCAGCGCCCGCAGCGACGCACGTGGCATCGTCCAGTTGGGTCGTGTTCCGGCCGGCGAGTACACGCTGACCGCGTCGTTCTTCGCGCGGAAGACCGTGCGGCAGACGATCACCGTGCCGGCCAGCGGCACGACCAACATGACGCTGGACCTGTCCGAGCCCGCTGCCTGGCAGCCGATCCAGGGCCGGGTCACCGACCCGGCCGCAAAGCCGGTCGTGGGTGCCCGGCTCGCCCTCGTCGGCGAGACGTTCCCGGCGTTCGTCACCGATGCCGAGGGCCGCTACAGCGGGATGCTGCCCGAGGCCGACTACGACCTGCTGGTCGAGTACGGCCGGTGGCTGGCACCGAAGACGGTGGCGTTGACCGTGGACGGGCCCGAGACGGTGGACGTGGCGCTCGTCGCGAAGGCCGACCGGCACGGTTACCGGGCCGGAACCGCCACCGCCGGTTGGACCGATGGCGGCAGGGTTCTCGCCCTGACCGGCGACACCGCGAGCCGGGGCGTCGACCTGCCGTTCCCGATGACGTTCTACGGCAGCACCTACCGCCGGATCACCGTGCACACCGACGGATACCTGACCTTCGGGGCCGACGCGACCACCTCAATCGGCGACAACGGGCCGCTGCCCGCGCCGGCGGTCTCCGCCGCGGCCGTCTACGCGTTCTGGGACGACCTGGTCCTGGACCACGCCTCGACCGTGCGCACCCAGGTCACCGGGGCCGGTATGAACCGGCAGTTCGTGGTCAGCTGGACCCGGGCCGCGCTCAAGAGCGCGCCGAAGAGCCGCGTCGACGTGCAGGTGCGCCTCGCTGAGAACGGCAACGTCACCATCGAGTACCGCAGGCTCGACGCCACCGCGGCGGCGACCGGCGGTTCGGCGACGGTCGGCATCGAGGACGCCACCGGCCGCGACGCGTTGACGTACTCCCGCGACGAGCAGGTTCTCGACGCCACGAGGGCGGTCACTTTCCGGCTTCCCGGTCGCGGTCTGCTGCGGGGCACGGTGAGCGACGCGAACGACCGCCAGCCGTTGGCCGGCGCGACGGTACGGGTCGAGTCACCGAACGCCCCGCAGCCGATCACCGCGACCACCGACGCCGACGGCTTCTACCAGTTGGAGGCGCCGGTCGGGCCGGTCACCGTGACCGCGTTGCAACCGGGCTACGACCTGCCGAGCACCTCGACCGCCCTCGCCGAGGCGAAGGTGGTCAAGCGTGACCTGGCACTGCGTACGCCGCTGCTGCTGGCCAACCGGAGCGCGGTCGCGCTGACCGCACGGGCCGGGGAGACCCGGACCGCGACGGTGACCCTGACCAACCGGGGTGACCTGCCGGCCACCTGGTTGGCCCGGGAAATCAACTCGCCCACCCCGCCGGCCGGCATCCCCGGTCGGGTGCTCAGCTCGTTCCCGGTGAAGGAGCTCTACAACGCGTTCGGCGTCGGGTACCGCAACGGCGAGTTGATCGTCTCCAACTCGTACCTGTTCGGGCAGATGCAGCGCTTCAGCACCGACGGCCGGTCCCTCGGCAAGGGCGTGCTGCCGATCGGCGGCTGGCCGTCGGACATGGCGTACGTGCCGAACCGGGACCTGATGTGCGCGCCGAAGATGTCGTTCGTCGGGGACCTGCCGATCGTGTGCTTCGACCCGGACACCCTGGAGGTGAAGGAGACCATCACCGGACCGTGGGCCGGCAAGCTCTACTACGGGCTGGCCCACCGCGCGTCGGACGACACCTTCTACCTCAGCGGCGACGGGGCCATCCGACACCTCGCCGGCCTGTCCCACCCGCAGCCCGGGTCGGTGCTCGGCGAGTGCACCCCGCCCATCCCGTGGATGACCGGGCTGGCCCTCAACGAGGAACACAACGTGTTGTGGGGCATCAACCAGGACTCCAAGGAGTCGATCTGGGCGCTCGACCCCGCCACCTGCCAGCCACTCGCCTCGCTGCCCGACCCGGACCCGAACCCGCTCAGCGGCGCCGGGCTCGACCTGGACGAGCGGGGTGACCTGTGGGTGCTCGGTAACGCGACCGGCCGGCCGTACGGCAGCAAGGTCTACCACGTCGACGGGTCGCTCCCGGCGTACAGCGACGTGCCGTGGCTGTCCGCCGCCGGGTCCGGTCAGGTGGAGCCGGGGGCCAAGGTCGGCCTGACCGTCACCGTCGACACCACCGGACTGGCTCCGGGTACGCACGTCGCCACGCTGCTGGTCACCAACAACGGTGCGAAGGCGGCGGCTACCCCGATCACCGTGTCGGTCACGGTCACGAAGTGAGGACCGGGGCCTGCCGACACCTCCAGGGTCGGCAGGCCCCACCTCGGGCTCAGAGCCAGCCGTTGCGGGCGACGAACCAACCGAGCTGCATCCGCGTGGCGCTGCCGGTCGCGTCCATCAACTGCCGCAGCCGCCGCTGCACGGTACGCAGGGAGATGCCCAACTGGGAGGCGACCGCCTTGTCGGGCAGGCCGGTCATCAGCAGCGACAGGATCTGCCGGTCGGTCGGGGTGGGTGCGCCCTGCCGGTCGACGTCGTCGATCACGGCCGTGGCCGGGGCGAGCCGCAGCGGCGTGGCCCGGTCCCACACCTCGGTGAACAGCGCCACGAGCACCTCGACCCAGGTGACACCGCGGACCACCAACGCCCAGGGTTCGATGCTCTCGTCCCGGGTGGGGAAGGAGAGCAGCGCCACCCGACGGTCGGCGACGGCGAGCTTTCCAGGCACGTTCGTGGCGACCCGCGCCTGCTCCCCGGCGGCGACGAACCGGCCGATGTGGGCCGCGGCGCCCGGCCGCTCCAGCCCACGTCGGTCGTAGACGACGCGGAAGCGCACGCCCCGGTCGAGCAGCTCCACCTCGGTCGGGTTGTCCTGCAGCACGGCCGCGTACGGCGGGCGGTCGAAGCCCAGCACCTCGTCCTGGGCGCCGCGCAGGAACTGGTCGAACGCCTGCATGATCGCGGGTACGCCGACCACCAGCTGGACTCCCTGGTCCATCGGGTCCACCGCGCGTTGCTCCCGCAGCCACTCCCACAGGCCGACCCGCGCCTCCTGGAGCTCGCGCATCCGCTGATTGAGCAGCGACTCGATGGCCAGGTCGGGGGGAGCGGCGCCGGCGCGGCCGGCGACCAGGCGTACCAGCCCGGCCCGGGCGAGCGCGTCGAGCGCCTGCTCTGCCTCGGACACGGTGGTCGCGAGGCGTTGAGCCAGCTCGGTCGCGGTCCCAGCCCGGCCGCGGACCAGCTCCAGGTAGACCGTCTCCTCCAGCTCGGTCAGACCGAATGCGCTCAGCAACTGTCCACCACACCCGACTAGGGCGGCCCACCGTGCGCGCGGGCCGCTGTAGTCGATCTTGGAGCGCTCCCAGCGGTACGTCAAGGGGCACGACCACGCCGATGTCGCGCCTTCCGATCTTCAAGCGCCGCGGGCGAAGAGGGCCAGACGTACCCGGTTGGGGCTGTCGGTCTTGGTCATCAGGTTGGTGATGTGCGTCTTGACCGTGGTGACGCCGATGTGCAGCCGGTCGGCGATCTCGGTGTTGGACAGGCCCTCGGCAACCAGATTCAGCACGTCCTGCTCGCGCGCGGTCAGGCCCTGCACCGGCCGTGGCGTCTCGGCGCGGGCGTGCACCGCGCGCTGGACCAGGCGTTGCAGCACCTCGGGGCTGAACGGGCTGTCACCCACGGCGGCCCGGCGGATGCCGTCCAGCAGCTCCGTCGGTGGTGCGTCCTTGAGCAGGAAGCCGCAGGCGCCGGCGGTCAGGGCGGGATAGAGGTGGTCGTCGTCGCCGAAGGTGGTCAGCACCAGGACGCGGGTAGCGGGGCGCTCGGCGAGGATGCGGCTGGTCGCGGTGATTCCGTCGACGCCGGGCATGCGCAGGTCCATGACGACGACGTCCGGGATGAGCCGCGCGGCGAGCGGGATCGCGTCGCGGCCGTTGTCGGCCTCACCGACCACCTCGATGTCGGGTTGGGCGTCGCAGAGCATGCGCAGGCCCGCGCGGATGAGGTGCTGGTCGTCGACCAGCAGGACCCGGATCACGCCGGCTCCGGCGCGGGCGACCCGGCGGGGGCCTCGCGGTCACGGGGCACCGACACGCCCGACGTCCCGGCGGGTGCGGAGGCCACGGCCGGGAGGACGGTGCGCACCCGCCAGCCCGTCCCGGTCGCGCCCGCCTCCAGCCGCCCGCCGAGCACCTCGACGCGTTCGCGCATGCCGGTGATGCCGTGACCGCCCCCGGACGGCACCGCCGCCGGCACCGCGCCGCGCCCGTTGTCCGAGACCTCCCAATGGACGGCGCCGTCGCGGACGGCAACCACGAGGTGGGCCAGCGCGGACGTTCCGGCGTGCTTGGCCACGTTGGTCAGCGCCTCCTGGGTCAGTCGCAGCACGGCCAGGCCGCGTACCGCGTCGAGTGAGCCGATCGCCGGGTCGATGTCGGCCTCCACGGTGATACCCGCCTGGCGGGCCCGGTCGACCGTCGCGCCGAGTGCCGCCGGGAGCGCCGACGGCTCGATCGCGGTCAGCGCCGCGTCACCGCGTACCCCGTCGGGGTTGCGCAGGACCGTGACCAGCCGGCGCATCTCGGCCAGCGCTGCGGTCCCCGTGCCGTGCACGTCGTCGAACACCTCGCCCACCCGGGGGTCCAGATCCGTGAGCACGTGCCTAGCCACACCGACCCGCAGCACCATCGACGCCACGTGATGCGCGACGACGTCGTGCAGTTCGCGGGCGATCGCGCTGCGTTCGTCGGCGCGCGCGGCGCGGCTCTCCGACTCGTGCCGGCGCTGCTCCGCCTTCGCCCGCTCCACGGCCTGCCGGCCGAGCTCGCGGTTGGTCCGGATGACCAGGCCGAGCAGCAGCGGCACGCCGACCTCCAGGGTCAGCCCGAACACACCGGAGGCGACCCGGCCGATCGAATCACAGATCGAGTCGGTCAGATCGACCACGGCCAGCAGCCCGGTGGCGAGCCAGATGGTGCGTGCTCGACGCACCCGCATGGTCACCTCGAGCAACGCCCAGCTGGCGCCCACCTGGTTGATCGTGACGTCGTCGATCAGGGGGAAAGCGACCACCAGCAGCCCGGCCTGCACCGCCAGGTTGACCAGCGGCCGACGGTGGAACACCAGCCCGAGGCCGAACGCGACCACCGCGAGAACCCACTGCGTGACCGTCGGCGGGCGGCCGGCCTGCGTACCGAAGACCAGGTAGCCCACACCGCTGAGGTCGAGCAGCACCATCCGCACGAGCGTGTCCCGCGTGTCGAACAGTCGTCCCGCCCACCCCACGGAGGTCAGCCTAGGCGCTGCGGCTCGGGGGCACGAACGGCCGTCGGCCGCCGCCACCGGGTCCGCGCCCCGAGGTAGGCGGCCAGGCCGAGCGGTCCGAGCAGGATGGTCAGCACCAGCACCGGAGCCATGACCAGCGCCGGCACCCCCCGTTCCCGGCTGTCCAGCCACGCCCACCGGCCGACGAACAGATCGAACGCGATCATGTGCGCCCAGGCCGCCGCCGCGCCGTCGGAGGTGCCGAGCAGGTCGCGTACCCCCTGCAGGGTCGGCGACGCCACGGCCGGCAGCACGTCGCCGAACGCCGGGATCACCAGCAGCGCGTAGATCACCACGACCGGCAGCACGATCAGCGGCGAGGAGATGATCCGGACGGTCCACGACCAGCGCGGCAGCAGGATCATCAGCGCCCAGAACGGCGCTGCCACCGCGAACGTCAGGGTGAACAGCCAGGCGGTCATGCGGCCAGCGCCAGTTCCGGGCTGCGCCGGCGGGCCAGCACCAGGCCGGTGGCGGTCGCGGTCGCGACCACCAGGGCCGCGACGGCGGCCAGCGTGAGCGCGTCCGGGCGCAGCAGCGGCTGTCCGCGCAGGGCCTGCCAGGTCAACAACACCGTGAGTACGCCGTACGCCCCGCCCGCCACGACCACCAGCCGTGCCCGGGTGTGCTCGTCCAGCCGCGTCCCGAGGAACCGGCTGAGCAGGATCGCCAGGATCGGCAGCGCCTGCAGGGCGTGCAGCCCCACGAAGTGCCCGATCCGCAGGTCCCCGCCGGTGGTGCTCCAGCCGACCAACGGCAGCCCAGGCCCGCCGTCGAGTACGCCGACGGCGTGCGCCCCGGAGACCCCGTCGATCCCCGGCTCCTGCATCGGCAGCACCATCGGCACCGCCACGAGCATGCCCAGCAGCGACAGGCCGAGTCCCCACCCGACCGCGCGAGCGGCGGCCCGATCGGTGATCCGCCGCAGCAGCACCACGATCCCGATGACGAACTGCGCGGCGAACAGCACCATGATCGCCGCACCCATCACCGTGAAGAGGGCGGCGTTCAGTGGGCTGGTCCCGTTGTAGTGGCTGGTCGTACCGCGGAGCACCTGCCCGACGATCACCACCATCTCGATCGCCGCCATCGCGACGATGACCGTGCCCGCCCACTCCGCGACCCGGCTCCGGCGCGGCAGCAGGGAGAGCATCCAGGCGAGGGTCGTGCCGTACACCACGAAGGACACGGCGAACTTGAACGGCTTGAGCCAGATCGGCGACCCGGTGAGAACGCGCGAGTCGACGACGATGCCGACCGCGGAGATGACGGCCAGCACCGCCATCGCGTAGACGAAAACCATGAGTGGGCGGTGCCAGTGTGCCGCCCGGCGCAGCGCGATAGTCATGTCTGTAGATGCTCTCGACCGTGTCCGCCGATCGCGTCCGACCGCGAGCCCCGGTTGCGGCCACTGGTCGGAGCGGCGCCTCCTACCTGGGTAGGAGGGAACTGGGTCGTGACCCTTTCCCGGCGCTGGCACAATGGCCGGCCTGTCGACCGGACCGGGAGTGGCGATGACGATCAACGAGGACCGCGTCCAGCCGAACGAGACCACGGTGCCCCTGCTGCACTGCGTGTCGCCCGAGGAGACCCTGGCCTTCTGGCGTGCGCTCGGGTTCGAGGTGACCTACGAGCAGACCAGGCCGTACGTCTACCTGGCCTTCCGGTGGAGTGGGTTCGCGCTGCACTACGGTCGTGCGCCGAGCGGCCTGGATCCGTCGGCGGAGAACACCGGCGGCTGCTTGGTGATGGTGGACGCGGTTGCCGCGTACCACGCGGCGTTCACCGAGGCGATGCGCCGCACCTACGGCAAGGTGCTCGGCAAGGGACTGCCCAGGGTGACCCGTTACCGGTCCGGCGCGTCGCGGTTCAGTATCGTCGACCCGTCCGGCAACACCATCATCTTCATCCAGCGCGACGAGCCGGCTGAGGTGGAGTACGGCGGGTCGAAGGAGTTGCAGGGGCTGGCCCGGGTGCTCGACAACGCCCGGATTCTGCGCGAGTTCAAGATGGACGACCGCGCGGCGTTCCGGGCGCTCAACTCGGGGCTGCGCCGGCACGGCGACAACGCCCCGGCGGTCGAGCAGGGGTTGGCGCTCGCCGGGCTGATCGAACTGTCGGTTGCCTTGGGGGAGGCCGAGCGCCTGCCCGACTGGGGGACCCGTCTCCGGGCGCTGTCGCTGACCGCGCAGGAGCGTACGCAGGTGGAGAAGGCCGTCGCCGATCCCGCCGTGCTCGGGCCGTGGCTGCCCGACGTGAGCTGAGGTCCCGCCGCGTGGTGACCTCCTGGCGCTGCCTGCCCGGGCGACAATCGTTTCGGTCGGCTCGTCGCAGGGCATGACCGGGCAGAGCCGAGGAGGTGATGATGATCCGCCGCACGCCGCCACCGAGTGCCCGAGCGCGAAGGACGATTGCGCTGATCGCGCCGTTGCTCGCCACCGTCGCGCTCACCACCGCCTGCACCGTTGGGGAGGACCAGCCGGGTTCGGCTCCGTCGACCGCGCCACCGACGACCGCGTCGGCACCTACGAGCCAGGCAGACCAACCGTCTCCGAGCGCAAGCATCCGGGCGACGGTCCCGACGTCGGCCTTCGTCGAGCTGCCACCCGAACTGCGCAAGTCCGCCCGACGGGCGACGCCCGTCGCGGACGCCTTGCCGACGATGTGCGGCAACGAGTTCGGCACCGGAGGCCGACAGGTCACCGCGAGCGCCTCGATGACCGTCACCTACAAGACACCCGGCGAACCAGACAGCAACGTGCCGCAGGGCATGATCCACCAAACGATCTTCACCTTCGACGGCGACGGCGCCTCCGACTACATGCGGCGGCTGCGTGGTGCCGTGCAGGCGTGCCCCTCCTACAAGGAGGCCGGCAACCCCGTCGACGTCGAGGGGCGAGCTGTGCCCGGTGTCGGGGACGAGGCGCTGCTGGTCACCAGGACGTGGGCCGAGACGAGCCTGATCGGAGAACGAACCGGCGGCACCGCGTCCAGCCAGACAGCCGTGGCACGCGTCGACGGGGCGGTGACCGTGCTCAACGATCAGGGATGGGAGGGCACCAGCGGAAACCCCGCCATCCTGGACCGCGTCGTGCGTGACAGCGTCCGGACCCTCGACGTCTGGCAGCGCTAGCCACTGACAAGAGCCGGCAGGGCACGCGCTGCCCGGCGCGAGGTGCGCGACTACACCATCGCCACCGGGACCAGTCGCACAACGTCGACCCCGTCGAGTTTCAGAAGCTCGGCGAGCCCCGGCCCCTTCGGGTCCAAGGGCATCTGGAAGCGCAACGACGCGCGCGTCATCTGTGGGCCGAGCTGCGTGACCAGGTCGCCCTTGCCCCGGCACTGCTCGCGCAGGCGTTCGTACGCGGCGTCGCGCTCCTCGAACTCGACCGACTCCGCATCCGGCAGCGCCCGGACGGCCTTCTCCACGGTGGCTCGCTGCTCGCCGGTCACCGTCGACTCCAGCCGGACGATGACCCCGATGCGCGACGGCAGTGGGTCTGTCTGTGCGGTCCTGAGCGCCACATCCTCGACGCCGTCAACCTCAGCCATCACCAGCTCGACCGCCTCGGCGATCGAGGCATCGGTGACGGTGGCGCGAAACGACTCCGGCATGACCTCCGGCCGCAGATCCGCCAGCAGGTCCGGACTGTCCTTCAACGACTCCTTCAAGCTCTCGTACGCCTGCTCGCGGGTTTCGAGGGCGACGTCCTCGACGCTGGGCATCGACCGTAGCCGCTGCTCCACGGCACCCTTCGTGGCTGCCGTCACGTCGCTGTCCAGGAAGAGGGCCAGCGCGGCGTGTCCGCTCTCCTCTGGCTCCGAGGTGCAGGCGGACAGGGTCATCAGGAGCACGAATGCCAGTATCGGCGCAACTCGACGCATGGGGCCAGATCGTAGGCCAGCGATCCCGTGCGCGTGCTTGTGCCACCGCCATCTGCCGGCGTCCCCCGCCGTATGTCAATCGCGGCTCGTCGTACCGCGTACCCTCCCCGCATGGACCTCGTCGATGATCTGCCGCGCGCCGAGTTCGCGTTCCCCGGGCCGCTGCGGGACCAGCTGGTGGCCGCGATCCTGTCCGGTGCGAAGACCTCGACGTCCGCCCTGCTGGTCGGATACGAGGTCGCGAACGAGCCGCTGCCCGAGGTAGGGCAGCGATCCGCGGTCGTGGACTCCGAGGACCGACGGGTCGCGGTGATCGAGCTGACCGAGGTGCGTGTGCTCCGGCTCGCTGACGTCGACCTGCAACACGCCCTGGCCGAGGGCGAGGGAGACGAGTCGGTGGCGCAGTGGCGAGCGGGGCACGAGACGTTCTGGCACAGCGCGGAAGTGCGCGCGGAGTTGGGCGATCCCGGCTTCACGGTGAACGACGACACCCTGGTGGTGACCGAGCGCTTCCGGCTGGTGCACATCGTCTGAGCATCCAACGTCCGCCGGGGCAGCGCCGGTGGTCGACGGCGCCTACTCTCGCAGCCGTGGGAGCGATCAAGCCGTGGCACCTGTCCATCCTGACCCTCTGCTGTCTCCTGCCAACGGCGGCGGCAATCGCTGGTGGAATCTGGGCGGTGCGTCGAGGCCGCAACCGCCGCTGAGCGGTCGACGAGGCGGGCGGCGGCCGATCCCGCTGCGGGGCATGTTCAGCCCCGCAGCGGGCATCAGAAGGGCCACTGGTCGCGGGAGCCGGCCTCGATGAGCGGGATCATCGCGAACGCGGCGTCGGACAGACCACCGAAGGTGTGCCGGTCGCCGTCAGTCGGCGTGTGCCCGACCCGGTACCCGGCGAGGTTCCACGTGTACACCGGTACAGCTGCGGGCACCGCTGCGGCGACGTCCGCCGCACCGTGCCAGTGAGCCTGCTCATCGGTGAGGATGACCACCCGGTCGTGCCGGTCGTAGTGCTCGCGTACCGCCCTCTCGGTGTCGGTTCCCATGCCGTAGAAGTAGCCGTCGTCCTTGAACCGCCGCACCGCCGCCAGTACCGACTCGCCGCCCACTGCCGGGAACACCCGGCTGGCATTGGAGAACGACACCACCGTCGCCGCCTGCGCCCGGGCGGCCAGCGCGAGACCGAACACCGTGGCAGCGTCCCAGCAGCGCAGCGTGCCGTCCCTGCTGAACGAACTCTGCATCGAACCGGACGTGTCGATGAGGATCAGGGTCCGCCCGTCCAGGGCGGGCACGTTCACCAGGGCGTGCTGCAACGCCTTCTCCAGCGGGTACGCCCACCGCAGGCTCGGTGCCGCGTTGTACGCCGACAGGAAGCGCATCGGCAGCACCCGCGAGCCGGCGACCTCGCCGGGATCGGCGAGCCTGGCCGCCACCGCCTCGGCGACGGCGTCGCCGACTCCGGCCTGGTCGAAGTTGCGCAGGTTACGCAGCATCGCCAGGTAGCCCATGCTCGGGATGACCGACTCCCACGCGGCGGCGTCCATCGCGCCCTGTCGCCAGCCGGCCAGGGCCTCCCACGTCATACCGGCCGCGCCGAGCGCCGCCGGATCGGCGACCTCCCGGCGCTGCTCGACCGGCAACGCCATGAGCGCGTCCCGCGCCGCCAGCATCCGGAGCGACGCCGGCAGCGGGTTGTCCCGCCGGTGGCGCCGATCCAGCGCGTGCCGGAACAGGTCACCCTGCCGCTCGTCCTTCGCGGTGGGGTGGGACAGGTCGATGACGTCACCGAAGCGCACCGTGTTCCCGACGGAGTCGTACTTGAGCAGACTCCGCTCGGTGTACAGGCGGACCGCCGCGTCGGCGATGCCCCGCTTCACCGGCTTGGGCAGCGCCCGGCCATGGCGAGCCAGCCAGTACGCCAGAGCCTCGCCCGGCTCGTCCGCACGCTGCAACGCCGCGTCCACGATCGCCCGCGAACCCGGAATCGCTGCGGCAACCTGGGCGCGAGCGCCCTCCAGGGCCGCGACCACGGACGCCGAGCGCATCATCGCGCCGGACCGGAGCCACGGCACGAAACGGGAGAACCAGTCGGGGTCGGCGACGGCCACGGCGGCGACCAGGTCGCGGAAGCGAGCGTCCCGGTCCGTGGCGCCCTCGTAGAAGGTGTCCTCGCCGACCATGTTCGACACACCGAGCAGGAACAGCTCGATGCGCGGCTCACGGGTGAAGCCCCGCGCGCCCTCGGCGGTCATCGGCTGGTGTCGGCTCTTGCGCAGCTTGAGGTTGAACTTGGCCATGACGTCCCCCACGTCAGTCGGCCGGGAAGGCGCGACCACACCGCACACCCGAGATCAGAATCGGCCACGGACTAGTCCGCCGTTCTGTCCGTTGAACCATCCGCCCGAAGGCGTCGAGGGACTCGAACCCCCATCTGCGGAACCCTGAAGTAACCGTTGCCTGCGCACCGGGTGTGCGGCGTGGTCGCGCGCTCCCCGAGATCGAGGTCGGCGACGGGTGGTCTTTCACCGGAGCGTGAACCCCTCCAGATGTAACCGTCGCCTGCCGCACCGGGAAGTGCGGTCACGACCGTAGCGGTGGCGGCACCGGCCGGGCAATGGAGTTTGCGATCTCGAAAGCGAGAGGGATGTGGTCACGCCGCACGCCCGAGATCAAAAGTGGACACGGTGTTCGCGGATTCGAACCGCGAGGCCCTTGCAGGGCCGTCACCATAGAAGTAGCCGTGTCCGTCGCACCGGGCGTGCGGCGTAGGGCGCCTCCCGAGATCGAAGCGGCGACGGCGACCGGCCCTTGCGGGCCAAGGCGACCTGGGCCACTGGTCGACGCCACCCGAAGTGGCGGTGGGATTCGAACCCACGTCTCACCTTCGGAAGAGGAAGTAGCCGTTGCCTGCGCACCGGGAGGTGCCCCACGACGGTAGGCAAGCGCCCCCGAACCGGCAAGCCGATTAGTGGCGCGGGGGCGGCTGCGCTCGGGTGAACCGACGCTGGCGGCGGGGCAGTTCAGCGGGGATGATCGAGGTTCGTCTCGACGGAGAGCCGAACCAGCGATCGGGCGGGGAGGTGGGTGACGCCGATGACCCCGACGCAACTGCGCGCATATGTCGCCGTGGTCCGGCTGGGGTCCGTCAAGCAGGCCGCCGCAGAGCTGGCGGTGTCCGAGTCGGCCGTGTCGCTCCACGTCGCACAGTTGCGCAAGGAGTTCGGGGACAAGCTGTTCACCAAGACGGCGGCGGGGCTCGCGTTCACCCCGGGCGGACTCCGGCTGGCCAGTCGCGCGGCGGAGCTGTTGGGTCTGCAGGATCGGACGATCCTTGAGGTGTCCGCCGCGAAACGTGGCCGGCGGCTGCTACGGGTGGCCGCATCCAGCCTGTTCGCCGAGTTCGCCGCGCCGGGGCTGATCGAGCTGTTCGCGAAGCGGGCCGCCGACCTCGATGTCGAGCTGAGCGTGCGCAACCCGGGCTCGTTCGAGTCGCTGTTGCTGACCCGGTCCGCGGACATCGCGGTCGGGCCGCAGCCGCCGGTTGTCGACACGGCGATCACCTGCCGGCCGATGATGAACTACCGGCTCGTGGTCGTGGTCGGCCCGGATCATCCGCTGGCCGGTGTGTCGGCGTCTCCAGGGCAGTTGCGGGAGCAGACCTGGCTGCTCGGCCCGTCGGCGGCCACCGACCTGGGCGCGGTGCCCGCGATGCTGCGCCGGCTGGCCGTGCCCGACGACCGGCAGCAGATCTTCCAGAGCCACGCGGCGGCGCTGGGGGAGGCCAAGCGAGGCAGGGGCGTCTCGCCGGCGCTCTCGTTCACCGTCACACCGGACGTGCGCGACGGCCAGCTCCAGCAGGTGATGGGGCCGCACGCGACCGTCGAGGCGGTGTGGCACTCGCAGGTGCTCGCCAGTCCAGGCCCCCTGTCGGCCGCCGCCGAGCTGTCGCGGTTCTCGTCGACACCTCGGGCGATACAGGCGATGATGCGCGGCGCAGGGGTCAGCATCGGTCATTTCAGGCCGTCGGTGCACGTGACGCTCTGGAGCTGACGGGCGGCGAGCAGCAGGTCCTGGAACGTCCCGGCCGGCAGCAGCCGGTCACAGTAGGGGAGCGCGGCGGCCATGCCGCCGGCCCGGGGAGTGAAGCCGGGGGCGCCGGCGCGCGGATTCAACCAGACGATCCGGTATGCGCGACGGCGCAGTCGGGCCATCACGGCGGCGAGTTCGTGGGGCGGGTCGCTGTCCCAGCCATCCGAGCCGATCACCAGCACAGCCCCGCGGACGGCGTCCGCGTGCCGGGAGGTGAGCAGGGTGCGGAGGTTCGTGGCGATCCGGGTGCCGCCGTACCGGTCGGTGACGGCCGCGCTGGCCTGCGCGACCGCCTCGGCGGCCGACGTGTGTCGCAGCAGCACCGTGAGTCGGGTCAGCGTCGTCGCGAACGCGAACGCCTCCGCCTCGGCGACGACCGCGAACGCCCGCATCAGGTGCAGGTACGCGGTCGCCTGCGCCCGCATCGACTCGCTGACGTCGCAGAGCAGCACGACCCGGCGCGGTCGTTGTACCGGCCGCTCGCGGACGACCTCGACGGGCTCCCATCCGGTGCGGCGGGCCCGCGTGATCGTGGGCCGCAGCGCGATCCGCCGTCCGGTCGGGCTGATGGCGTGCCGCCTGGCGCGGCGGGTCGGCCAGCCGGCGACGGCCGCGCGTAGGGCGTCGCCGAGCAGCGTGACCTGTGCGGCGTCGAGCTCGTCGAATGGCCGCTCGGCGACCCCGGCGAGGGCGCTGGGGCGCCGCTCGGGCAGCCGCAGAGCGGTGTCGGACTCCGGCGCCTGAGCGACGGCCGGCGGCAACGTCGCCCACGGCAGTCCGCCGCCCGGACCATCGTCGGCCGTGCCGGTGGGTATCGGCACGTGGACGTCGTCGCGGTCTCCCGTCGGGATCGCGGATCGGCGCGATGGTGGCAGCGGCGGGGCGTCCCCGAAGACCGCTGCGAAGACGCGGTCGAACGCGCTGAGGTCGGCGTGCCGCCGGACCAGGCTGATTCGGGCGGTCCAGTAGAGCGTGGACATCGAGTCGGGTGGGCTGGCGTCGAGCGCCCGGACGAAGTCGTCGATGTCGGTCAGCCCGGCCGGGATGCCGGCGTGCCGCAGTCGGCCGGCGAACCCCACCGCGAACGCGGCCCGGTCGATTCCGCGCAGCAGCGCTGGACTCACCGGCGTGCGACCAGCCAGGCGATCACCGCGCCGACCGCGACGAGGCCGACGATCACCGGTACGAGCCGCTTGGTGATCGAACCGCCGGCGATGCTGAGCAGGTCGAGCGCTTCCGGTTCGGCGGACGGCGTGGCACGCAGGGTGGCGGCCGACGGCACTACCGATGGCGGCTCTACCGGCGAGGGCGCGACGGACGCGGTGACGGGCGTCGTCGCGACCGCTGCGGCGGACGCAGCCGGCAGGGGGCCGGGTTCGGGCTGCGCGGCGGACGTGCCGGGCTCGGACTCAGGCCGGGGGGCCGGCACGGTCGCAGCGGCGTCGGCGGCCGACGGCGTCTGCTCGGCCGCCAGCTTGGCCTCTAGGTTGGCGACGAACTGGGCCAGCAACCTGCCCGACACCTCCTTGATCATGCCGCTGCCGAACTGGGCCAGCTTCCCCGAGATCTTGAGGTCGGTGTCCACGCTGACCAGCGTCCGGTCGCCGTCCGGCCGGAGGCGGGCGGTGACCAGCGCGGAGGCGTTCCCCGTCGACCGGGCGTCGCGGCCCTTCGCGTCGATCACTCCGTGGTACGCCGCGTCGTCCTTCTCGACGAACTGGGCGGTGCCTGCGAACTCCGAGATGACCGGCCCGACCTTGACCTTCACCCTGCCGCGGTAGACGTCACCGTCGACGCCGGTCAGTTGGGCGCCCGGCAGGCACGGCGCGATCCCTTCGAGGTCGGTGAGCACAGCCCAGGTCCGCTCGATCGGAACGGCGACCGTGAACTCATTGGTGATCTTCATACCTGGCTCTCCTGGTGGCTGCCGAGCGCGGCGGCGACGACGGCGCGGTCGTCGGCGGTCTTGGCGATGGTGCCGATGGTCCGGGAAACCTCGGCGGTGGCCAGGTCGGCGGCGCCGAGCACGGACAGCGCGGCGACCCAGTCGATGGTCTCCGCCATCCCCGGCGCCTTCTCCAATCCCCGGCCACGTACGCCGCCGATGAACTGGACCGCCGTGCGGATCAGGGGCTCGGTCGCGCCCGGCACGGCCCGGCGGACGATCTCCACGGCGCGCTCCGGTTCGGGAAAGTCGATCCAGTGGTACAGGCAGCGGCGACGCAGCGCGTCGTGCAGTTCCCGGCTGCGGTTGGAGGTGAGCACCACGACGGGGGGCGTGCGCGCGGTGAACGTGCCGAGTTCGGGGATCGTCACCCCGGCCTCGCCGAGGAACTCGAACAGCAGCGCCTCGAACTCGTCGTCGGCGCGGTCGATCTCGTCGATCAGCAGGACCGGCGGGACCGGTCCCTGATGGCGTACGGCCCGCAGGATCGGCCGTTCCTGGAGGAACTCGGCGCTGAACAGGTCCGCGTCGGTGAGCCGGGCGTGCTTCGCCTCGGCGAGCCGGATCGCCAGCAGCTGCCGCTGGTAGTTCCATTCGTAGAGCGCCTCGCCGGCGGTCAGCCCGTCGTAGCACTGCAGCCGGATCAGTGGTGTCTCCAGTGCCCGGGCTAGCGCCTTCGCGGCGGCGGTCTTGCCGACTCCGGGCTCGCCCTCCAGCAGCAGCGGCCGGCCGAGCCGCAACGCCAGGAACAGGGCCATCGCCATGCCGTCGTCGACCAGGTAGTCGACGGCGTCGAGGCGGTGTCGGACGGTCAGGGCATCCTTCACGGCTCTCCCGCCAGCAGCCGCTCGTAGTCCACGCGGGTGTCCACGTCGATCGGCACCGGCCCGTCGGCGGGCACCTCGGTCACCGGGTGGCGGCCGGAGTGCAGCAGCTTCCAGACGGCCTTGTCGCCGTGCAGGTCGTACAGCTCGGGAAGGACCTCGCGGCCGAAGCGGAACGGATGGCCCAACCCGTCGGCGTACCGGCACACGGCCAGCGGGGTGGCCGCCGCGGCGACCCGGCGGACGTCGGCGGCACGCACCCCGGGCTGGTCGCCGAGGAGCAGCACGAGCGCGTCGGCGCGCGGGTCCATCGCCCGGGCGGCGGTGCTGACGGACGAGCCGCAGCCGCTGCTGAATGCCGAGTTTTCGACGACCTGGCACCCGGTGAGGTCCACCCGGTCGCGGATCCCGCTCGCCGCGCCGCCGAGGGTCACGAGCAGTTGGTCGAAGCCACACGAGCGGGCCAGGTCGAGGGTCGCGTCGAGCAGCGTCCGTCCCCGGTACGGGAGCAACTGCTTCGCCTCGCCGAGACGGACCGACGCCCCCGCGGCGAGCACCAGGCCGGTCGTGAACACGGGCTACGCCGCCGTGAAACGCGCGAGGCAGCCGGCGCAGCAGAACCAGATGTCCTGCCCGTCGACCCGCGCGTACGGCGTTTCCGGCCCGACCAGCACGGTCATCCCGCACACCGGGTCGACGGCCTGGTGCGGCCTCGCGGTCGGCGCGCCCGACGACGGGCTCAGCCCGTGCACCCGGATCGCCCGGACCACCTCCGACATGATGGACAGTGCGATCTCCTGCGGCGTACGCGCGCCGATTTCCAGCCCGGCCGGCGAGTGGACGCGGGCCCGCTCGGCGTCGGTCAACCCGAGCTCGTCGAGCACGACCGCGCCGCGTTTGTGGCTGGCGACCAGCGCGACGAAGCCCACGCCGGCGTCCAGCGCGGCCCGGATCGCGTCCTGCTCGCCCCTGCCCAGCCCGGCCACCACGACGGCGGTGCAGCCGGCGTGGTCGTCGGACGTGACGACGTCGAAGTCCAGGAACGCCGCCAACGTCGCCACCGCAGCGGCGATCGGCGTGTCACCGACCACCCGCAGCGCCGGCGCCGGCAGCATCGGTCGAAGGAAGACCTCGACGGCGCCGCCGGAGTGGCACGGGTTCACCACCACCCGCGCCCCCGGCGTCTCGGGAAACGGGGTCGCGCCGTCCGGCAGCACCCGCAGCAGCAGGGCGTCACCGTCGCGCAGGGCGTCGAGCGCGGCGGCCCGCACCGAACTCTCGGCGCATACCCCGCCCACGAAGCCCTCGATCGAGCCGTCCGCCCGGATCACCGCGGCGTCGCCCGGTCGGGCCGACGTCGGCTCCTGGGCGCGGACCACGGTGGCGTGCACGAACGGCTCGCGGGAGGTGGTCAGCTCCCGGGCGCGGTCCGCGATGGTGGTCATCCTCGGCCCCCTCAGACCGGCGGCCGGGCCTGGCCGCGCATCGCGTCCCAGACCCGCGACGGCGTCAGCGGCATGTCGGCGTGCCGTACGCCGAAGGGCTTGAGGGCGTCCACGACCGCGTTGACGATCGCCGGGGGAGAACCGACCGTCGCCGACTCGCCGACGCCCTTCGCCCCGATCGGGTGGTGCGGCGACGGGGTGACGGTGAAGCCGGTCTCCCAGTCGGGCACCTCGAGTGACGTCGGGATCAGGTAGTCCATCAGCGACGCGCCGAGGCAGTTGCCGTCCTCGTCGAACGCGATCATCTCCATCAGCGCCATGCCGACCCCGTCGGTCAGCCCGCCGTGCACCTGCCCCTCGATGATCATCGGGTTGATCCGGGTGCCGCAGTCGTCGACCGCGATGAACCGCCGCACCTTCACCTGCGCGGTGCCGGGATCGATGTCCACCACGCAGATGTACGCGCCGTGCGGGTACGTCAGGTTCGACGGGTTGTAGCAGATCTGCGCCTCGAGCCCGCCCTCGATGCCCTCGGGCAGGTCACCCGCGCCGTGCGCGCGCATGGCGATGTCCTGGATCGTGACGGACGTGCCCGGGTCGCCCTTGACGTGGAACGCGCCCTTCTCCCACTCCAGGTCCGCCACCGAGACCTCGAGCATGCCCGAGGCGATGATCCGGGCCTTGTCGCGGACCTTGCGCGCCACCAGGGCGGCCGCCGCGCCCGACACAGGCGTCGAGCGGCTGCCGTACGTGCCGAGGCCGAACGGGGTGTTGTCGGTGTCGCCGTGCAGCACCTCGATGTCGGCCGGCGGGATCCCGATCTCCTCGGCGACGATCTGCGCGAACGTGGTCTCGTGCCCCTGGCCCTGGGACTGCACGCTGAGCCGTACCACGGCCTTGCCGGTCGGGTGGACGCGCAGCTCGCAGCCGTCCGCCATGCCCAGCCCGAGAATGTCCATGTTCTTGCGGGGGCCGGCGCCGACCGCCTCGGTGAAGAACGCGATGCCGATGCCCATCAGTTCGCCCCGGGCTCGCTTCTCCTCCTGCTCACGGCGCAGCTCGGCGTAGCCGGCCATGTCCATCGCTAGCCGCATGGTCGGCTCGTAGTTGCCGGAGTCGTACACCCAGCCGGTCTTCGTCGTGTACGGGAACTGCTCCGGCTTGATGAAGTTCTTCAGCCGCAGTTCGGCCGGGTCCATGCCCAGCTCGTCGGCGAGACAGTCGACGATCCGCTCGACCAGGTAGACCGCCTCGGTGATCCGGAACGAGCAGGCGTACGCGACGCCGCCGGGCGCCTTGTTGGTGTAGACCGCCGTCATCCTGCAGTAGGCGGCCTCGATGTCGTAGCTGCCGGTGAAGACCCCGAAGAAGCCGGCCGGGTACTTCACCGGCGCGGCGGTGCCGTTGAACGCGCCGTGGTCGGCCAGCACGTTGGTGCGGATGCCGAGGATCCGGCCGTCCCGGGTCGCCGCGATCTCACCGCGCATGATGTAGTCGCGGGCGAAGCCGGTGCTGATCAGGTTCTCCGACCGGTCCTCCATCCACTTCACCGGTTTGCCCGTGACGATCGAGGCGACGATCGCGCAGACGTACCCGGGGTAGATCGGCACCTTGTTGCCGAACCCGCCGCCGATGTCCGGCGAGATCACCTGGATCTTGTGCTCCGGGATGCCCGCCACGATGGCGTAGAGGGTGCGGTGCGCGTGTGGCGCCTGGGTGGTGGACCAGAGCCGCAGCTTGCCGTCGACGGCGTCGAAGTCGGCGACGGCCCCACACGTCTCCATCGGCGCCGGATGCACCCGCGGGTAGACGAGATCCTGGCTGACCACGACGTCCGCGCGCGCGAACACCGCCTCGGTGGCCGCCTCGTCGCCGGTCTCCCAGTCGAAGCAGTGGTTGTTCGCCTTACCCTCGAGGTCGTCGCGGATGAGCGGGGCGCCCGGCTCCAACGCCCGGCGGGCGTCGATCACCGGGTCGAGGACGTCGTACTCGACGTCGATCAACTCCAACGCGTCGCGCGCCGCGTAGCGGTCCTCGGCGACGACGAAGGCGACCTCCTGGCCCTGGAAGCGCACCTTGTCGGTGGCGAGCACGGCCTGCACGTCGTTGGAGAGGGTCGGCATCCAGGCCAGGCCCTGCTGCGCCAGCATCGCGCCGGTCACCACCGCCCTGACCCCGGGCGACGCCTCGGCGGCGCTCGTGTCGATGCTGACGATCCGGGCGTGCGCCACCGGAGCCCGGAGGATGGCCAGGTGCAGCATGCCGGGCAGTTGAACGTCGTCGACGTACCGGCCGCGACCGCGGAGAAACCGCGGGTCCTCCTTACGCAGCATCCGGCCGTACCCGACGGGTTTCTGGTCGTTGTCGTGGAAGGTGTCCACGCGCTCGTGCACGGTGGTCATGCGGCGGCCTCCGCGGGCTGGCCGGCGGTGTCGATCTCGCCGGCCTCGGTCGATTCGGTGGTCTCGGCGACCCGGGCGGCGGCCTCCGCCTCGGCCACGGCGGCCCAGCGGACCGACCGCACGATGGTGGCGTAGCCCGTACACCGGCAGATCTGACCCGAGATCGCCTCCCGGATCTCCGTCTCGCTCGGATCCGGGTTCCGGTCGAGCAGCGCTCGGGCGGTCATCATCATCCCCGGCGTGCAGAAACCGCACTGCAGGCCGTGGCACTGCATGAAACCCTCTTGGACCGGGTCGAGCTGGGCGCCCTTGGCGAGGCCCTCGACGGTACGCACCCGGTGGCCGCCGGCCATCGCGGCGAGCACCGTGCACGACTTCACCGGCTCGCCGTCCAACCAGACCACGCAGGTGCCGCAGTTGCTGGTGTCGCAGCCCCAGTGCGTGCCGGTCAGGCCCAGCACGTCCCGCAGGAAGTGCACCAGCAGCAGCCGGGCCTCGATCTCCCGGGTGACCTCGACGTCGTTGACGGTCATCGTGACCTGCATGCTCAGCTCCTCGCCCGCTCGACGGCCCGGCGCAGGGTCCGTCTGGTCAGCTCGGCGGCCAGATGCCGCTTGTAGTCGACGCTGCCGCGCTGGTCGGTCGCCGGATCGCAGCTACCCGCGGCGATCGCTCCGGCCTGCTCGAACAGGCTCTCGGAGGGCTCACGCCCGCGCAGCGCCGCCGAGATCTCCGGGATGCCCGTCGTGTTCGGGCCGACCGCGGCGAGCCCGACCCGGGCGTCCACGATCGCGCCGCCGTCGAGCCACACCGCCGCGCCGGCCGACACCACGGCCCAGTCGCCGGCCCGGCGCTCGACCTTCTCGTACGCGCTGCCGCATCCGGGCCGCACCGGCAACCGCACCTCAACCAGCATCTCGCCGTCCGCGACGGCCGTCTCGTACGGCCCGACGTGGAACTCCTCCATCGACACGACCCGCTCGGCGCCGCCCGGGCCGCGAATGACGCACCTCGCGTCCAGCGTCGTGCAGACCGCCGAGAGGTCCTCGGACGGGTCGGCCTGGCAGAGCGATCCGCCCAGCGTTCCCCGGTTGCGCACCACCGGGTCCGCGATCACCCGCTCGGCGTCGGCGAAGATGGGGAACGCCGCGGCCAGCTGGGCTGACTCGAGCAGCTCCCGATGTCGGGTGAGCGCGCCGATCCGTACCTCGTCCGGGCCCGTCTCGACGTAGCCGAGTTCGGCGTGCAGGTCGTTGATGTCGATGAGGTAGTCGAAGTTGGCCAGCCGGAGCTTCATCATCGGCAGCAGGCTGTGCCCGCCGGCGATCAGCCGTGCCGTGCTGCCCAGCCGCTCCAGCAGGCCGATTGCATGATCCACACTGGTGGCTCGCTCGTACTCGAACGGTGCCGGCACCTGCATGTCGCACCTCCGTGGTTGCGGAAAATCTGATCCCGGCGCCGGCCGAAGTCAACGGCGACCTAAGCAACTGCTTAGGTCGCCGTTGACGGTGCCGCCGGCGCTCGCGGATCGTGCGGCCATGAGGGACATCGTCGACGGACTGACCGGCTGGCGCGCCGCCGGCGTTCCGTTCGCCGTCGCGACCGTCGTCCGAACCTGGCAGTCGGCGCCCCGGCAGCCCGGCGCCGCCATGGCCGTCTCCGCCAGCGGCGAGGTCCTGGGCAGCATCTCGGGCGGGTGCGTCGAGGGCGCCGTCTACGAGCTGTGCCGGGCGGCGGTCGAGACCGGCCAGGCCCGCACCCAGACCTACGGCGTCAGCGACGACGACGCGTTCGACGTCGGCCTGACCTGCGGCGGCACGATCGAGATCCTGGTTCAGCCGGACGTCGCGATGACCGAGCCCGACGAGGTGCTCGCGGCGATCCGGGACGGCCGGCCGGTCGCCACGGCATCGGTCGAGAACGCGCAGCTGGTGATCTGGCCCGACCGGGTCGCGGGCAGCCTCGGCGCGTCGAACCTGGACGACGCGGTTGCCCGTCACGCCGCCGGCATGCTCGCCCTCGGCACCACCGGCATGGTCCACCTCGGCCGCCAGGGGGAGGAGCGACTCGACGAGGTGTCGGTGTTCGTCCAGTCGTACGTGTCCCCAGCCCGCATGATCATTTTCGGTGCGATCGACTTCGCCGCCGCGATGGCCCGGATCGGCCGGTTCCTCGGCTACCACGTCACGGTCTGCGACGCCCGCCCGGTGTTCGCCACCCGTACGCGCTTCCCGGACGTCGACGACCTCGTCGTCCAGTGGCCGCACACGTATCTGGAGTCGACGACCGTGGACGACCGCACGGTGCTCTGCGTCCTGACCCACGACCCGAAGTTCGACGTGCCGCTGCTCGAGGTCGCCCTGCACACCCCCGCCCGCTACATCGGGGCGATGGGCAGCCGCCGTACGCACTCCGATCGGCTACGACGGCTGCGCGAGGCGGGCGTGAGCGAGGCCGCCCTGGCCCGGCTCTCCTCGCCGATCGGGCTGGACCTCGGCGCGCGCACGCCGGAGGAGACGGCCGTGGCGATCGCCGCCGAGATCATCGCCGAGGCGTGGGGCGGCTCGGGTCGCCCGCTCACCGACCTCGAGACCCCGATCCACCGCCCGCCCCTGACCGAGCCACAGGCCTCCTGCTCCGCCCGGGGTCGTCAGGATCTCGTTGCCCACGTCGTACCACCTCGGCCTTCCCCGGCCTGATCGACCGGGCCGGGGAGGGCATTCGTCGGTGAGCTGCGGGATCCCGCTGCGCGCTGGGTGGCCGCTCATCTATTGTCGGTCTGTTCACGTTTTATCGCTTTCGTCGGAAAGGTGCAGTGATGGGGGTGCGGCGCTGGGTCGAAAGCTGGCCGCTCTACCGTCAGGTCACCGGCACCGACCCGCTGGGTCGGGGCGCCGCGGCCAAATCCGCCCGCTCCCTGTCGCTCACCGCCCGCACCGACACCGCCGACTCGGTGGCCAAGTCCGTCTGTCCCTACTGCGCCGTCGGCTGCGCCCAGCGGGTGTACGTCAAGGACGGGCAGGTCACCCAGATCGAGGGCGATCCGGACAGCCCGATCTCCCAGGGTCGGCTCTGTCCGAAGGGTGCGGCCAGCAAGAGCCTGGTGACCAGCCCGTTGCGGCAGACGACGGTCCGCTACCGCCGGCCGTACGGCACCGAGTGGGAGGACCTCGACCTCGACACGGCGATGAACATGATCGCTGATCGGGTGCTGGCGGCCCGGGACGAGACGTGGGAGGACGTCGACGCCGAGGGCCGGCCGCTCAACCGGACGCTGGGTATCTGCAGCCTGGGTGGGGCGACGCTGGACAACGAGGAGAACTACCTCATCAAGAAGTTGTTCACCGCGATGGGGGCGCTCCAGATCGAGAACCAGGCCCGTATTTGACACTCCGCCACCGTCCCCGGTCTGGGGACCAGCTTCGGTCGCGGCGGCGCCACCCAGTTCCAGCAGGACCTGGCCAACTCAGACGTGATCGTCATCCAGGGCTCGAACATGGCCGAGGCACATCCGGTGGGCTTCCAGTGGGTGATGGCGGCCAAGCGTCGGGGTGCGAAGGTCTTCCACGTCGACCCGCGGTTCACCCGGACCAGCGCGCTGGCTGACGCGTACCTGCCGATCCGGGCGGGCACCGACATCGCGCTGCTGGGCGGGGTGGTGCGTTACATCCTGGACAACGAACTCGACTTCCGGGAGTACGTGGTCTCCTACACCAACGCCGCCACGATTGTGACCGACGAGTACCTCGACACTGAGGATCTGCACGGCCTCTTCTCCGGCTTCAAGGAGGACAACGCCAGTTACGACCAGAAGAGTTGGCGGTACGAGGGGGACGGGCAGAACGTCGCGACCCGGGACACCGAGACACAGCGGGAAACCGCTGCCGGGCTGGAGCACGAGTCGCACGGCGCACCGGTGAACGGGCAGACCGAACGGGACGAGACGTTGCAGCATCCGCGCTGCGTCTACCAGATCCTGAAGCGGCACTTTGCCCGTTACACGCCGGAGATGGTGGAGCGGGTCTGCGGCATCTCGCAGGAGAAGTTCCTGGAGCTGGCTCAGGCCTGGACGCAGAACTCCGGCCGGGAGCGGACCGGAATGCTCGTCTACTCGGTGGGCTGGACGCAGCACAGCGTCGGGGTGCAGTACATCCGCACGGGCGCGATCATCCAACTGCTGCTCGGCAACATGGGCCGTCCGGGTGGTGGAGTGATGGCCCTGCGTGGGCACGCCAGCATCCAGGGCTCGACGGACATCCCGACGCTGTTCAATCTGCTGCCCGGCTACCTGCCGATGCCGCACCACGCGGATCACCCGACGCTGGACGAGTGGGTGGACAGCATCCGGCACCCGGGGCAGAAGGGCTTCTGGGGTAACGCGCGCACCTACGGGGTGAACCTCCTCAAGGCGTACTGGGGGGACGCGGCCACCGCCGAGAACGACTACTGCTACGGCTACATGCCGCGGATGACCGGCGACCACGGTACCTACCAGCAGGTGCTGAACATGATCGACGGGAAGGTCAAGGGGTACTTCCTGCTCGGGCAGAACCCGGCGGTCGGCTCGGCGCACGGCCGCGCCCAGCGCCTCGGCATGGCGAATCTGGACTGGCTGGTCGTCCGAGACCTGTTCATGATCGAGAGCGCCACGTTCTGGCAGCACGCGCCGGAGATCGAGACCGGCGAGATCGTGCCCGAAGAGTGCCGTACGGAGGTGTTCTTCCTGCCCGCCGCCTCGCACGTGGAGAAGGAGGGCAGCTTCACCCAGACCCAGCGGCTGCTGCAGTGGCGGGAGAAGGCCGTCGAGCCACCAGGCGACGCCCGCTCCGAGCTGTGGTTCTTCTACCACCTCGGACGCATCATCCGGGAACGGTTGGCTCAGTCGACCCGACCCCGCGACCGGGCACTGCTCGACCTGAACTGGCACTACCCGACGCACGGGCCGAACGCCGAGCCGAGCGCCGAATCGGTGCTGTACGAGATCAACGGCTACGAGGTGGCCAGCGGCCGGCCGTTGTCGACGTTCACCGAGATGAAGGACGACGGCTCCACCGCCGGTGGGTGCTGGATCTACACGGGTGTGTACGCCGACGGCGTGAACCAGGCGGCCCGACGCAAGTCCCGGCACGAGCAGGACTGGGTGGCCGCCGAGTGGGGCTGGGCCTGGCCGGCGAATCGACGCATCCTCTACAACCGCGCCTCCGCCGACCCGGACGGCAGACCGTGGAGCGAACGTAAGAAGTACGTCTGGTGGGACCCGCAGAAGGCCGAGTGGACCGGCTACGACGTGCCGGACTTCGAAAAGACCAAACCGCCGTCCTACCGGCCGCCACCGGGCTCCTCGGGCATCACGGGGCTCGCCGGCGACGACCCGTTCGTCCTCCAAGGCGACGGCAAGGGCTGGCTGTACGCCCCCACCGGCGTGCTCGACGGGCCGATGCCCACGCACTACGAGCCCGTCGAGTCGCCGGTGCGTAACCCGCTCTACCGGCAGCAGGCCAACCCGACCCGCAAGGTCTACATACACCCGATCAACACGCTTAACCCGAGCCCACCGGAGCCGCACAGCGCGGTGTTCCCGTACGTGTTCACGGTCAGCCGGCTCACCGAGCACCACACCGCCGGCGCGATGAGCCGGACGGTCCGCCCACTGGCCGAGCTGCAACCGGAGATGTTCGTCGAGGTATCGCCGGAGTTGGCGGCCGAACGCGGGCTGAACCACCTGGGCTGGGCCCACCTGGTCACCGCGCGCGCGGCCATCGAGGCGAAGGTGCTGGTGACCGACCGGCTCACTCCGCTGCGGGTGGACGGCCGGATCATCCACCAGGTGTGGTTGCCGTACCACTTCGGCTTCGAGGGCCTGGTGACCGGCGACTCGGCCAACGACCTGTTCGGCATCAGCCTCGACCCCAACGTCCTGATCCAGGAGAGCAAGGTCGGCACCTGTGACGTCCGGCCCGGTCGACGCCCGAGAGGCCAGGAGCTGCTGGAACTCGTCGTCGACTACCGGCGACGGTCCGGGGATCTCGTACAGCACTATCCACCGCAGGTCACGACCGACATCGCTGACAGCGGCCGCGACCCGGAGGTCTGACGATGCCCCACGCCAACAGCCTGTACGGCCCGCTCGACCCGGCGCCCGACGCCGGCTACGTCGATGCCCCGCCACGGATGGGGTTCTTCACCGACACCAGCGTCTGCATCGGCTGCAAGGCGTGCGAGGTGGCCTGCAAGGAATGGAACCTCGTCCCCGAGAGCGGGCTCGACCTGCTGGGCATGTCGTACGACAACACCGGGGCGCTGACCGCGAACTCGTGGCGGCACGTCGCGTTCGTCGAGCAGTCGCGCCCGATCGGCTGGGCGACCCCGGCGTTCCGCGACACTCCGGACGGGCCGCCGGTCAGCCCGGAGACGGCGGCGGTCGGGGCGCACACCAGCACCGACACCGGGACGTACCCGGGTCTGCCCACCGGCTCGCCGCCGGCGGCGGCTCGGATGGCCGCTGGGCCGGAGTTCCTCGGGATGCCGGGTGCGCAGCCGCCGGGTCGGGGCACCGGCGCGGAGCAACGTACGGATTTCCGTTGGTTGATGATGTCGGATGTGTGCAAGCACTGCACGCATGCGGCGTGTCTGGATGTCTGCCCGACGGGTTCGTTGTTTCGTACGGAGTTCGGCACGGTGGTGGTGCAGGAGGACATCTGCAATGGGTGTGGTTACTGCATTTCGGCCTGCCCGTACGGGGTGATCGATCAGCGTAAGGATGATGGTCGGGCGTGGAAGTGCACGCTGTGTTACGACCGGTTGGGTGTGGGGATGACGCCGGCGTGTGCGCAGGCGTGTCCGACGGAGTCGATCCAGTACGGGGCGTTGGACGAGTTGCGGGAGCGGGCTGCCGCGCGGGTGGCGACCCTGCATGAGCGGGGGGTGCCCGAGGCGCGGTTGTACGGGCACGACCCGAACGACGGGGTCGGTGGTGACGGGGCGTTCTTCCTGCTGTTGGATGAGCCGGAGGTGTACGGGCTGCCGCCGGACCCGATCGTGACCACCCGCGACCTACCGGCCATGTGGAAACGCGCCGGGCTCGCGGCATTGACGATGGCCGCCGCCACCGCAGTCGCGTTCATGGGCAGGCGGCCATGACGGACACGACGCCACCCGAGCCGGCCGGCGCCCGGTTCCGCGAGTTCCAGGCCCGCCTCGACCAGCCCGACGGGCAGCACCACCGCCAGCCCGGTCGAGGGCGTGGCCACGGCGGCGAGCAGCTGACCGTGCCGCCGGCCGACTTCAGCTCCTACTACGGCCGGCCGGTCCTCAAGCCGCCGGTCTGGAAGCACGACATCGCTGGCTACCTGTTCACCGGCGGCCTCGCCGCGGGGAGCGCGCTGATTGGCGCGGGTGCCCAACTGACCGGACGGCCCGGGCTGCGGACGGTGAGCCGCTGGACAGCCCTCGGCGGCGTCGCCGCCAGCACGTACCTGCTGGTTCACGACCTCGGGCGGCCGGACCGGTTCCACCACATGCTCCGGGTCGCCAAGCTGACCTCGCCGATGTCGGTCGGCACCTGGATCCTCGCCGCGTTCGGGCCGCTGGCCGGCGTGGCCGCGGTCACCGAGCTGGCGCCGCTGCTCCCGCAGCACGGTGCGCTCGGCCTTGCCCGCCGACTGGCGCCGCCCATCGGCAACGTCGCCGGCCTGGCCGCCGCGGCCACCGCGCCGGCTCTGGCCACCTACACCGGGGTGCTGCTCGCCGACACCGCCGTGCCGTCCTGGCACGACGCGTACCCGTCACTGCCGTTCGTCTTCGCCGGCAGCGCGCTCGCCGCCGCGTCCGGGGTCGGGCTGATGGCGGCGCCGGCCGCGGAGACCGCCCCGCTGCGGCGGCTCGCGCTGGCAGCCGCGACCATCGAACTTGTCGGCGGTCGCCGGTTGGAGCGGCTGGGCCTGACCGGCGAGCCCTACGCGCAGGGACGCAGCGGCCGACTGGTCCGGGCGGGGCGCGCGCTGCTCGCCGTGGGCACCGCCGCCGCACTGGTCAGCCGGCGCAGCAGGATCTTGTCGGCGATCTCCGGCGCGGCCCTCGTGGCGTCGTCCGTCGCTACCCGGTTCGGCGTCTTCGAGGCCGGCAGGGCGTCCGCGCGCGATCCGAAGTACACGGTCGTGCCGCAGCGGGAGCGGCTCGAGCAGAACGAGTCGACGGCCGTCCGTTAGCGCGGAGCGCGTAGACCGCACGCCCCGGGCCTGGGAGCCGTTCGTCCGGGGTGTGGGCGCGCGCGGTGCCCGCGCCCCGTGTCCGCGCCCCGGCGCCATCATCCTCGCCGGGGCGCGGATGACATCAGCCGGTGAACAGCTTCGCGGCGGTGATGGCGGTCTGGACGATGCCGTATCCGAGTAGCGCCGTGACGAGCAGCCACGACAGCCAGAGCCGCCCGGTCTGGCCGCCGACCTGCTGCGGCACCGGGGGTTGACTGTCCGGGCCGAGGGCGACCGGGTCGGTGACGGTGGCACGCGCCACGGGCGAGGTCGGTCCCCGGTCGGGCTCGTGGAACCGTTCCGGCACGGAGCGGATCAGCAGGTTGGCGATGAACCCGATGGCGAGGATGCCCACCATCGTGAACAGCGCGGGCCGGTACGCCGACGCGGTGAGGGTGCCGGGCTTGCCCTGCGTGTCGAGGATCCCGTTGACGATCAACGGCCCGGCGACGCCCGCCGCCGACCAGGCGGTCAGGAGCCGGCCGTGGATGGCGCCGACCTGGAAGGTGCCGAACAGGTCCCGCAGGTAGGCGGGGGCAGTGGCGAAGCCGCCGCCGTAGAACGAGATGATGGCGGCGGCGATCAGCACGAAGACCGCCGTCGCGGCGTGGCCGGCCACGGCGAGCAGCGCGTAGAGCACCATGCCGACGCCGAGGTAGACCATGTAGATGGGCTTGCGGCCGATGAGGTCGGAGGTCGTCGACCAGACGAAACGCCCGGCCATGTTGAACAGCGACAGCACTCCCACGAAACCGGCCGCCGCCGACACCGAGACGGCGCTGACCCCGTTGTCCCGGAAGAAGTCCTGGATCATTGGGCTGGCCTGTTCCAGGATGCCGATGCCCGCGGTGACGTTGCAGAACAGCACGATCCACAGCAGCCAGAACGAACGGGTGCGTACGGCGTTCGACGCGGACACGCTCGCCCGTGTCACCAGCGGCCGGCTGGCGACGCGCGCGGGGTCGAACCCGGCGGGCCGCCAGTCCGGCGCGGGGACGCGGACGTTGAACGGCCCGAACATCATGATCACGAAGTATCCGATGGCGAACGTGACGAAGAGTGCCACCAGGGCATGTCCCGACGCCACTGCGGCCGGGTTGGCGGGGTTGTAGTCCGGGTCGTAGAGGGAGAGCAGTTGGCGGGCGAGCGGGCCGGCGACCAGTGCTCCGCCGCCGAAACCCATGATGGCCAGCCCGGTGGCGAGGCCGGGCCGGTCCGGGAACCACTTGATCAGCGTGGAGACCGGCGAGATGTAGCCGATGCCGAGCCCGATGCCGCCGATGACGCCGTACCCGAGGTAGAGGAGCCAGAGTTGATGGGTCGCGATGCCGAGCGCGCCGACAAGGAACCCGGTGGCCCAGAAGCAGGCCGAGACGAACATCGCCCGGCGCGGTCCGTTCCGCTCCACCCACCTGCCACCCACGGCGGCGGACGAACCCAGCATGACGATGGCGATGCTGAAGATCGCCCCGATCGCCGTCTGGCTGGTGTCGAAGTGCGCGATGAGGGAGTTCTTGTAGACGCTCGTCGCGTAGACCTGGCCGATGCAGACGTGCACGGCCAGCGCCGCGGTCGGGATGAGCCAGCGGCTGTACCCCGGCGGAGCGACGGTGTGCCGAGGATCGAAGACCGAAAGCATGGGCATCGTCCGCACCTCCTGCGGCTGTGTGGGCCGGCGGCGGCGCAGAACTGGCCGAAGCCTCGCACCGTCACAGCGCCCACTGGGCAGAATTCGCGCATACCCGGATCACGCCGGGTCGGGGAATCTCGCCGGACTCCCGGCAGTCGGCCGAGCGGCGCCGCCACAGTGGCGGCCCGTCGCACGTCTGGCGTCAGCCGGTTGACCGGCTGCACCTCACGTTACGTGGCAACTGGTTCGCAGCTTGTCATTACCGAAAAACGCGGGCCGCGACCCGAGCCGTGCCGGGGGAGTTGGCCTGAGCCCCATACCTCTGAGGCATAGACATGACTCTGAGGTATGGGGCTCTTCGGTGCGGGTGCCGTCCGTGACCGGCCCTCCGCGGACTCTCAGAGGCGGCAGGGAGTGCCCCCGCCGGTCCGTCGGTGGGCGCAGGTCGGGGGCGGGCCAACGGGCCCGCCCCCGACAGTTGCCGTACCGCTCAGTGAGTCGCGGCCTTTGCGGCCGCCTCCTCCTGGGCGCGTCGTTCGTCCCCACTGAGGGTGTGTAGCGGCTTTTCCTTGATGAACAGCACGACGATCAGTGCGAGCAGCGCGATCGGGGCGCCGACCAGGAAGAGGTCGGCGGTGGCGGTGCCGTACACGTCCTGCACGATGCGCAGCACCGGCTCGGGCAGGGTGGACAGGTCGGGCACCTCGGCGGAGCCGCCGCCGGCCGCGGCCGGGCCGAGCCGCTCGGCCGTCAGCGAGGTCACCCGGCTCGCCAGGACCGCACCGAGTGCGCTGACCCCGATGGCGCCGCCCATGCTGCGGAAGAACGTCAGCACGGAGGTGGTGGCACCGAGTTCGTGGGCGGGGACGTCGTTCTGCGCGGCGAGCACGAGGTTCTGCATGAGCATGCCGACGCCGATGCCCAGCACGGCCATGTAGATCGACAGGACGACGACGCTGGTGGTGGCGTCGATGGTGCCCAGGAGCAGCATCCCGACGGTCATCACGGCGGCGCCGGCCACGAGGTAGGCCTTCCACCGGCCGAACTTCGTGATGAGCTGGCCGGCCACCGTCGACGAGACGAGCAGACCGAAGATCATTGGAAGGCTCATCAGGCCCGCGACGGTCGGGGACTTGCCCAGCGAGATCTGGAAGTACTGGGACAGGAAGACCGTGCCACCGAACATCGCGACACCGACCAGCACGCTGGCGGCAGTGGCCAGCGAGACCGTGCGGTTGCGGAAGATGTCCAGCGGAACGATCGGCTCCGCCGCCCGCGATTCGACGAAGACGGCCAGCGCCAGCAGGACCAGACCGCCGAGGACCATCGCGGCCGTCCAGCCCGAGGCCCAGGCGAACTTGTTTCCGGCCAGGGACGACCAGATCAGCAGCGTGCAGACGCCCGCGGTGATGAGCACGGCGCCGAGCCAGTCGATCTTGAACTTGCGGCGGACGACCGGGAGGTGCAGGGTGCGCTGCAGCAGGACGATGGACAGGATGGTGAAGGGGACCCCGATCAGGAAGCACCACCGCCAGCCCAGCCACGACGTGTCGACGAGCAGGCCGCCGATCAGCGGCCCGGCGATGGTGCCGACACCGAAGACCGCGCCGAAGATGCCGGCGTAGCGGCCCAGCTCGCGCGGTGGGATCATCGCCGCCATCACGATCGTGGCCAGCGCCGTCATGCCGCCGGCGCCGATGCCCTGCACGACCCGGCTGATCAGCAGCACCTCGACGTTCGGCGTGAAGCCCGCGATCAGCGAACCCACCACGAACAGCCCCAGCGACAGCTGGATCAGCAGCTTCTTGCTGTAGAGGTCGGCCATCTTGCCCCAGAGCGGCACCGTCGCCGTCATGGCGAGCAGTTCGCTGGTGACGATCCAGGTGTAGACGGTCTGGCTGCCGTTCAGGTCGGCGATGATCCGCGGCAGCGCGTTCGCCACCACCGTGGAGGCGAGGATGGACACGAACATGCCGACCATCAGGCCGGAGAGGGCCTGGAGAACCTCGCGACGCGACATGCGCGTGCTGACGTCGGCTACGTCAGCGGGCGGGGCGGTGGTGGTCATTGACGCTCCCTTGTCGGGGTGTTGTTGGAGGGCTGGCCCCGGAACCGGTACGGCCGGAGCGGGGGCTGGTGTGGTCAGGACGGGGGTGGTGGATCCGGCAGGCCGGCGGCGACCGCGGCGAACGCCTCGTCCACGAAGTCGTGCAGGGGCCGGCTGTCGTCGCCGGCGGCCCAGCGCAGCATCGCGGTGCGGAACGTCGCGCCGGCCACAGCGGTGACCAGCGCCGGGTGGCCGTGGTCGGGATCGACACCGAGGCGGGCGGCGATGGCCGCGATCATGGCCCGCTCGGTCTCGACGTTCCCCGCCATCAGCCGGGGCAGCAGCGCGGGGTTCTGGGCGATGACGGCGAGCCGCAGTCGCCACAGCTCCCGGTCGACCTGCATCGTGTCGACCGCCTCGTCGAGGGCGAGTCGCACGGCCTGCAACGCCGGCACCTCCCGCGGAGCGGTGGCCAGCCGCGCCACGACCGGAGTGCCGTCGAGCGCCGGGTCGTTGGTGAGGGCTTCATCCTTGCAGGTGAAGTAGTTGAAGAAGGTACGCGAGGAGACGTCGGCGGCCTCGCTGATCTCCTCCACCGTCACGTGCTCCAGGCCGCGTTCGGCGACCAGCCGCAGCGCGGCGGCGGTCAGCGCGGCCCGCGTCTGCCGCTTCTTGCGGTCGCGACGCCCGGTGGCAGCCTGGTCGGTATCGGTCACCCGGCGAGGCTAGGAGGGATCTTGCGGAGCCTGCAAGTTTTTATTCTGTGAAGTGATGTTCCTGACTCCCGCGTCGCGCCGCGGCCGGGGGATTGGACGACGCCGAGGGCACGGCACCGGTGGTCTCCAGGATGAGCGCGGCGACCAGATCCGGGTCGTCACTCATCGGCACGTGCCCGCAGCCGGGCAACGTCACCACCCGGGCCGCCGGCAGGCCAGCCCGGGCGCGCTCGGCCTGGTGGACGCCGAAGATGCGGTCGCAGTCACCCCATCCGACGGTCACCGGCACCGTCGCGTCGGCCAGCCGGAGACCGTCGAAGCGGTAGTCGCGGGCGGCCCGGGCCACGGCGTTGAAGCCGAGCCCACGCCGCAGGGCGAGCGCGTCGCCCAGCGCGCGGTCGGCGTCCAGCAGCCTCGGATGGGCCACCAACGGCGCGAAGCACATCGCCCGCAGGTACGCCGAGCGCAGCGCGAGCCGCATGATCGGGGTGGGTAGGTGCGAATTGACCCGCAACATCGTGAGGATGGCCAGTGCCCGGCGGCGCTCGGCGGGGGTGAAGAACCCGGCGGGGGAGAAGGCGGTGGCCGAGGCGACCGCCCCGGTGGCGGCGAGCTCCAGGCTGATCGCCCCACCGAGGCTGTAGCCGGCCACGTGCGGGCGCTCCAGCCCCCATGCGGTCAGGACCGGCAGGATCCCGGCGACGGTGGCGGCCATGTCGGCGGGCATGCCGGCGTCGGGCACCGGGGAGTTCCCGAAGCCGGGCAGGTCGAGCGCGATCACCTCGTGATGGGCGGTGAGCCGGTCGAACACCGGCTCCCAGGCCTGGTGGCGGTGACCGATGCCGTGGATGAGCACGAGCGGCTCACCGCTGCCGGCGCGACGAAAGTGAACGGTCATGGCTACCCCTCCACGGAGGTCCTGCCGAAGGAACGCCCGAGCTGGCGTACCTCGTCTTCCATCTGGTCGACCATGCGGTGCCCGCCGAATCGGGTGATCAGCGCGTCCGAGAGCCCGCTCAACACCACCGGCCGCAGCGCCTGCACCACGGCGAGCGAGCGTGGCACATAGACCTTGCGCTTGCGGCGCTCGATGCCCCGCAGCAGGGCGTCGACGCACTGCTCGACGGGTACGACGGTGGACAGCGGCCACGGCAGCCGGCGCAGCGTGCTGCGGAACGACGCCAGGTCGTCGCGGATGTCCCGGACCAGGTCTGTGTCGATCCAGATCGGATGCGCGGTGCCGACGGTGACGCCGCGCTGGCGGGTCTCCAGCCGTAACACGTTCGCGAACTGCTCCACGCCCGCCTTCGACGCGCAGTAGGCGGCCATGCCGGGCATCGCCGCGAAGGCCGCGGCTGACGAGACGATGAGGACGTGGCCGCGGGCGGCCGTGACGTGGGGCAGCGCCGCGCTGACCGTGCGGATCGCGCCGCAGAGGTTCACCTCGACGGTACGGACCAACGCGTCGATCGGCCCCACGGCGACGGTGCCGAGGTTCGCGATGCCGGCGTTCGCCACGACCACGTCGATGCCGCCGAAGCGCTCCACGGTGGAGGCGACTGCGGCCTCCAGAGCCGTCTGGTCGGTGACGTCGCACTCCTGCCAGTGAGCGTCCAGCTCGGTGCTGAGCTGCTTGAGCAGCTCGGCTTCCAGGCCCACGAGGGCGACCTGGGCGCCGCGGGCGACGGCCGCGCGGGCCAGTTGCGCCCCGATGCCGCGCGCCGCGCCGGTGATGAGCAGGGTCCTGCCGGTCAGGTCATAGCGCATCCGCGTGTCTCCATCACTCCTCCAGAGGCTCGGGCGCCGGGCCCGGTCCGGCCGGCGGCCAGGGCGGATCGCCCACGCCGGTGATCCGTACGCCGCCCCACGGGTCGACCTCGGCGAGCCGGGCGGCCCGGACCCGGTCGGCGATCCGCAGCTCGACGTCACGCTGACCGGAGCGCAGCAGCTGGGCCACCCGCGGATCGGGTTCGATCCGCCCACCCCAGTGGTAGCGGCCGTCGACCGGCTCCCACCGCCCGCTGAGGTGCACCCGGACCGCGGTGCCCGCGACGCCCGCCGGGCCGTGGTAACTCACGGCGCGATCCGTTCGTGGGCTCGGGTGAGCTCGCGCGGCAGGTCGGCGCTGGCGCGTACGCCCTCGATTCCGTTCCACAGCAGAGCGGTCAGGTAGTCGGTGAGGGCCGCGCGGCTGATCGGCTGGCCGTGCGTGGTCCACCAGTCGCCGACCGCCTGCACGAAGCCCACCAGGCCGTACGCCCACGGCTCGGCGGGGCCGGCGTCCAGGCCCAGCGCGCGCAGCCGGTCGCCGATCACGCGAGCCAATCCGGCGGCGACCTGCTGGCTGGTCCCGGCGACCACCTGGTGGATGCCGGGGTGGCCCGACTGGTGCATCAGGAACCGGTAGAGCGTGGGCTGCGCCTCGATCACCCCGAGGTACGCGTCGATGGTCGCCTGCACCAGGCCGCGTTCCTCGCGGACCTGCTCCACGGCGGGCGCCACGGTGTCGATGATCCGGGCCGCCACCACCTCGCTCACCGCGACCCAGAGCTGCGACTTGTCGGCGAAGTAGCGGTACAGGACCGGCTTGCTGACACCGGCGGTGGCGGCCACCTGGTCCATGTCGACCTCCGGCCCGTGTCGCAGCAACGCCTGCACGGCGGCGCCGATCAGGTCCCGCCGTCGCTGCTCACGGTGGTCGGCCCACCGGTCCCGGCGGCCGTTGCCCTTCGCCTTCCGGCCCTCGTCGGGGGCGGGGGTCGCCGGATCGGATCCATTGACATCTTTGAGCGGCGATCGCATGCTACTACTCGTAACAGTTACCCGACGTCACGTCAATATGGAGGAGCCATGGACGCGGGACCGGCGGAATCCGAGCGCGCGGCGGTCGCCGACCGGCTGCTCACCTCCTCGCTACGCACCAGCTACGACCCGGTCGTCGAGATCGACTGGGACGCGCCGCACGTCCCGGGCGCCTACTGGCTCCCGCCGCACCGCAGCAGCCTCTACGGCACCCCGCTCTGGGCCCGGCTCAGCGAGGAGCAGCGCGTCGAGCTCACCAAGCACGAGGTGGCCAGCGCGGCCAGCGCCGGGCTGTGGTTCGAGACGATCCTCATGCAGATGCTGATCCGGCACTACTACGACGCCGACCCGACCAGCCGGCACGCCCAGTACGCGCTGACCGAGGTCGCCGACGAGTGTCGGCACTCCATCATGTTCGGTCGGCTGATCGAGGCGATGGGCTGCCCGGTCTACCGGGCGAACCCGGTCGACCAGTTGCTCGGCCGGTTCCTCAAGGCGACCGCCAGCGGCCCTCGGATGTACGCCGCGATCCTCATCGCCGAGGAGATCCTCGACGCGTTCCAGCGCGAGATCATGGCAGACGAGTCGCTCCAGCCGCTCATCCGGATGGTCTCGCGTATCCACGTGGTGGAGGAGGCACGGCACGTCCGGTTCGCCCGCGAGGAGCTGGGCCGCCAGGTCGCGGCCGCCGGCCCGCTGAGCATGTCGTACGCCCGGCTGTTGGTCGGCCGTGCCGCCCACACGATCGCCAACCGCCTGGTCCATCCGGACGTGTACGCGGCGGTGGATATCCCGCCGGCGGTCGGCCGGGCCGCCGCCCGCGCCAACCCGCACTGGCGTACCACCCTGCGCTGGTCGGCGGAGCGGGTGCACGCCCATTTGGCGGGCGTGGGCCTGGTGGCCGGGCCGGGGCGCCTGCTGTGGACCCGTGCCGGGCTGATTTGACCGATCGCCGCCCCGGTGGTCCACTGGGGCGCTGCCCACATCAGGCAGCCGCGTCAGGCCCGCCCGATCCGCGGCTCCTGACGGTCGGTCAGTTGCAGCCCGACGCCGCGCACGGCCTCGATCGTGGCACCGGTGCCGAGGTCGTGCAGCTTGCGTCGGAGCCGCTTCACCAGCGACTGCACGTCCGCCTTGCGCTCGCGCCCTTCGTCGCGCCAGACCGACCGGTGCAGCTCGCCGTAGCTCCAGACCCGGATCGGCTCGGTGGTCAGGCAGATCAGCAGGTCGTGTTCGAGTCGGGTCAGGTCGATCTCCCGGTCCTGGCAGCGGGCGGTGGACCGGGGCGAGTCGATGACCAGGGCGGAGTCGGTTGCGGCGGCGGGCGCCGGCTGGGACGGTATCCCAGCAGGCCGTTGTGGAGTGGCGATCAGCCGGCGCAGCTCGTTGAGGTCGGCCACCAGCAGCAGCGGGGCGATGCCCTCGAGGCGCTCCGCGAGCCGGATTCGCTCGGTCGGCGACGAGGTCACCGCGATCAGCAGCGGGAACGGCTCGTCAACCGGATCGGACCCGTCCACCGCCGCTTCGTCGTCCTCGGCCACAGCACCCACCCGGGATCCATGGGCATCATCCTGCCCAGTTCTCGTCATGGTCCTGACAGTGTTGGGCAAGCCTGCCGCCCGCCTGGCAACCGTTAGTGACAAGTTGCTTACGGCAAGTTCTTGATCGTCCTTTCTTCTCGATCATAGTGTCCATTCGGGCAACCGGCGTGACCCGCGCGGTGCATGGGGGGCATGGAGGGGTTCGTCCACTCGGTTTCATCGAGACGGATCTCCTGCACTCTCACCATGGCCCATTTTCACCCTGGGTCGTTCTGAGGGAGGCAACACGGATGTTCAGACGTCCACAATGGAGGCGCACAGCCAGATCACTGGTGAGCGCTGGTGCGGCGATGATCCTCGCCGCGACATGCCTGGCCAGTATCGGCTCGGGCGCGCAGGCGGCGCCCGGCGGAACGGCGGCCGGCGCCGCTCCGGGGGACAAGATCCGACCGGAGCTCGCGAAGCAGCTCCAGGCCAAGAGTGAAGGGGACTTCTGGATCCGGTTCAAGGACCGTGCGGACCTGAGCAAGGCCAGCGCCATCACGGACTGGTCGAAGCGCGGCACGGCGGTCGCGGAGGCACTGCGCAAGACCGCCGCCGAGAGCCAGGGCAAGATCCGGGCCGAACTCGACGGCTCGGGCGCGAAGTACCAGACCTTCTGGGCGACCAACGCCATCAAGGTGAGCAGCGGCTCGCTGGCGATGGCGCAGAAGTTCGCCGCCCACGAGGAGGTGGAGGGTCTCTACGCCCCGGTCGCCTACAAGGTGCCCGAGGTCACCAAGGGCACCGATGAGAAGACCGTGAACGCCCTCGAGTGGGGCATCGCGAACATCAACGCCGACGACGTCTGGGACCAGTACGGCGTCACGGGCGAGGGCATCACCATCGCGAACATCGACACCGGGGTCCAGTTCGACCACCCGGCGTTGGTCAACTCCTACCGCGGCAACAACGGCGACGGCACGTTCGACCACAACTACAACTGGTTCAACGCCGCCGGGACCTGCGCGACCGCCCCCTGTGACACCAACGGCCACGGTACGCACACGATGGGCACCATGGCCGGCTCCGACGGCGCGAACCAGATCGGTGTCGCGCCCGGGGTCAAGTGGATCGCGGCGAACGGCTGCTGCCCCAACGACGACGCTCTGGTCACCTCCGGGCAGTGGATGCTCGAGCCGACGGACCTCAACGGCGAGAACGCGGACGCGAGCAAGCGGCCGAACATCATCAACAACTCGTGGGGCAGCCAGAACCCGTCCAACGAACCCTTCATGGAGGACGTGACGCTGGCCTGGGCCGCCTCCGGAATCTTCGGGGCCTGGTCCAACGGCAACAGCGGGCCGGCGTGCCAGAGCAGTGGCTCGCCAGGCAGCCTGGTCAGCAACTACTCGACCGGCGCGTACGACATCAACAACAACGTCGCCGGCTTCTCGGGCCGGGGCGCCGGGCAGAATGGGGAGATCAAGCCCAACATCTCGGCGCCGGGCGTGAACGTCCGGTCGAGCATCCCGGGCAACTCCTATGCCAGCTACAACGGCACGTCGATGGCCGCTCCGCACCTGGCGGGCACGGTCGCCCTGCTGTACGCGGCGGCCCCGTCGCTGGTCGGCGACGTCAACGCGACCCGTGCGCTGCTCAACGGCGCCGCGATCGACAAGGCCGACGACCAGTGCGGTGGCACTCCGGCGGACAACAACGTCTACGGCGAAGGCCGACTGGACGCGCTCGCGCTGCTCAACGCCGCCCCGACCGGCGACACCGGCATCCTGGCCGGCACGGTCACCGACGCGACCACCGGCAGCCCGATCGCCGGTGCCACCCTGACGCTCACCGGGCCGACCGGGCGCGAGGTGACCACCGGCACCGACGGCAAGTACTCGGCCACGCTCCCGGTCGGTGACTACCAGGTCGCCGTGGCGGCGTTCGGCTACGCCAGCACGACGAAGCCGGCGACCGTCACGGACGGCGCGACCACGACGCTGAACGTCGCGCTGACGGCGGTGGCGAGTGTCAACGTCACCGGAGCGGTCACCGACGGCTCCGGCCACGGCTGGCCGCTCTACGCCAAGGTCACCGTGACGGGTGTGTCCGGCGTGTACGACTACACCGCGCCGGCGAACGGCCGTTACAGCATCAAGCTGCCGGCCGGGCAGACCTACACCCTGAAGTACGAGTCGCAGTACCCCGGCTACCAGACCGTCACCAAGGAGGTCGTGGTCGGGTCGGGCAACGTCACCGCGAACGTCGCGGTGCCGGTGGACACCACCACCTGCACGACGGCGCCGGGCTACACCTTCGGCTCCGACGGCGAGTACGAGACCTTCGACGGCACAACCGTGCCGGCCGGCTGGTCCGTGGTGGACAACAAGGGCAACGGCCAGGTCTGGAAGTTCACCGACGACGGCAACCGCGGCAACCTGACCGGTGGCAGCGGCAACTTCGCGATTATCGACAGCGACGCCTACGGTGCCGGCGGGAGCCAAGACAGCTCCCTGGTCAGCCCGGTGGTCAACCTGACCGCCGTCACTGCCCCGGTCATCCGGTTCAACCAGGACTTCAACCAACTGGCCGACGACACCGCCGATGTCGATCTCAGCATCGACGGCGGCGCCACCTGGACGAACGTCCTGCGGCAGGAGTCCGACGTCCGGGGGCCGAAGGTCACCGAGATCCCGATCCCGCAGGCGGCCGGCAAGGCGCAGGTCCAGGTGCGGTTCCACTACTACGACGCCTCGTACGAGTGGTGGTGGGAGGTCGACAACGTCCTGATCGGCAGCCAGGTCACCTGCGTGCCGGTCGACGGCGGTCTGGTCGTCGGCAACGTCCGTGACAAGAACGACAACAGCTACGTCAACGGCGCCACCGTCACCAGTGACGACCGGCCCACCGAGAAGGCCGTCACCGTGGCGACCCCGGACGACCCGGGGCTGGCCGACGGCTTCTACTGGCTCTACTCGACGCTGACCGACACGCACAAGTTCACCGCGAAGGCCGGCAACTACGTCAGCCAGAGCAAGCAGGTCGACGTGCAGGCCGACTGGGCGACCACCGCGAACTTCCAGCTCGCGGCCGGCCGGCTGTCGGTGACGCCGACTCAGGTGAGCGCGACGGTGCAGATGCCCAGCGGCAAGGCCAGCAGGACGTTCACGGTGACCAACACCGGCGGGGCGCCGGTCGACGTCGAGTTCAGTGAGCGGGACAACGGGTTCGAACTCCTGCGGGCGGACGGGTCCCGGATGACCAGTCAGCAGGTGCTCGGAGCCACCGGCGCACCGGAGCAGCGGCTCACCGTCCCGACGTCGTTCGCCGCCAAGGCGTCCGGCAAGGCGGCCATGGCGACCCCCGCCGCGGTCAGCCCGCAGGCCGCCCCGTGGACGGACATCACCGACTACCCGGCCAACATCATGGACAACCGGGTGGTGAGCCTGAACGGCATGGTGTACTCGATCGGCGGTGGCGACGGGTCGAGCTCGACCACGAAGAACTACGCGTACGACCCGGTCGCCCAGACCTGGGCGTCGGTCGCCGACCTCCCCGGCGCCCGCAACGCCCTGGCCGTGGGCGTCGTGGACGCAAAGATCATCGCGACCGGCGGCTGGGCGGACGGCGGCCCGGACGCGGCAACCTGGTCGTACGACCCGGCGGCGAACACCTGGACGGAGCTGGCCGACAACCCGGCGCCGAGAGCTGCCGCCGGGCAGGCTGTGGTCGACGGCAAGCTGTACGCCATCGGTGGCTGCACCACGGCGGCCTGTACGCCGATGTCGAACACTGTCGTCCGGTACGACCCGGGCAGTGACAGCTGGGAGACGATGGCCAACTACCCGAAGTCGGTGGCCTTCGCCTCCTGCGGCGGGATCGACGGCACGATCTACTGCACCGGCGGCAACGACGGGGCCGCCTCGCAGAAGGCCAGCTACGCCTTCGACCCGGGTGCCAACACCTGGACCGCCATCGCCGATGCGCCGGTCGACAACTGGGCCAGCTCGTTCGCTGTCGCGAGCGGCAAGCTCCTCGTCGTCGGCGGTTCGCAGGGTGGAGCCATCAGCAACGCCGGCTTCGCCTACGACCCGGGCACCAGCTCGTGGTCCAACCTGCCGAACGCCAACACCGCGCGGTACCGCGGTGGCGCGGCGTGCGGCTTCTACAAGATCGGTGGCTCGTCCGGCAGCTTCAGCGCGGCGCCGGACAGCGAGGTGCTGCCGGGGTTCGAGGGTTGTGCCGAGGCGGCGGCCGATGTCAGCTGGATGACGATCGACAAGTCGGCGGTCACCCTGACGCCAGGTGAGAAGGTCACGGTCACCGTCGGGATGACGGCGAACGTGGACCAGCCGGGCACCTACTCCGGCTCGGTCGGCATCAAGGAGAACACGCCGTACACGGTGGCGCCGGTGGCGGTGACCATGACCGCAACGCCGCCGAAGACCTGGGGCAAGCTGATGGGCACGGTGACCGGGACCAGTTGCGCGGGTGCGACCTCGCCGATTGCCGGCGCGGTGGTCCAGGTCGACTCGTGGGCGATGTCGTGGACCTTCGCCACCGACACCCAGGGCAAGTACGCCTACTGGGTGGACCGTCGGAACAACCCGCTCACGATGATCGTCGCCAAGGACGGCTGGAAGCCGCAGACCCGTTCGACGAAGATCAACGCCACCACACCCACGGTGGAGAACTTCGGGTTGTCTCCCGTTCGGTGCTGAACGCCTGACTGGTAGGTGACAGATCCGGCCCGCCTGGTCAGTGACCAGGCGGGCCGGACCATGTCCTCCGCGGTCAGACCGGGGCGAGCCGGAAGCCGACGCCGCGGACCGCGTGGATCGTCGCCGCGGCGTTGAGCCGGGCGAGTTTGCGGCGTACGCGGCGGACCACGGAGTGCATGTCCGAGCCGCGGCCGAGGTGCCTGTTGCCCCACACCTCGAGGTGCAGTCGTTCATAGGTCCAGACCTGCCCGGGCGCGTGGACGAGGCAGAGCAGGACGTCATGCTCCAACCGGGTCAGGTCGATCTCCCGGTCGCGCCACCGCAGCACCCGGCGGTCGGAATCGACGGCCAGGTCGGGTGGTGGCGGCGTCTGTAAGCTCTGCGCCGCCTCGGCGACCACGCTCTCGGCGGCGGGAATCACCGTGGCGGCGGCCGGCATCTCCACCACCCCGAGAAACTCCCGCGCCTGGTCGACATTCGAGACGATCAGGAAGGCGTCACTCCCGCCGAGCAGCCGGGCCAGCTGTCTGCGCTCGGCCGGCGAGGACGCGATGCCGATGACCAGGGAGGCGACCGGAATCCCCTGCATTTTCCCCAACCCCTTCCGGTTCCCCAACTTTCTCCGGATGGTTGTCGCGCTGCCGACCGAAACATTGCCTGATCGGCGTCCTGACCTTAGTGGAATTGCGTCTCGGCAGGGTAAAACATAGTTGCATGCAAGCATATGAATGACCTTTCACGCTTCACATAAGTGATTCGGGGCGACTTGGCCGGGTTTGCCGGAGAATTTGGTCATCGCCGCGTTGCGACGCCGCCGGCCGGGAGGCGTGCCGGCGCGGTCCACCCGTTCTCCTTCGGCCGGGGCCGAAACTGTGACAGAACCAAGACAATCCGCGGACAGCGTCCGGACCTGGCGGGCCGACCATGGCCGGTATGTCGCTCGGATCCTCGTACCACGTCGGACGGTCGGCGCCCGGCCCGCAGCCGGCGCGACCGCTGTCACCTGCCCGCGCAGCCGCGCCGCTGGGCCGGCTGCTGCTCGGGGCGGCCCTGGGCCACCTGCTCGCCCTGGGCCTCACCTGCGCCGTGTTCGTGCGGACCTACCCCGGTCAGTGGCTGGACGGGCTGCTCCTGCCGCGCGCCGAGCGGGGTGGGGGTTACGAACAGCAGACCGTCCTGGTGGGTCCGGCCCGGACCGTGCTGGCCACCTTCGGCAACCCGACGCTGCTGGTTGCCCTGCTCGGCACGGTGCTGCTGCTGGGAGCGCTGTGCCGGCGGCTGCTGGCGGGAGTGGTGGGCGTCGGCATGGTCGTCTGCGCGGTGGTGGTGGCCGGTGCGGTGAAGTCGGTGCTTCCCCGCCCGGACTTCCAGATCGTCAGTTCCAGCACCCACAACAGCTTTCCCAGTGGTCATGTCGCGGCCGCGACGACCCTGCTGCTGGCGTTCATGCTGGTGCTGCCCGCGTGGGCCCGACGCTGGCTGGCGGTGCCGGGCGCGGCAGGTGTCTCGCTGATCGCCTCGGCCACCATGATCACTGGCTGGCACCGGTTCAGTGACGCGCTCGGCGGCGTCCTGCTGGGTGTGACGCTGTTCTGCCTGGCCGCGGCGGCGCTGGCGGCGGGCCGGCGCGGTGACGCCGGTCAGGGCGGTGCCGTCGGTCCGCGCCGGGAACCGGACGGCGCCGTGTGGCGCAGGCTCATCGAGGGGGCGGTGGCGCTGGCCGTGCTGCTCTGGGCGCTTCTGGTGGTGATGCCCGGTCTGGCCGCTTCGGTGCAGCCCGGGCTGCTGGTCGCGATCGTGGCGGTGACCGGGGCGACGATCCTGGCGGTGGGCTCAGTGGTGTTCCTGGTGCGGTCGGCGGATTTCCTCGTCCCGACCCGCCCGCGGGCCCGCGCCCAGCGGCACCCGGAGGCGGAAACCCGGGACGGCGGGATCGTCCAGACCTGATACCCGACCACCCCGGACATCGACGAAAGCTAAATCTATTCATGATGGGATACTTGGCGACATGTCCCAGGTCCTGCTGATCGAAGACCACCAGACGGTGCGCGACGGGCTGCAACTCGCGCTCACCCGACAGGGCCACACGGTCGACGCCGTGGCAACCGGTGAGCAGGGGTTGGAACGGTTGCGGGCGGCCTCGTCCGACGTCGTGGTCCTCGACCTCATGCTGCCCGGGATGGACGGGTTCGAGGTCTGTCGCCGGATCCGGCAGCTCGGCGACCTTCCGATCATCATGCTCACCGCCCGCAACGACGACATGGACGTGGTGGCGGGCCTGGAGGCCGGCGCCGACGACTACGTCGTCAAGCCCGTGCAGGCCCGGGTGCTCGAGGCGCGTATCCGTGCGGTGCTGCGGCGGACCGGTGGCGAGTCGCGGCGCACCGGCGGCGAGCGGTCCGGCCTGGAAGAGCACGGTGCCCTCACCATCGACCGGGCCGCGCTGGTGGTCAGCAAGGGTGGGCTGCCGGTCAGCCTCGCCCCGACGGAGCTGCGCCTGCTGCTCGAACTCGCGCAGACGCCGGGCCAGGTGCTGAGCCGCCAGCAACTGCTGGAGGCCGTGTGGGAGCACGGTTACCTCGGCGACTCGCGGCTGGTGGACGCCTGCGTGCAGAGGCTGCGCGCAAAGATCGAGGATGACTCGTCGGCGCCGGTCTTCATCCAGACGGTCCGCGGTTTCGGGTACCGGTTCGGGCCGCTGTGACGCCATGGCGCTGGGCCGGTGGCCGAGCGTCCGGCCTGCGGGTCCGGCTGCTGCTGGCCTTCGCGTTGCTGGGCGTGACCACCACGGCCGTGGTGGCCAGCGGAAGCTACTTCCAGGCCCGGACGGTCATCCTGCAGCAGGCGCAGGACGCAGCGGTGGCGTCGCTGACCGATCAGCTCACGAAGGTCTACCCGGTACGCCGGCTCCCGCCGTCCCAGGAGGAGCTCGACACGTTGGCCCATCGCCTCTCCGACCGGGAGGGATACGCGGTGGTCCTCTACCGCGACATGCGGGCGCAGGGCGCTCAGGTGCCCGAGCCGCTCACCCCGGAGCTTCGGCAGGCGGTCGGGGATGGCCTCATCGCCTGGCAACGCGTCTCGCGCGACGGAGAACCGGTGCTGCTCATCGGGACCCAGCTGGAGATCGACCGGCCCGATGGCACGCCTGTGCCGTCCGGCCTGGAGGTCTACTCGGTGCGCAGCCTCGCCTCCGAGCAGCAGAGCATCGACCGGCTCGCCACCCTGGCGTGGCTGACCGGTGGGCTCTCCCTGGTCCTCGCGGTCCTGCTGGCCCTGCTGGCAGCCCGGGGAGTGCTGCGGCCGGTCCGCGAGCTGGGCCGGGCGGCGCGCCAGCTCGGTGAGGGCGACCTGACCACCCGGCTCGCGGTCCGGGGCGCCGACGAGCTGGCCGACGTGGCGCGGACCTTCAACGACACCGCGGGGACGCTGGAGCGGCAGGTCGGCGAGCTGCGGCGGATGGAGGCCGACGCCCGCCGCTTCGTGGCCGACGTGTCGCACGAACTCCGCACGCCCCTGGCCGCGATGACGGCGGTCACCGACGTGCTCGACGAGGAGGCGGACCGGCTGCCCGGAGATGCCGGCCGGGCCGCCCGGCTCGTCAGTCAGGAGACGCAGACCCTCACCCAGCTGGTCAACGACCTCATCGAGGTCAGCAGGTTCGACTCCGGCACGGCGCGGCTCTCCCTCGACGACGTCGACGTGGCCGCGGCGGTGACCGCGACCCTGCGGGTCCGGGGCTGGGCCGATCGGGTGCGAGCGGAGCTGCCGTCCGGAGTTCACGCCCGGCTGGACCCCCGCCGGCTGGACGTCATCGTCGCCAACCTGGTCGGCAACGCGTTCCGGCACGGCGCCGAGCCGGTGTCCGTGCGCCTGCGCGCCGAGCCGGACTGGATCACCATCGAGGTCCGCGACCAGGGGCCGGGGCTGGACCCGGAGGTGCTGCCGCACGTCTTCGACCGCTTCTACAAGGCGGACACCGCCCGGACCCGCTCGGAGGGCAGCGGCCTCGGCCTCGCCATCGCATGGGAAAACGCGCGCCTGCACCAGCACGCCGGGCAGTCCGGGAGTCTCCTCGCGGGCAACGACCCCACGGGCGGCGCGGTGTTCACGCTCCGGCTGCCCCGGGTGGCCACGGACGCGGCGGACGCCGGAGGCGTACGGTGACCGGCCGCCGGGCGGCCCGGGCGTCGCTCGCCGGCGCGCTCCTGCTCACGCTGCTCGCCACGGGCTGCGGGGTCCGGCCCAGCGACGTCATCACCGGCCGCTCCGCAACGTCCGGCCCGGCCGTGGGCGTCGGCCTCTACCTGCTCTCGCACGGACGACTCGCGCTGGTCATCCGCGGGACCAAGGGGATCACCGCCTCGCCCGAGCAGACGCTCGGCATGCTGGCGGCGGGCCCGGACGAGTTCGAGCGGAGCCAGGGCCTCGCCAGCGAGGTGCCGGTCGGCCTGGTCCCGGCCACACCGGTGACGGCGACAGCCGACGGACCGGGCGTCACGGTGACGATGACCGGTGCCGTGCGGCCGTTGTCGGCGGTCGCGGCCGACCAGATCATCTGCACGGTGGCCGATGCCCTGGCGCTCGCCGGCCAGGGGGACAGCTTCGTCCCGGTCACCATCGCCGGGCCGGACGGCGTCCGTCCGCCCCGGTCCTGTCCGATCAAGTGACCGGGGCGACGGCCCCTCAGACCAGGTCGATAGCCCGAGCCGGCCGGGGCAACCCGATGGAGGCGACCCGGCCCTGGTCGGCCAGGGCGCCGGCGATCAGGATGTCGAGCAGGGTGGCGAACCCGATCCCGGCCCGCTGCCAGATCTGCGGGAACTGCGAGGCGGTGGTGAACCCGGGGAAGGTGTTCACCTCGTTCACGATGGGCTCGGCGGACCCCTGCGTGGGCAGGAAGAAGTCGACGCGGAGCAGCCCGCGGCAGTCGAGGGCGTCGAAGGCACGGATCGCGCGGTCCTGGAACACCTCGGTGGTGGCCGGGTCGAGCGCGGCGGGGATCTGGAAGATCGCCCCGCCGTCGTACTTCGCGTCGTAGTCGAAGAACCCGGCGCCGGTCACCCTGATCTCCAGGGGCGGACCGGCCTGCACCCGGCCGTCGGGATGCTGGAGCACGGCCACGTCGATCTCCCGTCCGCGCGCGCCCTGCTCGACGAGCACCTTCGGGTCGACCTCCCGGGCCTGCTGGAGCGCCGCGGGAAGTCGCGACCAGTCGGTCACCCGGACCACGCCCAGGCTGGAGCCGGCCCGGGCGGGCTTGACGAACACCGGCAGGCCGAGGCGTCGCTGGTCGGCCGGGGACAGCTCCTCGCCGGGACGCAGAGTCACCCCGGGGCTGACCCGCAGGCCCTCCGCGGCGAGCAGTCTCTTGGTGACGCCCTTGTCCATGCCGGCCGCGCTGGCGAAGACGCCGTTGCCGACGTACGGCACCCCGAGCCATTCCAGCAGCGACGCGACGGTGCCGTCCTCGCCGTACGGGCCGTGCAGGGCCGGGAACACCACGTCCTGGGTGCGCAACACGCGCAGCGCCAGGGGGAGTGGCACCGCACGGCCGTCGACGTGCCACCCGCCGTCCCGACCGATGAGCACCTCGGTGACCTGGTACCTGTCCCGGTCGAGGCCGGCGAGGATGCTGTCCGCCGAGCGGCGGGACACCTCGTGCTCGCCGCTCTGCCCGCCGTACAGCACTGCCAGTCGGATCGTCATGACGTTTCCGCCCTTTCGTGGAGGTGGTCGCGGGCCACCCGGGCCCCGACACCGGTCAAGATCTCGTGCGGGTTCGTGCCGGCCCACCGCGCCCACTCGGCGACCGTCGGTTGGGCGTGGTCGCCCCGGTCGGGGCCGAACACCACGACCCGATCCCCGATCGCCACGGGAAGATCGCCCACGTCGACCACGCACTGGTCCATGGCGATGCGTCCGACGATCGGGCGACGCCGGCCGCCCAGCCACACCTCGGCGCGGCCCTCGGCGGCCCGGGTCAGCCCGTCGGCGTAACCGAGTGGCAGCAGGGCCAGGGTGGTCGGCGCGCCGGTCACGTACCCGGGTCCGTAGGAGACGCCGGTGCCGGCCGGCACCCGCTTCACGTTGACCACGGTCGTGCGCAGCGTCATGGCGGCGCGTAGCCCGACGTCGCCGGGCCCGGTCCCGCCGAACGGGTCCACGCCGTACAGCGCGAGCCCGATCCGGCAGAGGTCGAAGCGGGTCCGGGGTGCGGCCAGCGCGGCCGCCGAGTTGGCCAGGTGCACCAGATCTGGGTCGAGGCCGGCGGACCGGGCGACCCGCAGCGCCTCCTCGAAGACCGCCACCTGTGAAGCGAGCCCGGGGCTGCCCGGTGCGTCGGCGTCGGCCAGGTGCGACCAGACGCCGCGCACCCGGATTCCGCCCTCCACCTCGTACTTGCGGGCCCAGCCGACCAGCTCGGGCCAGTCGTCGCCGGCGGCCCCGTTGCGGGACAGCCCGGTGTCCGCCTTGAGCTGCACCGTCGCCGGCACGCCGAGCCGGTGGGCGGCGTCGACGACAGCCTGCAGGTGGGTCGTGGTCGACACGCCGACGTCGACGCCGGCGGCGATCAACTGGTCGAAGTCGTCGTCGGGGCGGTGCAACCAGCTCAGCGTGGGTGCGGTGATGCCCGCCGAGCGCAGTGCCAGCGCCTCGGACGCCGAGGTCACCCCCAGCCAACCGGCGCCGGCAAGCAGCGCTGCCCGCGCGACCGGCACCGCGCCGTGGCCGAACCCGTCCGCCTTCACGACGGCCATCAGCTCCGTACCGGCAATCGACGCGATGGTCCGCACGTTGCTGGCGATCGCGTCGAGGTCGACCACCGCCTCGCCCAGGGCGCTCATCCGGCCGCCTCCACCCGCCGGGGGCCGGGGAGGGCGAACAGCCAGCGCGCGTGGACCGCCAGGAGCTCGCGGTGGACGGTCAGGCTCACGCCGATCACGAGCCCGGTCAGCAGGATCGGGTACCCGAGCACGAGCAGGCCCTGGCCGACCTGGTCCAGCCCGGAGATCGGCCCGAGCAGCAGCCGGTGCAGCAGCGCCAGCACCGGCATGTGGATGACGTAGATGGGCAGGGTGATGCGGCCGAGCGTGGCGAGCCGGTTGCTGAGGGCGGGCCACCGGCCGAGCCGGGCGGCGGCGGTGATGCCGAAGGCGACCGCCACGACGGACACCAGCGGCCACACGCCGAACCATCGCTGCGCGCCGACCACCGCCATCGCGGCGAGCAGGAGGACGTAGGCGCCCGAGGTCACCGCGAGCCGGTGCCCGGTGGCGGTGGCCGCCCACCGTTCGATCCGGGGTCGCAGGTACAGGCCGGCCAGAAAGAAGATCAGGTTCTGGTACAGCCCGGCGCGGTTGCCCGGCGTGTCGAGCAGGCCGGCGGCGGCGACGGCGGACAGCGCCGCGGCGGGCGCCAGGATCAGCACGTGGGGGGCCTGGCGGACGGCCTTGGCGACCGTGAAGTAGAGCGCCAGGGCGTACAGGTACCACAGGTTGGAGGGCGTGATGGTGAGCTGTTCCAGCAGCCCGAGGACGGACGTGGCGCGGTCGGTCGGGAAGTCCGGGGCGGCGGCGAGGACCGCGGTGTGGATCAGCAGCCAGAGGGCGTACAGGTAGAGGAATCTCCCGATCCGGCTGCGGGCGACGACCCGCCAGGGCCGCTGCACGGCGTTCGTCGCGAAGACGCCGGAGATGGTGAAGAACAGCGGCATCCGCAGCGGGAGGAACTGCTCACCCACCGTTCCCCACAGGCCCGGCACCGGTACGCCGATGTGCCAGTCGATCTGCAGATAGTCCTTGACGACGACGTGCCACAGGACGACCAGGATGATGCAGACGCCCTTCGCGGCGTCGGCCCACTCCGCTCGGTGTGGCCGGCCCGGGGTGGAGCCGGACAGCGTCCGGTACCGCCGGTGGCGGAACCGGTCGTGCGTCACGTCGGGCTCGTGCTCGGGTGGCCGGGCGTCGGTGGATGTCGGCTGTCGGATCACCCGAACGAAGGTGTCAGTCGGATATCCCCGAGTGATCTGCGAATTGTCATGAACCGGTAATGGAAATCGCGGCTGCCGTCCGACGCGATCCGCCAGATGCGGGGCAGAACTGGCCGGCATCGTCGATCAATGGGCGCCCGGCGGCGTCGAGGACCACTAGGCTTGGTTCCGGAGGTGTCGCGAGGGATGAAGCTCGGACTGCACTACTGGAGTTACTCGACCCCGGCCGAGCCGGCGGCGATCGCACCGACCCTGACCGAGGCGGCCACCACCGCCGAGCAGGCCGGCGTCGCGTCCTTCACGGTGATGGACCACTTCTTCCAGATGGAGGCGGTGGCCCCGGCCGAGGAGCCGATGCTGGAGGCGTACACGACGCTGGGCTTCGTCGCGGCGAAGACGCAGCGGATGACGCTGGGCGTGCTGGTCACCGGGGTGATGTACCGGTACCCGGGTCTGCTCGCCAAGACGGTGACGACGCTCGACGTGCTCTCCGGCGGCCGGGCCCGGCTCGGGATCGGCGCATCCTGGTACGAGCGGGAGCAGCGCGGGCTCGGCGTGCCCGTGGTGCCGATGACCGAGCGGTTCGAGCGGCTGGAGGAGACGCTGCGCATCGTCCAGCAGATGTGGAGCGACGACAACGGGCCGTTCGTCGGGCGGCACTACCAACTCGCCGAGACGATCAACTTCCCGCAGCCGTTGAGCCGTCCGCACCCGCCCGTCATGATCGGCGGCGGCGGCGAGAAGAAGACCCTGCTCCTGGTCGCCCGGTACGCCGACGCCTGCAACCTGTTCGGCACTGCCGCCGGCGCCGAGGACGTGGCGCGGAAGTTGGACGTGCTGCGCGGGCACTGCGCCGCGGAGGGCCGTGACTACGACACCATCGAGAAGACGGTGGTCGCCCACCGGCCGCCCCTGGTCGACGTCGACGCGTTCCTCGCCGAGGTGTCCTCGTACGCCGCGCTCGGGGTCACCGAGGTGCAGGTCACGCCGGATCGCCACCCGGTGGAGTTCGCCCGACGGCTCGGCGACGAGGTGCTGCCACGGCTGGCCGACATCGGCTGACGCCTGCGACGGTGCGACCACTGTGAACAGCAGCCGAACCCGCGCTGTATTTCTGTGCGTCCACCATCAGCCGTGAAGCGTCCGAAAAGCGGGACAGTAGCGATCCTGCGCATCGGCGTCGTGCGCGGTCAACGGGAATGATCCGAGTCACATAAACGTCGGCATCGCCCGTCGGAAACTGCTGCCGTGGCCAGCCAGGTAGCCTCTCCCGCGTGCCGCAGATGTTACCAATTCTTGTTACCGATCGGTATGAAGTCCTGGAGCTCCTCGGCCAAGGCGGAATGGGTCGAGTGTGGAAAGCCCGCGACCGGATGCTTCAGCGCGACGTGGCAATCAAGGAAATCGTTCCACCGCCGGGTCTGACCGATGAGGCGCGACAGGAATTGCGCATCCGATCACTTCGCGAGGCGCGAGCGATCGCGCGGCTCGACCATCCCCATGCCGTCCGGGTCTTCGATGTATTGCTGGGCTCGGACGGTGACCCGCAGATCGTGATGGAGTACGTGCCGTCCCGCTCGCTGCACGAGATCATCGCCACCGACGGCCCCGTCCCACCGGTACGGGCGGCGGAGATCGGGCTGGCGGTGCTGGGCGCGCTCCGCGCCGCGCACCGTGCCGGGATCATGCACCGCGACGTCAAACCGGCCAACATCCTGGTCGGCACCGACGGTCGGGTCGTGCTCACCGACTTCGGCCTGGCCACCGCGGTCGAAGACGTGAACCTGACCCTCAGCGGTGTGGTGCTCGGCTCGCCCGCGTACGTCTCGCCCGAGCGGGCCATGAGCGGCACCGTCGGTCCGCAGGGAGACTTCTGGTCGCTCGGTGCGACCCTGTTCGCCGCAGTCGAGGGTCAGTCGCCGTACGCCCGGCCGTCCAGCCTGATGAGCCTGGCCGCGCTCGTCACCGAGCCGCCACCCGCGGCACGACACGCCGGGCCGCTCGCGCCGGTGCTGACCGGGTTGCTCCGGAAGGACCCGACCGAGCGGATGGACGCCGACACCGCCGAGCGACTGCTGCGCGCGGTGCTCGCCGGCGCGCCACAGCGCACGGCGGTGGCCACCCCATCCCACTCGGAGTCGGCGCCGACCCTCGCCCATCCGACCGACGCGCACGCCGTACCCCGGATCCCGGCCCAACCCGCGCCGGACGCCGACGGTCCGGTGTCGTCGGCCCGCGCCGGGCGGGGACGACCGACGCTGCTGCTCGGCGGGCTCGCCGCCCTGCTGGCACTCGGACTGGTGATCGGCATCCCACTGGCCACCCGAGGAACGTCGCGCGCGACCGGCAGCGGGGCGGAGTTGGTGGACACCGCCGCGCCGGGTGCGGCGGCGAGCGCCGGCCCGTCGCCGACCGCCGCCGCGGGTGGTGCGATCACCTGGTCGGTCTATCGGGACAGCAGCGGGTTCGCTGTGCCGGCGCCGCGCGACTGGCGGATCGTCCGGCGGGGACACCAGGTCGAGTTCCACGAGCCGGACGGCGACCGGGTGCTGCTGGTCAGCCAGACCGACTCGCCCCGCAGCGACCCGCTGGCCGACGTGACCCGCCGCGAGAAGGACCCCGCCCTGCCCGGGCGCTACCGCGACTACCGCCGCATCGAGATCGTCGCCGTCAACTACCAGCTGAAGGCCGCCGACTGGGAGTGGGTCTACACCGGCGACACCGGCACGGCGATGCACGCCCGGCAACGCACCTTCACGACGGGAAAGCGGAAGGGCTACAGCATCGTCTGGTCGACACCGGATGCCGCCTGGGCGGCCGGAGTGGAGGCCTTCCGGGAGGTCACCGGGGGCTTCCGGCCGGCATCGGCGCCGGCGGGCACCGCTGCGAGCGCCAAGCCCAACAGCACGCCGTCGGTGGCACCGAGCGCCGCGCCCAGAACCTCGGGCCACCGTCTCGTCGGTGCGGCGAGCGACCGGTGTCTGGACGTCACGGCGCCGGAGTCACCCGACCCGGTTCGGGTGCGGCTCTGGGACTGCCGGGACGACCGGGCCCGCAATCAGCTGTGGACGATGCGGGCGGACGGGAGCGTGCAACTGGGCGGCCGCTGCCTCGATGTCGTCAACGCGTCGAGCGACGACGGTGCGCCGATCCAGCTCACCACCTGCAACACGACACCGGCGCAGCAGTTCACCCTCAACGAGCAGCGTCAACTGGTCAACGCGCACAGCGGGATGTGCCTGGGCGGGGTCGACTTGGCCACGGCGAGCGGCGCGTTAATCGAACAGCGGACCTGCGACGCCGCGGCGGAGCAGCAGAAGTGGTCCCGGAGATGACGGCGACGGGTGGAGGTGGACGCAGCATGACCTCTGACGTGTCGCAGGGCGCGGTCGCCCTGATCTTCGACGACCTCGGCAATCTTCTGCTGCATCTGCGCGACGACATCCCGGGGATCTCCTGGCCCGGATACTGGAGCGTCCTGGGTGGAGGATGCGATCCGGGGGAGAGCCCGCGCGAGGCCATCGAGCGCGAACTCTCGGAGGAGGCGGGTCTGACCGCCGACGGGCTCGTTGAACTTTTCCAGGTCAGGGACGAGTTCGGGTCGGGTCAACTCATCACGTTCTTCGCGGGACGCTGGAACGGCCGGCCGGACCGACTCACCCTCTCCGAGGGTGTCGAGTTGCGGTTCTTCCCGCCGCAACGGCTCCCGGATCTGCGGATTCCTCCCTACATCCGTACGGCGATCAACCGCGTGCTCGCCGACGACAACGCCTGGTGAACCGCGCTGACGAGGGCTGACCTCCGGACGAACCGGAGGACAGCCCTCGTCAGCGGTTGGTCGTGTCAGGCGACCGAGGCGGGGAAGCGTTCCCACACCCGGTGTGCGGCCATCAGCTGCCGTACAGCGGTCAGGGTTTCGATCGCAGTGCCGGCCGTGACGACGCCGGGGGTCCCCGTCACCCCCGCCTGCTCCAGCACGGTGCCGCCGGCGCCCCAGGCGCCGATCGCCTTGGCGTGCCGCCAGCGCTCCTCGACGAGAAGCAGCACGCGGGGATCCACGGACACCGAGGCGGGCCTGGCCGCCTTGTCGTCATGGGCCGGGATGGCATCCGGTGCGGGCGCCGGCGCCCCGGCCAGCAGGAGCGCGTCGAACTCGACAGATCGACCGGTGGCGAAGGTCCGCTGTACAGGCAGGTTCCCCACCATGCCGCCGTGCGGAGCGATCAGGAGGGGAACCATGCCGGCCTCGAACACGGCTTCGCGTACCTGGTTGACGCCGTCCAGGTCGGTGTCGGGGTCGACGACGATCCCGATCATGCGACCGTCGGCCGGCCACTCCCCGCCGACCTGCGACAGCGCCGGGCTGGGCGTGGCGTCGGCGAGCGGCACGGTCGGCTCCGGCGCGGGCAGCCCCAGACCTGTGGCGACCTGCGCGCACAGCACCGGGTCGATGTTGGCGAGGCACTGGAGCTGGCGTTCCTTGATCGCCTGGTGGTAGCACTTGCCGAGCTCGAAGGTGTAGGCGCGGATGATGTGCTCCTTCTCGACCGGCGACATGCTCAGCCAGAACAGGCGCGCCTGGCTGAAAGTGGTCGTCGAACGAGGCTGGGTTCGCGCGAACCTTGGGTGCCTCCGCCACCGTCACCGGCACGTCGAAGAGCGCCTGTTCGTCGTCGCCCGCCGGGAACGGATTGCCGCCGTCAAGCGAGTTCGGCCGGTACGGCGCGACCCCCGCGTGGACGGCGTGCTGGTGGAAGCCGTCGCGGAGCATGTCGTTGACCGGGGCGTGCGGGCGATTGATCGGAATCTGGGAGAAGTTGGGCCCGCCGAGCCGGGTCAACTGCGTGTCGACGTACGAGAACAGCCGGCCCTGCAGCAGCGGGTCGTTCGTGACGTCGATGCCCGGCGGGAGGTGACCGAGGTGGAAGGCGACCTGCTCGGTCTCCGCGAAGAAGTTCGTCGGCGTCCGGTTGAGCGTCAGTGTCCCGACGGGCTGCACCGGCGCCAGTTCCTCCGGCACGATCTTCGTCGGGTCCAGCAGGTCGATCCCGGCGAAGGTCTCGTCAGGAGTGTCGGGGAAGACCTGGATGCCGAGTTCCCATTCGGGGAACGCGCCAGCCTCGATGGCGTCGTAGAGGTCCCGGCGGTGGAAGTCCGGGTCCACTCCGCCCAGCATCTGTGCCTCCTCCCAGGTCAGGGAGTGCACACCGAGCTTGGGCTTCCAGTGGAACTTGGCCAGCGCCGTGGCCGGCCACTCGATGGGCGGCGGTGGGAGCCTGGAGGCGGCCTCGGCGCGGCCGTCGCTGCAGGCCGCCGTGCCGCTCGCGCCGTGGAACACGGACAAGAGCTGGTCCGAGCTCCGGGTGCCCACGCTGATCATCGGTGGCGAGAGCGACACCGTCGCGCCGGTCTCGTCGCACTCGGAACCCTTCTACAACAGCATCCCGGCGTCCGCCGAGAAGGCGTACCTGGAACTGAACGGGGCGAGCCACTTCTTCCCGCAGACGGTGAACACGCCGACCGCGCGGCAGATGGTGGCCTGGCTGAAGCGGTTCGTCGACAACGACACCCGCTACGAGCAGTTCGTGTGCCCCGGCCCGAGCGGCTCGCAGATCCAGGAGTACCGCAACACCTGCCCCAGTTCCTGATCGCGATCCCCGGGGCGGTCGCCGGTGGCGGCCGCCCCGTCCGCACGGGCAAAGGGGGCATTGAAGGTCTTGACGCGGTACCCGAGAAACGTACACTGCGAGTGTAAATAACACCCGCCACAACAGAGGGATGGGTGATGAAGCGCGGTCTCGAACTGCACCACATCGGGGTACATTTCGGCGGCCTCACCGCCCTCGACGACGTCTCGCTGCGGGTGGCACCCAACCAGGTGGTGGGCGTCATCGGGCCCAACGGCGCCGGCAAGACCACGCTGTTCAACGTGATCTGCGGCTTCGTCTCACCGGAGACGGGATCGCTCACCCTCGACGGCCGGCCGCTGCGGCCACGGCCGCACCGGCTGACCCGGCTCGGCATCGCCCGGACCCTGCAGGGCACCGGGCTCTTCGCCGGGCTCACCGTGCTGGAGAACGTGATGACCGGCGCCTCGCACACCGCGCGGGCCGGCTTCGTCCCGGCGCTGCTCGGTCTGCCGAGCAGCGACCGCGACGAGCGGCGGCTGCGCCAGCACGCTCTGGACATCCTGGACGACCTGGGTATCGCCGGGCACGCCGACGCCGCGCCGACCACACTGCCCTTCGCCGTACGCCAGCGGGTCGCCCTGGCCCGCGCGCTCGCCGCCCGGCCCCGGCTGCTCCTGCTCGACGAACCCGCAGGCGGCCTCGGGGCCGACGACATCACCGAGCTGGCGGAGCTGGTCCGGCAGTTGCCCCGGCGGGACGCCGACCCCTGCGCGGTGCTGCTGGTCGAGCACCACATGGACCTGGTGATGGCCGTCTGCGACGAGATCGTGGTGCTGGACTTCGGCCGGGTGATCGCCGCCGGCACACCCGACGAGATCCGCGACGACCCGGCGGTCACCGACGCCTATCTGGGAGCCGCCGTCGACGAGGCCGCGGCGTGAGCGCGAGGAGTGAGCAGGGTTTGCGAGCCCCGCAGTCGCGAACGAAAGGCGGTGCGGCGTGAGCGCCTCCGACCTGCTCGTGGTGCGCGGGTTGGTGGCCGGCTACGGCGCCGCGCCCGTGCTGCAGGCCATCGACCTCACCGTCCCGGCCGGCACCATCGCCGCGGTCGTCGGCGCGAACGGCGCCGGCAAGACCACCCTGCTGCGCGCGCTCTCCGGCATGATCCGTCCGGTCGCCGGCCAGGTCCTCCTCGCCGGGGAGGACCTGCGCGGCACGCCCGTGGAGCAGCTCGTCCGGCGTGGCATGGCGCACGTCCCGGAGGGGCGGGGCGTGATCAGCGAACTCACCGTCGACGAGAACCTGCGGCTCGGCGGGCTGTGGCGCCGCGACCGGGCCGACGCCGGCCGCGCCCTCGACGAGGTCTACCAGCTCTTCGAGCCGCTGGCCCGGCGCCGTCGGAACCTCGGCCATCAGCTCTCCGGTGGCGAGCGGCAGATGCTCGCGCTCGGCCGGGCGCTGGTCGGCCGGCCCCGTCTGCTCCTGCTCGACGAGCCGTCGCTCGGCCTGGCGCCACGGGTGGTCGCCCGGACGATGGCTCTGCTGCGCCAACTGCGCGACCAGACCGGCCTGACCGTGCTGCTGGTCGAGCAGAACGTGCGCAGCGCGCTCGCCGTCGCCGACCAGGGCGTGGTGATGGCCCTCGGCCGGGTGGTCACCGCCGCGCCGGCGGCCGAACTGCGCGACGACGTCGACCTGCGGCACGCCTACCTCGGTTTCTGACCACCTCGTCCCCGGGAGGGAGAACTGTTGGACCGCTTCGTCTTCCTCACCGTCGACGGCCTGTCCCGCGGTGCGGTCTACGCCGCGTTCGCGTTGGCCCTGGTGCTCATCTGGCGGGCGGCGCGGGTCGTCAACTTCGCCCAGGGGGCGATGGCCGTCGCCGCCGCGTACGTCGCCTACACCGTGGCCGCGGAGACCGGCTCGTACTGGCTGGGCTTCGTGGTCGCGATCGTCGTCGGGCTGCTGCTCGGCGCGCTGGTCGACCGCGCCGTGATGCGCTTCGTCGACCACGCGTCCCCGCTCAACCCGGTGATCGTCGCGCTCGGGCTGGTGCTGCTGATCCAAGCCGTCCTGGGCATGGTGTACGGCAGCGAGTTCCGGCCCGCCGAGGCGCCGTTCAGCCGGTCGGCTCTCACCGTCGGCGGGGTCGCCGTGCTCTCCCCGTACGACCTGTTCGTCTTCGCGGCGATCGGGGTGGTTGTCTGCGGGTTGGCCTGGATGTTCGCGCGGACGCCGGTGGGGCTGCGGATGCGGGCGGCGGCGTTCGCCCCCGAGGTCTCGCGCCTGCTCGGGGTCAATGTCGGTGGCATGTTGACTCTCGGCTGGGCGCTCGCCTCGGGCGTGGGCGCGCTGGCCGCCATGCTGGTCATCCCGACCGAGCTCGGCCTGCACCCGCACGCGATGGACCTGGTCTTCGTCTCGGCGTTCACCGCGGCGGTGGTCGGCGGGTTGGACAGTCCACCAGGGGCGGTGGTCGGTGGCCTCGTGGTGGGTCTGCTGCTCTCCTACGTCAGCGGTTACGCCGGCAGTGACCTCACCCCCCTCGCGGTGCTGGTCCTGCTGCTGGCGGTGCTGCTGGTCCGGCCCGGTGGGCTGTTCGCCCCGGTCGCGGCGAGGCGGGTGTGAGCGCCACCCAGGCGGCCGTGCCGCCGAAGCAGCGGCCGGCCGGCGCCGGTGAGCGCCCGGTCGACCGGCGGCGCGGCTCGACCCTGTTGCGCCACCTCGCCTTCGCGCTCGCCGCCGCGCTGGTGCTGGTCGCGGTCAGCTACGCCGTCGAGCCGTTCCGCAACTTCCAGCTCGCCACCGTGGCCGCCTACCTCTGCGCCACCGCCGGGTTGACCGTCCTCACCGGGCTCAACGGCCAGCTCTCGCTGGGGCACGGTGCGTTGATGGCGACCGGCGCGTACACCGTGGCCTTCTGCCAGAACGCCTTCGCTGACCGTGGGATGACCGGCGGTTGGTTGCTGCCGATCTCGTTGGGCGTGGCGATCGTCAGCACGGTCGCGGTCGGCGCGGTGGTCGGCGTCGCCGCGGCGCGGCTGCGCGGTCCCTACCTGGCGGGGGTGACCCTCGCCGTGGCCGTCGTCGTGCCGGCGCTGGCCGTCACCTTCGACGGCGTCTTCAACGGCGAGCAGGGGCTGTCGGTGCCGGTGGAGCCGCCGCCGGCGTCGCTCGGCCCGTACTTCCCGTACGAGCGGTGGCAGCTCTGGCTGGCCGGCGCGGCCACCCTGCTCGCCCTGCTGCTGCTGGCCAACCTGATCCGCAGCCGGTACGGGCGCACCTTCCGGGCGGTGCGCGACGACGAGGTGGCGGCCCGCCTCGCCGGCATCCACGTGGCCCGCACCCAGGTCCTCGCGTTCGTGGTCAGCGCCGCCACCGCCGGCCTGGGCGGCGCGTTGCTCGCGGTGCTCGCGCAGAGCGTCTCGCCCGGGGCGTTCTCGCTGACGCTGTCGCTCTTCCTGTTGATGGCCGTGGTGATCGGCGGTCTGGGCCGCCTCGCCGGTGCCCTGTGGGGGGCCGTCCTGCTGGTCGCCCTGCCCGACCTCACCCACTCCGTGACCGAGCTGCTCACCCTCTCGCCCGCGGTGGCACAGCGGCTGGAGGGCAACCTCCCGCTGGCGATCTTCGGAATCACGCTGGTCGTCGTCATGATCGCCGCGCCCGGCGGCGTGCAGGGTCTGCTGTCGCGTCTCGGCCGGGCCCTGCTGGCCCGCCGGCCGGGCCGGCGGTCCTGAAGCTGTCCCCTGTCCGGTCTCGGCCGGGCGCCCCACCACCACACCGTTCGATTGAAGAACCGGACCGAGAAAGGTCGGTGTTTCCGATGCACCGTACGGCACGACGCGGTCTTGCGATCGCCAGCACCATCGCTCTGCTGATCACCACCGTCGGTTGCAGCGGCGACGACGGTTCCGGTCCCGGCGGGGGATCGGTGCCGGGCGTCACCGACACCGAGATCGTCGTCGGCACGCACATGCCGCTCACCGGACCGGCCTCGGCCGGCTACTCCAAGATCGCCCCGGCGACGAAGGCGTACTTCGACTACGTCAACGCCAACGGCGGCGTGCACGGTCGGAAGATCACCTACAAGATCATGGACGACGGTTACAACCCGGCGAACACCCAGCAGGTGGTTCGCCAGCTCGTCCTGCAGGACAAGGTCTTCGCCATCCTCAACGGCCTCGGTACGCCGACGCACACCGGCGTGCTCGACTTCCTCAAGAGCAACCGGGTCCCCGACCTCTTCGTCGCCTCCGGCAGCCGCAGCTGGGACCAGCCGGACAAGTATCCCGGCACGTTCGGCTTCAACCCCGACTACACCGTCGAGGGCAAGATCCTCGCCAACTACGCCAAGGCGAACCTGGCCGGCCAGAAGGTCTGCTTCCTGGGCCAGGACGACGACTTCGGTCGGGACAGCCTGGCCGGCGTGGAGAAGGTGCTCGGCGCGGGGACCGTCGCGGTCAAGCAGACGTACGTCACCAGCAACACCAACGTGGCGCCGCAGATCGGCGCGTTCAAGGCGGCCGGTTGCCAGGTCGTCATGCTCGCCACCGTGCCCGGCTTCACCGCGCTCTCCATCGGCACCGCCGCCCGACTGGGCTTCAAGCCGCAGTGGCTGGTCTCCAACGTCGGCGCCGACCATCCGACGCTGGCCAAGCAGCTCGGCGCCGCCGCCCCACTGCTGGAGGGCATGGTCGGCACCAACTACCTGCCGATGCAGAACGACACCGCGAACCCGTGGATCCAGCTCTTCATGAGAATCAACAAGTCGCACAACGGGGACGCGCCGTTCGACGGCAACACCGTCTACGGCATGTCGGTGGGGTACCTGTTCGTTCAGACGCTGCTGGGCGCAGGTAAGGACCTCACCCGCGAGAAGGTGCTCGAGACCGTGCAGAAGGGCGGCTTCCAGGGCCCCGGGCTGGTGCCGCTGCGCTTCTCCGCCGACGACCACTCCGGCTACGGCGGGCAGCGGCTGAGCCGGGTGAGCGGGGGAGTGCAGAGCTACTTCGGGCCGGCGTACGAGACCGACGAGGAGGACGGGCCGGTCAACGAGTACACCGCCGCTCCGGTGGCCCCGCCGGCGAACGGGGTGCCGACCGTCTCCTGACGACCTGCACGCCCGGCAGTCGACCGGGCGTGGTCGCGCGGCACACCGCCGTGACCACGCCCGGTCGTACGGCTGCCCGCTGCCGTGACCGCACCTGATCCGGCCGCGTGGGCGGCGGGCGAGTGCGGGCTGTCCGAGAGCCGGCGCTGCTGTCCCGGCGTTGACCGACACCGATCGCTGCTCCTACTATCTGCACTGTGAATGCAGATTCAGGTCGGCTCGCGGGCCGGGTCGCCATCGTCACCGGTGCGAGTCGGGGGATCGGTCTGGCCATCGCCCAGCGGCTGGTGGCCGAGGGCGCGCGGGTGGGCCTGACCGCCCGGCGTCCGGAGGCGCTGGCCGAGGCGGTCGCCGCGCTCGGCGGCCCGGCGTGCGCCGTGGCCGTGCCCGGCCGGGCCGACGACGCCGAGCACCGGGCGGCCGCGGTACGAGAGGTCACCGCGGCGTTCGGTCCGGTGGACCTCCTGGTCAACAACACCGGCATCAACCCGGTGCACGGTCCACTGGTCGGGCTGGACCTGGCGGCGGCGCGCAAGATCCTCGATGTCAACCTGGTCGCCGCGGGCGGCTGGGTGCAGGAGGTGTGCGTCGCCGGCATGACCGACCGGGGTGGCTGCGTGGTCAACGTCTCGTCGATCGCCGCCCTCGGCCCGTCGCCCGGCATCGCCTTCTACGGGGTGAGCAAGGCCGCGCTCAACCACCTCACCGCCAGCCTCGCGGCGGAGCTGGGGCCGACCGTCCGGGTCAACGCCGTCGCCCCCGGGGTGGTGAAGACCCGTTTCGCCGCCGCGCTGTACGAGGGCCGGGAGGACGAGGTCGCCGCACGGTACCCGCTCGGGCGGCTCGGCCTGCCGCAGGACGTGGCCGGCGCGGTCGCCTTCCTGGCCTCCGCCGACGCCGCCTGGATCACCGGGCAGACCATCGTCTGCGACGGCGGCGTCACGCTGACCGGCCGCGCCGGATGACGGCGGCCCGGGTACCGATGATCACCGTTTGTCTAGACTCGGCGGTGCGTCGGGGGACGTCGTGGCGGTGAAGGGGCGGGGGCGGATGGACGGGGTCGAGGTCGCGGGCCGGGTCGACGGGCGGACCGCCCGGGCCGAGCGCACCCGTGTGGCCATCGTCGAGGCGCACCTCGCGCTCATCTCCGAGGGTGACCTCCGGCCGACCGGGGAGCGCATCGCCGAGCGGGCTGGCATCTCGCTGCGGACCCTCTGGACCAACTTCAAGGACATGGAGACGCTCTTCGAGGCCAGCGGCGCCGAGGTGCTCCGCCAGCAGGACGCGGCCCACCGGCCGATCTCGCCCAGCCTGCCGTTAACGAAGCGGATCGACGCGTACTGCCGGCAACGGGCCCGGCTGCTCCAGCTCATCGCGCCGTCGGCGCGGGCCGCGCAGATGCGCGAGCCCGTCTCCGACCAGTTGCACCGCAACCGCCTCAAGCACATCGACCGGGTCCGGGATGAGGTCGAGCAGCTCTTCGCCGCCGAGCTGGCGCAGGCCGGGCGGGGCCGCGAGCAGCTGCTCAACGCACTGGTTGCGGCCAGCATGTGGCCGGCATGGTCGATGTTGCGCGACGGCCTGGAGCTGGGCGTGGACCAGGCCCGCGGGGTCATGGCCCGCACGGTGGGCGCCCTGCTGGCCGAGGTGACGGCCGGCTGACCCCGGCCGGCGGGCGCCGGGTCAGTCCGGCGGGCTCTCGCCGGTGAGCCCGTCCACCGACTCCCGGATGAGGTCGGCGTGGCCGACGTGGCGCGCGTACTCCTCGATGAGGGTGAGCAGGATGTACCGCAGGGTCGGCGACTCACCGCGGGAGTTCGTGAAGCGGCCGAGCTGCTCCAGGCCACCGTCGGCCAGCGCGTCCGCGACCACACCGCGGGACCGGGTGACGGCGGACCGCCAGTGCGCCACCAGTTGCTCCGGCGACTCCCCGGCGGCGGAGCGCCAGTCCCAGTCGGGGTCGGCGTCCCAGTCCACCGTGTCCCACGGTGGGCCCGCCTCGCGCCCGAGCAGCCACGAGGAGAAGATGTCGTCCTCGACGTGCGCCATGTGCTTGAGCAACCCACCCAGGGTCATCGACGACGGGGCGAGCTGTGCCCGTAGGCCCGCCGCGTCCAACGCCCCGCACTTCCACGCCAGCGTCGCGCGCTGCCGTTCGAGGAAGCCCAGGAGGGTGGCGGCCTCGTCGGCCGCGAGGGGAGGTTTGGGGCTGATCTGCTCCTCGACCTCAGTCATGGTCGTCAACCTACCGACCGGGTCCGACGAATTGTGCCCCGACGCCCGCTGGGCTGGCGGTACAGCGGTCGCCCACCTCTTTCCATCCGGTTACCGATAGGTGACACTGAATACATGGTTACTGCATCAAGAGTGCAAATAACCGTGCTGCGCGGTCGGGACGACGAGTGCCGGGCTGTCCGGAACCTGCTCGACGGCGTGACCGACGGCGGTGGTGCCCTGCTGCTGCACGGCGAGCCGGGTTCGGGCCGGACCGCACTGGTCGGCTACGCTCACCGGTACGCCGAGCGCTGCACCGTGCTGGCCGCGACCGGCCTGCCCGAGGAGGCCGCGCTGCCGTACGCCGGCCTGCAACGCCTGCTCGATCCGGTGCTCGACCGGGCCACCGCCCTGCCCGAGCAGCAGTGGCACCTGCTGCGGCGCGCGCTGGACGGGGAGGGCTGCCCGACCGACCGCCAACGGGCACTGTCGATGTCCGTGCTCGGGCTGCTCGCCGCCGCCGCGCGGGACCGCCCGCTGCTCGCCACCATGGACGACGTCGACCGGGGGGACCGGCGGAGCGCGCGGGTGCTCGCCTTCGTGGCCCGCCGGCTGCGGCACCTGCCGGTCGCCGTCCTGCTCACCGCCGACGCCACCGCCACGGTCGACGGGATACCGGCGCACCGGCTCCGGCGCCTGGACGAGCGGGAGAGCGTCGCCGTCCTCACCGACCGGCTGCCCGAGCGACCCGCCGCGCCGGTCGTGGCAGCGCTCGCCGCGGTCGGTGGCGGCAACCCGCAGGCCCTGGTGGACCTCGCCGAGGTGCTCACCCCCGCGCAGGGGCGGGGGGAGGAGCCGCTGCCTCCCGCACCACCGGCCGACGGCGCGCTGGGCCGCGCCTACCGGGCCCGGCTGGACCGGTTGCCGCCGGACACCCGACGGATGCTGCTGCTCGCCGCGCTGGACGAGGACGGGCAGCCAGCCACCCTGATCCGGGCGGCGGCGGTCGCCGGCACCGCGGTCGAGGCGCTCGCCCCGGCGGAGGTCGCCGGCCTGGTCCGTGTCGAGCCGCGGGGCGTCACGTTCCCCCAGCCGCTGGCCCGTGCGATGGTCGCGGCCGGCGCACCGCTCGCGGAGCGGCGCGCGGCGCACCAGCTGCTCGCCGGCGTGCTCGACTCCGACGGGCAGCGGCTGCGCCGGGCCATGCATCTCGCCGCCGCGACGGCGGGTACCGACCCGGCCCTCGCCACCGAGCTGGAGCAGGCGGCAGCCGATGGGGAGGGCGGCTGGGCCACCGCCTCTGCTGCCTTGTGCCGGGCCGCCGAACTCAGTGACCAACCGGCCCGCGCCGCCGCCCGCCTGCTGGCCGCCGCCCGGTACGCCTGGACCGCGGGCCAACCCGGTCAGGCCCGGCTGCTGCTCGACCGCCTCCGCTCCATCCCTGCGAACGGGACCGTCACCGGTCACGCCGACCTGCTGCGCGGCGAGCTGGAGCTGCGGTGTGACGCCGCCTCGGTCGCATCGGCCACCTTGCTGGCCGCCGCGGGGGCGGTGGCCCGCACCGACCGTGCCCTCGCGTTCGCCGCGCTGGCGCGGGCCGGCGAGGCCGTCTGCTTCGCCGGCGACCAGTACCGGTACGCCGAGGTCGGCCGCCGGGCACTGGCGTTGCGGCGCCCGAACGACCCGCCGGCGACCGAGTTGATGAGCTCTCTGGTCGCCGGGGTGGCGGCCACCCTGCGGGGCGACCACGAGCGAGCCGGCCCCGCGCTGCGACGCGCCGTCGTGCTGGGTGGCCGGTTGACCGGCCCGGCGCTGACCCCGACCGCGCTCACCTGCGCGGCGGCGGCCGGCCTGGTGGTCGCCGTGGACGGCGCGGCGCACCGGCTCGCCGAGCGCGCCGTCGGGTTGGCCCGCGACCGGGGCGAACTGTCCATGCTGTCCCGGGCACTGGAGCTGCGGGCCGTCGCCGAGTACTGGCTGGGCCGGCACGAGGCGGCGGCCGAGACCTCCCGCGACGGCCTGCGGGTCGCCCGCGCCACCGGTCAGGTCAACTGCGCCAACGTCCACCTCGGCATGCTCGCCGTGCTGGCTGCCATCCGGGCCGACCGGGCAACCAGTCTGCGGCGGATCCGGGAGATCGGCGAGGCGCCGACGCCGGGCAGCCGGCCACACGCCTTCGCCGGGTGGGCACTGGCGGTGCTCGACCTGGTCGACGGGCGGCACGCCGAGGCCGCGGCCCGACTGGCGTCCCTGGCCCGGCTCGGTACCGTCCGGGGTCAGGTCCTCGTGCAGGTGATGGCCACCCCGTACCTGGTGGAGGCGGCCGCCCACCTGGCGCACCGACCGGCGGCAACGGCCGCGCTCGCCGTCTTCGACCGGTGGGCCAGCAGCACGGCGAGCCCGTTGCGCCGGGCACTCTCCGCCCGGTGTCACGCGCTGCTCGCGCCATGGGGCAGCGCTGAGGCCGAGCGGGAGTTCCGGACGGCGCTGCGGCTGCACCCGACGGAGGCCGGCACGTTCGAGCGGGCGCGCACCGAGTTGCTCTTCGGTCAGGAGCTGCGCCGCAGGAGGCGTCCGCGTGACGCCCGCGCACACCTGCACCAGGCCCGCGAGACGTTCACCCTGCTCGGGGCGAGCTGCTGGGCCGAGCAGGCCACCGCGGAGCTGCGCGCGGCCGGCGAATCGGTGGGCCCGCCGGACCTGCCGGCGGCACGGCTGCTGACCGGCCAGCAACTACGGATCGCTGAACTGGTCGCGGAGGGTGCCACCAACCGGGAGATCGCCGCCCGGATGTTCCTCTCCACCCGCACGGTGGACCATCACCTGCGCAACGTGTTCCACCGGCTCGGCATCCGCTCCCGCACCGAGCTGGCCCGCGCGTTCGCCGCCGAGCGGCACGCCGGCCTGGCCCCCGACCGGCGATCGCCGACCGGTCACCGTCCGCCCTGGACGACGTAAACTATCACCGCTAGTTTAAGGGTCATGGAGCTCACCCTCTCCGCCGAGCAGACGGCCGTCCGCCAGCTCGCCGCCGAGTTCGTCGACCGGGAGCTGGTGCCGCACGCGGCGGCCTGGGACCGCCGCGAGTCGGTCGATCCGGCCGTCGTCGGCATGCTCGGCGACCTGGGCTTCCTGGGGCTCACCATCGCCGAGCCCGACGGCGGCTCCGGCGGCGACCACCTCGCCTACTGCCTGGTCCTGGAGGAGCTCGGCCGGGCAGACTCGGCCGTACGCGGCATCGTGTCCGTCTCGCTCGGCCTGGTCGCCAAGTCGATCGCCGCACACGGGTCGGCCGCACAGCGGGCCGAATGGCTGCCCCGGCTCTGCTCCGGGGCCGCGCTCGGCTGCTTCGCGCTGACCGAGCCGGACAGCGGCTCGGACGCGGCCGCGCTGCGCACCCGCGCGGTGCGCGACGGCACCGACTGGCTGCTCACCGGCACGAAGACGTTCATCACCAACGGCACCACCGCCGACGTCGCGCTGGTCTTCGCCCGCACCGGTGGCCCCGGGCACCGGGGCATCACCGCGTTCCTGGTGCCCACCGAGAGCCCCGGGCTGACCCGGCGCGAGATCCACGGCAAGCTCGGCCTGCGCGGCCAGGCCACCGGTGAGCTGCGCTTCGACGAGGTACGGGTGCCCGACGCGGCCCGCCTCGGCGCCGAGGGCGGCGGCTTCCGTCTGGCGTTGGCCACCCTCGCCAAGGGCCGGATGTCGGTCGCCGCCGGCTGCGTCGGCATCGCCCAGGGCTGCCTGGACGCCGCGGTCGGCTACGCCGGGCAGCGGACCCAGTTCGGCAAACCGATCGCCGGGCACCAGCTCGTCCAGCAGTTGCTCGCCAGCATCGCGGTGGACACCGCCGCGGCCCGGCTCCTGGTGTGGCAGGTGGCCGACCTGATCGACCGCGGCCAGCCCTTCGCGACCGAGGCATCGATGGCCAAGCTGTTCGCCAGCGAGGCCGCCGTCCGGGCGGCCAACAACGCGGTCCAGGTGTTCGGGGGGTACGGCTACATCGACGAGTACCCGGTCGGCAAGTACCTTCGGGACGCCCGGGTCGCCACCCTCTACGAGGGCACCAGCCAGATCCAGGAACTTCTCATCGGGCGCGCGCTCACCGGAGTCAACGCCTTCTGACCTCGTCCACCGTGGCGTGCGGCGGGCTATCGCGGATCCGACAGCCGGCGCCCGACCGGACGGTGCCGTGGCGGTGGAACCATCAAGCGCATCCGCTCGTCCCGGCCACCACGGGGAGACTCCGATGCATCGTCTCGTTCGACGCGCCCTGGCGGCCGGCGCCGCCGTCGGCCTGCTGGCCACCGCGGCCGTCGTCGCCGCGTCGCCCGCCACCGCGTTTCCCCGTCCACCTGCGCCGTCGTGCGCCATTGAGACGCTGCCGCAGCCGCCGAACATGTACCGCACCGAGGCATACGCCATCGACCCCACCGGCCGGTACGTCGCCGGCGGAGCGCTGCGGGTGCACGAGGAGAGCCCCACCGAGGCGTTCCTGCTGCTCTGGGACCGGGGCCGGCTGACGACCGTGCCCTGGCCGAACGGCGACGGCGTCGTCGACGTCAACGCTCGCGGCGTGGTGATCGGCAACGGAAACGCCGACGGCCGGACCCAGCCGTGGAGCTACCGGAACGGTGTCTTCACCCTCCTGCCGACTCCGTCGGACCAGGTCTACGTCTCGGCGATCAACGCCGCTGGTGACGTGGTGGGATACCGCTTCGACGACGCGACCGGCGGATTCGTCGCGCTACGGTGGCCGGCGTCCCGGCCGGGAACGGTCGAGGAGTTGGACGCCCCGGCCGGAGCGCTGGCGCTGGGCGTCACCCGAGACGGCAGCATCGTGGGCACCGCTTCCGGCCCGGAGTACTTCACCGGCTGGGTGCGGCACCCGGACGGCCGGTACTCGGAGCTGACCGTGCCCGCTGCCCAGTCCACGCAGGTCCTGGCGGCCGAGGGCCGCTGGGCGGTCGGCCGGGTCTCCTTCAGCGATGGTGACCAGTTCCCGGTGCGCTGGAACCTGCGCACCGGCGTGTACACCCAGTTGGACCGGCAGGTGTACGGGATCGAGGACGTCAACGCGCGCGGGGTGGCCGTCGGTGGCGAATGGGTGGTCCCCGGTCCCACCGCCCGCCAGTTGCCGGGCGGTGGTGACCGGGTGACCATTTCCGGCCGGGCGATCGCCGACGACGGGACCGTCGTGGGCTTCCGCAACACTGCCGGCAAGGTGACCGCCGTGCGGTGGACGGCTTGCTGACCTGGACGTGTCCCACCCGGAGCGTCGCTGCGCGCCGGCTCCTCGCCGGCCCGGCGTGCCGCGTCAGTCCCGGCCGAGCACCGCGCCGAGCCAGCGCAGCTGGCGCCGAACGTGGACGGCCTCACCGCCCTCGTGGCCGTTGAACGGGTAGACGTGCATTTCCCGATCGGGCGGGAGCGGTCGGCCGGTCGCGCAGCCGTACTGGTTGTAGGCGGCGAAGCCGGTGCTCGGCGGGCAGACGGTGTCACGCAGGCCGATCCCGAAGTGCGCGGGGGCCGTCGCCCGCCGTGCGAAGGACACCCCTTCGACATAGGACAACGTGCGGCGGACCGCCTCCTCGGCCTCGCGGTGCACCGCCAGGTACCGGGCGATCTCGCCGTACGGCGAGGCGTCGGTCAGCCCGATGGCCCGCTGGACGTCGCAGAGGGTGGCTCCGGCGCCCGGCGCGACTCCAACCTCCAGCGGACCGGCAGCGACTGGATCGAGGCGGCCTTCCGGGCCCGCCCGGGCGGCCGACCGCGGCGCGAAGCTCTGCTACAACGACTTACAACACGGACGACTGGACGCACGCCAAGACCCAGGCCGTGTACACGATGGTGCGCGACTTCAAGCAGCGTGGCGTACCCATCGACTGCGTCGGATTCCAGTCGCACTTCAACAGCGGCTCGCCGTACCCCAGCAACTACCGCACCACGCTGTCCAGCTTCGCGGCGCTCGGCGTTGACGTGCAGATCACCGAGCTGGACATCGAGGGGGCTTCGGCGGCCACGTACCGCAGCGTCGTGCAGGACTGCCTTGCCGTGGCCCGCTGCAACGGCATCACCGTCTGGGGCATCCGGGACAGCGACTCGTGGCGGGCCTCGCAGACCCCGCTGCTGTTCACCAGCGGCGGTGCCAAGAAGCCGGCGTACGACGCGGTCCTCGCCGCGCTGAACAACGGCACGACCCCGCCGCCCACCACCCCGCCGTCGACCACTCCGCCGCCGACGACCCCGCCGCCGGGGCCGGGTGGCTGCACCGCGACCGTGTCGGTGAACCAATGGACCGGTGGCTTCGTGGCGACGGTCAAGGTGACGGCCGGATCATCGGCCATCAGTTCCTGGGCGGTGACGATCGCGTTGCCGTCGGGCGCGACGGTCACCAACGCCTGGAACGCCAACCGCAGCGCAGACGCCGGCACGACGCGCTGGACCAACGTCGCCTACAACGGCCAGGTCGGCGCCGGCCAGTCCGCTGAGTTCGGATTCCAGGCCAATGGCACCGCCGGCGGCCTGACCCTGACCTGCGCCGCGGGCTGACGGGCCGTACCGGCCGGTGTGGAGCGGTGAGCGCGCGCTCCACACCGGCCGGCCCGGCACCGGGTCCCGGTGATGCCGGGGCCCGGAGCTGGTCGGACGCCACGGTCGGTGGGCGTCACGGCGTCAGGCCCGGCAGACCTTCACGTCCGGCTGGATGTCCAGCTTGTTGAACACGTTGTCGACCCGGCCGATCCCCGCCTTCGCCTCGATCGACCCGGCGTTGACCAGCTCCAGGAACGTGTTGATCGCCTTGACCAGACCGGCCGGGAGGCTGTAGCCAACCCCGTAGTCCAGGTACAGGCCGAGTTGGGTGCTGCGGCACAGCGCCACCGGCGCACCCAGGGCGGAGCCGACGGTCAGCCCCACTGTGGCGGTGACTGTGGCGTACAGCCCTGCGGTGAAGCCGAAGGCGCCCAGACCGGCCCGGAAGGCCGCCTGGTAGTGGAGGATGACCCCGCTGACGCCGACTGACGGCCCGTAGATCGAGTCCGTGATGCTGTTGCGGACGGTGAGGTTCCAGGGCTTGGTGACCCCGAACGTGCCATTGGCGTACCCGAACCCGAGCGAGCCGCCCAGCGACCACTCGCCGGCCGCCCTGAGGTTTCCGTCCTTGGCGCTGAACGCCGTCTGCACCCCGATGAGCTGGTTCGCCGTGATGGAGAACGGCACGCCGAGGATCTCGCCGACCGGCACGCTGAAGTCCAGCGGGATCGGGATGCGCTTGTTGATGTTCTGGCCCGTGCGGGTGGCACCGGAGATGTCGATCCGCAACCCGGCCATGCCGCCGATCCGCAGCTCCGCGCGGCGCACCGTAGCGCCCCGGATCTCGAGGTGGAACTGGGCCGTCGGATTCTTCATCAGCAACGTCGCCGTGCCGATGATGCGGACCCCGCCGCCGTCGTAGCTGAACCGCGCGCCCACTCCGTCCGCGCAGCAGACCGGGGTGACCGAGAAGCCCGCGATCCGCCGCTCTGCCGCGACAGCCTCGGGGACGCCGCCGCCGGTGCCGCCGTTCGCGGCGTCATACTCGGCCCAGAACGGTGTGCCCGCGTCGAACCGGGTGGGACGCTCCAGGGAGACCGGACGGTCACCGGTGAAGGTGCCGTCACGGATGACCTGGGTGACGTCCACCGGCCCCAGGGTCACCGCCAGGTCGGCCCCGTCCCGGCGGACGTCGAGCACCCGCCCGACCGCCCGGCCGGTGAGGAACATGACCTTCCCCCGGGCGAGCTGGTCGGCGCCGCTGGCGCCCGGATCGATACGCCAGGTGAGCGCGTCCTCCGAGAGCCCGCGTACCGACCCGCCACCGCCGCCCACGAACACCACGTCGGGCTGGTAGGTCACCTTCTCGTCGGGGGCGGGCGCCGCCCCGTACCGCTGGTCCCCGCCGGTGTCACCGGCCCGCGGACCGGGTGGCTTCGGGCCGGCGTCACCCCGCTCGCAGGCCGTGGGAAGCAACAGGGCTATCGCGAGCAGCGCCGCCGTCGCGCGCAGACGCCGCGATCGGGGTGTCACCATGTCGCCTCCCTCGGGGATCAGAGCCGCCCGGCGGCCGTACGCGCCACGGCTTCCAGGCCCGCGCGGTACAGGGCCGGGTCCTCGCTGCGGACCAGCCGGACGCAGGCCCACACCCCGCCCTTGCTGACGAAGACCGTGCCGTCCTCGGCGTACGCCTCGTCGCCCACACCGCTTATCGGGGTCATCTTGTGCCCGAGTTCGCGGTCGATGTCGAGGAACTTCTTCGCGCCGTCGCCGACGTACACCTCCACCTGTGCGGTGGGGCCGGTGACCGGGCCGGTGTACGTGCAGGTGTCCCGGTCCGTCGGCTTCTCCAGCGGGTCCTCCAGCCGGGTGCCGGCCAGCTTCTCGGCCTCCTGCCTGGTCACCAGGGCGCAGGCGTCGACGGCTGCCGCAGCGGGCGGCGCCTCCGCCGACGCGGCGACCGATGGGTCGTCGTCCGGTGTGGCCGCCACGCTCTTTCCGGCTCCGGCCGCCGGGGTGTCGCCAGCGTCGTCACCGCCGATCATTCCGCAGCCGGCGAGGGCGGTGAGCGTCAATATCGTGGCCGCGGCGACACCCCACCGCTGGCCGGTTCCGAGGTGGGTCATCGCGGCTCCCCTTCCGGTCGTTGGCTCGGCATTACAGCGGGAGGGCGTCGAGCACCTTGCGCAGGGCCGGCTCGTATCCGCCGGGGCCGGCGCCGATCCGCTCGAAGCTGCTCAGGATCACGGTGAAGCTGCCCTTGTCACTGATTACGACGGCCTCGCCGCCGATGTCCTTGACGGCGAGGTATGCCTTGCGTCCCTTGTCGACGTCCTTCACCTCCCGGTACGCCGTCGTGGCCTGCTGGCGCTGGTAGTCGTACGTGGCTCCGCCCGCGATCGGGGAGGCGGTGGTGATGGTGAGCGCGGCGACGCCCTTGCCGTCGCCGAACAGGCAGTCGCCCTGGTCCTCCATCGGTTGACCGAGGAGGTCCGCGACCTGGGTCGCGGTGAACGGGCACGCGGGCCGGGGTACGTCCGGCAGGTCCCCGCCGCCGACGTCGACTCCGGCGCCGGCATCGGCGGCCGGGTCGGCGTCGCCCGCGGCTTCGGGACCACACGCGACGAGCGGCAGGAGCAGCAGCGAACACCACAGGGGTGCGATCAGACGGCGCACGTCAGTCTTCCTTCGCTCGTCGGAGGTCCAGGTCGGTGGTTGAGGTCCCCGGTGGTTGGATCCACCGGGCCGGGATCAGCCGGTCGACCCGCCAGGCGGCGGCTGCGGCGGCCGCGGCCACGACCTCCGCGTCGGGGCCTTCGACCAGTGCGATCACGACATCGTCGGTGGGCAGCCGAATGGCGGCCACCAGCCGACAGCCCGGGGTGCCGAACGCCGGCACCGAGTCGTCCGCGCCGGGTGAACGGTCGTACTGCTCCAGTGCGAACAGGTGACCGGCCATGACCTGAGGCTAGGTCCGGGCGGACGGCGAGGAATCGGGCGTTTCCCTATGCTTGCGCGTCGGCCCTGGTCATCGCGGCGCCCAGCTCCGCGCGGGTGGAGATGCCGAGCTTGCGGTAGATCCGAGCGAGGTTCGCCTCGACGGTCTTCGGGCTGACGAACAGCTCGTCGGCGATCGCCCGATTGGTCCGACCGCGCGCTGCGAGCTGGGCCACGCGCTCCTCGGTGGCGGTGAGGTGCCGGGGCGTCGGTGGGCGGCCACCCACGCGGGCCAACTCGGCCCGGGCGCGATCCGCGAACGCGGCCGCGCCGATCGCGGTGAATTCCGCGACCGCCGCCTCCAACGCCTGCCGGGCCGGCAGCTTGCGGCGGGACCGGCGGTGCACGATCCCGGCCACGAACAGGCAGCGGGCGCGGTCCAGCGGCAGCACATCCGGCGGTACGGCGTCCCGTGCCGCCGTCAGCGCGTCGAGAGCCGCGCCGGCGTCGACGCCGGTGGCGCTGTCGAGCAGCGCGCGGGCCCGGGCGGCACCCAGCATCGTCCACGGACGCGGCAACCGGCGGTGTCGAGCGATCAGCCGGGCCAGCACGGTCGCTGCCAGGTCGAGATCGCCCGCCCCGACGCACGCCTCGATCCAGTCCGGTTCGAACCGCATGGCCAGTGGCTCCACCAGCCCGTTCGCGTCGATCGTCGCGGCCAGGCCGGCGTAGGCGGCGGCCGCCTCCGCCATCCGGCCCGCGGAAAGCGCCACGAACCCGGCCAACTGCTGGTGGATCCGCCGGCACCAGTCGTCGTCCAGTTCGTCGGCGAGCCGCAGGCCGGACTCGGCCACCCTGGTCGCGTCGGTCAGCCGACCCCGGTGCGCGTCGAGCAGTGCGGCCAGCCAGGTCTCACCGACCAGGCCCGTGCCGAGCTGGTCACCCAGCTCCCGGGCCGCGGTGATGTGCCGTTCGGCGTCGTCCCACCGCCCGGCCAGCAGCTCGGCCTCGCCGAGATGGGAGAGCAGCTCGTGTTGTAGCGGCTCGTCGCCCCGGGCCTCGGCGCGGCCCAGCATCCGGTGCAGCCGCAGGCGGGCCCGCTCCGCGTCGTCGATGGACTTCCACCAGATCGCGGGCACCGTGCTCGCCAGCCACGCCGGTTCGTCGCCCTCCAGGGCGAGCGCGCGGTCGAGCAGGTCGGTACGCGGCGGCCGCCCGAGTCGTACCTCCTGAAAGAAGAGCAGCACCAGGGCGGCGGCGAGCAGGTCGTGGTCGTCGTCGCGTCCGTCCAGTAGTGCGGCTGCGGCCTCGGCGTGCTCCCGGGCCGACTCGGTGTGATCCTCGAAGACGGCGAGGTGGGCATGGATGCGGCCGGCCAGGGCCGAGCCGGGTCGGGCCGCTGCCAGCGCCCGGGTGCCGTTCTCCAGCGCCGCCCGGCTCGCCTCACCGCCCGACCAGGCGAGGATGGCGCGCAGCAGCAGCGACTCCGCCCGTACCTCGCCGGTGAACTCGGCCGCGACCGCCTCGGCCGCCTGCCGGGCCGCCGGGAAGTCGCCGCTGTCGAACCGGCAGCGGGCCGCCGCGAGTCGCCGCCGGCCCAGGCGTACCAGGTCGTCGGCCGGGGTGAGCTGGCTCGCGCGGTAGTGCAGCTCGGCGGCGAGGTCGGGTGCGCCCCGGCTGTGCCAGCGTGCGGCTGCGGCGGCCAGGGTGTCCGCGACCACCGGGTCCGGGTCCGTCGCGCAGAGCGCGAGGTGGCGGGCCCGCTCGTCCGAATCGGTGAGCAGGTCGGCGAGCTGGCGGTGCAGCCGGCGGCGGACTCCCGGCGGGATACCGGCCCGGACGGCCGCCGCGTACACCGGGTGGGTGAACCGCACGCCGCTCGGCGTCACCACGATCAGCCCCGCCTCCTCGGGCGCGTCCAGCGCAGCGGTGGACACCCCCGCCGCCGCCAGGTCGGCCAGGGTCGGCACGGTCAGCAGCGCGGCCAGCCGTACGGCGGTGCGACTGGCCAGGGGCAGCCTGGCGAGGACGTCCGCGAGAAGGTGGTGCATGGACGCGGCCACCGGCAAATCGTCGCCGGGCGAGGGCTGGCGCGGCAGGCGTTGCACGGAGCGGACGACCTCGATGGCCAGCAGCGGATTGCCACCGGCCTCCCTGGCCACCCGGACGAGCATCGGCCGGCTGAGCGTGACGTCGAGCTGCTCGCGCAGGACGTGGTGGAGCGCGCCGACGTCCAGAGGAGGCACCTCGACCCGTCCGACCGGGCCGCCGACGTGGCCCTCGTCGAGACCGAGCGGTACGTCGTCGGCCGCGCCCGGGCTACGTCGGCGGCTGAGCAGGGTGGCCAGGCCGGTGACCCGGCGCAGCGCGTACCGGAGCGCGCGTTCGCTGGGCCGGTCCAGCCAGGGCGCGTCGTCGACCGCGAGGAGCACCGTCGGGTGGATGGTCGCCGCTGCCCCCGCTTCCAGCAGCGAGCGCGTGGCCGCCCCGACCACCCGTACGTCGACCGCCTCGTGTGCGTCGCCGGAGAGGAGAACGACCTCGGCGGCGATCCGCTGTGGCCGGGGCAGCGCGGCGACCCGGTCGGCGAGCGGGCGGAGCAGGTCGGCCAGGGCCGCGTACGGGAGCTCGGATTCGGCCTCGGTGGGCGCGCAGCTCAGCACCAGCCAACCGGCCTGCGCCGCGTGCGCGACCAGCGCCCGCCACAGCTCGGTCTTGCCGATGCCGGGGGGCCCTTCCAACATCACCGGGCCCGGTCGGCTCAGGAGCTGCCAGGCCCGGTCGAACACCTCGTCCCGGCCGACGATGGCGCGTCGCATGGGGGAATTCTGGCACCCGCCTATCTGGACGGGACATCCCGCCAACGGGTGAGCGGGTGCGGCTGCGGAGGGCGCCTCGCCCCTCCGCAGCCGTCCCGAGATCAGCCGAGGCTGACCCGCACCGGCTCGTCAGTCGGCCCGCCGGGCAGGCGCACGGTCACCCGGCCGTCCGCCGCCGCGACCGTGCCCCGGCTCGTGGTGACCGGCCGTTCGGTGGCCAGCACCACCACGTCGTCGCCCTGGGTGGGGCGCAGCAGCACCGCGTCGTCGTCGACGCGGACCAGCTCGCAGGTCGTCTCCACCAGCGTCGCGTCACCGACCCGGATCCCGTACGGCAGGATCACACCGGTGCGGGCGGGCACCCGGAGCCGCCGGCCCCCCAGCACCGGTGCGCCGTGCCAGCTCAGCGCGACCGTTACCGCCGACGGAGCGACGTTGATCAGGTGCAGCAGCCGCTGCCCGGTCGGGTCGACGGTGGAGGTCACCACCAGGCCCGGCCCGTCGGTCCGCGGGTCGAGTCGGGGGCGTACGCCCAGCCGGTGCAGGGCGCCACGCCAGAAGTCGAGGTCGCACGGCAGGTCGGCGGCGACCACCACGGCCCGGCCGGCGCCGTGCCCGACCTCGACGGCGCACGGCTTCCCGGAGCCGACCTCGGTGAGGATCGGCTCGGCGTCGGTGCCGGCGAGGTGCTGGGCGTAGCCGACCCGGACCTCGGGCCGCCCGGACGCCCAGCCGTGCCCGAGAACCGACGGGAAGTAGTGCGGCCCGCCCTCGACCCGTCCGGTGACGCTCAGCCCCAGCGCGTCGGCGAGCAGCGTGCAGGGGCTGCCGTCGTGATCGCGCTCGGGCAGCACCCCGTGCAGCAGCAGTCCGCCGCCGCCGTGCAGGTGCGCGACCAGTCGTTGCTGCACGTCCCGTCCCAGCGTCGTGGCGCTGGCCAGGGCGATCACACCGGTGGTGGGGCCGGCCGACTGCAGATCCAGCGCCGGGAAGGAGTGGCCGGCCAGCAGCAGTGCCCGCGCCAGTACGTCGCGCGGTCCCATGCCCCGGAACCGTTCCAGGTCGGCGACCTGTTCGGCGCGGGACGGCGAGGCCGGGTGGTGGTACTCGGTGAGGTAGTGGTCGGGGACGAAACCGAGGGCCAGCCCGTCGTACTCCTCGTCGGAGTCGGCGAGCAGGTCGGCGACGCAGCGCACGGCGTGCAGCGCGCGTTTCGCCGCGTCGAAGGTCGGGTTGAGCAGCCCCTCCGGGCCGACCGGGGCGGCGAATCCGTGCCGCTCGCCGGTGAAGGCGATCCGGTCGTTGCCGTCGCCCACCGGCTGCGCCAGCGGCGGGTTGTGACCGCCCGCGAAGAGGTAGAGGTTGAGCAGGCGGTTGCCCTGTGCCACGCAGAGCCGGGTCTTCAGCTCGACCGCCTCGGGCGGGTAGAGCGTCGACAGGTCCTCGCCGTAGTCACCGTTGCCGGCCTCAAACTCGAGCGAGGTCAGCGGCTGGTCGGCGTCGTGCACGGCGGCCAGGAAGGCGTTGCCGACGTACAGGTCAGCGACGTTGGTGACGGTCAGGTCGCCGAGGTAGTAGTCGGAGCCGGAGGTCACCTGCGGTTGGCCCCGGTAGGACTCGAAGAGCTGGCTGATGCCGATCGGGAAGGTCCGGCCGCGTCCGCCGCCCGTGCCGTGCACGTTGATCAGGAACGGTACGCCGCGCACCCCGTGCCGCTCGGCGCTGGCGCGCAGCTCGGCCACGTAGCGGCGGTACCGGTCGCGCATGTAGCGGCCGAGGTCGTCGTGTACGGCCAGGGACCGCGCCTCCGGCGGGGTGCGCAGCGCTGCCGCCCAGGCCGCCGGGTCGCCCGCGTCAGCGCCGACCCGATCGGCGGCGGCGTCCTTGCCGTACCGGTCGATCGCCCACCGGCGCAGATCCTCACACAGCAGGTCGGTGAGGTCGGGGGAGTTGGTGACCCAGGAGAGCATGCCGATCTCGTTGTCCAGCTGGACGGCGATCACCGGCCCACCCCGCCCGGCCAGCCGTTCGGCGATCACCGGCATCACCGCGGCGTACCAGCCGTCGGCGGCGGCGAGGAACTCCGGCGCGAGGTAGTCGATGGTGCGGGTCGCGATCGGCGTGCCGTCCCAGGTGGTCGGCAGCAGGTGCGGGTGCTCGTCGTACACCCGGTAGGGGATGCCTTCGTTCTTGACCTCGGCCATGATGAACGGCCCGGGCCGGACCACCGCGTGCAGGCCCCGCTCGTGGGCGAGGTCCAGGAAGCCGGCCAGGTCCCGCTGCTCGTGGGTACGCCCCGTGAGGTCCACGGTGCCGTCCGGCAGCTCGTGCCAGAGCCACGGCACGTAGGTGGCCACCGTGTCGGCGCCGCACTCGCGGAGTCGGTCGAGTCGGTCGGCCCAGTCCGCCCTGGCCAGCCGGAAATAGTGCACTTCCCCGGCGAGCAGCAGTCGGGGGCGACCGTCGATGACGATCCTGCGGTTCTGGAGCAACACTTCGGACATATGACCTGTCTCATCCTCTCGGCGGGCATCTCGGGCTGTCCTCTTGTGATCTGCCACGAGCCTGCTTATGGTGCCTGAAACCGGTTTCTGTTCACCGCACGTTACGGATCGAGGGGGCCATGGGCAACAGTCGGATCACGGTTCGGGAGATCGCCCGCCTGGCCGGCGTGTCCGTCGCCACGGTCTCCCGGGTCTCCAACGGCACCGGCCAGGTGTCGGCTGACCTGCGGCAGCGGGTCCTCGACGCGATCGAGCTGCACGGCTACCGACCCGACCACCTGGGCCGGGCGCTCGCCGCCCGCCGGCACGGTGCGCTCGGCCTGGTCTTTCCGGGCCTGTCCGGCCCCTACTTCAGCGAGCTCATCCAGGGCTTCGAGTCCGAGGCGGTGCCGGCCCGGGCCAGCGTGCACATCCTCTGCACCCACCTGCGGGAGGACTCCGACGCCCAGGTGCTGGAGATGGCCCGGCGGGTCGACGGCATCGCCGTCATGGGCGGCACCATCTCGGAGGAGACGCTGCTCCGGCTCGCCGACCTGGTCCCGGTGGTCGTCCTGGCCGGCCCGGGCCGCGACTCGGTGCCCTCGGTGGGCGTGGACAACACCACGGCGATGGAACGACTCACCCGGCACCTGCTCGTCGAGCACGGCCTGCGCGACCTGGTCTTCGTGGGCACGCCCGAGGGGTCGCCCGACGTCAGCCAGCGGTGGTCCGGCTTCCTCGCCGCCCACCGGGAGCTGGGGCTCACCCCGCCCACCGAACCGGTCCGGGTCAGCATGCAACAGCCGGACGGAGTGCTCGCCGCCGACCAGTTGCTGCGCGACCGCCGGCCTCCGGAGGCAATCGTCTGCGCCAACGACGAGGTCGCCCTCGGCGCCCTCGTCGGCGCCCTCGGCCGGGGCCTGCGGGTGCCGCAGGACCTGGTCATCACCGGATTCGACGACGCGCCCATGGCCGCGCTCGTCTCCCCTCCGCTCACCACCGTCCGGCAGCCGGTGCGGGAGCTGGCGGCCGAGGCCGCCCGGCTGATCCTGCGCGCCGCCGACGCCCCCGGCGCCCCCGCGCCGGACAGCATCGTCCTCCCCACCGAGCTCGTCGTGCGCCGCAGTTGCGGCTGCTCGACGTCGACCCCCACAGGAGGTACCGGCAAGTGAAGAGATCCAAGCTCGTTCGCACGGCCGCGTTGGCGGCGGCGTTGGCACTGGCGGTAACCGGTTGCACCGGTACGGAATCGGCATCGGGCCCCGGCACCGACGGTCGCATCGCCTTCCTCGACTACGGCGACTTCGGCGGCGGCAGCAACCCGCAGGCCAACTACAACCCCTACCTCGACGCCACCCGTCTCGGCGCCACCGAGTACGTCTTCGAGCAGCTGATCGCCTACGACAGCTACGGCTGTCAGGCCAAGCCGTGGCTCGCCACCCAGTGGACGTGGACCGACCCGCAGACGCTGGTCTGGAAGCTTCGCGACGGGGTGACCTGGAACGACGGCAAGCCGTTCAGCGCCGAGGACGTCACCTTCACCTACGACATGCTCAAGCAGCACAAGGCGCTGGACACCAAGGGGATCTGGCGCTACCTCAGCGCGGTCGAGGCGACGGACCCGAAGACCGTGACGATGCGGTTCACCCAGCCCGGCGCGGCGGCGTTCACGCTCTTCGGCGAGATCAAGATCGTGCCGAAGCACGTCTGGTCCACCGTCGGTGACCCGGTCACCTTCACCAACGCCGAGAAGCCCGTCGGCACCGGCCCGTTCACGGTCAAGGCCTTCAACCCGCAGCAGCTGACGCTCGGCCGCAACGCCGACTACTGGCAGGCCGACAAGGTCAAGGTCGACGAGCTGCGGTTCCACAAGGCGGACGGCGGTGGTCAGATCGACCAGCTCAAGCTCAGCCGCGGCGAGTACGACAGCAACGCCATGTTCGTGCCGGACATCAAGAAGGCGTACGTCGACCGGGACCCGGAGCACAACAAGTACTGGTTCCCCTCCGGCGGCTCGATCAGCGTCTACCTCAACCTGACCAAGGCGCCGTTCAACGACACCGCGTTCCGCAAGGCACTCGTGCCCGCGTTCAACCGGCAGGAGATCGTCGACAAGGCGCAGCTCGGCTACGTCAAGCCGGCCAGCCAGACCGGCCTGGTGGTGCCGGGGCAGGCCGAGTGGCTGCCCAAGGACCTGCCCAACCAGGGTGTGGTCGGCTACGACCCGGCCCGCGCCGACGCCGATCTGACCGCCGCCGGCTACCCGAAGAACGGTGCCGGCAAGCGCGTCGGCAAGGACGGCAAGCCCATCGCCTTCAGCTTCCGGGTGCCCGGCTCCTGGACCGACTGGGTGCAGGCACAGCGGATCATCGTGGCCAACCTGAACGCGCTCGGCTTCACCGTCCGGGCCGAGACGCCCACCCCCGAGGCGTACGAGAACGACCGGGCCATCGGCAACTACGACGCCCTGCTCGGCGTGCACGGCGGTAGCTGCAACATGTTCCGCAACTTCCAGGAGCCGCTGGCCAGCGACCAGTCCGCGCCGATCGGCAAGAAGGCGGTCAGCAACTTCGTCCGCTGGAACGACCCGCGCACCGACCAGTTGATCGCCACCCTGCGGACCGCGACCGACGAGGTGGCCCAGAAGGCGGCCGTCGCCGACCTGACCACGGTGATGACCGAGCAGGTGCCGGTGATCCCGCTCTGGTACGGGGCCAAGTGGTTCCAGTACCGCACCGCGAAGGCGACCGGCTGGCCGAACGAGCAGAACCCGTACGCCGCGCCCAGCGACAACCTGCTGATCATCACCCACCTGCAGCCCGCCGGGAACACCAAGTAGCCGATGGCCGGCCGGCGCGCCCCGGCGCGCCGGCCGACCCGTCCCCCGGAAGGGATGGCCCCGGTGGCCTACTTCGCCAGACGCTTCCTGTTCTTCATCGGCACCCTGTGGGCGGCCGTCACGCTCAACTTCCTGATTCCCCGGCTGCAACCCGGCGATCCCGCCGAAGCGATCGTGTCGCGGCTGGCCGGGCAGAGCGAAAGCATCGACCCGGCCCAGTTGCAAGCCATCCGGATCATGCTCGGCGCCCCGGACGGCAACCTCTTCGAGCAGTACGTGCAGTACCTGGGAGCGATCGTCCAGGGTGACTTCGGGGTGTCGTACACCTACTTCCCCTACAGCGTCACCCACATGATCGGCCAGGCGTTGCCGTGGACGGTGATCCTGGTCGGCGTCACCCAGATCATCTCGTTCATCGTCGGCACGTTGCTGGGCACCTGGGCCGCGTACCGCCGTAACAGCCGGGTCGACTCGGTCATCACGCTCGGCTCGACGTTCCTCGGCACGCTGCCCTTCTTCTGGCTCGCCCTGCTGCTCATCTACGTCTTCGCGATCACCCTGCGCTGGTTCCCCGAGCGTGGCGGCTACGGCGGCGGCAGCAGTCCCGGTTGGAGCTGGATCTTCATCTCCGACGCCTTCCAGCACAGCGTGCTGCCGGCCGTCGCGCTGCTGATCACCGGCCCGATCGGCTGGATCATCGGGATGCGCAACAACATGGTGCAGAGCCTCGGCGAGGACCATGCCCGGCTCGCCGTCGCCCGCGGCCTGCCCCGCCGGCGCATCGCGCTCACCTACGGTGCCCGGATCGCGATCCTGCCCAACGTCACCGGCTTCGCCATCGCGCTGGGCAGCGTTCTCGGCGGCACGGTGCTCGTCGAGACGGTCTTCAACTACCCGGGCATGGGCCGGCTGCTGCTGGAGTCGGTGTCCAGCCGGGACTACCCGCTGATGCAGGCGATCTTCCTGTTCACCACGGTCGGCGTGCTGGTGGCGAACTTCCTCGCCGACCTGCTGTACGGGTTCCTCGACCCCCGGGTGCGAAAGGCGGATACGGCATGACCGAGCGCACCGAGGAGCTGACATGAGCACACCCGCTCCCGCCGTACCGGTCCCGGGCACCGACACCGAGGCCCTCCAGGCGAGCGCCACCGAGCTGTCCCGGCGCAGCCGGCTGCCCGGCTGGTTCGTCATCCTGTGGCGCAACCGCAAGTGTCGCGCCGGACTGCTGCTGTTGGGCGCCTTCGTGCTGGTCGCGCTCTTCGCCCCGCTGATCGCGCCGTACGACCCGCGCGGCGACGCGTTCCCGACCTCGCTCGGCCCCACGGGTGGGCACTGGCTCGGCACCACGGCACAGGGCGAGGACGTCTTCTCGCAGCTGATCGTCGGCGCCCGCACCTCGCTGATCGTCGGGCTCGCCGCCGGGCTGCTCTCCACCCTGATCGGGCTGGTCATCGGGCTGACCGCCGGCTACCTGCAGGGCTGGGTCGACGAGGTCCTCTCTTTCCTGATCAACCTCGGTCTGGTGGTGCCGGCGCTGCCGCTGATGGTGACGCTGGCCGCGTACGCGCCGGTCCGTGGACTGTGGCTGATCATCGCCGTGATCAGCGTGACCGGCTGGGCGTACGGCGCCCGGATCAAGCGGTCGCAGATCATCACCCTGCGCACCCGTGACTACATCACTGCGGCCCGGTTCGCCGGCGACGGCACCGCCCGGATCATCGCCCGCGAGATCGTGCCCAACATGACGTCGTTGATCGTGGTCGGCTTCATGGGCGCGGCGCTCGGCGCGATCGGTGGCGAGGCGGGTCTGGCCTTCCTCGGGCTGGGCGATCCGCAGACGGTCAGCTGGGGCACCATGCTCAACCAGGCCAGCCTCGGTGGGGCCCTGCTCACCGGCCAGTGGGCCTGGCTCATCGCGCCCGGTCTGGCGCTGTCGCTGCTGATCACGTCGTTCACATTGATCAATTTTGGTATCGACGCGTTGAGCAACCCCCACCTCCGGGAGGATTGAGATGGCCTTGCTTGAGGTGGAGAACCTCTCCGTCACCTACACGCCGCGCGACCTGCCGGCCAACCGTGCCGTGCACGACGTCTCGTTCGACATCGCCGAGGGCGAGTTCGTCGGGCTGCTGGGGGAGTCCGGCTGCGGCAAGTCGACATTGGGCAACGCCGTCCTGCGGCTGCTCTCCGCGCCGGCCAGGATCAGCGGCGGCCGGGTCACCTTCGACGGCGTCGATCTGACCACCGCCGACGAGGACGAGCTGCGCACGCTGCGCTGGACCAACCTGTCCACGGTCTTCCAGAGCAGCATGAACTCGCTCAACCCGGTGATCCGGGTGCAGGCGCAGTTCGCCGACACCTTCGCCGCGCACAAGATCCCCGGCGACGTCACCGCGCGGGCGACCGAGCTGCTCGAGCTGGTCTCGCTGGACCGCCAGGTGCTCCGGGCGTACCCGCACGAACTCTCCGGCGGCATGAAGCAACGGGTGGCACTGGCCCTCGCGCTGGCGCTGCGCCCCAAACTGGTGCTGCTGGACGAGCCGACCACCGGGTTGGACGTGGTGGTGCAGCGCAGCATCCTCACCCGGCTGGCGGAGCTGCGCCGCGAGCTGGGCTTCGCGGTGCTGTTCATCAGCCACGACCTCGGCACGGTGCTGGAGATGGCCGACCGGGTGATGGTGATGTACGGCGGCGAGATCGTCGAGAACCGCTCGGCGGCCGGCATGTTGCACGAGCCCCGCCACCCCTACACGCGCGGCCTGCTCGGCTCGTACGCCGACCCGCGGCTGCCCGATGTGCAGGTCACCTACATTCCGGGCCGCCCGCCGGACCTGTCCCGGCCGCACCGCGGCTGCCTGTTCACCCCACGCTGCCCGCACGCCGAGGACGCCTGCCGGGAGATCCATCCCGAGCTGCTGCCCGAGCACGGCGGGCTGGTCCGTTGCCTGGTCGCCCAGGAGGACCGGCTGCCGGTGGTGCGTCTCGGCGCGGCGGACGCCGCCGCCACGATCGGCAGCCACTTCCCGGCCACCGGGGCCTTGACCGATCCGGCCGACACGTCCGACGTGGCGGCCGAGGCCGTCCTCACCGTCGATCGGGTCAGCAAGCGTTACACCAGCCGGCGGGGGCTGCGCACCCACTCGGTCGACGCGGTTCGCGACGTGTCGTTCACCCTGCACCCGGGCCGGGTCACCGCCCTGGTCGGACAGAGCGGTAGTGGCAAGTCCACGATCGCCCGCCTGATCACCGGGGTGGAACGCCCCAGCTCCGGCGAGGTGCGCTTCGACGGCGACTCCGGCCGGACGGTCCGGGTGGACGGGCTGCGCGGACGCGCCCTGGTCGACTACCGCCGGCACGTGCAGATGGTCTTCCAGGACCCGTTCAGCGCCCTCAACCCGACCCGGACGGTCGCGTACGCCCTGTCCCGCCCGCTGGTCAACTTCGCCGGGTTGCGCGGCGCCGCGATCCGGGAGCGCTCGGCGGAGCTGCTGGAGAGCGTGGGGCTCGCCCCGGCCGGGCAGTTCCTCGACAAGCTGCCACACCAGCTCTCCGGTGGGCAGCGCCAGCGGGTGGTGACCGCCCGGGCCCTCGCCCCCGACCCGCGGGTGCTCATCGCCGACGAGCCGATCTCGATGCTGGACGTCTCGATCCGCGCCGAGATCCTGGAGCTGCTCGGTGAACTGGTCCGCAACCGCCGGCTCGCGATGCTCTACATCACCCACGACCTGCTCAGCGCCCGGCTGCTCGCCGACGAGGTGCTGGTGCTCAACCAGGGGGTGGTGGTGGAGCACGGCCCGACCCGGGAGGTGATCGGGGCCGCACGGGACGACTACACCAGGCTGCTGCTCGACTCGATCCCGAACCCCTTCGCCCCGGCCACCCGTTCGTAGCGACCGCGCGGGTCCGGTCAGCGCAGCCAGGCGGTCGAGTGGCCGGGCAGCGAAGCCCCGTCCACCGGGGCGCTGGAGAGCAGCAGCCGCTGGCCGTACGGTCGCCAGTCGACCGGCGTGTCGCCCAGGTTGACCAGGCACCGGGGGCCGCCGGCGCCACGTTCGAAGGCGAGGCAGTCGGCGGGGGCGTCCAGCCAGGACACCTCCGCCGGCCGGCCGCGCCAGCACGTCCCGCGCAGCGGCAGTGCCGCCCGGGTCAGGGCCAGCGCCGAGGTCGGGTCGTCGGCCTGGCGGGCCACCGAGAAGCCGCCCCAGCCGGCCGGCTGGGGCAGCCACGGCGTCGACCCGGCCGGCCCGAAGCCGTACGGTGCCGGCTGCTCGGTCCAGGGCAGCGGCACCCGCGCGCCGTCGCGCCCCCGGTCGGCGCCCGCCGAGCGGCGGAACACCGGGTCCCGGATCTCGTCGTCGGCCAGTGCCACCTCGGGCAGGCCCAGCTCGTCTCCGGCGTAGAGGTACACCGCGCCGGGCAGCGCGAGCATCAGCAGCAGCACGGCCCGGGCCCCGTCGCGGCCCCACCGCTGCGCCGCCCGGCTCACGTCGTGGCTGCCGTGCACCCAGGCCGGCAGCCGGCCGTGTCGGGTGGTGGCGGCGAGCAGCGCGTCCACCCCCGCCCGCCAGGGTTCCGGGCGCAGCGGCCAGTAGATCGGGTCCATCGCGAACGCCTGCCCCAGCTCGTCCGGGCGCAGGTACGGCTCGATGATCTCCGGCCCACCCCAGGTCTCGGCCACGCCGAGCCGGTCACCCGGGTACGCGGCGAGTTGCCGTGCCCACCGCCGGTAGATTTCGTGCACGTCGTCGCGATCGCTGAACGGCGACGGGTCGCCGGCCCGCCAGCCGTCCGGCAACTCCGGATAGGCCGGGTCCTTCACCAGCGAGCCGGCGGCGTCGAAGCGCACCCCGTCGACCCCCCGGTCCAGCCAGAACCGCAGTGTGGCCGCGGCGTCCGCTGCCACCTCGGGATGCTCGTGGCGCAGATCGGGTTGCTCGATGTCGAACAGGTGCAGGTACCACTCGCCGTCCCCGAACGGCGCCCATGCCGACCCGCCGAAGATGGAGCGCCAGCCGTTCGGCGGCAACTCCCCGGCGACGCCTCGGCCGGGCCGGACGTGGAACCGGTCCCGTTCCGGCGAGCCGGGGCCGGCCGCGCGGGCCGCGACGAACCAGGGGTGGGCGCTGGCGACGTGGTTGAGCACCAGGTCGACCACCACCCGCAGGCCGCGGCGGTGCGCGTCGGCGATCAGCCCGTCCAGCTCGGCGAGAGTGCCCACGCGCGGGTCCACGTCGCGATGGTCGGACACGTCGTAGCCGGCGTCGTGGTCCGGGCTGGGATAGAACGGGGTCAGCCAGACCGCGTCGACGCCGAGGTCGGCCAGGTAGGGCAACCGGGACCGTACGCCGGCCAGGTCGCCGAGGCCGTCGCCGTCGGCGTCGGCGAAGGAGCGCAGGTAGACCTCGTAGGTGACGGCCTCGCGCCACCAGGGTCCGGTTCCGGTCATCGCGGGGTCAGCTCCAGCAGCGAGATCGACGGCATGGGCAGGGTGACCGGCAGCGCGACGGTGCCGCGATCCGGCGTGACGGTCACCGGCGGGGTCGCGTCGGCGAGGTGATCGGCGGCGCGCAGGGCGGCCCACTGCTCGTCGGTCGGCCACTCGTCGACGCCGAGGCGGCGCGCGGTGGCGCCCAGGTTGGAGGTGCGCTCGTCGAGCCGCCGGTGCCGCAGCTCGTACGCGCCGTGCGGCAGCCCGTCCACCCGCAGCCGGATCGACCGGTGCAGCCGGTCGAGCTGGTCGGACCGGTCGAGCACGCCCTGGTCGAGGGTGCCGTTCCAGAGCACCACCGCGAGCCGCCCGGTCCGCGGGTCGACCGACGGCCAGACCCGGACCAGCGTGCCCGCCCCGTCGCCGTCGAGCCGGACGTCGAGCTGCGCCGGGGCGAGCTGCTCCAGCATCCACAGCGCCCAGAACCGGGGCTTGGCCAGGCCGCCCACCGAGAGCAGCCCGAACCCGCCGTGCAGCAGCGCGGGTGGTCGGCCCAGCTCCTCGAAGTGGTCGCTGGCCACCCAGCAGGCGAGCGCGGCCACCCGGCCGGCCGCCGCCTGCATCCCGGTGGCCACGAAGGTCGCCGAGAGCACCGAATCGTTGACCGGTGCGAAGTGGGTGGGGGAGGGTCCCCACTCGGTCCAGAGCAGTGGCGTGCCGGCCCGTCCGTGCCGGGCCAGCGCCGGGCGCAGGTCCAGCGGCGGGCTGCCGTAGACGTGCGTGGAGAGGAAGTCCAGCGGAGCGCCGGACGCGTCGACGTAATCGAGGAACGGCTCGATCCACCTGGTCGCCGCGGTCGCCGGCCCGCCGACGGGCAGGCCGGGGCAGGCCGCCCGCACGGCGCGGGCGGTCACGTCGTACATCCGCAGGTAGTCCTCCCGGCTGCCGGTCCAGAAGCAGTCCAGGTCGGGTTCGTTCCACACCTCGACCGCCCACCGGCGCAGCTCGGCGTCGCCGACCCGGGACCGCAGGTGCCGGACCAGGTGCCCGACCAGGGTCGCCCAGCGATCCCAGTCGCGGGGTGGACTGGACACGCCGGCGTCGGTCACCACCCGCGACGGGTCGCGAGCCAGCGCGCGGGGGGTGAACGACAACTCCAGCACCGGTCGCAGCCCGGTCGGGGCCAGCGCGTCCAGCACCGCGTCGATGCCGGCGAAGTCGTGCACGGGTTCGCCGTCGACCTCGCGGTAGACGCCGAGGTCGTCGCCGAGGATGCCGTGCGCCCGTACCCGCTCGACGCCCAGCTCGCGGTGCACCCGGGCGAGCGCGGCGGCGAGCCCGGCGCCCATCTGCTCGCCGCCGACCCGCTCGGTGCTGAGCAGCAGGCTCAGGTGCTCGGAACCGATCATGTCCCGCCACGGGCGGTGCACCGGCCCGAGCGGGCGGGCGGCGTCGACGCTCACCTCGACCAGGCCGTCGCCGTCGGCCCTGGCGGCGACCGGCGCGGACGGCGGCCCGAGCGGGCCGTCGCCGGGCCGGTCCGCGTCGAGCACCGGGCGCACCGCGTACCGCACGGTCCGTCCGGGCTCGACGGTGGTGTCGGCGTACGGCGGACCGGGCACCGCCAGCAGGTCGCCGCCGCGATGGTCGACCACCTGGTACGGGCCGTCACCGTCGGCCCGGTGCACCAGGTAACCGACGGCGTCGGGCACCCGATCCCAGTCGACGCTCACCTGACCACGACCGGCCCGGATCCGAGGGCCGTCCGACCCGCGGCCTGCCGACATCTCAGCGGGGGTGGTCACCGCTCAGCTCCCGGCGACCTCGATCAGCACGGCCCCCGGCTGGGGCAGGTGCAGCTCGACCACCGCGGCCCCGCCCCTGACCCGAGGGTCGACCTTCTCGGTCGGCAGCGAGTCGGCGGCGCGCAACGCCTCCCACTGCTGCTCGGCGGGCCAGTCGCCGACGCCGAGCCGTTCGGCCAGCGTGGTGACGTCGCCGTGTTCGCGGTCGAGGCGGGTCACCGTGACCGTACGGCCGGCGGCACCCTCGACGGCCAGCCGGATCTGCCGGGCCAACGCCGGATCACCGTCGCGCTTGGACTGGTCGAGGGTGGAGGCCCAGACCAGTACGGCGACGCTGCCGTCGGCGCGTCGACTGGCCCAACTCTGCACCAGCCCGTCCGCGCCGTCTCCGGAGGCCCGGACGGTCAGCTCGGTGTCGCCGAGTTGGGCGAGCATCCGCAGGGCGTGGTAGCGGGGCTTGGCGATGCCGCCGACGGTGATCAGACCGAAGCCGCCGTGCAGCAGTCGGGGCGGGCGGCCCAGCTCCTCGAAGTGGTCGCTGGCCACCCAGTAGGAGAGCGCGTCGACCCGGCCGGCGGCCGAGCGCATGCCGCTGAGCAGGAAGGTCGCCGCCGAGGTGCCGTCGTTGACCGGGTGGAAGTGGGTGGGCGTGACGCCCCACTCGGTCCACAGGATCCGCGCGTCCGGGAAGCCCAGGCGGTGCAGGGTCGGACGCAGGTCCAGCGGTGGGCTGCCGTAGGTGTGGGTGGAGACGAAGTCGACCGCTGCGCCCGATCGGTTGGCGTGCTCCAGCAGCGCGTCGACCCAGCCGGCCGCGGCCGACGACGGCCCACCGACCGGAATCCGCGGGTCGACGTCCTTGACCGCCTTGGCGGTGACGTCGTAGAGCCGCATCCACTCGTCCCGGGTGCCGGACCAGAACACCTCGAGGTTGGCCTCGTTCCACACCTCGAAGTCCCAGGTCAGCACGGTGTCGCCGTACCGCTCCAGCAGGTGCGCGACGAGCGCCCGCACCAGCTCGGCCCAGCGCTGCCAGTCCTTCGGCGGGGAGATGACGCCGCGATACTGAAAGACCGTCCGCTCCGGGTCGCTGGCCAGGTCGCGGGGCATGAAGCCGATCTCGACGACCGGTCGCAGGCCGATGGAGAGGATCAGGTCGTAGACCCGGTCGACGCCGGTGAAGTCGAACACCGGCTCGCCGTCGACCTCGCGGTAGACGCCCAGGTCATCGTGGAGGATCGCGTGCGCGCGGACCGTCTCCACGCCGACCTCCGCGCGGATGCGGCGCAGCGCCGCGAACAGCTCGGTGCCGATCTCCCGACCGCCGGAGGTGTCCGTGCAGAGCAGTTGGGACAGGCGCTCGCTGCCGATCATCGGCTGCCACGGCCGGTGCAGGGGCACGCCCGCGTCGGCGGCGTCGACCCGCATCGTGACGGTCGGGGTGGTGCCGTCCGCCGCCAGCGCGGCGGCGTGGACCGGGACGCTGAGCGGGCCGGTCACGGTGACCTCGGGAGCGGCGGCCACCGCGTAGGCGTACGACTGGCCGGGCTCGCCGGTGGTGTCGACGTACCAGGTGTCGGGCACCGAGAGGACGTCGCCGCCCAGGTGGTCGATCGGGGTGAGGTCGCCGGCGGGTACGCCGTCGCGCAGCGGTGCGCGGTGCACCAGGTAGCCGACGGCGCCGGAGACCGGCGACCAGGACAGTCGAACGTGACCGACTCCGGCGGTGGCCACCAGGTCACCGGGCGGGGCGAGCCGCGGCGTGCCGCTGGTCGTGCCCTCCTCATCGCTGCGCAGCGCGATACGGGCCTCCCAGTCGGATCGGGCGTCTGCCGTCTGGTGGTCGCTTGCGCTCGTCACCGGGGCACCTCCAGGTGTGTCGTGTGGTCCGGTCCGAGCACTGTAACCGGTTTCTGCGATGGTTGCGCCCGGGGAGTTGCGACTTTTTCGCGTACCGCGCCGCCTACCCGAAGCCGGCCGCTCGGTGCTAGCGGCTGTGGCGAAGGCCAGTCTCGGCACGGCGGCCGGTCGGCGTGGAGCCTGGTGTGGTGGGCGCCGCGCAGCCGCAGCTACGCCGGACGACCAGATCGGTTGGCAGCACCAGGGTCGGCCCGCTGCGGTCGACGTCCCCCGTGGCCACCTGCATCAGCAGCCGTGCGGTCTGCGCGGCCAGCTCGCGGACCGGCTGCCGGACGGTCGTCAGCGCGGGGGTGACGAGGGCCGCCATCGGTGTGTCGTCGAAACCGGTGATCACAAGATCCTCGGGCACCCGCAGCCCGAGACCGGACGCGCCGACGAGCACGCCGAGGGCGGTCTCGTCGTTGGCGCAGACGATGCCCTGCGGGCGGATGCTCCGGCGGAGCAGCTGTTCGGCGGCGAAGACACCGTCGGGCTGCTGCAACCCGACCCGGATCGGGGCCCGGGGCAGCGGCAGGCCCAGTTGCCGGTGCGCCTCGCGGAAGCCGGCCCAGCGTTCGCTCACGTCGGGCGACCCGCTCGGGTTGCCGACGAAGTCCAGCCGACGCAACGCGTGGTCGGCCAACAGGTGCCGGGTCAGGGCGGCCGTCGAGTCCGTGTTCTCGACCCGTACGGCCGGCACCCCGGGCGGTCCACCGCCGGCCAGGACCACGACCGGGAGCATTCCGGCCAGCTCTTCGAGCGTCTCGTCGGAGAGGGTGCCACCGAGCACGGCCAGACCGTCCACCCGGTGCGCCATCTCGATCACCTCCGCGTCGGAGTCGGCGCGCAGATGGGTGCAGAGGATGTGCACGCTGGTCCGGGAGTTGACCGCCTCGGATTCGAAGCCCTGGATCAGCTCCGAGAAGTACGGCCCGGACAGCCCCGGGAAGACCAGACCCACGGCGCCGTGGCGACGGGCGGCCAGGGCCTGGCCGAGGTGGTGTGGCCGGTACCCGTGCTCCTCGATGGCCCGCAACACTCGGCGGCGGGTCTCCTCGGACACCTGGCCGGTGCCGTTGGACACCCGGGAGACCGTCGCGACGGACACGCCGGCCAGACGGGCGATCTCCCGGGCCGTCAGTCGACCGTTGCCCATGCTCTTCGATCCGTTCCTGTCGGTCCGAAACCGGTTGCAGCAGCACTACGCAGGCACGTGTGCTAGCCGTCGATGCGTGTGATGTTACGGATCTTGTTGGACGCGTCCAGGGCGGCCACCTTGTACGCCTCGGCCAGTGTCGGGTAGTTGAACACCGCGTCGACCAGGTAGTCGATCGTGCCGCCGCAGCCGATCACCGCCTGCCCGATGTGGACGATCTCCGTCGCGGCCGTCCCGAACACGTGCACGCCGAGCAGCCGGCCGTCGTCGGGGGAGACGAGCAGCTTCAGCATGCCGTACGAGTCACCCACGATCTGGCCGCGGGCCAGCTCGCGGTAGCGCGCGATGCCCACCTCGAACGGCGTCGAGGTGTCGGTCAGCTGCGCCTCGGTCTGCCCGACGAAACTGATCTCCGGAATCGTGTAGATGCCGATCGGCTGGAGGCCGTGCATCTCCCGGATCGGCTCGCCGCAGGCGTGCTGCGCAGCCAGCCGGCCCTGCTCCATCGACGTGGACGCGAGGGCCGGGAAGCCGATCACATCACCGACCGCGTAGATGTTCTCCACCGAGGTGCGGTAGTTGGCGTCGACCTTGATCCGGCCGCGCCTGTCCGCCTCCAGCCCGGCTGCCTCCAGAGCCAGGTCGTCGGTCTGGCCCTGCCGGCCGGCCGAGTACATCACCGTGTCCGCGACGATCTTCTTGCCGCTCTTGAGGATGCACAGCGCCGCCGTCTGGTGCTTCTCGACGGCGGCGACCTCCTCACCGAAGCGGAACGCCACGGACAGGTCGCGCAGGTGGTACTTGAGCGACTCGACGATCTCCTCGTCGCAGAAATCGAGCATCCGGTCCCGGCGCTCCACCACGGTCACCTTGGTGCCGAGCGCGGCGAACATGGACGCGTACTCCATCCCGATCACACCGGCGCCGACCACGACCATGCTGCGGGGCACGGCCTGGAGGTTGATGACGCCGTCAGAGTCCACGATGGTCCGGTCGTCGAAGTCGACGCTGTCCGGGCGGGCCGGGCGGGTGCCCGCGGCGATGATGATTTTGTCGAAGGTGACCCTGGACTCGCGCCCGGAGCCGCCGTCGACCCAGATCGTGTGCGCGTCCGCGAACCTGCCCGTGCCGGTGATCATCGCGACCCGGTTGCGGGCGAGCTGGTTGCGGATGACGTCGGTCTGCCGGGTGATCACATGCTGGGTCCGGGCGGCCAGGTCGCTGACCGTGATCTCCTCCTTGACCCGGTAGCTGCTGCCGTAGAGGTCCCGCTGGCTCAGCCCGGTCAGGTAGAGCACCGCCTCGCGCAGCGTCTTGGACGGGACGGTGCCGGTGTTGATGCACACCCCACCGATCATGTCGCGGCGGTCCACGATGCCGACCCGCCTGCCCAGCTTCGCAGCGGCGATCGCGGCCTTCTGCCCACTGGGTCCGGAGCCCAGCACCACCAGGTCGTAGTCATACACAACCGTTAGCGTCGCAAGATGCCGGCACCCGCGCTAGCCCACGAGGCGGCGTTCCCAGGCCCAGGCGGCGATCTCGACCCGGTTGCGGGCCTTGAGCTTCATCTGCACGCTGGCCAGGTGCGTCTTGACCGTGCCGACGGCGATGAACAGCTGGGCGGCGATCTCGGCATTGGTCAGCCCCCGGGCGACGAGCTTCACGACGTCGAGTTCCCGCGGTGACAACCCGGCGTCGTCGCGCGCCGGAGCGGGCGAGCTGAGGTGCTCCAGCAGTCGTACCGTGATGGACGGGCTGATTAGCGCGTCACCGGAGACGGCCGCGCGGACCGCTTCCACCAGCAGCGCCGGCCCGGAGTCCTTGAGCAGGAAGCCGCAAGCGCCGTTGGAGAGCGCGGTGTGCACGTACTCGTCGAGGTCGAAGGTCGTCACCACGACCACCCGGACCGGGTCGGCGACGCCCGGTCCGGCGAGCAGCCGCAGTGCTTCGAGGCCGTCGAGGCGGGGCATCCGGATGTCCAGCAGCACCACGTCCGGGCGTAGTCGCCGGGCCAACTCGACGGCGACGACCCCGTCGGCGGCCTCGCCGATCACCTCCATGTCCGACTGCGCCCCGATGATCATGCCGAAGCCGGTGCGGACCATCGCCTGGTCGTCGGCGATCAGCACCCGGATCATCAGCGCACCGCCGTGCGCAGCGGGAACGCCGCATCGAGCACCCAGCCGCCGGCGACGCCGGGCCCGGCGGTGATCGTGCCGCCGAGGGCGCGTACCCGCTCGGTGAGGCCGATCAGGCCGAAGCCGTGCCCCCGCGCCGGCGCGGTGCGCGGAGACGCGCCGTCGTCGGCCACCCGGACCAGCAACCAGTCCGGAGTACGTCGCACCGCCACGTCCACGGACCGGGCGTCCGGCGCGTGCTGGCGGGTGTTGGTCAGCCCCTCCATCACCACCCGGTACGCCGAGGTCGAGACCTCCACCGGCAGCCCGTCCAGATCGCCGTCGACGTGCAGCCGCGCCGGGGCGCTCGCCGTGCCGTTGAACCCCGTCAGCAACGGCGCCAGATCGGTCACACCGGCCAGCGGGGCCAGCGGTGCGTCCGGCGGTGCGTCTGGGTTGCGCAGGATCCCCACCATTCGTCGCATCGAGGCCATCGTCTCCGCGCCGGCCCGCTCGATCTGCTCCAGGGCGACGATCACCCGCTGTGGGTCCTGCTCGGCGACGAACCGGGCACCCTGCGCCTGCACCACGATGCCGGTCACGTGGTGGGCGATGAAGTCGTGCAGGTCACGCGCGAACTCGGCGCGCTGCTCGGCCCGGACCAACGCGATCGCCCGCTCCCGACCGGAGGCGACTATCCGCAGGTAGAGCCCCACCCCGGCGGCGCCGGCCGCGGCGAGCACCTGGAGCAGACCGAAGATCACGAGCAGGCTGTCGGTGCCGGCCCGCAGCGGCAACGCGGCCACGGCGAGGCCGGCGGCCACCGCCGCCCACGGGGCCAGCCGGGGCGCGCCCCAGCGGGCCACCACGAAGACCACCCCCAGCAGCCCGGCCGACTCGGCGAGCCCCCAACTGCCGCCGAGCACGTAGCTGCTGTCGGCGAGGACCCGGATCGCCGCGGTCACGGCAAGTGAGGCGGTGGCGAGCGCCAGCGCGGCAAGTGGCAGTCGACGGGAACCCAGCCGGTGCACCGGCAGCCAGAGCGGCACCGTCGCCACCGCCAGCCCCAGCCGCACCAGCAGGAGCAGGAGAGCGGCCACGCTCATGTTTCCGGACGCGCTGAACCGCAGGTCGAAGAGGGTGAGCAGGCCAATGGCCACCAGGCCGGCGGCCTGGGCCAGGCGTACCCACAAACGTCGAAGATCCGGCGGGCTCATGGTGACCCAGCGTAGCCAGCCAGGCGGGACTGGCAGATCAGCCGAAAGGCAGACCCGACGCCGGTGATACCTGGCCCCGGGCCGATGCGCGCATCGGCTGGCGGCAGCGACGCTTCCCACGTCACATCGCAGCCACTGGAGGAACAATGACAACGCATGCCCCGCCGGAGACCAGCCAGGCCGCGGTCGCCGCGGTCGACCTGGTGAAGGTGTACGGCAGCGGGGACACCGCGGTCCGTGCCCTGGACGGGGTCTCGGTCGGCTTCGGCCGGGCCGAGTTCACCGCGATCATGGGCTCGTCCGGGTCCGGCAAGTCGACCCTGATGCACTGCCTCGCCGGTCTCGACACGGCCACCTCCGGCCGGGTCCTGCTCGGCGGAACGGAGCTGACCGGCCAGTCGGACCGGACGCTGACCCGGGTACGCCGGGAGCGGATCGGGTTCGTCTTCCAGTCCTTCAACCTGCTGCCACAGCTCACCGCCGCGCAGAACATCACCCTGCCGCTGGATCTCGCCGGCCGGCAGCCCGACGCTGACCTCTTCACGCACCTGGTCGGCGTGCTGGGGCTCGGCCAGCGGCTCGGCCACCGGCCCAGCGAGCTCTCCGGGGGCCAGCAGCAGCGGGTCGCGCTGGCCCGGGCGCTGGTGGCACGGCCCGAGGTGGTCTTCGCCGACGAGCCGACCGGCAACCTCGACTCCCGCTCGGGCGCGGAGGTGCTCACCATCCTGCGCGACTCGGTGCGCGACCTGGGGCAGACCGTCGTCATGGTCACCCACGCCCCGATCGCCGCCGCGTACGCCGACCGGGTGGTGCTGCTCGCCGACGGCCGGGTCGCCGGCGAGATCGACAAGCCGGACCAGGTGTCGGTCACCGACGCGCTGCGTGATCTGGCGGTCGGCGCATGAGGGCGACGGTGCTGCGTACCCAGACGAGCGCCGCGGCCCGGCGGCCCGGCCGGCTGGTCCTGACCGGCCTGGCGATCCTGGTCGCGTCGTTCGTCGTCTTCGGCGCCGTCCTGGTGCAGCAGATCACCGAACGGACCGTGCGGGACAACCTCAGCGGCACCCCGGCCACCACGGACCTGGTGATCGGCGACCCCGAGCAGCCGCCGCCCACCGTGGCGGAGTTGCAGCGCGTCCGCGCCGTGCCCGGTGTGGCCGAGGCGGTGGGCCGGATGGCGATCGGGGTCTCCCTCGGCGAGGGGTACCTCAACCTGCAGGCCGATCCCGGCACCGGGCCGCTGTCCACGGTCCGGGTGATCGAGGGCAGCTACCCGGACCAGCCCGGCGAAATCGCCATCACCCCGCGCACCGCCGAGCGGCTCGGGCTCGCGGTCGGCGCCACGACCAACGGCACGGCCGGCGAACTCACCACACCCACCCGGCTCACCGTGACCGGCGTGGTCGAAACCGCCGCCGACGCCGGCGTCGACGCGTACGCCCCGGACAGCCTCGTGACCTCCTGGGCGCACCTGACGGCCGTGGAGCACGTCGATGTGCGGGTGGCCCCTGGTGAGTCGGCGGAGGCCGTCCGCCAACGCCTGACCGCGGCGGTCGCGGCCAACCAGCCGATCCGCTCCGGCGCCGAGGTGCGCGAGGCGGAGGCCAACGCGGCGGCAGAGCAGGTCGGGGGGCTCTTCATCCTGGTCGGCATGTTCGTCTCGATCGCGGTCGTCGCGGCAGCGCTGGTGGTCACCTCGACCTTCCGCATCGTCTTCGCCCAGCGGATGCGGCAGCTCGCGCTGCTGCGCGCGGTCGGCGCGAGTCGGGGCACCCTGGTCCGGGCATTGACCGCCGAGGGAGCCCTGACCGGGCTGGTCTCCGGCGTCGTCGGGGTCGCCAGCGCCCTCGCCCTCGGGTACGCGCTGCCGGCGATCCTGCGCTCCACCGGGCACGCCGTCTCGTCGCCGGGCCTGCCACTCGCGGCGGCGGTCGCGGTGGTGACCGGCGCCGTCGTGATCACCGTGCTGGCCGTCCTGGCGCCGGCACTCTCGGCCGCCCGGGTCTCCCCGCTGGAGGCGCTGCGCACCGCGAGCACCACCCCCGGTCGGCGCGGCATCGGGGTACTGCGTCTGGTGTTCGGACTGCTCCTGGTCGCCGGCGCGGTCCTGGCCGCAGTCGCGACGATCAGCCAGCTGCCGGAGCCGGAGCAGCCGTCGTACGACCCGACGGAGCCATTGCTCCTCCTGGTCGGATCCGGCGCACTCGCGTTCTTCGCGCTGGTGACCCTCGGGCCGCTGCTGGTGCGTCCGGTGCTGGCCGTGCTGGGTTGGCCGCTGCGCCAGCTCGGGCCGCTCGGCCGGATGGCGGTCGGCGGGATCGGCGGGGCGCCGCGCCGGGCGGCCGCGGTCTCCGTCGTGGTCGCGCTCGGCGTGACCCTGATCTCCGGGGTGGTCATCGGCAGCGCGTCGCTGCAGGTCCTCGTCGACCGTGAGATGGCGCTCTCCGCACCGGCCGACTTCGAGGTCACCGGCAACGGTGGCACGCTGCCGGCCGCTGTCGTGACCCGGGCCGAGGCAGCGCGCGGCGCGTTGGCCCGAGTGTTGCCGTACCGGCGGATCGACGACGTCACGCTGATGCGCGGTGCCGACAAGCTCGGCGACGTCGAGCCCGGCTACCCGACGAACGACCTGGACGTGGCGGCGTTGCCCACCACCGGCGATCTCGACGTGGCAGAGGGCACGCTGGCCGACCGTGGCCCCGGCCGGATCGTGCTGACCAGCCGGGTTGCCCGGAACACCGGCCTGCGTGCCGGCGACACCGTCACGCTCGCCATCGCTGCGCGCACGACTGACGTGCGGGTCGCCGCGGTCCTGCCCGGTGACGGCCCGCTGCACGCCGGCATCCTCGTCGACCGGGCCGACCTGGACCGGCTCGGCGTGCCGCCGGCGTACACCGGTCTGCTGGCCGACGCGGCCGGCTCCGGCGAGGACGGCCGCACCGCCGGCGTGCGGGCGCTGCGGCAGGCGATCGGAGGCAGCGACGGGGTGGGCCTGTCGGTGCTCGCCGACGAACGGGACCGCAACGACTCGTTGATGAGCACCCTGCTCTGGATCGCGGTCGGCCTGGTCAGCCTGACCGTGCTGATCGCGGTCGTCGGCGTGGGCTCCACGACCGCGCTGTCGGTCGTGGAGCGGGTACGCGAGTCCGGGTTGCTCCGTGCGATCGGCCTGTCCCGGGCCGGCCTGCGCACGATGCTGACCGTCGAGTCCGGCCTCTACGGGGTGATCGGTGCGGCCATCGGTCTGCTGCTCGGCGTCCCGTACGCCTGGTTGGCGGTCCAGACCCTCGGGATCAACGCACCGCTGAGCGTGCCGGTGCTGCCGCTGGTCGGGCTCTTCGTGACGCTGGTCGTCCTGACCGCGCTGGCCGGGGTGCTGCCGGCCCGGCGGGCATCGCGGGTCAGCCCGGTGGTGGCACTGGGGGCCGATGGCTGAACACCGCTGTGGGTCGGCGCCGAAAACTCGGCGCCGACCCACGGTGGCACGGTCAGTTGGGGTTGTTGGCGTGGGTCAGCGTCTCCCAGGCGACGAAGAGGTTGTTGCTGCCGGCGGGACGCTGTTGCAGCGTGAGAGTCTGCGTGTTGGTCATGACGTTGCCCAGCCGGTTGCTCATCGCGTTGAAGCCGACCTCGGTGATCGGGCCGAGGCCCCGGGTGAGGCTGCCGCCGCAGAGCCAGGAGGGCGGCGCCTCGCCGAGCTGGTAGCGCGAATGCAAGCCGAGCGCCTGCCGCAGCCGCTCACCGACCTGGGGATACAGGTCCCGTCCCTGGACGCGGGAGGTCTCTGCGACATGTGAGATGGCGGAGATCCCGTACCCGGTGTGGACGAAGTCGCGGCAGGTCTCCTGGGCGAGGCCGGCGACGAAGGTGGACTGGCCGTGCCAGTAGCCGATGATCTCCGCACTGGTGTCGAGGCCGCTGCCGGGCATCGTGTACGGCAGCGCGCCGTCGCTGGGCAGGTAGACGAAGGCCCGGGTGCGGTTGAGGAAGCGGGCGACCGCCGCGTCGTAGACGGCCCGGTCCTCCAGGAAGACCGCGATTCCGACCGTCGCCTCCATCATGGTCAGTTCCCAGTTGCCGTTGCTGCCGGAGCCGTTGCGGACCATCGGCAGATAGACGTTGCGCAGCATCGTGGCGAACCGGTTGGCGTTGGGCCAGCTCGTGTACGTGTACTTGATGACCTCGGCGGCCCGGGGCCAGACCGAGGCGGCCCAGCCGGTCTGCAGTGGCGCGTTGCTGCCGGTGTGCGCGGTGATCGTGGCCGACCAGGCGTCCATGATCTGGATCGACTTCTGCGCGTACCGGGCGTCTCCGGTGACGTACCAGGCGAGCGCGTCGGTGTACGCGGCGATCGCGTCCTCACGCTCGTCGGTGCAGCCGTTGTTGGGGTTGGAGTAGGAGCCGCACTCGACGACCGCGCGGGGCGCCGGGGTGCGCGACAGCGAGGCGTACCGGCTGCCCATCATCTGGTTGTAGGCCGACGCCCACGGCTGCGCGCCGGCCTGCACCCGACCGCGGACGAAGTCGAGCTGACCCCGGCTGACCAGCACCCCGGGGTGCGTGAAGCCGCCCGACGGGGGCGGCGGGGTGCCTCCGCCGGTCGGCAACGTCCAGGTCTGGTTGGCGGCGCCGGTGCAGCTCCAGATCTGCAGCGGGGTGCCGTCGGCGGAGCTGGGGCCGGTCGCGTCGAGGCACTTGCCGGACGTCGGGTTGACCAGTTGCCCGGCGGTGGACGACCACTGCTGCGCCCCGGTGCCGTTGCAGTCGTAGATCTGCGCCCGGGCGCCGTTGGCGGTGCTGCCGGCGGCGATGTCGAGGCACTTGCCGAGCGCCCTGATCGTGCCGTCGTCGGCCACCGTCCACTGCTGGGCGCCGGAGCCGTTGCAGGTGTAGAGCTGGACCGGGGTGTTGTTGGCCGGGTTCGCGGCGGCCACGTCGACGCACTTGCCGCCGTACCCGGTGATGGGGCCCGTCGTGGCCACGGACGCGGCGGTGGCGGTGCCCGCCAGGCTTGTCGGTACGGCGAGCAGGGCCGCAACGAGCGCGGTGATTAACCGGGTGCGGGGCTGGCGGGGGGTTGCCCCATCCAATCGTCGCGCCATGTCTGGTCCTTCCGGGCGGCGGTTGCAACTGTAAAGTCTGTTAATCATTACAGTCATGCACGTCGATATCAACGTCTCCGCGGCGGGGGCGACGGGTCAGGGATGCATGCTGGCGCCCTTGAGCACCTTGTCCACCACGTTGCGAGGGGCGTGCAGCGCCAACCCCACGAGGTCGAGCTTCTCCCGACCGGAGGCCAGCACGGCGGCGCGATTGTCCCGGTCGTTGCCAGTGGCGAACAGCTCCTGCGTGAAGATCGAGAGGCGTAAGCCGCGGGTGAGCGCGCGCGAGTGCGCGCCGGCCAGCGTGGCCCGGTCGCCGGCGAAGACCAGCACCGGCTGGCGGAACATCGGCAGGTACGTGGTGCCGTCCGCGTCGCGGTACTCCTCGCCGAGCAACTCCGGCTCGGCGTTCGCGACGCCGCTGACCAGGAAGGCGGTGACGTTCAGCCGCTGCCAGCCCGCCAGGTCGTTGCGGAGCAGCACGGCAATCTTGGTGGGAAAGCGGATGGGTTCGGTCATGGCGTCGAACCTGCCCGAACCGGCACCGGCAGGTCTTGTACGTTCTTAGCGTGGCCACCCGGCCGACGGGCTCACACGTCAGCGCGTGGCGACCCGCGGTAGCCGGGGTCGCCGAGGTCTTCCACGCCCATTTCGTGGATCACGCCTACCCGCCGCACACCCACGACGCGTGGACGCTGCTGATCGTCGACGATGGCGCGGTCCGATTCGACCTCGACCGGCACCGGCACGGCGCGCTGCGGACGTCGGTCACCCTGCTGCCGCCGTACGTGCCGCACGACGGCCGCGCCGCCACGCCGCACGGCTTCCGCAAGCGGGTCCTGTACCTCGAAACCTCGACGCTCGGTGCGGAGCTGGCTGGCCGGGCGGTCGACCGGCCGAACCTCGCCGATCCGCAACTGCGGCACCGGATCCACCACCTGCACCAGGTGCTGGCCGCACCCGGGGACGAGTTCGAGGCTGACAGCCGGCTCGCGCTCATCCTGGACCGGCTCCGCCAGCAGCTCCGCCAGCCGGCCCGGGCCAGCGTCCAGCCGGCCGCGCGCGGCCTCGCAATCCGGCTGCGTGAGCTGCTGGACGCCCGCACCGTCGAGGGCGTCACGCTGCGGGAGGCCGCCGAACTGCTGCACGCCCACCCGACCCATCTGGTCCGGACATTCACCCACGTGCACGGGCTGCCGCCGCACTCGTACCTGACGGGTCGTCGTGTCGAGCTCGCGCGTCGCCTGCTCCTCGAGGGGCGGCGTCCCGCCGAGGTCGCCGCCGCGGCAGGGTTCTTCGACCAGGCTCATCTGACCCGCCACTTCCGGCGTCACCTGGGCGTCAGCCCGGCCCGTTACCCGGCTGCGCGGCGCTGGCATGGACCGCATTCGGGCGAAGCAGCCGTCCCGCCCGCCGGCCGCACCTAGCATCGGGGGGAGGACCGTCCCGGACCCGTTCGATGGTGTCCGCAGGTACGGCGTCGGCACGGTAGTGCCCGCCGTAGCGCGTACGTCCGATTCCCGGCCCGCGACCAGGAGGCATCGGCATGGGCTACGTCAAGGCCAAGGACGGCACCAAGCTCTACTACAAGGACTGGGGCGAGGGGCCGGTCGTCACCTTCTCCCACGGCTGGCCGTTGAGCGCCGACGCCTGGGACGGGCAGATGCTCTTCCTCGTCCAGAACGGATTCCGGGTGGTCGCGCACGACCGCCGCGGGCACGGCCGGTCGAGCCAGGCCCGCAGCGGCAACGACATGAACGGGTACGCCGACGACCTGGCGGCGGTCATCGAGGCACTGGACCTGCGGGACGCCACCCTGGTCGGTCATTCCACCGGCGGGGGAGAGGTGGCCCGCTACATCGGCCGGCACGGGACGGAGCGGGTCGCCAAGGCCGTGCTCATGTCCGCCGTACCGCCGATCATGGTGCAGAGCGCGGACAACCCGGAGGGGCTGCCGATCAGCGCCTTCGACGACCTGCGGACCCAGCTCTTCGCCGACCGGTCGCAGTTCTACCAGGACCTGGCGCAGATGTTCTACGGTGCCAACCGGCCAGGTGCGAAGGTGTCGAAGGGGATCCTCGACCAGTTCTGGCTGTGGAGCATGCAGTCCGGCATGTGGAACGCCTACGAGAGCATCAAGGCGTTCTCCGAAACGGACTTCCGGGACGACCTGGCGAAGTTCGACATCCCGACGCTGGTGATGCACGGCGAGGACGACCAGATCGTGCCGGTGAAGGACTCGGCGCACAAGACCGCGAAGCTCGTCGCGAACGCCAAGGAGATCTACTACCCGGGCGCACCGCACGGCATGACGGCGACGATCCAGGACCAGATCAATAAGGACCTGCTCGCGTTCCTGAAGAGCTGACCGGGGTCAGACGCGCTGGGCGCCGATGACCGTGAGCAGCCGTAGCTTCTCGTCGCTCTCAGAGCCGGGCACGGCGGTGAAGACCAGCAGCGTCTGGGACTGGTCGGGGTCGACCAGGGTCTGGCAGTGCAGCTCCAGCGGCCCGACCTCGGGGTGGACGAAGTGCTTCGGAGGGCAGTAGCCGCCCGGCACCGGGTGCTCCCGCCACAGCTCGGCGAACTCCGGGCTCGCGGCGAGCAGGGCGTCGACGATCGCCGCCGCCCGTGATCCCCGGCCGTCGCGGGTGTACGCCGCGTGCAGGTGCGCCACGAGGAGCCGGCTCTGCGTCTGGTGGTCCTGGGCCGGGTGCAGTCGCCGGGTCTGGGGGTCGGTGAACCAGCGGTGGTGCAGGCTGCGGGCCAGCCCCGTGTGCCGGGTCTCGTCGCCGAGCAGCGCGATCGCCGGCGCGGTCTGCGCCAGGGTCTCGCCGAGGTGGTTCACCACCTGGGCGGGGGTGTCGTGCAGTCGGTCGAGGATCCGCATCATGCCCGGGTTGACGTGGTCGGCCCGGACCGCACGGTGCGGGACGGCGTGACCGGCGAGCTGGAACAGGTGGTCCCGCTCGGCGAGGGAGAGTCGCAGGCCACGGGCCAGCGCGGCGAGCATCTGTTCGGAGGGGTGCGGGCCCCGCTGCTGCTCCAGCCGGCTGTAGTAGTCGGTGGACATTCCGCTCAGCGCGGCCACTTCCTCGCGCCGCAACCCTCCGGTACGCCGGCGCCGGCCCCGGGGCAGCCCCACGTCCTCGGGCTGGAGCGCCTCGCGTCGGGTGCGCAGGAAGCTGGCGAGCTGGGCGCGGTCCACGGTGACTCCTCGATCGGTTGGTGCCGGCGGTCAACGGGCACGTGGGATGCAACAGGCGAGCAGGGGCACGCTGTTCCGCTCCGGCGTCCGGAGTAAGCCGGCGGCGGCGACCCTGCACCGCGTCCTTTGCTCTGCTTCACCCCACGCAACACCACACGTCCGCTATCCGGACAACCGGCGTTGCGCCGGTTGAAGCAGAGCAAAGGACGCACCGAGGGCGGGCGGGACCGGACGGCCCGGCCCGACGGTGCGAGCCGGGGCGTCCGGCGCGGTCAGCGCTGGATGGACTTGATCTCCAGGAACTCCTCCAGCCCGAAGCGGCCGAACTCGCGGCCGTTGCCGGACCGCTTGTAGCCGCCGAAGGGGGCCAGCGGGTTCCAGTGGCCGGCGTTCACGTCCACCTGGCCCACCCGCAGCCGCCGGGCGACCGCCAGCGCGTGCTCCGGCTCGCCGAACACGCCGCTGGTCAGGCCGTACAGCGTGCCGTTGGCGATGGCAACGGCCTCCTCCTCGTCGGCGTAGGGAATGATCGTCAGCACCGGGCCGAAGATCTCCTCCTGGGCGATCGCGGAGGTCGGGTCGACGTCGGCGAAGATCGTCGGCTGCACGTAGGCGCCCTTCGCCAGGCCCTCGGGCCGGTCCGGTCCGCCGAGGACCAGCCGGGCGCCGTCGGCGATGCCCCGCTCGATGTATCCGACGACCTTCTGCCGGTGGGCCTCCGAGGCCATCGGACCGATCCGGGTGGCCTCGTCGGTCGGGTCGCCCACGGCGAACTGCTTCGCCGCCTCGACGGCCAGCGCCACGACCTCGTCCTGCCGGGAGGCGGGCACCAGCATCCGTGGCCACGCGCCGCAGACCTGGCCGCCGTTGGCGAAGGACATCAGCACGCCGGTGGTGACCGCCTTCGGCAGGTCGGCGTCGTCGAGGATGATGTTCGCGCCCTTGCCGCCCAGCTCCAATGCGACCCGCTTGACGGTCGCCGCGGCCACCGCCCCGATCCGCTGCCCGGCCCGGGTGGAGCCGGTGAAGGAGATCATGTCGATGTCCGGGTGGGCGGAGATAGCCTCGCCGACGACCGCTCCGGTGCCGTACACGACGTTGAAAACGCCCGCCGGCACGCCCGCCTCGGCGGCGACCTCGGCGAGGATGCGCGCGGTCAACGGGGCGTTCTCGGACGGCTTGAAGACCATCGTGTTCCCCGCGAGCAGGGCCGGTGCCAGCTTGGAGACGATCTGCTGCAGTGGGAAGTTCCACGGCGTGATCGCACCGACCACGCCGATCGGCTCGCGGACGATCAGCGAGTTGCCGACCTCCTCGGTCCAGCCGAAGTCGTCGGCGAGGCCGGCGACGGACTCGATCACGGCGGCCGGGAAACCGACCTGGGCGGTCCGGGACATGCCGATCGGGGAACCCATCTCGGCGGTGATCGCCCCGGCGATCTCCTCCTGCCGGGCGGCGAGGCCGGCGCCCAGGCGGCGCAGCACGTCCGCCCGGTGCTGCGGGGTGGTCGCCGCCCAGGCGGGGAAGGCGGCCCGCGCGGCGGCGACGGCCCGGTCGACGTCGACGGCGGTGCCGGCCGGCGTCTCGGCGACGATGTCGCCGGTCGCCGGGTTCACGACGGGAAGGGTGCCGGCCGAGCCGGCGACGATCTCGCCACCGATCCAGTGGCCGGTGACGGTGTAGGTGGAAGGTGTCATGCACCGACCGTGGCACCGGCCCCGAGCCCCAACCAGGTGCGGTCTATCCAGGGTTTCGCGATCCCTGGCTGGGGCCGGGTCCGGTCAGAGCGCGAGGACGACGCGGCCGGCCGCGGTGCCGTTGTCCTGCCGGGACCAGGCGTCCGCGACCGAGGCGAACGGCACGATCTCGTGGTCGACGGTGAGCCGGCCGGCGGCCGCCTGCCCGGCCACCACGGCCAGCGACGCCGCCCGCTGCTCGGTCGACAACCCGTTGTTGGTGTAGCCGATCATCCGCAACGCGCCGCTGCGCAGCACGGCGGACTCGATCGGCGCGGTCGCGCCCGCGGCGCTGCCCAGGTTGACCAGGCGGCCACCCGGGCGCAGCACCCGCAGCGCCGCCGCGGCCGGAACGCCGAAGACCGGATCGAGGACGAGGTCGATCGGACCGTCGGCGGCGTCGCGCAGCCGGCCGGCCATCGACGCGACGTCGTCATCCGGCAGCAGCGGGACGGCGACCGCGGCGCCGAGCTTCTCGGCGCGGGCCCGAGCCGAGGTGGAGCGGGCCACGGCGATCACGCGCCGCGCGCCGCCGAGCAGGGCCAGCTGAACGGCCGCCTGGCCGACCACACCGCCGGCGCCGAGCACGATGACCTGCTCACCGGCCACCAGGCCGCCGGCGTGGGTCAGGGCCGCGTGCGCGGCGACCGCGGAGATGCCCAGGGCGGCGAGCAGGGTCAGCGGTACGTCGGGTGGCAGCGCCACCACGTCGGCGGTGCGCACCGCGACCGTGGTCGCCATGCTGCCGTCGATCCCGGGCTGCATGCCGGCCGAGGTGCCGAACCAGACGGGGGTGCCGTCGGCGAGCCGGCCGACACCCTGCACGCCCGGCACGTACGGGGTCGCCGGCGTGCCGAAGTAGCTGGTGCCGGTGGCGCAGAGCACGTCGAGCGGGGTGATCGGCACCGCCTCGACGGTGATCGCCACCTCGCCGTCGGCCGGCACCGGCGCCGGCCGCTCGGTGAGGGTGGGCGGAGTGCCGCAGGCGGTGAGCAGGGCCGCGCGGATCACGTCGCGATGTCCGGGTAGGGCATGGCGAAGTGGGCCAGCCGCGCGCCGTACGACTTCTGGTACTCCAGCGGCTCGGTGTTGTCCCGTTCGAAGAGAGCGATGAAGAGGGTCAGCGTCAGGAACGGGTGCGCGCCCAACTCGAACAGCTTCACGTGGTCGTGGGTGGCCAGCGCCTCCCGCTCCACCTCGTCGAAGCGCAGCCAGGTGCTCGCCTCACCGCCGTGGCAGTTCAGCACCGTGTTGGCGCACTCGGCCTCCCACCAGGCGACCAGCTCGCGCGGCTCGCTGCGGTAGCGCTCGACCAGCTCCGGGTCCCGGTCGACCATGAAGAGGAACTTGTTCAGCAGGTATCTGCTCATGCCGCCGGCGCTCCGTTCGGGTACCAGGTGAAGTACGCCTCCATGGTGTGGAACAGGTCGAGGGTGTCGACGTAGTCGGCCTTCACGCCGGCCCCGGCCACGCCCATCATGAGCATGAAGTCCATGAAGCCGTGGGTGGCGTTGCCGGGCGAGTGCAGGCTGTCCAGAGTGACCTCGCGCAGGCACCCGTCGAGGTCGCCGTTGGCGATCCACTCGACGGCCCGTTGGTCGAACTCGGGGTCCGGGCCGTGCGGGCCGAACTGCCGGGGCCCGCCCAGCTCCAGCGAGAGGTGACCGGTGCCGATGACGGCCACCCGCAGGTGCGACGGCCACGACTCGACGATCTCGCGGATGGCCTGCCCGAGCTGGACGAAGCGCTTCGGCTGCGGCAGCGGCGGCGCGAAGATGTTCGTGTAGATCGGCACGATCGGCAGGTCGGCCTCGGGCCGCAGCGTGATGATCGGGCAGGTGATGCTGTGGTCGATGCGCAGCTCGTTGCTGAACGCCAGGTCGAAGCCGGAGTCGAGCCCGGCCCGCAGGATGTGCGCGGACAGGTCCTCCTGGCCCGTGAGCAGCATCCGGGGCAGCCCGAACTCGCGCTCCTCGTTGTACCAGTTGGCGTCGTAGAAGGGCGCCTTACCGACCAGGAACTGCGGCATGTTGTCCAGCCAGAGCTGGTGGAAGTGGTCGGAGCCGACCATCACCAGCACGTCGGGCCGGGCCCGGGTCAACGTCTCGCGGAAGGCCAGGATCTTGCGGGTCCACTCGTCGGCGAACGGTGGCCGATCCTCTCCGGTCGCCGTGCTGGCCCTGTAGTAGAAGGGGTGGTGGGTGGAGGCGATGACCGCGACGATGGAGGCCATTCCCACTCCTCTCGGGGGCTGAAGAAGGGGGGATCAGGGTTCGTAGACGGCGTTGCGGTCGACGGTGCGGTAGATGTCCATGCCGAGCGGTCGACGCCGCTCCTCGGCGAGGTGCCCGAGCAGCCCGGCCGCGCGGGCCAGCAGGGCGAAACCGCGCAGCATCTCGACGGGGAGCCCGAGGTCGGCGAGCGCCGCGCCGCAGACCCCGGCGCCGTTGAGCGGCAGGGTCCGGCCGAGCACCTGCGGGTGTACGCGTCCGATGGCCTCGAACAGTCGCAGGTGCGGGCCGTGCAGACCCTCCTCGGTGGCGATCCGGATCAGGACGGGGGTGCGCGGGTCCTGTTCCTTGTGCACGGGGTGCCCGAGCCCGGGGACCAGCCGGCGTTCCTGCCTCGCCCGGGTGACGGCGTCGAGCGCCACGGCCTCGTAGTCGGTGACCTCGCCGGCCTGCGCGAGTGTCTCGGCGAGGAAGCGTCCACAGTCCTCGGTGACGCCGAGGAAGCGGGAGCCGCCACCGAGCAGGCCGGCGGCGAGCGCGCCCTGCAGCGACTCGGGTGCGGACAGGTAGGTGAGTCGCGCGGCGATCGCCGTCGGGGTGAAGCCGTGGTCGGCGAGCGCCACCAGCACCGCCTCGAAGACCCGTACCTCGCCCGGGGTGGGGCGGCGGCCGGCGACCAGCCAGTACGCCAGCTCGCCGAAGCCGACCTTGCCCATCAGGTCGGCGGCCAGGTCCTGCCCGAGCAGCGAGATGGTGGTCGGGTCGGACGTGCCGATCCCGGTCGGGAAGCTCAGCTCTTCAGCCACGCGCGGATCTCCTCGCCGTGTTCGTCGAGCCCGGGCGGCGGCAGCTCGTACCGGGCGGGGGTATCGGAGAAGGTGATGGGGTTGCGGACCCCCGGCACGTCGCCGACGGTGACCACCGGGTCGAGCCCCAGCTCCTGGGCGAGCGCCACACCGCCGTCGATGGTGTTGATCGGTGCGCACGGCACGCCCGCGGCGAGCAGGTCGCGGAACCACTCGTCCTTGGTCCGCTTGGCGAGTCGTTCGACGAGCAGAGGCCGCAGCTGCTCGCGGTTGGCGGTGCGATCCTGGTTGCGCCCGAAGCGCGGGTCGTCGGGCAGGTCGGGCAGGTCGAGCACCTGGCAGAGCTTGCGGAACTGCCCGTCGTTGCCGGCGATGACGATCAGCTCGCCGTCCGCCGTGGGCAGCGGCTCGTACGGGAAGAGGCTCGGGTGGGCGTTGCCCATCCGGAACGGAACGGTGCCACCGGCGACGTAGCCGCTGGAGTGGTTGACCAGGCCGGACAGCGCCGAGCTGAGCAGGTTGACCTCGACGTGCTGCCCCTTTCCGGTCGCGCCCCGGTGGTGCAGCGCGGCGAGGATGCCGATGCTCGCGTGCAGCCCGGCCATCACGTCGAACACGGAGATGCCGGCGCGGTACGGCGGGCCGTCCAGGTCACCGGTGAGGCTCATCAGGCCCGAGATCGCCTGCACCATCAGGTCGTAGCCGGGAAAGTCCGCTCCGGCGCCGGTGCCGAAACCGCTGATGCTCGCGTACACGACCTTCTCGTTGCCGGCGGTGACGGTGTCGTAGTCCAGGCCGAAGCGGGCGAGACCGCCGGGCCGGAAGTTCTCGATCATCACGTCGGCGCGCCGGGCGAGTTCCTGCGCGGCCGCCAGGTCGTCCGGCTTCTTCAGGTCGAGGGCGACCGACCGCTTGTTGCGGTTGATGCCGAGGTAGTACGTCGAGACGCCGTCGCGGATGGGTGGCATCCAGGTGCGGGTGTCGTCGCCACCGGGGCTCTCCACCTTGATCACCTGGGCGCCCAGGTCCGCCAGGAGCATCGTGGCGTACGGCCCGGCGAGGATCCGGGAGAAGTCCGCGACGAGCAGGCCGGCCAGTGGCCCCGTCGATTGCTGCACCATGTTTCCGCCCGTCCTGCGGACATCTGTCCGCCGAAACAGCTTGCGACACCGGTCGGGACCTGTCAACGGGCACTTCCTTGTGCCGAAACGCGTCCTTGACACGATTCGTGACCGGGACCACACTGGCGCCACTCGGGTGACCGCACAGCGGACAGTGGTCCGAACCCCTCGTACCCGGAAAGGAATGGGTGGCGATGAGCGCAACCTCCCGGCCGGTGATCTTCCGCAACGGCCTGGTTCTCACCATGGACGACGCACACACGGTGCTGCCCGGCGCCGACGTGCTGGTCATCGGCGACCGGATCGCGGAGGTCGGCGTCGGCCTCACCGCCCCCGACGACGCCCTGGAGATCGACGCCGCCGGCGGCATCCTCATGCCGGGAATGGTCGACACCCACCGGCACATGTGGCAGACCGCCATGCGGGGGTACGGCGCCGACTGGACCCTGACGCAGTACTTCGTCTGGTACTACCTGGAATCCGGCAAGCTGTTCCGGCCCGAAGACGTGTACGCCGGCAACCTGCTCGCCGCGATCGAGGCGGTCGACGCGGGCGTCACCACCACCGTCGACTGGTCGCACGGCCTCCAGACGCCCGACCACGCCGATGCGGCCGTCGACGCCCTCGAGGCGGTCGACGGACGGTTCGTGCTCGCCTACGGCAACATCCAGCAGGGCCCGTGGGAGTGGGCCACCTCGCCGGAGTTCCGTGACTTCCACCGCCGCCGCGTCGACGGCGGCAAGCTGGCCGGCTTCCAGATGGCGTTCGACGTCACCGGCGATCCCGCCTTCCCGGAGCGGGCCGCCTTCGAGGTCGCCCGGGAGTTGGGCGCCGCGGTGACCACCCACGCCGGCGTGTGGGGCGCCACCAACGACGACGGCATCCGGCTGATGCACGAGCACGGCTTCATGACCCCCTCGACCGTCTACGTGCACGCGGCGACGCTCACCCATGACTCGTACAACCGGATCGCCGCCACCGGCGGGTCGGTCTCCGTCTCGACGGAGAGCGAGCAGAGCGCCGGGCAGGGCTACCCGCCCACCTGGCAGCTGCGCCACCACGACATCCCGGTGTCGCTCTCCATCGACACCAGCGTCTGGTGGAGCGGCGATCTCTTCTCGGCGATGCGGACCACGCTCGGCGCCGACCGCTCCCGGGAGCACCTGGAGGCGCACGCCAAGCAGGACACCATCACCCACTGTCATCTGCGCGCCGAGCAGGTCGTCGAGTGGGCCACCCGGGGCGGCGCCCGCGCCCTCGGCATGGACTCCACGATCGGCGCCATCACCCCGGGCCGGCAGGCCGACATCGTCCTGATCAAGAACGACGCCTCGCCGGTGATGTTCCCGATCCTCAACCCGCACGGTCACGTCGTCTTCCAGGCCCAGCGCGGAGACGTGCACACCGTGCTGGTGGGCGGCCGGATCGTCAAGCGGGACGGCCGCCTGGTCGATGTCGACCTCACCGCCGCCCGGGTCAAGGTGGCTGCCACGATCGACCACCTCCGCGAAACCATGGGGGAGGAGGCGTGGCAGCGGGGCATGAACCCGGACGTCCCCGAGACCGCGATCCTGGAGAACCCCTACCAGTACACCGAGTGGGACGCCGGCTCGGCGCAATGGAAGCATTAGGACATGAGTGACAGCGGAAGGGGCGCCGGGCCCGACTTCATCGAGGCTCTCGCCCGTGGTCTCGACGTCCTGCGCTCCTTCCGCCCCGCCTGCCCGTCGATGACGCTCAGTGAGATCGCCGCCGCCACCGGCCTGGCCCGGCCCACGGTCCGGCGCATCCTCATCACACTCGAGTCGCTGGGCTACGTCCGCGCGGTCGGCCGTGGCCACACCCTCACGCCGCGTGTGCTGGAACTGGGGATGGCGTACGTCAACGCGCTGAACATGTGGGACGTGGCCCGCCCGCACATGGAGAAGCTCGTCGCGCAGACCAACGAGTCGACCTCGATGGCGCAGCTCGACGGCAGCGACATCGTCTACGTCGCCCGGGTCGCCGTACCGAAGATCGTCACGCTCGCCGTGACCATCGGCACCCGCTTCCCGGCCCCCGCGACGTCGATGGGCAAGGTGCTGCTCGCGGGGCTGCCGCCGGAGGCGCTGGCCGCCGTGCTCGCCGAGCCGAGCCGCTCCGGGATCACGCCCCGCTGGCAGCCCTCGCCCGGCGAGCTGGACGCCGTGTTGCGCGAGGTGCGTGCGAAGGGTTGGGCGCTCGCCGACCAGGACCTGGCCCCGGGGATCCGCTCCGTCGCCACCGGCGTCCGCGACGGCGACGGCCGGGTCATCGCCGCGATCAACGTCACCGTGCACGCCGCGGAGACGTCGTTGGAGACGCTGCTCGACGACCACCTGCCGCTGCTGCTGCGCGCGGCCGCCGACATCGGGCACGACTGGGCGCTGACCGCGGCCGTCCCGGTGGTCACCACCTGAAGGCCCACCTCCCGCCCGTCGGCGCGTCCACCTCCTCAGGCGGCTGGCTGAACTGAGCCTGCGGCTCGCGGCTCCCGGGTGGCGGCTCTCCCGGTTTGCCGATTTCGGCGTGGGGCTTTGGCCCTCGCTTCACGTCCTTTGCTCTGCTTACACCGGCACAACACCGCGGGCACCTCTGTGTTGCGCCGGGTTGAGCAGAGCAAAGGACGCGAATGGAGTACGACCGCGGGCACGGACCGCCCACGCGTCTCCACGCCGGACCCGTCCTGCCGGCCGCAGCCGCAGGCCAACTCTGTCGACCGGCGGCTCGGCCGGACCACCGGCTGATCGACACCCCGACGACTGGCCGTAATCGGATGACCGTTCGGATCCGCTGCCATCACGGTCACGAAATCCGGCGGCGAACCGTCACAACTGGCGGATAGTCTGCCTGCGCGCGTCGTCGCCTCGGTACGTCGCGTCCCGCGCCTGGTAGGCGCGGCATCGCCGGCAGCGCCCACCATTCGCCGGCTCAACCGACCACAGGAGAGTTAGTGACCCAGCAATCTGTCGCGACATCGGACAAACTCGACGCCGCGGTGCTCAAGGTGGCGGGCGTCGTCGTCCTCGGCGCGATCATGTCGATCCTCGACGTGACGGTGGTCAGCGTCGCCATCCCGACGTTCCAGAGCGAGTTCGACGCGTCGTACGCCCGCGTCGCCTGGACGATGACCGCCTACACCCTCGCGCTGGCCACGGTGATTCCGCTCAGCGGGTGGGCGGCGGACCGGTTCGGCACCAAACGCCTCTACATGGTGGCGTTGGCCCTGTTCACCATCGGGTCGGGGCTCTGTGCCACCGCCGACACGATCGGCGAGCTGATCGGCTACCGCGTCCTGCAGGGTCTCGGCGGCGGCATGCTGATGCCGCTGGGCATGACCATCATGACCCGGGCCGCCGGGCCGCACCGGATCGGCCGGTTGATGGCCGTCCTCGGCATCCCGATGCTGCTCGGGCCGATCGGCGGCCCGATCCTCGGTGGCTGGCTGATCGACACCGCGAGCTGGCACTGGATCTTCCTGATCAACCTGCCGATCGGCGTGATCGCGCTGATCTACGCGCAGCTGGCGCTGCCGAAGGACGCACCCGAGCCGTCGGAGTCGTTCGACTTCGTCGGCATGCTGATGCTCTCCCCGGGGCTCGCGCTGTTCCTCTACGGCGTCTCGTCGCTGCCCGAGGCGGGCACCTTCGCCGATGCCAAGGTGTGGGGCCCCATGCTGGCCGGCGCGGCGCTGGTGGTGGCGTTCGTGCTCTACTCCTTCAAGCCCCGGCACCCGCTCCTCGACCTGCGGCTGTTCACCAACCGCAACCTGACCATCGCCTCGGTGACGCTGTTCGTGTTCATCATCGCGTTCATGGGCGCCGGGCTGCTGTTCCCGAGCTACTTCCTCCAGGTGCGCGGCGAGTCGACGTTGACCGCAGGTCTGCTGATGGCTCCGCAGGGCATCGGCGCGATGATGACCATGCCGATCGCCGGCATGCTGGCCGACCGGGTGCCGATCGGTCGCACCGTCCCGTTCGCGCTGGCGCTCATCGTCGCCGGGTTCTTCAGCTTCACCCAGGTCGACCCGCAGACCTCGTACTGGCTGCTCGGCGGCTCGCTGTTCGTGATGGGTCTGGGCATGGGCGGCACGATGATGCCGATCATGACGTCAGCGCTGCGGACGCTGCAGGCCCACGACGTGGCTCGCGGCTCGACGCTGGTCAACATCCTCCAGCAGATCGGCGGCTCGATCGGCGCCGCGGTCATGTCGGTGATCCTCACCAACGAGCTGAACGGATCCCGGCCGATCCCCGGCGTGACGGACCCGAGCGGCAAGCCGGTCACCGAGGCCGGGCTGGCCATCGCCTCCCAGCAGCAGCCGGAGCTGCTCCAGCAGATGCCGGTGGACCCGTCGATCATCGAGCGCGGGCTCGACTTCGCCGCCACGTCGTTCGCCACCACGTTCTGGGTCGCGTTCGCGCTGGTGCTGCTCACCTTCGTCCCGGCCGCCCTGCTGCCGCGCCGGCGCCAGCCGGCCCAGCCGCTCGACGACCAGGCCGAGCTGGCCAAGGCGCCCGTCGTCATCCACTGAGCGGCCCGCCCGCCGCGCTCGACGCCCCTCGTGGCGCCGAGCGCGGCGGCGCGGCGTTCAGCGAAGTGGCCCGTCCCCGGGCCCGTTCGGGTCCTCGACCAGGTGGATCGCAGCCTCCTCGGCGCTGGCGGCGCCTCCATCGATCCCGACGTCCCACGCCACCGACTCGGCCTCCTCGTCCTCGCCGAGACCCTCGTCGTCGGCGACCAGGCGGCCCGCGCGTGCCTCGCGCTCGTACCCTCGCCGGGTCAGCTCGTCCTCGTCGTCGCCGCCCTCGGCGTACGGGTCGGTGTCCGGTTCCTCCTGGGCGAGGAGCTGCTCCAAGGACTCGCCCGCCCGCTCCTCGGCGGGCGTGGTGCCGAACCGGTTCGCCGCCGTCCAGTGGTCCCCGGCGATGATGCCGGTGTCGAGGGGGTCGCCGACTCGGTCGTCGTCCAGGGTGTCGGAGGCGTCCAGCACCCCGTCGTCCTCGGCCACGTTCCACTCCTCGGCGGAATCGATCCGCTCCGTCTGGCTCACGGCGGTCTCCCTTCGTCAACGTGCAGCGACGGGGCCAGCCTATGACCGGCCGCCGGGGCCGCGCCCCCGAGGGTCACCCGGTGTGACGGGGCAGGCCCTCGGGGTGCGGCGCGCGGAGTGGATCAGCGGCTGGAGCAGCGCGGAGTGGATCAGCGCTGGAGCAGCTCCGCCACGGCGGCGCTGAACTCCGCCGGCTGCTCGATGTGCCCGAAGTGCCCGCTGCGCTCCAGCACCACCAGACGCGAGTCCTTGAGGCCCGCGTGCAGCTGCTCGGCCCAGCGGGGGCCGCAGATGAAGTCGTGCGCCCCCACGATCACCACGGCCGGCACGGCGATCTCACCGAGGTTGTCCCGCACGTCGAACGGCGTCGGGTCCTGCGCGCCCGCCGGAGCGGACCAGGCACGCACGGCGGCCTGGAACGGGGCGAACTCGGCCTGCCGGGTCCAGAAGTCCGCGAAGTAGACCGGCAGGGCCGCCCGCAGGCCGGCGCTCAGCGCCTCGTCGTCGGTGGCGGTGACCGCCTGCTGGAAGGCGGCCGGGATCGCCGCCGCCTCCGGTCGCTCGGGGTGCCGCAGCGGGTACGCGGTGAGACCGGCCATCGCCTCGGCCCAGAACTCGGCGCCGGTGACCGGCGAGGTGTCGTACAGGGCGAGACCGGCGACCCGGTCGGGGTGCGCGAGCGCGTACCGCTGGACGACGAAACCGCCGTGCGAGTGCCCGAGGAGGTACACCCGGGGCGCACCGAGGTGCTCGACGACGGCGTCGAGGAACCGGACGTACGTGTCGAGACGGTAGTCGTCGGCGTTGTCGAGTCGCCCGGAGGCGCCGGTGCCGACCGGCTCGACGTACACCATGGTGAAGTGCTCTTCGAGGCTCGGCATCCGCAGGTAGGCCCATTCGATGCCGGGGCCGCCGGAGTGCGCCACGCACAACGGGCCGGTGCCGGCGACGTGGTAGACCTGCCGAACGCCACCCACGGTGACCTCGTGGGCAGCCGGTGCGAGGACGCCGACGTCGTGGCTGGTGGAACCCATCAACTATCTCCCGATCCATGACCCGTGCGGCGTGCGCCGACACGGCAACTGGTGACTGACGGGGACCAGATGCGCGGGTCGTTCGGAAAGTTCGGCCGGTGGGAGAAGTTCTTTTCAGACGGGCGCCGGCTGGCGGATCGCCCGTGCCGGGGTGGGGTGGAAGAGGGTGAGTTGGCGCACCCGCCCGCCGCGCAGCAGCTGCATCCACAGCGCCCCGGGTGGGCAGTGCTCCGGGTCGTCGGGCGGGCTGATCAGATCGGTCTCCCAGATCAGCACATCACCGCTGGCCACCACGTTGCGCAGCCGCTGCCGTACCCCGTCGGTCAGATCCTTCGTCATGCCCTGGACCGCCAGGTCGGTGCCGCCGCGCAGGCCACCCGGCGCGAGCATCTCCGCGTCCGGCCACCAGCTCTCGCGCAGCACCCGGTCGAAGTCGCCGCGCATCGCCGTCGCGATCATGTCGCGGCCCTCGCGCCACCGGGCGTCGCTGGCCGCGGTGACGTCGACGTGCGCCGCGGTCGCCGACGCCCGCAGGCCGCCGGCGAGCGTGCGGCGGGCGTGGCTGAGCCGGCTGCGGACGGTGCCGACCGGCACGCCGCAGACGGCCGCGATCTGCTCGTACGAGGAGGCTTCGCTGAAGTACCGCAGCAGGGTCACCATCCGGTCGGGCTCGGACAACTCCCCGATGGCGTGCCACACCCAGTCGCGCAGCGCGCCCCGCTCCAGCGCCTCCTCCGGGGTGGGATTGGTGGCCGGCTGGGCGAACCACTCGGGGTCGGCGACCGGGACGGGCCGGGGCCCACGCAGCGTCATCCGACTGTTGTTGCGGACGATGGCCCGCAGCCACGGGCCGATCGCGGCCGGGTCGCGAAGCTCGCCGATGCGGCGCAACGCCACCACCATCGCGTCCTGCACCGCGTCCTCGGCGTCCGGACCGTAGCCGAGCAAGCTCAGCGCGACCGCCCGCATCTCGGCCTCGTGCCGGGCCAGCAGCACACCGAGCGCTGCCGCCTCGCCCGCCTGCGCGAGCGGGACCAGCTCCGCGTCACCGTGCGCCACGCCCAATTTCCCCCGCTCTATGGCGTTTCGGCTTGTTTCAGCCGGTGCCGCCGGCCGTACGAGCCTACGGCGGACGGCTGTTCCACCGCCCGGGCTGGCCTACCCGGATGGCGCGCCGGCAGCCCGGGTGGCCCGGGCGCCAATCTCCCGGAGGTACGCGATCAGCTCCGGCGGCTCGTGCACCTCGATGTCGCAGCCGAGGGTCAGCAGGCGCCACGCCAGCCAGTCCAGGGTGTCGGCGTGACTGCGCAACCGGCAGGAGTTGGCGTCGATCGGCTCCAGGTCGACCGAGGCGCCACCGAGCGGGCCGGTCATCCGCTCGACCGGTGCGTGCAGGGTCACCACCGCCCGGTAGACCGGCGTCAGTTCGAGCAGCTTCTCCGTCACGAACGCCGCGGCGTCAGGGGCCGGCAGGGGACGAGGTGCGACACGGGCCCGGGTGGATCGCAGCCCGTTGATCCGGTCCACCCGGAAGATCCGCCAGTCGCCCCGGTCGTTGTCGTAGCCCACCAGATACCAGCGGCGGCCCGCAGACACCAGCTTGTACGGCTCGACCAGCCGCTCGCCGGCCGCGCCGTCGCGCCGCCGGTAGGCGAACCGCAGCTGCTCGCGGTTGGTGACGGCGGCGGCCAGCGCGGTCAGCTGCTCGGGGTCTACCGTCGGCCGGCCCCAGGTGAGCAGCGGTTCGGTGGCCGCGCCCAGCGCGCCGACCCGGTGGCGCAGCCGGGACGGCAGCACCTGCTCCAGCTTCGCCAGCGCCCGTACCGAGGCCTCCTCGATCCCGGCCACCGCATGACCAGCGGCGGTACGCAGACCGACCGCGATCGCGACCGCCTCCTCGTCGTCCAGCAGCAGCGGCGGCATCGCCTTGCCGGCGACGAGGCGATAGCCGCCGATCGCGCCCATCGTCGCCCGCACCGGATAACCCAGCTCGCGCAGCCGCTCCACATCGCGGCGGACGGTGCGCAGACTGACGCCGAGCCGGGCGGCCAGCTCGCTGCCGGGCCACTCACGGGGTGTCTGCAGCAGCGACAGCAGATTCAGCAGCCGGGCGGGGGTGTCGGACATGGCTCCAGAATGCCAGCTATGTGTGACAGAACCTGACCTATATCGGTCGTAGCGTGGCCGGTATGACGCCATTCCGGATCGACATCCCGCGATCGGACCTCGACGACCTGCGCGACCGGCTCTCCCGGACCCGGTGGCCCCGTTCGTTGCCCGGCGCCGAGTGGAGCCGCGGGGTGCCGGTGGACTACCTGCGTGACCTGGTCGACCACTGGGCGACCGGTTACGACTGGCGGCGGCACGAGGCACGGCTGAACGAGTTCCCCCAGTTCGTCACCCGGATCGACGGGCTGGACGTGCACCTGCTGCACGTGCGCTCGCCGGAGCCGGACGCGTTGCCGTTGCTGCTGACGCACGGCTGGCCGAACTCGGTGGTCGAGTTCACCGAGCTGATCGGCCCGCTGACCGATCCACGCGCCCACGGCGGGGACCCCGGGCAGGCGTTCCACGTGGTGGTGCCGTCGGTGCCCGGCTACGGTTTCTCGCAGGCGCCACCGGCCGGGTTCACGGTCGGCCGGGTCGCCCGGATGTGGGCCGAGCTGATGCACCGCCTCGGCTACCACCGGTACGGCACCCAGGGCGGCGACCTCGGTGCGTACATCGCGCCGGAGGTGGCGACCGTGGCGCCCGAGCAGGTGGTCGGCGTGCACATCGACGGCGGGTTCGGCTTCCCGACCGCGGCCGACGTGCCCGGCATGACCGAGGCGGAACGCGCCGAGTGGGAGCAGATGCAGCAGTGGACGAGCGGCGGCGTGGACCATCACGCGCTGCTGCGGGCCGCGCCGATGACCCTCTCGTACGCCTGGAACGACTCGCCGGTCGGGCTGCTGGCCTGGATGATGCAGAAGTTCAAGGAGTTCACCATGACGGTCCCGACGCCGGAGCAGGCCATCGACCGGGACCACCTGCTCACCAACGTGAGCCTCTACTGGTTCACCGGCACGTCCGGGTCGTCCTCGTGGCCGATGTACGAGCGCCTCACGATGGCTGACGACGGCGGTTTCGCCTGGCCGAAGGGGCAGCGGCGGGTGCCGTCCGGCGTGTACGGAGGCGGGTCCGCGCTGATGCGGCGCCTCGCCGATCGGCACAACACCATCGTCCACTGGCCCGAAGGCAACCCGGGTAGCCACTTCGTGGCGATGGATGAGCCGCTGGCGCACGCGGCGGACATCCGCGCCTTCTTCGGGAGCCTGCGGTGACCCGCCTGAGCTGGGCGCAGGTGTGCGCCCGGCGCCTGGAGCGGCACGCGCTCTCGGTGCCGGCGTCCGCTACAGGGCCGGCGCCGGAGGCCGACGCGGTCGCCGCCGTGGTGTCCACGATGTGCGGCGCGCACGCCCAGGTGGCCTCCGCCGCGGAGCTGTCCGTCGGCCTGCGGGTCCCGCGCGCCACCCGTACCGTGGTCCGCCAGGCCCTGTGGACGGACCGCACCCTGGTCAAGAGCCGTGGGCCGCGCGGCACCGTGCACCTGCTCGCCGCCACCGACCTGCCGATGTGGACCGGCGCGCTCTCCGCGCTGCCGGTCGCGTCGCACGAGCAGAGCCTGCTGACCCCCGAGCAGACCGAGCAGGTCCTCGCGGCCATCGCGGACGCGCTGGCCGAGGCCGAGCTGACCACCGCCGAGTTGACCGAGCAGGTCGTCGCCCGCACCGGGCCCTGGGCCGGCGACCGGGTCATGGAGGCGTTCCAGGACAAGTGGCCGAGGTGGATCTCCGCGATGGCGGCCGCCACCCGGGGCGGGGTGATCTGCTTCGGCCCGAATCGGGGCCGCTCCATCACCTACACCAGCCCGGCCCGGTGGCTGCCCGGGTTCGCGCCGATGGACGGTCGGGCCGCGCTGGCCGAACTCGTCCGGCGCTACCTGTACGCGTACGGGCCGGCCACCCCGGCCCAGTTCGCCCGGTGGCTGTCGGCACCCGCGAGCTGGGCGGCGAAGCTGTTCGAGTCGCTGGACCTGGCACCCGTCACGGTGGAGGGCTCGCGGGCGTGGGTGGCGGCCGGCGACGCCGACTTCCCGGACGACCGGCCGGCGGGATTGCGGTTGCTGCCCTACTTCGACGCGTACACGGTCGGCTGCCACCCGCGCGAGCTGCTCTTCCCCGGGGCGGCCGCCGACCGGGCGCTGGCGCGCGGGCAGGCCGGCAACTACCCGGTGCTGCTGGTCGACGGAACGGTCGGAGGGGTGTGGCACCAGCGTCGCTCCGGTCGCACGATCCACGTGACGGTCGAGCCGCTGCGGACGCTCGGCGCCCGTCGACGGCGGGCGTTGGAGGAGCAGGTCGAGCGGGTCGGTCAGATCCTGGAAGGAACAGCGTCGCTGACCATCGGCGCGGTGGATGTCGGTCCACACGCCTGAGCCGGGGCAGGATGAGGGTGTGGACATCGAGCCGGTCGACTCCGCGCCCCATCGGGTGTTCCCCTGGGCGATGCTGCGGCAGCGCTGGCAGGATCTCACCTTCCTGCACTGGCCTGTCGCACCGGAGCTCGTCGCGCCGCTGCTGCCGGCCGGGACCCGCCCGGACACCCTCGACGGGGTCAGCCACGTCGGCCTGATCGGCTTCCGGATGGTCGGGCTGGGCCTCGGCCGTGGGCCGGGGGTGCCGTACTTCGGCACCTTCTGGGAGACCAACGTCCGGCTCTACTCCGTCGACGGCACCGGCCGCCGGGCGGTGGTGTTCCGCTCGCTCGACGCGTCCCGGCTGGTGCCGGTGCTGGTCGCCCGGGTGACGCTGCGGCTGCCGTACCTGTGGTCGTCGATGCGCCTGGACCGCGACGGTGACCGGCTCACCTACCGGTGCCGGCGCCGTTGGCCCGGCCCGACCGGCGCGACGAGCCGGATGGTGGTCCGGGTGGGGGAGCGGATCGCCGACCCGACCCCCCTGGAGCATTTCGTCACGGCCCGCTGGGGGCTGCACACCCGGGCGTACGGGCGCACCCTGCACCTGCCGAACTGGCACCCGCGCTGGCCGCTGCACCGCGCCGAGCTGCTGCACCTGGACGACGAGCTGGTGGCCGCCGCCGGGCTGCCGGCGCCGACCGGGCCGCCGGTCAGCGTGCTGTATTCCCCCGGTGTCGGGGTGCAGTTCGGCCCGCCGGTCACCGTGCGCCGGCCCGGCTGACCCGCTGGTGCCGGTCCCGCCGGGCCGATCGCATGGCGCGTCGAGGGTCAGTAGCGGCCACCCTCGGGCGCGGGCAGGGCGTCGAGGTCGGCCAGGTCCTCGTCGCTGAGCCGCACGCCGCCCGCCGCGCAGTTGTCCACCAGGTACCGGGGAGTCTTGGTGCCGGGGATGGGGATGACGTAGCGGCCCTGGGCGACCACCCAGGCCAGTGCGACCTGTGCGGGGCTGACGCCGGCCCGGTCGGCGATCTCGCGGACCCGGCCGACGATGGCGAGGTTGGCGCGCAGCGCCTCCTGCTGGAAGCGCGGCAGGCCACGCCGGAAGTCGTCGGCGGGGAGATCGTCGAACGAGGTGAACCGGCCGGCGAGGAAGCCCCGGCCCAGCGGGGAGAACGGCAGGAAGGCGATGCCCTGCTCGACGCAGTACGGCAGCACCTCGGTCAACGGGTCGCGGGTCCACAGTGACAGCTCGGACTGCACCGACGCCACCGGGTGCACGGCCTGGGCCCGCTCGATCTGGGCCACCGTCACCTCGGACAGGCCGAGCTGCCGCGCCTTGCCCGCCGCCACGATCTCCGCCATCGCACCCCAGGACTCCTCGATGGGCACGTCGGGGTCGACCCGGTGCAGCTGGTAGAGGTCGACGTGGTCGGTGCCGAGTCGGCGCAGGCTGTCGTCGATCGCCGTGCGGATGTGCTCGGGGCGCCCGTTGTTGCCGATGGTCGGCGAGTTGCCGGGGCCGCCGGTGGGGGAGGTGACGACCAGACCCACCTTGGTCGCCAGGACGGCCCGGTCCCGGTGGCCACCGGCCAGTGCCCGGCCGACCAGCTCCTCGTTGGTGTACGGCCCGTACACGTCCGACGTGTCGATCAGAGTGGCCCCCAGGTCGAGCGCCTCATGGATGACGGAGATCGACGTGTCGTCGTCGCGGGGGCCGGTGATGTCGTATCCGTGGCTCATGCCCATGCACCCGAGGCCGATGACGCCGACTTCGGGACCTGCACTGCCGAGCGTGGTGGTTCGCATGCGCCCCACGCTACGGCGGGGCTCCAGCCTCCGGCGAGCGCGTGGCGGCACCCCTGCCGATACGGACGTCACCGGTCGGATACTCGCGGTGATACGTTTCGATACTGTCGAGGCATGCGCCAGCGTCGTCAGCGAGTCACGGGACGCGGGTCGGGTCCGGCCGAGTGCGCCGGCCGTGTCCGCTGAGACCGTCGCGGTCCTGCGGCTCGCTCCACTGGCCGTCGGGTGGCCGAGCGTGTACCGGTACGTGCGCCGCGAGGTCGACCAGGTCATCGGCGTCTTCGACCGGACGGTGGGGCCGATCGTGGATCGGAGCATCGAGGGAACCCGCCGACGACGGGAGGTCTCACGAGTCCTGCTCAGCACCAGCGTCAAGGTGTGCCTCGCCATGTCCGGGTACGCACAGGCCATCGGCATCGCGTTCCAGGCCGACCGTGCCGTGCTGGGCGGTTCGTTCACCCGCGTGTACGACGACCTGTTCGACAATTTCCGCAGCCCTCGGCTGGATGAGCGGCTGACGGTCCTGTTCGACGGCGGACCTTTCCGGCCGCGGTCGGACGCGGAGTCGCTGCTGTTGGCGCTGTACCGCGCCATCGAGATCGCGCTGCGGCGAGAGGAGTCCGAGCCGGTGTACGCGGCCGTGCGGCGGATGCACAGATTTCAGATCCAGTCGCGGCAGCAGCGGGGTTCCGACGTCTCCGGGCCGGATCTGCGCCGGATCACCCGCGGTAAGGGCGGGCTCGGCACGACCGCCCTGTTCGGGCTGCTCCGGCCGGCGCTGGCGCCGGACGACGAGCGGTTGCTCCTGGAGCTCGGCGACGTCCTCCAGGTGCTGGACGACTACCACGACGTGTCCCTGGACCGGGCCACCGGAGTTGTCACCGAGGTGACTCTCGGTACGGTCACTCTGGCCGAGACCGCCCGGCGGATCAGGTGTCTCCGCCGGGAGTTCGACCGGCAGTACCCGCGGTGCAGCAGTGACCGGCTGTTCGGCATGTTGTTCATGATGCTGGCTGGCGCCCTGCTCCAACATCAGGCTGATCGGCGCCGCCGCCCGCCCGCTACCCCGTCGCGGCGGCGGTCCGCGGCGGGGATGACGGGATCCGATCCGGACGACCGCCGACCGCACCGGTTGCTGCTCCGGCCGGCGGGGAACATCCATCCCGCGGCGGGCACCGCGCCGGTACGCGAGTCAGGCTGATTGTGCGCATCATGCCAGCTTGCTGGCTTCACATTCGGTGGCCGCGCCGGGGCCGGCGGTAGAGTGAGCGCGGAGGCGCGAATGCTCGGCGGTCGCCCGCGCGCTCGGGGCCGACAGGCCGGGCTTACCGCCATGACCAGGTCGCGGCACGGCAGCGACGGTGCGGGCACGGCGCCGGGGGAGAGGCGGCAGGCGGTGCGGACGACAGAGGTGGTGCTGGTCGAGTCGGGCACTGTCCGGCCGGAGGTGCCGATACCGTTGGCACCGCTGGGCGGCCCCGCCCGGCTGTTGCGCCGGCTCGCCGTCGGTCCCGGCCGGTCGTCCTTCCAGCGAGCCCGCAACGTCACTCTGGCTTGGCTGGTGGCCGCCGTGCTGGCCGTGATCGTCGATCGTCTGGTCGTCGCCCACGTTCTGGCGACGTGTGCCGCCGCCGCGCTGGTCGCGTACGCGATCGCACGCGTCGTCGCCCTCGTGGTCGTCGAGCGGCGACAGTGCGCGTTCGAGTGGCGATGGCTGGACGACCAGTCACGCCTGCTGCGCCGGCATCCCTTCGAGGTGGTCGCGGTGCGGGTACGGGTGACGTTGGACGGGACCGGGTCCGCCGTCCGCACCCTCGACCTCACCGACGCGGCCGACGTCGGTTGGCTGCTGGACCGGCAGGCCGACCCCGGGGCCGACGTCTCGACCCAGGCGCGGATCGAGTTCGGCTACTGGGCCGCCAACAGCTCCGGTCGGAGCAGCGACAGCGTACGGAGGGGCTTGCGGGATCTCCAGGTGCATCCCGTGGACGCGCCCATCGCACGTGCACGCATCCGGTTCCCGCAGGCCCGCTACGTGACTGTCGCCGACAGCGGTGGGGCGGGCGGCCAATGGCCGGGCCGCGCCGCGCACTGGTCGCTCGTCGGGCCGGTGCGACTCACCACCGCGCGGGCGGCGTAGTCGACCTCGCCGGTCACCCGTGGATCGCCGTCTGCGCTTCCGGTGCGCCCCTTGACGTGGGTTCGGGCTGCGCCAGCCGCTCCTGGAGCAGCGCGTGCCGGAACTGGTAGAGCGGTCCCACCTGGCGAAGCACGCCGAGTTTGTGCGCGTCCTGCAGGAACGCCATGAGCCGCAGCGGGATCCACCCTCGGTACGCCAGCCACAGCCGCGCCACCACGAGCTGGGACCAGGCGCTGGTGGTGTACACCATCAACCCGAGGCCGGCCGCCCCGAGCAGCAGCCCGACCGACGCGCCGAGCAGCCCCTCCAGCAGTGGGCTCAGCTGGAAGATGAGCCCGTACTGCTCGGCGCCGACGACGCCACCCAGGAACCCGCCGACCAGTGCACCGGCTGCCCCGCCCAACGCGGTCCCGTACAGCACCGTGCTGCGATCACTGCGCAACACGTTGCTGGGACTGGCCGGTTCCTTCGGCTCGGTCGGCTCCGTGAACCGGCGCACCAGCCCGAAGACGAGCCCGTAGAACAGGCCGATCAGCACGCCGTACCCGACGCTGAACAGCAGACCGACGATGAGCCCGCCGACCAGAGCGCCGATGATGCCGAAACCGAGGTCGCGCACCAGGAACGCCGGCGCCAGCTCCGCTCGACGAAGGAGCCGGGGTACGAACCGGCGTGGCCTCCTGGCTCGCAGCCTGCCCAGCGACAGAACGGCGAAGAAGCCGACCAGCAGGCCGAAGGTCACACCGAGGTGGGGCCGACCGAACAGCCCGAAGATCACCCAGCCCAGCAGGCCGCAACTCAGGGGGCCCACCGTCACCCGCACGGCCTGATGGACCGCCCGGGGCACCGCGCTGGACAGCTGCCACCAGGCGAGGTCGTGGGTCCCCAGGGACTGCAGATGTGCGGCCAGGAACGCCAGCGCCCGCTGCGCGACGACCGGATCCCACCGACGGGAGACCCGGGTCGGACTGGGCACTCCCCGGTGTGGGCGGGTGCGGAACGCGCTGGGGATGAACCGGTCGAGGAGGTATTCCTCGACATCGCGCTGTCGGGGAAACCGACGCCGGTCGAGCAGCTCCCGGGGTGACACCTCCTCGGCCTCGTAGACGGTGCGGGCGAGCGCGAGCATCAGCGGGTTGGTCAGCGTCTGCGCCAGCTCGTCCGACGAGTGTTCGACGAGGTCCGCCAGGACCGGCTCCCACTCCTCGAGGCGGGTGTCCGCGGCGGCGTCGAGCAGGAAGGTCGCCGCTGCCTGCGGCTCTAGCGGCCGCAGGCGGACGACGAGCACGCCGACGAGGAGGTTCTGCGCGTTGGCCGCCTGGAACTCCTCCGTACGGCAGGTCAACACGAAAGGCCGGTCGGCTGACCAGTCGTCATCGAGCGCGCGCAACGCGACGGGCCGCAGCTCGGCAGGCATCTCGTCCAGCCCGTCGAGGATCGGCAGCACCAGGCGCTGGGTGACGATCTCCCGGCAGGCGGTGGCGCCGAACCGCGCCTCGTTGCCCAGGAACGGGTAGTCCTCCAGCAGCCGGCGGACCAGCCAGTCGTCGAGGTTCTCGTCCGGATCCCAGGACGCGATCTGCAACGGCACCGGCAGTCGTCCGGAGGCCTCCCTCAGCAGATCCAGCGTGAGGATGACGCACAGACCCGTCTTGCCCGAGCCGGGTTCGCCGATGACGACCAGCGGGCGGGGCTGCCCGACGAACTCGTCGATCAATCGAGGTAGCTGCCCGGCCGGCGGGAACCGCAGCCGGTCGTTCGGCCGGTCCACCACCTGCCAGCGGACCGGCATCTGGCGCGCCTCCTGAAGCTGCCGCCGGCGCGCCTCCTCGTCCCACTGGTTGCGCACCTCGACGACCAGCACCTGCACGGCGTCGTCAATCTGCTGCTGGGTGCTCTGCCGACCCGGCGCCAACCAGCTCAGCGGGCCGACCTTCATCACCGGCAGCAGTGCGACCAGGGTGGACACGATCGTCAGCACGGTGGTGAGGTCGGAACTGCCGAACCGTATCCACGCACCCGCAATGATGGCGGCCAGCGCGAGCCAGAGAAGCAGGGGATAAGCGGTCCTGCGTCGCCACATGTTCGCCATCGGCTCCCCGGTCGTCCTTCCGTCCGCACCGCTCCGACGCGCGCGAGTACTCACAGGACACACGAAGCGTGCCACGTCGGGCGCAGTGGGTAAAGAGTCGACGCTGCCGCGCCGGGGCGCAGCGGACGGCGGCAACGGGCCGTCCGACCCTGAAGGGTCGGGGCGTACCGACTTTCGCATCTGCCATCGGTTGGGGCTTGACCTAAGTGACGTGCGCCGGAATAGTTAGGCACATGCCTAAGCGTGCGGGAGAGGAAAGCGGCTCGGCCGACGCCGCTCTGGACGGCGTGTTCCACGCGCTGTCCGACCCCACCCGCCGCCAGGTCGTCGAGCGGCTCGGTCAGGGGCCGGCCACCACGAGCGACCTGGCTCGCCCGTTCGACATGGCGCTGCCGTCGTTCACCCAGCACCTGACCGTTCTCGAGCGCTCCGGGCTGGTGACGTCGGAAAAGAAGGGCAGGGTGCGCACCTACCGGCTCGCGACCCAGCCGCTCGAACGCGTCGACACCTGGCTCGCCGTCCAGCGCACGCGGTGGACCCGGCGCCTCGACCAACTCGATTCGCTTCTCTACGACCTGAAGGAGCAACAGCGATGACCACCTACACCGCCAACCCCGAGCTTGACCTCGTCCTGGAGCGCACCGTCGACGTGGCGCCCGAGCTGGTCTGGCGTGCCTGGACGACTCCCGAGCTGATCAAGCAATGGTTCGCGCCGAAGCCCTGGTCGACGACAGCCTGCGAGATCGACCTGCAGCCCGGGGGCAGGTTCGACACCACCATGCGCTCGCCCGAGGGCGAGGAGTACCCGAGCAGCGGCTGCATCCTGGTGGCCGAGGAGGGCAGGACGCTGGTCTTCACCTCCGCCCTGGGCGCCGGTTTCCGCCCGCAGGTCTCCGAGGACGGCTTCCCGTTCACCGCAGTGGTCAGGATCGAGCCGGACGGCGACGGCACGAAGTACACCGCCATCGCGATCCACGCCGACGCGTCGGCGAAGAAGTCGCACCAGGAGATGGGCTTCCACGAGGGCTGGGGCGCCGCGCTGGACCAGCTTGTCGAGGTCATGAAGGCCCACTGACCGGCGCACATCGGCACCGCGAACGCCTAGCCGCGCAGAACCGCCGGCCCCGACCGGTGCACGAGGCGACGGACCTCCTCGGGCGACAGGCGCCGCCCCTGCTCGTAGGCCGTGGCGAAATCATCGTCACCCAGCTTGGCCCTGGCCATGTCGGTCGCCCGGTCGACGTCCGGCTGGTCGGCCGGAGTCAGCGGCATCGCGGCCGCCTCACGAGCCGACGCAGCCGCACCGAGCAGCCGGGCGGCGTCCTGCGGGCGGTCGCCACCAGCGGCAGCCAGGCCGACCAGGACCTGCGCCAGGTCCTGGTCGGCACCGAGTTCCCGGGCGGCAGCGGCGGCCCGCAGGTGCCAGTCCAGCGCCGCCGTCGGGTCGCCGCGCAGCTCGGCCACGTATCCCAGCTCGACCAGAACCCCGGTCAGGTACAGCGGCTGCCCTGGCCCGTCCTGCTGCCGCTCGGCGGCGTTCAGCAGATTCCGCAGATGGGCTTCCGCGGTTTCGAGGCTGCCGGCCCGCCGCGCCGCGGCGGCGAGACACAGCTCCGCGAACACGATGCCGAGCGGAGAGCCCTGCTCGGTGGCCAGCCGCAGCCCACGTCCGCAGAGCTGTCGCGCCGCAGGATAGTCACCCTGCTGTAGCGCCACCCAGCCGAGCCAGCAGAGCTGCCCGGACACCTCGAACCAGAGCCGGAGGTCCTCCGCTATGCGCAGACCTTCCTGGTACAGCTGGCTCGCCCGCCCGTAGTCACCGGACATGCCCGCCTGGGCGCCGAGCCACTCCGTGGCCTGCAGCAGCCCCCACCGGTCACCGAGTCGACGGAACAGCGCCGCGCTCTCTGCCCCGTCGCGCGCTACTGCCACCGCATCTCCCCGGGTGTGGGCGTGCTTGGCCCGCAGGCTCAAGGTGGCGGCCGTCCCCCATTCGTCGCCCAGCAGGCGGAGGTCGGCCAGGACCCGGTCGAGCAGGGCGCCGGTGGCGGTCACCTCTCCGAGGTCGATCTCCGAATAGGCGAGGAACCACTCGGCCCGCGCACGGCCGTGCGGGTCGTCGATCTCCTCGTACCGCTGAATGGCCGCTCGGTGGCGCGCCGGCCAGTCCGCGATGTCGCCCGAGAGGAGAGCGAAGCCCAGGTGCCAGGCGGTAGCTCGGGCCCGGGCGGCGGTGGCGCCGGCCGCTGGACAGGTCAGGGCGGCGCCGAGCCACCGCCGGGCCTCGGCGAACCGGCCCCGCAGGAACCAGTACCACGTCAGCGCGTTGGCCAGGCGCAGCGCGAGCTCGCCATCGTGCCGCCGCACCGCCGCGTCCAGCGCCGCGCGCAGGTTGGCGGACTCGGCGTCGAGTCGCAGCAGCCACCGGCGTTGGCCCGGGCCCCGCAGCTGCTCGTGGGCCTGCACGGCCAGATCGGCGTGGTAGCGGTAGGCCCGCTCGCGGATCTGGTGCAGCTCGCCCGCAGCGTGCATCTGGGTCAGGCCGAAGGCGGCGACGGATTCCAGCAGCCGATAGTGCGGCGTGCCGTCGCGCGGCGCGACGACCACCAACGACCGGTCGACGAGACGGGCCAGCAGGTCCGCGACGCTCGCGGCGGGCACGGCGTCGGGTGCGCAGAGCGCCCGCACCGCCTCGATCCGACCGCCGTCGGCGTACGCGGCCAGCCGCCGCAACACCACCCGTTCCGGCTCGGAGAGCAACTGCCAACTCCAGTCGAGCATCGCCAGCAGCGTCCGCTGCCGAGGTGGTACGCCCCGGTGCCGGGCACCCAGCAACCGGAACCTGTCGTCGAGCCCGGCGACCAGTCCGGTCACGCCCAGCCCGCGGACCTGGGTTGCGGCCAGTTCCAGCGCCAGCGGAATCCCGTCCAGCCGACGACACACGGTGGCGACGGCCAGCGCGTTCTCCGCACCGAGCACGAAGCCACGCTCCGCCGCGGCCGCCCGGGCGACGAAGAGCCGGACCGCGGCGGACCGCTCCAGGGTGGCCAGGTCCGTCCCGCTGGCGGGATCCGACACCGGCAACGGCGGGACGGCCCAGACCACCTCGCCGGCGAGGCCGAGGGGTTCCCGGCTGGTCGCCAGCACGTGCAGCCCGGGCGCGGCCCGCAGCAGCGCGGCGGTCAGCTCCGCGACCGGTTCCACCAGGTGCTCGCAGTTGTCCAGAACGAGCAGGAGCCGTCGATCGGCCAGCACTCGGGTGAGCCGGTCGACCGGCGTGACCGCCGTGCCGTGGTCGGCGGCATCCCGCACGTCGAGCACGGCCAGCACCAGGTCGGCCAGCGCGTCCACCGTCTGCGGCCCATCGGACCGGTCGAGACCCGCCAGCTCGACCAGCGACGTGCCGTCCGGGTGAGTGGACGCCCGCGTCCGGGCGACCTCCACGGCGAGCCGGGTCTTGCCGACCCCGCCGATGCCGGTGAGGGTGACCAGCCGGTTGTGCTCCAGGGCCGTCGTCACTTCGTCGACCGCGTCCTCGCGGCCGACCAGTTCGGTCAGCGCGACCGGCAGGTTCATCCGCGCCACTGCGGGCGGCGCGGCCGCCAGGGTGACCGACCCGGCCGGAACGGGCGGTGCGGCCAGCTGCGGATCGTGGGCGAGGACGGCCCGGTGCAACGCGGCAAGCTCCGGGCCCGGATCCAGCCCCAGCTCCTCACGGAGAAGAACGCGCAGCTCGTCGTAGCTGCTCAACGCCTCGGACTGCCGCCCGGCCCGATACAGGGCGAGCATGTGCAGCGCGCGGGCGCGTTCACGCAGGGGTTGTCGGGCCAGCAGGTCGCCGAGGTCGCCAGCGGCGACCGCGTGCTCGCCCAGGGCCAGTCGGGCTTCGAGGCAGTCCTCCATGGCGGCGAGTCGTTGCTCCTCGAGGCCGGCCGCCGCGACCTGGGTGAACCGCTCGTCGTGGAAGTCGGCGAAGGCCGGCCCACGCCACAGCTCCAGTGCCGCCGAGAACAGCGTGACCCTTTTGCGGACGTCCTGTTCGCCGCGAGCCTGCGACACGAGCTGGTGGAAGCGGCCGGCGTCCACCTCGTCGCGATCGATCAGGATCCGGTAGCCGGGCGGCGGTGATCGCACCAGCTCCCGGCTGCCGGGCTCGGCGTCCGCGAGCACCCGACGCAGCTGCGACACCTTGGCGGACAGCGCGCCGGCTGCGTTTCCCGGCGGGGCGTCGCCCCACAGGTAGTCGATGAGTCGATCCGCTGGCACCGGCTGCCCCTCGTGCAGCAGCAACGCGGCGAGCAGGGCCCGGATCTTCAGCCCGGGGACGGCGACCACCGTGCCGTGCGTGGTCCACACCGTCAACGGGCCCAGCACCCCGAACCGCATGGTCGCCAGGATACGACCTCTGACCTGCATCGCGAGGACCCGCACACGACCGGTGGGCGGCTGTCGGTCGTGTTGCGGCCGGTGGCGGGCAGATCACCGTAAAGAAACCGTAAGGCGCGCGGCGCAGGGTGAACCACATGGCCGGCCGCCGCGACCCCGGCGGCCGGCCGGACCACCCGCTGCCGAAGGCTCGGCACCTCCCGAAGGGACAATCCCGTGTTCTTGTCGACAGGTCGCATCCTCGCTGCACTCATCGCCCTGTTCCTGCTGGCGCCGGCCGTTCCGGCCAGCGCCGCGACCGCCCAGCCTGACGCACCCAACGGCTGGTCGGCGGCCTGGGTGGCAGCGCACCACCATCCGGTGCCGGGCAATGACTGGGACGGCCCGAACTGGTCCATCCCGGGCTTCACCGACCAGTCCGTACGACAGGTGGTCCGGGTCAGCGCCGCCGGCTCCCTGCTCCGGATCCGGCTGTCCAACCGGTACGGCGATGAACCGCTGCGGCTGACCGGCGCCACTGTCGGCCGACCGACGTCCGGGGCGGCCGTGCAGCCCGGAACCCTTCGTCCGCTCACGTTCCACCACCGACTGTCGACCACCCTGGCGGCCGGCACGGAGGCCACGTCCGACCCGGTGCTCCTGCCGGTCCGGGCGCTCGACGCGCTGTCCGTCACGCTGTACTTCGCCGGACCCAGCGGACCGGCGACCTTCCACCAGAGCGGGCTCACCACCACCTACCGCGCCTCGGGCGACCACCGCTTCGACCACCGTTCCGCCGCGTTCGCCGGCGAGACCAGCCAGTCCTGGTACCACCTGTCCGGCGTCGACGTGGCCGGCTCGCCACGCACCCGGGGCACGGTGGTGACGTTCGGCGACTCGCACACCGACGGCTACGGCTCCACGCCCGGCGCCGACAACCGCTACCCCGACCAGTTGGCCGAGAATCTGGTCGCCGCCGGCCGTCCGCTCGCCGTGGTGAACGCCGGGATCAGCGGCAACAAGTTGCTCGCCGACTCGCCCTGCTACGGCGAGCGTGGCGTCAGCCGGTTCCGGCATGACGTGCTCGGGCAGCCCGGCGTACGCGCGGCGGTCGTCCTGATCGGGATCAACGACATCGGTGCCGGTGGCTACCCGGACTTCGGCTGCGGCGCCTCAGCGGTGGTGACGTTCGGCCAGCTCGTCGACGGCCATCGGGCGCTGATCCGGGCCGCCCGGGCCCACGGGGTCACCGTCATCGGCGCCACGATTCCGCCAGTCAGGCACGCGATGGGCTATGACACGCCGGAGAAGGAGGCGGTCCGGGACGAGCTGAACCGCTGGATCCGGACCGGTGGCGAGTACGACGCCGTCGTCGACCTCGACCGGATCCTCGCCGATCCGGCCAACCCGGACGCCCTGCGTCCCGCGTACGACCACGGGGACCACCTGCACCTCAACGACGCCGGGGCGACCGTTGCGGCTGCCGCCGTCGCCGCGCAGATCCGCTGAGCCCGAAGGGCGGTCACACCGGACAGTGCGATCGCCGGACGGCGCTGGGCGGAAAAATCTTGAACCAAGCGTCGAGGACGCTGCTGCCGGCTTCGACCATGGGGTGAGGGCCGGGCATACCGGTTCCACCGGCGGAGTGCCAGCAACCAAGGGAGCGGATCGATGACGAAGGTGACGACCGGGGCGACGATGTCGTTGGATGGCTACATCGCGGACGCGTCCCACGGTGGCTTCGAGTACCTCTTCCAGTGGTACGGCAACGGCGACATCGAGACGCCGACGGCCCATCCCGAGATGACCTTCCGGACCTCCGCCGCGAGCGCGCGACACCTGCGCGATCTCATCGAGCGGACCGGCGCGCTGGTCGTCGGCCGGCGGCTCTTCGACATGACCAACGGATGGGGCGGCCGCCATCCGATGGATGTGCCCGTCGTGGTGGTCACCCACCGCGTGCCGGACGGTTGGGCCCCGGAGAACGACTCGTTCGTCTTCGTCACCGACGGCATCGGGAGCGCCATCGACCGGGCGAAGGCGCTCGCCGGCGACAAGGAGGTCGGCGTCAACGGCGGCACGATCGCAACCCAGGTCATCCAGGCGGGTCTGCTCGACGAGGTGCACGTCGACCTCGTGCCGGTCCTGCTCGGAGACGGCATCCCGCTCTTCGCCGACCTGAAGATCGCGCCGCTCCAGCTGGACGGGCCCATCAACGTCGTCGAGGGCAACGGGGTCACCCACCTGGCCTACCGGGTACGCGCGGCGGCCTGACCACCCGGGAGCCGGCCGATCCGGGCCGGCTCCCGATCCGTCTGCCCCGTGTGGGGCTCCCGCAACCCGTCGCCGTGTGGTCGACTGTCCGGCATGGAGCTCTCCCGATTCCTCGATTGCCTTGCGGACGACTTCGCCCGGCTGCGCGCCGTCGCCCCGACCGATTTCACCGCGGCGGTGCCCAGCTGCCCTGGTTGGAGTGTCGCCGACCTGACCCGTCACGTCGGCGAGGTCTATCTCCACAAGACCCTGGCCATCCGCGACGGCGCCGAGCCTGAGCCCTGGCCACCGGCTGAGCTTGCGACAGAGGAGCCGCTGGCGTTGCTCGACCGGGCGTATGCCGGGCTGCTGGCCGAGTTCGCGGCGCACGACCCGGAGGACGCGGCGGGCTCCTGGTACGCGCCGGGCCAGACCGTGGGCTTCTGGATGCGGCGGATGGCGCAGGAGACCGTCATCCACCGCATCGACGCCGAGTTGGGCGTCGGTGCGCCGGTCGCGCCCATTCCGGATGATCTCGCCGTCGACGGCGTCGACGAGCTGCTCAAGGTGTTCGTGGAGTACGGGGTGGCCGAGTGGGCCAAGTTCTTCACGGAGATCCTGGACGACTCGCCGGGCTGGACGTACACCTTGCGCACCGACGGCGCGGCGTGGTCGGTACGCACCGGGCCGGGGGTGTTCCGCGTGACTGACGGCGCGGCCGACGCCGCCGACGTGAGCGTCACCGGCCCGCCGGCGGCGATGCTGCGCTGGGTGTGGGGCCGGGAGTTGGCGGGTCAGCCGAGCGGCGTCACGATCGAAGGTCCAGCCGAGGCCGTGACGCAGTTGCGCCGCTGCATCGCGACCGCGACCCAGTGAGACGTCCCTACGGCTCTGCGACGCCACCGCCCTAGAATCGATGACGTTCACTGTCGTAGGCCGGCGGTGTCGCGGGTGGCCAGCGCGGAGGGCGGTGCGGGAGATGGGACCGGACGAGCGGGAACGGCTGTTCGAGCGGGCGCGGGAGCACTCGACGCGGCAGGACACCTGGGCGGAGGCGGACCGGCTCTGGGTGCGGGTGATCGACGCCTACCGGCAGGCCGCGCAGGGCCCGGGCCGGGTGAACCGCCGCGACCAGCAGCAGCTGGCCCGGTCGCTGTGGCGGCGCGGGATGCTGCTGTCGGCGCTGGGCAGGGCCGCCGACGGGATGACGCCCGGCGGTGAGGCCATCGCCATCTTCGAGCGGTTGCATGACGCGGTGGCGGCCGAGGGCGGCGACGTGGCCGCTCCGGCGTGGGACGAGGCGCTCGCGGAGCTGATCACCGCTCTGGTGGACCTGGCGGAGGTCGCGTTCGCCGCCGGTCAGCCCGTCACCCGGCTGGAGCTGGTGGAGCGGGCCGTGGCCGTGGGTCTGCTCACCGTCGCATCCCCGCCGTCCGCCGGGCCCCGGACCAGGGAGGCGATGGGCACCGCCTATCACAACCAGGCCGTCGCGTTGCTGCACCGGTCCATCACGCGACCCTCCTCGGACGACTCGATCCGAGAGGCGGCGCTGGCCGCGTCCCGGGCCTGCGAGCTGCGCCAGGGGCTGCTCGACCCGCTGCGCCCGCTGAGTCTCTGGGAGATGGCCAACACCTACGGCGTGTACGCGCAGTGCCTGGCGCTGATCCGGGATTTCGACCGCGCCGGGATGGTGCTGGGGCTCGGCAATCGGCTGGTGGAGCTGCTGGGGCCGGCCGGCGCACAGCCCGCCCAGGCCCTCCGTGTGGCGGCCGAGATGGTGGCCCGGGAGAAGTCGGCGTCGGGCGTGGCCGCCTCGCGTCGCTGGGGGTGGCGGCGGAGCTGACCTCCCGGCCAGCGGGAACCGGCTCGTCCCGCCTTGCCGTGATCGACTCCAGGTCGGCGATGTTGGGGTATCCGCGTCGGTTGGACACACCGACATCGCCGATCCCGTGTCGATCAGGCGAAATCGATCCGCATGACCACCCGCCGCAGCGTGGGGTGGCTGACCTCGGTGAGCCCGGCGTCCTCGAAGATCTGCCGGACCCCGACGTGCGCCTCACCCCACGTGATCTGCTTGCCCGCCTCGGCGAGCATCGGGTACGCCTCCAGCGACCGCGCGCCGCGCTCCCGAGCGAAGTCGACCGCGGCGCGGGCCAGGGGATAGGTGAGGCCGCGACCCCGGTAGCCCCTGCGGACCACCAGGCAGGTCACCGCCCAGACGCCGCCGTCGTCCTTGTCCTCGTCGCGGCCCAGCCAGGGGACCCGCTGGTTGCGCAGCTTCGGGTACGCCGTCCTGGGCTCGACCGTGACCCAGCCCGCCGGCTGGTCGTCGAGGTACGCGACCAGCCCGCTGGTGGTCGGGGCGTCCGGCTCGCCGCAGCCGGTCTGCTCCCGGAACGACGCGATCCGCTCTTCCCGGGTGGAGGCTCGCCACAGCCAGCCGGCGACCTTGAACCACTGGCACTGGCACCGGCCCGCGTCGGCGGTGCCGAGGATGTCCTGGAGGTCGTCCCACGAGGCCTCGTTGGCCGGCACGATCCGGAGGTCCGAATCGGTGATCGGAGCGCCGGTCAGCTCAGTCATCCCGCGTCCCCCCGGACGATCGTCGTGATTACGCCCTCCGATTCTGCCTGGCCGAGCGCCAGCGCCGCGACTGCGACCACCGCCGCCTGAGGCGATATCCTGCGCCGGTGGACGTCACGGCGGAAGGCGAGCGGCTGGCCGCCGACCTGGGCGGCTGGCTGGACGACCTGACCTTCGTCGACCTGGACACCGACGAGGTCACCGCACGGGTGATCGATTCGGTCGTGCGATGGGCTAAGGCCCAGGGCTGGCGGGTCTACCGGCGCGCCCCCAGCGTCCTGCCGTTGCCACCGCCGCTGGAGCAGCGGCACTCGGTCCTCGACGTGGCGTGTGCCCGCCCCGACGGCCCGCCGGTGGTCGTGGAGGTCGACCACACCGATCGGGCCCGGACGGTGCAGAAGCTGCGTGCGGAGGGGGACGCCGGCCGCATCCCGATCTGGGTGCGCTGGGGCGTCGGCCGTTTCACCGCGCCCCCTCCGCCGGTGCGGATGGTGACCTGCGAGGTGACCCGGCGCGCCGGTCCGACGGGACGCGGGCGGCTGCACAGCCGGACCGGCGACCGCCCCGCGCCGGCGCACTCCACCGGTGGCGGCACGGCGGCCGCGCAGGCGCTGCCGATCCCTCTGACCGACCCGGAGCCGACGGCCTGACCGCCGGGTCACGGACGCGGGTAAGGGCACCTGAAGCGAATCGTAAGCGCGAGCCGGCACAGTTCTGGGTGTCACCGAAGAACACGACCGACCAGGAGATTCCGATGCGCAAGCTCATCAACTCGACCTACATCACCCTCGACGGCGTCATCGAGAACCCCATGTGGACGTCGCCGTACTTCGACGAGGAGGCCGCCAGCTTCGCCGGCGAGCAGACCGACCGCGCGGACGCGATGCTGATGGGCCGCGCCACCTACGACGGCATGTCCGTCGCCTGGCCGAGCATGGACGAGAGCGACCCGAGCACCGGCGCCGCGTACTTCAACAACGTCAAGAAGTACGTCGCCTCGACCACCCTGACCAACCCCACCTGGAACAACACGGAGGTGCTCCAGGGCGACCTGGTCGAGGCGGTCACCAAGCTGAAGGCACAGGAGGGCAGGGAAATCATCCAGTACGGCTTCGGCTCGGTCACCGCACAGCTGATCCGGGCGGGGCTGGTGGACGAGGTCCGGTTCTGGATCCACCCCGTGCTGGAGGGCGCCCCCAGCCTGACGGTGCCGCTGACGGACTTCAAGGCGTCGTTCGACCTGATCGACACCCGGGTGCACAAGAGCGGCGTGATCATCGCCTCGTACCGGCCGAAGACGGCCGCCTGACCACCGATCAGAGCCGAGCCCGGGCCTCGCCCGGGCTCAGCTTCGCGCCCTCGGCGACCAGCGCGTCGAAGCGTTCCCGCCCGAGCGCGGCCAGCACCCGTTCGGTCACCCGGTCGGTGTCGTCGCGTTCGGCTGGGGCGGCCGGGGCCTGGACGGCGAGCCGGGCGGCGGCCGCGGCGCCGAGCAGCCGGGCGGCGACCTCGGGGGAGCGCACCGCCGACGCCATCCCCTCCAGGGTGCTGACCGCGTCCCGCGGGATCGCCATCGCCTCGGCGGCCTCGAACGCCTCGATGTGCAGGGCCAGCGCGGCGTCCGGGTCGCCGCCCTGCTCGACCGCGTAACCCAGCTCGACCAGGATCAGGGGCAAGTAGAGCGCGGGCTGCGTCTCGCCGCGCCCCCGCTCGGCGAGGCGGGTGAGGTGGGTGACGGCCACGTCGAGTTTGCCGTCCCGGCGGGCGGCCAGCCCGAGGCTCATCTCCGCGAAGACCAGCGCACTGGGCATCGCCTGCTCCATCGCCAGCTGGTACGCGCGCTCGGCCAGCTCCCGGCCCTGCGCGTAGTCGCGGGTCTGCACCGCGAGCCAGGCCAGCCACGACAGCTCGGTGCACACCTGCGGCCACAGCGCCAGCTCCTCGGCCCAGCGCAGCCCCTCCCGGTGCAGGGCGGCGGCGCGTTCGTGCTCGCCGCGCATGTCGGCCAGCCCACCCACCCACTCGGTCGCCTGGAGCCGGCCCCACCGGTCGCCGATGCGGGCGAACAGCGCGGCGCTGCGGGTCGCGGCGCTCTCCAGCGCGGCCTGGTCACCCGTCGCATGCGCGATCTTGGCTCGGGAGGCGAGCACCGCGGCCTCGGTCCACGGGTCGGCGGCGGCGGTGGGCAGCAGCTCCGCCGCCAGGGCCAGGTCGCTGTGTTCGATCACCGCGTTGGCCGCGAACCAGGCGGCGCGGCCGTCCGGGTCGCCGGCCAGCGCGGCGCGTAGCTCGGCCGGCACGATCGGGTCGCCCTGCAACAGCGCGAAGCCGACCCGCCAGGCCGCCGCGCCGGCCTCCTGTGCCGGGTCACCGGGCACCGCCAGCGCCCGCCGCGCCTCGGTGAGCCGGCCGCGCAGATACCAGTACCAGCTCAGCGCGATCGCCAGCCGCAGCCCGCCGCCGTGGACCAGCGCCGTCCGCAGGTTCGCCGTCTCCGCGTCGAGCAGCGCCAGCCACCGCTGCTGGTCGGCGCCGCGCAGCTGCGGATCGGTGCGTTCGGCCAGCTCGGTGTAGTAGCCGGCGTGCCGCGCGCGTACGTCGTCGCTGTCGGTCAGACGGTCCAGGCAGAACGCGGCGACCGATTCGAGCAGCCGGTAACGCGGCGCTGAGCCGGAATCGTCCAGCACCACCAGCGACCGGTCCACCAGCCGGGCCAGCGCGTCCAGGTCGGTCTGGCAGACCCGCTCGGCGGCCTCCGGGGTGCAGCCGTCACTGAACACCGCCAGCCGGGCGAGCACCACCCGGTCGGCCTCGTCGAGCAGGTCCCAGCTCCAGCCGATCACCGCGGTCAGCGTCCGCTGCCGCGGCGGCAGGTCCCGTTGCTGGGTGGTGAGCAGCCGGAACCGGTCATCCAGCCGGTCCACCACGCCGCGCACACCGAGCGCGCGGACCCGGGTCGCCGCCAACTCCAGCGCCAGCGGCAGGCCGTCGAGGCGGCGGCAGAGCTGAGCCACCACGGGAGCGGTCTGGCTGTCGAGGCGGAAACCCCGCTGCTGTGCGGCGGCGCGGGCGGCGAACAACCGGGCCGCCGCCGAGCGCCGGACCGCGTCGAGGTCCCCGTCCTGCGGCACGGACAGCGGGGGTACCTCCCAAAGCAGCTCCCCGGTGAGGCCGAGCGGCTCCCGGCTGGTGGCGAGCACCCGCACCCCGGGCGCCTCGCGCAGCAGCCCGGCCACCAGGTCGGCGACCGGCTCGATCACGTGCTCGCAGTTGTCCAGCACGAGCAGGAGGTGTCGGTGTCGCAGCGCCGCGGCGAGCCGATCTGCGGCGGACATGCTCGTACCGGCGGTCTCGCGGGTGTCCAGCGCGCCGAGCACCTGCTCGGCGACGCGCGGGTCGCCGGCGGGCAGCGGGGCCAGCTCGACCAGGTGGACACCGTCCGGAAAGGACTGCGTGCGGGCGGTCTCGGTGGCCAGCCGGGTCTTGCCGACACCGCCCGGCCCGACGAGCGTGACCAGCCGCTGCCGCGGCAGCAGGGCCCGCAGCTCGGCCAGTGCCTCGGCCCGCCCGACCAGCTCGTCCAACTGGGCCGGCAGGCTGTTGCGGATGATCGCGGCCTTCGGCGGCGCGCTCAGGCCGGCGTCCTGTTCGAGGATCCGCCGGTGCAGGGCGACCAGCTCCGGCCCGGGGTCGAGGCCCAGCTCCTCGGCGAGCCGGTCGCGCAGCTCGGCGTAGCTGTCCAGCGCCTCGGACTGGCGGCCGGCCGCGTACAGGGCGCGTAGCTGCACCGCCCGCAGGCCCTCACGCAGCGGGTGCCGGGCGACCAGCTCCGCCAGGTCGGCGGCGACCAGGTCGTGCTCGCCCCGGAGCACCCGAGCCTCGGCCAGCCGTTCGTGCACGGTGAGGCGCTGCTCGGCGAGCCGGGTCGCCTCCGCGCGGACGAACTCGGCGGCGCCCACGTCGGCGTACGCCTCGCCGCGCCACAGCGCGAGGGCCTCGGTGAGCCGCTCGACGTCGGTGCACCGGGCGAGCTCGGCGAACCGGTCGGCGTCGATCGCGCTGGCCCGCAGCAGGTACCCCGGCGGCCGGGACTCGATCATCTCGCGGGCACCCGGCTCGGCATCGTTGAGCGCCCTGCGCAACTGCGACACCCGCACCTGGAGGGCGCCAGCGGGATTGGCGGGTGCGTCGTCGCCCCACAGGTCGTCGATGAGGCGGTCCGCCGAGACCACCTGGTTGCGGCTGGTCAACAAGTCGGCCAGCAGCGCCCGCACCTTGGTGCCGGGCACCACCACCGGCTCGCCGGCGTCCGTGGTGACGGCGAGCGGTCCGAGCACCCCGAACTGCACGGCGGTCATCCTAGGGCAAGCCCGTCCTCGGCAAGGCGACCTGAAGCCGGCCGTAAGCGCCCCGGCGCACCGTGTGGTCATGGACATTTACCACGAAGAGCATGGCAGCGGCGAGGACCGCCCGCTGGTGCTGATCCACGGCGCGCTCTCCGGCATCGGCACCTCGTTCGGTGCAATCCTGCCGCTCCTGGCGAAGACCCGGCGGGTGATCGCGGTCGAGTTGCAGGCGCACGGTCACACGCCGGATCTCGACCGTCCGCTGACCGTGGAGTACTTCGCCGCCGACGTGGTCGAGCTGCTCGACCGGCTCGGCGTCGCGCGGGCGGACGTGTTCGGCTGGAGCATGGGCGCGGCCGTGGCCCTGCGCCTGGGCACCGACCACGCCGCCCGGGTCGGCCGGCTGGTGCTCGCCTCGGTGAGCTTCGACGACGCGGGTCTGCATCCCGGGCTGCTCGACGGGATCCAGGATCTGCGACCGGAGCACCTGCACGGCTCGGAGTTCCACGAGGAGTACCTGCGGACCGCGCCGGACCCGGCGGGCTGGGCCAATCTGGTCACCAAGATGAAGGTGCTGGACGCGAACCTGCCGCAGTGGACGCCGGAGCAGATCGCCGCGCTGGCCGCGCCCACCATGATCGTGCTGGCCGACGCGGACATCGTCCAGCCCGAGCACGCGGTGCGGATGTTCCGGCTGCTCGGCGGCGCGGTGCCCGGCGACCTGGCCGGTCTGCCAGCCTGCCGGCTGGCCGTTCTGCCCGGCACCACGCACACGTCGATCCCGCAGCGCGCCGACTGGCTGGCCCCGATGATCGACGAGTTTCTGGACGAGGTCTAGCTAGGACCAGCACAGTCGCGAAGTCGATTGGTACCGCGAGCTGCTGAGTAGCACGTCATAAATGACAGACTCCGGGCACCGCATGCGGTGCCCGGAATCTGTCGCCCTTCCGATCAGGCCTGGATAAGCACCTTGCGGCGCAGCCGGCTGGCCCCGAGCAGGAGACCACCGGCGGCCAGCAGGCCGCCACCCAGGGACAGGATGTTGGTGGTGTTATCGCCGGTGACCGGCAGCTCCTGGTCGTCCTCGCCGTCCTTGCCGTCATGCCGGTGGTCGAACTTGCCGTCCCGAATGCAGACGGTGACGGTGGCAGGGTCGGAGACGATCTTCTTGTCGTAGAAGGTGCCGGTCGCTGTGGCGGTGTTGACCACCTTGCCGGCCTTGACGTCCGCCCACGTCACCACGTGGGGGTGGACGGCGTGGCAGTCGGTGCTCGTGCCCGGGGCCAGCCAAGTGTTCTTGCAGGCCACCGGCCCGGCGGTCTTGTCGTCGACGGCGACGTTCTTGATGGTCTCTGTGCCGGTGTTGGTCACCCGGTAGGTGTAGAAAATCTTGTCACCCTTGGAGGCGAAGCCGTCGTTCTCGCACTTGTTGCGGCAGTCCGACTCGACGCGGGCCTTCTTGTCGATCGACAGGCTGGCCTGCACCCGCTTGGCCTTAATGGTGACGGTGAATTCGGCCTTGTTGGACGTTACCTTCTCCTTGCGGAACAGCCCGGTCGCTGTGGCGGTGTTGACCACCTTGCCGGCCTTGACGTCCGCCCTGGTGACCGTGTACTTGCCGGTGCAGGTGGCGCTTTCTCCCGGCGCGAGCTCAAGACCATGCTCGCTCTCGATGGCCGACCGCGTGGTGTCCTTGCAGGTGATGCCAGTGACCGTGTCGTCGGTGACGGTGATGTTGGTGATCCGGTCGTGGGTGCCGGTGCTCTGGTTCTTCACCGTGTAGGTGTAGGTGACCTTGTGGCCGGCTTGCAGACCGGTGGCCGGGGTTCCGGTCTTGGTCAGCTTCAGCTTCGGATACACCTGCGGTTCCGGCGCGGCAACAGCCGGCGAGCCGGCCGTGAGCAGCAGGGCGCCGGCCAGCAACGCGAAAGCTCCCAGCCGCGTACGAATACCAACCCGTCTGCGCGACGCAGAGGTCTTGCTCATGTAAATCCCCCGTGTTGTGGATCGTTGACAATGGGGGCAACGAGCGCTAATGGAACATGTCACGCCAAGCGGGCGTGAATCCCCCACATGGTGGACGTCGTGGTGGGCTCACTACTTGGGTTCCGGCCACCGCGCCGATCCGCGGGTCGTTGAACGGCTCGATCAGCCGTCGGATCGCATTCGGTTCGAAGAGGGTGTCCGCGTCGACGGTCACGATGATGTCGTGCGAGGCGTACAGGAGCCCGGTGTTGAGGGCGCCGGCCTTGCCGCCGTTGGGCTTTGCGGATCACCCGGACGCCATCGAGCCAGTGAGTCGACGAGGTTGGCCGTGCCGTCGGTCGAACCGTCGTCGACACGATCACCTCGATGTCCCGGTGGTCGTTGGCCACCAGCGAACGGACCGTGGCGACGATGCCGGCCCGTTCGTTGTACGCGGGCACGAGTCGATCCGCATCAGCGCCTCCCCGCATCGCCACCATCATCGTCCATTCTCGCCCGCCCGAACCGAACTTCGCGGTACGAGGTCATAGCGTGCGGCCGATTTACCAGGTAGAAACATGCCAACCCCTTCGTCCCGGCCCGACCTCCGGCCGGAGGGACCAGAGAGCGCTCTCACCGCCCCAGCTGTGCCGGGAGCAGTCGCCGGCCAGCGGAGAGGACGAACCGCATGACAACCCAACCCCGACGGGTACGCCGGAGAACCGGTCGCACCGTCATCCTCGCGCTGGTGCTGACCACCGCCGTCACAATGACCAGCACCGCCGCCACCGCCGGCCGGCCGACGCACGGCGCCCCGGACTTTGGGCCCAACGTCACCATCTTCGACCCCAGCATGCCGGTCGCCGAGATCCAGCAGACGCTGGACGCGGCGCACGCCCGGCAGGTCGACAACGAGATGGGCACCGCACGGCACGCCTACCTGTTCAAGCCGGGCACGTACGGGACGACCGAGCAGCCGTTGCAGGCCAAGGTCGGCTACTACACCGAGGTCTCCGGCCTGGGCGCCTCGCCCACCGATGTCACCGTCAACGGCAAGATCGAGGTGTACAACCGCTGCCTGGCCGACGGCGGCACCGGCAACTGCCTCGCGTTGGTCAACTTCTGGCGCACCCTGTCCAACCTCTCGCTCACGATCAACGCGGCCGGCCAGGACGGCTGCCGGTCCTCGGCGAACTTCTGGGCGGTGTCCCAGGCGGTGTCCATGCGCCGCCTGAACATCAGCGGTGGCGGGCTGTCGCTGATGGACTACTGCACCGCGGGCCCGCAGTTCGCCAGCGGCGGCTTCATCGCCGACTCGCGGCTGCCGGCCACCACCAACGGCTCCCAGCAGCAGTGGCTGACCCGCAACAGCGAGGTCGGCAGCTGGTCCAACGCGGTGTGGAACCAGGTCTTCGCGGGGGTCGAGGGTGCGCCGGACGACGCCTCCTTCCCGGACCCGCCCTACACGACGCTGGAGACCACCGCGCTGAGCCGGGAGAAGCCGTACCTCTTCGTCGACGGCAAGGGTCGCTACAACGTCCGGGTGCCCGCCGCGCAGCGTGACAGCCGGGGCGTCTCCTGGGCCGATGGCATGACGCCGGGCCGGACGATCCCGATCCACGACTTCTTCATCGCCAAGCCGTCCGACCCGGTGCACGTCATCAACAGCCAGCTCGCGCGCGGCAAGCACCTGCTGCTCACCCCGGGCACGTACGACGTCGCGCGCAGCATCGAGGTCCGGCGTGCCAACACCGTGGTGCTCGGCATCGGGCACGCCACGCTCACCGCGGTGAACGGCGCCATCCCGCTGGACGTCGCCGGTGTCCCCGGTGTCGTCGTCGCCGGCGTCACGATCGACGCCGGCCGGGTCGAGTCGCCGGTCCTGCTGCGGGTGGGTCGGCAGCACGGCCGCAACGTCAGCACGCCGGGCAACCCGACCACGCTGTCCGACGTGTACTTCCGGGTCGGCGGCCCGCACATCGGCCGGGCGAACACGGCGCTGGAGGTCAACAGCGACAACGTGCTCATCGACCACACCTGGGTGTGGCGCGGCGACCACGGCGTCGAGGGCTTCACCGAGGGCGTCAACGGTGACACGGACCGCTGGCGGACCAACACCGGTCGCTACGGCGCCGTCATCAACGGCGACCACGTGACCGCGGCCGGCCTGTTCGTCGAGCACTTCCAGCGGTACAACACGGTCTGGAACGGCGAGCACGGCACGACGATCCTCTACCAGAACGAGCTGCCGTACGACCCGCCGTCGCAGGCCGACTGGATGCACGGTGGCGTCGAGGGTTGGGCCGGCTACAAGGTCGGCGACCGGGTGCGGCACCACACCCTGTACGGCGGCGGGGTCTACGTCTTCAACCAGAACAACCCGTCGATCCACACCGAGAACGGCTTCGAGGTCCCGGTCACCCCGGGTGTACGGCTGCACCACATCATGACCGTCAACCTCAGCGCGGGCACGATCGACCACGTGGTCAACGGCGTCGGTGACGCGGCCGACATGACCAAGGTCGGCGCGCCGGTCTACGTCACGCAGTACCCGACTCCGTAGGGATCCCGGGCGCATCGAACGGGGGCCGGAGCCGGCGTGGCTCCGGCCCCCGCTGTCGCACCGGGCGTGGTCGACAGAGGCGGGGTGCTCGCCAATTTCCCACCTGCTGGCCAATAATTTCATCGATAAGTCGAACTCTTGCGATGCCGCAACCGCTACTGCCACGATGGCCGTCAATGCCTTCCGTCCCGAAGGAGTGGTCGTCATGGCGGTCTCCCGCCGCAGGTTCGTCACATCGGTGATGGCGGGGTCCGCCCTCGCCGCCGCCTCCACCACCGAACTGCTCACCACCCTGAGCGGCCCGGCCCGCGCCGCCAGTCCTCCCGGGGACGTGGTCGGCAAGGTGACGGTCGGCTACCAGGGCTGGTTCAGCTGCCCCGGCGACTCGGCGCCGATCGGCGGCTGGTGGCACTGGAGCCGCGACCGGTTCCAGCCGCCCTCGCCCAGCAACACCACCATCGTGTCCTGGCCGGACATGCGCGAGTACACCCGTAGCTACCCGACCGCCTACCCCAACCTCGGCAACGGCTCGCCGGCCACCCTCTTCTCCTCGTACGACCAGCAGACCGTGGACACTCACTTCCGCTGGATGCAGGAGTACGGCTGCGACACCGCCGCGTTGCAGCGGTTCAACCCGATGGGCGACGAGGGGCCGACCCGCGACGCGATGACGCAGAAGGTGCGCTCCGCAGCCGAACGCTACGGCCGCAAGTTCTACATCATGTACGACGTCACCGACTGGTTGAACATGCAGTCGGAGATCAAGACCGACTGGACGACGAAGATGTCCGCGCACACCGCGTCGAGCGCGTACGCCCGACAGAACGGCAAGCCGGTCGTCTGCATCTGGGGTTTCGGCTTCAGCGAGCCCAGCCGGCCCTTCATCCCAGGGCCCTGCCTGGAGGTCGTCAACTGGTTCAAGGCGCAGGGCTGTTACGTCATCGGTGGCGTGCCCACCTGGTGGCGGCAGGGGATCGAGGACTCCCGCCCCGGCTTCCTCGACGTCTACCACGCGTTCAACATGATCTCGCCGTGGATGGTCTACCGGACCACCACGCTGGAGGGGCTCGACTCGTACTACAACAACGTCAACATTCCCGACATGGCCGACTGCGCGGCGCGGGGCATCGACTACCAGCCCTGCGTGATGCCCGGTGACCTCGCCGCTGGGCATCGCCGCCACGGCGACTTCTACTGGCGGCACATCTACAACATGGTCCGACTCGGCTCCCAGGGCCTCTACGTGTCCATGTTCGACGAGTACAACGAGGGCAACCAGATCGCCAAGACGTCCGAGACCCAGGCCACCACCCCGGCCGGCGCGAACATCCGGGCCCTGGACGAGGACGGCGTGGCCTGCTCCTCCGACTACTACCTGCGCATCACCGCCGACGGCGGACGGATGCTCAAGGGCCAGCTCGCGCTCACCCCGGTGCGACCCACGCAGCCGATGCTCGGCGGGCCGCCGCCGACCGGCGGAAACCTCACCGCCGGCCGTCCCGCCTCGGCGAGCAGCCAGAACAGCCCGTTCCCGGCGTCGAACGCGGTGGACGCCAACGCCTCCAGCTACTGGGAGAGCGGCAGCGGCGCCTTCCCGCACTGGTGGCAGGTCGACCTCGGCGCCAGTCACCAGGTCGGCCGGCTCGTGGTGCGGCTGCCCGCCGGCTGGGGGGCGCGTACCCAGACCATCACCGTGCTGGGCAGCGTCGACGGCAGTTCCTTCGGCACCATCGCCCCGGCCGCCGGCTTCACCTTCGACCCGGCGACCGGCAACACCGTCACCCGCACGCTGCCGGCCACCGCCGCCCGGTACGTCCGGCTCAGCATCGGCGGCAACACCGGCTGGCCGGCCGGCCAGCTCGCCCAGGTCGAGGTGTACGCCGCGACCGGCACCCCGGACACCCCGCCGACCGCGCCGACCGGCCTCACCGTGACCGGGCGGACGGCGACCAGCGTGTCGCTGGCCTGGACGGTGTCGACCGACGACACCGGGGTGAGCGGCTACCAGGTGCGCCAGGGCGGCACGGTGGTCGCCACCGTCACGGGCACCACGGCGACCGTGAGCGGGCTCAATCCGTCCACCGGATACAGCTTCACCGTCACGGCGCGGGACACCGCGGGCAACACCTCCGCCCCGTCGAACGCGGTCACGGTCACCACGGACGCGCCGGCCAACGCGGACCTCGCCCGTGGCCGACCCACCGCCGAGAGCAGCCACACCCAGAGCTACGGGTCGGGCAACGTGGCCGACGGCGACCCGAACAGCTACTGGGAGAGCGTCAACAGCGCTTTTCCACAGTGGGTGCAGGTCGACCTGGGCGTGGCACGCACGGTCGGGCGGGTGGTGCTCAAGCTGCCGCCGGCGGCGGCCTGGGCCACCCGGACGCAGACCCTCGCGGTGCAGGGCAGCACCGACGGGGCCAGCTTCGGCACGCTGGTCGCGTCGGCCGGGCGCACCTTCAATCCGGCCACCGGCAACCAGGTGACCCTCACCTTCACCGCCGCGCAGACGCGCTACCTGCGCATCACCGTCACCGGCAACACCGGCTGGCCGGCGGGGCAACTGGCGGCGCTGGAGGTCTACGCGAGCTGACCGGCGAGCGGGCGGCCACCGGAAAAGACCGGTGGCCGCCTCCGGTCGCGACGGTGTGCGTCAGCCCGCCAGCTGCTGCATCCGGCGCAGGTCGTCCGCCGGATGGATGGTGCGCACCGGGTCCGGCACCGGCCCGCGCCGCTGCCACTCGCGTGGGTAGCCGAGGGAGACCTCCTCGAAGCGCACCCCGTCGTGGAACGTCGTCCGGGGGATGTGCAGGTGCCCGTAGACCACGGTGGCCGCGCCGAAGCGCAGGTGCCAGTCCCGGGTGCGCACGGTGCCGCACCACTGGGCGAACTGCGGATACCACAGCACGTCGGTGGGTGCGCGTACCAGCGGATAGTGGTTGACCAGCACGGTCGGCAGGGCCGGGTTGCGCTCGGCAAGTCGCCGCTCGGTCTCGGCTACCCGCGCCTCGCACCACGCCTCCCGGCTCGGGTGGGGATCGGGGTGCAGCAGAGCCTCGTCCGTGCACACCACCCCCGCCGCGTACGCCAGGTCCAGCGACTCCTGCCTGGTGCTCGCCTCGGGCACCCGGAACGTGTAGTCGTACAGCACGAAGAGCGGGGCGATCGTGGCCGGACCGCCCTCGCCCTTCCACACCGGGTACGGATCCTCCGGGGTGACGACCCCCAGCCGCCGACACAGCCGCACCAGCTCGCGGTAGCGCTCCTCGCCACGCAGCTGCACCGGGTCGTCGGGCGGTGTCCACAGCTCGTGGTTGCCCGGCGCCCAGACCACCCTCGCGAACCGGCTGCTGAGCAGCCCGAGCGCCCACTCGATGTCGGCGTACCGCTCGGCGACGTCGCCGGCGACGAGCAGCCAGTCGCCGTCGTTGCCCGGGCGCAGCTCCCGCACGAACGAGCGGTTCTCCGGATAGCCGATGTGCAGGTCGCTGACGGCCCGCAGCCGGGGCGGAAGGATCACGCCCCGAGGCTAGGCCGCGACGGTCGGGTCGGGACACCCCTGTCCGGCCGGTGTCGCGGCGTGCCGGGCGGACGGGATCAGCAGAACCAGCCGTCCTGCACCCAGCCGCGCCGGTTGATGTGCCCGTAGGCGAAGCCGTAGATGTAACCGCCGCTGCGGGGACCCTCGACGAGGAAGGTCTGGCCCTGGTAGAGGGTGCCCATCCAGGCCCCGTTGGGCTGGGTGCGGACGAACAGGTCGCTCGCGCACACCGTCTCCCGCTGGCCGATGGTGCCGTTGGCGGCCTGCGCCGGAGCCGGCGCGCTCAGCGTAGCGGCGATGACCCCGGCCAGCAGGCCGGCCGTCGCCCGGGTGGCGAGTCGGTTCACCATGAGTCGTACCCGCCGATGCACTCGGCCCGCAGGTAGCCCCAGTCGTTCGGACCGAAGTCGAACGAGGCGGCCCACCCGCTGTAGACCGGGTGCGCGCCCGGGGTGTGGCCGATCTTGTTGCCGTACCCGAGTGTGCGTTTCAGACCCGTGGGGCCGCCGGCGGAGTCGTAGTTGGCGTAGAAGCTGGCGCTCTGGCAGACCACGATGGCGTGCCGTGGCACCACCGGGTCGGCGTGGGCCGGCGCGGCGCCCAGGGCGGCCGTGGCCGCCCCGATGGCCAACGCGGCGACGCCGGTGTGGATCCGACGGGGCATGCCCACCTCCCGTACGCCGAAACTTTCTACCGGCGACCCTAACAGCGACGTTGATAAATGTCGATGGAGTGGGCCGCCCTGCCGGCCTGCGACCCAGGGTCCGGCCCTCCCGGTGAACCGGCATATCCGGCGATCGGGCGGGAAAGCGCCGACGTCCGATAGCCCGAACCGGAGCAGGAGAAGAACATGCCTTTCATCACCGTGGGTACGGAGAACTCCGCGCCCATCGACCTCTACTACGAGGATCACGGATCCGGTCAGCCGGTGGTGCTGATCCACGGTTTCCCGTTCAACGGGGCGACCTGGGAGAAGGAGACCAACGCGCTGCTCAACGCCGGATATCGGACGATCACCCTCGATCGGCGCGGTTTCGGTAACTCCGCGCAGCCGGCGTTCGGGTACGACTACAACACCTTCGCCGCGGACGTCGACATCCTGATGACCGAGCTGGACCTGCGCGACGCGATGCTGGTGGGTCACTCGATGGGCACCGGCGAGGTGGTCCGCTACCTGGGCAACTACGGCTCGCAGCGGGTGAGCCGGGCGGTGCTGCTCAGCCCGCTGCAACCGATGCTGGTCAAGGCCCAGAACAACCCGGAGGGCGTCGACAAGAGCCTCTTCCAGGGGTTCCAGAAGGCCATCACCAAGGACCGCTTCGCCTATCTGACCCAGTTCTGCGACGCGTTCTTCAACTACAGCGAGAACAAGGGCAAGCTGGTCAGCGAGGAGGCGTACCACGCGCACTGGCAGATCGGCGCGATGGCCTCCGGCAAGGCTACCCACGACTCGGTGGACGCCTGGCTGGAGGACTTCCGGCCCGATCTGCCGAAGATCGACGTGCCGGTCCTGATCATCCAGGGCGACAAGGACAACGTGCTGCCCTTCCCGGTGACCGGCCAGCGGCTCGCGCCGATGCTGCCGACCAGCGAGCTCATCACGCTCAAGGGTGCGCCGCACGGTATCCCGTGGACACATGCCGACGACGTCAACAAGGCGATGTTGAACTTCCTCAAGCAACCGGCCAAGGCTCGGGCCTGATCCGTACCGGCATCTGATCGGACGCCAGCGCGGCGTTTCCGCCGCCACACCTGGCCCACGCAGGCCCTCGGGCTCGCGTGGGCCGGGTGGCGTCGACGGTCAGGCCCGGCGGGCCACCACCGCGCCGTTGGCGCCGGGGGCGTCGAACGGCACCGTGCGAACGTCGACGAAGCCGGCGTCGGCGAGCCAGGCGCTGTATACGGCGCCCGAGTATTTCCGGCCACCCTCAGTCTCGACCAGCATGTTCATGCCCATCAGAGCGGCTTCCGGCGGCCCGGTGCGCTCATCGTTGAGCAGCAGTTCGCAGACGACGACCGCCCCGCCGGGCGGCAGCGCCGCGTGGCACCGCGCCAGCAACGCGCGATTCGTCGGCTCGTCCCAGTCATGCAGGATCATGCTGAGCAGGATGACGTCGTGCCCGCCCGGCAGCGCCGGGTCGGCGAGGAAGTCGCCGGGCAGCGTGCCGATCCGCCCGGTAAGGCCGGCAGCCGCGATCCGCTCCTCGGCCCGTTCGCAGACGTGCGGCAGGTCCAGGACGGTCGCCCGCAGCCCGGGCAGGCGGCGGCAGAACTCGATCGGAACGCGCCCGCCCCGCCGCCCACGTCGAGCAGCCGGTGATGCGCGGAGAAGTCGTACGCCTCGGCCAGCGCACCGGCGGTGAAGCTGGACGTGGAGTACATGGCGTCCCAGAACTGCGCCAGCATCTCCGGGTCGGTGGTGTCGAACATCGACTGCTGGGCCTGCGGGTCCCAGGTCAGTGGCCGGTCGGTGCGCAGCGCTCCCCCGATGCGGTGCCAGGGCAGATAGGTACGCAGGTCGGAGTAGCGAACCTGGGCTCCGAAGTAGTACGGGTGGCCCTCGACCAGGAACTGCTCGGCCAGCGCCGAGTTGCGGTAGCCGTCGCCGGCCTTCTCCAGCAGGCCGAGCGAGGCGCTCGCGGCCAGCAGCAGGTCCGCCGGCCGATCGGCCAGACCGAACTCGGCGGCCGCCTGCTCGACGGTCATCGTCCGGCCACCGGCGAGCCGGGTGAACAGGCCGAGTTCAACGCCGACCGCGAGGGTCTTGAACCCCCAGATGCCGGCAACCAGGCGCATGAGGGGAGTCGGAGTGATCATGGCCACACGAGATCACACCTGACATCCGTCCACTATGGGCGGTTGGTCTACCGGGGACGGCCGAGGGCGAACCCGGCCGCGGCCAGCAGGCCCTAGCTGGGTCGGCGGGCCAGGTGCCGGCTGAGCCGGTGCGCGCCGATGCTGACCAGCGTGCTGCCGATCGCCATCCCGATCAGCACCAGAATCGCCCCGACGGCCCACAACCCGCTGTCGTCGGACGACAACGCCCCCCGCGACCAGGCCGCCGTGAAGGCCACCGTCATCACCGGCGCCACCAGCCACGGGCTCAGCCGCGTGCCGGCCAGGGCGGCGAGCAGCGCCAGGGTCAGCACGCAGCCGATCACCTGCCACGGCTCGTACGGGCCGCTACGCGAACCGGTCTGCGGGTCGACGGTGTACTCGGTGTCCCAGCCCAGCCAGAGCACCCACACCCCGACCGTGGCCACCGCCAGGAACAGAGCCCCGAGCGATGCGGACGTACCCCTCGTCGCTGTCATCCGGGGATCATCCCCCGCGGAAGCGCGGTTCGGGAACGGCAGGCATGTTTGACCGTCGAGTCATCTGGCCGTGCAACGGGCAGCGCAACCAGCGCTGGACGTGGCGGGCCGACGGCACCATCGTGGGCGAGCAGTCCGGGCTCTGCCTCGACGTGGCGGGGGCGGCCACCGGCAACACCACCAAGGTGGTCCTCTGAGCCTGTCACGGGGCGGCCAACCAGCGCTGGGCCCGGGGCTGACCGTGGCCGGCGGCCGTCTCGCCGCTCAGGGCCGCACACGGGCGAGGAAGTCGCGGACCAGCCGCACCACCTCGTCGAGGTGCGTCTCGAGCAGCCAGTGGCCACCGTCGAGCAGTTGCAGGTCGGCGTCGGGCAGATCCCGCAGGTAGGCGCGGGCCGCGCCCGCCGGCATGTAGCCGTCGTGCGGCCCCCACACGATCAGCGTGGGCGGCCGGTGGGTACGCAGGTACTCCTGCTGCCGGGGGAACCACCCGACGGTGCTGCCCTGGTCGGCGAGGAGCCGGAGCCAGGCGTCGCGTCGCCGCGGATCCGCGACCAGCGCCCCGGAGAGCCGCCACAGGTCCGGGCTCACCCGGTCGGCCAGCCGGTCCGGCAGCTCGCCCAGGAACTCGCGCCGGAAGCCCTCCTCGTTGATCACGGCGGCCAGCTGGGCCCGGCCCTCGTCGGTCGGCTCACGCCAGAATCGTTTGAGCGGCTCGTACTTGGGCCCGTGCTGGTCCGGGTAGATGTCGCCGTTCTGGATGATGAGGCCGGCGACCCGCTCCGGTGCGGCCATCGCCAGGCGCAACCCGAACTGGCTGCCGTAGTCCTGGAGATAGATCACGTAGCGGGTCAGCCCGAGCGTCTCGGTGAACCGCCGGAGCAGGTCGGCGTGCGCGTCGAAGGTGTACGCGAACCGGCCGGGGTCGGGCGTGTCGCTGTAGCCGAAGCCGGGGTAGTCGGGCGCTATGCCCCACCACCGGTCGGCCAGCGCGGGCAGCAGGTGGCGGAACTGGAACGACGACGACGGGTAGCCGTGCGGCAGCAGCACCACCGGCGCGTCCGTGGCGCCGGCCTCCCGGTAGAAGATCGTGATGCCGTCGACCTCGACCGTCCGGTGGCGCACAGCGATCTCGGCCATGGCCTCTCCTGACCAGTCACGGGTGGGCGGACCCCTCGACGGTGCCAGAAGCGGAGCAGCCCGGTGCGGCATTGCCGCCGAATCCGACCGACCGCTCGGCCGGATCAGGCCGGCGGCACCGGGCCGGTCGAGTCGCGGACGACCAGCAGGTGCCCGGTGGAGCGGCGCCGGGGACGCGCCGAGCGGGGCTTGAGTGCGAGGCTGAGCGCCGTACGGCCCATCTCGGTCATCGGCAGCCGGATGGTGGTGAGGCTCGGCGCGAGGTCGGCGGCCACCGAGACGTCGTCGAAGCCGACGACCGACATCCGCCTGGGCACCGGAATGCGGCGGGAGCGCAGCGTCGACAGCACTCCCATGGCCATCGCATCGTTGAGCGCGATGATCGCGGTCGTCTCCGGGTGTTCGTTCAGGATCTGCTCGGTGACCGTCCGGCCGCCGCCACGGGTGAAGTCGCCGTGCACGACGGCGAGGTCGGCCGGGGGCAGCCCGCGCTGCCGCAGCGCCGACGAGACGCCGGCGAGCCGGTCGGCGACCGTGGTGAGACCGGCGCTGCCCGCGGCGACCGTGATCCGCCGGTGACCGAGATCTATCAGGTGGTGGGCGAGCGCGTTGCCGCCGGCCTCGTTGTCCGGCAGGACGGCGTCGACGCCGAGCGCGTGCCGCCCGATCGCGGCGACGCGGCCGCCGTGGTCCTGGAACGCCGCCAGCTCGGCCCGGGCCTCGGCCTCCACCCGCGGGTCGTCGTACCCGGAACCGCTGATCAGGATGATGCCGACCCGCTGGGCGATGAGGTGGCGCAGCTGTTGCAGCTCGTAGTCGGGGTCCCTGCCGGACTGGCAGATCTGCACCAGCAGCCCCTGCTCGGCGGCGAGCTGGATGACCCCGCCGGCGATCTCGGAGAAGTAGGGGTCGTCGACCTGGTGGACGATCAGGCCCACGGTGGAGCTGGCGCCGCCAGCGAGTGTGCGGGCGTACGGGTTGGCGACGTACCCCAGCTCGCGGGCGATTCGGCGGATCCGGTCGGCCACCTCGGCGCTGACTCCGTCGCGGCCGGCGAGGGCCCGGGAGGCGGTCGCCAGCGAGACGGCGGCGCGTTCGGCCACGTCGACGAGGCGCGGCCGCTGGCCAGCCCTGGGCATTCGCAACTCCCCGGCACATCCATGTCACCCGATCTATTGCCAGTGACGCTGATCGAAGCCTAGGGTACGTAAGCGCTTACGTAAGCGCTTACGTAACCGGCACCGACGTGCCGCGAAATGAGGTGAACGCGATGTCCAGGGCCAGACGAGCCGCCGTCGCCACCGTCTCCCTCCTGGCGATCGGCGCACTCACCGGCGCGGGGGCGCCCCCGGCGCAGGCGGACCGGAACGGCCCGTCCGACGTCCACCCCGCCCTGCGAGGGCATTTGGTCGCCGCCTACGACTTCGACCACCCGGTGCCGGGCGACCCCGCGCTCGAGCGCGACCAGGGCCGGTCCGGCACCGAGATCGAGCTGGTCAACGGCGGTGCCGCCATGCGGGTGCGGGACCACGCCTACCGGGGCAGCGGCAACGCGGTGCAGACCCGGCAGGTCGACCCGGCGGTGGCCGGCAACGACGACTGGAAGGCCGGCACCTGGTCGGCCAGCGGGGTGCGCACCCTACGCGCCTTCAGCGCGACAGCGGGCACCACCGTGATGGGCTGGTTCAAGCTGGAGATGGACAGCCCGCTGCCCAACTCCACCACCCCCGACCCGAACGACCGGTACAACGCCATCGGACTGGCCGGGGTGCTGACCGGCGACTCCGACGGCCACGGCGTCCGGGCCCTGCTGGAGCTGATCGACGTCAACGGCGAGCTGCGCCTGGTCGCGCTCGGCCGTCGCCTCGACGGCGGCAACTCGCAGACGTTCGCGGCCAGCCAGGACTGGCGGGACCTGCTGCCGGCGGGGGAGTGGGTGCACCTCGCCGCCACCTTCGACTTCGGCACCGGCGCCCTCGCCCTCTACCGGAACGGGGAACCGGTGGAGGGTTTCTACACCCGCACCGACGACCCGTGGCTCGTGGCCGGGCCCGGCCCGCACGTGACCACGGCCTCCGACCCCCGGGGCATCAAGATCGGCGGGAGCTTCCCTCAGGACACGCTCGAGCGGAACCCGTGTGACTGCCGCATGGACGGCCTGATGTTCCTCGACAGCGTGGTCTCCGCGAGCGACGTGCGGAGGCAGTACCGCCACCTGGCCCGCTGACCACCCTCGGCACCGTCCCACCGAGAAGGAGACACGCGTGCTCATCCTCCACGACAGCGCCCGCAGGATCCGCAGATCCGTGTTGACGGCCGGCCTCACCGCCGTCGTGCTGATCCTGTCCACCGTGCTCGCGACGCCCGCCCGGGCCGCCGACGCGGTCTACGACCCGGTCCCCGAGATGCCGATCCAGTCCCGGCTCGGGCTGGTCCTCAGCGAGTACGCCAGCTTCCCGCAGTCGCACCCGAACCCGGCCCCGACCGATCAGCGGCTCATGCGTACCGCCCGGATCAACACCATCATGGAGGTCCCCGACGGCTCCGGCCGGCGTGCGGTGCCCGACCTGAACGGCAGCCTCTACCTGGTCGAAGGTGGCGTGCCGCACGTCTACCTCGACGTGGCGGCGACCTTCGCGCCGCAGTTCTTCTCCGGCCGTGGCCTGGGCCAGGGCTTCGGGTACGTCGCCTTCCACCCCGAGTTCGGCGCCAACGGCCGGTTCTACACCATCCACACCGAGCTGGCGTCGGCGACGACCACCCCGCCGGACTACGCCCAGGCCGGCACGATCTACCACGGTGTCATCACCGAGTGGACGGCGACCGACCCGAGCGCCGACACGTTCGCCGGCACCCGGCGGGAGGTCCTGCGCATCGGCTTCGGCGGCCAGGTGCACGGCATCCAGGAGATCAACTTCAATCCCACCGCGAAGCGCCACGATCCCGACTACGGCCTGCTGTACCTGGCGGTCGGCGACGGCGGTCTGGGCGTGCGCAACACCGACCCGCAGAACCTGGGCATGCCGCACGGCAAGCTGTTGCGGATCGACCCGCGGGGCACCACCTCCGCCAACGGGCGGTACGGCATTCCCGCCACGAATCCCTTCGTCGGCCGCGCCGGCGCGCTCGGCGAGATCTACGCCGTGGGCTTCCGCGACCCGCACCGCTTCAGCTGGGACCGGGCGACCGGTCGCATGTATCTCGGGCACATCGGTGAGCACGCCATCGAGGCGATCTACGAGGTCCGCGCCGGCGACAACTTCGGCTGGAGCGAGCGCGAGGGATCCTTCGTCTTCGACAAGACGGCCACCAACCCCTGCGACCGCCTCTTCCCGCTCCCCGCCGACGACGACCGGTACGGATACACCTACCCGGTCGCCGCGTACGACCACGACCCCGCCGCGGACTGGAACTGCACCGCGGACGTCGGCGTCGCGGTGGCCGGCGGCTTCGTCTACCGGGGCCGCGCGCTGCCCGCGCTGCGCGGCAAGTACGTCTTCGGCGACCTGGTCGACGGCCGGGTGCTCTACACCGAGGCGAACGAGATGCGCCGCGGGCGGGGCCTGGCCCCGATCCACCAGCTCGCCCTGTTCAACGACGCGGGCGCGCCGGTCCGCATGCGGGACCTCTCCGGGCCCGGCGCGCCCGGTGACCCCAACCGCGTCGACCTGCGCTTCGGCACCGACGCCGCCGGCGAGCTCTATGTGCTCGCCAAGGCCAACGGGAAGGTCTGGAAGGTCACCGGCACCCGGGTCTTCGCCAGCGGCGACGTCGGGAACACCACCCTGCGCCGCACCGCCGGGGCATCGAACTGGGCGCCGGTGACCCCGGCGAAGTGGCAGTTCACCCACGACCAGGTCATCCTCGCCGAGGCCGGGGTCAGCCGGCCGGGCCCGCGCCGGCCCTTCGAGTACGCCGTGCTGACCGCCGGGCCGGCCTGGTCGTCGGTCGAGGTCGAGGCGCGGGTACGGCTCGACACACCGGTGGAGGTCACCAACCGGGACGTGATCGTCGTCTTCGGCTGGCGCTCGGACACGGAGTTCTACTACGCCCACCTCTCCACCGACAACACGATCTACCCGCACAACGGCATCTTCAAGGTCGACAACGCCGACCGGGAACGCATCGACCACCAGTGGAACGGCCGGTCGCGCGGCGCCAACCCGGCGATCACCGATGCCGACTGGCACCGCGTACGGGTCGTGCACCTGCCGGCGACCGGCGAGATCGCGGTCTACGTCGACGGGCGACGGGACCCGCTGATGACCGCGAAGGACAGCACCTTCGGCTCCGGGCGGGTGGGCTTCGGCTCGTTCGACAACGTGGGCCGGCTGCGTAACCTGACCGTCACCGGCACGCCGGCCTGATCCGGTCGCGGGGGCGGCGGCGAATGATCGACTCGGGTTCGGCGATGTCGGGGTGTCCGAGCGTCGGGGATGCTGCGATGTCGCCGATCCGCAGTGGATCGCCGCCGATATCGGCCCGGAATGCCGAGCCGGCCCGGAGGGCGCCGTCCGGTTCGTAGAATCGCTGCCATGCCGCAGATCGTCGAGTTGTTGGCCTCGCCCGTGCACCGCTTCCTGGGCCGGCCCGCCGACGGCCCGGCGCCGGCCCCGCCCGGTGAGCTGGTCGACGTGGTGCGGATCCGGGCCGGCCTCGGCATCGTCGGCGACCGGTACTTCGGCCAGCCGGCGCACCGCGACGCCAGCGTGACGGTGATCGCCCAGGAGTCGCTGCCACCCGGCATCGGTCTGGCGGAGGTCCGCCGCAACGTCCTGACCACCGGCATCGCGGTGGACGAACTGATCGGCAAGGTGCTGGTGCTGGACTCCGGCGACGGCCCGGTCAGCCTGCGGGTGAACCGGGCCGCCCGCCCCTGCGCCTGGATGGACGTCACCGTCGGCCCGGGTGCGTGGAAGGCGCTGCGCACCACCGGCGGCATCCGCTGCACGCCGCTCAACGACGGGGTGCTGCGGATCGGCCCGGTCGACGCCACCGTCGAGCGGGCGCCCGCGTCGTAGCGCCGGATGCAGGCGAGTCAGGTCCTCCGCGGAAGGCGCCGAGGTCCACAATGCATATCTGGGACAGGTACTGACCGGACGACAAGGATCTGACCGACCGGCTCAGCAGCTGTCCCCCGATCCGAACAGAGGTGGTGACATTGACCCCCGAGCTGCACCAGCTCATCGAGGAGCTGCGGGCCGACCTGGCCGAGGATCAGCCGGCAAGCCTGGGGTACGCCCAGTTCGGCGACGGCGCTGCCACCGACGCCGTGCCGGCGGACCTTCCGGCCGACCTGCGGGACCTCCTGCTGGTGGCCGACGGGCTGCGCGCCGGCCGGCTCGAGCTGGCGTCCACGTCCACCCTCGCCGGCATCCAGTACCACCTGGACTACGCACCGGACTTCTCGTCCATTCCGGAGGACCGGGCGGGCTGGCTGGTGATCGGCACCCGCAGCGACGAGCCGATCCTCATGGATCGTGGCACCGGCGCCATCTGGTACTTCCCGCCGACCGGCACCGAGTGGTTCATGTCGGACGCCTTCGAGGAGCTCGCCCCCGACCTGGATTCCTTCGTGCACTACTACCTGCTCGGCCCGGGCTACGCCGACCTGACCCCCGCCGACGACCAGTGGTTCGCCTTCCTCGACCAGCAGGGCCTGCTCGACGACGAGTCCGACGGTGACGCCGACGCGAGGGACCGGCGGTGACCGTCACCTGAGCTGGTGGCGCCGGCGACCACCCGGCGGGTCAGACCGGGCTGATGTGCGCGGCGAGCACCCGCCAGCCGTGTGCGTCGTCATGGATCCAGGTCCGGGTGTACCGCAGGCGAGCCGCGAACGGCCCGCCGTCGAACACTCCGGCCACCCGGCCCAGGAAGAACGTCACGCCGGTCGATCCGACGACGAGCAGGTCCAGCTCCTCCTCGACCAGTTCCTCGATGACCGAGGTCCGGTCCCGGTGCGCGGCCAGGTCCTCCCGTTTGGTGTGCTTGCCGCCTTGCGGGCCGATGGCGATCAGCTGGTCGACGAGCAACTGGTCGAGGGCCGCCACGTCGCCGGCCCGCTGCGCCGCCTGCAGGGTGCGCTCGGCATCGAGCAGTTCCGCCTCGCGTTCGCTGTCCGGCATGGTGCCGTCCTCCTGATCGGGGTCCACCCGGGGCCACCGTCCACCGGGGCTGTTCGCATTGTGGCAGCCGGCGCGGCCCGAGCGGGTGCGGATCGGCCGGCGGCGGGTCGCACCCGGCGTCGGGCGCGTGTCACCTCGCGCCGACGTGACGGATGTGGGCCGTGAGGCAGTCGGTGGCTAGGCTGCTGGGCATGGCGGACCAGGTCGGGCGGGCCACGGACGCCGCCGGGGCGGCGCGGCCGGTCGAGGCGGTCGTGCGGGAGATTCTGGCGGTCGTTCCGGCCGGCTGCACGTGGCTGCTGCCGGTGCCGGACGACGGTCGGCCGGTCGGGGACTTCCGGATCGCGGCCACCAGCGGCCAGGGCTACGACATCTACGGCCGGGGGACCGAGCGGGTGGGCGCGCGGCTCACCGAGCTGTATCCGAGCATGGTCGACGGTCCGCTCTGGCGGCTCTACCTCGACGTGCTGGCCACCGGCTCACCCGGCCGGATGGCCGACTTCCGGTACGTGGAGAAGCGCGTCGGCGTCGTCGCCGACTCGCTGTTCGACGTGCACGTGCACCGGGTGCTCGGCGGCCTGCTGGTGGCCTGGCAACGGCTCGACGAGGACCTGCGTCGACTGGAGCGCACCGAGTTGCTGGGCAGCCTCGGTTGGGCGGATTACGACCTGGCCAGCGGAGTCAGCCAGTGGTCACCCGGGATGTACCGGATCTTCGAGCGCGACCCGGCGTTGGGCCCGCTGTCGCGAGCCGAGCAGTCCGCCGCCGTGCTCCCGGACGACGACATGCTGCGCGAGGCGGCCTGGCAGACGCTGGACAGCGGAGCCTCCTCGGACGTGACCGTCCGGTTCCAGCCGGCGGGCGCGGTGAAGTACCTACGGATCCTCTCCGACGTTTCCCGGGACGCGGACGGCACACCGTTGAAGATCCACGCCGTGGTGCAGGACGTGACGGCCAGGGTGGACTCGCGGACCGCCATCGAGCAGCTCGGTGACCAGTTGCGGACCCGGGAGATGACGGCGCTGGCCGAGCACCGCCTTGCCGGGCAGTTGCAGAACCTGATCCAGCCGGTGCCCCGGGCGCCGTTCCCGCTGGCCGGCCTGGAGGCGATCGTCAACTACCTGCCGGCGGAGAGCACGGTGCGGGTGGGCGGGGACTGGTACCACGCGCAGACCCTGCCGGACGGGTCGGTCGTGCTCGCGGTCGGTGACGTGGCAGGTCACGGGCTGAACGCCGCCAGCGGGATGGCGCATCTGCGCTTCGCCCTGGTGGCCTGGCTGTCGATCGGCATCCATGACCCGGCGGTGCTGCTCGGGCATCTCAACCGGCTCTGCGGTCAGCTCGCGATCACCGGGACCGCGGTGGTCGCGGTCTACGACCCCGAGACCCGGGTGCTTCGCTGGGGGCGCGCCGGGCACATGGCGCCACTGCTGTCCCGCGCCGGCGAGACCGGCCCGCTGGACCGGCCGCCGGGCCTGCTGCTGGGCGCCGACGGCGACTCGGTGTACCCGGTGCTCACCCCGCGACTGCGCCCGGGCGACCTGCTGCTGTTCTACACCGACGGGCTGGTGGAGCGGCGCGCGCCCGAGGAGGACCGGCTGGAACAGGTGCGCTCGATGCTCTCGGCGTTCTCCGCCGCGCCCGGGGAGCAGACCCTCGGCCGGCTGCGTGACCTCCTGCACCACCCCAGCCCGGACGACGACACCTGCACCCTGGCCGTACGCGTGCTGTCCTGAGCCGCCCGGTTCACAGGCCCAGCCGGAGCCGCACCACCGTTCCCTCCGGCTCGGTCAGCACGGCGACCTCGTCGCAGACCTGCTCGACGATCGCCAGCCCTCGACCCCGTACCGCGTCGGCGGGCGGCATGTCCCGGCCGAACGCTCGCGCCGGCGGCCCCTGGTCGATGACGTCGCAGAACAACTGGTCCGCCTCGGCCCACAGCCGGACCCGGCCGCCGCCGGTGGTGTGCTGCAACGTGTTGGTGGCCAGCTCACTGACCGCCAACGTCAGCAGCTCCACCCGGTGTGGCGGCAGGCCCCGGGCCAGAGCCCCGGTGCAGACGAACGCGCGTAGCGCTCGCAGGTCGGTCGCCACCTGGTACGCCATCGAGTCCGGAGCCTGGGCGGACGCGGACTGCTCGGCCACGATCCGGGTCTCCCGCCGGCCGGCCGACATCAGCCCGCCAGCCGTGGGTCGTCGGCGGGCGGGCGCAGCAGGGTGCCGACGCCGGTGATGTCCAGCACGGCGGCGACCGGCCCGCTGGCGTTGACCGCGTACAACCGCCGACCGGCCGCGCGGGCGATCTGGTGGGCGGTGACCAGGCTGTGCAGACCGGTGGAGTCGAGGAAGCGCAACCCGCCCACGTCGACCACGACCACGGGCGCGCCGCGGACCGCCGCGGACAACACGGTGGTCAGCTCCTCCCGGGTGGCGAGGTCGCACTCGCCGGACAGCGTGACGACGATCCGGCCAGGTGCCGTGGACGTCCGGGCCTCGAAGTGCGCCATCGGGCAGCAGCACCTTCCTCGTCGTGACAGCCGTTTGTCGGCACATCATGCCACCCTCCGGCCCGCCGGCTGTGTCCTCCGTCCGGCGACGTTCGGCAGTTGCCGTGCCGACTCGAAGGGGATCCCCGGCGGCGGCCGGGCTCCACCCGTCGCCGACGCCCCGAGCTGCGCCGGGCAGGGTCACGGCGCAGGGGGCGAATCGGTCGCTACGGGCGGATGTCCAGGGCGCCGATCAGGTTGTCGCGCAGCGTGAACCGGTACCGCAGCTCGACCGGGCTGCCGGGAAAAGTGCCCGACACCCGGGCGAGGACCAGGTACGAGTCGCCCGCCTGCGGCGTGACCGTCAGCGGCTCCACCGAGTACGAGTAGGCCTCCATCGTCCGCTGCCGCCAGGCGCGGATCGCCGCCCGTCCCTCGTGCAGCCGGTCCTCGTCGGCCACGGTCGCGGTGTCCGCGAAGCAGGCGACGAAGGCCTCCGAGTCGCCGTCGTCGACGGCCCGGAAGTACCGGTCGATCACGTCGGGCAGGTCGACCGCCATCTGCTCCTCCTGCGGCGTGGGCCACCGTCGGGCAGCCGAGTTCCCCGTTCGACCTCACGGTACGAGACGGCGCCGGTGCCGCGCGGAGCAACCAACAGACCCGTCCTCGCGGTGTCCCACGCCGTGAGCGGCCGTCGGCCGCTCACGGCGTGGCGCGGGTCAGGGCTTGCGGCCGACGGCGCAGTAGCCGTCCAGGTCGGCCGGCGGGCCGTCCTGCTCGGGCCGCCAGTGGGTGAACGGCACCAGGCCGGGCTCGACCAGCTCCAGGCCGTCGAAGAACCGGGCGATCCGCTCCGGGCTGCGCAGGTGGTACGGCAGCGCCCCGCTCTCGTTGTACTGCCGGTGCGACTCGACGACCGCCGCGCTGGTGTCGGTGCCGTCGGACAGCGCCAGGTAGCTGCCGGACGGGACCGCGTCAAGCAGCGCACGGATGATGGCGACCGCCTCGTCGTCGTCGCCGACGTGGCCCATCACCCCGAACAGCAGAACCGCGACGGGCTGGCTGAGGTCGAGGTGCTCGCGGGCCTGTCCGAGCACCGCCTGCGGGTCGTGCAGGTCGGCGTGGATGTACCGGGTCAGCCCTTCCGGGCTGCCGACCAGCAGCGCCCGCGCGTGGGCCAGCACCATGGGGTCGTTGTCGACGTAGACTACCCGGCTCTGCGGGTTGACCCGCTGGGCGACCTGGTGGGTGTTGTCGGCGGTGGGCAGCCCGGTGCCGACGTCGAGGAACTGCCGGATCCCGGCTTCGCCGGCGAGGAAGCGCACCGCGCGGGACAGGAACGCGCGGGACTCGCGTGCCGTCTCGATCATCGCGGGAAAGAGCTCGCGGACCTGCTCGCCGGCCAGCCGGTCGACCTCGAAGTTGTCCTTGCCGCCGAGCCAGTAGTTCCAGATCCGGGCCGAATGGGGGACGCTCGTATCGATCTTGGTGCCGTCGGTGGCCGGGAGTGGGGCGGTTTCTGCCACGGGCGTCCTTCCGCTGGGGGTGGGGGAGAACACAGAGGACAACCATGCTCGCACAGCCCTCCGGTCGGTAAAGCGGACACCCACGCCCGCCGGTACGCACCGGGGCCGGTGCCGGGTTTGCCGTCGGTGGGTCCGGGTAGCCACGCATCTCCGGAACGAAGGGCGGGGGCATGGCCGAGCTGGCGTTCGTCGACAAGGTTGCGGCACGGGCGGGCGTACCGCGCGAGCAGGCGCGACTGCTGACCGAGGCGGTTCTGCGTACCCTCACTGAGCGGCTCAGCGGCGGGGAGGCGGCCGCGTTGGCGCCCCACCTGGCCGCCGAGTTGAGCCCGCTCCTGGTCGCGGCGCCCGAGCCGCCCGAGGCGTTCGGCTACGACGAGTTCCTGCGGCGCGTCGCCGACCGCGCGGGGACCGATCGCCCCACCGCCGAGCGGGGCTCTCGGGCCGTGCTCCAGACGATGCACCGGGTGGTCGGGCACCGGGAGTTCGAGGACGCCCTGTCCCAACTCCCGGCGGACCTCAAGGAGCTGGCGCAGCCGCTGCCGCAGGGCCCCTGACCGGCCCGCCGCGGCCGTGCGGGCACGCGCGGCGGGTCGCACCGGGGCAGGATGGCGGTGCGGCAGCGGTCACGGTGGAGGTACGGCCGGGGCGCTTGCGGGTTCGTCGTCGCCGGTGACCGGGGTGCTGGCCGGTGCGCTGGCGCTGCACGGCCTGGTCGCCGACGATCTGCACCGGGCGGCCCGGAGCGGGGCCTGACCGGTTGCGGTCAGACCCCGCCCCACGCCCGGCGGTCGGGCAGCTACCCGCCGTTGACCACCCACTTCTGGTGGGCGCCGCCCGCGTACGTGCCGATCTGGATCTGGGTGCCGTCGGCGGTGCCGGCGCCCGTGGCCTGCAGCACCTTGCCCGACTGCGGGTTGCGGATCGACCCGTCGGCCTGCGGCTGCCACACCTGCGAACCGGTGCCGTTGCAGGTCCACAGCTGCACCTTCGTGCCGTCGGCGGTGCCACCGTTGTCCACGTCCAGGCACTTGCCCAGGGCCCGGTAGGTGTCCCCGATCCGGCTCCACGTCTGCGCGGCGGTGCCGTTGCAGGTCCATAACTGCACCTTCGTGCCGTCGGCGGTGCCCGCGTTGTCCACGTCCAGGCACTTGCCGCCGACGCCGGTGATGCTGCCCGACCCGCCACCGGTGCTCGCGTACACCTCCAGCTCGTAGATTCGCGCGGCCGGATCGCTGGTGCTGGTCGGCGCGGTGATGGCCAACCGCACGTAGCGCGTGCCGGGTGCGGTGACGTCGTGCGTCGTGGTGCTCGCCGTGTTGCCGGTGACCGTGGCCCGGGTGGTCCAGGTGGTGCCGTCGGCGCTGGAGGCGACCGTGAAGTCCCGGGTGTTCCACGCGGTGTTCTCACCGCCGGCGCCGGCGTGCTTGACCACCACCCGGTTCACCGCGTGGCTGGCCCCCAGGTCCACCTGGAGTTACTTCGAGGTGCCCTTCGAGCACCACTTGTCGCCGTTGCCGCCGGCCACGCTGCCGTTGACCGCCTTGGCCGGGCCCTCGGTCGCCGAGCAGGAGCTGTCCGCGGTGGCCGCCTTGTTGAGCGCCAGGTTGGTCCCGCCGGTCGGCGGCGGGGTGACGCCTGGGATGGCGTTGAGCGTGTACCACGCTTCGGTGCTCCACAGCGACTGCCGGTGGTGGAGGTGAACGGACGTGGCGAGCGCAGGTAGACCACGTGGCCGGCCTTGCGCCCGTTGACCGCGAGGGTGACCTTCTTCCCGTCCGCCGAGAGGGTCGCCGAGGTGACGGTCAACGTCTCCTCGTCGATCTTCGGGCCGCCGTAGCTGGACGTCGCCTGGTACCGCCACTGCTTGATCTTGTAGTGCGCGGCCAGGTTCGCGGCGGTCTCCGCGGAGACCGGCTGGGTGTACTCCACCTCGAACCCGGCGGTGGTGGCCCGCATCGCCAGCATCTCGAAGGTGGTGGCGCTGTTCGGGGTCAGCTTCTGCAGGCCGTACGACAGCTTGCCGGTCTGGCCCCAGTTGCCGCCCGCGCCGAGCCCACCGACGTAGATGGCGCCGTCCGGGCCGACGTTGACCTCGGAGACGCCCGCCTCCAGGCCCTGGGTGAGCCGGAACAGCGCGCCCTGGTACTCGCCGTTGACCTTCTCCAGGTTGGCCCGCTGCAGGCCGCCGTAGGTCACGTCGCCGATGACGAACTGGCCAGCGTACCGGCCGCTGGTCAGGTACAGCGGGGTGCTGGGCGAGTTGGAGATCTCGTTCTGCGGCATCCAGAGCACCGGCGGAGTGACCGGGTTGGCGTCGAACGGGCCGGCCGGGTTCATGTAGTGGTTGAAGAACCGGCCCTGCTTGACGTGCACCAGCTTGGACGCGGGCAGCCAGCCGCCCTGGTTGTCGGTGACGAAGATGCCGCCCTCCGGGCCCCACCCGATGCCGTGTGGCGTCCGCAGCCCGCCGGCGACGTAGCTGACCGCGCCGGTGTCCTTGTTGACCTTGAGGGTGGTGCCCCGGTTCGCGGCCGGCTGCGGGTTGGTGGTCGCGCCGCCGGAGTTGATCGAGACCGACAGGTTCAGGTAGAAGAACCCGTCCTGTTAGAGCAGGCCGAACGCGAACTCGTGGAAGTTCCCGCCGTACGGCCAGGTGGCGACCGTCTGGAGCTGGTCGGCCACCTCGTCGCCGGTGGTGTCCACCAGCCGGGTCAGCCGGTGCTTCTCCGAGACGTAGACCACCCCGTCGACGATCTTGAGCCCCATCGGCTCTTTGAGGCCGCCAGCGATCTTCTTGGTGGTCACGTTGCCCGGCCCGGTCGTGCCGCCGGTGTTGTTGAGAATCCACACCTCGCCGTCCTGGGAGGTGCCGGACTGGTCGCTGCCGCCCCAGGTGGAGATGACCAGCCGGCCGTCGGCCAGCCAGTCCATCCCGGTGACCTTCGGCTGGAAGCCGGTGGGTCGCAGGTTGGTCAGCGTTTAGCCGGGGTGCACACCGGTCAGCGGCAGGCCGTCGCCGGGGGAGTCGGTGACCCCCTCGCACTCCTTGCGGCCCGGCGCGGTCACCCGGACCACTCCGGCGTCGGTGCTCAACGCCGAGTTCGGCACGACCACGAAGGACGACGAGCCGGGCGTCTTCCACTCCAGGGTGATCTGCTGGCCACCCTCGCGCTCGAAGTGGTCGATGCGCAGCGGGTGCAGCCCGGCGGTGAGGGTGACCGTGCCCTCCTTGGGCGGGTCGCGCCGTGCAGGCCGTCGTGGTTGATGACCACGGAGTTGTCGATCGACAGCTTGGATCCGTCGTCGCTGCTCAGCCGGAACGTGTAGCTGCCGGCCTGGGTGGTGGTGATGTTGCCGAGCACCTGCGAGACGAAGTAGTTGTCGAAGCCGAAGTCGGCGGTCGACGTCCAGTTGATCGTGGACATCAGCTTGTCCACGTTCGGGGTCTACGCGGGCTTGAGCGTGCAGATCTCGGAGAGCGGCACCTGCACGTCGAAGACGCGCAGCGTGACCCCCGGTTCCTGCTCGGGGGCGGCGCCGGCCGGGTCGGCCCAGAAGCCGGCGGCGAGGACGAGTGCGAACGCACCCAGGACAGGACTGCGGAATCGGCGCAGCAGCCGTGTGCCCATCGTTCCTCCAAGGGGGATAGGAGTGCCGACGGCCGGCGTGGAGCAGTGGTGGGGTGGTGGCCGCCGGCCCGGTTCCGAAACGTCCTCGACGCCGACGAGTGATGATTCGGAAACGCGAGGTTGATGGGCGAGACATTAAGGTGTCTCGATTGACCTGTCCATGCCTTCGCATCGATACATCAAAAGTTCCCGATGTCCGTACGAAAGTTCGTGGTGGTACGCGTGGAATGCCCCCGCGCGAAGGTGTCCGGGCCCTACCGGCGCCCGCGCCGGGCCGGACCGCCGGACCGGTTGCCAGGCTTGCGGGCCGGGGTGCCGGGTTTACGGGGCGGTCCGGCGGCCCGGCGGGTCGACACGGCCGTGCCACGCGCCGCGGGTCGGCGGCGCGCCGCCACCAGCACGACGGCGGCCACCACCACGACGATCAGGCCCGGCACCAGCCAGGGCGGCAGCCCACCGCCGGGCCCTTCCTCCGTGGCGCCCGCCGGCTCGTTCGCTGGGGCGCCGGTCGCACCCGCGTCGGGGCTCGCGCCCGCCGCGTCGGGGCTCGCCGACGGGGTGCCCTCGACCAGGGCGAGCAGGGTGGGCGCCGGGCCGTCCGTGGGTGGCGTCCACCCGGCCGGTGCCGCCGTGCTGGGCCCCTGGTAGTCGAAGGTGACGCTGCCCCGCACCGCCTCACCGTCCGAGGCGACGGAGAGGTAACTGGCCGTGTACCGGCCCTTCGCCGGCCAGTGCGCGACGGACACCATGGCCGGGAAGCCGGTGTGGTACAGCCGCGGCTCGAAGACCCCGTTGACCATGAAGTACTCCTGGACCGGCTTGTCCAGCCGCTTCGGCTCGCTGTACGACCAACCGCTGTCCACCCGGGACCCGGTCGGCCCGGTGACGGTGAAGTGGGCGTTGGAGGCCGGCTTCTCGGTGAAGTACAACCCGAGCTGTGTCAATGGCTCGCGGACCACGGTGCCGGTCAGCGGGGTGGAGGTCGCCAACTGGCCGTGCGCGGACGCCGGAGCGGCGGGTAGCAGCAGTGCCACAACCAGGGTCACGGCCAGCGCCGCCACCGCTCGGCTCAGGAGGTGACGGGCAGTGACGAGCGTCGATCGCATCCGTTCATCATGGTCATTTCCCCGCCGCCGAACAAGACGTAGAGTTCTCCTCCCCGACGATCAGTTCGACACCCGTCCGCCCGCGTCGTTCGGAGTCCGCCCGTGTTCGTCCGTGCCCCCGGTTCCCGCGTTCCCGCCGTTCTCGCCACCGGCCTCGTCACCGCCCTGCTCGCCACCGGTTGCGGGCAGGACAGCGACCCGTCCGTGGTCACCCCCTCGACGCCGCCGACGGCCGCCGCGCCGGCGACCGCCACCGCGGCGCCGACCCCGTCGGGGAGTCCGACACCCAGCGCCAGCCCCAGCACACCGGCGGTGGACCGGCGGATCACCGTGACGATCGCGAAACGGCGGGTCGATCCGCCGACCGGACGGGTCACCGTGGGTAAGGGCGAGCTGGTCCGGATCACGGTCACCTCGGACGTCTCCGACGAGTTGCACGTGCACGGCTACGATCTGGGCGCCCGGCTGCCCGCCGGCACACCCGGGTTGGTGGAGTTCCGCGCCGACAAGACCGGGCTGTTCGAGGTGGAGACGCACGAGTCCGAGCTGGTGCTGTTCCAGCTCGTCGTCCGCTGAGCCCCATGACCGGCGCGTCGGCGGTGCTGGCGCACGGCGTCGGTGGCCGCCAGGACCTGCCGATCACGCTGCCGCAGCTCGTCGTCGCCGCGGCCCTCACCTTGGTCGTCACGTTCCTCGCGCTGGGCCTGCTCTGGCGCGAGCCGCGGCTCGACCGGGACGCCACCGGCGGACGGCCGGTGCCCGAGCCGCTGGCCCGACTCGTCGACGCCCCCGCGTTCCGGTGGGCACTGCGCGGGCTGGGCCTGGTCGCCGCCGGCTGGTTCTGCCTGGGCCTGCTGGTCGGGCCGGACACCCCGGACAACCCGACGGCCGGGGCGCTCTACGTGCTGCTCTGGGTCGGGCTGGTGCCCGTGTCGCTGCTGCTCGGCCCCGTCTGGCGGGCGGTCAACCCGCTGCGTACAGTGCATCTGCTCGCCGCGCTGGTGGCGCGCCGGGACCCGGAGCGCGGCATCCGCGAGCTGCCGGCCGGCCTGGGGCTCTGGCCGGCAGCCGTCGCCCTGTTCGGGTTCGTCTGGCTGGAGCTGGTCGCACCCGACCGGGCCACGCTGCCGGTCATCACCGCCTGGCTCGCCGGGTACGCCGTGGTCATGCTGACCGGGGCTGCGCTGTTCGGCGCGGGCTGGTTCGACCGGGCCGACCCGTTCGAGGTGTACAGCGCACTGGTCGGCCACCTCGCCCCGGTCGGCCGGGCGGCGGACGGCCTGCTGGTGTGGCGCAACCCGCTCGACGGGAACGCCGGGCTGCGGCCACACCCCGGGCTGGTCGCCGTGGTGATCGTGCTGCTCGGCTCCACCATGTTCGACAGCCTCTCCAACGCGCCGGCCTGGCTGCGCTTCACCCAGGAGAACGGCCTGCCCCCGGTGGTCACCGGCAGCGCCGGGCTGACCCTGGTCATCGCCGCCGTCGCCGCGGCGTACCTCGCCGCCACCGGTGCGGCGACCCGGATCGGCCGCGCCGGGCCCGGCGACGCCCGAGGGCTGCCCGGCGAACTCGCCCACTCGATCGTGCCGATCGCGGTGGGCTACCTGGTGGCCCACTACTACTCGCTGCTGATCCTGGAGGGTCAGCGCACCGTCGCGCTGCTCTCCGACCCCCTGGACACCGGCGCGAACTGGCTCGGCACCGCCGGCTGGGAACCGCACACCGGCCTGGTCACCCCGTCCGGGGTGGCCACCCTCCAGATCACCGTCATCATCCTCGGGCACCTGCTCGGCACGCTGCTCGCCCACGACCGTGCCCTGTACCTGTTTCCCCGGGCCCGGGCCGTGGCCGGCCAGCTCCCCCTGCTGGCGCTGATGCTCGCCTACACCGTCGCCGGCCTGCTGCTGCTCTACGCCGGATAGGGCCACCGCCGACCGGCGACCCGGTTCCGGGGCGGTGCGACCCAGGAGCGAGGATGAGGCGTGGATTTGGATCTTCGGCGTTACCTGGACGAGCTGGTCGACGCCGCCCGCGACGTGCTCGGCGACAACCTGGTGGGCGCGTACGCGGCCGGCTCGGTGGGGCTCGGCGCGTACCAGGCGGGCCGCAGCGATGTGGACGTGGCGCTGCTCTGCGCCGGGCCGCTGACCGAGGCCGACAAGCGGGCGCTGGTGACGCGGCTGCGGCACGAGGCGCTGCCCTGCCCGGCGCGCGGGCTGGAGCTGGTGGCCTACCGGCGGGAGGTGGCCGCCGCCGGCAGTCCCGAGCCCGGCTTCGAGGTCGAGCTGAACACCGGGTCCGGGATGCCGTTCCGCTGCACCCTCGACCCGGGCGACCGGCCGGCGGCCGACGGCCGGTTCTGGTACGGGCTGGATCGCAGCATCCTGCACCAGAGCGGGCTGCCGCTGCTCGGGCCGCCGGCGGGGGAGGTCTTCGCCGACCTGACCCCGGCGGACCTGCGCCGCCTGCTGATCGAGGCGCTGTCCTGGTGGCTGGCCCTGCTGACGCCGCCGGACGACCGACCCGCGCCCGGCGCGGAGGACGCGGTGCTCGGCGCCTGCCGGTCCCTGGTGCGCCACCGCGACGGCGTCTGGCTGTCCAAGGTGGCCGCCGGGCAGCGCCTGATCGACGCCGGCGACCCGGCCGAGGTGATCGGCCGGGCGGTCGCCGCGCGGCGCGGTGGGCCGCCGCCGACCGGAACGCAGGCGCGCGCCTTCCAGCGGCGGGTCCGCGCCGAGATCGCTGGCCAGCCCGACTAGCGGACCGGGCGGGACTGGAGCGAGGCGAAGAGCAGGTTGAGACCCTCGGCCATCGTCGGATGGGTGATGATCGCGTCGCGCAGGGCGGTCCACGGCATCCCGCCGAGCATGGCCAACTGCACCGAGGTGATCACCTCACCGGCCTCGGCGCCCAGCAGCGCCACGCCGAGGATCTGGTCGGTTTCGGCGTCGACGACCGCCTTCCACGTCCCCTCGGTCTGGCGCAGGGTGCGGGCCCGGGGGATCGCTGCGACCGGCAGGTGGGCCACCTGGACGTCGTACCCGGCGCGGCGCGCCTCGGTTTCGGTGACACCGACCCGGGCCAGCTCCGGGGTGGTGAAGATGGTGTACGGGATGAGCCGACCGGCGGTGCTGCGCCGCTCACCCGCCAGGTTCGCCCGGATGATCCGGTAGTCGTCGAGCGAGGCGTGGGTGAACTGCGGGGTGCCGGCGACGTCCCCGGCCGCCCAGGTCCGCTCGGCGCTGGTACGCAGGTACTCGTCGACCGCCACGAAGCCACGGTCGTTCACCTGCACGCCGGCGGCATCCAGGCCGAGCCCGTCGGTGACCGGTTCCCGGCCGACCGCGACCAACACGTCGTCCCCGGTCACCAGGCTGCCGTCGTCCAGCGTCACCCGGACCGTGCCGTCGGCGTTGCGGTCGATCCGGGCGACCGTCATCCCGGTGCGCACGTCGATGCCGTCGTCGAGCAGGATCCGCGTCACCGCGTCGCCGACGTCGGGATCCTCGCGGGTGAGCAGCCGCGGGCCACCCTCGATCAGCGTCACCGCACTGCCGAACGAGGCGAACATCTGCGCGAACTCCACCCCGACGGTGCCACCGCCGAGCACCACCAGTCGGGCCGGCAGCCGGTCCAGGTGCAGCAGGGTGTCACTGGTCAGCACCGACGCCTCGGCCAGCCCGGGCACCGACGGCAGGTGCGGGCGGGTACCGGTGTTGATCACCACGTCGGCGCCGCGCAGGAGCCGTTCGCCGCCGTCGGCCAGCGACACCAGTACGGTCCGGGGGCCGACGAACCGGGCCTGGCCGATCACCAGGTGCAGGCCGGACTCGAGGAACTGCTGTCGGTTGGCGGCCACCATGCCCTCGACGACGTCCTGCTTGTGGGCGCGGAGCAGGTCCACGTCGACCCGGCCGCCCTCGACCACCAGGCCGAGCGCGGCCGCGCCGCGTAGCTGGCGGGCCGCCCGCGCGCTCGTCACCAGCGCCTTGGTCGGGATGCAGGCGACGTTGATGCAGCTGCCGCCGATCATGCCGCGTTCGACCATCGCCACCCGCCGTCCGGACCGGGCGACGTCCATGCTCAACGTCTTGCCGGCCTTGCCGCCGCCCACGACGAGCAGGTCGAACTCCTCCGGTTGGTCGGTCACCGGGTGCTCCTCTCGGCCGCCGGGCTGGTGCCGCCGGCCGTGGCGGCGGCCAGACCAGCCTGTCAGCTTCGACGAACCATCGGCCCCGTTCCGAGCAGAACCGCCAACTCCGGGTCGGGCCCGCCTCGAGCTCAGGTCCGGGCGGCGCCGTTCTCGCTGACCGGCTGCCCGAAGGGCAGGAACGGCACGGGCGTCGGTTCGCCGGTGCCGCCGGGTCGCGGGAAGGTCGGGTCGGCGTCGCCGGTGGGTCGCTCCGCAGCGGCCGTACGGTCGGCAGCCGCTGCCGGCTCGTCGGTGGGGGTGCCGGGCTGGTCATTGCCGGGCTGATCGATGCCGGACGGGTCGTTGCCGGGCCGCTCGACGCCCGGCCGCTCGCCGTGCCGCTCGGCGCTCGGCCGCTCCACACTCGCCCGCTCGACGCCGGGCCGCTCCATGCTGGGCCGCTCGGAGCTGGAGCGGGTGCCCACCATCGGGTACTCGGCGGTCTCCGTGCCACCCGCGGCGGCGGCCATCACGGCGGCGGCGGCCAGGTCGGCCACCCGCTTCGCCTCCCGCTGCACCCGCGCGCGGACGTCCTTGGCGTGCCGCTCGGCGGAGTCTCCGGCCCGCCGGGCCTCGTCCAGCCGAGCGCTCTCCGCGGTGAGGTCCCGACGGACCTCGCCCAGCCGCTGCTGCACCCGGGACAGCTCGTTCTCCAGGGTCTCGCCCTCCGCGCGCACCTCGGCGAGCTGCTGCTGGGCGGTCTCCAGCTCGGCGTGCAATTGGGCCGACTCCTGCCGGCGCTCCTCGATCTCCTGCTGCAGGGCGGTGAGCTGCTCCTGGTGGGTGGCGGCCTGCTCGTCGGCCCGGTTGCGCAGGTCGGTCACGTGCTGCTGCGCCTCGGCCAGCAGCGCGGCGATCTGCTGCTCGGTCGCGGTGCGCTGCTCGGCCAGCTCCCGCTCCGCGGCCGCCTGCTGCTCGGCGATCTCTTGCTCGGCGGCGCTCCGCCGGTCGTTGACGTCGCGTTCGACCCCGGCCTGCCACTGGGCCAGCTCCTGCTGGCTCTTGGCCCGGGCCGCCTGGAGCTCCTGCTGGATCTGGCTACGGGCCGACTTCATCAGCGCGTCGGCGGCGACCCGGGTCTGGTTGAGCTGCTGCGCGCTCTGTTCGGTGATCCGCTTCGCCTCGTTCTGCGCGCGCTCGTGCGCGGCCTCACCGTCGGCGCGTAGCTGCTCGGCGTGCTCCCGGATCGCGGTCAGCTCGGCCTCGGCCACGGTGCGCCGCTCCTCGTGCGCCTGCTCCTGCTCGGCGCGCCGGGCCGCCAGCTCCTCCGCCAGGTCCTGGCGCGCCTGCGCGGCCCGCTCGCGGCTGTCGGCGAGGATCCGCTCGGCCTCGGCGCGCAGCTCGTTGGCCAGGTCGGTGGCGGAATCGCTGATCATGGCGGCCTGCTTCTCCGCGAGGGCCAGGATCTCGCCGACCATCGGGCCCAGATCCTGGAACGAGGCGCGGTCCACCTGCACCGGCTGCTCGCGCAGCTCGGCCAGTTCGGCGCGCAGCCGCTGCACCTCGGCGGTCAGCTCACGGACCCGGACGGCGGAGCGCCCGTGCTCCCCACTCAGCATCGCAATCTGACCGTCGAGCTGCTCCAGGTGCCGGTCGACCTGGCGTTTGTCGTAGCCGCGCAGCGTGAGCTCGAAGCTCGGCCGCGAGGCCGCGTCGTCGCGTACTGCGAGCGGCTCAGCGCCGATGGACATGCACCATCCTCCGTACGATCGGGGCGCCAGGGCCGGCGGTCTACCGCCCCGCGGGCCGTGAGTGTGGCGCAACGCTACCGCCGAGGCGGCGCCATGCGAAGGCCCGCCCCACCACCGTCCCCGGAACCTGACCTTCCCTGCTCGATCATGGAGTCGTGGTGCCCGGAAGAGCCTGATCCGCCGCTCTTGTCACCCACCACGACTCCATGATCGACGCTGGACGGGGTCAGCGACGGCGGGCGACCAGGACCGCGTCGTGCAGGGTGATCTCACGGCCGTCGGGGTCGGTGCCGGTGCGCGGGCGGGCCTCGGCGGTGAGCACTTCCCAATGGGCCGGGTCGAGCGAGGCCGCCACCTCCTCGGCCGTGTACATCATGTCCGGTAGGTGCATCCGGTGCGCCGACGTCCACAGGTCCGACGGGTGGTGTCCCACGATCAGCAGGGTGCCGCCCGGCGCCACCGCGGCGGCCAGCCGGGCGAACAGCTCCTGCCGCTGCGCCGGTGGCAGGTGCATGAACTGCGCGGACACCAGGTCGTACGCCTCCTCGGCGGGCGGCTTCTCGCGCAGGTCGGCGTGCGTGAACTCGACGCGGTCGCCGACGCCGGCGGTCTCGGCGTGCCCGGCGGCCCTGCCCAGCGCGGTGGTGGAGATGTCCACCGCCGTCACCCGCCAGCCCCGTTCGGCCAGCCACACCGCGTCGGCGCCCTCGCCGCTGCCCACGTCCAGCGCCCGTCCCGGGGCCAGCTCGGCGGCCTCGGTGACGAGCTGCGGGTTCGGTCGGCCGCTCCACACCGCCGGCCGGGACCGGTAGCGCTCCTCCCACGCCGGCTGCTCGAAGGCCGTGGCCCGCAACTGCCGGTACGCGGCCACCGCGTCACGGGTGTCCTCGGCGATCAGGTCGGCGTTGATCGCCGCCCCGGCGGTGAGGCCGGCCGCCGCGGCCGCGATCACCTGGCCGCGGACGTCGGCAACGTTGCCGGCCACCCACACGCCCGGGACGGTCGTCGCCCCGGTGGCGTCGGCCGGGATCTGAGCGCCGATCACGTACCCGCCCATCGTCACCTCCTCCGGAGCCAGACCCAGCCCCACCAGCATTCCGGCGCGGGGGGCGGTCCGAGTAGCGACCACCACCGCGTCGAGCGCCACCACCCGGCCCGAGGCGAGCCGGACGCCGGTCAGCGCATCCCCGGTGACCTCCAGTCCGGCCACCGGGCCGGGCACCACGGCGATGCCCCGGGCGGCGAGCCGCTCGGCCGTCTCCTCATCCGGCGCGGGGGCGTCGTGCAGCAGGAGCAGCACGTCCAAGCTCCACTGCCGCCACATCTCGGCCTGGTGCACGGCCAGCGGACCGGTGGCCAGCACCCCGATCCGCCGGTCCTGGACCTCCCAGCCGTGGCAGTACGGGCAGTGCAGCACGTCGCGGCCCCACCGCTGCGCCACCCCGGGCACGTCGGGCAGTTCGTCGGTGAGGCCGGTGGCCACCAACAGCCGACGGGCCCGCACCGCGCCTCCGTCGTCGAGGCTGAGGTGGAACCCGTCGTCGTCCCGGGTCGCCGCCTCCACCCGCCCGGCCAGGAACTGGCCGCCGTACCCGGCGACCTCGGTGCGCCCGGCGGCGACCAGCTCGGCCGGCGGCGTCCCCTCCCGCGCCAGGTAGTTGTGCACATGGTCGGCGGGTGCGTTACGCGGCTCGCCGGAGTCGATCACCAGCACCGACCGTCGGGCCCGGCTCAGCGCCAGGGCCCCGCTGAGCCCCGCCGCGCCACCGCCCACCACCACCACGTCATATGTCTCGTCCACCGGAGTCTCTCCTTGGTTGTCGGCTGAGCCCACCATCCGTCGCCGCCGGCCAGGTGGCAACTATCCTTGCCGTTATGGCAAACGACGACAGCACGGCGTTGGCCGCCGTCGGCCCACGGCTGCGCGCCCTGCGCCACCAGCGCGGGACCACGCTGGCCCAGCTCGCCGACCTGACCGGCATCTCGGTGAGCACCCTGTCCCGCCTGGAGTCCGGTAGCCGCCGGCCCACCCTGGAGCTGCTGCTCCCGCTGGCCCGGGCCTACCAGGTGCCGCTCGACGAACTGGTAGACGCCCCGGCCACCGGCGACCCACGGGTACGCCCCAAGCCGATCGTCCAGCACGGCGTGACGTTCCTGCCGCTGACCCGCCGACCGGGTGGTGTGCAGGCGTTCAAGCAGATCCTCCCGCCGAACACGCCCACCGGGGAGCACACCCAGCAGACCCACGAGGGGTACGAGTGGATCTACGTCCTCTCCGGCCAGCTGCGCCTGCTGCTCGGCGAGCACGACCTGACGCTGACCGCGGGCGAGGTGGCCGAGTTCGACACCCGCACTCCGCACCGGGTGTTCAACCCCGGCCCCGGCACCACCGAGGTCCTCAACCTCTTCGGGCCGCAGGGGGAGCGGCTGCACGTCCGCGCCCGCCCCGCCGCGTCCGACAACCGATAGTCGCGGACCCTGACGATCTTCGTTCGCCAGGTCGGCACCGGTACTCACCGCCGTACCGGCCGGCGGTGAGTACTGGGACTCATGCTCTCCACCGTCGATATCGAAATCGTGGTGGGCATGTCTGTGAACGCCACCGGCCGGGCCGGCGCTATTCTGACCGATCGCACCAGGGACCAGGTGTACCGCCTCGTCACCAGACTGCTGGCCGTTCTGCTGACGCCGGTGGCCGGCCTGGTCACGCCGGGGCGTGCCCGGCATACGGCCTGCCAGTGGGCGCTGGCGTTGCGATTCCCGGCGGAGAACCTAGCCGGCCTGGCGCCACCGGCCCGGGCGGCCTTCGAGGCCGCGCGCACCTTGGCGTTGTGGCGGTACGGGGAGCTGATCGGGCTGACCTGCGGCTACCGGGACGCGGCCACCCAGGCGGCTCTGTACGCCGAGGAGGTCAAGCGCAGCGGGTCGGTGGAGGCCGCCCGGCGATGGACGCTTCCGCCACACGAGTCCCGCCACGTGGCGGGCGTCGCCTTCGACATCCGTCCCACGGAAGGCGCGCACTGGCTGGAGCGGTACGGCGCGCGGTACGGCCTGTACCGCAGGTATGACAACGAGTGGTGGCATTTCGAGTACTGTCCCGACGGGCAGCCCGACCGCCTGCCGCATCCGGGCGCCACCGCGAGCCTCGCCTGCGGCCGGGGGGACGGCGTGGTTCGGACGGATCGGTCTTGACATCCTCCACCGCCCTGAAGGGCGGGGATTCCCTCGGTCACCCGAGGGGGTTCCTGTTTCACCGGGCCGCGCCTTCACCGCTTTCGCGGGTCGGGTCTTACCGTCCCTCCACAGGCGTTTCACCTCTCCGCCAGCCCGGCGGCGAGGATGTTGCGGGCGGCGTTGACGTCCCGGTCGTGCACGGCATCACAGCCGGGACACGTCCAGACGCGAACGCCGAGCGTCATCGCGGTGTTGATCCGCCCGCACGCCGAGCAGGTCTTCGTGCTCGGATGCCAGCGGTCGACGGCGATAACCTGCCGCCCGTACCAGGCGGCCTTGTACTCGACCATGCTGCGCAGGTGCGTCCACGCCGCATCGGAAATGGCGCGGGCCAGCGAGTGGTTGCGCAGCATGTTGCGCACGCTGAGGTCTTCGATCACGACCGTTTGGTTCTCGCGGACCAGTCGAGTCGACAGCTTGTGCAGGTGATCCCGCCGCCGGTCGGCGATGCGGGCGTGAATGCGGGCCACCGCGAGTCGCGCTTTGGCCCGGTTCTTGGTGTCCTTGCCCTTGCGGGACAGGTCGCGTTGCGCCTTGGCCAACTTGCGCCGGTCAGCGCGCTCGTGCCGCGGGTTGGTGATCTTCTCCCCGGTGGACAAGGTGAGCAGGCTCGTGATGCCCACGTCCACCCCGACCGCCGTGAACAGCGGCGGCAGTGCCTTGACGGTGGGGTCATCGACCAGCAGGGACACGAACCACCGACCGGCCGCGTCACGGGACACCGTGACCGTCGACGGTTCGGCCCCTTCGGGCAGGGGCCGCGACCACACGATGCCCAGCGGGGCGTCCATCTTGGCCAGGGTGAGTTGCCCGTGACGCCAGCGGAACGCCGAGCGGGTGTATTCCGCCGACGCCCGGGACTTGCGCTTGGCCTTGAAACGCGGGTAGCGCGACCGCTTGCCCCAAAACGCGGCGAACCCGGCTTGCAGGTGCCGCAGCGTCTGCTGCAACGGCACCGAGCTGACCTCGTTAAGGAACGCCAGCTCCTCGGTGCGCTTCCACTCGGTCAGCCAGGCAGACGACTGCACATAGGTGCTGCGCTGCCGGTCAACGGCCCACGCACGGGTGCGCGCCTCCAAGGCGAGGTTGTAAACCTTGCGCACGCACCCGAAGGTGCGGTTCAACTGTTCAACCTGCTCAGGGGTTGGATAGAAGCGGTACTTGTACGCCCGCTTCACCACCTCACCCACGCCTCATATTCTATCCACTCATCACGCAAGACGAGCATCGAGGGGAGGGAGCGGCGTTACCTCCCGGCCCTAAACGGCCGGGTTTCCACGCCGCGATCCTGGTGACGGAAAAGCCGCTGTGGTGGCGGGAGGCTCTGGCCGGCCTGGGCGGTTGCCTGTTGCTCACGGTGGCGACTTCGCCCGGCTACGCGGGCGGGCCAGGGCCGTTCATCGCCACGCCCCGCCGGCCGGAGTACCACGGTGAGGGGTGGCTGTTCGCCCTGATCCCCATTGTCGTGACCGTGGTGGGCCTGTGCCTGCTGCGCTGGTGGCCGTACCTGCTGTCCGTGGCCGGCCTGCTCGCTGCGCCGTCCGTGTGGGGGCAGTTGACGAGCGGCTCGTACCCGCTGGTCTTCAGCCTCGCGCAGTCCGCCGCGTATCCACTCGCCGTGGTGGGCGTGCTCGCCTGCGCCCAGAGTCTGCTGAGCAACGCTTCGCCCGGTGCGGGCGCGGCCCTGGTGGGGCTGGCTACCGGGTCTCGCCTGTTCGGCTCGGCGATGGTCGGGCCCGGCTGGCTGTACATGGACCCGAACCGGCCCGCCTGGCACGCGGCCATGATCGCGGGTGGCCTCGCCGCGATCGTCCCCGCGGTCCGAGGGTTCCGCCGCGGCGACCCCGCCGCGGCCGGCCCGCCGGGCGCCAGCCCGTCGTCGTGGCGGCGGTGGCGTCTGGTCATCGCCGGCGGGCTGGCGGTATGCCTGGTGCTTCCGCTGTCCCTGTTGACCACCGAGCGGCTCGCGGTGCTGCTGGACGTCACCCGGTCGGCGGTGTACCGGCATGAGATGGCGGCCATAGCCATGACCGGTGCGGTGACGCTGGTGCTGGCGGTCGGCTTGGCCGCCGTGGCGGGACTGTGGTCTCTGGGCGCGGCGCTCGCGGTCGCAACCGTTCAGGTGGCGGTGGCAGCGCCGCTGATTTTGGCGTTCACCGCGCTCGCCGCGGCGGGTCCGGTGCGCTGGCTGGGTGCGCTCGTCGGTGCGGCGGTCGGCGCGGTGGCGGCCAGCAGCCGGTGGCGGATCGCGGCCGCCGGCACCCTGGCGGCGGGCGCGGCGACGGCGGTGTTCATCGCGTACGCGGCGACCACCGGTCATCCCGAGAAACTGGCCGAACAGCAGCGCGTCGTTCCGGCGCTACTGCTGCTCGTCCTCGTCACCGCTGCGGGGACCGCGGTCGCCGGTGCGGCCGCGCCGGTGCTCGCGCCCCGCGGCGCGGTCCCGGCCGTTCTCGGTCCCCTCGTCGGTGTGCTCGCGGCCGGCGGGCTCCAGGCGGTCGAGGTGACGTACCTGCGTGATGGCCTACCGGAGTCGTCGTTCCTCAACCCGGTATTCCACATCACCACCTCGGCCGTGTTGCTTCTCGCGGCCGGCGCGGCGATCAGCGGGCTGGGTGTCGCGCACCATATCGCCGAGCGCTGGGCGGAACGGAAACGGGCCGAGCTGATTCGGCAGGAGGCCGCGGCCGCGGAACGGGACCGGCTGGCCCGGCCTATCCACGATGGCGTGCTCCAGGTGCTGGCGCTGGTGCAGCGGCAGGGCTCCCAGTTGGGCGCAACCGGCTCGCAGTTGGCCAAGTTGGCCGGCGAGCAGGAGGTCGCGCTGCGTAACCTGCTCACTGGCGGTGCCGCGCCGGCGCGTCCCGACGGTGACATGGACCTGCGGGCGACGCTCACCGCCCTGGCGTCACCCGTGGTCGAGGTCTCCACGCCCGCAGAGCCGGTCGTGGTGCCGTCGGGCCCCGCCGCCGAGCTCACCGCGGCGGTGCAGGCCGCCCTCGACAACGTCCGCCGGCATGCTGGTCCGGGCGCGCGGGCGTGGGTGCTGCTGGAGGACGAAGAAGGCGGGGTGCGGGTGACCGTCCGTGACGACGGTGTCGGGTTCGAGCCGCAGCGGCTGGCCGACGCGGCGCGCGCCGGCCGGCTCGGTGTGGCTCAGTCGATGCGGGGCCGGATCTCCGACCTCGGCGGCACGACGACCATCCACAGCGACCTGCAGGAGGGCACCGAGGTGGAGTTCTGGGTGCCGCTGGGGCGGTGACGTCCAAGCTCCCTGCACCTCTCCTGTTCGAGCAGCTCAACGGGGCGCGGCGATCGGCGGTGTCGACGGTCCGAAGGTGGTCAGGAACCGGTCCCGGAAGGTGTCCATCGGCCACACCGGAGCCTGCGGGCCGGGCCGCAGGCCGTCCTGCCAACCCCAGCCCGCCACCCGGTCCAGCACGGCCGGGTCGCGGGCGACGATGGTGATCGGCACGTCCCGGCTGGCGCCCTCGCCGGTGACCACTGGGGCGGGCTGGTGGTCGCCGAGGAAGACCAGCACGAGGTCGTCGTCCCCGTAGGTCTGCACGTAGGAGATCAGCGTCTCCAGCGAGTACGCGATGGCCTGCCGGTACCCGCCGCGGATCTGGCCGGTGTTCCGGTCGTCGGCGTCGCCGCTGTCCTCGCCGACCGCGGAGCCGTGGTAGATGGAGCCGTCGCCCACCTCGTCCCACCCGATCATCCGGGGCACCGCAGTCCAGGGGGAGTGGCTGGAGATCAGCGGGATCTCGGCCATCACCGGGCGGTCGGCGCCGGTGCGTACCTGCCGCTGGAAGAACGACATTGTGTACTGGTCGGGCATCGGGGCGTAGCTGAACTTCGGTCCGCGGTAGCCGAGGGCCTCCGCGTCGAAGTAGCGGTCGTAGTCGAAGAATCCCTGCTCCGGCCACGGTTGGGTGGCCGCCGGCAGCACCCCGACGGTCTGCCAGCCGGCCCGGCGGAACGCGCCGTTGAGGGTGAGCCGGTCGCTGGCCAGCAGGGTGCGGTGCCGTTGCTCGTTGTCCGTCCACAGGCCGGACAGCAGCGTGTCGTGCGCCAACCAGCTGCCGCCGCCGAAGGTGGGGGAGGTGAGGAAGCCGCTGCGCGCCTGGTAGCCGGCTGCGCGCAGCCGCTCGGTGCCGGCGTCCAGCACCGCGTTGACCTGCGGCGCCAGCTCCGGGTCCTCCACCGCGTCGCGGCCGTAGCTCTCCACGAACGCGAGGATGACGTCCTTGCCGCGCAGCCCGGTCAGCAGTTGGTCGCCCGGGGTGTCGTCGAACGGGTCGGCGTTGATCTGGGCATTGAACCTCTCGCGGTCGTGCAGCCGCGCGTCCACCTGGGTCGCGTGCGCGCCGACCAGCGCGGTGGTCCCGGTGTCGGCCACCGGCACGCCCGGTGCGACCCGCACGCCGACGACGGCGCAGGCCACCCACGCGACGGTCAGCGCGGCGACCGCCCGGGTCGCCGCCCGTTCGTGCCGGACCAGCAGTGACGCCAGCCGCCGCAGCGCCAGCGTGAGCACCAGCAGCAGCGCGCCGACCAGCAGCAGGATGCCGACCGCTGCGCCGACCGCGCCGGCCTGACCGGCCGAGTCGCGGACGAAACCGAACGCGTCGTCCAGCAGCAGCCAGTCCAGCACCAGGTCGAACGGCCGGTCGAGAGCCGTCCGGAAGCCCAGGTCGGCGAGCTTCACGATGGCGAACAGGCCGAGCAGCGGCCCGACCACGGCCACCACCACCCGCCGGGGTCGCGCCGGCAGGGCCAGCAGCAGCGCGGCGACGAGCAGCCCCTCCAGCGGGATGCGCAGGAAGGCGGCCGGCGTGAGCAGGCCGAGCCGGTCCGGGCCGACCAGCACGGCGAACACCAGGAGCACGGCCAACGCGTTGCCCACCCCGCCCGCCACCCGCCGCGCCGGGCCGCGCCCGGCCGCGGCCGACACCCCGGGAGTACGCGCCGACGCCTCGTCCGCAACCGGACGGCGCGCATCGGACCGGCCGAGCAGTCGGCGTACCTGGGCGGGAAGGGTCATCACAGCCTCCAGTCGGAGTGGACCGTACCGCCCGAGCCGGCCGCCATCGCGGGCGCTGGAGCGGGCACCGGCAGCAGGGGCGGCAGTGCCACCGTCGACCGGACGACCACCGGCAGCAGGGGCGGCAGAGCCACCGGCCCGGCCACCGGGGCGGGCACCGGCGGCGCGGTTCGCGCCGGCACGGCAGACGGTACCGACGCGGTCCGCGCTGGCATGACAGGCGGCGCCGTCGGCGCTGTCGTGGCAGCCGGCACCGGGTGGGCCTGCCGGAGCGTCGGCCGGCGCCGCCACAACCACGCCACGTCCCGGCCGAACGACTCGACCAGCAGAGCCAACGCCACCACCAGCACCAGCGTGGTCCACGGCTCGGGCAGCACCTCCGCCGCGGCCACCGCCAGCAGCACCCCCTGCGCGGCGGCCACCACCTTGCGCCAGTAGCGCGGCGGCAGCGACCCGCCCAGCCAGGGCAGCACCGCGCTCGCCGCGACGAACGCGTACCGCATCAGGCCGATAACCAGCACCCATCCGCCGGCGGCCGGCGCGACGTGCACGCTCAGCACCAGGATCAGGAACGCGTCGACCTCCATGTCGAAGCGGGCGCCGAGCGCGCTCACCGTGCCGGTGCGCCGCGCCACCTGCCCGTCCACCGCGTCCAGCAGCAACGCCACCGCGCTCACGGCGACCAGCAACCCCACCGGCGCGGGCCGGCCGAACGAGTCCGCCACCAGCGCGGTGACCGCGCCGACCAAGACGGCCCGGGTCAGCGTCACGCGGTCGGCCGGGCCGAGGCGGAACGCACCGGCCCGGTGCAGGCCCCGGCTCAACGCGAGGCAGGTGACCACTGCATAGCCGGTCCCGACCAGCCAGCCCGCGCCGCCCAGCCCCACCGTGACGGCCAGCGCCGCCAACACGACCAGTTGCGCGCTCAGCCCGATCATCGGACCACTTCGAATCGTGGGCACCGTACCTCCGTGTTTATGATCGACGACCCCGATAGGGAACACGGAAAACGAGGCCGTTCGGTTCGGCCCGGAGCAAAGGTGAGGTGCGCGACGGTGATCCGCGAGGCGTACGCCTGCTGGGTGCGCGAGCCCGGCGCGGCGGAGATCCGGCCGGTGTCGTTGCCCGTACCGGGCCCTGACGAGGTGCTGGTCCGGGCGCGCTACTCCGGGGTCAGCCGGGGCACCGAGACGCTGGTCTTCGCCGGCCGGGTGCCAGCCGACCAGCACGCCGCGATGCGCGCGCCCTTTCAGGAGGGCGACTTCCCGGGCCCGGTGAAGTACGGCTACCTCAGCGTCGGCGTGGTCGAGCAGGGCCCACCGGAGCTGCTCGGGCGCACGGTCTTCTGCCTGCACCCCCACCAGAGCGCGTACGTCGTGCCGGCCACCGCCGTGGTGCCGGTGCCGGACGACGTGCCGCCCGCCCGCGCGGTGCTCGCCGGCACGGTGGAGACCGCCGTGAACGCGCTCTGGGACGCCGCGCCGCTGGTCGGCGACCGGGTCAGCGTGGTCGGCGCGGGCATGGTGGGCTGCTGCGTCGCCGCGCTGCTCGCCCGGTTCCCCGGCGTGCAGGTCGAACTGGTCGACACCGACGCCCGCCGGGCGGGGGTGGCGGGCGCGCTCGGCGTCGGGTTCGCCCAACCGGCCGACGCGGCCGGGGACCGGGACCTGGTCGTGCACGCCAGCGCCACCGCCGACGGCCTGCAACGCTCGCTGGACCTGCTCGCGCCCGAGGGCACGGTGATCGAGCTGAGCTGGTACGGCGACCGCCCGGTGCAGGTGTCGCTCGGTGGGGCGTTCCACTCCGGACGGCTGACCGTGCGCAGCAGCCAGGTCGGCATGGTGGCGCCCGCACGGCGGGGGCGGCGCAGCTACACCGACCGGCTGGCGCTCGCCCTGGACCTGCTCGACGATCCGGCCTTCGACGCGTTGATCACCGGCGCGTCCCGGTTCGCGGAGCTGCCCGACGTCCTCGCTCGACTGAGCGCGGGTGACCTTGCCGCGCTCTGCCACCTCATCACCTACGACGACGGGGAGTGACCGTGTTCAGCGTGACCGTTCGGGATCACATGATGATCGCCCACAGTTTCCGGGGCGAGGTGTTCGGCCCGGCCCAGCGCCTGCACGGCGCGACCTTCGTGGTGGACGCGACGTTCCGGCGGCCCGACCTGGACGCCGATGGCATCGTCGTCGACATCGGCCTGGCCACCGAGCAACTGCGGGCCGTGCTCGGCGAGCTGACCTACCGCAACCTCGATGACGAGGCCGCGTTCGCCGGGGTGAACACCACCACCGAGGTGCTGGCCCGTACCGTCGCCGACCGATTGGCCGAGCGGGTGCACGCCGGTGAGCTGGGCGCCGGGGCGCGCGGGCTGGCCGGCATCACCGTCACCCTGCACGAGTCACACGTCGCCTGGGCCAGCTACGAGCGGTCGCTGTGATCGGGGCGGGCCGGGCGACGCCGGTCGACCGGCCCGCTTCGCCCGGCCGTGCGGTGCATGTCGTCCTGCCCGGCGACATCGACGACCCGGCCACGCCCAGCGGCGGCAACTCCTACGATCGGCGGATCTGCCGGGGGCTCGGCGAGCGGGGCTGGTCGGTCCACGAACATCCGGTGCCCGGCGCCTGGCCGTACCCCGACCCGGCCGACCGGGTGGAGCTGGCCCGGCTGCTGGCCGCCGCGCCGGACGACTCCGTGGTGCTGCTCGACGGCCTGATCGCCTCGACCGTTCCGGACCTGCTCGTCCCGCACGCCCGACGGCTGCGCCTGGTCGTCCTGGTGCACCTGCCGCTGGACGACGAGGCCGAGGCCCGCGCCCTGGCCACGACCCGGGCCGTCGTCACGACCAGCGAGTGGACGCGCCGCCGGCTGCTGGCCCGCCACCCGCTGCCGGCCGACCGGGTCCGGGCCGCGCCGCCGGGGGCGATGCCCGCCCCGCCGGCGCCCGGCTCGGTAGCCGGCGACCGGCTGCTCTGCGTCGCGGCCGTCACCCGCCACAAGGGACATGACGTGCTGGTGGACGCGTTGTCCACGCTCGCCGGGCTGCCGTGGACGCTGGTCTGCGCCGGCACGCTGGCCCGCGAGCCGGAGCTGGTGCACCGGCTGCGTCAGCGGCTCGCCGGAGCGGGCATCGCCGACCGGGTCCGGCTGGCCGGCCCGCTGACCGGCGCCGCGCTGGACGCCGCGTACGCCGCCGCCGACCTGCTGGTGCTGCCGTCGCGCGGCGAGACGTACGGGATGGTCGTCACCGAGGCGCTGGCCCGGGGCCTGCCGGTGCTGGGGACCGAGGTGGGCGGCCTGCCGGAGGCGCTCGGCCGGGCCCCCGGCGGTGACCGGCCCGGGCTGCTGGTCCCGCCGGACGACCCGGCCGCGCTGGCCGGCGCGCTGATGCGCTGGCTGGGCGACGACGCCCTGCGTACCCGGCTGCGGCACGCCGCCCTGGCCCGGCGGGACACCCTGACCGACTGGCCGGTGACGACCGCGCTGCTGGCTGCCGTGCTCGAGGAGGTGGCGGCATGACCGTCGAGGAGACCCTGCCGTTCGCCGACTGGCTGCGGCTGCGCGAGCCCGCCGACGCGGCGGCCCGCGCCGAGGACCTGGTGGACGTGATCCGACCCCGGCTGGTCGGCGACGCTCCGGCCCTGATCCACGACCTGGGCAGCGGCACCGGCTCGATGTGCCGCTGGCTGGCGGCTTGGCTGCCCGGCCCGCAGCACTGGGTCCTGCACGACCGGGACGCCGACCTGCTCGCCCGGGCCGCGGAGGGCATGGCCGGGGTCACCGCCGCCGACGGCGCACCGGTCACGGTCAGCACCCGGTGCGGCGACCTCACCCGGCTCACCGCCGCCGACCTGGCCGACGGCGCCCTCGTCACCGCGTCCGCGCTGCTGGACATGCTGACCGCGGAGGAGGTCGAGCGGGTGGTCGGCGCCTGCGCCGACGCCGGCCGGCCCACCCTGTTCGCGATCTCGGTCACCGGGCGGGTCCGGCTCACCCCGGCCGACCCGCTGGACCCGACGATCGAGGCCGCGTTCAACGACCACCAGCGGCGCACCGTCGACGGCCGGCGGCTGCTCGGCCCGGACGCCGTCGCCGCCACCGCCGCCGCGTTCGCCCGCCGGGGCGTCCCGGTCCGGGAACGGCCCAGCCCGTGGCGACTCGGCCCGGACCAGGCCGACCTGACCGCCGAGTGGTTCCGGGGCTGGCTGGGCGCGGCCTGCGAACAGCGCCCGGAACTGGCCGGCCCGGCCCGGGCGTACGCCCAGCGCCGGCTGGCCGACGCGGCGGCCGGCCGGCTCGGGGTGCTGGTCGAGCACCGGGACCTCCTGGCCGGCGGATGAACCGCTCGCGCTCCCGGTACGTGCACTAGGGCAAGTGGACGATCTTCAGGGGAGGACCGGCGCCGATGTTCTGGGCCTGGGCACGGGTGGTCGGCGGGGTGGGCCTGCTCGCCGCCCTGCTGTGGCAGGTGGGTGGCGGCCCGTTCCTCGCCGGGGTGCGGCTGATCGACGCGCCGGCGTTGGCCGCGGCGCTGCTCATCGGTGTGCTCACCACGGTCTGCGCGGCCTGGCGGTGGAGCCTGGTCGCCGGCGGCCTGGGCGTGCGGCTGCCCCTGGCGACAGCGGTGGCGCACTGCTACCGGGCGGTGTTCCTCAACGCCACCCTGCCCGGCGGGGTGCTCGGCGACGTGCACCGGGCGCTACGCCACGGCCGGGACGCCGGTGACGTCAGCCGGGGTATCCGCGCGGTGGTCTGGGAGCGTACCGCCGGCCAGGTGGTCCTGGTGGGCGTCGCGCTGGTGGTGCTCGCCGCGTTCCCGTCCCCGGTGCGGCCGTACCTGCCGGCCGCCGCCGCGCTGCTGGTCGCGGGTGGGTTGGCCGCCGTGCTGCTGGCGCGGGTCCTGCCGCAGACCGGCCGGTCGCGGTGGGCGCGGGCCCTACGGACCGCCGTGGCGGACGTCCGGGCCGGGTTGCTCGCCCGGCGGACGTGGTTCGGCGTCCTGATCGCCTCCGCCGTGATGGTCGCCGGTCACCTCGCCACCTTCCTGGTGGCGGCGCGTACCGCCGGCTCGGACGCCCCGCTGACCCGGCTGCTGCCGCTCACCCTGCTCGCCCTGCTCGCCATGGGCCTGCCGTTGAACGTCGCCGGCTTCGGCCCGCGCGAGGGTGTGGCCGCGTGGGCGTTCGGCGCGGCCGGGCTCAGCGCCACCGAGGGCGTCGCCACCGCCACCGTCTACGGTGCACTGGTGCTGGTTGCCAGCCTGCCCGGCGCCGCGGTGCTGCTCGCCCGGCGGGCCCGGATTCCTGCCGCCACCCGGGAAGCCGCTCCCGGCGGCGGCTGTTGATCCGGTTGTGAGACGGTACGCGTCGCCGCACGGCGGTGACGCCGGACAAAGGAGTCCCATGCCCGAAACATTGCCGGTCGTCACGGTCCGTACGCAGGTCACGGTGCCGCTGACGTTCCCCGACGGCTACACCACGACCACCCGGGTGTTCACGTTCAAGGGCCTTGTGGACGGTCGGGAGCACCTCGCCCTCGGCCTCGGCGACTGGGCCGGTGCGCTGGACCGGCTCGCCGCCGACGGCGAGCCGCCACTGGTCCGTCCGCACAGCGAGTGCCTGACCGGCGACGTGTTCGGCAGCCAGCGCTGCGACTGCGGGCCGCAGTTGCGCGAGGCCGTGCAGCGGATCGCCGAGAGCGGCGGTTTCCTGCTCTACCTTCGTCAGGAGGGCCGGGGCATCGGCCTGTACGCCAAGCTCGACGCGTACGCCCTCCAGGACGCCGGGCTGGACACGTACCAGGCCAACGTCGCGCTCGGCCGGGGCGAGGACGAGCGGGACTACAGCGTCGCCGCGCAGATGCTGGCCACCCTGGGCGTGCCCCGGATCCGGCTGCTCAGCAACAACCCGGACAAGGCCGAGCAGTTGAGCCGCATGGGTGTGGTGGTCGCCGAGCGGGTGCCCACCGGCATCTACCTCTCCCCGGCCAACGCCAACTACCTCGCGGCGAAGGCGGCCAAGGCTGCGGAGACCGAGGCGGCGGAGGCGGTGGCGCCGCCGCCCGCGCCGGCCAGCCGTACCACCGACCGGCCCGTCCCCCGGTGAGCTGCCGGCCGGCGCTGGCGCGGCCGTACGTGCTGCTGAGCTGCGCCACCTCGATCGACGGGTACATCGACGACGCCTCCGACCAGCGGCTGCTGCTGTCCAACGCGGACGATCTGGATCGGGTCGACGCGGTCCGGGCCAGCTGCGACGCGATCCTGGTCGGCGCCGGCACCGTCCGCCGCGACGATCCCCGGCTGCTGGTGCGCTCGGCCCGGCGGCGGGCCGAGCGGGTGGCGTGCGGGCGGCCCGCCTCGCCCGTCAAGGTCACCCTGACCGCCCGGGGCGACCTCGATCCGACGGCCCGGTTCTTCACCGCCGGCGACGCGGACCGACTCGTCTACTGCGCCACCGACGCGCTGGAGAAGACCCGGGAACGGCTCCGCCGGCTGGCCACGGTGGTGGACGCCGGCGAGCCGGTCGACCCCGGATGGCTGCTGGCCGACCTGGCCGCCCGGGGCGTGCGGCGGTTGATGGTGGAGGGTGGTGGGACGGTGCACGCCCAGTTCCTCACCGCCGGCCTCGCCGACGAACTGCACCTGGTGGTCGCCCCGTTCTTCGTCGGCGACGGCCGGGCGCCCCGGTTCGTCGGCGAGGGTCGCTTCCCCTGGCACCCCGGCCGCCGGGCGAGGCTGGCCGAGGCCCGCCAGATCGGCGACGTGGTCCTGCTCCGCTACGCCCTCTCCGACCGCTTCCCGGATGACTGACGCCGGCGGGGGAGAGCGCGCAGGGCGTATGCCAGGGCGCTGAGGAGGAACAGGGCGACGGTGAGTTGGAGCCAGCGCACCAGGTAGGGGTGCTGGTCCTGGCCGGTGGCGGCGAGGTGGGTGGTTTCGCCCAGCCGCAGGATGCCGGGGGCGAAGACCAGGAAGAGCAGGGCGCTGGCGAGCGCCGGCACCCGCAGGTGGTTGAGCAGGGCGACCCGCTTGCCCGCCCGGGGCCGCACCAGCGCGCGCAGCACGCGGTCGGCGGTCGCGTACGCCGGAAAGAGCACCAGGTCGTGGGCGATGACCGCGCCGAGGAACCAGAGCAGCATCCGGCCGGCGGTCGCCTCCCCGGCCAGCCGCAGCGCCACCCAGCCGGCGAGCACGATGGCGGCCGTCACCACGATCAGGTGCCGAGGCCCGGCGCCGTAGCCGTCGCGCATCCGAGCCCCCAGGTCAGTCATCGGCCCGGCCCTGGAAGTCGATCTCCGCGACCCACTTCGTGCAGTGCACCCCGGGCAGTGCCGGCACGATGACCCGCGCCGGGTAGCCATGGTCGGGGGAGAGGTCCACGCCGTTCACCCGCAGGGCGAGCAGCGAGTCCGGGTCGAGGACCTGGTTGGGTGCGAGCACCGCCGTCCGGAACAGCCCGGCCCGCTCCAACGACGACACCCGTGCGGCGGCCGGGTCGGCGACCCCGACCAGGGCGGCGAGGTCCCGCAGCCGTACGCCGGTCCAGGTCTGCCGGGTCGACCAGCCCTCCACACAGGAGATGGGTAGCGCGGCGGTGTGCTGCGCCATGGCCAGCAGCCCGGGCCGGTCCAGGGTCACCGTCCGGCCGCTGCCGCGCAGCATCAGTCGCCAGCCGGGGCCGGTCTGCTCGGGGCGTACGCCGGCGGCGGCGATCGTGCGGTTGACCGGGAAGCCGTTCGGACCGGGACCGGGCTGGCGACCCCGGGGCAGCAGCAGCGCGGTCCGGCGCAGCGGCCCGTCCAGGCTCTGCCCGACGGTCAGCGCGGCCAGCAGCAGCGCGCCACCGCCGACCAGACCGACCGCGCCGCGCCGGCTGACCGTCGCCGGCCCGGGCCGTGCGGCGACCAGTTTGTCCGGGTCGGGCGGCTCGGGCCGGGTCGCGGCGCGCGGGGTACGCAGCTCCGCGCCGAGCGGGCGGGACCGCAGCGCGGTGATCAGCCGGGGCAGCTTGAGCACGACGTGCGCCACGAACGCGCCGGTGAAGATCCAGGCGCCGAAGTAGTGGGCGGTGTAGAAGTCGAAGCCGAAGAGGTAGGCGTACTGGATGTTGAGCAGGCCGGTGGCGATCTGGAACAGGATCCCGCCGACCAGCAGCAGCAGGGTGAGCCGTTCCAGCACCTGGGCCAGCGAGCGGGCCGGCGGCCAGTTGAACAGCTTCGGGATCACCGACCAGAGCTTGCCCAGCACCACCGGGATGAGCACGATCCCGAGCGTCACGTGCAGCCCCTGGGTGACCCGGAACAGCCAGGACGGCCGCGTCGGCCAGTCGAAGGTGGGCAGCCGCAGCCAGCCCACGTTGCTCGGGAACGCCTGGTCGAACCGGGGGCCGTAGGCGGCGTAGTCGAGCAGCCCGGTGACGATCACCAGGGGCAGCGCGACCAGCAGCACCGACCCGTACACAGCGGTGAGCCAGGGGCCGCGCAACGGACTGCGCCAGCTCCGGTCGGCCGCGTCCACACCGGGTGGCCGGTTCCGGTCCAGGGCCCGCCACAACCGGCGGGGCGCGCCGTAGCCGTCCGCGTCCGGCGCGGGCGCGTCGGTCCCACCGGTGCTCGGACCGGGCCTGCTGGTCAACACCGCCGCTCCTTCCTCGCCGTCGTGCGTCGCCCGCGCCCCGACCGGGGGCGCCGGGCCGCCGTCATCGGCGGGTGCACTGCGGGCAGGCTAGAACGCGCGGGTACGGCTCGGTCGGGTTTGCCGCATTACCGAACGCTTACCGGGGCGTTCGTGCCCGCCGAGCTGTTGCGAACTCCTTACGGGTCGGCCGAACCGACCCGCCCGGCATTGGTCCGCCCTAGCGTGAGCGGGTATGCGGGTACTGGTCACCGGCGCGGCCGGGTTCATCGGGTCGCAGGTCGTGGACCTGCTCATCGAGCAGGGGCACGAGGTGGTGGCGCTGGACGCGCTGCTGCCGCAGGCGCACGGCGGGGAGTTGCCCGTCTGGTCGCGCCGGCACGACGTGGTACGCGGCGACGTCCGCGACGGCCCGCTGCTGGACCGGCTGCTGGCGGGGGTGGACGCGGTCTGCCACCAGGCGGCGATGGTCGGGCACGGCCTGGACCCGTCCGACGCCCCCGACTACGTCACGCACAACGACTACGGCACGGCGGTGCTGCTGGCGGCGCTGCACCGGGCCGGGATCGGCCGGCTGGTGCTGGCCAGTTCGATGGTCGTCTACGGAGAGGGGCGCTACACCTGTCCCGGCCACGGCACGGTGCGTCCGGCACCCCGGCGTGCCGAGGACGTCGAGGCGGGCCGGTACGACCCGAGCTGCCCGCACTGCGGCCTCGGGCTCGACCCGGCGCTGGTCCCCGAGGACGCCCCGCTGGAGCCGCGCAGCACGTACGCGGCGAGCAAGCTCGCCCAGGAGCACCTGGCCGCGGCGTGGGCCCGGCAGACCGGCGGGGCGGTCTGGGCGCTGCGCTACCACAACGTCTACGGTCCCCGGATGCCCCGCGACACCCCGTATGCCGGGGTGGCGTCGATCTTCCGGTCCGCGCTGGCCGCCGGCGAGGCCCCCCGCGTCCTGGAGGACGGCCGGCAGCGGCGCGATTTTGTGCACGTGACCGACGTGGCGCGGGCCAACCTGCTGGCGCTGACCAGCACCGCGCCGCCGGCCACGCTGGTGCCGGTGAACGTCTGCTCGGGCGAGCCGCACACCGTGGGGGAGCTGGCGGTCACCCTGGCCGAGGCGATGGGCGGACCGGCGCCGCAGGTGGTCGGCGGCGCCCGAACGGCCGACGTGCGGCACGTGGTGGCCGACCCGCGCAGGGCCGTCGACCTGCTCGGCTACACCGCCCGGGTCGGCTTCGCCGAGGGGGTGGCCAACTTCGCCACCGACCCGCTGCGCGAACCGGCCGCGCTGGTGGGCTGACCGGCTGTCGCCCTCGCCGCCGCTCTGGCCGGCCGGGCGGCGGTAACACCAGTGAGCGCTATGACTCTGAGCCATAAATATGACTCACAGTCATAACGCTCAACCGGGACAGGCTCGTCGGGGGCGTCCAGCCCGGGTCGACGGCGGCCGGGCCCGCCGCGCAGGTCGCGGTTGCCGGACCCGCCACACCCGTCGCTGCCGCGACCGCGCCGATTCGTCGCGCTTGCTCGGAGCCCCACGCGTAGCAGCGTCCGAGGCGCCTCACCCCGGGGCTAGGAAACCGTCCAGACCAGGTGGTTCACCGCCAGCGCGGTGACCGCCTGCCCGGCCAGCCACCAGCGCCGCGAGCCGGCCGGCAGCCGGGCGGTGGCCACCAGCAGCCAGACGATGAACGGCAGCCAGATCCGCTCCACCTCGGCCTTGCTCAGCCCGGACAGGTCCGCGCCGAGCACCGCCACCACGGCGGCCAGCGGCAGCACTACGGTTGGCCCGGCCGCGCGTACCGCCGCTGCCGCCGGCGTGGCCAGCCGGCCGACGGCCCGCCACCCGCTCGCCGCCGCGCGCGGACCGAAGCGCGGGCCACCCGGCGCCGGCCCCGCCAGCGGCGCGGGCGCGCGACCCGGCAGCGCGGCGCGCAGGGCCGGCCACTGCGACCGGGCGGCCAGCAGCACCCGGCGCAGCGCCGGCCCGAGCACCGGCCCGGCGCTGAGCAGCAGGGCGGCCAGGTTGGCCCACACCCAGTAGCCGTACGGGCGGTCGGCCGCCCAGCCCTGGTAGTACCGCTCGACCACCAGCCGGTACCCCTCCCACCACTCGAAACCGGACGCCACGAAGATCGCCGTCACGGCGAGCACCCCGGCGCAGGCGGCGAACAGCGCGCCCCAGCGGTGGGTACGGCGCAGCGCCAGCACGGCCAGCGCGAGCACCCCGACCAGCAGGAACCCGTACGACAGGTGCAGCGCGAAGCCGAGCAGCGCCCCGCCGGCCGCGGCCGTGGCCCGGCCGCGGACCGCCAGCAGGGCCAGGCCGGCCGCGACCACGGCCGCGAAGATGCCGTCGGCGGACGCGCCGACCCAGACCGCACCCGGCAGCAGCACCAGGAACGGGGTCACCGCGCGGGCCGCGTCGGCGGCGCCCAGCGCCCGCAGGGTCACCGGCACAGACACCGCCACCGTGGCCCCGACCAGCACGCAGGCCAGCGCGGCGGCGGTGCCCCCGCCCAGGCCGACCCGGTCCAGCCACACGAAGATCAGCAGCGCGCCGGGGGGATGCCCGGCGGTGTGGGTGGACCAGGCGTCCGGCTGGAAGTCCAGGATCCGGCCGGTGAACCCGGCCAGCATCGCCGGGATGTCGGTGACCCGGGGAACCTCGTGCAGGTACTCCGCCTGCGGGGTGAGTCGCCGGGTCAGCCCCGCCGACCAGCCGTCCACCAAAGCCAACGACAGCGTCCAGGCCACCGCCGCCAGCCACGCGGCGACCAGCAGGACGCTCCACCGCGCGGTACGGGCCCAGCGCGCACCCCAGCCCACCACCGCTACCGCGACCAGCAGCGCGGCCGGGCTGCCCCAGCCGAGGTGCGGCCGCCAGGTCGCGTACAGGGGGGCGGCGTCGGCGTGCAGGCCGGCGCCGCGCGCGTTGAGCAGCGCCCCCACCAGCACCGCCGCGGCGAGCAGCGCCAGCTCCACACCCAACACCAACACGTCCCCACGCCATCGGCGGGTCGGGGTCCGCCCGGGGGCGGCGGCGGGAGCGGTGGTCGAGGTCATGACCACCGGACGGTACGGCGGCAGCCGGCTTTCCGTCGGCGGAACCGCCGGCCCGTCACCGGACGGTAAGAAATGCCCAGGTGGTAAGCGTTCGGTAAGCACATTCCGGCCTCCGCCGGCCCGGTGCCGCCCTAGCGTCGGCGGTATGCCGACTCAGATCGACGTGGTGTTGCCCTGCCTGGACGAGGCGGCCGCCCTGCCCGGCGTGCTCACCGCGCTGCCGCCCGGCTACCGGGCCATCGTGGTGGACAACGGCTCCCGGGACGGCTCGCCCGAGGTGGCCGCCCGGCACGGTGCCCGGGTGGTCCACGAGCCCCGGCGCGGCTACGGCGCGGCCGTGCACGCCGGCCTGGAGGCCGCCGACAGTGAGCTGGTGTGTGTCCTCGACGCCGACGGCTCCTTCGACCCGCGCGAGCTGCCCGCCATGGTGGCGCCGGTGGCGGCCGGGACGGCGGATCTCAGCGTGGGCCGGCGGCGACCGGTCGGCGCCGGGGTGTGGCCGTGGCACGCCCGGGCTGGCACCGCGCTGGTCGCGGCGCTGCTGCGGCGCCGGGGCGTACCGCTGCGGGACCTCAGCCCGATCCGGGTGGCCCGCCTTGACGAGCTGCTCGCCCTCGGCGTCGCCGACCGGGCCTTCGGCTACCCCCTCGAACTGCTGATCCGGGCGGCCGCCGCTGGCTGGCGGATCCAGGAGTTGGACGTGACCTACGCGCCCCGGACCGCCGGTACCCGGTCCAAGGTTTCCGGCTCGGTCCGGGGCACCCTGCGCGCCACCCGCGACTTCGCCGGCGTGCTGCGCACCATGGGCGGCCCCCGGTGACCGTCCTGCTGGTGGTCGCCAAGGCGCCGGTGCCCGGGGCGGTGAAGACCCGGCTCTGCCCTCCGGCCACCGCCGTGCAGGCTGCCCGGATCGCCGCCGCCGCGCTGCGCGACACCCTCGACGCCGTCCGTGCCACCCCCGGGGTGACCCCGGTGCTGGCCTGCGCGGGCCGGCTGACCGAGGCGGAGGACGCTGCCGCGCTGACCGCCGCGCTGGCCGGCTGGCCGGTGCTGGACCAGCGCGGCACCGGGCTCGCCGACCGGCTCGCCAACGCGTACGCCGAGGTGGTGGCGGCGTACCCGGGCCGGCCGGTGCTCCAGATCGGGATGGACACCCCGCAGCTGACGCCGGCCCGGCTGAGCGCGGCGGTACGCCGGCTGTGCACCGCCGACGCGGTGCTCGGGCGGGCGCGCGACGGCGGCTGGTGGTCGCTGGGGCTGCGTGATCCCCGGTACGCGGACGTGCTGCGCGAGGTACCGATGTCGACACCCGCGACGGGCCACGACACCTGGGCTGCGCTGACCGGGCGGGGGCTGCGCGTCGCGCCGCTGCCGGTGCTGCGCGACGTCGACGAGTGGCCCGACGCCCTCGCGGTGGCGATGGAGGTGCCCGAGGGTCGGTTCGCCCGGCAGGTCGCGGCGGCTCGACTCGCCCTGGTGCCGGGGGACCGGCGGTGAACCCGGTCGACACGGCAGTCCGGGTCACCGGGCCCGGGGGCTCACTGCTCCACGATGCCTTCGGCGCCGCCCTCGCCGACCGGCCGGCCGGCGGTCGGTGGCTGGTGCAGGGTGACGGTGTCCGTAGCCGGCTGCCGGTGGACCGCTGGCACGGCCCGGCCGAGCCGGCGGTGGCCGGGGTGGTCGCCCGGTGCGCCGGGCCGACGCTCGACCTCGGCTGCGGTCCGGGTCGGCTCACCGTGGCGCTGGCCCGGGCCGGGCTGACGGCGGTCGGTGTGGATGTCTCCCCGACGGCGGTGCGGCTGACCCGCGCCCGGGGTGCGGTCGCCCTGCATGGCAACCTGTTCGATCCGCTGCCCGCTGAGGGCCGGTGGGAGCACGTGGTGCTGCTCGACGGCAACATCGGCATCGGCGGCGATCCGATCGCGCTGCTGCGTCGGTGCGGTGCGCTGCTCGCGCCCGGCGGCACGGTGCTGGTCGAGCTGGAGCCGCCCGGCGCCGGGCTGTGGCAGGGCCAGGCCCGGGTGGCCGCCGCGCACCGGGCCGGTCGGCTGCTGCTCGGCCCGGCGTTCCGCTGGGCCCGGCTCGACACACACGCCGTCCACCCGGTCGCCCGCGCCGCCGGCCTGACCGTGCGGGAGCTGTTCCGCCGGGGCCAACGCTGGTTCGGTGAGCTGACCGCCGACCACCCGCTGGTATCCGACCGCACCTGACCGCCCGCGCCCCGTGGACGCAGGTCAGGCCGCCGGGAGGCGGACCACGAAACGGCAGCCGCCGACGACGTTCTGCACGTCCACCCGACCGCCGTGCGCCTCGACCAGCCCTCGGACGATCGCCAGCCCCAGCCCGCCGGAGCCCTCCCCGCCCGAGCGGGGCGTACGCGCCGGCTCCCCCCGGAACGCCACATCGAACAGCCGGGGCAGGTCGTCCTCGGGGATGCCGCCGCAGGTGTCGGCGACCGCCAGCCAGGCGGCGTCGCGTTCGCTTCCGGCGTCCACCCGGACCGTGCCGTCGCTGGGGGTGTAGTGCACGGCGTTGAGCAGCAGGTTGCCCACCACCCGGGCCAGCTCGGGCTCGCTGGCCAGCACCGTCGGCCAGCCCGACTCAGCGGCCACCAGCTTGATCCGGCGGGCCTCGGCCAGGGGCGCGGTGCCGGCCAGCGCGTCGGAGACCACCTCGCCGAGCGGCACCGCGGACAGCGTCAGCCGCAGCGCCCCGGCGTTGATCCGGGACAGCTCGAAAAGGTCGTCGACGAGGCGGGTCATCCGGTCGGTCTGCGCGCGGATCCGCCGGTGGTACTCGGCCACCGTCGCCGGGTCGTCGACCACCCGGTCCTCCAGCGCCTCGGCCATCGCCCGCAGCCCGGCCAGCGGCGTCCGCAGGTCGTGCGACACCCAGGCGACCAGGTCCCGACGACCCTTCTCGACCCGGCGTTCCCGCTCCCGGGCCTGGTCCGCCCAGACCGCGGCCACGGCCAGCCGGCGCCCGAAGTACCAGCCCACGCCGAGGCTGACCACCGCCGCCGCGGCCACGGTGAGCAGCACGACCTGGAGATCGTGCGGGGACAGGAACATCGCCTGGGCGACCACCACCACCCCGGCCACCACGGCGGCCACGGTGACGGTGAGCAGGACGCACACGTGCACCGTGATCGACCGGTCGCGCAGCAGCCGCAGGGTCAACGCGCCGACCAGGCCGACGCCGAGCGCCGCGGCGAGCGCCGCGCCGAAGATCAGCGCCAGGTCACGCATCGGCGGGCTCGTACCGGTAGCCGACGCCCCAGACGGTGACGATCCGCCGGGGCTCCGCCGGATCGTCCTCGATCTTCTCCCGCAGCCGTCGCACATGGACGGTCACGGTGGACTGGTCGCCGAAGTTCCAGCCCCACACGCGCTCCAGCAGCTCGGTGCGGCGGAACGCCCGCCTCGGCTGCCGCATCAGGTGCGCCAGCAAATCGAACTCGCGCAGCGTCAGGGCCAGCTCGCGGCCGTGCAGCCGGGCGACCCGCGGCCCGGTCGCCACCTCCAGGCCCGCGTCGACCAGCAGCTCCGCAGCGGTCCCGGCCGGTTCGCCGGCCCGGCGCAGCACCGAACCGACACGCAGCACCAGCTCGCGCGGCGAGAACGGCTTGCCCAGGTAGTCGTCGGCGCCCAGTTGCAGGCCGAGCACCCGATCCGCCTCGTCGCCGCGCGCGGTCAGCATGATGATCGGTACGCCGTCCGGCCGCTCCCGCAGCCGCCGGCACACCTGCAACCCGTCCAGCCCGGGCAGCATCAGATCCAGCACCACCAGGTGCGGCGCGTGGTCCCGCACGGCGTCCAGCGCGGCCAACCCGTCGCCGACGTGGCTCACGTCGTACCCGGCGTGCTCCAGGTATCGGCAGACCACGTCGCTGACGGTCCGGTCGTCGTCGACCACGAGTACCCGCTGCGCCACCGGCCACCTCCCCGGCCAGCCTAGCCAGCGTCACCGGCGGGCTGAGCCGGCAGATCTTGCGGTTCCCTTACGTCCCCGGTGACCGCCATCCCCTGCAGGGATCCTGGCCGAGGCGACGGTTCGTCGCCAGCAACAGTGCTGATCGACGAGACCGCCTTCCCGGCCGTACGGATGATCGGATGCCTTGATTGCGATCAGCGATGATCAGGAAGGTTGTCTTGATGCGGAAGGGGCGAGGGGTTCATGGGTGCGGACGGGTTCTCGGTGCGCGGCGGTATCCGGGTCGTCCCCACAATCGGGGGCGGTGTTCGCGCCGACTCTGGCTGGCCGATGGCGAGGCTACGGGCAGGCCAGACCTCCATCACGTTCACAGAGATCTGGGCGGGGACTTTGGTGATCACAAGCGACAACCTGGTTGCGATCCGCCGATGGCGAAATACTGGCTTGGAGTTCGAGGTCGCTGATCACGGCGAGTTGTGGATGTTTCGGACACTCAATGTCAACCGATTGATTAGCCGATTGTTGGCGCTTGGATGGAATGTCGAACAGTGAGACCGGGGGCACACCGAATGATTGGGTCCCTGCGAATGGCTTCGCGAGCGGTTCGGTCCGGTGTCGTTGCTGCGTTGTGCCTGCTCGCCATGGTGTCCGGCTGTAGCGGTGGCCCCGATGAGGCTCCGGTCGCCAAGGGCTGTCAGCCACCTCCCCACGAAGATGACCTACTCGCCGCCTACCTGGCGGAACCGGTCTTCGCCTTCCGCCCGCCGGAGGCGCTCGCGGTCGGCTCACCCGTGGTCGAGAAAGCTTGCCGGCAGGTGGGCGAAGGCAGGAGCACTCGGATCGAGGGACAGCCCGTCGACGTGGGTCCCGGCGTCACCACCACCACGGTCAGCCTGTTCTTCGCGCTCGAGGTGGGCTTCGCCCAGGACAAGCTTGCCGAGATGTACGAGCCGGCCATCCGGGCCGCGGGCTGGAACGCGCAGCCGTTGGACCTGGCGCCGGTGCACAGCAGCGGCGACAGGCAGGCCGGTCTGTACTACTGCAAGGACCTCAACGGCGTGCCAAGTTTCCTCTCGGTGTACGAACGCTGGGTGGCACTACCGACGGTCGGGTTCCTCCGGTCTCCCCTTCGCCGGAAGGACACTGGCCTCAGGCCGGGAGCCTGGAGGTCACCGTCACCGCCGTGCGCGGTGGCCGCAGTACGACCGTCTGAGCGCTCGCGAGGAGGTCGGTTCGGCCCGAGCCAGACCGAGTGATCAGCGGGTCGGCACCGGCTGCGTACGATGCGGGGCTCAGTTCCCCTCGTCGTGGCGGAGGTATCGGGCAGATGGCAGGCCAGCACGAGGGCTTCGCCCTCGGCGTCGACCTCGGTACGTCCAACACGGTCGCGGTACTGCGCTGGCCGGACGGGCGGACCCGTCCGCTGCTGATGGACGGTCAGCCGGTCAGTCCGTCCGCCGTGTACGCCCATCCGGACGGCACGCTGCACGCCGGTTGGGACGCCCGGCGGCTGGCGCAGGCCGATCCGGCCCGGTTCGAGGCGAACCCGAAGCGCCGGGTCGACGAGCCGGGCGTGCTGCTCGGCGACCGCTCGTACCCTCCGGCCGAGCTGCTCGCCGCGGTGCTGGCGGCGGTCGCGCGGGCCGCGGTGGGCACCGTCGGCTTCCTGCCCCCGGCCGTGGTCACCTGCCCGGCGGCCTGGGACGCGACCCGGCGGCAGGTGCTCGGCGACGCACTCATGCGGGCCGGCTGGCCGCAGGCGGCCGAGCACACCCTCGCCGGCCCGACACCGCCGGGCACCCGGCTGCTGCGTGAGCCGGTGGCCGCCGCCCGCTACTACACGCAGGTGCTGCACCGGCCGGTGCCGGTCGGCGGCGCGATCGCGGTGTTCGACTTCGGCGGCGGGACGCTCGACGTCGCGGTGCTGCGCAACGAGGGCGCCGACCCGTGGGGTGACTCGGGCTTCAGCGTGGTGGCCGACGGTGGTCTGCCCGACCTCGGTGGCCTGGATCTCGACGCGGCGCTGGTGCAGCGGGTCGGTGAGCTGGTCGGTGACGCCGCGCAGTGGGCCCGGCTGATTCACCCGGCGGATCCGGCGCAGCGCCGCGACCAGGTCCGGCTCTGGGACGAGGTCCGAGGCGCCAAGGAGACGCTGTCCCGGTCCACCGTGGCGCCGGTCGCCGTACCCGGGGTGGCCGAGGCGGTGCGGCTGACCCGGGCGGATGTCGAGCGGGTGGCCACGCCGCTGCTGCGCCGCGCGGTCGACCGGGCCCGGGAGGTGATCGCCGCCGCCGGGCTCAGCCCCGACCAGCTCGCCGGGCTGTTCCTGGTCGGCGGCTCGTCGCGGATCCCGCTGGTGGCCCGGATGCTGCACGCCGAGCTGGGGGTGGCCCCGACGGTGCTGGACCAGCCGGAGATGCCGGTGGCCGAGGGGGCGCTGACCGACCTGCCGCTGCGCCGACAGCTGTCCGTGCCGGCGTACGCCGGACCGCCGCTCGCCCCGCCCGCGGCATCCGCGCCGCCGGCACCGGTCTCACCGGCCGTACCGGCGCAGGCGCCGGCCGCACCAGCCGTACCGGTGCAAGCGCCTGCCTCACCGGCCGGACCCACGTTCGCGGCGACCTCGACCGCCGCAGCCGGTTCGACTGCGCCGACCGTTCCGGCCGCAGCCGGCTCGACCGCGCCGACTGTTCCGGCCGGTGCCAATTCGACCGCGCCGACCGTTCCGGCCGGGGGCGGTTCCAGCGCGCCGACCGTGCCGTCGCAGCACGGGCCGGTGTCGACCCTGCCCGCGGGGCCGTCCGGGCCGGGCTGGCCGGGGACGCCGACGCCGACCGTGCCAGAGTCGGCGGGCGTACCGGCCACCCTGGTCGGCGGGTCCGGTGCCACCCTGCCGCCGACGCCCACCTCCGCCCTCGGGACGCGCTGGCGGCGGGCCCGATGGGTGGTGCTCGGCGCGGTGCTCGCCCTGGCCGGGGTGGCCACCGCGGGGACGCTCTATTTCCTCCGCGACCGCTACCCCGACCTGGAGTTCCGGCAGCTGAGTGAGCTGTCCCGGCCGCATGCCGGCGCCGAGCGGCCGAGCGGCATGTGGACGGCGGTGCTCGAGGACCGGGCGTACCTCGGGTATCCGCTGCCGGACGACCGGCTGGAGGTCATCGCCGTCGACACCGGCACCGGCGAGGAGCTGTGGCGCGAGCCGACCGATATCACCGCCGACGACTGGGCGGGGCTGGTGGCCGTCCCGGGCGCGGTCGCGGTCATCGCCGACGCGCCGGGCGACAGCAACCCCCGGCAGCTGGCCGTCCTCGATGGTCTCTTGGGCGCGCAGCGCTGGAACCGGGCAATCCGTGGCGACGACAGCGTGTACTTCGCCGATGGCGTGGCGGTGCTCGTGGACCGGGCCGGCGACCGACTGGTCGGCCTGCGCTTGAGCGACGGCCACGAGACGTGGACCGAGCCCAACCCCCGCGATCAGTACGACGGCGCCCGCACCGTCGTCCGACCGGTGGGCACCGATGAGGCCGCCGGCGGGCCCGCCTTCCTCGACGGCACGCCACGGAACCCGTGGGCGAGCAAGGGGCGGCGACTCGTGCAGATCGGTGCGGACCGGTCGGCGCGGTTGCTCGACATGGCCACCGGCTCCGTGCTGCGCCAGTGGGGCAACGTCGCGGACCTCGACGATCTGGTGGTGGCGCACGAGGACCGGCTCTACGTGGCCGCCAACGACGGCGGGTACCAGCTGCTGGCGTACGACCTGAACTCCGACGCCACACCCGTGGTGCTCTACCGGGCCGGGAACGATCAGCGCCGCCCGAAGGAGCTGGTGGCCTGCGGTGAGCGGCGGGCGTGCCTGCTGGAGGTGCCGAACAGCGAGGCCGAGCGCACCGAGGTGGTGGCGGCGACCGAGGGTGAGAGCCCGGTTCGGTGGTCGGCCCCGGGCGCGACCGGCCTGGTCCCGCTCGGCGCCCAGCTGCTGGCGCAGCGGGAGAGTCCGGAGTCGACGGTCACCCTCTTCGACGCCGAGGGCAAGCCGGTGCTGCGCGACCGCCGCGGCGTGGCGGTCCGCCTCGATGAGGGCAACCTGCTGGTCTTCGCCAAGGCGCCCAGCACGGTGGCGGACAACCGCGTCCTGGCCGGCGTGTGGGCCGAGTCGGGCGGGGTCGACGAGCTGGGCGAGCTCCAGGACGTCCGCAGCGCGTCCTGCTCGTGGAACATCCGTGTGATCGCCTGCGGCGCGGACAAGGACTTCGTCCTGTACAGCTTCGCCGACGAGTAGCCGCCCGCGATCTTGCACTCGGTGCCCGGGAAGATCGGGTCAACCGGACAATAGGGCGACCGAAAGTGCAAGATCGCGCGGGTGGGGGGCGGGGGAGCGCGGGTGGGGAGGGTGGTCAGGCTCGGATGATGTTTGTGCCGTCGATGCGGACGGGGATCTCGGTGAGACCTCGGGTGGCGGGGCCGGCGAGGCGGGCGCCGTCGTTGGCCGCGAAGGTGGAGTTGTGTGCGGGGCAGGTGATCACCCCGTCGCGGGGTGCGCCGACCCGTACGCCCTGGTGCGGGCAGGTCGCGTCGTACGCGGTGAAGGTGCCGGCCTCGGGCTGGACGACCAGCACGCCGTCGACGACCGTGCCGCCGCCGACCGGCACGTCGCCGGTGCGGGCCAGCACGGTGCCGGGGGCGGCAGCCGCCTGACCGGTGGGGGAGTCGCCGACGCCGCAGGCGCTCAGCAGTCCGGCCGCGCCGACCGCACCGGCCCCGGTCAGCAGCGCTCGTCTGCTCAGGCACCAGCGGTTGTCGCGGAGGAACTCCTGCCCGTCGTACACCGTCGTCACCTCTCCGTCGGCGGACCGGACCGCCGTCGTCCGGCGCCGTCGCCGGCGGTCGGCGGCAGCGTAGCCGGACGGGTCCGGTGGCTCGCCGGGCCAGCCTGCCGCATCCGGCTGAGCAGGCGTTGCGAGCCAGCTGAATGATGGCTGGGCGCACGTCCGCCGACGTCGCCGTTCCGGCCGTCGGGGCGGCCCGTACGATGCTGCGGTGATTCTTCGGGGTACGGTCCGGGCCGATCGTCCGCTGGTGGTGCTCGCTGTCGAGGAGGAGGCCCGGTACCTCCCGCCGGAGCTGCCGGTGCTGCTCACCGGGATGGGCAAGGTGAACGCCGCCAGCGCGGTGGCGGCGGTGCTGGCCGCCGGCCCGCGCCCCGCGCTGCTGCTGAACCTGGGCACGGCGGGGGCGCTGCGCCCCGGGTGGACCGGCATCCACGAGGTCGCCACCGTGCTCCAGCACGACCTGGACACCGCCCTGCTGCGCACGCTCACCGGTCAGACCTACGGGGCGCCGCTTCCGCTGGCCACCCAGGGCGCCGTGCTGGCCACCGGCGACACGTTCGTGGCCGACGACGCCGCGCGCGACCGGTTGGCGCAGCGCGCCGACCTGGTCGACATGGAGGGGTACGCGATCGCCTGGGCCGCCAGTCAGGCCGGCGTACCGTGCCGGCTGGTCAAGCAGGTCAGCGACGAGGCGGGGGAGGGCGCGGCCCGGAGCTGGCGGGAGTCGGTCGACGCCTGCGCCCGGGACCTCGCCGAGTGGGCCGGTCGACACCTCGACTGGCGGTCGCGGTCACTCGCCGCGCCGCCGCAGTCGCAGGCCCGGCGTGGTCTCCCGGGGATGGCCGGGGATCAGGACGTGACCGGCCAGCCCGAGCGCCACGACGGCGCTCACCAGCACCGGCGGCCAGCCGCCGGCCCACGGTAGTGCCAACAGGGGCAGGAGCAGCCACACCATTCGCCGCCACGGCACGGAGTGGGAGACCAGCACGGTGAACAGGATGCGGCCGATCACGAACAGTGCCGGCCCGCCGATGATCAGCATCAGCCAGCGCACCGGTGTCGTTCCGTCCGGCCGGGCGACGGCCAGGTCGAAGGCGGCCGCCGTGCCGACCACGCCGACCAGCATCACCAGGTGGGTGTACGGAGCCACGCGGGCCGGCCGGCTCGTCTTGGCCCCGGCCTTCAGCAACTCACCGGCCCGGAAGACGTAGATCTGCCAGAGCAGCAGCATGGTGGCGAACGCGCAGAGCAGCGCGCTGAACTGGAGACGATCAAAATCGGTCCGGCTGACCGTCAGGGTGGGGATCAGGATGATGTCACCCAGGGCCAGGATGACGAACTGCTGGTACCGCTCGCCCAGGTGCCCGGTGGTCCGCTCGTACTGGTCGAGAGGCACCCGGCCCAGCCAGGGCGTCGGGTACCGCAGCGCGGCTGAGATCACGTCGATGGCTATCGCGAGGGTCCAGAGCCGCCAGTTCGCCGTGCCGGTGATCGCCCCGGCGATCCAGAAGACGCTGGACACCACGAACCAGAACAGGAACCGTGCGGCACGCTGCTCGGCCGCCCGGTGCCGCAGCCGGTGCAACGTGGTGACCAGGATGACGCCGCGAACCAGGTGCGTGGTGACGTACGCGATCGAGAAGACCAGCGCGTGCCCGGTGGCGACCATCGGCAGTGCTGCCGCCATTCCCACCGACCCGACCATGGCCACCGTCAGAATGGCCTGGATGGGGCGTTGCTGCGGGTCGTAGAACTCGGTCGTAGTCGAGGTGACCGACCAGGTCCACCAGATCGCTGTCAGCATCAGCAGCACCGGGGCGGCGTCGGCCCAGGACTCGCGTTCGGCCATCAGATTCGACACCAGCGCGAGCGCGGCCACGAAGACCACGTCGAAGAGCAGCTCTAGCAGCGTGGCCCGGGTCGACCCGTCGAGACGGCGTACCAGCGCCGGGGTTTCTCCGGTGGTCATGCCCGGCCTCCCGCCGTGTCCTCCGGAATTATCGGCGGCGCTCGCGCGGCCCGTCCCGCAATCGGCGATTCCCGTGCCGCACCGCGGCCGGCCCCATGCTCGGCCCGAGGTTGCCATGGCGTCAGCCGCCGGGTGATGCTAGTCGGCATCCATATACTTCGACCTCTTCGGAGGTTCGGATGCGCCGCTCCCCGCTCGTCGCCCTCGTCCTGACCGCACTCCTGCTCGTCGCGCCCGGCGCGGCGCAGGCCGCCGTCCCCGACCGGGCCCTCCCCGCCGCGTCCACCGCCGATCCGGCGGCCGCGGCCGCCGCGGCCGCCGCGCTGGCCGAGGTACGCACGCCCGGCACCGCCTGGGGCCTCGACCAGGCGACCGGCCGGATGACCCTCACCGTCGACGACACCGTGCCCCCCGCCCGGATGGCGGTGCTGCGGACGGTGACCGACCGGGCCGGCGCGCTGCTGCGCCGGGAGCCCGGAACGCTGCGCACCCTGGTCGCCGCCGGACAGGGCATCTACGGCGGTGGCAGCCGCTGTTCGCTCGGCGCTAACGTGCGCAGCGGCAGCACCTAGTAGGTGATCACCGCCGGGCACTGCACCACCGTCGCCAGCACCTGGTACGCGGACAGCTCGCAGACCACCGTGCTCGGCACCCGCACCGCCACCAGCTTTCCCGGCAACGACTACGGCGTGATCCGCTACACCGGTCGGATCGCCCATCCCAGCGCGGTCTACACGTACCCCGGCCTGCTGACGATCTATGGCGCCGGCAGCGCGTACGTCGGTCAGGCGGTGTGCCGCAGCGGCGCCACCACCGGGGTGCGCTGCGGCACCGTGACCGGCCTCAACCAGACCGTCAACTACGCCGGCGGCAACGTGGTCTACGGCCTGATCCGCTACCAACATCTGCGCGGAGCCGGGGGACAGCGGCGGGCCGCTCTACGTGGCGGCCACCGGCACCATCATCGGCATCCTCTCCGGCGGCAGCGGCAACTGCACGTCCGGCGGCACCACCTACTACAGCCGATCGGGGAGGTGCTGGCCGCGTACGGGCTGACCCTGCCCTGACCCTCGTCGCGCGGAGCGCAACGGGTTGCTGGTCCTGCGCGGCGCGCCTAGGCTCGGCGCACCCCGAACCCTCGCCCGGAGGACGTGTGCCGACCGCCGACGCCCGACCCGACCCCGCGTCCACCCCGGCCGGTTCCCCGTCGGTCGAGGTGGCCACGGTGGGGGAGACCATGGTGGTGCTCTGCCCCGCGCCGGGCGAGCCGCTCGAGCACGCCGAGCGGGTCGCCGTCTCGGTCGGCGGCGCGGAGTCCAACGTGGCCGGCTACCTCGCCCGGCTCGGGCACCGGGCGACCTGGGTCAGCCGGGTCGGCGACGACCCCTTCGGCCGGGCCGTCGTGCGACACGTCGCCGCCGCCGGCGTCCGGGTCGATCTGGTGACCGTGGATCCGGCGGCCCCCACCGGCCTGTACGTCAAGGACCCGGGCCCGGCGGCGACCGAGGTGCACTACTACCGGGCCGGCTCGGCCGCCTCCCGAATGGACCCCGGCGCGTTGGCCGACGAGCGGCTGGCCGGCGCCCGGGTGCTGCACCTGTCCGGGATCACCGCCGCGCTCTCCGCCTCCTGCCGAGCGTTGGCCGAGCACGCGGTGACCGACCGGCCGCTGCCGGGCGCGCTGGTCAGCTTCGACGTCAACCACCGGGCCCGGCTCTGGCCGGCCGACCGGGCCGCGTCGGTGCTGCGCGACCTCGCCGACCGCAGCGACCTGGTCTTCGTAGGCCAGGACGAGGCGGACGCCCTGTGGGGCACCGCCGACCCGGCGGCGGTGCGCCGGCTGCTGCCGAGGCCGGAGACGGTGGTGGTCAAGGACGGCGCGGTGGGGGCCACCGCTCTGCGCCGCGACGCCGATCCGATCTTCGTCCCGGCGCCCCAGGTGGCGGTGGTGGAGCCGGTCGGCGCCGGAGACGCGTTCGCCGCCGGCTACCTCGCCGGGCTGCTGCGCGGCGTCGACACGGTACGGCGGCTGCGTCTGGGGCACCTGGTCGCGGCCCAGGCGCTGGGCAGCAGCGGCGACAACGCCCCGGTGCCGCCGTGGGCCTGGTTCGACCAGCTGCTCGACGCCCCCGTCGAGGCCTGGTCGCCGCTGGACCTGCTGTCCCGCGATCTCGGATGGAGTGGACCATGACCACAGCGGACTTCGACCAGGTCTTCGGCACGGCCCGGGTGATGGCGATCCTGCGGGGCCTGCCGGTGGCGGAGACCGTCCGGCTCGCCGGCCGGGCCTGGGACCTCGGCATCGGCGTGGTGGAGGTGCCGGTGGCGACCGCCGACGCGGTGCCTGCGCTGCGCGCGGCCGTCGAGGCGGGCGGTGAACGCGGCCGGATCGTCGGCGCCGGCACCGTGCTCGACGTGGAGCAGGTCGCGGCGGCGGCCGACGCCGGGGCCGCGTTCACGGTCGCGCCCGGCCTGGATCTCGCGGTCGCCGACGCCGCCGCCGCGCGCCGCCTGCCGCACCTGCCCGGCGTGGCCACGCCGACCGAGGCGCAGCAGGCGTTGCGACACGGCCTCACCTGGCTCAAGGCGTTCCCCGCGATCTCCCTCGGGCCGGCCTGGTTCCGGGCGGTCGCCGGCCCGCTGCCGCAGTTGCGCTTCGTCGCCACCGGCGGCCTCGACGCCGGCAACGCCGGTGCGTTCCTCGACGCCGGCGTACGGGTGGTGGCGGTCGGCTCGGCGCTGGCCGACCCCGACCAGCTGGACCGGCTGTCCGAGCTGGTCGCCCGCCGAGTGCCCGCCCGCTGATCCGGGGTCGCTGCCCGGCGTCAGCCGGTGGCCGCCGGTCGATCCAGGAAGAGCAGCCGGGCGCGCTTCTGCGGCAGGTCGATCAGCGGGCCGGACCGGAACCCGGTGCGCAACAGCCGGTCGATGGCCTTGTCGTTGCGGGCGTCCGGCTCCATCACGACCCGCAACCGGCCCGGGTCGGCGAGGACGAAATCCAGGATGGCGCCGAACAGCGTGCCGGTGAAGCCCCGCTCGACCGTCACCGGTGGTCCGATCAGCAGGTGGACGCCGACGTCGCCGGGCAGCACGTCGTAGCGCTCGCCGACCGGGTCGGCCTCGGGCTGGTAGGTCTGCGCCAGCGCCACCGGCACGCCGTCGCGGTGCACCAGGTACGCGTGATGGGTGGCCAGCGAGTCCAGGTACGCGTAGATCTCGTGCACCCGCTCACGGCTCGCGTCGCGCATCCCCCAGAACCGCGCCCGCTCCTGGGTCACCCAGTCGTGCAGCAGGTCGACGTCCTCGTCCGGCCGAACCGGCCGGATGGTCACCACCCCGAAACCGGGGATGTTCCGCCGGCAGTGGTGTGAGTCGGCCATCGTCGCGTCAGTGCTCATCTCGCTCCTCGGTGAGCTGCTCCCAGTCCGTGGTCACCGGCAACAGCTCCCCGGCCAACCAGGCTGGACTCTGGTCGTCGTGGTGACGGTCGCCGGGCACCCCGCAGGCACCCAGCGGGACCACCCAGCGGCTGTCCTCCCGCCGGGCCAGGTCCCAGACGAAACGCGCGGCCGGCCCGCGGAAGCACCGGTGGGTCACCCCGGGCACGCTGGAGGTGGCCAGCACGCAGTCGTGATCGCCGGCGAGGCGGGGGCCGGGGCCGGCGTCCGGGTCGGGCAGCGCCCGCCACGGCGCCAACCGGTGCAGGTCCCCCCAAGGCGCCCGCCCGTCCGCCGCGCCGGCGACTTCCTCGGCCGCCACGCGGACCAGCGCCGCCACGTCCAGGCCGGGCAGCCGGGCGGCGCCGAGCAGTTGTTCCAGCGCGTAGCCGACCCGCGACGTCAGGGACAACCAGGGCGCGAACACCTCCGGGTACGCCGGCGGCTCGGCCAGCTCGGCCAGCGCCGGGTGGGCGGCCAGCCGGCGTACGACGGCAGCCCGGAGCATGGCGAAGTCCGCGGCGTCGGTGCTGTCGGCGGCCATCCGCCGATCCCAGCGCAGCAGGCGTTCACGCAGCGCGCCGGCATCCGGACCGAGCCCGGTCACCCCGGCCAGGACCGTCAGCAGCGGACCGGCCGACGCCAGGTACGTGTCGGTGTGCACGGCGGCCAGCCGCTCGGCGGTCCAGTCGTGGCCGGCGTCGAGCAACTCGGCGATCCGGCGCGCCCGGTGCGGCGGGGCGAACTCGACCCCGAGCGGTGCCGCCAGCCCCCGCTCGTTGGCCATCACCGCGCGGCCGACCACCTCGGCCCGGGGCAGCGGCGCGTACCAGCCGCGCCAGGCGTGCTCGGCCCGCCAGGCCGGGACCACCCCCCGGCCGTTCGCCGGATCCCGTACCGGCACCGCGCCGGCGACCCGGTGCAGCAGCCCGCCGGCGGTGTCCGCCGCCTGCACCACGTTGACCGGCTCCACCCAGTGCCGCAGCGCCCGGTCCACGTCCGCCACGCTCCGGGCGCGCAGCAGCTCCGGCAGCGCCGCGAAGCCGAGCTCGGCGCGGACGCGGGGTGGGTAGCGGAGGCTGACGGCGGTGGACTCGTCCGGCGCGCCGGCGATCACCGGGCCCCGCTCGGTCTCCACCACCTCGACCTCGACCGGGTCCGCCCCGGCCACCTCGATCGTCTCGACGTGGGTGGGTACCGGTCGCCAGCCGTCGGGGCCGAGCGCCTCGACCACCGGGCCCCGCCGGCGCAGCCGCTCGGCGTACAGGTCCTGGTAGTCGGCCATCGCGTTGGTGATCGCCCAGGCCACCGCGCCGGTGTGCGCAAAGTGCGCGATGCCCGGCACGCCCGGCATCGCCAGACCGACCACGTCGTACTCCGGGCAGGCCAAGCGGATCTGCTGGTAGACGCCGGGATCCTCGATGAACCGGTGCGGGTCGCCGGCGAGCAGCGCGGCCCCGGTGCCGGTCCGCTCGGCCGCGAGCAGCCATCCGTTGCTGCCCGCGACGGCCGGACCGTCGGTGGCGAACAGGCCGATCGCGGCCGGGCCGAGCCGGCTCGCCACGTGCTCGCGCCAGAGCTTACTGGGGAACCCGGCAAACACGATGTGGTGGCCCAGCCAGACCGCCAGCGGCGTCCACGGCTGCCACCGGCCCGGGGCCAGCCCGGTGGCGGCGAACTCGGGCGCCCGGGCGGCCCCGGCGGCGAGGCCGGCGTTCACCCCGGTCACGTACGCGCCCACCCAGGCGGCGGTCGCCGGGTCGAGCGCGGCGTGGCAGCGGCGGGCGGTGTCGTCGAGCCGGACCTGCCGGGCGAACCGGTCCCAGCCGAGCGCGTCAACGCCGAGGAACGCGGCGCTGGTGCCCTGCGCCCGGTGCCGTTCCACCTCGATCTGCCAGGCCCGGTCGTACGCGGTCACCCGGCCCTGCGCCGCCGCCAGGGCCAGCGGGTCGTCGGCCCGCAGGTGCGGCACGCCCCACCGGTCGCGGAACCGCCGGGCGGTCACGCCGGCTCCGGGGCGGGCACGGTGGCCCGGTGCCGGGCGGCGGGGATGACCAGCGGGGTGCCGGTCTCCGGGTCGTCGATCACCCGGCAGGGCAGCCCGAACACCTCGGCCACCAGGTCGGCGGTGACCACCGAGGCCGGCTCGCCGGCGGCCACCACCCGCCCGTCGCGCATCGCAATCAGGTGGGTGGCGTAGCGGGCGGCGTGGTTCAGGTCGTGCAGCACCGCGACCAGCGTCCGCCCCTGCTCCTCGTGCAGCCGGGCACAGAGATCCAGGATCTCGATCTGGTGGGCGATGTCGAGGTAGGTGGTCGGCTCGTCGAGCAGCAGCAGCGGGGTCTGCTGGGCCAGCGCCATGGCGATCCAGACCCGTTGCCGCTGGCCGCCGGAGAGCTCGTCCACCGACCGGTCGGCGAGGTCGGCGACCCCGGTTGCGGTCATCGACTCCTCGACCACCCGTTCGTCCTCCCGGGACCACTGCCGCAGCAGCCCCTGGTGCGGGTACCGGCCCCGGGCGACCAGCTCGGCGACGCTGATCCCGTCCGGCGCGATCGACGTCTGCGGCAGCAGGCCGAGGGTGCGGGCCACCTTCCGGGCGGGTACGTCGTGGATGTCCCGCCCGTCCAGCAGCACCGCGCCAGCGGTCGGGCGCAGCATCCGGGACAGAGCGCGCAGCAGAGTCGACTTGCCGCAGGCGTTCGGACCGATGATCACCGTGAACGACCGGTCGGGCACCGCCACGGTCAGGTCCTCGGCGATGGTGCGCCGGTCGTAGGCGAGGGTCAGCGCGGTGCCGCCGAGCCGTGAACTGCCGGGGTGCATGGGTGCTCCTTCGAAGGCGTCGCGGGTGTTCACAGCCGACCCGCCCGGCGTTCCATGGCCAGCAGCCAGACCAGGTAGCCACCGCCGATCACCCCAGTCACGACACCGACCGGAAGCTGGTGCCCGGTGAAGGCCCGCTGGGCCAGCAGGTCGGCACCGACCAGCAGTGCCGCGCCGACCGTCATCGACGGCACCAGGTTCGGGCCGGGCGCGCGGGTCAGCCGCTTCGCCACGTGCGGCGCGACGAGCGCCACGAAGGACACCGGCCCGGCGGCGGCCGCCGCGAACGAGACCAGCAGCACCGCGGCGGCGAGCAGCACCAGGCGCAGCCGGCGCACCGGCACGCCGAGGGCGCCGGCCGTGTCGTCGCCCAACTCCGTCATGCGCAGCGCCGGGGCGCAGGCGATGAGCAGCAAAGGCGCCAGCACGGCGGTGACGGCGAGCAGCGGCCCGGCGTTGGCCCAGCCCCGCCCGTCCAGGCTGCCGGTGAGCCAGAGCACCGCGCGGGCGGCGTCCATCAGTGGCGCCCGGGTCAGCAGGTAGCCGTTGACCCCGGTGAGGATCGCGGCGACGCCGATACCGACCAGGATCAACCGGTAGCCGTGCACGCCGCGCCGCCAGGCGAGCGCGTAGATCAGCAGGCCGCTGCCGAGCCCGCCGGCCACGGCCGCACCGGCCAGCGCCAGGCTGCCGCCGCCGAGGACGACCACCACCAGCGCACCGGTCGACGCGCCCTGGGTGAAGCCGAGCACGTCCGGGCTGCCCAGCGGGTTGCGGACCAGTGACTGGAACACGGTGCCGGCCAGCGCCAGAGCGGCGCCGACCAGCAGGGCGGTGACCAGCCGGGGCAGCCGCAGCTCGCCGACAATGAACTGCTCGGCGGGGGTGCCGCCGCCGGTCAGCGTGCGTAGCACGTCGGCCACGCCCATCGGGTAGTCGCCGCTGCCCACGGCGACCAGACCCAGCCCGGCGGCGAGCAGTGCGGCACCGGCGCCGACGACCAGCGCGCGGGGGCGGAAGCGCAGGGAGAGTCGGGGGGTGCGGATGACGGTCATGGGTGGGCCACCCGTCCGCGGGTGACCAGCCAGAGGAAGAGCGGGCCGCCCAGCACGGCCGTGACCATGCCGACCTGGAGTTCACCCGGTCGGCCCAGCACCCGGCCCAGCACGTCGGCGCCGAGCAGCAGCACCGGCGCGAGCACCGCGCAGTACGGCAGCAGCCAGCGCAGGTCGGGGCCGGTCAGGGCGCGGACCAGGTGCGGCACCAGCAGCCCGACGAAGACGATCGGCCCGCAGGCGGCGGTCGCCGCGCCGCAGAGCAGAGTGACCGCGACGATCACGGCGGCCCGGATCAGCGCGGGTCGGGCGCCCAGGGCGCGCGCGGCGTCGTCGCCGAGTGCGAGGGCGTTCAGCGGGCGGGCGGCGCCGAGCGCGACCAGCAGGCCGACCAGGATGAACGGCAGCACCCGGGTCACGGTCACGGAGTCCGCGCTGGCCAGTGAGCCGACCGTCCAGAACCGCAGCCGCTCCAGCGAGGCGGTGTCCAGCAGCATCACCGCGCTCACGTACGAGTAGAGGGTGGCGTTCAGCGCCGCGCCGGCCAGCGCGAGGCGGGCCGGGGTGGCGCCGCGCCCGCCACCGACGGCGTAGACCAGCGCGGTGACCACCGCCGCGCCGAGCAGCGCGAACCAGACGTACCCGCCGATGGCCGTGACGCCCAGGAAGGCGGCGGCGGTGGCGACGGCGGCGGAGGCGCCGGCGTTGATGCCGAGCAGCCCGGGGTCGGCCAGCGGGTTGCGGGTGAGGGCCTGCATCACCGCGCCGGCCACCCCGAGGGCCGCGCCGGCGATCAGCCCGAGCAGGGTGCGCGGCAGGCGCATCCGGTGCACCACGGCGTACTCGGCGGCGTCGCGGTGCAGCAACCCGGACCAGACGTCGCCGAGTGGCATTGCCTTCGCGCCGACCGCGATGCTGAGCAGCAGGACCGCGCCGAGCAGCGCCACGGCGCCGATCAGGCCGGCGGCGCGGGCCGCCTGGCGACCGCGTCGCGCCGGCGGTGGTCCGGGGGGTGGTGCCGCCACATCGACCGGTACGGGTCGTGCCGGTCTGGTGGCGGAGGGTGTGGCGTCCAGTGTGGGCTCCGGGGTGTGGCGACACGACGTACCGCTGTTGACAACTAACGAGGTTAGGCTAACCTAACCCCGCTGTCCTGGTCGACCCCGGCCGTCCACTGATCGAAAGACACCGCCATGCCCGATGCCCTGTCCGCCCGTCGCCTCTCCCGTCGCGGCCTGCTGGCCGCCGGTGGCGTCGCCACGCTGGCCACCCTGCTCGCCGGCTGCGGCAAGGACGACACCGCGAAACCCGCTGCCAGCACCGGAAGTGGCCCGTGGTCGTTCACCGACGACCGCAACCAGAAGGTCGAGGCGGCGGCTCGTCCGACCCGCGTGGTGGCCTTCACGGGGGTGGCTGCCGCCCTGATCGATTTCGGTCTCGACAAGCACCTCGTTGGCGTGTTCGGTGAGACCAAGCGCGCCGACGGCACGGCCGAACCGCAGGCCGGCGACCTGAACATCGAGGCCGTGGAGATCCTCGGCAACGTGTGGGGCGAGTTCAGCCTGGAGAAGTACGCGGCGCTGCGCCCCGAGCTGCTGGTCACCCACATGTACGACCCGGACGCGCTCTGGTACGTGCCGGACGAGAGCAAGGCCAAGATCCTGCCGCTGGCGCCGAGCGTGGCGATCACCACCGCCCGGGTGCCGATGACCAAGCCGATCGAGCGGTACGCCGCGCTGGCCGAGTCGCTCGGCGCGGACCTGTCTGCCAAGAAGGTCACCGACGCGAAGGCCCGCTTCGAGGCCGGTGCCGAGGCGGTCCGCCAGGCGGTGAAGGCCAACCCGGGGATCAAGGTCATGGCCTGCTCCGGCAGCCCCGACCTGTTCTACGTCTCCAACCCCAGGGTGAGCACCGACCTGATGTACTTCGCCGAGCTGGGCGTGGACATCGTGGTCCCCACCAAACTCGAAGCCGGCGACTACTTCGAGGCGCTGAGCTGGGAGAACGCCGGCAAGTTCCCGGCCGACCTGATCCTGCTGGACAACCGCAGCACCGCGTTGCAGCCCAAGGACCTCACCGCGAAGCCCACCTGGCAGCAGCTGCCGGCGGTCAAGGCCAACCAGGTGACCCCGTGGGACACGGTGCCCCGCTTCTCGTACGCCGGCTCCGCGCCGCTGTTGGAGAACCTCGCCACCGCCATCCGGAACGCGAAGAAGGTCAGCTGACGCCGTGACCGCGAGCCCCGTCGGCCGGCGGGTGACCTGTGCCGGCTACCGGCGGGGCGGGCTCTCGGAGGACGACCTGCGCGCCGAGGCACCGGCCGGCGCCACCGCCTGACCGGCGACCCATCCGAAAGCAGCACGCCCCCGGCGCGACCGCGCCGGGGGCGGGTTCCGGCTGCCCATCGTCGAGAACGTGGAGGACATCCCGTGACCGTGCCGACGTACCCCGTCGAGATCATCGCGCCGCCATCGGCGGCGGCCGCCGCGCGGGCCCACCTGCTGCACGGCGACTCGGTCGAGCAGTACCGGCGGACACTCGCCGACGGCGTCGATCGGGTCGCCCGCCGGATGGCCGCCGTGGACCGGCCCGGCACCGGGATCACCCCGGCCGAGCTGGCCCCCGTGGTCGACCGCGTCGACCTGGACCGTCCCTTGGGCGACGCCAACGCCGCGCTGGACGAGCTGGAGGACGTCTACCTGCGCGACGCCGTCTGGTTCCACCACCCCCGTTACCTCGCCCACCTCAACTGCCCGGTGGCCATCCCGGCGCTGCTCGGCGAGGCGGTGCTCACCGCGGTGAACTCCTCCCTGGACACCTGGGACCAGAGCGCCGGGGCCACCCTCATCGAACGGCGTCTGATCGACTGGACCGCCGAGCGGATCGGCCTCGGCCCGAACGCCGACGGCGTCTTCACCAGCGGAGGCAGTCAGTCCAACCTCCAGGCGCTGCTGCTGGCCCGGGAGGAGGCGTGCCTCGCCGCGACCACCCCGGCGGCCCGCGCCGACCTGCTGCCCCGGCTGCGCGTGCTCACCTCCGCGGCCGGTCACTTCAGCGTGCAGAAGTCGGCCAAGCTGCTCGGCCTGGCTCCGGACGCGGTGATCGCGGTGCCCACCGATCCGCAGCGACGGATCCGGCCCGCCGCCGTCCGTGACGAGATCGCCCGGTGCCGGCTGGCCGGGCTGGTGGTCATGGCGGTCGCCGGCACCGCCGGCACCACCGACTTCGGCTCCATCGACCCGATCGCCGAGCTGGCCCGGGTCTGCGCGTCGGCCAGCGTGTGGCTGCACGTGGACGCCGCGTACGGCTGCGGGCTGCTGGTCTCGCCGACCCGCCGGCACCTGCTCGACGGCATCGAACGGGCCGACTCGGTGACGGTGGACTACCACAAGTCGTTCTTCCAGCCGGTCAGCTCCAGCGCGCTGCTGGTCCGCGACCGGCGGGTGCTGCGGCACGCCACCTACCACGCCGACTACCTCAACCCGGCGCGGATGGTGGAGCAGCGGATCCCCAACCAGGTCGACAAGAGCATGCAGACCACCCGCCGCTTCGACGCGCTGAAGCTCTGGCTGACCCTGCGGGTGATGGGCCCGGACGCGCTCGGCGCGCTCTTCGACGAGGTGGTCGACCGGGCCGCCGACGCCTGGCAGCTGGTCAGCGAGGATCCCCGCTTCGAGGTGGTGACCCGTTCCGAGCTGAGCACGGTGGTCTTCCGCTACCTGCCCACCGGCCCGGGCCGGGAACTGGCCGACGCGGCCAACCTGCACGCCCGGGAGGCGCTGGCCGCCTCCGGCGCCGCAGTGGTCGCCGGGACCCGGGTGGACGGCCGGCACTTCCTGAAGTTCACCCTGCTGAACCCGGCCACGACCGTCGACGACGTCGACCACGTGCTCGAACTGATCGCCGCCCACGCCGGCCGGTACGTGCATGAGCACACCGCCGCCGACCTGACCTGCCACGTCGGCTGATGCCGGTGATCCCGAACCCGCGCCTGGAGGGCCGGATGTCCACCCACGACTTCATCGCCATCGGGCTGGGCCCGTACAACCTGGGCCTGGCCTGCCTCACCGCGCCGATCGACGAGCTGGACGGGGTGTTCCTGGAGGCCCGGCCGAGCCTGGCCTGGCACCCCGGCATGCTGCTGGAGTCGGCCCGGTTGCAGACCCCGTTCATCGCCGATCTGGTCAGCCTCGCGGACCCGACCTCGCCGTACTCCTTCCTCAACTACCTGAAGGAGATCGGCCGGCTCTACCCGTTCTACATCCGGGAGAGCTTCTACCCGCTGCGCAGCGAGTACGACGCCTACTGCCGGTGGGCGGCGGCGAAGCTGCCGAACCTGCGCTTCGGCCAGACGGTCACCGCCGTGGAGTACGACCCCGTCGACGAGCGGTACGTGGTGCGAGTCAACACCGCCGCGGGGGAGACGGTGGAATACCGTGCCCGGCACCTGGTGCTCGGCACCGGCATCCCACCGCACCTGCCGCCCGCGGTCGCCGGGTTGCCCGGGGACGCGGTGCACAACTCGCGCTACCTGGAGCACCGGGACGCGCTGCGCACCAAGCGCAGCATCACCGTGGTGGGCAGCGGGCAGAGCGCCGCCGAGATCTACTACGACCTGCTCGGCGACCTCGACCGGTACGGCTACCAGCTGAACTGGGTCACCCGCTCGCCGCGGTTCTTCCCGCTCGAATACACCAAGCTCACCCTGGAGATGACCTCACCGGACTACGTGGACTATTTCCACGCGCTGCCCGAGGCGACCCGCTACCGGCTGGAGTCCGAGCAGAAGGGCCTGTTCAAGGGGATCAACGCCGACCTGATCAACGACATCTACGACCTGCTCTACGCGCACAGCGTCGACGGTCCGGTGAACACCCGGCTGCTCACCAACACCGAGCTGACCAGCGCCGACCACCATGACGGGGCGTACACGCTGGGGTTGCGCCAGGTGGAGCAGGAGCGCGACTTCGACCTGCGGACCGAGGGCCTGGTGCTGGCGACCGGCTACCACTACCGGGTGCCGGAATTCCTCACGCCGGTGCGCGACCGGATCCGCTGGGACGCGCACGGCCGGTTCGACGTGGCCCGCAACTACAGCATCGACCACAGCGGCCGGGGCATCTTCCTGCAGAACGCGGGCACCCACACGCACAGCATCACCTCACCGGACCTGGGCATGGGCGCGTACCGCAACTCGTGGGTCATCCGGGAGCTGCTCGGCCGGGAGCACTACCCGATCGAGAAGAGCATCACCTTCCAGGAGTTCGGCGCGCCCGCCGGGGTGGCGTCGTGACCGTCGTCTTCACCCGCGTCGACGATCGGCTCGGTGAGTTCGCGCTGCGTACCCTCGACCCGGACGCCGACGCCGCGCTGCTGCACTCCTGGGTGACCCACCCGAAGGCGGCGTTCTGGTTGATGCAGGACGCCGACCCGGCCGGCGTGGCCGAGGAGTACCGGCGGATCGCCGCCCACCCGCACCACGACGCGTACCTCGGCCTGTGCGACGGGCGGCCCGCCTTCCTGGCCGAACGCTACGACCCGGCCCACGTCGAGCTGGTCGGCCTGTACGACGCCCAGCCCGCCGACGTGGGCATGCACTTCCTCTGCGCACCCACCGACGCCCCGGTGCACGGGTTCACCCGCGCGGTCATCACCACCGTCATGGCCTGGCTCTTCGCCGACCCGGCGACCCGCCGGGTGGTGGTCGAGCCGGACGTGCGCAACACCGCCGTGCACGCGCTGAACGCCGCCGTCGGCTTCGAGGTCGTCGGCGCCGTCGCCAAGTCCGAGAAGGAGGCGCTGTTGAGCGTCTGCACCCGGGCCCAGTTCCACGCCGCCATCGACCGCGCCGCCGCCGACCCCGCCGCCGCCACCCGAACCGAAGGAGCCCCGGCGTGACCGCCACCGCCGTCCCCACCCAGCCGTCCTCCGCCGCCAGGTCGGCCGCCGACGACCCGGTCGGGCATCTCACCCCGCAGCTCTGGGCCCGGGCCAACCGGCTGCTGGTCCGCAAGGCGCTCGCCGAGTTCACCCACGAACGGCTGATCACCCCCGTGCCCGTGCCAGGCGCCGGCGACGACCGACGGTGGTACGAGGTGCGCAGCGACGACGGCACGGTCACGTACCGGTTCGCCGCGCGGGTGCTCGCGTTGGCGCACTGGCAGATCGACGCGGACAGCATCACCCGGCACCGCGACGGCACGCCGGTCCCACCCGACGCGGTGGACCTGATCGTCGAGCTGCGCGACTCCCTCGGGCTCTCCGCGCGGGTGCTTCCGGTTTACCTGGAGGAGATCACCTCCACCCTCGCCGGCACCGCGTACAAGCTGGCTCGGCCCGCGCCGAGCGCCGCCGAGCTGGCCGAGGCGGACTTTCAGACCATCGAGACGTCGATGACCGAGGGTCACCCCTGCTTCGTGGCCAACAACGGCCGGCTCGGCTTCGGCGTCGACGAGTACCACCGGTACGCCCCGGAGGCCGCCGCCCCGGTCCGGCTGGAATGGCTGGCCGCGCACCGCGACCACTCGACGTTCAGCAGCGCCGCCGACCTCGACTACGACACCCTGATCGAGAGCGAGTTGGACCCGGACACCCGGGCCCGGTTCGCCGCCACGATGGCCGGCCTCGGGCTGGACCTCGCCGACTACCACCTGATCCCGGCGCACCCGTGGCAGTGGTGGAACAAGCTGGCGGTCACCTTCGCCGGCGAGCTGGCCGAGCGCCGGCTCGTGCACCTCGGCCCCGGGTCCGACGAGCACCTCGCCCAGCAGTCCATCCGTACGTTCTTCAACGTGACCGCGCCGGGCCGGCACTACGTCAAGACCGCGCTTTCGGTGCTGAACATGGGCTTCATGCGCGGGCTGTCGGCCGCGTACATGGCGGCCACCCCGGCCATCAACGACTGGCTGGCCGACCTGATCGCGGGCGACGAGGTGCTGACCGGCACCGGGCTGACGATCATCCGGGAGCGGGCCGCGGTGGGCTACCGGCACCGGCAGTACGAGGCGGCCACCGACCGCACCTCGCCGTACCGGAAGATGCTGGCCGCGCTGTGGCGAGAGAGCCCGGTGCCCGGCCTGGCCCCGGGCCGACGGTTGACCACCATGGCCGCGCTGCTGCACGTGGACAGTGCCGGCGGCTCGCTGGCGGCGGAGCTGATCGCCCGGTCCGGGCTGGCGCCCGAGGTGTGGCTGCGCCGCTACCTGGACGCCTACCTGACCCCGCTGCTGCACAGCTTCTACGCCCACGATCTGGCCTTCATGCCGCACGGCGAGAACGTCATCCTGGTCCTCGACGAGCGGGACACCGTCGAGCGGGTGATCTTCAAGGACATCGCCGAGGAGATCGCGGTGATGTGCGCCGAGGTCGAGCTGCCGCCCGCGGTGGAGCGGATCCGGGTCGAGGTGCCCGACGACACCAAGCTGCTGAGCATCTTCACCGACGTGGTCGACTGCTTCCTGCGTCACCTCAACGCGGTGCTGGTCGAGGCCGGCGTGCTGGCCGAGGAGGTGTTCTGGCGCACGGTCGTGGCCTGCGCCGCCGACTACCTGGACCGGGTGCCGCACCTGGCCGAGCGGGCCCGCCGCTACGACCTGTTCGCCCCGGAGTTCGCGCTGTCCTGCCTCAACCGGCTGCAACTGCGCGACAACCAGCAGATGATCGACCTGGCCGACCCGTCGGCCGCCCTCCAGTTCGTCGGCACGCTGACCAATCCGCTGGCCCGCTACGCGCCGGCCCGGTGACACCGGTCGCGCTTCGGCTCAGTCGGCCGTGCCGATCTGCCGGAACGCGCGGGCCAGCTGGACGAGATCGAAGCCTTCGAGGTGGTCCAGGAACCGCCGCCGCACGGCGGCCAGGTGGCTCGGCCAGGACTCCTCCAGCCGGGTGAAGCCGGCGGCGGTGAGAACGGCGTTCCAGCCGCGGGCGTCCTGCTCGCTGCGGACCCGCTCGACCAGGCCCTGCGTCTCCAACCGGGTGATGGTGCGGGTCATCCCGCTGAGCGAGAGTTGGCACTCCGCGGCGAGTTCGTTCATCCGTAGCTGCCGGCCCGGCGCCTCGGAGAGGACCCGGAGGGCGGTGTACTCGGTCAGCGGTAGCTGACGGTCGCCGGTCATGTCGGCGTCGATGGCCCGAGGCAGGACGAACATCAATTGGCCCAGGGAGCGGACCAGCGCCTCCTCGTCGGGGTTGAGGGGGCGAAGGGGTTCTGCGGAGTTGCCGGACATACCCCCATCCTAGTTGCTTGACCGAGCAACTGCCGACCCGTGCTGTGATCCTCGACATGGAGGAAGAGTTTGCTTGACCAAGCAACAACTGGCTAGCGTTCACGTCGCCAGGCAAGGACCTTCTGAAAGGCGCAACCATGACCAGGATCGGGATCATCCTCGGGAGCACCCGCCCGGGCCGCAACGGCGAAGCCGTCGCCCGCTGGGTCCTCGAGGTCGCCAAGCAGCGCTCCGACGCGGAGTTCGAGCTGATCGACCTGCTCGACTACAAGCTGCCGCACCTCGACGAGGCGTACCCGCCGGCGATGGGCCAGTACACCCAGCCGCACACGCTGCGCTGGGCCGAGACCATCGCGTCGTTCGACGGGTTCGTGATGGTCACGCCCGAGTACAACCACTCCACCTCGGGCGCCCTGAAGAACGCCATCGACTTCCTCTACGCCGAGTGGAACAACAAGGCCGTCGGCTTCGTCAGCTACGGCTCGGTCGGCGGCGCGCGCGCCGTCGAGCACCTGCGGCTGATCTCCGGTGAGCTCCAGATGGCCGACGTGCGGTCCCAGGTCGCGCTGTCGCTCTTCACCGACTTCGAGAACTTCAGCGTCTTCAAGCCCAACGAGCACCAGCGGGACGCCCTCGGCGTCACCCTCGACCAGGTCGTGGCCTGGAGCACCGCGCTGGCACCGCTGCGCCAGCGCTGACCACGTTTCGTACCGACCCGGAGCCGGCCGCGGGATCCTTCCCGCGGCCGGCTCAGCTCGTGGCGAGGTCGTGGGTGGTGCCGTCGCCGACGGCTCGGAGCTTGTCCGGGTTGGCGACGTTGTGAATGGTGGTGATGCGGCCGTCGGCGTCGATGTCGAAGGTGACGGTGGCGATCACCCGGCCGGCCCCGCTGAACACCAGGCCCGGCCCGTTGTTGATCTCAACCAGGGTGGCGCGCATGTCGTCGGGCCGGACGCCCTGGTAGGTGACGGTGCCGATGGCCGCGAACCAGGCGGCGACCGTCTCCGCACCCACGATCGGGCGCAGAGCCTGGCGGACCTTGCCGCCGCCGTCGGTCCACAACGTGACGTCCGGCGACAGCAACTCCAACAGGGTGTTGATGTCGCCGCCGGTCGCCGCGGCGAGGAATCGCTCGGTCACCCCACGCTGCTGCGACCGGTCCGCCGTGAAGCGTGGGCGCCGGGCGCGCACGTGCTCCCGAGCGCGGTGCGCGGCCTGGCGCACGGCGACCTCGGAGCGTTCCACCGCCACCGCGATCTCGCCATGGCTGAAGTCGAAGACCTCCTTCAGGACGAACACCGCCCGCTCGAGCGGACTGAGCGTTTCCAACACCACCAGCATCGCCATCGACACCGACTCGGCGTCGGTGACGGCGTCCGCGGTGTCGCCTTCGGTCAGGACGGGCTCGGGAAGCCACGGCCCCACGTAGGTCTCGCGTCGGTGCTGGCTGGAGCGCAGACGTTGCAGCGCGAGATTCGAGACGATGCGCGCCAGGTACGCCTTGGGGTCGGCCACCTGGGAGCGGTCGGCCCCGGACCATTTGATCCACGCGTCCTGGACGGCGTCCTCGGCGTCGGCCGCCGAGCCGAGGATGCGGTAGGCCACCGAGAACAGCAGGTTGCGATGGCGGTGGAAGATCTCCTGGTCGGCGTCCGACTGCGGGCGGGTCACCGCGCGTCCCGGAGCCGGGTGAAGCGCCCACCGTGCGGCCAGAACGCGCCGGAGGAGGGCAGCTTCACCATGCGGAGGTAGGTCGGCCAGGGGGATGCGCTCACCGTCTCCTTGTACCAGACCGCCGCGCGGCCGGTCAGACACACTCGGCGCGGGCTGTCATCGGGGTGGGTGAACTGCACGACCGCGTCATGCCGGCCCAGGCTCACCGGGGTGTGGTAGTAGCCGAACCGGAACGGCCTGGGCTGCCTGCCGTCCAGCGCGCGGGCGATCGACACCGCCGCGTGCACGCCGGTCGGCATGCCGCTCTGGCAGGTGCCGTGCATGTTGCCGTAGCCCTGGCGGATCGCCGCCGCGTCGCCGATCGCGTACACGTCGGGGTGCGACACCGACCGCAGTGTGGCGTCGGTGACGACACGACCGCGCTGGTCGACGGTCAGGCCCGCGGCGGCCGCCAGCGGTGACACGCGAGTGCCGCCCGTCCACAGGACGACATCGGCCGCGATGCTCGTCTCGCCCGCCAGCTCGACCGAGTCGGGCAGCACCTTGGTCACCGCCGTCCCGCTGTGCACCTGGACACCGAGACGATCGAGCGCGGCCCGCAGATAATCCCGGGCCCTGGGGTTCATGCTGGCGCCCGGTTCCTGCCGGCCCGCCAGTACCACGTTCAGCCGCGGGTACCGCTCGGCGATCTCCGCGGCCGACTCGACCCCGGTCAGCCCACTGCCGACGACCACCACCGTGCCGTCGGCGAGCCGCGCCAGCCGGTCGGCCAGCGACGCCGCGTCCTGGGCGCTGTCCAGGGTGTACGCGTGGTCCTCGACCCCGGGCACCAGCGTCGTGTCGGCCACGCTGCCCAACCCGTACACCAGCGTGTCGTAGTGCAGCACCCGGCTGTCGTCGATCCGGACGGTCTTCGCGTGCGCGTCCACCGCCGTGACCCACCCGCGGACGAACCGGGCGCCGGCGTCGGCCAGGAGCGCCGGGATGTCCCGCTCGTGCAGGTGCTGACCGGTCGCCACCATGTGCAGCCGCAACCGTTCGGTGAACCGCTCCTGCGCGTTCACCAGGGTCACCTGCACGTCGGTGCGCCGCTTCGTGCGGGCCGCGAGCTGGATCGCCGCGGCCATGCCCGCGTACCCCGCGCCCAGGATCAGCACGCGGTGCGTGGTGGCCGTGCCGGCTTCGTGTGATGTGCTCATCGTCGGGCCTCTCTCGTTGTGTGACGACCACGAGATGCGCGTCGCCCGGCGATTCGTGACATGGGTTGGTGTGACGCCCGGCACAGCCGATGCCGGGCGGTCACACCCACTACCCTCGTCGCCATGAGCCGACCTGTCGGTACGGTCCGGCCTCCGCTCTGGAGGGACCGCACATTCGGCACGTACTGGATCGCGCAGTCGCTCTCCGCGGCCGGCGACTCGTTCGCGTACCTCGCGGTGCCGCTGCTGGTGCTCCAGGCGACCGGGTCGGTGGCCCGGATGGGTCTGCTCACCGCCGTCGCGGGCGCGGCGTCCGTCGTCGCCGGGATCTTCGGCGGTGTGCTGGTCGACCGGTACGACCGGCGGACCCTGATGATCGCGGCGGACCTGGCCCGGCTGGTGCTCTACGGCCTGGTGCCACTGGCCTGGCTCGCCGGGCCGCAGGTGTGGCTGCTCTTCGTCGTGCTGCCGATCTGCGAGGCGGCCGGGATGGTGTTCCGGGTCGCCGCGGTGACCGCGGTCCGCAACCTGGTCGACCGGGATCGGATCACCGAGGCCAACGGCCGGTTGCAGGCGACGTACGCGGCGGCGGCGGTGGTCGGCCCGCTGCTGGCCGGCGTGGTGTCGGCCCGGTTCGGCCCGGCGGTGGCGATCGTCGTCAACGCGGCGAGCTTCGCGTTCTCCGCGATCGGCCTGTGGGTGATCCGATTGCGACCCGTCCAGGCCGACGACGCCGCGCCGGTGACCCGGCAGCGGCCGCTGGTCGAGTTCCTGGCCGGGGCGCGGTTCCTGTGGCGTCACCCCGTGCTCCGCGCGCTGACCGTGCTGCTGTCGGTCTTCATCTTCCTGACCTACGGCTTCACCGACGTGCTGATCTACCACGTCACGCACGACCTCGGCGGCTCCGAGGGCACCGTCGGCACGGTGCTCGGCCTGGCGGCGGTCGGCACCATCGCCGGGGCGCTCCTGGTTGCCCCGCTGCGCCGCCGGCGCGGCTTCGGCGTCACCTGGATCGGCGCACATGCGGTCTGCGGTCTCGCCGTGGCGGGCGTCGGCCTCGCGACGACCGTGCCGATGGTCACCGCGCTGACCGGCGTGTACCTGTGCTGCCTGAGCGTGGGCGGGATCTGCTCGATGTCCCTGCGCCAGGAGATCACTCCCGACCATCTGCTCGGCCGGGTCACCTCGGCGTTCTGGAGCACCCACTACGCCCTCGGGCCGGCCGGCGCAGTCGCGCTGACCTGGGCCGCGGCCCGTTACGGCGTCGCGGCGGTCGCCATCGTGGCGGGGGCGGGGTGTCTGCTGGTCGCGATCGGCGGGCTGTTCACCCCGATCCGCCGAGCCGGCGCGGAGCCGCGTCGGTTGCCCGTCCCGATTCCGGCGGGAAAGGCCGGTTAGCCGCGGCTCCACCCCGGTCATCCGTCGAGCCGGCCTGTCCCACCGTGCCTGTCGAGCGGCCCCAGAAGTGGGGCAGCTCGACAGGCACCTGGCAGTGCCACGTACCCGCCAGCGGTTCCGCCGCACCCGCAGGTCCGGTCACAACTCCTGGTACATGACGTGCAGGCTGACCCGGCCGAGGGTGGGGTGACGGAACGCGCCCGGCACCGTGCCGACCACCTCGAAGCCCTCCCGGCGGTACAGCTCGACCGCCGACCGGTTGCTCTCCACCACGGCGTTGAACTGCATCCCGGCGTACCCCTGGCGGCGCGCCCAGGCCACCGCGTCTCGGCACAGCGCGGTGCCCACGCCCCGCCCGCGCGCGTCGGCGGCAACCATGAAGCTCGCGGTGGACACGTGCGAGCCCGGCCCGGGACGGTTGGTGCCCATCTTCGCGGTGCCGAGCACCCGCGTGCCGTCGACCGCCACGACGGTCCGCCCCGGCGCCGCCTCCGCCCACATGCCGTACGACTGCTCGGCGGTCATCGCGGGGTCGTAGGGGAAGGTCTCCTGTGCCCGGATCACCTCCTCGATGATCGGCCACACCTGCGACCAGTCCTGGTCGACGAACTCCCGAATCTGCACCGGGGGAGGTTAAGCCCGGGACGGGCCCGGGACAATCCGTTATGCCGAGGTCACTCCTGGTCGAGCGCGGCGAGCTCCTCGTCGAGCAGGGTCGCCAGCCGGGAGTGCCGCCCGGGATGGCTCAGCGCGGTCATCCCGCGGCTCGGCATCTCCACCGTCATCAGCAGGTACAGGTGCAGCCGGTAGAGGCTGAGCCAGCGGCGGGACGCGTCGTCCAGCACCAGCGGCTCGGCGGCCGCGGCACGGTAGCCGCGCAGCAGCGGATGCTCCGGCTCGTCCTCGACCCGCCGGTAGAGCAGCGGCGAGACCAGGTCCAGCAGCGGATCGCCGTGCAGAAACCGTTCGCCGTCCACCAGCCCGCGGAGTCGCAGCCGGCCGTCCGGGCCGGGCGCGGTCAGCACGTTGCCGTCCCAGCAGTCGAAGTGCAGCAGCGCCGGGCGGCGCACCTCATCCAGCACGCCGGCGTGCCGCCCGACCAGCGCGCGCAGCCGGTCCGCGGTGACCGGCAGCCGGACGTCCCAGTCGGCCGCGTCGGCGAGCAGCGCGTCGAGCATCGCGGTGAAGGCGGCCCGCCAGGTCGACCCGTCGGCCCGGTCGCCGTCATAACCGAACCGGTCGCCGGTGACCCGGTGCAGCGCGGCGAGGGCCGCCCCGAGGTCGTACCGCGCCGGGCCGTCGTCGACCGCCGCGCCGGCCTCGGCCAGCTCGCGCAGCGACCGGCCGGGCAGCATCCCGGTGACCAGCCACTCGCCGTACGCCGGGTCGGTGCCGTGGTGCAGCACCGGAGGAACGGGCACCTCCTGCGCCCGCTCGGCGACCAGCCGGAAGTATCGTGCCTCGGCCGCGCAGAGCCCGCGCTCGTAGCGCAGCAGGCGCGTACCGGCGGGCGGGGCCAGCTTCAGCACCACGCGACGGTCGTCGTCGAGCAACGCCCACCAGACCGTGGCGTAGCCGCCGCCGGTCAGCGGGCCGCTGTCGCGTACCCGCGTGTGCGGGCCGAACGACGCACGGACCAGGTAGGTCACGTCGTCCGTCGTGAGCGGACGCTGTGTCGGGCTGGTCACGGTCACGAGGCGTCGTCAACCCGACGCGGACGCGGCACCGCACCGGCGGTGTCCCGTGTGGACTGCGGAGCGGGGCCGGCGGTGTCCCGCCGGACCAGCTCGGCGGGGAGCACCTCGACCCGGGGCGCCGGCGCCTCCGCGCCGAGCACCAGGGACATCGCGCGGACCCCCATGTCGACCAGTGGCAGCCGCACGGTGGTCAACGCCGGAGTCACGTCCCGGGCGATCGGCATGTCGTCGAAGCCCACCACCGAGACGCGCTGCGGCACGGCCAGGGAACGGGCCCGCAGGGTGGCGAGCGCGCCGATGGCCATCGAGTCGTTGAGCGCCACGATCGCGGTCAGCTCCGGGTCGGCGTCGAGCAGCCGGGCGGTGGCCTCGGCGCCGCCGTCGCGGTCGAACTCGGCGTACCGGATGCGCCGCGCGGGCACGTCGCAACCCTGCTCGGCGAGGGCCTGCCGGAGCCCGGCCAGCCGGTCGGTGGTGGTGGTGAGGATGCGCGGGCCGGCGACGACGCCGATCGCCCGGTGTCCCAGCTCGCACAGCTCCCGACCGGCCAGGTAGCCGCCGGCCCGGTTGTCCGGCATCACCGCGTCACCCGAGTGTTCGTGCCGGCCGATCACCGCGACCCGCCCACCGGTCGCCTCGTACGCGGCGAGCTTCTCGTTGAGCTGCCGGGTGAACGCGTCGTCGTGATAGCCGGAGCCGGCCAGGATCAGCGCCGCCACCTGGTGGCCGCGCAGCAGCTCCACGTACTCCAACTCGCGGTCCGGGTCGCGGTAGCTGTTGCAGATCATCAGCAGCCGGCCCTGGTCGGTGGCGACGCGTTGCAGCCCGCGGGTGATCTCGGCGAAGTACGGGTCGGAGACGTCGTGCACGATCACGCCGACCGCGCTGCGGTGCGAGCGGGCCAGCAACTGGGCGTGCGCGTTCGGCACGTACTGCAACTCGGCCACGGCGGCGAGCACCCGCTCGCGCAGCTCGTCGGTGACGGGCTTGCTGCTGCCATTGATCACGCGGGAGGCGGTGGCGGGCGAGACGCCCGCGCGCCGCGCCACGTCGGACAGGGTGGCCATGGCCCGCCCCCTCGGTCTGTTGACGGCGTTTCGCCGTGCCGGCTAGCGTCACGGTACCGCAGAGAAAGCCCTTTCCCGCAGGGAGGCCCGGCCATGTCCGAACGCTTCGCGGTGCTTCAACTCGACGACCTTCCCACCAGACGCTGCTCCTGCGGCACCACCCGCCGGGGCTTCATCGCCGAGAGCGACGGCCAGGCCAGCGTGCACCTGCTCCAGGTGCAGGACGCGGTCACCCACCACCACCGGATCGCCACCGAGTACTACATCGTGCTGGCCGGTGAGGGCGAGGTCGAGCTGGACGGGGTGCGCCACCCGGCCCGGCCGATGTCCGCGTTCCTGATCAAGCCGGGTTGCCGGCACCGGGCCATCGGCGACCTCACCGTGCTGCTGGTGTCGCTGCCGGCGGCCGACGACACCGACGAGTACTTCGATGCCTGACCGGTCGGCCCCGCTGCCCGGCGGGATCGGGGTCTCCCGGCTCCGCGTCTACGACACCGCCGCGCCGGACGGCGTGGTCGGCGGCACCCCGCACGTGCACCTCTGCTGCACCGAGGGGTACGTGGTGACGGGCGGCGAGGGCGCGGTGCAGACCCTCACCACCGCCGGCTACCGGGAGACCCCGCTGCGACCGGGCGCGGTGGTCTGGTTCGAGCCGGGCACCGTGCACCGCCTGGTCAACGGTGGCGGACTGACCATCGTGGTGTTGATGCAGAACAGCGGTCTGCCCGAGGCCGGCGACGCGGTGCTGACCTTCCCGCCCGAGGTGCTGGCCGACCCGGCCGCGTACGCCGCCGCCGCGGCACTGCCTGGCGGGGGAGCGCCGGGCGCCGACGTGACCGCCGCGTACCGCCGGCGGGATCTGGCGGTGACCGGCTTTCAGGCGCTGCGGGCCGGTGGTCCGACGGCGCTGGCCGCGTTCCACTCCGCGGCGCTGGCGCTGCGCCGGCCGCTGCTGGCGCGCTGGCGAGAGCGGTGGGCGGCCGGCGCGGGCCGGGCCGCCGCCGGCACCGGCGAGCAGCTCGACGCGCTCGACCGGGGCGATCCCGGGCACCTGGGCGAGGCCGGGGTGTACGCGGTGGGCGAGCCGGTCGAGCGGGGCCGACTGGGCATGTGCGGCCTGCTCGACACCTATCCGGCCACCGTCTGACCATCCATTCGGGACGGTCCCGGGGCCGAGGTTGAGCCGGTCGCCGGCGCGGCGGAAACAGATCGGGGAAAGGCCTTGCCTGGTGCCGAGGGGCCGCCTACGCTCCTGGAAAGCGTTTGCCTGATACGCCGACCGGCCCGGTCCGCGGGTGCCGTGCCGGGCCCCGAGGAGGTTCCGCGTGACCGAGAACGCTCTGGACACGGCGGGCCGGAAGGCCGCCGCCGCGACGGCGGCCGGTGAATCCGCCACAGCGGCGGCCACCCCGTCCACCGTGGTCGGCCCGCCGCCCGGCGTGGGCGGCCGACCGCCACGACCGACCCTCGGCCGGCGGGCAGTCGCCTTCGCCGACTCGCTGTGGCGCCCGGCGCTGGTGCTGGCGGCGTTCTTCGCCGCCTGGTGGTTCGTCGCCGCCCGGGAATACGTGCCCAACTACCTGGTGCCCACCCCCGGCCAGGTCTGGACCACCATGACCGGCCAGTGGTCCGAGCTGGCTCGGCACACCATGGTCACCCTCTACGAGACGGTGCTCGGCTTCGTGCTGGCCGCCGCGTTGGGGCTGGCCACCGCGGTCGCCATCGCCTACTCGCGCACCCTGGACAAGGCGCTCTACCCGATCGTCCTGTTCGCACAGGTCATCCCGAAGATCGCCATCGCCCCACTGCTGGTGGTCTGGTTCGGTCTCGGCCTCACCCCGAAGATCATTCTGGCGGTGCTCATCGCGTTCTTCCCGGTGGTCATCTCCGGCGTGGCCGGGCTGCGCTCCACCGACCCGGAGCTGCTCGACCTCGCCGCCACGATGGGCGCCGGGCCGTGGCGCACCTTCCGCAAGATCCGTTTCCCGAACGCGCTGCCGCACCTGATGGCCGGCCTCAAGGTGGCGGTCACCCTCGCGGTGGTCGGCGCCGTGGTCGGCGAGTTCGTCGGCGCCAGTGAAGGGCTCGGCTACGTCCTGTTGCTGGCCAACGGCAACCTCGACGCCCCGCTGCTGTTCGCCGACCTGATCCTGATGTCCGCCATCGGCATCGTCCTGTTCGTGCTGGTCGAGATCGCCGAGGCACTGCTCATTCCCTGGCACGCCAGCCGTCGGGCCGGCGTACCACTCACCACCTCCTGACCGACCCCATCACGGAGGCACCGATGAAACGCACCGCCACCACCATCCTGGCCACCGCCGCCCTGCTGTTCGCCGCCACCGGCTGCGGCGGGGACGACTCCTCCGACGGCGGCACCGGCGCCGACGGCAGCAAGCAGGTCACCCTCACCCTCAACTGGGTGCCCTACGGCGAGCACGCCCCGTTCTACTACGGGCTCCAGAAGGGCTACTACTCCGCCGAGGGCATCGACCTGAAGATCCTGCCGGGCAACGGCTCCGGCAACACGGTCAAGCAGGTCGCCCAGAAGCAGACCGACTTCGGCTGGGCGGACAGCCCGGTGCTGCTCAAGTCCGTGGCCAGCGGGATGCCGGTGCGCAGCCTCGGCGCGTACCTGGAGAAGGGCCCCTCCTCGGTGGAGTTCTTCACCGAGGAGAACATCAAGACCCCGGCGGACCTCAAGGGCAAGACCGTCGGCGGCACCCCCGGTGACGCGCTCTACGCGACCTTCCCGGCCTGGCTGGAGAAGAACGGCCTCAAGAAGGACGACGTCAAGGTGGTCAACGTGGACGCCGCCGGCAAGATCGCCGCGCTGGCCGAGGGCCGGGTCGACGCCATCATGGGCTTCTTCCACGACCAGGCGCCCACCATCGAGAGCAAGACCGGCAAGAAGGTCGACGTGCTGCTCTTCGCCGACTACGGGATGAACCTGCTCGGCACCGGTCTGATCGCCAACACCCAGACCCTGGAAAAGGACCCGGAGTTGGCCCGCAAGTTCGTCCGGGCAACGCAGAAGTCCTGGGCCGAGGCCGCGCGCGATCCGGCCGGCGCGGTGAGCGCCATGAGCGCGCTCGCCGAGAACGAGCCGGCACCCGAGGTGCTCACCAAGCAGCTCACCCTCAACCTGCCGCTGATCGGCGCCGACGGCCCGCCCGGGGTGAACACCGAGGCCCAGTGGACCGAGACCATCGACCTGATGTCCCGCTACGCGGAGCTGAAGGACCCGGGCGCGCCCAACGCGTACTGGGACGCCTCCTACGCGGCCCAGGGGTGACCGGGTGACCGCCGCGCCGGCGCAGGCCGGCACCGCCATCGGGATGTCCGGGCTGACCGTCCGGTTCAGCTCCCGACGGTCGCAGACCACCGCGCTGGACGACGTGTCGCTGGACATCCAGCCGGGGGAGTTCGTCACCATCGTCGGTCCGTCCGGCTGCGGCAAGTCCACGCTGCTGAAGATCATCGCCGGGCTGGTCCGGCCGACCAGCGGCGACGTGTCGCTGCTGGACCGCCCGGTGCGCGGCCCGCAGAAGGAGATCGGCTTCGTCTTTCAGAAGGCCGCGCTGCTGGAGTGGCGCGGCGCGCGGGCGAACATCCTGCTCCAGGCCGAGATGCGCGGCATGGACCGGGCGCAGGCGGCCCGCCGGACGGACGAGCTGATCGAGATGACCGGCCTGACCGGCTTCGAGAAGGCGCTGCCGCACGAGCTGTCCGGCGGTATGCAGCAGCGGGTGGCGCTCTGCCGCGCGCTGCTGCACTCCCCGCCGGTGCTGCTCATGGACGAGCCGTTCGGTGCCCTGGACGCGCTGACCCGGGAGCAGATGAACGCCGAGCTGCACCGGATCTGGCGGGAGACCGGCACCACGGTGGTGCTGGTGACCCACTCCATCGCCGAGGCGGTCTTCCTCGGCACCCGGGTCGTGGTGATGAGTGCCCGGCCTGGCCGGATCATCCGCACCTTTCCAGTCGACCTGCCGGCGCACCGCGACTACGCGCAGGTGATGTCGGATCCCCGCTTCGACCGGCTCGCCACCGACCTGCGCGGGTTGCTCGGCAGCGCGGCCGCCAACCACTGAGCCCGCATCGGCACGACCAGCACGACGGAAGGAACATCATGACCCGCAGGTCGATCGGCATCATCGTCAACGGCGTGACCGGGAGGATGGGCTACCGGCAGCACCTCGTCCGCTCGCTGCTGGCCATCCGCGAGTCCGGCGGGGTGACGTTGGCCGACGGCACGACCATCTGGCCGGAACCGGTCCTGGTCGGACGCAACGAGACGAAACTCCGCGAGCTCGCCGAGCGACACGGGCTGACCGACTGGACCACCGACCTCACCTCGGCGCTGGCCCGTGACGACGTCGAGATCTACTTCGACGCCCAGGTCACCCAGCAGCGGGAGAAGGCGATCCGGCAGGCGATCGAGGCCGGCAAGCACATCTACACGGAGAAGCCCCTGGCCGAGGACACCGCCGCCGCGCTCGACCTGGCCCGGGCCGCCGACGCCGCCGGGGTACGCACCGGCGTGGTGCAGGACAAGCTCTTCCTGCCGGGGCTGCGCAAGCTCAAGCGGCTCATCGACGGCGGCTTCTTCGGCCGGATCCTCTCGGTGCGCGGCGAGTTCGGCTACTGGGTCTTCGAGGGCGACTGGCAGCCGGCCCAGCGTCCGTCCTGGAACTACCGGGCCGAGGACGGCGGCGGCATCGTGGTCGACATGTTCCCGCACTGGCACTACGTGCTGGAGGAGCTGTTCGGCCGGGTGGCCGCCGTCTCCTGCGTGACCGCCACCCACGTTCCCGAGCGGGTCGACGAGGACGGCCGCACCTACCCCGCCACCGCCGACGACGCCGCGTACGGCATCTTCGAGCTCGACGGCGGGGTGATCGCTCAGCTCAACTCGTCCTGGTGCGTGCGGGTGTTCCGCGACGAGCTGGTGGAGTTCCAGGTCGACGGCACTGAGGGCAGCGCCGTGGCGGGTCTGCGCCGCTGCCGGGCGCAGCATCGGGCGGTCACGCCGAAGCCGGTCTGGAACCCGGACCTGCCGGTCACCGAGGACTTCCGGGCGCAGTGGACCGAGGTGCCCGACAACGAGGAGTTCGACAACGGCTTCAAGGTGCAGTGGGAGGCGTTCCTGCGGCACGTGGTGGCCGGTGAGCCGTTCCGCTGGGACTTCCTGGCCGGCGCGCGCGGCGTGCAGCTCGCCGAACTCGGGCTGCGCTCGGCCCGCGAGGGAGTCCGCGTCGAGGTGCCGGAGCTGAACTCATGACTGCCGAGGTGGTGCTGCCCGGCGGGCGGCGGCACCGGCTGGCCGGGGGAGCGGGTTCCCCCGGCCAGCCGCCCCGGCGACCAGCCGGATCGCGTACGCCGCCGCGCACGTGGTGGCCGATCCCGGCGCGGAGAACGTGCCGGGCGCGCCGGCGGCAGTGGACTGGGACACCACGCTGGCCTTCCGGCGGCACCTCTGGTCGTACGGGTTGGGGGTCGCCGAGGCGATGGACACCGCCCAGCGGGGGATGGGGCTGGACTACCCGGCCACCCGGGAACTGATCCGGCGCAGTGCCGACGAGGCCCGCGCGGTGGGCGGACGGATCGTCGCCGGAGTCGGCACCGACCAGCTGCCGACCGGCCCGGCCACCCTGGCCGAGGTCACCGCGGCCTACCGGGAGCAGCTCGACGACGTACGGGCGGCCGGCGCGCGGCCGGTGCTGATGTGCAGCCGGCACCTGGCCGCCGCGGCCCGCGGCCCGGAGGACTATCTGCGGGTGTACGACGACCTGCTGACCGCCGCCGAGGAGCCGGTGGTGCTGCACTGGCTGGGCCTGATGTTCGACCCGGCGCTGACGGGCTACTGGGGTGCGGTCGACCTGGACCTGGCCGCCGACACGGTGATCGAGCTGATCAAGGCACACCAGTCCAGGGTGGACGGGATCAAGGTGTCCCTGCTGGACGCCGGGCGGGAGGTCGCGCTGCGCCGCCGGCTGCCGGCCGGGGTACGGCTCTACACCGGCGACGACTTCCACTACCCGGAGCTGATCCGGGGTGACGAGGTGGGCCACTCCGACGCGCTGCTCGGGGTGTTCGCGGCCATCGCGCCGGCCGCCGCCGCCGCGTTGGCCGCCCTGGACCGGGGCGACCTGGCCGCGTACGACGAGATCTTCGGGCCGACCGTGCCGCTGGCCCGGCACCTGTTCGCGGCGCCGACCTGGCACTACAAGACGGGGATCGTGTTCCTGGCCTGGCTGGCCGGGCACCAGAGCCACTTCACCATGGTCGGCGGCGCGCAGTCCGGCCGGTCCCCGGCGCACCTGGCCACCCTGCTCACCCTGGCCGACGCCGCCGGGCTGCTGCCCGACGCCGACCTGGCCGCCGCCCGAGCGCGGGCGCTGTTCACCGTTGCCGGGGTCGGCCAATGAGTCTGGAGCGCTTCTCGTTCAACCAGGCCACCGCCCAGCACTGGCCGCTGCCCGAGGTGGTGGCCGGCTGCGTGGCGGCCGGCGTGCCGGGCATCGGGCTGTGGCGGGAGCCGGCGGCCGAGCACGGGCTGGCCCGCTCGGCGAAGCTGGTCCGCGACGCCGGCCTCACCGTCACCTCGCTGTGCCGGGGCGGCTTCTTCCAGGCCGATGACTGGCGTGCGGAGAACCTGCGGGCCATCGAGGAGGCCGCCGCCCTAGGCGCACCCGAGCTGGTGCTGGTGTCCGGCGGGCTGCCGGCGGGCAGCCGGGACGTCGACGGCGCTCGGCGCCGGGTCGCCGACGCGATCGGCGAGTTGGCCCCGCACGCGACGGCGGCCGGGGTGCGGTTGGCCATCGAGCCGCTGCACCCGATGTTCTGCGCCGACCGCTGCGTGATCGCCACCCTCGGCCAGGCGCTGGACATCGCCGAGCGCTTCGATCCGGCGGTGGTGGGCGTGGTCGTGGACGCGTACCACGTCTGGTGGGACGACACTGTGTACGCGCAGATCGAGCGGGCCGGCTCGCGGATCGCCGCCTTCCAGGTCTGCGACTGGGTGACCCCGCTGCCGGAGGGGGTGCTGCTCGGCCGGGCGCTGCCCGGCGACGGCTGCATCGAGCTGCGCCGGCTGCGCGAGGCGGTGGACGCGGCCGGCTACCTCGGCCCGATCGAGGTGGAGGTCTTCTCCGCCGAGGTGTGGGCGCGCCCGGGCGCGGAGGTGCTGGACGCCGCGATAGCCGGCTACCTGCACCACGTTGTCTGAGGCTCCCGAACGGCGGTGGCCCGCGGCGGTCGGCGCCTGGCTGGGCATCGGCACCGCGCCGGCCACCCTGGTACTCGGCGCGGCGATGGCGGCCAGGCACGGCGGCGCGGTCCCGGTGGCCGGGCTGCTGGTGGGCGGCGTGCTGATGGCCGCGTTGCTCTGGGGGCAGGGCCGGATCGGGCTGCGCCGGCCGCTCGGCGACGGCGGAACGCTTACCGCGGTGCTGCCCGCGTACCTGGGAAAGACTTCGCGGCTGCTGCTGGCGGCCGTGCTGACCGTGTCGATGGTCGGCTGGAACGGGTTCAACGTCGGGCTCGGTGGCGCCTCGCTGGCCGCGCTGACGCACCTTCCGGGCTGGGCCGGGCCGGCGTTGCTGGAGGTGGCGGTCCTCGTCGTCTCCTGGGCTCCGGCCCGGCTCGGCAACCGGGTCGCGGTGCTCACCACGCTCAGCGCGGTGGTGCTGGTCGGGTGGTGCCTGACCGTGCTGCCGCCGCCGGGCGCGCCGGTCCGCGTCGCCACCGGTGGGCTCGCCGACGCCGCCGCGTTGATCGGGTACGCGGCGGTCTTCGCGCTGCGCGCGCCGGACTTCAGCGTCGGTCTGGCCCGTCGGCGGGACCTGGCCTGGTGCGTGGGGCTGCTGATCGGGCCTGCGCTGCTCGGGGTGCTCGCCGGCGCCGGCCTGTGGTTGCGGACCGGCTCCGCGGACGTGGTCGCGCTGCTCGCCACCGGGTCGGGGCTGGCCGCGTACGCGAATCTGTTCGTCGCCGTGGCGGTGTTCGCCGCCGCGCTGACCACCACGTACTCCGGGGCGCTGGCGATGCGCGGCCTGGCGCCGCGGGTCCCGGCCCGCGCGGCCATGCTCGCGATCGCGGTGTTCGGCGGGGTGCTGGCGGTGGCGCGCTTCGACCGCCTCGTGCTGCCCTGGCTGACCCTGCTGGCCGCCGCGCTGCCGGTGCTGGTGGTGCCGATGGCCGCGGAAGCCGCCGCCCGTCGGCGCGGTCGTGCGCCGCGTACCGTGCCCGCCTGGTGCTGGGTGCCGCCGGCGCTGCTGGCGGTCGCCTGCACCCTCGCCGGGGTGGGCGTCGCTCCGTTGCTCGGTCTGGCCCTGGCCGGGGCGTGCACCCTGCTCTGGCGGCGGCTGGGAAACGCGACCTAGTGTCCTGAGTCGTTAATTCGTCGGCAGATAGTAGGCTGTCGGGATGGCTGGTCGTCCGCGTGGTGTGGTGGAACTGAGTGATGACGAGCGTGCGTGTTTGACTCGGTGGGCGCGGCGGGGTAAGTCATCGCAGGCGTTGGCGTTGCGGTCGAAGATCGTGTTGTTGTGCGCCGATGGCCTGGTCAACACGCATGTCGCGGAGCGGTTGGGTGTCTCGCGGGACATGGTGGGCAAGTGGCGTAGCCGGTTCCTGGACCGCCGGTTGCAGGGGTTGACCGATGAGCCTCGACCTGGGGCGCCCCGTCGGATCACCGACGACCGGGTCGAGGAGGTCATCGTCCGCACGTTGGAGCAGCAGCCGTCCAACCAGGACAGTCACTGGTCGACGCGGTCGATGGCCAAGGAGACCGGGCTGTCGCAGACCGCGGTGTCGCGGATCTGGCGGGCGTTCGGCCTCAAGCCGCATCTGGTGGACACGTGGAAGCTCTCGGCTGACCCGTTGTTCGTAGAGAAGGTCCGCGACGTGGTGGGCCTGTACCTGGATCCGCCGGTCAAGGCGATGGTCCTGTGCGTGGACGAGAAGTCGCAGATGCAGGCCCTGGAACGGACCCGACCGATGCTGCCGATGATGCCCACGGTCCCCGCCCGGCAGACCCACGACTACGTCCGCCACGGTGTGGCCAGCCTGTTCGCCGCGTTCGACCCGGCGACCGGCACGGTCATCGGGCAGGTCCACCGCAAGCACCGCCATCAGGAGTTCCTCAAGTTCCTGAAGGTCGTCGACGCGAACACGCCCGCAGAGTTGGATCTGCACCTGGTCCTGGACAATTACGCCACCCACAAGACGCCCGCGGTGCAGCGGTGGCTGGCCGCGCATCCCCGGTTCCACCTGCACTTCACGCCGACCTCGGCGTCCTGGCTCAACCTCGTCGAGCGCTGGTTCGCCGAACTGACCGACCGCAAGCTCCGCAGGTCAAGCCACCGCAGCCTCGCCGAACTCGAAGCGGACGTCCGCACCTGGATCGACGCGTGGAACGCCGACCCGAAGCCCTTCGTGTGGACCAGAACCGCCGACGACATCCTCAACAGCCTCGCCACGTACTGCCGGCGAATTAACGACTCAGGACACTAGCGGCGGTTGCCGGACCGATGTCCCGGGTGCGGCTCTGACGTGCGGCTGACGCGATGTGATCTTATACGCATCAGCGATCCGTACCACTGCGAAGCCGTCGATCAACCGCCGACGGCTTGGGTGGGGAGCGCTCCCATAGGCGGGTCGCGATCGATCAGGACAGCTCCCCAAGGGAGCAATCGAGAGGAGTCTCGTGGCAACCAGCACGAGCGGAATCAAGCTGCGAAGATTAGCGATACCAACCCTGGTCTTCGCCGTGGTCATCGGCGCGACCGGTGTCGCGGGACCGGCGTCGGCGGCCCCCGTTGGGCCATCGGGTAACGGCGGTGCCGTCAGTTACTTCGCCCCCGGCGACGACAAGAGGGTCACCCTGACCGACGGGGCCGATCGTCGACCCGACGGCAAGACCTCGGCCAGCCAACGAGCCACCATCGACGAGAACGGCTCGGGCCAGTACATCGTCGAACTGGCCGAGGATCCCCTGACCTCGTATGCCGGCGGCGTGTCCGGGCTGGCGCGAACCCGCCCGGAAGCGGGTCACCGGCTGGACGTCACGTCGGCACCGTCACGGGCCTACCGCGCACACCTCGACGCGCAGCGCAGCGCCGTCGCTGCCGCGGCCGGGATCCAGGTCAACGCCATGTACACCACCGCCTTCAACGGGTTCTCGGCGCAGCTGACCGCCAAGCAGGCGATTACATTGAGGGCGGACAAACGCGTCCGCGCCGTCACCGCCTCCCGGGCGCTCGGCACCCGAACGACTCCGCCCACCGCGACGCCTACCACCTCGACCGCGGGCACCCCGACCGCCACCACTCCTGGTGAGCTGGACCAGCCGGCGGCATCGGGCCCCGCCGGCACGCCGGTCAAGCCCGGCCCCGGCACGGGTGCGGGCACCGTGGTCGGCGTCCTGGACACCGGCATCTGGCCGGAGAGCGCGTCGTTCGCCAAGCGAATGCCCGCCCCCGCGAGCTGGCACGGCACCTGCCAGACCGGTGTGTCCTTCGTGGCCGAGCACTGCAACGGCAAGATCGTCGGCGCCCGGTACTTCGCCGACTCGTGGCTCGCCAACGGCGGCTCGCTGCCCGAGGGCGAGGTCCTGTCCGCCCGCGACATGAACGGGCACGGCACGCACACCGCGTCCACGGCGGCCGGTCTGCCGATGTCGAACGTCACGATCGACGGTCGCGGCTTCGGTCCCATCTCCGGGGTGGCGCCGGACGCACAGATCGCCGTCTACAAGGTGCTCTGGGCCGGCATGGGCTACGACGCCGACATCATCGCCGGCATCGACGCGGCCGTCGCCGACGGCGTGCAGGTCCTGAACTTCTCGATCGGCAGCGATCTCGGCGACTGGGAAGCCAACACCCCCATCGGCATCGCCTTCCTCAACGCCACGCTGGCGGGAGTCTTCGTGGCGGCGTCGGCCGGAAACACCGGAATCGTGAGCGGGGCGATCAGCAACGCGGCGCCCTGGGTGACCACGGTTGGCGCGGCGGTGACGAACCTCGACGAGGCGACCGTCAAGCTGGGCGACGGCACGAAGCTCGTCGGCGGCTCGCTGGACGCTCTGCCCGGTGGCGACTCGCGTCCGATGGTCTTCGGCGAGCAGGCCGGCTCGCCAGATCTGGGCGCGGTGTACTGCGAACCGGGGAGCCTCGACCCTGCCAAGATCACGGGCAAGGTCGTCGCCTGCGCGCTGTCCGACACGTTCGGTTCTGCCGCCGAGGTCAAGGCCAAGGGCGGGGCGGCGATGGTGTCCTTCGACCCCGTCGGCAACTACCGGATCAACTCGATCTACAACTTCCCGGTGGTCTACCTGCCGACCGAGAAGCAGGCCGGCACCTTGTTCAACTATCTGATGCGCCACCCCACCGACGCCAAGGTGTCTCTGCGGCTCGGCGGTGACGGCTCCAGCGTTCCGGGCGTACCCAGCGTCGCGGACTTCTCCTCCACCGGCCCGGACAAGGTGGCCACCGGCATCCTCAAGCCGGACCTGGTCGCGCCGGGTTCGAACATCATCGCCGCAGTCGCACCGCCGGGCAACTTCGGGCGGCAGTACGACGCGTACTCGGGCACCTCGATGGCCTCGCCCTACGTGGCCGGAGCGGCGGCCGTCCTGCGTGCCGCGCATCCGAACTGGTCACCAGGCGCGGTCGCATCGGCGCTGCGGACCACCGCCACCGACACCGTCGGCACCAGCAGTGCCCTGGACCAGGGCAGCGGTTTCATCAATCTGGCCGGGGCCACCGACCCCGGACTGGTCATCGAGCCGACGGCGGCAGACCTGATCGAGTTCAGCGAGACGGCCCAACCCGACGGCAAGGGTCTCAACCTGCCGGCCATCTCGTTGCGCGAGTACGACGGGACCCGCCCGGTGACCCTCACCCGCACCCTGACCAACGTGGGCGAGGCGCGGGAGACCTACCGTTCGTCGGTGTCCGGCCTGAACGGTATGCAGGTCACCGTGACGCCGGCATCGGTGACGCTGGAGCCGGGTCGGTCCGCGACGGTGACCATCACCCTGCGCCGGGGCAGCGCGCCCTGGGACCGGTACGTGACCGGGTCGATCGCCTGGCGCGGCAAGGCGCACAGCGCCCGGATCCCGGTCGCCGCCCGTCCGTGGGGAATCACGCCCCGACCGTACGGCGACGACGGGGAGGAGTTCGGGCGGATGACCAACGGCGCGTCCGGCTCGATCCAGCCTGGCTTCACCGGACCACTTGCCGCTCGCAGCACCGGTTACACGCCGATGCAGCGGACGTCGTACTCGATGCCGGCTGGCGTCTATGGCGGCGTGTTCGACCCGGGCGCGGCCGGGGTGAAGAAGTTCGACTTCACCGTGCCAGCGAACACCGCCGGCATCATTGTCGAAGCCAACACCGACGACCCGAACACGAACCTCGACCTCTACCTGTACAAGGGCGACACCCTGATCTACAGCAGTGACAGGTTCTGGACCAGCGCGGAGCAGGCATACAAGTTCCTGCCCGAGCCGGGGCGCTACACCGCGTACGTGTTCGCACAGCTGCCCGGTGGCCCGGTCGTCGACTTCCAACTGGGTCACGCCATCATCGGTCGAAACGCCAAGTATTCGGGCGCCACGCTGACGCTCCCCTCCACGGTGGAGCGCGGTACGACGCAGGGATTCACGCTGAAACCGAACAAGCCGCTGCCCGAGGGCGACTTCTGGGCCTACACCGAGTTGAACACCAACGGCACGGTCATCCCCGGCAACCTCGTCTACACGCAACAGAGCTCCTGGCAGTAACCAGTATTGGCGGTGGGGCGGTGCCGATGGGCACCGCCCCACCGTCGGGGCCACTGATCAGTTAACCGTGATGGTCAGGTTGGCCGAGCGGGTCTCCCCACTGGTGTAGGTGACCGTCACCCGGGCGGTGAAGGTCCCCTTGCGCGGGTAGCTTTGGCCGGTCGACCGCAGCGTCGCGCCGTGCGTGACGGCGCTGTTGTCGCCGAAGTCCCACGCGTAGTCGGTGATGCTCTGCCCGGACGGCACCGTCGCGGTGGCGGTCAGGGTGCTAATCAGCGGTGCGGTGCCGCTGCCGGGGCTGGCGGCGAGAGAGAGCGCCCCGCCGGGCTCCTGCTTGACGCCGGACCCGTTGAACCGCAGCCAGTCCAGCGAGAGCAGGTCCGGGGTGCCACCGACCTGGGCGGCGTTGACGAACTTCGCGTACAGCGTGGTGGTGCCGGCGGGCCTGTTGGTCAGCGTGACGGTGGGGGAGACCAGGTTGTCCCACCCGCCGGTCGATCCGATGGTGGCCCTGCCGATCAGCGTGCCGGTGGGTGAGCCGGCCCGAATCTCGATGTCACCGCCGAACCCGCCGTTGGTCACCCCGAGCGTCACCGAGCCGATGTTGCGCAGGTCCACCGGCCCGTACGCCGCCCAGTCGTTGTGGTCGACGTCGCCGAGCCGCTCGCCGGCACGGGCGGTCGGCCGGTCGTTCACCGTGAGGCCCGAATGGGCGGTGAAGTGCTCGGCTTCCTTGCTCTTGGGCTGCAACTGCGCCCGGGTCGAGCCGGTCAGGGCCGGTACGCCGCCGGCCGCACCGCCGTCGGTGTACTGCGCGGTGACCACCGTGTAGAGGTTCTGCCCCGGTCCGTGCCCGTCCGACGCTGAGGTCCACTCGACCCGGGGAGGTCTCGTGGCAGGACCGTCGGATGTGTCGGAGGGCCGAAGTGTCGACCGGATCGACCGAACCGGGCATCGTCCCGGTCACCGAGTGGCGGCCGCAGGTGCCCCGGAACAGCGACCGCCGCTGGCCGACGCCGAGGAGGTGCAGCGCCGGGGGTGGCGATCGAGGACGCCGCCGGTGCTGCTTGGGATCGGTGGAGGATTGGGCTCGTGATAGCCCGAGACGCCCTGGCCCATGACGCGATCACGAGAGCCCAGTAACCAACCACCGCAAACGGTCAGTGTGTTTGGGTCTCCCAGACCGGCTGCTGGGGCTCGTCGTTGTGCACGATGATGTCGACGTGATCGGTCGGGCGGACCGTAGCGAAGTAGAGCTGTTGGGAGGGGATGTAACGCTCGCGCCAGCGTCGTTCGACGTCGGCCCGAGGTGACAGCTGGCGCTCTCGGATCACGGCACGATCCACGGTCTTCTCGAGCGTGGTCGACACGAAGATGCGCAGATCCCACCGATCAATCAGTTCTGGGCGCATGAGGAAGACGCCGTCGAAGACCAGCACGGCGTCGGCGGGGGCGGTCGTGACCGGCGGGGACAGGGCAGTATCGGTGGTGCGGTCGTAGACCGCGTGTTGGAAGCGTCGGTCTCCGCCCGGGCCGAGCGGATCGAGCAGAACCCGGTTCAGCGCATCGTAGTCGTGGGTGTCGAAGTAGCAGCCTTCGGCGGAGTACTCGCCGCGCGGATAGCGCTGTGCCCGGGGGAAGAGGAAATCGTCGATCGTCGCGCGGATGACGTCGCGGCCCTGGTCGCGCAAGGCGACGGCCAGTTCGTCGGCGAGCGTGGTCTTGCCTGCGGCGGGCGGTCCGTCGATGGCAACCCGCGTCGGGTGTGCGACTGCGACGGACCCGACTGCCTCAGTCAGGCGGCCGAGCATCTCGTCGCGGGTGCCTTGGTCCATGTCCTGCCCGTCCTAGTCTCGCGAACGTCGCCGTGTCGAGCCGACCTTATGTGCCAGCCGTTTCGCGCCCGCCGTGCAGACCGCCACCACCATGCGCTACGACCGCGCCGAGCCGGCATCGTCCCGTTCAGCGAGTGGCGCCCGCAGGTGCTACCGGCTGTCCTGGCCGACGCCTCCAGCTAAGACGCGGCGGCCTCTCCCTCTGTCGGGGGAGTCGAACCCGCCGTGGGCGGGAGGCGTCGTCGCGCTGGTCGTACGAGGGTGCTGGCATGTCCGTCTTCAGAGGTCCTCGCTGGGCGTACGGCGCCCTGGCCTGGTTGATCTTCTTTGTTGTGTCCCATGTGCTCCTGGTGTTCTTTCCCGGTGACGATCCGACCGGTGGCGGCCCGTGGGGCATGACGGCCTACACAGTCCTCAACGTCGTACTCATCTCGATGTCGGCCGTCGGGGCAGCCGTTGTCAGAGCTACGGTCCGCCCGTGGGCTCGGCATCTGCCTCAGTGGTTGATCCTGGTACCGCTGTGGTTCGGGAGCGTCCTGCTCGTCCTCAGGGGCGTTCCAGGGATGGCCGAGAGTCTGCTGATGGTCACGGGTATCCGGCGCGGCGGCTTCGTAGGGGCTCAGGACATCTCCACGGGTGAGTTCTGGGCCGGTATCGGGATCAACACCTACTTCTTCACCGGGGCGGTGCTGTTGGTTGCGGCCACTATCTCCTACGCCCGCCGCTCAACGGACGGCGGGAAGAAGGGGTCGTCGGACCGGTCTGAGTGACGCCACGGCGGGGCGATCTTCTCGCCCCGCCGTGGTCCTGCTGCCGCCTCCGCCGGGTCAGTTGTCGGCCGGCGGGGCCGTCAGCTCGGCGTGCCGCACCCGGTAGTCCCCGTGCGTCACGGTGGCGAACGCAGCCGGCGCGAGGCAGGTACCGATCCGGGACGGACCCCACTGGCCCGCCTCGTTCTGGTCGGCGCTCGCCGACCAGGTAAAGCCGACCCGGTCCCGGTTGCGACCGCCGTCCTGCACGCTGAATCCGACACGCTTGCCGAGGAAGTCGCTGGCCTGCTCGTCCGCGCGGGTGACGATGGCGGTCAGGGTCGCATGACCAGGGCTCGTGATCATGCAGTCGACCGCCGCTTCGAACCGTACGGTGATTTCCTGCGTGGCCAGCCGGTGCGCGACGCGCACCGTACCGGTCGCGTCTGCCGGCGAGCCCTTCTCCCCGCCGGGAAGCGGGATCGGTCGGCTGTACGGCACCGACCGGACGTCGAAGGCGAACGATCGCACGTCGTCGTCCTGCCCGTACGGAAGGGCGAACTCCGCCGAGCCGGTCAGCCGTGCCGGGCTGCTGCCAGCGGCCCCGGCCGGCGCCCCCGCCACCGCGATGACGGTCGCCGCGACCATTCCCCATCCGAGTGTTCTGCGCATGTTCTTCCTCCCGATCCGGCCACGGTGTCGCGGCCCTGCGATACCTCCACGGTCGGCGATACGGGACGAAGATCGATCCCCTTCGAGGGGGAAGCCGTTACCTCACGTAAGGGAAAGTGGGGCGCGTCTGGTACGCCGTCCGGTGGCACTCACCGACCTGAACGCCGTCGCGCTGTTCAACAAAGGCGCCAGCCGCATCGTCAGTCCGTACGGCCTCACCGACTGGCCCGGCGTCCTGGAACTGCTGCGCGTCAGCGGGCCGGCTGGCGTCATCGCCCGCGTCCGGCTCGCCGCCGTCCACTCCGTGTGGATCTTGACGGCTCGGCGGTCCGGTCGTACGCTCCGAGGCATTGTTGAACATGTTCAAACAGAGTTTCCGATGTGGAGGGATCGTGAAGGTCGTCATTCCCGGCGGGACCGGTCAGGTCGGCACGATCCTGGATCGAGCGTTGACCGCGGCGGGCCACGATGTCGTGCTGTTGACGCGCTCACCTCGGGGCGCGCGTCAGGTTCGTTGGGACGGCTCCACGCTTGGTCCGTGGGTCGAGCAGATCGACGGCAGCGATGTGGTTGTCAACCTGGCCGGGCGCAGTGTGAGCTGCCGGTACACGTCGGCAAATCTCGAGGCGATGATGAGCTCACGGATCGAGTCGACGCGGGTGATCGGTGAGGCCATCGCCGAGGCGGCCCGGCCACCCAGGCTGTGGTTGCAGATGAGCACGGCGACGATCTATGCGCACCGCTTCGATGCCGCCAACGACGAGTACGACGGTCTGATCGGCGGTGGCGAGCACGGTGTGCCAGGGTACTGGGCGTACAGCGTCAAGATCGCTCAGAATTGGGAGGACGCTCAGGAGCGGGCGGCAACTCCCGACACGCGCAAGGTTGCGCTGCGGTCGGCCATGGTGATGAGCCCCGACCGGGGTGGCGTGTTCGACGTGCTGAGCTGGCTTGCGCGACTCGGACTCGGCGGATCGGTCGCGGGCGGTCGGCAGTATGTCTCCTGGATCCATGACCGCGACTTCGTCCGTGCCATCCGGTTTCTGCTCGAACGCGACGACCTGACCGGCGCCGTGAACCTGGCCGCACCCGGCGCGTTGCCGCAGGGAGAGTTCATGCGGGCGCTGCGTTCGGCGTGGCGGATGCCGGTCGGCCTGCCGGCCACACGATGGATGGCTGAGGTGGGCGCATTCGCACTCCGGTCGGACACCGAACTGCTGTTGAAGAGCCGGCGGGTCGCCCCGGGTCGACTCTCCGACGCCGGATTCGCATTCGACTATCCGCAATGGCGGGCAGCGGCGGCGGACCTGACGTCACGGCGTCGCCGAGGCTAGCCGCGTGTCGATCAGTCGAACACCTCGTCAGGCTAGCGGCGCCTGCGCCGACCGGCCGCCGTCGCCGGCTGGGCGCACACCCTCGGGCGCGGTGATCGGGTCCGTGGTGATCCGGCTCGGCAGGACCGGCGCGTCCCGGCCCGTGCCCCGGTGCCCGTCGCCGCCGGTGGACTGCTCGTGGTAGTCCTGCTCCACGTTGACCGACCAGACGTCGTGCGCGCTGCCGGTGGCGATGTTCTCCGCCGTGAGCATGGCGGTCATCATCGAGTGGTCCTGGTTGTTGTAGCGGTGCATGCCGTTGCGCCCCACCGGGTGCACGTTCGGCACCTCCTCGGCCAACCAGGCCCGGATCACGTCCACGTTGTGCTGGTAGCGCTCGTCGTACACCGGGTATGCCTTCGGCATCCGCACCACGTAGCCGGCCTCCACCGCGCCGGGCCGGGCCAACCCCAGCCGCTCCAGCTCCGCGGTGGCCAGCGCCACCAGGTCGGCGTCCGGGGTACGCCACATCTCGTCGTCCTCGAAGACGAAGTACTCCAGGCCCAGGCAGGTGCGGCCGTCCTTGACCAGGTACGGCGACCAGGAGCCGAAGTTCTGGATCCGGCCCACCCGCACTCCCGGGTCGTGCACGTAGATCCAGTTGTCGGGGAACGAGAACTCGGCTGGCACCACCAGCGCGACGGTCAGGAAGTCGCGGTAGCGCAGGTCGGCGGCGCAGGCCAGCACCTCCGGCGGCGGCGCCGGGCGCAGCGCGGCCACCAGCTCCGAGATCGGCATCGACGAGACCACATGGTCGGTCGGTTCGGTGCGCTGCCCGCCCACTCCGTTGACCGTCACGCTGATCGCCCGTCGTCGCGCCGGGTCCCGGTGCACCGCGGTGACCCAGGTGCCGGTCGACAGGTCCCCGCCACGGTGGCGCACCTGCTCGGCGCACCGCTCCCACATCATCCCCGGCCCGTACTTCGGGTACTGGAACTGCTCGATCAGGCTGGTCACGTCCGTGCGGTACCGCCGGGGCAGCAACGCGTTGCGGATCGCCTTGGCCAGCGACAGGTTCTTGATCCGCTGCGCCGCCCAGTCCGCCTGCAGCCGATCGGCCGGCATCCCCCAGACCTTCTCCGTGTACGTCTTGAAGAAGATCGAGTACAGCCGCCAGCCGAACCTGGCCGACACCCAGCCCTCGAAGTGCGACTGGTCCCGGGGCGGGCGCAACCGGGCCCGGGCGTACGAGCCCAGGCAGCGGGTCGCCTCGGGCAGCCCCAGGTTGCGCAGTGCGTTCGCCGCGCTGAGCGGGTAGTTGAACAGCGCCCCCCGGTAGAAGATCCGGCTCATCCGGGGCCGGGTCAGGAAGTCCTCGTCCGGCAGGATCTCGTGCCAGAACGCCTCCACCCGGGGCACCTTGGTGAAGAACCGGTGCCCGCCGATATCGAACCGCCACCCGTCGCGCTCCACGGTCCGGCTGATGCCGCCGACCACCTCGTCGGCCTCGAAAACCCGGACCGGCAGGCCGTGCCGGAGCAGCTCGTACGCCGCCGTGAGACCTGCCGGCCCCGCACCGATGACCACCGTGCTGTGCTGCTCGCTCATGCCGCCGCGCTCCCTGCTCGCCGCTGTGGTTGAGGCGCGGCGCGTACCCGTTCTGCGGCGGACTTCACCCTCGCGGGGGCCCCGTTATGTGACGGTTTCGGCTCCGGCGGGGCGCGCGGCGGCGTACAACGGGAAGGGCGGCGCCCCCGCGCGGAGGGTGGGCCGGGGCGGACCGGGGGAGCGGGCGGATGCGCCGGTGGCGGAGCGGCCGGGAGCGCGCGACGGCGCTCGCCGCCCGGCTGGCCCGGGCCGGCCGGGCCGGCGCAGGGCTGGCCCGCCGGGTGCCGGCGCCCTGGCCGTACGTGCTCGGCCTGTTCCTCGGCGCGAAGCTGCTGCTCACCCTGGTCGGGCTCCTGGCCCTGCACGCCTGGGACGACATCCCCGGCGCGCCGCCGGCCGACGAGACGTTGATGTGGACGCAGCAGCGGGAGATCTCCGGGCACCGGTGGATCTCCCTCTGGTTCGCCTGGGACGCGATGCTCTACCTACGGCTGAGCGAACTGCCGCTGACCGGGCCGTGGCGGGACTTCGGCTTCCCGCTGCTCTATCCGTTCCTGGCCCGGCCGGTCGGCGCGCTGCTCGGCGGCGACAACGCGCTGGCCCTGCTCCTGATCAGCAACGTCGCCTTCCTGCTGGCCCTCTGGTACGGCTACCGACTGGCCGAGCTGCTGCTCGGCGACCCGGACGCGGCCCGCCGGTTCACCCGCTACCTGGTGCTGCTGCCGACCGCGTTCCTGTTCCAGGCCGCGCTGACCGAGTCGCTCTTCGTCTGCCTCGCGCTGGCCGCGTTCTACCACGCGGAGCGCCGCCAGTGGCTGCTGGTCGGCGTGCTCGGCTACTTCCTGGCGATGAGCCGCTCGGTCGGCTTCGTCGTCGCCCTGCCACTGGCGCTGGTGCTGCTGCGCCAGCACGACTGGCGGCTCGGCCCACGCGCCCTGCTCGGGTACCTGCGGATCGGCTGGCCGTTGCTGCTGCTGCCCGCCGGCTGGTTCACCTTCATGGCGTTCTGCCGGTGGCGAGGCGGGGACTGGTTCGCCTACCAGCACGCCCAGCAGACCGGGTGGGGGATCAGGGTGCAGAACCCGGTGCCGGTGCTGCTGGGCGGGCTGGCCGGAGAGCCACGCGACGCGGCCCGGGTCTGGTTCGCCGTGGCCGTGCTGGCCGTGCTCGTCGCCGGGTTCCGCCGCCGGGAGCTGGCCTACCTGGTATATGGCGTGCTCATGGTGCTGGTGCCGCTGTCGATGGGTCCACCGGTCTACAAGAGCCTGCTGCGCTACCTGCTCGCCGCCTTCCCGGTGGCCCTGGTACTGGCCCGCTGGGCACGCCGCGCCAGCGTCGACGTGTGGCTGACCGCGGCCCTCGCCCTGGTGCAGGGCGCGCTGTTCGTGCTCTGGCTCAGCTACTGGACCCACATGATCATCTGATTGGCTCGCCGGGCGGCGGGGCAGGATGGGCAGATGACCGAGCCACGGGTGCGCCTCGACGACCTGGGCGCCTGGCTGATCAAGGGCAACGCCGACACCGTGGACCTGACCTCCCGGTTCGCCCGCGAGCCCTGGGTGACCAGCTGGTGCGTACGCCCCGGCTACCGGGCGCGGTTGATGCGCGCCGGGCAGCCGGTGGTGTTCTGGGCCAGCGGCAGCCGCTCCCGGCTGCCGTACGGGGTGTGGGGGGTCGGCCGGGTCACCGGGGCGGCCGAGCCGGGACCGCCGGCACAACCCTGGTCGGTGCCGCTGGACCTGCCCATCCTCGCCGAGCAGGACCGGGTGCCCCGGCGGCTGCTGCGCGCCGACGACCGGCTGGCCGCCCTGGAGGTGTTCCGCCAGCCACAGGCGGCGAACCCCTCGTACCTGACCGTGGCCCAGTTCGCCGCGCTGCGTACCCACCTGCCGGGCTGAGCGCCGGTACGACCGTGCCCCCGCGACGGGGCCGGCCGGTGGGCCTGTGCGAGTCTGCTTCCCGTCCATGGAAACGCATTTGAGTGGAGGCCCGGTGTTCGCCCTGCCGCTGACCGAGGAGGTCGAGCTGCGCCCGCTGGACCCGTGGCGGGCAGAGGAGTTCCTCGCCAATCTGGACCGGGCCAGGGAGCACATCCAGCCCTGGGTGTCGCCGTCCTTCGTCGCCACCGACCTGCCCTCGGCCCGGGCGGTGCTCCAACGGTACGCGGAGCGCTGGGCCCGTGACGCCGGCGGCATCTGGGGCCTGTGGTGGCGTGGCACGCTGGTCGGCGGGGTCATGTTCGTGTCGTTCGACGCCGCGCTGGGCGTCTGCGAGGTGGGCTGCTGGGTGGAGCCCTCGGCGCAGGGGCGCGGCATGGTCGCGCCGGCGGTCCGCCGGATCGTCGACTGGGCGGTACGCGAGCGCGGCATCCAGCGGGTGGAGTGGCGCACCAACGCCGACAACGCCCGCAGCATCGCGCTCGCCCGCCGTCTCGGCCTGCGCCACGACGGCACGCTGCGCCAGGTCTACCCGGGTCCGCACGGGCGGATCGACCTCGAGGTCTGGTCGGTGCTCGCCGACGAGTGGCTGGCCGGGCCGGCCGTCCCGCAACCCACCGTCCACTGACGACGGCGGGTTCTGTCGTACCCGGGCGGCACCATGCATCCATGGCCGTCCCCGCACTCACCCCGCACCCCGACCCGCCGCGCTCCGTGCCGCTGCGCGAGGCGCGCACCCGGTTCAGCCAGCTCGTGGCGCTGGCGGAGCTGACCGACGCGGTCACCGTCGTCACCCGCGACGGCGACCACCGCCCGGTCGCCGCGATCGTCCCGGCCGCCGCCGCCCGCAGTGGCGCACAGGCCTGCGCCGACGCCGACCGCCTCGCCGCCGTCACCGCCGGTTGGGCCCGTCGCCTCGACGAGCAGCACCGGCGCAGCAGTCACCGGCACGCCGCCGAGCTGGGTGCCGTCCGCGCGGCGCTGGCCGAGGTGTGGGCCGAGCTGGACCGCCGCGTCGTTCCGGGCAGCGACCCGGCGCTGGCCCGGCTGCGGGCCGCGCACGCCGACCTGCTCGCCGGCTGACCCCGGTTCTGGCCGGCGGCCCACCGCGCACGCCGACCCGCGTCGTCGGCTGATCGCAGCCGGGCCGGGATCAGCCGGTGGCCGGGTAGGCGTGCGTCTCGGAGGCCTTGACCGCCACCCAGACCCGCTGGCCGGGGATCAGCCGCAGCTGGGCGGCGGCGGCCGGGGTGACGTCCGCGGCCACCCCGATCGGCCCGTCCAGCTGCACCCGCACGTTGTCGCCGTGCCGCTGGACGCCGGCCACCGTGCCCGCCCAGGTGTTGCGCGGGCTGCCGTCCGGCCGGGCGGGGTGCAGGGCCACGGCCGCCGGGCGGAACGCGACGAACGCCTCGCCGTCCAGCCGGTCGGCGACGGTGAGGGTCAGCTCCGGCGCGACCCGCACGCCGTGCCCCTCGGCCCGCCCCCGATAGAGGTTCAGCCCGACCAGCCGGGCCACGTAGTCGGTGCGCGGCCGGGCCGTGACGCTCGGGCCGTCGCCCTCCTGGACCACCCGCCCGCCCTCCACGATGACGAGTCGGTCGGCGAGCGCCAGCGCGTCCAGCGGGTCGTGGGTGACCAGCACCGTCGCGCCCGGGTGCGCGGACAGGTGGCGGTGCAGCTCCGCGCGGGTGTCCAACCGGGTACGGGCGTCCAGCGCGGCGAGTGGCTCGTCCAGGAGCAGCAGTGACGGCTCGACGGCCAGTGCCCGGGCCAGCGCCACCCGCTGCGCCTGCCCGCCGGAGAGCTGGCGGGGCCGGCGGCGCGCCTGCCCGGCCAGCCCCACCCGGCCGAGCCAGTCCCGGGCAGTGGCCCGCGCCGCCCGCCGTTCGACGCCGTGCCGGCGCGGGCCGAAGGCCACGTTGTCCACGGCACTCAGGTGCGGAAAGAGCAGGTAGTCCTGGAAGACCACGCCGATCGGCCGACGCTCGGTGGGCACCCAGCGCCGGTTCGCCGGCCGGTCCAGGTCGACGCCGCCGAGCGTGACGTGCCCGGCGGTGAGCGGGTGCAGCCCGGCCAGCGCCCGCAGCGCGGTGGTCTTGCCGGCGCCGTTCGGCCCGAGCAGGGCGACCACCTCGCCGGGCGCCACCCGCAACGGCACCTCGAGCCGGAAGGCGCCCCGATCGACGACGAGCTGGGCGTCGAGCAGCGGCGCGGTCACGGGCCGGTCATCCAGCGGTCCCGCAGCGCGGCCAGGATGCCCACCGAGACGGTGAGCAGCACCAGGCTGAGCACGATCGCGGATTCTAGGTCCGTCTCCAACGCCAGGTAGACGGCGAGCGGCATGGTCTGCGTCCGGCCCGGATAGTTGCCGGCGAAGGTGATGGTGGCGCCGAACTCGCCGAGCGCCCGGGCCCAGCAGAGCACCGCCCCGGCGGCCAGCCCCGGCGCCACCAGGGGCAGCGTGACGTGGGTGAAGGTGGTCCACCGGCCGGCGCCCAGCGTCGCGGCGGCCTCCTCGTACCGGTGGTCGGCGGCCCGCAGCGCACCCTCCACGGCGATCACCAGGAACGGCATGGCGACGAACGACTCGGCCAGCACCACGCCCGCGGTGGTGAACGGCAGGGTGACGCCGAACGTGGCGTCGAGCCAGCCGCCGAGCAGCCCGCGCCGGCCGAAGACCAGCAGCAGTGCCACCCCGCCCACCACCGGCGGCAGCACCAGCGGCACGGTGACCAGGGCGCGGACCAGCCGTCGGCCGGGGAACTCGACCCGGGCCAGCAGCCAGGCCAGTGGCACCCCGAGCAGCAGGCAGAGCACGGTGGCGAGGGTGGCGGTCTGCACCGACAGTCGCAGCGCGGTCAGCGCTCCCGGCTCGGTGAGCCGCTGCGGCAGCGTCGTCCACGGTGCCCGGACGACCAGCCCGGCCAGCGGCAGGACGAGGAAGAGCAGCCCCAACCCGGCCGGGATCAGCAGCAGCGCCGGCACCCGGCCGCGCCGCCGGGGCACGGCGGTGTCGAGGACCCGGCTCACGGGGCCTGGAACCCGGCCTCGGCGAGCACCGCCTGCGCCGGCGCCGAGCGGACGTAGGCGACGAAGGCCCGCGCGCCCGCCCGGTTCGGCGCGTCCCTGAGCGCCACGATCGGGTAGTCGTTGACCGCCCGCGCCGACTCGGGAAACTCGACGCCGGTCACGTCGGCGGTCGCCGCGCGCGCGTCCGTGCGGTAGACCAGTGCCGCGTCGACCTCGCCGAGCTTCACCTTGGCCAGCGCGCCCTTGACGTCCTGCTCCAGGGTGACCGGCGTCAACGCGACCCCGGCCGCGTCCAGCGCCGTCCGGGCAGCCACGCCGCAGGGCACCTGCTCGGCGCAGAGCGCCACCTTCACGCCCGGCCGGGTCAGGTCGGCCAGCCCGGTCACCCCCGTCGGGTTGCCCCGGGGCACCGCGATCACCAGCTGGTTGCGGGCGAAGGTGCCCGGCGTCCCGTCGGCGTTGCCGGCCTCGGTCACCGTGGTCATGTTCCGCGAAGCGGCCGAGGCGAACACGTCCGCCGGCGCGCCCTGATTGATCTGGTTGGCCAGGGCCGAGCTGCCCGCGAAGTTGAACGTCACGCTGCTGCCCGGGTACGCGTCCTCGAAGTCCCTGCCGATGCGGGTGAACGAATCGGTCAGCGAGGCGGCGGCGAACACGGTCACCGTGCCGGTGACCCGGCCGTCCCCGGTGCTGCCCTGCGCCGGGTCGTCGCCTCCGCCGCAGCCGGCCAGCCCGGCCACCGCCACCAGCGCGGCCACCGCCGTGCGCATCGCCCGCGCCCTCATCCGCCCGACCTTCCCCTGGCCGGCGCGGCGGGTGCGGACCTCTCCACCACCACCGTCGTCGACTTGATCACCGCGACGGCCACCGAGCCGACCCGCAGGTCCAGCTCGTCGACCGCCTCCCGGCTCATCAGCGACACGATCCGGAACGGGCCAGCCTGGATGTCGACCTGGGCCATCACGGTGTCCTTGCGCACGTCGACGACGATGCCGCGCAGCCGGTTGCGGGCGGAGGAGAGCTCGGCGCCCGCGGCCGGGTCGGCGGCCTGGGCGCGGGCGAAACCCGCCAGGTCGGCGCCGTCGATGACCCGGTGGCCGTGCTCGTCGCGCCCGGCGGCCAGGCGCCCGGCGTCCACCCAGCGGCGCATCGTGTCGGCGCTCACCCCGAGCAGGTCGGCCGCCTCGCCGATCCGAAACATCGTCACCGGCCCACCCTAGCTTCCGCACCTGCGAGCAGAAAAGACCGGGCCGGGCTGCGTCTGCGTACTCTCAGGGGTCCTTTCGACCGCAGTTGCGACCGGTGTCATACGCTCGCCTGGCGGGCCACGCCGTGGCGTCACCTGATGCCGTGTCAAGGTGCCTGGCTCGCTGGCTACCCGCTGTGAACACACCTGGCCGGGTCGGGCTGGCCCGAGGTCGGATACGAGGGCCTAGCACCATGGTGCGCCGGGGCGTCAGCTCTTACCGTCAAGCCCGTGATACCTGTCGAACGACCGCCGAGTCAGGGAACGCTCCACCACCAACACTCGACCGACGATGCCGCGGCGCAGGTACCGGCCCGATCGTCGGCCCCGCGCCTCGGGGGCCTCCTGGTCGGGTACGTGGTGGTTCTTGTGCTGCTGCTCATCCACGGCATCGGTCTGACGATCGCGACCCTGGTCATCGACGCGAACCCGGCCCTGGTGGGGATGACGGACCTCGGGCCTGACAGCCACATCGTCTTCTACGTGGTGACGAACTGCCTCCTCGCCGTCTACATCCTCGTTCTGTTGTGGCTGATCTGCACCAAGCGTCGGGCGGCGATCCTCCAGAACCACCTGTACTGCGCGATTTCGATCGGTTGTCTCGTGGCCTGGAACGTGCTGGGGATGAAGTCATCGATCGGCACGGTCATCGACTCGTTGCCGAGCGTCGTGGGCATCGTCTACTTCGCGAAGTCGGCGCGAGTGAAGCGGACGTTGACACGTCCCGTTCGCTGATCGGGCCCGGCCCAGCCGCCGGTCCAGGGCAGGACCGTTTACAAGGTTGAGGCCGGCTGCGTCGCGCGTTGTCAATCTGCCGGTGCCGGCTCGGTGGGCGTGAAGAAGCGGACGATGTCGTCGGCTGCGGTGGGGGACAGCATCATTGCCTGGACTCGTGCGGACATTTCGGCGATCGGGTGGATTCTCATGAACATCGCCTCCTCGTACGTCCGGATCGCCGAGTCGGGGTCGGCGGGGTTGGTGGCGAGTTCGGCGGCGAGTTCGGCGGCGTCGAGCATGGCCTGGTTGGCACCTTCGCCGACCGGCGGCATGAGGTGCGCGGCGTCACCGATGAGGGTGACGTCCGGCTGGTGGGTCCAGCGTGTGCGGGTGGGCATCGCCTCGATCCTGCGTGGGGTCGGCGGGCTGTCGCCGGCTTCGATGAGTGCGGTGAGGCTGGGGTCCCAGCCAGCGAACATGTCCAGCAGAGCGCGCTTGCTGCGGTAGATGTCCAGGTGACGATCGTCAGCGGGTAGGGAGATCCCGACTCGGATGCTGCCGTCGCCGAGGCGTTGCGCGGCCAGGATCTGGCTCACGCCGATGCACCAGAGGTTTCCGGGGCCGACCAGCTCGGCGAGATCCGGGTGGCGCCGGTCGGCGTCGCTGATGCTGAGCTCGGCCAAGGTGGCCACGGAGGACAGTGTCGCGTCGGTCAGCAGCGATCGGACGACCGAGCGTGCACCGTCCGCGCCGATGAGGACGTCGCAGTCGGCGCTGTGGCCGCCATCGAACGTCAGCCCGAAGCCTCCGTCGGGTCGTGGCGTCGCCGCGACGACCCGGTGCTGCCAGGCCACCGCGTCGCCGGGGAGCGAATCGAGCAGAAGATCACGCAGTGCGGTGCGGTCGATCTCGGGGCGTCCGGCGAATGAGCCGGGTTGTGGCTTGTGGTGCACGAGGGTGCGTCCGGCCGGGTCGAGGATGCGATGTTCCTCGCCCTCCGGCCGTGCCTCGGACCGGAATCGGCCGGTGAGGCCCGCATCGGCCAGGGCCTGTTGCCCGGACTCCGGGTGCAGGTCGAGCATTCCGCCCTGTGATCGCGCGGATCGGCTTGCCTCGCGTTCGTACACCACCGCGTCGATGCCGTGCCGGTGCAGGATCCGCGCCAGCGTAAGGCCGCCGAGGCCACCTCCGGCGATCGCAATTCGCATCGTCATCTCCGTTACCGTACCCTGTATCTCATGGATACGCCGTACGGTAGCGCACCGCTGCCCGTCTGGGAACGGCCCGAGCCCCAGCCGCGGGCGGCGCCCGTGCCGCTGAGCCGCGCGAAGATCGCCGCCACCGCGATCCGGCTCGCCGACGCACACGGCCTCGACGGGCTGTCGGTACGCAAGATCGCCAAAGAGCTCGGTGTCGGTCCGATGCGGCTCTACGACTACGTGATCAACAGATCCGAACTGCTCGATCTGATGGTCGACGCCGTGTATGCCCAGATCGCCGAGGCCGGCCAGCACGCCGAGTGGCGCGCCACGGTGCTGGCCATCGTTCACCGGACCCGCGATGCCGCTCTCGATCATGAGTGGTTCGCCGACCTGCTCGGCGCAAGGCCACACTTAGGACCTCACGCGCTGGCCGTGGGCGAATCGACCGCGGCGGCGCTCAGCCAGGCCCCTGGCGTGCGCGGTATCGACGATCTCCAGCGCGCCTTGGGCGCCCTCAACGCGTTCATCGTCGGAGCGCTCCGCAGGGAGATCACCGAGCGACGCGCCGCCCGTTCAACCGGCACCGACGTGTCCGCTTGGCAGGCCGCCCTCGGACCCTACCTAACACGCATGCTCGATACAGGCCGATACCCCACCGTCGCCCGGCTCGTCATCGACGGCGCCCACCTCAACGCCGAGGAAACCTTCCACCACAACCTGAGCACCATCCTGGACGGCATCACCAGCCGCCCCCGCACGTGACCTACTGCTCGCGGGCCAGTACCGGCTGAACACCGATACACCCCGATCAGACATCCGGACGTGCCGCCGATCGTGCGCGCCGCAAACCTGCGGAGCGTCTGGGCCTGGTGCGGGCAAGTGCGGACGTGGTGGCGAGACGTCGGCCGAGCCGGCGGGCTGTCGGTCGGTGGCGCAAACTAGCGCGGTCCGGGATAGCCTTGGCGCATATGGCTACCTATCGCAGCGCCTCAGTCCTTCTCTCCTCGGATGGCACCAGGACCCCCGGCACCGCCGCGCTCTTCGCCGAGCCCGCCCGCAAGGGTGGCACCCCGCCGTGGGCAGGCGACTTCCGACCCGCAAACAGCGCCGGCAACGGCCCCAAGAACGCGGTGGGGAAGACCTTCACGTTGGAGTTGCCCGACGGCAGCACCGGCAAGGTCGTGGTCCAGAGCCTCAAGAGCGGGAAGGGAGGCGTCGTGCTGGCGTTGATGGGCGAGGACGCACCCCCCTTCTGATCAGGAAACTGATCGCCGCCGACGTCACCGGCTGAAGACGGCCGGTATCCAATCCTGTGGATGTCAATGCGTTCGGATAGCTGCCGGGCGCATTGGCTCACCCGTGGCTGGGTGTCGACGAAGGTCAGGTGTAGTGATCTGCCGCTGTCGGCGCACGGGGGCGGCCAGCAGGACGCTGTCCCGCGTACGCTGCCGTGGTGCAGATCGACCTGGTTGCCCTGATCGTCGACGAGTACGATCCCGCGATCGCGTTCTTCACCGACGTACTCGGCTTCGACCTCGTCGAGGACTCCCCATCGCTGACCAATGACGGGCGACCCAAACGGTGGGTCGTCGTCCGGCCGCCGGGCGCCCAGACCGGGATCCTGCTCGCTCGCGCCGACGGAGAGCAGCAACGGGTCGCAATCGGTAACCAGGTAGCCGGCCGGGTCGGGTTCTTCCTCCGCGTCGATGACTTCGACGCCGTTCACCGGCGGATGGTCGAGGCCGGTGTCACCTTCGTCCGGGAACCGCGGGTCGAGCCCTATGGCCGGGTCGCGGTCTTCCTCGACATCGCCGGCAACCGGTGGGACCTGCTCGGGGCCACCTGACGTCGCCGACCTTGCCAGCCGAGGCGCCACGGTGACCCATCCTGATCGGCCGCTGGTACCAGGGCGCCCGTGAACGACTGCCGGGTGCTATGCCCAAGGCGGGATGTATCGGCCCACATACTCACGAGCACGTGGGAGCGGGTCACGCCAATACTGGTCTGCCATACGGTGGTGGTACTCCGCACAGAATTCAGCCAGATCGACCGTGATCCTGACGCGTTCCAGCGGGTGGCCCTCGAAGTCTGCGTTGACAGCCAGCAACTGCGGCTCCGGATTCCAGCCGGAATGGTCGAACGCCCAGCCATCCCAGACCGCGTAGGCGTGGAAGACCTGGAGCTCGCCCGCCAAGCGCACCGCCGCCACGTCGATCGATCGGTCCGGGTACGAATCTCGACAGACCCAGGCGAGGATGTGACACGCTCCGGCGGCGAAGAAGGCCTGGTCCGCCCGTTCCCATGCGACGCGCTGATCTGACCGCTCGATCGCCGTCCGACGAAAGGCTCCCGCTGCCTCTGCTGCCACCACGCCCACGCTAGCGGGTGGGCCTGACGCATGAGATGTTCGCCGATACGGCTCCTGCGGAGAGCATGGCCGATGACCGAGACTGTATCGATGTCGCAAGAGGTCAGGGACGCACCACGCAGGCAGGTTGCAATCACCGCACTGCTCATCGTCGGCGGCGTGCTCATCCTCTTCGTTCCCGCCACTGGCGAGGGCAGCGTCCTGGTGCCCCTCAGCGAAGGTCACGGACTGTCCGCCGTAGACATGGTCGGCGCGGCACTGCTGGCGTTGGGCGGCACCTGGCTGGAAGTGCTCGTGGTGCGGCGCCTGCCGTACCTCGCCCTGTCCCCTCGGGCCTTGTTCGGACTCGGCCTGCTGGCCGGCCTCGGCATGGGGCTCCTGATCGCCTCGGTCTTCTCGGGATTCTTCTGGTGGTGGGCTGTCGGCGCCACCGCACTTGGCGTTGCCGTCCTCGTCCTCGTGCCCCGCACAGCGCGCCGCTGAGGTCGTTGACGCAGAGTCGAACTCGGAGTCAGACTCGGCGGGGGTGGCCCTTGAGGTGCCGGCCCATCTCCCGGGCGATCTCCCGGTTGGCGTCGCGCTCGGCCAGCGTCTGCCGCTTGTCGTACGAGCGCTTGCCCCGGGCCAGGGCCAGCTCGACCTTGGCCCAGCCGTTGTCGAAGTACATCGACAGCGGCACCAGGGTCACCCCGCCCTCGTGGACCTTCTCTAGGATCCGGTCGATCTCGGCCCGGCGCAGCAGCAGCTTGCGGGTGCGTCGGGGGGTGTGGTTGGTCCAGCTGCCGTAGCCGTACTCGGAGATGTGCAGCCCGTACAGCATCAGCTCGCCGTCGCGCTCGTGGGCGAACGCGTCCGCCAGCGACGCCCGCCCCTCGCGCAACGACTTCACCTCGGTGCCGACCAGCACGATGCCCGCCTCGTACGTGCGGAGCACGGTGTACTCGTGCCGGGCCTTCTTGTTCGAGGCGATGAGCCGGCGTTCGGGTTGCCTGGAGGCGGTCACCCGACGACGATATCCGGCCGCCGGCTCAGTCGGCCCGCCGCCGGTCCGCGCGCAGCCGCTCGACCAGGTGCCGTTCCAGGGCTACGAACGCCTCGTCCGACTCGCACGGCCAGTGTCCGAGGATCGGCGGCGGCACACTGTCGTACGGCGGCGGCACCACGTCGTGCGGGTCGATCAACCGGCGATCCACCGTCGCCTCCGGTCCGGTACGCGTGCCGTGGTCCCCGGGGCGGTGCGGAGCGAAGATCCAACCGCCGATCGGGTCGGTATCCCGCCACAGGTTCACCCAGCGCCAGCCGACCCGCTCGCCGATCTCGCGCAGCACCTCGTCGTCGACGTACGCGGGAAACAGTTGCGAGTACAACCGCCGCAGCGGCGTCCCGTAGGTCAGCAGGGCGACCCGGTCGGTGACCCGTGGCGGCAGTTGCAGCACCGTGGCGGCGAGCAGCACCGAGCCGTGGCTGTGCCCGGCCAGCAGCACCGACTCGCCCTCGTCGACCAGATAGGTGATGCGCCGGGTCAATTCCGGCACGGCCCGCTCGGCGTAGCAGGGCGGGGCGAAGGGGTGCGCCGCCCGGGGCCAGAAGGTCCCCAGGTCCCAGAGAACGCCCACGTACCGGCGGAACTGCGCCGTCCGGTACGCGAAGATACCGCCGATCACCAGCCCGAGCACGATCGCGGCGATCGCGTAGCTGCCCATCCCGATCAGGAAGTTGACCATGTCGGCGGGCACCCGGACGTAGCGCTGGATCACGTCACCGGGATACAGCTGGAGGAGGCCGAGCACGCTGGCGGCCAGGCCGAGCGCGGCCAGCCCGGCGTACACCACAGTGAGCGGGGGCAGCCGCTCGGTGAACCGCGCCCGGGCCACCGCCTGCTCGACCTGGCGCAGCCGCTCCGCCGCCTCCGGCGGCGCGTGCGGAAAGTCGGCGGCCACGATCGCCTCCGCGGCCCGCCTGCGCTGGCGCAGGGTCAGCACCGTGACCACGCCGCCGACCAACAGTGCGCTCAGCACCGCGATGAAGAATCCGAAGATCGCCCACTTGTACGCCAGAGGCGGGCTGGTGGCCAGGCGATCAGCGGTCTGCCCGTCGCGGTCCAGCAGATCCGACACCCGGTAGACCAGCTCCGCGGAGAACGCCACGGCGAGGCCGGCGGCCAGGGTGACGAAGGTCGGCGCGCCCAGCGCGCGCACCGGCGAGCTGCCCGACGGACCGCCCCGGCGCCAGATCACCAACGCGGCGAGTACGGCCAGCAGCGCGGTCTGGCTGGCGAACAGCCAGGCCACGAGCGCTCCGTATCCGGGCAGCTCGCGGCCCTGCGGCCACGGCACCGGACTGGTGATCGTGTGCACGATCACCAGGATGGTCAGGCCGCAGGCGATCGTGCGCAGCCCGCGCGTGAGCCCGTCGACCCGGGCCGACGGGCTGGGCTGATCGATGCTCTGCACCGTCGAGAGCAGGACCAGACAGGCGAGCAGCACCGCCCCAGTGGCCACGACCAGCACCGCCATCACCCATGTGACGCCCTCGCTGGCCCGGGCGGCCAGCAGGCTGCCGTCCAGCGTGGCGAACGCGCCGGCGACGTGCACCGAGCGCAGCCGGCTCACCAGCGGCGCGCCATCCCACTGGCCGACCGCGCTCAACCGGGGGTGCCCGGCGGCTGCGGGCGACCGGGTCCGGAACGCGTCGAACGATCGGCCGGGGCGGGCGCCCAGCCACCAGACGACTCCGACGGCGGCGACCGGCACCAGCGCCAGCACACCGAGGCGCAACCCGGGCGAGCGCCCGCCGAGCCAGGACAGCCAGCTCCGCCCGACCAGACAGGACGGGGTGCCCATGCAGCGCCAGGCGATCAGGTCCAACGCCACCCCGACGATGGAAAGCACGTAGAGCATGGTGAGGGTGAGCGCGAGCACCCGGCACAGCGCGACGATGCCGTGCTTCGAGGCGTGGGTCGGCGGGCGCATCCACAGCGCCACGTTGCAGAGCATGAACGGCAGCAGGAACACCAGCGACAGCGTCCGTACGGCCGTCCCGGACGGCAGGTCGCTCCAGCGGTACGCCTCCAGCGTCACCCCGCCGGTACCGGTGGCGTCCGGATAGCCCGCACGTGGGCGGTAGAACCCGCCGCTGCGGTCCCCGGCGACCTGGTGGACGTGCGGCCGGTCGAGCACCTGGTCGGCCCCCGCCCCGGAGACGCCGTGCACGCGCAGCTCCACGACCCGGTCCGAGGTCGGTCCGGTCGTCGACGCGTCCGCCATGGGCCCCCCGGAGGTGTGCGCGGCTGCCGGCGGGTCGTCGGTGTGCGGCCACCCGCGCGGCGACCCGGCTTACCCGCCCGACGCCTGGCCAACCCTGTATCGCCGCCCCGGCCCCCGCCCCGTGCGGCGGACCCCCCGGCAGGTGGTTTCATGGGCGCCATGGCGAACCCGGTGATCCTGACCGTCGACGACGACCCGGTGGTGTCCCGGGCGGTGGCCCGGGACATCCGTCGCCGTTACGGCGACCGCTACCGGGTGCTGCGAGCCGCCTCGGGGCCGGAGGCGCTGGACGCGCTGCGGGAGGTCAAGCTGCGCGGCGAGCAGGTGGCGCTGCTGCTGGCGGACCACCGGATGCCGGAGATGACCGGCGTCGAGTTCCTGGAGGCCGCGATGGACATCTTCCCGGCCGCACGCCGGGTGCTGCTCACCGCGTACGCGGACACCGACGCCGCGATCGAGGCGATCAACGTGGTCGACCTGGACCACTATCTGCTCAAGCCCTGGCACCCGCCCGAGGAGAAGCTGTATCCGGTGGTGGACGGCCTGCTGGAGGCGTGGGCGGCGACCCCGGACGCGGCGACCAGCGAGATCCGGGTCGTCGGGCACCGCTGGTCGGCGCCGTCGTTCAAGGTCCGCGACTTCCTGGCGCGCAACCTCGTGCCGTACCGCTGGCTGCTGGCCGACGACCCGGAGGGCGCCCGGCTGCTCGACGCCGCCGGGGCCACCGAGGCGGACGTGCCGCTGGTGGTGACCGCCGAGGGCAAGGCGCTGATCGCTCCGAGCGAGGCCGAGCTGGCCGGGCTGGCCGGGTTGACCGTGGTGCCGGCCTCCGACTTCTACGACCTGGTGGTGATCGGCGGCGGCCCGGCCGGCCTCGGCTCCGCGGTGTACGGCGCCTCGGAGGGTTTGCGCACCGTACTGGTCGAGCGGCGGGCGACCGGCGGGCAGGCCGGCCAGAGCAGCCGGATCGAGAACTACCTGGGCTTTCCGGACGGCGTCTCCGGCGCGCAGCTGACCGACCGGGCCCGGCGGCAGGCGGTGAAGTTCGGCGCGGAGCTGCTCAGCGCCCGGGAGGTGGTCGGTCTGAGCGAGGCCGGCGGCGCCCGGCTGCTGCGCTTCGGAGATGGCAGCGAGATCGCCGCGCACACCGTGGTGCTGGCCACCGGGGTCTCCTACCGGGTGCTCGACGCCCCCGGGCTGGCGGACTTCACCGGCCGGGGAGTGTTCTACGGCTCCACCGCCACCGAGGCACCCAGCTGCGTCGACCAGGACGTCTACATCGTCGGCGGGGCAAACTCGGCCGGCCAGGCCGCCGTGCACTTCTCCCGGTACGCGGCCCGGGTGCACCTGCTGATCCGGGGCGCCGACCTGACCGCCTCGATGTCGCGATACCTGATCGACCAGCTGGAGCGCATCGACCGGATCACCGTGCACCCGCACACCGCGGTGGTCGGCGGCACCGGGCAGGACCACCTGCAACGGCTCACCCTGTGCGACACCCGCACCGGGGAGGCCCGCTCGGTCGACACGTCCTGGCTGTTCATCTTCATCGGCGCCGAGCCTCGGACCGACTGGCTGGACGGGGTGCTGGTTCGCGACCGGCGCGGCTTCATCGTGACCGGTCCGGATCTGATCACCGGTGGGCGGCGCCCGGCCGGCTGGTCGCTGTCGCGCGACCCGTACCACCTGGAGACCAGCCTGCCGGGGGTGTTCGCCGCCGGTGACGTGCGGGCCGAATCGGTCAAGCGGGTCGCCTCGGCCGTCGGCGAGGGTGCCATGGCCGTGTCGCTCGTGCACCGCTACCTGGAGGCCCAGTGAGCGCGAGGAGTGAGCCGGGCCTGCGAGCCCCGCAGTCGCGAACGAAGGAGTCCGAGTGACCATCGAGACCGACCGGCTGACACCCGCGCAGCTGCGCACCCTGTTCCTGTTCGAGGCCCTCGACGACGGGCAGCTCGACTGGCTGGCCGAGCACGGCCGGGTGGAGCAGCGCGCGGGCGGCACCCTGGTGTACGCCGAGGGCGAGGCCGCCACCTGCTTCTTCGTGTTGCTGCGCGGCGCGGTGGCGTTGAGCCGGCAGGTGCGCGGCGACGACGTCGAGACCAGCCGCACCGACCAGCGCGGGGTGTACGGCGGGGCCACCCAGGCGTACCTGGGAGACCAGGTCGAGCAGGTCTACCGCAACAGTCTGCGGGCGGTGACCGACGCGGAGTTCTTCGTGCTGCCGGCGGAGGACTTCGCGCACGCCCTGCGGTCCTGGTTCCCGATGCCGATGCACCTGCTGGAGGGCCTGTTCTTCGGGATGCGGGACAGCCAGACCATCGTCGGCGAACGGGAGCGGCTGCTCGCGCTCGGCTCGCTCTCGGCGGGGCTGACCCACGAGCTGAACAACCCGGCCGCGGCTGCGGTGCGGGCCACCTCGGTGCTGCGCGACCGGGTCGCCGGCATGCGGCACAAGCTCGCCATGATCGCTGACGGCCGGCTGGACGGCCGGACGCTGCAAGGCCTCGTCGCGTTGCAGGAGGAGGCGGTGGCCCGGGTGGCCACCGCGCCGAAGCTGACCCCGATGGCCACCGCCGACGCCGAGGACACGCTCACCGACTGGCTGGAGGAGCACGGGGTGAGCGGCGCCTGGGACCTGGCGCCCATCCTGGTGGGTGGTGGGCTCGACGCGACCTGGCTGGGGCGGGTGAAGGCGGCGGTCGGCCCGGCCGACCTCGAGGCGGCGGTCCGCTGGCTCACCTACACCGTCGACACCGAGCTGCTGATGCGCGAGATCGGCGACGCGGTGACCCGGATCTCCGGCCTGGTCGGTGCCGCCAAGCAGTACTCCCAGCTGGACCGCGCGCCGCACCGGGTGGTGGACGTGCACGACCTGCTCGACGCCACGCTCGTGATGTTCAAGGGCAAGATCCCGGCCCAGGTCAAGCTGATCCGCGAGTACGACCGCAGCCTCCCGCCGGTCCCGGCGTACGCCGCCGAGCTGAACCAGGTGTGGACCAACCTGATCGACAACGCGCTGGGCGCGATGGGGGAGAAGGGCGTGCTGACCGTCCGCACCGGCCGCGTCGGTGACCTGCTGGCGGTGGAGATCACCGACACCGGCCCCGGCATCCCGCCCGAGGTGCGCCCCCGCATCTTCGAGCCGTTCTTCACCACCAAGCCGGTGGGCGCGGGCACCGGGCTGGGGCTGGACATCTCGTACCGGATCGTGGTGCACAAGCATCACGGCGACATCCGGGTGGAGACCGAGCCCGGACGGACCACCTTCCGGGTGCTGCTGCCGGTCACCGAGGGCCCGGCCCCGACCCCCTGACCCCACCCGCGGCACACCTGCGTGGAACGGATCGACACGCCATTGGCAGGGGCGCACGGCGCGCCCATTACCTGAAGACATCAGGCGGTTGCGCGCAGTAGTGTCGGGCGGCATTCTGATCCCGTCCCGAGGAGGGTCCGTGGAGTCGATGGCCCGCCAGCGCACCGCTCCCCAGGACGACGATCAGCCGGGCGACCCTTCAGTGCTGCCGGAGCTGGAGGACGCCGTCTGGATGCACCACGCGAGGGAGTTCGCGCACACCAGCTTCTGGGCGGTGGCCCGCCGGCTGCCCCGCCTGGTCCACGAGGCGGTCGCGCTGGCCTGGGCCACCAGCCGTCGGGACACTGTCGCCTCCATCGGCCTGAACGTCGCCGCCGGGGTGATGACCACGTTCGGCCTGCTCGCCACGACCAGCGTGCTGCGCGAGCTGTTCGCCGCCGGCCCCACCCCGGACCGGGTCCGCTCGGCCGCGCCGGCGCTGATCGTGGCCGCCGCAGCGGTGTCGGCGCGCGGTGGCCTGACGATCGCCGCCGGTTGGGCTCAGGCCCGGTTGACCCCGCAGATCAACTACCAGGTGGAGTTGCGGCTGTTCGAGGCGACCACGGCGGTGGACCTGGCCGCGTTCGATGACGCGGGGTTCGCCGAGGAGATGGACCGTGTGCGGGACCGGGGGATGGGCGAGGCGGCGTACATCGTCGACCACACCGTCAACCTGGTCACCGGCGTGGTCGGAATGCTCGCCACCGCGGTCGCGGTGACCGTCATCCAGCCGCTGCTGTTGCCGTTCCTGCTGCTCGCCGCGGTGCCGCAGGCGGTCACGGCGGTCCGGATGGCCCGCCGTGAGTACCTGGCGATGCTGGCCCGGATCACCCGGCAGCGTCGGATGTGGATGCTCGCCCATCTGATGGCCAACCGGCGCACCGCCGCCGAGGTTCGTGCTTATCAGATGCGCGGCTTCCTTCTGGCCGAGTACCGGGCTGTGATGGCCGTCGAGACCCGGGCCCAGTTGCGGCTGGTCCGCTCGCAGACCGGCACCCGGGTGGTGGGCGCGTCCGTCGCGGGGTTGGCCACCTTCGGGGTGTACGCGGTCCTCGGTGGTCTGCTGTTGAACGGAATGGTCGCCCTCGCCGCCGCGGCGACCGCCATGCTCGCCCTGCAGTCGGCGCGGACCAGCCTGGGCGTGGCCGTCGTCGCCACCAACTCGCTCTACGAGGACGCCCTCTACTACCAGGACTACCGCGACTTCCTCGACCGCGCTCACACCCGGGTGCCGATCGGCGGCGACCGGGTGGCCGACGGTGTCGACGCGATCGAGGTGGACGAGGTGAGTTTGCGCTATCCGGACACTGACGCGCCGGCGGTGGACCGGGTCAGCCTGACCGTCCGGCGGGGTGAGGTGATCGCGTTGGTCGGCGAGAACGGTTCCGGCAAGACCACCCTGGCCAAGCTGATCGCGGGGCTCTACCGGCCGACCGGCGGGGTGATCCGCTGGGACGGCGTCGACGCCGCTGAGCTGGACCCACGCGCGCTCGGCGCGCAGGTGGCCGTGATGACCCAGGATTGGTGGAGATTTCCGTTCACCGCCGGGCAGAACATCCGCGTCGGCCGGCACGACCGCCCGTCGGACCGACCCGGGCCCAGCGTGCAGGAGGCGGCCGCGTCGGCCGCCGCGCACGACATGATCGTCGGCCTGCCGCACGGGTACGACACCCTGCTCGACCGGGAGTTCAAGAATGGCCACGAGCTGTCCGGCGGGCAGTGGCAGCGGCTGGTCGCCGCCCGGGGCCTCTACCGGGACGCCGCGCTGCTGATCTGCGACGAGCCGTCGGCAGCCCTGGACGCCCGCGCCGAACACGCCCTGTTCCAGCATCTGCGTCGCCGACCGGACCGGGCGGTCGTCCTGATCACCCACCGACTGGCCAACGTCCGGCACGCCGACCGGATCTTCGTCATGGACCGGGGCCGACTCGTCCAGCACGGCAGTCACGACGAGCTGATGGCGGCCGGTGGTCTCTACCGCGAGTTGTTCGAGCTCCAAGCCAGCGGCTACCTCGCCGGCACCGACGACGCGCTACCCCGCTGACCACCCGGCCTGCTCCGCCGCGACCTCGCTCGGCCAAGATCGCGCTGGATTCTGGTTGTAGTGGCCTCGCCCGCTGCCGATGCCACTACTTCCAGGATGTAGCACGATCTCGCGCGGCGCGCCCGGGCGGGCAGAACGGCGGAGTGGTGCGGGCGGGGCTGGCCGGATGGGGTGCTCGGCCGGGGCTGGGAGAGGTCAGCGCCGGCGGTCGGGGGTGAGGAAGTCGGCGAGCACCCGGGTGTGGGTCGAGAACGCCAGCTCGACCGGCTCGGTGAGCACCAGCCACTCGGTCGCTTCCTCGGTCGGCGCCGACGGCGGCAGCTCCTCCGCTCGCCGCTCGGGCAGCACCCCGAAGACGATCATCGTGCCGCCCGCCGGGGCGCCGTGCACCGCGAACAGCCGGGCGTCCTCGGCTGCCGCCACCAGCCCGGTCTCCTCCCGCAGCTCACGGACCAGCGCGTCGGACCACTCCTCGCCGTACTCGATGAAACCGCCCGGCAGCGCGAGCAGCCCGCGGGCCGGCTCGATGTCCCGGCGGACCACCACCACACCCAGGCCATCGGCGGTGCGGACCGGCAGCACCGCCACCGCGACGGGCAGCGGGTTGCGCCAGACGGTCTCGCCGCAGGCCGCACAGACCCGCGGCCACCCGGCCGCCGGGTAGGCGGCGCCGCAGTAGGAGCAGTGCGAGTACGGCGTACCGGTCATGCCGCAGCACCTTACGCGTCGATCTAGGGAGAATCACTGCCAGGTGATCTCTGATCACCACGATTCTCCCTAGATCGACGCGGCGGGGCGGCGCGGCGCGGCGGGGCGGGGCGGCGCGGCGGGGCGGGGCGGCGCGGCGGGGCGGGGCGGCGGCGGGGCGGGGCGGGTGTGGCGGGGTTAGGGGGCTGGGGTGCCGGTGTAGAAGGCGGTGGTGCGCTCGGCGGCGGCCTTCGCCTCGTCGGCGTCGGTGCCGGCGGCGATGCTCGCCTGTCCCCACAGCTCGCTGCTCAGCTCCGTGAACCGCCGGCCCTCGTCGGAGGCGCTCCATTCGACGCTCTGCTCCGGCGAGACCCCGCTGCCGTCGCCGGCGAGGTACGAGGCGAGACCGAGCAGGCCCAGGTCCCAGCCGACGCCGACGGCGCCCGGCCCGAACTGGGCCCACCGGTCCTGGTCGACGTGCGCGATGTGGTCCAGTTCGAAGCGGGTCCGCTCGTTGTCGACCGGGGTGAGCCGGACCTCGATCCAGCTCACCTCGCCGGCGAACTCCCAGGTGGCGGTGAAGCGGTGCGGCGGATCGCAGCTCTCGATGGTGCCGCTCGCGTTGCCCTCGAGCTGGTACCGGCCGTGCAGCCGCAGGTCTCCGGAGATCGGCAGGAACCAGCGTGGGATGCGCTCGGCGTTGGTGCAGGCGTCCCAGAGATCCTCGATCGTCGCGTCGTACGTCTGGCTGAGCGTGCTCACCCGGGCCTCCCCGGCCTCCAGGGTGCGGCTGCCGACGTGGCGCTGGACGGCATTGATCTGCTCGATCGCGTCGATCATTGTGGGTTCCTCTCCTCGGGTGGGTCGGCGGGCCCGTGCAGCCGACGTTCGCGTCGGCCCCGGGCCAGCTCGGTGGCGAGTGCCGCCAGGGGCGGGGTCCAGAACCGGCGGAAGTGCTCCAGCCAGCCGTCCACCTCGCGCAGTGGGCGCGGGTCGACCGCGTAGAGCCGCCGGGCGCCCTCCGGCCGCACGGTGGCGAAGCCGTTGTCCCGCAACACCTTGAGGTGCTGGGACACGGCGGGCTGAGAGATGCCGAACTCCTCGCGGATTACCGCGCTGACCGCGCCGGCGGTCTGCTCGCCGTCGGCGAGCAGCTCCAGGATGCGGCGCCGGACCGGATCGCCCAGCACGTCGAAGGCGTGCACGACGACCTTTATATCAGCATCGGCTTATTTAAGCCAAGGGTGATAGCCCGATCAGCTTGTCGAGCCGGATCGGCAGGTCGCGGATGCGTACGCCGGTGGCGTGGTGCACCGCGTTGGTGATCGCCGCCGCAGAGCCGACGATGCCGATCTCGCCGATGCCCTTCACCCCGGCGGGATTCAGCTCGCCGTCCTGCTCGTCCAGCCAGTGCGCCTCGATCCGCTCCACGTCCGCGCACCCCGTGATGTGGTAGGTGGCCAGGTCGTGGTTGACCCAGTCGCCGTACCGCTCGTCGAGCACGCCCTCCTCGTGCATCGCCATCGACAGGCCCATCGTCATGCCGCCGATGAGCTGGCTGCGCGCGGTCGTCGGGTTCACCACCCGCCCGGCGGCGAACACCCCGAGCATCCGGTTCACCCGCACCTCGCCGGTGTCCGCGTCCACCCGGACCTCGACGAAGTGCGCCCCGTACGCGTACCGGGGCAGCGCGGGCTGCTCGCGTACCTCGTCGGCGGTGCTCACCTCGGCGGTCACCTCGCCGTCGGACGGCCCCCCGCCGGGGGTGTGCCGAAGCTTCTCCCGCAACGCCTCGCACGCCCGGATCACCGCCCAGGTCCAGGAGGCGGTGCCCATCGAGCCGCCGGCCACCCCGGCCGGCGGCAGGTCGCTGTCGCCGATCTGGATGTCCACCCGATCCGGCGGCACCCCTAGCGCATCGGCCGCCACCTGCCAGAGCGCGGTCCGGGCCCCGGTGCCGATGTCGGTGGCGTCGATCCGGACCAGGAAACCGCCGTCGGGGCGCGCGGTGGCCGTCGCGGCGGCGGCGCGCGCCCGGGCCGGGTAGCTCGCGCCGGCCACCCCGGTGCCGACCAGCCAGCGCCCGTCGCGCCGGGCCCGGGGTGCGGGGTCCCGCTCGGCCCAGCCGAACCGGCGGGCGCCTTCGCGCAGGCAGGCGACCAGGTTGCGGCTGGTGAAGGCCCGCCCCAGCTCGGGGTCGACCGCCGGGTCGTTGCGGATCCGCAGCTCCACCGGGTCGATGCCGACCGCGGTGGCCAGCTCGTCCATCGCCGACTCCAGCGCGTACGCGCCGGGGCACTCGCCCGGGGCGCGCATCCAGAACGGTGTGGGCACGTCGAGGCGGACCAGCCGGTGCGTGGTGCGTCGGTGCGGCGCGGCGTACATGCTGCGGGTGTAGACCGCCGTCTGCTCGGCGAACTCCCGGAGTGTCGACGTCTGGCTGATCGCGTCGTGGCAGATCGCGGTGATCCGCCCGTCGGTGTCGGCGGCGAGCCGGACCCGCTGGATGGTGGGGGTGCGGTAGCCGACCGGCCCGAACACCTGCTGCCGGGTCAGCGCCAACCGGACCGGCCGGTCCACCTGCCGGGCCGCCAGCGCGGCCAGCACCACGGCGGCCTTCGCGTACCCCTTGCCGCCGAAGCCGCCGCCGACGTGCTCGGTGATCACCCGGACGGACTCCCGGGGCAGTTCGAACAGCTCGGCCAGGGCGGCCTGCACCGGCGCGGCGCCCTGGTTGGAGTCGTGCACCAGGAGCCGCCCGTCGCGCCACTGGGCGGTGGTGGCGTGCGGCTCCATCGGGTTGTTGTGGTAGGCCGGCGTCCGGTACGTGGCGTCCATCCGTACCGGCGCGGCCGCGTACCCGGCGTCGAAGTCGCCCTCCGCCGTGTCCGTCGGGTAGCTGGGGTTGACCTGGTCCGGCCGGTACAGGCCGGGGTGCTCGGCGGTGAGGACCGTGCTGTGCGGCCCGGCGTCGTAGTCGATCCGTACCAGCCGGGCGCCCTCCCGGGCCGCTTCCAGGCTGGTGGCCACCACCACCGCGATCAGCTGCCCCCGGTAGTGCACCGCGGGCTCCTGCAACAGCCACAGGTCCCGCTCCGGCCCGGGTGCGAGTCGGGGGGCGTTGCCGTGGTGCACCACGGCGAGCACGCCGGGCAGCGCGAGCGCCGGCGCCGCGTCGACCCGGGTGATCCGTCCCCGGACCACCGCCGCCGGCACCGCCCAGCCGTAGGTGACCCCGTCCACCGGGTACTCCACCGCGTACCGTGCCGTGCCGGTGACCTTCTCCCGGCCCTCCAACCGGGAGTACGCCCGGCCCACCGCGCCGGTGGTCATGGTGCGGGGGTCCCCTCGGCCAGTTCGGTCAGGGCCCGCACCGTGATCGCCCGGGTCAGCGGCAGCTTGAAGCCGTTGTGCCGTAACGGGCGGGCCTCGGCCAGCTCGGCGTCGGCGGCCCGCGCGGCCAGCTCCGGGCTGAACGGCCGCCCGCGCAGCTCCTCCTCGGCCCGGTACGCCCGCCACGGCCGGTGCGCCACCGCCCCGTACGCCAGCCGGACGTCGCGGACCACGTCGCCGTCGAGGTCCAGCACCGCGGCCACCGAGCCGACGGCGAAGGCGAACGACGCCCGGTCGCGCACCTTGAGGTACGCCGAGCGGCGCGCGGCCGGCAGGTGCGGTAGCCGGACGGCGGTGATCAGCGCTCCCCGGGCCAGGGTGGTCTCCCGTTCGGGGTGCTCGCCGGGTGAGCGGTGCAGCGCCGCCAACGGAACGTCCCGGGGACCGTCAGGCTCGTGCACCTCCACCACGGCGTCCAGCGCGGCGAGCGCGACCGCCAGGTCCGACGGGTGGGTCGCCACACAGAGGTCGGACCAGTCCAGCACGGCCAGGTCGCGGTTCTGGCCGTGCCGGGCGGCGCAGCCGCTGCCCGGCTCGCGCTTGTTGCAGGCCTTGCCGGTGTCCTGAAAGTAGACGCAGCGGGTGCGCTGCAACAGGTTGCCGCCGGTGGTGGCCAGGTTGCGCAGCTGTCCGGAGGCGGCGGCGAGCAGGGCGCGGGCCAGCACCGGGTAGTCGCGCCGGACCACCGGGTGGGCGGCCAGGTCGCTGTTGCGGACCGTCGCGCCGATCCGCAGCCCGCCGTCGGGCAGCTCCTCGACGGCGTCCAGCGGCAGCCGGGTCACGTCCACCAGCAGGTCGGGCCGCTGCACTCCGAGCTTCATCAGGTCGACCAGGTTGGTCCCGCCGGCCAGGTACGCCGCCTGCGGCTCGGCGGCCAGCACGGCGACCGCGTCGGTCACGCCGGCCGGCCGGTGGTAGCGGAACGGTCTCACCGCGCCGCCGCCGTCTCGCGGACGGCCGCGACGATGTGCGGGTACGCGGCGCAGCGGCACAGGTTGCCCGCCATCCGTTCGCGGATCTCCGCGTCGGTCAGCTCGGCCGGTGCGGTGAGATCGTCGGTGACGGCGCTGGGCCAGCCCCGGGCGACCTCGTCGAGCATGCCGCGGGCGGAGCAGAGCTGTCCGGGGGTGCAGTAGCCGCACTGGAAAGCGTCGTGCGCGACGAAGGCGGCCTGGAGCGGGGACAGCTCGTCCGGCCCGGCCAGCCCCTCCACGGTGACCACCGACCGGCCGTCCAGGGTGACCGCGAAGACCAGGCAGCTCTTCACCCGGCGGCCGTCGAGCAGCACCGTGCACGAGCCGCACTGGCCGTGGTCGCAGCCCTTCTTCGCCCCGGTCAGGCCGAGCCGTTCGCGCAGCGCGTCCAGCAGGGTGGTGCGGTTGTCCAGGGTCAGCTCGCGCCGAGCGTCGTTGACGTCGAACGCCACCTGGGACGAGTGCCGCTCGTCGGTGGTCGTCTCGCTCTCCGGTCCGCCCCGCACCGACTCAGACTAGCTTTACTGGTACATATACGGGCGAACAACCCATGGACCCTCGCACGGAAGGTGGGACAACTGCCAGTGATCGCCGGGCTGCTGCTGGCTGCCGGCGCCGGACGGCGCTACGGCCGGCCCAAGGCGCTGGTCGAGCTGGCCGGGGAGCCGCTGGTGCGGCGCGGGATCCGGCTGCTGCGGGACGGGGGCTGCGCACCGGTGCACGTGGTGCTCGGCGCGGGCGCGGACGAGCTGCCGGCGCTGCCCGGCGCGGTGCCGGTGCGCCACGACCGCTGGCAGGAGGGGTTGGGCTCCTCGCTGCGCCGGGGCCTCGCCTCGCTGCCGGTCGACGCGCCGGCGGTCGTGGTGATTCTCGTCGACCAGCCGCTGATCAGCCCGGTCGCGGTCCGCCGGGTACTTCGGGCGCACGCCGACGGCGCCGCCGTGGCGGTCGCCACCTACGCCGGCCGGCCCGGGCATCCGGTGCTGCTGGGCCGGTCGACCTGGCCGCTGCTAGAGGGGTACGCAGTCGGCGACCGGGGCGCGCGCGACCTGCTGCGGGCCCGCCCGGACCTGGTGGTCGAGGTGCCCTGCGACGACGCCGGCTCACCGGTCGACGTGGACACCCCGGCGGACCTGCCCGGCGCGTGAGCGACCGCGCGGAGGCCGGAGTCGAAGGGTCAGCGATGTGCGGCCCGGCGGCGCAGCCCTTCACTGGTGAACGCGTGATACATGATCATGACGATGACGCCGATCAGGCCCAGCATCGGATTGACGAACCAGCCGAGCAGGCCGCTGAGCCCGTAGAGGACCAGGCCGGTGACCGGTCGCAGTCGCTGCGCCCGCACGTAATCGGGACTGACCCCGCGCCGGAGCAGCGCCGGGTGGCGGCGCAGGTAGCCGAAGAACACCAGCCAGGGGGCCGACATCAGCGCGGCGGCCAGCGCGTACAGGGCGACGGCGGCGCGGCGGTCGGCGGTGTCGCCGTGGGTGAGCGCGGACGCCAGCACGGCCGTGGGGAACGGGATGATCACCGCGCCGAAGAGGATGCCGAGGTTGATCCAGCTCAGCGCGAGGGTGGTGGCGCGGATCAGCCGGACCAGCGCGTGGTGGTTGAGCCAGAGCACTCCGACGTAGACGAAGGACACCACGAAGGCCAGGTAGGACGCTCCTTCGTCGAGCAGCCCGGTCAGCAACTCACCCTTGTGGTACTCCGGCACCCGCAGCTCGATGACCAGCAGTGTGATGACGATGGCGAAGACGCCGTCGCTGAACGCGGTCAACCGGTCCGTCTCGGACATGCGTAGCCCGGCGTCGGGCTGCTCGACCTCGTCGGCTGCTGCGGCCATTGCCGCAGGCTAACCGCCAGGGCGGGTGTGAGTGGCGCTTTGTCCGAACGGGACGGGGGCCCTGGATCTCCGCGGTCCGGTGGTCGGGCGGAGGCACCAATCCGAGAATACTGTGTATTATACCGAGTATGTTAACCGTAAGTGATGGGTCGTGAGCATCCGTCACGCCATGCTGGCGCTGCTCACCGAGGCACCGAAGTACGGTCTCCAACTCCGCCAGGAGTTCGAGGCGCGCACCGGCGAGGTCTGGCCGCTCAACGTCGGGCAGGTCTACACCACGCTGCAACGCCTGGAGCGCGAGGGGCACGTCCAGTCCGACGACGCCGGTCGCGACGGCGCCCAGAAGCGCTACCGGCTCACCGCCGACGGCGAGCGTGAGCTGTACGGCTGGCTGCGTACGCCGCCGCAGGCCGGGCCGCCGCCCCGGGACGAGCTCGTCATGAAGGTGCAGGTGGCGATGCGGCTGCCGCAGGTGGACGTGACCGAGATCCTCCAGGCCCACCGGCGGCGGATCGTCGAGGAGATGCAGCACTACACGCACCTCAAGGCCGATGCGGCACCGGAGGACGTCGGCCTCGGCCTCGTCGTCGACGCCGAGCTGTTCCGGCTGGAAGCGGTCGTCCGCTGGCTCGACGCCGCGGACGCCCGCCTGCGCACCCGCCCGACGCCGCCCGCCGACGCCGCCAGCGCGCCGCCCGCCGCCGACGCCCCCGCCGGGCGTACGACGCGGGCGGACCGCGACAAGACGTCCGGAGCCCGGCGATGAGCGTCGTGCTGACCCTGCGACAGGTGTCCAAGGTGTACGGCGCCGGAGCCGCCGCCGTACACGCCCTGCGCGGGGTCGACCTCGACGTGGTCGCCGGTGAACTGGTCGCCGTGATGGGCCCCAGCGGCTCGGGCAAGAGCACCCTGCTGACCATCGCGGGCACCCTGGAGGAGCCCACCGACGGCCAGGTCACGGTGTGCGGGTCCGAGCTCGCCACGCTCTCCGCCGACGCCACCGCCCGGCTGCGTCGCCGGTCGCTCGGCTTCGTCTTCCAGGATCTGAACCTGCTCGCCGGCCTCTCCGCCGCCGAGAACGTGGCCCTGCCCCTGGAGCTGGACGGCATGGCCGCGCGTCCGGCGCGAGCCGCCGCCCTGCGGGTGCTCGACGAGCTGGGGTTGACCGACCGCGCCGGCCACTTCCCCGACGACCTCTCCGGGGGCGAGCGCCAACGGGTCGCCATCGCCCGCGCCGTGGTGGGGGACCGGCGGCTGCTGCTCGCCGACGAGCCCACCGGCGCCCTCGACGCGGCCAACGGCGAAGCCGTCCTGCGGATGCTCCGCTCGGCCTGCAAGCGCGGCATCGCGGGAGTGATGGTCACCCACGACGCCCAGCTCGCCTCCTGGGCCGATCGGGTGATCTTCATACGGGACGGCCGGGTCGTCGACCAGACCGCGCCGTCGGCCGGCCCGGACGCTCTGCTCGCCCCGGACCCGGCGCTGTGACCGCCACCGCGAATCCGAGCCGGACGGCCGCCCGGCCCACGGGCGGCGGGCTTGCGGCCCGCCGCGCGGTGATCCGCTGGGCGGTACGACTGTTCCGCCGCGAGTGGCGGCAGCAACTGCTGGCCATCGCGCTGCTCACCGTCGCGGTCACCGGTGCCACCTTCGGTCTGGCGGCGACGTGGAACCTCCCCCCATCGAGCGATGCCACGTTCGGCCGCGCCGACCAGCTCATCCGGATCCCCGGCGACGACCCCGCCGCGCTGGACACCCGGGTCACCGCGGCCCGGGAGTGGTTCGGCACGATCGACGTGATCGGTCACCGGCGCGTGCCGGTGCCGGGATTGTTCGACCCGGTGGACGTCCGGGCCCAGGACCCCGCCGGCGCGTACGGCGGCCCGATGCTCGACCTGCGGCAGGGCCGCTACCCGACCGGGCCCGCCGAGCTGGCGGTGACCGACGGGGTGGCGCGAGCCCTGCGTGCCGGGCTCGGCGCCCGGGTCCCGTTCGGTGACGCCGACCGCCTGATCGTCGGCGTGGTGGAAAACCCGGCGGATCTGCACGACGAGTTCGCCCTCACCGACCCGGCGCACGCCAACCGGCCGCAGTCGGTGACGGTGCTGGTGGCCGGCGACCACGACACCATGGAGGCCTTCCGCCGGACCGTCGACGGCCCGCTGGTGCGCGAGTCCCGGCCGGTGGCCGAGCGCACCACGCTCACCCTCGCCGCGCTGGCGCTGGCCACCGTCGGCCTGCTGCTCGTGTCGCTCGTGGCCGCCGCCGGGTTCGTGGTGCTGGCCCAGCGCCGGCTGCGTCAGCTCGGCATGCTGGCGGCGATGGGCGCCACCCGCCGACACCTGCGGCTGGTGCTGCTGGTCAACGGCGCGGCTGTCGGGGTGGTCGCCGCGGTCTGCGGCACCGCCGTCGGGGTCGCCGCCTGGCTGGTCACCGCCGGTTTCGTCGAGACCGCGGCCGGGCACCGCATCGGCCGCTTCGACCTGCCCTGGCTCACCATCGGCGTGGGCATGCTGCTGGCCGTGGTCACCGCGACCGCCGCCGCCTGGTGGCCGGCCCGCGCGGTGGCGCGTACCCCGATCATGAGCGCGCTGTCGGCACGGCCACCGGCCCCGCCGGCGGCGCGGCGGACCGCCGTGGCCGCGGCCGCGCTGCTCGCCGCCGGCCTCACCGCCCTGGTGCTCTCCGACGGGTCGAACCCGCTGCTCATCGTCGTGGGCAGCGTCGGCACCGTGCTCGGCGTGCTGCTCGCCAGCCCGCTCACCATCCCGGCGCTGGCGGCGGCCCGGGGCGGCCTTCCGGTGGCCGTTCGGCTCGCGCTGGCCGACCTGGCCCGGTATCGCGTTCGGGCTGGTGCGGCGCTCGCCGCGATCAGTCTCGCGGTGGGCCTGTCGGCGGCGATCGTGGTGGGCTCCGCCGCGGCGGAGTACCGCAGCCGGGAGGCGGCCGGGCTGGGCAACCTGGCGGACAGCCAGCTGCTGGTCCGGATCGGCCAGCCGGACCCGGTGATTCCGGAGCGCACGGCCGCCGAGATCGCCGCTCTCCATGCCCGGACCGACACCATCGCGGCCAGCGTTGGCGGGGCGATCGTCATTCCGCTCGACATGGCGGTGGTGGCCTCGCACACCGACCCGGGTCGGGAGGGGGGACCGACCGGCCACCCGGCCGTCGAGATCGGCGTTCCGCGCGCAGCCGGCGAGTCGACGACCTCGCATCCGCTCTACGTGGTCAGTCCCGAGCTGCTCCGGCTGAACGGGGCGGCCGGAATGGCGGTCGACGCCGACACCGATGTGCTCACCACCCGCACCGGTGAGCTGGCGCTGATGAACATCCCGGCCCGGGGCGTTCGGCCCACCGTGCGCACCCTGGCCCGGTCCGGCTACACCGGGCTGCCCGACTCGCTGATCACTCCCGCCGCGCTCGACCGGCACGGCTGGCAGCCGGCCCGGGTCGGGTGGTTCCTCACGGCCGACCACCCCCTCACCAGCGCGCAGCTGGCCACGGCCCAGGAGCTGGCCGCCGCCGCCGGGCTCACCATCGAGGCACGCCGGGAACAGGGGTCGCTGACCGCGCTGCGGACCGGCGCGACCGTCGCCGGCGTGCTGCTCGCGCTCGGGGTGCTCGCGACAACCGTCGGGCTCATCCGGGGCGAGGCGGCAGCGGACCTGCGCACCCTGACCGCGACCGGTGCGTCGAGGCGGGTACGGCGGACCCTCACCGCCACCACCGCCGGTGCCCTCGCCCTGCTCGGTGCCGTGCTGGGTGTGGCCGGCGCGTACCTGGCGTTGGCCGCCGCCCTGCACCGTGACCTCGACCCGCTCGGCGCCGTGCCCGTCGCGCACCTCGTGGCGATCGTCAGCGGACTGCTGTTGGTCGCCACCGGCGCCGGATGGCTGCTCGCCGGCCGGCCGCCGCCGTCGCTGGCCCGTCGCGTCCTGGACTGAGCGCCGGACGAGACCACGGCACCCTGGGCGCCGATCGGCGCGGCGCCCAGGGTGCCTCGGTCTCGCCCACCCCCGTTCAGGCCACCGGCGCGGCGGTCCCGGTCGTGCCGGCGAGGCGCTGGTGGGCGCGGATCAGCTCGGCGTAGCGCAGGCCACTCGCCTTCACCGTCCGGCGCTGGGTGGCGTAGTCCACGTGCACCAACCCGAAACGCTTGTCATAGCCGTACGCCCACTCGAAGTTGTCCAGCAGCGACCAGACGAAGTAGCCGTCCAGCGGCACCCCCCGGCCACCGCCGACGCGCAGGCCGCCAGGTGCTGCTCCAGGTGGTCGGTGCGCTCCTTGTCCTCCACCGTGCCGTCCGCGGTGACCTCGTCCGGCCACGCCGAGCCGCTCTCGGTGACGATGATCCGGCCCGGCCGGTACCCCTCGCTCACCTCGACCAGCAGCCGCTCCAGCCCCGCCGGGTACATCTCCCAGCCCATCGCGGTCTCCACCGAACCGGGCACCGGCACCTGCCGGGCGTACGGCGGCGGCCCGGCCGGGTCGTCGACCACGAGTTGCCGGAAGTAGTAGTTCACCCCTAGGAAATCGGTGGGCGTGGCGATCACCGCCAGGTCGTCGCCGCGCACCGGCGGCTCGACACCGTAGGTGGCGACCATGTCGGCGGGGTAGCCGCGCCCGTGCACCGGGTCCAGCCACCAGCGGTTGACGTGTCCGTCCGCCCGCCGGGCCGCCGCGACGTCCTCGGGCCGATCGGTCGCCGGCTCGATCGGGCTGAGGTTGAGCACCAGCCCCACCGAGGCCGGTCGGGCGGCGTTGGCCCGGACCGCCTGGGTGGCCAGGCCGGGCCCGAGCAGCACGTGGTGCGAGGTGTGCACCGCGCGGGTCAGGTCCCGCTCGCCGGGAGCCATCCGCCCCTCCAGGTGCCCGATCCAGGACACGCAGAGTGGCTCGTTGACGGTGTTCCAGTCGGTCACCCGGTCACCGAGGCGGGCGGCGACCACGGCCGCGTAGTCGGCGAACGCCTCTGCCGTGGAGCGCTGCGGCCAGCCACCCCGGTCCTGCAACGCCTGCGGCAGGTCCCAGTGGTAGAGCGTGACGAACGGCCGGATGCCGTCGGCGAGCAGCGTGTCCACGAGCCGGTCGTAGAAGTCCAGCCCGGCGGGGTTGACCCGGCCGACGCCGTCGGGCATCACCTGGGGCCAGGCCACCGAGAACCGGTACGCGTCCACGCCGAGCCGGCGCAGTAGTGCCAGATCCTCCGGCCACCGGTGGTAGTGGTCGCAGGCCACCGCGCCGGTGTCGCCGTTGTCGACGTTGCCGGGGGTCGCCGAGAGGGTGTCCCAGATGGAGGGCGCCCGGCCGTCGACGTCGACAGCCCCCTCGATCTGGTACGCCGCCGTGGCGACGCCCCAGAGAAAGTCGGGCGGCCGCTTGGACAGGTCCGGCACGGGTTGGTTCTCCTCTGGGATTGGGTGACTCACTTGACAGCGCCGGCGGTCAGGCCGGCGACGAAGTAGCGCTGCAGCGCCAGGAACCCGGCGACGACGGGGATGCTGACCACCAGCGAGGCGGCCATCACCTGGTTCCAGTAGACGTTGAACTGGGTGGAGTAGCCCTGGAGGCCGACGGCCAGGGTGCGGCTGCCCTCGTCGGTCATCACCGACGCGAAGAGCACCTCACCCCAGGCGGTCATGAACGCGTACACGGTGACCGCAACCACGCCGGGCACGGCGGCCGGCAGGATGACCCGGAACAGGATGCGCAGCGGCCCGGCGCCGTCGACCTGCGCCGCCTCGTCCAGCCCCCGGGGGATCGAGTCGAAGTAGCCGACCAGCATCCAGATCGAGAACGGCAGTGAGAACGTCAGGTACGTGATCACCAGGCCGGTGCGGCTGGCGTACAGCTCGATGCCGGTGGCGTTGCCCAGGTTGACGTAGATGAGGAAGAGCGGCAGCAGGAACAGGATGCCGGGGAACATCTGGGTGGACAGCACCGTCACCGAGAAGACCCCCCGGCCGCGGAAGCGGTAGCGGCTGACCGCGAACGCGGCGAAGATCGCCACCGCGACCGAGCAGATCGCCGCGATGGTCGACACCACCAGGCTGTTCACCAGGTAGCGGGCCAGTGGCACGGTGCTCCACATGTCGACGAACGGTTGCAGGGTGGGCCGGCTGGGCCACCAGGTGAAGCCGTTCTGCACGTCCTGCAACGGCTTCGCCGCGGAGGTGACCATCACGTAGAGCGGGATGACGACGAAGAGGGTGAGCAGGGTCAGCACCACCATGTACGGCCTCTTCGTCGAGCACTACCAGAAGTACCAGACGGTCTGGAACGGCAACGGCGGGCGGACGTACTTCTACCAGAACGAGATGCCCTACGACCCGCCCAACCAGGGCGCCTGGATGAACGGCGCGACCCGGGGGTACGCCGCGTGTAAGGTGGCCGACTCGGTCACCAGCCATCAGGCGTGGGGGATGGGCAGCTACTGCTGCTTCAACGTGAACCCGGCCGTCATCGCGGACCGGGCCATCAAGGCGCCCACCAACCCGAACGTGCGGTTCACCAACATGGTCACCGTCTCGCTCGGCGGCGTCGGCACCATCAACCGGGTGATCAACAACGCCGGCGGCACCGCGAACGCGGCCACCCAGCAGGTGTACCTGACCACCTACCGTTCCTGGGGACTGAGCACGAGTTGCGTGTGTTCAGCCGCGTGTCCCGAACGGTGTTGGGCACGCTGGTCTCCCGCGTTCGCTCCGTATCCGGCGCGCACGGATCGTGTCTGCGGTCCGAGGTTACGGGGGCGGGTTCCCTCGCGCTCAGGGTCACCCGGTCCGGCCTGGACGGTCCGATGCCCCTGCCCATCACTCTGGTGAGCTGGGGGCGGTGCCGTCCGACGCCGGATCGGGTGACCCTGGGCGCGTCGTCCGATCGCCACGGCGGCGGCGTCGTGGCGAGTTGCGGTGCGGGTTCTGCTGGTTAGGGGCTTCTGCCAGTGCTGGGCGCCCCACTTGGAGGTGTATGCGGGGTCGACCGCGACGATCGCAATGCCGGGCGCCTCGGCCATCGACGTGAGCCGGGCGCGCAGCTTACTGACAGGCATCGCGGATATGAGATTGCGGAACCGTTTGCGGCGGCCGTGCTTCTCCCGGGTCTTCTCCGCTTCGAAGTCCAGGTCCTCGATGGCGACAGCTTTCACGCCGCAGACCTTCACCCAGTTCAGCAGCCGAGTCAGGGCGTGACGCAGCTGGGCGTCACGGTGCTCGGCGGTGCCGGACAGGTCGTAGTGGAACCGGCGTGGGTTGCCGACTGGGTTGCCGTGAACGTCGAGCCGCCAGGCGGCGATGTGATCGGCATTGGTGTCCACCCCGATCGCGCCGTCGGCGAGGGCGGCCTGCAGCGGGACCGTCTTGGTGGGCGCGTACTGCCAGGACGCGGTGATGTACCAGCGTCCGCGCCGCGCGTCGTGGTGGATACGGTAGGCGACCGCCCGGTTGGTCTCGATACGGTCGACCCACTCCTGCCCGCGATGTGGGAACCGCGCCTTCGCCGCGAGGACATACCGGCCGTGGGGGGCGTTCGCCAGTCCGGCCAGCGGTGCGGGCAGTCTGATCGACGCTTCGCCGCCGGGGGTGACGCGGATCGTCTCGTTGCCGTACCGCTTACCCGACTCCCCGTCGGCCTGAAGGAACCAGCGCTGCGCTTCCCAGCGGTCGCGCCACTGCGCCCCGGTCAGTCCAGCCTGGGCCAGGTTGTGGCGGTTGCGGGCGAGCCGCTTCCCGCCGCGCATCACATGCACGAGCCCGGCCTCACGCTCGGCCCGCTCCCGCTCCAGCCGCTGCATCAGCACGTGCAGACGGCGACTCTTGGCGAACCACTCCTGCCGACTGCGGTAGCCGCCCGGTACGCCCTTGGTGCCGCGCTGGCCGACCGGCAGGGACAGCCGATGTCGAATCATCGCGACCCCGGCTTCGAGGTTACCGATGTGTACTAGCTGGCACCTGCGGGCCAGCGCCCACTGGTCGTGCGTGGCCTTGGTGATCGCCCCCGCCCACCGGGGGCGACGAGCCAGGCGTCAGGTCGCGCTTACGCGCCGCCCACGCGTGCGTGGAGTGCTCCAGCCGGTCGGCACACCGAACCTTGAGGTCCTTCGCCGCGAGCGAGCCCAGGTGTGCACCCACCAGGCGCAGGATCTCCTCGTCTCGCGCCGTGAGACCTTTGAGGCGGTCGCGGATGGCGACCCCGCTCGGGCCGAGGGCGACGAACGGCTCGTCGATCGAGCGGAGGTCAGCCATGTTCGGCGGCCTCCAGCGCCTTCCTGGCCCGATCGCGGGCCGACCTGCGCCCGTACAGGCGAGCACAAAACGACGTCAGCACCTCAACCATGTCGCCGACCAGGTCGTTATCGACATCGCCCTCGTCCAGCACCACCAGCCGGCGACCGTGGGCGGCCAGCGCGGCCTCGACCAGTTCGACGTTCACGCGACCCAGCCGGTCCTTATGTTCAACCACGACAGTGCTCACGTCCGGGTCGGCCAGCAGACGCCGGGCCTTCGACCGGGCGCCGTTCATGCCCGAGCCGATCTCGGACTCCACACGCACCACCCGGTGCCCGGCCTTGGCCGCCCACCCCGACAGTCGGGCAACCTGGCGCTCCAGATCGGTCTTCTGCTCGTGGGACGAGACCCGGGCGTACAGACCCACGCCACCCGTGGCGGCCGGCGCACTGTTGGCGTCCACATTCACCAAAATCATGCGGGGGCCAACCCGCTGAGCCGGGACCGGCAAGGTGCCCTGACGGAACCAGCGATACGCCGTGTGGGGACTGATCCCCTGCGCACGTGCCCACTCCGTCAGATTCACAGGAGCATCATACGCAACTGTAGTCACCCCGTGCACACTCATGCACGCTCAGCGGACAACAGGTCGCGACCCCTGACCAGACGCACCGCGCCCGACCAGATTGACCGAAACAGCCGCGGGCCGGGCTTCCGTTTGGAAACCCGGCCCGCCGCCGTGCAACGCTCGACGTCAGCTGGAGTAGCCGCGCTCGGCGACCCAGTCGGCGACGTCCTCCTCGTCCATCCAGTAGTCCTTGCTCCGGTCATACGGGTCGGCGATCTTCAGCGTGTCACCGCCGTCTTCGTAGCCGACGATGCTCAGGTAGTGCCCACCCGTGTACGAGTACTGCCTGCCGTTGGTGTCCTCCGCGGTACCGGTGATGTTGGCGACCACGGCACGGTTGTCGTCAACCGCCTCCACCACGTCCGTACGCAGCTCCTGGACCTGTTGCGGCTGTGCCTCGACACCGTCGATCTCCGTGGTCTCGTAGCCGCCACCGGTCATCTCGTTGAGCACCCGGGTCGTGTCCTCGACCGATTCGGTGCCATCCGTGGTGGTGCCGAGCTTGTTGGCAACCTCGCGCTGGCTGACGGACTTGCCCTGGGTGGACAAGGCGATGGCGGTCGCCGCCGGCGCACAGTAGTACTCGGTCTTCTGCCGCTGGTAGTCGTAGTGGAGCAGTTGCTTGTCATCACCCTCCGCTGGCGGCGGGGGCGGCGGCTGCGCCGTGGGGACCGGCGGGTCTCCCGTGGCCGGCGGCCGTTCCATCGCGACCGCGGGACCTGCGGCGAAACCGCTCGCGATCATGAAACCAGCAATCGAGAGCCCGCTCCTGCGGATAATCGGGTTCATCGTGAAGCTCCCATCCGGTCGGCTTACCGGCTTGCGCCTACCGATTACCCGAGCCGGTTTTCGGATAACGCTGCTGGCAGGCCCGGATAGGAGGAGGATGAGCCCCACCGGGGTTCCGCCGTCGCCGGCGCCGGTGAAATCGGCCCCGATGTCCCTTCGTGGCACGCACGGTTGGCCGTCCACCTGCCATTCGACGAATCACAGGTGGACGGCCAACCTGGGGCCCACATCGACCCCGGTCTGCCCGCGGGCGGGTGGGATCAGAGCCGGCGGGCGGTGAGCCACCGATCCGGCCAGTAGCCGATCCCGTCGAGCAGTGGAGCACCGGAGAGGTCGCCCATCGTCGGACCGTCCGTCTGGGACCGGCTGGAGATGAACCGGTGGTGTCCACCGTCGTCGACGCCCAGGTAGATGCCCGAGTGGTCGATCTGGCCGTTGGGCACCGGCTGGGCGTTGAAGAACAGCAGGTCACCCGGGAGCAGGCGCTCCATCCCTCGGGCACGCTGGCCGGAATTGGGCATCAACTGGACCCCCGGGCCGAACTGTGCCATCGCGTACGCCCGGCGGGGCAGGCCCTCGCCGGGTGTGTTGGTGCCTCGAAGGGGATAGTTGAGTCGATGGCCGTACACCATCCGCAGGTAGCCGGAGCAATCCAGGGCCAGGTTGCGGCTCGGGTCGGGCAGTACGGACTTGCCGTCCGCAAAGGACCACGGCAGAGCCAGGTAGTCGTAGAAGTCGGAGCGCTCCGCACGGCCCTCGGGATCGTTCGGGTCGGGCGGCCCGAACGAGGCGTCACCGGAGTACTGCTGTCCCTGGTTGTCCCTCTTCACCGGCGCTCCGTCGACGTACTCGAACGCGATCGCCAGCACGTCCGGTGAGCGGTCCGCCCGGGCTGCGGCGAGCCAATCGGTGAACCACCGTTCCCGCTCGGCGCCCGCGCGCCAGGTCTGCGGCGCGAGCCGGACCCACATGTCGGTCTCGATCTTCGCATCGGTGTATCGCGGTTCCTCGAACGTCCGGGACGGACCGTAGAGGTGCGCGGTCCGCGCGTTGTCGGTCATGACGGCCACGGGATGGCCGGAGGAGTCGGTGATCTCGGTGCGATCTGGTTTCGACAAGCGCTGGTAGGTGTAGCCGGAGGCACCGCGAGGCTGGTCGTCACCGGACGCCTTCGCCCCGCCCAGAGTCAGCACCGGCTGGTCGGCCGGCGACGGTCGTACCACCACATAGGTCAACGTGCTCGCGGCGATCAGCAGCACGAATCCGGCGACGGTCAGCAGTACGGTCGGCCTGGGGCGGTATTTCCGGAACTTCATGCCCGCTTCTCCCTTCACGACGGGGCTTCTGAGCGCTCACGTCACCGGCACGAAACCGGCGACGACACCGCTGAAGGCGATACCGAACGTGATCGCGGTCACCACGAGGGTCGCCAGGATGGTGGCCCGTGGCGGTTGACGCACGAGCTGGTACGCGATGAGCCCCGGGATGACGAATCCCAGTGTCTGATGGGCGAACAGCAGCGGCAGGTCACGCTGGACGATGAGGAACAGGGTCAACTGCAGGAGAACGCTGACCAGCACGATCGCCGCGAAGAGCCGCTTTCCGTAGAGGATGACCACCCGCTGCATCAGTTTGGCGATGAGGTAGGTGAGGATCGTCGCCCCCACCACGACCACGGCTTGCAGCTGGTCCTCGATCAGTGTCAACGCGATCCAGCCCGGCGTGATCATTCCGCCGGGCGAGAGGTTGGTGGTGAGGTAGCACAGCAACGCGAATACCAGTCCGATGCCTAGGCTGGCGGTGGCGAGCTGAGCGCTGAATTCTCCGCCGAAGGTGGTCATCGTTGGATCCTTTCTCCGGTCGGCGTACGCAGCGTGGCGGCCGACGGTGAACCGTCGTCGCAGGTCCAGCCGGGCAGGCTCGCCAGTTGGTGGACCAGCACCTCGCCCTGGCCGTGGATGTTCCCCACCGCGACGATCGAGGAGTCGTTCGGTGTCGCCGCCGTCACGCTCTCCAGCAGGCTGGCCGGGTCGGGTTTCCCGCCGAGATCGATGATCCGGTCCTGGAGTTCCGCCGGGACGGAGGTGCGCGCGCTCTTCGTCACCTCGCCGATGAGGATGATGTTCTCCGGGTGTACCCGGCCGCTCAACTCGCCCATCTGACCGTTGCGTTCGATCCGGTCCGGCCGGCAGTTGATCACCATCGTCAGCGGACGGGTGATGAGCTGCTGACTCTCCAGTTGCTCGATGTTCATCAGCGTGGACTCGGGATCGTTCGCGGCGAAGACGTTGGCGAACCGGAACCGCTTCGTCCCGTGCATGACCCGCGCCACGGAGAGCACACCCGGGTCCGCGGGCGCCTCCCACATGCCCTTCAGAGCACTCCGCCGGTCGACGCCGAGCAGCTCGGCGACGGCCAGCGCGATGGCGACGTTCTCCTTGAAGGTGATCCAGCCGAAGCCCTCCATCTCCTGGTCGGTCACTGACTCCGGATCGACCGAGATGAGGTGGCAGTCGCGCCGTTCGGCCTCCTCCTGAATGATCGCCAGCCGATCTCGTTCGGCGGTGACGCAGACGCCCCCCTCCGGCATCGACCTGCTCAGCGACCGGGCGACGTCGTCCAGGGTCGGCCCCATCTCCATGAGGTGGTCCTCACGTACGTTGCACAGAACTCCGATGTTGGAGCGGATCAGCTTGCTCTGGTTGATCTCCTGCAATGCCGGCATCACCGCCATGCACTCCATCACCAGAACGTCCGGGTGGTACATAGCGGCGCGGCGGACGATGCCGATCTGCTCGGCCACGTTCGCGATGCCGAACTTGCGGTGCACCGGCTCCTCGCTGGCGTCCGGGAAGATGAACCGAGCGGCGGTCCCGGTGGTCTTCCCCACCACCAACCGGCCGCCGCCGCGCAGGGCACCGGCGCAGAGCCGGGTGATCGAACTCTTGCCCCGGATGCCGTTGACCAGCACCCGGTTCGGGATCCTGTCCAGGTTCCGGTAGTGGTTGCGCTGCTCGACGATCCCGGCGATGAGCAGGGCCGAACAGCAGAGAACGAGAACGAGATACAGATATGTCACGTCAACCTCTACCTTCCCGATCATCGGTCTGATCGTCGGCTCGGCCAGTGGCTGGCGGCGCCGGCGCGTCGGCGCCGGACTGCGGGACCTCGGGAAGCACCACGGTGCGGTCATCCTCCGTGCCGCGTAGCCGACTGGCACCGCCCAGCCGGTCGGAGCCGGTGTGCCGAACCTGGCGGCAGATCTCCAGACACATGGCCAACGCCCCGATGTCGTCGTGCCGTTGCGGCGAGATCGGTTCCTCGACCGAACCGTCGCTGATCCGGTCCGCCGCGGTGGCGAGTCGACGCAGCGGCCGGGCGAACACGTAGTACTGCCACATCTGGGTGAGCAGCACGATGCCCGTCACGGCACCGGCGACCAGCAGGGTCCACCGCCGCCCGTCGCTCTCGGGCAGCCGCAATCCGGCCAGATCCTGCTCGACGACGATCGACCATTTCAGCGGAGCCACCGTGTTGGGCTTGTTCAGACCGGCGGCGGCGACGAGCGCCGGTTCCCCGTCGGGTGTCTCCGCCATCCCCACGGTGCCGCCCTTCAGCGCCTCGCTGGCGGCGACGCGGGCGTTGCCCTGCAACGCCTCGAAGGCACGGAATCCCTCCGAGTCGAACACCGTGCGCAGATCCTCGTCAACGATCCGGGCCTGTCCGTCCACCGAGCGCAGGACGTCCAACAGGTAGTCGATGTCGAACTCGCCGACGGTCGCGACACCGTTGTCCGCCACCCGGAACGCGTAGACCACCGGGACGCGGGACGTCTCGCCGTCCAGGTCGATCCCGGTTTCGCCGCGCAGCGGCTCCTTGCGCAGTGGTTCGCGACCCGCCGAACTGAGCACGGACCCGCTGGGGTCCATCAGGTAGAAGGCGCGGAACCGGTTCTTGTCGGCCAGCTCCTGCTCCAGGGCCGGGGTCATCTGGCTCGGATCCGTGGCTTCGGCGGCCTGGGAGGTACGGGTGACCGTCTGCAGGCCGTTGTTCAGGATCTTCCCCAGCACGGTGCTCGCCCCCTCGGCCTTGCTCTCCTCATCACTGACGAGCTGGTCGGGCAGTGCCGCCTCGGGCTCACGCAGCGTGTACGCGACGGCTGCCGCCGGCCAGAGCAGAGCCACCACGGTCGCCGCGGCCATACCTTGGACCACGGTTGGCCGCCAACGCCATCGCCACCTGGGCGCGGCGGGAGGCGAGCGGTCCCCGGACGTGAGAGCCAGCGCCCGAGCGATGCGGTGCGCCTCCGCGACCCGCAGCGGATACCGCTTGGTCGGAACGGCCCCGCAGGCGTTGTCCTTGGCCTGCTTCAACAGCGACCGCACCGGGCCGACGAGCGACATCCGCATCAGCAGGAAGCTGGGTACGGCCAGTGCCAGCAGGGTCAGGCCCAGCACGAAGCCCTGGACCGTGGACGTGCCGCCCGTTTCGTCGGCGACGATCAGGGTGGCGACGGTCGCGCCGGTGTCGCCGACCGGGGCGGACGAGACAACCAACTGCCTGTTGACCCACTCGGTCACCCTGATCGGGTGACCCTCGTTTGACGTGGACGCGGCCAGCCCCTGGAAGGCCACGGGCAGGTGAACCTCGGGTACGGCACTGACGCCCTGCATCAGGGTGCTCTTGCCATCCGGCGTGATGACGAAGACCCCCTGTCGGGCCTTGGGGTTGAGCCGCAGCTCGTCCATGTCGAGCGGTTGCGTCGCGAGCAGGGTCTTTGAGCCGTCCAGGGCGAGGCTGCGGACCAGCGCCGGGCCGTTGGGCGTGGTGATCGGGAAGGTGTCCTTGGCGGGCAACGCCGGGGGCAGCAGCTCCAGCGGTACGCCCGAGCCGGCGGTCGCCAGCGGTCGACGGGTGGCTGTCTCCACGATCGTGGCTCCGGTCCATTCCGTCCCGTTGGCCACCACCTGTTTCAGGAGTTCAGGGTCGGGCGTCGTCGGTGACCGGCCGGCGATCCGCTGGTCGAGGTCCTCGACCGAGTGGTTGATGGTCAGTCGCATGCTCGAGGCGACCTTTGCCACGTTGTCCCGCTGCGACTCGACAACGGCCGGGGGCACACCCCGTTGGTTGTTCACGGCGAACCCGAGCACGATGGCGGCGGCCAGCACCATGGTCGCCCAGATGTAGACCAGTGACGGTTTGTTGGAGCCCGCGGGAAACCCGGCAGCTGGCAGCTGCTGGTCGAGCGCCCGACGTCGCCATGGGACGACCTGTTCGGGGGGTGGGGTGGGGCCCGCTACCGGAGCGCGTCCGCTGAACCGCCCCCGCCCCGTGCTTTGGTCCGGCGCGGACTCATCGCCTCTGTTCTCACTCGTCATGGCCACCCCTTCCTTCCGCAGAGATGTGGCGTGGCAGGACCGATCCTCATGGTCGGACGGGGTGGGGTGAGGCGACCTCACCCAACCCAGATGAATCGAGCGCGAGGCCGGCCGCAGGCCGGGCGTCAGCCTCCTGCCGCGGTACCGTCTCTGCGGCGGTCTGCCGCGCCCAGGAGCTGCTCGCCGCGGACCTGGATCGCGGTGCTGCCGCTGTCCAGTGCCACGAGCCTCGGGCAGGGATGCTGGAGTGTCACGAAATCGGCGAAGCGGGTGGCCACCCCCCGGTCCGCTTCGAGTTCGGAGGGTGCGCCGACCTTCCTGCCGCATTTGCGGGTGATGTCCTGCCCGCTGAAGTGCCCCTGATCGAGTGCCTTGACCGGGCTCATCCCGTCCACCACCACACCGACCAGGGCCTGGACGACGTAGTCGGGAATGTGGGAGCCGCCGGCGGCGCCCACCACCAGCCGCAGCTTCCGCCCGTCCTTGTCCAGCACGATGGTGGGTGCCATCGAGGCGGTCGGCCGCTTCTGCGCCTCCTGGACGTTCACCGGCTTGCCCGGCGAGACGGACGACGTGTCGGTGAAGTTGTTCAGCGCGTTGTTCAGGATCATTCCCCGCGCTTCCAGGTGCGACCCGAAGTGGGTGTTGTTGGTCGTGGTCATCGCCACGGCGTTGCCGTCCGAATCCACGATGCTGACGTGGCTCGTCGGGTCGCCCACGTCCACCGTGCTGGGGACGGCATCCTTCGGCGGGCCGGCGGGAGGGACGACTCCCGGAGGATCCCCCGGGGTGATCGGATCAATCGCCTTGTCCGGGTCGAAGAGCGAGAAACGCCGGTCGAGGTAGGCGTTGTCGAGCATCCCGTCCACGGGCACGTCATGAAACTTCGGGTCGCCCACGTACGCCCGGCGGTCGAAGTTCGCCAGACGGCTGACCTCGACCGAGAGATGCAGCCGTTCTCCCGAACCCGGTTTCGTGTTCGCCACCTGGCCGCGTTCGAGCATCCCGAGCATTTCCAGGACCGTCACACCGCCGAACGCCGCCGGCGCCGACGTGCACACCTTCACACCGAAGACGTTGCGGCAGAGCGGTTCCCGCTCGATGGCCCGGTAGTCGGCGAAGTCGTCCGCCGTCATGAGGCTGGGGATCACCACCGGGCCGGCGGTGTTCCCCTTGAGCTTGATCGGGCCCTTCGCCGCGTGGTGGGCGATCGCGGGCGCGATCGTGCCGTTCGGGTCGTAGAAGGCGTCCGCGCCGCCGTCGCGGACCTCGCGCAGCACCTGGGCTATCTCCGGGTTCTTCAGCGTCGTCCCCGGCGACTTGGCCCGGTCGCCGTTGCAGTACCGGGGCCGGAGGTCGGGATAGTTGCACCGTTTACGTCCGTTGAAGCGATCGTTGAGACCGCTGCTCAGGGATTCGGACATCGGAAAGCCATTGGCGGCCAAGCGGATGGCGTCGTCGAAGAGCCGGTCCCAATCGAGAGTGCCGTACACGTCGTGCACGTCCTTGAGCACTTTCAGCGTTCCGGGAACGCCGAAGGCGCGCCCGGTCGCCGACACGTCCCAGGGAAAGCGGTCGACGTCCAGCTTTCTGCTCTCCTCCTCGCTGGGAGTCATGAGGTTCTGCGTCACGGTCCTCGGTGCTGTGGCCATTCCGTCGAAGAGGCGTACGGTGCGCTTGTCCGGATCCCAGTAGTTGATGATCGTGCCGCCCGCCAGACCGGAGGCGTGTGGCTCCACCACGGCGAGGACGGCCTGCACCGTCACCGCGGCATCGGCGGCGTTGCCGCCTTTGGCGAGGATCCGGCAGCCGGCCTGGACCGCGAGCGGGTTGGCCGCCGCCACCATGAACTTCGTGCCGACCGCGTCGGAATCCCGGCCGGTAGTCAAATTCTCGCAAGCGTCCGCTGGCGCAGCCTGGGTGTTTCCTGGCTCATTCACCAGGACTGTCAACCCGAGCGCCAGTACCAGAGCGGCAGCCAGGAAACGCAGCTTACGTGCGTGCATTTGACAACTCCGGTTCGATGTGGAAACGGGTGCGTCATGCTCGACCTGCGTTGCTCGTAGGGGCCGGCACGCGCCAGGTTCGGTAGGAACTCAGCGTCGGCGGGGCCGGCAGACCCGACATCGGAATCATCTTCGGCGCTGGGACGACGGCGCAGGAGATCACGAAAAGTCGTGGCCCTCGGGACTGGCGTGCCGAAGGTGGCGCCGTGGAGTTCGATAGGCCCCGGCATTATGTTCCCCATCCACGATGAATCGGGTCGGCTAAAGGGAATGTGGCCGTCAACGTCCCGATCAGCGTGTTTGTCCGCCACGTCTGGTGCCGGATGTTGCCCGCACATATGTCGGCGGCAATGAATAGGACACCGGTCATCGTGCCGTGTTAGCGTCGGCAAATAAGGGCGCTATGACGTGCGTCGCGCCCGGTCGCCCGGTCGTCCCTACTGGGCAGCGGGTAACGACCCGCGGTTCGAGCCGTCGCATTCTTCCCACACCCGGCGCGACATCCACCCTGAGGAGGAATCGTGCAGGATCGGATCGACAACCCGGGTCACACCCGGTGGCGGCGCTCCGCCGCACTGCTGGTTCCGGTGGTCGTGGTCGCGGGCGCCATCGTGCTCGGCATGGCCCACGGCGCGGTCGCAGCCTCGTTCGCCGTCTCCGGCCAGACGTTCAAGGTGTCCGCGTCGGAGCTGCAGGGCACCGGCTTCGTCCAGTACGGAGGCGTTGCCCGGGAGGTGGACGGCAAGGAACACCCGGTTGCGGTCACCGGGATCCGCGAGGCGCGACTCTACGACCTCTGTCAGTCGGTGAAGACGCCCGGCCTCCCCGTGGTGCTCACCATCAACGCCGGCGGCGGCGGTAGACCCGCCACCGCGAGCGACCTCCTGATCGACGCTGAGTCGCTCGAGGGTGACGTCGTGTTCAAGAACGTCAACATCGGGCAGGACGCGTCGACCCTGCAAGGCGGTCCGGACGGTGCGCAGGGTCCCCGGAAGGGCTTCGGTCAGCAGGCCGACGTGGTGACGATCAAAAACCTTCGTCAGGTGGCCCGCTCCACCCAGGCCGGGACGTTCAACCTGACGGGTCTGCGGCTGAAGGTCAACCTGGGCGCCGCGGCGAAGGAATGCTTCTGAGCTGACCACCGGAGTCCGCGGGAGGGCTTCGCGGCTTTCCGTGCCGGCCCTCAAATTTCCCTTCCCCGGCAGGAGGCCATGCGTGACGACCGCCGAACCGCAAACTGCCGGGTCCACCCGGTTCCGCGACACGCTGGGCGGCTTCCGATTCTGGCGGCGGACCCGTCCGTTCTGGGGTGGCCTGCTCACCGCACTGGCCGGTCTGGAGATCTTCGGCACGACCCAGATGTCGCTCGGTGGTCTGGCATTTCAGCTGGGTCCGACCGGCTTTCTGTCCTGGTTGATCCCCGCCATTCTGGTGACCTGCGGGATGTTGATGTGGTTCAAGCCGCAACACCGGATCCTCTACGCGGTGGTCGCGGCGGTTACCGCACTCTTCTCCCTGATCGGGGTGAACCTCGGCGGCTTCTTCATCGGGCTGCTGCTGGGCGCGTTCGGCAGCGCCCTCGGCTTCGGCTGGATGCCGGACACCCACCGGACCGTCCGGTCCGATGACCAGCCGGCTGACGACACCGCGCGCACGCCGCCGAGGGCAGGCGGCCCGCGCTCCTCGACGAGTTGATGACCGGCCGGGACGGCACCGGGCGGGGTGGGTCGCCGCCGGTGTCCACGGTCCACGGGGTGCGCGTCGCGCGCCGTGGTTCTCGGCGGTCCGGGCGACCGGAGCCGATGCCCTGGCACACCGACCTGCGGATCGCCACGGTGCTGCTGGGTATCTCCGCCGCCGTTGCCCTGGCGGCGCCCGGCCCGGGCCGGGCGTCCGGTCCCGACACCCCGACGCTGGACGGACCCACCTGTCCGACCATCGACTGCACTCCGGGGCCGCCACGGACCCCCACCGGCGGCGCCGAGGCCAGGAAGCCGTTGCCCCTGATTTCGCCTGAGCCTGGACAGCCGGTGGTGGCGGTGACGCCGTCACGCTGGACCGGGTCGCGGGTGACCCTGACCGGGCTCCGGGTCGAGGGGATCGTCAAGCTGCCCACAGCGGACGGCACGGTCACGACGTTGAAGTTCAAGCTGGACCGCGCGGTCACCGACGATCTCCTGCTCGACGCACCCGCCCCGGCGGGCCGGATGCTGCCCCTGCGCACCAGTGAGCTGACGCTCGACGGGAACGTTGCCTTCTACGCCACCAGGTTGGTCGGAAAGCTTCTCGACAACAAGATCATACTTGCCCCGGACCTGCCGCTCCCGGACGGCATCCCGCTCGCGTCAGCCGTCCCGATCACGGTCACCGAGCCGGCGATCGACACGGTCTTCGTCGACAGTGACACGCTGACCGCGCGGTCGACGCTGAAGCTCACCCCGAACTGACCGCGCCACCGGCCCGCCCACGATCCGACCCGGATGCCCCCGGCCACGTCCCCGGCATACCCCAACCGTCGGGCATATGACTCCCCGACGCGGCCCCGCGATGATCGCGCTTCGGCCGATCTGGCATCGACGGTCCTTCACCGAGCGCACCGGTCGTGGGACCCGTCAGCGGAGGCGGGCGTGCCACTCTTTCTCCTGAGCTACGCCGAAGAGGACAACCGCAACGGTCAGGCGCAGGCGTTCTTCGGCGATCTCAGCGAGGCGGTGGCCGGACTGGCCGGGGTCCGCTGGCACGAGGCCCGGTTCATCGACGGGCAGATGCTGCTGGGCACCACCTGAACGGACGCGCTGGCCGACGCTCTCGTCGGGCTGCCCCGCGACCTCGGCAGACGCGGGCGGCGCGGACGACGGTCGAACCTTTTCCGGGCGGCCTGTCGATCTGGCCGCCGGCCGTTCGTGTGGAGGATGAGAGGTCGGCGACGGGCCGGCCGCCCGCGAGGAGGAACGATGACTCTGTACCTGCTCAGCATCCACCAGCCACAGGGTGAGCTGCCGCCCGAGCCGGAATTCCTGGCCGGCGTGATGCGCCAGCTCGGCGAGTTGCGCGACGAGCTGACGGCCACCGGGTCATGGGTCTTCGGGCAGGGCCTGCACGGCCCGGACTCCGCCACCGTCCTGCGCCCCCGCGACGGCGACGTGCTGGTCACCGACGGGCCGTTCGTCGAGGGCAAGGAGCACCTGGGCGGCATCACCATCATCGACGTGCCGGACCTGGACGTCGCCCTGGACTGGGGCCGGCGCTACGCGCTGGCCACCACACTCCGATCGAGGTCCGCCCGTTCCAGGGTGGGGCCGGCGACTGACCATGGAGGACGCGGAGGCGGTGTTCCGCGCGGAGTACGGCCGCGCGGTCGCCGTCCTGGTCCGCCTCCTCGGCGACATCGACCTCGCCGAGGAGGCCGTCCAGGACGCCTTCACCATCGCGCTCCGACGGTGGCCGCAGACCGGACCACCGCCCAGCCCGGCCGGCTGGATCATCACCACCGCCAGAAACCGGGCCATCGACCGGCTGCGCCGGGAAGCGTCCCGGGCCGACCGGCACGCCCAGGCGGCCCTGCTGTACGCCGCCGACCCACCCGCCGAGGAGGCGCCGGTGCGCGACGACCGGCTACGTCTGATCTTCACCTGCTGCCATCCGGCGCTCGCCCCGGCCGCCCGGGTCGCGCTCACCCTCCGCCTGCTCGGCGGGCTCAGCACCGCCGAGATCGCCCGAGCCTTCCTGGTGCCCGAGCCGACGATGGCGCAGCGGCTCGTTCGGGCCAAGTCGAAGATTCGCGACGCGCGGATCCCGTACCGCGTGCCGCGCGACGCCGACCTGCCCGACCGGCTGCACGCCGTGCTCGCGGTGCTCTACCTGATCTTCAACGAGGGGTACACGGCCAGCGCCGGGCGGCGACTGGTCCGCGCGGAACTCTGCGCCGAGGCGGTCCGGCTGACCCGGCTGCTGGTCGAGCTGATGCCGGACGAGCCGGAGGCGCTCGGCCTGCTCGCGCTGATGCTGCTCACCGAGTCCCGCCGGGACGCGCGGACCACTCCCGACGGCGACCTCGTTCCGCTGCCCCGGCAGGACCGGGCCCGGTGGGACGCCGCGCTGGTCGCCGAGGGACAGTCGCTGGTCCGCCGCTGCCTGCGCCGCGACCAGCCGGGGCCGTACCTGATCCAGGCCGCGATCGCCGCCGTGCACAGCGCCGCGCCCCGCGCCGTCGACACCGACTGGGACCAGATCCTCCAGCTGTACGACGAGCTGCTGGCGGTGGCCCCCGGCCCGGTGGTGGCGCTGAACCGGGCGGTCGCGCTCGCCGAGGTGGCCGGGCCCGCGATGGCGCTGGCCGAGGTGGACCGCCTCGACCTGGACGGTTACCACGTGCGGCACGCCGTCCGCGCCGACCTGCTGGCGCGGCTCGGCCGGGGCGAGGAGGCCGCCGTCGCGTACCGGACGGCAGCCGCACTGACGGACAACGCGGCGGAACAGACCTTCCTCACCGGGCGGGCGGCGGCCGTGGCGCTGGAGTGACGTGCCGGGCCGGCCGACGGTGCGGCGTTCGCCTGCTCAGCGGATGTCGTGCGTCTGAAGCCAGAGTTCCAGCAGCCCGAGCTGCCACAGCTTGTTGCTGCCGGCCGCCGCCTCGGCCCGGTCCGGTTCGGCGAGCAGCCGTGCCACGTAGTCCCGGCGAAACAGCTCCCGCTCCCGCGCCGCCGGCGCCTGCAACGCCTCGGCCACCAGCTCGCGCACCGGCCCGTCCACGTTGCGCAGCGCCGGCACCGGGAAGTAGCCCTTCGGCCGGTCGATGACCTCGGCCGGCAGCACCTCGCGGGCCACCTCCTTCAGCACGCCCTTGCCACCCTGGGCCACCTTGTGCTCCGGCGGGCAGTGCGCGGCCAGGGTGACCAGGTCCTGGTCGAGGAAGGGGGTGCGCACCTCCAGGCCCCACGCCATGCTCATGTTGTCCACCCGCTTGACCGGGTCGTCGGGCAGCATCACGTGGGTGTCCAGGCGCAGCACCGCGTCCAGCGCGGTCTGCGCACCGGGTGCGGCGAGGTGCTCGGTCAGCAGGTCGCGGCTGGCGTCGCGGTCCAGCGCGTACGCCGGACCGACGATCTGGCGCAGTTCGTCGTGGCCGCGGTCGAAGAACGCGGCGGCGAACGTCTCGGCGGCGCCGTGCCGGGGCACCTCGGTCAGGGGGTGGTGGTAGCCGTAGCCGGCGAACACCTCGTCGGCGCCCTGCCCGGACTGGGCCACCTTCACGTGCTGGGCCACCTGCTCGGAGAGCAGGTGGAAGGCGACGACGTCGTGGCTGCCCATCGGTTCGGCCATCGCCAGGACGGCGCGCCGCACGGCGGGCACCAGGTCGTCGTTGGACAGGCGGATCCGGTCGTGGTCGGTGTCGTACGCGCGGGCCACCAGGTCGGAGTAGTGGAACTCGTCGCCGGATTCGCCGCCGCGGCTGTCGAAGCCGATGCTGAACGTGCGCAGGTGCCGCTGGCCGGCCTCGGCGAGCAGCGCCACGATGAGGCTGGAGTCCAGCCCGCCGGAGAGCAGCACCCCGACCGGCACGTCGGCGACCAGCCGGCGGCGTACCGCCGTGCGCAGCGCGTCCCCGATGGCGGCCCGCCAGTCGGCGGCGTCCATCCCGGCGTCGGCCGGTTCCCGCACGTAGTCCGGCCGCCAGTACACCTCCTCCCGGCTGCGCCCGTCCGCCTCGATCACCCGCAGGGTGGCCGGCGGCAGCTTGCGCACGCCGCGCAGCACGGTCCGCGGCGCGGGCACGATGGAGTGCCAGGACAGGTAGTGGTGCAGCGCCACCGGGTCGATGCTGGTGTCCACGTCGCCGGCGCGCAGCAACGCGGGCAGGGTGGAGGCGAACCGCAGCCGCCCGGGGGTCTCGGCGAGGTAGAGCGGTTTGATGCCGAGCCGGTCGCGGACCAGCACCAGCCGCCGCCGGGCCCGGTCGACGAGCCCGATCGCGAACATGCCGACCAGGTGGTCGACGAAGCGGTCACCCCAGTGCGCGTACGCCACCAGGATCACCTCAGTGTCGCTGGTGGAGTGGAAGGCGTACCCGGCGTGGGTGAGTTCCTCGCGCAGCTCGGGATAGTTGTAGATGCAGCCGTTGAAGACCAGTGCCAGGCCCAGGTCGTCGCGCACCATCGGCTGGCCGCCCGCGTCGGACAGGTCGATGATGGTCAGCCGGCGGTGCCCGAGCGTCACCCAGCCGTCGGTGAACAGCCCCTCGCCGTCCGGGCCCCGCGACCGCATCGCCTCGGCCATCCGGGTGACCGCCGCCGCGTCGGGCGGTCGGCCGTCGAATCGGGCCTCCCCGCTGATCCCGCACATCAGGCGGGTTGGTGAGTCAGATGGGACACCAGCGGCACGGCCATCCTCCTGTCACCTCGCCCGGCCCGTCACGGCCGGTCCTGCCGACCGGACGGGCCGCGCTGGCTACCCGGGCGCTGAGTGGGCAAACCCGGTGTTAGGAAGGGCCCTTTCTATGCACCAGCCGTTAGCAATGTGCCCTTCCTTGCTTGTCAGCCGAGCAGGGTACGCAGGATGCGGGCCAGCTGGTCGCGGTCGGCGTCGTCCAGGTGGCCGAAGAAGCGGTCGGCCTCGGCCCGGCGGGCGGCGCGGATGGCGGCGCTGACGCGGTTGCCCTCCTCGGTGAGGGCGACCAGGGTCGCCCGCCGGTCGGCCGGGTCGGGTCGGCGTTCGACGAGCCCTCGGGCCTGGAGGTCGTCGACGACCTCGGTGGCGGAGCGGGGCGCGATGCGCAGGTGCTCGGCGATGGTGCCGGGGCGCAGTTCACCGTGCCGGGCCAGCACCCCGAGCGCCCGGGACTGGCTGGGGGTGACGTCCCACGGCGCCAGCGACTCCCGCGCCTGCCGGCGTAGTCGCCCGGCCACCGCCCAGAACGTCTCCGCCAGGCTCTCGTCGTCGCCGTCCGCCGTGCGCTCGGTCACGGGGAATACGGTAGCAGGGGATGCGGTTGCTACCTCATGATGAGGTAACCTCAGCAATACCGACGAGAGGCAGTGCCCCTTGGAACCGACCCCCACCCGCCGCGACCGCGGCCCCCGCACCGTCAGCGCCGACGAGAAGGCCCAGGCCCGCCAGGTGTCACTGCGCCGCATCGGCCGCCTGTTCACCGCCCACCGGCCCGCACTGGCCGCCGTGACCGCGATCATCGTGGCCTCCTCGATCATCGCGATGGCCACCCCGTTCCTGCTGCGCGCCGTCATCGACCGGGCGCTGCCGCAGGGCGACGTGACCCTGCTGGTCTGGCTGGTCCTCGGCATGGTCGCGGTGGCCGCGGTGACCGCCGCCCTCGGCGTCATCCAGACCTGGATCTCCACCCGCGTCGGGCAGCAGATCATGCACCGGCTGCGCACCGACGTCTTCAGCCACCTCCAGCGGCAGTCGCTGGGCTTCTTCACCCGGACCCGCACCGGCGAGGTGCAGTCCCGCATCACCAACGACATCGGCGGCATGCAGTCGGTGGTCACCTCGACCGCCACCGCCGTCGCGGCCAACCTCACCACCGTAATCGCCACCGCCGTCGCGATGGTCGCGCTCTCCTGGCAGCTCTCCCTGGTCTCGCTGGTGGTGCTGCCGCCGGCGATCTGGCTGACCCGCCGGGTCGCCCGGATGCGCCGGGAGATCACCGCCCAACGCCAGCGGGAGCTCGCCGACCTCAACGTCACCGTGGAGGAAGGGCTGTCGATCAGCGGCGTCCAACTGGCCAAGACCCTCGGCACCGGGCCCGCGCTGATCGACCGGTTCACCGCCTCGTCGGCCCGCCTGGTCGACCTGGAACTGCGTAGCGAACTGGCCGGTCGCTGGCGGATGGCCTCGATGAGCATCATCTTCGCCGCCGTACCGGCGGTCATCTACCTCGCCGCCGGCCTGCCCGGCACCGCCGGCACGCTGAGCATCGGCACCCTGGTCGCCTTCACCGCGTTGCAGGGCGGCCTGTTCCGTCCGCTGATGGGCCTGCTCAACGTGGGCGTGTCGCTGACCGCCTCACTGGCGCTGTTCGCCCGGATCTTCGAATACCTCGACCTTCCGGTCGACGTGGCCGACCCCGCCGAGCCGGTCCGCCTCGACCCCGCGCAGGTGCGCGGCCACCTGCGCCTGGAGGACGTCACCTTCGGCTACCCGGGCAGCGACACCGCCGCCCTCGCCGGGGTCACCCTGGACGTGCCCGCCGGCACCAGCCTCGCCCTGGTCGGCGAGACCGGCTCCGGCAAGAGCACCCTCGCCGGGCTCGTCAGCCGGCTGCACGACCCGACCGCCGGCCGGGTCACCATCGACGGGATCGACCTGCGCGACCTGCGTCTGGCCGACCTGGCCTCGATCGTCGGCGTGGTCAGCCAGGAGACGTACCTGCTGCACACCACCGTCCGGGAGAACCTGCGCTACGCCCGGCCGGACGCCACCGACGCGGAGATCGAGGACGCCGCCCGCGCCGCCCAGATCCACGACCTGATCGCCGGCCTTCCCGACGGGTACGACACCGTGGTGGGCTCGCGCGGCCACCGGTTCTCCGGCGGCGAGAAGCAGCGGCTGGCCATCGCCCGCACGCTGCTGCGCGACCCGCGCATCCTGGTCCTCGACGAGGCCACCAGCGCGCTGGACACCGAGACCGAACGGGCCGTGCAGCGGGCGTTCGACGTGCTGGCCGAGGGGCGCACCACGATCACCATCGCGCACCGGCTCTCCACCGTTCGCGATGCCGACCAGATCGCGGTGCTCGACCACGGCCGGATCGTCGAGGCCGGCACCCACGACAGCCTGCTGCACCGCAACGGCCGCTACGCCACCCTGGCCGCCTGACCGTCGGGTTCACCACCGTCTCGAAACCGTCGCTAAATCCGTCTCATTATTGCTCGTCCAGGTGGCGGTAGACGGTGGCCCGTGAGACGCCCAGGGTGGCGGCGATGGCGTCCACCGAGTGGGTGCCCGCCGCGTGCATCCGCCGGGCCGCCTCGACCTGCTCCCGGCCCAGCGCCCGCGGTCGCCCCGGTCGCCGCCGACGCTCACCCGCCGCGACGCCGGGGGTGCCGGCGGTCGGGGCCGGCGGCGCCGCCAGCAGGCGGCGTACGCCGTCGAGCATGTCGGCGCGCAGCACCTCGTCCGGCACGTCGGTGAAGAACACGACGGGGTCGCTGCACGCGGCGACCGCCTGCACCGCCCGGACCCGCTCCCGGCGCCCGGCGGCCGGTCCGGCGATGAGGTCGTTGGCCCGCATCGCGATCCTCATCAACCGGTGGTACGTGTCGTTCCGACCGACCAACGCGATGTCGTGGAAGAGCATGCCGAGCGGCCGACGGTGGGCCAGTATGGTGTCCACCCAGCCCTCCAGCACCGTCCACCGGGCCTGCTCGGTGGGCTGCTCCTGGGCCGCGTCGAGCAGCGCCTCCAGGTCGGCCAGCAGCGGCTCGACCAGTGCCGCGAGCAGGTGCTCCTTGGCCGGGAAGTGGTACAGGATCGCGGCCTTGGTCAGCCGCAGCCGCTCGCCGATCTGGCGCAGCGAGGTGCGCTGGTAGCCCTGTTCGGCGAAGAGGTCGAGCGCGGCGCGCAGGATCCGGGTGCGGGTGTCGTCCGCGGGATCGGCGGTCATGCCGGCCAGCCTAGCCCGCGTCCTGACCGGTGGCTGACGTCAGCGTTGATTGTGCTGACCGTCGGTCAGTACAGTGGGGACGGTCGACGCATCCAACGGCTGGAGGGGCGATGCCCGTCATCTCGATCGACAACCTGGTCAAGACCTTCGGCGGCATCCGGGCACTCGACGGGCTCGACCTGCGGGTCGAGGCGGGGGAGGTGCACGGCTTCCTCGGGCCCAACGGTTCCGGGAAGTCCACCACCATCCGGATCCTGCTCGGGCTGCTCCGCCGCGACTCCGGCGAGGCGCGGGTGCTCGGCGCCGACCCCTGGCGCGACGCGGTGCGCCTGCACCGCCGGTTGGCGTACGTGCCGGGCGACGTCAACCTCTGGCCGAACCTCTCCGGCGGGGAGGCGATCGACCTGCTCGGTGAGCTGCGCGGCGGCCTCGACCGGCGTCGCCGCGACGAGCTGCTGCAACGCTTCGATCTGGACCCCACCCGCGGGTGCCGCACGTACTCAAAGGGCAACCGGCAGAAGGTCGCCATCGTCGCCGCCTTCTCCTCCAACGTGGAGCTGTACGTGCTCGACGAGCCGACCTCCGGCCTCGACCCCCTCATGGAGGCGGTGTTCCAGGACGAGGTGCGGCGAATCAAGCAGGCCGGCGCCACCGTGCTGCTCTCCAGCCACGTGCTCGCCGAGGTCGAGGCGCTCTGCGACCGGGTCAGCATCATCCGCGAGGGTCGCACCGTCGAGTCCGGCAGCCTCGCCGAGCTGCGCCACCTCACCCGCACGGCGGTGACCGTCGAGACGGCCCGCCCGGTGACCGGCCTGGACGCGCTGCCGGGCGTGCACGACGTGCGCGAGGTCGACGGGCGTACCCACCTGGAGGTCGAGCCGGCGCACCTCGACGAGCTGCTCGGCCAGCTCATCCGCTTCGGCGTCCGCGCGCTGACGAGCACCCCGCCCACCCTGGAGCAGCTGTTCCTGCGGCACTACGGCGACGAGCGCGTCACCGCCGACGACTCCGGGTCGGCGGAGGCCCAGCGGGCCGGTGCCCGGTGACCGCCTTCACCGGCACCCGCCGGCTGGCCCGGCTCGTGCTGCGCCGCGACCGGATCCGCCTGGCGATCTGGGTGCTCGGCACGCCCCTGCTCGGCTATGCCCTCGCCGGGAGCGTCGCCGGCATCTATCCCGACGAGGCGGCCCGTCAGGGCTACGCGACCACGTCAGCGTCCAGCCTGGTCGCCCGGGCCTTCAACGGCCCCATCGCCGGCCCCGACGTCGGTGCCGTGGTGGTCGCCGAGACGTACGTGACGCTGGCCCTGATCGTCGCGCTGCTGAGCACCTTCGCGGTGACCCGGCACACCCGGCAGAACGAGGAGACCGGCCGCGCCGAGCTGCTCGGCGCCTCCGTGGTCGGCCGGTACGCGCCGCTCACCGCCGCGCTGCTGGTCGTGGTCGCGGCGAACGTGGCGGCCGCGGCGCTGCTCGCCGTCGCACTGGCCGGCGCGGGCCTGCCACTGGCCGGCTCCGTCGCGGCAGCCGGCGCGGTCGGCGGCGTCGGGGTGGCCTTCACCGGCGTCACCGCGGTCACCGCGCAGGTCTCCGTCACCTCCCGGGGCGCCAACGCGCTCGCCGCCGCCGTCGTCGGGCTCTCCTTCGTGCTGCGCGCCGCCGGCGACGTGCTCGGCGACACCAGCGTCGACGGCACCCGGGTGGAGAGCGCCTGGCCCTCCTGGCTCTCCCCGCTCGGCTGGGGCAACCAGGTGCGGGCCTTCGGCGGGGAACGTTGGTGGGTGCTCGCCCTGCCCGTCGCACTGCTGCTCGCCGGGGTGGCGCTGGCGTCCGCCCTTGCGGAGCGGCGGGACCAGGGCGCCGGGCTGGTCGCACCCCGGCGCAAGCCCGCGACCGGTGCGGCGTGGCTGCTCAGCCCGGCTGGGCTGGCCTGGCGGATGCAGCGCGGCACGCTGCTCGGCTGGGCGGTCGGGATCGCCGTGCTCGGCGTTTCGATGGGCGTCGCCGCCGACGAGTTCAACGCCATGATCGAGCAGAATCCGGCCGCCGCCGAGGCGATCAACGCGATGGGCGGCGGAGCCGACCTGGTCGACGCGTACCTGGCCGCGATGCTCGGGCTCTTCGCCCTGACCATCGGGGCGTACGTGGTGCAGGCCCTGCTCCGGGTACGCGGCGACGAAGCCGACGGGGTGCTGGAGGCCGCCCTCGTCACCGCCGTGAGCCGGACCCGATGGCTCGGCACCCAGGTCCTCGCCGCGGCGCTCGGCGCGCTCGCCCTGCTGCTGCTCGCCGGCCTGACCACCGGGCTCGGCTACGGCCTGGTCACCGGCGACCCGTTCGGCGAGGCCATCGCGCTGGGCGGCGCCGCGCTGCTGCGGCTGCCGGCCCTGCTCGTTGTGGCCGGGGGGGTGACCGCGCTCTTCGGCCTGCTGCCCCGCCGGTCGGTGGTGCTCTCCTGGACGGCGCTGCTGGTCTTCCTGCTCCTCGGGCAGCTCGGCGCGGTGCTGGACCTGCCACAGGCCGCGCTCAACGTCTCGCCGTACACCCATGTGCCGTCCGTGCCCGCGGTCGACCCGGCGGTGCTGCCGCTGGTGGTGCTCGCCGGGGTGGCGGCGGCGCTGCTCGCCGTCGGCGTCGCCGGATTCCGTCACCGCGACGTCCCGAGCTGATCGGCCGCGACCGGGCAGCGCCGACCCCGGCGGGGTGTCCCCGCGTGCAGCAGTGGATCACAATCAGGTGGTGCGGCGTCCGATGTGGAAGTGGGGCCTGCTGACCGTCGTCGCCGCACTGGCGGCCGGCGGGACAGGCTGGGTCTGGCTGCGCTACGACTTCGAGAAGGTCAACTGGGCCTGGGGCGTCATCGCCGGGTTCGTCGCCGTCTACGTCGTCCTGGACCAGGTCTTCACCAACCGGCCGGCGGCGTCCACGGCGCTCGTCACGCACCGACGTGCCGTTGCGGACCAGCTCGCCGATCTGGTCCGCCGCGACCCCAGCGACGACACGGTGCTCCGCGCCGTCGATGAGCCGTACCCGCTGCCCGTGCGCTGGTCCACCGCGCCGGCCCGCCTGTTGCCGTCCTGGCGGGCGATCGGCCGCTCCAGCGACGCAGTCCCGCTGGACCTGTCCGGCCGCGACGGCGCGCTTTGGACCCGATACCGCAGCATCCCGTCCGGACGGCTGCTCCTGCTCGGCAGCGCCGGTTCCGGGAAGTCGATCACCGCCTTGCGAATGGCCCGGGAGCTGCCGGCGCACCGCGAGCCCGACACCCCCGTCCCGGTGCCGATACCGGTCGCGTCATGGGACCCCGACCGGGAGGGCTTCACCGACTGGCTGGTCGACCGAATCGCCCGGCGGTACCCGCAGCTCGCCGCCGAGCACCCCCACCCGGAGGCGGTGCTACGCGACCTCGTCGAGGCGGGCCTGTTGGTGCCCGTCCTGGACGGCCTGGACGAGATGCCCGAGCAGCGGTTGGTCTCCTGCCTAGAGCAGTTGAACGCCCTGGCCACCCAGCGGTTCGTGCTCACCTGTCGATCATCGGTGTACGAGCGCTACCTCACTCAGGGACAGAAGCTGCGCGGCACTGCCGTCGTGGTGCTGGAACCGCTGAGCCCCGCCGAGGTGGCCGACTACCTGGTCGACGCGGCCCCGTATCACCAGGCGAACAACTGGTGCACCGTAGCCGCCACCATCGGGGACGACACCGAACTGACCGGCGTACTGTCCACACCGCTGATGGTGGCGATGGCGCGCAGCGCCTTCGACCAGCCCGGCACCGACCCGCGCGACCTCGTCCCGCTGGCCCGGGAGCAGGGTCGCCGGTCGGTGGAGGACGACCTGCTGACCCGGGCCGTCGATGCCGCACTGCGCTCCGGGCGGGGCGGCCAGGGGCTACGCCGGTGGGAGCCGGACACGTCCCGGCGGTACCTCGCCTTCCTCGCCGCGCACCTGGAATCACTCGACCAGCGCGAGTTCCGCTGGTGGCAGTTGCCCGCCGCGCTGCCCGGTCCGTTCTGGGCGATCTTCGACGGCCTGCGCAGCGGGCTGGCCGTTTGGGTGGCACTCTCGTACGCCCATGACGCGCTCACCGAGACCGCCGCGCTCGTCAGCGACATCGGCACGCGCCACCTGCTGAACGCGATCGCCCGCAATGTCGACGGCCTGGCCGTCGCGGCCTTCCTGCTGGCCGTGTGCGCCGCGCTGCTGCGCGGTCGCACGGCGCGGGACACGCCTCGTCGGGTGCTGTTCGTCGGCGGCCGGCGGGCACTGCGGTACGGGCTGATCGCCGGCCTGGTCGGGGGCGCGTTCTGGGCGTTCGCCACCCTGACCCTGCTGTCGACCGTCACCCCGTCGCCGGAGCTGGTCGGGTTGCTGGACGGAGTGCCGGGCCTGCCGGCGTGGTCCGACCCGGTGCGCGGCGCGGTGGTGGTCGGTGTCCTCTTCTGGACGTACAGCGCCGTCACGGCCGGCCTGCGGGTCGACGTCGCCGCTCCCGCCGCCGAGCTGGGTGCCACCAGCGCGGCGGAAACCATCGACGCGGACCGTGCGGCGAGCGTCGCGTCGGCTCTCACCACCGTCGCCACCGCAGTCCTGCGCCTGCTCGTCGCCGTGGCGGTGCTTCGGTTGGGCGGGCTGCTGCCGGCCGCGCCGCCGATGACGTCGCTGGCGTACGCCGGAATGGGTCTGGGGCTGGCCTGGTGGCTGCACCGGCGCGGCGGTGCCGCCTGGATCCGGTTCACGGTGGGGAAGGCCGTGCTCGCCGCAAAAGGACGCATCCCCTTCCAGCTGCTGGCGTTCCTGGCCTACGCGGAGTCGGTCGGCCTGCTGCGACACGGCGCCGGCGCGTACCGGTTCCGGCACGGCCGCCTGCAGAGTCGGCTGGCCGCCGGGTCGCTGACCGGGCGGCGGGGCAGCCGGCTGCGGGAGGAGTTCGGCATCGAGCTGGCCCGCGCCGGCTACTGGACCGAGGCGCTGGGCGCCTTCGCCGCCGTCGCACGGGCCAGGGCGGAGAGCATCGGGTCGGTCGATCGCCTGACCGTGGCGGCGCTGCGCAAGGCACTGCTGGCCGGGGCCGCCGCCGGGCAGTGGACCCGGCTCGCGGACCTGCTGGCGCTGATGCCCGCACCGACCACACCCAGCACCACCACGCCGGTGTCCGCGCAGCGTGAGCGGATCGCCCGGCTGCTCACCGCCAACGCGCCGCTTCCCGAGCTGCGGGCCGCCGCCGAGCAACTGCGCCACCTTGAGGACGACGACACGCGAACGGATCGCGGCACCGACGAGTTCCTGGCGGCCCTGCACTTCGCCGAAGGCGACACCGACGCGGCGCGGACCCTGCTGGGCCGGTTGCTCGCCAGCGGCAGCGCCGGCGACGGCGCCGGCCGATCCGTGCCCCTTGCGGCCGGGCTGCTGGCCCGCCTCCTTCTCGACGACGGCGACCCCGAGGCCGCCGTCGTCGTCTGCCACCACGAGCTGTTGCTCACCGACCAGGCTCCCGACCGCGCCGACCTCGTGCTGCTGCAGACGTGGAACTGGTCGGTCCAGGTGCTGCGCCGGGTCACCGACGAACCGGGCGAGGTGCTGCGGCGGGTCCGCGCCGCGCTCGTCGAGCAACGCGAGCGGCGTTTCGCGCTGACCCGGCGGGAGCTGGCGGAGATCGGGCTGCAGGCTTGCCATGCGTCCGTCGGGCACGCGACGCTCGGGCCGCTCGCGGTGGCGGCCAGCCGGCGACTGGTCGGCGTCCTCGCCGACCCCGAGATCGTGGTACGGACCGCCCGGCGCAGCGCACCGATGTGGCACGCCGGCTAGAGGTGGTGGGCCTTTCAGGCAGGCACATCAGCGGCGACTAACGGGGCGGCCCTTAAGTCGGAGGCTCGCTACCCTGCCGGGTGACAGCGATCCGCCTCCTGAGAAGAGAAGACAGTCGTGCGACGGGGATATTGGCGAGAGTCCGGGGATGCGGTCAGCGCCGAGGAGGCCTGGGACATCTGGGCACCGCACGCGTACGACGTCCTGCTGGAGGTGGCGCGGCGGTATCACGCGGTCACCACCTACGGTGAGGTTGGCAAGGAGGTGCAGGACAGGTCGGGCGTCCGGACCTCCGCGCTCCTGCAGAACTGGATCGGTTCCGTCCTCGGGCGGGTGGTCCGCCGCGCGCACAACCAGGGTCACCCACCGCTGACGGCGCTGGTCGTGCACAAGGACGACGGCAAGGTCGGCGTTGGATACGCCGAGGTGTTGCAGATGGCCGGGCAGCCGCCGGTCGAGGACGACATGCAACGCGAGCGACATGCTGCGTCGGCCCGGCTGGACTGCTACCGGTACTTCGAGGCGTCAGGGCTTCCGGCGGACGGTGGCCAGCCGGCCCTCGCGCCGAGACTGGAGGAGGCCGTGCGGCGCCAGCGCCGGAGCGCTCCGCAACCTCGCCGCCCCAGCTGTCCCCGGTGTGGCATTCAGCTCCCGGTGAGCGGAGCCTGCGGCTACTGCGACTGACACCTGTTGGCGGCGTCGCGACCTTCTGCTTGAGAGCCCACCGTCCGCCATTGGCGCAGGGCTCATACCTGAGCTGATCATGTCCCCTATGATCATCCGCTGCGGCACCGGGCCGGTCCCGGACCACCAGCGGATGAAGGGATTGGCTGATGGCGAAGCACGACAGGGAATCAATGGCCAACCGCTTCGACGCGGCCTGGAAGGCGCTCGAATCGGAACTGAAGCATCGCTGGAGGGAGCGGACCGGCGGCGGCTCGGGGCAGCAGCAGACTACGTTCAGCATGCTGACCTGGGCCCGGGACCAGAAGCTGCTCACCACCGATCAGGAACGGTTCCTGGACCGCTGCCGCAGCGTCCGCAACGCCTACGCGCACGTGTCGTTCGAGGGCTACTCGGGGCCGGTCGCGTCCCCGCCCAGAGAGATTGTGGAGCGCCTGGAGAAGATCCTAGGCGGTCTGCGGCATCCGCGGAAAGTGGGGGAGATCGCCACCGAGGCCAGCACGTGCCTCCCGACCACGCCACTGCGCGAGGCGCTGCAGACGATGCACCGGGGCGACTTCTCCCAACTGCCCTACCGGGACGAGCAGCGCGGCTGGCTCCTCGTTACCCGGGAACAGGTCGGCCGCTGGGCGGAGGCCAAGGCTGAAGCCGACGGCATGGTGCTGCTCGATCTGAGCGCCGCGGTGTCGGAGCTCGCGGATCACCCAGAGGTCGGTCCGGTGCGGCCGAGTCAACTCGACCCGTCGGCCGCGCTCGCGAGCGCCGTGGCCGCGCTCGAGTCGGCCCTGCACCGGCCGGACGACGCCGACGGCGGTTACCCGCTGGTGCTGGTGACGGGCAAGGGGGCCGGGGCACCGGTGCAGGTGCTCGCCGTGGACGATCTGCCGCGGGCGTACCGCGAACTCGGCCGCTGACCCGATGAGGCTGACCGCGATGAGGCTGACCGATGGGGGAGCGCCGGGCGGCGGCCGCCTGGTATCGCGGGCCTACGCGGTCACGGTCTCGATGACACGGAATTCTTCCGCATGATCCTCACCGTTGGCGCCAGATGCTTCTTCAGCACCGTCCTCAGCGCTGCCGGAACTGAGCCCGATCCGCAGTACAACGAAAGCCTCGACGTGAATCTGCGGCAGGCGCTGAGCTTCGGCGGCTAGAAGCAGCGAAAACGCACCGACCAGGCTGTCCCAGCGCCAGCGGGCGAGCGCGGACTTATCGAGGAGGTTGCGTTCGCCGCTCACGACGCCCGACCGCGACGTCTTACATGACGTGTGCGCCGAACACGTTCAGCAGGGCCGTCTGCCGGTACTACGGGGCCCGGCTCGCGTTCACCCGCCGGTGGCTCCAGGATCCGAACGCCGACCACCGCGACCTGCTGATCTTCGAGTGCTACCCGTGGCACTCGAAGGCCCTCACCGCGCCACTACGGCCGCCATCGGAGGTCATCGAGGAGTTCGTCTGGCAGCCGATCGCGGAGCTGCCCGTGCGAGACGTGTTCGCCTTCGGCCGGCCCTGGGACGCCATCGCTCAGGCACTCGAGCTGCCGCTGACTGGCAGGCTGGGGTCGGGTGGCAGGGACTATGGCTCGAAGGTGCCCAGTCGGGCGGTGCGGACGTACGGGCTGCCGTCGGGGCAGCGGCTGGTTGTCGAGTGGCATCCAGGGTCAGCCGGCCCGCCGAGCGCCAAGGAGACGGCCCTGTTGCGGGAAGCACTGATCGGTGGGGGAACCGCCAGCGATGGCAGTGGGCCGCCGCCTCCTCGACCGAGGACCGGTGCTGTTGCTGAACCCGTAGTCGCTGGCAGTATTGCCAACGTGGCGCCATGACCGCGGCGAGCGACACTCTCGCTACGGCCGGGCGCATCGAGAGGCTGCGCCAGTACATGGGCGCGCAGGTTCTCGGGTCGTCTGGCGAGTGCGTCTGCCGGAAGCTGGGCAGTTGCCGGCGGAGCGTCCTGTTCGACCGGCACGGGGCGCCGCGGCCTGAGGTGTCCTTCGCCGCCGGGCAGCTGTCGCACGTCGGCCGTCATTACGACCTCACGCTGGACGGAGTGCCGTGCCGCATCCTGGTGATCGCCATGGACACGGCGCGACTGAGAGAGCACGTCAAGCTTGAACAGCGCCACGCCGAGGTCATGCAGTCCGCCGAGCTGCCGTTCACCGGTCGCAATGCGCACATGCAGGGCACTACCAGTGCCCTCCGGCTCGCTGTGGGGCACGAGCCGGGAGACGATCGCGAAGGCGAGCAACTCCGCCTGAGCGAGGCACGACAACCCGTGCATCTCTTTGACGCGTACGCCATGGCGAATTTGCGGCTCTGCTCGGCCATGGCCGACGGAGAGAGCTCGTTGAGCAAGGCGACGATGAGCCGCAACTGTCTCCCGCATCTGGCGGCGACGATCAAGATCCTGGAGCCGACGCTGTGCATCGTGCAGGGCGTCCAGGTCAACAAGGTGATCACCGAGCTGATCAGCCGGCGTCGTCAAGTTGCCCCACACCTCACCCAGGCGCGAGTCGCAGGCGTCGACACCCTCGTCGCGACCTTCACCAATCCCTCCGCCCGAGGCAGCTACCGGTGGGGACCGCTCAACGGCGGTCCCTACCTGTACGAGACCGTAGCGGCGGCGCTCCGGGTCGCGCACCAACTGGTGGCGGGTGCGCCGGCGCCGGCCGGCAACGCCAACGTGCACCCGCAGCGGCGGCCGGCCGCCCTCGATCGTCAGCCGCCGAGGTAGCGGCCCCACCAGTGGGGGTCGGTCGCCTCGACGTACTCGGCACCGGACGGGCTGTGCTCGACCTGCGTCACGTAGTCCCGGGCGAGAGTGTCGGCGACCCAGGCCAGTTCCAGCCGAGACAACCAGTCGACGGGGAGGGCATCCGGGCCGTGTGCGGCACCCAGGAGCGCACCGGCCACGGTCGCCGCGTGCTTCGCGCCGGCGGATGACGCGAACAGCAACGCATCCCGCACCTGCTCCCGCTCCGGGAAGGAAACCGCCACGTAGACGCCCCCGAGCAGCGCGCCGTGGGCGGTGTTGCCAGCGGCGAGCCGGGCCAGCTCCGCCGCCTGAGCGGGCTTGGCCTCGGCTGCGGCGAGCGCCGGCGCGAGTGTGTCTGCGGTGGTGCCGGGCCAACTGCCGTGCGGCATGTGATGAGCCCTCATGGCGGCTCCGGCGACATCGTTGCCCAGGTCGATCAGGTGGATCATGGTGGCGCCCAGCGCCGCCGCTGCCATTGCCGAGCCACCGTGACTGAGGGCTGCCAGGCTGGCGCCCAACGCACCGGGCGACTGCCACCAGGTGCAGAGCCCTGCCGGGAGGGCGCGCGTCAGGCCGTGTGCGCCGATGCTTGCGCCGCCCGGGCGCTCCAGCGTGCCCGCCTTTCCGCCCTGCAAGGCGGCGACCGTGGCGGGGGCGGAGCCCCGTCGCTCCCGCAACACCGGGACCTTGGCGAGCCAGCCGGTCATCGGATCGCTTCCGTGTGCCGGCTTCACACCGGTGATGCCCTGGATCACCGCCCAACGGTTGTAGGCGTACCACACCACGCCGGGCGGGTGGGTCAGTCCCTTGTGCATGCCGCGTACGTGAGCGCGGATCAGACCTTCGACGGTGAAGCAGGCGAGTTGGCCCGCGCTCGTCGCGCGCAGCGACCCGCTCGCCGGCACCATGCCACCGGTCGCCCCGATGGTGTCACCCAGCATCAGCCCCAGCACGCAGCCCCGAGCGGTCGCCAGTTGCGGCGCAGTCCTGATCATGCCGCCGAGCATAGGGCGAGGCACGGTGGGAGCGCGCGGAGCGGCGGGCCATGGTGTCAGGAGCGCGAGCCGGGCGGAGGCCGGCGAGTTGGACGTAGACCTCGCGCTTCGCGGTCGCCTCGCCGCGCCGGTCGAGGACGTAGCCGGTCAGCCATATCCAACCGTGGTACGTCGGCTGGTCGGAGACCGACACGACGCGGAAGGTCAGGGCGCGGTCCCCGGCGAACTGCACCGAGGCCCGGCCGTCGATGGCGAGCAGGCCGCCGGGGGAGGGCCGTACGGTCACCAGTGACCGGAGTTTCGGTCGTACTCCTGCGGCGGCCGGCACTCCCGCGCGTGCAGAGTCTGCCAGTCGCGCAGCGCCCGCTTGATCCGGTCGTTCTCCTGACTGAGCAGCCGTACCGCCTCGTTGAGCATGGCCAGCTCGTCGGCCACCCGGGCCTGGAATTCGCGTACCTCATCGGGGTCGACGCCGCGCCGGCGCGCGGCGAACTCGCGGGTCCGCACCTCGTGCGGCGTCAACCGGCCCGGGTGACCGGCCGGGTAGGGCTGGCCACCTCGATACACCTGAGCCACGACGATCCTCTCTGCGGGCAGGCGGAAGCGCGGAGGCTCCCGGCAGGGGGTGTGGAAGGGCGGGTCGCCTGCGCGGGGGCCGCGGGCGACCCGCCCGCTCGGCCACCGCAGCTCAATTCAGCGGTACGACAGCAGAGCAGTCCGACGGGTCGGGACGGGCACACGCACCCGCCCCGACCAGGGGATGAGCCGAACTCGTTGCCACGCGAGGAGCGGCTCGGAACCAACATAACTAGATATGTCAGATGAGTCAACGTCGCTTGTTAGGCGCGTCGCGGTGTGATCGAATCGGATCGCCACGCGAGGAGTGCCATGCGAGAAGTGCCGGATTACTGGCGCATCGCCGATGATGTGATCGCCGACGTCAGGTCGATGAAGTTGAAGCCGGGGGACAAGCTGCCCTCGATCGTTGAGCTGCGCGCTCGTTACGACGTCAGCCACGGAACCGTGCAGATGGCCTACGCCCGCCTAGAGGCGCTGCGGGTGATCCGGCGGCAGCAGGGCAAGGGCGTCTTCGTCACCGACCCGAAGACCTGGATGCGCGAACCGTGACCGAAGTTGCTGTGGCTTAATCCGTCGCAGTAGTTCAAAGTCTCAATCCGTGTGCGATATCGCACTATGGCGGAAGGCCTCAACTGGCAGCTTGTCGGTGAGCCGGTCATTGGGCACTTGGTCACCGACCTGCCGGGCGACGGGGCGTTGCCCGTCCACGGAGACATCGCGGTCGCGGTGGTCAGGCCCATGAGTGACCCCGGTCGCCGCAGGGCAACCGCCGCGCACGAGCTGGGCCATCTCGTTATCGGCCTCGAGTATTCGAGCGGAATTCATCGAGGCGTCGGGGTGGACTCCACAGCCCTACCTTGACTCGGCGCGGATACCGCCGACGTACGCGCACGCGGTGATGGAGGCCTGGCGGGCGAACCGGATCACCCAGGCCCGGGCGCTGGAGCTGATGCACGACCAGGTCGTCGACGCGGACCTGCCGGTGAACGACGACTTGGAGATGGAGCCGTGTGGTCGGGTTCGCCGGTGCCGGTGCCGGTGCCGGTGCCGGTGCCGGTCCTGGTCCTGGTCCTGGTCCTGGACACGATGGTGCTCAGCCACTTCACCCTCGCCGACCGGTTGGATGTCCTCCAGAATCTGCTGATCGACGCGGGCTGCTGAACGACGCAGGTCGTCATCAAGGAATTGAGGGCGGGGGGCGAGCACCGTCCCCACGGGATGGGGATGGTTGCAAGTGGAGTCATGACCGTTCGGGTGGTGGCGACGAGATCAACTTCGGTGCAATCTGGCCGTTGTGAAGGCCTTCGTGGGAGTGACGGACGAGAAGTGGTACCGCTTCCTGGCGGCCCGCCCCGGCCTGAACGAGGTCAACTTCTGGCGCCCTTCAGGAGGCGGATTTCGTGCACTCACCCCTGGCGAGCCCTTCTTCTTCAAGGCTCACTATCCCCTCAACCGGGTCATCGGTGGCGGCTTCTTCAGTGGCTTCACGCAGTTGCGGATTTCGGAAGCCTGGGAGCTGTTCGGCGAAGCCAACGGCGTCGCCAGCCTCGATGAGATGCGTCGTAGCGTCGGCCGGTACCGCAAGCAGGCGATCGGCCTCGACGAAGATCCGGTCATCGGGTGCATCTTTGTCCGCGATACCACTTTCTTCCCAAACGAGTCCACCGTTGCGGCGCCGCCTGGATTCGCGTCGAACGTCGTACAGGGAAAGACCTATGATCTTGCCGACGGGCTCTCGGCCGATTACTTCAACCTGTTGATCCACCGCCTGATCGGTACGACGGTCGAGGTTGATCTGAGCGAGCCCTGGCACCGTCCGGGGCCGGTGTACGGGGATCCCAGGCTGGTGCCGCAGCGCCTCGGTCAGCAGTCGTTCAAGGCTGTGGTGCTCGGAGCCTACGGTCGGCGCTGCGCCATCACCGGTAACAAGGTCCAGCCGGTGTTGCAGGCTGCCCACATCCGGCCGCTTCCAATGGGCGGCGAGCACCGCCTGGACAACGGTCTGCTCCTCAAGTCGGACGTCCACATCCTCTTCGACAGGGGCTATCTGGGGGTGGACCCGAAGCACCGGCTGATGGTCAGCCCACGGCTGCGCAGCGAGTTCGGCAACGGCGACCAGTTTTACTCCAAGGCCGGAACGCGGATAGCCCTTCCAGAGCGGCGTGGCGACCGGCCGAATGGTGAGTTCCTGGAGTGGCATCTCGATACGGTGTTCAAGGCCGCCTGAGAACCTTCACGGCTCTCGTACCCGGTGACCGCAGCTGCCGGCTCGGGAACCCGTCAGGCTCGCGCTGCTGGACGAGGAGTTGACGGCTGACCGTTGGAGTGCCGGAAACCCGCGGCGTGTACGAATCCGGCGAGGAGGTGTCGCTGCGGGTGGCGGGAGCACCCATCGTCCTGGCGATGGACGCGGGCACGGTGGACCTGGAGGAGTGGGGACGGCGTGGTATCGACGTGCCGGAAGACCGGACCAACACCCTCGCCGAGGAGAAGTTCCTCACCTGCCCGGACATCGACACGGCGCTGTGGTTGCTCCGCCAGCCGCCCGTCATGGCCGCTGCCCGGATGCTCAACGCCTGGGTGGCGGCCGGCCCGTTCCCGTTCGAGAGCCGGTACCGCGCCGAGATCGTCGGCCGAGCATGGCAGGCCGCCGAGACCCTGCTCGTCGATGCGGCGTCCGCCAAGACCGGCGGTGAGCGGGGCTTCGACCGGGAGTACGCGGTGTCGCCCGACCTGCCGTCGCGGCGCGCGGAATCGTTGCGACGCCGTCCTGGCCGTATCGAGATGCACGGACCGGACATCTGCGGTGACAACCACGTCATCGTGCTACCGGGTCAGGGCACCCCGGAATGGACGGCTGCGCTGACGAAAGGCCGCCAGCCGGACGTTGGTGTCACCCGGCGAGCCCCACCCCCACCAATTGTCCGAAGAGCCCGATAACGAATAGCGGTGACTGCCGTCTGCGGCCTGAGGTTGTTGTTGGTGTCGCTACCACCGCCTATGGTGTGGATGTCAGTTTGGGGAGGGGACAAGACGTGAGCACTGATAACAAGGCAGCCGTGCCAGTATGGACACTCGCTACGGAGGCCGTGAGCGTGCCGGACGTGCTAGGCGATGAGGGCATGACACCGGCCCGGCTCGCAGAACTGAGAACAGTCCTGGCAACACTTGCAGGTTCCCCCATCGCCACGCTCGAAGCGCATCCGATGTCAACCAAGCGCGATCGGAACGGGGGGATTCCGCTTCATGCAGCCAGTCCGCTCGCTCAACAGTTGTCGCAACTCGTGGCTCAGACAGCGAAGTCAGCTCCTCCGACGCTGAACGTCGCCGCTGCCGGTGACGTGCTCTATAAAATGGTGGTACCGGCAAAGTTCGCCGCACAGGTCGGTAAAGGACTTGTCCGGCCCATGGCTGCGAAAGCATCTGCAGGAGGGTTCTACGGCGACCTGGTCAACTCCACCGGCATCGTAGCAAAAGCCACGTTTGTGCCCGTTGCTGGCAAGGCCGCTGTTGCAGGTGCTGCAACCGGCTCGGCCACCACGGCTGGTGTGGCCGTGGCCAGCACCGGAGCCTTGACAGTGGCCGCGCCACTTGTGCTGATGGCCGTCGCGGTCAGCGTCAGCGCCTACGCTGATCACCAACGCCAGAAAGCGATCGAGCGAATCACCGACCTCCTGGAGCAGTTGCACGAAGACAAACTCGAGAACGAACGCAGCGAGTTGGACGGTTGTCGTGACGCGATCGACAAGGCGACGTCGGTTCTCCTCGACCAGGGCAGAATCGGCCTGTCGTTAGGACTGGATTCCTCGTCGTACGCGATCAACACGGCGATCGAACGAACCAAGCGTCGGCTCATAAAATGGCAAGATGCGCTAGCTGCGCTGCCCGACGGCCCGGTCGAAGTCGGTGCATTGACGAAGTCGTTCCCCGGTATCAACGAGGAGGGCGGTGCATTCCGCGCACACATCGAGCTTGCCCGACTCGCCATTGCTCTCAAACGCCGAGTGCTCGTGCTTCAAGCAGTTGAACACGCTCAACAGCCGGGAACGGACAATCCGTTCAAGAGCTTCATCGGAAGCTTGCAGGACGACGAGCGTCGCGTCGACGAGTTGGAATCAGGCATCAACTCGGTCCTACTTCGATTGTCGACTCTCGAGTTGAAGCGGCACGGCGGTTTCCGAAGCATCATGTTCACGCAGGGCGAGGTCGACGACCTACTCAAAGCCGCATATCGCCTTCGCGGCTTGGGCGATGGCCTCAACGTGGGAATCCACCTGGCTGACGTTGCGATTGAGATCGAACGAAGCAGCGACGGATCGCTCGTAGTGTTCCCTGCAGTCGCTGCCTGACCGGACGCCACGCGCAAGGCCGTCGGCCGGGCGGTCGGCACCGAGGTCGCCAGGCCGCTCGTCTTCTATGTTGGGGAGCAGCACGTGCGGTGCCGCCGGAGGCATGGCCCGGCAATGGCGCGGGTAGGCGGCAGCCATGACTGGATTGGTTGCGCACCTGCACGGTGGGCCACTCGACGGGGTGGACCGGCAACTGGCTGGCGCCACCGACGAACTCGTGGAGTTCACCCATGAAAGCCGTGATGGCACCTGGTACGTGGAGTACCGCAGGGTTCGCCGCGACGATGACGGATGGCATTACGAGGCGACCGGCGAGATGGAAAAACAGGACGAGGAGTAAGCAGTAGCCGCAAAAGCGCCACACCCTCCGCCGGGTGGTTGTCGGGGGTCGGCGCGGGTAGACATCAGCGCCAGCCCAGGCAGTGACCACCGCAATCGTGGTCGCGGCTGACCATTGTCTGCTGGCCGCCGCGCTTGGGGGTCGCTGACTGATGTGCGACGTGACACCGTCATCCGTACCAGGGCGGTTGTCGGGGGAGATCGTGGAGCTGAGGGTCCACGGGGTGGCAGGCACCGGGGCCGGTCAAATGCTCGGCTGCCAGGACGTCCGTCAGGTGGCCGGCGACCGGCGGGCCGGCTTCTACCGCCCCGGGGCGCAATCCCGGCATACTTCCGGTCCGGGCGGGACCGTGCTGGAGGCGTACCAGTGGAGCGAGCTGCCCTCGGGCACCGCGGGGCGAACGCTGTCCCTGGTCTTTCTCCTGCCGTTCATGCTGAGCAACGTGACCTTCTGGATGCGTCCAGCGGGCGGGGGCTTGCGGTCCGGCGTCACGGCGCTGTGCCGGCTCCTCGCGCTCACCCTGACGCTGCTGTACGCGCTGACGGCGGCCGGGGTCGTCCTCGATCTCCTGGGATGGACGTGCCTGGGCTCGTCCCGTTGTCTCGCCGGGCGTGGCTGGCTGTCCTGGCTGGCCGGCCGACCGGTCGGTCTGCGCCTGGCGCTGCTGGCCCTGGTGCCGTTCGCCGCGGTGGCACTGGCGTGGTTGCTCAGCGCACGACAGGTTCGCTCTTACGGGGCCTTCCGGTTGCCGGCGGCGAACTCGCAGGATGCCCACTTCACGGCGTTGGACCGGTGGGACGTTTCGCCGACGGCGAAGCGGCTTCGTGCGATCCACGTCGCCGCTGCTGTCGTCACGCTGGACCTCGTGCTGCTCGCCGCACGCGCCGCCGCCGGGGCGTCCGTGGCGGTGATCGTGCTGTCCGCGCTCACCGGAGCGCTGCTGGCGACGTGTGTCGTGCTGCTCTGCTTCTCGCGCCTGCTGGAGCCGACTTCGACCGACAGCACCACGGATCGGATGCCGGTGGCGCTGCACGTCGTAGCCGGCGGCCTGACGGTCGCGACGCTCGGGGCCGTCGCCATGGAACCGGTCCGCTGGCCGCGGTCGAACGGGCTGCCCAGGTACGACGCCATCGTCGCCATCGTCTTCGTCGCTCAGACGGCGCTGCTCGTCGCGCTCGCCGTACTGGTGCTGTGGCGTCCTGGCGGCCGGGACCGCCGGCCGGCGCTGCTGCACGGGTTGGGCGCCGTCATCGTCGCCACAGTCGCGGCGGGCCTGGCCGGGGCCCTTTCCGGCGAGTTGGTCTACCGTACGGCGTCCCTGCTCAGCGGGGCGACGTTCGTGCTGCGGCCCAGTGACCCGGCGGTGCCAGCGCCGGCGTACCGGTGGGCGATCCTGGCCTTCTTCCTGACCACGATCGCCGGCGCGGCGACGTGGGCCATCATCATCCTGTCGGCTCGCGCGGACCGTCGGCGGACCGCGGCGGCCATCGTGACCCGGGACTACCCAGCTCCTCCTCCGGAAGCGACCACTCAGGTGCAACGAGTGAGGAAAGCGGTGATCCGGGCTTCCCTCACCGAGCAGCTGGGCTCACTTGGCATCGCCTACGCGTGCCTGACCGTGATCGGGCTCGCGGCCGGCGTGCTGGCTCTTGTGGGCTTGGAGCCCGGCCCGCTGGTGCAGAGCCGCCTTGGCGTGCCGAGTGGGGCGGTGAGCGTGGTGATGGCCATCGGCAGCTACATGATTCTCGCGGTCGTCGGCGGGCTCCTGGTGGGCGGGCTGTTCCCGCACGAGACGGCGGGGTTTCGCCGCTACGGCGGAGTGCTGTGGGACATCGGCACCTTCTGGCCCCATGCGGCCCACCCGTTCGCGCCGCCCTGCTATACCGACCGGGCGGTGCCCGAGCTGACGGATCGGATCTGCCGGCTGGCGCGGCGCTACGACGGTGTGGTGCTCAGCGGACACAGCCACGGGTCGGTCATTCTGGCCGCAACCGTGCTGCGACTGCCCCCAGAGGTGCGGCGACGAGTCGCGCTGCTCACCTACGCCTCCCCCCTCAAACGGCTCTACGCCCAGCTCCACCCCGCGTACTTCGGCGATCCCGTGCTGCACGAGGTCGGCGACCGGATCGGGTGGCGTTGGCTGAACCTGTGGAGCGACACCGACCCCATCGGTGGCTGGATCTTCTCCGGGCATCGGCCCGGGGATTCTCCCCTGCGACCTTCGCGCGTCGCGTTGGTGGATCGCCGCCTACGCGACCCCGAAAACGTGCTGCCTCGGCCAGGGGGGAGCCCTCCGCCACAGGTGAAGGGGCACATGCCAAATGAATCGGACGATCGGTACGCGGCGGCAGTCCGTGAGTTGGCAGACCGGCTGCGAGCAGATCTGGGGGAGCAGAGTAGCTGGCCGGACCGTCGGGCAGCGTGACGGCGTGGCGAGGGGTCCACCAAGACCTATTCGTTCCAGCGCAAGGACCGGCGTGACTACGCGACGAGGGCGTGGCGGGCGGGCGAGGTGCTGTGCGCGGTCTGCAGCGTCACGAAGGGGGTGTATCCGGGGCTGGGCGGGTCTGCTGGGGTGGGATGAAGGGGGAGGGGATCGGGTCGGTGGGGTGTTTGGAGCGGTGGTGAAGGAGTTCGTTGATCCACCGTGTGGCGTCCTTCTGCGCGGTGAGCATGTGGTCGCGGGCGTCGGCGAAGTCTTGGTCGCCGGTCACGTTGGCGTGTTGGGCCAGGATCTCCGCCCAGCGGCGGCTCAGCTCCTCGGCGTATCGGGCTTGCCGAAGCTGCTCGTCGAACTGGTACTCGAGCTTGACCAGCCGGTCGATGTGCGGCTGGAGCGCTGGCATGATCCGCTCGTCGAGCCGGACGGAGGCGTCGGGTTGGCAGGTGATGACGACCTCGCCCCGCTTGTAGCGCCAGATGGGGTCGTCGGCGAGCGCCCGCTGCAACGCCACCTCCAGGTCGCCTGCCCGGTTCGGCGCCAGGTCCCGGGCGGCGTCGGCGGCGAGCCGGGTCAGCCGGTGGATCGCGTTCGGCTGGAAGTACCGCACGTACCAGCTCAGCACCTCGGACCGCAGGCTCGCCTGAGACGACCAGGCGAACGTGGCGCGGATGTAGAAGGAGTACACGTACCCGCGGGCGGGAACCGCGATCAGCCGGGGCGCGTCGCGCTGCTCGACGAGCGGCCCGGATGGCGTCGGGTCGGCGCCGGGCCCCACGGGCGCCTCATCCTGGAGCGAGGCGACCACTCGATCCCAGGTCCGCGCCCACCAGCGCCAACCGCGGACGCTCGCGTCCCGGGTGACGTTCAGCCCGCGGATGCCCCACTGTCGCCACCGATCCGCGGGCTTCGGCCTCCCATCGGGGGCGTCCGTCATGGCACCCCTCCATGGTCACGGAACCGGCATTTCACGCTAACAACCGGTGACCGATCCGCCCGCCGCCACGCCGATGCGAACCGTCACGGGCCACCGCCGCCTGAACCCCACCCCGGCGGACGCTGATCGCCGTACATCTGGCCGCGCGAACATCAACGAGGCCGTACGCCGGTTCGAGTTGTTCCGCGCCGACCTGGGCCGGGAGCTCGGGATCGCTCCGACACCCTGGCTGGAGCACCTGGTGCGGGCCGGTCTGCACCCGGATCAGGGCGCAGCAGTGGAGCCAGCAGGACGGGCCACACGGTAACCGGTGGTGCGCGAGCGAACGAGGCAGGGAATCGCGGCAGACCAGTATACCGCACAGGTATTTCTATGACACACAGGTATTTCTATGACACAGAGGTATATCGCCATCGGGCACACCCCGCTCCAGATTCGACGCGGATCCGCCGGCCGAGAGGAGGAGTGCGATGCCGGTCGGTCAGTTCGGGTGGACGGGCTGGTCCAGGATCGCGCTGAACCGCTCCTCGGCCAGGTCGAGCTGGCTGAAGATGTGCCGCTTCACCGCCAGCGAGAGCGGCGTGTCGGGCCGGCCGATCAGGTCGCGGAAGAGCGGCACCAGCGGCCGGTACTTGATCGCCGAGGAGACGACCTTCGGCCCGACCGTGTGGATCACACCCACCCCGTTGTCGGTGAAGTCCGACACCTTGATCACCCGGGCCCAGGGCTCCCGGTCCAGGCTGACCGACAGGTGCTCGCGGTACTGGGTGTTGCGGTCGCGCTGTGGGTCGTACACCGGGTTGGTGACGGCCGCGACCAGCGTCGCCACCCGCGGCCCGAACCGGGTGGCCAGCGTGGCCAGCGCGCCCCCGCGCGGGTCGCTGCCCCCGTCGGCGAGCTCGCCCGGGTGGTCCTCGACAGCGTCGTGCAGCAGGCCGGCGACGATCACGTCGACGTCGCGCACCTGGTAGTGGTGCATCAACCGGATGGCCACCCGCAGCAGGTGGTTGAGGTACGGCTCGCGAACCCGCCGGTCGTCACGGTGCAGGTCGGCGGCCAGGTCGAGCGCGGCGGTCAGCCGGGCACGGGCGCTGCCGTCGAACTGCTGGATCTCCAACCGGAAGCGTTCCAGCAGGCCCGGTTCGCCGTGGATCTCGGTGATCGCGTGCATCGGCATGCTGCCCAGGTGCGGCGGGAAGTCCATGCGTCACTTATATCCGATCTTCACCATGTCGATGGCCCCATGCGTCGCCGACCCGACCGCACGGAATCGGGCCGACGGCCGTGCGGGCGTCGACCCGATCGTGGGGGCGGTCGGGTCAGCCGGTGATTCGTCCGGTGCCGGCGCCGGCGGTCACCGTCGCCTTGACGGTGCTCGCGGCGTCCATCGTGTACCGGTGGGGGATGGCGGCCACCGACCCGGCCGTACGTGCATGGGTCGGTCACTTCTCGAAGTAGTTCCCTTCGACCAGCACGCCGGCGCCGTTCGTGGTGGCGATGCCGTGGCTGTAGGACGGCTTGTCGGGCTGTGCCAGTCGTAGATGCGGAGGTGACCGCGGCGAACGTGTTGTCCAGCCCGACCCGGTTCTTGCGTGTCGTGCTGGACAACTCCTTGTCGATGAAGATCCGCTCGCGCGGGACGCCGAGCGTCAGCAGTTGCTCGGTCTGAAGCTCGGCATCCTGTGATCTGGATCATGGTTGAGGTTGACCTTGGGTCAGGGTGGAAGCTCGTCGCAGCGGCACGACGCCGATCGGGCATAACGGATTTCAAGGAGCCAACCACCATGTCCATCACTCTTTCCGACCAGGACAAGAGCACCCTGCGGACCGCCGCGTACGGCGCCGTGTCGCTGATGGCCGCAGCCACCGGCGCGCCCCAGAAGGCCGCCACGAATGCCTCCATCGCCCTGATGTCGGCGACCGGTCTGGTCGGGCACGTGCTCACCGCGAAGGCCGAGGACATCGAACTGAAGGGCAAGACCGTCGCCGAACTCGGCGACCGGGTTCTGCCGGCCCTGACCGCAGCCGTAGAGCTGCTCGGCAAGCAAGCTCCGACAGAAGCCGACAACTTCCGCAGCACCATCCTCCTCGCCATCGAAGCCGCCCAGGTCCACCCGGACAAACCCAGCACCACCACGGCCGAGATGGCCCGCAAGATCACCGCCGCCCTCGACGCCGCCGCGATGGCCACTGCGCACAGCGGGGCTGCGCCGGCGGCTGCTGCCGGGCAGGATCGCCCGGAGCTGCAGAAAGCGATCGAGGAGATCGTCGATTCCGGTTTCGTCGGGGTGTCGCTGCGCGTGCACGATGAACGGGGCGAGTGGGTTGGCAGCGCTGGGGCGGCCGAGCTGGGCGGGGCTGCGAAGCCGCCGACGAACGGGCATGTCCGGATCGGCAGCAACACCAAGACCTTCACCGCGACCCTGGTGCTGCAACTGGTGGCCGAGGGCAAGGTCGGGCTGGACACCCCGGCGGCGGACTACCTGCCCGAGTTCGGGCTGGACGAGCGGATCACGGTGCGAATGCTGTTGCAGCACACCAGCGGGGTGTTCAACTTCAGCGGCGAGGTCTACGACGACGGGACGGTCGCGCTGGGGATCCCCATCCCCTACGGCACCACGGGCAAAGCGTGGATGGACAACCGGTTCAAGACCTACCGGCCGCAGGAGCTGGTGGAGCTGGCGTTGTCCAAGCCGGCGCGGTTCGAGCCGGGGACGGGCTGGAGCTATTCCAACACCAACTACGTGCTGGCCAGGCTGCTGATCGAAAAGGTCACCGGCCGCTCGGTCGCCGAGGAGACGCAGGAGCGGATCCTGGGGCCGCTCGGGCTGTCGGGCACCGCGGTGCCGGACGCCTCGCCGGAGATCCCCGAGCCGCACGCCCACGCCTACTACCGATACGAGGACGCCGGCCAGCAGAAGACGGTCGACGTCACCCGCCAGAACCCCTCCTGGATCTCCGCCGGCGGTGACATGATCTCGACCACCCAGGACCTGCACACGTTCATCTCCGCGCTCATGGGTGGCAGACTCGTGCCTGCCCCGCTGCTGGCCGAGATGTGCACCCCGCACCCGACGGGCATCCCAAACATGGACTACGGCCTGGGAGTGTTCGTGATGACCACGGACGGCGGCGGCACCGTCATCTCCCACAACGGCGCCGCCGTGGGCCACGCGGCGCTGATGTACAGCACACCCGACGGCAGCAAGACCCTGACCGCCGCGCTGAACTGCGTGGACGACGCCGACCTGTCCATAGGCGAGGCGTTCCAGAAGGCGATGCAGAGGCTCGTCAGCGAGGTGTTCTGCGGTGGGCAGGCCGATAGGGCTCAGCCGACGGACTGAACACCTGTGACCCGTACGCCTCGAGGGGCGGCCCCTTCCGGTCGTGCATCAGTTAGAACGCGAACCGGGGCCACGCCGAGCTCAACAAGCTCGGCGTGGCCCGTCCATACGCTCGGCCGTGGTGTGCGTAGTGGCCGAGTTCGAGCACAAGGCAGGCTGGGCAGATGAACGGAGTCACGATCGGGCAGGCGGCGGCGTTCGTCGGCGTCACGGTGAAGACGGTGCGGCATTACCACAAGCTCGGCCTGGTCGAGGAGCCGGAACGCGACAGCTCCGGTTACCGGCGGTACGGATCGGCCGATCTGTTACGGCTGGTGCAGATTCGGACGCTGGCCGCCGCCGGGGTTCCGCTGGCCGAGATCGGGCCCCTGCTCGACGCCGATGCCGCGCTGTTCGCCGCCGCGCTCGCCGACGTCGAGCGGCAGCTCACCGAACGGATCGAGGAGTTGATCTCGCGGCGTGACACGCTGCATCGGCTCGCCGATGGGGACCGGGCTCTGCTACCCGACCGCGCTGTGGCGCTGCTGGAGCGGATGCCCGGCCTCGGCTTCACCGCGGACGAGGTGGCGGCCACCAGGGAGGGCTGGGTGCTGGCCAAGGCACTGGTTCCAGAAGGCTTCGACGACTACCTCACCCATTTCGAGCACGCCCTCGAAGACACCCGGCTCGTCGCCTTGACCAAACGCGCAGCCGAGGCCGCGGCCTGGGACCCGGACGACCCCCGCATCGCCGAGCTCGCCACCGCCGCGGCCGACCACTACCTCGCCAACCCGGCACTGCTGAAGACCGTGACCGGCCTGCAAGCCCGCACCGAGGCCGCGACCCGGTACACGCTGATCGCCCACCACGGCGAGAAGCAGACGCCGGCCGCGGCGCGGCTGGCCGCGCTTTTCGAGACCAAGCTCCGCGCCGCCGGCATCCGAATCCCCAGACCAGACTCCCACTGACCGCGCCGCGGCTGGTTTCCATCGACGCGATTCGCAGGTCTACCGGCTCGTTGGCGAGCTTCGATCGCCGAGGCACGAGTCACGGCGCCTCCGGCGGCCGCAGGCGAACGTCGGTGAGCGCGATGAACGCTGTGGTCCCGAACTCCTGGGGCGTGGGGCCGGCAGGTGTCGGGTGTTCGCGAGCCGTTGCGCGAGAGCCCCCATGGCTGTGGGGTCGCCCTCTAGGCAACGCGTTCGTCGTCGGTGAGGTACTTCCAGGGCTGCTGGCTGCTGGCAGTCGCGCCGGTGAGGATGGACTCGCTGTCGACGAGGACCTGGATGGTGCGGACGGTGCGGGTGCCGGCCGCCCGTGGGCGGTCGGAGGTGCCGGGCGGGCGCCGGACGCTTCGGCGCCGCCGCGACGGTGGGCCGGTCGGTCAGACCGGCAGGCGGTCGGCGCCGGCGAGCGGACCGACCAGGAGCGGGACCAGCGGCGCCGGCAGGACCGGGCCGTGACGCAGGGTGGGAGTCCAGCCGGCGTCCGCGCCCAGGTCGGGGTCGTGCGCCGCGTTGTACGCCGCCAGCAGGTCGACCGGCCGGGCCGGGCCGCCGCCCTGGCGGATCCAGGTGCCCCGCTCGGTGAGCGCGGTGCCGCCCCAGTCGTACAGCAGGTCGGCGGGGTCGACCGCCGCGTCCAGGGTGAAGAAGTTGTTCTGGACGTACAGCGCGGACTGCACGCCGACGCCGAGCGCGTACTGGAAGTCGTCCCCGCCGAGCCGGTAGTGGTTGTTGTAGACGTCGACCTGGCCGAAGCGCACCCGGGGCAGCCGTTGCAGGACGCCGTCGAAGAGGTTGTGGTGCAGGGTGACCTTCAGCCGGCCAACGTCCGGGCCGACCGTGTTGGACGAGCCGATCAGCATCAGCTTGTCGCGCCCGGTGAAGCGGTTCCAGGAGGCGGTGACCAGGCTGGCCGTGTGCGTGACGTCCAGCGACCCGTCGTGCACCTGGTACGGCCGTCCGAAGTAGGTCGGTTGGGCGCTGTCCGGGTTGTCGCCGTCGGTGAAGGTGTTGTGGTCGACCCAGACGTGCTCGCTGCGGCGTACCGAGATCTGGTCGTACTGGTTGTTCCAGTTGCCGGCCTCGCCGTCGGTCGGTGACCAGGCGGGGAAGCAGTCCCGGGCGTCGACGAAGGTCAGGTTGCGGACGATGACGTTCGACGCCCGGTCGATCATGAGGGTGAGCCCGGTCAGCCGGGCGCCGCGCAGCCCGACGATGGTGGTGTTCGGGCCGACGTTGAGCTGGGTCTGCCGGGTCTGGTTGGCCACCGAGCGCACCCGGGCCTCCTCCAGCGGCCCGGCCGGCGGCACCCGACCCCACACCGCCGGGTCGTACGCGGCCAGGTAGGCGTCCAACCGGTACTCCGGGTCGGCCAGGTCGGCGCAGCTCAGCGGCGTGCCGTCGGGCCCCTCGAAGCCGTCGACGACGCCGTCCACGTAGATGAGTTTCGGGGTGGCGTCGGTGGCGTTGCTGGCGTTGTCGCCGCCGAGCGCGGCGACCAACTCGGCCCGGCTGCGGACCACCCGGGTCCGCTCGGGCCTCGCCGCCGCGCCGCCGGTGGTCCCGGTGCCCTCGGCCGCCCAGCCGTCCCGCTCGGGCAGGACCTGCCGGCCGAGGTGGTGGGCCGCCCGGGGCAGTCGGTCGCCGGCGGCGGTCGGGTCGGGGCGGGAGGCGGCGTGGGCCGGAGCGGTACCGAGCAGGAGGGCGGTCACCGTAGCGGCGGTGAGGATTCTGCGCATCGATTCTTCCCGTTCGCTGGTGGTGGTTCGGCAGTCACCAGGAACGGTAGGTTCGCACTTTTACGGGAGTCAATATGTACTGTGTGCAGGAATGTTGCAGTTGTCGGGCTCGACCGGCATTGCCCCGACCGTCGCGGGTCGGGTATCCGGGGATCCGTCCGATGCGGCCCGGACGAGTCCGGGCGGTGTTTGCACTCCGGTTGCCGTCGACCCCTATCCCGCCAGCTCCGCGCGGTACGCCGGCACCGCCCACGGCACCGCCAGCTCACTCGGCAGCGCCCCCGCTCGGCCGCCCGGCGTAGCACGTCGACCACGCCCCGCAGGTGGCGTACCCGCTCCCCGCCGTCGCCCCCCACGTCGACCAGGTCGCCGTCGAGTAGTCGGGGCTCCGGCGCGGCCCGCAGCGCGTCCAGCAGCGCGGTGAACGGCGCGGTACGGGCCAGCGGGGCGATCAGCGTCGCCCCGGCGGGGTCGGCCCGGTGCGCCAGCAGGTTCTCCAGCAGCCCCCGCCGTCCGGGGACCCGCCGGGTCACCACGTCCCCGGGCAGCCGCAACCGGTCCGTCGGATACTCCAGCACCGCCCGCCCTGCCGTGCCGGTGACCACCACCTCGCCCGCCACGAACTCCTCGGCGGCCAGGGTGACCGCGGCCAGCACCGGCGGGCCGGCGCGGAACCGGACCCGCAGCACCGCGGTGTCCTCCACCTCGATCGGTCGTACCCGGTAACGCTCCACCTCGATCGCGGTCGGCCACGGCGGCGCCCCGCTGAGCGCCTCGGCGACCGCCAGGCACTGCATCACCGCGTGCGCGAGCGGGTTGGCCAGGGCACCGTCCAGCACCGGCCGGCCGTCCACGCTCCGCCGACCGGCCCAGGGGGAGCGGGCGTAGTAGGCGTCCGGCCGCTGCCAGGCGGCGACGGTGGCGATGCCGCTGACCGTGCCCAGCCGGCCGGCGGCCAGCGCGTCGGTCAGCGCGGTCAGCGCCGCCGAACCGAGCGCCTGGAAACCGACCTGGGCCACCCGGCCGGCGGCCGCCAGCGCCCCGGTCAACTCCTCGTGCTCGGCCAGCGACAGCACCGGCGGCTTCTCCAGCAGCAGGTCCGCGCCGGCGGCCAGGGCGTCCCGGGCGATCGGCAGGTGGGTGTGTGGCGGGGTGCAGATCACCACCACCTCCGGGCGCGACACGGCGAGCATCGCACGGTGGTCGGTGAACACCCCGATCCCGGGCGGCACCGGCGCGTCCGGCTCGTCCTCCACCGGCCGGACGTCCACCAGGGCGACCAGTCGCAGCCGACCGGCGGCGTGCAGCGGCGCGATGACCCGCCGGTGCCACCGGCCGTGCCCGTTCGCTCCGACCACCGCCACGCGTGGCGGCGGCGTCGCCCCGTTCACCGGGCACCGGCCAGCGTCGCCCCGTTCACCGGGCACCGGCCAGCGTCGCCCCGTTCACCGGGCACCGGCCAGCGTCGGCCCGTTCACCGGGCACCGGCCAGTGTCGCCTCGACGCCGTGTCGCTCCAGCGCGGTCATCCAGGCGATCACGTCGGCGCGAACCTCCTCGTCCTCGGCCACCTCGACCGGAATCACCTCGCGCAGCGCGAAGACCGCGTCGACCGCGCCGGCCGGGTTCTGCGCGCCGGCGTCCAGCGCGGCCCGGATCGGCCCGGCGAGGGGATCCTGGAACGGTAGTGCCCGACCGTCGTCGGCGTGGCCCAGCGCGAACCGCAACCAGGCGGCCACCACCAGCGCCGCCCAGCGCGCGGATCGCCCGGCCGCGCGCAGGTCGGCGATGGTGTGCAGGACCCGCTGCGGCAGCTTCTGCGAGCCGTCCGTCGCCACCTGAAGGGTGCGGTGCCGGATCGCCGGGTTGCCGAACCGGGCCAGGACCTGCTCGCCGTAGTCGACCACCCGGACGCCGTCCGGCGGGGTGAAGCTGACCGCCACGTCCTCGGCGATCAGCCGGCGCAGCACGTCGGCCAGGTGCGGTATCTCCAACGCGTCGGCGACCGTCTCGCGACCGGCCAGCGCACCCAGGTACGCCACGGCCGAGTGCACGCCGTTGAGGGTGCGCAGCTTCAACCGCTCCCACGGGCCGGCGTCGCCGGTGAGCACCGCACCGGCGTGCTCCCAGCCCGGCCGGCCGCCCGGGAAGTCGTCCTCGATCACCCACTGCGCGTACGGCTCGGCGGCCACCGCGGCCAGGTCGGTCACGCCGAGCGCCCGCCGGGCCGCGTCGATCGTCTCCGGGGTGCTGGCCGGCACGATCCGGTCCACCATGGTGCCCGGGCAGGTGACATTGCCGGCCACCCAGTCGACCAGCCCGGTGGGCACCCCGGCGGCACGGCCGACCGCCTGGTCGACGAGGCCACGCAGCCGCCGGCCGTTCGCCGGGAGGTTGTCGCAGCTGACCAGCGCCACCGGCCCGGCGTCCGCGGCGGCCCGCGCGGCCAGCCCGCGCAGCAGCAGACCCGGCACGGTGGTCGGAGGACGGCCGCCGGCCAGGTCCGCGGCGAGCGCCGAGTCCGGGCACAACTGGCCGGTCACCGGGTCGAGTTGGTACGCCTTCTCCGTGACGGTCAGCGTCACCACCCGCACCGCCGGGTCGGCGAGCAGCGCCACCACGGCGTACGGGTCGCTGGGCGCGTGCCGTACCCCGCTCAGCGCGCCCACCACACGGGTGGCGCTGCCGGCGGCGGAGAGGGTGCTGACGCTGAACAGGTTGTCCTGCGCGGCGAGCGCCTCGACCAGGGCGGTGCTGCGCGGGGCGACCGCCACGATGCCCCAGTCGCCACCGGCCGCGCCGATCGCGGCCTCGGTGTAGACCGCCTGGTGCGCCCGGTGGAACGCGCCGAGCCCGAGGTGCACCACACCGGCCGGCACGGTGCCCGGCCGCACCAGCGGTCGGGCCGCGGCGGGCAGCCGGCGTAGCACGCCCAGGCCGAGCCGGGAGGCGCCGACGGTCACCGCCACACCGGGCCGTCCGGGAAGCGGAACTCGGCGATCGACTCCGGCTTCATGGTGGCGCTGTAGCCGGGCCGCTCGGGCAGCAGGTAGCGGCCACCACGGGTGCGTACCGGGTCGACGAAGTGCTCGTGCAGATGGTCGACGTACTCGATCATCCGCCCGTCCAGGCCGGTGCCCACCCGCAGGTAGTCGAAGATCGCCAGGTGCTGGACGTACTCGCAGAGGCCGACGCCGCCGGCGTGCGGGCAGACCGGCACCCCGAACTTCGCCGCCAGCAGCAGCTCCGCGAGCACCTCGTTGACCCCGCCGACCCGGCACGCGTCGATCTGCATCACGCCGATCGCCTCAGCCTGGAGCAGCTGCTTGAAGATCACCCGGTTGGCGGCCACCTCACCGGTGGCCACCCGGCACCGGCCATCGGTCAGCTCGCCGACCGCGCGGGCGATCCGGGCGTGGCCGAGGATGTCGTCGGCGTGCGTCGGCTCCTCGATCCAGTACGGGTCCACCTCGGCCAGCGCGGTCATCGCCGTGATCGCCTCGTCGACGTCCCACACCTGGTTGGCGTCCATCATCAGCAGCGCGTCGGGGCCGATCTCGGCCCGGATGATCCGGGCCCGGCGCAGGTCGTCGACGAGTGGGCCGCCGACCTTCATCTTCATCGCCCGCCAGCCGTCGTCGTACGCCCGCCGGGTCAGCGCCCGCACCTTGTCGTCCGGGTAGCCCAGCCAGCCGACCGATGTGGTGTACGAAGGAAAACCGTCGCGTTCCAGCGTGGCCAGACGGTCGGTGAGCCCGTCGCGTCCCTTGTTGAGGATCGCGGCGGCCTCGTCCGGGGTGAGCGCGTCGGTGATGTGCCGGAAGTCGACGCTGGCGACCAGCTCATCGGTGGGCAGCTCGGCGAGGAACCGCCACATCGGCTTGCCGGCCAGCGTGGCCCGCAGGTCCCACACCGCGTTGACCAGCGCGCCGGTCGCCATGTGGATGACGCCCTTCTCCGGGCCCAGCCAGCGCAGTTGCACATCAGCGCTGAGCGAACGCCAGAACGCCACTGGCTCGGCGACGATCTCCTCGACTGTCCGCCCCCGAACGTGGTGGGCCAGCGCGTGGACGGCCGCGCAGGTGATCTCGTTGCCCCGGCCGTTGGTGAAGGTGAAACCGGCGCCGGTCGGCCCGGCGTCGGTGCCCAGCTCCACGTAGGTCGCCGAGTAGTCGCCCCGGTTGATCGCGTCGGAGCCGTCGCCCCGCGCGGCGGTCGGGAACCGCACGTCGTGCACCTCGACGGAGGTGATGGTGACGCTCACTGGTTCTGCCCCCCGAAGTTGAAGACCTGCTTCGGCAGCCGGTACGCCAGGTCGACGATGGTCTCGGCCGCCTCGTCCATCGGCAGCCGGTGCTCGGCGACGAGCCGGGCCAGGAAGCCGGCGTCCACCCGGCGGGCCACGTCGTGGCGGACCGGGATGGAGCAGAACGCCCGGGTGTCGTCGACGAACCCGGTGGTGTTGTAGAACCCGGCGGTCTCGGTGACCGTCTCCCGGAACCGGCGCAGCACCTCGGGGGAGTCCAGGAACCACCAGGGTGCGCCGAGCAGCAGCGCGGCGTAGCCGCCGGCCAGAGGTGCCAGCTCGCGGGTGAAGGCGTCCTCGTCGAGGGTGTAGAGCACGACCCGCAGCCGGGGGTCGTTGCCGTAGCGCTCCAGCAGCGGGGCGAGCGCGTGCACGTACTCGGTGGCCTGCGGGACGTCCCCGCCGACGTCGCGACCGTGCCGGGCGTGCAGCCAGCGGTTGTGGTTGCGCACCGCTCCCGGATGCAGCTGCATGACCAGGCCGTCGTCGAGCGACATCCGGGCGAACTCCACCAGCATGTGCGCCCGGAACGCCTCCGCGTCGGCCGGGTCGGCCTCGCCGCGCCGGCCCCGGTCGTACAGCCGCGCGGCCTCCTGCGGTGCCAGGTCCAGGGTGCGCGCGGTGGGGTGGCCGTGGTCGGAGGAGGTCGCTCCGGCGGCGATGAACGCGACCCGGCGTGCCCGCAGCGCGGCCAGGTAGCCGTCGTACGTGCCGGTGTTCTCCCCGGCCAGCTCGCCCAACCGCTCGACGTTGGTCGACCAGCCCTCGAACTCCATGTCCACCACGTCGTCGGGCCGGAAAGTGGTGACCACCCGGCCGCCCGGCCCACCCCAGCCGTCGGCGGCGAGCTTGGCGTGCTGGCCGAGGTCGTCCAGCGGCGACTCGGTGGTGGCCAGCACCTCGATGCCGAACCGCTCGAACAGCGCTCGGGGCCGGAAGTCCGGCTCGGCGAGCCGGGCGGCCAGCTCGTCGTAGAGGGTGTCGGCGGTGGCCGGGCCGAGCGGGGTGTGCACCCCGAACACGGTGCGGAAGGTCTGCTCCAGCCACAGTCGCGACGGGGTGCCCCGAAACAGGTGCCAGTGCGCGGCGAAGCGCCGCCAGATGACCCGGCCGTCGGTCTCCACCGGGCTGCCGTCGCGGGTCGGCACGCCCAGGTCCGCCGGGGGTACGCCCTGGCTGAGCAGCATCCGGGTCAGGTAGTGGTCGGGCACGATGAGCAACTGCGCCGGGTCGGGAAACGGTCGGTCCTCGGCGAGCAGGGCCGGGTCGACGTGCCCGTGCGGCGAGATGATGGGTTGCTCCGCGGCCAGCGCGTACAGCTCCCGGGCCAGCGCGCGCTGGCCGGGCTCGGGCGGCAGGAGCAGGTCGGTGTTGTCGAACGTGGGCACGGGGATGGGCTCCTCGTCGGTGGGTCAGCGGGTGGTGAGCAGGTCGGCGACCCGGACCGGTTGACCGGTCTCGAAGGACCGGTTCGCGGCCAGGCCGGTGAGCAGGGCCAGGGCGCCGTCGTCGGCGGTCGCGGCGCGGTCCAGTGGGTCGGGGTGGCCACCGAAGAGCACCCCGGTCATCCGGGCGTCCGCGCCACCGTGCCCGTGCCGGGTGCGGCCCTCGACGGGGATCTGCCGGGGCGGCGCCCAGAACGGGCGCAGGGTGAGCGTCGCGCCACCGCCCTCGGCCGGCGCCTCGGTGCCGTGCAGCGCGGCGCCCTTGACCGCGCCGGCGGTGCCCCGGTCGACGAAGTCATTCTCGGTGACCTCCAGCTCCAGCCGGCCCCGGCTGCCGTTGACCATCACCCGGTAGCCCTCCCAGGGGGCGTACGCGGTGAGGTGGTAGGTCATCGTGGCGCCGGTGGAGTAGCGGGCGAGCACCGCCATGTCGTCCTCGATGCTCACCCCGGCGGCGAACACGTTGCGGTCGCGCTGGTAGCCGTCCTCGGCCTCGGCGTCGAGGTACAGCTCGCGCAGCCGAGGGTGCGCGTCCAGCCGCAGCGCGAACGGGTCGTCCGCGGCGGCGGGGGAGCCGTGCGCCCGGTCGTAGTCGCGGGCGTAGCCGTGCCGGCGGCCGGTGTCACCGTAGAAGAACAGGCGCCCGGCGGCGTACACCTCGACCGGGGTGGCGTCCAGCCACCAGTTGACCAGGTCGAAGTGGTGGCTGGCCTTGTGCACCATCAGCCCGCCGGAGACGGCCTTGTCCCGGTGCCAGCGGCGGAAGTAGTCGGCGCCGTGCCGCACGTCGAGCAGCCACTCGAAGTGCACCGAGCCGATCTCGCCCACCGCGCCGTCGGCGAGCAGCCGGCGGACCTGTTCGTGCAGCGGGTTGTAGCGGTAGTTGAAGGCGACCGTCACCCGGCCGCCGGTCTCCGCCACGGCGTCCAGGATCCGCCGGCAGCGCGGCGCGTCCACGGTCATCGGCTTCTCGGTGAGGACCTCGCGCCCGGCGCGCAGCGCGGCCACCACGTACTCGTCATGGGTGACGTCCACGCTGGTGACCAGGACGACGTCGACCCGCTCCTTGTCCAGCATGGCCCCGAAGTCGCCGGCCGCGTAGGTCGGCACCGGGTGGTGGCCCAGCTCGGTGAGCCAGCGGTTGTGTGCGTCCATCCGGGCCTGATTGACGTCGGTGAAGGCGACCAGCTCGGTGGTGTCGGCGTGGTCGAGCACCAGGGCCCGGACGAACATCTCCGCCCGCGCTCCGGTGCCCACGACGGCGTGCCGGACCCGACCGTCGGCTCTGGGTGACATGAGGTCGCCTCCCCGGTGATCCTGCAAAGGTTTGCAGTGAAGTAATCACGCTCGATTCGATCGCGTCAACGAGGGCGGCACAATCGGCGGTAAATGTCAGTGTTTGCGGGCCTGGAAGTCGCCAATAGGAGTTCTGGCGCAACAGAACCGTAATCAGGCGTCGTTGACAGTGGAGCAACCGTTTGCATTAATTGGCCACACCCACGTGACCGCCGCCACATCGGACGAAGGGGCCGCCGTGCCAGTCACCATCCGGGACGTCGCCCGCGCCTCCGGGGTGCACATCTCCACCGTGTCCCGCACCTTCTCCGCCCCGCACCTGGTCAACCCGGAGACCCGGGTCCGGGTGCTGGCCTGCGCGGAGGATCTGGGCTACCGGCCGAACCGGGCCGCCCGGGCCCTGATCACCGGGCGGACGCACAACATCGGGCTGATCATCGCGGACATCGCGAACCCGTTCTTCCCGCCGCTGATCAAGGCGGCGGAGAGTCAGGCCCGGCACCGCGACTACCACGTCTTCGTGGCCGACACCAATGAGGACCCGACCGCCGAGGAGGAGCTGGTCCACGCCCTGGCCAAGCAGGTGGACGGGGTGCTGCTGTGCAGCCCGCGGATGAGCAACAGCCTGATCGAGCAGCTCAGCCGCGAGGTGCCGCTGGTGGTGGTGAACCGCCAGGTCACCGGCCTGCCCTGTGTGCTGATGGATGTCGGGCAGGGCGCCAGGGCGGCGATCGACCACCTGATCGGCCTGGGCCACACCCGCATCGCGCTGCTCGGCGGCCCACGCAGCTCGTGGACCAACCGGGAGATGCGCCGGGCCGCCGCTACGGCCGCCCGGGCCGGCGGCGCGGAGCTGACCCTGCTCGGCCCGAACGCGCCCACCGAGACCGGTGGGTCCGCGGTCGCCGAGCAGGTGCGGCGCAGCGGCGTCTCCGCCGTGCTGGCCTACAACGACCTGATGGCGATCGGCCTCATCGAGGGGCTGGACGCGCTCGGGGTCCGGGTGCCGCAGGAGGTGAGCGTCGTCGGGGTCGACGACATCGCCCTGAGCCGGCTCACCCGCCCCAAACTGACGACGGTGGCCACACCCACCGCGGCCGCCGGCCGGACGGCCGTCGACATGCTGCTGCAACAGGACACCGAGTCACCGCGCGGTACGCGGGGGCTCGGTGCCGGCACGGCGATCGGCGTCCGTCGTACCACCGCACAGGTAATGCTCCAGACCGACCTGGTCATCCGCGACTCGACCGGCCCGGGCCCGCGGGCCCGACCGGCACGTCCCCTGGCCGCGCCGCTGAGCCCGGACCCGCATTGCCCTGCGGGCCCGGGCATCCCGACCACGGCCACCGGTGACGCCGTCGCCTCCTAATGCCGAGGAGTGAGCGCACATGCACCCCGCAACGCCCCCCACCGCCAGCGCGCCCGTCGGGCGCACCCACCGTACCCCCCTGCCCAGGCGGCGGCTGCTGCGCGGCGTGCTCGCCGCGGCGGTCGCCGCGCCGCTGCTGTTCGGCGCCGCGGCCTGCGGCGGAGACGATGACACCGCCACCGATCCGAACGCTCCGGTCAAGCTCTCCATTTTCTGGTGGGGCGGTGACGCCCGAGCCAAGCTCGCCGAGGACGCCTTGGCGCTGTACACCAAGAAGCACCCGAACGTGACGTTCGAGAAGACCTGGCAGGCCAACCAGGGCTACTTCGACAAGCTGGCGACGCTCACCGCCGGTGGCAACCCGCCCGACCTGTTCCAGATCGACGACAACTACCTGGCCGAGTACGCGGCCCGCAGCACCACGCTCGACCTGACCTCCTACCAGGAGTCCGGCAAGGTGGACACTTCCAAGTTCCCCAAGAGCCTCTGGCAGTACGGCGTGGTCGACGGCAAGCTCGCCGGCCTGGCCGCCGGGGAGAACACCCAGGGCCTGGTCTACAACAAGACGCTGCTGGCCAAGCACAACCTGCCCGAGCCGACCACCGGGATGACCTGGGAGCAGCACATCGCCTGGGCCGAGCAGGTGACCAAGAAGACCGGCGTGCCCGGCACGCAGGACCCGAGCGCCGACTACAAGGCGTTCTGGGTGTGGCTGCGCCAGCAGGGCAAGGACCTCTACAAGGCCAAGGAGTTGGGCTTCACCGCCGAGGACGTGACCAGGTGGTTCGACCTGTGGAAGGGTGCCCGCGACCGCAAGGCCACCCCGACCGCCGACGTCATCCACGAGGGCAACTCCAGTGACGTCACCAAGCAACTGGTGGTCACCGGCAAGTCGGCGACCTCCTGGGTCTGGGCCAACCAGATGCCGGACCTGAAGAAGAACACCAAGGACGAGCTGGGCGTGATCGCCTACCCCGGTGACCCCAGCGCGCAGTGGGCCCGGGCCTCGATGTACTGGTCGGTGTTCAAGGGCAGCAAGAACAAGGACGTCGCGGTCGACGTGATCAACTTCCTGAACAACGACCAGGAGGCGGTCAAGCTGCTCGGCACCGACCGTGGCCTGCCGTCCAACCTGGACCTGCGGCGGGCGGTCAGCGACGACACCACTGACCCGGCCATGAAGCAGTCGATCGCCGTCGAGGCGGAGCTGACCCAGAAGTTCGGCGAGTCGCCGCAGGTGCCGATCAAGGGGCACAGCAAGGTCAAGTCCGAGCTGATCAAGGCCGCGGAGAACGCCCAGTACGGCCGGGCCACCACCGCCGAGGCCGCCACCCAGTTCGTCGAGGCGTGCAAGGCCGCCATCGCCTGACCGCCCACCAGGCGAGGAGAGGAGCTGTTCGTGGCGTTGACCACGGCACCCGACCCCACCCGACCTGATCCCGGCTCCGTCCGGGTCCGCGCCGACCGGCGCGGGCCCGGACGCGTCCGGCACAGCGAAGGTCTGGCGGGGTACGTCTTCCTGTCGCCGTGGCTCATCGGCCTGATGGGTGTCACGGCGATCCCCATGCTGCTGTCGCTCTACCTGAGCTTCACCAACTACGACATCCTCACCCCATTCTCCGAGGCGCAGTGGGTGGGGCTGGCCAACTACGAGCGGATGTTCACCGCCGACCCGTCGTACTGGCATTCGGTGCGGGTCACCCTCACCTTCGCGCTGATCGCCGTACCCCTGAAACTCGCTGCGGCGCTCGGCGTGGCGCTGCTGCTCAACCGCGCCTGGCGTGGGGTCGGCCTGTTCCGCGGGCTGTTCTACCTGCCGTCGCTGCTCGGCGGCAGCGTCGCCCTAGCCATCGTCTGGGTCAACATGTTCAACCGCGACGGCGCGTTCAACTCGCTGCTCAGCCTCGTCGGCATCCAGGGCAAGCCCTGGGTCAACGACCCGGACTGGGCCCTGGAGACGCTGATGGTGCTGGCGATCTGGCAGTTCGGCGCGCCGATGGTGATCTTCCTGGCCGGGCTGAAGCAGGTGCCCACCGAGCTGTACGAGGCCGCCTCGGTCGACGGGGCCGGCCGGTTCCGGCAGTTCCGCAACGTCACCCTGCCGATGCTCTCCCCGGTGATCTTCTTCAACCTGGTGCTGGAGACGATCAACGGGTTCCAGGGCTTCACCGCCGCGTTCGTGCTCAGCAACGGCACCGGCGGCCCGGTCGACTCCACCCTCATGTACACGCTGAACCTCTACATCACCGGCTTCACCGACCTCGAGATGGGCTACGCCTCGGCGATGGCCTGGGTCTTCCTGCTCGCCATCGCGGTGATCACCGCGATCTTCTTCAGCACCGGGCGGTTCTGGGTGCACTACTCCGACGGGGAGGACCGGTGATGGTGGCGGTGACCCCGACGGCCGGCGTACCGACCGGACCGGCGCCCGTCGTCCGACGGCGCCCCGGCGGACGACCGGTGCTGCGACTGCTGATCCTGGTGGCGATCGTCGCCGTGGTGCTCTACCCGCTGATCTGGATGGTGGGCACGTCGGTGAAGTCCCAGGAGGAAATCGTCAACAACGTCGGGCTGCTGCCGGAGCGGTTCACCCCGGGCAACTACACCGCCGGGTGGTCCAACTTCGACGTCAGCTTCGGCCGGTTCTTCCTCAACAGCGCGATGGTCAGCCTGCTCACCGTCGTCGGCAACGGGCTGTCCTGCCTGCTGGCCGCGTACGCCTTCGCCCGGCTGCGGTTCCGGCTGCGGGGCATGTGGTTCGCCGTCATGATCGGCACGCTGCTGCTGCCCCAACACGTGCTGATCGTGCCGCAGTACATCCTGTTCCGGACCCTCGGGCTCGTCGGTGGGGACTGGCCGTACCTGCCGCTGCTCATCCCGCAGTTCCTGGCCACCGAGGCGTTCTTCGTCTTCCTCATGGTGCAGTTCATGCGGGGCGTCCCGCGCGAGCTGGACGAGGCGGCCCGGATCGACGGCGCCGGCCCGTTCGGCATCTTCCGGCACATCATCCTGCCGCTGAGCCGCCCCGCGTTGGTCACCACCGCGATCTTCTCGTTCATCTGGACCTGGAACGACTTCTTCCGCCAGTTGGTTTTCCTATCTCAACTGGAGGACTACACGGTGCCGGTCGCGCTGACCCTGTTCATCGACTCGACCAGCCAGAGCGCGGTCGGGCCGATGTTCGCCATGTCGGTGCTGTCGCTGCTACCGGTCTTCCTGTTCTTCGTCGCGTTCCAGCGGATGCTCGTCGAGGGGATCAACACCAGTGGCATCAAGGGCTGAGCCGGCGGACACCGGCGGACGGCGGGACTGGCGCGACGTCGTCCGGGACGCCGCCGACCTGGCGCTGGTCGGCATCCTGCTGGTGCTGGCGGCGGCGCCGCTGCTGACCGCCGCCGCGGCGGCGGGCACGGCCAGCGCGGCGGTGCACGACTGGACGCGTACCGGCAGTTGGCCACCGGCGCGGGCGAGCCTGCGCCGGTTCCGCCGGTCGGTGCTGCCCGGGGTACCGGTCAGCCTGCTCGCGCTCGCCGTGGCCGGGCTGCTCGCCGCCGACCTGGCGGCGCTGGCCACCGGCCGGGTTCCGGGCGGCCCGCCGGCGCGGCTGGTGACCGCGCTGGTCGCGGCCGGCCTGGCGGGGTACGCCGGGTTGGTCGTCGTCGAGGTGGGCGGCAACGGGGGCGGGCGGTGGCGGGCCGCGGCCCGGTCCGCCGCCCGCGCCTGCCTCGATGCGCCCACCCGCTGGGCCGCGCTCACCGGGGTGACCGCAATGGCCGGTCTGCTCGCCGTCCTGGTCACCCCGGCCGCGGTGCCGATCCTCGCCGGCTACACCGTGGCCGCCCTGCACGCCGTCGCCCACCGCCGGTCGGTTGCCGCCCATCCGGAGCTGCCGTGACCACCGAGCCTCCGTCCCGCGCCACCGGATCCGGCCCGGCCACCGCGACCGAGGAGCCGGCGCGGCTGCTGGTCGGCGGTACGGAGGTGGCCCGGTACGTGCTCGACCCGGCGCTGGACGTACGGCACGGGCCCCGGCCCTACCTGCATCCCGTGCGCACCCTCGGCGGCACGGTCGTCACCGACGCGCTGCCCGCCGACCACGTGTGGCACCTCGGCGCCTCCCTCGCGGTGCAGGACGTCAACGGCGTCAACTTCTGGGGCGGGCGCACCTACGTGCGCGATGTCGGCTACACGTGGCGCGACGACCACGGCGTCATCGCGCACACCGGCTGGTCGGAGCGGGCCGCCGACCATCTGGCCCACCGGCTCGAGTGGCGCGACCCGCACAAAGCGGTGCTGCTCACCGAGCGTCGCCGGCTCGCCGCCGTTCCGCTGACCGCCGACCTGCCGCTAACCGGGGACGGGCCACTGACCGGGGACGGGCCGCTGACTGCCGACGGGCCGGGCGGCGGCGTGTCGGCCTGGCGGCTGGAGGTGGACTACACGCTGAGTGCCCCGCCCGGGCAGGACGTGCGGCTGGGCAGTCCGGCCACCAACGGCCGCCCCGACGGGGCCGGCTACGGCGGGTTCTTCTGGCGAGCGGTCTCGGCCGACCCGGCGTCGGTGTTCAGCGCCTCGGCGACGGGGGAGGAGGCGGTCAACGGCTCCGCCGAGCCGTGGGTCGCGCTGTGCGGCACCGGGCCGGACGGCCGGGCGTACACCCTGGTCTTCACAGGCCTCGGCGACGGCGACCGGTGGTTCGTGCGGACCGCGATGTACCCGGGCGTGGGCGTGGCGTTCGCGTTCGAGCGGCCGGTCACGATCGCGGCCGGCACCGACCGGCGCGGCCGGCACCGCGTGGTGATCGCCGACGGCACACTGGACCGCGCCACCGCCGCGGCCCTCGCCTCACCCGCTTGTTGACCATGAAGTTGTCGCCGCGACACGCCGAGAGCGGCGGCAACAACTTCATGATCACCGGGGCTCGCGGCCACCGGCGCGGGCGGGCAGCGCGGCGGTCACCCGGACCGCTTTGACGATCGCCGGGATCGAACCGATCAGCAGCACCAGTCCCCAGATGATGGCGACCACCGCGAAGACCAGCGCCGCCACGTCGTCCACGATGCTGACCAGGATCACCGGCACCAGGTTGTGCAGGAACTCCAGCACGACCGTGCACAGCAGGGTGGTGAGGATCAGCAGCACGAGGCCCTTGTTCTGCAGGAAGCGCGGCTGGGCCAGCACCAGCAGCCCGGCCCAGACCAGCTTGAGCAGCAGCACCAACCCCAGCAGCACCGCCGCCTCGCCGACCGGAAAGAACCCCCACAGGGCCAGGTAGGCGAGCGTGCCGAACGGCGCGGCCAGAAACAGCGACACCATGATCATCAGTTCCACGAACGCGATGACCAGCGCGACCAGCCCGACGATGATCAGGACGATCGAGAAGATCAGGCTGGCGACACCCTGCACCCGGCCCTGGACCCGTTCGGGCAGCAGCAGACCCAGGCAGAAGAGCCCGGTGCTCCAGACCGCCACCGCGTCGATCAACGCCAGGTAGCCGGTGCCCCGGCCGGACGGCTCGCTGACCCCGGACACGTCGTCGAGCTCCACGTCCAACGCGCCGGCGCTGTCCGCCAGCGCCGCGCCGGCGTCGGCACCGCCGAGCAGCAGCCCGGCGCCCAGCTCCACCCCGATCGCCAGGACGATGGCGAGCATCGCCAGCAGCAGGAACGGCTTGCGCAGGTCACCCACGGCGGCACCTTCCTCTCGGGTCAGGACGTGGCCACGGTGACCGTGCAGCCACCCAGGCCGGGGCAGATGACGGCCACCTCGGTGGACTGGTCGACGGCGACCTTCGCCACCGCGCCGGTGCCGTCCGACGCCGGCTCGACCTCGTCGCGGATCGTGAGGTCCGCGTCGCCCGGCGCCGGCGCGACGACGGTGAACGGCCGCGCGCTGCGCAGCACCAGGGTGCGCAGCCCGCCCGGGTCGGCGACCCGCAGCACGCAACTGCCCGAGAAGACCAGCCGGCCGGTCTGCTCGGCGCAGTCGGCGCTGACCGCGGCCGGGTCCACCGCGGAACGCTCGCCGCCCAGCGCGCCCAGCCGCTCGACCAGCCCGTGCCGGGCCGCCGGGTCACCCCGGTCGTCCCGGCCCGTGCCGACCGCGACCACGAACAGCGCCACCAGAAGGACGGCGACCAGCCCCAGCAGAGCCTTCTGGCGGCCGCTCATCGCGCGGCGGCCGGCGGCGCGACCTCGGTGAACCGAATCTCGTCGACGCCCGCGAAGTAGCGGTTGGTGCCCTGCGTCTTGCCCACCACCACCAGGGTCACGCGGTGCGGGCCCTTGGTCAGCCGGATGGTGCCGACGTCCAGGAACTCCGTCTTCTGCACCGTCGGCGTGAAGCCGAGGAACGCCCCGCCCACCTGGGTGCCGTCGATGGCGAAGACGGTGTTGGCGTAGTCGAACGAGGTGGTGCGCACCGCCGCGAAGCGCCACGTGCCGTCCGCCGGGATCTGCACTGTCACGGTGACCTGGTCGCCGATGGCCAGCCCCTGGAAGAACAGCTGCTTGTCCTCTGACCAGGTCACCCCGCAGCAGTTCGGTTGCGCCACCACGACCGCCCGGCTTCCCTGCGGCGACTCCACCACCGCCGCGTCCACCAGGCTCTCCGCCTCGACGGTGACCACCCGTGGCTCGCTGGGGGCGGGCTCCCCGCCGCCGCGAGTCAGCAGCACCACCCCCACGGTCACCACCACCAGCACCAGCGCCGCCGCGGCGGCTATCCACGGCCACGGGGTACGCCGGGGCGGGACGACCGCCCGCACCTCGTACGTGACCCGGCCGCTGGAGCGGGAACTCTCCTCCGGCGCGGTGTTCGCCGAGTACGCGAACCCGGTCATGTCGTAGCGCCGGGGCGGGGTGCCCGCCGGGACGGCGAGCTTGACCAGGAACGAGACCGAGCCCTGCCCGGGCACCACCCGCTGCGGCTCGGTCACCGTGAACCAGGCCCGCTGGGAGCCGTCGCCGGGCGCAACGTCGAACACCACCGTGTCCGGCGCGTTGCCCGGGTTGGAGACGGTGAAGGTCAGCTCGCCGCTGTTGCGCGGGTCGAGGGTGAACTGTTCGGCGGCGGCGACGACCGCCCACTCGGTGGTCATGACGACTCCTCTGCGACGACGATCTCGACGGTGGTCGAGGCGGGCTTCTCCGCCTCGACGATGCGGGTGATGACGGCGAGCTGGTCGGCGGCGGCCGCCGGCACCCGCACCACGACGTGAAACGGCTGGTCCGCTGGTTCGTCGATCGCGAAACCGCGCAGCCCGGTGGCCAGCTCGAGGGCCCTGCACATGCCGTACGGGGTGCCGCGCCAACGGGCCAGCAGCGCGCCGTTGGCCACCAGGTCCCGCAGCCGGCCCACCGGCAGCGGCAGCGGCGCGTCCGGGCGGGGCGAGGCCACCACGTGGTCCATCGCCACCCAGCGGGTCAGCCGCACGACCAGCCCGTCCGGTGCCCGGTACGCGTCGAACAGGGCGTCCACCTCGACGAGGATCGCTTCGTCCGGGGCGTGCAGCCCCTCCATCACCTCCAGCAGCGCCCACAGGACGCTGCCCGGCACGCAGGCCCGCTGGTACGCGGCGGGCAGCAGCCGCTCAATCGCCGAGCGTCGCATCCTGCCGCACCACCTCGATGTCGTGCTCGCCGGAGCAGAGCAGCCAGGTGTCGGGGACGGTCACCACGTCGGCGGTGGCCTGGTTGGCGCTGGCGGTCCAGTCCACCGCGCCGGCGCTGCGGTACACGCCGCGCTCGCCGCCGGCCAGGATCAGCCGCTCCGCCGTCCGGCTGTCGGCGCCGGTCGTTCCGCTGCCGGCGGCGTGGCCGCTCACCGCGATGGCGTCGACCGGTACGAACCGGGTCCGGTCGCGCAGCGGCAACCCGCAGTTGACCATCACCGGTTGCCACTGCGGTTGGGCGGCCAGGGTGTCCAGCCGCAGCACGCCGCCGCTCTGCGTGGCCGCCACCGCCAGCGGGCCGGCGAACGCGAGATCCCGGCAGGTGCCGCCGATCCAGCCGCCCTGCACCGACTGCCACTGCACGTCGGACTCGAACAGCCGGGTGCGGTGGCAGCCCTGGCCCGGCTTCTTCGGGTCCGGTTCGCCGGCGCCGCTCCACAGCAGCGTGGCCGGGCCGTCGTACTGCACCGCCAGCACCCGGTTATCCACGTTGGACAGACCGACGTGGGCGAAGCTGCCCGGTCGACCGCCAGCCGTCGACAGGTACACCCCGAAACCGGCCTGCGCGGCCACCGCCACGCCCGGCGCGCCCCGCTCGGAGACGAAGGCGCGGACCGCGTAGAACCCCCGGTCGGCGTCGGACGGGTCGACCAGGATCTGCAACGGCACCGCGCCGGGCAGCAGCGACACCTCGTACAGGCCGGTGTCGGTGGCCACCAGCAGCGCGCCCGCGCCGTCGCGATCCAGCCAGGCCACGTCGGAGATCCGCGAGTCCAGGTCGGTCAGCAGTGACCACGTCTCGCCGAGGTCGGTGCTCAGGTGCACCCGGGAGCCGCCGGAGGCACGCAGGGTCACCACGGCCACCGAGCCGGGACGCGGCACGATGCCCGGGCGCGCCGGCGCCGGGGCGGGCGCCACCCGCAGCACCGTCTCGTCGTCGAAGCGGCCGGTCGGCTCCCAACCCGCGCCCGCGTTGCTGGAGCGGAACAGCACCGGGCCCCGCCCGGCGTACCAGGTGCGCGGCTGGTACTGGTCGACGGCGAGGGCGCGTACCTCGGCGTCGGGCGCCTCGTCGACCACGAACCGCACCGACTCGACGTAGCGCACGCCCGGCTCGGCGTGCTCCAGCAGCCGGTACACGTTGGACGCCCGCAGCGGCTCGCCGAACGGCCAGCCGGTCGGGTTGAGCGCGGTGGGCAGCGGGCTCAGCGTCTGGTGCAGCCGGTCGTGGATCCGCCGGCGGACCGCGTCCACGTCCTCCTCCCGCCGGACCACCACCCGGGCCCGCACCGAGACCGCCTTGAACCGGGCCCAGGTCGCCCGGGACCGGATACCGACCATCCGCCGCTGTTCCAGGTCGCTCTCCACCCGGCGCCGAGCCTCGGGCACCTCGTGCTCGCGCAGCACCGCCACCGGCAGCCGGCCACCCGGCCGGGCCTCCGCCGGCACGTACGGCACCAGCACCACCTCGACCTCGCCCGGCCGGGCGAAGCTGTACACCGCGGCGCGGGTGAACGCCCGGGCCCGGGCCACCGCGCCGGAGCTGGTGGCCAGCACCTCGAAGTCGCGGGCGGTGACCGCACGCTGCTGGGCGAAGAACTCGTACGGGCCGCGCAGCAGCACCGACTCCAGCGCCTCCATCTCCCGGCCGCCGGCCGCTGGTCCGGGGTTGTCGACGCGTACCCCGGGCAGTGGGTCGCGCAGGCTGGTCAGCGTGCCGGCGGCCACGTTGCCGGTCGGCCCGCCGCCGGCCCGGTACCAGAGCCGGATCTGCCGCCCGGCCGACGGGACCGCCGCCACGGTCACCGGCGACCGCGCCGGGCCACCGAGTGTGGCCGGAGGATCGGCGGGCGCGGCCGGTTCGGCCGGCGCGGGCTCGCCGGGGTGGGCCGGCCCGGCGGGCGGCCGCAGGTCCAGGGCGGGGGCGAAGGTGACCGTTCCCGAGCAGCGGTCGACCAGGTACACCTTGGCCTGCGGTCCGACCCCGGCGAAGCTGTCCACCGGCCGCCAGATCTCGAACGTGCGGCCGTCGTGCTCGCGCGCCGCCGCGCCCAACTCCACGGTGCCGGCCGGCACCTCCACCCCGAGCAGCAGGTCCAGCGGCTCGGCGGTGTGCGCGAGCGGGGCCCGGGCCGCTCGCAGCACCTGGCCCGGCTGACCGGTGCCGGTGCCGAGCAGCTCCGCCTCGACCGGCTCGCAGTGGTGCATCCGCACGGTCATCGAGGTCTCTCCGGCGGGCAGCAGCGCCGGCTCGGTGGTGACGAACACGACCGGTCGCGGGTCGGCGCCGCGAGCCGCCGCGACCCGCAGGCCGGCCGGGATCCGCACCGCGCCCCGGTCGGTGCCGCTGCGGGTGAACCGGACGTCCGCCCAGGCCGCGGTGGACGCGTGCCGGGCCACCCCGAGCAGGTTCAGGAAGGAGACGTACGCCTTCTCCGGCAACTGGTTCAGCCGGTAGATCATCACCTCGGTGAGGTGCGCGAACGCCTCCACCAGCGCCATGCCCGGGTCGTGCGCCGACAGGTCGGTCCAGGCCGGACAGGACTGGCGGATCCGCTCGCGGGCCTCGGTGACCAGATCGAGGAACGCGCGGTCGTCCAGGTGCGGCACGGGCAGCGTCATCGCGATCGCGGCGTGGACACCTTCGCCTTCAGGCGGAGGAGGAAACGCCGCTCCCTCCCCTCAAGAGCAGATTCAGATAGGTAAAAGCTAGAATGTGAAGCATGGGTAAGGTGGTGAAGCGGGCATACAAGTACCGCTGCTATCCGACCCCTGAGCAGGCCGGTCAGCTCAACCGCACCTTCGGGTGCGTGCGCAAGGTCTACAACCTCGCCTTGGACGCCCGCACCCGGGCGTGGGCCGTCGACCGGCAACGCAGCACCTATGTGCAGTCCTCGGCGTGGCTGACCGAGTGGAAGCGCACCGAGGAGCTGGCGTTCCTTAACGAGGTCAGCTCGGTGCCCTTGCAGCAGACGCTGCGGCACCTGCAAGCCGGGTTCGCCGCGTTCTGGGACAAGCGCTCGCGTTACCCGCGTTTCAAGGCCAAGCGCAAGTCCCGGGCGTCGGCGGAATACACCCGCTCGGCGTTCCGCTGGCGCGACGGCCAGCTCACCCTGGCCAAGATGGACGCGCCGCTGACCGTCGTGTGGTCCCGGCCCCTGCCCTCGGGCGCGCAACCGTCCACGGTCACAGTGTCCCGCGACGCGGCCGGCCGATGGTTCGTGTCCCTGCTGGTAGACGACCCCACCGTCGAGCCCCTTCCTCCGCTCAGCACTGCGGTGGGGATGGACGCGGGCATCACCAGTCTGCTCACCCTGTCCACCGGGGAGAAGATCACCAACCCGCGTCATGAGCGCGCTGACCGGCGCAAGTTGGCCAAGGCGCAACGCGACCTGTCCCGCAAGGGCAAGGACTCCGCGAATCGGGCCAAGGCCCGCCTTGTGGTGGCCCGGATTCATGCCCGCATCGCCGACCGGCGGCGGGATCACCTGCACAAGCTGTCGACTCGACTCGTCCGCGAGAACCAAACGGTCGTGATCGAAGACCTCAGCGTGCGCAACATGCTGCGCAACCACTCGCTGGCCCGCGCCATCTCCGACGCGGCGTGGACGCAACTGCGCAGCATGATCGAGTACAAGGCCGCCTGGTACGGGCGGACCGTGATCGCCGTCGACCGCTGGCATCCGAGCACGAAGACCTGCTCGGCGTGCGGTCGGATCAACACCGCCATGACCCTCGGCGTTCGCGCCTGGACGTGCCCCGGCTGTGATGCCGTGCACGACCGTGACGTCAACGCCGCTAGGAACATCCTCGCCGCCGGGCTGGCGGAGAGGTAAAACGCCTGTGGAGGGACGGTAAGACCCGACCCGCGCAAGCGGCGAAGGCGCGGCCCGGTGAAGCAGGAACCCCCTCGGGCGACCGAGGGAATCCCCGCCCTTCACGGCGGTGGAGGATGTCAAGACGGTCCTCCCGGTGCCGGTTCGTCGATCGGGAGCAGGTCCACGGAGAAGACCAGCTGCCCGGGGGCCAGGCTGGCGCGCACCCGGTAGTCCAGCCGGATCACCAGCCGCCACGCGTCGTCCGGATCCGGCCCGGCGTCCACGTCGATCACCTCGACCCGGGGCTCCCAGCGGGCGATCGCCTGGCGCACGTAGTGGATGGCCAGCCCGGCGGTGGTGTCGTCGTTGGGCGCGAAGATCAGCCGGTGCAGCCGGGAGCCGTACCCGGGTCGCATCAGCCGCTCGCCCGGCGTGGTCGACAACAGCAGGAACAGCGCCTGGCGTACGGTCTCGTCGCCTTCGGTCATGGCCAGGCCACCGGCCGCGGTGAGCGCCAGGCCGCCGCTGCGCCCGGCATCGAAGCCGGCGCCGACGAAGCGGAACGCCCTCACCGGTCCGCCCCCAGGAACCGCTGGCGCGGGTCGCGCACCGTGTGATGGACCACGTTGGGCGGCGTCCCGTTGGTGAACCCCTCCAGGTGGGACAGCACCACCCGCTGCCCGTCGACCCGCAGCCAGTCGCTGTAGCCGACGCGCAGGCTCTCGGTCGTCGTGCACGGCTTGATGGTCGGGCCGTAGTTCGGGCAGGCGATGATCTTCCGTCCCTCCGGGTCGTCGTCCACCAGCACCGGCACGCCGGTGACGGTCACCCACCGCTGCGAGGGCCGGTTCTCGACCCGGCCGTCGTGGTCGCAGGTGATCACCGAGTCGCGGTGGATCCAGCGCATCAGCCGCCTCCTTCGTGGTGTGCGCGGGCGAGCGCACGGGCCCGCTCCGCCGCGGTGGTCGGGTCCTCGGTCGCCTCGGCGTGCAGGAAGTCCACGCTGCGGGCGCGAACCACCATGGCCCGGCCGGGCGCGGAGATCACCAGGTCGGTCGCCGCGTGCAGGGTGGCCAGGTCGGGGGTGAGCTCCAGCCAGCTGCCGCCCTCGGTGGCCAGCCGCAGGCTGCGCTGCACGTCGTCGACGACGATCGACTGCCCTCCGGCGGTCCGCAGCGTCCAACGGCGGGCCCGGCCGTCGTCGATGCCCGCGTCGTACGGCTCGACGGCCCCGAACAGCGAGCCGAGCACGATGCCGGAGGCCGGCTCGCCGCCGGGCAGCACCACCAGCACGGTGTCGTCCGGGTCGGGGAGTGCCACCAGCCCCTTGCCGCGCCCGGCACCGGGACAGAGCACGCCGAGCCACCCGGCGTCCAGGTCCCCGTACGCCGGCAGGGTCAGCCGGACCCGGCCCAGCCCGTCCGGGTCGGCGACGTCGGTGACCGTCCCGAGCGTGACCACCGCCCCGGTGGTCGACGCGGTGGGCGGCGCGGCCGGTGGCACGGTGGAGAACCGGGTCAGGTGCCCGTTGCCGTCCACGGTGTGCACCACCTCGGTCAGCACGTACGCCCCGGCGACCGGGTCGGGCACGCCGGTCAGGTCGATCCGCCGGCCGGGGCGCAGCGCCGGGTCGCCCTCGGCCACCCCCTCGGCGGTGACCAGCGCGGCGGCGCGGGTGTCCAGCCGGGCCTGGGCCAACGCGGCCAGCTCGTCGTCGCTGCGGCCGGGCTGGTCGACGGCGGTGCGTACCCCGTCGGCGCCCACGTCCGCCGGGTCCGGCCGGTCACCGGCCGGCCGGCCGCAGCGCGCCTCGTCGGCCTGCTGGCTGATCGGTTCGGCCCGCTGTGGATGCCAGCCCAGCGCCGCGCTTGCGCCGCTGGCCTGGTCCAGGTTGGTCGCCAGCCGCAGGGTGTGCACGCCCGCGCCGAGGGCCAACGCGACCGGTTCCCCGTACCCGGCGAGGGTGATTAGCCGGACCCCGTCGCCGTCGGTGGCCAGGTGCAGCCCGGCGCGGCCGGTCATCTCGCGCAGCAGCTCCAGATCGCTGTGCCGGTGCTGGAGCAGCCGCTCCAGCCGCGGCCCGTCGGTCTCCGCCGTCACCGTCAGCCCGACCTCGCCGCACAGGTCCCGGGCCAGCTCGGCGGCGGTCACCGAGGTGAACACCCGCAGCCCCTGTCGCTTGCGCAGCCGGTGCAGCGCGTCGTACGCCCGCAGGCGCAGCACCGCCGCGCCGTCGGCGCCGTACTCGACCTCCACGCAGGTGACCTCCCCGGTGAAAAGCGCGTCGGGGTGATCGGCGAGCCGTACGTCGAGTGCCGTGCCGGGGCGTACCGCGGGGTCGAACGCGCCGCTCCCAGCGGTGGTGGCGAGCACCAGCTCGGCCTGGGTGGGCTGGTCGAGCCGGGCGGCCACCCGCAGCGAGCGGATCCGCTGGCGGGCCGCGCCGGCCAGCTCGACGCCGTCGAGCAGGACGGTCAGCGCCCGGGGCGCGACGCTGGTCACGGCGCGCCGCCCAGACCGGTGCCGCCCGGGCTCGTGCCGGCGGGGTTGGTGCTGGCCGGGCTGGCGCCGGTCGGTGCCGGGCCGGTCGTCGTTCCGGTCGCTCCCCAGGCCGCGGGCGCGGTGGCGATCGAGGTGCCCACGAAGGACGCGCCGGCACCCACCGCACCGGCCACCGCCCTCGCCATCCCGACCACCGCATCCGTCAACGCGGACGCGCCCGCGCTACCGCCGGCCGGGCCGCCGGGCGGCGGGACGGCCAGCGTGGTGCCGGCCGGCACGGCCAGCGGATCGGTGACCCGGTTGTGCTCAGCCAGCAGCCGCCAGCGCAGCGGTGAGCCGAGCGCGTCGTTGGCCAGCAGATCGAAGCGCACCCCGGAGCGACCGGGCTCGGCGGCGCCGTCACCGGCGGCGACCACCGCGCTGCCCGGAGCGGCGGTCGGGGTGCTCGCCGCGGCCAACTCCTCGGCGAAGCCGGCCTCCGCCTGATCGGCCGTCTCGGCGGCCCGGACCAGCTTCAGCCGCAGCCAGGAGCGGCGCGGCGAACCGGTGCCGGTGAACGCGTCGAACCGTTCGGCCACCGCGATGATGACGCCGGGCACGTTCCAGGTCTTGCCCCAGACCAGCCGGACCAGCGGCGGACGCAGCCACCCGTGCTCGGCGGTGGAGTTCTCCGCCAGCATCCACAACGGACGGGTGAGGACCCGTACGTCACCCGGACGAACCTGCGCCTCCACGAAATCGACGTCGAAGAGCAGGTCGAGCACCAGCTCGGTCCGGCCGCCGCCGGTGAAGACCAGCGGGTCGTCGGCCAGCCCGGACCCGGTGAGCTGCCCACCGGCGGCCGCCCGATGGCGTACCCCGGCCAGCCGGGTCACCTGCACGGTCTCCGGGTTGAGCAGGCAGTCCACCCGTTCGCCGGAGGAGTCGATGAGGAAGGCGACGCGTTCCATCAGTCACCCGCCTGTTCCCGTTCCAGCCGGCCCAGATCAGTCGCGTCCAGCGCCGCATCGGGCACCGTCCACAGCAGGCGGTCGTCCGGCAGCGCCGGCCACAGATCGCCGGTCACCGCCAACCACCCTCCGCCGAACGGGCCGCGCCCCGACCCACCCGTCCACGCCGCGCCGATGACCGCTCCGCCGGTGACCGCCTCCGCCCCGCCGGGCCGGTGCCCGGGCCACGCCGGCTCGTCGGGCAGTGCCGGCCAGGGTCCGCTGCCGGCGGCGCGGGCCACGTCGAGCGGGCCACCACCCGTCGCGGGCCCCATCGGGCCCGTGGGCCCCGCTCGCTTTTCGGCCTCGCCCGGGTGCGGCCCGCGCGGCGCGTCTCCAGTCGCCGCCGAAGCCACGCCCGGCCGCCCCGCTCGACCACCGCCCGTCCCGAGCCCGCCTCGACCGACCTCGGACCCATCGCTGCCCGTCTCAAAGCCGCTCGTTCCCGCCGGGTGCCTGCTACCGCCCGCCGTGGACCGGTCGCTGCCCCATTCATCCGGCCCGCGCTCGGATCCGACAGCAGATCGTGGTGGGAAAGTGCCCCTGGAGCGGCCGAAACCGTCCACGACGCGGCCCGGCCCGCGGGGGTCGCGCGCGGCGGTGGAGGGCGAGGCCGCTGCGGGGTGCTCGGATCCGTGCGAAGGGCCGGTGCCGGCGGGCGGATGCGGTGGGCCGGGGACGGCAGGACGGATCATCGGCCGGAATGGCGCAACGTGTTCCCCCGCCTGTCCGGATCGCGGCGGCCGGTCCCCGCCCATCCCGGCAACGACGTCGGAGGCAGCCCATTGCGCCGGTCCGCCGAGCCCCGAGCTCGAACCCGATCCCGCCGATGGACCCGATCCCGCCAACGCAGTCGACCCTGCCGGCGCACCCGGCCCGGGCGGCGAAGCGAACCCACGGCGGAAGCGCGGTCGGGCTGGCCTCGTGCCGTCGGCCGCCAGGCCATCCGGCGCCCCGAACTCCATCCCCACGCCAAACATGCCCGTGGTGCCGGGAGCGCCCGCGTCCGCGGAGCCGGCTGCGTCGATCCTGGCGCCCCGACCGGACGAGCCGCCGCCGCTGCCTGGGTTCACATCGCCGATCCGATCAGCTGCACCATCCGCGCCAAGCACTCCGAACCGGCGCGCCCTCGGCCCGCCGGATGCACCACCCGCAACGGGCACTCCGAACCCGCCCGTATCAGGAACTCCGGACGCGCCATCCGGGCGGCCAGCGCTGGCAGGACCGCCGAACTCGGCAGCGTCATACCCCCCGGACCCACCCGATGGGTCGGCTGTGGGCCGGTGACGGCCCGATCCCTCGGTGGCCCCGCCCGCCCCATCGCCGGCCTCTGCGCGCCGGACGGCGTCCTCGTGGTCGGGCCCGCCGTGGTGTCCGTCCGTACCGTCGCCAGCGGCGTGCCTGGCCGGCGGCCCGTCGAGGTCCAGGTCCTGCAACAGACCGGGGGCGTGTGCGGCGACGAGGTCCAGCCAGTGCTGCGGTGGCTCCCCGAAGCGGCGCGGCGCGGCCGCGCGAACGTCCGACGGCCGGTGCCCGGTCGCGCCGGGGGGTTCGACGCGCCCGGCGAGGCGCTGCACCGCCCCGGCCGCTGAGCGCAGCCGGCCGGCGAGCCAGCTACGCGGGAGTCGGCGCGGTGGCACCGCCGGTCTCCAACTCCAGACCCTCGTAGCGCAGGGTCAGCGATGCGACGGCGATCTCGTGGCTGAGTGTGTTGAGGTGCGCCCCGCGCCACCGGGTGGGCCAGGCGTCGATCAGGTTCCAGCGCAGCACCTCGGCGGTCCCGACGGAGTCCAGCAGCACCACCGAGACGTTGCGGCGGTTGAGGGTGCCCTGGGCCGTGGCGTGCACCCAGTCCCACAGCTCCCGGGACGCGGTGAGCCCGAAGTGCAGCGTCACCGGCTCGTACTCCGCCTGACCCGGCACCATCCGCATCCGGCCCAGGCCGTGCTCCCGGTACGGCTGGCCGGGGATGTTCACCTCCAGCCCGCTCATTTCGGTGAAGTGGCCGTTGGTGACGCCGTTGATGAGCAGCCGGAAGTTGTACGCCCGGTACGGGTCGACCGGGGCACCCGGTTGCGGGGTGGCTGTGGTGGGCATGTCAGCCTCCGATCGTCTCGGTCTCGGTGCCGCCGGCCCACTGGCTCAGCTTGAACACCACGAATTCGGCGGGCTTGACGACGGCGATGCCGATGTGGGCGATCACCATGCCCGCGTCGCGGACCTCCGCCGGGTTGGTCTCCTCGTCGCACTTGACGAAGAACGCCTCCTCGGGGCTGCGCCCGAGCAGCGCGCCGTCGCGCCACACCCGGGTCAGGAACGCCCCGATGTCGCGCCGGATCGAGCGCCAGAGGGTGAAGTCGTTGGGCTCGAAGACCATCCACCGGGTGCCGTTGGCGATGGCCTGCTCGATGGCGATGCTGAGCCGACGCACGTTGAGGTAGCGCCATTCGCTCGCTTCGGCGGCGAGCGTACGGGCGCCCCAGACCCGGATGCCCTCACCGGCGAAGTAGCGGATCACGTTGACGCCCTTGGGGTTCAGCACGTCGTGCTCCGGCCGGGTGACCAGGTAGCCCAGGTCGACGGCGCCGCGGACCGGCTCGTTGGCCGGCGCCTTGTGCACGCCGCGCAGCGCGTCGGTGCGGGCCCAGATGCCGGCCAGGTGACCGCTCGGCGGGGTCAGCTCCAGCTCCCCGCTGATCGGGTCGCGCACGCGCAGCCACGGGTAGTAGAAGGCGCCGAACTCCGACTGCCGGGGCCGGTACGCCGCCCCCTCGTGGCCACCCGAGCCGCCAGGACCGCCGCCGGAACCGCCGCCCGAGCCGCTGGCCGGGCCCCCGCCCGCGCCCTCGGCGGGCTTGGGGGGCTTGCCGGAGGACGGCGTGGCGACCCGGGTCAACGCGGAGATGTCGTCGATGTCGGGCGCCGGGTCGCAGATCGCCACCATGGTGCGGGTCCGCTCGGCCATGCTCAGCAGCGCCTCGTGCGCGACGACGTCGTGGAAGCCGGGCGCGGCGATGATGGAGATCTCGTCGATCGCCTCCAGCAGTTGCAGGCCGCCGCGCCGCTGCCCGGTGCCGCTGATCGCGCCGCCCTCACCGACGTTGACCACCCAGCAGCGGGCGCCGCCGTTGTCCAGGAAGCCGAAGACCGCCCGGGCCAGCGCGGTGCTCTCCGCCTGCTCCCCGCCGGCGTAGAGCCGCAGGAACTCGGTCCAGTTGTTGACCGGCACCGCCTTACCCAGTTGGGCGGAGCGGTCCGGGGCGACGCCGACGAAGGCGGCGATGCTGGTGCTCGCCGGTCCGATCGGTCGGGCGCCGCTGGGGACCTCCTCGACGTAGATGCCGGGGGAGAAGTAGCTGGGCATCGGTCCTCCTGTGCGGGTGGGCGTCAGTGGGTCGGTGGCGCGCAGACGATGACGATGTCGGGTTCGGCGGGGTCGACCTCGGCGGTGAGCACGAGCCCGCGCCCGGTCAGCCGGAGCCGGACCGGGCCCGGGCGCTCGGGGTCGTGCGGTACACCGACGATCAGGAACCGGCCGTCGGGGTCGGTGCGGGTGACGGACGACGTGCCGGGCAGCTCGACCCGCATCGCGGCGAGGGGTTGCTCCTCGGGGCCGACCACCCGGCCGGTGAGCGTGCGCAGCTCCAGTTGCCGCAGCCGCAGCGGTTGCAGCACCGGCGGCGCGGCCGGGGTCGGGTGGTCCACCTGCGCCGGCACGTCGATCAGCAGCCCGGGGCGTGGCGCGGTGCCGAACGCGGTCCACAGCGGCGCCTCCCCGGCCTCCAGCACCACCGGGTAGCGACCGTCGCGGGTCGCGGCGGTGAGCACCCGGTCCAGCCGGGGCAGCCCGGCCGGACCGGTCACGCAGAGCAGGTAGCGGACCGTGAACCGGTACGGCTCGCGGACCGCGCCGCTGGAGCGGGTCTGCCGCGCCGAACGCAGCTCCATCGGCCAGAGGGTGAGCCCGGCGGCGTCGCCGTCGGTACGGGGCGGGCCGACCGGGACGGTTTCCCCCGCCGCGCTGGTCAGCCAGGCGGCCAACTCGGCGGTCGCCGTCTCGATCGGTCCGCGCCCGTCGGTGCTCATCGCGGTGGCGTCCCCTGAATCCGGTACGCGATGGCCTCGTTCCACACGTGCGGGTAGACGCCGATCTCGAAGTAGCGGGTGAACCGGTTGATCGGCGCGTTGGTGTGGTCGTGGTAGAGCAGCCACACCGGTGCGATGGTGAACAGCACGTAGTTCGCCAGCACCAGTGGGATGTAGAGCGGGCCGAGCAGGCGGCCCTGGAAGATGTGCACGTCCTCGTGCCGCTGGATGCCCGGGCTGGAGCCGGCGCAGACGGTGCCGATGGTGGTGGCGTAGCGGGGCGAGACACCCTCCACCAGGCTGACCCGGCCGCTGCCCTGCGAGGTGGGCCGATCCAGCGAGTGCCCGAAGAGCAGGTGCACGGCCAGGTAGATGGCACCGACGACCGTGTTCAGCAGGCTCCAGGTGTGGTCGACGATGAAGAGGAAGATGCCGCGGGTATCCGATGCGTCCACCCCGGCGGAGGCCGTCGCCCAGCCGAAGACCGCGCCGACCAGCAGGCCCACGACGGCGCCGATCAGCAGCCCGATCGGGCCGCCGGCCAGGAGGCCGAGCAGGGCGCCGAAGCCGACCTGGACCGCCGCGCTGATGATTCCGAAGACCATGACGTCACCCCTTCAGACCCAGGACCGGAAGACACGGGGCTCGCGACCCTGCGCGACCTGGGTCGGCGACGGCTGGGTCGCCTGCCGGTTGCCGGGCGGGAACTGGTTGACGCCGAGCGCGGCGGAGAAGATCACCAGTGCGTTGAAGAACGCGATGATCCACTTTTCGCCGCCGGCGTCGTCGGCGAACGCCGCGGTCACGTAGGACAGCAGGAGCGCGATGCCGATGGCGATCCACTTGCGGATCTTGTCGCCGCTGGGGCCGATCAGCCCGCCGATGACGTTGGTGGCCAGCAGGGTGGCGGCGCTTGCGCCGGCGAGGCTGCCCAGGGCGGCCCAGGTGAAGAGATCGTTCACGGCGATCCCCCTTTTCTGCGATGGTGCGACCGGGATGTGGTGGTGAGGTCCGGTGCTCCCGGGTGGGAGCACCGGGGCCGGTCGCCGTCGTGGCCGGGCGGCCGGGGCAGGGCGTGGCCGGCAGGGCCGGCCACCGGATGGATCAGCCGGGCCCGGGCGCGCCGGCGGGCGGGCCCGGCGAGGTCGGTCCCGTTGCGGTCGCGCCCGGTGCGGCGGGCGCCGCCGGGCGGCGGCGACGCAGCAGGAGTACGCCCACCGCGGCGAGCAGCAGCAGGAGGAGCAGCCCGCCGACGATCAGCAGCCAGGGGAACCCGCCTCCGTCGGCGGCGGCGACCGGCGAGGCCGACGGTCGGGGCGGTGCCTCGGCGACGGCCCGCAGCTCGATCGGCTTGTCCTGGTTGGAGTTCACCTTCCAGCTGACCGACCGGCCGTTGACGGTGCCATTGGTGTCGATCACTCGGCCGGGAAATGTCACCGAGATCTCGAACGACATCAGCTTGAGGAATGCCTGCTGGTTTTGCGGATTCTGTTCGGCTGCTTTTCTGCCGTATTTCGTCGGATCGAGCGGCAGCGTGAAGCGGTAGAAATCGTTGTCCCGGACCAGTTTCATGCTCTCGCGGTCGAAGGTCGTCAGTGGTGCCTTGCGGTAACTGATCTGGGTGCCGAAGAGATTGCCGTCCTCGTAGCCGGTCTCCTCGCCGGGCGGCAGCGCGGGGATGTTCTGGCGCAACTCGGCGATGGCCGCCGGGATATTCTTGTTCAAGGCGACCAGCCGGGACCTGTGAGCAGTCAGCAGCAGCTGCCCGTCGACTGTGTCGTCGGTGTTGACGGTGAGCCCCATGTTGAGTTGAGCGGCCCAGAATCGGGTGAACACGGGTCGTTCCAGTCCCGGAAATACTGGTACGACGATATCGGGCGTTGGCGGTGCGTGCCGGACGAGAACGCTGCGCCCTCGACCGTCCTGAATGCAGCCGCTCAGAACGGCGAGAAGGAGGAGACACACCGCGACGCGGAGTGCCCTACCGCGGTTGACTCTCCTGTTCATGCGCTCAGTGTGTGTGATCGCATTCACACGAGCAGTCGGCGATCAGTCACAACGCGGTCGCCGATATTACCGGTGTGCTGTCATGTTCGGCCGAGGCCGGCGCCGGCACAAATGACTACTCTGGAGTTTTGGGCTCAACGCGATTTTTCACGCGCCTCGGCGCTACATCTGGCTGCGCAGGCTGCTCATGATCTTTTCCGCGGTTGCCCGGTCGGCGGGCCGGTTCGTCACGCGGGCCGCCACGTAGAGGGTCTGGCCCGGGGAGCCCGGTCCCAGCAGTCCGGCCGGCGCCGCCCAGACGTGCTCCATCAGGTGCAGGGCCGGGCCGTTCAGCTGATCCGGTGCGATCGAGCCGTCGGCGAGCCAGGTGGTGTCGTCGACTGCCCGGGTGGGCCGGTCCACGAAGGGCGGCCGTAACCGGGCTCTCGCCTGGGCGTCGCACAGCTGCGGGCACGGTGCGAGCAGCACGCGCAGCGAGGTCCCCTTGCCGGTGGTGTCCCGGGACCCCTCGGAGCACTCCCACTCGGCGGTCGACGCGGTGCCGGTGCCGGCAAGACTGAACACCAGGCAACGCCACTCGGTGCCCCGGGGTACCAGCACCGCGACCGGCGGCCCCGGCTCGCCGAGGGGCGTCGCCTCGCCCGGGGCGAACTGCGCGCCGACAGGCGATCCGGTGGACGACGGCAGTTGCCGCGGCGTCGACAGTGGATAGTGGGGTGCCACCGGCAACGGGGGTATCGGTACCGGCTCGACCAACCGGTCCACGACCGTGGTCTGGGCGCGCTCCACCGGTGTGGCGGCAACCTTGCCCAGGGCGTAGCCGCCCAGGAAGAGGGTGACGGCGACGAGCACCAGCACGGGGTCCGACTCGCTCAGCATCTTGCGTGGCATCGCGCGGCCACCTCCTGCGCCAAACTCCGCACGGCCTCGAAAATGGCATCCCGGGACGCGTAGGGCGTGTCCAGTTCGGCCACGATCGCGACCGTGCCGACCCGAGCCGTGACCTGTGCCGACTGCCGCCCGTCGTTGCCGGTGCGGCCGTACTCGTAGGACTCGTCGCCGATCCGGACCGGCGTCGGACGTGGTCGGCAGATCATGCATCTCCAGGCGCGCGCTTCGTCGCGGGCCCGTTGCACCGCGGACTCGCCCTCCGCCCGGGTGAGGCGGTGGTAACCGAACCAGAGCTCCACCTCGGCCCGGTCGTCGCCCGCACCCACCGATCCGGAGTATACGCACCAGATGTATCCCCCGTTGCCGGGCTCGATCGTCGGCGGCGACGCCTCGGGCACCAGCCGGGCGATCGTCTCGGGGCGGACGAGACTGCAGACGTCGACGGCGGGGGGCCGGCTCGGCACGTCGGCGGTCAACGTCTGCCAGCCGAACAGGCCCATCCCGACGGTGCCGCCGACGATGAGCGCGTTGCGCAGTCGGTAACCGATTCGCCACCGCATATCATCCGAGGGTAGGGCGTGTCCACCCCACTGCCGACGCGTCAGCGCCTACCCGACAGTGTCACCCGCCCGGCCTAGGCTCCGGAAATGATCGTGATCGCGTGTGTGCTGCTGGTGGATTCCGATGGACGACTGTTGCTGCAACTGCGCGACGGCAACGCCCGCTACCACCCCAACGTGTGGGGGTTGCCCGGCGGGCACGCCGAGGCAGGGGAGACGCCGGAGCAGACCGCCGAGCGGGAGCTGTGGGAGGAGACCGGCCTGCGCGCCGACGGCCCGCTGCGCCCGTACGCGGTGCAGCCGCTGCCGGAGCTGGGGCGGGTCAAGCACTACTTCATCGGCGGCACCGGGGCCCGCCAGGAGGACGTGGTGCTCGGCGAGGGGGCGGCGATGGTCTTCGTGCCCCGCGGCGAGGTGCTCGACGGCCGCCCCTACACACCGGGCACCGTCGAGGTGCTGACCCGGTTCCTCGCCGCAACCGGGTACGCCGGCACGGCCACCGCCGGCTGAGACGACCGCCGGGACCGGCTCAGCCCGCTGGAGGCCGCCAGTCGGCGTAGCGGGCCATCCCGCGAAGTGCCGCCCGGGCCGGGGTGAGCCGCAACGCGGCGTCCCGCACCGCCACGGCGACAGGGTTGCGGAGCTGCTGGCCGTACCGGCCGGCGCGGAAGGCGGCCCGGGCGAGAGCCTGGCTGCGGGGGCGACGCAGTCGGTCGTACTCCGCCAGGGCGGCCGGCAGCCCGTCGAGGCCGCCTCTGCAGACCGCACCGAGCACCACCGCGTCCTCGATGGCCTGGCCGGCGCCCTGCCCGAGGTTGGGCGTCATCGCGTGTGCGGCGTCGCCGAGCAGGACCACGCGCCCCCGCACGTACGAGGGGAGCGGGGTGGCCAGGTGGTAGATGTCGTTGCGCAGTACGACCCCGGGTGGGGTCGCCGCCAGCAGCTCCGGGATGGGGGCGTGCCAGTCGCCGAAGCGCTCCCGGACGGCGGCCAGCTCGTCCGGGGCGTGGCCGCCGGGCGGGGCGGTGAGCGCGGCGTACCAGTAGACCTGACCGGCGCCGAGCGGCACCATGCCGAACTCGGCCGCCGGACCCCAGCTGATCGCCGCCGGCACCGGCTCGGGGAACGCGATGGCGGCCCGCCAAGCAGTCGAGCCCGCGTACGCCGGGGCGGGGGTCTGCGGCCAGAGCTGGGCGCGCAGCCGGCTGCGCAGGCCGTCGGCGCCGACCACCAGGTCGGCGGTGAGCGTCCGCCGGCCGTCGGGCGTCCGGTAGCGCACGTCGGCGCGCTCCGGGCCGGGCTCGACGTGCTCCACCTCGGCCCGGGTCCGCAGCGACGAGGCCGGCAGCGCCTCGCGCAGGATGCGGTGCAGGGTGGCCCGGTGCACGCCGAGCGCCGTGGTGCCCAGCTGGCGGGTCATCTCCGCTCCGTCCACCCTGGACAGCCACCGGCCGTGCCGGTCGCGGATCCCGCCGGGCGCCTCGGCGTGCTCGCCTTCGAGGACGGCCGGGCCGAGACCGAGCGCGTCCAGCGCGCGCAGCGCGTTCGCCATCAGGGTGAGCCCGGCGCCGACCTCGCGCAGCTCGGCGGCGCGCTCCAGGACGGTGACCCGCCATCCGTGTCGGTGCAGGGCGAGCGCCGCGCTCAGCCCGCCGATCCCGGCGCCGACCACCACCGCGTGCGGGTCGTCCATGTCGACCGCCTTTCTACAGCTGTAGAAGGGTGATACTACTGCGGACCATCGGAAAGGGGGAGGTGCGTGACGGCCCGGACGAACCGGATCGCGCTGCTGGCCGACGCGGCCATCGAGCTGATCGCCGACGGCGGCATGCGAGCGCTGACGCACCGGGCGGTGGACGGCCGCGCCGACATGCCGCCCGGCACCACCTCCGCGTACCTGCGGACCCGGCAGGCGCTGATCGAGGCGGTGGTGGAACGGCTCGCCGAACGGGATCGCGCCGACCTGGCGGCGTACGACCTGCCGACCGGCACGCCACCACCGGCGCCGGGTCCCCGGCTCGACGGCGACGACCTCGACCGGCTCGCCGCCGGCGTCGCCCAGGTGCTCGACCGCTGGCTGAGCACCGGACGCAGCCGGACGCTGGCCCGCTACGCCTGCCTGCTGGAGGCCGTGCACCGTCCCGAGCTGCGCGGCATCCTGCACCACGGCACCGGCCTGCGGGTCCAGGCCCGCGACCTGCTGACCCGGGCCGGCGCCACCGACCCGCACCGGCAGGGCGACCAGTTCGTCGCGTTCGTGGACGGGCTGCTCTTCGACCGGCTGGTCGGCGCCGGCGCGCTCACCGCCCCGGAGCCCGGCAGCCCGGCCAGCCGGGCCGACCTGACCGCCGCCGTCCGCACGCTGCTGCACGCCCTGACCGGGAGCTGACCCCGCCGGCGATCAGTCGACGGTGGCGCCGACCCGGTGCTGGCTCGGGCTGATCCCGCGGACCCGACGAAACGCGGTGCTCAGCGCGAACGGGCTGGCGTAGCCGACCCGGCGGGCCACCGCGCCCAGCGTCGCGTCCGGTTCGCGCAACAGGTCCGCGGCGAGGGCCAGCCGCCACCCGGTCAGGTACGCCATCGGGGGCTCACCGACCAGGTCGGTGAACCGGCGGGCCAGCACCGCCCGGGAGACGCCCACCTCGGCGGCGAGCGCGGCGACCGTCCACGGTCGGGCCGGGTCGTTCTCCAGCAGCCGCATTGCCGGGCCGACCACCGGGTCGCCGGCCGCCCGGTACCAGCCCGGCGCCGCGTCCGGGCGGCCGAACCAGGCGCGCAGCGCGCCGATCAGCAGCAGGTCCAGCAGCCGGTCCAGGACCGCCGCCTGGCCGGGCGCGTCCCGGGCCACCTCCTGCGCCAGCAGCGGGACCAGCGGGCTGCGCCACTCGTCGGCGGGCACCACCAGCAGCGGCGGCAGCGCGGTGAGCAGCCGCCGGCTCACCTCGCCGGGCAGCTGGTACGTGCCGGTCAGCAGCACGGTCGACCCGTGTGGGCCGGTGCCCCAGGTGCGTACGCCCAGCGCCATCGACTCGGTCAGTGGCTCGCCGCGCAGGGTGGTGCAGCGCTGACCGGGATGGATCACCACCTGCGGTGGGGTGGCCGGATCGTCGGCGACGAGGTAACCGTCCGGCCCGCGCAGCACCGCCACGTCGCCGGGGCGCAGCGCCGCCGAGGCGGCGTCGTCCGGTACGAGCCAGGCGGTGCCGCTGACCAGCGCCACGACGGTCAGCGGCGCTCGGTCCTCGATCCGTAGCGCGTACGGCGGCTCGAGTACCGAGCGGAGCAGGAAGGCGCCCCGGGCCCGGGGGCCGTCGAGCAGCCCGGTGAGGGGGTCCACCGCGCGATGGTAGACGATCGCGAGGGGACTCGCGGTGCCGGTGACGTGGTGCGGAAGGTGGGCGAAGGTGCGGTTCAGGGGACTGCGGGTCGCCGGTGACCGGCTGCGCCGGGACTGGCGGCCGGTGCTGGAGACGACTCTCGCGGCGACCGTGGCCTGGCTGCTCGCCACCCGGCTGGTCGGGCACCCGCAGCCCTTCTTCGCCCCGGCGGCGGCGCTCATCGTCCTCGGCCAGGCCCGGGGACAACGGATCCGGCGGGCCGTCGAGGTCGTCCTCGGTGTCGCCGCCGGCGTGCTGGTGGCGGACCTGGTGGTGCAGGCGCTGGGCACGGGCAGCACCTGGACGGTGTTCACCGTCATCCTGCTCACCGTCCTGCTCTCGGCGGCCTTCGGCGCCACCGGCGTGACGTTGGTGCAGGCCGCGGTCTCCGCGCTCTACCTGGTGGTGGTCGCACCGCCGGACGGGTCGCTGGTGCCGTTCCGCTTCGTCGACGCGCTGATCGGCGGCGCGGTCGCGCTCGCCGTCAGTCTGCTCGTCGACGCCCGGCACCCGCTGGCCCCGCTGGTCGCCGAGGTACGCCGGACCTTCGACGAGCTGGCCGGACTGCTGGGCGGGATCGCCGATGCGCTGGATCGCCGCGACGAGCCCGGGGCGGTCGCCGCGCTGACCCGGGCGCGCGGCATGGACGCCCGGGTCGACGGGCTGCGCGACGGGGTGCTCGCGGCCGGCGAGGCGCTGCGGCTCAACGTGCGCCGGCGCCGGCACATCGGCCGGCTGCGGTCGGTGGACGAGTCGATCCGGCAGATCGACTACGCGGTACGCAACGTCCGGGTGCTGGCCCGCGCCGGGGTGACACTCAGCCGGCTGCAATCCCCGGCGCCCCCCGAGCTGGGCGCGGCCCTCCGTGCGCTGGCCGAGGCGGTCCGGGAGGCCGGTGCGGCCCTCGCGGCCGACCTGGACGGGCAGGACGAGGCAGCCGACCGGCACGCCGACCGGGCGAACGAGGCGGCGCTGGCCGCCGTGCACACCGCCGGACAGCTCTTCGGGCCGACCCAGACCCTCCCGCTCGCCATGATCATCGGCCAGGTCCGGGCCACGGCCATCGACCTGTTGCGCGGCGTCAACCCCGACGACGACGTCGCCGTCCTCACCCGGGTGGACGACGCCCTCGGCCTTCCCCCGCTCTGACCCGCACCCGGGCGGTCGGGCTCAGGTGGTCAGCCAGGCGGTGGCGGACTCCCGTATCGGGGTGGGAATTTCGTGGCCGCCGGGGAACTCCTCGTAGGTGACGTCGTAGCCGAGGTCGTGCAGGTGCGGGACGAGCCGGCGGCTGCACACGTCGATCGGCAGGACGCGGTCGTCCACCCCGTGCGAGACGAAGATCCGTGGCCGGCCCTGGGTCGCCAGCGGCGCGGCGAAACCGGGGGAGAAGGCCAGCACCGCGTCGACCAGGTCGCCGTTGGTCAGGCCGAGCGAGAGCGCGTACGAGGCGCCGTCGGAGAACCCGCCGAACGTCACGTCGCGTACCGGGTAGCCGTCGAAGACGTTGGCCAGCAGCCCGTCGATGCGCCGCACGTCCACCCCGAAGCCCCCGGCGATCAGGTCCCAGCTGCTGGCGGCCGCCTGCGGGGCGACCAGCAGCAGGTGGTGTGCGTCGGCGACCGGCAGCAGCAGGTCCAGGCCCTGCCGCGCGGAGCCGCCCGCCCCGTGCAGCAGCACCACCAGCCGGTACGCGGCGTCGTCGGCGGCGGGCTCCGGGGCGTACACCATCGCCAACAGCCCACCGCCGGGGGCGCTCAGCGGCATCAGCCCGGCGGGCGCCGGCGCCACCGGCGGGTGGGCGCGGGCGGTCAACCGGCCGTGCCGGGAGTCGTTCCCCTGCTCACGGTCTGGCGGCGTGGGGTCGGACACGGTCACGGCTCCTCGCTGTCGGCGGGGTGTGCGCCGCGGTTACCCGGCCCGCCGCAGGTTAACCGTCGGCAGCGGGTCAGGCGCTGTCGCGGGCCACCAGGACGGACGGGAAGAGGGTCACCGGCGCGGCCGGGCGCCGGTCCAGCACAGCCGTGGCCGCGGCGGCGGCGATCCGGCCCACCGGGTGGCTCGCGGTGGTCAGCGCGGGGGCGGTCATCCCGGCCAGCGGAATGTCGTCGAAGCCGGCCACCGCGACGTCGCCGGGCACCCGCACCCCACCGTCGCGCAGCGCCGCGATCACCCCGAGCGCGGTCTCGTCGCTGATCGCGTAGACCGCGTCGAGGTCCGGCCAGCGGCGCAACGCCTCGCCGGCCGCCGCGCGGCCGCTCGCCGCGGTGAAGTCCCCGGGCAGCACCCGCTCCGGCAGCCCCGCCTGGCGCATCAGCCGGCGGTACGCCTGCACCGGCCGTTGGGAGCACGGCAGCCAGCGGGGGCCGGTCACCATGGCGATCCGGCGGCGACCGCTGGCGTACACGTGGCGCAGCACCTCGTCGGCGCCGGCGCCGTTGTCGACGTCGAACGACGGGACGGTGGCCGAGCCGATGCCGATCGAGGCGATTCGGCCGCGCAGCGACCGCGGCACGGCGTCCAGCAGCTCTTCGGTGGTGTTCACCAGCACCACCCCGCACACGCTGCCGTCGCCGGCGAGCTGGTCCAGGCTGTTCGGCTCGTTCAGCGGGAGCCAGTGCAGCGCCACCCCGATGGCGGCCGGCGCGCAGACCCGGGCCGCCGAGCCGACCACCCGGTGCACGTACGGGTCGTCCAGCACCGCCGCGCTGGGCCCGGCGACCGCGACCACCAGCCGTACGCCGCCGCCGCGGACCAGTGCCCGGGCGGCCGGGTTGGGCACGTAGCCGAGCCGGTCGGCGGCCGCCGCGACCTGCTCCCGGGCGGCCGGCGAGGCGAACCCGGTCCCGGCGATCACCCGTGAGGCCGTGGACCGGGACACCCCGGCGGCCCGCGCGACGTCCTCCAGCGTGGCCGGTCGGTGTGCCGCTGCCGTCATCGTTGTCTCCCCCCGACCGCCCGTCCGGGCGGACGGACGCCTGTCCGGCATCATGCCCCGCCCGGGTCACCGGCGGTAAGGGGCGGTCACCCCGGTTGTGGTGGAAGCGCTCTCAGGTGTGCGATCGTGCCAGGAGATCACCCCGAGGAAGAGGAACCGTCCCCGTGAGCGCCGCCACCAGTCCGCCCGTCCCCTCGGCCACCGCCCCCGCGCCCTCCCGGGCCGTGCGGACCGCCCGCAACGGCGTGGCCGTCGTGTTCACCCTCAACGGGCTGGCGGTCGGCAGCTGGTTCTCCCGGGTGCCGGCGGTCCGCGAGGCGTTGGACCTCTCCGCCGGCCGGCTCGGGCTGCTGCTGCTCGCGATGAGCGTCGGCGCGCTGCTCGCCATGCCCACCTCCGGCCTGCTCGCCCAGCGTCTCGGCGCGGCCCGCACCGTGACGCTCGCCACCGTGCTGGTCGCGGTCGGCCTGACCGTCGCCGGGCTGGGCGCCACGGTGGCCGGTTCGGTCGTCGTCGTCGCGGTGGGCCTGGCCGCGTTCGGGTACGGCTCCGGCGCCTGCGACGTGGCGATGAATGTCGAGGGCGCGGCGGTGGAGCGGCGCCTGCGGCGTACCGTCATGCCCCGCTTCCACGCGGCCTGGAGCCTCGGTTCGGTGGCGGGCGCGGCGCTCGGGGCCGGGGCGGCCCGGTTCGACCTGCCCGTCGGCACGCATCTCGCCGGTGTGGCGGTGGTGGTGCTGGCCGGCACCGTGCTCGGCGCGCGGGCGTTCCTGCCCCAGCCGGTCGTCGATCAGGCGGAGGGTACGGCGGACGCCGGTCCGCGCGCTCGCCGCCGCGCCCAGCTCGCCGCCTGGCGAGAGCCGCGCACCCTGCTGATCGGGCTCTTCGTGCTGGTGGCGGCCTTCACCGAGGGCAGCGCCAACGACTGGCTGGCGGTGGCCTTCGTCGATGGCCGCGACGTGAGCGAGGCGGCCGGCGCGGCGGTCTTCGGCGTCTTCGTCGTCGGCATGACTCTCGGGCGTACCGCCGGCACGGTCGCGCTGGACCGGTGGGGTCGCGTGCCGGTGCTCACCGGCACCGTCCTGCTCGCCGCGTTCGGCGCGGGCCTGGCCGTGCTGGCCGGCTCGGGGCCGGTGGCCATCGTCGGCGTCGCGCTCTGGGGACTCGGCGCGTCGCTGGGCTTCCCGGTCGGGATGAGCGCGGCGGCCGACGAGGAGGCGCACGCGCCCGTCCGGGTCAGCGTGGTCGCGGTGATCGGCTACACCGCGTTCCTGGGCGGGCCACCGCTGCTGGGGTTGCTCGGCGACCGGGTCGGCATCCTGCACGCGCTGCTGGTGGTGCCGTTGCTGCTGCTGCCGACGCTGGCGCTGGTGCCGGTGCTGCGCCCGCCGGGCGCCGCCGAACCGACCCCGCCAGCACAGAAAAACTAACAAGGAACGCCGCCGAGCGGTATCGGGCGCGCGGCCGACTGCGCCGCGCGCCCCGGCTGGCTACGGTCGCCCGATGCCTACCGACTCGATCACCGCCGCCGCGGCGGGCAGCTGGACCCTTGGTGACCGCGCGGTGCGCCGGATGGGCTTCGGCTCCATGCGGATCACCGCCAATCCGGACCGCGACCGGGCGATCGCCCTGCTGCGCCGCGCCGTGGAGCTGGGTGTCAACCACATCGACACCGCCGCCTTCTACGTCTCGCCCGGCGGGACCCTGGGGGTGGGCACCGGCCCGGCGCGGTACGCCACCGAGCTGATCCGGGCGGCGCTCGCCCCGTACCCCGAGGATCTGGTGATCGTCACCAAGGTCGGCTTCGGGTACGACCCGGTGTCCGGCTTCACCGAAGCGCTCACCCCGGCGCAGTTGCGCGCTCAGGTGGAGGAGAACCTGCGTCGGCTCGGCCTGGACTGCCTGGACGTGGTGAACCTGCGGCACGGCCGGGGGTCCGGCCCGGTGCCGCTCACCGAGCGGTTCGGCGCCCTGGCCGAGCTGCGCGCCGCCGGGCTGATCCGGCACCTCGGGCTCTCCAACATTCGGCCCGAACGGCTGGAGGAGGTGGCGGACATCGCGCCGGTGGTCTGCGTGCAGAACAACTACGGGGTGGACGCCTACCGGGAGCAGGACGAGTTCGTCCGCGTCTGCGGCGAGCGGGGAATCGCCTACGTGCCATTCTTCGCGCTTGCCGGCAGCGGCCGGGAGGCGGGCGCGAGCCCCGAGCAGGGCGAGGCCGTTCGGGCCGTCGCCCGGGCCCACGGCGTCACCCCGCACCAGGTACGCCTGGCCTGGACCCTGCACCAGGGGCCGCACGTGCTGGCCATCCCCGGCACCGGCGACCCGGCGCACCTGACCGCGAACATCGCCGCCGCCGCCCTCCGCCTGACCCCCGAAGACCTGGCCCTCCTCACCTGACCCCGGTTCTGCCTCGGTGTTCATGAAGTTGGCGGCGCGACACGCCGGTGGCGAGGACGCCAACTTCATGATCACCGGGGTTGGGGGGGTGGAGCCAGACGCGGAGGGGGCCCTGTCGGGTGAAGCCCGCCGCCTGGGCTGGGGTCAGATCCGGCCCGGATTCGTAGCCGACCAGCGGTACCCGGGGCACGGTGGCGAGGACGCCGTGCCAGATCTCGCTGGGGTCGACTCCGTGGGCGAAGAGGTTGGAGACCCCGTACACGGTGTCGCCGCTGACCACCGCGCCGCCCACGACCGTGCCCCGGTCGTCGTACCGGGCCAGTATCCGCACCCGCGGATCGGCCAGCAGGGCCGGCCGGAACAGCGTCCCGCCACCGTGCGCCGCCGCCCAGGTGGCGAGTTGCGTCGGCGTGGTGACCGGGGTCAGCGGAGCGCCGGTGGGCGGGTCCAGCGATGGTCCGCGGATCCACTGTGCGTCGAAGAGCACCCGGAAGCCGTACCGGGACAGGTCGAGGTCGGCGAAGCTGTCCTTCACCGAGGCGCCGGGCCCGGCGTCGATCCGGGCCAGCAGGGCGTCGGCGTCGACGCCGGGGCGCAGCGTGACCGCGTCCGGGTACCAGGTGGGGGAGCGGCGGGGAACCGACCAGGCGTAGCCGTCGGTCCGGCCGGCCAGCCCATGGCTGCCGCAGACCACGGCGCACCATTCGGCGTTGTTGCGGGCCGCCGACTCCCGCACGTCCTCGGGCACGCCGCGCAGCCTAGGTGTTCTGTCCGATGGACGGAACACCTAGGGCAGCCGGTCGGCGTAGACCAGGTCCATCGTGTCGGTGTGCCCGGACCAGCGGAGCTCGAGGTGCCAGCAACCCGCGCGCGGCATGTCGATGATCGACGGACCCGGACCGCCGGCGACCTCCCGGGTCACCCTGGTGTCGGTGCCGTGCAGCGTCGCGGTGATCGCCAGGTCGTCCGGCGACGTCGAGGCAGTGCGGGACACCCACAGGATCTTGTTGTTCGACCCGTCCTGTCTGACCTGCGCCAGCGGGTGGGCGAACAGCACCGCCACGATGTCGCCCTTGGCGCCGAAGACGTGCGGGCCCCGGGCGTCCCCGCTGAACCCGCCGGCGGCCCAGTCGGGCAGGGACCCCGTCTCGATCCGCGAGCCGCAACTCGTCGCGGCGGTCGCGGAGGCCGTGCTGGTCGGCGCGTCGACCGGCGTGGCCGACCGACCGGCTGTCGTGCACGCCGTCAGCAGGAGCACCGACCCCATCATCAACCTGCCCCATGAACCCATCTCGCCCCTTCCGGATGTCGAGGACTCGGAACGTGTGTCGCACCATCAAGACACCGGACGCGCCCGCCAGGTTCCCGATCCGCGCCTCCCTGGGCGGTACACCTAGTCCAGCGATCTGGCGATCTCGATCGCCTCGGCCTTGGTGAGGTCGCCTTCAAGCCGGTAGCTCACGTCGGCCTCCTGCCAGATCAGGGTCGAGGCGGCGAGCCGGGCGGTCTCCATCCGGACCTCTCCGGACCGGTCCACGTAGGCCAGGACGTGCGGACCGCCGACCCAGACGGCGAAGCCGCCGCTGACATGGACCCACTCCGCTCCCGGCCGGCTGGACTGCTTGTGGAACGCCACGTCGAGACGACCATCGAAGGCGTCGACGCGCAGCGCACCCCCGCGGTAGAGCAGCGTCGCCACCCGACAGGCGCCCGTGTCGTCGGGATCGGCGACCAGCACCTGCTCGGGCGGGCCGAGCTTCGCCGGTAGGCGGATCGGGAACCGCACCGCCCGTTGTGCCTCGTCCAGGGCGGCGGTTCGCTGCGTGGGCAACGGCGACGGGGTGCCGGTGGGCAGCACCGGGGCGGACGACGTGACAACGGTGACTCCGGCGAAGCGCAGCAGTTGCGCGACGGCGTCGGCGAGGGCGGCCCGCCCCGGCGGCAGCACCGCCACGAGCAGAGCGACGAGCGCCGCGGCGACCCAGGCGCGCCACCGGCGCCGCCGGGGCGCGGTGAGCCGAGCGCGCACGCGCGCGGTCACGTCGGGCGCGTCGGGTGTCTCCAGCCACGAAGAGAGGTCGCGCAGCTCCCGTTCGAGGTCATCCACGCCGGACCCCCTCACGGTCGAGCAGGCCGCGGAGCTTCGCCAGTGCCCGGGACGTCCGCGACTTCACCGTGCCCCGGGGCCAGCCCAACGTCGCCACCGTCTCCTCCTCGCTGAGGTCGAGGAGGAACCGGCAGACGATCACCTCACGGTCGCGTACCGGCAGTTGGCGGAGGGCCTCCACCAGCGCGGCGCGGCGCTCCCCGGCGAGGACCGCGCCGACCGCGCCGTCCTCGGCGATCTCCGACGCCGGGTTCGCCGCCGCGGCGCGCAGGACGAGGCCGTCCCGGCGGCTACGCGACCGGTGCAGGTTGCGGGTCTCGTTGGCGACGATCGCCAGCAGCCAGGAGCGGAACGACGAGTCCCCCCGATAGCGGGAGAGCTTGCGGTACCCCTTCACGAAGGCCTCCTGGATGACGTCCTCGGAGTCCGAGCCCGCGCCGAGCAGCACCGCCGTCCGGTACGCGGACGCAGTGTGCCGGGCGACCAGGAGGTCGTACGCCTCCAGGTCACCTGCCCGAGCGCGGGTGACGAGCACGTCGTCGTCGTCCAGGGGGACCTCCGGTTGGATCACACTCATGACACCGCCCGGGCGCCGCGGGTTCCATCCGCGGTCCGGTCAGCTCACTCCCACCCGGCGTGCAGCGTATTGCCAGGATCCGGTGGTGCACTGGAGGGGCGTCGAGGAGAGGAGTCGGGCATGGGCTGGTTCAGTCGGCGGGCCCGGGGCGCCGAGGCGACCCCGACCAAGTTGGACCGGGAGGCGACCCGGGACGACCTCGCCGCGCTCGAGGCGTTCATCGCCAGCCGGCGTGGGGTGGAGTTCTACCTTGAGCCGGAGACCACCGCCACCGACACCACGGTGGTGGCGATCGCCCACGACGGCGAGTGGATCCGCCGCCGGACCGGCACGCCCCGCGCGGCGGGCGCCATCGCGCGCAAGCACGCGGTGCCGCTGTACGAGGCGGCCCGCACCGGCTACCCGGAGCGGATGCGCACCTGGAGCCGGGCCCACCCGGAACGCCACGCCCGCTGAGCACAGCCCGCACCCGTCGACGCGGCCTGGATTCCGCCGGCCTGTCGGGCTCTGCCCAGCGTCGATCATCACACCGCCGCCCTGTCGGCCACCATGGCGACGCCGGCCGGGACCGCGTCCGGGTCGGGATCGCCCGGCGAGAGAGCGCCCGCCGCGGCCGTCACATGGCGGAACCGCATGGCGACGATGTCCTCGCCGCCAGATTGATCGCGGACGCTGCCTTGGCGATTCGCTGACCCTGGTCGACCGGGCCGCGAGCCGCCGCCCTGTCAGACGATCGGGGCAGGCCGGAGTACGTGTGCGCGTCCTTTGCTCTGCTTACCCGGACGCAACGAAAAGGCGTCGTCACTGTTGCGCTGGATGAAGCAGAGCAAAGGACGTGTCGCATTGACCGGGGCATTCCGATGCTGGCGTTCGAGCATCCATCAACGGTCAGATATCGATGGCTGGCACCAGCTCGGCGGTGCCGGGGCCGGCGTTGACCGGCGACGGACGGGTGTGGCAGCATTCGCGGCCTGACGGCAGTGAAGGAAGTCGGTGTGATTCCGACGCGGTCCCGCCACTGTCACCGGGGAGTGATCCCCCCTCGTGAGTCACGGCCGTGTGTCTGCGGTTGGAAGGCCGGGGGAGAGCGTCGATCCGGAAGCCAGGATACTTCGGCCGTCGGGATGTGCCCCAGGGCGTGGACACCCGAGGAGGACCCGATGACGCACGGCGTCTCTTTCATCGACGAACATCGTCATGATCCGTACGGCGGACGCTCCGCCGCTCCCACCGCTGCACCCGGCCCCGGTCGTACCGACCTGCCCCGGGCTGTCGGCCGCGCCGGCCACCGGCACCGCTGAGCTGCGCGTCGCCGCGCTGACCGTTCCCCGACGCCCGCGTCGGTGACCTGGCCGGCTCGTCGTACCCGCTGACGCCGCACCCACCCACTTCGTCCAGGCCGCCCCGTGGCGGTCCGGGCGTCACTCTCCGGAGTCCTCCGTGCGCATCCTGCTGCTCTCCACCGCCGACACCGACCTGCTGGCCGCCCGCGCCAGCGGCACCGACTACCGCCTGGCCAATCCCGCGCGGGTCGCCGCCGACGAGGTGCCCGCCCTGCTCGACGGGGTGGACCTCGTCGTCGTACGCCTGCTCGGAGGCCGGCAGGCATGGCCGGACGGCCTCGCCCAGGTGCTCGCCACCGGCCTGCCGACGGTGGTGCTCGGCGGCGAGGCGGTGCCCGACGCGGAGCTGATGGCCGTCTCCACCGTGCCGTCCGGTGTGGTCACCGAGGCGCTGGCGTACCTGGTCGAGGGCGGTCCGGAGAACCTGGGGCAACTGGCCCGGTTCCTCTCCGACACGGTGCTGCTCACCGGCGAGGGTTTCGCCCCGCCCGCGCCCACCCCGGCATACGGCGTGCACGGCGACCACCCGGCGGAGTCGGACCGGCCCACGGTGGGAATCGTCTTCTACCGGGCGCACGCGCTGGCCGGCAACACCGGCTTCGTCGACGTGCTGGCCGACGCGGTGCGGGCGGCCGGCGGCAACCCGCTGCCGATCTTCTGCGGCTCGCTACGCGGGCTGACCACCGGCGCCGGCCCCCTCGGGCTCTTCGCCCGCTGCGACGCGTTGCTGGTCACCGTGCTCGCGGCCGGCGGCGCGGTCGCCGCGGACGCGTCCGGCGGCGGGGACTCCGACGCCTGGGACGTCGGCGTGCTGGCCGCCCTGGACGTGCCGATCATCCAGGCGCTCTGCCTGACCAGCACCCGCGAGCAGTGGGCCGGCAGCGACGCCGGAATGTCCCCGTTGGACGCCGCGATGCAGGTCGCCATTCCCGAGTTCGACGGCCGGATCGTCACCGTGCCGTTCTCGTTCAAGCGGATCGACGCCGACGGGCTCTCCGTCTACGCCGCCGACGAGGAACGCGCGGCCCGGGTGGCCGGCATCGCGGTGCGCCACGCCCGGCTGCGGTACGTGCCCAACGCGGACAAGCGGATCGCGGTCGTGCTCAGCTCGTACCCCACCAAGCACTCGCGGGTCGGCAACGCCGTCGGGCTGGACACCCCGGTCTCGGCGGTCCGGCTCCTCGCCGCGCTCGCCGACGCCGGCTACCACCTCGGCGACACCCCGGTTCCCGACGACGGCGACGCGCTGATCCACGCGCTGATCGCCGCCGGCGGTCACGACGTGGAGTGGCTCACCCCGGAGCAGCTGGCCGCGGCCGAGGCCCGGGTGCCCGGCGTGACCTACCGGCGCTGGTTCGAGCAGGTGCCCGGCGCGCTGCGCGAGCGGATGCTCGCACACTGGGGCGAGCCCCCCGGCGAGCTGTACACCGACGGCGGGGACATCGTGCTCGCCGGGCTGCGCTTCGGCAATGTGGTGCTGCTGATCCAGCCGCCGCGCGGTTTCGGCGAGAACCCGATCGCCATTTACCACGACCCGGACCTGCCGCCCAGCCACCATTACCTGGCCGCGTACCGCTGGCTGGCGGCGCCGGTCGCCGACGGTGGGTTCGGCGCCGACGCCGTGGTGCACCTGGGCAAGCACGGCACCCTCGAATGGCTCCCCGGCAAGGGCCTCGGCCTCGCCGCCGACTGCGCCCCCGACGCGGTCCTCGGCGACCTGCCGCTGGTCTACCCGTTCATCGTCAACGATCCGGGCGAGGGCACCCAGGCCAAGCGGCGGGCGCACGCCGTGGTCATCGACCACCTGGTGCCGCCGATGGCCCGCGCCGAGACCTACGGCGACCTGGCCAAGCTGGAGCAACTGCTCGACGAGTACGCGACCGTGCAGGCGCTCGACCCGGCCAAGGTGCCCACCGTGCGGGCGCAGATCTGGGACCTGGTGCGCGCCGCCGAGCTGCACCACGACCTGAACGCCGACGCGATGCCGGACGCCGACGACTTCGACGACTTCGTGCTGCACCTCGACGGGTACCTCTGCGAGGTCAAGGACGTGCAGATCCGCGACGGGCTGCACATCCTCGCCGATGCGCCCACCGGCGAGCCCCGGGTCAACCTGGTCCTCGCGGTGCTGCGCGCCCCGCAGATCTGGGGCGGCACCCGCGCCCTGCCCGGCCTGCGGCAGGCCCTCGCCGCCGCGTACGGGCTCGATGAGCAGGAGTTGCTCGCGTCGCCGGGACAGCGACTGACCCTGCCCGCGGCGCTGACCGACGTCGCGGACGGGCCGGCCGGCACCGCCGCCGACGCGGTCGACCTGATCGAGGCGCTGGCCCGCCGGCTGGTGGTCGGGATGGAAACCCTCGGCTGGACCGCCGAAGCCGTCGACGCGGTGGTCGAGGAGGTGACCGGCCGACCGATCCCGGACGTCGCCGCCGTGCTGCGCTTCGCCGCCACCGAGCTGGTGCCCCGGCTGGACCGGACCACCGACGAGCTGACCAACACCCTCGGCGCGCTCGACGGCCGGTTCGTACCGCCCGGCCCGTCCGGCTCACCCACCCGGGGTCTGGTCAACGTGCTGCCCACCGGCCGCAACTTCTACTCCGTCGACCCTAAGGCCATCCCCAGCCGCAACGCCTGGGACGTCGGGGTGGCCCTCGCGGACTCGCTGCTGGCCCGACACCTCGCCGACACCGGCGAGTACCCCCGCTCGGTGGGGTTGACCGTGTGGGGCACCAGCGCCATGCGCACCCAGGGCGACGACATCGCCGAGGTGCTCGCGCTGCTGGGCTGCCGGCCGGTCTGGGACGACCGGTCGCGGCGGGTCACCGGGATCGAGGTGGTGCCGACGGCCGAGCTGGGCCGGCCCCGCGTCGACGTCACCGTGCGCATCTCCGGCTTCTTCCGCGACGCGTTCCCGCACGTTGTGGCGCTGCTCGACGACGCCGTCCGCCGGGTCGCCGCCCTGGACGAGCCGGACGCGGAGAACTACGTGCGAGCGCACGTCGCCGCCGACCTCGCCGAGCACGGCGACGAACGGCGGGCCACCGCCCGGATCTTCGGCTCCAAACCCGGTGCGTACGGCGCCGGGCTGCTGCCGCTGATCGATGCCCGGACCTGGCGCAGCGACGCCGACCTGGCCGAGGTGTACGCGGTCTGGGGCGGCTACGCCTACGGCCGTGGCCTGGACGGGCGGGAGGCACGTGCCGACATGGAACGCTCGTTCGCCCGGATCGCGGTGGCGGTGAAGAACCAGGACACCCGCGAGCACGACATCGTCGACTCCGACGACTACTTCCAGTACCACGGCGGGATGGTGGCGATGGTCCGCCACCTCACCGGCGCCTCGCCCCAGGCGTACGTGGGCGACTCGGCGATGCCGCACGACGTGCGTACCCGCACGTTGGGCGAGGAGACCCGGCGGGTGTTCCGGGCCCGGGTGGTCAATCCGAAGTGGATCGCCGCGATGCGCCGGCACGGCTACAAGGGCGCCTTCGAGCTGGCCGCCACCGTGGACTACCTGTTCGGCTACGACGCCACCGCCGGTGTCGTCGACGACTGGATGTACGAGCACCTGGCCGCCGCGTACCTCTTCGACGAGACCACCCGGGAGTTCCTGGAGCGGTCCAACCCGTGGGCGCTGCGCGGCATCACCGAGCGGCTGCTGGAGGCCGCCGACCGGGGGCTGTGGGCCGAACCGGAGCCGGCCACCCTCGACCGGCTCCGCGACACGTACCTGGCCAGCGAGGGTGACCTGGAGGACCGCGCATGACCACCTACCCGTTCAGTGCCGTGCTCGGCATGGCCGACATGCGGCTGGCGTTGCTGCTCAACGCGGTCTCCCCGGCGATCGGCGGGGTGCTGGTCCGCGGCGAGAAGGGCACCGCCAAGTCCACCGCCGTGCGCGCCCTCGCCGCGCTGCTGCCGCCGGTGCACCGGGTCGCCGGCTGCCGGTTCGGCTGCGACCCGGCCGAGCCCGACCCGGCCTGCCCGGACGGCCCGCACCCGGCGGGCGCCGCCCCCGAGACCCGTCCGGCCCGGCTGGTGGAGCTGCCGGTGGGCGCCGCCGAGGACCGGGTGGTCGGCTCGCTGGACCTGGAGAAGGCCCTCGGCGAGGGGGTACGCGCCTTCGAGCCGGGCCTGCTCGCCGCCGCGCACCGGGGCGTGCTCTACGTCGACGAGGTCAACCTGCTGCACGACCACCTGGTCGACCTGCTGCTGGACGCGGCGGCGATGGGCCGCAGCCACGTCGAGCGGGAGGGCGTCTCGGTCAGTCACGCCGCCCGGTTCCTGCTGGTCGGCACCATGAACCCGGAGGAGGGGGAGCTGCGCCCGCAGCTGCTCGACCGGTTCGGGCTCACGGTCGAGGTCGGCGCCAGCCGGGACCCGGCCGTCCGGGTCGAGGTGGTGCGCCGCCGGCTCGCCGCCGACGCCGATCCGGCCGGCTTCGCCGCCCGCTGGGCCGACGCCGACGCCGAGATCGCCGGCCAGGTGGCGGCCGCCCGCCGCCGGCTTCCGGGGGTACGTCTGCCCGACGCCGCGCTGCGCCAGATCGCCGAGGTGTGCGCCGCGTTCGATGTGGACGGGATGCGCGCCGACATCGTCACCGCGCGTACCGCGCTGGCGCATGCCGCCTGGCACGGCCGGGACCGGGTCACCATCGACGACGTACGGGTGGCCGCCCGGCTGGCCCTGCCGCACCGCCGTCGCCGCGACCCGTTCGACACTCCGGGCCTGGACGAGAAGCGCCTCGACGAGGCGTTGCAACGGGCCGAGGACGCGCACCCCGATGACCCGGACGACGGCGGCCCCGACGACCGTGGCCCCGACGGCGGCGGTCCGGCCGGTGGGGGCGGTCCCGGCGGTGGTCCAGCCGGCGACGGCGGCCCGGACGGACGTGGCCCCGACGCGAGCGCCGAGGGAAGGGACGACGGAGCCGACCAGGGCAGAGCCACCTCGACCGCGTATCCGGGCACCGGGCCGGACTGGCCGGCCGAGGGGGCGAACGGGCCCGCCGACGGCGAGTGGCCCCAGCGTGCGACGAACGACAATGGTGCGGGCGGGCAGGAAGCCGGCCGGACCGACGGACGGGACGGAACGGCCGGCGGCGAGGACGACCCGTCCGGTGGGCGGGGCAGCGCCGGAGACGGCCGGAGCGGTCAGCCGGTGGCCGTACCCCGGGGTGGATTGAGAGCGCGGCTGCTCACCGCGCCCGGTGTGGGTGACGGGGTGCCGGGTCGGCGCTCGCGTGCCCGCACCGGGCGGGGCCGCACCACCGGGGCCCGGGTGCCTTCGGGTCGGGTCGGTGCGCTGCACCTGCCGGCCACGGTCCGCGCCGCCGCCCCGCACCAGGCCGCCCGGGGGCGGCTGGCCGGCCCGCTGCGGCTGCGCCCGGCCGACGTTCGTGCGGCGGTCCGCGAGGGGCGTGAGGGCAACCTGGTGCTGTTCGTGGTGGACGCGAGCGGCTCGATGGGCGCCCGGCAGCGGATGACCGCCGTCAAGGACGCGGTGCTGGCCCTGCTCACCGACGCGTACCAGCGGCGGGACAAGGTCGCGGTGATCGCCTTCCGGGGCGCCGGCGCGCGGACGGTGCTGCCGGCCACCTCGTCGGTGCTGGCCGCATCGACCCGCTTGGCCGAGCTGCCCACCGGCGGGCGTACCCCGTTGGCCGAGGGGCTGCTCGCCGCCGCCGACCTGCTGCGGGTGGAGCGCCTGCGCGACCCGAAGCGGCGCCCGCTGGTCCTGGTCGTCACCGACGGCCGGGCCACCGCCGGCCAGCGCCCGCTGGACCGCGCGGCGGCAGCGGCGGCGGTGCTGGCCGCGACGGGCGCGGCCTGCGTCGTCGTCGACTGCGAGTCCGGCCCCGTCCGCCTGCACCTGGCCCGCCGCCTGGCAACCCAACTCAACAACGCCCCCCACCACCCCCTAACCACCCTGACCCAACCCCCCACCCTCACCCGCACCCCCACCCGCACCCCCACCCGCGATCTTGCACTTGCTGCCCGGTCATAGCGGACGAAGCACATATATGGCCGACCGAAACTGCAAGATCGTGCGGGTGCGGGTGCGGGTGCGGGTGTGGGTGCCGGGCGTGGGGACGAGAAGGAGAGATTGCTGATGCCGCAGGGAAAGCCGAGCACGGTGCCCGCCGACGGGTTGACCACCCGGCAGCGACGGCACCGGCCACTGCTGATCGTCCACACCGGACAGATGAAGGGTAAGTCCACGGCCGCCTTCGGGCTCGCGCTGCGGGCGTGGACCGCCGGCCTGCCGGTCGGGGTGTTCCAGTTCGTCAAGAGCGCCAAGTGGCGGGTGGGGGAGGAGAACGCCTTCCGGGCCCTCGGCGAGGTGCACGAGCGCACCGGCCAGGGCGCGCCGGTGGCGTGGCACAAGATGGGCGAGGGCTGGTCCTGGATCCAGCGCGGCGGCGACGCCGACCACGCCGCCGACGCCCTGGAGGGCTGGCGGCAGATCCAGCGCGACCTGGCCGCCGAGCGCTACGGGCTGTACGTGCTGGACGAGTTCACCTACCCGATGAAGTGGGGCTGGGTGGACGTCGACGAGGTGGTGGCCACCCTGGCCGACCGCCCCGGCTTCCAGCACGTGGTCATCACCGGCCGGGACGCCGACCCGCGCCTGGTGGCCGCCGCCGACCTGGTGGCGGAGCTGACCAAGGTCAAGCACCCGATGGACGCCGGCCAGAAGGGCCAGAAGGGCATCGAGTGGTGAGCGTCCACGCCGACCCGTGGCCGCTGCCCCGGGTGGTGGTCGCCGCGCCGGCCAGCGGCCACGGCAAGACCACCGTCGCCACCGGGCTGCTCGCCGCGCTGCGCCGCCGGGGCCTCACGGTCAGCCCGCACAAAGTCGGCCCGGACTACATCGACCCCGGCTACCACGCCCTCGCCGCCGGGCGACCCGGCCGCAACCTCGACCCGTTCCTGGTCGGCGCGGAGCGGATCGCCCCGTTGCTGCGGCACGGCGCGAACGTCCCGACGCCCGCCGACGTGGCCGTGGTGGAGGGCGTGATGGGTCTGCACGACGGCGCGGTCGGCCGCCGCGACTACGCCTCCACCGCGCACGTCGCCCGGCTCATCGAGGCCCCCGTGCTGCTGGTGCTGGACACCACCGCCCAGGGCCGCTCGGCCGCCGCGCTGACCCTCGGCATGGCCGCCTTCGACCCCGCCGTGCGGATCGGCGGGGTGATCCTCAACCGGGTCGGCTCGCCCCGGCACGAGACCCTGCTGCGCGACGCGCTGGCCGAGGTGGGCGTACCGGTGCTCGGGGCGGTCACCCGGGCCGCCGAGGTGGCCGCCCCGGCCCGGCACCTGGGCCTGGTCCCGGTCGCCGAGCGGGCACCCGAGTCCCTCGCGATCGTCACCGCCCTGGCCGAGCTGGTCGAGTCCACCGTGGACCTCGACGCGGTGCTCGACTTGGCCCGCAGCGCCCCACCGCTGACGGCCTTGGCCTGGGACCCGGTCACCGCCGTCGGCGGGCCGGCCGGCAGGGAGCGGCCGCCGGTCGCGCTGGCCGGTGGTCCCGCCTTCACCTTCTCGTACGCGGAGACCGCCGAACTGCTCACCGCGGCCGGCGCGGACGTGGTCACCGTCGACCCGTTGCGCGATCCGGCGCTGCCCGCCGGCACCCGCGCCGTGGTGGTCGGCGGCGGCTTTCCCGAGGCGTACGCGGAGGCGCTGGCCGGCAACGCGGCGCTCCGCGCCGAGCTGGCCGCCTTCGACGGGCCGATCGTGGCCGAGTGCGCCGGGCTGCTCTACCTCGGGCGGTCCCTGGACGGCGCGCCGATGTGCGGTCGGCTGGACCTGACCGCCCGGATGACCGGCCGGCTCACCCTCGGCTACCGGGAGGCCCTGGCCGTCACCGACTCCCCGGTGGCCCGGGCCGGCGAGCCGGTACGCGGGCACGAGTTCCACCGCACCGCCACCGACCCGGGGCACGGCGACCGGCCGGCGTGGCGCTGGAACGGCGCGGAGCACGGCTTCGTCGCCGGCCGGGTGCACGCCTCCTACCTGCACACCCACTGGGCCGGCCACCCCGGTGCCGCCCGTCGTCTCGTCGAGGCGTGCCAGTGAGCGCCGACGGCGCCCGGGCGGTGGCCACGCTGACCGGAGTGGGTGTCGGGCCAGGCGACCCGGAACTGCTCACCGTCAAGGCGGTGCGGGTGCTGCGCGAGGCGGACCTGGTCCTCGTACCCGTGATGGCCGACCGGGCCGAGCCGACCGCGACCGCCGGTCCGCCGGGCGCGGACCCGGGGCGCGCCGAGCGGACGGTGCGGGCCCACGTCGCGGCCGACCGGTTGCGCCGGCTGCCCTTCGCCCTGGACGACCGGGGCGGGGTGACCGCCCGGCGGGCCGCGGCCTGGGACGCCGCCGCGCGGGTCGTCATCGAGGCGATCGGCGCGGGCGCCCGGTCGCTGGCCTTCGCCACCATCGGTGACCCGAACGTCTACTCCACCTTCGGCTACCTGGCGCAGAGCGTCCGCGCGCTGCGCCCGGCGGTGCGCGTGGCGACCGTGCCGGGCGTCACCGCCATGCAGGAGCTGGCCGCGCGCAGCGGCACCCCGCTCTGCGAGGGACGCGAGCCGCTGACCCTGCTGCCGGCCACCGCCGGGTTGGCGCTGTTCGCCGACGCGCTGGCCGGGCCGGGCACCGTGGTCGCGTACAAGGGCTGGCGGCGGCACCCGGAACTGCTCGCCGAGCTGCGCCGACAGGGCCGGCTCGCCGACGCCGTGCTCGGGCGGAGCCTGGGGCTGCCCGGGGAACGCATCGGCCCGGTCGACGACTCCGAGCACGACCTGCCGTACCTGTCGACGCTGCTGGTCCCGGCGCGCCGCGAACACCGAGGAGGAAAGCTGTGACCAGCGACGGCACGGTGTGGTTCGTCGGCGCCGGCCCCGGGGCGGCGGACCTGCTGACCCTGCGGGCCGCCCGGGTGATCGCCGAGGCGGACATTGTGATCTGGGCGGCCAGCCTGGTGCACGCCGACGTGCTCGCGCACGCCCGGCCCGACGCCGAGATCGTGGACTCCTCGCAGCTACCCATCGAGGGGGTGCTCCCGCTCTATACGCGGGCCGCCGAGCAGGGGTTGACCGTGGCGCGGATCCACTCCGGCGACCCGGCGCTGTGGGGCGCGGTGCAGGAGCAGCTGGACGTGTGCCGGGCGCTCGGCCTGGCCGTCGAGATCGTGCCCGGGGTCTCCTCGTTCACCGCCGTCGCGGCGATCGTCGGGCGGGAGCTGACCGTCCCCGAGGTGGCGCAGTCGGTGATCCTCACCCGGCTGGAGGGCGGCAAGACCCCGATGCCGCCCGGGGAGCGGGTGCGCGACTTCGCCCGGCACGGCACCACCATGGCGCTGTTCCTCTCCGCGGCCCGCTCCGGGCAGGTGCAGGCCGAGCTGCTGGCCGGCGGCTACCCGGCGGACACCCCGGCCGTGGTGGCGTACCAGGCGACCTGGCCGGACGAGCTGGTGGTGCGCTGCACGGTCGGCACCCTGGAGGCGACGGTCAAGCAGCACCGGCTGTGGAAGCACACCCTCTTCCTGGTCGGGCCGGCGCTGGCCGCCGAGGGCACCCGTTCGCACCTGTACCACCCCGGGCACTTCCACACGTTCCGACGGGCCGAGCCGACCGCCCGCGCCGAACTCCGCCGCCAGGCGGGCACCCGCGCCAGCGGGACGGTCCAGGCCGGCGGCGTGCCGGCGACACCCGATGTCGGGCCCACCTCGTGACGTACGCCGAGCCGCCGCTGCGCGAGCCGGACCTGCCGCGTACCGCGAAGGTCCGGCCGACCGCGCTGCGTACCGGCTGGACCACCGGCGCCTGCGCGACGGCGGCGGCCAAGGCCGCGGTCACCGCGCTGGTCACCGGCGCGGCCCAGCCGGAGGTGGAGATCGGGCTGCCCGCCGGGCGCCGGGTGCGCTTCCCGGTCGCCCGCTGCGAGCTGACCGGCACGCCGCCGGCCCGGGCCGAGGCGGTGGTGGTCAAGGACGCCGGCGACGACCCGGACGTCACCCACGGCGCCGAGTTGACCGCCACCGTGGACTGGACCGACGTCCCCGGGCTGCGGCTGGCCGGCGGCCCCGGCGTCGGCACGGTCACCAGACCGGGCCTCGGGCTCGCGGTCGGCGGCCCGGCGATCAACGACACCCCACGCCGGATGATCAGCGAGGCGGTGGCCGAGGTGGTCGACCTCACCGAGGTCGGCGTCCAGGTGGTGATCAGCGTCCCGCGGGGCGAGATCATGGCCCGCAAGACCACCAACCGGCGGCTCGGCATCCTCGGCGGCATCTCGATCCTCGGCACCACCGGGATCGTCCGACCGTTCTCCACCGCCTCCTGGCGGGCCAGCGTGGTGCAGGCCGTGCACGTGATGGCCGCCCAGGGCGAGCGGACGGTGGTGCTCTGCACCGGCGGGCGCACCGAGCGGGCCGCCCGCGCGCTGCTGCCCGAGCTGCCCGAGGTCTGCTTCGTCGAGGTCGGCGACTTCACCGGGGCCGCGGTCACCGCCGCCGTGGGCGACGCGATGACCGGGGTGGTCTTCGTCGGCATGGCCGGAAAGCTGGCCAAACTCGCCGCCGGCATCCTGATGACCCACTACACCCGCTCCAAGGTGGACCTCTCCCTGCTCGGCGCGGTGACCGCCGAAGCCGGCGGCGACCCGGCGCTGGTCGCCGCGGTGACCGAGGCGAACACCGGCCGGCACGCGTACGAGCTGTGGGAGGACGCCGGGCTGCTGGCGTCGGCCGGCGACCTGCTCTGCCAGCGCGTCCGCCAGGTGCTGCTGCGGTTCGCCGAGCAGGCGGTCACGGTGGACGTGGCGATGGTCGACTTCGCGGGCGCCCGGGTGGTCGCCTCCTCGGGCCGGTGGCCCCGATGACCCCGGTGACCGTGGTCGGCCTGGACGCCGCCGGCGCCCCGCCGCACCCGGCGCTCGCGCCCGCGCTGGCCGCCGCCGGGCTGCTGGTCGGGGCCGCCCGGCACCTGGCCGCGGTGCCGGTACCGCCCGGCGCGACAACCGTCGCCCTCGGGCCGCTCGCTCCCGCCGTGCAGCGGCTGGCCGCCGCCGTCACCGACGGCGTGCCGGCCGTGGTGCTGGCCAGCGGCGATCCCGGCCTGTTCGGCATCGTCCGGCGGCTGCGCGCTGCCGGGCTGCCGCTGCGGGTGGTGCCCGCGGTGTCCAGTGTGGCCGCCGCGTTCGCCCGCGCCGGGCTGCCGTGGGACGGCGCCGCCGTCGTCACCGCGCACGGTCGCGACCCGCGACCGGCGCTGAACGCCTGCCGGGCGCTCCCGCTGGTCGCGGTGCTCACCGCACCGGGCGCCGGTGCCGCCGAACTGGGCGCCGGGCTGGCCGGCTGGTCCCGCCGGCTGGTGGTCGCCGAGCACCTCGGCACCGACGCCGAGCGGATCCGCGAGGTGACCCCCGAGCAGGCGGCCGCCGGCACCTGGTCCGATCCGCACGTGCTGCTCAGCCTCGCCGAGGCGGCGCCCGGTGGGATGCGCGCGGACAACCAGCCCGCCGCCGCGCCGGCCGGCGGTTGGGCGCTGCCGGAGAGCCGGTACGCCCACCGCGACTCGATGATCACCAAGTCGGAGGTGCGCGCCCTCGTCATCGCCCGGCTGCGCCCCCGGCTCGGCCGGCTGTTGTGGGACATCGGCGCCGGCAGCGGCTCGGTCGGCATCGAGTGCGCGCTGCTCGGCGCGGCCGTGCTCGCCGTCGAGCAGGACCCGCGGGGCGCCGAGACGATCCGGGCCAACGCCGCCGCCCACGACGTCGATCTCCGACTGGTCGTCGGGCGGGCTCCGGCGGCGCTGGCCGGCCTGCCCGAGCCGGACGCGGTCTTCGTCGGCGGCGGTGGTGCCGACGTCCTCGCCGCCGTGACGGCCCGCCGGCCCGACCGGGTGGTGCTCACCCTCGCCGCCCTGGACCGGGTCGTGCCGGCCGTCGGCCTGCTGCGCGCCGCCGGCTACACGGTCGAGGGCAGCCAGCTCTCCGCCGCCCGCCTCGCCGACCTGCCCGGCGGGTCGATCCGCCTCGCGGCCACCAACCCGGTGGTCGTCCTCACCGGGGAGCGCCCGTGAACGACCTGAGTACGCCCACCCGGATCGGCCTGGTCGCGGGCACCGCGGCCGGTCGGCGGCACGCCCACACCGTCGCCACGGCCTGGCCACACGCCCGGCTGGTCGAGGGGGAGAGCGTCGCCGACGCGCTGCGTACCGCCTGGACGCGGTGCGACGCGGTGGTCGCCTTCCTGGCCACCGGCGCGGTCGTGCGGATCCTCGCCCCGCTGCTCGGCGACAAGCGCACCGACCCGGCCGTGGTGGTCGTCGACGAGGCCGCCCGGCACGCGGTGGCGCTGCTCGGCGGGCACGCCGGTGGCGGCAACGACCTCGCCGAGCAGGTCGGCGCGCTGCTCGACGCGCGGCCGGTGGTCACCACCGCCACCGACGCGGTCGGGCTACCCGGGCTGGACACCCTCGGCTGGCCGGTGCAGGGCGCGGTCGCCGCGGTGTCCCGGGCCATCCTGGACGGTGAGCCGGTCCGCCTCATCGCCGACGCAGACTGGCCGCTGCCCGCGCTGCCACCGAACGTCCACCCCGAGGCGGTAGGCACCGACGGCGGCGCGGCGGATGTCGGGTACCGGCTGCTGGTCACCGACCGGGAGGTGCCGCTGGACGGGCGGACCGCGGTGCTGCGACCACCGTCGCTGGTCGCCGGGGTCGGCGCCAGTCGGGGCGTACCCGCCGCCGAGGTGTCGGAGCTGCTGCACCGGGTGCTGGCCGAGGCCGGCCTCAGCCCGGCCAGCCTGCGCTGCCTGGCCAGCGCCGACGTCAAGGCCGACGAGGCGGGCATCCTGTGCACCGCCGACGCGCTCGGCGTACCCCTGGTGACCTGGCCGGCGGCGCAGCTGGCGGCGGTCGATGTGCCGCATCCCAGCGAGGTGGTCCGCGCCGCGGTCGGCACGCCGAGCGTGGCCGAGGCCGCCGCGCTGCTCGGCCCGGCCGGCCGGCCGGCCGACGCCGCGCTGCTGGTGCCGAAGACCGCGTCGGCGATGGCCACCGTGGCGGTGGCGCGGCACGCGCCGCGCGGTCGGCTGGCCGTCGTCGGGCTCGGTCCGGGCGCCGCCGACCTGCGCACCCCGCGCGCGGTGGCCGAGCTGCGCCGCGCCGCCGTCGTGGTCGGCCTCGACCAGTACCTCGACCAGGTCCGCGACCTGCTCAGACCGGGAACCCGCGTGCTCTCCAGCGGGCTGGGCGCCGAGGAAGCGCGGGCCCGCGTCGCCGTCGCCGAGGCCACCGCCGGCCGGGCGGTCGCGCTGATCGGCTCCGGCGACGCCGGCGTGTACGCGATGGCGAGCCCTGCCCTGGAGTACGCCGACGAGCGGATCGACGTGGTCGGCGTGCCGGGGGTGACCGCCGCGCTCGCCGCCGGCGCGCTGCTCGGCGCCCCGCTCGGCCACGATCACGCCTACCTGAGCCTGTCCGACCTGCACACCCCGTGGGAGGTCATCGAGCGGCGGGTGACCGCCGCCGCGCAGGGCGACTTCGTGACGCTCTTCTACAACCCGCGCAGCCGGGCCCGCGACTGGCAGCTCGGCAGGGCGCTCGGCATCCTGGCCAGCCACCGGCCCCCGGACACCCCGGTCGGTGTGGTGCGCAACGCCAGCCGGCCCGGCGAACGGGTGCACCTGGCCACCCTGGCCACCCTCGACCCGGCCGTGGTCGACATGTACAGCGTCGTGGTGGTCGGCAGCAGCGACACCCGGCTGGTCGCCGGCCGGATGGTCACACCCCGGGGGTACCGGTGGCGATCGTGACCATCGGCGCCTGCCAGGGCTGCGGCGCCTGCCTGCTCACCTGCCCCACCCACGCGATCCGGCCGGTCGCCGGCGGACTGACCGTCCGCGCCGACCGCTGCACCGGCTGCCTGGAGTGCCTGGAGATCTGCCCGGTCGACGCCATCCGCGTCGCCGAACCCGATGAACGTGGAGGAGCCCGATGAGTTCGACCGCCGTCAGCACCGCACCCCCGGCCGGCCGGTGGAGCCGCGCCGAGCGGGTACGCCTCGGCGGCATCGTGCTCGCCGTCGCGGTGCTGCACATCGCCGGCTGGAGTCTGTACCTGTACTGGAACGACCAGCCCGTGGCGGCCGGCGGCCTGGCTGGCGCCGGCGCCCTCGCGTACGTGCTCGGCGTGCGGCACGCCTTCGACGCCGACCACATCGCCGCCATCGACGACACCACCCGGCTGATGCTGCTGCGCGGCCGGCGGCCGGTGGGCGTCGGCTTCTTCTTCGCCCTCGGGCACAGCGCGGTGGTGCTGCTGCTCGCCCTGATCGTCGGGCTGGCCTCGGCCAACCTCACCGGCCCGGGGCTGGAGCAGGCCCGTGAGCTGGGCGCCACCGTTGCGATCGTCACCGCGACCCTGTTCCTGGCGCTGGTCGCCGCGCTCAACGCGGTGGTGCTCGGCGGGCTGGCACGGCTGTGGCGCCGGCTGCGCCACGGTGAGCTCGACGAGCGGGAGCTGGACCTGCAACTGCTCAACCGGGGGCTGATGCAGCGGGTGCTCGGTTCGCGGGCCCGGGCGCTGGTCCGCTCCTCGTGGCACATGGCCCCGGTCGGGTTCCTCTTCGGCCTGGGTCTGGAGACGGCCAGCGAGGTCACCCTGCTGGCGCTGTCGGCGAGCACCGCCGCCTCGGGCGGGCTGCCGGTGCTGGCCCTGCTCACCCTGCCCCTGCTGTTCGCCGCCGGGATGTCCGCGATGGACACCGCGGACAGCCTGCTGATGAGCCGCGCCTACTCGTGGGCGTACCGGCAGCCGGCTCGGCGGCTCTATTACAACCTGGCCACCACGGCGATGACGGTGCTGGTCGGTGCCGTGGTGGCCAGCGTCTACCTGGCCGGTCTGCTGGTCGACCACCTGGGGATGACCGCGCTCGCCGGGTACGCGGGCGTCGCCGACCACTTCGAGCAGCTCGGCTACGTGGTGGTGGGCCTCTTCGTCGCCTCGTGGGTCGGCGCGGTCGCACTATGGAAGCTGCGCGGCTACGACCGCCGCTACGGGGCCGCCCAGCCCGCCGTCGGTGTGCAGGAGCAGCGGTGAGCCGCGTGGTGCACCCGATCGAGGCCGAGTCGTACCGGATCCTGCGCGACCGGGTCGACCTGTCCCACCTGCCGCCGCTGAGCCGGGCGGTGACCGAGCGGGTGGTGCACGCCAGCGCCGACCTGGCGTACGTCGACGAGCTGGTCTGCGACGAGGCCGCCCTGGAATCGGGGCTGGCCGCGCTGCGGGCCGGCGTGCCGGTGGTCACCGACGTGGCGATGGTCGCCGCCGGGATCACCCGGGCCGGTCTGGAGCTGGTCTGCCCGATCGCCGAGCCGGCCGCCGCCGAGTTGGGTCGGACGGCCGGGATCACCCGCTCGGCGGCGGCCGTGCGGATCGCGCTGGACCGGGTCGGCCCGGGCGCGGTCTGGGTGGTCGGTTGCGCCCCGACGGCACTGGTCGAACTGCTCACCCTGGACGCCGCGCCGGCGCTGGTCGTCGGCCTGCCGGTCGGCTTCGTGGGCGCGGCCGAGTCGAAGGCGGCGCTGCGGGCCAGCGGCCTGCCCGGGGTGTCCAACGTGGGGGAGAAGGGCGGGTCGGCGGTCGCCGCCGCCGCCCTCAACGCCCTGCTCTATGTCGAGGAGACGTCATGAACGGGTTGGTGATCGTCGGGCACGGCACGCGCAGCGCGGCCGGGGTCGAGCAGTTCGCCGCGCTGGTCGAGCGGGTCCGCCGCCGTGGCGCGGGCGACGTCGGCGACGTCGAGGGCGGCTTCATCGAGCTGTCCCGCCCGCCGCTGACCGACGCGGTCGGCGCGCTGGTCGCGCGCGGGCACCGGGCGTTGGTGGCGCTGCCGCTGGTGCTCACCGGGGCCGGGCACGGCAAGGGCGACATCCCCGCCGCGATGGCGCGCGAGCAGCAGCGCCACCCTGGGCTGAGCTACCGCTACGGTCGCCCGCTCGGGCCGCACCCGCTGCTGCACGACGCCCTCGAACAGCGCATCGACGCGGCGTTGGCCGGCGCGGACCGGGCCGGCACCTGGGTCGCGCTGATCGGCCGGGGCTCCACCGACCCGGACGCCAACGCCGAGGTGGCCAAGGTCGCCCGGCTGCTCTGGGAGGGGCGTGGCTACGCGGGCGTCGAGCCGGGATTCATCTCCCTCGCGGAGCCGTCGGTGCCGGCGGTGCTGGACCGGCTGCGTCGGCTCGGCGCGCGGCGGATCGTGGTCGCGCCGTACTTCCTGTTCGCCGGGGTGCTGCCGGACCGGATCGTCGCCCAGGCGGCGGAGTTCGCCGCCGCCCACCGCGAGCTGGACGTGCGGGTCGCCGACCTGATCGGCGACTGCGACGCGCTGGCCGACCTGGTGCTGGAGCGGTACGCCGAGGCGCTGGGCGGGGACATCCGGATGAACTGCGACACCTGCGCGTACCGGGTGCTGATGCCGGGCTTCGCCGACAAGGTGGGCCGCCCGCAACGCCCGCACGACCATCCCGACGACCCGGTCGGCGGCGACCATCATCACCACGGGCACGACCACCACCACGGGCACGGTTCGGTCGCGGTGGTCGGCGGCGGGCCGGGGCCCGACGACCTGATCACGGTACGCGGCCAGGCGCTGCTCGACGCCGCGGATGTGGTGGTGGTCGACCGGCTGGCACCGCAGGGGCTGCTCGCCGGCCTGCGCTCCGACGTGCTGGTGGTCGACGCCGCCAAGGTGCCCCGTGGCCCCTCGATGGCCCAGGACGCGATCAACGCGGCCCTGGTGTCGCACGCCCGCGCCGGCCGGCGGGTCGTCCGCCTCAAGGGCGGTGACCCGTACGTCTTCGGCCGCGGCCACGAGGAGGTGCAGGCCTGCCGGGCCGCCGGTGTACCGGTGACCGTGGTGCCCGGGGTGAGCAGTGCGATCGCCGCACCGGCGCTGGCCGGGGTGCCGGTGACCCACCGGGGCGTGGCGCACGACGTCACCGTGGTCTCCGGGCACCTGCCGCCCGGCCACCCCGACTCGCTGGTCGACTGGGCGGCGCTGGCTCGGGCCCGGGGCACCCTGGTGCTGCTGATGGCGGTGGACACCATCGGGAAGATCGCCGCCGCGCTGGTCGAGCACGGCCGCGCCCCGGACACTCCGGTGCTCGCGATCCAGGACGCCGGGCACCCCGACCAGCGGTCGGTGCCGGCCCGGCTGGACGAGATCGGCGCGGTGGCCGCCCGCGAGGGCATCGCCCCGCCGGCCGTCTTCGTCCTCGGCCCGGTGGTCGCCCTGGCGGCGCCTCCCGCGTGAAGCCCCGCGCATGATCGCGCTCGATCCCGGAAGTAGTGGCCTCGCCCACGGGGAAGGCCACTACTTCCACGATGCAGCGTGATCGTGCGGCGGTTCCCGTCGATGGGGCGACGCCCGCTCCGGGGCGGTCCTCGCTGGCGGCGGGACGTCAGCCGGTCAGGGCCCGGGCGAGGGCGTAGCCGGCGGTCGCGGCGGCGAGTCCGGCGGTCACACTGGCCAGCACGTTGGCCAGCGCGAAGAGCCGGTTGCCGGTCCTGGCCAGTCGCAGCGTCTCATAGCTGAAGGTGGAGTAGGTGGTCAGCGCGCCGCAGAAACCGGTGCCGAGCAGCGCGCTGACCGCCGGCCCGGCCGGCAGCCCGACGAGTACGCCGAGCAGCAGCGATCCGAGCACGTTGACGGTCAACGTCCCCCACGGGAACGCCGAGTCGTGCCGGGCCTGGACGGCCCGGTCGGTGAGGTAGCGCAGCGGCGCGCCGACGGCCGCCCCGAGCGCGATGAGCAGCACGGTCACCGGGCGGCCGGTCCGTCGTCGCGGCCGTTGCGATCGAGCAGCCGAGCGGCGGCGGCGTCACCGAGCCACACCGCGACCAGCGCACCGAGCACCGTCGCGGCCAGGTACGCCAGCGCGGTGCCCGGAGCGCCCGCGACCACCGCCTGCTGCACGTCCACCGCGTAGGTGGAGAAGGTGGTGAATCCACCGAGCACCCCGACGCCGAGGAAGGGGCGGGCCAACGGACGTCCACCGCCGACATGCCCGAGCACCGCCATGAGGACGCCGATCAGCAGGCAGCCGGTCAGGTTGATGCCGAAGGTCGCCCACGGGAAACCGGTCGGCTGGTGCGGGACGGCGTGTTGCAGGCCGGCCCGGGCCAGCGCGCCGAGCACGCCGCCGGCCGCGATCGCGGTGAGCACCGCGGCGGGGCGGGCGGGCAGCTCGCCCCGGTCGGCGGGGACACGCAGATCGACGTCGGGATCGGTGCGAGGGTCGGATGGTCCGGACATGATGCCTCCCTACCAGCACGGGTCTCACTGGCAGGGACCGTTGGCGAGCGGCGTCGGGGTTTTCCCGGTGCTACATCGGGACGGCGAGCCCCACCGCCGGGAACCGTCCGGCTCCGGCGTCAGCATATCGCCCGGCCCGTGCAGCGCCGGGCCGACCGGCGGGGGCCGGCCCGATCGGCGGGCGCCGGGTTTGGCCGGTCAGCGCACCGCCGCGACCGCGGCGTCCGGGCCGCCGCGCCACACCGTGCCGGCCTCGCTGAAGCCGGCCGCGGTCAGCGTGGCCAGGTGCCAGGAGACCGGCGGGTTCCACTCGGGGCTGTGCCCGGTCGGGTAGATGGCATGCCGCTGGGCGACCAGCGGGGCGAGCACCGGGTCGGCGCCGGCCCGGTCCCACCAGTCCGACCAGGACAGCACGGACCCGGTGGCGTACCGGGCGGCCCGCCGGTCCCGCGCCCGGTCGAGCAGCCGCTTGGTCAGCTCCGGCAGGGTGTCGTCGGGCATGTGGTCGGCGTTGACGAAGATCCCGCCCGGCCGCAGCAGGTCGCGGATCTCGCGGTAGAGCCGGCCGAGCCGCTCGGCCGGAAGCCAGTGCAGCGCGGTGGCGGTGAGCACGGCGTCGTACTCGCGGTGGGGCAGCGCGGAGAGCCATTCGGGGGCGCCGAGGTCGGCGGTGACGATGGTGGCCCGGTCCGTCAGGGAGGCGTGGGCGATGGCCAGCAACGCCGGGTCGAGGTCCACCAGGGTCACCTCGGCGGTGGGGAACCGCGCCAGCGTCCGCAGGGAGATGGTGCCGGTGCCGCCGGCCAGATCGAGCACACGCGGCGACCGGCCGTCGCGGACCGCGTCCACCGCGTCGAGCATGGCGGTGAACCGGTGCTCGCGGTCCGGTAGGTACGCCTCCTGCTGGCGATTCCAGCTCTCCTGCCACGCCGACAGATCCGTGATGTAAGGAGTCATGACTATCAGGCTAGTTACGTAGCTCGGCGCCTGTCCAGACCTTGTTGCACATAATTTGCAATTGCTAGAGGATGGCAACGCGATGATCACAGGGGCGCCGGGCCGGTCGTCCGCCCGGCCCGGCGCTCCGCCCGCGACTGGAGCGGCCCGGGATCAGACCGCGGTCGGGGCCAGGTCCGCGTCGGCCGTCGTCGCCTCGCTGCGGCGGGCCAGCCGGAGCGAGGCGAGCAGGACGCCCAGGCCGGCCAGGGTGAGCGCGGCCCCCGCCCAAATCGGTGCGGTGTAGCCGAGCCCGGCGGCGATGGTCACCCCGCCGATCCAGGCGCCCAGCGCGTTGCCGAGGTTGAACGCCGCGATGTTCGCTCCGGAGGCGAGGGTGGGCGCCTGGTGCGCGTACCGCATGATGCGCATCTGCAACGGCGGAACGGTGGCGAAGCCGAACGCGCCCATCAGCACCAGCGAGGCGATGGTCAGCACCGGGCTCGACGCCGTCAGGGCGAACCCGACGAGCACCACGGTGAGCGCCGCCAGAACGGTGACCAGGGTGCGCGACAGCGACACGTCCGCCGCCCGACCGCCGAGCAGGTTGCCGGCGAAGAGCCCGACTCCGAAGAGGACCAGCAGCCACGGCACGGTGCTGGTGGCGAAGCCGCTGACCTCGGTGAGCGTGTAGGCGATGTAGGTGAACGCGCCGAACATGCCGCCGAAGCCGAGGATCGTGATCACCAGGGAGAGCCAGACCTGCGGGTGGGTGAAGGCGCGCAGTTCGCCGCGCAGCCCGCCTGCCGGGCGCTGCGCGTCGACGGAGCCGCGGCCGGGAATGAGCAGGGCCAGCCCGATCAGCGCGACCACCCCGATACCGGTGATCGCCCAGAACGTCGACCGCCAGCCGAAGTGCTGGCCGAGGAAGGTGCCGAAGGGGACGCCGAGCACGTTCGCGATGGTCAGCCCGGCGAACATCAGCGCGATCGCGCCCGCTCGGCGGGCCGGTGCGACCAGGCCGGCGGCCACCACGGCGCCGATGCCGAAGAACGCGCCGTGGCAGAGCGCGGCCACGATCCGGCCGGCCATCATCACGGCATAGTCGCCGGCGACCGCCGAGAGCAGGTTGCCGATGATGAAGAGCACCATCAGGCCGAGCAGCACCGGCTTGCGCGGCAGGCGGGTGACCGCGGCGGTGAGCGCCACCCCGCCGACGGCCACGCTGAGCGCGTAGCCGGAGATCAGCCATCCGGCCACCGGCTCGGTGACCGCGAAGTCGGCGGCGACCTCGGGCAGCAGCCCCATGATCACGAATTCGGTGAGCCCGATGCCGAAGGCGCCGAGGGCCAGCGCGATCAGGCCGGGCGGCATGGACTTGTGGCGTACGGACATGGTCGTCCCATCGGGGAGGGGTCAGATAGGCAGCGCGTGCAACTACGCGCGGCAACAACGAAATACTTGCACGCGCGTTATACCGGCGCAAGCGTGCTAGCCTGGGGCCGTTCAGATCACATCCGAGGAGGCCGGCATGGGCATCGCCGACGACGCGGTCGAGATCCGCGCGCAGGGCTGGCGCACCCTCGCCGCCCTGCACGGGCTGATCGAGACCTCCCTGGAGCGGGCGTTGCAGGCCACCCACGACCTGTCCGTCGTCGAGTACACGGTGCTCGACGCGCTCTCCCGGCAGGACGGCTGGCACATGCGGATGAGCCAGCTCGCGCGCGCCGCCGCGCTCTCCGGCAGCGCCACCACCCGCCTGGTCAACCGGCTCGAACAGCGGGGCCTGCTCACCCGGATCCTCTGCGCCGACGACCGGCGCGGCATCTACACCGAGCTGACCCCGGCCGGCTCCGAGCTGCTCACGCGGGCCCGACCCACCCACGACCAGGTGCTGGAGGACGCGCTGGCCGAGGCGCAGGCCACCCCTGAGCTGGCCCCGCTCGTGGCCGCGCTGCACCGGTTGCCGACGACCGGCTGACCGGCACGCCCTGGTGGGCGGCGCGCCCGTGCACCGTTTCGAGGCCGCTGAGCTGGGGCAAGCCCAGTCAGAGGATCGTCGAGAGGGGGTGCGTGATGGCCGAGGCCACCACGTCCAATGGCCGGCGCTCACCCGGCAGCACAACGGCCCACCGCGGCGCCGGGCGGGCCGACCGGCCACCGTTCCGTAAGCCGCGCTGGCCCAAGGCGTACGCCTTCGCCCTGGTCACCGGGGCGCTGTTCGTCTTCTCCTGGCTCGGCCAGTTCGTCTTCCAGCTGGTGGTCGAGAGCAACGAGGCGACCCAGCACGGGCAGTCCTTCGCCTGGAGCGAGTTCCTACCCCAGTTCTTCGCCTCCACCTTCGAGAACTGGCAGTCCGAGTTCCTCCAGTTGATCTGGCAGGCGGCCGGGCTGGCCCTCTTCTACTACTGGGGCTCGTCGCAGTCCCGTGAGTCCGACGAGCGGATCGAGGCCAAGCTCGACGCGCTGCTGCGGGAGCGGAACCTGGACCCGGAGAACGCTTGACCGAGGCGGCGTACCTTACCCGGGGCGGCCGGCGTGGAACCGGCCGCGCCCGTGGACAGGAGGCACCCCCGATGCAGGACCGCACCCCTCGCCTGGAGGAGTTGGAGCCGATCGAGCGAGTCGGCGTCGACGAGCTACGCGACCTGCAACGCGAGCGGCTGCGCTGGTCGTTGTGGCACGCGTACGACAACGTGCCGCACTACCGTCGGGCGTTCGACGCGGCCGGGGTGCATCCCGACGACTGCCGCGACCTCGACGACCTGGCCCGTTTCCCGTTCACGGGCAAGGCGGAGCTGCGGGAGAACTACCCGTTCGGCATGTTCGCCGTGCCCCGCGAGCGGGTCGCCCGGCTGCACGCCTCCTCGGGCACCACCGGCCGGCCGACCGTGGTCGGCTACACCCGCGACGACCTGCGCACCTGGGCCCGGCTGATGGCCCGGTCGATCCGCGCGTCCGGCGGCCGTCCGGGCGACCGGGTGCACGTGGCGTACGGCTACGGGCTGTTCACCGGCGGGCTCGGCGCGCACTACGGCGCCGAGGAGTTGGGCTGCACCGTCATCCCGGTCTCCGGCGGCATGACCGAGCGCCAGGTCATGCTGATCCGCGACTTCGAACCCGAGGTCATCATGGTCACGCCCAGCTACATGCTGGCCATCGTGGACGAGATGCAGCGCCAGGGCCTGGACCCTCGGGCGACCTCGCTGCGGGTGGGCATCTTCGGCGCGGAACCGTGGACCGAGGACATGCGCCGGGAGATGGAGCACCGGCTGGACATCCACGCGGTCGACATCTACGGGCTCTCCGAGGTGATGGGCCCGGGTGTGGCCACCGAGTGCGTCGAGACAAAGGACGGGCTGCACCTCTGGGAGGACCACTTCTATCCCGAGATCATCGACCCGCTCACCGGCGCGGTGCTGCCCGACGGCGAGCAGGGCGAGCTGGTGCTCACCTCACTGACCAAGGAGGCGATGCCGGTGGTCCGCTACCGGACCCGGGACCTGACCCGGCTGCTGCCCGGTACCGCCCGCCCGATGCGCCGGATCGAGAAGATCACCGGCCGGACGGACGACATGATGATCGTGCGCGGGGTGAACGTCTTCCCGACCCAGATCGAGGAGCTGATTCTGCGGACCCCGCAGCTGTCGCCGCACTTCCAGTGCGTACTCGACCGGCAGGGCCGGCTGGACACCCTGACGGTGCGGGTCGAACGGCGGGATGGGGTCGCCGTGGACGCCGCCGAGCGCGCCGGCGCGACCCTGGTGGAGCTGGTGAAGAACACCATCGGGGTGAGCGTGGCGGTCGAGGTGCTCGCCCCGGACGGGGTGGAGCGTTCGGTGGGCAAGATGCGGCGCATCGTCGACCAGCGGCGGGCCGGCTGACGTGGCGGAACAGCACAACCCGGCGTACGACATGTTCGCCGCCGACGCGGCCTCGCGCGGTCTCGGCATCGAGCTGGTCGAGGCGGGCGACGGCGCGGCGGTGGCCCGGATGCGGGTGACCGAGCGGATGCTCAACGGCCACGCGATCGCGCACGGCGGCTTCGTCTTCCTGCTCGCCGACACGGCCTTCGCGCTGGCCTGCAACAGCCGGGGCCCGGTCACCGTCGCGGCGGGCGGTGAGATCACCTTCGTCCGGCCGGCGCGCGCCGGTGACCTGCTCACCGCCCGCGCCACCGAGCGCACCCGCTACGGCCGCAGCGGCATCTACGACGTCACGGTCGCGCGGGACGATGGCGAGGTGGTCGCGGAGTTCCGGGGCCGCAGCCGGTCATCGGCGTCGCCACCGTCGACATAGGATCCGCCCATGCGTGTCCTGGTGGTGTCCGCGCCGCTCGTCGGCCACGTCTTTCCGCTGGTGCCGCTCGCCGTCGCGCTACGCGACGCCGGCCACGACGTGCTGCTGGCGACCGGTGGCGGTGGCCTGGCCGCCGCCGACGCCGGCCTGCCGGTGCACGACGTCGCGCCGGGCTTCGACTTCGGCCGGATCGCGCTGCGCGTGCTGCCGCGCCACCCGTTCGTCGCCCGCGCCGAGCTGGCCGGCACGGCCGGCACCCGGGGCGCCGGCCTGCTCTTCGGGGCGCTCAACGACCAGCTCACCGATCCGGTCGTCGCGCTGGCCACCCGGTGGCATCCGGACCTGGTGCTGCACGAGCCGTTCGCGGTGGCCGGCGCGGTGGCCGCCGCCCGGCTGGGCGTGCCGGCGGTCCGGCAGGAGAACGCCCTCTTCGACGGTCGGGATCTGGTCCGCGCCACCACCGCCCGGCTCGGCGCCGCGCTGCGCCGGCACGGCCTGACCGAGCTGCCGCCGCCGGCCGCGGCCCTCGCCGTGGCCCCGCCGAGCGTGACCACGCAGGACGGCTGGCCGATGCGGTACACCTCCTTCGTCGGCGGCGGCGAACTACCGGCCTGGCTGCGCGAGCCGGGCGACCGGCCCCGGATCCTGGTCACCCGCAGCACCCTCACCGGCCCCGGCGACCGGGGGCCGATGCCCGCCGTGGTCGCGGCCGCCGCCCAGGTGGACGCCGAAATCGTGCTGGTCCGGCCGGACCATCGCTCGACCCGTGCGCTGCCCGGCAACGTCCGGGTGGTCGACTGGATCCCGCTCGACGAGGCGCTGCCGGCGACCGCGGCGCTGGTCCACCACGGCGGGGCGGGCAGCGTCTTCGGTGCCCTCGCCGCCGGCCTGCCGCAGCTGGCCACCGTCGGTCCGGGGGACCGGCGGCACAATGCCGAGCTGGTGGCCCGTCGTGGCGCCGGCCTGGCACTACGTTCCCGCGACATCACCCCGCGGACGCTGACCCGGCTGCTCACCGACGACGGCCTGCGGACCGCGGCTGGGCAGGTTGGCCGCGAGATCGCCGCGATGCCGCCGCCGTCCGAGCTGGTGGCCCGGCTGGCCGCGCTGGTCTGACGGCCGCCCCTGCGTGCCCACACCGCACGGCCGCCCAGCTGGGGCAGGATGAGCGGATGCGACACGTCGTGCTGTTCCACTCCGTGTACGGGCTGCGGCCCGCTGTGCGCGCCGCCGCGGACCGGCTACGTGCCGCCGGGCACCGGGTCGTCACTCCCGACCTCTACGGCGTCCAGGCCACCGACACCGTCGAGGAGGGCTTCGCGCTGCTCGACAAGATCGGCCAGGAGGTGGTGCTCGACCGCGCCCGGGCGGCGCTGCGGGAGCTGCCGGCGCAGACCGTGCTGGCCGGTTTCTCGATGGGTGCCGGAGTGGCCGGGGCACTCCTGGCCGAACGCCCGGACGCCGCTGGTCTGCTCCTGCTGCACGGCACCGGTGGCGCGCCGGAAGCCGTCCGCGCCGGGCTGCCGGTCCAGCTGCATCTCGCCGACCCCGACCCGTACGACGCGCCGGACGAGGTCGACGAGTGGCGGCGGGCGATGTCCGGTGCCGGCGCCGACCTGACGGTGTTCCGCTACCCCGAGGCGGGGCACCTGTTCACCGACCCGGACCTCGCCGAGTACGCCCCGGACGCCGCCGCGGCGACCTGGCCGCGGGTGCTGGCCTTCCTCGCCACTCCCTGAGCGTCGCGCCCAGCCGGAGCGGCACCACGATCAGGTCGTCGATCGGGGTTCCGGGCTCAGCGGGCGGCGCCAACGCCGACGCGCGGGGGCGGTGCCGTGGACCCGCTTGGCGTGCGCGGCGAAGAGCCAGGGCCCGATGATCGGCATCAGCAGCCGGGCCGGCAGCGGGGCGTACGCGAGACCGCCTCCCGGCGAGCGTCGGCCCGAATCGCCGCCGGAACGGTCACGCGGACGCGGCAAGGCCGTCCAGCGGGTGGATCAACGGCGGGCGAGGTACGGCGCGCGCCGCGCCGGTCGCACCATGGACGACGGTCAGCGCGCCGGGCGGGGGCGTGCGCCGCGGCCCGGACGAACCCCGTGCGGCGGGCGCCGCGCGGACCGATGCCAGCGGCGGGTCCACGCTCGATCTCCGGTCACTGCCCGCGGTGGCCGGCGGCATCGGTGCGGCCGAGGTCGCCAGGGCCGGGGCGAGGGCGGGGGACGATCGGGCCGGGGACACGTCATCCGCCGAGGCGGCCGTCCGGAGCCGCCGCACGGGCGCCGGAGGGTCGGTCCGGGGCGGCGGGGCAGCCGCCGGCGTGCCGGAGTGCCGGCGCGACCCCGCCGGAGCAGTCGACGTGGCCGGCCACGCGGCCAGTGCCGCGAAGACGGCGTCGAGGCGGTGGGCCCGGGATCGGGCGGAGTTGAGCGGCACGACCTCCGCCCGAGCGCTGACCTGCGCGCGCGCGGCGGAGCCGGCAGCAGGCGTGCGGTGCGCGACGGAGCCGGCGACCTCCGCGCGGTGCGCGACGGAGCCGGAAGCGTCCGTGCGGCGCACGGTGGAGCCGCGAGCCTCGGTCCGCTGTGCGGCGGAGACGGCGGTGTCCGCGCGGTGCGTGGCGGGGACGGCCTTGTCGGCGCCGACCGCGGCCGGCCGGTCGGGGGCGGAGCGGGCGTCCTGCGCGACCGCATCCGGCGGGGCGGGGTGGGCGACGTTGGCCGCGCGGTGGGCGAAGGCGGCCCGCAGCGCGCGGGGCAGCCGCTCGGCAGCGACCCGGCGCAGAGCGGGTGCGGCGAAGGCGTACCCACCGGCGCGGCGGGGGAGCAGCAGCCCGGCGGCGACGAGGCCGCGCAGCGCCGGTGCGGACCGGCCGGGTGTCCAGCCGAGCGCGCGGTCCACCGCCGCGCCGGTGATCACGCCGCCGAGGGTGGCAGCGGCCATCAGCACCGCTCGCCGCTCGCCGTCGAGCCGGTCCAGCTCCGCGCCGACGGCCCGGCGCACCTCGTCGGGCAGCGGGAGCGTCGCCGGGTCGGCACCGTCGACGATGGAACGCACGTACGCCGCCGCGTGCCCGGGACGGCCACCCACCACCGGCAGCAGCCGGTCGACCAGCGCCACCGGTTGCCCCGCCCGGGTCAGCAGGAGGCGCAGCAGCCGCCCGCTCTGCACCGTGGCCAGGGGCCGGACCGCCACCCGCCGGGCCGCGCCGGGTCGCGTGTCGGCCCAGTGCGGCTGGTGCAGGGTGACCACGGCCAGCGGCAGCCCGCGTGCCGTGGCGGCGGTGAACAGCGCGTGCAGGAACCGGCTCACCGCGGACGCGGCCCGGTCCAGGTCGTCCACGGCCACGATCAGCGGCCGTCGGGCGGCCAGGCGCAGCAGGGCATCGCGGCACGCCGCGGCGCCGGCCAGCGCGGCCGCCGAGCCGTCCGGGGTGGCCAGCAACCGTTCCAGCGCCGGGACCGCCGCAGCGACCCGGGACGGCGGGAGCAGCGGTGCCAGGGTCGCCGTCAACCGGTCCCGAACCACTGCCGGGCCGTCGCCGTGGCGGATCCCGGTGAGTACGCGGAGCAGGTCGGCGACCGGCGCCAGCACCTGATCCGGGTACGGCTGGCAGGTCGCCACGCACCAGCGCACGGCCACCCCGTCCACCGTGGTCAGCGACGAGGTCAGCTCGTGCAGCAGACGGCTACGACCGCTGCCCGTCGGACCGACCAGGGACACCCAGCGCGGGTTGTGCTCGCGGACCGCCCGGCTCAGCTGGTCCCGCACGGTGGCCAGCTCGCGACGGCGGCCGATCAGCGGGCCGTCGTGCGGGTCGGCACTCGGGCGTACCGGGCCGACGGCGTGCCAGATCGGCACCGGCGGCACCCGCCCGGTGCCCGGCACCGGTGCCAGTTGACGCTGGGCGATCAGACCGGCGGTGGCCCGGGCGGTGGCCGCACAGAGCGCGACGGCGCCGGGTGGCGCGTACTCCTGCAGGCGGGCCGCGGTGGTGATGACCGCGCCGCTGGCCACGCCGTGACCGCCGTTGACCGCGCTGGCCAGGTCGACCACCACCTCGCCGGTGGCCACGCCGACCCGCACCCGCAGCGCGATGTCACCCACCATCGGCCGGCGGTCCAGCGCGGCCTGGATCTCCAATCCGGCGCGGACCGCGCGGTACGCGTCGAAGCCATCGGAGTGCCGTGCGCCGAAGAGAGCCATCACCGCGTCGCCGACATACTTCTCGACCACCCCCTGCCAGCGGTGCAGCACGCCGGCGACGGTGTCGAAGTAGGCCCGTTGCAGCGCCCGGACGTCCTCCGGGTCCAGTCGGTCCACCAGGGCGGTGGAGCCGACGATGTCGGCGAAGAGCACGGTCACCGTGCGTCTCTCCTCCGGCACCGGCCAGTGTGGGGCGGTGGTCCGCTGCGTGACGATGGTGGTCATGGGGTATCGCACCGGCCTTTCTCCCACTGCTGTCTGACGACCCTCGGAGATTGGCATTCCTGGGCTGACGGGGGATCGGCAGAACGACGTATGTCGGCCACACGCAACCTTTAGTCGCAATGTCGACGCGAGGAGTACCACAAGCGGCTGATGGCCGTAGAACGGTACGGGGGCGTGTGATTAGGCTGCGTGCCATGGCCAGCGATGTGGACACCGCACCGCTCGTGGGCCGGGCCGAGCTGGTGCAGACGGTTCGGTCCGCTTTGCTCGGTGACGTCGCGCACGGGCAGACCGCCGCCGTCTTCCTGACCGGTGAGAGCGGTGTGGGCAAGACCCGGCTGCTCGGCGAGATCGGCGCGCGGCTGCGGGACCAGGGCGCGTTGGTGCTGACCGGCAGCTGCCTGGACATCGGTGACGCCTCCCCGCTGCACCCGCTGCTGCAGGCACTGCGGCGCTTCGACGCTGACCTGTCCACCTCGCAGGCGCGCACCTCCTCGGCCGTACGCGGGCTGTTGCAGATGTTCGCCGACGAGACCGCCGGTCCGGACGGCGCGGGCGCGCTGCTGGAGCGGGTCTCCCGGGGGCTGCACCTGATCGCCGAGGGCCGGCCGCTGGTGCTGATCCTGGACGACCTCCAGTGGGTCGACCGGAGCACCCGCCAGCTGCTGCTCTACCTGCTGGCCGGGCTCGGCGACCTTCAGCTCTCGGTGCTGGCCGCGGTCCGCGCCGAGTCGTTGCAGGGCGCACACCCGCTGCGTCGGGTGCTCACCGAGCTCCGTCGACTGCGGACGGTGCGGGTGCTCGACCTGGCCCCGCTGGACCGGGCCGGCACCGAACGGCTCGCCACCGCGGTGGTCGGCCGGGAGCTCGCCGTCGACGCGGCCGAGCAGGTGTGGCAGCGCAGCGGCGGCAACCCGTTCGTCATCGAGGAGCTGGCCCGCGACCTGCGCGACGGCCGGGACGGGCTGTCCGAGACGCTACGTGAGATCTTCCTGGCCCGGGTCGACGCGCTGCCCCAGCACGCGCACGCCGTGGTGCACGCGGTGGCCGCCGGCGTCGAGCCGGTGGAGCACTGGCTGCTGGCCCAGGTGCTCCGGCTGCCGGAGGAGGAGCTGATCGAGGCGGCCCGCGCCGCGGTGGCGCACCGGCTGCTGGTCGGCGCCGACGACGGCTACCGGCTGCGGCACAGGCTGGTGGCCGAGGTCCTGGCGCACGAGCTGCTTCCGGCCGAGCGCTCCGGGTTGCACCGTCGCTACGCCGAGGCCCTGACCGCCGCGCCGGCCGAGCTGCACCAGGCCCGACTGGCGCACCACTGGCGGCTGGCCGGCGAACCGGCCCGGGCGTTGCCGGCGGCGGTGGCCGCCGCGCAGGAGGCCGAGCGGCTGCACGGCTACGCCGAGGCGCACCGGCACTGGTCGGCGGCGCTGCAGCTGGCCGGCGACCCCGGCACGCCGGGTGTGGACCGGGTCGAGCTGCTCGGGCACGCCGCCGAGGCGGCCCACCACTGTGGGGAGCACGCTCGGGCGCTGGCCCTGCTGGAGGAGCTGGCCGCGGTGCGGGGCAACGAGCCGAGCTGCGCGCTGCACATCCGCCGGGCCCGCTACCTGGCCGCCGCCGGGCGCTCGGCGCTGGCCGAGGAGGAGTACCAGCGGGCGTTGGAGGCGGCGGACTGCTCCCCGGGTGAGCGGGCCACCGCCGCCGCGCACCTGGCCGAGCTGCTGCTGCACCTCGGCCGGTACGCCGACGCCGGCCAGCGGGCCCGGGAGGCCCTGGCGCTGGCCGCCACGGTGGAGGGAGCCACCACCGAGGTGGTGCTGGCCAGCTCGGCGCTCGGCTTCAGCGAGGCATACCTGGAAGACCCGGACGCCGGGCTGGCGGTGATGCGCCAGGCGCTCGACACCGCCGAGCGCGCCGGCCGGCCGGAGGACGTGGCCTGCGCGTACCTGCACCTGGCGGAGCTGCTGACCGGTCCGCTGAACATCCTTGAGGAGGGGGTGGTGGTGGCCCGCCGGGGCGCCGAGCGGGTGGCCGAGCTGGGGTTGGGCCGCACCTGGGAGACCCGGCTGCTGGCCATCGCCACCAACGGGCTGTTCCGGGTGGGCCAGTGGGCCGAGGCGGAGAAGGTGGTCGCCGCCGCGCTCCGGCACCGCCCGTCGGGCGCGGACGCCGTCGAGCTGCTGCTGGCCCGGTGCCGGCTCTCGGTGGGCTACGGCGACATCGAGGCCGCCGACCGGGACCTCGACGCGGTGGCCATGGTGCTCGCGGGCGGCGGGGCCCGGCACGTCATCCCCCTGCTCACCCTGCGCGCCGGGCTGGCCATGTGGGAGGGCCGGCACGACGTGGCGCGGCAGGCGGTGCAGCGCGGCCTGACCGAGAGCCGCTCCGACGACGTGACCATCCTCTCGGCGCTGGTCTGGCACGGCCTGCGCGCCGAGGCGGAGGCGCACGCCAGCCGCACGGTGGCGGTCGACCCGACGGCGGTGCGCCGGCTGCGGGACGTCGCCGAACGGGTGGCGCGCAAGAGCGCGTCCGCGGCCCGTCCGGTGCGATCGGTGGTGGATGGCTTCCTGGCGCTCTGCGCCGCCGAGGTGAGTCGACTCGACGGCAGCGACCCGGAGCTGTGGGCCAGCTCGGTCGCCGAGTGGGACCGGCGCAACCACCCCTACCCGGCGGCGTACTCGCGGCTGCGGCAGGCCGAGGCGTTGTTGGCGCGGCGCAGCCGGGTGGCCACCGCCGCCAAGCTGCTGCGCGAGGCGTACCGGGTGGCGCAGGGGTTGGGCGCGGTGCCGTTGACCTCGGAGATCCGGGAGCTGGCCGGGCGGGCCCGGGTGTCGCTGGAGGAGCGCGAGGCCGGCGACCGTGCGCGGGGCGCGGCCCCGGCCGAGCCGGTCGCCGACGAGCTGGCGGCGCTCACCGCGCGGGAGCGGGAGGTGCTCGCGCTGGTCGCCGAGGGACTGACCAACAAGGAGATCGGGCAGCGGCTGTTCATCAGCGAGCGGACCATCGGTGTGCACGTGTCGCACATCTTCGACAAGCTCCAGGTCCGTACCCGGGTCCAGGCCAGCGCCATCCAGTTGCGCAACCGGCGCGGCTGACCGACCGGTCGGTCAGCCGGCGCCTGTGCGCGCCGGGATACGTCGTTCTACTGATCCGGCGGTCGGTGTCGGCTGAAAGGCTGAGCACCGTCGACGGCGGCACGGGGGTGCCGCGGACCACCATGGAGGAAAGATGACCGGACCGGTCTGGGGGCCCGTGCACCGGGACATCGTCGACCTGCTCGCCGACCATCCGGCTGACGTGCCAGCCGTTGTCGATCACCTCACCAAGCTCCAGGACCTGCTGGTGCGGCTGCCTCCGCTGGAGGAGAGCTGCCCGTTGGCCGACTTCAACAAGCTCTACCTGACCATCACCAGCAGCGTCCTCGACGGGCTGTACGACGACCGCTTCGTCGACCCGGCGTTCCTCTCCCGGCTGGACGTCGAGTTCGCCGCGCGGTATTTCGACGCGATGCGACTGTGGACCGACTCCAGCCCGGGCACCCCGAAGGCGTGGTCGTGCCTGTTCGAGCGGATGGGCGGGCCGGACGCCCGCCCGCTGCCGTCGGCGGCGGCCGGGGTCAACGCGCACATCAACTTCGACCTGCCGTTCGCCCTGGTCACCACGTTCGACCACCTGGAGTCGGAGCCGGTCGACGGCAGCGACCAGCACCACGACTACCTCGAGATCAACAACATCTTCGCGGACAAGATCCCCGGCCTGCGTCGGGGTTACCTGGAGCGGTGGCAGCTGCTCATCGACATGCTCAACGGTGACATCGACGACTGGTACCAGGGGGAACTGGTCGAGTACACCCGCGATGTCGCCTGGCGCAACGCGCAGAAGATCTGGCGGTGCCGGCACGATCCGGACGCCCGCGAGTGTGAGCGCACGCGGTTGGACGACAACGCCGCGGCGCTCGGCCGGTTGCTGCTCTCGCCCCTGGGGGCGTTCCTGCAGTAGCCGGGACGGGGGGTCCCCGCGCTCCGCCCGATGGGGGGCGGCGGAGCGCGGGGACGCGTCCCGCCCCGCCAGCTCCACCCACCCGCGACGCCGCCCGGGATTCCGGTCGGCTCCGGGTGACAGCCGGCCGACCCGGGGGGTGTCGACCGTCTGCCATCGTCGGCCGGCCCGGGGGGTGCCGGCCGGCGGTGGGGGAGTTGGTGGGAGGGGGCACCGGGTCCCCGTCGCCGGTGGCGGGAGGATCCGACCGGACGGGGGGTGTCGTCGGGCCTGAACGGGGTACGCCCGCGCAATGACCGTCCTGGCCCGGCGCCGGCCCGCCGCCCGACCCCGGCCCGCGCGGCCCGGCCCACTGCGGCCGGGTGGCCCGGTGCCGCGACCCACCGTCCGGCCCGGTGCGGGATGATGGGTCCCGCGACCCGGTTCCCGTTCCGCTTCGACCCGGTGTTCCGCCCGGCGCTGGCGCTGCTGGGGGTGCGGCCGGCGACGGCCTGGGTCGCCGTCACCGACCGGGAACTGCTGATCCGGTACGGGCCGTGGCGGTTGCGCACCGACCGGGACAATGTGACCGGCGCCGAGGTGAGCGGCCCGTACCGGTGGTGGCGGGCGATCGGCCCGCACGTGTCGCTGGCCGACGGCGGTGTGAGCTTCGGCAGCAGCACGGCCGGCGGGGTCTGCCTACTTTTCGGCGTACCGGTGCCGGCCGTGGCGCCCGGGGGGTGGCCCCGGCACCCGGCGGTCACGGTGACCATCGCCGATCCGCCCGCCCTGGCCCGGCTGTTCGCCGGCCCGGACCTGCCCTGAGCAGGCAACCTGCCTGCCCCGTTCCGCCGGTCGGGGCGCGGGGCACCGCCTACCGTCGGATCAGGACCTGCGAGGGTGGGACGGGCGATGGCTGACGAGCACCGGGGGAAACCGCGACGCGGGGGCGGACGCCGCCACCACCCGCCCACCGGCCCGGACCCGGCGCTGCGCGCCGCCCGTGACCCGGCCCGTCCGCACCGGGGTGGTCGGCAGGGTGTCGTGGTGCCCGAACGGGTGGCCAGCCCGGTCCGCCCGGTGGCGCCGGCCAGCCCGCTGCGCCGGTGGCTCTTCCAGCACCAGGTGCAGCCGCCCGGCCCGGAGGCGACCGAGGGGCAGAGCCGGGCGCACGCCTGGTGGCAGGTGATGTGCCTGACCGGGGTGGACTACTTCTCCACCCTGTCGTACCTGCCGGGCATCGCGGCGGTGGCGGCCGGGGCGCTCTCTCCGCTGGCGACGCTGCTGATCGTCGCGCTCACCCTGTTCGGGATGCTTCCGATGTACCGGCGGGTCGCCCATGAGAGCCCGCACGGGCAGGGTTCGGTGGCGATGCTGGAGCGGCTGCTGCCGTTCTGGCGGGGCAAGATCTTCGTGCTCGTGCTGCTCGGTTTCGTGGCCACCTCCTGGATCATCACGATCACGCTCTCCTCGGCCGACGCCACCGTGCACCTGCTGGAGAACCCGTACCTGCCGGACGCCCTGCACGGCCGCTTCGTCCCGGTGGCGGTCACCGTGGCGCTGCTGCTCATCCTCGGCGGGGTGTTCCTGCTCGGCTTCCGCGAGGCGGTAGTGGTGGCCATCCCGCTGGTCGCGATCTTCCTGCTGCTCAACGCGGTGATCGTGCTGGTCGCGGTGACCCGGATCGCGACCGACCCGGGCGTCCTGTCGGACTGGACCACCGCGGTGACCGCGGGCGGCGGCGGGCTGGGCGGCGTGCTGCTGACCGCCGCGTTGGCCTTCCCGCTGCTGGTGCTGGGGCTGTCCGGGTTCGAGACCGGGGTCAGCATGATGCCGCTGGTGGCGGCCGGCGGACCGGACCGGCAGGCCCGGCTGACCACCCGGATCCGCAACACCCGCCGGCTGCTCACCACCGCCGCGCTGATCATGTCGGTGTACCTGATCTCGACCACCTTCGTGACCACGGCGCTCATCCCGGCCGAGGAGTTCCGGCCGGGCGGCGCCGCGAACGGCCGTGCGCTGGCCTTCCTGGCGCACACGTACCTGGGTGAGGCCTTTGGCACCGTCTACGACCTGAGCAGCGTGCTCATCCTCTGGTTCGCCGGCGCCTCGGCGATGGCCGGCCTGATCAACATCGTGCCCCGCTACCTGCCCTCGTACGGCATGGCCCCGGAGTGGGCGCGGGCGGTGCGTCCGGTGGTGATCGTCTACACCCTGGTCAGCGTCGCCATCACCATCGCCTTCCGGGCCGACGTCAACGCCCAGGCCGGGGCGTACGCCACCGGCATCCTGGCGATGATGGTCTCCGGCGCGGTGGCGGTGACGATCTCCGCGGCCCGCCACCACCGGCGCGCCGCCGCCGTCGGCTTCACCGTGCTGACCCTCGTGCTGGTGTACGCGCTGCTGGAGAACGTCATCGAGCAGCCGGACGGGATCACCATCTCGGCGCTGTTCATCCTCGGCATCATCGGGGTCTCGCTGGTCTCCCGGGTCACCCGGACCACCGAGCTGCGCGCCGAGCGGATCGAGTTCGACGAGCCGGCCCGCCGGTTCATCACCGAGTCGCTGGCCCACGACGGGAAGCTGCACCTGATCGCGAACAAGCGGCAGAGCGGCTCGGTAAAGGAGTACACCGTCAAGGAGCGGGCGCAGCGCGGAATGAACCCGGTGCCCGGGGCCGCCGACGTGCTGTTCCTGGAGATCGACGTGGTCGACCCGTCCGAGTTCAGCCAGGTGTTGCGGGTGCACGGGGTCGAGGTGGGCGGCTTCCGGGTGCTGCGGGCCAGCAGCCCGGCCGCGCCCAACGCGATCGCCGCTATCCTGCTCGCGCTGCGCGACGCCACCCGGGTCCGGCCGCACGCGCACTTCGAGTGGTCCGAGGGCAGCCCCATCGCGCACCTGCTGCGCTACCTGATCCTCGGCCGGGGGGACACCCCGCCGGTGGTGCGGGAGATCATCCGCCGCACCGAGCCGGACCCGCTGCGCCGGCCCGGCATCCACGTCGGCGGTTGATCGACGCGCGATCCCGCGCACGTGGAAGATGAATAGCGGCACTTCTTCACGTTCACACCTACCTGTCCGTATTGCGGCTTATCGTGGCCTTTGGTGGTCGGCGGCGCGTCGATTCCCCCGCGCCCGAATCGGCGCGCGGTCACGTTCACGCAGGCAGGAAGGCAGGCACCGTGATGTCCACAGACCGAGGAGGAGATCGCCCGGCACGACCCAGACGGCGGTCCCGATGGTTCTTAGCCGGTGGGTTCCTGGCCGGGAGCCTGGTGGTGGGGGCGGCCGGCGTTGCTGGTGTCGCCGCCGCCGCCGACCGCGACATCTCTCTCCCGGGCCTGGGCCGGCTCACCGCCACGGCCCAGGACGACGACCGGACCACGCCGGAGCGCGACGGCGCCGAGCGGGGCCGGCCGGACACCCCGGGCACCGGCAAGCGGGAGGTGGTGTCGGTGCCCTGCGACGCGGCGAAGCTGGTGGCGGCGCTCGTGGCGGCCAACGCCGAGGGCGGCGCCGAGCTGCGGCTCGCGCCGAAGTGCCGGTACACCCTCAGTGAGGCGTTCCACGAGACCGACCAGTACGACGGCGGGATCCGCGACGCGCGGGAGGCGGCGGACGCCGCGGAGACCCCCGGCGACGCCGATGCGCCGCCGCACAACCCGGCCGACGACACCGCCGGCCTGCCGGCGATCTACCAGCCCATCACCATCGACGGTGCCGGCGCCACCATCGCCCGCGAGGCCCAGGCCGCGGCGTTCCGCTTCTTCACCGTCCGCGACGGTGGCGAGCTGACCCTGCGCGACCTGGAGCTGCACAACGGCCGCTCGGCCATCGAGGGCGGCAGCGTGCACGTGGTGCACGGCGCCACCGCCGTGGTGGAGCGGGTCACCGTCACCCAGAGCACGTCGCTGTCTCCCGAAGGGGGCGGCGGCGGGATCTTCAACGACGGCAACATGGTGGTCACCGACTCCACGTTCATCGGCAACAGCGCGTCCGGCGCCGCGGGCAAGGGCGGGGGCCTGCTCAACGGTGGTGTGCTGACGCTGAAGCGCTCCGAGTTCCACCGCAACAGCGCCAACGGCTACGGCGGCGGGCTCGGCAACTACCGGGGCGCGGCCGAGGTGGAGAGCACCACCTTCGCGCAGAACAGCGCCGGCCAGGGCGGAGGCCTGGCCAGCTTCTCGGCCCGGACCAAGGTCTACGACACCGAGCTGCTGCACAACACCGCGCAGATCGGCGGCGGCGCCGCGAACTCCGACGCGGTGCTGGTGATGCGCACGATGACCATTCGCGGCAACACCTCCACCGTCAACGGCGGCGGCATCTCGACCGTACAGGGCCTGCTGCCGCTCGATGACAGCGTGGTCGAAGGCAACATCACCCACGGCATCGGCGCCGGCATCTACGCCGCCAAGTCGAATCTGCTGGTGCGCGGCAGCGACGTGACCGCCAACGAGGCGGTCGGCGTGACGTCCAAGGGCGGCGGCATCTACGCCACCCAGGGGTCGGCGGCGATCTACACCAGCAAGGTCACCCGGAACGCGGCCACGTTGAAGCCGGGCGGCATCTTCGGCGAGCACGCCCAGGTCAAGATCGACGACGAGAGTGTGGTCGTCGAGAATGAGCCGATCAACTGCGAGGGCAGCGCGGTACCGATCGCGCACTGCTTCCGATGAGCGGGGCGCGTACCCATCCCGTGGGCAGCCGGCCGCCCGGACGATCGCGACGATCGTCCGGGCAGACCCGTTCGTCTCGTCGGGGTCGTCGTTCGCGTCGATCCTTGCGCTGGGCCCGGATCCCGCTGGTGATCGCTGGTGTGTTCGGTCCTCGGCGGTGGACGCCAGCCACGGCCGTCCTTTCCGGGCGGTCGGTGTGGCAAGCGGTATACCTCAGAGTCATAGATATGACTCTGAGGTATACCGCTTGTTGGCGACCCATGCCCGGCGTCGCCTCGTCGGCGCCTCAGCGCCATGCGCCTACCGGACGTGCAAACCAGCCTCCTAGGACGCGATACGGGGTGTGCCCCGTCGGACACGCGACCGGACAGCCGCGAGACTCGCGGCCGAGGGACGCCCACGGCTGTCCGGACAGCGAATGGCCCGCGCCCCGAAAGGGCGCGGGCCGGCGGCTCGGTCCTACTTGGACGGCTCAGGCAGCTCACAGTCGACCTTGGGGTTCGCGCCGATGTAGTTCAGGGGCCCGGCCACGATGGTGACCAGGATCGTGCCGGCTTCGGCGCAGTTGGTGTCGTCGTTGCCGTAGTAGCCCCGCTGGCCGGCGGCGATCGCGCCGATCACCAACCAGATCACGACGATGACTCCGAGTATCGAGGTGCCGCGCATCGCTGCCTCCTGAGGGAATGTGGTGGATCGAGGTGCAGGCGATGTACCCAATCGGGTCGAGCCGCTAACTGCTGCCCGCGACCGCCCCTGCGGATCGTCCGTCCGGCCGATACCGTCCGCCGTCGGTACAGCCCTGACATCGGCCGCCCGCACCGGGTAGGGCGGGCCGGCTATCGGATCGACGACGGACCCGGCCGTCGTACCGGTCAACCGACGTAGAACTGCCTCACGGCCACCGCCGAGGAGGACTCATGGACGCCCCGACACCGACCCTGTACCTGGACCGCCCCGAGGACGTCGCGGTCGCGGCTCGCGCGCTCGCCGGCGGCGCGGTCGTCGCGGCGGCCTTCGCCAACTTCTACGTCATCGTCACCCGCCCGGACGCGGCCACCGTGCGCCGGGTCAACCTGGCCAAGGGCCGCCCGATCCACCAGGTCGGCAGCATCACCACCGCGGTCGGCCGGATCCCGGCGATGTTCGACTGGTCCCGGATCTCGCCCCGGTTGCCGGTCGGCCGGGTGCGGGCGCTGATGGACGCCCTCTACGGCGCCGGGCCGTTCGGCTTCCGGGGCCCGGCGGCGGACCGGCTGCCGGAGCACCTCACCCAGATCGACCAGGGGCTGCGCACCACCCAGGTGATCGCGCCCGGCCTGACCTGCCCGTCCAACGCATTCTTCGAGCGGGCGCTCGCGGAGACGGGGTCGGACCACCTCTACATCACCTCGGCGAACCGGTCCCGGCACCTCACCGGCGCAGCGGAGGAGCCCGCGCACTGGAAGGCCGGCGGCCTCGCCGCCGACTTCGCCCACCTCGACGACCTGGTGGTGCTCGCCCACCGGGACGAGGCGGCGGCCCGCGCCGCCTATCCGGGGTACCTCACCACTTCGGTCACCCTGCTCTCCTTCCACGCCCCCGAGGGCGAGCTGGAGGAGCCGCCGGTGCTCACCGTGGACCGGCACGGCTCGCTGCACCTGGACGAGGTGCGCCGGGCCGCCGCGCCGCTCGGCCTCCAGGTGCGTCTCGGTGGCGCCGCCAGGCAGCGGTTGCAGGTCCGGGGATACGCCGGGGCGCTGGTGTGAGCGGCTACCGGATCGGCCTGGTGGTGCCCAGCTCGAACACCACCATGGAGACCGAGATCCCGGCGATGCTGCGCCGGCGCGAGACCGTCGACCCGACGGTCCACTTCACCACCCACGCCAGCCGGGTACGGCTGCACCAGGTCACCCCCGACGAACTGGCCCGGATGAACCGCTCCGCGGTCCGGTGCGCCGCCGAGCTCGCCGACGCCCGCTGCGACGTGCTCGCGTACGCCTGCCTGGTGGCGGTGATGTGCGAGGGTCCCGGCGCGCACGAGCGTGCCGAGCAGCGGTTGGGCCGGGCGGCCGGCCGAGCCGGGCACGGCATGCCGGTGGTGACAAGCGCGGGCGCGCTGGTCGCCGGGCTGCGCGCGTTGGGCGCCCGCCGGGTGGCACTGATCGCGCCGTACCTGCCACCGCTGACCGCGACCGTCGCCGGCTACCTCGCCGGGCACGGTGTGCTGGTGACCGAGGCGGTGAGCCTCAGCGAGCCGGACAACGTCGCGGTGGGCCGCATCCCCACGCAGCGGCTGGTGGAGCTGGCCGACCGGCTGGACGTTACCGACGTGGACGCGGTGGTCCTCTCCGCCTGTGTGCAGCTGCCGTCCTTGGCCGCGGTGCCGCAGGTGGAGGCCCGTCTCGGCCGCCCGGTGCTCACCGCGGCCACCGCCACCGTGCACCAACTGCTCACCGGCCTGGGCGTCGAGCCGTACGTGCCGGACGCCGGTCGGCTGCTGGCCGGGGCGACGCCGCGCTGACCGGAGCCTCGCGCCATCCGACGACCGGCCCTGGCACCGGCAGCCACGCGACCGGCCGGTTCAGTGCGGCGGGACGGGAGCCTCCGGCGGCTTTCCGCGGCTGCGCCGGAAGTCCGCGTACGCCACGCCGGCCAGCACCAGCATGGCTCCCAGGGAGGCGAAGACCGGCGGCAGGTACAGCACCGCGGGCGCGATGGTCAGCAGCGCCAGCATGCCGCCGGGGCGGGACGGCGACACCCGGCTGAACACCTCGTACTCGAAGGCGGCCCGGCCGGCCAGGAACAGCGCCGGGCCGCCGAGGATCACCGCCAGCCACGCCGGCGGCGTCCGCCCGGTCGGCTCGTGCAGCACCAGGTCGAACCCGGAGGCAGTGGTCACCACCCCGGCGACCATCAGCAGGTGGGTGTACGGGGCGGTGAACAGGAACTTGCTCGGCTCCCTGGCCGCCTGGATGGCCACCGGCAGCAGCTCGCCGGACTTGTGCACGTAGATCCGCCAGAGCAGCAGGGTGGTCAGGAACGCCACCGCGAACGCTCCGATGTTCTCCGCCTCCGAGTGCGCCAGGCTGAACGTGGTGCCGATGGTCAGGATGGCGTCGCCGAGGGCGATGATGAAGAACTGCTGGTAGCGCTCGGAGAGGTGCTCCGCCGTGACGTTGCGCAGCCGCTCCGGCACGACTCCGAGGCCAGGCACCGGGTACGCGAGCCGGAAACCGCCATAGTCGATGGCGAGCGCGACGGTCCAGCAGATGATCCGGGCGTCATCGCTGACGTACGCGCCGATGATCCAGGGGATCGCCGACACGGCGAACCATACGAAGATCCGCGCGGCCCGACGCTGGGTCTGCGGTTCGTGGCGCACGATGGGCATCAGGAACAGCCCACGGCCGAGGTGGATCGCCACGTAGGTGGCGGCGAAGACCAGGCCCCGGGCGCCGAACGCCTCCGGAATCGCGGTGGTCATCAGCAGCGCGCCGAACATCACCGCGGTGATCAGCAGCTTGATCTCGTTGCGGGCCGGGTCGTACATGTCGGTGACCAGGGTGGTGATCGCCCAGGTCCACCAGACGGCGGACAGCAGGATCAGCGCCTCGGCGGCTCGATGCCAGTCGAGGCCCTCGACCATGCCCCGGGAGATGAGCGCGAGCGCGACCACGTACACCAGGTCGAAGAAGAGCTCGAGCAGCGTCACCCGGCGCGGGGACTCCGGGTCGCGCACCGGAGGGCGGGACCCGGGCTCCGGCGCGGCGAAGTGCACGGGTTGCTCCTGTGGTGCCGGTCGAGGTGGCGGGCCGTCCGGCGCACCTCGACCGACGGTAGCGACCAGCCGAAGACGCTACCTCCCGGTGGTCCGGTCTTCCCCCGACCGGGGTGATCGACTCGGTTCCCAGGAAGTCGGGGTGTCCCGGTCGTGCGGACAGGCCGGTTTCCTGGACACCGAGTCGATCATCGGGCCTTGGCGATCAGCGCACGCTCGTTCCGCTCGAACGGCCGGGCCCGGCCGGCCGCCCTCGCAGGACGGCCCGCCGGGGCCCGGTTTCCGTCGTCAGCCCCGGGCGTCGCCCGGCATTACGGCGGCCATCTCGTCGCCGGCGCCGGCCAGCACGCGGGCCTGCTGCGGCCAACTGGCCAGAGCCGGCGCGGCGCGCAGGCCGGCGGCCCGGATCAGGTCGCGCAGCGCCGGCTCGTCCAGCTCGCCGAGCTGGCCGTAGGTGCGCACGCCGGCCGCCTGCAACGCGGCTGCCATCTTCGGTCCGACCCCCTGGATCCGGCGGAAGTCGTCGGCCAGGCCCTCCGGGTCGGTGTTGGCACCGCTCGGCGCCGCGTCGGCCACCGGGCGGACCGGCGGGGTGGCGGTCGGCCGGACCGGCGGCGTGGCCCGCACCGGCTCGGAGTCGAGGTCCGCCGACGCACCGACAATCGGCGCCTCGGCCGGCGTCGTGCCGCCCGTCGTGGCCTCGGCCGGCAGGGTCTCCGCCGGTGCCGTCTCGGCCGGCGCGACCTCGGTCGCGGTGGCCTCGATCGGGGCGGTGTCGGCGTGCGGCGCGTCGGTGGGCCCGACGTCGTCCCCCGGCTGGCGGGGAGCGATCACCGTGGCCGGGGCGGACTGCTCCGCGACGGCGACCGGCTCCGGCTCTGCGACGGGCTCGGGCCGGAGGTCGGCCGCGTCCGCCCGCTCGGCAACGGGGCTGGCCGGCGGGGCGTCGGTCAACGCCATGTCGGCCGGGTCGGCGGTGCTCGGGGCGTCGGCCGGGGCGGGACCGTCCAGCGTGGCGTCGGTGGTCACCGCGGCCGGCGCGCTGACCGTGTCCACCGGGGCCGGCTCGTCGGCGACCGCGGCCGGCGCCGGGTCGACGGTCGCCGCCGGCCGGGCGTCGTCGATGGCGGCAGCTGGCGCCGGCGTGGCGACCACGGCCAGGCTGGCGACGGGATCGCCGTCCACGATCGACGGACCCTGCCCGCTGGCCCGTACGCCCCGCCGGCCGCGCAGCCACAGCCCGGCGGCCAGGCCCAGCAACAGCGCCAGTACCACTATCAGCGAGTGTCCGATAGACCACTCCACGGCGAACCTCCCTCTCACCTCGTCGGAAAAGTCACGAGAAAAACTCGCCGCAGCTTTGCACATGCGCGTTGACGACGACAGGGAGGCTCGGTCGGGGGCGGTACGGGTGGGACGGTCTCTGCGCCGGGTGCCCGGCGAGTGACGCAGTGTTGCGTCGGACACGACGGATCCGGGCCCGGCGTACCGACGCCGGGCCCGGGTCGGCGTGACCGGTCGGTGTGTATCAGTCCTGGTCGCCCTCGTAGGTGTGGAAGTCGTCGACGAACCGGCGACGCAGCCGGGGTATCCGGCTGGTCACCCCGAAGTAGCCGCGCGCCGAGCAGCGCGAGCCGACCCACCATCGGGCGGTACATCCGGTCGTCGCCGTTGGTGCCGCTGCGGTTCAACGATTCAGTGACGCGCGCGAAGCCGTACGGCACCATCGCCGCCTCGTAGTCGGCCACCGCCTGCAGCAGTGTCTTGTCACCGGCGACGGCGCGGGTGAGCTGCTGGCAGAGCAGCCGGGCGTCACGCAGCGCGGTGTTCGCGCCCACCCCGCGACCCGGTGTCATGGCGTGGATGGCGTCGCCGAGCAGGGTGACCGTGCTGCTCTTCCAGGGGGGTACCGGCTCGGACGTGGTGACCTTGATCGGCAGGGCGCTGTCCGGGTCGCCGCGGGTCAACAGTTCCCTGGCAATGCATTCGGTGGGCGGCGTGCGAGGCGATCAGCGTGCCGTCCATGTCGAAGACGATCGCGTCCACCTGCTCCACCGGGTTGAGCCTAGCCGTCGGCCGACTCCTGCCGGGCCCGGTGTGCGGCGGCGAGCCGTTTGGGGGCGCGGGCGTACCACGCCTCGGTGATCACCTCGATCAGCTCGGGCACACCGATCCGGTCGAGCCGGACCAGCACGGCCGGGTAGCCCTCGAAGTGCGGGGTGGTGAGGTAGACCGACGGGTCGTCGGCGAGCAGGGCCTCCTTGACGCCCAGGTCGGGCACCCGCACGCCGAGGAGCGGCCCGTCCGGTGCGGCGGCGCCGAGGGCGGCCAGGTCGGCCCCGCGGAGCGGTCGTTCCCACACGAACGGCTTGTCCCGCACCCGCCAGGCGGGCAGCCCGTCGTACGAGCCCCGTTCGGTGGTCTCGGGCAGCGCGAGCGCGATCCGGCGCACGTCCTCCCAGCTGGCCATGACGACACGGTACGGGGGTTCAGCGGGCCACGGTGTGCTCGGCGAGCAGCTGACCGAGCACGTGTCGAGCCTCGGCGGCCATGGCCGGCTCCGGATCGTCCAGGGTGATCAGCGCCTTCCACAGCGCCCAGCCCCGCCCGCGGGCCCACGTGGCCGCGTCGGCGTCGAGCGCGTCGCGGAAGGCTGCCCGGCTGGCGCCGTGCAGCAGGGTCCAGGCGATCACGGTGTCGCAGGCGGGGTCCCCGACGCCGCAGCAGCCGAAGTCGATGACGGCGGCGAGCCGGCCGTCGCGGACCAGGAGGTTGCCGTACGCGACGTCGCCGTGGAACCAGACCGGAGGCCCGGCCCAGGTGGCGTCGAGGGCGGCCTGCCAGATGTCGCTGACGACGGCGACGGGTAGCCGGTCACGGTGCGTCTCGATCGCGGCCCGGGTCTCGGCGTCGTAGGTGGACAGCGGCGCGCCCCGCCAGGCGCTGTGCCGGCCGGCGGCGGGGCCGCCCGTGGCGTCGACGCTCCGCAGGGCGCGCAGGAAGCCGGCGAGGTCGGTGGCGAACCGGGTCAGGTCGTCGATCCGCTCGGGCCGGGCGGTCCGTCCGTCGATCCATCGGTAGACCGACCAGGGGTACGGGTAGCCGACGCCCGCCCGACCGTGGGCCAGGGGGGTGGGCACCTCCAAGGGCAACCGCGCGCCGAGCCCCGGCAGCCAGCGCTGCTCCTTGGCAACCTGGAGCGCGTACCCCTCGCCGCTGGGCAGCCGCACGGTCATCGTGTCGCCCAGGTGGAAGGTGCGGTTGTCCCAGCCGCCGACCTCCACCGCGCGTACCGGCAGGTCGGCCCAGTGCGGGAACTGCTCGGCGACCAGGCGGCGGACCAGTGCCACGTCGATCCGCGCGGCCACCGCGTCGTCGGTGTCGGGTACGTCGGGCAGGTGTTGTGCGTCCATCCGTCCGAGCCTGCGGGGGCCGGCCGGGGACCGCAACCGGCTTTACGCCGGGGGGTGGGGGTCGGTGGCGGGCGCGGGTCGCGAAGCCGATCATCGACAGCGGTTAGGCTCTGCACCGTCGTCGGGCGCCCGCAGGCAGCGGACGGTCCCAGGCGGCCACACGATGGACGTTTCCGGTCGATTCTGAGGAGATGGCATGTCAGCGGTGTCGCTCGACGACTACGCCGAGCGCGCCCGCGCGGTGCTGCCGCCGGCCGTGTGGGACTACGTCGCCGGCGGCAGCGCGGCCGAGGTGACCTTGCACGCCAACCGGTCCGCCCTGGACCGGGTCGCGGTGCTGCCCCGGGTGCTTGCCGGGGTGAGCACGGCCAACCTGGGAACCCGGCTGCTCGGCCGCCCGTACGCGATGCCCGTCGGGGTGGCGCCGATGGCGTACCAACGGCTGGTGCACCCCGACGGGGAGTTGGCGCTCGCGGCCGCGGCCGGAGCGGCCGGAGTGCCGTACCTGGCCAGCACGCTGGCCAGTACGCCGATCGAGCAGGTCGCCGGCACGGGCGCCGAGGTCTGGTTCCAGCTCTACTGGCTCCGTGAGCGGGCACTGGTCCGCGACCTGCTGGACCGGGTCGTCGCGGCGGGTTGCCGGGCGCTGGTCGTCACCGTGGACGTCCCGGTGCTCGGCCGGCACCCCCGGGACCTGCGCAACGCGTTCCGGCTGCCCGCCGAGGTGATCGCCGCGAACCTGCCCGGCGGGCGGGACGCCCTGGCGCACGCCGGCGCTCCTGGGCTGTCCGCGAACGACGCGCACACCGACGCGTCGTTCGCGCCGGCGCTGCGCTGGGCGGATCTGGCCTGGCTGCGCGAGCACGTCGACCTGCCGCTGGTGGTCAAGGGGGTGCTGGACCCCCGGGACGCGGTCGAGGCGGTACGGACCGGCGCGGACGCGGTGGTCGTCTCCAACCACGGCGGCCGGCAGCTGGACGGGGCGCCGGCCAGCGTCACCATGCTGCCGGAGGTGGTCGACGCGGTCGGCGACCGCTGCCAGGTGCTGTTGGACAGCGGCATCCGCGGTGGCACCGACGTGCTGCGGGCGCTCGCGTTGGGCGCCGTCGGCGTGCTGGTCGGCCGCCCGCTGCTCTGGGCGCTGGCAGTCGGCGGCGAGCCCGCCGCGCGGGACGCGCTGGCGCTGCTCGCCGCCGAACTGCGCGACGCGTTGACCCTCGCCGGCTGCCCCGACCCGGCGGCGGCCGGCGAGCTACGCACGGTGGCGGTGAGCTGAGCGGTGGCTGCGACCCGCTCGGTGTGTTGACACACCGCGTTCATCGGATGGCATAGCGCGACGACCCGCGTACCGGCGTCCTGGGTGGACGGTCATAATGGGCCGCATGGTTGCCTGGGAGTACGCCCTGCTCGTCCGCCGCTATCAGGGACAGGGCCGCAATTTTCACGTCTCGTTCGTCTGGTACGCGCCGGACGGTTCCCGCAAGGACATCACCGCCTTCGGCGACACCGCCATCGCGCACCTCAACCGCGCCGGCCGGGAGGGCTGGGAGCTGGTCTCCGCCGTCGAGGACGTGAACAACGTGCAGGGCAGCACCGAGGTACACCGCTACCACCTCAAGCGTCCCCTGGCCTGACCCTGCACCACCCGCCCCTCGCCGATCATGGAGTTGTGGTGGCACCGCCCGTACCGGGCACCCACAACTCCATGATCGACGAGACTGGTCGGGCTGGTGCTCAGGTGAGGTCGACGGTGGGGTAGAGCGGGAACGGTGCCAGCAGGTCGGTGGCCTGGCGGGCGATCTTGTCGGCGAGGGCCGGGTCGAGGGTGTACTTGGCCTTCGAGGGGGTGCCGTCGGCGTTGGCGCCGGCCGTGGTCTGGGTGAGCACGGTGTGCATGAGCTCCGCGGTCTGGTCCATCTCCGCGGTGCCCAGGCCCCGGGTGGTCAGAGCCGGGGTGCCGATCCGGATGCCCGAGGTGTACCACGCGCCGTTCGGGTCCTGCGGGACCGAGTTGCGGTTGGTGACGATGCCCGAGTCCAGCAGCGCCTGCTCGGCCTGCCGGCCGGTGAGCCCGTAGCCGGACACGTCGATCAGCACCAGGTGGTTGTCGGTGCCGCCGGTGACCAGCTTCGCGCCCCGGCTCAGCAGCCCCTCCGCGAGGGCCTGCGCGTTGTCCACGATCCGCTGGGCGTAGTCGGCGAAGTCGGGGCGGCGGGCCTCGGCCAGCGCGACCGCCTTGGCGGCCATCACGTGCGGCAGCGGGCCACCGAGCACCATCGGGCAGCCCCGGTCCACCTGGTCGGCCAGCTCCGGCTGGCAGAGCACCATGCCGCCGCGCGGGCCGCGCAGCGACTTGTGCGTGGTGGTGGTGACGATGTGCGCGTGCGGCACCGGGTCGAAGTCGCCGGTGAACACCTTGCCCGCCACCAGGCCGGCGAAGTGCGCCATGTCGACCATGAAGGTGGCGCCGACCGAGTCGGCGATCTCCCGCAGGATCCGGAAGTTCACCTTCCGGGGGTACGCCGAGTAGCCGCCGACCAGGATCAGCGGCTTGAACTCGCGGGCCGCCTCGGCCACCTGGTCGTAGTCGATCAGACCGGTCGCCGGGTCGGTGCCGTAGCTGCGCTGGTCGAACATCTTGCCGGAGATGTTCGGCCGGAAGCCGTGGGTGAGGTGGCCGCCAGCGTCCAGCGACATGCCGAGCATCCGCTGGTTGCCCAGCTCGCGACGCAGCGCGAACCAGTCGGCCTCGGTGAGGTCGTTGACCTGGCGTACCTGCGCCTTCTTCAGCGCGGGGGACTCCACCCGGTCGGCCAGCACCGCCCAGAACGCGACCAGGTTGGCGTCGATGCCCGAGTGCGGCTGCACGTAGGCGTGCGCCGCGCCGAACAGCTCGCGGGCGTGCTCGGCGGCGAGTGCCTCGACGGTGTCGACGTTCTGGCAACCGGCGTAGAAGCGGCGCCCGACGGTGCCCTCGGCGTACTTGTCGCTGAACCAGTTGCCCATCGCGAGCAGGGTCGCTGGAGAGGCGTAGTTTTCGCTGGCGATGAGCTTGAGAGACTCCCGCTGATCGGTCAGCTCGGCGCCGATGGCGTCGGCCACCCGCGGCTCGACGGCCCGGATCACCTCAAGGGCACTCCGGAATGCGGTGGACTCGGCGTTGCGCGACATGCGACCTCCTACAGGCGTGCGGAAGGCCCAGGCGCTCGGCAAACGTCCTCGTGACGGGGCCGCTCCCCGATGGTTCTCCATCCCCACGCGCCAGTAACGGCCCGGGCCGATCCTACCGGGCCGACCCGGGCCCGCCCGGCCGACCTCCGGACGCGGCCCGCCGAGGTGGTTGGACGGGGCGTGGCAGGGCATTCGGTAGGGGTCTGCCGCACCGGTGCGGGTGCGGCCGCCGTCCGCACGAGAGGAGTCGACACCATGACCACACCGACCACCGAGCGGCCGCTCGCGGTGGTGACCGGGGCGTCCAGCGGGATCGGGTACGAGCTGGCCGCGCAGTTCGCCGAGCACGGCTTCGACCTGGTCATCGCCGCCGAGGACGATGGCATCACGGCGGCGGCGCAGAAGCTGCGTCGCGACGGCGGCCCGCAGGTCCAGCCGGTCCGCGTCGACCTGGCCCGCGAGCAGGGTGTGGAGGAGCTGGCGTCGGCCGTCGCCTCGACCGGCCGCCCGATCGAGGCCCTGGCGCTCAACGCCGGCCGGGGTGCCGGCGGGGCCTTCGTCGGCGGCACCGACCTGCGTGACGAGCTCGAGATCGTCGACCTCACCGTCCGCGCGACGGTGCACCTGGCCAAGCGGCTGCTGCCGGGGATGGTCGAGCGCAGGGCGGGCCGGGTGCTGTTCACCTCGTCCGATCGCCTCCACCATGCCCGGGCCGTTCCAGGCGGTCTACAACGCGTCGAAGTCGTTCGTGCAGTCCTTCGCCGAGGCGCTGCGCAACGAACTGAAGGACAGCGGCGTCACGGCGACCTCGCTGATGCCCGGGCCGACCGACACCGAGTTCTTCGACCGGGCCGACATGGAGGACACCCGGGTCGGCTCCGGGAAGAAGGACGACCCGGCGAAGGTCGCCGCGCAGGGCTTCGCCGCGCTGATGAAGGGCGACCAGACGGTCACCGCGGGTTCGCTGATGAACAAGGTGCAGACCGCGGCCGGCAAGATCGTCCCGGACAAGCTCAAGTCCGAGCAGCACCGCCGGATGGCCGAGCCGGGCTCGGGCGACTGAGCGCGGCGCCGCCCCGAGCGGGGTGGCGCACCACGAGGGCCCGGCACGGTGCCGGGCCCTTCGTCGTACGCGGGGTGGCTCAGGCGGTCACCGCGTCGATCGCCTTCTTGATCGCCTTCGGCTCGCTGGGGGTACGCGGCGCGTCCGCGCGCAGCGCGATCATCTTCTCGCCGATCTCCTGGAGCTGCTTGCGGCCCAGTGCCTCGCGCACCTTGGGGAACCACTCCTGCTCCTCCTCCTCGACGTGGTGCGTGACGTTCTCGATCAGCACCGTCGTCTTGGCGTTGAAGCGCTCGTCCTTGGCGTCCATCCCGGCCAGCTCGAAGCAGAGCAGGTCGGCCACGTGGTGCTCCTCGTACGACTCGAGGATGTCGTCCTTCAGGTCGGGCAGGAGCCGGCGGATCTCCGGGTATATCACCTCGTTCTCCAGGTAGGTGTGCACGGTCAGGGCCTCCAGGATCTGGCCCACCAGCTTCTGCCGTTGGCTCGCCGGCCACTCCTCGGCATCCTGGAAAGCCTTGAACAGGCGGCGCATCTCCTTGTGGTCCTCTTTGAGCAGGACGATGGCATCGGTCGACACCGGTATGACCTCCCTGGATCTCGTCTGGTGTCGATCCCGTACCCGGGGGATGAACTGCGGAAACAGGGGCGAACGGGTGGGGCCCGGCGCCGAAGCGCCAGGCCCCACACTGGTCGTACCGTTGGTCAGCGGACCACGTTGTACGCGCTCACCATGCCCGCGCCGTAGAAGCCGGTCCGCGCCCCGCCGGAGCAGGTCGCGTCGAAGGCGGCACCCAGCAGCGGCACCGGGTTGTAGACACCAGCGGGGCAGCTCTGCGCCTGGGCTGTGCGCTCCAGGAACGACGCCAGCTGGCCCGGGGACATGCCCGGGTGGGCCGAGGCCGCCAGCGCCGCGACGCCGGCGACGTGCGGGCCGGACATCGAGGTGCCCTGCTTGTAGCCCCAGCCGTTGGTCCGCGTCGCCGTGTTGAAGGTGGTGGACAGGATGCCGTCGGTCAGCGTCGACTGGGCACCCTGGGTACGGAACCGGGTGTCACCACCCGGAGCGGTGACGTCCACGACGCCCTGGCCGTACGAGGAGTAGTAGCTCTTCTCCCCGGTCGGGCCGACCGCCGAGACGGTCACCACGCCCGGCGCCTCGGCCGGCAGGTCGACGCAGGCGCTGTTGATCTCGCGCACCTCGGGCGTCCCGTTGTTCGGGCTGCCCGCGTCGACCGTCTTGTGCGCCAGGTCGACGTTGGAGTTGCCCGCGGAAGCGACGTTCAGCACGCCCTTGCTGTTCGAGTAGCGGATGGCACGCTGCACGGCCTGCCACACCGGGCGCTGGCGCGCGTCGTTGCGGCAGTTGAACTCCCACGGGTCGATGTAGTAGCTGTTGTTCGTGACCTTCATGCCGTGCTCGGCGGCCCAGAGGAAGCCGCAGACCGCCGCCTCGGGGTAGATGAAGCCGTCGTTGTTGACCACCTTGACGGCGGCCACCTTGACGCCCGGGGCGACGCCGGTGACGCCGACGCCGTTGATGGCGGCGGCGATGGTGCCCGCCACGTGGGTGCCGTGGTCGGACGTGGTCGGGTTCCAGGCCGCCTCGGTGGTGTCGACGACGCCGCCAAGGCAGGACGTGCTCTTGTCCTTGGCGATCTGGCTGGCCAGATCGGGGTGGCTGGAGGAGATGCCGCTGTCCAGCACGCCCACCACCACGTCGGCGCTTCCGGTGGTGACGGCGTGGGCCTGCGGGACGCCGATCATCGGCATGTCCCACTGCTGGCCGAACAGGGGCTCGGCGGTCGGGTCACCGGTGGCGTTGGCGAGGTCGGCGGCGGAGACCTCGACGGTCTCGCCCTCGTCGAGAGCGGTGCCGAGCCCGGTGGTCGCGGCCACCGACTCGACCCCGGCACCGGCGACCCTGCGGGCGAAGTCAGGGTTGCTGGAGCGGGCGACGAGCACGCCGATCTGCTCGTAGTTGGCCACCACGGTGCCGTTGGCGGCGGCCACCTGGGCAGCGGCCCGGTCGTTCTTCGCGCCCTGCGGGGCGAGGACCAGGAACGTGGTGTCCGGGCCGGCGGCCGCCGCCGGTGCCAGTCCGCCGGTGACGGCGAGACCGACGCCGAGCGTCACCGCGGACGCGGCGGCCAGTGTCTTGTGGCGGAGGTTCTTCACACAGACTCCCAGGGACGGGTACCAGCCGGTGCGGCTCCCGGGCGGGGAGCGACCGGCCGAGGGCGGGCGGGATGCCCGTCTCTGGTACTCCAGCGCGGGGAGTCGATGTGGCGTTACACACACCCCGACGGGTGGGACGAAAGGTGTCAGACCGTGGCCAGCGTGCGGGGGATCTCGTCGAGCAGTTCCCGGGCCAGGAAGCCGATCCGGCCGTACCGGGGGATGAGCCGCTGGCCGCTCACCGCGTGCGCGAACGCTCCCCAGCAGGCGGCCTGGGCCGGCTCCGCGCCCCGGGAGAGCAGACCGGCCAGCAGCCCGGCGAGCACGTCCCCGCTGCCCGAGGTGCCCAGCCCGGCGTCGCCGCTCTCCTCGCGCCAACGCCGCCCGTCCGGCGCGGCCACGTGCCCGTACAGCGAGACGACCGCCTCGTACCGGGCGGCCAGCTCGGCCGCCTCGGCGTCCAGGTCGTCGCCCGGGTCCCGGCCGAGCAGGTGCCCGGCCTCGGTGACGTTCGGGGTCAGCACCACCGGTCGCCCCGAGCCGACCAGCAGGTCCGGCTCGTGGCTGAGCGCGCCCAGGGCGTACGCGTCGAGCACCAGCGGGGTACGCGGCCCCGCCGCGTCCAGGACCAGGCGCAGCAGCCGGCGCGTCTCGTCGATCCCCTTCAGCCCGGGGCCCAGGGCCACCACGTCGGCATGACCGATCAACTCGCCGAGCTGGCCGTCCCCGTCCGCGGCGGCCGCGCCGGCCGGGGTCTCCGGCAGCCCGATCACCAGCGCCTCGGGCACCTGGACGCTCAGCGTGGCAGCGGTGGACTCGGCGGCGGTGAGCTGGAGCACCCCCGCGCCTGCGCGCAGCGCGGCGACCCCGGCGAGCAGCACCGCCCCGGGGGTGAAGCGGGAGCCGCCGACCACCAGCACGGTGCCCCGGCTCTCCTTGCCGCCGGCCGGGACCGGCAGCTCCCAGTCCCGCAGCAGCCCCGGCGTGATCACCTGCACCTCAGACCGGCTCGGCATGGACCTCGTCCTCCCTGGTCGGCTGGGCGCCCTGGCGGCGCAGGTGGCCGACCTCGTTGAACCCGCCGGGCATCAGCCGATCCTCGCTGTCGGCCGACCAGTGGGTGATCGAGCAGTTGGCGATCACGTGTTCGCGGGTCAGCGCCATCAGTTCCGGCTCGGTCAGGCCCTCCACCAGGTAGCGCAGCAGGAACACCAGCGCGTCGTGACCGAAGAGCAGTACCCGCTGGCCGGCGTGGTCCCGGCGCAGGTCGCCGAGGAGCGTCCGCAGCCGCAGCGCCACGTCGGTCCAGGACTCCCCGCCGGGCGGCCGGTAGTAGAACTTGCCCAGCCGGGCCCGGCGTTCGGCCTCGTCCGGAAACCGCCGGCGCACCCCGTGCCCGGTCAGCCCGTCGAGGATGCCCAGCTCCCGGTCGCGCAGCCGCTCGTCCCGGCTCACCGGCACCCCGGTGCCGTGCAGTGCCAGCTCGGCGGTGGAGACCGCCCGCAGGTACGGCGAGACCACCGCCACGTCCGGGCGTCGGTCCGCGGGCAGTCCGGCCAGCCAGCGGCCGGTGGCCCGGGCCTGCTCCTCGCCGGTGGGGGAGAGCGGCACGTCGGCGTCCCGGTGGGTCAGCCCGATCAGGTCCGCACCGTTGGACTCGGCCTCGGTCGCCGCCACGTTCGCGGTGCTCTCGCCGTGCCGGATGATCCACAGGGTTGCCAGTTCGGCCATGCGGCACCCCTACCCGGCCCGTGTGCCCGGTAACCGCGTCATCATGCGGCACCGGCGACCCCGGTCGGCGCGTGAACCCGCCCCGGTCGGGTAAGCGTGGGCTTCACCGCGAAGCCGACAGGGGAGGTGCGCCGTGGCGACGATGGTCAAGGAGCAGGCCAGCCCGGTAAAGGACAAGAACTACGACCTGATCCGGACGTTGCAGATGTCACTGGAGAACGTGTACCGGATGGACACGTACATCGCCGACGCCGAGGGGCGTGGCGACAGTGAATTGGCCAACTGGTTCCGCATGATCCAGGACAACAGCCGCAAGGCCGGCGAGCAGGGCAAGCAGATGCTGGTGTCCCGGATGCAGCAGGAGAAGCGCTGACCGCGGCGAACATCGCCGGGGCGGAGGCGGATGCCGGTCGATGACCGGCATCCGCCGCGCTGAACTCCGGCCACCGCCCCACGTCCCCACAACCCCCTCGATGCACGCGTGACCGGTCAGGTTCGGGACAGCGCCGCGAGGGGTCGATGGGGAACAATCTCCGTCCGGGGCGGCGGGGCCGCCCCGAGACGAAGGGGTGGGTCGGCGATGACGGTCGTCCGGGGTCTGCGGGAAGCGCTGCTGCTGTTCCTGATCGCCGCCGTTCTGGTCGCGGTCGCCGCGGCGGTCTGGGTGGCGGTCGACGGGGGTGACTACACCGGCCGACTGGGGATCGCGCTGATGGTGGTGGGCGCACTGTTCGGGGTGACCGGCGACCTGACGCTCAGCCGCATCGGCATGCTGGGCCCGCGCGCCACGTTCGGGCTCGCGCCGGAGCGCGAGGAGGCCGGCGGCGGGCGGGTGCTCACCGGGGTCGGCATCTTCCTGTTCGTCGGGTTGCCGCTGATCCTGGTCGGCGTCCTCCTGGTCACCTGACCCGGCGACGGCGTCGACCGCGGGGCAGCCCGCGCTGCGCGCGCCGCGCCCTTCTCGTCTCCGTTCGATGACCGCGAGGAGCCCGCCGGCGTCGTACCCTCGTGGGCGTGGCCACGGCGGCGGAGGAGATCCAGGTGGGGGAGCGGCTGGTCCGCGTCTCCAGCCCTGACAAGCCGTACTTTCCGGAACGCGGGCTGACCAAGCTGGACGTGGTGCGCTACTTCCTGGCGGTGGGCGACGGCATTCTGCGCGCGCTGCGGGACCGGCCGACCATGTTGGAACGCTGGCCGCGCGGCGTCTTCGAGGGCGCCACGATCGCCACCCGGCAGACCAACCGGGGTGACGCGTTCTACCAGAAGCGGCTGCCGGCGGGCGCGCCCGACTGGGTGCGGACCGCGCACATCACCTTTCCGAGCGGCCGCACCGCCGACGAGGTCGCGCCGAGCGAGCTGGCCGTGGTGATCTGGGCGGCCAACCTGGGCACGCTGCGCTTCCATCCGTGGCCGGTCACCGCCGCCGACGTGGAGCGCCCCGACCAGCTGCGCATCGACCTCGACCCGATGCCCGGCGTCGACTTCGCGCAGGTGGTGCCGGTGGCCCATGAGGTGCGGGCGTTCCTCGCCGAGCTGGGCATGACCGGCTACCCGAAGACCACCGGCGGCCGGGGCCTGCACGTCTACCTGTCGATCGAGCCGCGGTGGAGCTTCGGCGAGTGCCGGCGGGCGGTGCTCGCGCTGGGCCGGGAGATGCAGCGCCGTCTGCCCGACCTGGTCACCACCACCTGGTGGCGCGAGCAGCGGGACCGGCCGGTCTTCGTCGACTACAACCAGATGGCCCGGGACCACACGGTGACGTCGGCGTACTCGATCCGGCCGACGCCGGCCGCGCTGGTCTCCGCGCCGCTGGACTGGTCGGAACTGGACCGGGTGCGGCCGGAGGACTTCGACGTGCTCAGCATGCCGGCCCGGTTCGCCGAACGGGGCGACCCGCACGCCGGCTTGGACGGCGACCGGCATTCGCTCGAGCCGCTGCTGGAGCTGGCCGACCGGGAGGGGCTGGAGGCCCCGCCGGAGCGCTGAGCGGCCCGGCGGTCACGCCCACGGGCTGCCGGCCCCGTCGAACTCCTCGAAGACCAGCCAGGTGCGGGTGGACAGCACCCCCGGGATGCTCTGCACCCGGCCCAGCACCACGTCCCGCAGCGCGGCGTTGTCCGGTGCGCGGACCAGCGCGAGCACGTCGTGGTCGCCGCCGAGCAGCGCGGCGTGCTCGATGTAGCGCACCCGGGCCAGCTCCGCGGAAACCTCCCGCCAGGTGTTCTGCTCGATCGTCAGCGCGATGTACGCCGAGGTGCCCAGGCCGGCCGCGACGGGCTCCACCTGGGCCCGGAACCCGGTGATCACTCCGTCGCGCAGCAGCCGCTCCACCCGGGCGTACGCGTTGGTGCGGGAAATGTGGATCCGCTCAGCGAGGGTGCGCACCGAGGTCCGCCCGTCGCGGACCAGCTCGTCGAGGATCCGCCGGTCCACCTCGTCCAAGGGGCGTGCCGATCGTCCCGATCCGGTCGTCCGGCCGGCCTCGTCTGCGGCCTCCTGGCTCACCGATGCACCCATCGCATGCCAACCGTCCCGCCTTCTACCTGGATCTTGAGTCAATCATCCGACAGGCGGAAGCATAGGCCCACCACACGTCCCAGGAGGTCCCGCCGTGACGACCACACCCCAGGCGGTCCGCAGGGCATCCCCGCGCACCCGCCGGGCGGCCACCCCGCCCGATCCGGCGCGCCCGCTGCTGCCGGACGCCGAGCCTGTCCGCCTGCTCGACCCGAGCGGCACGCCGCTGCCCGCCCGCACCGACTACCCGGAGCCACCCGTCGAGGCGCTGCGTGAGCTGTACCGCCGCATGGTGCTCGGCCGCCGGTTCGACACCCAGGCGACCGCGCTGACCAAGCAGGGCCGGCTCGCCGTCTACCCGTCCTCCCGCGGGCAGGAGGCGTGCCAGGTCGCCGCGGTGCTCGCGGTCCGGGACACCGACTGGGTGTTCCCCACCTACCGCGAATCGATGGCGCTGGTTGCCCGGGGCATCGACCCGGTCGAGGTGCTCACCCTGCTGCGCGGCGACTGGCACTGCGGCTACGACCCGGCCGCGGTCCGGACCGCACCGCAGTGCACCCCCCTCGCGACCCAGTGCGTGCACGCCGCCGGGCTGGCGCACGGCGAGGCGTACCAGGGGCGCGACACGGTGGCACTGGCCTTCATCGGCGACGGCGCGACCAGCGAGGGGGACTTCCACGAGGGGATCAACTTCGCCGCCGTGTTCAAGGCGCCGGTGGTCTACTTCGTGCAGAACAACCGGTACGCGATCAGCGTCCCGCTGTCCCGGCAGACCGCCGCGCCGTCGCTGGCGTACAAGGGCGTCGGCTACGGGGTGCCCAGCGAGCAGGTCGACGGCAACGACCCGGTCGCGGTGCTCGCCGTACTGACCCGCGCGGTCGCCCACGCAAGGGCCGGCAAGGGCCCGTACCTGGTGGAGGCGCACACCTACCGGATGGAGCCGCACACCAACGCCGACGACGCCACCCGCTACCGCGACGGCGCCGAGGTCGACGCCTGGCGGGACCGGGACCCGGTCACCCGACTGGAGACCTACCTGCGGGCGCGCGGGGTGCTCGACGACGCGGCGGTCGCCGACATCGCCGAGCAGGCCGAGGCGTATGCGGCGGACCTGCGGACCCGGATGAACGAGCAGCCCACGGTCGACCCGCTGAGCCTCTTCGACCACGTCTACGCCGAGCCCACCCCGCAGCTGGTCGAGCAGCGCGAGCAGGTCCGCGCCGAGCTGGCCGCCGCCCGCGACGAGGAGGGTGACGCCTGATGGCCACCACCATGGCGAAGGCCCTCAACACCGCGCTCGCCGACGCGCTGGCCGCCGATGAGCGCGTCGTCGTCTTCGGCGAGGACGTCGGCCAGCTCGGCGGCGTCTTCCGGATCACCGACGGCCTGCAGGCCCGGTTCGGCGAGAACCGCTGCTTCGACACCCCCCTGGCCGAGGCCGGCATCGTCGGCTTCGCCGTCGGCCTGGCCATGTCCGGGCTGCGGCCGGTGGTCGAGATGCAGTTCGACGCGTTCGCGTACCCGGCGTTCGAGCAGATCGCCTCGCACGTGGCGAAGCTGCGCAACCGCACCAGGGGCGCGTTGAGCGTGCCGATCGTCATCCGGGTGCCGTACGCCGGCGGGATCGGCGGGGTGGAACACCACTGCGACTCGTCCGAGGCGTACTACGCGCACACCCCCGGCCTCAAGGTGGTCACCCCGGCTACCGTGCAGGACGCGTACTCGCTGCTGCGGGAGGCGATCGAGGACCCGGACCCGGTGGTCTTCATGGAGCCCAAGAAGCTCTACTTCGCCAGCGCCGACGCGGAGCTGCCGGCGCGTACCGAGCCGTTCGGCCGGGCGGTCGTGCGCCGGCCCGGGCGCGACGCCACCCTGGTGGCGTACGGGCCGGCGGTGCCGGTCGCGCTGGAGGCCGCCGAGGCCGCCCGCGAGGAGGGCTGGGACCTGGAGGTGGTGGACGTCCGCACCATCGTGCCGTTCGACGACGCCACGATCACCGCCTCCGTCCGGCGTACCGGCCGGTGCGTCGTGATCCAGGAGGCGCCCGGGTTCGCCGGCGTCGGCGCGGAGATCGCCGCCCGGGTGCAGGAGCGCTGCTTCCACGCGCTGCACGCCCCGGTGCTGCGGGTGGCCGGGCTGGACATCCCGTACCCGGCGCCGATGCTGGAGCACACCCACCTGCCCGGGGTGGACCGGGTGCTTGACGCGGTGGCCCGGTTGCAGTGGGACGACCAGCCGGACCCGCGCTGGTCGACGCAGGGCAGCGCGGCATGACCACGGTCGAGCGGACGCAGGTCTTCCTCCTGCCCGACCTGGGCGAGGGGCTGAGCGAGGCCGAGATCGTCGAGTGGCGGGTCGCGGTGGGCGACGTGGTCACGGTCGACCAGAGCGTGGTCGAGGTGGAGACCGCCAAGGCGGTCGTCGACGTGCCCTGCCCGTACGCCGGCCGGGTGGTCACCCTGCACGGCGCGGCGGGTGAGGTACGGCCGGTCGGCCAGCCGCTGATCACCATCGCGCCGCTGGACGGCGGCGACGAGCCGGCCGGGCACACCACCTACCGCGAGGAGGAGCGCGCGGGCTCCGGCAACGTGCTGATCGGGTACGGCACCGGGCGCGGTGGAGCGGTCCGGCGCCGACGCCGGCCCCGGCTCGCGCTGGCCCCCGAGCCCACCGACGCCGTCTCCGGCCTGCCCGCCGGGACCAGCCCGGCGGGCGGTACCGACCACGCCTCCGGTGCTGCCCCGTCCGGCGCCACCGCGCCGGCCGCCCTGGTCATCTCACCGATCGTCCGGCGGCTGGCCCGGGAGCGCGGCGTCGACCTGGGCACGGTGCGCGGGTCCGGGCCCGGCGGGGTGATCCGCCGCGCCGACGTGGAGGCGGCGCTGACCGCGCCCGCCCCCCGGCTGGCGGCCGTGCCGGACCCGCACGTGACGGTGGCCCCGGGCGGGGACGGCGATGTGATCGTCCCGCTCACTGGCGTCCGCAAGGTGATCGCCGACAAGCTCTCCCGCAGCCGGCGGGAGATCCCCGAGGTGACCATCTGGGTCGACGTGGACGCCACCGGGCTGTTGGAGACCCGGGCCGCGATCAACGCGGCGACGCCGGACGCGCCGGTGAGCATCCTGGCCCTGCTGGCCCGGATCTGCCTCTCCGGGTTGCGCAGGTTCCCGCAGCTCAACGCCCGGGTCGACACCGAGGCCCAGCGGATCGTCCAGTCCGCCGGGGTGCACCTGGGCATCGCCGCGCAGACCGACCGGGGCCTGCTGGTGCCGGTGCTGCGCGACGCCCAGCGGCTCACCACCGCCGAGTTGGCCGCGGAACTGACGGCCACCACCGCGGCGGCGCGGGCGGGCACCCTGGCGCCGGCCCGGTTGACCGGCGGCACCTTCACCCTGAACAACTACGGGGTGTTCGGCGTGGACGGCTCCACGCCGATCATCAACCACCCGGAGGCGGCACTGCTCGGCGTGGGGCGGATCGTGGACAAGCCGTGGGTGGTGGATGGGCAGCTCGCCGTGCGCAAGGTGACCCAGCTCAGCCTCACCTTCGACCACCGGGTCTGCGACGGTGGTGTGGCCGGTGGCTTCCTGCGGCACGTCGCCGACTGCGTGGAGCGCCCGGCGCTGCTGATCGCCGCCGTCTGACCCGGCGTACCCCGGCCCCGGCGACGCCTCATGCGGCGCCGGGGCCGGCGCACGCCCGGGGTTTCCCCAACGTGTCATCGGGAAGTCGGCCCCGCGGAGTGCACCGTCGCGTCGAAGGGAGCCGGTCCGTGGCGTACCAGGTACCCAACGCCGTCCGGGAGCGCCGGCCCGCCTCGGCCGGCGCGCCGCTCTACTGCGACGCGCTGGAGTACGGGATGTGCGGCGACGGCCGGACCAACGACCAGCCGGCGCTGGCCGCCCTCGTGGACCGGCTCGGCGACGGGTACGCGTCGGACGGGCGTGCCCGCGTCATCTACTGCCCACCGGGCATCTACTCGATTCGGGACGCCGGCACGGTGTGGCGCAGCGGCGTCTCGCTGGTCGGGGCCGGGCCGGCGGCGACCCGGTTCCTGCTCAGCAACGAGGGCAACCGGGCCGACCCGACCCCGTTGGCCTACTGGACCACCGTGCAGCACGGCGCCGGCCGGGACCGGCACATCGCCGACTGCGCCTTCGCCGACTTCGAGATCGACGGCTCCGGGGTGGCGATGGCCGAGTACAACTACCTCGCCAAGGGCCTCGGCCTCCAGTACGTGGTCCGCGGGGTGTTCCGCAACCTCTACATCCACCACACCGCGGCCACCGGGCTGGGTTGCGACTTCCTCCAGGACAGCCTGATCGACGGTGTGGTGGTGGTCGGCTGTGGCCGGCTGGACAACGGCGAGCAGATTGGCGGCGCGGGCATCGGGGTGGGCATCGGCGGCTGGGGCGCCGTGGAGCGGCTGACCATCGCCAACTGCACCACCCTGGCCAACGGCACCAACGGGATCTTCCTGGAACTCCAGAAGGGCTACTGGACCCCACCCCGGGGCTACCGCATCATCGGCTGCCACAGCCAGGGCAACCGGTTCGGCATCTCCGACTGGGGCGCGGACGGGCTGATCGTCTCCGCCTGCACGATAACCGCCAACCTGGAGGCCGGCTTCGACGTCTCCGCCGAGGGCACCGCGGGCGTGGCCGGCCGGGGTGGGTTGCTGACCGACTGCGTCATCGACGGCAACATCAGCGACGGGATCAGCATCGGCAACACCCCTGGCCCGTACACGATCCGGGGCAACCGGATCAGCGGCAACGGTCGGCACGGCTACCACGGGCACGACCTCGGGCACGGTTACCAGGGCCCGGCACGGGACGTGGTGATCGAGAGCAACGAGTTCTGGGGCAATGGACTGGACGCGGTCCGGGTCGACCATCCGATGGTCGACGCGGCACTGCTCAACAACCGGATCCGCAACAACGGCCGGCAGTTCGCGCAGGCGGCCGGCGGGGCCGGCGAGACGGTCCGCTACAGCGAGCGGTCCCTGGTGGACCGGGCGGCCGACTGGCCGCACGACGGGCACCGGGGCAAGGTGCTGCGGGTCGGGCGATCCATGGCGCTGGTCGCCTCGAACACCGGCGACGAACTCACCCTCGCCCCGGTCCGTCCCGACGCGCTGAGCGCGTGGAGCGGGGACATCCCGCCGCCGGGCTGCCGGTACGAGCTGTCCCCGGCGCCCGGGCGGCGGGCCGGCATCACCATCGACGCGGCGTTCGACTCGGCGACGATCCGGGGCAACCGGATCTGGGACAACCATGAGACCCGGACCCAGACCAACGGGTTGTGGATCACCGAGCGGGGCAGCTGCGTGGACTGCCGGGTCGAGGGGAACGACCTCGGCGGCAACGCCGACGACGGGATGCGGCTGGACACCCCGCCGGTGGGCGGGCGTTGGCGCGACAACCACGACGACAGCGACTGGGGCTGAGCGGCGGCGGCCGGAGTACACCGGCCGCCGCCGTCAGGACCTGTCAGCCGGCCAGACCGGCGACCGTCGCCGTGCCGGTCTGCGGCGGTACGCCCGGCTCAGTCGGCGCGTCGGTGTACTCCGCGACGAAGACCGCGGTGAGGTTGTCCGCCCCGCCGTGCCCACCGTCGACGAACGTGGCGATGGTCCCGGAGCAACCGGTCGCCGAGGAGAGCGGGTGCCCGTGCTCGTCGTGGCCGAGCACGTAGGTGACCTTCACCCGGGAGCAGTCCACCGGCAGGTCGTCGGTGACCTTCACCCGGGAGCAGTCCACCGGCAGGTCGTCGGTGACCTTCACCTGGTAGGCAACCGTCTGCCCGAACTGGAACGGCTGACCGGCCACCGGGCTGACGAACTCGACGATCGGCGCGCGCGGCCCGACCAGCAGCGGCAGGGTCGCCGCCGCCGACCGTCCGGTGCGGTCGGTCACCTTCACCGTGGGGGTGTAGGAGCCGTTCTCCTGGAACGTCCAGGTCGGGTTCGGGTCGGTGCTATCCACCGAGCCGTCCGCGTTGAAGTCCCACGCGTAGCGCAGCGCGTCACCGTCCGGGTCGACCGTGCCGGCGCTGGAGAACGTCACGGTCAACGGCGCCTGCCCGGCGGTCGGGGTGGCGCTGATCTTCGGGATCGGCGTCCGGTTGCCCCGGACGAAGTCGATCCGGGACAGCTGGGCGTCCGGGTTCTCGGCGAAGTAGCCGTCGCCGTACTCCAGCACGTAGAGCGCGCCGTCCGGACCGAACTCATGTCCATCGGGTTGTCCACCACCAGCGACGGCACCACCGGCCGGATGTCCTTGACGTCGCCGTCCTCGTCGAGGCGGAACTCCTTGATGTAGTCCCGGGTCCACTCGTAGAACAGCGGCACCCCGTCGTAGTAGGCCGGCCACCGGGTTCGCGAGGTGCTGGTCCCGTCGTAGTCGTACGCCGGGCCGCCCATCGGCCCGATGCCGCCGGTGCCCAGCTGCGGGAACTCCCCGGAGGCGGCGGACGGGTACCAGACCTGCGGCTGCTCGACCGGCGGCAGCTGCCGCTTACCGGTGTTGTGGGGTGAGTCGTTGACCGGGCGCTTGCAGTTGAACTTCGGACCGGACTCGCCGGTGGCGAAGTCGTAGTCGCGGTACGCGATGGTCGGGGTCACACAGTACGGCCAGCCGTAGTTCGCCGGCTTCTCGCGCCGGCTCCGCCCCGGCCCGGCCCGGTGCAGCGTCGTACGGCCAGATCGTGGGATTCCTGCCCGTCGCGCCAGGGGCGAAAGCAGCGCAACCGTGGCAGAACGTGCAAGGTCGCCGTGGTCGGGGTCGGACGGGACGTCGTGGGTCGGGTGGGGCGCGGCCGGTCGGAGTGGGTCGGTGCCGCTCAAGGCGGGCCGGTTACGCCTTTGTTTCGTCAAGTGACTCAGCGCCGGAAAATGCGCCGATAAATGCGCCGCCGATTATTTCCGAATGGCATGGGCACCCCGATGGAGACGGCGAGAATGTGGCAGAGGGAAGCCGAAAACGGGGGGACTGAACATGACGTTGAGGCGGCGATTGACGCTGTTGGCGGTAACCATCGCAGCCGCACCGCTGGTTGTGGGCGGATGCACCTCCGAGCGGGACCCGGCGTCGAGCAAACGGCACGCCGCCCCGCCGGAACTCACCGTGACACCGGGGGACAAAGCCCGGGAGGTGCCGGTCAGCGCCGAGCTGGGCACCGCGGTCAAGGGCGGGCGGGTCACCGACGTCCGGCTCAAGGACGACAAGGGCAACCAGGTCAAGGCGGAGCCGCGTGAGGACGGCTCGGGCTGGGTGCCGAGCACGCCGCTGCAACCGAAGCGGACCTACACCGCCGAGGTGACCGCGACCGGCGACTCGGGCGCCACGACGACCCGCACCACCACGTTCACCACGATGGCCAAATCCACCAAACCGCAGATCACCAGCACGCTCTATTTCGTCGGCAACCGGACGTACGGCACGGCCATGCCGGTAACGGTGGCGTTCGACCCGGGAATTCCGAAAGAGGCCAGGGCGGACGTCCAGCGCCGGTTGTTCGTAAAGACGAATCCGCCGCAGCCGGGCGCCTGGTCGTGGCTGGACGACGGCACGCAGGTCTACTACCGGGCGCCCGACTTCTGGCGTCCGGGGACGACGATCAGCGTCCGGGCCGGCCTGCAGGGTCTGCCGATCGGCAAGGACCGGGTCGGTGACGCCGAGCGGACCGCGACCTCCAAGATCGGTAAGCAGGTCGCGCTGGAGATCGACAACGCCACCAAGCAGATGACCGTGCTGCGCGACGGCAAGCAGGTCCGCCGGATCCCGGTCAGCCTGGGCAAGTCGAGCACGCCCACCTCGAGCGGCAAGATGGTGATCATGGAGAAGCACGAGCGGACCACGTTCGACACCCGGGGCGAGCCGGACGGCGGCTACGTGGTCGACGTCGACGACGCTCAGCGACTCACCTGGGGTGGCGAGTTCATCCACTCGGCCCCATGGTCGGAGGGCGACCAGGGCAGCACCAACGTCTCGCACGGGTGCACGAACGTCGCCGCCAACGCAGCGGACTGGTTGATGGGGGTGACCCAGGTCGGTGACCTGGTCACCGTGAAGGGCACCGAGGTGCCGTTGCAGGCCGGCAACGGCTGGACCGCGTGGAACGTGAGCTGGGACGAGTTCGTCCGCGGCAGCGCCCTGCCGGTGCCGCCCGGGCTGCGGCCCGCGCCGGTCGCCCCGGCGCACCCGGGGGCGGTGGCCGGTGGGTCGCCCGCACCGGCGCCCTCGATCAGCGGCCGCTGACACAGCCTCGACGGCCTCGGGGTCGGCCCGCCATTCCGGCGGGCCGGCCCCGGACCCGGTAAGGAGCCCCGGAGGTACGCCGCACCGGGTGGATTTGGGCCCGGGCGCTCAGTCCACCGGTACCCGCGCCACCCCGGGCCCGATCAGGCTGCCCAGCCAGAGTTGGTCGCCGTGCTGGCGTACCCCGGTGATCATCCAATAGTGCCCGGCCGGGCCGTGCAGCGTCCGGCGGACCGTGCCCGCGCCGTCGACCAGCGCGACCAGCCCGTAGCGGCGCGGCTGCGGCTGCATCGCGTCGGGCAGCAACGCGGCGAGCTGACGCAGTCGCGGGTGCGGCAGCAGCCGCTCGGCGACCGGCACCCGCGGGCTGGGCAGCGCGATCCAGTACGTGCCGTCGCCCACCGCGGAGAGATTGTCCGGATAGGCGGGCAGGTCGGCGAGCACCCGCACCCCGCCGCCCAGCTCGACGCGGAGCAACCGGTGGGTCGTGGTCTCCACCAGCATCAGCGCCGACTCGTCGGGGGTCAGCGCGATCCCGTTCGGGAAGTACAGCCCGTCGGCCACCACCTCGGTGCGCCCGGTGGCCGGGTGGTGCGCGAGCACCCGGCCGTTGGGGCGGTGCTCCAGCAGGTCCCGTTTCCAGTGCGAGACCGGGAACCGGTCGGAGGAGTCGGTGAAGTAGATGGTGCCGTCGCGGGCCACCGTCGCGTTGTTGGCCAGGTGGACCGGGGGTGCCGTGCCGGTCAGCTCGCGTACCGCGCCGTCGGGCGTGACCCGCAACAACCCGCGGTACGCGTCGCAGACGATCAGCGCCTCACCGGACCGGTCCAACTCGATGCCGAGCGGCCGGCCGCCGGTCTCGGCCAGCAGGTGGGGTCGGGTGCCGGCCGGCGCGTCGGCCGGCCACCACCAGAGTCGGCCGTCCTCGTCCCCGCTGATCACCCGGCCACCCGGGTCGACCAGCACGTCCTCGGGGCCGACGGCGCCGTCGGGCAGTGGCAGCAGGTCGACCTGGTCGAGCCGGCGGTCGGTGGCCGCCCACGCCCCGGTGAGCGGCGGAGGGACGGTGGCCTGCTCGCGGACGGGCCGGATGAGCCGGGGCGGCCGGGGCCGGGGGATCAGCATCGGTCCATTCTCCACCGCCGATGCCCGCCGGGCCGGATCACCGCCGTGGCGCGGCGCGGCGGACGGTCGAGCAGCCGGGCGTCGGACTCCCGGTGGTCGTCGCGGGCATCGGGCGGCGGCGTGGGTCTCTCCATGGTGGCGAGCGCGGGGCCGGGGCACCCTGGCCTCCTCCGTAAGGGGGATCGGGGTGGCCTCGGGGTTTGACCCTGGACGTACCCGGAATCACTCCGCGGAGGGGCGAAACTGTCGGGGGTGGGGGCTAGATTTCTCGGCATGGGAGAGCGCAGCGACCGGTTGGACGTGCAGGTCAGCGTGAGTGATCAGGTGGTCCTGGTGCGGGTGGCCGGCGAGGTCGACATCGCCACGGTGGCCGCGTTCCGCTCCGCGCTGTGGGCCGCGCCGGCCCGCCCGGTGCTCCAGCTGGACCTGTCCGAGCTGCGACTGCTCTCCGCCGCCGGGGTGCGCGCGCTGCTCGCCGCGCATCTGCGGGTCCGTGCCCGTGGCGGCGAGCTCGTCCTGGTCGATCCGACCCCGGTGGTGGCCCGGGTGCTGCGCGCCACCGGTCTGCACCGGGTGATGCCGATCCTGGAGCCCGCCCGAGCGGTCGAGGCCGCGCGCCGCCCGGCGGTCGCGGCCGCACGTCTGGCGCTGGCCGCCTGACCAGCGCCCGGGCCTCCGCCTGATCCCGGGCGCGCGCCGGATCCGCCCAGCGGCGGGTCCCTCCGCCCAGCGGCGGGTCCCTCCGGCCAGCGGCGGGGCCGCCGGCTCGGGCCGGCGACCCCCCGAGGATCAGATCAGCGCACGCCGAGCAGGTCGACGACGAAGACCAGCGTCTCGCCCGGCTTGATGACGCCGGCCGCGCCGCGGTCGCCGTACCCCAGGTGCGGCGGAATGGTGAGGCGGCGCCGGCCGCCGACGCGCATGCCGACAACGCCCTGGTCCCAGCCGGCGATGACCTGGCCGCCGCCGAGCGGGAACTCGAACGCCTCGCCTCGGTTCCAGGACGAGTCGAACTCGCTACCGGTGGAGTGCGACACGCCGACGTAGTGCACGCTGGCCAGCTGACCCGGCTGGGCCTGCGGGCCCTCGCCCACGGTGATGTCCTCGATCACGAGGTCGGCCGGCGGCGCACCCTCGATCGGACCCACCTCGGGCTTGCCCGATCGGGCGCCTGCTGCCTGGTTCATGCGGGGAACTCCTGCCATTTGGGTGATGTGTCCGGTCACCGTCGATCCTGCCGGATCGCACCCCACCGATGTGCGGCGGTCCCGCTACCGGCGTGGCGACACCCCGGCGGACCCGTGATCCACCGGGGTGTGCGGCCGGCCACACGCCTCGGCGGACGTCACCGGTGGTGACGCCCGCCCGAGCGGTGGTGCGGTGTAAATCAGCGCAGCCAGCGCATCCGCCGGACGATCGGCAGCCGTGCCCAGGCCCGGCCGAAGCCCCAGGTATCGCCAGCGTTGACCAGCGCCAGCACCGCCAGCACCGCGGCGTAGATCAGGTGGTCGTCCATGAAGGGGTTGTTCTCCGGAGGCAGGACGGCGGTCCACATCAGCACCAGGAGCAGCCCGCCGGCCACGGCGGCAACCCGCATGCCGATGCCGAGCAGCAGGGCGACGCCGATCCCGGCGAGCCCGGCCATGAACAGCCAGTCCGCCCAGGCGGCCCCGGCGATCCCGGCGTAGACGTCCTGGAAGGGGCCGGCGACCCCGAAGGTGAGGAACCCCTCGGTCGGGCTGCCCCCGTTGACCCAGGCGTTCTTCGACTCGGTGGCGAGCCCGAGGCCGAACAGCTTGTCGATGAACGCCCAGAGGAAGATCCAGCCGAGCGCCAGCCGGATGCCGGCCAGGATGTACCGGGCGGCCCTCTCGCGGGGGGTGCCCGCCGTCGGAGCGGTGGTCTCGGCGCTGATCCGCTCGATCGTCGCGGCCATGGTCTCCACGTCCCTTCTCTGCTTCGCACCGCGCTTCCCGGTGGCATCTCCAGTGGACGCCTGTCGCGGCGTCGACGGCAGGGCCGACGGACCGCAACGGCCCGGGACCTTGGACCCCTGTGGCCCGGCCCGAAGGCCCTGACCGTGGCCGGCGCCCGGCCGTAACGTCCGAGGTGGACGACGAGAGGGAGGCCGTGATGAGGACCTGGCAGGTGGGTGACGTGATGACCCGGGAGGTCGCGACCGTGGTGGCCGAGACCCCGTACCGGGAGATCGTCGACGTGCTGGTGCGTCGCGAGGTCAGCGCGGTGCCGGTGGTCGACGGGTTCGGCCGGGTGCTGGGCGTGGTGTCCGAGGCCGATCTGCTGCACCGGATCGAGCGCGCTGGCGAGCCGGCGCAGCGGCGGGCCTTCGAGAGCCGTCGCCGACGTGCTTCGTTGGACAAGAGCGAGGCGTTGCTGGCCGGCGATCTGATGACCGCGCCGGCGGTCACCACGTGTCCGCAGGCATCGTTGCCGGCCGCCGCCCGGCTGCTGGATCGCGAGCAGGTCAAGCGGCTGCCGGTGCTGGACGACCTCGGCCGGCTGGTCGGGATCGTCAGTCGCGCCGACCTGCTGCGGGTGCACCTGCGCTCGGACGCCGAGATCCGCGAGGACGTGGTGCAGGAGGTGCTCCGCCGGGTGCTCGCCGTGCGGGACGGCCTGGTGACCGTCGAGGTCCGCCACGGCGAGGTCACCCTGGCCGGCCGGCTGGACCGCCGCTCCGCCGTCGACCTCGCCGGGCGGCTCGCCGCCCAGGTCAGCGGCGTGGTTGAGGTGACCAACACGATCGGCTACGAGGCGGACGACACCGCATTCGATCCGGCGCAGGTGACGCCGGTCGCCTGAGCGCCACCGCCGGCCGGTCGGCGCACGCGACTTCGCCGGAGCGCCGCCGTCGGATCGGCTGCTCGCCTAGGCTCGGGAGCGGCCGTCCGGCGGGTGGGCGGGCGGTGCGCAGTGGTCGATGCGGGGGGCGCCGGGTGGCTGAGGCGACGGTCGCGGTGCCGCTGTGGGCCTGGGCGGCGGTCGGCGCGGTGATCGCCGTGATGCTCGCGGTCGACGTGCTCATGCACCGGGACAGCCACGTCATCGAGCTGCGGGAGGCGCTGGTCTGGAGCGGCGTCTGGATCGTCGCCGGCCTGCTGTTCGGGCTGGTCGTCTGGTTCGGCCTCGGCGGCGACCCCGCGATCGCCTACTACTCCGGCTACCTGCTGGAGAAGGCGCTCTCGGTGGACAACGTCTTCGTCTTCGCCCTGCTCTTCGGCTACTTCCGGGTGCCGCCGGGCTACCAGCACAAGGTGCTGTTCTGGGGCGTCGTGGGCGCGCTCGCGTTCCGGCTGGTGTTCATCTTCGCCGGTGCCGAGCTGTTGGACCGACTCGCCTGGGCCGGGTTCGTGCTGGGCGCCTTCCTGATCTGGACCGGCTGGCGCCTGGCGGTGCGGGGGGAGCCGGACGTCGACCCGGAGCACAATCCGGTGGTCCGGCTGTTCCGGCGGCTGGTCCCCACCGACGCCCGGTACCACGGAGACCGGTTCACCGCCCGGGTCGAGGGCCGGCGCACGGCGACCGTGCTGCTGGTGGCGCTCGTCGCCATCGAGGCCACCGACGTGGTCTTCGCCATCGACTCGGTGGCGGCGATCCTCGCGATCACCACGAACACCTTCCTGGTCTGGACGGCCACCGCGTTCGCCGTGCTCGGGCTGCGCAGCCTCTACTTCTGCCTCGCCGGCCTGCTGCGCCACTTCGGCTACCTGCGCTACGGGTTGGCCCTGCTGCTCGCCTTCGCGGGGTTGAAGCTGATCCTGGCCGAGACGCCGGTGGGCAAGCTGCCGGTCTGGCTGACCCTCACGGTGGTGGTGCTGACCCTTGCGGTCTCCATCGTGGCCAGCATCATGGCCGCCCGGCGTGCCCGCGCCACCGGCTGACCCCGCTCGACGTCAGCCGGCCAGCGTCGGGCGGGACAACTGGTCGGCCAGCAGCGCGGGCGCCTCGGCGAGGGACGGGCCGTACCAGGTGAGGTGTCGCCCGGAGAGCAGTGCGCACGGTACGCCGGGAAACGCCTCCGGCCCGTCGTCGGCGCTGAACCGGTACGGCTCGTCGGGCAGCACCACCAGCTCCGGCCGCTGGTCGCGCAGTTCGGCCAGATTCGGGCGGGGATAACGCTCGGCGTGCCGGTCGTACGCGTTGATCACGCCGAGCCGGTGCAGCACATCGCCGGCGAACGTGTCGCCGCCGAGCACCACCCACGGCCGACGCCAGACCGGCACCACCGCCCGGCGGGCGGGTGCCAGGCGGTGCGGCGCGGCCCACGCCCGCCGCGCCGCCCGCAGCCAGGCCGGCTCCGCCGGCGCGCCCAGCTCGGCCAGCAGCTCAGCCAGCTCGGTCAACGCGCCCGGAACGGTACGCGGATAGGTGACCCGCACCGGCACGCCGGCGGCCCGCAGCGACTCTGCGTCCTCCCGGCGGTTCTCCTCCACGTTCAGCAGCACCAGGTCCGGCCGCAGCGCGCGGACCCGGTCCAGGTCCGGGTACTTGGTGCCGCCGACCCGGGCGACGTCCAGCCCGGCCGGGTGGGTGCACCAGTCGGTGGCCCCGACCAGCACACCCGGCAGGGTCAGCGCCACCGCCTCGGTCAGTGATGGCACCAGCGACACCACCCGCACCGCGCACCTCCGTCAGCCATCCCGTCCGGTACCGATCATGCCGGCCGGGCCGGTGCGGCTCCGGTCAGGGTCGTCCGGGCTCGATCCGGGCGGTCACGTCGAGGTGCGCCGGTTGGCAGCCGGCGGTGGTCGCGAACCGGCGGACCGCGGCGCGGACATGTTCCCGTACGCCGGCGGCCGGGGTGTCGGCCGTCAGGTCCACCCGGATCCACACGTCCGGTCGCGGCGGCGCGCCGGTGAGCACCACCCGGGCACGGCGGACCCCGGGGCCGCCGGTGAGGTCGCGCTCAAGCGCGTGGACGAGGACGTCGGCGGCCAGGCGGGTGCGACCCGGACGGCGCCCGGGGTGACTCAGCGTGCCTCGCACCGCGGAGACGGGCCGGCGCAGCTCCCAGCCCAGCAGCTGGTGCCCGGTCAGGGCGAGCAGCGCCCCGGTAACCGCCGCGGCCAGGGTGGTCCACGGCGTGGCCAGCCGCCACCGGCTCAGGAGACCGGCGCTGAGCAGTGCCGCACTGGGGTCGCCGCCGGGCAGCATCCCGAAGCTGGCCGCCAGCGTCACGGTGCCGCCCGCCACCAGCAGCAGCGCGACGATGGTCCACAGCAGTCGGTGGGCGGCGTCTGTCATACCGGCCACCCGCGGGGGAGCAGCCGGACCTCGATCCGGCCGGTGCGTGGCGCGGCGAGGCGGTGCAGCTCCTGGTGCACCGCGAACTCCACCTCGGCACGGGCTGCCGGGTCGCCGGTGGCGCGTACGCGGGGCCGCCACTCGGCGCCGCGCCGGCGGACCCGGACCCGGGCCCGGCGCACACCCGGCACGGTGCCCGCCGCGTCGGCCAGCCGGCGCTCCACACAGCGGCGGTGCAGGTACCAGCCGTCCCGCTCGTCGACGCGCAGACGGACCGGCGTCCAGCGCCGCAGCTGGGCGGCCAGGACGGCCAGGCCGAGCAGCACGGCCCCGCCGGCCGCGGCACGGACACCCGGGTCGCGCCAACGGGCGCTGGTCAGCGTGTCGTACCAGCCGGTCCGGGCGAGCAGCGGCGCCGGGCGATCCAGGGTGACCAGCAGCGCCTGCACGGCCAGCAGCGCGCCGCCGGCCAGCAGCGTGGCGGCCAGCAGCACCGAGGCGACCCGGTTGGCGGTCCGCACGTCAGCCTCCAGCCGCCTGCCCGGTGTGGGGCACGTCGACGCCGGGGACGAGCAGGTCGTCCACCGTGACGGTCACCGCCGCCACGGTGAGCCCGGTGTCGGCGGCCACCCGGTCGGCGACCGCCACCCGGACCGCCTCGGCGACGGCGGGCACGCTGTGCCCGTACCAGGTGACCAGATGCAGGTCGAGGCCCACGGACCGGTGGTCCATGCGGACCGTGGCCGGGTGGGCGCCGGACACGCCCGGCACCCGGCCGGCCGCGTCGGCTGCGATGCGCGCGACGTCCGCCGACCCGGCGGTGCCCCGTTCCCACCGGCCCGCGCCGACGCTCTGGCCGGTCCCGGCGGTGGGGCCGGTCCCGGCGCTGGGGCTGATTCCGGCGTTCCGGCCGGTCCGGGCGCTGGGGCGGGTCCCGGCGCTCGGATCCCGACCGGCGGTCGCGACGGTGCCGCCGCTCGGGTCGGGGCCGGCGGTCGGGCGGATGGTGCCGGGTGGCGCCGCGAGCCGGTGGTGGCGCCCTGCGCGGCCGGCGCGAGGTCGCCGGAGGATGGTCGGATCGCCGGCCAGCCGAGGCCGGCCGGCACGGCGAGCGCTGTCACCCTGGCGCCCGCGAGCGCCCGGACCGTTACCGGCGAGGACGCCGAACTGGCGTTCCGACATGCTGACCTCCCGACCGGTCCGCTACCGACGACCCCGCTGGATACACGCTGCGGCGACCCCTGGAACCCAGCTGCTCTGTGATGTGAGTCACAGCAGCTGTCCGGGCACTGGCGCGCTCCGATGGTCCTTGACACGCTTCTACAACGTTGTAACGCTCGCTTCGTCCCGAGGAGGCCTCATGCGTGTTCCCCCGGCGCCGCCGGCGGCGCCCGCCGCCGACCCCGTGCCCAGCGGCGATGACGAGGTACCGGTCGAGGCGCTCGGCGACCTGTACCGCGACGGCATCACCGCCTGCCGGGGCGCCTTGGACCCGGGCTGGGCGGAGCAGGTCGGCAACGATGTGGCCGTCGCGTTCGAGGAGGCACGCTCCCGCCCCGACGGCGCGGTCGGCCGCGGCCCGCAACGCTGGTACGTGGAGATCCATCCGGAGCAGCTGCGCGGCTTCGTCGAGTTGGTCACCCACCCGTGGGTGGTGTCGGTCTGCCGGGCGGTGCTCGGCCCGGAGTACGAGATCGTCGAGCTGGGTTTCGACATCCCCTTCCCCGGGGCGGCGATGCAACCCTGGCACCGGGACTTCCCGATGCCGGAGGAGACCCGGCGGCAGCGGCGGCTCACCTCGCTGGCGTTCAACCTGACCACCGTGGACACGGTGGAGGAGATGGGGCCGTTCGAGATCGCCCCCGGCACCCAGTGGGACGACGGCGTCGACTTCGACCACGAGATGTTCCCGCCCCGGGAGCGCTACCCGCGGTACCAGCAGCGGGCGGTGCGCAAGTACCCGCAGCGCGGGGACATCTCCGCCCGGTCGGCGCTGACGATCCACCGCGGCACCCCGAACGTCTCCCAGTCGCCCCGCCCGGTGCTGGTGCTCGGCGTGGACGCCCCCGGCGCGGGCAACGCCGCACACCACGACATGGCCGTCACCCACGCCTACTGGGAGCGCCTGCCCGCGTTGGTCCGGGCGCACCTGCCCTGCCCGGTGGTGGACCGGCTGGAGCCGATCCGGCAGAAGCACACGATCGAGGGCCTGGTGATGGGCGCCGCCGAGTAACCGCCGGTCCGGCCGGCCGGGCGGTCCCGGCCGCACCGCCGACGCGCGCGCCATGATCGACCGCCTAGACTCGGCCCGGCTCGACCGACCGGCGGATGGATCAGGCAGATGACGAGCACCGTCAGCGACGACCGTGGCTGGCTGCGGGCGTTGCCCGCCGACGGTGAGCGGGACACGCTGTTCACCCGCGCCGGTCACCGGGTGCACCCGGCGCGCCGCCTCAGCGAGCTGGTCCAGGGGCGTCCACCCGGGGTCACCGGCAGCCAGTGGAGTTCGGCCAGCCGGGCCGGCTTCGACTTCGTGGTCTGCGCCGCCGACACCGGTCGGCCGATCGTCGCCGTGGAGATCGGCCCGGTCGCGACCGCCGGCTCCGCGGAGCAGCGGGCCGAGCGACTCAAGGACGCGGTGAGCGCGGCGGTCGGGCTGCCCGTACTGCGGGTCGGGTCGCCAACCCTGCGGGCGGCGGAGCACGGCAGACGCCTGGTGGAGTACGTCATCGACGCGCGGGACTACGCGGCGGGCGGCGCCGGGGACGAGCCGACCCCGGTGGGTTTCCGGGACATCCTCGGCCGGCTGCCGGACGGCCGGACCGGGCCGGTCAACGACCTCGGCGCGCTGGCCCGTGCGGCCGCGGTCGAGGCGTACGTCGCCCGGCGGCTGGCCGACCCGATCGTGCGGGGGCTGCACGTGCGCTGGGCGGACGGCCCGGCGCAGGGGTGGAGCTGGGTGCAGGTGCGCCCCGACGCCTGCCTGGTCGAGCGGGTCTCGGTGACCGAGCACCGCTTCTCCTGCGGCATCGACGCGGCCCGGCTGGCCGAGGACCTCGCCACGGTCGCCGTCGGGGAACGACTGCGCGTCACCGAACCCGTCGACCCGGACCTGCTGCCGCGCGCCGAGCTCACCGCGGAGATCGTCGCGCTGAGTCGGCGCCGGCACGAGCTGGTGGGCGGTTTCGCGTTCGACCACCTCTGCGTCGACTGATCCGTTACCCGCTGCATCCAGCCGACCCTTCCGGCGCGGCCCGCGCCAGATCGCGGCAATTTCCTGTGCGTCGGTTGAACCTTCCCGCTCGCCGTCCCGTACTCCTGCGCGAATGAAGAGGATCTCCCCATCCGCGTCGACGGGACGCGGGAGACGGTGCGGAAAGGGCATCGTCGGCCATCGACACGTCACCGGGTAGGTCGCGGTGGTCGCCGCCGTGGCGTGCCATCTCACATCCGTCGGTCCGCCGAGGGCAGGAATCCACTACCGGATCGAGAAGGAGAGCAATTCGATGCGCAGGTCCACACGGGCGCGCCGGTCATCCGGCAACGCGCGGAGCAAGCGTCTGCTGGCCGTTGTCGGCACGCTCGTGGTCTTCGGTGGAGTAGTCGCCGTGACCCAGATTTCGTCGGCCCAGGACCGGCGGCCGAACAATCCACGGCCGGCCTCTGGACAGTGTGTGCAGCCGAGCCCGGGCGCTACCGCGCCGAATGGCGACGGCTCGACCACCCGGACGTGGCAGAACGGTCGGTGGGTGCGTAACCACTGGGGTGACGGGCAGCAGTCGGTCCCCGAGTGCGAGGACGGCAAGGACGGCACGGTCGGCAGCGGCTCGGCCATCGCCTGCCCGGACGTGACGGCCAAGCTGCCGCAGGTGCCGGCCCGGGCCCGGGCCGAGGTGGACCGCAACCTCGCCCAGTTGCAGACCCAGATCGCCGAGGCCGACCGCCGGCTGGCCGCCGAGGGCAGCAAGGGCGAAGCCGTCATCCGCACCTCTCTCCTGCAACCGCTGGCGGCCAAGCGGCGCGCGGTGCTGGACCGCATCACGACCGCCATCGACCGGGCCGGGCCGCGCCCGCAGGGTCTCGCGCAGCTCGCCGAATGCCAGGTGCAGCCGACGGGTAACAGCGGCGGCGGCAACACGGGTGGTGGTAACACCGGCGGTGGCAACACCGGTGGTGGCAACACCGGCGGTGGTAACACTGGCGGTGGTGACACCGGTGGCGGCAATGCTCCCGGTGCCGGGCTCGGCGTGCTGGCCAACAACTGCGACGAGAGCCAGCTCCAGCCGCACGACGGCTTCCAGAACGGCAACCGCTGCGTGAGCACCGAGTTCGGTGAGGTCGGCGCGGCCGCCAACAACCCCTCGCTGCTGATCACCGAGTTCCCTGAGCAGGTCGGCCAGAACCAGGCCTTCACCCTGCGGGTCAGCACCCGCAACCTGATCCGGGACCGCTTCCTGGCTGCCGGTCAGGGCGGGTACTACGTGGAGAGCTCGCTGCTCAACGACCAGGGCCTGGTCCGCGGGCACTTCCACACCGCCTGCCGGATGCTGGACAGCCTGACCGCCCCGCCCGAGCCGCAGGAGGTGCCCGCCTTCTTCGTCGCCACCGAGGACGGGCGCGGTGGTGCCCAGCCGGACGAGGTGACCATCCAGATCCCGGGTCTGCCCGAGTCGGGCACCGCGCAGTGCGCGGTGTGGGCCGGTGACGGCTCGCACCGTCTGCCGATGATGGAACGGGCCAACCAGACCCCGGCGTTCGACGCGGTGCGTATCGAGGTCAGCTAGGTCGGAACAGATCGAGCCGACCAGCGGCGGTCGGTCACCGGGGCGGACAGCCCGGGTGACCGGCCGCCGCGTATCTCCCCGGCGCGCAGCGGTGCCGCCGGGGAATGAGCCTTCGACGGAAGACGGCCGGTGAAAGTCCGACGGGGTCACGCCGTTTCCGGCGAGACCCCGTCCGCGTGTCGTGCGATCAGCGGTTCTTGTACGCCTCGACGACCTCGACCGGGATCCGGCCCCGCTCGGAAATCTTGTAGCCGTTCTTGACGGCCCATTCCCGGATGGCCCGGTTCTGCTCCCGATCCATTCCGGCGCCGCTGGGTCGCCCCGGCCGCCGAACTGTCCGGGTGTTCTCCACCGGGCCTCGGCCGATCCGCCGACCCGCATTGATGTACGGATCCAGCGCCTTGCGCAGGACGCCGGCATTCTCGTCCGAGACATCGATCGTGTAGGCCACGCCGTCAAGACTGAACTCGACGGTCCGGTCGGCCTTCCCACCGTCGAGGTCGTCGGTCAGCACCGTGATTACTTTTCTCGCCATTGCCAATTACTCCCTGTGTGTGGCGGGATGTGTCCAAAGTCTGACCTATCACCCCGGGAAACCGCAACAATATGCGTCCCATTTCATTTCGGCGCGTCGCGATTTCCCTGCCGCAAAACCGGGAACGGACGCTGAGTCGGGGAAGGGCCCGGCCTCATTCGCCGAGCAGGCCGGCGTGCCCGGCGACGGCGGCGGCCTCCGCCCGGTTGGTCACCCGCAGCTTGCGCAGCAGCGCGGCGGTCATCCGTTTCACCGTCCGCTCCGAGACGTGCAGTTCCTCGGCGATGTCGACGGTGTTACGGCCGGCGGCGATCGCGCGCAGCAGCCGGCGCTCCTCGCCGTCCAGGTCGACCGGCGCGGCACGCGAGGGCCGCAGCACGGCGCGCAGCAGTTCGGCCGGCAGCACCGCCCAGCCGTCGAGGACGGCCAGCAGCGGGGGCAGCAGCTCCTCGGGTTCGCTGGTCTTCGGCAGGAACCCCTCGGCGCCCGCCCGCAGCGCCTCCAAGGCCGGTGCCGGGTCGGCTGAGCCGGACATCGCGACCACCCGCACCCGTGGGGTGGTCCGCCGGATCGCGGCCACCGCCCGGGTGCCACCCGGTGGCGGCATGTGCAGGTCGACCAGCGCCAGGTCGGGGTGGCAGCGGCTGACCAGGGCGGCCGCCGCGGCGGCGTCGCCGGTCGAGCCGACCACCTCGGCGCGGCCGTCGGTGGTCAGCGGGAGCAGCAGCTCCAGGCCGCGGACGAAGAGGGGGTGGTCGTCCACGACCGCGAGTCTGATGGCGGGGGCGTCCGGCATGTCTGGGCCGTTCCCCAGCGGGTACCGATCATGCGGGTACGCACCGAACGAGGGGAGTCGGGTGGATGCGCGCACGCCACGGTTTGCAGGGCCTGTTGCGAGGGTTGCGCCGGACCGATGTCGGGCCTGGTGAGCGGGGGTCCTCGCAGGTTGACTCCGAGCTGTTGCTGCGCGTGCTGTGCCACGAGTTCCGTACTCCGGTCACCACCCTGACCTCGCTGACCCGGGCACTGGCCGACGAGCGGCGGGAGCTGACCGGCGCGGACCGGCGGGCGATCACCGAGCTGGCCCGCGACCAGGCCGTACACCTGCAGGGTCTGCTGCGCGGCGCGGCCGCCGGCACCGGCGCGCTGGCTCTGAGCGCGCAGCCGGAGCCGGCAGTGCCGCTGGCCGGGATCCTGCGCCAGGCCGCCGCGCTGGTGCCGGCGGACCGGCGGCGGGCTCGGGCCACCCGGCGGGCCTGCGCCTGCCCGGTGCCCGCCGGGCGGACCCGGCAGGTGCTGGTGAATCTCGTGGAGAACGCGCTGCGGCACGGGCCGGCGGAGGGTCAGGTCGGGCTCTACGCCGCGCTGCGCCGCCCCGGACTGAGCATCCTGGTCACCGACGAGGGGCGGGTGGACGACGCGCTGCTGGCCGCGATGCGCCGCCCGGCGCCGGTGGCCGGGGTGTCCGGCCTCGGTCTCTGGATCGTGCGACAGCTGGTGGCGGCGGACGGGGGAGTGCTACGGGTGCACCGGTTGCGGCCGCGCGGTGTGGCGCTGGAGGTGCTCCTGCCCGTGGTTCGGCCGGTGCGCTGACCCCGCCGGGACACGGGTTGGCCCGGCCGGGTCACCGGGCGGGGAATGGTCCTCCTGCCAGCTCGCCGGCACCGAGGAGGACCGATGTTCGGTCATGTCAAGGACCTGCAGTTCGAGGCGAAGCCGGACGGCCCGGACGCGGCGTTCGCCCGCCGGTTGCAGGAGATCCTGGGCGGCAAGTGGGGCGAGATGACCGTCGCCAACCAGTACCTCTACCAGGGCTGGAACTGCCGGCTGCCCGGCAAGTACAAGGACCTGCTGCTCGACGTCGGCACCGAGGAGATGGGCCACGTCGAGATGATCGCCACCATGATCACCCGCCTGCTGGAGAACGCCCCCCTGTCCCTGCAGGAAGCCGCCGACGACAACCCCATGGTCGCCGCGATCTACGGCGGGTCCAACCCCGCGCACTTCATCCACGGCGGCGGCGGCGCCCTGCCCACCGACAGCAACGGCGTGCCCTGGAACGCCGCGTTCATCACCGCCAGCGGCAACCTGATGGCCGACTTCCAACTCAACGTCACCGCCGAGGCACAAGGCCGCCTGCAGGTCGCCCGCCTGTTCAACATGACCGACGACCCCGGCGTCAAGCAGATGCTGCGCTTCCTGCTGGCCCGCGACACCATGCACCAGAACATGTGGATGGCCGCCATCGAACAACTCAAGCAGGACGGCCTGGAAGAAATGCCGGTCCCCGACGCCTTCACCGACTCCACCGAGTTCACCCAGGCCCCCGAACCGGTGCTCGCACCCGGCGACCCCCGCCTGTACGGCACCACCCCGGACCTGGCCGACGACCTGCTCGACGACGACGCCACCTGATGCCGGCGCGCCCGCGCGTGAGCTGCTGTTTCCGGTCCGCCGTCCGGAACCCGGCAGTGGTCTGGGTCACAGTGCGGAACAAGGGGAACGCTTTGTTACTTGAGTGAGACACGCTCAAGTCAACGCGATAGCAGGTGTTCGATGGCAACTCTTCCGGTACTTCCCCTGACCGACAGCGTGCTGCTGCCTGGCATGGTCATCCCGGTGACCCTCGACCCGACCACCCAGGCCGCGGTCGACGCGGCCCGCGCGACCGGTGACCGCAAGCTGCTCGCCGTGCCCCGCATCGACGGCGAGTACGGCCCGGTGGGCACCGTCGCCACCATCGAGAAGGTCGGCCGACTGCCCGACGGCGAGCCGGCCGCGGTCGTCCGTGGCCTCTCCCGGGCCCGGATCGGCTCCGGCGTGCCCGGCCCCGGTGCCGCGCTCTGGGTCGAGGCGACCGAACTGACCGAACCCGCGCCCGCCGGTCGGGCGCGTGAGCTCGCCCGCGAGTACCGCGCCCTGATGACCTCGGTCCTCCAGCAGCGTGGCGCCTGGCAGGTCATCGACGCGATCGAGCGGATGACCGACCTGTCCGAGCTGGCCGACTCGGCCGGCTACGTCTCCTGGCTGAGCCTGGAGCAGAAGACCGAGCTGCTCGCCGCGCCAGACGTCACCGCCCGGCTGGAGCTGCTGGTCGGCTGGGTGAAGGAACACCTGGCCGAGCAGGAGGTCACCGAGCAGATCAACACCGACGTCCGGGAGGGGCTGGAGAAGTCCCAGCGGGAGTTCCTGCTCCGCCAGCAGCTCGCCGCGATCCGCAAGGAGCTGGGTGAGGACGAGCCGGACGGCTCGGCCGACTACCGGTCCCGGGTCGAGGGCGCCGACCTGCCGGAGAAGGTCCGCGAGGCGGCCCTGCGCGAGGTCGGCAAGCTGGAGCGGGCCAGTGACGCCTCCCCGGAGGCCGGCTGGATCCGCACCTGGCTGGACACCGTGCTCGAGATGCCGTGGGGGACGCGTACCCAGGACAACACCGACCTGGCCGCGGCGCGGGCGGTGCTCGACGCCGACCACGCCGGCCTGGCCGACGTCAAGGACCGCATCCTGGAGTACCTCGCGGTGCGCAACCGCCGCGCCGAGCGCAACCTCGGCGTGGTCGGCGGTCGCGGGTCCGGCGCGGTGCTGGCCCTCGCCGGTCCGCCCGGGGTCGGCAAGACCAGCCTCGGCGAGTCGGTCGCCCGGGCGCTCGGGCGCAACTTCGTGCGGGTGTCGCTCGGCGGCGTCCGCGACGAGGCCGAGATCCGCGGTCACCGGCGCACCTACGTCGGGGCGCTGCCCGGCCGGATCGTCCGCGCGCTGCGCGAGGCCGGTTCGATGAACCCGGTCGTGCTCCTCGACGAGGTGGACAAGCTGGCCGCCGGCTACGCCGGCGACCCGGCCGCCGCCCTGCTGGAGGTGCTCGACCCGGCGCAGAACCACACCTTCCGGGACCACTACCTGGAGGTCGACCTGGACCTGTCCGACGTGCTCTTCCTGGCCACCGCCAACGTGGTGGAGACCATCCCCGGCCCGCTGCTGGACCGGATGGAGCTGGTCACCCTGGACGGGTACACCGAGGACGAGAAGGTCGCCATCGCCCGGGACCACCTGCTGCCCCGGCAGCGGGAGCGGGCCGGGCTGACCGCCGAGGAGGTCAGCGTCGCCGACGAGGCGCTGGCGCTGATCGCGGGGGAGTACACCCGGGAGGCCGGCGTCCGGCAGCTCGAGCGTGCCCTGGCCAAGATCCTGCGCAAGGTGGCGGTGGCGCTGGCGACCGACCCGGCGCCGGTACGCGTCGACACCGGCAACCTCGCCAGCTACCTGGGCCGGCCGAAGTTCACCCCGGAGTCGGCCGAACGCACGGCGGTGCCGGGCGTGGCCACCGGCCTCGCCGTCACGGGCGCCGGCGGGGACGTGCTCTTCATCGAGGCGACCAGCATGGAGGGCGAGCCGGGCCTGACCCTGACCGGTCAGCTCGGTGACGTGATGAAGGAGTCGGCGCACATCGCGCTCTCCTACCTGCGCTCGAACGGGCGCCGGCTCGGCATCGACCCGAACGCCCTGGCGGGGCGGCGGATCCACCTGCACGTTCCGGCGGGTGCGGTGCCCAAGGACGGCCCCAGCGCCGGCATCACCATGGTGACCGCGTTGGCGTCGCTGGTCACCGGCCGCCCGGTCCGCCCGGAGTTCGGGATGACCGGTGAGGTGACGCTCTCCGGTCGGGTGCTGCCGATCGGCGGGGTGAAGCAGAAGCTGCTCGCCGCACACCGGGCCGGCCTCACCGAGGTGATCATCCCGGCGCGCAACGAGCCGGACCTGGACGACCTGCCGGCCGAGGTGCGCGAGGCGCTGACCGTGCACACCCTGGCCGACGTGGCCGACGTGCTCGCCCTGGCGCTGCGTCCGGCCGAGGTCGACGCGCTCGACGGCCCGGCGCTCGCCGCGGCCTGACCCACCACGACAGGCCCCCGCCGTCTCTCCCGACGGCGGGGGCCTGTCGCTGTACGAGTCGAGCGGCGAACCGTGCTGTCGTGCTCGAACCCTCAACCACCTCGCCCGCGCGAGGCGGTCCCCCGGAGGGTGTCGCTCGTCCTCGCCGCGGTCGTGGCGTCGGGCCGGTTCGGCCCGTACCCCTCCTGATCCTTCCGCCGGCGACCGTCGTACCCGTCGATCGCCGGCGGTCCGTTCAGCGGTCGCCGCCGCGGTCCCGGCGCACGGTGGCCTTGCGGCCCTTGATGGTGCTGCCGCGCAACCCGGCGATCACCTCGTCGGCCATCCCCGGCGGCACCTCCACCAGCGAGAACCGGTCGGCGATCTCGATCGAGCCGATGTCCCGGCCGCTGATCCCGGTCTCCCCGGTGATCGCGCCGACCAGATCCTGCGGGCGCACCCCCGCGCGCCGGCCCAGGCCGATGAAGACCTGGACGCCGTTGCCACCCGAGCGCGGCCGGCCGCCACCGCGGCGGTCACCGCCCCGACCGCCGGTCTCCGGCCGGCCCTCGCGCGGGCCGCGCACCGGCGCCTGCGGGATCTCCTCCTCGTCGTCCGAACCCGGCGAGGTCACCTCGTGTGCCAGCTTCACCGCGGCGAGGGCCACCTCCATCAGGTCGAACTCGTCCGTCAGCGTCTCCACGATCACCCGGTACGGGTCCAGGTCGTCCTCGAGCAGGCTCTCCCGCAGTGCCGCCTGGGTCAGCTCCAGCCGGCGGGTGCGCATGTCCGCCACCGTCGGGATCTTGTCGATGGTGATCCGCTGGCCGGTCACCCGCTCGATGGTCTTCAGCATCCGGTGCTCGCGCGGCTCGGCCAGGGTGATCGCCACGCCCTCCCGCCCGGCCCGGCCCACCCGGCCGATCCGGTGCACGTACGACTCCGGCGCCGACGGCACGTCGTAGTTGACCACGTGGGTGAGCTGCTCGACGTCCAGCCCGCGGGCCGCCACGTCGGTGGCGACCAGCAGGTCGGCGGTGCCGGCCCGCAGCCGCCCCATCACCCGGTCCCGCTGCTCCTGGCTCATCCCGCCGTGCAGCGCCTCGGAGCGGTAGCCCCGGCCGTTCATCGTCTCGGTCAGCCGGTCCACCTCCTCCCGGCTCCGGCAGAACACGATCGCCGCGGTGGGCGACTCCACGTCCAGCACCCGACCCAGCGCGGCGGGCTTGTGCGCCCGGGTCACGATGTACGCGCTCTGCCGCACCCGGGGCGCCTCGCCGGCCACCTGCTGCTCCCGGCCGATCTCGATCCGCACCGGCTCCCGCAGGTGCTGGCGAGCCATCCCGTCGATCCGGGACGGCATCGTGGCCGAGAAGAGCACGGTCTGGCGCTGCGCCGGGGCGTGCTCCAGGATCGCCTCGATGTCCTCGGCGAAGCCCATGTCGAGCATCTCGTCGGCCTCGTCGAGCACCACCGTGGCCAGCCCGCCCAGCCGCAGCGTGCCCCGGGCGATGTGGTCCAGCGCCCGCCCCGGGGTGGCCACCACCACGTCCACCCCGCTGTCGAGTGCCCGCAACTGCCGCCCGATCGGCTGCCCACCGTAGATCGGCAGCACCCGGGCGCCCAGGTCCTTGCCGTAGCGGTGGAACGCCTCGGACACCTGCACCGCCAGCTCCCGGGTCGGCACCAGCACCAACGCCACCGGGTCCCCGCCGTCGCGGTGCGCCGGCATCCGGTGCAGCAGCGGCAGTGCGAACGCCGCCGTCTTGCCGGTGCCGGTGGCCGCCTGGCCCAGCAGGTCCCGGCCCTCCAGCAGCGGTGGGATCGCCTCCCGCTGGATGGGGGTCGGTTCCTCGTAACCGAGGGCGGTCAGCGCGCCCAGCAGTTCGGCGCGCAGCCCCAGCTCCGTGAAGGCGTTCGCCTCGTCGGTGCCGTCGGGGGCGGTGTCGGTCGGTGCGTCGTGCTGTGCAGGTGCGGAACTCATGCGCCAAGCTTTTCATCACGCCGCCGCACCCGCTGCGGCGACCGGCACAACGCCCCGCGGGAGCCCCGTGCCGCCCGCCGCCCCGTGCCGGCGGGCGGTCGACTCAGCCGGTGGTCAGGATCGCCAGGATCACGGCGATGCCCACAACCGCGTCGAGTACGCCGCACCCCTCGGCGTAGCCGCGCGGCACCACCCGGCCGCTGCGGTGGTGGACCAGGTCCCAGCCAGCGTGCGCCAGCCAACCGAACGCCACCAGCCACGCGGCGGTCCGTCCGCCGGCCGTGACCGCGACCAGGGTCAGGGCGACCCAGCCGGCCAATCCGAGCAGTTGGGTGGTGAGCACGCCCGGTCCGCGTAGCGTGCCGCGGACCAGGCCGATCACCAGGTAGCCGCCGGGCAGCACCAGCATCGTCCAGGGGCTGAGCACCTTCGGGTCGATCACCAGGTCCAGGGCCATGAGCAGCGCCAATCCGGTCGGCCAGCGGCGAGCGAGCGCCACCACGGCCGGATGCCGTCGCACCGGCACCGGCGTCTCGTGCCGGTGCCGCACCGCCACCAGCACCATCGCCGGCACCATCAGCAGGTGACCGCCGAGCAGCAGCGCGTCGCCGTCCAGGAGGCCGGCCCGAAACGGTACGAGCAGCAGCAGGAACGGGACGTACATCGCGGCGGCCATCTCGCCGACCGCGAGCCAGCGATGCGCCCGGTAGCGCATCCAGACCGTCATGCCGATGGTCATGTCGGTGGCCATCACCAGGGCGGCCACCTCCGGCCGGCCCAGCGGGCCGGCGAGCCCCAGCGCGGCGCCCGCCGCGTCCCACAACGGGCCGAGCAGCAGCATCCCGGCGACCATGGCGAGCGCCATCTCGGCGAGGTGCCGCAGCAGCCGCCGCGTGCCGCCGGCCGGCACGGTGGCGGGCGACGTGCCCGGCGGTGCCGGCCGGTCGGCCGGCCGCGGCCCGGTCGGCGGTACGGCGAGTGTGTCGGTGTGCGTCCATGTCTTCCCCATGCCGTCCAGCCTGGCGGCGTCCCCGGCGCGGTGGGCAGCCCCGTCCGTCACCGGAAATCCGTGCGGACCGCACGGTCCGACCGTGACATCCCGCAGGGGTGGGCCGGGCGCGGAGCGGTCCTAGTATCGGTGCGTGTCGAGCGAGGCGGTGACTCCCCGGGCGGACCGCCGGCTGCACCGGGCGCGGCGGGCGACCCTGCTGTCGCTGGCCACCGGCGTCTGGGCGAGCGTCCTGCTGCCTACCGTCGGCCTGACCCGGGACACTGACCCCGGCCGCGTCGCGCTCGGCGCGGTCGGCATCCTCGCCTTCGCGGCCACCCAGACCGCCGTGCTGTACGCGGCCGTCACGCCGTGGCTCGACCAGCGCTGGCGGCGCCGCGCCCAGCTGAGCCTGGCCGGGGTGGCGGTGCTGACCATCCCGCTGGTGGGGCCGGTGGCGGCCGGTGTCTGGCCGACCTGGGCCTGGTTGGGCGCCTCGCTGATCGGCATGGCGCCGTTGCTGGTCCGCCTGCCGGCGGCACTGGCGGTGATCGCCGGCACGCTCCTGGTGTCGGCGGGCGTGGCGTGGTGGACCGGCGGATCCGTCGTGCGGTACCTGATCGTGGCCGGCGGAATCGGGGTGACCATCGCGGCGGTCAACTGGTTCCAGGTCTGGTTCTGGGACCTGCTCGTGGAGGCCCGGCAGGGCCAGGCCGCCCAGGCCCGGCTGGCCGCCGCCGAGGAGCGCCTGCGCTTCGCCCGCGATGTGCACGACGTGCTGGGGCACAGCCTCACCGTGATCGCGTTGAAGGCCGAACTGGCCGCCCGGCTCGCCCCGGTGGACCCGGAGCGGGCCGGTCGGGAGGCCACCGAGGTGCAGCGGCTCGCCGCGTCCGCACTCGCCGAGGTCCGGGAGACCGTGCACGGCTACCGCGCGGTCGACCTCGGCGAACAGTTGGCGGCCGTGGCGGGCGTGCTGCGCTCGTGCGGGGTGCGCTGCAAGGTGCTTCCGCCACCGGCGGACCTGCCGCAGTCCGCCGCCACCGAGTTGGCCGTGGTGCTGCGCGAGGCGGGGACGAACATCCTGCGGCACAGCCGGGCCGACTGGTGCCGGATCCACATCCATCGGGAGGACGACGTGGCCAGGATGACGGTGACCAACGACGGCGCCGACGACGGGGGCGCGGACGAGCACAGCCACGGCCTGCGCGGGCTGGCCGACCGGCTCGCCGCCGTCGGGGGCGAGCTTCGGGTGCGCCGCGAGGACGCGGTGTTCACCCTGGAGGCCACCGTGCCGGTGGCCTCGTGATCCGCGTCCTGCTCGCCGATGACGAGGAGCTGGTGCGCGTCGCCGTCGCCGCGCTGCTCGGGCTCGAGCCGGACATCGAGGTGGTGGCCCAGGCCGCCGAGGGGCGGGCCGCGGTCGACGCCGCGTTGGCGCATCGTCCCGACGTGGCCGTGGTGGACCTGGAGATGCCCGGCCTGGACGGCATCGACGTGGCCGCCGAGCTGACCCGGGCACTGCCCGCCTGTGCGGTGGTGGTGTTGACCGGGCACGGCCGGCCGGGGCACCTGCGGCAGGCGTTGACCGCCGGGGCGCGGGGATTCCTGCCCAAGGGCTCGCCGGGCGGCGCGCTCGCCGACGTGATCCGCCGGGTGCACGGCGGCGGGCGCTACGTCGACCCGTCGCTCGCCGCGGACGCGTTGACCCTGCCCGCCTGCCCGCTGACCCCCCGCGAGCTGGAGACGCTGCGGCTGGCCGAGTTCGGCGCCCCGGTGGCGGTGATCGCCCGCCGGGTGCACCTGTCCACCGGCACCGTGCGCAACCACCTCTCCGCCGCCGTGCAGAAGCTCGGCGCGGCCGACCGGGCCGAAGCGGTGCGCACCGCCCGCGACAACGGCTGGCTCTGACCGGGCCGAGGGCCGACCTCCTGGGTGATCATGAAGTTAGCGTCACGACACGCCGGTACCGACGTCGCGAACTTCATGATCGACGCGTCGCTCATCTCCCCTCGCCGCCAGTGGGCGCGGGGTAGCGGGCGCCGTTGAAGGTGACTCGAAGCGCGTACACGGACCTGCCGGCGGTAATGAACAGGTGGTTGCGTTTCGGGCCGCCGAAGGTGAGGTTGGCGACCGGTTCCGGCAGCAGGAGCTTGCCGATGAGGCTGCCGTCGGGGTCGAAGCAGTGCACACCGTCCCAGGCTGCGGCCCACACACGCCCGGCGTCGTCGACGCGGATGCCGTCGAAGCGGCCGAGATCGCATTCGGCGAAGACCTTCCCGCCGGTCAGGGTGCCGTCGTCGGTGACGTCGAAGACGCGGATGTGGCTGGGATCCTGCCGGGTGTCGACGATGTAGAGCTGCTGCTCGTCGCCGGAGAAGGCCAGGCCGTTGGGGCGGCAGAAATCGTCGGCGACGACACGCAGGTCGCCGGTGGCCGGGTCGAGGCGGAACACGTAGCAGGCGCCGTCGAACTCGTTGTCGCCCCTGTTGCCCTCGTAGTCGGAGTGGATGCCGTAGCTCGGGTCGGTGAACCAGATCGTGCCGTCGGCGCGTACCACCACGTCGTTGGGGCTGTTGAGCCGTCGGCCCTCGTAGCGGTCGGCGAGCACGGTGATCGTGCCGTCGTGCTCGGTGCGGGTGACTCGCCGGTTGCCCTGCTCGCACGTGACGAGCCGCCCCTGGCGGTCCACGGTGTTGCCGTTGGCGTAGCCCGAGGCGTGGCGGAAGACGCCGACCGCGCCGGTGGTCTCGTCCCAGCGCAGGAGCCGGTCGTTGGGGATGTCGCTGCACACCAGGTACCGGCCGGCTGGAAAGTACGCCGGGCCCTCGGTCTTGCGTGCTCCCGTGTGCAGCCGTTCGAGGACGAAGTCGCCGTCCAGGTAACGGAACCGCTCGTCGAGCAGGTGGAACTGTGCGGGAATCGTCTCGACCATGGCCGCGCCTCCGGCATCTCGTAGACCACATTCGGCCAAATCGTACGCACACCGAACGTGGTAAGGTCAACCGGCTCATTTGCTAGATCACATCCTCGGGAGCGGCGAGCTTGGTAGATGACATCGACCGAGCGTTGTTGGCGTGCCTGCAGGAGGACGCCACCCAGTCCTACGCGACGCTGGGGAAGGCGGTGGGCCTGTCCGCCGGCTCGGCACACGATCGGGTGCGCAAGCTGCGCGACCGCGGCGTGATCCGCCGCACCACCGTCGACGTCGACCCCGCTGCCGTGGACCGGGGGGTGTCGGCCTTCGTGATGGTCGACGGCAACACGTGGATGGGCGACACCCGCGAAGCGCTCGCGGCAATCCCCGGCATCCAGGAAGCGCACATCATCGCCGGCGCGGCCTCGCTGCTGGTGAAGATCCGCACGGCGACCACCGAAGACCTGCAGGCGGTGCTCCGCGCCATCTTCGAGATCGGCGGAGTGACCGGCACCCAGACCATCGTCGTGCTGGAGACATTCTTCGAACGCCCGGTGAGCGTCCTCGACCAGCGCACCGAGCCGCAACCCGCCGAGTAGCGTGGGTCGGTGCGTACGGTGGAACTGGTCTGTTCGCCCGGATTGGACGGCGCGGTCCGGGCCGCCTGGAACCGGCTGGCCGCAGCAGGGTTGCCCAGCCTGGCCCGCAACACCCACCCGACCAACCGGCCGCACCTAACCCTCGCGGCGGTGGACGAGTTCCCACCCGGTACCGAGCATCGCCTGGCCGACCTGTTCGACGCCGCGCTGCCGGTGCCGGTCACACTCGACCGCATCGTCGTTCTCGACGGCAGTGCGCCGTTGGTCTGGCTCGTGCGACCCACGCCGGCGCTGACGGCGCTGCACGCCGCCGTCTGGGACGTGCTCGCCGACGCCGCCGGACATCGTCCGTGGCACGCGCCGGGTGTGTGGGTGCCGCACCTGAGCGTGGCACTGCGGTTCCGCAACGCGGACCTGCGGCTGGCCCGGGCGGTCGCCGGCGGCCAGCGGCCGACGGGCGCGTTCGTCGCGGCCCGTAGCTACGACGGCGCGGACCGGTCGGTGACGCCGCTGACCCGCCAGCACGTCTGATCGCTCGTGACCGTCCGATCCGGCAGGGGCATCGGGCGGTCATCAACGCAGGTGGGGCCTCAGTTGCTGCCCCCACCACCATCGCCGCCCCCGCCATCGCCGCCGCCATACAACTCGCCGTCGCCGCCACCACCGCCGCCCGCACCGCCGGCGTAGCCGTGGCGGCCGTCGTTGAAGGGCAGATCGCCGCGGATGCCGGGTGGCTTGGGCCGTTTGCCCGGCCCTCCGAGGTGTTGCAGGCAGACCCGGTTGGAGACCGGGAAGCACTCGCCACGCCCTCCGCAGTCGGCCAGGTAGCGGTTGCCATCTAGGATGCGGAGCTCCTGGTCCACGCGGAACAGCAGGGGAAGACCGGTTGGGCCGCAATCCTCGTCCCGGCGGCCACAGCTCAGAGTGGCCAGCAGCAGAGGGTTGCGATTGACGGTGCCGGCGCTCGTCGCAGACCTCGGCTGGTGGTGCAGAAGGCGCCCGAACGCAACGTCGCAGAAGGTGGCGTAGTCCCGCTCGTGCAGGGTCAGCTCCTGCCACAGATCGTCCACGATCACCGACGGCATCGAAAGCTTCGCGTCGGAGTGGCGGACGACGAGCCTGAACCATTGGCGGGTCGCGGCTTCGACCAGACGGATGTCGTCGCCGCTGAGATGGGGATGCTGATTCAGGAGACGCTGACGTCCGCTTGCAGGAAACTGCAGGTCGTCAACGGCGCGGAGTCGGGGAGGGGTGCGGTCGCTTCTGAGCCTCGTCCAGATCATGCGGCTACTTCTATCCGCCCGCGGTGCGAGCGCTTGGGCCCCGACTCGCCACAATGGCGTCGCGGCCCCTTCAGAGTACGTCCGCAGGCAAGCAGGCACTCGGCGCCGACATCGCGCCGGCCCCGGGGGCCTCCGTCCACGCGACGGAGGCCCCCGGGTATCTGTTCGTCGACCGCCTCAGCGGTAGAAGCGCAGGTAGTCGAACTCGGCGGTGACCGGTGGCTCGGCGCCGCCGTGCGCGACCAGGCCGATCCTCGGGGTGCTGTCGGCCGGGAAGGTCCACACCGCACCCCACGTCCAGCTCCGCCCGTCCCGGCTGGAGCCGGCCCGGAACTCGTGCTCTCCGGTGACCGGGTCGACGTGATGCGCCAGCCGCAGCCAGGTGGTGGTGGCCGGGGTGCCGACGATGCTGCCGCCGTACACCGGCTGGCCGGCGAAGGGCAGCTCGTAGCCGAACTCGACCTGCCGGGTGTTCCAGATCGCCACCTGGGCCAGCCGGGCGAACCGATCGTCGTCCACGTACGCGACCAGCCCGGCCTGCTGGTAGTTGCGGACCGTCTCCTCGCCCAGGTCCAGCGTCACCTTCGTTTCGACGACGTAGTCGCCGCGCGGCGCGTCGCGCAGCAGCACCCCCGCGGTGTTGCCGGTGCCGGTCAGGTCGGCGGCCTGCACCGGCCAGCGCAGCGCGCCGCCGGTGACGGTGGCCGCCGGGTCCTCGCGCACCCACTGCCAGTCGCCGTCCAGCCCGTCGCCGAACTCGTCGGAGTACGTCCGCAACGGCGCGCCGATCCGGGGCTCGGAGACCGCCCGCCGTGCCGGTTGGTACAGCCGGGCCACGCTGACGTTGTCGAACACGGCCGGGCCGCCGGTGGCGGCCAGCCCGGGCCGACCGGCGACCGGGTGGTCCAGCCGCAGCGACACCACGGCGAGCTGGTCACCGAGCCGGGCCGGGCTCAGCTCGGCGACCAGCTGCCGGCCGCGTACCTCGATGGCCAGGTTGTGCCGGTCGGCCAGGTCGAGCCCGGCGGGCAGCGGCGCGGTGGCGCGCCGGTCGCCGTCGCGGGCCACCAGCCGGCCGCCGGCCGCGTCCACCCGGACCTCGACGCGGTCGCCGAGGGTGATCCCGGCGGTGGCCGCGCCGGTCAGCCGCAGGTCGGCCTCCGCCCGGACGTCGCCGCCAACGGTGGTACGGCTGGTCAGCGCGCCGCTGCCGGTGAGCTGGCCGTCGGTGACCTGCCACTCGCCGGCGGTACGTCGCCAGCCGGTCAGCCCGGCGGCGTCGAACCGGTCGTCGACCCGGCCGGTGGTCACCGGCGCGGGCCGGGTGCCCTCGGACGGGCCGGCGCCGGCGTTCACCGTCGGCCACCCGTCGATCCAGTCGAGCCGGTCCAGCAGCATCGGGCGTTCGTTGATGCCGTACGGCTCGTCCAGGTACGGGTCGGCGCGGTCGATGGCGTGGTAGACGATCCAGTCCTGGCCGGACAGGTCCGTGAGGAAGCCGTTGTGCCCGGTGCCGATCCACCGGTTGCCGTTCTGGGTGAGCACCGGTGTGCCGCCGGCCCGGGACGCGGTCAGCGCGACGCCGTCGCGGTCGGTGAACGGGCCGCGCGGGTCACGCGCGCGTCCGACCTGGACGGAGTAGCCGGTGGCCGGGCCGGCGCAGCAGTTCGCGGTGGAGGCGAACAGGTAGTACCAGCCATCGTGGCGCAGCACGTAGCTGCCCTCGAACTTGTTGTCGATCGCCACCAGGGTCGGCGTGCCGACCGCGGTCAGCCCGTCCGGGCTGAGCTCGGTGACCGAGATGCCGCCGTAGTAGCTGCCGTAGTAGAGGTAGCTGCGCCCGTCGACGTCGGTGAACTGGCTGGGGTCGATGGTCCACAGGTAGCCGCCACCACCGCCGGGACGTGGGGCGACGACCGGCTGGTCGGCGAACGTCCACGGCCCGGTCGGGGTGGGGGCGGTTGCCGCGCCGATGGCGTAGTCGCTGCCCTCGGTGGAGGCCGTGGTGTCGGTGACCGTCACGTACATGACCCACCGGTCGCCGAGGCGGCGCACGTCCGGCGCCCAGAACGCCGCCCCGGGCGCCGCGTACGGCGGGCGCTGGTCGGGGCCGAAGGCGTCGCCGACGTACGTCCAGTCGACCAGGTCAGCCGAGCGGGCGGTGGGCACCCGGTGGAACTCGTGCTCGCCCTCGCGCAGCGGGTCGGTGGTGCCGTAGGCGTACCAGAAGCCGTCGTCGCCGCGGACGATGACCGGGTCGGCGAAGGTGTCGCCGACGGCGGTCGAGATCGGGTTGCGGTAGCGGGACGGGTCGTCGGAGCCGACAGCGGGAGCGGGTGCGGTCGCGGCCAGGATCAGACCGAGCGCGGCGGCGAGCGCGCCGCCGCGGCGAAGGTGTCGCATGGGACCTGCCTCGGGGGAGTGGGCGGTGTGTCGACAAGGGTCGGTGTGTGCCCCCGTTTCTACAACGATGGATACAACGTTGTAAAGAGGGGTGGACCTGTCCACAGGGAACGACGGGGCTGCCCCGTGCCGCGACACCCAGCAGGTCGTCGGCGGGGCCACCGCGCGTGGCCCGGCCGTGGGCGGGTTTCAGTCCGGGGCGTACACAGCGGCCAGATAGGCGAGGGCCTCGGCGCTGCGACTGCCCGGCGCCGGGGTGCCGACCAGCAGTTGCTGGCCTGGCGCGTCGCGGACGTCAAAGGTCTGATAGGTCAGCTCGATCCGTCCGGCGTCCGGGTGGTGCACGACCTTGAACATGCGGGTCAGGCCGCCCACCGTCTGGTCTTCCCAGAGCGAGCGGAACGCGGGCGAGGCCTCCCGCAGGTCGGCCACGAGCGCCTGGATCTGCTCATCGTCCGGGAAGATGCCGGCGTTGAGCCGCGGGGCGTGCACGACGTTCTCGGTGAGGGCCGGCCAGTCCGGGAACACGCTGCGCGCCTGCGGATGCTCGAACAGCACCCGGACCATGTTGGCGGTGCCCGCGAACGGGGACAGCAGCGCCGCCGCGACACCGTTCGTGGCCAGCACCTCGAACGCCGGACTGAGCACGTAGGCGGCGGAGGTGGGAAAGGCGTCCAGCAACCGCAGCAGCTCGGGGTGGACCGAGGCGCGGGAGCTGTCCCGGCCCAGGGCGGGGTTGAGCCCGGCGAGGCGGAAGAGGTGGCCGCGCGCGTCCGGGGAGAGGCGCAGGGCCCGCCCGATCGCGTCGAGCACCTGCGGCGACGGGTTGCGTTCGCGGCCCTGCTCCAGGCGAGCGTAGTAGTCGACGCTCACACCGGCCAGCACCGCGATCTCCTCGCGGCGCAACCCCGCCACCCGGCGGTCGCCGCCACCGCGCAGCCCGACATCCCGAGGGTCGACGCGGGCGCGCTGGGCTCGGAGGTACTCGCCGAGCCGGTCGTGGGTAGCGGGCATGTCCACCAGCCTAAAACTCCTGGTCAGTGGCCTGCCAGGGTGCGGTGCTCCCTGCCAGTCGCGCTGCCGTGCCCTCCGCGTGGCGTGGCGCTGACCGACCGGTGCCGGCTCCCCGCCGGGCCGGACCTGCCGTACCTGGGTGCGCTGATCCCAGGAAACGGCGCCCTTCCCGGGCACCCGGGCCAGCAGGATGGTTGGGCGCGCCAGGCAGTAACCGGACCAGGAGCAGCAATGACCAACCCGCGATCGAAGATCGTTCTTATCACCGGCGCGAGCAGCGGCATCGGTGCCGCGACAGCCCGTCGTCTGGCCGCCGCCGACGGCCATCACGTCGTGCTCGGCGCCCGGCGCGTCGACCGCCTCGCCGCACTCGTCGTCGACCTGCGCCTCGCAGGCGGCACGGCCGAGTACCGTCAACTCGACGTGACCAGCCGGGACAGCGTGAATGCCTTCGTCGAGGGCGCGCACGACCGGTACGGCCGCATCGACGTACTGATCAACAACGCCGGCGTCATGGCCCTGTCCACCGTCGACGCGCTGCGGACCGACGAGTGGGAGCAGATGATCGACGTGAACCTGCGCGGCACCCTGCACGGTGTCGCGGCCGCCCTGCCGCTCATGCGGGCCCGCGGCACCGGCCACATCATCAACATCGGCTCCTCCGCGGCCTACCGTGTGGATCCGACGGCCGCGGTCTACTGCGCCACCAAATACGCGGTGCGGGCGCTGACCGAAGGACTGCGCCAGGAGAGCCGGGACGTGCGGGTGACCCTCGTGAGCCCCGGCTACACCCACTCCGAACTCACCGAACACGGCGGCGATCCGCAGATCCAGGCCGCGGCCCGGGCCGCGGCCGAGGAACTCGGCATGCCGGCCGTCGCGGTCGCCGACGCCATCGCCTGCGCGATCGCGCAACCCGACACCGTCGACATCAACGAGATCATCATGCGGTCCACCGCGCAGGGCTGACCGACCGTTCACGGCAAGGGGTACGACCATGAGCGAAGCGCTCGAGATGACGACGTTCCGGCTGGTCGCCGGCCTCACGGGCGCCGACTTCGTCGCCGCCAACGAGGACATCAACACCTACCTGCGGCGCCAGCCCGGTTTCCGCTGGCGCCGCATCACCGAGGCCGACGACGGCCTCATCACCGACATTGTGGCGTGGGACTCCGCCAGCGACGGCCGGCGCAGCGCCGCGGGGATCATGACCGAGATGGCCGATTCCCCGGTGCACGCGACCATCGACCAGGCCACCGTCGACTTCCGGATCGTCCCGGTGGTGCAACACATCACCTGACCGCGCGACTCGCGCCGGTCCCGCCGCCGCAGGCCCTGCGCACCCCGGTTCCGTCGACCATGCGGTGCTGCCACCGGCAGACCCCGGCGCTCGTGACCGCGCCAGCGCCCGGACCCGGCCTGGGGACGCGTCGCCGGCTGGGGCGATGATGGGGCGATGAGCGCTGTCACCGAGGGCCGGGGCATGGCCGAACTGGCCGCCCTGCTGGCCGACGGCACCCGGGCCGGCATCTGCCTCGCACTGCTCGACGGCCGCGCCTGGACAGCGGGGGAACTGGCCCGGCGGGCCGGGGTCGCGCCGTCGACCGCGAGCGACCACCTCACCCGCCTGGTCCGGGGTGGGCTGCTGGTCGAGGAGCGGCAGGGCCGGCACCGCTACCTGCGGCTGGCCGGGCCGTCGGTGGCCCAGCTGATCGAGAGCCTGGCCGGGCACGCGCCGGCCCCACCCGCGCCGACCGGGTCCCTGCGGGTCACCACCGCCGGTGCCGCGTTGGCGTACGCCCGCACCTGTTACGACCACCTCGCCGGGCGGCTGGGCGTGCTGATGTACGACGCGCTGCTGGCCGACGGGCGGCTGGACCGGGCAAGCGGGCTGACGCTGACGCCCGACGGGTGGGCGTGGGCGGCCGGGCTGGGCGTACCGGTGGACGTGCTGCGCAGCGCCCGGCGGCCGGTGGTCCGCGACTGCCTGGACTGGACCGAGCGCCGGCCGCACCTGGCCGGGGCGCTCGGCGCGGCGCTCTGCCGTCGCTTCACCGAGTTGGGCTGGACCGCGCGGGGCACCGGCCGCGCGGTCCGGTTGACTCCGACCGGCCGCCCCGCCCTGGCCGAAACCCTCGACGTCCCCGAGGAAACACTGACCTTCACCCCGTCCCCGCCACCCACCAGCGGCCGAGCCTGACCTCTGGCTCCGGCATCGACGTCGATGGCGGTGACGTCGAGGGCAGCGGCGAACACAACATCCTGGATCGAGCGCGATCTTGGCCGCGGGGCGGGGCGGGATGAGGAGCGGCGGGGCGGGACGCGGCGCGGCGGGATTGTTCGGTGGGGGCCGAACGGTCCGGGTTCTACCGTCGGGCGGTGACTGATCGCTGGCCCGTTGTTCCGCCCGCCGCCGGAGTACCGGCGTGCGGGCCTCCCAGGTTCGAGATCGGCAGCGGTTGGTGGGTGACCCGGCACGCCGACGTCCGGGCGGCGCTGACCGATCCGGCCTTGCAGGTACCGGCCGTGGACACCGGGCCGCCCGGCACCCTCGCGTGGCTGCGCGGCACGGTCAGCCGGTTCAGCCCGCCGGAGCGCCACGGCGAGCGCCGGGCGATCGGGGTGACCGCGCTGTCCGCGCTGGACCCGGACGAGTTGCGGCACGAGGCGGCCCGCCGGACCGCCGCCGCCCTGGACCAGGCCGGTGACCGCCTCGACGTGATGCGCGAACTGGCCAGGCCGGTGCCGCTGCGGGTGCTGGCTGGCCGGCTCGGCCTCACCGACCCGGCCGCCGCCGGGACGGCGGTCGCTGCCGTGGCCGCCGCGTACCACCCGGGGGTCGACCCTTCGCTGGTCCGGCGGGCCGACCGGGCGGTGTCGATGCTGCTGGCGCTCTCGCCGCCGGCCACGCCGGAGGTGCGGGCGAATCTGATCGGCCTGCTGGTCCAGGCGTGCGACGCGACCGCCGGCCTGATCGGCGCCGCCGCCCACCACCTGCTGCCGCTACCCGCCGACCGCGAGGCCGCCGACCCGCCAGCCGGGAAGGGACCGGCGGACCCGCCGGCCCGAGAACAGACGGGGGGCCTGCCCGCCGGGCAGGCGACGGCGGACCTGCTGGCCGAGGTGTTGCGGCTCGACCCGCCGGTCCGGGCCACCCGACGGGTAACCGTCGCCGCGGTACGGCTGGGCGGCCAGGACCTGCCGCCGGGTAGCCCGGTGCTGCTCCGGTTCGACGCCGCAAACCGCGACCCGGAGGCGTTCGCCGAGCCGGCCGCGTTCCGGCCCGGCCGGCTCGGCGCCGGGCTGCTCACCTTCGGCGCGGGGGAGCGCGGCTGCCCCGGCGACCGGCACGCCCTGGCCCTCGCCACCGGGGTGCTCGACGTGCTGCGCGAGCGTTGCCTGCGCACCAATGCCGTGCTGCGCCATGAGCCGCACCCGACCCTGCGGGTGCCGACGACCCTGGAGGTGACCGTCCGATGATCGACCGCCGTGCGGCGTTCCGCGCCCTGCACCACACCGGCCGCCCCCTGTTGCTGCCGAACGCCTGGGACCACGCCTCGGCGGCGGCGCTCGCCGCGCGCGGCCATCCGGCGATCGGCACCACCAGTCTCGGGGTCGCCTCGGCCGCCGGCCGCCCCGATGGCGTGGCGGCCACCGGCGCGGAGACCCTGGCCCTGACGCGCCGGCTCGCCCGGCTGCCGGTGCTGCTCACCGTCGACGTGGAGGCCGGGTTCACCGACGATCCGGGGGCTGTCGCCGGGTACGTGGCGGAGCTGGCCGGGCTCGGCGCGGTCGGGATCAACCTGGAGGACGGGCGCGCGAACGGCACCCTGGCCGATCCGGAGTGCACCGCCGACAAGATCGCGGCGGTGAAGGCCGCGGTGCCGGGCCTGTTCGTCAACGCCCGCACCGACACCTGGTGGCTCGGGGTGGCCGACCCGCTGCCGCAGACCCTGGCCCGCGCCCGGGCCTACCGGGCCGCCGGCGCCGACGGGATCTTCGTGCCCGGCGCCGTCGACCTGGCGACGCTGCGGGTGCTGACCGAACGGATCGACGCGCCGCTGAACGCGCTGTACCAGCCGGGCGGGCCGGGACTGGATGAGCTGAGCCGGGCCGGAGTCGCCCGGGTCAGCACCGGCTCCCTGCTGTTCCGTGCCGCGCTGGCCGCCGCCGTCGCCACCGCCGACGCGGTCCGTGCCGCCGGGTTCACGGCGCCGCGGGGGCTGCCGTCGTACGCCGAGGTGCAGGGCCTGGTGTCGGCGGACGGCGACTGACGTCGCCGCCGGCCCGGGCGGTGGTTCGTCACCCCACGGCGTGCCTGCCGCGCCTCGGCCCCGCCGCTCCCTTCGGGGTAGATAGGAGGATTGTTCGGCCTATTCCGGTCCGGCTGATTACGGTGTGTTCAGGGCAATCTACCCACGGTCGTGACCGGAGAAGGGACCCCCGTCATGCGAGTGCCCAGCCGTAGTCCGGGACAGCAACCCCGTCCGCCCGTGTCGCCGAGCACCCCGGCTCGCCGACGGCCCTCCGGCACCGCCCCCCGTCGCCTTCCCGCCACCGCCCCTGATCTCGCCGCCTACCGCGAGGCCGTCGCCGACCTGCTGGTCGAGGTGGGTGCCCTGGCTGACGCGGCCAGCACCCGGGCCCGTCAGGTACTCATCGACGAGCGGCTGCGCGAACCGGCGCTCGCCGCGGTGCTCGACGCCACCCCTCAGGGGCTGATCGGCGCGCGCGAGACGCTGTTGCTGGAAATGGCGCGCTACCAGCCGAACGAGCGCACCTCGGCGCGTGACCTCACGGCGCTGGTCCGGATCTACCTGCTCTCCCGCATCGACGTGCTGTGGTGGCAGGACGCACCCACCTTCGTCACCGACGACCAGGTCAACGGCAGTGCCGACCTGGTCGACCTGGAGTGGCTGCGTCGCCGCGACCTGCTCTGCTTCCGCTACCAGGAGCAGCCCGCCACCATGCTGGGGCGGGCCGCGCGGGGGCTGCGTCGCCGGCTGCGGCCGGACGCCACCCCGCGCACCGCCGGGCTGCTGTTCCGTCGTGCCCGGCGGGAGGTGGTCGCGTTGCTGAACGACATCGGGCGGGAGTTCGCCGCGGCGGCGCCACCGGCCACCCCACCGCTCTGGGTGACCAGTCTGGTCCGCAGCACCGAGCACCAGTACCGGCTGCGCCGCCTGGGCTACGCCGCGATGCTGCCCAGCGGGCACTGCCTCGGCTACTCCATGGACGTCGAGCTGGCCTGGTACGAGCGCTTCGGCGCTCGGGACGCGCTGGCCGAGCTGCTGCTGGCCCGGCAGGAGGCCGGCGAGCTCAACGTGATCGACGAGGGGCAGGCCTGGCATCTCTGTCTCGCGCCCACCGCCCGGCGTCGGCTGCGCCGCGCGTACGAGACCGAGATGGGGATCTGAGCCGGTGTGCGGCATCGCGTTGAGCATCGGCCCCGAGGCCGATCCGGCGACCTTCCGGCGGATGCTCAGCGTCCTGGCCTCCCGTGGCGAGGTCACCGAGACCCGGTCCGAGAGCGGGTTGCTGGCCGGCACCCGCCGGCTGCGGGTGGTGGACCGGGACCGGGCCGTGCAGCCGTGGACCTCGGCCGACGAGCGCTGGGTGCTCTGCTTCAACGGCGAGATCTTCAACCACCGGGAGTTGCGCGCGCAGCTGACCCGGCTCGGGCAGGTGTTCCGCACCGAGAGCGACACCGAGGTGCTGCTCGCCGCGTTCGAGCAGTGGGGCGAGGCGGCGGTGACCCGGCTGCGCGGCGAGTACGCCTTCGCGGTCGTCGAGCGTGGCACCGGCCGGGCGTACCTGGCCCGCGACCCGCTCGGGGTGAAGCCGCTGTACTGGTCGCGGCGGCCCGGATGCCTGCACCTCGCCTCGGAGGTCAAGGCGCTGGTCGGGCACGGCGCCCCGATCGCCGAGGTGCCGCCCGGGCACCACGGCTGGGCGGACCCGGACGGCCATGTGCGGCTGCGCCCGTACGTGGACCTGCTCACCCTCGGCGACGGTCTGCCGGTCATCGACGACCCGGACGAGGCCGCCCTGCTCGTCCGTGCCGCGCTGACCGACGCGATCCGGATGCGGGTGGAGACCGACCTCACCGTGGGGGTGGTGCTCTCCGGCGGGCTGGACAGCTCGTTGACCCTGCGGCAGGTGCGGGACATGCACCCGGACTGCGTGGCGGTGACGGTCGGCGTGCCGGACAGCCCGGACGTGGAGTACGCGCGGCGGTTCGCCGCCGACCTCGGCGTGCCGCACGAGGTGGTCGAGCTGCGTCCGCGCGACATCCGGCTGACCGACGTGCGTGAGGCGATCCGGATCTCCGAGCTGACCGAGTACGGCGACATCATCAACGCGGTGGTCTCGGTGCCGATCTTCCGGAGGCTGCGCGAGCTGGGCATCAAGGTGGTGCTCACCGGCGACGGCTCCGACGAGCTGTTCGGCGGGTACCCGATGTACCGCCAGGTCGACCCCCTCGCGTCCCGTCGGCTGTTTCTGCACCGGATCCGCAACCTGTGCCGGACCGAGTTGCAGCGGGTCGACCGGGCGGCCATGGGGCACGGTGTCGAGGCCCGGGTGCCGTTCCTCGACCTGAGCGTGGTGGAGCTGGCGATGCGCCTGCCGCTGGGGCTGAAGCTGCGCGACGGGCAGGAGAAGTGGATCGTCCGGAGGGCGTTCGCCGACGTGCTGCCCGACTACATCCGCCGGCGGCCGAAGAACCCGATGTCGTACTCCACCGGGCTGCACGAGCGGGTCCGGCTGTACAAGCCACTCTTCGCCCGGCTGCACCGCTCGTTCGGCTACGACCTGCTGGAGCCGGTCCGCCGCGACTTCGACACCGTGCTGAGCCGGTGCGGCAACGACCTCGACCGGGCCATCGCCGACGGGCTAAGCCGGCCCGACTACACCGTCCTGGAGCACGCCCGCGACCTCGTCGGGGCGGCGAAGTGGAATGCCGCGCCGGTGGTGCGCCGGCTGGTCGGTCCCCGGCCGCCCCGCCGGTCGCCGGTCAGCTGACCGGTCGCCTCGACGCGGGACGCCGCACCGGGACTCACCGGTCCGCGCCGAGCGCCAGGTCCGATCGCCGCCAGCACCCGCGGCGTCGCCGGGCGAGGCTGGACGCATGACGACCAGCACCACCTTCCGCGTCCGCGCCCTGCCCGTCGCGACGCTCGACACCGTTCGACGCACCGGCCGGGACGCGGCTGACCGACCCGTCGAGGCGCTTGCGGCGGGCGGCGGGGAACCGCTGCGTTGCTGCCTGCGCGACGCCGAGGCCGGGGAGTCGCTGCTGCTCTTCGGCTACGCGCCGCCGGTGGCCGCCGGCCCGTACCGGGAAATCGGCCCGGTCTTCGCGCACGCCGCCGTCTGCCCGGGTCCGGAGCCGGCCGGCGGCCACCCGCCGGCCTGGCGGGGTCGACCCCAGGTCCTGCGGGCGTACGACCGGAGGGGCCGGATCCATGGCGGCCGGCTGCACGACGGCACCGACCCGGAGGCGGTGATCGCCGAGCTGTTCGCCGACCCGGCGGTGCACCAGCTGCACAGCCGAAACGTGGTGTACGGCTGCTTCATGTTCGTCGTGGAGAGGGCGACGTAGCGGATCGCGGTCAGCTCACCAGCAGCAGCGCGCCGACCGCGGCGAGCGTGCCGGTGACCGCGAGCAGGGCGCTGGTCACCACGAACCGGGTCACCGGCACCGGCACCCCGGCCGAGAACCACAACAGAGTGGCCAGCGACGCCCAGCGGGCGGCCAGCGGCCCGATGTTGGTGCCGATCAGCAGCGCCAGCAGGCGGGTCCCGTCGCCGGTGGGCAGCACCGACTCGCCGGCCAGGTAGGCCGGCAGGTTGTTCACCGCGTTGGCCAGCAGCCCCGGTGCCGCCGGCGCGAACAGCGCCGAGCGCTCCGCCGTCGGTGCCGAGCAGGCCGGCGACCAGGTCGTCCAGCCCGTACCGGCCGAGGGTCTGTACCACCAGGAACAGGCCGGTGACGAAGAGCAGCAGCCGCACCGGCACCAGCCCCGGGCGGAGCGTCCCGGGGGAGCGGACGGGATCACGTGGCGCGCGGAACCCGACAGACCGTACCGGCGTTGTGGACAACCATCGATCGCTCCCATAGCGTCCAACGGGTATGCGCAGGACCCTGCCGGCCGTCACGACGGCCCTGCTGCTCGCCCTCACCTCCTGCACCACACCGACGTCCGGAGGGCCACTGCTCACCGGGCCGCCGCCGGTGCCCGCGGTCACGCCGACCGCCTCCCGCCAGGACGCCGCCCAGGCCGAGCAGACCATGGCCAGCCTGCGCCGGGTGGACGACCTGCCGCTGTACGAGATGACCTACGTCGGGGCATACGACCCGACGGTGGGCACCGACGCGACCCCGCCCAGCCCGTTCGGCTGCTCGCTGTTCGTCGCCGCGGGCGACCCGGCCCGGCCGCTGTTCGCCCGCAACTTCGACTGGGACGCCAACCCGGCGCTGGTGCTGCGAACCGATCCGCTGGACGGCTACGCGGCCGTCTCGCTGGTCGACATCTCCTACCTCGGGGTCGGCACGGACCCGGCCGGTGACCGGCGGCTGCTCAACGCGCCGCTGCTGCCCTTCGACGGGATGAACGAGCGGGGCCTCGCGGTGGGGTTGGCCGCCGACGACGCGGCGACGGTCCGCCCGGATCCGGGCAAGCCGACCGTCGGTTCGGTACGGATCCTGCGGCTGGTGCTGGACCGGGCCGCCACGGTCGAGGAGGCGGTCGCCGTGTTCACCCGGCACAACCTCGACTTCGACGGCGGGCCGGCACTGCACTACCTGCTGGCCGATGCGACCGGCGCGTCGGCCGTGATCGAGTTCGTCGATGGTGAGCTGCGGGTGGAGCGGGGCACGGGCGGCTGGCAGGCGCTGACCAACGTGCCGGTGGCCGGGGTTCCCGAACAGCGTCGCCGCGAGGACCGCCGATACGGGCAGATCGCCGCCGCGCTGACCGAGGCCGGTGGGGTGCTGGACGCCACGGCGGCGCACCGGGTGCTCGCCGCCGTACGGCAGGGGCACACCCGCTGGTCGGTGACGTACGGCCTGCGCAGCGGCGAGGTCCGGCTGGTCACCGCGACCGGTGGCGGCGAGCGGCGCTACCAGCTGCCGATGAGCTGACTCCCCGGCGCACGCACCCGCTCAGAACGTGGCCGGGCCCGGCCCCCGCAGATGGGGGACCGGGCCCGGCTTCGTGCTTGTGCTTACCGGCTCAGGTAGCTGGGCTGGGTCTGCACGTTGAGCTCCTTGTACTTGACCAGCTTGGCCGTCCAGGTGCGCCAGTCGTTCAGCTCCAGGACGTCCAGGCCCTTCACCATGTCGTTCGAGTAGATGTGTCCGTTGTAGTAGTACGCGGACCAGGTGCCACCGCCGACGGGCTGGTCGGCCGAGAGCGGCCCGCGCTCCCAGAAGGCGATCTCCTTCGGGTTGGCCGAGTCGGTGAAGTCCCAGACCGAGATGCCGCCCTGGTACCACGCCTGGACCATGATGTCCCGCCCGAGCACCGGGATCAGCGAGCCGTTGTGGGCCACGCAGTTCTCGGTGTCCGCGTTGTTGCGGGGGATCTTGTAGTAGCTGCGGAAGTGCATCGTCCGGGCGTCACCGCGACCGGTGATGTCGTAGATGGCGTCCGCGCCCCGGTTCGGGCCGATGGCCTCGTTGCAGGTCGCCGCGCCGCCGCCACCCAGCTCGTCGGTGAAGATCACCTTGGTGCCGGCGTTGTTGAAGGTGGCCGAGTGCCAGAACGCGAAGTTCACCGTGTCCCGCACCCGGTTGATCACCCGGGGCGCCTCCCGGTCACGGATGTCCATCAGGATGCCGTCGCCCATGCAGGCACCGGCGGCGAGGTCCTTGGACGGGTAGACGGTGATGTCGTGGCAGCCGGTGGTCGCCGACCCGGTCTCACTGCCCGGGAAACCGCCGTCCGGGAAGAGGTTCGGGGTCGCGATCACCGCGGCGTCGGTCGGCTTCTTCACCGGCACCTTGATGATGGAGATCGAGTCGTGCGGCGGCTGGCAGTCCGGGAACTCGGCCCGCGGGCTGTACGACGAGATGTACAGGTAGACCGTCTTGCTGCTCTTGCCCGGCACCAGGGTGTGGGTGTGCGAGCCGCAGGCGGTCTCCACGGACTTGACGTACCGCGGGTTGGCCTTGTTCTTGATGTCGAAGACCTTGATGCCCTCCCAGGACCCCTTCACGTCCGCCGCCTGCGCGGTGCTGTTGCAGGAGTCGTCGCTGCGGGACGAGTCGGTGGAGAGGAAGAGCAGGTCACCGTGGACGGAGATGTCGTTCTGCGACCCCGGGCAGAGCACCCGGGACACGACCTTCGGCGCGCTGGGCCGCGAGATGTCGTAGATGACGAAGCCGTTGTAGTTGCCGGCGAACGCGTACTTGCCCTGGAAGGCGATGTCGCTGTTGGTCGCGTCCAGGGGAGCGACCTTTGGCACGTTGGCGATCTGGCGCAGGTTGGGGCTGCTCACGATCTCGTCGACACCGGGGATGGTGTTCGCGGCGGCGGTCGTTGGAGCCGACTGCGACGCGACCTGAGCGTTGCTTGCCGGGGCGACGAGGACGCTGGCGACGAGCAGCCCGGTCGCGGCGAGGCCAACGATCCGGAGTTGTCGTAACCGTGGCATGTGGAATCTGATCATCGGCGAGGCCCTTCGCAAGGGGGAGACGATGGTCGACACCTTACCGCCGAATGAAGAGCATCGATGTGATCTGGGTCACATCGAATCGTTCTCCTCAATGGATAACATCGCGATGACCTCGACCCCAGGGAGTGGCCCATGACCAGTCGGCGCGCACGGACCCTGTCGGTCGTCACACTGGCGCTGGTGCTGACGCTGGTGGCGTTCGTTCTGGTCCGCGCAGGCGGCGACCACGGGACGGACGCCGCGCAGCCGGTCTCCGCACCCGCCACCTCGACACCGGCGGCCAGCCCCGTTCCCACCGACCTGACCATCATCGTGCCCGGCCGTCCGGGCGAGTCGGCGGCGACCCGCCCGGCCCACGAGATCCGCGACGCGGGCCCGGCCCCGCACAACTCGCTGGACGTCATGTTCGTCCGAATGATGATCCCGCACCACGCGCAGGCTCTGGAGATGGCGGAACTCGCCCCCGGCCGGGCCGCCGACCCGGACATCCGCGCGCTCGCCGAGCGGATCCGGGCCAGCCAGGGCCCGGAGATGGGCATGATGCGCGGCTGGCTGCAGACCCGCGGCCTCTCGCCCGAGGCCCAGGGGCACGACCACGGCACCATGCGGGGCATGCAGTCGCCGGAGGCGATGCGGCAGTTGGCCGCCGCCCGCGGCGCCGACTTCGACCGGCTCTTCGTCCGGATGATGACCGAACACCACCAGGGCGCCATCGAGATGGCCACCGAGCTGCTCAAGGTCGGCTCCGACCTGACGCTCAGCGAGTTCGCCAACTCGGTCGCCACCGAGCAGACCGTCGAGATCGACCGCATGCGCGAGGTCCTCGGTCACTGAGCCAGCCCGCTCGGCACCTCCGGCCCCGCACGCTCGGCGCCCCGGAGATGGGGCAGCTCGACAGGGACGCCGGAGGGGATCCGACATCCGGCACGTACGCTGGGTGACCGTGGAACGCACGATGTTCGGTCGCCCGCTGCGCGGCGTCGCCTTCGACGTGGCCGTCTCCGGCCTGGTGGTGCTCGTCGGCCTGGCCGGCGCGGCGAACCAGCCGGGCGGCTGGGCCGCCACCCTCGTCGGCGCGGGGATGGCGGTGGCCCTGCTGTTCCGCCGCTCGCATCCGGGCGCGGTGACCGTGGTGGTGGCGGTGCTCGCCCTGGTCCAGGTGGTTGCCCAGTGGGGTCCGCTCGCCTTCGACGTCGCCGTCCTGATCGCGCTCTACAGCGTGGTGAAGTACGGCGAGCGGCTGCGCGACGGCGTGCTCGCGGGTGCCGTCGCCGCGGTGGGCGTGCTGCTCGCCGCCGCGCAGACCCAGGGCGTCATGAAATGGTGGGCGACCGCGCTGTGGTACGCGCTGGTCACCGGCGCGGTCTGGCTGGTCGCGCTGAACGTGCGCACCCGCCGCCTCTACGTGGTGAGCCTGGAGGAGCGGGCAAGCACCCTGGAACGCGAGCGTGAGGCCGAGTCCCGCGCGGCCGTCGCCGAGGAGCGCACCCGGATCGCCCGCGAGCTGCACGACGTGGTGGCGCACAGCATGGCGGTGATGATCGTCCAGGCGGATGGCGCGCGGTTCATGTTGGACCGCGACCCCGAGCAGGCGCGTACCGCCGTCAAGGTCGTCGCGGACACCGGCCGGCAGGCGTTGGAGGAGATGCGTCGGCTGGTCGGCGTCCTGCGCGACGCCGGCCCGACCGGCCCGGGCGGCCCGGACGGGCCCGTGGTGGCCGCCGACCCGGAACACCGCCGGCTGGCCCTGGCCGAGCTGCCCGACCTGCTGGCCCGGTTCCGCGATGCCGGACTGCGCATCCGGCACACCGTCGACGGCGAGCCGCCGACGCTCCCACCCGGCCTGGAGTTGACCATCTACCGCGTGGTGCAGGAGGCGCTGACCAACGCGCTCAAGCACGCCGGTGTCGGCGCCGCCGTCGAGCTGACCCTGGCGTACAGCGCCGACGCCGTCGCGGTCCGGGTGGTCGACGACGGTCGGGGTCGACCGGTGGTCAGCCCGGCGCCGTCCGGCGGTCACGGTCTGCTCGGCATGCGGGAGCGGGTGACGGTGTACGACGGCAGCCTCACCGCCGGCGCCCGGCTGGCCGGGGGCTGGCAGCTCGAAGTCCGCCTGCCGCTACCGTCGGAGCCCGCAACGGAGGTGATCGCGGCATGACGGTCCGGGTGGTGATCGTGGACGACCAGGCGCTGGTGCGCGCCGGGTTCCGGATGGTGCTGGACTCCCAGCCCGATCTGGAGGTGGTCGGGGAGGCCATCGACGGCGCGGACGCGCTGCGGGTGCTCGCCCGCACCGAGGCCGACGTGGTGGTGATGGACATCCGGATGCCGACCATGGACGGGGTTGAGGCGACCCGGCGGCTTTGCGCGGAACGGCCCGCCGGCCCTCCCCGGGTGCTGGTGCTGACCACCTTCGACACCGAGGCCGACGCGTTCGCGGCGTTGCAGGCCGGGGCGAGCGGCTTCCTGCTCAAGAACGTCCCGCCGGAGGAGCTGCTGGCCGCGATCCGGGTGGTCGCCCAGGGCGATTCGGTGGTCGCGCCGTCGATCACCCGGCGGCTGCTGGACCGGTTCGCCGGCCAGCTCGGCGCCGGCCCGACCGCCGACCCCCGGCTGGCGCAGCTCACCGAGCGGGAGCGGGAGGTGCTGCTGCTGGTCGCGCAGGGGCTGTCCAACGCGGAGATCGCCGCCCGGGTGCACGTGGCCGAGGCGACGGTGAAGACCCACGTCGGGCGGATCCTGGCCAAGCTCCAGCTGCGCGACCGGGTCCAGGCGGTGGTGCTGGCGTACGAGAGCGGGCTGGTCACGCCGGGCGGATGACCCGGCGTACGACCTGAGTCGTACCGGGGGGCGGGCGCATCGCGACCCGGGACGCACGCAGGTCGAGCGTGCAGGTGGAGATCGACTGAGCCGCGCCGGCCATAGCGTTTCAGGGGTCCGATCCGCACCTCGACCGGGAGCCCCGATGTCCCTCGCACCTCCCACCCACGCCGGCAACGGCGTCGCGGTCACCGCCCGTGGCCTGGAAAAACGGTACGGCAGTGGTCCGGCTGCCGTCGTCGCGCTCGACGCAGTCGACCTCGATGTGGCCGCCGGCCGGTTCACCGCCATCATGGGTCCGTCCGGCTCCGGCAAGTCGACGCTGATGCACTGCCTGGCCGGGTTGGACCGGCCGAGCGCCGGCACGGTCGGGATCGGTGCGGCCGACCTCGGCCGGCTCGACGACCGGCGGCTCACCCTGCTGCGCCGCGACCGGGTCGGCTTCGTCTTCCAGAAGTTCAACCTGCTGCCGGCACTGACCGCCGAGGAGAACATCGTGCTGCCGCTGACCATCGCCGGCCGGCGGCCCGACCCGGCCTGGCTGCGCCAGGTGGTGGCCGCGGTGGGACTGGCCGACCGACTGCGGCACCGACCCGCGGAGCTCTCCGGCGGTCAGCAGCAGCGGGTCGCGGTGGCCCGCGCCCTGATCACCAAGCCGTGGGTGATCTTCGCCGACGAACCGACCGGCAACCTGGACTCCCGCTCCGGGGCGGAGGTGCTGCGGCTGCTGCGCGAGGCCGTCGACACCCTCGGCCAGACCGTGATCATGGTGACCCACGACCCGGTGGCCGCCGGGCACGCCGACCGGGCGGTCTTCCTGGCCGACGGGCGGCTGGTCGGCGACCTCGCCGCGCCCACCGCCGAGCAGGTGCTGGACACCCTGGCCGGTCTCGACCCGGCCCGCCCGGTGCCGGCACGGGGGCGGTGACCGCGATGATCCGCCTGACCCTGCGCTCACTTCGCGCCGAGGCGCTGCGCATGCTGCTCTCCGCGCTGGCCGTCGTGCTCGGTGTCGCGTTCATCGCCGGCACCCTGATCCTCGTCGATGGGATGCGTGCCGGCGCGTACGACCGTGCCGGCACCTTCGACCGGCACACCGACCTGGGCGTCTACCCGACCGGCGACCGACCGCTGCCCGCCGGCCTGGTCGAGCGGGTCCGGACGGTGGACGGGGTGGCCGCCGCCGCCGGCGAGCTGACCGGCACCGGTGGCGTCGTCGGCACCGACGGCCGGCCGGTGCTCGGTTTCGCCGTGCTGGCCGCCATCCCCACCGAGGACGCCCTGCGCTCGTACGACGTGGTCGCCGGCCGGCTGCCCGACCGTGCCGGGGAGGTGGTGCTCGACGCGCCGACGGTCGCGAAGGAAGGGTTCACCCTCGGCGCCCCGGTCCGGATCGGCGGCACCGGCGGCGCGGCCCGTCCGTACACCCTGGTCGGCACCGTCGACGTGGCCGGCACCACACGCGACATCGGTGGTCCGTTCATCGGCCTGGTCGGGCCGGACGCGCTCGCGGTCACCGGCGAGCGCGGGTATGGCCGGATCATGGTGGCGGCCCGGCCGGGAACCTCCGCCACGGCGGTGGCCGACCGGGTACGCGCCGTCCTGGGCGCGGACACCAGCGTGAAGAGCCGATCGCAGATCCTCGACGAGGCCGTCGACGACGCGGTCCGCGACCTGGACCAGTTCAGCATGTTGCTGCTGATCTTCGTGGGCGTCGCCGTGGTGGTGGCCGGCTTCGTGATCGCCAACACCTTCGCGATCGTGCTGGCCCAGCGCTCCCGGCGGATCGCGCTGCTGCGGCTGGTCGGCGCCACGAGGGGGCAGGTCTTCCGGGCCACCCTGCTGGAGTCGGCGGTGGTGGGGATGGTGGCCTCCGCGCTCGGGGTGCTGCTCGGCGTGGCCCTCGCCGGCGGGATGCGACTGCTGATGTCGCGGCTGGACGTTCCCGTCTCCGGCGGGTTGACCGTGGCCGGCTCGACCGTGCTGACCAGCCTGCTGCTGGGCACCGTGCTCACCGTCGGCGCCGCGCTGCTGCCGGCCTGGCGAGGTACCCGGGTGGCCCCGGTGGCCGCGCTCACCGACGCCGCGGTGCAGCCCAGCCGGGGCGCCGGTCGGCTCCGGCTGGCCCTCGGCGCGGTGGTGCTGGCCACCGGCGTCGCCGCGCTCGCCGGCGCCGCCAGCGCCGGTCAGGTGCTGCTGGTGGCCGTCGGCGGCGTACTGGCCTTCTTCGGGATCGTGCTGTTCGGACCGATGCTCGTCCCGGCGCTGGTCCGGGTCTTCGGCTGGCCGGCCCGCCGCCTGGCGGGGGCGACCGCCGGGCTGGCCGTGGCCAACGCGGTCCGCAACCCGCGCAGGGTCGCCGCGACCGCCACCGCCCTGGTGATCGGGATCGGACTGGTGTCAGCGTTCGTGGTCGGCGCGCGCAGCACCAAGGACGGCATCGAGCGCAGCGTGGACGCCCAGATCGGAACCGACTTCGTGGTCAGCGGCATCGGCCAGGACCTGCCCGCCCCGCTCGCCGGTGAACTGGCTGCCCGCCCCGAACTGGGCATCGTGCACGAGCAACGGAGCACCGTCAGCGCCGGCGTCAAGGTTCGTGCCGCCCACCCGGCGCTGGTCGGCCGGACGTTGACCGGTGTGCTCGCCGGCGCCGTCGGCCGGCTCGGACCGGGGCAGGTGCTGGTGCAGCGCGAGCTGGCCCAGGCGCGCGGCTGGCAGGTCGGCTCCCCGGTCACCGTCCGCGGGCGACCGTTCCGGGTGGCCGCGGTGGTCACCGACGACACGCCCGCCAGCGGCGTGCCCGCCGGTCACGTCATCGACATGGCCGACGCGGACTTCGCCGCGCTCTTTCCCGATCAGCGGGGTTTCCTGGCCGAGATCGACCCCGCCGCCGGGGTGGGCGCCGAGCGGGCCCGGGACGCGATCGAGGCGGTGCTGGGTCGCTACCCGACGGTGAACCTGTTGGACCAGGGCGCGTACAAGAAGATGCTCACCGGCACGGTGGACATGGTGCTGGCCCTCGTCACCGCCCTGCTCGGCCTGGCCGTGGTGATCGCCTTGGTCGGTGTGGCGAACACGCTGAGTCTCTCGGTGGTGGAGCGCACCCGGGAGAACGCGGTGCTGCGGGCGATCGGGCTCACCCGGGGCCGGATGCGGGCCATGCTCGCGGTGGAGGCGGTGCTGATGGCGCTGGTCGGCGCGGTGCTCGGGGTCGGCCTGGGCACCGGGGTCAGCGCCGCCGCGATGGCCCTGCTGGCCCGCCTCGGCGGGGAGTTCCATGTGGTGCTGCCGTTCGGTCAGCTCGGGCTGATCCTCGGCGTCGCGGTGCTGGCCGCCCTGCTCGCCTCGGTGCTACCGGCCCGCCGGGCGTTGTCCCGGCCGGTCGTCGAGGCGCTCGGCGACCAGTGACCGCGGCGACGGGGACGGACATCCGCCGGCCGGCCCCGCCGTCTTCCCCGGCGGCGGGACCGGCCAGCGGTGCCGGGTCTACAGGCGCTCGACCATCGGGCCGGCGCACCGGTTGCGGGTGTCGAAGACGTAGCGGGCGTGCCGGACCACCAGGTCGTAGTCGAAGGTGTCGTGGTCGGTGACCACCACCACCCCGTCCGCCGCCTGCACCTCGCGCTCGGTCAGCCCCACCACGGTCACCCCGGCGGGAATGTGGTGTGCCTCGGCGTACGGCTCGACCGCGTGGACCTCGGCGCCGAGGGCCTGCAACCGCCGGGCCACGTCCACCGCTGGGGAGTCCCGCATGTCGCCGGTGTTCTTCTTGTACGCCAGCCCGAGCAGCAGCAGCCGGGCGCCGCTGACCGCCTTGCCGGTCCGGTTCAGCCCAGCCATGATCCGCTGCGCGACGTGCTCGGGCATCTCGTGGTTGACGTCGTTGGCCAGCTCGATGAACCGGAACTGTCGGCCGAGGCGGCGCTTGACCTGCCAGGACAGATCGCACGGGTCGATCGGCAGGCAGTGCCCGCCGACGCCGGGGCCGGGACGGAACGGCAGGAAGCCGAACGGCTTGGTCTCCGCCGCGTCGATCGCCTGCCAGACGTCGATGTCCAGGTGGTGCGAGAGCATCGTCAGCTCGTTGATCAGCGCGATGTTGACCTGCCGGAAGGTGTTCTCGATCAGCTTGGTCAGCTCGGCGACCCGGGTGGAGTCCACCGGTACGGTGCGCTGCACGAGGCGCCGGTAGAACCCGTCCACCCGGGCCAGCGACGCCGAATCCACTCCGGAGACAACCTTCGGGGTGTTCTCCAGCCGCCAGGTCGGGTTGCCCGGGTCGATCCGCTCCGGGCTGTAGCCGAGGTGGAAGTTACCGGGGCTGTGCAGCCCGCTGGCCGACTCCAGCAGGGGGCGCAGCAGCTCCTCGGTCGTGCCCGGATAGGTGGTCGACTCCAGGATCACCGTGCTGCCCGGCCGCACATACGGGCCGATGTCGATGCCGGCCTGCTCGACGAAGCTCAGGTCGGGGGTGCCGTCGCGCAGCGGGGTGGGCACGGTGATGACGCAGATGTCGAAGCCCTCGGCGTCGGCGTACTCGGTGCTCGGGTGGTATCGGCCGCTGCCCAGCGCACGGCCCAGCCGGTCGGTGGGGATGTCCTCGACGAACGACTCGCCGGAGGCGAGCCGCTTGACCCGGTCGGCGTCGACGTCGAGGCCGACCACGTCCAGCCCCGCCTCGACGGCTCGCATGGCCAACGGCAGTCCCACGTACCCCTGGCCGATCACGACCAGCTTCTCGGCGCTCACCAGGGCTCCCGCGGCAGATGGTGGAAATGACCTGCTGAGAGCCTAGAGGGGTCTTCGGTGACGTAAGTCCGTTTTGGGGATATCGGTGCTGGTGGGGTTCACCGAGGCCTCCGCGCCCGCCGGCTCAGACGGTCGGATCCTCCGGGTTGGCCGGCGGCGGGCTCGTGCTGGTGGACGGCTCGGCCGAAGGTGACGGTGGCTCGCTGGCCGGGGTGGTCGCCGGAACGGTGGGTGACGCGGTGGTGGCGCTCGGGGTCGGCGACGGTGGGCTGGCCGACTCGCTGGGCTGGGCGCTCGGCGTCGCGCTCACGGAGGCCGACGGGCTGTTGGCGGGGACGTTCGGCCGGTTCGGCCGGACCGGAGTCACGGTTTTCTGCGGGTTCGCCGCAGGCAGGTCGACCTGCTTCGTCGGCGCCACCGCCGGCGCGGTCGTCGGCACGGTGATCGCCGGGTCTTCGCCAGCGTGACGCGCCGCGCCCAGGGCTGCGCCCAGACCGACCAGCGCGACCAGCACGACCGCCCCGGCACCGACCAGCGGGCCCCGCCGGCGCCGACGGCCGGCCACCGCCGCGCCGAGCGGCACGTCCGTGCGCGTGCCCGGTCCGGCGTTGCGCAGCGGGGTCGCCGTCACCATCGCCGTAGGTGGCTCGCCGCCGGTCACCGCGGACCGGGCCGCCTCGGCCATCGCCGCGCCGCTGCTGAACCGATCGAGCGGATCCTTGGCCAGTGCCTGGGACACCAGCGCGCGGACGGCCTCCGGGATGTCGTGCGGCAGCTCCGGCGGCTCGTCGTCCAGGTGCCGGACGGCGACCTGGAGCGGGTTGTCGCCGGTGAACGGTGGACCGCCGGTGAGGCAGCAGTACGCCACCGCGCCCAGGGCGTAGATGTCGGTGGCGCCGCTGACCGGCCGGCCGGCAGCCTGCTCGGGCGCCATGTAAAGAGCCGTGCCCGGCACCGCGTTGGTGCTGGTGATGCTGGTGACGTTGGTGGAACGGGCCACGCCGAAGTCCACCAGGACGACCGAGCCGTCCTCCTGCACCAGCAGGTTGCTGGGCTTGACGTCGCGGTGCACGATGCCGCCGCGGTGCGCCGCGTTCAGCGCCTGGGCCGCCTGGGCCACGATCGACATCGTCTCGGCCACGTCGAGCCGGCCGGCCGCCTCGATCCGCTTGGACAGCGGCTCGCCGTCGACGAACTCCATGACCAGGTAGTCGGCCCGACTGCCGTCGGGCAGGTCGTCCTCGCCGCTGTCGTAGACCTGCACGATGCCCGGGTGCCGCAGCGCCGCCATGATCCGCGCCTCGGCCCGGAACCGGGCGATGAAATCAGGGTCGGAGACCAGCGCCGGCAGCAGGACCTTGACCGCGACCTGACGGCCGAGGACCAGGTCAGAGGCACGCCAGACGTCGCCCATGCCGCCGGTGGCGACACGTTCGTCCAGGCGGTACCGACCGCTGAGCACGACCTCCGATGACAACACGGCATTACCGTACCCAAAGCGGCGCGGAACGGCGCGCTGCGGCTGCCCGGCCGGGTGGCCGTAGCTACCCGGTCCATCCGGTCTGACCTGTGTGGACATGGACCGGCCTGTGACGCTGTGGCAACACTCTGTGACGAAACCCGACACACTGCGGCGTGCGCTTGCCCGGCGACGGCGCAAGAGCGCCCCTTGGCACGCGGAGCGCCCGTTGGTCACGGTCCGTTACAGCGACACGCCGTCCGGCAGGCTAGATAATTGTCACTCTTCCGTGACGTGGTGCCGACTTGTCGCCCCCTCTGGTTCCCTCCTAGCGTTAGCCCGGCTCGGGCCAGCCGGGGGGCAGCGCGTCGAGAACCGCCCGCCGTGGCGCTGGTCCAGACATCCCGCCCCGACCCACCACGGCGCGGGCGCGATCACGTTCGGCGGAGGGGCGGTGCGGTGCGGGAGCTGGTCGGGCCGACGGTTCACGGCGCCTGGAATGCTCCGGTGCGGTGGATCGGGCCGGGGCGCCCCGGACGTTCCGTGGCCCGCGGATGACCGGCGAGCTGTCGGAGGCGGTCACCGCAGCACAGGACGGGGACGAGGACGCCTTCCGCTTTCTCTACCGCAGCCTCCAACCCGGCCTGCTGCGCTATCTGACCGCCCTGGTGGGCGCCGACGCCGAGGACGTCGCGTCGGAGACCTGGCTGCAGATATCCCGCGACCTGCCCAGCTTCACCGGCGGCGAGTTCCGCGCCTGGACCGTCACCATCGCCCGCAACCGGGCGATGGACCACCTGCGCCGGCTGCGCCGCCGACCGTCGCTGCCGGTTCCGGTGCAGGCGCTCGCCGACCTGGCCAGTGACGCGGACACCGCCGAGCGGGCGGGCGAGACGATCGGTACCGAGGCGGCCCTGGCCCTGATCGCCACCCTGCCGCCCCGCGAGGCTGAGGCGGTCCTGTTGCGGGCCGTCATCGGCCTGGACGCGGAGTCCGCCGGCCGTGTGCTGGGCCGCCGGGCCGGCGCCGTCCGGACCGCCGCCCACCGAGGCCTGCGGCGGCTCGCCGCTCTGATGGAACGGCAGGAACCGGTCACGCCGCCGGCCGACGCCGGGGATGTCGCGCCGTCTCTGGGCGCCGACGGCGTCACGCCGTCGGCGGGCACCGAGGACGTGCCGCCCCGTCCGCGCACCGGCCGGTCCCCGCGGACGTCGCACGCTGAACCGGCGGACGGCTGACGTGAGGGGATTCCGGATGAACCCGAACCCGTCGGACCGACGGGCCGAGCGAGCCGAGACCGAACCGCTGCTCGACGCGACCCGCGCCGGCGCTCCCGACGCCGCGCCGGACGGGGTCCGCGCGTCCACCCCCGCCGACCCGGACGCCGCAGCGGCCCAGATCCGCGCGTCCACCCCCGCCGACGCCGACGTGAACGCGGCGGACCCGCTGGCCCGGCTGCTCGCCGCGGCCGCCGGCCCGGCCCGGCCCGGCGAGCTGGCCGGTGAGGAGGCCGCACTGGCCGCGTTCCGGGCTGCTCGGGCCAACCCGGCGCCCACCGCGGCCCGCCGGCCGCACCGCCGCCGGCTGACCACCAGCGCGGTGGCCTGGATCGGCGCGCTGGCGGCCACCGCCACCGCGGGCGCCGCGTTCGCGGCGGTCACCCTGGACCGGGCGCCGGACCCGGTGCCGGTGACCCCCAGCAGCCCGTCGCCGACCCCCAGCGACGTCGAGGCGACCCCGTCCGTCGACCGCACTGCCGCGCCCAGCCGGTCGACGCCCGGCACGCCGTCCGTCACCGGCTCGCCGTCCGCCACCGGTACACCTTCCGCGGGCGCGGCGACCGTCGGCCAGTTGCGCGGACTGTGCCACGCCTGGCAGGCCAAGAACCCCGAGCAGCGGGACGGCGCGCTGGGGACCCCGGCCTTCCAGGAGCTGGTGACCGCCGCCGGCGGCGCCGGCGAGGTCGAGGCGTACTGCCAGCGGTTGGCGCCTGAGGCGAAGCCGTCCACATCGGCGAAGGTCAAGGCGTCACACCCGGCGACCGGCCGGCCCGCCCCGGAGTGAGCGTCCGACGGCCGCGGCCGTTCGTTCCGCCCTGCACCGGGAAATTCGTCTGTTAGACAGAGGTTGGTGGCGCCGTGGACGCCCCCGACGGTGTCGGTGGGTGAGTTTACGGTGGCACAGTGTTCCGGAGCCGGCGCACGGAGAGGGGGCCCGACCGTTGGTGACGTCGCCCGAGCTGGACCGCCGCGCGATCCTCCGCGAGTCCGGTGCCGCAGGCCGGCACCTCGCCCGGATCTGCTTCAAGACCGGCCCGCCCACCCGCACCGGCGTCGAACTGGAATGGACCGTGCACGACGCCGCCGATCCCGCCCGAGCCGTCGATCCGGCGCGGCTCCGGGCGGCGCTGGGGCGGCACAGCCCCGTCACGCTGGACGCGACCAGCCCGGCCGAGCCGCTGCGACACGGCGGCACGGTGACCGTGGAGCCGGGCGGCCAGCTTGAGATCTCCACCCCGCCGCGCTCCTCGATCGCCGCGTTGATCCAGGCCACTGAGGCCGACATCGCCCAGGTCACCGACCTGCTGGCCGCCGCCGGGTTGATCCTCGGCCGCAGCGGCATCGACCCGCACCGCCGGCCTCGCCCGGTGCTGGAAACTCCCCGTTACCGCGCCATGCGCGGCGCCTTCGACCGGCGCGGTCCGGCCGGCCGGACGATGATGTACAGCACCGCCGGCCTGCAGGTCTGCCTCGACGCCGGCGAGCCGGACCAGGTCGCCGCGCGGTGGTCCGCGGCCCACGCGGTCGGCCCGCCGCTGCTCGCGGCGTTCGCCTCCGCCAGCCGGCACGCCGGGCGGCGCACCGGTTGGGCCTCCGCCCGGATGGCCGCCTGGCTGGCCATCGATCCGGCCCGCACCCGCCCGGTCTGGGCACCGGGCCGCGCCGACGAGGACCCGATTGCCACCTGGATCCGGTACGTGCTCGCCGCCCCGTTGCTCTGCCTGCGCCGGCACGGCCCGGACTGGACCCCGCCACCCGGCGTGACCTTCGCCGACTGGCTCGACGGCGCGCTGCCCCGCCCACCCACCACCGACGACCTCGACTACCACGTCAGCACCCTCTTTCCGCCGGTGCGTCCACGCGGCTACCTGGAGCTGCGTTACCTGGACGCGCAGCCCGGCCGGGACTGGCGGCTCCCGACGGCGGTGCTCACCGCCCTGTTCGCCGACCCGGGCACCGTGCGCTCGGCGTACGCGATCGGCGCGCCGGTGGCGCACCGCTGGTCGGCCGCCGCCCGGCACGGCTTGGCCGACCGGGCCCTGGCCACCGCCGCGGCGGCGCTCTTCGACCTGGCCCTGACCACGCTGCCCCGGCTCGATTTGCCGGCCGGCACCCACGACGAGATCCAGCGCGACGTACGGCGGCGGCTGGCCGCCGCGGAAAGGGGAGACCGGTGAGCGCGAGGAGTGAGCCGGGGTTGCGAGCCCCGCAGTCGGGAACGAACCGCGACGTGGTGACCGCGAGCATGACAGGACCCGCCGACGGGGAGCAGTTGCGAGTGCGGATCGCGGCGGAGCTGGCGCGGGCCCGGTCCCGCACCACCCTGCTGACCGAGGTGGTCGACGACGCCGACCTGATGCGCCAGCACTCGCCGCTGATGTCGCCGCTGGTGTGGGACCTGGCGCACGTCGGCAACCAGGAGGAGCTCTGGCTGGTCCGCGACGTCGGGGGCCGCGAGCCGGTCCGGCGCGACATCGACGAGCTGTACGACGCGTTCAAGCAACTTCGCCGGGACCGCCCCGCGCTGCCCCTGCTGCCACCCGCCGAGGCGCGCGCCTACCTGGGCACGGTCCGGGACAAGGTGCACGACCTGCTCGACGCGGTGACCTTCACCGAGCGGCCGCTGGTCGCCGACGGGTTCGCTTTCGGCATGATCGTCCAGCACGAGCAGCAGCACGACGAGACGATGCTCGCCACCCACCAGTTGCGCTCGGGGCCGGCGGTGCTGCACGCCCCGCCCCCGCCGGAGCCACCCGCCGCGGTCGCCGGGGAGGTGCTGGTGCCGGCCGGCCCGTTCACCATGGGCACCGACACCGACCCGTGGGCCCTGGACAACGAGCGCCCCGCGCACCGCGTGGACCTGCCCGCGTACGTCATCGACGCCGCTCCGGTCACCAACGGTCAGTACCAGGCCTTCATCGCCGACGGTGGCTACACCGACCCGCGCTGGTGGAGCCCGGCGGGCTGGGCGCACCGACTCCAGGAGGAGCTCAGCGCGCCGCTGCACTGGCGCCCCGACGGCGACGGCTGGTCGTACCAGCGGTTCGGCCGGTGGGACCGGGTCCGCGCGGACGAGCCGGTGGTGCACGTGTGCTGGTACGAGGCCCAGGCGTACGCGGCGTGGGCCGGCAGGCGGCTGCCGACCGAGGCGGAGTGGGAGAAGGCGGCCCGGTGGGACCCGGTGACCGGGCGGTCCCGCCGCTACCCGTGGGGCGACGACGACCCGACCGACGCCCACGCGAACCTCGGCCAACGCCACCTGCGGCCGGCCCCGGTGGGGGCGTACCCGGCCGGCGCCTCACCACTGGGCGTGCACCAGCTCATCGGTGACGTCTGGGAGTGGACCTCGACCACCTTCCGCGGGCATCCCGGCTTCACCGCCTTTCCGTACCGGGAATACTCGGAGGTCTTCTTCGGCGACGACCACCGGGTGCTGCGGGGCGGCTCGTTCGGCACCGACCGGTCGGCCTGCCGGGGCACCTTCCGCAACTGGGACTATCCGATCCGGCGGCAGATCTTCAGCGGCTTCCGCTGCGCCCGCGACGCGCGTCCGGACGAGTCGCACCGGTGATCCGCAGTGCTACCGGCACGCCGGCCGGCGGGGTGCGCTGATGTGTCGCCACCTGGCCTATCTGGGGCCGCCGGTCACCCTGGCCGAGTTGCTGTTCGATCCTCAGTACTCGCTGGTGCGGCAGTCCTGGGCGCCGCGCGACATGCGCGGTGGCGGCACGATCAACGCCGACGGGTTCGGCATCGGCTGGTACCCGGGTGACGGCGACCCGGTGCGCTATCGGCGGGCCCAGCCGATCTGGAGCGACCCGACCATCGCCCAGCTCGCGGCGGTGACCCGCGCCGGTGCGGTGCTCGCCGCGGTCCGCTCGGCCACCGTCGGGATGGCGGTGCTCGACAACGCCGCCGCGCCGTTCGCCGAGGGGCGGTGGCTGTTCAGCCACAACGGGGTGGTGCGCGGCTGGCCGGACGTCGTGGTGCCGCTCGCCGCCGGCCTGCCGGTGCGCGACTTGCTCACGCTGGATGCGGCCACCGACTCGGCGCTGCTTTGGGCGCTGGTCCGGCAGCGGCTGCGCGCCGGCACCGATCCAGCGGAGGCGGTGGGGCAGACGGTGGCCGACGTGGCTGCGGCGGCGCCGGGGTCACGGCTCAACCTGCTGCTCACCGACGGGCGCCGGGCGGTGGCCAGCGTGGCCGGGCACGCGCTGTCGGTACGCGCGGCGGCCGGCTCGGTGCTGCTCGCCTCCGAGCCGCACGACGACGATCCCGGATGGCGGCCGGTGCCGGAGGGGCACCTGGTGACCGCCACCGCGAGCGAGGTGCGGGTGAGCCCACTGCCGACCAGGTGAGCAGCACCGGTGGGGCACGCAACGGTTGACTGAGCAGAGAGGCGATGTGATGACGGCGGAACCGCTGGAGATCTACCTCGAGGAGCAGGACCTGGAGCGTGGGCTGCGCCAGGACGTCCGGGCCGGGCTGAGCGCCGAGCAGAAGTGGCTACCGCCGAAGTGGTTCTACGACGCCCGGGGCAGCGAGCTGTTCGAGGAGATCACCCGCCTGCCCGAGTACTACCCGACCCGGGCCGAGCGGGCCGTGCTGGCCGAGCGGGCCCCCGACATCGCGGCGTTGACCGGGGCCAAGACCCTGATCGAGCTGGGCTCCGGCTCGTCGGAGAAGACCCGGCTGCTGCTGGACGCCTTCACCCGTCGGGGCGGGCTGGGCACCTTCGTCCCCCTCGACGTGTCGGTCAGCGCGCTGCGCAGGTCCACCGCCGAGATCGCCGCCGACTATCCGGGTTTGCGGGTCCGCGGCATCGTCGGGGACTTCACCCGGCAGTTGGACCGGCTGCCCACCGGCGGCCGGCGGTTGGTGGTGTTCCTCGGCGGCACCATCGGCAACCTCCTGCCGGTCGAGCGGGCCGAGTTCCTGGCCGCGATGCGCGCCGCGCTGGAGGTTGGCGACTGGCTGCTGCTCGGCACCGACCTGGTGAAGGATCCCTCGGTGACCGTGCCCGCGTACGACGACGCGGCCGGGGTGACGGCCCAGTTCAACCGGAACGTGCTGCGCGTGATCAACCGGGAACTGGGCGCCGACTTCGATCCGGAGGCGTTCGAGCACGTCGCCCGCTGGGATCCGGACCGTGAGTGGGTCGAGATGCGGCTGCGGGCGACCCGGCCGATGCGGGTCCGGGTGCTGGACCTGACCGTGGAGTTCGCCGCGGGGGAGGAGCTGCGCACGGAGGTCTCGGCGAAGTTCCGCCCGGCGGGGGTCGCCGCCGAGCTGGCGGCGGCCGGCTTTGTCGCGGCGGAGTTCTGGACCGATCCGGAGGGGCTGTTCGGGGTCACCCTGGCCCGGGCGCGGTGATCCTGTTCACCCGCTCCAGGCGGCCCGCTGGTGATCGGCTAGGCTGGTCGCGCGAAGGGGAGTAGCCCCCAATGTCGTGGTCGACATACTGGTGCGTTCCGCATCCGGCCACGCGGCCCCGGTCTCCGGGGCGGGCGAGACCTTCGACTCAGGCTGTTGCAGCCGGGTCGAGGGCGCCCCTGTACCTCCTCCCGGCATGATCGGGAAGGGTGTCATGGAAGGATTCTTCGCCGCGCTGGTCGTCAGCTTCGGCGTCATCTTCGTCGCCGAGCTGGGGGACAAGTCCCAGTTGATGGCGCTGACCTTTGCCACGCGGTTCCGGCCGGTGCCGGTGCTGATCGGCATCACCGTCGCCACGGCGGTGGTGCACCTGGCGTCGGTCGCCATCGGCTCGGGTCTCGGCGCCGTGCTGCCCACCGAATGGATCACCCTGGTGGCGGGCCTGGCGTTCCTCGCCTTCGGCGCGTGGACCCTGCGCGGGGACAGCCTGACCGACGAGGAGAAGCGCAAGGCCGAGAAGACCAGCAAGTCCGCGATCATCGCGGTCTCGGTGGCGTTCTTCCTGGCCGAACTGGGCGACAAGACGATGCTCGCCACCATCACGCTGGCCACCAAGTACGGCTGGTTCGGCACCTGGCTCGGCTCGACGATCGGCATGGTGGCCGCGGACGCGCTGGCCATCCTGGTCGGCCGGATGCTCGGTCGCCGCCTGCCGGAGAAGGCCATCAAGTACGGCGCCGCGGTGCTCTTCGCCATCTGCGGCCTCTGGCTGATCCTGGAGGCGGTGAGCCAGCTGACCTGATTGCCGACTATCTGCCCCGGTGGCGGGTAACGGCGCGGGGTGGAGGCGGCGGAGCTACTGCGCCAGGGCGACGCGGTGCTGGTCGCCGTGGTGGAGGTCGCGGGCGCTCTGGTGATCTTCGTCGGCGCGATCTGGGCGGCGGTGCGGTTCGTGGTCGAGGGGCTGCGACGCCGCACCGCCGCTGTGTTCACCCCGATCCGGCTCTCCCTGGGCCGGTTTCTCACCCTCGGCCTGGAGTTCCAGCTGGCGGCCGACGTGTTGCGCACCGCGGTGTCCCCGTCGTTCACCCAGATCGGCCAGCTGGCCGCCATCGCCACGATCCGGACGGCGCTGAACTACTTCCTGGGCCGGGAGATCCGCCAGGAGCAGCGGCAGGTGGCCGAGGGGGAGCGCCGGACGTGATCGACGGACTGGTGACCGCGGTGACCGCGCTGGCTCTGGTCACCGGTGTGGTCATCGTGCTCAGCACCGGGGCCGGCCGGACCGCCATCCGGGTGGTGTTGGACCTGCTGATCGCGGCCGGTCTGCTCCGGCTCGTCGGCGATCCGGGCTGGAACGGCCTGGCCGGCGCGGCTGCGGTCATCGCGCTGCGCCAGCTGCTCTGGGCGGCGCTGGGCGCCGCGCCGGGGTGGTCGCGTCGACAATCCCGGCCGCCCTGCGCCGGGGACGATCACCACCTACCGTTGGCGGTACGAGGCGAAACCGGCGCACCCGGGAGGACAACCACATGAGCAGGCACGACGAACCGAACGAGTACGGCTTCGCCGGCGACGCGACCGCTCCCGAGCCGCAGCCCGGCGGGAAGCCCGACGAACAGGACCTGGCCGAGGAGGTGGCGGTGCCCGGTGACGACCTCACCGAACCGGCGGCCGAGGCGCTGTCCGAGGAGACCGAGGAGCGCCGCCCCGCCGAACGCGGCCGCTGACCGGACGGCGCGCCGGGCCCGGTCGGCCGACGACCGCCGGGGAGTGTTGCGCTCGGCAGCCGGGACGGCGGGCCGGTCAGCTGTCGCCGTTGCGCTGATAGACGTCGGGCACGCCGTCGCCGTCGGCATCCAGCTGCTCCCGCTCCGCCACCCGGCGGTACACGCCGTTGCGACGGACCAGCACGGTGGCGGCCAACCCGGCGGAGATCACCGACCCGGTCAGCACGGCCGCCTTGACCCGGTCGTCGGCCGTGCTGCCGGTGTCGAACGCCAGGTCGCCGATGAGCAGCGACACGGTGAACCCGACGCCGGCCAGCAGCGCGATCCCGAGCAGGTCGGGCCAGGTGATGTCCTCGTCCAGCTCGGCGCGGGTGAACCGGGCCAGCAGGTAGGTCGATCCGAAGATTCCGATGCTCTTGCCGAGCACCAGCCCGGCGACGATGGCGATCACCACCGGGTCGGTCACCAGGGCGCCCAGGTCGGTGCCGCGCAGCGTGACGCCGGCGGCGAACAGCGCGAAGACCGGTACCGCGAAGCCGGCCGACACCGGCCGCCAGCGGTGCTCAAGGTGCGCGGCGAGCCCGCCGGCGTCCTCCCCGTCGGCGCCCGGTCGGTCGCCGGTCGGGGCGTCGCCCGCGCGCCTGCGGGCGGCCAGCACCGGCACGGTGAAGCCGAGCAGGACACCGGCCACCGTGGCGTGCACACCGGAGGCGTGCACCAGGGCCCAGGCGGCGACCGCGAGCGGAATCAGCGCCCACCACCAGGTACGCCCGCGCTGCACCAGCAGGGCGAATAGCCCGATCGGAGCCAGCGCGGCGAGCAACGGGACGGGATGGAAATCGGCGGTGTAGAAGATCGCGATGATGGTGATCGCGAAGAGGTCGTCCACCACGGCGAGGGTGAGCAGAAAGGCGCGTAGGCCCTGGGGCAGGTGTGAGCTGACCACCGCGAGCACGGCCAGCGCGAAGGCGATGTCGGTGGCGGTCGGGATCGCCCATCCGCGCAGCCCTTCCCCGCCCGCCGTCAGGACGACCGCCACGTAGATCAGCGCGGGCAGCAGCATTCCGCCGAGTGCGGCCACCACCGGCAGCGCGGCGCGGCGCGGGTCGCGCAGTTCACCGGCGACGAACTCCCGCTTGAGCTCCAGGCCCACCACGAAGAAGAAGATCGCCAGCAGGCCGTCCGCGGCCCAGGTGGCCAGGTCCAGGTCGAGGTGCCAGCGCGCGCCGCCGGACCAGGGCACCCAGTCGCCCAGCCGCGCGTACGCGTCGGCCCAGGGGGAGTTCGCCCAGAGCAACGCGATCACCGCACCGAGCAGCAGCAGGGCGCCGCCGACGGTCTCGGTGCGCAGCACGTCGGCCAGGTGCCGGGCCTCGGGCCAGGAGGATCGCGAGAACAGCCGTGCCGGCCGGAACCGGTCGGAGGGCGGGGTGGGGTCGGTCATCTGCGGCGCTCACCTCGGGATGTCAGGACGGCACGAATCCACTCGCCGACCAGGCTTCCCGGCACACCGCTGTCGACCCTATCCGGGCTCGTCCGTGCCGGCGATCGCAGGGGCGATCCGGATGCCGCCGATCGGTTGCCGACTTTTCCCCGATGTCGCCGCTGCCGAAAGGACGTTTCTCGGGTTGGTCATGCGGACGCACTTGTGGCCGCTGAAAACACATAACTCCGGACATAAGCCGTATGAGCGGCTTTAATGGTTTCACGAGTTTAAGACGACCTTGGGGGTTTTCGTGAAGTTCTTTGGCGTAACCGGACCGGCACGGAGGCGCGCCTGATGGACCTGCTCCGCCAATTGCGCCACGTGCGTCGGCACTGGTGGATCCCGTTGGTCACGGTCATGGTGGCCCTGGGCGTCTCGGCGTTCCTGACCGTACGGGCCCAGCCCCGGTACGTCGCCTCGGTGACGTTCTTCGTCACCACCTCCAACCAGGGCGTCAGCGACGCCTATCAGGGTGGACTCTTCCTCCAGCAGCGTGTCAAGTCGTACGCCGACCTGCTCAGCAGCGACCGGCTGGCGCAGAGCGTGGTGGCCGAGAACCCGGTCGGGCTCACCGCGGACGAGGTGCAGCGTCGGGTGAGCACCTCCACCGAGACCGGCACCGTCCTGCTGCGCGCGTCGATCACCGACACCGACCAGACCCGCGCGTTGCGGGTGACCGAGACCCTGGCCGCGAAGTTCGTCGAGCTCGTGCAGAAGGTCGAGACGCCACCCGAGGGCAAGGCGCCGATCAAGATCGAGGTGGTGAGCGGCCCACGGGTCAGCGCCAGTCCCGTCTCGCCTCAACCGGTACGGAACATGACCCTCGGCGGACTGATAGGTCTGGTGCTCGGCGTCGGCCTGGCGATCCTGCGCGGCGTGGCCGACATCCGGCTGCGCGACGCCGCCGGTCTGCAACGTGCCACCGGCAGCCCGCTGCTCGGCGAGATCCCGTTCGAGAGCGGCGCCCGCTCCGCCCCGCTGATCGTCGGCGACGCCGCGACGTCGGCGCGGGCCGAGGCGGTCCGCAAGCTGCGCACCAACCTGCGCTTCGTGGACGTGCACGAGCCGGCCCGGGTCATCGCGGTGACCAGCGCCCTGCAGGGCGAGGGCAAGACCACGCTCTCCTGCAACCTGGCCATCGCGTTGGCCGAGGCGGGCTGGCGGGTGCTGTTGGTCGACGCGGACCTGCGTCGCCCCAAGGTCGACGAGTACCTCGGCCTGGACGCCGGCGTCGGCCTCACCGACGTGCTGGTCGGTGACGTCCAGGTCGGCGACGTGGTGCAGCGCTGGGGGGACAAGTCCCTGCTCGTGCTGCCCAGCGGCTCCGCCCCGCCGAACCCGAGCGAGCTGCTCGGTTCCAAGGCGATGGCGGACCTGCTGCTGGCGCTGCGCGAGTCGGCCGACATCGTGATCATCGACACCGCGCCGCTGCTCGCGGTGACCGACGGTGTGGTGGTGGCCGTGCAGGCCGACGGCGCACTCTTGGTGACCCAGCAGGGCCGGACCTCCCGGACCCAGGTGGCCGCGGCGGCCCGCTCGCTGCACTCGGTCTCGGTCCGGTTGCTCGGCTGCGTGCTGAACATGGCCAAGGTGGCCAAGGCCGAGGTGTACCAGTACGAGGCCTACCGGGTGGTCGCCTCCACGGCAACGCCGTCGGCGCCGACCGACCGGGCAACGTCCGCCCGGCACAGCGAGGGCACCGGGGTCAACGGCGTCAGCGACCGCACCCAGGAACTCACCCGGCTGCCCCGATGAGCGCGGCGAGGGGTCGTAGCGATCGTTCGATCTCCTCAGCGCAGCGTCGGAAGTCGGCGGCGGTGCCGCCGATCGGGTCCCGTAGGTCGTCCGCGTCCGGGGCGGCGGGTTGCAGCCGCCCCCGGGCGTGGGCGGCGGCGGCGATCGCGGCCCGCAGCGAGTCGTCGGCCGGCTCGGCCTGCGGCTCCGCCGCCGCGGCCAACCGGCCGAACTGGCGCAGGGTGAACGTCCGGTGCAGCGCGGCTGGCGCCAGCGCGGTGCAGACCGACCGCTGGCGCCGGGTCGCGGTCAGCACCAGCGTCGCGTCCGCCAGATACTCGGGGCGCAGCCCCCGGCTGCGGAACGCCGCCGGGTCCGCGCCGCCCTCGGCCGCGATCTCCATGGCGTACGGGTGCATGGCCAGTCCGTCCATCGCGTCGGTGCCGGCGCTGGCCACGGTGACCGGCCGGTCGGCCAGCAGCCGGCGGGCCAGGTACTCGGCCATCGGCGACCGGCACAGGTTGGCGTGGCAGACGAACAGCACGCGGTCGACCATCGGTGCCCCTTTCATCGGTGCGGACGCGGGCGGCCGCACCGCTGGCGCGGTGCGTCGACGCCGGTGGCCGCGCGGGGAGGGGTTGTCGGCATCGTACGCGGACCGGACACCCGCCGGTCGCGGTGCCGCGCCGACCGGGGCGGATCCATGGCGGACGGCGGTGGCCCGGTGAAGATCGGCATCTTGTCGTACCACTTTCCGCCAGAGCCGGCGTTCATCCCCGGCAGCCTCGCCGAGGAGTTGGCCGCACGCGGGCATGAGGTGCGGGTGCTCACCGGGTTTCCGGACTACCCCGGCGGACACGTCTACCCGGGCTGGCGCCAGCGCTGGCACCACGAGACGCACAGCGAACGGCTGTCCGTGCGGCGGGTGCCGCGCTACTCCGGCGGTGCCGCGTCCACCGGCGGCAGGATGGCCAGCTATCTCTCCTTCGCCGGCAGTGCGACGCTGGTCGCGCGCCGGTTCCTCGGCGACGTGGACGCGCTCTACGTCTTTCAACTGCCGGCCACCACATTCGCCGCCGCCGGAGTCCTCCGGCTGCTCGGGCGGGTGCCGGCGGTGCTGCACGTGCAGGACGTATGGGCGCGCGACGGCGCCGACGAGGCGGGCGACGGGCGCTGGTCGGCACGGATGGGCGCCGCGATGGCGCGCGTCTACCGGGCCGCCGCGCGGGTCGCCGTGGCCGCGCCGTCGATGCGGGACCTGGTGGTCGCCGCCGGCGCCGACCCGGCCCGGGTCCGGCTGGTGCTGAACTGGACCGACGAGAGGATCTTCCACCCGGCGACGCCCGGCGCGGCGGCGCGCCAGCTGGTCGGCCGCGACGGTCGGTGCGTGGTGATGCACGCCGGCACCATCGGCGCCCGACAGGGGCTGGAGACCGCGGTACGGGCCGCCGCGGCGCTGGACCGGACGATGGACCTGGTCCTGGTCGGCTCGGGCGCCGACGAGCGGCGGGTGCGGGGGCTCGCCTCCGACCTGGGCGCCGAGAACGTCCGCTTCGTGGAGCGACGTTCCCCGGTGGACATGCCCGAGCTGTACGCCGCTGCCGACTACCAGCTCGTCATGCTGCGGGACCTGCCGGAGCTGCGGGGCATGGTGCCCGGCAAGCTGCAGGCCGCGCTCTCCTGCGCCGCGCCGGTGGTGGCGTCGGCCGGCGGGGACACCGCCGAGCTCGTGGAACGCGCCCGGGCCGGGTTGTCCTGCCCGCCGGAGGACTGGGCCGCGCTGGCCGACCGGTTCTGGTTGGCCGCCACCATCCCCCCGCCCGCCCGGGCGGAGATGGGCCGCCGGGGCCGGGAGACGTACCTGCGGGAGATGTCGTTGCCGGCCGGGGTGGACCGGATCGAGCGGCTGCTGCACGAGGCGGCCGGCCGGGCCACCGAGCGCGTCGACCCGCGAGGGAACCTCTCGTAAAGGACGAGAAACACCATAACGGTACGAGATCCCGTACCAGGCGAGCGCGCCGCTGAGCTTCGCGGCCCGAACCAACGGCAAGGGCTACTTCACCAAGAGCTACCGGCCGTCGGTGACGGGTCTGCTGACCTTCACCGCCACCGGCCGGGAGTCCGATCGGACCGCCACCGCGGAGCTTCGGGTGCTGCACAAGAAGCAGCCGCCGCCCGTCACGGGTAGCAGCCTCAGCACGCCCATGAAGCTCGGCGGCGGCCTGGTCGGCGCTGGCGCGGTCATGCTGCTGCTGACGCTCGCGTGGCGTCGTCGCCAGCGCCTCGGTGGGGCCGCGCACTGATCCGCACCACCAACCCGGGCAGCGGCCCGGTAGTACCTAAGGCTGGCGCCCGTCGGAGTTGTCCGACGGGCGCCAGCCTGTCTGTGCCGTGAACGCCGGTGCGGCTCCGGGGCGTGCGTTTCTGCGCAGTCTGACCAGGCGTGCCGTGGTTCTTGGTCCTTGTGGTGTGCCGGGTCCGGGGCCTGATCTGCCGTCGTGGGCCGGGGTTGCTTTGGTGTGCCGGGTCGTGCGGGGTGGGGCCCGCCGTGCCCGGCTCCGGGCGGTCAGGCTTGATCCCTGCGCCGGGCACGGCGGGCCCCACCCCGTCGGTGGTCGCCGTCCGTCATGGCCCGTCCGCCGTGTCCAGCAAGCCCATCAGGCGGCGATCCTCATTCGTACCGATTCCCGCGACCGGTCCGGTGAGTCCCATCCGGTGGCGATCATGGTCCGTTCCGACCCCCTGCGCTGGGGTCCGGCAAGCCCCGATGCGGCGGCAATCGTGATCCGTCCCGATTCCTGCCCGAGCGCGGTAGGTCCCGTGCGTCGGGTTCGTCGTTCGCCGTGATCCCGGCGCCTGAGGCATCCGGCTGGCGGGCCCCGGGGCCCGGCCCTTTGCGGTGGATGCGGCCAGGCAACCGGGGCGGTTGGTGTTGTGAGCGGTATACCTGTGAGTCATACATATGCCTCTGAGGTATACCGCTGGTTGACCACCTCGCCCCGGATCGCCTTCGCCCAGCGTTGATCGACTCGGCCTCGCCGATGTTGCGGTGTCCGCGGCGCCACCGGATGCCCCCAATATCGGCGATATCGAGTCGATCAACCCCGAACCGGGCCCATCTGGCGCTGGGCAGCCGATTGGATAGCCCCTCCCGGATCGAGCCGAGCCCTCGGGCGACGGCCTGCTGGAAACGCTCGCCGGTCTCGTGCCGGATGTCCGGTATCGGGGTGTCTGGCCTGTGACCGGCTGCACTCGTGGGCTGGAATCGTGGCCGGCCGGGGGTCGTTACACACCCTGACGATCGCAGCACCACCGGCCCGCCACCCCGCCCCTGAGGGTTGGGATGGCAGCCAGGCCCGGGTTGGAATGCCCGCGGGTGCCCGGTCGTTGCAGACTCCCTGAACGACCGCACCAGCACCTGATCTACCGGGTGTCGACGGATGGGCCAGCCCCGGAATGGGCCCGGCCCGGCGGTCGTTGCACACGGTCCCGGCGCCACGAGGCCCCCGCCCGTAGGCCGCTGGACCCGGCGCCACAAGCCCCCCGGCTTGCCGGCCGCCAACCCCCAAGACTTTCCCCTGTGTTGAAAGCGCCGGACGAGGTGCTTGCACCCACACCGCCGTTCCCCCTGGTGGTGGGTGTCTACCCCCTGAAGGAGCTCACCCCCATGAACACGATCATTCGTAAGAGCATGCTGTCCGTTGCGGGTCTCGCGTTCGCCGGTGGTGTCTTCGCCGGCCCGATCGCCGCCCACGCCGCCCCCGTCGACGGCAAGCCTGTTGCTGTCGCGGTGCAGACGGTCAAGGCGCAGGGCGCGCAGTCGCACATCGACCTCAACGACGAGCAGATTGCGAACGTCAAGGCGATCATCGCCGCGACGAAGAAGGCCGATCTGCCCAAGCGGGCCGCGGTCATCTCGATCGCCACCAGCCTGCAGGAGTCGAAGCTGGAGAACCTGGGTCACCTCGGCGACAAGAACGACCACGACTCGCTGGGCCTGTTCCAGCAGCGCCCCAGCTCGGGTTGGGGTACGCCGGAGCAGATCACCGACCCGCAGTACTCCACGACCGCGTTCCTCAAGGGTCTCAAGCAGGTTGACGGGTGGCAGGACATGGCGCTGACCGACGCCGCGCAGACCGTGCAGGTCTCGGCCTACCCCGATGCCTACGCCCAGTGGGAGCAGCAGGCCACCGACCTGGTCGCCCAGCACTGGAACAGCTGACCCACCGCATGACACCGACCGCTGGTCGGCACCCCGAACCTGGGGTGCCGGCCAGAGGCATATCCACGTCGCGGTGTCTCTGGTGGCGTACCCCTCGGGTCGTCAGTACTTGGTGTGGTTGCGCGTGCGCAGGATGTCGATCAGCGCGGCGATCAGCGCGAGCGCGATGATCCCGGTGGCCAGCATGAGTGAGTGTTCGAAGGCGGTGGTCCAGTTGCCGTGGTTGTCGGCGAGCGAGGAGAAGAACAGCGAGCCGACGGCGGCGATGCCGGCCGCGGCCCCGATCCGTTGACCGGTCTGGAGCATGCCGGCGCCGCTGCCCGCCTGGGGTACCGGCACCTGGGCGAGGGTGAGGGTCTGGTTGGGTGCGATCACCAGGCCGCTGCCGATGCCGGCGACGAGCAGCGGACCGGCGGTCACCCAGGGCGCCGGGGCGTCCGGCGCGAGGCGCAGCGCGACCACCGTTCCGGCCAGCCCGATCACCACGCCGAGCAGGCCGATGGCGACCAGCGGCCGGCCGAAGCGGTTCACGATGCGTCCGCCCAACGCGGACGCCGCGGCCGAACCGAGGGCGAACGGCGTGATGGCGAGGCCGGCGACGAGTGCGCTGTAGCCGAGGCCGTTCTGCAGAAATAGGGTGAAGATGAAGAAGATCGCGGTGAAGCCACCGAAGTAGACCAGAGCGATGAGCGAACCCAGGGTGTACGACTGGAAGCTGAACAACCGCAGGTCGAACAACGGCTCCCGGTGCCGCGCGTACCAGCGCTCCCATAACCCGAAGGCGACCAGCACCGCCAGGCCGGCCGGGATGAGCGCCCACTTCCACGGGGTCCGCCACTGCTGCTCCTGCACCAGCGGCAGCAGGACCAGCACGACGCCCACGCCGAGCAGCAGTACGCCGACCGGGTCGAGTCGCCGCCGGTCCGGCTGGCCCTCGGGTCGGCCCGGCAGCAGGCGCCAGCCGAGGATCGCCGCGACGATGCCGACCGGCACGTTGACGAAGAAGACCCACCGCCACCCGTGCTCCTCGCCGCCGATCGCGATGAGCAGACCCCCGAGCAGCGGGCCGACGGCGGTGGAGATACCGATGGTGGCGCCGAGCACTCCGAACGGGCGGGCCCGTTCCGGCCCCCGGAACAGTTGCTGGATCATCCCGATCACCTGGGGGTTGACCACGCCGGCTGCGGCGCCCTGAAGCAGGCGGGCGACGACCAGCCACGCCGGGGAGGTGGCCAGACCGGCGAGCGCGCTGGTCACGGTGAACAGCGCGATGCCGAAGACGAACGCGTTACGCCGGCCACGGGCATCACCGAAGCGGCCGGCCGGTACCAGCACCAGGCCGAAGGTGAGCGCGTACCCCGAGAGGACCCACTGCAGGTCGCTCGGGGAGGCGTGCAGCGCACGGTCGATGGACGGCACGGCGACGTTGACGATGCTCACGTCGAGCAGCGTCATGAACGCGGCGACCAACCCGACGCCGACGGCCTGCCAGCGTCGCCGGTTCTCCGCCGCGTCGACCGGCTGCGGCGAGCGCGCCGCTGTCATCGTGCCCCCCGTTGACCGTCGATCATTGCTCCTGACCGCTACCCCGGTCACCGGGGGGCGAACCGTCGAGGGCCGTACCGTGGGTCACGCCATCTGGCGGGCGCAGAACCGTGGACCGAAATCGAGGCCCGCCATCGGTGAATCCTCGCGGTGCAGCAGGCCCTTCTCGGTGAGCAGGTGCAGGGGTGCGTTCAACTGCTCCTGGGCCAGCCCGGACTCTTCGGCGATCATGTCTGGGTACGGCACCTGGCCGCGCGATTCGAGTGCGGTGACCGCCTGGTACACCCGTTGCTCGACCTCAGACAGTTGCACCTGCTGCATGACATCCTCCTTGGCTCGTCCGCCTCTGCGCAGGCGGTTGCGCTGCGCCGGTTACCCCCTGGGTGACCGAAGATGCCCACCCGATCGGGCGGTCGGGGCGGCGCCTCGGGATGCGTGGCGGCCGGGCCGGCGGAGGGGTGGTGCCCTAGGCTGCACCCGTGATCGTCTGGGATCTCGTCGTCGTCGGCGCCGGCCCCGCCGGGCTCTCCGCGGCACATGCCGCCGCCCGCGCCGGCGTCCGCACCCTGGTTGTCGAGCGGGCCGAGCACCCGCGTTACAAGACCTGCGGCGGTGGTCTGATCGGCACGTCATTGGCCGCCGTGCGGGACCGGATCGAGGTGCCCGCGCACGACCGGGTGACCCGGGTGACGTTCACCCGCGACGGCCGCCGTGAGTTCACCCGCCGGCACGACAGTCCGGTGGTGATCATGGTGCGCCGCGAGGAGTTCGACGACCGGCTGCGCGCGGCGGCGGTCGCCGCCGGCGCGCAGGTGCGGGAGCGGGTAGTGGTCCGCGCCATCGAACAGGACCCGGAGGTGGTACGCCTGCGGCTGGCCGACGGTACGTCGCTCGCGGCCCGCGCGGTGATCGGCGCGGACGGCTCCTCGGGGGTGACCGCCCGGCACGTGGGGGTCCGCTACCGGCAGGTGGACCTGGGTTTGGAGCTGGAGGTGCCGGTGCCGCCCGCGGAGCAGGAGCGGTGGCGGGGACGGCTGCTGCTGGACTGGGGCGCGATGCCGGGCTCGTACGCGTGGGTCTTTCCCAAGGGCGACCGGCTGACGGTCGGCGTGATCGCGGGCCGGGGTGCGGGGGAGGGGACGCGGGACTACCTGCGGCGGTTCGTCGACCGGTTGGGGCTGAGTGGGCTGCCGGCGGAGCACGACTCAGGTCACCTGACCCGCTGTCGTACCGACGACTCGCCGTTGCGGCGCGGTCGGGTGCTGGTCGTGGGGGACGCGGCCGGTCTGCTGGAGCCGTGGAGCCGGGAGGGCATCAGCTTCGCGCTGCGCTCCGGCGAGCTGGCCGGAGCGGCGGTCGCCGACGGCGAGTTGACCGGGTACGAGCGGGCGGTGGCCGAGCGCCTGGTGCCGTCGATGCGGGCGGGGTACCGCCTGCTCGAGCTTTTCACCCGCCGCCCGGAGGCGTTCCACGCCCTGTTGGCGACTCCGCCGGGGTGGCGGATGTTCGTCCAGTTCTGTCAGGGCCGGGCCAGCTTCGACGAGATGCTGGCGCGCCGATCGATCCGGGCGGCGCTCGCGGTGCTGGACCGGCTACCGGGTCCTCGCCGGCAGCCTGCTTCGGCACCAGCCCGCCCCTGACCCGACCCGGGCTCTCCATTCACCCAGGATCCTAGGACGCCTTACGAGTGGTGACGGCCGTATCCGAACGTCAGGCAGATCGCGCCGACCGGACCGCTGGTGCCGGGTGGTCCGGCCGCCACACAATGACGGGAGAGCAGGGGGGTGCGCGATGGCCGAGCAGCCGTTCACCGATGATGAGTACGCGTTCCTGCGCCACGTCCGGTTCGGGGAGCTGCCGCCCGCCGTCCGCCCCGAGGAGCGGGTCGAGCTGACCGAGACCGATCCGGGACGTGACCGCCCGGAGAGGACCGAGGACCCGGTCCGCTGGAACGTGCAGGGCTGAGAACGCGGAACGGGCCGCAGGTGTCGCCACCCACGGCCCGTTCGCGGTACGTGCCGGTTCGCCGACCGGCACGCCTCGGTCAGAAGACCGGTACGCCCTCGCGCACCAGCCGCCAGTTGGGCTGGAAGAAGTCGGCCGGGTCGATCGTCCCCTTGGCCTGCGCCCAGTCGATGAGCAGCTGGCGGATCTCCTGCTGCGCGTTGTAGACCTGGGTCTTCACGATGCCGGGGAAGTTGCCGCCACCGCTGCGCCGGTAGTTGTTCACCGCCACCACGAACTGCGCGTTGTCCGCCACCGGGGTGTCGGTGCCGGGCAGCACCAGCCGCGTGATCCGCTGGCCGACCGGCTTGGCGATGTCGATGTCGTAGTCGACGCCGGAGAGGGCGTCGTAGTTGTAGTCCGGCACCGCCGGGTCGCTGATCTGCTCCGGGTCGACCGGGGCACCCGGCGCGAGAGTGCGGAAGTACTTCGCCGAGTACTCCAGGTAGGCACGTACCTCGGCGCCGCTGAGCACGACCGCCTCGAGGGTGTTGTCGAAGACGTACAGCCCCGCCACGTCGCGGATCTTCACGTCCCCGGCCGGGAAGACCGCGGTGCGGCTGAACGGCGAGGCCTGCGACAGCACTGGCAGGTTCGCGTACTGAGTGCCCGCCAGCGCCGTGGTCACCGTCTCGGCCTGGACGTGGTTGATGAAGTCCAGGATCGGGGTGTCCTTGTACCGCGACTCGACGGTGGACATCTCGACGGTGGCCTGGGCCACCACCTGGTTGACGTAGGCGATGGTCTTCTGGTGCTGTGCCCGCACCGCCGCGAGGACCTTCGGGTCCTCCACCACCGTGTTGGTGTTCAGCATGCTGGCCCGCTTGGTGGTGATCTTCCAGCGGCCGTGCTGCCGGGCAAGGGTGAAGTCCATCCGGGTGAGCCGCTGGCCCCACTTCGACGGCTCGGAGAGCAGCACCTGCTCGCCGGTCTTGTCGTTCGTGACGAACTTCTCCACGACCTCGTTGTGGGCGTGGCCGAAGAGGATCGCGTCGATCCCCGGCACCTGCTGGGCGATCAGGGCCACCGGGTTCTCGTTCGGCAGCTCCGGGCCGTAGCTGGAGGTGCCGCTGTCGCCGCCGTGCGCGGAGATCAGCACGAGGTCGGCGCCGCGGGCGCGCATGATCGGCACCCACTTCGCCGCGGTCGCGACCATGTCGTCGAAGCGCAGCTTGCCCTCGACGTTGCCCTTGTCCCAGATCGCCACGCCGGGGTTGGTCAGGCCGAGGATGCCGACCCGCAGGGTCGGCGCGGCGAAGCCGAGGGAGACCTTCTTGATGACGTACGGCAGGAAGGCCGGCTTGCCGGTCTTCGCGTTGATGGCGTTCGCGGCGAGCGCCGGGAAGCCGAGCTGGCGGATCCACACGTCCAGCAGCGGCAGGCCGTAGTTGAACTCGTGGTTGCCCAGTGTCACCGCGTCGTAGTCGATGACGTTCATCGCGCGGGCCATCGGGTGCTTCTCCCCGGTGGCGGTGATCGGCTCCTGCTTGGCGTAGTACGTGGCCAGCGGCGTGCCCTGGATGGTGTCGCCGGCGTCGAGCACCAGCGTCGCCTTGCCGCGCCGCTCGGCGCGGATCTGGTTGATCAGGGTGGCCAACTTCGCGACGCCGATGTCGTTCTGCTTGCTGTCGTCGTACTCGGCGTCCCGGTAGTAGTCCCAGTTGTAGACGTTGCCGTGGGTGTCCGACGTGCCCAGGAGGGTGAGGTCCCAGGTGCGTGACCGGGCCGCGCCGGCCGCCTGCGCGGGGGCGGCGGCGATCAGCGGGGCGGTCGCCGCCGCGGCCGCGGCGGCGAGCACCTGGCGACGCGACGGGCCGGAGGGAGAGGTCATGACGTGCCTTTCCATCGGGTGGGGGCGCCTCGTGGGCGCCTCGCGCACCATAACCAGCAGGGGTCACTCCTGCCACGCCAGCCCCGCGGACTGTGTCGCATCGGTCGGCCGACGCGGTCGGCGACCAGGGTCAGCGTGGCCAGGTGGCCAGGCGCTGCCGGACGCGGGCGACGTCCGTGGGGCCCAGGCCGTAGCGGCCGAAGCGCTGGTCGGGCAGCCGGTCCAGGTACCGCCCGGCGGCCCGTACGTCCGCCGGGTCCAGTGCGGGGTCGACCTGCCGGGCCAGCTCCAACAGCTCGGTCACGTCGTAGTGCTCCAGAGCTGCCGCCACGTCGATGAAGTCACGAACCTCCCGCCGGTTGACCAACGCCGCGATCTTGTTGGCGACCAGGTCGCGGACGTCCATCACCGGCCCGAGGTCCATCACGACCGGGCTCTGCTGCCGGTCGAGCCGCGCCAGGCTGAGCCGGATCTGCCGCCCGTCGCGGCTCACCACGAAGTCCTTCATGTCCCGCCCGTACCCGTCGAACAGGTCGGCGAGGTCGCTGTCCGGATCGGCGTCGGTGACCGTGAACCCGGCCCGCTCCAACGCCACGCGTACCCCGGCGGAGGCGGCCGCGGCGGCGCCCTCCACGTCGGCGAAGAGGTCCACGTCCTCGGTGGGGCGGGCGACCAGCCCGTGCGCGGCCCAGGCGACCCCGCCGCCCAGCACGAACCGGTGCGGCCCGGCCGCGGCGAGCGCCACCCGCGCCACCTCGCGGTAGAACTCGTGCAGGTGTGCTGCGATCACGCCGCGCGCAGACCTCGGTGCCGGCTCTCCCACGCCTGGCGCACGCCCCTGGGCAGGTTGAGCAGCCGCCACACCCGACGCAGCGTCCGCCCGTTGATCAGGACGCGCAGATCTTCGGCGCGGTTGGTCTCCCGCAGCACGTTCTCGTACATCCAGAGCAGCTGGTCGGGGTCACCGAGGTCGAAGGTGCGCTCGGCGTTCCACATCAGCCGTACCGGTAGCTCCACCACGCCCCGCGTGGGGCCGGCCAGCTCGGCGAGCGTCCGCGCCACCACCGCAGGGCGACCCGGGCGGGCCAGGAAGGCCACGCCGGTCGTGGTGGGGGAGACGGCCTGCATGGTGTCAGGGTAACCCTCGCCGGTGCTGGTGTCGCTCACGACGTTCCCTGGGCTGCGGGCGGCGTGGCTGTTTCGGGTGGGTTGGATGTCGGGTTGGGTTATCGTGATGCCTCGGGCTTGGGCGTCGATTTGCGCGTGTCGTGGCCGGGGGTCGGTTTGGTGTGCCGGGTCGTGCGGGGTGGGGCCCGGCTGCCGTCGTGGCCGGGGTCGGTGGGGTGTGCCGTGTGGCCAGGCCACCGTCTCGGGGCGGTTGGTGTTGTGAGCGGTATACCTGTGAGTCATACATATGCCTCTGAGGTATACCGCTCGCTGGCCACCTCGCCCCCGGATCGCCTTCGCCCGGGATGATCGACTTCGACCTCGCCGATGTTGCGGTATCCACGGCCACCGGATACCCCGACATCGGCGATATCGAGTCGATCAACCCCCAACAGGTCCATCCGATGCCGGGCAGCCGACTGGACAGCCCCTCCGGATCGAGCCGAGTCCTCGGGCGACGGCCTGATGGAACACTCGCCGGTCTCGTGCCGGATGTCCGGTATCGGGGTGTCTGACGTGTGACCGGCTGCACCCGTGGGCTGGAATCGTGGCGGGCCGGGGGTCGTTACACACCCTGACGATCGCAGCACCACCGGCCCCTGAGGGTTGGGATGGCAGCCCGTCCGGCGGGTTGGAATGCCCGCGGGTGCCCGGTCGTTGCAGACTCCCTGAACGACCGCACCAGCACCTGATCTACCGGGTGCCCGGTGGATGGGCCAGCCCCGGAATGACCGCGGCCCGCCGGTCGTTACACACGGTCCCGGCGCCACGAGGCCCCCGCCCGTAGGCCGCTGGACCCGGCGCCGCAGGCCCCCCGGCTTGCCGGCCGCCAACCCCCAAGACTTTCCCCCGTGTTGAAAGCGCCGGACGAGGTGCTTGCACCCACACCGCCGTTCCCCCGGGTGGTGGGTGTCTACCCCCTGAAGGAGCTCACCCCTGATGAACACGATCATTCGTAAGAGCATGTTGTCCGTTGCGGGTCTCGCGTTCGCCGGTGGTGTCTTCGCCGGCCCGATCGCCGCCCACGCCGCCCCCGTCGACGGCAAGCCTGTTGCCGTCGCCGTGCAGACGGTCAAGGCGCAGGGCGCGCAGTCGCACATCGACCTGAACGACGAGCAGGTTGCGAACGTCAAGGCGATCATCGCCGCGACGAAGAAGGCTGGTCTGCCTGAGCGGGCCGCGGTGATCTCGATCGCCACCAGTCTGCAGGAGTCGAAGTTGGAGAACCTGGGTCACCTCGGCGACATGAACGACCACGACTCGCTGGGCCTGTTCCAGCAGCGCCCGAGCTCGGGTTGGGGTACGCCGGAGCAGATCACCGACCCGCAGTACTCCACGACCGCGTTCCTCAAGGGTCTCAAGCAGGTTGACGGGTGGCAGGACATGGCGTTGACCGACGCCGCGCAGACCGTGCAGGTCTCGGCCTACCCCGATGCCTACGCCCAGTGGGAGCAGCAGGCCACCGACCTGGTCGCCCAGCACTGGAACAACTGACCCACCCAAGCACCACCCGCATGACCCGCATGACACCGACCGCTGGCCGGCACCCCCACCCTGGGGTGCCGGCCAGCGGCATGTCCACGACCGGATCAGGGTGGGGGTGTGGCCAGGGAATGACGTGGGGCGTCGGCTGGTTGTGGACAGTGTCGGTGTGACTCAGTGTCCCCGGGCCTCACCTGATATTGCCGTCGCGGAATACCGTTTGGCTGGAGCCGCGTCGCGCCACTCGCCGAGAGGCGACCTGCACACCGACACCAGCGCCGCCCCCGGCCCACCCGGCCGGGGGCGGCGCTGTCTGTGCCAGTTGCCGGTTCCTCGGTTCGCGAACATGCCTCGGTTGACCTATGTTCATGGGGTCGCTCGCGTGGGAGGGGGTGTCGGGGATGGGTCTGCGGACCTTCATCGAGGGTTGGCCGGTCTACCGGCAGCTCACCGGCACGGACCCGCTGGGCCGGGGTGCCGCGGCGCAGTCTGCCCGCTCGGCGGAGTTGACCGCCCGCACCGAGGACGCCGACAGCGTGGCCCGCTCGGTCTGCCCGTACTGCGCGGTGGGCTGCGGTCAGCGGGTGTTCGTGAAGGACGGGCAGGTCACCCAGATCGAGGGTGATCCGGACAGCCCGATCTCGCGGGGTCGGCTCTGCCCGAAGGGTGCGGCCAGCAAGAGCCTGGTGACCAGCCCGTTGCGGCAGACGACGGTTCGCTACCGCCGCCCGTACTCGACGCAGTGGGAGGATCTGGAGCTCGACACCGCGCTCGACATGATCGCCGACCGGATGCTCGCCGCCCGCGAGCAGACCTGGGAGGACGTCGACGGCGAGGGCCGGCCGCTCAACCGGACGCTGGGTATCTCCAGCCTGGGTGGGGCGACGCTGGACAACGAGGAGAACTACCTCATCAAGAAGTTGTTCACCGCGATGGGGGCGCTCCAGATCGAGAACCAGGCCCGTATTTGACACTCCGCCACTGTCCCCGGTCTGGGGGCCAGCTTCGGTCGTGGCGGTGCGACGGACTTTCAGCAGGACATCGCCAACGCTGACGTCATCGTCATCCAGGGTTCGAACATGGCCGAGGCGCATCCGGTGGGCTTCCAGTGGGTGATGGAGGCCAAGCGCCGGGGCGCGAAGGTCTTCCATGTCGACCCGCGGTTCACCCGGACCAGCGCGGTGGCGGACTCGTACCTGCCGATCCGGGCGGGCACCGACATCGCGCTGCTGGGTGGGGTGGTGCGCTACATCCTGGACAACGAGCTGGACTTCCGTGAGTACGTGCTGTCGTACACCAACGCGGCGACGATCGTCAGCGAGGAGTTCACCGACACCGAGGACGGCGACGGGTTCTTCTCCGGCTTCGACCCGGTGACCGGCAGCTACGTGCAGGACAGCTGGCAGTACGAGGGGCACGAGGGCTCCTCCGGCAGCGGGCACACCGCCAAGGAGCGGGACAGCGCCGCCGGCCTGCGGCACGAGTCGCACGGCGCGGAGGTGGGCGGGCAGACCCGCCGCGATGAGACGTTGCAGCACCCGCGCTGCGTCTACCAGATCCTCAAGCGGCACTTCGCCCGTTACACGCCGGAGATGGTGGAGCGGGTCTGTGGCATCTCGCAGGAGAAGTTCCTGGAGCTGGCCCAGGCCTGGACGCAGAACTCCGGCCGCGAGCGGACTGGCATGCTGATCTACTCGGTCGGCTGGACGCAGCACAGCGTCGGGGTGCAGTACATCCGCACCGGCGCGATCATCCAGTTGCTGCTGGGCAACATGGGTCGTCCGGGTGGTGGGGTCATGGCGCTGCGTGGGCACGCCAGCATCCAGGGCTCGACGGACATCCCGACCCTGTTCAACCTGCTGCCCGGCTACCTGCCGATGCCACACCACGCCGATCACCCGACGTTCGACGAGTGGGTGGACAGCATTCGCCACCCGGGGCAGAAGGGCTTCTGGGGCAACGCCCGTTCGTTTGCCGCCAGCCTGCTCAAGGCGTACTGGGGCGATGCGGCGACGCCGGAGAACGACTTCTGTTACGGCTACATGCCGCGGATGACCGGCGACCATGGGACGTACCAGCAGGTGCTCGACATGATCGACGGGAAGATCAAGGGGTACTTCCTGCTCGGGCAGAACCCGGCCGTCGGTTCGGCACACGGTCGCGCCCAGCGTCTCGGCATGGCGAACCTGGACTGGCTCGTCGTGCGGGACCTCTTCATGATCGAGAGCGCCACGTTCTGGCAGCACGCGCCGGAGATCGAGACCGGCGAGATCGTGCCCGAGCAGTGTCGTACCGAGGTGTTCTTCCTGCCCGCCGCCTCGCACGTGGAGAAGGAGGGCAGCTTCACCCAGACCCAGCGCCTGCTGCAGTGGCGCGAGAAGGCCGTCGAACCACCGGGCGACGCCCGCTCCGAGCTGTGGTTCTTCTACCACCTCGGCCGCAAGCTGCGGGAGAAGCTGGCCGACTCGGACCTGCCACGCGACCGGGCGCTGCTCGACCTCACCTGGGACTACCCCACGCACGGCCCGCACGCCGAGCCCAGCGCCGAGGCGGTGCTGCGCGAGATCAACGGGTACGACGTGTCGACCGGCCGCCCACTGTCCTCGTTCGGCGAGGCCCGCGCGGACGGCTCCACCGCGATCGGCTGCTGGATCTACACCGGCGTGTACGCGGACGGTGTGAACCAGGCGGCCCGGCGCAAGTCCCGCCACGAGCAGGACTGGGTGGCCGCGGAGTGGGGCTGGGCCTGGCCGGCGAACCGCCGCATTCTCTACAACCGCGCCTCCGCCGACCCGGACGGCAAACCGTGGAGCGAGCGCAAGAAGTACGTCTGGTGGGACCCGGAGAAGGCCGAGTGGACCGGCTACGACGTGCCGGACTTCGAGAAGACCAAACCGCCGTCGTACCGGCCGCCACCGGGTGCGTCCGGCACCGAGGGCATCGCCGGTGACGACCCGTTCGTCATGCAGGGCGACGGCAAGGGCTGGCTGTACGCGCCCAGCGGGGTCCTGGACGGGCCGATGCCGACGCACTACGAGCCGGTCGAGTCGCCGGTGCGCAACCCGCTCTACCAGCAGCAGGCCAACCCGACCCGCAAGATGTACGCGCATCCAGTCAACTCGGTGAACCCGAGCCCGCCGGAGGAGCACAGTCAGGTCTTCCCGTACGTATTCACGGTCAGCCGGCTCACCGAGCACCACACCGCGGGTGGGATGAGCCGGACGGTCCGTCCGCTGGCCGAGCTGCAACCGGAGATGTTCGTCGAGGTGTCCCCGGAGTTGGCCGCCGAGGTCGGGCTGGCGCATCTGGGCTGGGCCCACCTGGTCAGTGGCCGTGCGGTAATCGAAGCGAAGGTGCTGGTGACCGATCGGCTCACGCCGTTGCGGGTGGACGGTCGAATCATCCACCAGGTGTGGTTGCCGTACCACTTCGGCTTCGAGGGCCTGGTGACCGGCGACTCGGCCAACGACCTGTTCGGCATCAGCCTCGACCCCAACGTCCTGATCCAGGAGAGCAAGATCGGTACGTGCGACGTCCGACCGGGCCGCCGCCCCAGCGGGCCTGCCCTGCTCGACCTGGTGGCCGAGTATCAGCGGCGAGCCGGGATCACCCCGGGGCGGAACGCCCCGGCAGTCACCACCGACAGCGACGGGGAGGGGCGCGGTGATACCTGACCCGAACAGCCTGTACGGACCGCTGGACCCGGCGCCGGACGCTGGTTGGTCATCTGCGCCGCCACGGATGGGGTTCTTCACCGACACCAGCGTCTGCATCGGCTGCAAGGCGTGCGAGGTGGCCTGCAAGGAGTGGAACGGGGTGCCCGGCTCCGGCCTGGACCTGCTGGGCATGTCGTACGACAACACCGGCGCGCTGACCGCGAACTCGTGGCGGCACGTCGCGTTCATCGAGCAGCCCCGCCCGGCCGGGCGCCGCACGCCACCGTTCGCGGGGACGCCGACCGACGGTCCGGTCAGCGCGGCGTCGGCGGCCGTGGCGGCTGGCACCGTCGAGCGCACCGGCACCGATCCGGGAGTGCCGACCGGTGCACCGTCGGCCGCCGCCCGGATGGCCGCAGGCGGGACCGCCGACGTGCTCGGCGACCCGATCGCCGCCGGCCCGGGCGGCACAGACGACGGCGGTCCGGGCGGTGGCGGCCCGGGGCCGGAGTTCCTCGGCATGCCGGGTACGCAGCCGCCGGGTCGGGGCACCGGCGCGGAGGGGCGTACGGATTTCCGTTGGCTGATGATGTCGGACGTGTGCAAGCACTGCACGCACGCCGCGTGTCTGGACGTGTGCCCGACGGGTTCGTTGTTCCGGACCGAGTTCGGCACGGTGGTGGTGCAGGAGGACATCTGCAACGGCTGTGGTTACTGCATCTCCGCCTGCCCGTACGGGGTGATCGACCAGCGTAAGGATGATGGTCGGGCGTGGAAGTGCACGCTGTGCTACGACCGTCTCGGCGCCGGGATGACCCCGGCGTGTGCGCAGGCGTGCCCGACGGAGTCGATCCAGTACGGGCCCCTCGACGAGCTGCGGGAGCGGGCCGCGACCCGGGTGGCGACTCTGCACCAGCGTGGGGTGCCCGAGGCGCGGTTGTACGGACACGACCCGAACGACGGCGTCGGTGGTGACGGGGCGTTCTTCCTCCTGCTGGACGAGCCGGAGGTGTACGGCCTGCCACCGGACCCGATCGTGACCACCCGCGACCTGCCGAAGATGTGGAAACGCGCCGGCCTCGCGGCCCTCGCCATGGCGGCGGCCACCGTCGCCGCGTTCGTCGGAGGTTCCTCGTGAGTCCGCACCGCCCCGAGGTGGGCGACCTGTTCCGCCGCTTCCGTGACCGGCTGGCCGCCGACGGGGCCGACCGGTTGGGCGTCCCGGCCCGGCCGGAGGCGAGCATCCACGGCGCACCGGCCGACGCCCGGGCCGACGTGACCTCGCAGCCGCAGCGGAACGCCGAGCACACCGGCCGGCGGGCGGGCCGGCGGGGCGGTCGTCGCGGCGGCGGCGAGGAGCTTCGGGTGCCGGAGGCCGAGTTCACCTCGTACTACGGCCGGCCCGTGCTGAAGGCGCCGGTCTGGAAGTGGGACATCGCCGCGTACCTGTTCACCGGCGGGCTGGCCGCCGGCTCGTCGCTGCTCGCCGCGGGCGGGCAGCTCACCGGCCGACCGGCGCTGCGCCGGGCGGGCCGGGTTACCGCGCTGGCCGCCGTCAGCGCCAGCGCCGTCTTCCTGGTCAGGGACCTGGGCCGGCCGGCCCGGTTCCACCACATGCTCCGGATCGCGAAGCCGACCTCCCCGATGTCGATGGGCACCTGGATCCTCACCGCCTTCGGGCCGGCCGCCGGGGTCGCCGCGATCGCCGAGGCCGCCGGCTGGCTGCCCCGGCACGGGCCGCTCGGACTGGCCCGCCGGGCGCTGCCGCCGGTCGGGCACGCCGCTGGGCTGCTCGCCGCCGGCACCGCGCCCGCGCTGGCCACGTACACCGGGGTGCTGCTCGCCGACACGGCCGTGCCGTCGTGGCACGAGGCGTACCCGGAGCTGCCGGTCATCTTCGCGGGCAGCGCGCTGGCCAGCGGCGCCGGCGTGGGTCTGCTCGCCGCGCCGCCGGCCGAGGCCGGGCCGGCCCGCCGGATGGCGGTGGCCGGCGCGGCCCTGGAACTGTTCGGCGCGCACCGGGTGGAGACCCGCCTCGGCCTGCTCAGCGAGCCCTACCGGCAGGGTCGGCCGGGTCGGTTGCTGCGCGCCGGTCGACTGCTGACCATGGCCGGGGTGACCGGCGCGCTGCTCGGGCGGCGCAGCCGCATGGTCGGGGCGTTCTCCGGCGCCGCGCTGCTGGCCGCCTCGGTCGCGACCCGGTTCGGCATCTTCTACGGCGGCGTCGCCTCCGCCCGCGACCCTCGCTATACGGTGGTGCCGCAGCGCGAGCGGGTCGAGGCCCGGCGGACCCGGGGCGGATCTGTCACCTGACCGGGCGGCCCCGCCCGTGCTGTGATCGAATGTCCGATGGAGGCGTTCAGGCGGCTGGTGCCCCTCCCGGTCTTCAAAACCGGTGTGGTCCGGGACCCGGGCCAGGCGGGTTCGATTCCCGTCCGTCTCCGCCAACAGGCGGCAGGAGATGACGCGATGGCCGACGGCCCGGTGGACCCGCGACGTCGGGTGCCCCGCACCGACACGCTGCTCGCCGACCCCCGGTTGGCGGCGGCCATCGCCACGCTCGGCCGGGACCGGGTCAAGGCGGTCGTCAGCCGGGCGCAGGAGCGGGCCCGTCATGGCGAGATCGGCCCCGACGAGGTCCGTGACGCCGCCGTCGCCGCGCTGCCGGCGCCCGGCCCCCGCGCGGTGCTCAACGCCACCGGCGTCGTGCTGCACACCAACCTGGGCCGGGCGCCGCTGTCACCCACCGCGGTCGCCGCGATCGTGGCCGCCGCCGGACACACCGATGTGGAGCTGGACCTGAGCACCGGGCGGCGCGCCCGCCGCGGCCGCGACGCGCTCGACGCGCTCGCCGCCGCCGTACCGGACGCGGGCGCCGTGCACGTGGTCAACAACGGCGCCGCCGCCCTGGTGCTGGCCGCCACCGCCTTGGCCGCCGGCCGGGAGATCGTGGTCAGCCGAGGTGAGCTGGTCGAGATCGGTGACGGTTTCCGCCTGCCCGACCTGCTGGAGAGCACCGGCGCCCGGCTGCGGGAGGTGGGCACCACCAACCGCACCACGCTCGCCGACTACGCCGCCGCGCTCGGCCCGCAGACCGGCTTCGTGCTCAAGGTGCACCCGTCGAACTTCCAGGTCACCGGCTTCACCTCAGCCACCCCGGTACGGCAGCTGGCCACCCTGGGCGTGCCGGTGGTCGCCGACATCGGCTCCGGGCTGCTCGCCCCGGATCCACTGCTGCCCGACGAGCCGGACGCGGCCGGCAGCCTGCGCGCCGGCGCCACGCTGGTCACCGCCAGCGGCGACAAGCTGCTCGGCGGCCCGCAGGCGGGGCTGCTGCTCGGCGACGCCGAGCTGGTCGACCGGCTGCGCCGCCATCCGCTGGCCCGGGCGCTGCGCGTGGACAAACTCACCCTGGCCGCGCTGGCCGCCACCCTGCACCACCCGGACACGCCGACCCGGGCCGCGCTGCACGCCGACCCGGGCACCCTGCGTCAGCGGGTGGAGCGGCTGCGCGACCGGCTCGGCGCGGACGGCCGCAAGGCGGAGGTGGTGCCGGCGGTCGCCGTGGTCGGCGGCGGCGGCGCCCCCGGCGTGGAGCTGGACTCGTGGGCGCTGAGCCTGCCCGAGCGGTACGCCGCGCCGCTGCGCACCGGGGAGCGGCCGGTGCTCGGCCGGGTGGTGCGTGGCCGGCTCCTGCTCGACCTGCGCTGCGTACCCGCCGCCGACGACGAGGCGGTCCGGGCGGCCGTGCTGCGCGTACCCGGGGACGACTGACCGTGTTCGTCGTCGCCACCGCCGGGCACGTCGACCACGGCAAGTCGACCCTGGTCCGGGCGCTGACCGGAATGGAGCCCGACCGGTGGGCCGAGGAACGCCGCCGGGGGATGACCATCGACCTGGGCTTCGCCTGGACGACCCTGCCGTCCGGTGGGACGGTCGCGTTCGTCGACGTACCCGGGCACGAGCGGTTCGTGCCGAACATGCTCGCCGGGGTCGGCCCCGTGCCGGCGGCGCTGATCGTGGTCGCCGCCGACGAGGGGTGGATGCCGCAGTCCGCCGAGCACCTGGCGGCGCTGGACGCGCTCGGCGTCGCGTACGGCCTGGTGGCGGTTACCCGCGCGGACCTGGCCGATCCGGGGCCCGCGACGGCCCGGGCGCTGGCCGAGATCGCGGCGACGAGTCTCGGCGCGGTGGAGACGGTGCCGGTCAGCGGGCTGACCGGCGCCGGGCTGCCGGAGCTGCGCGCCGCCCTGGACCGGCTCGCCGCCCGGCTGCCGGCCCCCACGGTGGACGATCCGGTCCGGCTCTGGGTCGACCGCAGCTTTACCGTGCGGGGCAGCGGCACCGTGGTCACCGGCACCCTTGGCGCCGGCCGGCTGCGGGTCGGCGACGAGCTGGAACTGGCCGGCAGCGACGAACCGGTCCGGGTCCGCGGCCTGCACTCGCTCGGCCAGGCCCGGCCCGAGGCGGCGGCGGTGGCCCGGGTGGCGGTCAACCTGCGCGGCACGCCCCGCCACCGGCTCGGCCGCGGCGACACGCTGCTCACCCCGGGCCGGTTCCACCGCACCGACCTCGTCGACGTCCGGCTCACCGGCGACCCGGCGGCCGACCTGCCGGCCACCCTCACCCTGCACGTGGGGTCGGCGGCGGTGCCGGTACGGGTCCGCCCGCTCGGCCCGGACACCGTCCGGCTCCGGCTGGCCCGCCCGCTGCCCCTGCTGGTCGGCGATCGGGCGCTGCTGCGCGATCCGGGCCGGCACCACGTGGCCGGCGGGGTGCGGGTGCTGGACGTGGCACCGCCACCACTGGCCCGCCGTGGCGCCGCCGCCGCCCGCGCGAAGGTCCTCGCCGACCTGGACGGCCGGCCCGACCTGGCCGGGGAACTGCGCCGCCGCCGGCTCGTCCGGGCCGGCACGCTGATCCGGATGGGTGTGCCGGTGCACGCCGCGCCGGTGGCGGGTGACTGGCTGGCCGACCCTGGGCACTGGCGGCGACTCGGCGACCAACTGACCGAGGAGGTCGCCCGCCACGCCCGGGAGCACCCGCTGGAGCCGGGCATGCCGGTGGACGCCCTGCGCCAGCGCCTCGCTCTGCCCGACCGGGTGCTGGTCGAGGCGCTGGTCCGGCCGCCGCTGCGGATCCACGCCGGCCGCGTCGGTGCGGCGAGCGCCGGCGCGCTGCCCGAGCCGGTGGCGCGGGCCGTGCAGCGGGTCCGCGCCGAGTACGCCGACCGACCGTTCCGCGCTCCGGAAGCCGACCGCCTCGTGGCACTGGGCCTGGGCCCCCGGGAGATCGGCGCCGCGGTGCGCGCCGGCGCGCTGCTGCGGCTGGCCGACACCGTGGTGCTGCTGCCCGACGCGCTCGACGACGCGGTCCGGGTGCTGGCCGGGCTGCCCCAGCCGTTCACCCTCTCCGCGGCCCGGCAGGCGTTGGACACCACCCGCCGGGTGGCCGTGCCCCTGCTGGAGCTGCTCGACCGTCGGGGCGCGACCCGCCGGCTGCCCGACGACGCCCGGATCGTCGTCACCTGAGCGGACCGTCCGCCACGCGCACCGCAGGCCCCTGTTCGGGTTCGGGAAGCCCGAGCCGACGGTTGACGCCATGTGATGCGACGGGGGGCGCCGCTCACCCGGGTCGTGGCCTTTGCTCTGCTTCAACCGGCGCAACACTGACGGTCCGTCATCCTTGCCGACGCCGTCTCGGCTGCCTTGGTTTGGCCTTTCCTACTCTTCAACAGTGCGTCCTGTTAAGCAGAGCAAAGGACGCGCAGACGGCACGGCTGGTGGCACCCGAGTCCGACGCCGCGTCACGGAGACATGGCCGATGCGGGCAGATTACGCCGAGTGCACTGCCGCGCAGGATCAAGGCGTGATCACGAGCTGACGGGATTGCGCCGCTGCGACGGTGAAGGGATGGCCCAGCTGTCCCCGTCGCGGCCGTTCGGCGGCCGGTGGTGCTACGTCGCTGACGCGGTGGTGCCGGGCTAATGGGCATCCGGGGCGGCTACGGTCACCTACGGTGACGCCATGGACCCTTCGGCGGTCTGGCGGGACCGGCAGCACCGGTGGCGGATCGAGGCGTACCGCGCCCCGGACCTGCGGTTCGCCATCTACGCCACCAACGGCCCCACCGAGTCCGCCCCGCTCTGGCTGTTCGGCATGTCGGCCCTGGCGCGGTGGCTGATGACCCACGCCATCTCCCTGGACGACCTGGAGAACGACTGAGCCGTGGCCGGCCGGCCGAAAACCGGACCCACGGTCGGCCCCGCTGCGGTTGAGTGGCCTCAGGCGGTGGACGGGGGTACGCGATGGGCGCCCAGCTCGGGCAGTTGGTGCTGGTGGCCGTGCTCATTCTGATCAACGCCGCGCTCTCCGGCAGCGAGATGGCGCTGGTGACGCTGCGCGAGGGGCAGCTGCGGCGGTTGGGCCGGCGGAGCCGCTCCGGCGACCGGCTGGTGCGGCTCTCCCGCGACCCGAACCGCTACCTGGCCACCATCCAGCTCGGCATCACCCTGGCCGGGTTCCTCGCCTCGGCGGCGGCCGCGGTGTCGCTGGCCGAGCCGCTGGTCGCCCCGCTCGGCTTCCTCGGCGCGGCGGCCCGCCCCACCGCGGTGGTCCTGGTGACGGTGGCGCTGACCTTCGTCACCCTGGTGATCGGGGAGCTGGCCCCCAAGCGGTTGGCCATGCAGCGCGCGGAACGCTGGGCGCTGCTCAGCGCCGGCCCGCTGGACCTGCTCGCCCGACTGTCCCGGCCGGCGGTGTGGCTGCTCAGCCGGACCACCGACGCCGTGGTCCGGCTCGCTGGCGGCAATCCGAAGGCCAGCCGCGAGGAGACCACCGAGGAGGAGTTGCGGGAGATGCTGGTCAGTCAGCGTGGCCTGTCGGCCCAGCAGCGGGAGATCCTCACCGGCGCGTTCGACATCGCCGGACGGACGCTGCGGGAGATCCTGGTGGCCCGGCGGGAGGTGACCACCCTGCCGGCCAGCCTGGCCGCCGCCGAGGGTGTCCGGCGGCTCGCCGGCGCTGGACGGTCCCGCGCGCCGGTCACCGGTCCGGGCGGCCTGGACGAGGTGATCGGCGTGGTGCACATCCGTGACCTGGTGCGGGCCGGCGACGGCACGGTGGGGGAGCGTGCCCGCCCGCCGCTGCTGCTGCCGGTCACGCTGCCGGTCTCCGACGCGCTGCGCCAGCTTCGCCTGGAGCACCAGCAGCTGGCCCTGGTGGTCGACGAGCACGGCGGCATCGACGGCATGGTCACCCTGGAGGACCTGCTGGCGGAGGTGGTCGGCGAGTTGTACGACGAGACCGACCGGGACGTCCGCGAAGTCATCCGGGAGCCGGACGGGGCCCTGCTGGTGCCCGGTGACTTCCCGCTGCACGACCTGCCCGACCTGGGGGTCCGGTTGAGCTTTCCGCTGTCGCGGGAGTACACGACGGTGGCCGGGTTGGTGCTGGCCCGACTGCGTCACCTGCCCGGCGAGCCGGGGGAGACCGTCCGGCTGCCCGGGCTGACGCTGGAGGTGGTGGAGGTCGCCGGCCGGGCGGTCCGCCGGGTGCGGCTACGCGGGTTCACCGCCGAGCCCTGACGGCGCGGTGTTCCGGGACGCCACCCGGACGGGGGACAACCCCGCCGATTCCACGCGCAGCGGATCTGCGCCGCATACGGTGCGATATGTGAAGGACCGAGGGTTTCGTAAGTTCGTCACGGTGCTGGCCGGTCTCGCGGTGATCTACTTCGGCACCGCCGGCCGCAGCCCCGAGGAGGGCCGGGGCATCTCCGGCGGGCTGGTGGTGCTGGCGTTGCTCGCCGCGCTGCTGGTGTGGCACCTGACCCGGCCGGGCGACAAGACGGTGAAGTGAGCGGCTTCAGCGGGCGGCGCGGGTGACCTCACTTGCGGACTCCTCGCCGAGCGCCACCCGTACCAGCGCCGAGGCGAGCCGCCCGAAGTCCGGCTCGTCGACCAGCCCGGCCAGCCCGTCCGGTGAGCCCGGCAGGCCCAGCCGCTTCGCCCCGGCCAACGCCCGGCGGTCGGCGTACGGGCGCAGGTCGGACCAGACCGTCTGCGCCTCGCGCAGGTAGATGTCCGCCCCGGTGGGCCCGATGCCGGGAAACTCGGTGAGCCGGCGGCGCAGTCCGGCCGGATCACCCCGGGCCTCCCTGTGCAGCCGCCGCAGGTCGCCGTGCCAGCGGTCCAGGCAGAGCCGGGCGCCGGTGCCGAGCATGGTGGCCGTCCGCTCGTCGTAGCGGCGGTAGTGGCCCCTGCCCAGCGCGTCGACCCGCTGCTGCCAGGTGGCCGCCTCCATCGCCTGCGGCGTGCGGTAGCCGGCCGCGAACAGTTCGCGGGCGGCGTCCATCGCCACGCAGGCCCGGATCCGGGTGCTCAACAGGGTGGCCAGCACCAGCAGTTGGTACAGCGGCCCGGGTCGGTCGGAGAGCCGGATGCCGGCGTCCTCCGCGTAGGTGCGGCTGCTCCGTTCCAGCAGAACCTGCGCCACGGTTCGGTCGTTGCCCACGTCCGGTGGGTACCCACGACTCCGCCGCCTAGCCCTTTCGACGGTGAGCGGGTGCGGAATGCCGCCGGGTCGGGCGGGTATGCCTGCGGTGGAGGCGGTCAAATGCCGCCTGCCGTACCCGGAGGGAGACACCCGTGGTCAACCCGCAGCAGGAGGAGTTCCGGCGCAACGCCAAGGGAGCCACCAGTCAGGACAGCAAGGGGCCCAAGCCGACTGGGCACCCGCTCAACCGTGGTTCGTCTCGGGGAGACGAGGGTCGGCCGGTGCCCAAGGGTCAGGTGTCGCCGTACGGTCCGGCGGGTGAGCCGATCGCCGAGGATGACAGCGACAACCGGGTCTAACGACGGCGAGCTGACGGCCGCCGCAACCTGTTCCAGGTGGCGGCGGCCGTCAGTCCGTACGCCATGTGGGGCGCGACGTCGGAGATCCAGTCGGCGCGCCGCCAGGTGCGCGGGTCGCTGATGCCCAGCGCGGTGATGGACCCGTCGGTCATCGCCATCACGCCGGTGCCGAGCACGCCGGTGGCCATCGGCAGCGGCTGCCGCCGGCCCCGGGCGTAGAGCGCGAACGCGACGCCGGCGGCGATACCCAGTCCGTAGCCGACCAGGGCTCCGAGGCCCGAGCGGCGGTTCGCCGCCGGGGCCCCGGATCCCAGGTCCACGTGCGCGATCCCGGCCAGCCGGTCGACGGTCTGCTCCGGGGTGCTGCTCGCCGGCCGGGCCCGCAGGGCCATGTCCAGGTAGCTGACCACGTTGAGTGCGGTGCTGCCGACGGCGCCCGCGATGGCGCCGTCGGCCAGGTCGGCCCTCCTCACTTCGGGTCGCCTGGTTCGCGCTCACTCTTGGGGCCGTACGTGCGCTCGCCGCGCACCACGCCCCGTTGACCGCGATCCTCCTGCAGGATCCGGTTGGCGACCTGGTTGGCCTTGGCGTCGGGCACCCGCCGTCCGGACTCGTCGATCGCGTTGCGGATCCGCGCCCGCTGCTTGTCGTAGGCGTTACTGCCCGGCCGTGGTCCTGGCATCTGCTGCCTCCTTCGTCGCCGTTGGCGTACCGCGACCGTCTACCCGTCTGGCAGTGGGCCAACCCCGGGGGTCAACGGGGTCCGCGGACCACGGCGACGGGGCACCGGGCGTGGTGCAGCACCGACTGGCTCACCGACCCCAGCAGCAACCCGGTCACCTCGCCGCGCCCCTGCCCGCCGACGACCACCAACTGGGCGGACTCGGACGCCTCGGCGAGCACGGCGCCGGCCCGGCCGTGCACCGACCGCCAGGTCAGCCGCAGCCCCGGACAGCGCTCGGTCAGTCCGGCCAGCGACTCGGCGAGCACCCGATCCTCCTCGCCCTGCAGCCGCGCCTCGTCGTACACCAGGGGCTGCATGTCGCCCGGGCCGGTGCTCGCCGGGTGTCGGTAGGCGTGCACCGCCAGCAGCGGCACGCCCCGCGCCACGGCGGCCTCGGCGGCGAACTCGGCGGCGAGCCGGGACGCCGCCGAACCATCCATGCCGACCAGCACCGGCTCGTCGGACCGTTCCGCGCCGCGGGCCACCAGCACCGGGCAGTCGGCGTACGCGGCGACCTGCACCGCCACCGAGCCGAGCACCAGCGAGGCGAATCCGCCCAGCCCCCGGCCGCCGAGCACGATGAGCGCGGCGGTGGGTGATTCGCCCACCAGCACCGCGGCGGCCTCGCCGTCGATGATCTCGCCGGAGATCGTCAGCCCGGGTGCGGTGGCCTGGGCCTCGGCCACCGCGGCGGCGACGAGTTCCTCAGCCTGGTGGCGCAGACCGCCGCCGGGTGGCGCGTCCGGGGCGGGGGAGACCGGCACGTGCAACAGCGGCCAGATGAACCCGTGCACCACGCGAAGCGGCCGGTGTCGGCGGGCGGCCTCCGTGGCGGCCAGGCGGACCGCGCGCAGGGACGGCTCCGAGCCGTCCACGCCGACCACCACCGCCGCGCTGTTCGCCGAGTTCACCGGGCACCTCCCGCCGGGGCCAGTATCGCGGCCGGGGACGGCCCGGCGGAGCGATACCGCCCAGAGCCTCCGGGTCGGTACGCTGGCGACGACCAGCCGGGAGGGAGCGTCGTCGATGGGTGAACCGGACCAGCCGAGCACGGCCCGCGTGATCGACTTCTGGCTCGGCGGTGATCACCACTTCCCGGTCGACGTGGCCGCCGCGACCGCGTTCGAGCAGGCGTACGGGCCGCGCGCGCCGGTGTTCCGGGAGCTGCGGGCCTTTCTCGGCCGGGCGGTGCGGGCCATCACCGAGCAGGGCGTCGACGGGTTCCTGGTCTTCGGCGCGGGAGTGCCCACGATGGGCAACGTGCACGAGGTCGCCGCCGAGGCCACCGTGCTCTACACCGACGTCGACCCGGTCACCATCCGGCTGGGGCAGCGCATCCTCGCCGGCAGCGACCGGGCCGGCTACGGCTACGGTGACGCCACCGACATCGGCACCGTCGACCCGGCGCAGCTGCACCGCTTCGTCCCGGGCTGGGGCCGTAGGCCGGTCGGGGTGATCTTCCTCGGGCTGGCCGCGTTCCTCGACGACGACACGCTGGCCCGCACCCTCGACGAGCTGTACGACGCCGCAGCGCCGGGCAGCATGCTCGCGGTGGACTTCGACACCGAGGAGCTGGCCGATCATCCGGAGGCGCTGGCGATGATGGGGCCGGCCTTTCGGATGCGCGCGCCGGCCGCGTTCGCGCCACTGCTGGGTCGGTGGACGCCGACGACGGACGGCATCGTCCCGGTCAGCCGGTGGCGGCCGGACGGCCCGCCGGCATCGGTGCCGGACGCGTTCCACGGCGTGTTGGCGACCCGCGGCACCGACTGACCCCCACGACCGCGCCGACGGCCTGTCCGTGGGCGTCCGTATGATGCTTGCCCTGTAGCAAGCTTCTGGAGAGGACGACCATGGTGGACGCGCCGGACGTGGTGTCGCGTGCGCTGCGCGAGGCCCCGCCCGACCAGCTGGCGGAGGCCGCGGACCGGGCGATCCGCTCGACGCTGGGGGCGGTGCGCACCGACGTGTTCGTCGCCGACTACCGGATCAGCGGGCTCTGGCCGGTGCTGGACCCGGACCTGCCGGCGGCCGGCTTCCTGGCCTGCCACACCGTGGCGCAGCGCTGTTTCAGCAGCCAGCAACCGGTACGCGACGCCGCCAATGAGGGCCCGTGCCGGCTCTACCTGCCGCTGACGGTGTGGGGGGAGCGCCTGGGCGTGCTGCTGATCGAGCTGCCGGCCGTACCGGGCCCGGCCGTCACCGGTGTCGCCGCGGACATCGCCGGTGCCCTGGCGATGGCGATGCGGGCCGCGGAGCGCGAGACCGACCGGTACCGCCAAATCCGACGCCGCGAGCGGCTGAGCATGGCCGCCGAGATGCAGTGGGACCTGCTGCCCGGGCGCAGCGTGGCACACCGCGCGTTCCATCTGGCGGGCCAGCTCGAACCGGCGTACACCGTCGGTGGAGACCACTTCGACTGGTCGCTGGACAGCGACCGGCTCACCGTGACGGTGCTCAACGGCGAGGGCAGCGGGCTGGCCGCGTCGCTGCTGACCGCGGTCACCGTGAACGCGATGCGCAACGCGCGCCGCTCCGGCGGCGGCCTGGTGGAGCAGGCGGAACTGGCCTCGGACACGGTGTTCTACCAGCACCGGGGTCGCCGGCACGTGGCCACCCTGCTGCTCGAGCTGGACACCGGCACCGGGCGAGTACGGGCCGTCGACGCCGGTTCGCCACAGATGTTTCGGCTGCGGGGCGCGGCCGTCGAGCCGCTGAAGCTGGAGCAGCAGCTGCCGCTGGGCATGTTCGCCGAGACCCGCTACGAGCTGCAGGAGTTCCAGCTCGAGCCGGGGGACCGCGTCTTCGTGGTCAGCGACGGGGTATGGGCCGCCGAGCCGGTGGGCCGGGAGCCGTACGGGCAGCGGATGATGACCCGTTCCCTGCGCGCCACGCGGTTGCAGCCGGCGACCGAGGCGGTTGGTACGGTGATGCGCGAACTGCATGCCTACCACGTGGACTCCGATCTGCGCGACGATGCCGTCGTGGTCTGCCTGGACTGGCACGGTCCGCGCGAACGGGACGGCGGGTGAGAGTCGCCGCCGCTCCACCGGGCGGGCATCAGCGCGACGACGGCAGGGGACATCGGGTGGAGCGACCTGCGGATCTCGCCTCGGCGATCGACACGGCAGCCGAGACGCTGATCGCCGTGCTCGAGTCGGCGGCGTCGCGACACCCGGTGCCGCCGACCCAGTTGCGGGTCCTGGCGCTGATCAGCAGCCGGGCGGAGACCAACGTCAACCGGTTGGCTGAGCTGTTGGACGTGGTGCCCTCCTCTGCCAGCCGCCTCTGCGACCGGCTGGAGGCGACCGGGCTGCTCCGCAGGGTGGCCGATCCGCGCGACCGGCGCGAGGTGCGGTTGGTGCCGACCGCCGCCGCACAGACCCTGCTGCGAGAGCTGGCCGAACGGCGGCAGCGTGCGGTACAGGTCGTGCTGGACCGGATGCCGCCGCGCGTGCAGCACGACCTGCTGCTCGCGCTGCTCGCGTTCGGTCGGGCGGCGACGCAGGCGGCGCCGGAGCAGCAGACCGACTCCGCGGTGCGCACCGCCTGACTCCGCGCCAAGTCCTTCCATCAGTATCCTAGGACGCTTTACGCGTGGTGATCCACGCCACAGTGCGGCAAAGCCGCACCGAACGGCCGGCGGCGGCACCCAGGGCGCGGGCGGAAGCCCGATATAGTGGCAGCGCACTCACCCGGCCCGTGATCATCGAGATCGCGGGCCGCGTCAGGGAAGAGGTCCCGTCCGGGGCCGCAGGGGAGCCGGCGGTGGCCGGCCCGACAGCGCGTACGACCTCCGCCACGTCCGACGTCGGCCGGGCGCCGGGGCGTGCCGCGGAGGAGGTTCGGTGTCGCGTCGGCCGGCTCGGGCAGAGCATCCGCGAGACACCGGTGACCAGACCCCCGGTGACCAGGTGCTCACCCTGCCCAACCTGATCAGCTTCGGGCGCCTGCTGGGCGTGCCGCTCTTCCTCTACCTGTTCCTGGTCGCCCGCGCCGACGTGGCGGCGATCGTCGTGCTGGCCATCGGTGGCACCACCGACTGGGTGGACGGCTGGATCGCCCGCCGGTTGCGCCAGGTCAGCAGGCTCGGGGAGTTGCTCGACCCGCTCGCCGACCGGCTCTACATCCTCGCCACGCTGATCGCCTTCACCGCCCGGGAGGTGGTGCCGTGGCAGTTCACCGCGGCGCTGCTGGCCCGGGAGTTGCTGCTGCTCGGTTCGCTGGCGGTGCTGCGCCGCTACGGGTACGGGCCGCCGCCGGTGCACTACGTGGGCAAGACCGCCACGTTCCTGCTGCTCGCCGCGTTCCCGGTGCTGCTGCTGGCCACCGCGTCGACCGGTGTGGCGACGGCGGCCGCCGCGATCGGCTGGGGGCTGGCCTGGTGGGGGCTGGTGCTCTACTGGGTGGCCGGCGGAATGTACGTGGTGCAGGCCGCCCGGCTGGTGCGCGCGGCACGAGGCCCGGGAGCGGCGGCGTGAGCGAGCGCAGCGAGCGCACCACTGAGCACAGCAGCGCGCCGCGGCCCAGGGGCAACCGGCCGGAGCGGGTGTACGCGCCGGACTTCCTCACCGAGCTGTTCCGCAACCCGCTCGACCCGGGCTACGCCGACGCGGCGGCCGCCAGGCGGTCGCGGCCGGCCGATGCGCCAAAGGGGTGGCGGGCCTGGCCGGCGCGTTCGGTCAGCCTGGTCGTGGTGGTGGTGCTGGGCTTCCTCTTCGCGGTCGCGTACCGGCAGACGATGGAGGACGAGCCGGGGCGCAGCCAGGCACGCTCCGGGCTGGTGGCGCAGATCAAGGATCGGGTGAGCGAGACCGACCGGCTCTCGACGCGCGCCGACGAGCTGCGCGAGGAGGTCAGCCGGCAGCGGGACGCGGCGCTGAGTGGTTCGGCCGCAGCGCGGTTGCGCAACCTGGAGGCGAGCACCGGGCTGGGTCGGGTACGCGGGGACGGCGTGGTGGTGCGGCTGGCCGACGCGCCGGGTAACCAGGACGCGGTGACCGGCGCGGGCGCGGGGCCGCCGCGGGTGCTCTACAGCGACCTGCAGGGGGTGGCGAACGCGTTGTGGAGCGCGGGCGCGGAGGCGATCGCCATCAACGGGCAGCGGTTGACCTCGACGTCGACGATCCGGTTGGCGGGTGAGGCGATCCTGGTGGACTTCCGGCCGGTGACCGGTCCGTACGAGGTGTCGGCGATCGGCCCGGGCTCGTTGCAGCGGCGGTTCGAGGACAGCCGGAGCGCGGCGCTGATGCAGGATGTCGCGCGGACGACGGGCTTGTCGTTCGGGGTGCGGGAGGCGGAGGACCTCACCCTGCCGGCCGCTCCGGAGCCGCAGCTACGCTACGCCAAGCCGTCGGTCAGTCCGAGCCCCTCCGCGTCGGTTGGCCGTTCCGGCAGTCCCGGGCCGTCCGGCTCGGGGCCGACCTCTAGCCCCTCCGGAGGTGGCCGATGATCGCGGTGCTGGCGTTGCTCGCCGGTGTGGTGCTCGGCGTGTGGCTCGATCCGACCGTGCCGGCGGCGTTGCAGCCGTACCTGCCGATCGCGGTGGTGGCCGCGTTGGACGCGGTGTTCGGTGGGGTGCGGGCGAAGCTGGACCGGATCTTCGACGACAAGCAGTTCGTGGTGTCGTTCATCTCGAATGTGCTGGTCGCTGGTCTGATCGTGTATCTCGGTGACCAGTTGGGGGTGGGCGGTCAGTTGTCCACCGGTGTGGTGGTCGTGCTCGGGGTGCGGATTTTCGGCAACGTGGCGGCGATCCGTCGGCACCTGTTCCGGGCGTAGGTTTGATGGCGATGAGCGACGAGCAGACCGAGACGGGTACCGGGTGGCCGCAGCCGGCGGGTCCGGTGCGCCCGGGTGGGCCGGCGGGTGAGCCGGATCCGCGGCCGGACGCGCCGGATCCGGACGAGCTGAGTCCGCTGGCGCCGCACGGGCCGGCGGAGGGTGAGCCGGAGCCGCCGGCTGAGGAGTCCGCGGTGGCTTCGGTCGACGAGGACGCGACGGCGGATTTGAGCGCGGTATCGCGGTCGGACGGGTCGTCGGGGCCGGCTGAGGAGCCGGTGGCGTCGGCGAGGTCGCTGGCGTTGGGTCGGTTCCGGTGGAGCACGGCCGGGGTGATGATCGTGGCGTTGTTGGCGCTGCTGGGCTTCACGCTGGTGGTGCAGCTCAAGACGACGTCGACGGATCCGACGCTGGGGGCGACGCGCCAGGAGGACCTGGTGCGGATCCTGTCGGACCTGGATGCCCGGGAGAACCGGTTGCAGCAGGACATCCGGGCGTTGGAGGACAGCCAGCGGCAGCTGCGCTCGGGTGAGCAGGGGCGGCAGGCGGCGTTGGACGAGGCGACGCGGCGGGCGGACGAGTTGGGCATCCTGGCGGGCACGTTGCCGGCGACGGGGCCGGGGTTGACCGTGCGGTTCGACGCTGGCGGCGGTAAGCCGATCTCGGCGAACCAGGTGCTGGACGCGGTGCAGGAGCTGCGGGGTGCCGGCGCGGAGGCGATGCAGATCTCCGGGAGTGATCGGGCGACGGCGCGGATCATCGCCTCGACGTACTTCCTGGACGGGGAGAACGGGTCGTTGGTGGTGGAGGGGCGTCGGTTGGTGGCGCCGTACACGATCACGGTGATCGGTGACCCGGCGACGATGCGCACGGCGTTGAACATTCCTGGTGGGGTGGTCGCGTCGGTCCAGGGTGTCGGCGGTAACGTGACCGTTGAGGAGCGTGGGGTTGTCGAGGTTTCGGCGCTGCACGCGCCGATCAAGCTGGAACACGCCCGTCCGGTCTCCTGACCGGCGCGGCCGCGCCGGGCCCGGGTGGTCCGGGGCACCGATGGATGAAGGACGCGTCTGGTGATTCCCGAGGATCTGCGATACACCGCCGAGCACGAGTGGGTGGCGGGTGACGGCACCGGTTCGGTCCGGGTCGGCATCACGCACTTCGCGCAGGACGCGTTGGGTGACATCGTGTACGTGCAGTTGCCCGAGGCGGGTGCTGTGGTGGCCGCCGGTGACTCGTTGGGTGAGATCGAGTCGACCAAGAGCGTGTCGGAGATCTACGCGCCGGTGGCCGGTACGGTGGCGGCGCGCAACGAGGCGCTGGGTGACACGCCTGAGCTGATCAACACGGAGCCGTATGGCGAGGGTTGGTTGGTGGAGATCACCCCGAATGATCCGACTGCGGTGGACGGGTTGCTGACGGCGGGCGCGTACCGCAAGATCACCGAAGGCTGAGTGTGCTTGATCCGGTGCGTGCGATGTCTGCGCGCGTCCGGTTGCCCTGCATTTCGGCGCTGGCTAGGCTCGCCCAGTCGACCGAGAACCCAATAGTTGAGCGTTGTGGAATTGCCTTCCCGGGCACGGGGAGCCAGCCGCCGGGTGTTCAAGTGCCCGGCGGCCAGACCCGCCATTACCCGACGCCGACCGAACAGATCCGTGAGGTGGTCCCATGACGCGCCCAGACGACGAGTTCCCCCCGCTCGACGTCACTTCGACGCTCAATCTCGGCTCGCTCGACGAAGTGCTGGAGGGGCCGGACACCGATGTGGTGCCGAGCCGGATGTCCGGTTCGTTGCCGCCGGGTATGGCGCTGCTGGTGGTTCGTCGCGGCCCGAATGCGGGTGCCCGGTTCCTGTTGGACCACGATGTGACGACGAGTGGCCGGCACCCGGACAGTGACATCTTCCTCGACGACGTGACGGTGTCGCGGCGGCACGCGGAGTTCCACCGTGACGGTGGCACGTTCACGGTGCGGGACGTCGGCAGCCTGAACGGCACGTACGTGAATCGTGAGCGGGTCGAGGCTGCCACGTTGAGCAATGGTGACGAGGTTCAGATCGGTAAGTTCCGGGTGGTGTTCATCGCCGGTCCGCGCCCGGAGGAGGAGGCCGGCCGGGGGTGAACGAGCCTGCGGCCTCCACGCCACCCGGGGCGGCCCGGTCCCAGCCGCTGATGAGCATCGGTGAGGTGCTGGGGCAGTTGCGGGTGGATTTCCCGGACACGACGATTTCGAAGCTGCGGTTCCTCGAGGCCGAGGGGCTGGTCGAGCCGCAGCGGACGGCGGCGGGTTACCGGAAGTACAGCTGGGACGATGTGGCGCGGTTGCGGTTCGTGCTGACCGCGCAGCGGGACAAGTACCTGCCGTTGCGGGTGATCCGTGAGCAGTTGGCGGAGTGGGACTCGTCCGGTGAGCAGCCGGGGCGGTCGCGGCCGGCGTTGGTCGCGGTGGGACCCGATGGTGCGGTGCCGGGTCGGGAGTCGGCGGAGCCGGCCGAGTCGTCGCAGGTGCGGCTCGGCCGGGCTGATCTGGTCGCGCGCAGCGGGATCGACGAGTCGACGTTGGCCGAGTTGGAGCGCCTCGGTGTGCTGGTGTCGGATCCGCCGGGGTGGTATGACGGCGATGCGTTGATCATCGCGTCGGCGGTGGCGGGGTTGGCGGCGTACGGGTTGGAGCCCCGGCATCTGCGGGGTTACCGGACGGCGGCGGACCGTGAGGTCGGTTTGTTCGCGCAGTTGGTGGCGCCGTTGGCGCGGCAGAGTGATCCGGCGGCGCGGGCGCGGGCGGCGGAGACGGCGCGGGAGCTGGTGGCGTTGTCGGAGCAGTTGCACGCCGCGTTGGTGCGGGTGGGGTTGCGCTCGACGTTGGGTCGGTGAGGGTGCCCGGCGGGTGGTGGCTGAGCGGAAAGATCTCTTTCCGAAGCGTGCCGTAGGCTTGCCGGGGTAACCCCTTTCTGGCGCGGGCGTGCTGCTGTAGCGCATGGGACGGCCGTGTCGCGGTCCGTGTACCGTGCAGGGAAGGGCGCGGTGCGGCGTAGGTGACAACGACACGGAGGCGGCGGTGCGCGAGCTGAGCGTGGTCGGAGTTCGGGTGGAGCTGCCCAGCAACCAGCCGATCGTCCTGCTCAGGGAGGTCGAGGGGGACCGCTATCTGCCGATCTGGATCGGCGCGGTCGAGGCCACGGCTATCGCTTATGAGCAGCAGGGGGTCAAGCCGGCCCGACCGTTGACGCATGATCTTCTGCGGGACGTGTTGACGGCGTTGAAGGCGCCTTTGCAGGCGGTGGAGATCACCGAGCTCAAGGAGAACGTCTTCTACGCGGATCTGTTGATCGGCGACGGGGTTCGGGTGTCGGCGCGGCCGAGCGATTCGATCGCGTTGGCGTTGCGGGTCGGTGCGCCGATTCGTTGTGCCGAGCAGGTCCTCAGCGAAGCGGGGATCGTCATCCCGGATGAGCAGGAGGACGAGGTGGAGAAGTTCCGCGAGTTCCTGGAGCAGGTGCGTCCGGAGGACTTCGCGGGCTGAGCCGCTCTGCCCGGCTCTCTTCCGGGGCGTCACTGTGGGTGATCCGTGGCGCCTCTGGTGATCTTTCTCGGTGGCTGAGCGGCGTGTCGCGTCGGTTCCTTCGTGGTAACCCCTGAGGGTGGCTATAGGGTTGCCGTGTCGAGGGGTGCGCGTCCCGGAAACGACGCGTCGCCACACTGACGGGGAGGTTGTCCGGATGCACGAGCCGCGGGATCCTGATCCGGGTACGAAGGTGGACGAGCCGGGTGTGGCGTCGCCGGGTGTGGCGACTGAGGGTGACGGTTCGGTGGGCTACCGGGGTGTGACCGCATGTCACGCGGTGGGCATCAGTTACCGGCAGCTGGATTACTGGGCGCGCACGGCGCTGGTGGTGCCGAGCGTGCGGGACGCCTCGGGTTCGGGGACGCAGCGGTTGTACTCGTTCCGCGACCTGGTGGTGTTGAAGGTCGTGAAGCGGTTGTTGGACGCGGGGGTGTCCCTGCAGAACATCCGCAAGGCGATCGAGGCGCTGCGGTCGCGTGGGGTGGAGGACCTGGCCGGCATCACGCTGATCTCCGATGGGACGACGGTGTACGAGTGCCGGTCCCCGGAGGAGGTGGTCGACCTGTTGCAGGGTGGCCAGGGCGTGTTCGGGATCGCGATCGGTGGGGCGTTCAAGGAGATCCAGGGTTCGTTGTCGCACCTGCCGGCGGAGCCGGCGAGCGGCCCGGCGGAGCCGGTGGTGGCGTCCGGGTCGGATCCGATGGGCGACGAGTTGGCGGCGCGGCGGGCGCGGCGTCGGGCTGGCTGAGCGCCGGTTGTGCCGTCCGGGCTGTCGACGCGCCCGGCTTTCACGTTTGGTTTTTCACGGCCGGTCGGTGACTGACGGTCACGTTGGCGAGTGCCGTTCGGCGTCGAGGAGCGGGCCATACCCACTGTTGATCACAGTGGGTGTTGTCGTGTTCGCCCACTGTGGATGGCTCCGTCAGTCGCGGTGACGCTGTGTGTCGGGCCGCTGTCGGGAACCCGATAGGGGGGCGCTGACCGGAAAACGCCAACACGCTATGGTCCGTCACGGTCCCCGGTGTGTCGCCGTGGCATGACGACGTCGCTCCGGTGGGCCGCTGCCCCTCCGCGCCGACCCCGCGCGACCCTCCACCCCGGAAGGAACGACCGTGACGGTTACCGAAGAAACCGCTCCCGCCTCGCACTACGACCGCATTGGCGGCGCCAGCTCGGTCAAGGCGGCCGTTGAGCTGTTCTACGACAAGGTGCTCGTCGACCCGGACCTGGCGGGCTACTTCGCCGACGTGAACATGCCGGGTCAGCGGCGGCACCTGACGTTGATGTTGACCGCGGTGCTGGGCGGCCCGAACGAGTACGCCGGCCGTGGGTTGGCCGAGGCGCACCAGCCGCTGAACATCCCGGTGGAGCACTACGTCAAGGTGGGTGAGCACCTGATCGTGACGCTGACCGAGCTGGGTGTGCCGGCCGACATCCTGGCCGACGTGCAGACGGTGCTGGGGCAGGTGCAGGACCAGGTGGTGGCCGCCGGGAACCGTCCGGGCATCTGATCGTGGACGCGGCTCGACTCAAGCAGAGTTGGTCCCTGGTCGGCGGGCACGGCGACCAGGTGCCGCTCTATTTCTATTCCACGTTGTTCCTGACCCACCCCGAGACACGGCAGATGTTCCCGACGAACATGGCCGGGCAGCGGGACCGGCTGGTGACCGCGCTCGGACATATCGTGTCCAACGTGGACCAGGTGGATCACCTGGTGGGTTTCCTGCGGGACCTCGGCGCGGACCACCGCAAGTTCGCGGTCCGCGCGGAGCACTACCCGGCGGTCGGTGAGGCGCTGCTGGCGACGTTGCAGCACTTCCTGGCCGAGCAGTGGACCGAGGAGTTGGCGCAGGACTGGGCGGCGGCGTACGGGCTGGTCGCGCAGGTGATGATGGAGGCCGCGCAGGCCGCGGAGACGGTGAATCCGCCGTGGTGGGTGGCGGAGATCGTCGCGCATGAGCGGCGGGCGTTCGACGTGGCGGTGCTGACGGTGCGCCCGCAGTACCTGCTGCCGTTCACTCCCGGTCAGTCGATCGGGGTGTCGCATCCGTCGGTGCGCTCGTGGCGGTACTACTCACCGGCGAACGCGCCGCGCGCGGACGGCACCCTGGAGTTGCACGTGCGGGCCGCGCCGGGTGGCGCGGTGTCCTCGCGGCTGGTGTACGGCACGGCGGTGGGTGACCGCATCCACCTGGCGGCGCCGGTGGGGGATCGGCTGTCGTTGTGGTCGGCGGGTTCCAGCGATCTGCTGCTGCTGGCGGCGGGCACGGGCTGGGCGCCGGTGAAGGCGTTGGTGGAGCAGGTCGCCGCGGAGGGCTCTCGCCGGCGGGTGGACCTGTACGTGGGTGCCCGTTCACGCAGCGAGTTCTACGACAGCGACGCGATCGACAAGTTGGCGTCGTCGTACCCGTGGTTGACGGTGACCTACGTGGTGGGCGCCGACGTGAACCGGTCGGGGGAGTTCGTGCATGCCGTGGACCGGGCGTTGGCCGACGGTGACTGGCGCTCCCGGCACGTGTACGTGTGCGGTTCGGACGAGATGGTTTCGCATGCGGTGCAGACGTTGGTCCGGGCGGGTTACCACTCGGAGCAGGTGCACCACGAGGGCCTGGGCAAGCACTGGTACGGCCCGGCCTGGCGTACGGCGGTGGAGCAGTCGACCGCTGGTGACACTTCCGGAGGTGTTCGGTGAGCGCGAGGAGTGAGCTTGCGAGCCCCGCAGTCGCGAACGAAGGGCGGGGTGCGGTGAGCGCGAGGAGTGAGCTTGCGAGCCCCGCAGTCGCGAACGGAGGGCAGGTCCGGTGAGCGCTACCCCGATCAGCCGGTACGACGGTGTGCAGGTCGCCGGCGGTGTGCAGGTGCGGATGACCGCGGACCGGGTCCGGCGGTGGGAGTTCGGCACGGCGTCGTTCGGTCGGCGTGGTTATGACAACGCCGACGTGGACCGGTTCCGGGTGCAGGTCGCCGATGAGCTGGACCTGTTGGCGACGCAGGTCGCGCACCTGCGCGCGGAGAACGAGCGGCTCAACGACCGGGTGGAGTTGCACCGGCATGGCGTGATCCCGAGCACGGGCGCGGCGGCGAAGGTGCCGGCGGCCAAGGAGGTGAATCTGCTCTCCGCGGCGCAACGGGAGGCGGAGCAGATCATCGCGCAGGCGCACGATTACGCGCGGCGGGTCGCCGAGTACGCCCGGGTGCAGTACGAGAGTTACATGCAGGCGGCTGCGGAGGAGGCGAAGCAGGAGGCCGAGCGGGCGGTGGCGGATTATCGCAGCTCGGCCGGGTCGAGCTTCGACGACACGGTGGCCACCCGGGAGGCGCTGCGGATCTTCGGCGAGATGATGGTGTCGCACATGCAGGCGGCGGCGCGGCATCTCGACGACGGCAGTGAGCAGTTGGCCCGCACGATGGACCGGATCGCGAAGGAGACGCCGGGGGCGCCGTTCGCCGTCGGCGCGGCGGGGCAGACGGCGCTGCCGCGCCACCAGCAGCCGCGGTGAGCGTCGGGTGGGGTTCGCCGCGGGGCGGACCCCACCCGAGCGGCGCAGGTCGGGCCGTGGTCAGCTGAGGCGTTGGTCGAGGTGGAAGGTGACCTGCGCGCCGGCCTCGCTTTTGCCGATGAGCTTGCACAGGGCGGCGCGGATGGGCAGCCAGTGCGGGCCGGTGCCCGAGGGCATGAGGGTGGCGCTGAACGGGTGACCGTCGATCGTGCCGGTGACCTTGACGGCGCGGCGGGTGCCGAGCAGCTCCGCGGAGTCGGGCACCGTCACGTAGGTGGTGAAGGCGCCGTCCTTCTCGATCGGCGCGGTGAAGCGGTGGTTGAGGGGCTGCGCGGTCATTGCTCTCCTCACGTCGGTGTGGCGGCGGTGGGCCCGCCGTCAGGGTGTGCCGGGTGGCGCGTCCGGTTCCGGTCCTGCGGTGATGGCACCGATGGCGTCGGCGATCGGTGTCGGCCCGTTGACGAGTTCCAGGGTCTCGCCGGCGGTGCGTGGTTCGTCGAGCAGCGCGACGAGGACCAGGGCCACGTCGGCGCGGGTGATCGCGCCCCGCCCGGCGTGTGCGGCGAGGGTGACGTGTCCGGTGGGTTCGTCGTCGGTGAGCCGGCCGGGTCGCAGCACCGTCCAGTCCAGGTTGCGGGCGCTCAGGTCGTCCTCGGCGGCCCGCTTGGCCCGCAGGTACGCCGCCCACACCTCGTCGGTGCCGGCGGCCGGTGGGGCGTCCACGCCCATGGAGGAGACCAGCAGGTAGCGGCGGATACCGGCGTGGGTGGCGGCGTCGGCGAGCAGCGCGGCGGCGGCCCGGTCGACGGTGTCCTTGCGGGCGGCGCCGCTGCCGGGGCCGGCGCCCGCGGCGAAGATCACCGCGTCGGCGCCGTCGAGGTGCGCGGCGAGGTCGGTGACGTCGGTGTGTTCCAGGTCGCAGACGAGCGGGGTGGCGCCGGCTGCGCGCAGCGCGTCGGCCTGTCCGGGGTTGCGGATCAGGCCGACGGCGGTGTCGCCGCGCGCGGCGAGGTGACGCTCCAGCAGCAGGGCGATCTTGCCGTGACCTCCGGCGATGACAACACGCATGCGCCCAACCTACCGGCGGTGTTGAGCGGATCGGGGTTCGTGGGCTCAGGCCCTTGACCTTGCCCTTCGGGCAACCCCCAGCCTGGTGTGTGCCGGTCGCCGCGACCGGCACGAGGAGGATGTCGACGTGGGGCTGCTGACCATCGGGGCGTTCGCTCAGGCGGCGGGACTGACGCCGAAGGCGTTGCGCCTGTACGACCAGCTGGGGCTCCTGCCGCCGGCCGCGGTCGATCCCGAGTCCGGCTACCGGCTCTACGACCCGGCTCAGCTGCCGTTGGCCCGGCTGGTCGCGCAGCTCCGTCGCATCGGCATGCCACTGGCGGAGATCCGCATCATTTGTGGCTTGGAGCCCGCGGCGGCGGCTGAGGCGATCACCGCGTACTGGCAGCAGGTGTCCGCGGACACCGCGGCTCGCGCCCGGCTCGCCACCATCCTCGTGGACCACCTGTCTGAAGGGGGCGCCACCATGTCTCAAGCGAATCCCACCGTTGCCGTCCGCTACGCCACCGGTTGTGACACCGGGATCGTGCGTGACAGCAACGAGGACGCCGCGTACGCCAGCGAGCGGTTGCTTGCCGTCGCTGACGGCATGCGCGGACCCGGCGGCGCGGCCGCCAGCGCTGCGGCCATCGACGCCCTCAAACCGTTGGAGCTCACCGACGCACCGGCTGCTGACCTGCTGACGATGCTCGCCGGTGCGGTCACCGACGCGGACCGCACCGTGCGCGGGCTGGCCACCGGTGACCACCAGCCGGTCACCACGCTGACCGCGCTGCTGCGCAGCGGCTCCCAGCTGGCCCTCGTGCACATCGGTGACACCCGGGCCTACCTCCTGCGCGACGGTGAGCTGTCCCTGCTGACCCAGGACCACACCTGGGTGCAGGCTCAGGTGGATCAGGGCAGGCTCGACCGCGACCAGGCCGCCGCGCATCCTCAGCGCGCTGTGCTGGTGCGTGCCCTCGGTGCCGGCCCGCAGGTCGAGGCGGATCTTGCGCTACGCACCGCCCTGCCCGGTGATCGGTACCTGCTGTGCTCCGACGGGCTGTGCGCTGTCGTCGACCGTGCCGACCTGCACTCGACGCTGGGTGCGGCAACCGATCCCGAGCGCACCGTGCGGGAACTGATCGGTCTGGCTCAGGCCGCAGGGGCGCCGGACAATGTCGCCTGTGTCATCGCCGACATCGTCGCGGTGTAGTCACCACCACAGGCCCCGGGGGTTCGGCGGCGGCGGGTGCGTTGAGGCAGCATGGAGGGGTGACTCAGAGCCTGGACGCGTTGACCTCGCTGGTGGCCGGCGGTGGGGTGGTGGTGCTCAGCGGGGCCGGCCTGTCCACCGAGTCGGGCATCCCGGACTACCGGGGGCCCAGCGGAGTGGCCCGCCGGCACACCCCGATGACCTTCCAGGCGTTCACCCGCGATCCCCTGGCGCGGCGGCGCTACTGGGCGCGCAGCCACCTGGGGTGGCGGCTGATCGCCCGGGCCACGCCCAACGCCGGGCACCGGGCGGTGGCCCAGCTGCAACGCGCCGGCCTGGTCGACGCGGTGATCACCCAGAACGTCGACGGGCTGCACTCGGCCGCCGGCAGCGAGCCGGTGGTCGAGTTGCACGGCCGCCTGGACGAGGTGACCTGCCTGGACTGCGGCAACCTGACCTCCCGCGAGGAGCTGGACCGGCGGCTGCGCGAGGCCAACCCGGGCTTCGTGGCCCGGGTCGCCGCGGTCAACCCGGACGGTGACGTGGATCTCCCTGACGAGCAGGTGGGCGCGTTCCGGGTCGTGAACTGCGGGATCTGCGGCGCCGGGATGTTGAAACCGGACGTGGTGTTCTTCGGCGAGACGGTGCCACCCGAGCGGGTGGCGCACTGCTTCGCGCTGGTGCAGCGGGCCCGGGCGTTGCTGGTGCTCGGCTCGTCGTTGACGGTGATGTCGGGGCGTCGGTTCGTGATCCGTGCCGCGAAACAGGGCATTCCGGTGGCGATCGTCAACCAGGGTGCGACCCGCGGTGACGGGCACGCCACCCTGCGGGTCGACGCGCCGTTGGGGGCGTTGCTGCCGGCGCTGGCCGAGCGGGTCACCGGCGGCGCGGCGGCGGTCACTCCGGTCGGGGTGTGACGGCCGGCCCGGGGTAGGACATCTGCCGGAAACACCGGCGCTGGTAGCGTTGACCATGCCGGTACCACCCACGTGGGAGAGACCGCCCGACAGCACTCAGGGCGGCGCCGAAGGGGCAAATCCTCCCCGGAACCTCTCAGGCAAAAGGACCTCGTGGGCAGGCACTGTGGAGCGCCCTGTGGGTGCGACAGAGGGGGAGGCCGATCCGTCGACCTCGCCCGGGAGCGCCCCGCATGACCGTAGAGCAGTTCGCCACCCGTCACATCGGTCCCGGCCCGGACGATGAGCGCCGGATGTTGGAGGTCGTCGGGCATGGCTCGATCGACGAGCTGATGGACGCCGCGATCCCCGAGGTGATCCGCTGGCACGGCACCCTGGACCTGCCGGACCCGGCCACCGAGGCGCAGGCGATCGCCGAGCTGCGGGCCCTGGCGGCGCGCAACACCGTCGCCGTGTCGATGATCGGCCTGGGCTACCACGGCACGCACACCCCGGCGGTGATCCGCCGCAACGTGCTGGAGGACCCGGCCTGGTACACGGCGTACACGCCGTACCAGCCGGAGATCAGCCAGGGCCGCCTGGAGGCGCTGCTGAACTTCCAGACCATGGTCACCGACCTGACCGGCCTGGCGACCGCGAACGCGTCGATGCTCGACGAGGGCACCGCCGCGGCCGAGGCGATGACCCTGGCCCGCCGCGCGTCCAAGAGCAAGAGCGCCGTGTACGTGGTCGATGCCGACGCGCTGCCGCAGACCATCGCGGTGATCACCAGCCGGGCCGAGCCGCTCGGCATCGAGGTGCGGGTCCTCGACGTCGAACGCGACGAGCTGCCCGGTGAGTTCTTCGGCCTGCACCTGCAGTACCCGGGGGCGTCCGGCGCGGTGCGCGATCACGCGGCGCTGGTCGAGGCCGCGCACGCCGTCGGCGCCCTGGTCACCGTCGCGGCGGACCTGCTGGCGTTGACGCTGCTGCGGGCGCCGGGGGAGATCGGCGCGGACATCGCCGCCGGCACCACCCAGCGCTTCGGCGTACCCATGGGCTTCGGTGGGCCGCACGCCGGTTACCTGGCCGTGCGCGCGGGCCTGGAGCGGATGCTGCCGGGCCGGCTGGTCGGGGTGTCCCGCGACGCGGACGGCAACCCCGCCTACCGGCTGGCGTTGCAGACCCGCGAGCAGCACATCCGGCGGGAGAAGGCCACCAGCAACATCTGCACCGCGCAGGTGCTGCTCGCGGTGATGGCCGGCATGTACGCGGTCTACCACGGCCCGGACGGGCTGCGGGACATCGCCGCGCGTACCCATGGCATGGCGGCGCGGCTCGCGGCCGGGCTGCGCGCCGGCGGGGTGCACGTTCCGGACGTCGCGTTCTTCGACACCGTGACCGCGACCGTGCCCGGGCGGGCCGCCGAGGTGGTGGCCGCCGCCGCGGACCGTGGCGTCAACCTGCGGCTGGTCGACGCGGACCGCGTTGGTGTGTCCTGCGACGAGACGACCACCGTCGAGCACCTGGCGGCGGTGTGGGCGGCGTTCGGCGTGCCCACGTTCGACGGCGACGTCGACCCGGCGTTGCCGACCGGTCTTGCCCGCACCAGCGACTTCCTCACCCACCCGGTGTTCCGCAGCCACCACTCCGAGACGGCGATGCTGCGCTACCTGCGCCGGCTGTCGGACTTCGACTACGCCCTGGACCGGGGCATGATCCCGCTCGGGTCGTGCACGATGAAGCTCAACGCGACCACCGAGATGGAGCCGATCAGCTGGGCGGAGTTCGCGCACATCCACCCGTTCGCGCCGGACGCGCAGACCGCCGGGTACCGGGAGATGATCGGCCAGCTGGAGTCGTGGCTGGCCGAGGTGACCGGTTACGACGCGGTCAGCGTGCAGCCCAACGCCGGCTCCCAGGGTGAGCTGGCCGGGCTGCTGGCCATCCGGGCCTGGCACCGCAGCCGCGGCGAGGCGCACCGCGACGTGTGCCTGATCCCCTCCTCGGCGCACGGCACCAACGCGGCGTCGGCGGTGATGGCCGGCATGCGGGTGGTCGTGGTGGCCTGCGACGACGACGGCAACGTCGACCTGGTGGACCTGGACGCGAAGATCGAGAAGCACCGCGACGCGCTGGCCGCGATCATGGTGACGTACCCGTCGACGCACGGGGTGTACGAGACGGGCATCGCGTCGCTGTGCGCGAAGGTCCACGACGCCGGCGGGCAGGTGTACGTCGACGGCGCGAACCTCAACGCCCTCGTGGGGTTCGCCAAGCCGGGCAAGTTCGGCGCGGACGTGTCACACCTGAACCTGCACAAGACGTTCTGCATCCCGCACGGCGGTGGCGGCCCGGGTGTGGGTCCGGTGGCGGTGCGGGCGCACCTGGCGCCGTTCCTGCCCGGTGACCCGCTGGGCGTGCACGTCGACGCCACGCCGGCGATCTCGGCGGCGAGGTACGGGTCGGCGGGGATCCTGCCGATCCCGTGGGCGTACCTGCGGATGATGGGCGCGGCCGGGCTGACCCGGGCGACCGGGGTGGCGGTGCTGGCCGCGAACTACGTGGCGGCGCGGCTGCGCGGGCACTTCCCGGTGCTGTACGCCGGCAACAAGGGCCTGGTGGCGCACGAGTGCATCCTGGACCTGCGGCCGCTGACGAAGGCGACCGGGGTGAGCGTGGACGACGTGGCGAAGCGGCTGATCGACTACGGCTTCCACGCGCCGACGATGTCGTTCCCGGTGGCCGGGACGCTGATGGTGGAGCCGACCGAGAGCGAGGACCTGGCCGAGCTGGACCGGTTCTGCGACGCGATGATCGCGATCCGGGCGGAGATCGAGCAGGTCGGGTCGGGGCAGTGGCCGGCGGGGGACAACCCCCTGGCCAACGCGCCGCATACCGCGGCGATGGTCAGCGGTGACCAGTGGTCGCACCCGTACCCGCGGTCGGTGGGCGCGTACCCGGCCGGGGTGGACCGGGCCGGGAAGTACTGGCCGCCGGTGCGGCGCATCGACGGCGCGTACGGCGACCGGAACCTGGTCTGCTCGTGCCCGTCGCCGGAGGCGTTCGAGGACTGACGACGGGCGCCGGGGCGGGCGGTGTGGCCGCCCCGGCAGCCGCGCCGACCTGGGCGGGGAACGTCCCGTACCGGGGGACTAGCCTGGGTCGACGGCGGCGATTCGGTGACGCTGGGTGGTCGATCAGGCCACGAGGGCGTGTCGGGCGGGGCCGCGGTGCGGGGCGATGCTGCTGCCGTCGGGGAGCAGCTCGCCGGTGTCCTCGAACACGATGACACCGTTGCAGAGCAGGCTCCAGCCCTGCTCAGGGAAGCAGGCGAGGACGCGGGCGGCTTCCCGGTCGATGGCTTCGGCGGAGGGGCAGGTCGGTTGGTGCTGGCACATCGGGTTCTCCGGACTGTGGGGGCACTGTGTCATGGTTCACATGACCAGTGACGCACAGTACCAAGCGAAAGTGTCCAGCATCGAACAGGTGCCGGCCCGGTGCACGGGAAATCCACTGAACGGATGAGGAAGGTTGGGCCATACGGCGTGGAAACGCTCCCACAGGTGCTGGTCGACGCACCCGCAGCGCAACCCGATTGCCGGGGCGCGCTCGTCGAGCGCGCCCGCCTGCAATGGCACCGCACCGACGGCGGCGACCCCGCCGCGCTCGCCGAGGAGTTCCTCGCCGCCCACGGCCTGGCACTGCACGACCTGACCCGGCCCGCCCCCACACACCCCACCACCGGCGCCTGCGGCGCCGCGCTCTACCTGTCCGCCGCCGCCGGGGCGCAGCTGGCCGGCGCCCCGCCCGAAGCGCCCGACCCCACGCCCGCCCTGCCCGACCTCGCCGTGGTCGTCTACGACCACGGCGCCGCCCGCACCCCGCCGCCCGGCCCGCCGACGCCCTGGTGGCTCGGCGAGTGGACCGAGAGCTGGACCCCCCGCCAGCACGCCGACGCCGTCGACGCGGTGCGCGCCGCCATCGGCCGCGGCGACGTCTACCAGACCAACCTCGTCGGCCACGCCGCCGCCCGATACACCGGCAACCCGCTGCCCGCCCTGAGCCGCCTCGGCGCGCTGCCCGGCGCCCGCTACGGCGGCGTGCTCACCGGCGACGGCTGGGCGATCGGCTGCGCCTCCCCGGAGACCCTCGTCGAGGTCACCGGCGGGCAGCTCACCACCAGACCCATCAAAGGCACCCGCCCGGCCACCGCCGCCGGCCGCGCCGAACTGCTCGCCAGCGCGAAGGAACGCGCCGAACACATCATGATCGTCGACCTGGAACGCAACGACCTGGCCCGCATCGCCCGCACCGGCACCGTCCGCGTCGACGACCTGTTCGCCGTACGCCGCTGGTGCGACCTGTGGCAGGCCGAGTCCACCATCCGCGCCACCGTCGCCGACGGCCTCGGCCTGGCCGACCTGCTGCGCGCCACCTGCCCCGGCGGCTCGGTCACCGGCGCGCCGAAACTCGCCGCCCTGACCCAGATCGGCGCCCTCGAACCCGTCGGCCGGGGCGCCAGCATGGGCGCGCTGGGCTGGGTCGCCCCCGGCCGGATCGACCTCGGCCTGACCATCCGCACCGCCGCCGCCGACGGCGACAGGATGCACACCTGGGCCGGCGGCGGCATCACCTGGGACAGCGACCCCGCCGCCGAGGTCGCCGAGGCCGCCGCGAAGACCGCCCCGATCCGCGCCACCCTGGCCGGGCGCTGAACCCGCCGCCACCGGCGATACGCTGACCCGCATGACCATGCGGCCCATCCGGATCATCGGCGACCCCGTGCTGCGCACCCCGTGCGAGCCGGTCACCACCTTCGACGCCGACCTGCGCGCCCTGGTCACCGACCTGATGGACACCCTGCTCGGCGCGCCCGGCCGGGCCGGCGTCGCCGCCCCGCAGATCGGCGTCAGCGCCCAGGTGTTCGTCTACGACGCCGACGGACACCGCGGCCACCTCATCAACCCCACCCTGGAACTCTCCGAGGAACGCCAGGACGACGAGGAGGGCTGCCTGTCCATCCCCGGCCTGTACTTCCCGACCCAGCGGGCCCTGCACGCCACCGCCCACGGGGTGGACCAGCACGGCGAGCCGCTGACCATCGCCGGCAGCGGTTTCCTCGCCCGCGCCCTGCAACACGAGGCCGACCACCTGCGCGGCACGCTCTACGTCGACACCCTGCGCGGGGACATCCGCCGCCGCGCCCTGCGCGAGATCCGCGCCGGCCGGTTCGACTCACCCAGCCGCCGCCGCTGACCTAAGGCCGCCTACACGGCGGTCAGCGTGTACTCGTCGTACTCGGCGACCCGGGTGAAACCCACCCGCTCGTACATCCGCACGGCCGCCGCGTTGTCCGCCTTCACGTTCAGCGTCACGTGCGTGACGCTGGCGCGCAGCCGGACGCACAGCGCCGCCACCACCGCCGCGCCCAGACCCCGCCCACGCCACCGCGGATCGGTCGTGACGTTGCCCAACGCCGCCACCCGGTAGGCCGGCGACCACACATGCACCCCGGCCACCGCCCGCAGCTCACCACCGTCGCGCACCCCCACGTACTGCCCGGTGTCCAGCATCCGCGGATCGAACCAGTTCTCCGGGTACGCCCGCGCGTACAACCGGCACAGCGGCGCCAGATCATCCGCGCCGAGCACCACGCCCGCCGGGCGCACCAGCGCGAGGCGGGCCGGGTCGGTCAACGCCATCCGATGATGCCGGCCACCGGAATCGAGCCGGAAAGACCCCGCCAGGGCGTCGGCCAGCCCGGGGGACAGGTGCGCGTACAGCCGGGCCGGCAGCACCGGCGCCACCTCGGCCAGCAACACCGCCAGCGCCGCGGTGTCCGCCGGCGCCGCGAACGCCAGCAGCGTCGGCGGGTCCACCCCGTGATACAGCAACGCGACCTGCTCACCCCGACGGAACCACGAGGTGTAGGGCCAGAAGAAGTCGTCCAGGTCGCCCAACTGATAGGCGTGCAGCACCGGATCACGCCCCAACAGCTCCGCCAGGACGGCCCGGTCGTGCTCCGCGCGTACCGGCATCAGCGCCAGCTCACCGGGCCAGCCACTGGTCGTGGCCGAGCTTCGCGACCAACGCCACCACCACCACCAGCAGCACCACCCGCACGAACCCCGACCCGCGGCGCAACGCCATCCGCGCCCCCAGCACCGCGCCGGCGATGTTGCACACCGCCATCCCCGCGCCCAGCAACCACCACACGTGCCCGGTCACCCCGAACACCACCAGCGCACCCAGGTTCGTGCCCGCGTTGACGACCTTCGCCATCGCCGAGCCGTGCACGAAGTCCGCACCCACCAGCGCGGTGAACGCCAGCACCAGGAACGTGCCGGTGCCCGGACCGATCAACCCGTCGTACAGCGCGATGCCCACCCCGGCAACCGCGACCACCAGCGCCACTCGCACCGGGGTCCGCCGCTGCGGCACCGCCACCACCCCCAGCCGGGGCCGCAGCAGCACGAACACCGCCACCGCCACCAGCACCACCAGCACCACCGGCCGGTACGCCGACGCCGGCACCGCACCGGCCAACGCCGCACCCACCCCCGCGCTGAACACCGCCAGCCCCGCCGCCGGCCCCGCCACCCGCCAGTCGACCTTCGTACGCCGGGCGTACGTCGCCGCCGCGGTGGCCGTGCCGAAGATCGCGGCCAGCTTGTTGGTGCCCAACGCGGTGGCCACCGGCAGCCCCGGCGCGGCCACCAGCAACGCCGGCAACAGCAGCAGACCACCACCGCCGACCACGGCGTCGACCCAGCCGGCCAGGGCCGCGGCGGCCAGGAGAGTGCTCAGCGATACGGCGTCCACGGGCGGCAATTCTCCCCACCCCCACCCGCCCGGCCCGCACCGAAGTGGCCAGCCTCACTCACACCCCCGCACGTCAACGACCCCGCGCCCGCCGCAACCACACCCCCAACGCGCCCATCGCCACGAACACCAACACCGAACACAGCAGCAGTTTCACCACCCGGCAACCCTGCCACGGGGACGTAAGGTGCAGAGGTGCGCCTGGCCACCTTCAACGTGCTGCACGGACGATCCCTGACCGACGGGCTCGTCGACCCCGACCGACTCACCGCCGCCGTACGCGCCCTCGACGCCGACGTGCTGGCCCTGCAGGAGGTCGACCGCGACCAGAGCCGCAGCGGCAACCTCGACCTCACCGCCATCGCCGCGCGCGCCCTCGACGCACCCCACCACCGCTTCGCCGCCGCCGTCGTCGGCACCCCCGGCGAACGGTTCCGCCCCCTGCGCCACGACGACGACGGCCACGGCGAACCCTGCTACGGCATCGGCCTGATCAGCCGCCACCCCGTACGCAGCTGGCAGGTCACCCGACTCAAGCCCGCACCCGTACGCTCCCCGGTCTACGTGCCCGGCCCCGGCGGCGGCCTCGTTCTGCTGCACGACGAACCCCGCGTCGTGCTCGCCGCCGTCCTGGACACCCCGCACGGCCCGCTCACCGTCGCCGCGACCCACCTGTCCTTCGTCCCCGGCTGGAACGCCCGCCAACTCCGCCAGACCGTCCGCGCCCTGCGCGCGCTGCCCGCTCCCCGCGTCCTGCTCGGCGATCTCAACCTGCCCGCCGGAGCGGCCCGGCTCATCTCCGGCTGGCACCCCCTGGGCCGCCGCCCCACCTACCCCGCCGGGCAACCCCGCGTCCAACTCGACCACATCCTCGCCGACCGGTACGCCCTCGAGCAGCTCCCACCGGTACGCGCGGTCACCACTCCGCTGTCCACCATCTCCGACCACCGACCCCTGCTGGTCGACCTCGGCTGAACCCGTCACCCCGGAACCCCGACCGGCGCGGTGGAGCCCCACCAGGTCACCGCGTAGCGGGGGAGAGGCCGCACCCAGCCGCAAGATTCCCTCAAGATCATTGCATCGACGAACTCCGACGATCATGCTGGTCGAAACCGCGCCACGATCAACCAGTCGGAGGCCACATGAGACGCCAGCGGTCCATCGCCATAGCCGTATCCGCCCTCCTCGCCGTCACCCTCACCTCCGCACCCACCTCCGCCAGCGCGCAGAGCGCGGCGGAAGCCAACCAGGTCACCAGCCTCACCGTCCGCCAGGCCGACGGGTACGCCACCCTCGCCTGGCAACCTGTCGACGGCGCCACCGACTACCAGATCGAACGCACCGCCGTCGGCGCCGACGGCACCCCCACCGGCGCGCCGACCATCGTCGGCATCTGGCGCCCCAACCGCCAGATCAACCAACAGTCACCGACCTTCGCCGACGCCGGATTCAACCCGGGCGACACGTTCCAATGGCGGGTACGCGCCCGCGCCGGCACCACCGAACAGCCCTACTCCGACCCGGTCGTCGCCACCACCACCGCACCCTGGGGCAACCCCGGAACCCCCGGCGAGCAACTGCGCACCCAGTGGGAGACCGCCCACGCCGCGCAGTACACCAGCGACACCGACGAGTACGCCTACACCGCCGCCATCGACGCCCTCAGTGACCGAGTCCGTGTCGTCGAGCTCGGCCGCACCGTCCAGAACCGACCCATCAACATGCTGGTCATCGGTCACCCCACCCCGGCGGCCACCCCGGACGCCGTCGCCGCCACCGCACCCGTGGCCATCAACTGCAACGTGCACGGCAACGAGCCCGGCGACCGCGAAGCCTGCCTCATCATGGCCCGGCAACTCGCCTTCAGCACCGACCCCCGGATCACGGACCTGCTCAGTCACACCACCGTCCTGATCGTCCCCACCATCAACGGCGACGGCCGGGCCAACAACACCCGCGGCAACTCCACCGGCCAGGACCTCAACCGCGACTACTCGCTGATCCGCCAGCCGGAGACCGCCGCGTACATCAAGATGGTCCGCGACTACCGACCCGTCGCCGGCTACGACGGCCACGAGTTCGGCAACTCCCGCGCCGGCGACCTGCCGATGCTGCCGCCGCGCCACCAGAACGTCGCGCAACCGATCTTCGACCAGTCCCAGGACATGATCGAAGGCCACATGTACGCCAAGGGCGCCGAAGCCGGCTGGTGGGCCTGCCCCTACGGCTGCGAAGGCGGCGGCAACGTCGGCCTCAGCGAGGAAACCATCCTGCGCAACACCCTCGGGCTCAAGAACGTCGCCAACTCCCTGCTGGAACTGCGCAGCTCCGGCGGGCAGACCCGACCCGACGAGGGCAACACCGCCAACAACCGGCGCCGCAAGACCTACTCGGCCCTGTGGACCTTCCACCAGTTCCTCGACTACCACCGCGCCGACCGCGGCGACATCCTCACCTCCCGCGCCGAGTCCATCGAGATCCAGGCCGCCAACACCGGCCGCCTCGTCTTCCGCGGCTCCCGACCGATCCCCGCCCACCCCGCCCCGCACCCCGGCGACAGCCCGCCGCCGCTCGACGCGCCCCGCGCCGACCTCATCCTCGACAACGCCCCCTGCGCCTACAAGCTCACCGACGAGCAGTACAACGGCGCACGCACCGACGGGCCAGGCGGTGTGGGCACCACCGTCGCGCAGCGCATCGCCGCACACGGCTGGAAGGTCATCAAGACCGGCGACGGCTGGTACGTACCCCTGAACCAGCCCGAACGCGGCCTGATCCCGCTGCTGCTCGACACCAAGGGCGTGGAGAAGCTGACCGACGGCGAACGCGTCTACCCGACCCTCACCGGCCGACGCGACGGACCGCTGGTCGTCTCCGGCTTCACCTGCGCCGCCGACGCCACCATCAACGGGCCGGTCACGGTCCGGGCGGGCGCGGCACTCGTGACGACCGGAACGACCATCAGTGGCCCGGTCACCGCCACCGGTGCCGCCGGCGTCCTTCTCGCCGACTCCACCATCAGCGGCCCGGTCCGGATCGCGAACACCACCGACGCGATCTCCATCATCGACGTCACCATCACCGGCCCGGTCAGCCTGTCCGGCAACACCACCGGCACCGACGCACCTCTGCTGGCAGGCAGCACCATCGGCGGCCCGCTCAGCTGCACCGGCAACAGCCCCGCCCCGATCAACCTGGGCGTCGCCAACACCGTGCACGGTCCGCGCACCAGCCAGTGCGCGGCACTGTGACCGTCAGCTAGCCGTGCCGGCGGCGCGGGCACCACGCCCCGCGCCGCCGGCACACCCCACCCACCAACCCCGACCCGTGGAGCCCGCCGTGTCGCAGACAACCCGCCCCCGGTCTCGCGCCCTGTGTCTCCTCGTGTCGGCCCTGCTTCTGGGCAGCACCGCCTGCACTGGCGCCTCCACAACGGACGCTCAACCACCGAGCGGCACCAGCACACCCCAGGTCACCGGACCACTCTGCGCCGCCCTGCCCACCGGCACCGAACCCGGAAACCCGGCCTTCCTCGCCGGCCAACCCGTCGACCAGGCGCTCCGGTGGATCCCCACCCTCACCACGTTCGAGGCCGCCGTACGCACCAGCGGCGTCCTCGCCGACCTGCCTGCCGGCACCGGCGTCACCATCCTGGCGCCGTCGGACGACGCCTTCGCCGCCAAGTTCTCCGAGGACAACTGGGACGACCTGATGGCCCGCCACACCGACCAGCTGCGCACCCTGCTCAAGGCGCACCTGATCACCGGAGCCCACCCCATCGACGAGCTGGTGACCGCCGGCGCCGCCACCACCCTCGACGGCGCCACCGTCACCCTCACCCGCACCGGACCCACCGCCCGCCTCGGCGACCGGGCCGACGCGGTGTGCGCCGACTACCAGGCCACCAACGCGCGCATCCACATCATCAACGCGGTACTCGGCCCGCTGCCCACCACCGCCACCGACACCGACCACCGGGCCCACTGACCACGCTCACCGCGCCTGCTCCACCGGCCCCAGGCCGGCCAGCGCCCGGTTGGTGCGGTTGGCCCGCACCGCGTCGCGCTGCTGATCGGCCGTCACCTCGATGTACGTCTGCGACGACGCCAACGACGCGTGCCCCAGCAGCCGCATGATCTCCGCCGCGCTCGCCCCGTCCTCGGCCAGCCGCGTCGCGAACGTGTGCCGCAGCGCGTGCAACCGCGCACCGCGCGGCACCCGGTCACCGATTCCCGCCCGCCGGTAACACGACTCCACCAGATACTGGAGCCCACCGCGGCGCAGCGGCTCGCCGTGCCGGTCCATCAGCAACGCCGAGTCCGGGCGTACCGACCGCGACCCGAAGCGCCGGACCCGACTGTCCAGGTAGTCCACCAGCACCCGGTCCAGGTCCGGCTCGATCGGCACCACCCGGGGCCGCCCACCCTTGCCGACCACCTCGATCCGCCGTTCACCGGGCCGACCGGCCAGTGAGCCGACCCGCAGCGCCAGCAGCTCCGACAGCCGCAGCCCGGCGCAGAGCGCCACCGCCAGCACCGCCACGTCCCGCTCCGGCCACGGGTCACGCTGCCGGCCGTCGTCGCGCGCGGCCGAGGCGAGCAGCAGCTCGGGGGTGTCCGCCCCGCGCAGCGGCTTCGGCTGGGGGAGCAGGGCCCGGGGCCGGCCGACCGCCGGCATCGGATTGCCCGCCACCACCCCGTCCGCCACGAGGAATGTGAAGAAACTGTTCCAGGTGGACCAGGCCCGGTGCACCGACGCGGGCGCGCGCGGGGCGGCGAACCGGGCGAACGCCGCCCGCATCACCCGGGGGGAGAGATCGGTGATCGACAGCGGGGCACGGGGGAGGGGAGTGGTGACGTCCTCGGCGATCAGGGCGGCCACCGCGTGCAGGTCCCGCCGGTACGCCGCGAGGGTGTGCGGGGAGGGCTTGCGGGTCGCTCGGGCGGTCAGGAACTCCTCGATCAGCACCCCGAGCGATTCGTCCTTTTTGTCATGCATAAGGGATATTATGCAGCTTTTTCACGTTCACTGGCAAGGGGGAGAGGGGGAGCGCGGTGACGCAACCGAGGCGCTATGTCCTGACCGGAGCCCCGGGGGCCGGCAAGACCACGCTGATCCAGGCGCTGCGCCGCCGAGGGCACCTGGTGGTCCCGGAGGCGGCCACCGACGTCATCGCGGCCCGGCAGGCGCAGGGGTGCGCCGAACCCTGGCGGGAACCGGAATTCGTCGACGCCGTCGCACGACTCCAGCGCCGCCGCCGGATCGCGGCCGACGCGGAAGGCGACCTGCAGATCCATGACCGGTCACCGTTGTGCACGCTGGCGCTGGCTCGGCACCTGGGACGGCCGGTCGGGCCCGACCTCGCCGCCGAGCTGGATCGGATCGTCCGTCAGGAGGTGTACCAGCGGCTGGTGTTTCTGATCGGCCCGCTGGGCTTCGTCACCCGCACGGCCGCACGCCGGATCGACTACGCCGAGTCGTTGACCTTCGCCCGCGTGCACGAGCAGGTGTACGCGGCGTACGGGCACCGGCTGCTCGACGTGCCGGCCGGCCCGGTGCACGAGCGGGTCGCGCTGATCGAGAAGCACCTGTCCGGCCCCGACGAGGGGACCTTCAGATCGCCCGACTTTACATAATGTACATTATCGAATCGGTCGCTGACGGCATTTTTGGGCTCTGCCACGCTCGATAACGGTCAGTTTGTCGTTTCTCACTTGACCTGGGCCATTCTCAATAACTTGGGCCATCTCTCGAGTCTTCTCATTAAGTTGGGCCACCGAAGCTGCATCCGGCCCTGCCCCGTGCACCTTCCGTGGCGGCGTGACGATTCGGCTGCACGCGCGGTGCGGGGTGTGCTCCGCGCTGTCGTCGACCGGAATCGTGTCTAGCGTGCCGACGACGCGCGGCTTACGCGCGGGATGCGGGTCACCCGTGCCGACGCCTCGGGGTTGTTGATGGTCCCCCACCGCCGGTCGGCCTTGTACATCGTCTCCTGCACGGCATCCTTGGCGTCAGCCTCCGACGCCTAGCCGTTGAGTTCCTTGCGCGCCCAGTCGCGGCGCCTCGGAACCGGTCTCGGCGCCGAGGAGAAGGCACTTACGCAGCAGCCCGGCAAACGGCTCGGATTCGTCGAGCATGCGCTCGCGGAGCGAGCGCATGCAGGGTATCGGTCATGGATCGGGCCCCACAGCAGGGCCCCGACAACCGGCGGGATCGAGTGTGTGACGTGCCGTGTCTAGCGCCGGACTTGACCGTGGTGATGAGCGGGCAGTAGTGCTGGTGCCTGTGGGAGCTGCTGTCTTGGCTCTGCTGGTTGTTCCCGCAGTTCGTGTCGTCTGCGGTGCGCCAGGTCGAGACCAGTGCGGTGCGACGGGTCAGAGGCCGACGTCGCTGAGGGCGTTGTCTTGCCACTGGTCGGCGTCTTCGATGTAGCCAGCGAGGGTGGCGGAGCCGTCTTTCCATCCGCCGTGGCGGGCGATGCGCAGCGGGTTCTTGCCGCTGCGGTGGGTTTCGGTGGCGAATCCGCGGCGCAGGGAGTGGCCGGTGAAGGCGCTGGCGGTGTCGAGGCCGGCACGTAGTGCGGTGCGGCGCACGATGATGGCGACGGCTTGGCCGGTGATGCGGCCGGTGGTGTCGCCGCGGCCGTGGGGGGTGCGCCCGAGGGTGCCGTGGCGGTCGATGCGCCGGAACACCGGTCCGGATGTTTGGTCGTGGGCGGCGAGGGCGTCGAGCCATGCCTGCATGGTGCGTACGGGGCAGGTGGCTGGTCGGGAGGTGTAGGGCAGGGCGGTGCTGCGGCCCACGGACTCCTTGTCGGTCTTGGAGCGGCGGATGGTGACGTGCAGGCCCTCGCTGGTGAAGGTGAGGTCGGCGATGTTCAGTGCGGCGAGTTCGCTGCGGCGGGCGCCGAGGGCGAAGCCGACGACGATCAGGGCCCGGTCGCGCACTCCGGCAAGGGTGGTCCTATCGAGGGTGTCGACCATCGCCCGCAGCGCGGTGACGGTGACCGCTTTGGCCTTGCGCACGCCTCGGCCGGCCTCGGCGAGTTCGGTGCGGTGCCGGCGCAGCACCGCGCGCGCCGGCCGGGTGTGGGGCGGCGGGAGGTCGGCGGCGGCGTGGGCGACGGTGATGGCCGCCATTGCGCGCTCGATCGTGGACGCGGCCTTGCCTTCGTCGGCGAGGTGCGAGACGTACTCGGCCAGGGTCGCCGCGGTGGCCGGCAGGTGTGATCGTTGGTGGTCGTCGCACCAGTGGGTGAAGCGGCGCCAGTCCCCGGCGTAGGCCCGCCGCGTCGACGCGGGCACCGACTCGCGGATGCGCCGCCGCGCCGCTTCCGACAGTTGCTCGTTCGGATCGATGAAGGTGGTTGGTTCGGCGCTCCCCCGGGCCTCAATCTCATTCACGAGAAGGAACGTTATCGTGAATGAGCGCCACAGGAGGTCCGCCACGCCGGCTCGACTTGGGCGGCAGTTAGTGAGCCACTGCCCCCAGGCTGCTTCCGGGTTATGCGATCGGGATGCCGGCGCTTCTCATGAGCTCCTCGGTGTGCTCGTCAGGCTCACCGTCGAGGAAATCCACCACCGCCGGCATCGCTCCCGGCTGTTCCCCGCGGTAGTCATAGAGCCACTCCAGGAGGTCGACTCGGCGTTTCTCGGACTCGGTCACGTCGCTCCCCTGTGTAGGCCTGAACGGGTCAGGCATGCGGTCGAGGCGAGCGTAGACGCCCACTCGCATCCACCCTCGGTACGCTCGCTCCTGCGACACCCCGAGCGGCTAGTCGGAATTGATTATGTGCGGCCGAGAGAGGGTGATCGGGGGCTCACTCCGGGTTGTCGACGGGCGCCGGAACTCGCGTCGCGACACTGTCTCACCCTCCGCATACCCCCCGAGTCGTTGCTGCATGGTCAGCAACGCGGCCGAGTACCGGATCTCGGCCAGCCACGGACCGCCGTTGTAGCGCAGCTGCGCGCCGACCCGTCGCGCGGTGGCCACCTCGAACATGACGACGTCGGGTCGCTCGCCGCCAGCGGGGGTCGACGGCTCGTCCGCCTCTCCCCCACCCGACGTCTCCATGATCACTCCGGAGCGGGCTGGCCCTCGGCCGCCAGGGTCTTGTCCGCGGGCGGCGCGGCGAGCAGCTGCCCGACTCGCTGCCGGGCGAGCCCGGTCTGGTCGGCGATCTGGCTGTGGTTCAGCCCATCGGCGACCATCTCCTCCATCGCCTCTCGCCGGATCCGGGACAGGTGGCCGATCGACTGCTGGCGGACGTTGATGAGCTCACCGGCCCGGGCGGCGCGCACTGCAGGGTCTCGGATCTGTTCTACCTCGGCGTCTCGATCGCCGCCCTTGGCCTCTCGGCCACGGCGCCGCCGCGGCTGCTTCTCCTCTTCCTTTTCCTTCTCCGGCTGTTCCAGCCTGTGCACCCGCAGACCGACGTGGCGGCCGCGCATGGCCATCTTCGTGTCGTAGGTGACCAGCCGGACGGGCCGGCCGGCGAGGGCCTGCACGGCGACAGCCCGGTCGACGATCTCGTCGTCGTTGATGGGGAGCCGGACGTGGCCGGGCGGATCGAGGAGTACCTCGACGGTTACGGTGCCGCGAGCCTTCTCTTCGACGGAGAAGTCCTTCGGCCGGATCACTCCACCCTGCTCGTTGGTGATGCGGTCGATGTAGGCGACGGAGTAGCCGGCGCGGTATCCCTTCTCGGTGCCCTGCCGCTTGCCCTTGTCGAGCTCGTCGACCACGACCAGGGGCACGATGATGTGGACGTCCTCGAATCCGAGGTACAGGTCGCCGGCGAGGTCCCAGGCCTCGATTTTCTCGGGGTGCTCCATGTAGACGTTGGTGTCGAGCACGAGGAGCTCCGCGTGGCGCTCGAACCGCTTCACCTGCTCGGTGAGGTCGTCAAGCGCGGCTTGGAGGACGCTCACCCGTTCGTCCAGCTGCGTGGAGACCAGCCCGTTGATCAGACGTTCCCCACTCGGCCCAAACCCGAACGACCCGGCTGCCGAGAGCACCACCTCGTAGCTCTTGGGCGGCACCAGGTAGTCCAGCTCAGCCGGCCGGACCTGGTTGCGGAGTCGCCGCTGCGCCTCGTGGCACCAGTCGAGGTAGGCGAGGGCGCGCGAGAGCGCGTCGGGCCCTCCGCCGCCGCGGAGATTCACGATCGTCTCGTGAACGTTGATCAGGGCGGAGCGGAGGGCTTCGCGGCTGCTGCCGGGCATTGGCGTGATGAGCACGGGCAGATCCTTCCCCCGAGCGCGGGACCGCGCCACCCTGAAACGCTGCGGCTTGCAAGGCCCATTCGTTGTGGTGGAACTTCGCCCATGCCGGGTCCGCTCTCCCCCACGATGATCCGAGGGGGCGAAGATGAGGAGTGCTCACAGCCGGCGCGGGTGAGCCCGGCCCGACGCCGTACGGGGGCGGCGGCTGACCCCAGGCTGCGGCGGCCGGTCGCGGCGATGCTCGCCGCGACCGTCGACCAGGTGCCCGAGGGCCCCGACCTGATCCACGAACCGAAGTGGGACGGTTCTCCAGAGATTTCGAGGTGTCTCAGGGGCGAGACGTCCCCGCGCAGTCAACCTGACCATGCCGACCCGCGCGGCTTGATCGAGACCACGGTGAGTTGCTACCGGCGGCTCTGCGACATCGATGCGGTGTCCGCTTCTGCCGATGACAGGGCATTCGCTGCGTCAGGATCACGTAGGCGGTCGGCGGCCCACTCGGCCGTGAGGACAGCTGTGCAGGGGCCGTCATCACGGGTATGGACTGCGAGCTTGAACGTCCTGCAGCCATGCCGGACGCACCCCCCAAGAGTCCGACGGCGTGCTGCCCCATTCGCACGCCGGTCCAGCTCCAGGGTGAGTGATCACTAGAGGCGAGCTGTCAGGATCAGCCGCGAACAGGTCCAGATCGTCGGCGTAGCGGACAAGTAGCTGCGTCCAGGACGGCGCCAGCACGTCCCACGAGACGCATTCGACATCAACCCGAACCACCTGTCCGGGCGTTCCCCCCGGTGCCGGATCAAAATCGAGCAGCCACTGCACGTCGCCATTCATGTCGCCCACGACCACTGCGCCCGGCGAACCGATGATCGGTCGCACCGGCCCGTTCAGCCAGAGCATCTCCTCATCGACCAGGTGCGCCCAGACCTGAGGATCGTCCCAGTCCGGCTCCGGATGATAGTTGTTGCGCCACATCCGGGTCATCTCGATGATTTCGTTGGTGTCGTAGAGGTATTCCAGCGGTACCGGGCTGGGCTGAAGCTGACCCGAGTCGTCGTACCCCCGCTTGGTTCCGTTATGGGTGCGGAGGCTGGCGCGGAAATTCTGCGGTAGTGGCAAGGCCAACGCGGCCTCCACCGCATCGATTGCCTGTACCGCGGCCGGCGCATTGAGCTGCCGGAGGGAAGCCGGCAGGACACGACTCAGGCCAGCCTCGATCCGCGCCCACGCCTCGGTAACGCGCTTGTCGACGTCGGCTCCAGTGTCAGTCACGACACAGACTCTAAACATCGCCACCGCAGGCGCAACTACCACATCTGCCGCCGCCCGAGCGCTTAGCGTCGGCCGCCTCGGTACGTCCGTGGCAAGTGTCAGGTGTGCCCTGGTCAGTCGACCATTACGGCGAAGACCGACGACACCGGCACCGGCCCGGCACACCGGGAGTCGTTCGACCGGGCGCGGCTATCGCCCATGACGAAGACGGAGTCGGCCGGCACGGTAATCGCGGCGAACCGGCGCGGCCCGCAGTAGTTTGGGTTCGGCGGCTCGTCGAGCGACGCGTCCTCAGCCACATACGGCTCGGCCAGCGGCTTACCGTCGACCGTCACTTTGCCCGAGGTATCGCAGCAGGCGATGGTTTCGCCGCCGACCGCGACGACGCGTTTGAGCAGCGGCGCCTTACGGTCACCCCAGAGACCGCCGGGGGAACGGATCAGGACGACATCGCCGCGCCGTGCCTCATACGTGCCGGTTATTGTCCGTGCGGTGACAACCTGGCCGGCTTTGACCGTCGGCTCCATACTGACGCCGCCCTGGGTGAACTGTTCGGTGGCTCCCGCCTCGGTCGCGTCACCGTCGCCGCAGCCGGCAACAGCCATCACGAGAAGGAGCACCATCAGTCTGCGCATCCGACGGATCCTGCCAGAAGAGGCGGTGCCGTGCGGTCCGCCGGGCGCGGCGCGACCGGCCCTGCTGCCCCAAGGTCACATGCGCTGTCATGCCGCAATCCGCGCGTTACGCAGCGTCACGTCGAGCTGGCCCCGTTGCCGTCCGGACGTGCCGAGAAGCGGATACCGGATCGCATTGCGCGCTGGAACGCTCCCGAGCAAGATTAGGCCATGACATACGTGAAGGGCGCCCCGCGCCTCGCAGAGTGAACGGCCCGGCGCCGGCGGCATCGCCGACCAACTGGGAATGGTTGGAAATAGGCATCGCCTCGGGCGACGTCCTGGTCCCCGGCAACGATGAGCGGGAACACATTTTCTACTTTGTCCGGGCCGACCGGGACGGGCTGATGACCCGTCGCCTGCTGGCCTTCACGACCGACCCCCGCGCATCGGCGCGCCGGACGATGTTCGAGTTGCTGGACCAGTTGTGCGGCCAGAACTCCGACTGGCCCCTGGTGGCAGACGCCGCCGAGCCGGCCCTGAGCGACGTGGACCCGCCGGTGCGGCGTACCGCGGCGACGTTACTGGTGAACACCGCCGAACCTGATCGGCCATGGCGGCGTTGAACGCCTCGACCGATCCGGTCGTCCGGATCGCCCTCGTGGACGCCATACCCTGGCACCAGGTCCTGCGGCGTCAAGCCATCCTGGAACGCCTGCAGTCGGATCCCGTTCCGGCCATCCGGCTGCTGGCCAACATCGCAGTGTTTAGCATGGACGACGCGGCGGCCTGGCCGGCGCTGGACGCCGCGATCCGTGCCGATCTCGAAGCCTCCGCCGGTGTCCTCGACGCGCCGGGATCCCGTCTTCCGGAGACGGCGGGTCAGCACTGGGCACGGGCGCTGACCCGCCTCGACCGGGAGGACGACTGCTGCGTCTGGGCGGAACGGCTGGCGAACCCCGCCGAGAGCCCGGAGGCCAGGCTCGAAGGCGTACGGATGGCGGTCGCGGCGATGCGTGAGTGGCGCGCCGCGCCCGGCCGGATGACGCCGATGCTGACCGGCCTCCTGAGGGAAGAGCCTTCCAAGGTGCGGTCGGCGGCACTGCACGCGCTGGCGGCGTCGTTGACCGCGTCCCGGCTGGCCGCCGACGAGCTCGCGACGGTGATGGACGACCCTGAGCTCGGCGCGGTGGCCGCCACCGCGCTGGGCAGCGTCGGCGATCACCGAGCGGTGCCGCATCTGGTACGGCTGATGCTTTCCGTCAGCGACGAGCCCCGCCTGGCTGAGGCGTTCCGGGCGGTTGCCCGGGCGGGCGTTGATCCGGAGGCGCCGGTGGCCGCTGCCCGGCAGATCTTGGCCGCACATCCGGATTCGCACGCGCCGGAACTGCCGATGCGAGTGCTGGCCGCGTTCGGGCCGGCCGCGGCTGCCGCGGTGCCGGAGCTCATCGCCAAGCTCCGGGGGGCGGAGAACGACACTCCGGACTGGGCGTTCTATGTCTTGGGACGGATCGGCCCAGCCGCCGCAGCCGCGGTCCCCGAGCTGCGGCAGTATCGGACGCAAGGTGCGACGTTCGCCCTTCTCAAAGTCACGTCGGACCGGGGGGTGGCCGAACGGTATCTCGCCGGACTTCCGGAAGAACTTCACCGTGGCCGCTTCGTATCGGCGCTGCTGACCTGGCTCGCCGAGCACGGCGGGCTCACCATCCGCCAGCACAAGCAGCTGCGGAGCCTGTTCCGGGTTCACGGATCCGGGGAGGTGGAATCGGCCGGCGCACTATGGCTTCACGAAGGTCCTGCGGTAGCCGCTGAATTGCTGGAGGTCCTGCCGAAGTACCTGTCCGACGACCTATACGCGGCCAAGGTGCTGCGGGTATTCGCCGCGATGGGGTCGCATGCGCGGCCGATACTCGACCGGCTGGATCGGTTCGTGGCCTCGCGGCATCGGGCCGGGCTGAATATCGGCGGCTTCGACGCCGAGCTACGCGCGGACGAGACGCTGCTCGCCGCGACGATCGCCGCCCGCGAAAAGATCGCCGGATGAATCTGTAAGGTGCTCTGCTGTTCACACAACCCTACGAAGCCGCGATCAACCCACCATCGGACCGCCAACAGCAGACCCCGCGGCAAGCGACAGCCCGGGCGCCTCGACCGAAGCCTGGCCGGGCCACGGTCGCAGGTCAATGAAACAAGTAGCCGCGATCCGGGCGCTCTATCCCTCGTCGTGGTAACACGCTGTAGTCAGCTGGCGTGGTCATCCAGTGGATTCTGATCAGACTATCCGCCGCTACTGTCGGACGCTGGCGCCGTTGAGTGGTTGACGTAGTCGTCGACTGCCCGGAGCTGGAATGCACCTGTTCTTCGCAGACGCGCGGACGGTCCGTAAGGCTGGTGGTGCCCCAGGGCTGAGAGCGTGTTTGAGAAGGTCTGTTGTGGACGGCGTGTTGGCGTGACCCCGAGGATCTTCAGCGGGCAGGGTGGCTCGGGTGTCTGCTCGTCGTGGTTATCCCTCGGACCTGACCGATGCCCAGTGGGCGCTGATCGAGGCGCTGCTGCCGGAGCCAAACACGGACGGGCGGCGGGAAAAGCATCCTCGTCGGGAGATCGTCAACGCGATCCTGTATGTGGTGCGGGCTGGGTGTCCGTGGCGGTATCTGCCGGCGGATCTTCCGCCGTGGCAGACGGTGTACTGGTACTTCACCCGGTGGGAAGACGCCGGCGTGACGGAGAAGCTCCTGGCGGCGCTGCGTATCAAGGCGCGGGTGCAGCAGGGCCGCGAGCCGCAGCCGTCGGCGGGAATCATTGACTCCCAGTCAGTGAAGGGCGCTGACACCGTCGGCCGAGACAGCCGGGGCTACGACGCCGGGAAGAAGGTCAACGGCCGCAAGCGGTTCATCGTCACCGACACCTTGGGCCTGCTGGTCACCGTGACTGTCCTCGCCGCAAGCTGGCAGGACCGCGACGGCGCCAAGACCGCTCTGCTCAGCGCCTACATGGCCGCCCCGATCCGACACGTCTTCGCCGACCAGGGCTTCACCGGACGACTCGTCGACTGGACCCGCGACATCCTGCGCACCACCCTCGAGATCGTCCGCAAGCCCACCGACCAGCGCGGCTTCGCCGTGCATCCCCGCCGCTGGGTCGTCGAACGCACTCTGGCCTGGCTCACCGCCTGCCGCCGACTGGCCCGCGACTACGAACGCCACCCCGAGGTCTCCGAAGCCATCATCCGCTGGGCCGCCATCGCCGGCATCGCACGCCGCATCACCCGGGGTCGACCCGCCCGACGCCCAGCCCGACGCACCTTCATCTGGACCTGATCAGCCCATCTCAAACACGCTCTGAGTGCACCGGAGACTTCCGATGTGCTCGCGAGGTTCGCGCCGGCACCGGGTACGCCGGTGCTGCTGTCCGAGTCGATGTGGCCGGTGGAGCCGCTGTGCAGCTGGTTCCGGGAGTTGGCGCTGAACCGGCGTAGCCCAAAGACGATGCGCGGGTACGCGTATACGGCGTTGATGCTGCTGCGGTTCCTGCAGGCCCGAGGGCTCGACCTGGCGTCGGCTTCCGAGGCTGACCTCCAGGACTTCCGGCAGTGGCGGCTCGACGAGGCCGGGCAGACGGTCGGTGAGGCGGCCTGGGATCGCGACGCGGCAGCGATCGGCTGCCTCTACGACTTTCTGCTGCGGCAGGGCGTCGTTGACCGTCGGCCATGGCGAGCGACGACCCGGCGGCAGCGGACGTTGGCCAGCGGGACCCGCCGCGATATGCGGGTGCGGCACATGGAGCTTGAGCAGTACCTGTACTGCCGGGACGTCGGATTCGGCGGGCTGGCGCCCGATGGCGGTCTCGACCAGGGCTTCCGAGGCTGGCGACCGCATCGCAACCGCGCGGCCTGCGAGCTGGCACTGCTGACCGGGATGCGGATCCAGGAGTGGTCGACACTGCTGCTGCCCGAGCTGGGGCTGCTCGATGCTCGACGGCCGCGCACCGCCGATGTCGAGCTCGGCGCGTGCGCGAAAGCTGGGCACCACCGCTCGGTCTACGTGCCGGGGGACGCGATGGAACTGCTGGGCCCTTACCTGCTGCTGGAGCGGCCCGAGATCGTTGCGAAGGCGCAGGGCACGCTTCGGCGCGACCACCGTGACCTGTTCGTCATCAGCCGGCTGGAGGCGGATGGCGCGAAGGTCTGCGGCGTGCTTGAGGGCCGCACGGTCACCAGGTCGATCCGGGGTATGGATCCGCGGCTGCGGCGGATCGCGGTGCGAGAGACCGGGGACGGCCTCGATCCGCTGGCGGTGTTCATCGGCGCCGGTGGGCGGATGCTCACGGCCTCGGGATGGGACCGGGTCCGGTGGGCGGCGTGGGAGCGGATGAAGGCCGCGACGACCGGCGGGGTGGGACCGGAGCTACCGCGCCGGTGCTGGGTGTATCACGATCTGCGTCATACGTTCGCGCTGAGGCTGCTGATCTACTTGACCCGGCTGGCGTTGGGTGACGGCCGGGCGCAGCAGCTGCCCATGTCGACGCTGCTGGACCACATGAGCGGCAACCCGTTGTTGCAGGTGCAGCGGCGGCTCGGCCACGCGAGTCCGGCGACGACCTACCGCTACCTCCGGTACCTGAAGGACCCGATGCGGGACGTCGATGAGGCATTCCGGACCTGGACCGCCGCCGGCGGGGCCTCCTACGCCGACATCGCCCGGACGACGATGAGCCTCGGGGGCGGCGATGCCGCGCAGGGGTGAGCACCGCTCCGGATTCCCTCCAGCCCGCGCCGCGGAGCCGTCTGTCGCCAGGATCGGGGTGAGGCGGGTGACGGTGCCCGCGACCGGCCAGGCGGCTCTGCGCTCGGCCACGGCGGTGCTGTCCTTCGATCCGGCCTCGTTCGCGTGTGCGCGGCTTGCCGCGGAGTTGGCCGACGAGTGGGTGGAACTCGTGCAGGCCGGACGGCTGCGCGAGAGCGCAGGCCGCATGTATCTGACCGCGATGAAGGACTTTCTGACGCACGTCGGTTCCACGGTCGCGGGTGCTGGTTCGGCGTCGCTGGCACGGGGCGAGCCGGACCTGCATCACGCGGTCACCGAGTGGATCCGGATTCTGCCGTCCCGGCACGCTCCGGGTTCACGAACGCCGGGCTGGCATGCTGGGCGGGTCCGTGCCCTGATCGCCCGGCGTGCCGAGCACCCGGATCGGCCGGTCGCCGGGCACTTGAACGGCTGGGTCGCCGGCGTGCTCGGGGTCCGGCGCGGCGGCAGCATCGAGCTGGATGAGTTCAGCCGCGCCGACAAGCAGAAACTGGTCCGGGCCGCGCAGGCGGCCCGGCGGGCGACCGAGGTGAGGATCCGTGCCGGGCGGGCCCTGGCCGCTACCGGCGCGGACCCTGAGATCGGCGGCTGGACGCAAGCGGGAAACGTGCTGTGGGCCATCACGCACAACGCCCGCAGCTGCAGCGAAATCGTCAGCTTTCTGCCGGACCCGGCCGGTATGCCGTCGCACCAGGACTCGGGACTGCAAGGTTCGCGGCGGGATCGGCGCGGCGTGCTGCGCCACTTGGTGGGGCAGCTGTTCCTGACGAACATGGACCTGCACGCCTACAAGATCCTGCTGATGGCGGCCACCGGCAGGGCACCGGAGGAGATCACCGGGCTGACCGAGGACGACATCGAGTTCAGCCCGCGCGGCGTGACGATCACCTTCGGCAAGAACCGCGCGCACGCCCGGATGCGGCAGGCGTTCTCCAGCGAGCCAGCCGCGGCCGGGCTGCTGCATCCGTCGGGGCCGCGGCTGGACGCGGCGGAGATCATCCGGTCGCTGCTGGAGCTGAACCGGCCGCTGGCCGAACAGATGGGAACCTCACCGGTCCCGCTGTTCCTGCGGGCATCGCTGGACGGCGTGTCGCTGTCGGTCGGGCTGCCGACGCGGCGCAAGGGCCAGACGTTCACCGACTGGCTTGCGATCAACAACGTGACGGTCGACGGCGACGCCGATATCCGCAGGCTGCGCAAATCCACCAAGGTCGAGAAGGCCATCGCCTTCCGGGGGCGGATCAGTGACATCGCCGACGACCATTCCGCGCAGACGTTCCGCGGCCACTACGCCCATGGCACGACGCTACGGGTGATCGCCGGAGACGTGGTCACCGCCGCGCAGCGGCACTGGCTTCACAAGGCACTGGCCGGGCCGATCGTCCTGGACGAACAGGCCACCCAGTCGCTGGCCGACCCTCAGGCCGCGGCGGTGCTCGGGTTGAGCCCGGCCGACGTCGAGGCGCTGCGGGCCGGGCAGCTGGACATGGGCGTCACGGACTGCACCGACCCGTTCGCGTCGCCGTTCGGCCGGCCCGGTCAGCTGTGCCCGGTCGCGCCGCTACGCTGCCTGGAGTGCCGCAACGCCTTCGTGCTGCCGTCGAACCTGCCGCAGCTGCTGCTGTTCGCCGACCACCTGGACAAACTCGCGCTGCGACTGTCGCCCCAGCACTTCCACGCGCTGTGGGGCCAGAGCCGCACGAACCTGATCGACGTGCTCAAGTCCCGCACCCCTGCCGAGATCGCCCAGGCACGACGGCAAATCGCCGAGGACGGCATCACCCTGCACCTTCCCCTGGCCAGCACCGTGGAGTTCGACGCGTGACCACCACCGCCTCACCGGCCCCACGCCCGTCCGCCTTCTACCGCGACGACGAGGCGGTCATCCAGTCGCACCCACTGTTGCCCGGAGCGATCCCGCCCCGGTTCGGTGACACCGACTGCTGGGACCTCAATGGGGTGGTCCACAAGGCGCCCAGCCACCCGTCGGCGGCCATCCGCGTGCTGTTCCACGACCTGGACCCGGCCTGGAACCTGATGGCGCGTGAGCTGGCGATGCTCTGGCTCAACCCGCGCCACCCGGCGATCCTGGCCGCCGGCGTCCACCTGCGGGCCGACCCGCTGGCGGTGATGACCGTGACGCAGCGGATCGGACACCTGCGGCCGCTGGCGGCGTTCGGCGCCGAGCGAGGGCTGCCGCCGAACCTGCGCGGCTGGAGCCCGGAGGACTTCAAGGCCTACATCGCGCACCGGCAGACGATCACTGAGCCCGGCTCCGTCACCAACCACGTCCACCTGATCAAAGCCCTGCACCGCGTCCGTGCGGCCCTGACCTGCGGCGGCCTGCCGCACGACCCCTGGCCCGGAATCTCGAGCAACGCCGTGGCCAACCAGCCGATCGTTCCGGAGCTGCGCACCCCGGTCATCCCGCCGGAGACGTGGTTCCCGCTGGTCCGCAACTGCTGGACCTACATCGACGTCTTCGCCCCCGACATCCTGCGCGTCGCCGCCTACTGGGACGACCTGCGCAGCCGGCCGTTGACCGGCACCGATGCGGCGGGACGGTTCGATACCTGGCTGATGGATGCGGCGAACACGATCCCGACGCGCCGCGCCCGGCCGAGCGAAACCCCAGGGCCGAAGATCAACCTCAGCCTGCTGGCCCGGATCATCGGCGTCCCGCCGGATTTCTTCCAGAACTCCACACCCCACGGCCGCCGGCGCCGAAAAGCCCTCGAACGTCTCGTCGTCGAAGGGCGCACCCACCCGGGCCTGCTACCGGACCTGGTGGAGGTGGGCCGGCCGGACGGCAGCCGCGGACCGTGGCACGACAGCCTCGGCCCCACCGAGCTGCAGGTGGAGCAGGTCATGTTGCGCAACGCCTGCTTCGTGTTCACCGCCGCGCTGTCCATGATGCGCGAGTGCGAGCTGCGGGCCATCACCAAAGACGCCCTGGTCGAGCACTACGGCAGCCCCGCGGTGAAATCCACAAAGCAGAAGCTGGACCCGGACCTTCCGATCAAACACTGGTGGATCACTCCGCCGGTCGCCCGCGCGATCGAGTTGGCCGGGCGACTATCGCAGCACGATCACCTCACGTTCGCCTCCGTCGGTGACCGGTGGGCCGGTGACAGCTTCGCCAGCATCGCCGCCATCGACGACCTCATCAACCACATCAACCGCTGGCGGCATGTCAGCGGCCTTGAAGAAATTCCGGACGGCAACGTCACCCCGCACATGTTCCGCCGCACCATGGCCATGCTCACCCGCGACTTCCCAGGCTCCGAGATCGCCGTCGGCATGCAGCTCAAGCACGTCACCACCAGAGCCCTGGCCAACCGCGTCACCGGCAGCTACATGGACAACGACCCGTCCTGGGCACGCCACCTCGACACCGCGATCGCCGACCACCGCTTCGACCGCCTCACCGAACTCTTCAACGCCGACACCGCAGGCCAGCACATCGGCTACGGGCCCGGCGCCGACCGGATGCGCGAAGCCTTCACCGCCGTCCGCGACCAGGCCGAGCGCCTGCGCGCCACCGGTCAAGCCCGGCGCGGCGACATCCGCGTCGAACACGACCTGCTACGCCGCACCCGCATCTCCATCCGCTTCGGCAAACTCAACCACTGCACCATGAACGACAACGACCCCGCCGGCGCCAAGTGCCTCGAAGACGCGATCATCCCCGACGGCCACCGCGGACCACTGCTCGACCGCTGCCAGCCAGGACGTTGTCCCAACAGCGTCATCGCCCCCGAACACATCCCGATCTGGACCGCAGAGCGATCCGCTCTGGGCCGGATACTCGCCGAGGGCAAGATCGCCGCGAACCATCGACGCCGCGTCGAGTCTGAACTCCAGGAAGTTGACCGAGTGCTGAAGCGGAGCAATCAATGACCGCCCCCGTGTCCCCAGCCACACAACAACGGCTGCGCGAGGCGATGAAGCGCCTGTTCGACGGCCAGCCGATTCACACCGACGGCAAGCTGACCAAAAACAACCTCTGGCGCGAGGCCGAGGTCAGCCGCGCCACCATGAACCGCGCCGCCGACATCCTCGCCGAATGGGACGCTCGGGTAGCAAACAGCCTCGCCGGGGCCGCCTCACGGCACCGCGGCGAAGAACTCGACGATCTACGAAGCAGCCTGGAAGCCAGCCGCCGAAGGTGCCGCCAACTGCAAGATCAGGTCGATGCCGCTGCCACCGTCATCGCCGCCCTCGCAGCGGAAAACACCACGCTACGCAGGCAAGCTATGAACACCTCGTCCGTCGTCGTTCCGCTTCAACAAAGGTCGACAGTACGAGCGTAGGTCGCGCACCGAACCCTGCGGCCAACGAGGGCTGTCTCATGAGACACCGGCGAGTCTGGAGAAGGACGGTTGGCGTCTGCTCGCCTTTCGAGAGAGCGATGGGGTGTACCTCCAGTCGCGGGCCGGACGGAACCTCACCACCTACTTCCCGGACATCACCCGGGTGATCCGCGAGGCGATCCCGGCTGGTGTGGTGCTCGACGGTGAGTTGATCGTCTTCGAGCGCGGCCGGACGAACTTCGCGCAGCTGCAACGCCGGATCACCGCCGGCCGCGGCCTCCTGCGACTGGCGCGCGAGTGCCCGGCGCACTACGTGCTGTTCGATCTGCTCGCGGACGCCGGAGGCGAGGTGATCCTGGACCTGCCGCTGTCGGAGCGGCGGGCCCGGCTGGAGCAGCTGCTCGTCGACGCGCCGACGCAGCTCACCCTGACTCCGCAGACAACCGACATGCAGCAGGTCTCGGACTGGCTGGTGAACTGGACCGTCGCGGCGGGCATCGAGGGCGTGGTCACTAAGCGGCTGGGTTCCAGGTACGAGTTGGGCCGGCGCGGCTGGTGGAAGTTCCGGATCAGGCTCGTGACCGAGGCGATCGTCGGCGGGGTGACCGGCAGCATGCGCAGCCCCGTCACCGTTCTGCTCGGGCGGTTCGATCGGAGGGGCCGGCTGCGGTACACCGGCCGAACCCACCCGCTGACCGGCGCCCAGCGGGAGCATCTCGGCGGGATGCTGTCTCCGCTGAACCCTCTGCAGCGCCGCCGCGCCGCCGTGGTGCACCCGTGGCCGGAGCCGCTGCCGGCGTCCTGGTCGGGGCAGCTGGAGCGGCCGGAGCCGCTGCGGTACGTGCAGGTGGAACCGACGGTGGTGGCAGAAATCGACGCCGACGTCGCCTTCGAGCACGGACGGTGGCGGCACCGGGTGCGGTACGCGCGGGCCCGCCCGGACACCTCGGTGTACGACGTGCCGCTGCTGCTCGGCGAGGAGGAGGGCTACTTCGGCGAGACGTAGCAGCGCACTCAACAGAGTTGGTGTGTGGCGCGGGGAGGCTCAGATGACCGATCCGTCTGCTGGGGCCGAGGTCGCACCGCTACTAACTAAGCAGTAGGGAGGAGTTGACCGGAGGACCAGTGCCGAAGGAACATACCCTGGCTGTACCCGTCGACGGACCCGCCTTTGATCCATTGGGCCGAGTAGGTATGCAGGACATCGTGCTGGGTTTCCCAGGGCATGAAATGCCCGGTGTTGTAAATTGTGATCGACAGCTTTTTGGCGCCGGGAATCGCGAAGTACAGCCATTTGGCGTTGAAGGGCGGGCCTGCCTTCTCTGTTAAGCCGGGGTCATCGAAGTTGGCAGGCAGACGGCGATTAGGATCTGTAGGGTCTGTAGGCAGGATTATTTGCGAGTCGCTGTTTCCGCGCACGATGGCCACGGGCACAGTGATGCCGAGGTTCTGGTTGTTCTGAACCTCCGCCTTGTTCCATCCCCACCGCAGAGTATTCGGGTACCGCGACACGTTACCCCAATGACTGCCGGTGCTGTCCCACATCGCGGTCCAACCCCACATCTTGTCGTCGATGCCGGGCTGCCGCTGCGCCCCAAAAGCAGCGTCATTGTTCCACGAGGTTATCATCTCCTGTTTGTTCACAACCCTCATTGGCGGGTAGCCGACGGGGTACGGTATCGGCCGTGCGCTCAGGCCGTAGGGCGGGAAGACGGGTGCGAGCAGGAACAAGCTAGCGACTCGCTCCGGGTTCGTCATTGCGAGTCGTCCGAGGGCGAAGGACGCCGCGGAGTAGCCGACGAGATGCACCTTACGCACGCCGGTGTAGTCGTAGATCCAGTCGAGGACTTTGCGGACTTCCGCGAGTTCGCTGTCCGTATCCGTCAGCGGATGCGGATACGGGTACGGCTCGGTTGGGCTCACCGGCGGGACGAGCTTGCTTCGGTCGGCCACCATCACATTGCGAGGATCGTTCATCTCGTACGGGCGAGTTGATAAGCCCATACCCTGCAGATCCATGACAAAGGCCCGAACGTCGTGCTTGGAGAGGTATTTGGCCCAGTTGTATCGGACATGAGGGCCAACATCCGCGCCGAATTTGAAAACCGGAAGGGACGGAACGCTCCTGCCGTGCACCATGAGGGCGACCGGATATTGTCCGGGCACCGTTGGAGACGCTTCTGACACGTACAGTTCGACCCATACCCCTCGGGTCGCGGGAGCGTTGGAAAAGTGATCGATCCTAAACTCGGGCATGCATATCAAGCCAATCAGTAGACTTCGCTCGGCCGTCAGCACGCCGCGGTCGTGAACGGCAGCGGCAGCTGAGCTCTCTGACAGTTTTGAATGGTCGATCCAGTCAGCGGCGGGCCATGGGGTGCGGTCACCCAGACGAGCGAGCGTCCCCGGATGGCATGCCGGGAAGGTAACGCCGGCAGGGCGGTGCGACTACTGGAGCCGGGGCGTAGCTACACCGGCCGCACCCTCCCGCTGGCCGCCCCAGCGGGAGGAGCTCGGCGGGTTGCTGGCTCCGCTGCGGGCCACCCAGCGCCGCGGCGCCCCCGTGGCGCACCCGTGGCCGGAGCCGCTGCCCGCGTCGTGGTCGGGGCAGCTGGAGCGGCCGGAGCCGCTGCGGTACGTGCAGGTCGAGCCGACGGTGGTGGTGGAAATCGAGGCGGACGTCGCGTTCGAGCACCAGCGATGGCGCCACAGGGTCCACTACGCCCCGGGCCAGACCGGACATGTCGGTGTACGACGTGCCGCTGCTGCTCGGCGAGGAGGAGGGCTACTTCGGCGAGACGTAGCCGGTCAGGCTGGCATATGAGCGGAATTCCCGAATCACCCATGCCGGGGTGTTTTCGACTGGTACGGTCCCCGCCATGACTCGCGCCCGCCAATACTCCGCGGCTTTCGCCCTGGTCACTGTGCTCGCCGGGTGCGGCCGTGGGGCGGAGGATCCCGTTACGACCAGCGCCACGCTCGGCCCAACGTCCGCGGCCCCGGCCTCATCGACGCCGACCGCGTCGCCGTCGGCCAGCCCGAGTCAGGACGACATGCTCGCCGTCGGCAAGACCTTCACCCTTCGGACCAACACCATGACCACCACGGTGCTGCGGTACACGCAGCCGATCGGCGAGGAACCCCCTGACGGTGCGACTTTCGGTGGGCTCGAGGTGCGGACCTGCAACCTGGCCACCGCGAGCGAGCCACGGCAGGTGAATGTCGCCCCCTGGTCCCTGGAATGGTCGGACGGTAAGACCAACAACAACAAGTGGTCCAACGTCGTCGCTGCGGAGTACCCGTTCAACTACAAGACCCTTAAGCCGGGCCGGTGCGTGAAGGGGTGGATCGTCTTCACGGTGCCCGTGAAGGGCAAGCCGTTCGTGGCGGTGTACGAGGGAGAGGGGAACCGGGGTCAACCGGCTGAGTGGAAGCTGAGCTAGGGCACGAGGAAGCCCGCCCACTTCTCGGTGGGCGGGCTTCTTCCGTTGCTGGTTGCCGTGCCTGCCAGCTTTCTGCGGCTACTGAAGGCGGGCGTCGGCCTGTGCGGCGACGGTCGACACCTCAAACACGACGACGCCTGGTCCCTCGCTGGCGGCGAGGGTGACGGCTCCTCCGCCTCTCCCCCGCCAGCGTCTCCATGATCACTCTGCAGCGGGCTGGCCCTCGGCCGCCAGGGTCTTGTCCGCTCGCGGCGCGGCGAGCAGATGCTTTCGGTGCTGGTTGCCGCTGATCGGTCATCCACCGCGCCGGCCCGCGCCTGTCGGGTCGGACGGAACCTGGCCGGTCAGGCGTTGGGGCCGTCGCCAGGTGTCGCGCTGCTGGTGCCGCTCACCGGCTCCACCCGCGCACTAGTGACGCTCTGCCGGTACTCCAAGGCCTCAGGCACCTCGTCGTACTGCAGGAGGTTGCCGGTCAGCGCGAGCAGGTGCGTCTTGGCCTCCTGAGGGGTGACGTGGAAGAACTCGCGGCGCTGGTTGACGAGGTTCACGCGACGGTCCGCCAAGCGGGCATGCATCTGGGTCTCGATGCCGACGGCGTCTTCGGAGAAGAACAGGGCATGCACGTCGAAGTTGAACGGGACCGAGGCGTCGCTGAGCTCTCGCACCCGGTCGAGCGGGTCGAGTCGCCGGGTCATGCCGATCTTCACCATATGCTCGCCGAAAGCCCCGATGTTGGAGATCACGTAGACGTACCCGGCGCGGACGTTCGCGGCCCGATAGTCCACGGCCTCGGCCGCCGCCTCGACCTCGGCGAGGCGTTCCTCCATTTGGGCCACGCCCTCGGCGTCACCCTTGGCCCGAAGGGCGGCGAGCGCGTTGGCGTAGTGCTGCCTCTCCTTCTCCAGGCGTGCGCGCTCGCGCTCGATCTCCTGCTGGACCTTTCGCTCCTCGCGCAGGCGCGCCTTCTCCTCCCGCTCCCGCTCCTTCTCCTCGGCAACCTTCGCCAGGTAGTCCGCGGTGAGCTCGAGCTCCTTCCTGCGTAGGCGGTGGTAGTCGTTGGAGATCTGGATGTCCATCGACTTGCCCAGACGCGCGATCGTTTCCGCCACCTTGTTCAGGCGCTCGATGGCCGAGTCCACCTTGTAGGGCTTGAGGCCGCGGACCAGGTTGTCGGCCTCGGCGTTGTAGGCGCGCAGGACGAGCTTCGAGTAGTCCCGGATCATGGCCCGTCCTTTGGCCTCGGAGCCGGAGACGGTCCAGCGGGTGTCCGCTTGGACGGCGCCGCCATCCTTCATGGCCATAGCCTTGATCCGGTCCTGGAAGGTCGCGAGCTTGCCCTGGTAGGCGACGGCATCGGTCAGCGGGTGCCGGTACTCGTACACCCCGACCTCCTGCAGCAGCACGGTCTCCTCGGTGACGACCACCTGCTGGCTCAGCGCGCCCACTCGCTGTTCGAGCTCGGCTGTCTGCTGCGTCAGCCGGTCGCGGTACTGCTCCAGCTCGAACGCCGCCATCTGCCCCAGGCGCCGCATCTCGGACTGCAGACGGTCGTGCTCGCCTCGCAGCTGGGTGAGCTCACCCTGACGCTGGTTCAGCTGGCCCTGCAGCTTGGTGGCCTCGGCATGCCACGCGGTCAGCTTCTTCTGCAGCTCACCGTTCTCGGCGGCCAACTCTCGCGCCTTGCCGCGGGCGCCGAACAGGGGGATCTCCTCGTCGACCCAGAGCTGCCACTGCGGCGGCGGAGGGCCCCATGCCGGGTCCGGCGTCCAGCCGGCCGGGGGCGTCCACCCGGCCGGGGGCCGGGGCCAGTTCGGCGGTGGGTTGTATCGCGTCGTCATGGGGGGTCGTGTGTCCTTTCCGCCTGCCGCACACCAGTCAGCCACCGCGCCGGCCCGTGGGGGGCGGACGGAAGCGAACTGATCAAGCGTGGAGGTCTTCGATGACCTGGTCAATCGGCCGCAGGTGCTTGGGTGTCAAGCCGACGTGCCGCGGCGGGCAGACCGTTAGCACCGTCCCCAGCGAGCGCAGTGGCCCGTCGCGGCCGCGCCACTCCAACCGCCAGCGCAGGGCGGGTGTCCCCTCTGCTCGGTACGCTGGGGCGGCGAGGAAGAGGGCTACTTCGGCGAGCCGTAGGGCGTGGTCAGGGCTTGTGGTCGTCGCAGCCCCAGCCGCCCGGGTAGAGGCGCGCCTTCTTCGTGCAGCCGTTCGCCCGGCCGCACACCCCCGGGCGGACGATCACGATCGGCGGCGGGGTGAGCAGCTGCGGCGCCAGCGGGTTGGCCAAGGTGGCGAAGACCTGCTCGCCGGTGTCCCGGACCGTGCTCGTCGAGCGGACGTCGGACTCCTCGAGGTAGCCGCACATCCGGTTGAAGGCCCGCCGGTGTGCGCGCGTCTCCGCGTCGACGACCTGGCCGTCGGCCGGCGGCTCGTCGTCGTACGTGACCTCCTCGGCGTCAGCGGCCGGCACCCAGAACCAGCGCGCGACCCGCTTGCCTTTGAGGTCGGCGTACGGCACCGGCTCGCCGGCAGCGCCGCGGGCGATGAGGTCGTCGAAGGGGACCTGGCGGACGTCCCAACGGCCGTGCCAGCCGGAGCAGCGGCGGCCGGCCTTCTTGTCGGGGCACACGGTGCCGAGGCGGTGGCACTGCTCGCGGACGAGCGCGCGGACACCACCTCGGACGGGCAGCGGATCGGTGGTGTACTGGTGCCAGGGCATCTGGTCGATGCGCGCCCACGGGGCCTGGTCGATGAGCTGGGCCTTGCGGTCCGTCGTGGTCCAGAGAGGGGTGATCCCGTCGGCCACGGCGACCCGGGTGCGCTTGCGGACGGACGCGGCGGTCGCGTACGACAGCTGCGCCTCGCAGCCGAGGGTGACGGTACCGCGGACCAGGACGTCGGTGCGGCGCTGGCGGTGTTGGGGGCTGTCCTCGACGACGGCCTCGAATCCGGCGGTGGTGGCGGCGGTGGCGATGCGCTCCTTGAGGGCCTTGTGCGCGTCGCTTTCCGGCGCGCCGTGTTCGCGGAGGCCGGTGGTGTGGTGGACGGCCTCACGGCGCCCGTTCCGCACCCGCAGGAACATCCACTCAGGGCAGTCGGGGGCGGCTTCCCGGCACTCGAGGCACTGGAGGACGCCGTCGCGGTAGGGCTGCCGGTAGATCCGGCCCCAGAGGTCGGTGTGAGCGGGGTGGCCGAGGTCGTCTCTGGTGAGGTCGAGCTCGATGCCGAGGGGGACGTAGAAGACGCCGTTGGCCATGCCCTAACTCTATGGCCAGTTCTGACCACCTCCCACCCAGCGCGTTGCGTACCCTGTCCCCCAGCTGGTGGCGCTGGCGGGCAGGGCGCGGCTCACTGGAGCCGGGTGTTGGCCTGTGCGGCGGCCTGCCGCACCTCGTCTTCCGTGCCGAACAGGGTCACGGCCGGGATGAGGGCCTGGAGGATGCCGCACAGCCGCATAGCGGCGCCGCCACCTCCCGAGCGATGTCGGCGCGTAGTTGTCCGCCACGACGTGCAGCTTCACCCGAGGGTGCGGGTCCGGTCGAGGGCCTGGACCTGGGACTTCTCGTCGACCGAGAGCACCACCGCACCGGCTGGCGGGTCCAAGTACAGACCGACCACGTCGCGGATCTTGGCTTCCAACTGCGGATCGGTGGAGAACTTGAACGTCTCGGATCGGTGTGGTTGCAGCCCCCACTTGCGCCAGACCCGTGACACAGTGGCGAAGCTGACCGCAAGGCCCTCCCGGCGTAACTGGTCGGCCAGCAACCGGGCCGACCAGTGCGTCACGCCCAGATCCGCTGGTGGCCGCCCGCCGTCGGACACGGTCCGCACCACGATGGCGACCTCGTCGACCACCGCCGGACGACCGGACCGCTCCAGGTCGGCCAGCGCATCGACCCCGCCCGCGTCGTACCGGTTACGCCACGCCAGGACCGTCGGTGTCGACACCCCCACCTGCCGGCCGATCGCCGCGTTCGCCATCCCCTCGGCAGCCAGCAACACGATCCTCGCCCGCTGCACCAGACCCGCCACCGCCTGCGACGACCGCGTCAACGCGCGTAGACGATGCCCCGTCCCCAGGGCGAAGCACTGTGGCGGACCACGGTCGTGTGCTGGTCACAGGCCGGCCAGCGCCGCCTCGACCTTCTTCGCCAGCGACGGCTTCACCTTCCCCGACACTCGTACCAGCACCCGCCCCTGATCCGCCCGGATTCCGATGATCGTTTGACCATGAACTGCGGAATCCGGGTTCAACGAGGGCGGTGATAGGGCGGCAGCGAAGGAGGCACGTCAATGGTCCCGTCCAGCTATTGTCGACGACGCGTGAAAAATGACCCCGTGTCGCCGGCGTTTCTCCTTCGACGATCTCGTGGCCGCCGTATTCCGGCTCTCGCGTAAGCGATCCGCGCTATATCGGCGCCACGCGCGACCGCAGCAGGCAGAACTCGTTGCCCTCAGGGTCGGCGAGTACGTGCCAACTCTCGTTTCCCGTCTGACCGATCTCCGCTCGGCGGGCACCGGCCGCGAACAGCCGCTCTAGCTCGGCGTCCTGGTCGCGGTCGGTTGGATTGACGTCGATGTGCAGGCGTAGGTTGGCTGTCTTGGGCTCGTCGGTTCGGTTGAACACGATGGTGGGCTCCGGACCGCCGAAGCCGACACCGGCCGGCCCGATCTCAACGTCGCCGTCGTCCGTGCGGTCCAGCTCGATATAGCCGAGGACCTCGCACCAGAACCGGGCGAGCAGGTCAGGGTCATGCGCGTCCAGCACAAACTCAGTTATTCGGCAAGCCATGCCAACACCATAGGCATGAGCTGGCTACGCCGACGATCCCCATGGAAGTGGGGCCCCAACCTCACCGATATCGGTCAAGGAAAGACGGCCGGCGAGTCGATGTGCACCAGCTCACCCGGCCGGGTCGCGACTGTCGGCGTGAACGGCGCCTCCGGCCGGTTCGCCAGCGACCGGCGCGTGGTCGCCGCGCCGAACGAATCGCCGGCATGGAAGCGTCACTGCCGTCGGTGCTGGGTGGTCTGATCGGGGCGCCGATCCGCCAGCTCATGTCCGGGCGGCGCGCGCAGTTCAACCAGATCGCCGAGCTCACGAACCGGATCAGGCAGTCGCGACGGTGATACCCCGCCGATGAGCTGCGGTGCGGTCAGGCCGCGGTGGCGGCGACCGGGACGTCGTCGTGGGCGTCCCTAAAGAGGTCGGCGACGAGGTGGCGGCAGTCCGAGAGTGTGGGCAGCGCGTGCACGTCATCGACGAACGCGGCGCGCACGTTCGCACTCGGCGATAGCTCCGACAACGCGCAGCATCGTTCGAACTTTGTCACTACCTCGTCGAACGTCACTGGGTTTCTCGGGTGCCCCTTCGTGTATGGCAGGCAGGCGGCGACGGTCCGGCCGTCCCAGGTCCGGATTTCGACGTCGTCCGGTGGATACCCGGTCTTCTTCAGCAGCTCGTCCTTCGCCGGGTCCACCTGCACGACGACCCGCTTCGCTAGCGCGAGCGTCTCTGGGTCGTGCAGGCTCTCCTCCGTGAGCGTGTCCGGAAACACGTCGCCGTGGACGAGGGCGATAGCCAGGACGAAGGGCAGGGAGAACTGCGCCGCGCCCACGGTGGCAGGCTCGTGCTTGTGCTGGCCCTCCTGGTCTAGGACCACGACCCGCATCTCGTGGCTGTTGGTCAGCACGGAGATGCGCTCGATATCCGCTGCCGTGATCCCGTTCTGGCGCGCCAGCTCCGTGAGGGTGTAGATCGGATTATGCGTGTATTTACATGAGGAGTACAGCTTCGTGCTGAGGTGGGTTCCCTCGAAGGTCTGGCCGAGCTCCGTCAAGAGGCCCCGCTCGTGGTATTCGCCGCGGAAGTAGAGCGGGTAGAGGCCGGCGGCGCCGAGCAGCGGCGCGCCGGTGCCGTGATGGCCCCGGCGGGCGAGGTCGGCCGCGACGAACCCGGCCCGTGCGGCGATGCCGGCGTTGAGCCACACGTCCCAGGCACCGTCGCGGGTGGCCTGCACGTTGCCCGCGCAATGGGCGTACGCGGCACCCATCGCGTTGGCCATCGTGTCCTCGTCGAATCCATAGAGCCGGCCGACCGCCGCGGCGACGCCGAACGGCGCCACCGCGGGTCCCTCGAATCCGAGCCGCCCCGCCGATCCGGCCGCCATCCGCAGGCGGGGGATCAGGTCGGAGCCGACGGCGATCGCGGTGATGAGCTCCGCGCCGCTGACCGGGTGCGGCAGGCTCTCGGCGACGGCGATCACCGCCGGCACCACCATCACACTCACGTGGCCGCCGTGGCCCATGCCGACGACCGGAGAGCCCTCGTGCACGTCGTCCAGTTCGCGGCACCGTGCCATGATGGCGTTGACGAAGGCCGCCTCGGCCGCCGGCACGCGCTGGCGGTATCCCCACACTGTGCTGTCCGGGCGGCCACCGGTCTCCAGCGCCGCGGCCGTGACTATCCGGCCCATCGGCGTGGAGGTTCCCGCGATTCCGGCGCCGACCGTGTCGAGCATCGCTCGCTGGACGGCGGCGACGGTCTGCTCCGGCAGGTCGGTGAAGCGCGCCGTGCAGGCGTGGTGCACCAGCGCACGGATCGGGTCGGACGGGGCGGCCTCCATGGTGGTTCCCTCCCTCTGTGCGCGCGTCCACGGTGTGGCGGCGCCTTAACGGCCCGGGCGGAGCCTGATATGGATGCTCTTGGTGAGCAGGAACTCGTTGATGCCCTCGCTGCTGCGCTCCAGCCCGAGGCCGCTCGCGCCCCACCCGCCCGATGGCATGTTGCGCAGGCCCGACTCGCGGTAGGTGTTGACCCAGACGGTGCCGCTGCGCAGGCGCTTGGCGAACGTCAGCGCTCGGTCGATATCGGCGGTCCAGACCGCGCCGGCGAGACCGTACATGGTGCCGTTGGCGATCTCGATGGCCTGGCTGTCGTTCTCGAACGGCAGCACCGACAACACCGGACCGAACACCTCGGTCTGCGCGATGGTCGACTGGGGTGTGACTCTATCGATGAGCGTCGGTTCGTAGAACCAGCCGCGGGCGAGCGGGCCGTCGGTCGGGTAGCTACCGCCCAGCAGCACCTTCGCCTCGGTGGCGCCCTGCACGAGCGAGTGCACACGGTCGCGCTGCTCCTTGCTAACCAGCGGGCCTAGCGTGGTGGCCGCGTCGAGCGGGTCGCCGAGCCGGACCGCGTCGAACTTCGGGGCGAGCCGGGCGAGAAAATCCTCGTGGATGTTCCGGTGCAGCAGCAGGCGCGACCCAGCCTTGCACGCCTGCCCGCCCAGACTCATGATTCCGTCGAAGGCGGCGTCCACCGCGGCGTCGAGGTCGGGCACGTCGGGGAAAACGACATTCGGTGACTTGCCCCCGAGTTCGAGCACGACCTTCTTGCCGGTCGACGCGGCGGCGGCCATGACCTTGCGCCCCGTTGCGGTCGAACCGGTAAACGTGACCATGTCGACCAGCTCCGATGCTGCGATCTCGTGCCCGACGACGGACCCGTTGGCGAGTTCGCTGGTGACGACGTTGAACACGCCGTCGGGCAGGCCGGCTCGCTGCAGGATGCGGCCGAGCTCGAGGACGCCGCCGGCGGTCATGTGGGCCGGCTTTACCACGACGGTGCAGCCGACGGCCAGCGCCGGAGCGGCCTTGTGCACCACCGACAGCGGCGCGTTCCACGCCGATAGAACACCTACCACACCCACGGGCTCGCGCGCGATGATCCCGAGGGCGTCGGCCCGCTGCTCCGTGACTGCCTCGTCCCGCCGATCGGTGGCGACCCACGCGTAGTATTCCAGCGCGTTGGCCGCTTCGTTCACGGCCCCGCCCTGCCTGGGCTGGCCGACCTCCTCGGACAGCAGCTTCGCCAGCCGGTCCTTGTTCTCGCGCAGCAGCACGGCCGCCTTGCGCAGCACCGCCGCCCGCGACTCGACCGAGGCCCATCGCCAGTCGCCGGCATCGAACGCGCGCCGTGCCGCGACGATGCCGCGGCGGGCGTCCTCGATGTCGCCGTTGGCATAGGTGTTGACCAGGTGCCCGTCGTACGGGCTGAGCCGCTCGTATGTGCGTCCGTCGATAGCAGGCACCCACTGCCCATCGATGAGCATGGTTGCAGTCGTCACGACTGACCCGCGGCGGCGATCGGCGGGATGGTCGTGCTGAGCTCGTCGACGGTCCACTTGCCGGGCTTGCGCACGAAGTACGAGCCGGACAATTGCAGCGGCTGCGGGAAGAAGCAGACGTCGCCGCCTGTCGCGTACACGAATCGGCCGGTGATGTCGGCCGCCGCCTCGGTCCCGAGGAACGCCACGAACGGCGCGATGTAGGCGGGGTCGAGGCTGATCGTCCCCGGCACGCCACCCGCGCCACGGCTGCCCTTGCCCGGGAACAGTTGCGTGTCGGCGCTGGGGATGAGCGCGTTGACGGTGATCCGGTGCTGGGCGAGCTCGAGCGCGAGGGTCTGGGTCATGCCAAGGATCGCCGCCTTGGCGGCGCTGTAAACGACGCACGGATAGCGGTGCGGCACGCCTTCGGTGCGTGTCGACTTCGGCACCGAGTAGAAGGCGCCGCGCGAGGCGACGTTCACGATGCGTCCGCCCTCGCCCCGCGCGATCATTGCCCGTGCGGCGGCCCGGGAGCAGAAGAAGTGCCCCTTGACGTGCACGCCCATCACCGAGTCCCACTGGGCCTCGGTGAGGTCGACGAACGGCGCCCGCACGTTGTTGCCTGCGCAGTTGACCAGCATGTCGATGCGGCCGAACTCGTCCAGCCCGGCCTGGACGGTCGCGTCGCCGCCGGCCTCGATCGAGACGTCGGCGGCCACGGCCACCGCGCCTCGGCCCAGGTCCTTGATCTCGGCGACCACGCTGTCGGCGGCGGTGTTGCCATCCTCGTCGCGGAACATGTCGCTGACGACCACGTCTGCGCCCTGCGCCGCGACCTCCAGTGCGACGCTGCGACCGATGCCACGCCCGCCGCCGGTGACGACGACGACCTTACCCTTCATGTTCTCAGCCATCGGGGTGCCCTCCTTATCAATCCTGGTTACGTGTGGAAGATCTATGTCAGGCGGTCGCGCTGTCGAGCGTCGCGTGGACGTCCGTCAGGCTGGGCAGCCCGCGCAGCGCGTCGAACAGAGCCATTCCCCGCTCCTCGTTCCGCCCGGCGGCGAGCACGCAGTCGCGGAACTTGGCCCGGCTGTCATCCCAACTCAACGGATGCTTCGGCGAACCGCTCGGGTAGTCGACCCGGGTGGAGAGTTCGCGCCCGTCAGTGGTGCGGATGGTGACTTCGTGGAACCCACCGGTACCGGCGCTGCTGTCCTTGGCGGTCGGATCCTCGGGTCGGCACCGCGGATCCTCCTTGGCGTCCAGCAGAGGGAGGAGCGCACGGATCTCGGGGCGGTTCACCATGTCGTCGGTGAACGACCCGAGCGTGATCTGACCGTCGAGCAGCGCCGCGGCGACGACGTACTCGAGTGAGAACTTGCCCTGCAGGCCAGTCTTCGGGTCGTGGTGGATGAGCGGCGTCAGCCCGAACGTCGGCGCCCGGTCGATCACCGCCACCACGTCCGAGGGCTTCAGGTTGTGCTCGGCCCGCAGCCGCAGGACGGCGTCGATGGGGCGGTGGGTTGCGTAGCAGCACGGGTATTTCTTGAGGGTCGCGCCCGGGGCGAGCAGCGCCCAGCTCTGGCCGAGATCGTCCAGCGCGTCCTGGTGGTCCCCGCCGTCGGCGTAGATTTCGGTGAAGCCACGCGGTCCGTCCAGGATGTTCGGCGCCGCGGTGAAGCTGGCCGCCGCGAGCTGCGTGGCGAGCACGCCGTTGCGCGCGGACAGACCGCTGTGCAGCGGCTTGGTCTCCGTCCCGAAGTTGCGCTGGATGCCGCTTGCGAGCGACCCCGCGATGCCCAACGCGGTGCGAATCTGCGCCGCGTCGAGGCCCAGCAGCTTCGACGTGGCGGCCACGGCGCCGAAGCCACCGATGGTCGACGTCGTGTGCCAGCCCTTGCGGTAGTGTCGGTGACCGACCAGGTGGGCGACTCGTACGTTTGCCTCATAGCCGATCACGAATGCCTCGATGAGCTTCTCGCCGGTGAGTGGCCGCGTCGGCATGGCCAGGATGGCCGAGGCGAGAATCGACGCGGGGTGGCCGGTGCCGGCGAGCTCGTCGTCGAAGTCCAGCGCGTGCCCGAGTGTCGAGCTCGCCAGCGCGACGAGCTCCGGCGGTGCCGAGACGGGGATGCCCAACCAGTTGGTCGGGCCGCCCACCGAGCCACACGCCTGTTCGGCATAGTGCAGTATCTTTGCCCCCGCGCCGCCGGAGCGCCCGGCCAGGATGACGCCGATGGTGTCGATGACGAGCCGTACGGCCGCGTCCTCGATCCCGTCGGGGAAGTCCTTGCGTGACGTATCCGCGATGAAGTCGGCAAGCCTCGCGGTCAGGGAATCGGTCATCGGTGTTCCTCGGCGTTCGTCGGGGTAAGGACGGTCAGAGCTTTGTCGACGTCGTCAACGCGGTCGAGATCCCGCAGGCGGGCGAGCAACTCGTCCACGAGTCCGGTATCGCGACCACCGGTGCGCAGGCAGTCGGTGAACTTCGAGCGCTGCTCCTGCTCGGTGAGCGGCCGGGCCGGTGAGCCGACAACGTTGGTGACGCGGGCCGTCGCGCTGCGGCCATCGCGGGTACGCACCACGACGTCGACAAATCCACCGGAGGAGGCGCTGCTGTTGAGGCCCTCCGGGTCCTCGGGGCGACAGACGACGTCCTCGCGGACGGCGACGAGCTCCATGAGTGCCCGTACGGCCGGACGCTCGATTGCCGCATCCGTGAAGGAGTCGAGCGTGAGGGTGCCGTCGAACAGGGCTGCGGCCACCGTGTAGTGCATCGAGAACTTCGCCTCGAGTTCGGTGGTCGGCCGGTGGTAGCGCAGCGGGCCCATCGTCCCCGGCGGCACGATGCACTCGACGGCGGCGATTTCCGTCGCCGGCACGCCGAGTTGCTCGCGCGCCTCGACGGCCGCCTCCACCGCCCGGTAGGTCTCAAGTGCGCAGGGGTATTTCTTCACCGTCGACCCCGGCGAACTGATCGCCCAGCGGTCCCCGAGATCGTCGAAGGCGTCCAGTCGGGAGGCACCCAACGAGTAGATGTCGAGATATCCGCGGGGGCCGTCGAAGATCGCGTCGGCCGACGTCATGCCGTTGCTGGCGAGGCGGGCGGCCAGGACGCCGTTGCTCGCGGCGAGCCCGCTGTGCAGCGGCTTGGTCATCGTTCCGAAGTTGCGTTGCAGGCCTCCGGTCAGCGAGCCCGCGATGCCGAATGCCGTGCGCACGGTCGGCTCGTCCAAGCCGAGCAGCGCGCACACCGCCGCCGTGGCGCCGAAGCTGCCGATCGTCGCGGTGGTGTGCCACCCATGCAGGTAATGCCGGTGGCCGACGGCCTTGGCCAGCCTCGCGTTGACCTCGTAACCGACGATGAATGCTGAGACCAGGGCGACGCCGGACACCGGTGTGCGCTGGTCGGCGAGCAGCGCCGACAGCAGGAGGGCGCTGGGGTGCCCGGCACCCGGAAGGGCGTCGTCGAAGTCGAGCGCGTGCGCCAGCGTTCCGGTGCACATGGCGGCGACAGACGGCGGCACGTCGACAGGCCCGCCCCACCAGCGCAGTCCCGCCGAACAGCCGACCGACGCGGACCGGGCATACCGCAGTGCGGCGTGTCCGGCCTCGCTACCCGCCCCGGCGGCGATCACGCCCACCGAGTCGAGGACTACGGCCTTCGTCGCCACGGCATGGTCACCGCCGAACGATCGGCCGGCGTTGGCCGCGACAAACTCGGCAAGCCGATCGGTGACACCTCCCATCAGGCTCCACCTTCATCGGCCGTTGCCGCGGCGAGCGCGGCCGCGGCTTCGTGGCGCAACCCGTCCCTGGTTGTCGTGACGGTGGCGGCGACCAGGCCGCCATGCTCGACGCCCTGCGACCAGTCCATCTGCCGGGCGCGGCGCAGCAGGCGCTTGGTGTAGGCGAGGGCGACCGCGTCGCGCCCTGCGATCTGCAGGGCCAGCTCGCGGGCGCGGGGCAGCAGGCCGTCCGGAGGAACGACCTCGTTGACCAGGCCCCAGCTCAACGCCTTGGCCGCGCCGACGCGCCCGGGCACGAACGCCATCTCGGCGACGTGCTTGGGCAGCAGGCGTTGCGCCGTGGTCGGACCGGCCAGCGCCGGCACGCTGCCGAACCCGAGCTCAGGCATCCCGAACTCGGCCCGCTCGGAGGCGACGGCCAGCTCGCAGCCGTTCACCAGAGTCAGCCCACCGCCCAGCGCGTAGCCGTTGACGGCGGCAATGAACACCGCCGGGTGCCGGTACATGGCCTCCACCGTCGCGGCCCAGTACTGGCCGCGGTCGGTGCCGAGGTGTGCGCGCCACGTGCGGCGGACCTCGCCACGTTTGGAGAGGTCCACGCCGGCACAGAATGCCCTGCCGCGGCCGGTGAGGACCACGACGGGGACGCTGCTGAGCGATTCGAGGGCTTCGACGAGCTGGTCGGCGAGCTCAACATTCACCGCGTTCATCTTGTCGGGTCGGTTGAGGGTGAGGATGGCGAAGCCCTCCTCGCACTCAACCTCGACGAGGCGATCACTGCCCATTGGCGGCCGATCCGGCGGTCGTTGCCACCGTGAACCATGGCAGCGGTACTCCGCCAACGGAACGGAAGACGACGGACAACGGCGTGCCACAGGCGAGTTCAGGGTCATCGCCGTCGATGGCGCTGATCATCAGCGGGCCTTCGGCGAGCCGGACCATCGCAACGTTGTAGGGCACCTCGCGGTCGAGGTTCTTGAAGTACGGCTTGTGCATGCGGATCCAGGACCATAGCTCGCCGCACCCGCTCGCATCGATCCAGTCGAAGTCCCAGCTGAGGCAACCCGGGCACAGCGGTGACGCGGGAAAGCGGCACCGCGCGCATTTGGCGCAGTGCTGTAGCCGCAGTTTCCCGGCGGCCGCCCCCGCGAGGTATTCGGGATCGAGTTCTGGCATGAGCTACCTCCAATTGGTTCGCGACGGCGCCGATCAGGAACGGACGAGCAGATGGGACGCGGTGATCGGCGACGCGCAGATGTACTGGACGACCTCGCAGTCGGGCACCTGGCGGGATCCCGCCTCGCCGCGCAGCTGGCGCACCGCCTCGACGTGCAAGCCCCAGCCCTGCATGTAGCTTTCCGACGTGTGGCCACCGCTGGTGTTGACCGGCAGCTCGCCGCCGAGCCCGATACGTCCGTCGCGTACCCAGTCCCAGGAGGTCCCCGGAGCGCAGTAGCCGAATCCCTCGAGCGAAAACAGGATCGTGGGCGTGAAGTTGTCGTAAATCTGGACACAGTCAACGTCTTTTGTGGACATACCCGCGGCCGAGAAGACCCGGTTGGCGACGCTGTTGCACGACTGCTGGAAAAAGTCGTCACTGGTGTAGAAGTTCGTCAGGTCACCGGAGGAGGCGGTCGCCCGGATCGTCACCATCGGCCGGTTTAGCTTCGCGGCGATGGCGGTCGACGTCAGGATCATCGCGACGCCGCCGTCGTTGATGAGGCAGTAGTCGAACAACCGCAGCGGCTCGGCGATGTAGCGGCCGTTCACGTAGTCGTCGATGGTGAGCGGAGTGCGCATCACCGCGTTCTCGTTGTGCATCGCGTGCGCGCGATTGTTGATCGCCAGTGGCGCCAACGCCAGATCGGGCGCCGAATACATCTCGCGATACCGCTGGTACATCAGGGCGACGTAGGCCCCCGGAGAGGTCATGCCGTATGAGGTGTCGTACCCCGTGGTCGGTCCACCGTCCTCCCCGCCGCCGTAGGTCGCACCGGCGCTGCGGCCGTTGTTGCCGTAGACGAGCGCGACCGTACGGGCCAGTCCGGACTGGATCGCGCCGATGGCCAGCTGCACGGCGACGGCGCTCATCCGGCCGGCGCCGTCGATGCTCTGGCAGTACGAGGGGCGGCGCAGGCCGACCAGGTCGGCCATTCGGGTGTAGTTGGGCAGCCGGGCGCAGATTAGCCCGTCGATGTCGTCGCGCTCCAGGCCGGCGTCCTCCAGCGCCGCCGTGAAGGCCCGGGCGCCCAGGGTGTACGCCGAACGGTTGGCCGTCCGGTCCTTGTAGAGCTGGCCGAACTCGGTCGTGCCGACGCCGACGATCGCTACCCCGTCGCGGGTACTCATATGGTGCTCCGTTCCTGAACTGGCGGGGTGAGTCCTTCCGAATCGCGGTCGGCGACCGCGATCACCCCGGCATCGAGTAGCTCTCGCAGTCGGTCTGGCTCCACTCCGAGTCGCGATAGGACATCAACCGTGTCCTCGCCGACTCGTGGCGCTCGTCGGTAGATGGCGGGCTGGGCTTCGCCGTCGATCGTGAACGGCCAGGAGACCTGGGCTTCCGGCTTTCCGGCGAAGGTCGGGACGGCTACGTGCAGCGTCTCGCCGCGGGCCTCCTGCTCGCCCTCGAGCTCCCAGGCCCGCAGGACGGCAGCGGCGGGGACGCCGCTGCGCTGGAGTGTGCGCATCAGTTCGGCCTTGTCGTGCTTGCGTGACCATTTGGCCAGTTCCTGCGTCAGCTCGCCGTGGTTGGCCTGCCGCGCGGCCGGGGTAGCGAACCGATCGTCGCGGGCCAACTTGGGGCGCCCGGCGACATCGAGCAGGCCACGCCACTGAGTGTCGTCGGTCAGGCTGACTGCGACCCACTCGTCCTGCCCGCGGGCGGGCAGGCACAGCCCGACCTCGCCGGGTGCCAGGTTGCCCGCGGCGACCGGGGCTACGCCGGTCAACGAGGCCATGGTGACCAGCTCGCCGATGAGGGCGACGACGGTCTCCCGCTGCGCTAGATCGACGTGGATACCCCGACCGCGTCGGCGGGCGACGAGCACACTCCACAGCGCGAGGCCGGGGGCGAGCAGGGCGACCGCCTGGTCCGGGTGGTTGACCTTGGACGTGGTCCAGGTCGGCTCTGCAGGCCCGTATCCGGTGACGGCCATCATGCCGCCGAGCGCCTCGAGCGTGCCGCCGAAGGAGACATGGTCGCGCTCCGGGCCGTCCGTTCCCTGGCTGGAGATCGACAGCCAGGAGATGCGGGGGTTCCAGCTCACGAGCGTGTCGAAGCCGAGGCCGAGCCTCTCCATCACGCCGCGCCGGAAGTTCTCGACGACCAAGTCCGCGTCCTCGACGAGACGGCGCATCAGCGCGATACCGTCCGGATGCTTTAGATCGATGGCAACCGACGTCTTGTTGCGCCCGACGACGCGGAACGGCGGGCTGGCCAGGTCCCCGGCACCGGCCTCCCCGGTGACCCCGCTCCAGTGCCGGAAGGGATCCGGCCGCCTTGGACCCTCGACCTTGACGACCGTCGCGCCGAAGTCACCAAGGAACTGCGACGTCCGACCGCCGGCTGTGATGTTGCCGAGGTCGACCACCTTGAGCCCGTCCAGCGGGCCGCGCCCGGTCATGACTGCCCCTCTCGAATGCCGTCGACGGTCCACGGGAGCCGGGGCACCGTGACCGGCACACCGTCGGCGATCCTCGTGCCGAAGAACTCGCGCGCCTTCATCTGCGGATCGTCGGCCAACTCGTCCATGCCCAGCACGGATCCGGCCGGGATGTGCCGGGCCTGGCTGAGGTGGTAGAGCTCCTTGCGGGGCAACCGGCGGCTGAAGTCGTTCATGATGGCGGCGAATTCCGTGCGATGCTTGTCCCGACCGAGCTGGGTCGCGAACCGTTCGTCCTCCAGGCGGGCGTCGGCGACGAGCGCCTTAACCTCGGGCCACTCCTCGTCGCGGTAGTAGAAGCCCACGTAGCCGTCCGCGCACTGGAGAACGAGCGGGCCGCTGTCGGAGCCGCGCTGCAGGACGATGCCACGGTCGGCGTAGTAGACGTGGCTCTTCCAGTCGAGGTAGGCCACGGTGCGTACAGCCGAGGTCTCCACAAGCGCGCCCAGGCCCGACGTCTCGCGGGCGAACAGGCCCGTCATGACCGCGGTGAACAGCGCCAAACCGGCGGAGTACTCCGCCTGGCTGCCGCCCAGCCGCAGCGGCTCGCGGTCCCGTTCGCCGATCACGCTGAGCAGACCCCCAAGGGCGAGCGCGAGCAGGTCGCCACCGACGTACGAGCCGTACTCGCCCGAGCGACCAAACACCGTGGCGAGGGCGACGACCAGCTGCGGGCGCGTCGCCCGCAGGCCGGCAGCGTCGGCGCCGAGCAGCGCGACGAGGTCGGCGTCCGAGCCGGAGAGCACGACGTCAACCCCGTCCAGCACGGCCTCGGCACTAGCATCCGCGCCGGCGGACACCACGCGGATGGACTTGCCGTGATCGAGATAGAGCGACTCGGCCTTGCCCAGCGCAGCGCGGTCCGCGTCGCCGACGTCGCCTGTGTCGGTCACGACCAGTTTGGTTACGGTCGCGCCGACGCCGGAGAGCAGGTAGCCGCATGCAGCCGTCCGCGTCGTATGCCCGACTTCGAGGACCCGCAAGGCGAGGGCTTGAGGGGTGGCGGTGTCCATCAGCCGATGGTGAAGGGGTCGCGGGTCGCGCCGGTGAGCTCGATCCAGACGGCCTTGTCGGTCAGATACTCGTGCATGGCCTCGACGCCGTTCTCCCGACCGTAGCCGCTGCGCTTGAGGCCGCCAAATGGCATCGCGTAGTTGAGCGTACGATATGCATTGATCCAGATGGTCCCGGCGACTAGCCGGCGGGCAAGGCGCAGTGCCCGTCGCACATCGGTGGTCCACACGCCGGCGGCCAGGCCGTAGTCGGTGGCGTTGGCGAGCGCGACCGCGTCCTCCTCGGTGTCGAAGACCGTCACGGCGAGGACCGGACCGAAGATCTCCTCGCGCCACACCCGGGACGTCGTGGGGAGATTCGACAAGATCGTGGGCTCGTAGAACTGCTCGATCTCGCCGGTCGTCCGCCCACCGGTGACCACTGTGGCACCGTCGACCCGTGCCTGCTCCACAAAGGACGCTACCTTGTCGCGCTGGGCCGGGAAGGCGATCGGGCCCATCTCGGTCTCTGTCAGGCGGGGGTCGCCGAGCCTGATCTTGCGCGTGCGCTCGGTCAGCTTTGCCGTCACCTCGTCGGCGACGCCGCGCTGCACGAGCGCGCGCGAGCCAGCGATACAGCTCTGGCCGGCGGCGGCGAAGATGCCGGCGAGCAGTCCGTTGACCGCCGCATCCACCTCGCAGTCGTCGAAGACGATGTTCGCGGACTTGGCGCCAAGCTCGAGGGCGGTCGGCGCGAGGTGCGTCGCCGCCTGAGCGGCGATCGCCGCGCCGGTCACGCCCGATCCGGTGAAGGACACCTTGTCGATTCCCGGGTTCGACACCAGCCACTGCCCGACGTCCTTGCCCGATCCGGCGACCGTGTTGAAGACGCCCGCCGGGATACCGGCCTTGTCGACCAGCTCCGCGAACTTCAGGATCGACACCGGCGCCTGCTCGGAGGGCTTGACGACCACCGTGCAACCGGCGGCCAGCGCCGGCGCGAGCTTGAAGGTTAGGAGCAGGAGCGGCGAGTTCCACGGCAGGATGGCGGCGACGACGCCGATCGGCTCGCGCAGCACCATCCCGAAGTAGTTGTCCCGACCTGTATCGACAACCCGCCCGTCGATCTTGTCGGCGAGCCCGGCGAAGTACCGGTAGTGGGCCGGCAGGCTGCGGACCTGGTCGCGCATCTCGCGCAGCAGCTTGCCGTTGTCGCGCACCTCGCTCAGCGCGAGCTCGTCGGCCGACTCTAGGATGAGGTCGGCCAGCCGGCGCAGCGCCTCGCCCCGCTCGGCGCCCGGCAGGCGCGACCAGCGGCCGTCGTCGAACGCGACGCGAGCCGCGGCGACGGCATCGTCCACGTCGGCCTCGGTAGCCTCCGGCACCGACGCCCACGGCTGTCCGGTAAAGGGGTCGATGCTGTCGAACTGGCGAATCGCCGGCCGCCACTCGCCGCCGATGCGCATCGCGTACGTCTTGCGATCCCGCACCTGTTCCGTCATAGTTCTGTCACCCTTCCCGTGTGCGCACATATCGCGCCAGCGTCCCGACGTGCCTCCGCCGTCATCACGCGGCCGTCCACGAGATGTCGTCGATCTGGGCGTGTGCCCATTGCTCAACCATCCGCACGTAGTCGAGGGAGTCGGCGTCGGATCCGAACTGCCCCTCCGCGAGCGCGACGAGGCTCTCGATCACGCGACCGGCGAGCATCGGGGTCGTCGTGTCCTCGGCAGCGCCCATGCACAGCCGCAGGTCCTTGGCCAGGAGGCCCAGCTTGAAGCCCGACTCGAAGCGCCGCGGCACCACCAGGCGCGGGAACTTGTCGTTCACGGCCGAGTTGCGCCCGGTGCCGCGCCCGATGACGTCCAGCGCCACCCGCGGGTCGACTCCCGACTTAACGGCGAGGAGCACTGCCTCCGCGCTGACCACGATGGCGGTCGCCGACAGCAGGTTGTTGGCGAGCTTGACCACCTGTGCCTGGCCGGGTGCGGGGCCGACGCGGATCACCGAGGAGCTGAAGGTCTGCAGCAGCGGCTCGACGGTGTCGACCAGGTTCTCGTCACCGGACACCATGACAGCCAGTGTGCCCAGCTCGGCTCCCGTCACCCCACCGCTCACGGGGGCGTCGACATAGCCGACGCCGGCCGCCGCGAGCGTCGCGGCTGCGGTCCTGGCCGCCGGGCGGCCCACAGTGGACAGTTCCACGAACGTCCGCATGGCCCGCCCACCGATCAGGCCGGACTCCCCCTGCACGACCTGGGCGACGATGGCCGCCGTGGGCAGGCTACAGAGCACGGTCTCGGCCTGGTCGGACACCTCGCGGGGCGAGCCCGCCGCCTTCCCGCCATGGGAGCTGAACCGGGACAGGGCCGCCGCAGAGACGTCGTAGCCGGTGACCGTGTTGCCCGCTTCGAGTAGATGGCGCGAGATGGGTCCGCCCATCGCTCCTAAACCGACAAGTCCGATATCCATAAGCACGACTCCAGGGGGCGGGCGTAGCTGGGGCTTGCTCACTGAGCGCGCAAGTGCGCGGTAAGCGCACACCCTAGCCGCGTCGAGAGAAGCGAGTCAACACCCCGGGCGCCTCGGACGATTCCTTGACACCTCGCTGAAACAGTGGCTACGTTGCTTGCGCGCCTATCGAGCAGATGCGCGCAAAGCGCACAGCATGAGGGCGTACCCCTCCAACCCTCGAAGAGTTTGGGCCGGACCTACCAGCCAATCGATGCGGAACGACCGGACAAACGGCATAGACCGGACCCGGCATGGGCCGGGCCACCACGTGAAGACGGAGCTTGTGATGCTCAACGAAGACCGTTTCGCTGCTGGCACGGCGGCGCGCCGACGCGTCCTCGGCGACGAATACGTGAATCGCTCCCTGGCGAGCGCCTCGGAATTCGGACGCCCGCTGCAAGAGCTCGTCACCGAGTACTGCTGGGGTTGGCTGTGGAACAGGGACGGTCTGCCGGACCGCGTCCGCAGTCTGATCAACCTCGGCATGCTGGCCGCCCTCGGGCGCGAGCACGAACTCCGCCTGCACGTGGCCGGCGCCCTACGCAACGGGTGCACCAAGGAGGAGATCCAGGAGGCCCTCCTGCACGCGGGCATCTACGCCGGTGTCCCAGCTGCGGTGTCGGCGTTCCGTATTGCCCAAGACGTCATTGCCGACCATGATCACCCAACGCACTCGTGACGGCGGGTCGCGTGCCTCGGCGCGCGACCGCGTCCCAGCCGGTACCCGGGGCCGCCACCCGGACAGTGACGGAGGGGAGCATATGACCTCGGCAGACGCCAACGTCTCGGTCGAGATAACCGCGTTGCGCAAGACGTTCAACGGCAAGGCCGCCGTGGACGGGGTGGACCTTTCGGTTAGACAAGGCGAGACTCTCGTCCTGCTCGGCCCCTCCGGCTGTGGCAAGACAACGACGATGCGCTCAATCGTGGGCCTTGAGGACCCGGATGAAGGCCGCATCACAATCGATGGCCGGGTCGTCTTCGACTCCTCGAAGCGGCTGCATATCCCAGCCAACGAGCGCGGGATCGGCATGGTCTTCCAGTCCTACGCGATCTGGCCGCACATGACCGTCCGCCAGAACGTCCAGTTCTCGTTGAAGATCCAGAAGCTGGCCAAGCGCGAGTCCGACGAGCGGGTCGACCGGACCCTCGAGTTGCTCGGCCTGACCGAGCTCGGGCCACGACCGGCGAGCCTGCTGAGCGGTGGGCAGATGCAGCGGGTCGCGCTTGCCCGCAGCCTCGCGATGCGCCCAAGCGTGCTGGTGCTCGACGAGCCGCTGAGTAACCTCGACGCCCGCCTGCGCGAGCGGCTGCGGATCGAGCTGAAGGAGCTGCATGAGTCGCTGAAGACCACAAGCATCTACGTCACGCACGACCAGGGGGAGGCACTAGCCCTCGCCGATCGCATCGGGGTCATGCACGACGGGAAGATCGTCCAGCTGACTGACCCAGTGACCCTCTACCGGCGGCCAGCGACGCAGTTCGTGGCCGACTTCCTCGGTGCCACCAACTTCCTCCCCGGCGTCCTGGCCACTGGCAAGGACGGCACCGGCTGCGGGGTCAGGTGGGGCACCGATGACGGCCAGAGCGCCGCGACCGTGCAGACGACCTGCCCGATGCGTGGCGCTGTGGGCGACAAGGTCACCCTGTCGATCCGGCCGGAGGCGATCGGCATCGCGGCGGCGGGGGGCGAGCCCGCCGCGGACAACACCGTCGAGGGCGTCGTCGCCGTCGCCAGCTTTATGGGCGACCACACGCAGTACGTCGTCGAGTCTTCCGCCGGACAGCGGATCCAGGTCAAGCGGACCGGCAATGACGACCTGCTCGAGCGCGGCACGAAGGTGCGGCTGACGCTCCCGCCGGCGGCGGTACGAGTCTTCGACATCGAGGGGCAGGCATGGTACTGAACCTGACCGCTCATGCCGCCCGCGCCAAACGCGTCTCGCCGGTCGTCATCCTCGGCGCGATCCTGGCGGTCCTCGTCCTGGTCCCAGTCGGCACCCTGATCCTCACGTCGTTCCTCGATTCACCACCGCGGCCGGGATCCCCGCTCGGGAACTTCACACTCGAGAACTACCGGGCGCTGTGGGGCACGGGCACCGCCACCGCGGCCCTGCACACGATCGTGGTCAGCACCTTCGGCTGCCTCGGCGCGTTGGCCATCGGTGGCGGGCTGGCGTGGCTCGCCACCCGCACCGACGCACCTGCACCGTGGCTGATCCACCTTGCCGGGTTCATGCCGCTGTTCATCTCGCTGCTGATCGCGTCCTTGGCGTGGAGCCTGCTGGCCTCGCCCGAGGTCGGGTACCTCAATATCGTGCTGGACAGCATCGGCATCGGATGGAACCTCAACGTCTACAGTCTCCCTGGCATGATCGGGATCTTCGCGCTGTACTACTCGCCGTATGCCTACATCCTGATCGGCAGCGCGTTGACCGTCATGAACCCCGAGATTGAGGAATCCGCGCAGGTCCACGGCGCGAAGCGATTCACCGTCCTGCGCAACGTCACCTTCCCGCTGTTGACGCCGGCGGTGATCGCCGCGGCGCTGCTGGTCTTCGTGCTGATCGCGGAGAACTTCGACGTCGTTCAGATCCTCGGCGTGCCCAACGGCATCGAGACCCTGTCGTCACGGATCTACAACCTGATGGTCTCCTACCGGCCGAACCAGAACCAGGCCGCCGCGGTCGGGGTGGCGCTCATGGTCGTGGTCTTCGGCGTGGTCGCGCTCCAGAACCGCATTCTCAAGCGCAACGACTACGCGACCGTTACGGGCAAGGGCTATCGGCCCCGCAAGATGCCGCTCGGCAAATGGCGTTGGCTCGCCCTCGTCGCGACGATCTTGTATCTGTTCATCGCGGTGGTGCTGCCGATGCTCGCGCTCGTCGTGAGCGCGCTGCGTCGCAGCCAGTACGTCGGCTCGGTGGGGGACCTGTTCGACACCTCGGTGCTGAGCACCGCCCGGTTCAGCAGTACGCTCGAGTCGGATGACTTCTACCTCGGCCTGCAGAACAGCATGGTTGTGTCGCTCGGCGCGGCGATCCTCGGCGGGTTGCTGTTCTTTGCCGTCGCGTTCGTGGTGAACAAGACCAACGTTCCGGGCCGGCAGGTCCTCAGCTACATCTCGGCGATGCCGCTCGCGATGCCCGCCCTCGTGGTGGGTCTCGGCTTCCTATGGACGTGGACGCGCAGCCCGATCCCGCTCTACGGCACGCTCTACATCCTGGTCCTGGCCTCGGTGACGAGGTTCCTCCCTCAGGGATACCAGGGCATGAGCTCGGGGTTGTCCCAAATCGGACGCGACCTCGAGGACAGCGCCTACACCCATGGCGCGACACGGATTCGCGCCGCGCGCAGCATCACGTTACCCCTCGTGCGGGCGGGCGTCGGATCGACACTGTTCCTCGTCTTCATCCTCGCCTTCCGCGAGTTGTCAACAACGCTGCTGCTCTTCACCACCAAGACGCAAACCCTGTCCATCCTCATCTACCACCAGTGGGACAACGGCTCGTGGCAGTCGGTGTCCTGCCTCGCGCTCATCTTCAGCGCGGTGCTCTTCGCGGTCGGCCTCCTGGGCCGGGCCCTGTTCGGCCTGGGCAAGACGTGATCGCCGCTTGCTTACTACGTCCGCACCGATATCCGTCTCTATTACCGATCCCCGTAGATAGCGCGAAAGGACCAAGGCCATGAGGCTCCGTCTGGCTCGCATTGGCGCGGCTCTGATCGGCTGCACGCTCCTAGCGACAGCCTGCGGCTCCGGTGACTCCAGCACCGCCGCAACCGATGAAGCAGGTCGACTCGTCGTCAACGGCGAGGTCATCGCGGACGCGGCACTACTCGACGCCGCGAAGGCCGAGGGCAGGGTGAGCCTGTACACCGCGTACCTGCAGGACGTGGCGCAGAAGTTCACCGACGACTTCACCAAGCAGACCGGCATCGACGTCGAGTCCGTGCGGCTCACCCCGACCCAGCTCCAGGAGCGGACCATCTCCGAGGGGGGCGCGAAGCTGCTCGGCGCGGATGTCATCCAGACTAGCGACCCGCTCAACAACTCAGCCCTGGTTGATGCCGGCGTCATCAAGTGCGACGTACTTGACGAGGCATTCACCGCAACGATCGACGACCGCTACCTGGACCCAAAGGGCTGCGCCTACCCGACGACGGTTTCCACGATGGTGATCGCCTACAACACCGCAGTACTCGGCAGTACCACGCCGCCGAAGACCTGGCAGGACCTGCTCAAGCCGGAATACAAGGGCAAGATCGGCGTGCTCATCGCTGGCGTCGGCGGCAGCGCCTGGTCCAACTTCATGTATCTGCGCGAAAAATTCGGCGTGGAGTACTGGGAGAATCTGGCGGCGCAGAACGTCAAGATCCAGACATCGAGCGCGACCCTCGGTCCTCAGGTCGAGCGGGGCGAGATCCCGATCGGCATCGTCTCCGCCTCGACCGCCATGACCTCCAAGGCGAACGGGGCACCGGTCGACTTCGTCCTGCCCTCGGACGGCCTCGCCGATTACGGCACCTACACGCTGCTGTCAGAGCCGAGCGTCGTGAAGGACTCCCACCCGAACGCGGCCCAACTCTTCCGCAACTGGCTCTACTCGAAGGCCGGGCAGGAGTCGGTCGCGGCCGCGAACGGCGGCGCCTGGGCGGTCCGAACCGACGCTGCGGCGCCGGAGGGCCTGCCCGCCTACACCGACCTGCCGATGGTCGTGCTCGACCTCGACCAATGGCGGCGGGTCCAGGAGGACTGGGTCGCGGAGTGGAACGACATCTTCAACTACCAGGCCAACTGACCCGGGTACCACCCGACAACATTCCCAACGCAATTCCAGCTATCGAGGAGTTAGCCACGTGACGGGCAAGTTCCCGGTCGACTTCGGTTTCATGCTCCCTCAGGTGTTCACCGAGACCGCGGTCGACCTGAAGGTCGTCGAGACAGTGGCTGTGCGGGCCGAGCAAGCGGGCCTCCACAGCCTCTGGACCCAGGCGCAGGTCGTCGGCAAGGCCGACGTGCTGGAGCCGTTGACGCTGCTGAGCTACGTGGCCGCCATGACCAACCGGATCCGGCTGGGCACGTCTGTGCTCATCGTCACCGAGCACACACCGGTGCAGTTGGCCAAGCTGGTCTCCTCACTTGACGTGATCTCCAACGGTCGAGTGATGGTCGGGCTGGGGATGGGCGCGCCGCTGCTGCGATTGCAGATGGGCGGCTTCGAGATGGACCGGCCGGTACGGCGGCTCATCGAGACAGCCGACATCCTCAAAGCCCTGTTCTCCGACGGCCCTGCAAACTACCAGGGCCGGATCTGGCAACTCAACGATGTCGACATGAACCCGAAGCCGCGACAGCGGCCGACGCCGCCGATCTGGCTCGGCGGACGCCATCCGGACGGCCTGCGACGTGCGGTCAAGCACGGCACAGGCTGGATGGGGCCGGGTGGTGCCTCCACGGCGGACTTCGGCAGCTACGTCCAGCAGATTCGGCAGATCCTTGCCGAACAAGGCCGTGACCCGGCCCAGTTCACCATTGCCAAACGCATCTACATCGCAGTGGAGGGCAACCGGGCCGAGGCTGAGCGCCGGATCAAGGACCGGTTCGAGGTGTACTCCAAGAACGGGGACAAGGGCACCGAGGTCAGCGTCTACGGCACCGCCGACGACGTGGCCGCGGGCATCCAGGAGGTCATCGACCTCGGGGCGCAGCTCGTCGTCCTCAACCCGCTGTATGACTTCGTCAGGCAGCAGGAAGCACTCTTCGAGATCATCAACACGTAACGCCGGGAACGAACGAACGAACCACCGTGGATGAGGTCGCACGAGTCGTCGTCGACTTCGCCGCGGGACTTGAGTACATCGATCTGTCTGACGAGGTGGGGCGAGCAGCTGCGGTGCGGCCGTTCGACTCCGTGGTTGCGCACTCGGTGCGGCGTTGAGCCCGACTGCCCGCGCGGCGGTGGCGGTCGCCGCCCCGCCAGGGACACGGGGCGTCGGCCGGATCCTGGGGTGGCGTCGGCCGGGGCTCCGGCCGACGCCGCCTTCGTCAACACCGTGCTGATCCGCTATCTGGACTTCAACGACTGGGCGCCGAACCTCCACCCGAGCGACTGCCTCGGCGGGCTGCTCGCCTTCGCCGACGAACCCGGTGTCGACGGCCGACGCCTCCTCACCGCAACCGTCGTCGCGTACGAGGTGCTCATCGGCCTGACGCGGGCCATGCGCCCGCGAGACATCGTCGCCACCGTCCGCGCCCCGGACCCACCGTGGGGCCGAGGTGACCGTTGCCGGGGCCGCCCGCCACCGCAACGACCCGCGACCTGCCGAGCACCTGCGGGCCAAGTTCGTCGACCTTGCGGCAGCCTTGGAGCCGGCACGGGCATCGGGGCCGGATGCCGTCGCGGAGGCCTGGTGGGACGTGAGCCGCCCGGACGGTCTCGCCCACGCGCTAGGGGCTGATCGGCGGCGCCTGACCGGCTCGCGTGCTTGTCACACCCCGCCCGAACCGCCGAACAGCAGGCTGAGCTCCCGGCTGCACTCGAGCAGGCGTGCCCGGGTCACCGCGATGTGCTCGGACGACTCGTCGTGCTTGCCATGGATCGACACGTTCAGCGCCGCCACGACCCGCCGTCCGGGGCCATAGATCGGGGCCGCGATGCCCACAACGCCGACCGCGAGCTCGTCCTCGACCAGCGACCAGCCCTGGGCGCGGACCCGCTTGAGCTCGGCCCGCAACTCCTCGACCGAGGTGATCGTCTGGGGCGTGTAGGCCCGTAGCTCCACACGGTCGAGGTACGCCTCGAGCTTGTCGTCGTCCTCGTTCGCGAGGATCACGCGACCCATCGACGAGGCGAAGGCCGGGATGCGTCCACCGACCGGCACCGACACAGACACCGGCTTGCGGGTCGTCCGCGCAACGCAGACAACGTCGGTGCCATCCATCACACCGGCGAGGATGTTCTCGTCGACCTCGGCGCTGAAGGCCTGCATCACCGGTAACGCGTAGTCCCAGGGGTAGAGCGAAGACAGGTATGCATAGCCGAGCTCAAGGACCTTCGGCCGCAACGAGTAGCGGGCGTGCTCCGACCGGACATAGCCGAGGTCCTCGAGCGTCAACAGGACCCGGCGGGCGGCCGCCCGGCTGAGCTGGGCGTTCTTGGCGACCTCGGAGACCGACATGGTCGCGTGCTGGCGCGAGAAGCCTCGGAGCACGGCGAGCCCACGGGTGAGGGACTGCAGGCGGTCGCCGGAACGGGTCTGCGGCGCTTCGGCGGGGGCAGAAGCACCGTCGTCGTCCGGATCTGAGAGCGATTGCACCATTCCACTCAGTCGTCATCTTTCGGACGGGCGCCGGCCTGGAGATCGGGTCCATGGACGTCAACAGAATAGCAGAGCGGCCGCTGTCACAGCATGTTCAGTGGGGCCATTAGGTGACCAGTGTCTTCTCCGGAATCCAGCCGGGCCAGGGTGCCCCCACGCACTGTTCGTCGCGTACCAGCCGGCCGATGCCTTCCGTGTCGAGCATTGTCCACAGCGGCTGCGCCGACACCGGGGTGCCTTCCGAGGCACGCGGCGGCGATCTCGGTGACCGACTGGTGCTACGCCCGTAACGCCAGGGCTGGTGCGGCTCGGCGTCGCCCTGGGCCTCATCGACCCGACCGTGCTCGACGCCGGCCCCGACTGGCTGGGCTTGCACGCCAGCTACCAGGACATGCTCGCCGCCACCGACACCCGCCCGGAGACGCCGTGACCCCGACCGCCAGCACCGACCTCATGACCCCGGCCACCGTGGACAGCCGGCGCGGGGTGCGCCTGCCCGCCGGACTCGCCGACGCCGCCGGACTGCATCCCGGCGCCATCGTCGTGTTGCCCGGCACAGCCCCGGGCGAACTCGTCCTGGCCACCCCGGCCGCCGCGCTGGCCCGCCTGCGCCGCGACCTCGTCGAGGCCCTGCGCATGGCCGGCCGCTACCCGAACCTGACCGCCGCGCTCAGCGGCCACACCGCCGGCCGGGCCGCCGTCGCGCCGGCCGCAGGCTGCCCGGCCCCGGCGGGCTTGCCGGCCGGCGGGCCGGTCCTGGTCGACACCGCGGTGCTCACCGGCAAACCGGCTGCCGAAGCGGTGATTCCGCTGCTGCCGCGGCTGCAGCTGACCGATGCGGTCACCGACGATCCCCGGTTCCGCCGCATCCGCGACGGGGTGCGCCGCCTGCACGGCCGGCCCGTGGAGGGCAAGGCCGCGGTCACGCTGCCGCTGCTGGCCGCCATGCTCGCCACCCGCCCCGCCGGCCCGCCGCCCGGTAACGAGGCACCGCTGGAGCAGCGACGCGACCACCTGGCCGCGCTGCGCGACCGTTGCCTGTTGAGCCTCGGCTTCTTCGCCGGCCTGCGCCGCGAGGAACTGGCTGGCCTGCCGGTAGACCACGTGCAGCCGGTCCAGGAGGGACTGCGGCTGCTCATCGCGCGATCCAAGGCCGGCTCAAGTGGACCTCTCAGCCGGAGCCCAGGACGTGGAGGCGACGGTTCTGCTGCCAAAGAAGCTGGTCATGCCCGTCGGCCAGGTCCCGCCCGGTCGTCACCGACGGCATGAAGAGCAGGACGAGGAGGCGCTGCGGGTGCTCAGGGCGGCGAACGGGCTGGAGGCTCTACCACCCGAGTAGCCCGGGCCCTCGCAGGACCCGCAGCTCTACCCGGATCTCGTTGAGGCGCGGCCCGCCGCCGTACCGCAGCTGCAAGCCTTCCCGCCGCGCGGTGGCCACCTCGAAGACGATCACGCCCGGCGGCCCGGCCGGCTCGGTCGGCCTCTCCCCCTCACTGGGCCCGCTCATTTGATCTTCGTGGTGTAGCCGAGCAGCTGCCCGACCCGCTGCCGGGTCACTCCGGTCCGTTCGGCGATCTCGGCGTCGGTCAGCCCGGCGCGGTCCAGGTCCTCGAGCGCGGCCCGGCGGATCTGCGAGAGGGCCGTGATCGCGCGCTGGTGCTCGGTGATGAGCTCGCCGGCGCGGCGGGCCCGCTCACCGGGGCCCGTGATGGTGGCCACCGCCTCGAGCTCGTCCACGCCGCGATCCTCCCCCGGCGGTTGTTCCCTCGCCAAGGTGACATCGGGGTGACACGGCTGCCCGCCGAGCGTCCTCTCCCCCACGATGCGGAGGTGAGAAGCGTTCACGGTCGGCGCCGGCGGTGAGCCCGGCCCGGCGCCGGGCCAGCGCGGCGGCGGATCCTGTGCTGCGCCGGCCGGTCACGCCGATGCTCGCCACGCCGGTCGACGCCGTGCCCGAGGGCCCCGACCTCGTACACCAGCCCAAGTGGGACGGCTGGAGGTGCATCGCCTTCCGGGAGGCCGACGGGGTGTACCTGCAGTCGCGGGCCGGCCGGAACCTCACCACCTACTTCCCGGACATCACCCGGGCGATCCGGACGCTCCCGGCCGGGGTGGTGCTGGACGGTGAGCTGATCGTGTGGCAGCGCGGCCGGACGAACTTCGCGCTGCTGCAGCGGCGGATCACCGCCGGCCGCGGGCTCCTGCGCCTGGTCCACGACTGCCCCGCCCACTACGTGCTGTTCGATCTGCTGACTGACGCCGGCGGCGAGGTGATCGTCGACCGGCCGCTGTCGGAGCGGCAGGCCCGGCTCGAGCAGCTACTCGTCGACGCGCCGCCCCAGCTGACTGTGACCCCCGAGACGACGGACATGCGGCAGGTCGCGGACTGGCTGCTGAACTGGACCGTCGCGGCCGGCATCGAGGGCGTGGTCACCAAGCGGCTCTCGGGGCGCTACGAGATGGGCAAGCGCGGCTGGTGGAAGTCTCGGACCAGGCTCGTGACCGAGGCGATCGTCGGCGGGGTGACCGGCAGCATCCACAACCCGGTCACGGTCCTGCTGGGGAGGTTCGATCGGAGGGGCCGGCTGCGGTACACCGGGCGGACCCACCCGCTGACCTCCGCCCAGCGGGAGCAGCTCGCCGGGATGCTGTCTCTGCTGCACCCGCAGCAGCACCGCCTGGCCGCCGCGGTGCACCCGTGGCCGGAGCCGCTGCCGGCGTCCTGGTCGGGGCAGCTGGAGGGGCCGGAGCCGCTGCGGTACGTGCAGGTGGAGCCGACGGTGGTGGCAGAGATCGACGCCGACGTCGCCTTCGAGCACGGGCGGTGGCGGCATCGGGTGCGGTACGCGCGGGCCCGGCCGGACATGTCGGTGTACGACGTGCCGCTGCTGCTTGGTGAAGAGGAGGGCTACTTCGGCGTGCCGTAGCCGTGGTCGCACCGCTGGCGCACGGGCCAGAGACGGAGGACTTGCGTGCGCCGGCCCGGACTCGACACACACACGTAGTGGCTGCCCGCCGGTCAGAACCGTTCGTACCTCGGCTCGTGCTGCTCACCTACGTCGACGAGTCGTTCACAGCCAGCGTCTACTGGATCGGCGCCCTGATGGTGCCGGACGCCGTCGCGATCCCGCTAAGCGAAGCGCTTGACCAGGTGGTGACCGACGCGGTGAAGGCCTACGGCGTGCCGGTCGACGCCGAGCTCCACGGCTACGACATCTTCCACGGCCGAAAGGCGTGGAGGGGTGTGCCGCCTCGCGCGCGGATCGCGGTCTACAGGGCTGCTATGGCAGCCATCGGCGCTCAGGACGAGGTGGCGATCATCCTGCGCGGTGTGAAGCGGGAGCAGCTAAACAAGCGGTACACCTACCCGCGGCCGGCTCACGAGGTGGTGCTGTCGCACGTGCTGGAGCGAATCGACGGGTACGCCACATCGCGAGAGGAGTACGCGCTGGTCATCGCCGACGAGTTGCACGACCAGGCAGCCCATCGGGCTGACCTGGACGGTATCGAGTGGCGGGCACCGGCGGCTACCGGTCGCGGAAGCTGACCCGGATCGTCGACACGCTGCACTTCGCGCCGTCCCACGCGAGCCGCCTGGTGCAGGCGGTGGACTTGGTGACGTTCCTGTTTCAGCGGCTGGAGATCCCCGGCACCGACCCGCATGCCGCCGCAGTGAACGAACAGCTATGGGCACTCGTCGAGCCTCGGCGCTATCACTCGCACCGCTGGAATCCGATGACCCACCCGCACTGATCCGGATGCACGAGAGGCCCGCATCAGCGGGCCTCAAGGCGGGCGCGGGAGCCCGGAAGGGCGTCCTGCGGTCTTTAGGCTAGCAGGACTTTGTGCGTCGCGGGCAAAGTCCTGCAGGCGACACGGGAGGCCGCCACTCGAGGGGACATAAGCGGCCCGAGTGGACAGGATCGCCTGCGTTACGAAGAGCCGCCCCGCCGCCCACGTTCCGAGATGTTGCGCGACGACCCGGCCGCAGCTCGACGGGACAGCCATCCCTAGCAGTACGTCCTGCGCGGCGGCGAGCACCGGCGAGCGTGGACGGGCAGTGCCGGTATCAGCCTCGGGCACGGGCGGGGCCGGGTGGGCAGAGCGGCAGTTGCGAGCGGCCGGACGAGCTGTTCGCCATGTAAGCGAGAACGTTGTGTCATGCCGGCGACAATGGGAGATGCGGTCCAGCGTCGTCGTGCTCGACGAACTTAATGGCAGCGGGTCCGGGGCCGCGCAAGCCTCGCCTGTGGCCGTCCTGCAAGTAGGGGCAGCCATACTGCTGGCATGCGTGACGGCCTGCATGGACCGAACGTCATCATCGCTGGGGAGCAGGTTCTGCTTCTCGTGGCGGTCAGCGGTGGTGAGGCCGTGCACCTCGCGCGCCGGCACCGGCCGTCGGAGCCGGGCCGCGACGCTGTACCCGAGCACTACCTCACGGGCGGGGATCGCGAGCGGGAGGCAGTCCAGCGGCGGTATGACGTTGAGGCGCTGCGGGAGCCGGTCTGGGAGCACACGACGATGTGCGGCCGGGAGTGGACGCTGATGGTCGGGGGTGAAGGGGGCACGCTGAGCAGGTACCGGGAGCCGGCGTTCGCGCCGACCTGCCGGCGGTGTCTGACGGCGATGGACCGCCTGTTCCCCGCGCCTGCGGTCGACCGCAGGGTCCCGGTCGTTGCCCAGGTGGTCTGCGGCGTGGTGCGTGAGCACGGGTACGCGGAGGTCCGGGAGGTGCCCGGCGACCAGCTTGCCGTCCTCCGGAAGGAGATTCGGTCACTGATCAGGCAGCAGACGGGCCACCCCGCCCAGACACTCGTTCACGGCGATCTCCTGCTGGTGGTATGTGATCCGCTGCGGGACCCGGAGGCAGAGATGCGCGCGGCGGCCGAAGCGGTAGGAGCGGTGCTGTTCGGGGATCAGCCGCTTCCGGCCACGCGACCCGAGCGGCCTTGGATTGTCACGTGGACGGCGTGGGACCTGGGCTACATGCCGGATCGGCCCTTCCGCGTGCTCGCCACTCGCGGCTGCTTGAGCTGGATCTGCAGCGCGTCATGAGCTTCCACGTGGAGAACGGCCTCGTTACCGACGTGTGGATCATGCTCAACCCGGCCAAACTCACCGGCTGGCTCCCGGCCAACGGATCTTGACCGAAAGGTGGACAGCATGCTTGAAGCGACGACGGATCGACAGCTGGGACCCGGAATGGCTCAAGTGGGCCGCCTCCAGCGCACAGCGCTCATCGCGGCCGTGGTCATCGCCGGTGTCGTGGGCGTGTGGTCGCACTTCCTCCCGCAGGCGTTTTTCCATCACTTCCCCGCCGTCTTGGGTGAGTGGATCTCGCAGGACGGTCCGTACAACGAGCACCTCGTCCGCGACCACGGCGCCATGTACCTCGCGCTGGGCGCGGCGAGCGCATACGGGCTCATGCGACCCTCCCAGATCGGATATCGACTACTGGGCATCGCCTGGACCGTCTTCGGAGTTCTGCACTTCGCGTATCACGTCACTCACCTTGGACACATGCCTGCGACGGATACCGCAAGTCAAGTGGCGGTTCTCGTCGTCGCCGTACTCCTCGGGATCGCGCTCCTGATCAGCGGCCGAACCCCGGTAAGTGAGGAGATGGGCAACCGCTGAAACAGGCACCGCGTGGGACGTGTTTTAGCCAGCGGCCAGATCGCCCACGTCGCCGAGCTCCTCTAGCCCGCTTGGCCGCGGGATACCGATGCCGGGGGCGCCGGCCGCGCCACGGGCGGGAGCGGCGAGGCATCCGGGCTGGCGTGGAACGCCTGGATGGCGAGCGCGGCGAAGCGCCGGGAGGCGGTGACCTTGGCAGTCGGCGAGGGCGCGTGGATACCGCTGTTGGCCATGAGCACGAGGATGACGTCGTCCAGGGCGAAGTCGGGGCGCAGACGGCCGGCTTCCTTGGCGCGGCGGGCCAGTTCGGCGATCGACCTGAGCGCGTATTCGCGGCGCGCGTCGAAATCCACGGCATTGGGAAACGTCGAGGTGAGAGCTGCGGTAAAGCCCCCATCGCGTGCGTGCAGTTCACACATTTTCTCAATGACGAGACAGAAGCCGTGCCACGGATCCGGATCGGCAAGGCCCTCGTCGACGACGGCGCGACACGCGTACATCTGCTCTGCGAATGCCTCGGTGACCAACATCTCCTTGGTCGGAAATCGGCGGTACAGGGTGGCTGGTGCAACCCTGGCGCGCCGTGCGACCTCCCGCATCGGCACGTCCAGACCTTCAACGGCGAAGACCGCGCGGGCGGCATCGAGGATGCGCTCGCGGTTGTCCAGGGCGTCGGAGCGAAGGGTGTGAGGCAAACGATCGGTCACTGCTCTCACTTTAGCGAGGTGGACAGCAGCGTGCGTTAGCGTCCCTGCGCATGAGGGCTCTGCAATTTTCCAAGTATGGTCCCGCGAGTGTGCTTGAGGTCTCGGAGGCACCGGAACCGCACGCCGGACCGGGACAGATCCGGGTGGCGGTTCGGGCCTCGGGTGTCAATCCGGCCGACACGTACGTCCGCGCCGGCCGATTCCAGGAATGGATTCCGCTCCGCCTGCCGCACGTGCCCGGCGTCGACGCAGCCGGCGTGGTGGATGAGGTCGGTGACGGAGTGATCACGGTTCGGGTAGGCGATGAGGTTTTCGGGATCACGGACTACGCCCAGATGGGCGGAGCAAACGCCGAATACGCCGTCCTGGTCGCGTGGGCACCGAAGCCGGCCGCCCTGAGCTGGGAACAGGCCGGCGGCGCGGCCGGCAACATCGAGACGGCCACGCGCGTGCTCGACCGACTGGGCGTGGAGGATGGCACCACGCTGTTGATCGAGGGTGCGGCTGGCGGGGTCGGTACGACCGCGATCCAACTCGCGGTCGCTCGCGGCGCGGCCGTCATCGGCACGGCCAGCGACCGCAACCATGACTTCGTCGCCTCGCTCGGGGCGATCCCGACCACCTACGGCCCCGGGCTGGCCGAGCGGGTCGACGCTCTGATGCCCGGCGGAGTAGATGCCGTACTCGACTGTGCCGGCTCTGGCTCTATACCCGACCTGGTCCGCCTGGTCGCAAGCCCGGACAGGGTGGTGAGCATCGCAGACATCAACGCCGCGGCGTACGGCGTGCACCTATCGCGCGGCTCTGGTCCCGGCGCGGACTCACCGTCTCTCGAAGGAATCGCCGCCGCTGGCGACCTCGCCGAGCGGGGCCGCTTCACGGTGCCGGTCGCTGCCGTGTTCTCCATGGAAGAGGCGGCCGCTGCCCACGAGTTGAGTGAGTCCCGCCACACGCGAGGAAAGATCGTGCTGAAGCCGTAGCGTGCCCCACCTGTGCCGTGGACCCAGATTGATAGCCAATTCCGATCGGGCAGTCGAAGGTGCACACTCTCTCGACGGTCATCGTCGTTCGACGGACAGGACCGCCCGCCGTTGGGCGGGCGGTCCTAGCCTGGGCGACCCACGGTGATCGTCAATGAGGGCTTTTCATCGTGATGGGCCTGCTCACGATGGGCGCGGCGGAGCATGTGTCGACATAGGACGAGGCTCCCGGTAAGAGCGTGTTTGAGATGGGCTGATCAGGTCCAGATGAAGGTGCGGCGGGATTGGCGTCGGGCGGGTCGACCCCGGGTGATGCGGCGTGTCATGCCGGCGATGGCGGCCCAGCGGATGATGGCTTCGGAGACCTCGGGGTGGCGTTCGTAGTCGCGGGCCAGTCGGCGGCAGGCGGTGAGCCAGGCCAGCGTGCGTTCGACGACCCAGCGGCGGGGATGCACGGCGAAGCCGCGTTGGTCGGTGGGCTTGCGGACGATCTCGAGGGTGGTGCGCAGTATGTCGCGGGTCCAGTCGACGAGTCGTCCGGTGAAGCCCTGGTCGGCGAAGACGTGTCGGATCGGGGCGGCCATGTAGGCGCTGAGCAGGGCGGTCTTGGCGCCGTCGCGGTCCTGCCAGCTCGCGGCGAGGACGGTCACGGTGACCAGCAGGCCCAAGGTGTCGGTGATGATGAACCGCTTGCGGCCGTTGACCTTTTTCCCGGCGTCGTAGCCCCGACTGTCTCGGCCGACGGTGTCAGCGCCCTTCACTGACTGGGAGTCGATGATCCCCGCCGATGGCTGCGGCTCGCGGCCCTGCTGCACCCGCGCCTTGATACGCAGCGCCGCCAGGAGATTCTCGGTCACGCCGGCGTCTTCCCACCGGGTGAAGTACCAGTACACCGTCTGCCACGGCGGAAGATCCGCCGGTAGATACCGCCACGGACATCCAGCCCGCACCACGTACAGGATCGCGTTGACGATCTCCCGACGAGGATGCTTCTCCCGCCGCCCGTCCGTGTTCGGCTCCGGCAGCAGCGCCTCGATCAGCGCCCACTGGGCATCGGTCAGGTCCGAGGGGTAACCACGACGAGCAGACACCCGAGCCACCCTGCCCGCTGAAGACCCGCGGTGTCACGCCAACACACCGTCCACAACAGACCATCTCAAACACGCTCTAAGACAGCAGTCGACCAAGATCCGATGCCCCAACCGGGAGCCTCGCTGTGCTGTCTTACCCGTCAACGGTCGCGCTGTCCAGCCGCACCCTGAACCACCTGGCCGACCTCATCCGCGCCGAACGCACCCGCCGCCGCGGCCGGTGGCGACGTCTTGATGCCGGCCAGCAGGCACTGCTCGCATTGGCCCATCTGCGTAACGGGGACACCATCGCCCGTCTGGCCTGCGGCTTCGCGGTCAGCGTCACGACGGCCTGGCGGTACGTCCGAGAAGCCATCAACCTACTCGCCGCGCACGCCGAGGACCTGAACGCGGCCATACGGCGCATCGCCCGGCTTGCCTACGCGATCCTCGACGGCACCCTGATCCCCATCGACCGGGTCGCGGACCAGAGGCCGTACTGCTCCGGAAAGCACAAGCGCCACGGGGTCAACGTGCAGGTCATCGCGGACTGCAAAGGACGCCTCATCTGGGCCTCACCCGCCCTGCCCGGCGCCGTGCACGACCTGACCGCCGCCCGCACCCACGGCCTGATCGACGCGCTGAGCAGCGTCAACGTGATGACCTTCGCCGACAAGGCGTACCAGGGCGCTGGCGGCAGCATCCGCACGCCCTGCAAGCGCCGCCGTCACCGACCGCGACTGTCCCGCCGGCAGAAAACCGTCAACCGGCACCACGCCAAGATCCGCGCCGTCGGCGAGCGCGCCGTCGCCACCCTCAAGGGCTGGAAGATCCTGGCCAAGCTCCGCCGCTGCCCCCGACGTGCCACCGCGATCGTCCAAGCCATCCTCGCCCTACATCACGTCCAGACCAGCCGAAACCCACGATGAAAAGCGCTCAGTCATCCGCTGTGGATCTCCGGCAGCTGGCCCTTGGCCGCGTCCGCGGAGAGCGGCTGCGCGGGGGGAGGTCGGTGTCGATGGCCGCGACGAAGCGGCGGAGACGAGAGCGGCCGCACCGGCCATCTGGTGCGGCCGCTCTCCGTTGGAGGTTCAGTGGCTCAATGCCGCAGCAGCACGCCCGCGTCCGCCAGCGCGCGGATCACCGTGGCTGATTCGCTAAGCCGATGATCAGCACAGCGTCCGCCCCGAAGCTCTTGATCTCCGCAGCGCCGGCCGTGAAATCGACAGCCAAAGCGTCCTCCGCCGGGTCGTAGGTCAGCAGCTTCAACCCGAGCGGGAGTTCCTCGCCGACGCGGCCCTCTCGTCCTGAGCCAGCCGCCTGAAACGCGCCGAGGCGCGACCCGGTCGGCACCGGGCCGCGCCTCGGTGGAGGTACGGCGGATCGGGACGGTCAGCCGGCGCGGTACGCCCGGATGATCGTCTGCTCGATGCCGCTGCCGCCGTCGGCGGTGGCCTTCACCCGCAACGAGACCGCCTGTCCGCCCGTCACGGTCGGCAGCGCGGCGTGGTAGCCGTCCCGGTCCCGGTCGACCGTGGTCGGCTGCCAGGTCACGCCGTCGTCGGTCGAGGTCCAGACCTGGAACGTCGTCACCCGCTGGGCCGGCGCCCCCTGGGCCTGCCGGACCGTGAACGTGGCCGGACCACCGGTGGGATGGTTCGCCGCGTCCAGTGGCAGGGCGTAGTCGACCGACAGGAGCGGCAGGGCGCTGCGCGCCGTGCCGGCCGGTCCGGCCGACCGGAAGGTCCACGCGGTGTTGACGTGGGTCGAGAACGGCAGGATCCGGCTGGTGTCGACGTCGAAGGTGAGCCGGTAGTCCGCCGCCTTCGCCGGCACGCTGAAGTCGGTCCGGGCGGCGTTGCGCTCGTCGACGAGCTGGCCGTCCCGGTACAGCGCCAGCGTTCGCGTGATGCCGACCGCGCCGGGCTGCAGGCAGTCGGCCCGCTGGTGCTGGTCGACGAGCATGGCCAGGTCGACGTGCAGGTTGCCGCTGGACCGCCACGGCGCGCCGGCGCAGCTGTACTCCCCACCGGCCGGGTCGTCGAACCAGTCGGAGCGCAGCGGCTGCCGCGCCCAGATCTTGGTCTGCCGGCTACCCGGGGCGTAGTCCCGGGGCGCCTCCTGGGCCGGGAGCCCGCCGTAGGTCCCGGTGTCCTGCCAGAGGAACCCCGGCGAGACGTACTCGGTACGCGTCGCCGGCAGGTCGTAGGTGGGGTTCTGAGTCAGGTAGAACCCGTCGGGGGTGAAGCCGGCGCGGCGCATCGAGGTCACCATCCCGGCCAGGTCCAGCTGGTTGAACCGCTGGTCGATCCGGGCGAGACGGGCCTGCTCGGCGGCGGTGACCCGGTAGGTGGGGTCGGCCGGCACTCCCTCGGTGTACTCGTGAGCCAGGTCGTAGTGGTACGGCGCGGCCGTGCCCGCCGGCGAGTCAAGCCCCCAGCCGCCGTACATCCGCAGCGACCCGACGCTGGGTAGCGTCACCGGGCCGACCGCGACGGTGGCCGAGTCACCCCACGCGGCGATGGCCTGCCACCAGGAGAGACCGTTTACGGCCGTCTGCACGTACAGGAAGTCGCTCGCGAGGGCCTGGGTGGGCTTCCCGGACACGGTCGCGGTGGACGGCTTGGCCTGCGTCGAGTCGAGGATGACCGTCCGGGGGCCGTCGACGGCGATGTCGCTGTCCCCGACGAACGCGCCCGTCTGCGCTCCGGTCTCGTCGTTGTACGTGGTGAACGCCGCGGTGACCTGGTAACGGCCGGCCGGGACCCGCAGCGTGGCCGACTTGCCGGGGGTGAAGAACGCCCCGCCGCCGTAGAGCAGCGGGTCGGCGAGGTTGGTCACCTCCACCCCGACGGCGCTGTACCCGTTCACCGGGGCGCCCGGCACGGCACGGGTCTGGATCGTCAGGTCGTAGCTGCGCGGCTCCACGTAGAAGGCGACCGGCGTGGTCGCGACCAACGCGTGGTTCGGCGTGCGGGCGGTGACCGTGGCGAGGTAGTACCCGGGCGAGCCGGCCAGCGCCGCGCGGTCGAGCCGCAGCGTCGCCGTGCCGGGCACGCCGCCCTTGAGCGTCACCCGGGTGGTCGACAGCTTCGCGGCCCGGCGGGGTGCGGTGGTCCCGTCGTGGTTGGCGACCGTGATGGCGAGGTCGAGCGGGACGGTCGCCGGGGTCCGGTCGCCGGTCCAGCTCAGCCGCACCTCGCTGGTTCCGGACTGCGGGTAGCTGAAGGTGCCGAGGTTGACCACCGGCTGGTCGCTCACCGGGCCGGTGAGTGCCCGTGCCGCGTTGAGCCGGCCGGCGCCGACGGTGTACGGCTCGGCGTCGGGCAGCGGGTCGGCGGCGCCGACGAGCCCGGCCTTGAGCCGGTCCGCGGTCCAGTCGGGGTGGCGCTGGGCGAGCAGCGCGGCGGCCCCTGCGGCGTGCGGGGCGGCCATGGAGGTGCCGGAGAGCGTGGTGTGGTGCTCGTCGAACGGCGTGCCGAGGGTGGTACCGGCGGCGCGGCCGGCGACGATGTCGACGCCGGGGGCGACCAGCTCCGGCTTCGCCGCCCAGGTGTTGATCAGCGGTCCCCGGCTGGAGAAGTCGGCCCGCTCGTCGTCCGCGTCGACCGCGCCGACGGTCAGCGCGCGCCCGGCCGAGCCGGGGGACGCGATCGCGCCGCCGCTGTTGCCGGCGGCGATGACGAAGAGTGCGTCGGTCTGCTCGGTCAGGTTGTCGACGGCGACCGCCATCGGGTCGGTGCCGTCGTCCGGCATGGCGCCGCCCAGGCTCATGTTGATCACGTCGGCGCGGGCCGCGGCCCACTCCATGCCGGTGATGATGTCGGAGTCGGAACCGGAGCCGAAGTCGTCGAGGACCTTGCCGATGACCAGGCGCGCATCGGGCGCGATGCCGCGACGCTGGCCGTGCGAGGCGGCCCCGGTGCCGGCGATGGTGGTCGCGACGTGGGTGCCGTGCCCGTTGTGGTCGACCGCGTCGCCGCCCGTGGTGACGAAGTCGGCGCGGTCGACGACGCGGCCGGCCAGGTCGGGGTGGCTGAAGTCGGCGCCGGTGTCGAGCACGGCGACCCGGGTGCCCTTGCCGGTGTAGCCGGCCTGCCAGGCCTGTGGCGCGGAGACCTGGCTGATGTTGTGGTCGAGTTGAGCGGGCTGCCCGCCGCCGTGGTTGCCGGCGGTGATCCCGGTCGCGTGCACCTTCCGGTCGAGCCAGACCTTTCGCGCACCGGTGAGCAGGGTGGTGGTGGCTGCCCTGGCGTTGGCCGCGGACCGCTTCGGCACGGCCCCGGCGACCGCGCCGATGCTCGACAGTGGCCGGAGGCCGGCGAGCGCCGTCGTCCGCTGGTTCTCGGCGGGCTGCACGATGACCGGCAGCTCGGTGGTGCTCTCGTCGTCGTAGCCGTCCGCGATCAGCGTGGTCACGTCGAACAGGTCCGGGTCGAGCACGGTGCCGACCTGGGCCGCCACCGTGGCCGGGATGACCTTCAGGTGCCCGTCGACACCGCAGCTGCGCCGGATCACACCGGCCGGGTCGACGGGCTGCACGCGGACCCGGGGGCAGCCGGACCCGGTGGCCTCGACGGTCACCACGTCGCCGGTGAGCAGCGTGACGGTGTGCGTCTCACCGCTGCCGGCCGGGGCCGCGGTGGCGGGGTTCGGGGTGGTGAGGTCTGGGGTCGGGTTGGCCAGCGCCGGGGTTCCCGGCACCGCTTGCAGCGTCGCAACCACTGTGGTGGTCGCCAACAGCCACCGAATTCGTCTGGGCATCTCGCTCCCGGGGTTGGGGGGTCGGCCGCATCTGCCGCAGGCACGCACGTTCGGTGTGGCCGCCCAATCTGAAAAGGATCGGAAAAAGACCGGGCCCGAGCGGCTGCACAGCCGCTCGGGCCCGGCCTCGCTCGGTTACCGGGGCCGCACCTCGTAGGCGCGGTGGACGGTCTGCGTGACCTGGTTGCCGTCCCGGTCCGCCAGCGTGACCCGCAGCGCGACGTGGCCCGCTGCGGGCGGGTTGGGGACCATCACCTTGCCCAGCGTCCCGTTCGGCCCAGCGGTGACCTTCAGCGACTTCCAGGTGCGGCCCTCGTCGAAGGACGCCTCCACCCGGGTGACTCGGGTGGCCGGGACGCCGCCGGCGGGCTGGCCGCTGACGCCGATCAGCACCTTGGTGGGTGCCTTGCCGGCGGCCCGGTTGTACTCGTCGAGGCCGACGGCTGCCAGGCGGGGCACCATGAGTGGATTGGCCAGCCACTCCGTGGTGCCTGCCGTGGTGAACCGCCACTCGGCGTCGATCCGGCTGGACAGGGTGGCGAACGGCACCGACCGGGTGACGCTCGCCTGCAGGGTGTACGTGGCCTTCTCCACGGGCAGCCCGTAGGCGTAGCCCCACTGGCCGGCCTGCCACTGCGCGACCTGCTCCCCCTCCCGCTTCAGCGTCAGGGTGCCGGACGCGGGGGTGTACGCGAAGTCGTGCGTCTCGGCGTCGACGAACCACGGGATGTCGGGGATCGACATGAAGCCGTCTCCGTTCAGCCCGGTGCTGTCCAGCGTCGGCCCGAGGAGCGCGTTGTTCCAGGTCTCCCGGCCGGGTTCAGCCAGGCTGACGGTTCGGGCCGGTGCCGTGATCCAGTTGTCGCCGATGCGGATCTCGCTCTCGTACCGCCCCGGCGCCCGGTAGTCGATCACCTTCGACGGGAAGTCGACCGGCCCTTCGATGGTGAGCGTGGGAAGGCTGTCGTCGGTGATCATGCCGACGGCGGCGGATCCGCTGGAGGCGACGCCGGGAGCCTTGAAGTCCATGACGACCCGGGCGAGGTCCTCCCTGGCCGCGGTGCGTACCGGGTCGGTGGGGATGCCGGCGCGGGTGTCGGCGATCCGGTAGTGGTAGGGGCTCGGCGACTGCTCGCTCGAACCCTTCTTGTCGAAGACCGCCCGGGCGCCATAGGTGACGGCCGGATCCTCGACCGGGAGCACGTAGCTCGCGCCCTGCACGCCGAAGGAGCCGCCGTGCGCCATCCGGGTGCCGGCCACGTCGAGGGTCAGGTCCACGGACGTGACGACATGCTCGGCCGAGCGGTCGGAGATTTCGAGCCGGACCTGCCTGCCGCGGCGGGCGTCGACCCGTACCGGCAGGACGGCCGTATCGTCGGTGACCGTGACCGGCACGATCCCGTAGGTGAAGGCGATGTCCTCCGGCCCGCCCGGGAACACCGTGGTCAGCAGGTAGTGCCGGCCGGTGGGAAGCATCCCCCGTGCCGTGCCCCCATTGACCGTCAAGTACGTCACCGCGCCGGTGTCGCCGTTCACCGCGGCCACACTGCCCTCGGCGGGCGCGCCGAGCCGGTTGACCAGCTCCACCGACACGTCGTACCGCGCGTCCTGGTGGTAGGTCAGCGCGGTCCGGGCCACCGGGGCGCCGTCGACGGTGGCGGTGAGGGCGCCGAGGTGGTAGGCCTCTGCCTCGCCTTCGCTGCCGACGGTGAGCGTCACCGAGGCGCCGCCTCCGGCGGGCACCGTCAACCGCTGGGTGTTCAGCGTGACCAGCGCGGCCGGGATCGACGAGACGGCCAGATCGAGGACGACCGGCTCGGTCCCGACGTTGCGATAGCTGACCGTGCGGGTGACGCCCGCTGTGGGACGCGGCCAGGGCTGGTTGATGTTCAGACCACCGACGCTCGGCGTGACCTGAGCGGCGACCGCCCGCGCCACGTCGACACGGCCGGACCCGTACCGGGGCGATGGCATGCTCTCCCAGCGGGGCTCGGAGGCGCTGCTCATCAGGCCGGCCTTCAGCTGCTCTCCGGTCCAGTCCGGATGCTGCTGGGCCAGGATCGCCGCCGCGCCGGTGACGTGCGGGGCGGCCATCGACGTACCGCTGAAGGACCCGTAGCCCCCGCCGGGGACCGCTGCGACGATGCCCACTCCTGGCGCACTGATCTCCGGCTTCAGCGCGTTGTCGAGCATGCGTGGACCGCAGCTGGAGAAGTCGGCGATGAAGTCGGTCCGGTCGACCGCGGCCACGCTCAGCGCCGCGTCAGCGGTGCTGGGCGAGCCGACCGGGCGGGCGCCATACCTGCAGCCGTTGTTGCCCGCCGAAATGACGAAGAGGGCTCCGGTCTGAGCCGACAGGTCGTTCACCGCGGCCTCGAGCGGGTCGATACCAGCGGAGTCGAGCCCGCCGAGGCTCATGTTGATGACCTTCGCATGCACCTCGTTGGCCGCCCAGTGCATCCCGGAGAGGATCGCCGACCAGGGGCAGCCTTCTTCGGAACAAACTTTGCCCTCGGCCAGCTTCGCGCCGGGCGCCACGCCCTTGCGCAGCCCGTTCGAGGCCACTCCGCTGCCCGCGATGGTCGAGGAAACGTGGGTGCCGTGCCCGACGTGGTCGTCTACCGTGCCCTCGCCGACGAAGTCGGCGGACGCGACGACCACGTCCTTGAGGTCGGGGTGGTCGATGTCGTAGCCAGTGTCAAGAACGGCCACGGTGACACCGGTCCCGGTGAGCCCCGCCTGCCAGGCAGTCGGGGCGCCGATCTGGGGCACACTGCGCTCCAGCGAGACCTTCATCCTGCGGTCCAGCCAGAGCTTGCCGAGGCCACCGCGCAGACGCTGTGCAGCTTTCTCTCCACCGGTGACTGCACGCCACATGCGTCCGGTGTTGTTCGGGGGGACGCGCACCGCGTTCAGCCCGAGCCGGGGCAGGGCGAGAGTGGTCCGGGCACCGTCGGCGAGCACGCCCCGCACCCGGTTGGAGGGCCCGGCCGTGGTCGCCTTGGCGTACTGGGCGATCAGCGGCAGTTCGCCACCGTCGTCGGGCGCGCTGTCGATCAGCGCGGCCAGGTCGAACAGTTGGGGGTCCAGTTGGTTGGCGGAGAGCAGGTTCAGCGCGTCGGAGGGGATTACCGAGACGGCGCCGTCGCTGGCCGATCGGGTCAGGAACGTCACGTCCTGGCGGCCAGGGCCCGGGGTGACGCTGTAGGAAATGATGCCCTTCGGTCCACGAGTGACGGCCACTGTATCGCCGGTGACAAGGGTGATCGTGTGGTGTTCGGCGCGCTGCTGCGCGGGGCCAGGCTCGGTGGCAGGTTGCGGCGAGGCGAGCGCCGGTGGCGGAGGCACGGCCGCCAGAGCCGCGAGCCCCACCATGAGGGCACCGGATACCGCCGTCAGGGCAGTACGCCGGTGTGGCCGGGAAGGATGCACAGACATGGACCCTTTCTTCAAATGGCCGCTCTTGACCCTGTAGCGACCTCACGACAGGGCCCTCCTCCCGACCGCGGGTCTCCCGGATGATCGTGGAATCGAGCTCGGCCGAGTGTCACACTTGGCACCACCCGGGGCTAGATCACTCAAGGGCGCAGATGAGTCGTGACTCAGGTGCGCCACCGCCGATCACACGTCCCGGAACCGCCGGCCTCGCCACCTGTCCCGTCCCACACCGCCGCTCGATGGGAGGCCCACGCATGCTCGAGCCCGCCGGACTCACCACCGCCGAGGAGTCGGCCTACCTTGGGCTGCTGCGGCAGGGCAGCGCCACCGTGGATCAGCTGGCCAGACGCACCGGACGGCCCACCACGCAGATCAGCCGGGCGGTGGCCGGCCTGCACCGCAAAGGAATGGTGCACCGCACGCCACCGCCGCACGGCCTGGTCGTGCCGGTTCCGCCAGACGAGGCGATCGAGCAGTTGATCCAGCGCCAGCACGCCGAGCTGGACCGGGTCCGCGAGGCGGCGCACGCGCTGGCGGCCCAGACCCGCGACCGTACCGCCGGACGGCGTACCGGTGAACTCATCGAGATCGTCCAAGGGCAAGCAAGCGTGCAGCGTGCCTTCGACCGGGTACAGCGTGTCGCGAAGGCAACGATGCGGATGCTGGTCGCGCCGCCGTACGCCGCGGCCGAGCAGGTCAACCGCGTACAGATGGAGCGCGGGCGGGAAATCACCTACCGCGTCGTCTACACCATCGACGCGCTCGCCGATCCGGCCACCCTGGCGGCGGCCGGGGAGCACGTCCGCAATGGCGAGATAGCGCGCCTCGCGCCGAGCGTGCCGACAAAGCTCGCCGTCGCAGATCGCACGCTGGCCCTGCTCCCTCTGGTATTGACGGATGCGGCGCAGGATGCGGCGGTGCTCGTCCACCCGTGCGCGCTGCTCGACGCGCTCGTCGCACTCTTCGAGGGCGTGTGGTCGACAGCGAGTCCCTTGGGCCTGTCGGGCGCCGGTGAGGTTACCGCGCGGGGCGAGATCTCGCATGAGGACCGCAAGTTGCTGTCGCTGCTGGTTGCCGGGATGACCGACGAGACGGCGGGTGCGCGCCTCGGGATGAGCCGGCGCACCGTCGTTCGCCGGATGCAGCACCTGATGGAGACGGCGGGGGCGCAGTCGCGCCTGCAGTTGGGCTGGCGTGCCCGGGAGCGTGGCTGGCTGCCCGAGGCGTGAGTGTCGTGCGGTGACTCCGCCGTCCGGCTGTTGGACTCCAGTAGCTGGCGTCCAGCGGCTGCGCGTACAGGCCCGTCCGTAGTTTCCAGACCAAAAACAACGCAGTAGGCGGTGAACGAGGTCAGCGCGGACAGGTGCTTGTTCCAGGTGTTCGCGGCCCGCTCGTCCCAGCGGGCCATCGTCCGCTCGTAGATCTCTGGGGTGAGGGCCGCGACCGGCACTTGGTCGCCGGCGGTCTCGCGCAGCCAGCGCAGGGTCTCGGTGTAGGTGGCGCGGGTGGCCGGGTCGTCGCGGAACCGTTCGAGAAACGCGTCGACGGCTGGTCCGCGCGGCGGCCAGCTCGTCGGCGAGGGCGAGCGCGCGCTGGCGCATCTTCGGCCAGTCCTCGACCGCCTCCTGAACGTCGGTCAGCACCCGCTGCAGCTCCCGGCGCAGCCGGTCCCGCTCGCCGACGTCCCGGACCGGGTCGATCTCGATCAGCATCCAGCTCTCGACCAGGTCACCGGCGATCCGCTTTCGATGGGTGAGGCCGCCGTGCAGGACCAGCTCGTTGAAGCCGTCCACCTCGGCCTCGCCGCGCCACGCCACGGCGAACGGCCCCGGCCCGGCCGCTCGTGTTCACCGCCAGGACCTGGGCGCCGCGACAACTTCGTCTGCGCCCGGATCCCGAGGACCACCACCGTGCTTGCCGCAGGTACTTCTCGTACGCCTGCGGTTTGAGGGGTCGGACCGAGGCGCGGGGGTGTTCGTGGATGTTCGTCAGGTACGCCCGGGGTAGCTTCGCAATGTCCTGCAACACCGACGTAAGCCACCTGTGGTGGAGACCATCGCCGGGTGGCGTCGAGCGTGGCACCAGATGCCGGGCGATCACGTGTCGATCGTCCTCTCGACAGCTGCCCGATCGACCTCTCCCCCACACACCACGTCTATTTGATCTTCTGGTTTGGATGAGCAACCGGCTGAGCCGCTGGCGGGAGCACATCCCGCGCTTTATCGCGCCTCGGCCGCTGGCGTCCAGACGTACACCCACGGCGGCCCAGGGCCGCCGAGCGGCACGAGCTCGTACACCCCGCCGACGTCGGTGTCGAGCAGCTCGCCGCCGTACTCCACCCACAGCCAGTTCTGGTCGAGGATCTCGGGCGGGAAACCGTCGTCGTCGACGGGCACCAGCAGGTTCCGGCCGTCGACGGGGCCCCAGACGGCCGGAATGTCGGCGCGCGCCCACATGCCCTGATCATCGGCCGCACGGCCAGAAGCCGACGTCGGTTTCGCCTATCTGGCCAGCGGCGGATGGTGCGTCCACGATCGCCGCGACCGGGTCGCTACTGATCCGATCCACCCGGCGGGAGGCCCGCCATCACCGCAGACCGAGCGATCCTCGTACGGCCGTCCCGGCAGGACCTGGCCGACCGTCAATCGTCGGTGCCGCCCCGTACGGTGTGCCCGATGGAAGAGCACGAGAGGCCGTTCTTCGAGGGGATGCTAGGCATCCTTGAGCAGGTGGACGCGTGGCGGGCGCGCCTCAACCCCGAAGGTCCACGCCGCACCGTCGGCGCCGGCAGTGCTCTCGCCGGCGACGACCGGCGAGTCAACCCGTACCACACCAGTCGTGCCGCGTGGATCGCACTCAGTCACGCCGTCGACCACCTGCACGCCCACCGCACGGTGCTTTGTGACGCGGCGATGATCCACATGTACGCGCATTACTCCCTGCTGAGGGGGGCGTTTGAGAACGCCAGCACGGCTGTGTGGTTACTAGGGCCGGCCAGCCGGCCGGAGCGCCTCACCCGCCGCCTGCGCTTTGCGGCGGCCGACGTCCGCAACGGCGAGCGGGTCAGGCAGATGCTGGGGGCGCCAGCGCCCCGGCCGGCGGCCGACCGGATTGACGAACTCAAGGCGATCGCCCGCCGCTGCGGGCTGGACGAAACCGCGGCGACCAAGGGGGTCAGTTCGACGGAGGTAGTTCGAGTCGCAGGTGAGCATGACGTCATGGGTCCGACGGTGGCGCAACTGACGTGGAACTTGTGCAGCGGGACCGCCCACGGCGACTTCTGGTCCATGGTGACCCTCGCTCACCGCGTCGACCTGCCTGGCGCGCCAGCGGGGATCGCTCACATCAGGATCACGGCGAGCGTCGAGCGCATGTTCTTCCTGACGTTCTTCTCCGCCGGCATGATCAGCAGAGGGTGGGCTCTGTTCGACCAGCGCTCTGCGACCCCTCACGGGGCGTCGTGAGCGATCCGCTGGTGGTCCCCGCGGCGGTGTTCGGCCCGGGACCGGTTCTGGACGCGCCTCAACTAGATCGCAGACGAGCGGGGTTGCCGCGGTCGGGTTTGCCGATCGACCAGCCGAGGGATACTCCATCCGCCGGCCGCGCTTGCTGTCCTGCTCGGTGAGCCAGTCTTCCACCGCCTGGCAGAGGTGACGCATGGTAACTGCCACAGCGTCTCCCATTGCCGATAGAAGCCAGCGTCTTGAGCGTCGGACGGACGACAAGACTTGAACTTGGCTCAAGATAATGAGAAAAGCTTTGGCTGGGCAGTTCTCACTATCTTGAGCCACTGCAGGTCAGGGGTGGTTCAGGTGGCTCAGGATGAATGAGAAGGGACATATGTGGAACGCCGACGGGGCGGCGTGCTCCGACATCGTGTCGGAGTACGCCGCCCTCGCGCGGGACGAGTTGCGGGAAGGACCCGCCGTCATGGCGGTTACTTCGGGTCGCGGTTGAACTTCGAGGTCGACCAGATGTAGCCGAGCACCGCGAGGCCCAGGCACCAGACAACCGCGAGCCACCCGTTGTGGCCGATCTCGCTGCCGAGCAGCAGCCCGCGCAGGGTCTCGATGGCGGGTGTGAACGGCTGGTACTCGGCGATCGGTTGGAGCCAGCCGGGCATGGCGTCGACCGGGACGAAGGCGCTGGACAGCAGCGGCAGCAGGATCAGCGGCATCGCGTTGTTGCTGGCGGCCTCGGCGTTCGGGCTGACCAGGCCCATGCCGACCGCGATCCAGGTGAGCGCCAGGGCGAAGAGCACGAGCAGCCCCAGCGCGGCGAGCCATTCCAGGACGCCGGCACCGGTGGACCGGAAGCCGATGGCCACGGCGACGGCACCCACGAGGACCACGCTTGCGATGGATTGCAGGACGCTGCCGATGACGTGCCCGACGAGCACCGAACCGCGGTGGATGGCCATCGTGCGGAAGCGGGCGATGATGCCCTCGGTCATGTCGTTGGAGACGGACACCGCGGTCCCGATCACGGTGCTGCCGATGGTCATCAGCAGCAGGCCCGGGACGATGTACGCGATGTACTCGGAGCGGTCCGCGCCGCCGCCGATGATGCCCGAGCCCATCGTGTCGCCGAAGACGTACACGAAGAGCAACAGCAGCATGATCGGGGTGAGCAGCAGGTTCAGGGTGAGGGACGGGTAGCGCCGGGCGTGCAGGAGGTTGCGGCGCAGCATGGTGGACGAGTCGCGGACGGCGAAGGAGAGGGTGCTCATCGGACGGCCTCCTTGGGCTGGGTGGGGACGTTGGCGCCGCCGCCGGTGAGGGCGAAGAACACGTCGTCGAGGTCGGGGGTGTGCACGGTCAGCTCGTCGGCCTCGATGGTGGCCGAGTCCAGCCGGTCGAGGATTGCGCGCAGTTCGCGCTGGCTGCCGTCGCTGGGGATCTGCAGCGAGAGGGACTCGTCGTCGCGGGTGGCGTCGTGAAGCGCGAAGGCCGCGGACTGGTACGAGGTCGGGTCGGTGAAGCGGAGCCGGACGTGTCCGCCGGGGATGAGCCGCTTGAGTTCCTTGGCGGTGCCCTCGGCGGCGATCTTTCCGTCGTTGAGTACGGCGATGCGGTCGGCGAGTTCGTCGGCCTCCTCGAGGTACTGGGTGGTGAGGAAGACGGTGACGCCGTCGGAGACGAGTTCGCGGATGATCTGCCACATGTTGTGGCGGCTGCGGGGGTCGAGGCCGGTGGTGGGTTCGTCGAGGAAGATGATTCGCGGGTTGCCGACCAGGGTCATGGCGAGGTCGAGGCGGCGCTTCATGCCGCCGGAGTAGGTGGAGGCGGGCTTCCTGGCGGCGTCGGTCAGGTCGAAGCGTTCCAGCAGCTCCGCGGCGGTGCGGTGGCCTTCACGCTTGGGCAGGTGCTGCAGGTCGGCCATGAGGAGCATGTTCTCTTCGCCGGTGATCAGGTTGTCGACGGCGGAGAACTGGCCGGTGACGCCGATCGAGGCGCGGACCGCCTGGGGGGCGGTGGTGAGGTCGTGGCCGCCGACGCGGATGGCGCCGGAGGCGGGGTCGGCGGAGATGAGGGTGGACAGAATCTTGACGGCGGTGGTCTTGCCGGCGCCGTTCGGGCCGAGCAGGGAGAAGATCGTTCCTTCGGGGACGTTCAGGTCGACGCCGTCGAGGACGACCTTGTCGCCGTAGGACTTACGCAGGCCGTTCGCCGCGATGGCCAGGTTGGTCATGATGGGTGCTCCTTTAGAGGCTGCGGGCGACGATGTCGCCCTGTGCGGTGGTCGCGTGGATGGTCAGGCCGGCGGCGCCTTCGGTGTTCATCAGCGCGTTGTGGATCCGGCCGAGGGTGGTGCCGGCGTCCAGGGAGGCGGAAACGCCGTGGGCGGCGCCGACCGACACGTTGCCGGCCTGGGTGCGCAGTACGACCGTGCCGCTCACGGCCTCGGCGATCTGGATGTCGCCCTTGACGGTGCTGATCTCCCCCGGCCCGTTGAGGCGGCCGACCGAGACGTCACCGGCGGCGGTGGTGAGGCGGACGCTCGCCGCTTCGTCGATCTTGATTACACCGTGCGCGCCGTCGAAGGCGACATCGCCGAACCGTCCGACGGCGCGGAATTCGGCGCTGGCCGCCTTCACCGTGAGCTGGGAACCGGCGGGCAGCTGGACCGTCACCTCGATGGATCCGGAGGGGCCGAGGAGCTGGTTCTTCGCCGAGGCCTTGATCCGCAGGACGCCGTCGCCGTATTCGACCGTGGTCTGCTGCGCCACCTTCACGTCGCGGGCCTTCGAGGCGTCCGCGGGCAGGACCTCGACCGTGGTGTCGGCCCGGTCGGCGGCGATGAACTGGACGCGCCCCGCGGGGATGTCGAGGATGGCGGCGATCGGGGTGGGGGTGTCGAACGTCTGCATCGTGCTCTCCTCTTGCGTTCTTGTTTCTGACACCGGAAACGCTACGTTGCGTTTAGAGATCAGGCAACAGAATCGTTGCGCACGGCAAGCATTTAGGCAGGTGAGAGCCGAATTATCGTTGCAACTGGTCTGAATTTAACGCAACGATCGAGATCCTCACCGTTGCAATAGGCCAGGAGTGAACGCTATGCTGGCGCTTCAAGCAAGCGTGGAGGGAGATCGCGATGCCGGGAGGCAGGCTCAGCCAGCAGGAACGCCAGCAGATCGCGCTCGGGCTGGCCGACGGGCTCGCCTACGCGGAAATCGCCCGGCGTCTCGACCGTCCCACCTCGACGATCACGCGTGAGGTGATGCGCAACGGCGGCCCCACCGCCTACCGTGCCGACCTGGCCCACCGCGCCACCGAACGCCGCTCTCACCGGCGCAGGCAGGTCCCTCCCCGAGGGCCGCAGGCACCCTCGCAGGCCCACGGACGCGACGCCGAGGCCGTGCGCGAGTACGAGGAGATGTTCACGACCCTCCTGATGCAGCAGGGTCTTCCCAAGATGATGTCGCGGGTGCTGACCTGCCTCTACACCGCCGACGCGGGCAGCCTCACCGCGTCCGAGCTCGTCGAACGTGTCCAGGTCAGCCCGGCGTCCATCTCCAAGGCGATCACGTTCCTCGAGAGCCAGGGCCTCATTCGCCGGGAACGCGACGACCGCCGCCGGGAGCGTTACGTCGTCGACGACGACGTCTTCTACCAGAGCACGATCGCCGGCGCCCGGTCCAACGCACAGCTCGCCGAGGTCGCGCGGCAGGGCGTCAGCGTCCTCGGTCCCGGCACCCCGGCCGCCATCCGTCTCGAGAGCATCGCTCGCTTCGTCGACTTCATCGCCGAGAGCATCGCCCGCGCCGCGGAGCAGGCCCGCGAGATTCTGTACACGAAACCCGAGGCGACCTCTGGCGGCACCGCCACGCCAGGTTCAGGTCGCGGATAGACATCGGACGGCACGGGGGCGTCCGGGGTACTCCCCCGGACGCCCCCGGCGATGGCGGGTACGGATCAGACGGCTCGGTCAGGCGCCGACGTAGGCCGCGAGGTGCTGGCCGGTGAGCGTGGAGCGGGCGGCGACGAGGTCGGCGGGGGTGCCCTCGAAGACGATCCGGCCGCCGTCGTGCCCGGCGCCGGGGCCGAGGTCGATGATCCAGTCGGCGTGCGCCATGACCGCCTGGTGGTGCTCGACGACGATGACCGACTTGCCGGAGTCGACGAGCCGGTCGAGCAGGCCGAGCAGATGCTCGACGTCGGCGAGGTGCAGGCCGGTGGTCGGCTCGTCGAGGACGTAGACGCCGCCCTTCTCGGCCATGTGGGTGGCGAGCTTGAGCCGCTGCCGCTCGCCGCCGGACAGCGTGGTGAGGGGCTGGCCGAGGCTGAGGTAGCCGAGGCCGACGTCGGCGAGCCGTTCGAGGATGGCGTGCGCGGCCGGGGTGCGTGCCTCGCCGGAGCCGAAGAACTCCTCGGCCTCGGTCACCGACATGGCGAGCACCTCGCTGATGTCGCGGCCGCCGAGGTGGTATTCCAGCACCGATGCCTGGAACCGCTTGCCTTCGCACTCTTCGCAGGTGGTGGCGACGCCGGCCATCATCGCCAGGTCGGTGTAGATGACGCCGGCGCCGTTGCAGGTGGGGCAGGCTCCCTCGGAGTTGGCGCTGAACAGCGCGGGCTTCACGCCGTTGGCCTTCGCGAAGGCCTTGCGGATCGGGTCGAGCAGTCCGGTGTAGGTCGCCGGGTTGCTGCGCCGCGAGCCGCGGATCGCGCCCTGGTCGACCGAGACCACGCCCTCGCCGGCGGGGATCGAGCCGTGCACGAGTGAGCTCTTGCCGGAGCCGGCGACGCCGGTGACCACGCAGAGCACCCCGAGGGGGATGTCGACGTCGACGTTCTGCAGGTTGTGCGCCGTCGCGCCGCGGATCTCCAGCGTGCCGGTGGGCTTTCGTACGGTGTCCTTGAGGGCGACCCGGTCGTCGAGGTGGCGGCCGGTGACGGTGTCGCTGGCGCGCAGTCCCTCGACGGTGCCCTCGAAGCAGACGGTGCCGCCCGCGGTGCCGGCGCCGGGGCCGAGGTCGACGACGTGGTCGGCGATCGCGATCGCCTCCGGCTTGTGTTCGACGACGAGGACGGTGTTGCCCTTGTCGCGCAGCCGCAGCAGCAGGTCGTTCATCCGCTGGATGTCGTGGGGGTGCAGGCCGATGGTGGGCTCGTCGAAGACGTAGGTGACGTCGGTCAGTGAGGAGCCGAGGTGGCGGATCATCTTGGTGCGCTGTGCCTCGCCGCCGGACAGGGTGCCGGACGGCCGGTCCAGCGAGAGGTAGCCGAGCCCGATCTCGACGAACGAGTCGAGGGTGTGGCGCAGTGCGGCGAGCAGCGGCGCCACCGAGGGCTCGTTGAGGCTGCTGACCCATTCGGCGAGGTCGCTGATCTGCATCGCGCAGGCCTCGGCGATGTTGATCCCGTCGATCGTGGAGGAGCGCGCCGCCTTGCTGAGTCGGGTGCCGTCGCATTCGGGACAGGTGGTGAAGGTGACGGCGCGGTCGACGAATGCTCGGATGTGCGGCTGGAGCGCTTCCTTGTCCTTGGACAGGAACGACTTCTGGATCTTGGGGATCAGACCTTCGTAGGTGAGGTTGACGCCGTCGACCTTCACCTTGACCGGGTCCTTGTAGAGGAAGTCCTGGAGTTCCTTCTTGGTGTACTCGCGGATCGGCTTGTTCGGGTCGACGAAGCCCGACTCGGCGTAGACCCGGACGGTCCAGAAGCTGTCCGACTTCCAGCCGGGGATGGTGAAGGCGCCTTCGGCGAGGGACTTGGAGTCGTCGTAGAGCTGGGTGAGGTCGATGTCGGAGACCGAGCCGCGTCCTTCGCAGCGCGGACACATGCCGCCGGTGATGGTGAAGGTGCGGCGCTCCTTCACGGTCTTTCCGCCGCGCTCCATGCTGACCGCGCCCGCCCCGCTGATGGAGGCGACGTTGAAGGAGAAGGCCTGCGGTGAGCCGATGTGCGGCTTGCCGAGCCGGCTGAACAGGATGCGCAGCATCGCGTTGGCGTCGGTGGCGGTGCCGACGGTGGAGCGGACGTCGCCTCCCATTCGCTGCTGGTCGACGATGATGGCGGTGGTCAGGCCGTCGAGCACGTCGACCTCGGGCCGCGCCAGCGTCGGCATGAAGCCCTGCAGGAAGGCGCTGTAGGTTTCGTTGATCATCCGCTGCGACTCGGCGGCGATCGTGCTGAACACCAGGGAGCTCTTGCCGGAGCCGGAGACGCCGGTGAACACGGTCAGCCGGCGCTTCGGGATCTCGATGCTGACGTCCTTGAGGTTGTTCACGCGCGCGCCGTGCACACGGATCAGGTCGTGGCTGTCGGCGATGTGCGGCGCAGGCGACTGCGTGTCCGTCCTCGTGGCCTTGCTCATCGTGTCTCCATCTGTCGGACGGAGACCGCGCTGGCGCGGTCTCCGTCGGTGTCGCCTGGCTCGATCTGGTCAGCTTCGCGAGGTGCGGGAACGACGGTATCCCCAGGGTCAGACCAACCAGCGGCCGTCACGCATCAGCTCGCGGCCGGGCATCTCGTTCACCTCGCGCCACGCCTGGATGCGGCGTGGGGAGATCCGGAACCAGCGGTACGGCGTGGTCAGGGCGCGTGGGTCGAAGCCGGTGTGCGCGGCGAACTGGTCCCCCCGCTCCCGCGGCAGCGTGTCGATCTCGAGGACCTCGACGTCGCCCTCGATCATCGACACGTCGCGGGTGTGGCCCAGGGCCAGCCGCACGGCGCGGGTGGCGGCCAGGTTCCGGCCGGTCGGGCTGTCCGCCGCCGTGGCCAGGAGCAGGGTCTCGCCGTCCCAGTGGAAGGACAGCGGCACCAGGTAGGGCGCACCGTCGGCCGAGGCGCTGGCCACCCAGACGTCGATGTCGTGGGCGAGCCGGTGCCCGGTGTCACGACGACGGTGAGCGGGCCAGCGGGGGTCGGCACTCTGGTCGTGAGGCGGCTCGGGGGCGGTGCCGTCGGTGTGGGTCAGGGCTGGGGTCGCCATAACTCAGCGCAGTTCCTGGATGCGGATCATGTTGCCTGCGGGGTCGCGGAAGGCGCAGTCGCGGACGCCGTACGGCTGCTCGGTGGGCTCCTGGACGACCTCGGCGCCGCTGCCCTCCAACTTGGCGAAGGTGCCGTCGAGGTCGGCGGTGGCCAGGTTGACCCCGAAGTAGCTGCCCTTGGCCATCATCTCGAGGATGGTGCGGCGCTCGTCGTCGGTGAGGCCGGGGCTCGCGGTCGGCGGGTGCAGGACGATGGAGGTGTCGGGCTGACCGGCGGGGCCGACGGTGATCCAGCGCATGCCCTCGTATCCGACGTCGTTGCGGATTTCGAAGCCGAGGGTGTCGCGGTAGAAGGCCAGCGAGGCGTCCGGGTCGGTGTGCGGCAGGAAGCTCGAGTGAATGGTGATGTCCATGGCGGTCACGCTAGTTGCGGCTGGGAGGCCCGCGCTTCTCGATTCCTGATCGGTCTGGTCACCTGCTTGGCCACGCACGCCGGCATCCCCGCCGTCGCGGCGGCCGCCCGGTCCCGGTAGACGCTGGGCGGCACACCGACCAGTTCGGTGAAGCGGGTGCTGAAGGTGCCCAGCGACGAGCAGCCGACCGTGAAACAGACGTCGGTGACGCTGAGGTCGCCACGGCGCAGAAGCGCCATGGCGCGTTCGATGCGCCGGGTCATCAGATAGGCGTACGGCGACTCGCCGTAGGCGAGCCGGAACTGGCGGCTGAGGTGCCCGGCCGACATGTTCACGCCGCGGGCGAGTGCCTCGACGTCCAGAGGCTGGGCGTACTCGCGGTCGATCCGGTCGCGGACGCGGCGCAGGCGTGCGAGGTCACGCAGGTGCTGCGCCTCGTCGGGTCTGCTGGTCACGTACGTGATCGTGCCATGTCGGGCCGCCATCGCCCAGCAGGACGGGCCCGTGTGCGGGTGGGTCCGGGCCGCGTGGCCCGGACCCATCCCGCTCGTCCGGTCAGAGCCAGGGCACCTGCGGGGACGGGTAGAAGTCGACCTCCTGCAGGCGCCACCGGGGTGCCTGCTCCCCCAGCCGCGTGCGGAACGACTCCCAGTCGTGGCTGGCCGCCGTCGACCAGCCGAGTTCGGCGATCGCGGACAGGCGCGGGAAGGCCATGTACTCGATGTCGTCCAGGCTGCGCAGCGTCTCGGACCACAGCGGGGCCTCGACGCCGAGGATCGCGTCCTCGCCGACGCCGGTCACCCGGGTGGCCGGGTCCCAGCCGTACGCGTCGGACACCTCGATGTAGGCGGCCCACGACAGGCCCAGGCGGGTGTTGGCGTCGTACTTCATGTCCAGGTAGGCCTTGTTCGCCGGCGACATGATCACCTTGTTGCCCCGCGCGGCGGCCTCGGCCAGGTCGGCGTTGGTGGTGCCGGTGCCCCAGAACTGCGCCACGGCGTCGGTGGGCGGGTCGACCTGCATGATCTCGTTCCATCCCGAGGCGCGCTTGCCGTACTTCGCGACCAGCGGCAGGACCCGTTGCATGAACGTGCGGTAGTCCTCGTCCGTGGTCGCGTGCGCCTCGTCGCCGCCGACGTGCAGGTACGGCCCGGGGGTGATCGCGGCGAGTTCGCGGATGACGTCCTCGACGAACCGGTAGGTCAGCTCGTCGCCGATGCACAGCGAGCTGTAGCCGACCGCGATGTCGGTGCGTGGGGGCGGTGCGACGCCGTCGCAGTTGAGCTCGGGGTAGGTCGACTGGGCGGCGTTGGTGTGCCCGGGCATGTCGATCTCGGGGACGATGGTGATGTGTCGCGCGGCGGCGTAGGCGACGACGGCCTTGTAGTCGGCCTTGGTGAGGAACCCGGGGCCGACCCCGTCGACTCCGGTGCCGGGGCCGCCGCCGACGGTGGTGAGCCGGGGCCAGGAGTCGATCTGGATCCGCCAGCCCTGGTCGTCGCTCAGGTGCAGGTGCAGATAGTTGACCTTGTACTGGCTGAGCAGGTCCACGTACGCCGTGATCTCGTCGACGGTGTGGAAGTGCCGTGCCAGGTCGAGCATCGCCCCGCGGTACGCGAAGCGCGGGTAGTCCACGATCCGTCCGCCGGGCACGGTCCAGGTGACCCGCTGCCGGCTGGACGCCTCGATCTCGGCGGGCAGCAGTTGGCGCAGGGTCTGCGTGCCGGCGAACAGCCCGGCCGCGGTGTTGGCCCGGATCGTCACCCCGCGGCGGGTGACGTCGAGCTGGTAGCCCTCCTGGCCGACCCGCCCGTCCGCTCCCCCGATGACCAGGGCGATCTCGGGCAGCGGCGTCGAGCGCGCGGGCAGCACCGGCAGGGGGTAGCCGGTCGCGGGGCGCAGTGTCTCGGCGAGTTGTCGCCCCACCTGCCAGGCGGCGGCCGAGCCGGGCGAGGTGCGGATGACCGTCAGGGGGCTGAGGCGGAACGTGCCCCGGGCGTCGGGGTGGGTCTCGACGGGCGCGGGCACCACGTCGTGCAGGTGGCGGGCCGGGGCGGTCGGCGCGGCGACGGCGGGGGCGGCGGGCAGGATGAACGGCAGTCCGAGTGCGGCTATGACCAGCAGCCGCGTCATGGTGTGTCGGCGACGCACGGATACCTCCAGGCCTTCGTCGTTATCGGTGGTCATCGATCAACCTCGCACGCTACCCGCGCCGCACCTGGACTGTAAACCTTCCTTATGGTTCGGGCCGGTCATGCCGCACCCGGCGCGGCCCTGTCGCTGTCCTCACCCGGGCAGGCCGGCGGGGAATTCCGAGCTGGGCCGGGGGGGTTGTCCCGTCGGAAGATCAGGTTCACTCGATCGGATGGAAGTGCCATGCACGTGCGCTCAGACGCGGTAGTGCTGTTCGGCGTCACGGGAGACCTCGTCTCGAAGAAGCTCTTCCCGGCGCTGTACGAACTGACCCGGCGCAACCGCCTCGACGTCCCGGTGATCGGCGTGGCCCGATCCCCCTGGGATGATCAGCAACTTGTCACCACCGCCCGCAAGTCGGTCTTCGAGGCGAACGACGAGATCGACGACGAGACCTTCGACGCGCTGGCGGGCAACCTCTCGATGATCTCCGGCGACTACGCGGACCCGGTGACGTACCAGCGTCTGGCGGAGCGCCTGCGCGGCGCCGAGCGACCGATCTTCTACCTGGCGATCCCCCCGGCGGTGTTCGGCTCCGTGGTCGAAGGCCTGGCGGCCGCCGGTCTGGCCGAGCGGGGCCGGGTGATCGTGGAGAAGCCGTTCGGGCGTGACCTGGAGTCCTCCCACGAGCTGGACCGCACGCTGCGCGCGGCGTTCGACCCGGAGCGCGTGTTCCGCATCGACCACTACCTCGGCAAGGAAGCCGTCGAGGGCCTCTACGCCTTCCGGTTCGCCAACCGGCTGTTCGAGCCGCTGTGGAACAGCGAGCACATCGACAACATCCAGGTGACGCTCGCCGAGGGCTTCGGCACCCAGGGGCGCGCCGGCTTCTACGACACGGTGGGCGCCACCCGCGACGTGCTGCAGAACCACATCCTGCAGGTCGTCGCGCTGATCGGCATGGAACCGCCGGTCGCCGACACCACCGACGCGTTCCGCGAGGCGGAGGTCGCCGTGCTGCGGCAGATCGAGCCGCTGTCGCCGGAGTCCACCGTGCGGGGGCAGTACGTCGGCTACCGGGACGAGCCGGGCGTGCGACCGGACTCGAACACGGAGACGTTCGTGGCGACCCGGTTGACGGTCAACTCCCGCCGCTGGGCCGGTGTGCCCTTCTACCTGCGTACCGGCAAGTCGCTGCCGGGCACGGCCACCGAGGTCGTGGTCGAGTTCAAGCAGCCGCAGCGCTCCCTCGTCCGGGCCGAGGGCGGTGCCGCGGTCACCGCGAACCTGCTGCGGTTCCGGCTCGGTCGCGGCGACGGCATCACGATGTCGATCCAGGCGAAGAGCCCCGGCGCCGAGGTGGCGAGCCGTCCGGTGGACCTGTCCGTCGACTTCGGCGCGGCACTCGGTCACCGCCAGGAGGCGTACGAGCGTCTGCTCGACGACGCGATGGACGGGCACCACCTGCGCTTCGCCCGTGAGGAGACGATCCAGCAGGAGTGGCGCATCGTCGAGCCGATCCTGGATCTGGCGGCGCCGGTGCAGCCGTACGACAAGGGCAGTTGGGGCCCGGCGGACGCCGACGCGCTCGCCGACGGCTGGCACACACCGCAGCTGCGGTGATCATGAAGGACACGGTGCGCGCTCTTGCCGAGCTGGCCGAGGCCGAGTTCATGTTCCGGTACGAGTCGGGGGCACCGGTCGAGGTCCAGGATGCGCTCGGCTTGGCGGCCACCCGGATGGGTGGCGGAGTGGTGCTGTCGATGCGGCACGACCCCACCAACTACTGGAGCAAAGCGCTCGGGTTCGGCTTCGCCGAGCCGGTCAGCGGCGACCTGATCGGCCGGGTGTGCGACTTCTACCGCGCTCAGCGGACCCCCACCGCCGTCATCCAGATCGCCCCTGACCGGCTGCCGGCGGACTGGGACGAGATCTGCGCGCGGGAGAACATCACCGCAAGCGGCACCTGGGTGAAGCTCGCCGCCGAGATCGAGACGCTCCGACCCGGACGCACCGAGCTCCGGGTCGGTCCGGTGAGCGCCGATCTGGTGGACCAGTGGGCGTCGGTGGTGCTGCGCTGCTTCGGTATGCCCGAGGAGCATCTTGGGCCGATGATCGTGGCTGGCGTGCGTGACCCGCGCTTTCACCCGTACGCCGCCTGGGACGGCGACGAGATGGTCGCCGCCGCCAACCTGTTCATCCACGGTGCGGTGGGCTCGCTCAACACCGGTGCGACCCTGCCGACGCACCGGGGTCGGGGGGCGCAGTCGGCGCTGTTGACGGCCCGGGCGGCGGCTGCGGCGGAGGCCGGCTGCCGGTGGGTCACCGCCGAGACGGGCAGGCCCGAGCCAGGTTCGTCCAACTCGTCGCTGAACAACATGCTCCGGGTGGGTCTCACGCCGCTGTACGAGCGGCGCAACTGGGTCTGGCGGGCGGACTCGGCCAGCTAGCGCTTCGGACAGCGCGGCATCGCGATGGTGTTCGGGAAGCTCGACTCGGCCTGGTTCGGGGCGGACGAGCAGATGGCGGACACCGGGCGGCTGAGCCGGGCTGACTGACCGCTCAGCTCACCGGATCGACCGTCCGGCGACGGTGAGGTTTGCTCCTGCCCTGCGGTGTGGGGAAGTGATGAGGACGTTTCTCGCCCGCTTCGGAGAGGAAGCAGCTCATGCTTTCCGCGCTCGATCGTCGGCACACCGTCGCGCCGCCCGGCTACAGCCGTTGGCTCATCCCCCCGGCGGCGTTGGCCATCCACCTCTGCATCGGCCAGGTCTACGCGACCAGCGTGTACAAGAACTCGCTGATCGCCCACTTCGACGCCAGCCAGACCGCGATCGGGGTGATCTTCAGCATCGCGATCGTGATGCTGGGGTTGTCCGCCGCGGTCGCCGGGACCTGGGTGGAGGCGAACGGGCCGCGCAAGGCGATGTTCGTCTCCACCTGCTTCTGGGCGGCGGGCTTTTTGGTGGGCTCCCTGGGCATCGCCACGAAGCAGCTGTGGCTGCTGTACCTGGGGTACGGGTTGCTCGGCGGCATCGGTCTGGGAATCGGGTACATCTCCCCCGTCTCCACGTTGATCAAATGGTTCCCGGACCGCCCCGGGTTGGCGACCGGCCTGGCGATCATGGGGTTCGGTGGTGGGGCGATGGTGGCCTCTCCCCTGTCCCGGCAGTTGCTGTCGTTCTACGACCCGGGCTACGACCCGGCCGTCGCGGGATCGACGGCGTCGGGCAGCGCCCTGGTCTGGCTGTTCGTGACGCTCGGACTGGGCTACTTCGTGATCATGATGTTCGGGGTGGCGAACGTGCGGGTGCCGGCGTCGGACTGGCGCCCGGCCGGCTTCGACCCGGCGACGGTGGCGTCCAAGCCGCTGGTCACCACGGCGAACGTGTCGGCGGCCAACGCGGTGAAGACCCGGTCGTTCTGGCTGCTGTGGGTGGCGCTGTTCTGCAACGTGACGGCGGGCATCGGCATCCTGGAGCAGGCCAGCCCGATGATCCAGGACTTCTTCCGGGACAACGGCACATCGGCGGTGTCGGTGGCCGCGGCCGGCGGGTTCGTGGGGCTGCTGTCGCTGTTCAACATGGCCGGGCGGTTCGCCTGGTCGTCCACCTCGGACGTGATCGGCCGCAAGCCGATCTACATGGTGTACCTGGGTGTCGGAATGGTGCTGTACGCGCTGCTGGCCCTGCTCGGGCAGACGGCCACGGCGCTGTTCGTGCTGCTGGCCTGCGTGATCCTGTCGTTCTACGGCGGCGGGTTCGCCACGGTGCCGGCGTACCTGCGGGACCTGTTCGGCACGTTCCAGGTGGGCGCGATCCACGGTCGGCTGCTGACCGCCTGGTCGGCGGCGGGCATCGCGGGCCCGTTGATCGTCAACGGGTTCCTCGACGCCGAGGGCGAACCGGGCACGCTGACGGCGGCGGCGTACCGGCCGGCGCTGTTCACGATGATCGGCGTGCTGGCGGTGGGCTTCGTGGCGAACCTGCTGATCCGGCCGGTGCCGGAACGGTTCCACGAGCCGCCCACCAGTGGAGACGGCCCCGAGGACACGGCGCCGGTGACGGCGGAGAGGAGTGGCACCCGATGAGCGAGAACGGACGGCCCGGGCAGCAGGCCCGGTTGTGGATCAGCTGGTTGGTGGTGGCGGCGCTGCTCGGCTACGGGGTGGCGCAGACGGTGATCACGGCGGCGAAGCTGTTCACCCACTGACGCCCCGGTGGGTGCCGCGTCCCGCGCGGCGCCCACACCCCGGTCGGTCAAAGACCGCCGGAGACGCGCAGCACCGTGCCGGTGGCGTACGAGGCGTCCGGGCCGAGCAGCCAGGCGATGGCGGCCGCGATCTCGTCGGGTTCGCCGGCACGGCCGAGCGGGATGCGACCGGCGGCGGTGTCGGCGCGGTCGGGTACGCCGGAGTCGGCGTGGATGTCGGTGCGCACGATGCCGGGGGCGACCGCGTTGACCCGGATGCCGCGCGGGGCGAGTTCCTTGGCCAGGCCGACGGTGAGGGTGTCGGTGGCGGCCTTGACGGCGGCGTAGTGCACGTACTCTCCCGGGCTGCCGAGGGTGGCGGCGGCGGACGAGACGTTGACGATGGCGCCGCCGTCGGTCAACCGGCGGGCGGCCTGCTGGGCGCAGAGGACGTAGCCGACGAGGTTGACGTCGACGACCCGGCGCAGGTCGTCGACGCGCAGCTCGGTGAAGGGCCCGATGGGGCTGGTGACCCCGGCGTTGTTGACCAGGCCGGTGAGCGGGCCGAGCTGCGCGGCGGCGTCGAACAGGGCGCCGACCTGGTCCGGGTCGGTGGTGTCGGCGCGTACAGCGATGGCCTGCACGCCGGTGGCCCGCAGATCGGCCAGGACGGCGTCGGCGGCGGCCTGGTCGCGGCGGTAGCACAGGGCGATGTGGTGACCGGCTCCGGCGAGACGGCGGGCGGTGGCCGCGCCGATGCCGCGGCCACCGCCGGTGATGACGGTGACGGGTGTCATGGTGCCTCCCGCTGGTTCCTGGGGCCGCGTACCGGCCGCGCCGACGCTACCGTGACCGGCGCGGCCGGTCGTCGAGAGGAGAGTCACATGGAGCGGGCGTTGATGCTCGGCGGTGGCGGGGTCACGGGCGTGGCCTGGGAGCTGGGGCTGCTGGCGGGGCTCGCCGAACGGGGCGTGCCGGTGACCGAGGCCGACCTGGTGGTGGGCACGTCGGCGGGCTCGGTCGTCGGGGCGCAGGTCTGTTCGGGGGTGCCGCTGGAGCAGCTGTACGAGGCGCAGTTGGCGCCGCCGTCGGGCGAGCTGGCGGCGCGGCTGGGCCTGGCGGTGCTGGCACGGATGATGTGGGCCGGCGCGCGGACCCGCGACGCGGTACGGGCACGGGCGCGGATCGGTGCGATGGCGGTGGCGGCGCGTACCCCGTCGGAGGCGTCCCGACGCGCCGTCATCGAGGCCCGACTGCCGACGGCCCAGTGGCCGGCGCGACGGCTGCTGGTGACCGCGGTGGACGCGTCCTCGGGTGAGTTCGTGGTCTTCGACAACGACAGCGCGGTGTCCCTGGTGGACGCGGTGGGCGCCAGTTGCGCGGTGCCCGGGGTGTGGCCGCCGGTGACGATCGGCGCGCGCCGCTACGTCGACGGCGGGATGCGCTCGGTGGTGAACGCCGACCTGGCCGCGGATGCCCGACGGGTGCTGGTGATCGCGCCGACGTCGGGGGCGTTCGGTCCGATGCCACGGCTGTCGGCGCAGGTGGCCGGATTGCGGGCGGCCGGGTCACGGGTGGTGGTGGTGACGCCGGACGCGGCGGCGCGCAAGGCCATCGGTCGCAACGTGCTGGATCCGGCGCGACGGGCGGGATCCGCGCGGGCCGGGCGGACGCAGGCCGCGGTGGTGGCGGACGAGGTGGCGGCCCTCTGGGCGTGATCGCTTACGCTCACCGCCTGTCTGGTCCGACAACGGAGGTGCGCGGTGGCGGGTGTGGGTGTCGGCGACGTCGTGGAGGACTTCGATCTGCCGGATGAGACGGGCACGCCACGGCGGCTGTCGGAGTTCCTGGCGGCGGGGCCGGTGGTGCTGTTCTTCTACCCGGCGGCGATGACGCGGGGCTGCACGGCGGAGAGCTGCCACTTTCGGGACCTGGCGGCGGAGTTCGCGGCGGTCGGCGCCTCGCGGGTGGGCATCAGCCGCGACAGCGTGGCCCGGCAGGCGGAGTTCTCCACGCTGCACGGCTTCGACTATCCGCTGCTGTCGGATCAGGACGGGACGGTGGCGCAGCGGTTCGGCGTGCGCCGGCGGCTGCCGTTGGGGCCGCTGAGCACGAAGCGGATGACGTTCGTGATCGGCGCGGACCGGCGGGTCATCGAGGTGATCCACAGCGAGATCAGCATGAACGACCACGCCGACCGGGCGCTGCGGGCGTTGGGCGGCTGAGCGGGCGTGAGCCCCGTGCGGCGGGTGTCGCAGCCGGCTGGTATCAAGACAGCAATCAAACAGGTGTACGGAAGAGGGTTGTGATGGATGCCGGCCAGGGTTTGTCCACTGACGAGGTGCAGAGCCTGCGGGATACGTTGGCGGCGGGCCGCCGGCCCAGGGTGGTGTTCACCGCGTCGGCGGGGCAGGTCGCCGGTCAGATCGGCCAGGTGGTCGAGCTGACCGACCCCGAGGTGTCCGACGAGTTCGTGGTGGTGCGCTTCGGCCGCGACGAGTTGCCGTTCTCCCCCGCGGATCTCGCGGTGGCGCCGAAGGGCGCCGGTCGTCGGGTCGCCGAGCCGAAGCCGGAGCCGCCGGCGCAGGAGCAGCCGCCCGCGGTGGCGGAGCCGGAGTTCGTGTTGGACACGCCGCGGGTGCCGACGCCGCGGCGGGAGGAGCCGAAGGTGGAGCAGGTGGAGAAGGCGCCGGCGCGGCGGGCGGTCAAGGCCGCGAAGCCCAAGGGCCCCGCGGGCCTGACGGTGACACTGGCGTACGCCGAGGGTGAGTGGACGGTCGCCGCGCAGCAGGGCAGCAAGGCCCTCGCGAAGCCGTACGTGGTGAAGCCGGCCGAGGCGTTGAAGATGGTGGCGCTGGTCGACGTGCCGGGCGTGCAGGAGGCGGTGGAGCAGATCCTCGGCACCGAACGGGCGGAGGCGGAGCAGCAGGCGGAGAAGCTGCGCGCGGAGCTGGCCGAGATCGAGGCGCGGCTGGCGGAGCTGCGCGAGGCCCGCTGACGGGTCGGGTCAGTCCCGGCGGTGGTGGTCCAGCAGCCGGGTGAGCAGCCGGACGAGCTGGTCACGTTCAGCGGCGGACAGCGGGGCGAGCAGGTCCTGCTGGACGCGGTCGACGGTCTCGGCCATCCGGCGTGCCTCGTCGGCGCCGGTGTCGGTGAGGCTGATGACGTTGCGGCGGCGATCGGCCGGGTCGGGGGCTCGTACGACGAGCCCCCGACCGGCCAGGTCGTTGATGGCCGCCACCACGTCGCTGCGATCGATGGCGCAGCGACGGCCCAGGTCGGCCTGGCTGGCGGGGCCGCCCTCGGCGAGCGCGGCCAGCAGCCGGTAGTGGTAGCCGCGCAGGTGGTGGGCGGCGAAGCCCTCGCTGACCAGGCGGGCGGCGTGGCTGGCCGTCTGGTTGAGCAGCCAGCTCGGGGTGGTGCGTAGCCCGGCGGGTGACTGCGGGGCGGTGGACTCCATGGGTCGCACCCTAGCAGTAATCGTTGGTTCCACCCACGATCCATGCTACGTTGGCTGCACCAACGTTGGTCGAGCCAACGTTAAGAAGGAGGCGTCATGTCCACCGCTCCCACCCTCAACGGCCAGGTCGTCGGCCAGGCCCACTACGCCACCCGGGCCCTGCTGGAGCGGGCCGTCGCCCCGCTCGGGGTCACCTTCGGCCAGGCGCTCACCCTCAACGTCCTCGCCGCCGGCGCCATCGAGCGGACCGGGCTCGTGCACCGGATCACCAGCACCCTCAAGGTCGACGAACCGGCGGCGCACACGCTGATCACCCAACTCGTCGACGCCGATCTCGCCCAGGTCGACGACCGCACGCCGACGGGCGCCGGGCAGCCACGGGTGTGGCTCACCGACACCGGCCACACCGTGCAGGGCCGCATCTCCGACGCCGTCGCGGGCATCACCGCCCGGCTGTACGCGGACATCCCGGCTGACGAGACGAGCACCGCCGCCCGGGTCCTCACCCTGGTCACCCAGCGCGCCAACGCCGAACTGGCAGCGATGCCGGCCGGACCGGGCGTCGCCGCGACGCTCGGTCAGAAGTAGTCGAGCAGCTGCGCCGGGCCTCCGGCGCCCAACAGGTCCAGAGCGTCCGGGTCGGCGCCGGCGGCGTGCAGCAGGCCCGCCTCGGCGACCGACCGGGCGCGGGCGGCGCCGGCGTAGAGCAGCGCGAAGCCGCGCACGTCCACGCGCAGGTCGGCCTCGCCACCGATCCGGGTCAGCTCGCCGTCGCCGTCGGCGACGCTCAACCGCCAGGTGCCGGTGTTCCAGTCAGCGACCGCGTCGGCGAGGGTGAACTCGACGGCGCCCCGCACGTGGGCGGGCCAACCGCGCATGCCGACCGCCCGGGCCACGTCCACCGGCCGGTGCATCCACAGGTCCCGTTCGTGCTCACGGGCCAACTCCAGCGGCAGGTGGACGCTCACGGCGTCGCCGTCGAGCGGGCACAACCGCAGGGTCGGCGCGACGCTGGCCCAGCTGCCGAGCACGCCGACGAGCTCCCGGGCGGCCTCGGCGGTGGTCGCCAGGGCCTCGTCGACGGTCAGCACGGAGTCCGCGCCGTAGCCCCGGCCCCGCTCCCAACTGGCGTAGCCCACCAGGTCACCGCCGTCCTCGACGAGGGTGAGCGCGTCGCCGGGCAGGCCGCGCTCGGCGGCGAAGAAGTCGAACAGCTCACCCCGGCGGGTGAGCGGGCCGTTGCGGTGCCGGGTGACCCGCTCGTACAGGGCCGCGACGGCGGGCAGGTCGGCGGCCGTGCCGGCGCGGACGGTCAACCGGGGGTCCGGCCGGTGCCGCGACAGCGCGGCGGTGGCCAGGTCGACGGTGCGCAGCACCCCGGCGGCCTCCCAGCCGCAGGCACGGTAGGGGGCGGCGACGGTCGGGTACAGCGCGCTGATCGCCGCGCCGCGCTCGCGGGCGCCGCGCAGCAGGGCGGTGAGCATGCCGCGGGCCACGCCCCGACCGCGGGCCTCGGGGGCGACCGCCACGCCGGCGACGTCGGCCGCGGGCACGGCCCGCCCGGACCACCACTGGTCGTGGTGCAGGTCGACGGCCTTGCCGACGAGGCGGCCGGTGTCGTCGAACGCGCCGTAGCGGGTCATGCCGGGCACCGCGACGGTGGCGTGCGGTGGTCGCTGCGGATCGCCCCCGAAGGTGAGCCGACCCAGCTCCCAGGCCTCGGCGAGGTCGTCGGCGGTGAGTTCGCGCACGTGCACGGTTTCGGGCATCGGCACACCCTAGCGGGATGGATTTTCGAGGGCCGCCGAATTACGGCCGGGGCGGGGCCGGTGCCGGCCCCGCCCCGGCGGCGGTCAGTGCTGCGGGATGTTGGCCACGCCGATCCGCTTGCGGAACACCCAGTAGGTCCAGCCCTGGTAGGCCAGCACGACCGGCGTGAAGATCACCGCCACCCAGGTCATGATCTTCAGGGTGTAGGGGGTGGAGGCGGCGTTGGTGGCGGTCAACGTGCCCGCCGCGTCCAGGGTGGAGGGCAGCACGTTCGGGAACAGCGCCGCGAACAGGGTCGCCACCGCCAGCCCGATCGCCACCGCGGTGCCGGTGAACGCCCAGCCCTCCCGGCGTACGCGGGCGGCGGCGAGGCCACCGAGCAGGGCGAGGGCCGCGCCGACGGCGAGCACGACGGCGGCCGCGCTGGAGCGGATGCTCAGCGTCCAGGCCAGGAAGCCCACCGCGAGCACAGCGGCGCCGACGCCGAGGCGCACCGCGAGGGCGCTGGCGCGCTCGCGGATGTCGCCGGCGGTCTTCAGGGCGATGAACACCGCGCCGTGGGTGAGGAACAGCGCGAGGGTGGTCGCGCCACCGAGCAGGGCGTACGGGTGCAGCAGGTCGAACAGGCCACCGACGTACTCGTGCTCGGCGTCCAGCGGCACGCCGCGCAGGATGTTGGCGAAGGCGACACCCCACAGGAACGCCGGCAGCAGCGAGCCGATCACGATCGCGGCGTCCCAGCGTCGCTTCCAGGACACCTCGGGGCGCTTGTGCCGGTACTCGAAGGCCACCCCACGGGCGATCAGGGCCAGCAGGATCAGCAGCAGCGGCAGGTAGAAGCCGGAGAAGAGGGTGGCGTACCACTCGGGGAAGGCGGCGAACATCGCGCCGCCTGCGGTGATCAGCCACACCTCGTTGCCGTCCCAGACCGGGCCGATCGTGTTGATCAGGACCCGTCGTTCGCGGTCGTCGCGGCCGAGCACGGGCAGCAGCATGCCCACGCCGAAGTCGAAGCCCTCCAGGATGAAGTAGCCGGTGAAGAGCACGGCGATGAGGAGAAACCAGATGGTGGTGAGGTCCACGGCAGGCTCCGGTGATCAGTAGGCGAAGGCGAGCGGACGCTCGGCGTCGTCGGTGTCGTCGGACGGGGGCGTCTCGGTGACGTCGGGTACGCCGGCGCGGGCGTAGCGCAGCAGCAGCTTGACCTCGATCACGGCGAGGGTGGCGTAGATCAGCGTGAAGGCGGTGAACGAGGTGAGCACCTCGGCCAGCGAGACGCTGCGGGACACGCCGTTGCGGGTGAGCATCTCGCCGAAGACGATCCACGGCTGGCGGCCCATCTCGGTGAAGATCCAGCCGAAGGAGTTGGCCAGCAGCGGCAGCACCGGCATGGCCAGCCCGGCGCGCAGCAGCCACTTGCTGGTGGGCGTGCGGCCCTTGCGCTGGCTCCAGAGCACCAGCAGGGCGATCGCGGCGGCGGCCATCCCGAAGGCGATCATGAAGCGGAAGCTCCAGTAGGTGACCGGGATGATCGGGGTGTAGCTGCCGGCGCCGTACTGGGTGGCGTACTGGGCCTGCAGGTCGTTGATGCCGTGCACGGTGCCGTTGGGGTCGCCGGTGCCGAGGTACGACAGCAGGTACGGGATCTTGATGGCGAACACCTCGCGGCTGCCGTCGAGGCTGCCGACGGTGAGCACGGAGAACGAGGCGGGGCTCTCGGTGGTGTAGAGGCCCTCGGCGGCGGCCATCTTCATCGGCTGCACGTCGGTCATGATCTTGCCCTGGATGTCGCCGGTGAACAGCACGCCGGCGGAGGCGACCAGGACCACCCAGGAGCCGAACTTCGTGGCGAAGCGGTAGGCGCCGGTGTCGGCGGAGCCGCGGTTACGGATCAGGTGCCACAGGCCCACGGCGGTGACCAGCGACCCGGCGACCAGGAACGAGCCGGCCAGGGTGTGCGGGAAGGTGATCAGAGCGACCTTGTTGGTCAGCACGGCCGGGAAGTCGGTCAGCTCGGCGCGCCCGGTGTCCGTGTTGATTCGGTAGCCGACCGGGTTCTGCATGAACGAGTTCGCGGCGAGGATGAAGTACGCGCTGAGGTTCGTGCCGATCGCGGCGGCCCAGATGCTGGCCAGGTGCGCCCGCTTGGGCAGCCGGTCCCAGCCGAAGATCCACAGGCCGATGAAGGTGGATTCGAGGAAGAACGCGACCAGCGCCTCGATGGCCAGGGGCGCGCCGAAGATGTCGCCGACGAAGCGCGAGTAGTCGCTCCAGTTCATGCCGAACTGGAACTCCTGCACGATGCCGGTGACCACGCCCATCGCGAAGTTGATCAGGAAGAGCTTGCCGTAGAACTTGGTGAGTTTGAGGTAGCGCTCGTTGCCGGTGCGGTGCCACATCGTCTGCAGGATGGCCACCAGCACGGACAGGCCGATGGTCAGCGGCACGAAGAGAAAGTGGTAGACGGTGGTGACACCGAACTGCCATCGGGCGACGTCCAACGCGTCCACCTGGAACCCCCAGCCATTTCATACTACGAGACGTAGTAAATACTACTGCTCGTCGTAGAAAGATGGGCAGGGGCGCGCGGCCCAAACCGGCTCGGGACCAATGACCTTGATCACCCGGGCCGGGCGGCCCGGCGCAAGGGTTCCGGCAAGCCGGCCGACCCGCCCTCGCGCCCCCGCTCGCGCGTGCGACGATGGCGCGCTGATGGACACCGCGCACTCCCCCTGGCAACCGCCGCTGATCTGGCGCGCCGCCCAACTGCTGGCCCGAGCACTGGTCGGCCTGTTGGCCCGCCTCGAGGTCACCGGCGACGTCCCCGCGCACCTGCGCCGCGGACCGCTGGTGCTGGCCGCCAACCACATCAGCCCGTTCGACCCGGTGGTGATGGCCGCCGCCTGCCAGACCCGCGGCGTCGCCCCCCGGATCATGGCGACCGCCGGGTTGTTCCGTGCCCCGGTGATCGGCGCCGCCATGCGCAACGCCGGGCACATCCGCGTCGACCGGGGCACCCGGGCGGTGCACCGGGCACTGGACGCCGCCGCCACCGCCGTCGCGGGGGGCTCGGTGATCCTCATCTACCCGGAGGGGCGCATCGGCCTGGACCCCGGCATGTGGCCCGAACGCGGCAAGACCGGCGCCGCCCGGCTCGCCCTGGCCTGCGCCGCCCCGGTCATCCCGGTCGCCCAGTGGGGCGCCCACGAGGTGCTGCCGTACCGGGCGCCCCGGGGAATGCTGCGCGGCATCGCCCGCGCCCTGTGGCGCCGCCCGGTGATCCGGGTGCACTTCGGCGCACCCCTCGACCTGGGCGAGGTGAGCGCCGCCAGCCCCGGCGCCGCCCGCCGGGCCACCGACCGGATCATCGACGCGCTCACCGACACCCTCGCCCCGCTGCGCCCCGACGAGCCCGACCGACCCCGGCACGTCGACCCGGGCCGCCCGAGCGACCCCAGCCGGACCCATCGGCGCCGACGCGAGTGACCTAACGCATTAGACAACTTTTGGAAATCTGTCTAGGCTGTCTAACGTGAGCAGCGTGGAGATGGAGCCCGACGACCCGAAACGCGCCGCTGTCCTCGCGGCGGCGGTCGGGGTGTTCGGGCGCTACGGATTCCAGAAGACGTCCATGGAGGCGGTCGCCAAGGCGGCCGGCATCTCCCGGCCGGGCCTGTACCTGATGTTCCCCAACAAGGAGCAGCTGTACCGCGCCACCATGCAGGGCGTCATGGAACGCGCCCAGCAGGCCATGCGGGCGCGCTTCGCCGACCAGGCGCTGAGCTTCGACGAGCGGATCGTGGCGGGGCTGGATGTGTTGATGGGTCCGTACATCGACACCCAGGTGGCCCGCGACCTCAACGAGCTGCTCGAGAACAGCGAGCCCCAGCTGGGCTCGATGTTCCACGACTACCAGGAGCGGGCCCGGGCGGCACTGCGCGCCCACATCGACGCCGTCGCCCCGCCCGGCCTGCTCGACGAGGACCTGACCGCGGACGACGTGATGGACCTGCTCTTCTCCGCCGCGCTGACCTGGAAGTCGACCTCGGCCACCAGGGACGAGTTCCGCGACCGGATCCGCCGGGCCCTGCGGCTGATCCACCGCACCGCGCGCTGACCCGCCACCCGCCGACCCCACCCCGCACGCTGCATCCGTACGCCCAAGGAGTTCCGCAATGTCACGAATCATCACCCCTTACTCGGCCGCGTCGACCGCCGCCGAGGTGAGCGCCGGCGTCGACCTCACCGGCCGCCGGGCCGTGGTCACCGGCGGCGCGTCCGGGATCGGCCTGGAGACCGCCCGGGCGCTGGCCGACGCCGGCGCCGAGGTGACGCTGGCCGTCCGCGACACCGCCGCCGGCGAGCGCGCCGCCGCCGACATCACGGCGGGCGGGGCACCCGGCGCGGTCCGGGTCGCCCGGCTGGACCTGGCCGATCGCGCCTCCATCGACGCCTTCGTCGCCGGGTGGACCGGCCCGCTGCACATCCTGGTCAACAACGCCGGCGTCATGGCCCTGCCGGAGCTGACCAGGACCGCCGAGGGCTGGGAGAGGCAGTTCGCGATCAACCACCTCGGTCACGCCGAGCTGACCCTGGGTCTGCACGACGCGCTCGCCGCCGCGCGGGACGCCCGGATCGTCGTCGTCAGCTCCTCGGCCCACCAGCAGTCCCCGGTCGTCTTCGACGACATCCACTTCACCGCCCGGCCCTACGAGGCCTGGTCGGCCTACGGCCAGTCCAAGACCGCGACCATCATGTTCACCGTCGCCCTGGCCAGAAGGTGGGCCACCGACGGCATCACGGCCAACGCCCTGCACCCCGGCGGCATCATGACCAACCTCCAGCGACACCTCGACGACGCGCAACTGCGCTACGTGGGCGCGGTGGACGAGCAGGGCAACCGCCTGCAGGTGCCGCCGGGCTGGAAGACCCCGCAGCAGGGCGCGGCCACCTCGGTCCTGCTGGCCGCCTCCCCCGAGGTCGACGGCGTGACGGGCCGCTACTTCGAGGACGGCAACGAGGCCCCGGTCATCGCCGAGCCCTCCGACGGCATGAGCGGCGTGCTCCCGTACGCCCTGAACGACAAGAACGCCGAACTCCTCTGGGACGAGACGCTCCGACTCCTGAAGCGCTGACCGGCTCCCCCTGGTGCGACGGCAGCGCCAGAGGGCGACAGACGCCGGCCGGTCATCCACCGGCCACCAACCAGGGGCATACTGCGTCGCGTGCTGACCCGATTCGGCTACCTCGACGCGCCCGGGCCGCTGGCGTTCGCCCACCGCGGCGGCGCCGCCGAGGGTGACGAGAACACCACCGAGGCGTTCGCGCGCGCCATCGGGCTGGGCTATCGGTACGTGGAGACCGACGTGCACGCCACCGCGGACGGGGTGGCGGTGATCTTCCACGACCCGACGCTGCGCCGGATCACCGGCGAACCGGGGCGCATCGCCGACCTGCGCTGGGCCGATCTCGCCTCGGTGCGCGTCGGCGGTGCCGCCGTCGTACCCCGGCTCGACGAGGTGCTGGGCGCGTGGCCGCGGGTGCGGTTCAACATCGACGTGAAGGCCGACGGCGGTGTCGAGCCGACGGTGGCAACGGTGACCCGGGCCGGCGCCGCCGGCCGGGTGCTGCTGGCCTCGTTCAGCGACGCCCGGCTGACCCGGCTGCGCGCGCTCACCGACGGGCGGGTCGCCACCAGCCTGGGCATGCGCGGGGTGGCCCGGCTGCGGCTGGCCTCGCTGCACGGCCGTCCGCTGCGGCTGCCTCCGTCGGTGGTCGCCGCGCAGGTGCCGCCACGCTACGGGCGGGTGCCGGTGGTGGACCGCCGGTTCCTCGACTACTGCCACCGACTCGGCCTGCAGGTGCACGTCTGGACGATCGACGAGCCCGCCCAGATGCACGAGTTACTGGATCGTGGCGTGGATGGCATCATGACCGATCACGTCGGCGTGCTGCGCGACGTCTACCGCAGCCGCGGCCACTGGGCCGCCTGACCGGCGAAGGACCCCGATGGCCGAGACCGTGACCCCCACGGTGGACGACAACCCGCTCCCGGCGAGCACCCGCCGCGAGCGCAGCGGCTGGTACATCTACGACTGGGCCAACTCCGCCTTCCAGACCACCGTCATCACGGTGTTCCTCGGCCCGTTCCTCACCACCGTCGCCGAGTTGGCCGCCGGCTGCGAGCTGGGCGCGGACAGCTGCGAGGGCTACGTGCACCCGCTGGGCATCCGGGTGGCCGCCGGCTCCTACTACCCGTACCTGATCTCGCTGTCGGTGTTTCTCACCGTGTTCGTGCTGCCGGTCATCGGGGCGATCGCCGACCGGTCGGCGCACAAGAAGCGGCTGCTCGGTGGCGCGGCGTTCACCGGCGCCGGCGCGACCATGGCGATGGCCTTCGTCACCGGCGACCGTTACCTGCTCGGCGGGGCGCTGTTCCTGGTCGCCAACATCTCCTTCGGCGCGGCCATCGTGGTGTATAACTCGTTCCTGCCGCAGCTCGGCGGCCCCGACGAGCGCGACGGCATCTCCAGCCGCGGCTGGGCGCTGGGCTACCTCGGCGGTGGCCTGCTGCTGGCGTTCAACCTGGTCGCGGTCACCCTGCTCACCCAGGACGACAACCCGCAGCGCACCCTGGACCTGGCCCGCTGGTCGATCGTGTCCGCCGGGGTGTGGTGGGCGGCGTTCACCCTGGTGCCGCTGCGCTGGCTGCGCGAACGCCCCACCGCGGCGGCGCTGGCCCGCGGCGGCAACGTGCTCACCGACGGGTTCCGGCAGCTCGGCCGCACCCTGCGTGAGGTCAAGGCGTACCCGCTGACGCTGTTCTTCCTGCTCGCGTTCCTGGTCTACAACGACGGCATCCAGACCGTCATCACCCTCGCCAGCCAGTACGGCACCGAGGAGCTGCGGCTGGAGCAGAGCACCCTGATCGTCACCATCCTGCTCGTGCAGTTCCTCGCCTTCGGTGGCGCGCTGAGCCTCGGCGCGCTGGCCCGACGCATCGGCGCCTGGAAGACGGTGCTGCTCAGCCTGGTGCTCTGGACCGGTGTGATCATCGGCGCATTCCGGCTGCCCGCCGAGGCGCCGGTGCCGTTCATGGTCCTCGGCGCGGCCATCGGGCTGGTCCTCGGCGGCAGCCAGGCGCTGAGCCGGTCCCTGTTCAGCCAGCTCATCCCGGCCGGCAAGGAGGGCGAGTACTACGGCTTCTACGAGATCAGCGACAAGGGCACCAGCTGGCTCGGCCCGCTCGCCTTCGGCCTGGTGTTCCAGCTCACCGCCTCCTACCGGGTGGGCCTGGTCTCCCTGCTGATCTTCTTCGTGGTCGGGTTCCTGCTCCTGCTGGCCGTGCCGATCCGCCGGGCCATCGTCGCCGCCGGGAACACCCCGCCCCAGGTGCTCTGAGCAGGCCGCGCCCGCCGGATCGGCCCCGGCCGATCAGATAGGCTGCCCGACCGTGACCGACGACGCCGCTGCCACCCCGACCTGCCTGGCCCACCCGTTCCCCGGCCAGCCGCACGCTCCGGCCGGATGCGCGGCAGCGCGCGGGCTCGACGGGCGTCCGGTGCACGCCGCGGCGTTGAAGTTCTTCTGGGGGCCGATGGACTGCGGCAAGTCCACCATGGCGCTGCAGATGAACTACAACCACGCCCGGCAGGGCCGGCGGGGCCTGGTCACCACCCGCATCGACCGGTCGCTGGGCCCACAGGTCACCACCCGCATCGGGCTGGCGCACGAGGCGATCGAGGTCACCGACGACCTGGACCTGCGGGCCCTGGTCCGGGGCCGGTGGGCCGAGGGGGAACGCGTCGACTACCTGATCTGCGACGAGGCGTGCTTCTACACCGTCGAGCACGTCGAGCAGATGGCCGAACTCGTCGACAGCTACGACGTTGACGTGTTCGCGTTCGGGCTGGCCACCGACTTCCGCTCCTGCCTGTTCCCCGCCACGCAGCGACTGTTCGAGCTGGCCGACGAGGTAGCCCGGATCCAGGTCGAGGTGCTCTGCTGGTGCGGCCGGGAAGGGCTGCTCAACGCCCGGGTGGTCGACGGCCGGGTGGTGCGCGAGGGCGCGCAGGTCGTCATCGGCGACACGGTCGACACCGCCGAGGTGCGCTACCAGGTGCTCTGCCGGCGGCATTACCGCAGCGGCGACCTCGGCCCCCGCGACTGACCGGCCACGTCAGGCCGGGCCGGGTGAGGCGGCCCGCGGGACCCGAAACCGGTCGGCCACGATCACCGCGACGGTCACGGCGGTTGCCAGCGCCGCGCACGCCACGACGGGCAGCGGCAGCAGGACACAGACCGGCACCAACGCCAGCAGCACCACGAGCGCCGCGATCCGGCTGGTCGGCCAGACCCGCCACAGCACCGCCTTGTAGGCGGCGTGCCCGGCGAGGAACAGCGCCGGACCGCCCAACGCGAACAGCGCGGTGACCATGGTCGTGTCCGCGCCGGGCTCGCTCAGCAGCCGCTCGTCGCCCGCCGCCGTGACGATGATCCCGGCCACCATCACCGGGTGCAGGTAGTTGAACGCCACCCGGCTCAACCCGCCGGTGCGCTCACCCGCACGGGCGATGACCTCCGTCGCGGCCGGTGCCGAGCGGGCGAAGTACACCCACCACAGCGCGACCGAACCGGCGAACGCCAGCACGAACGCCCCGGAGGTGATCATGTTCAGCCGCTGCGCGAGGGTGCTCCCGGTGACCAGGATCGACTCGCCCAGCGCGATGAGGATGAACGCCTGGCACCGTTGGGCCAGATGGCCGCCCTCCACCACCCACCGCTCGGCGCGGGTGCGCCCCAGACCGGGCACCGGATACCCGATCGACAGGCCGACCACCTCGACCACGATCGCCGCCGCCCACAACGCCTCCCGGGCGGACCCGCCGGCGAGGCCGCCGAGCACCATGAGCACCGACGTCCCGACGAACCACGGCAGCGTCTTTTGAAACCCGTCGACCAGCAACGGATGGCCCTGCACCGCCCACAGCCCGAACAGGGTGCGGCCCACCTGTACCGGCACGTAGACCAGGGCGAAGAGCAGGCCGGTACCGGCGAACGCGCCAGGGACCGCCGCCGACAGCAGCAGACTGCCCAACATCAGCCCGATCAGCAGTGCCCGTACCGGCGCCCGTTCCGGTTGCAGCCAGTTGGTCAGCCACGCGGTGTAGACCCAGACGAACCAGACCAGCGCCAGCAACAGCGTGGTCCGTGCGGCGCCACGCCAGTCCGGGTGGGCGATCAGGTAGTGCGCCAACTGGGTGATGGTGAAGATGAAGACCAGGTCGAAGAAGAGCTCCGTCGACGTGGTCGACTCCACCCCCCGACGCTCGCGTAGCAACCAGGGGCGCACCGGCCTGACGACCGGCGGCTCAGAAGGGGTCACCGCAGACCCGCCAGTCCCCGCCCTCGCGGATGACCGGCAGCCGCCGTTCCTCGCTGAGCCCGCCGTCGCGGGTCAACTTCACGGTGACCGTGCCGTGTGGCCGCCCGCCGCGGGTCGCCACCGACACGTCGGTGATCTCGTAGTCGGTCACCATCGGCGGCGTACGCATCCAACTGGTGAAGCCGATCTGGCTCCACCGGCTGCGCGCGTCCGCACAGAGCCGCTCGTACGCCCCGTCACTGTCGCCGAGGGTCATCTCGCTGAGGAAACCGTCGGCGGTCTCCCGGATCGGGCCGGCGGCCTGGCGTACGGTCTGCAGGTTCCAGGCGCCCAGCCCGGCCACCCCGACGCAGCACAGCGCCATCCCGAACCCGGCGAAGGCCAGCCCGGTACGCATCGGGCGGTGCCGCCGGGCCGGTCGGCTGTACGGCTGGCCGGCACCCACGACTACCGACCGTAGAGAACACCGTGGCAGCGAATCACGACAAGTCGGAAACTCGGTGCGACCGGTGGACGGCTGTGCCCTGTCCCTCGCCGACCTGGCCGCGACATCACCGGACCGCTGACCACCGCGCCGCTCGTCGAGCACGCCGCGTGGGGTGACGAGCAGGCAAAGTTGGCGGCCCGGCTGTGGGCGCGGCGCTGGCTGCGGCACAAGGAGATCGCCGAGGACGCCCACCACCACCTGGACCTGCTCTGCTGACCGGGCGAGAAACACGCCGTGTACCTGACAGTGGTTGGCAGGTAGACGGGCGCAGACTGCCTGCATGACGACAACCGCCGACCTTGCCATGGTCAACCTGGACAGCTCCGACCCGGCCGCGCACGCCGCCTTCTACCACCGGGCCCTGGGCTGGGAGATCACCCACAGCCAAGCCGAGTACGCCATGATCAACGGCGGTGGCGTCTCCATCGGCTTCGGGCTGGTCGAGGGCTACCGGCCGCCGTCCTGGCCGGACCCGGCCGGCGGTAAGCGCTACCACCTCGACCTCTACGTCGACGACCTGGCAGCCGCGGAGAAGGAGTTCGTCGAGGCCGGCGCGTCGAAGCCGGAGTTCCAGCCCGGCGGCGACCGGTGGGTGGTGCTCATCGACCCGATCGGACAGCCGTTCTGCATCTGCCCCCGCCCGCAGGGCTGAGGCTCTCCGCCGGTGGTCCGCTGGGCTGCCCCGGCCACGGCCGCGGTGGGTCAGCGCAGCGGACCGCGGGCGACGGCGGCCCGCATCGTCGCCGCGTCGCCGACCGGGACGTACTCCAGCCACCAGGTGGCGCCGGCCGCGGCGAGCTCACTGAGATAGGCCCGCTCGGCGCGTTCGTCCGGTCGGCGCCGCCGGCCGCCGATCGCCACATCGAACGGTTGGCCGTCGGCGCGGGTGGGCGGCAGGGCGCTCACCAGCTCGTGGACCTCGTCGGGGGTGAAGTCGGACCAGCCGTCGGTGTCGGTGAGCTTGTACGGCACGATGCCGTCGGCGCGGGCCGCCCGGCGTCGTACCGCCCCGGCCTGCGTGCTGCCGCCGACCCAGACCGGCACCCGGGGCGACTGCACCGGCGGCGGCCGCAGCGCCATCCCGTCGGCGCGGTAGTGGGCGCCCTGGTGGCTGACCCGCTGCCCGCTGAGCAGCCTGGTCAGCAGGTCGAGGCCCTCGTCGAGCATGGCGGCCCGGACGGCCACCTCGGTCGGCTCGCCGAACGCGGCCAGGCCCCGGTCGCCGGGGTCCCCGACGCCGACGGCGACGGTGGCCCGTCCCGCGCTGAGGTGGTCGAGGGTGAGCACCTCCCGAGCCAGCTTCGCCGGACGACGTCGGGGCAGCGCGGTGACCGCGGTGCCCAGCCGCACCCGGCTTGTGCGGGCGGCTGTCGCCGTGAGCACCAGCCACGGGTCGTACGTGGACGGGTCGTCGCCGGAGTGGTGGATGAGGTAGTCCTCCAGGAAAACCCCGTCCCATCCGGCGCGCTCGGCCAGCTCACCCAGCTCGACCAGGGTGGACACCGTGACGGAAGCACCGCCGCACGGAAGCTCCAGGCCGTGTCTCATCCACCGACCGTATGGCGGGGGTACGACGCTCAGCCGCGGCGGCGGGACCGGGCCGCCCACACCACGTACGCCGGGTCGCGGTCGAGGTTGTGCCGGTCGCGGTCGTAGCGTCGGGTGGTACGGGGGTCGGCGTGCCCCATCGCGTCCTGCACGTCCTCCAACGGAACGCCCTCTGAGCGGGCGGTGGTGGCGAAGGCATGCCGCAGCGAGTGCGGGGAGAGCTTCGCCCAGGCCGGGATGCCGGCGGCCCGGGCCAGCCGGCGGACCATCCGGAACACCGAGTGCCGGTCCAGCCGGGCGCCGCTGGCGGTGACCAGCAGCGGCCCGGTCAGCTGCGGCACCGGCACGCCGGTGGCGGCGGCGCGCTGGGCCAGGTAGGCGTCCACCGCGTACCCGGTGCCGGGGGTGAGGGCGCGCCGGCGCTGCTTGCCGCCCTTGCCGACGAAGCGCACGCTGCGGTGCCCGCGTTCGGTGCCCAGGTCGGTCAGGTCCAGTGAGATCAGCTCGCCGACGCGCAGACCCAGGTCGGCCAGGAGTGCGATCGCGGCCCGGTTGCGGGCGGCCGTCGGGCCGGTGTCCGCGTCGGCGGCGCTGAGCAGCGCGTCCACCTCCTCCGGGGTGAGCCCGACCGTGGCGGAGTGGTCCCGGTCGACGCGCGGCCGGTCCGCGCCGGCGACCGGGTTGGCCGGCACCGCGCCGAGCTTGACGAGGAAGTCGTACCAGCTGGACAGCGCGGAGAGCCGGCGCGCAACGGTCGCCGGGGTCAGTGGTCGGCCACTGCGCGCGCCGAGGGTGGACTCCAGGGCGCGGGCGTACTCGTTGACGTGCAGGAAGTTGGCCCGCAGCGGGTCCAGGTCGCGGCCGGCGCACCAGCTGAGCCAGCCGGTGACGTCGCGCCGGTAGGCGTCGCGGGTGTGCTCGGACAACCGGCGGTTGCGCAGCCACGCCTCGGTGACGTCGACCGGCCCGCCGGGCAGGGCCGGTCGGGCCGTCGGACGGGCGAGCACCGGAGCGTCGGAGGACACCATGTGAAAAACACTCTCAGCTTCGGGTGGGTTCGCCGCGAAGGCGCGCCGAGACCACCCGGCCCCGGCCGGTGTCGGGGCGCGGTGTGCCGGTTACCGTCGGGCGGTGCGTGCCAGTCGGCTGGTCTCCCTGCTGCTGCTCCTGCAGACGCGGGGGCGGATGACCGCTGCGGAGCTGTCCGAGGCCCTGGAGGTGTCGATCCGGACGGTGTACCGGGACGTGGAGTCGTTGGGCGCCGCCGGGGTGCCGGTGTACGCCGAGCGCGGCCCGGCCGGCGGGTACCGGCTGCTCGACGGCTACCGCACGCGGCTGACCGGGCTGACCGCAGGCGAGGCCGAGGCGCTGTTCCTGGCCGGTGTTCCGGGGCCGGCCGCCGAACTGGGCCTGGGGTCGGTGCTGACCACCGCCGAGCTGAAGTTGCGGGCCGCGCTGCCGAGCGACCTCGCCGACCGGGGCGGGCGGATCCGGCAACGGTTCCACCTGGACGCGCCGAGCTGGTTCCGCGAGCCCGAGCCGACACCGCACCTGGCCGCCCTGGCCGGCGCGGTGTGGGAGGACCGCCGGATCCGGGTGCGCTACCGGCGGTGGCAGCAACCCCGGGACGTGACCCGGGTCCTCGACCCGCTCGGCGTGGTGCTCAAGGCCGGCCGGTGGTATCTGGTCGCCGCGGCGGCCGGACAGGTACGCACCTACCGGGTGGGCGCGATCGGGGACCTGACCGTGCTGGATGAACCCGCCGAGCGGCCGGCCGGGTTCGACCTGGCGGCCTGCTGGCAGGAGCACACCGAGCGCTACGAGCGCAGCGTCTATCGGGCCGAGGCCCGGGTGCGGATGACCGTGGCGGCGCTGGCGCAGACGGTGCATCTCTTCCCGCCTGCGATGAGTCGCGCGGCGCGTGCCGCCGCCGGTGCCCCGGACGCGGACGGCTGGCTGGTCACCACCGTGCCGATCGAGTCGATCCGGCACGGTCACGTCGAGATGCTCAAGCTCGGCGCGCAGGTGGAGGTGCTCGCACCGACCGAGCTGCGGGACCGCCTCGCCGGCACCGCCCACGCGCTCGCCGCGCTCTATCCACCGCCCGGCGCCGCGGAATCGTCGGTGGCAGACGGGGCTCTCGCGCAAGTGGACGGTGACCAGGCGGCAGGTGCGGCTGCGAAGGAATCCGATGCTGAGGGCGGACCGGGCGCGGCGGCGGGCCCGCCCCGAGCACCGGTCAGGCGTTGATCTGCCGGCGACCGTCGCCGTTGGCCTTGATGGTCACCCGGCGGGGCTTGGCGCGCTCGGCGACCGGGATGCGCAGCGTCAGCACCCCGTTGTCGTAGCCCGCCTCGAGCTTGTCGGTGTCCAGGGTGTCGCCCAGGAACAGCCGCCGGGTGAAGGTGCCCATCGGGCGTTCGGCGGCGACCAGTTCGACACCGTCGCCGGTCGGCCGGCGCCGCTCGGCCCGCACGGTGAGCACGTTGCGCTCGACGGTGCAGTCGATGGTGTCCGGGTCGACGCCGGGCAGGTCGAACGCGGCGTAGAAGTAGTCCCCGTCGCGGTAGGCGTCCAGGTGCATCGTCGCGGGACGGGCTGCCGTACCGAAGAACTGCTCGGCGAGCCGGTCCATCTCGCGGAACGGGTCGGTACGCATCAACATGGTCGTGCCTCCTCGGTTCTCCTGGCCGAAGGTGATGAGTTGAGTCTGCTTGACTCAAGTTCCTCTTCATTATTTAGCGCGAACGGACGCCGCCGTCAACCGCTCAGCGAAGCCGCTTCTCGAACCAGTGCTCGGCGTACGGGCCGTGGGAGAACGCCGGGATCTCGACGTAGCCGTGCCGGGCGTACAGGGCTCGGGCCTCGACCAGGTCGTTGCGGGTGTCCAGCCGGATCCGGTCCACCCCGACCGCCCGTGCCTGCTGCTCGACGGCGGCCAGCAGCGCGCCGCCCCCGCCGGTGCCGCGGTGTGCGGGGCGGATGAACACCCGGGTCAGCTCCGCCCAGTCCGGCTGCCACCGCAGCCCGGCGCAGCCGGCCAGGTCCCCGTCGCGGTGGGCGAGCAGGAGCACGCCGGTCGGATCCGTCAGGTCGTCGCTGGGCATTTCGGCCAGCGCCTCGTCGACCTCACCGGGCAGCGCGGGGCGGCCGTGGTAGCGGACCACCATCTCCGTCATGTACTCGCGGAGCAGCAGTCTCGCGTCGGGCTGGTCGGGATGGACGGCGATGGTCACCCAGGTGGGTCGGAGCGTGCTGGTCACCTGTCGATCATCAGTTCCCGGTCAACGGATTTATCCGCCGTCCCGGCCGCCGGCTGCGGACGGGGCGCTGGCGGCGGCCTCGGTGCCCAGCAGCGGGCCGAAGGACAGCGGTGTCACCAGGACGGCGCGATTTTTCGGTACGGTCCGCGGCTCAGTCGGGTCGTTGCTCGGCTACGAGCAGCACCCGGCGCAGCAGGTCGGCGAGCACTCGCCGCTCCGCCGGGGTGAGCGCGTCGAGCAGCCGGCGCTCCTCGGCGCCCCGGACATCCATCGCGCCGTGCCATGCGGCTCGGCCCGTGTCGGTGAGCTCCACATCCACCCGTCGGCGGTCGACGGTGGATGGAGTCCGCCGTACGAAGCCCCGCTCGACCAGGCTGTCGACCCGCGCGGTGATCGACGCGGGCGCCATCGCCAGATCGGCGGCCAGTTCCGAGGGTGCAGCACGCCCCTGCCGGCCGGCGAGCGCGTGCAGCGTGTCGTACTCGTGCGCCGGCAGGTCGAAGTCCACCAGGACCCGCTCCTTCACCGTGCGCAGGTGCCGCGTGAGGACACCCATCCGGGTCACCGCGCCCTCGACGTCGGGGTCGAGGTCGGGCAGGACGGGCAGCCAACGCTCGACGTGCCGGTCGACGGAGTCGTGGGTGCTCATGGACAGAGCTTACCGCACCGAAATATTCATTGCCGAAATATTCGGTGTCGAAGTATCGTGCGGTGGTGACCTCTCCGCTGCGTACCCGCTCCTTCCGGCTGCTGTTCCTGGGCCGTACCGTCTCCGCGATCGGCGACGCCGTCGTGCCCGCCGCCCTGGCCCTGGCCGTGCTGCGGGCCACCGGTTCGACCAGCGCGCTCGCCGTCGTCCTCGCCGCGGCGATGGTTCCCCGGCTGCTCCTGCTGCCACTCGGCGGCGTCGTCGCCGACCGGTTCGACGCCCGCCGCGTCGCCCTGGTGGCCGATTTGGTCCGCTGCGCGACCCAGCTCGCGGTCGGCGTGGAGCTGCTCGGCGGCGACCCGTCGCTGGCCACCATCGTGGTGGCCTCGGCGCTCGGTGGCACCGCCTCGGCGTTCGCCATGCCGACCGCCTCCCCGCTGGTCGCCGGCACGGTCGAACCGGCCGCCCGGCAGCGGGCCAACGCCCTGATGGGGATCACCGCCAACACCAGCCGGCTGGCCGGCCCGGCGCTGGCCGGCGCACTGATCTGGGCCGCCGGCCCCGGCTGGGCGTTCATCATCGACAGCGCGTCGTTCGCGCTCAGCGCCGCGCTGCTTGCGCTCGTCCGGGTCCGGCACGTGCCGGTGCCCCGCCGCTCCGTCGTCGCCGACCTGCGGCACGGCTTCGGCGAGGTACGCGCCCGCGACTGGTTCTGGACCAGCCTGATCGGGCACGGCGTCTGGAACGGCGCCGCCGCCGTGCTGATGACCCTCGGACCGGCCATCGCCATCGACCGCCTCGGCGGCGAGGCCACCTGGGTGCTGCTGTTGCAGGCCGGCGCGATCGGCATGCTCACCGGCTCGCTGCTGGCCGGGCGTGTCCGGCTCCACCGGCCGGTGCTGCTGGCCAACCTCGGGCTGGCCAGCTACGCCGCGCCGCTGCTACTGCTCGCCGTCGCCGCGCCCGCCCCGGTGGTGATCGTCGCCTACGGGGTCGCGCTGACCGCCCTCGGCTACCTCAACCCGGTCTGGGAGACCGTCGTGCAGCACCACTTCCCACCCGAGGTCCTGGCCCGGGTCACCTCGTACGACTGGCTGGTGTCGCTGGGCGCGATGCCGCTGGGCTACGCCCTGGCACCACTGGCCGCCGACGCCTTCGGCGCACCCGCACCGCTGGCCATCGCCGGCCTGCTGGTCCTGGCGGCCTGCGCCGGCACCGCCCTGGTCCCCGGCGTACGCCGGCTCACCTGGCCGGCGGCCACGGCACCGCAACCGGTCGAACCCGTCGCCAACGCGCGGTGAGCGGGTTCGACCGGTCGCCGGGTCACTCCCCGGTCGGCCCGTCGGCCAGTTCGGTCACGATGTCGAGGTGGCCGAGGTGGCGGGCGTACTCCTGGAGCAGGTGGAACAGCACCCGCTCCAGCGACGCGGGGTCGGCGCCGTTCCATCGCGGGCCCGGCGCGCCGACCTCCGCCAGGTCGTGCGCCGTCACCACCGCGCTGGTGTGCGCGCCCTGCGCGCGCAGCGCCGCCACCAGATCTGAGCGGGTCTCCTCGGGGGCGACGTACCAGCGCTCCCCGCGGCGGTCACCCCACGGCTCGGGGACCTCCCGGCCCTGGAAACCCCACTCGATCCAGCGCAGCTCGACATACCGCAGGTGCTTGAGCAACTCCAGCGGGGTCCATCCCGACGGCAGGCCGCTGCGCCGCAGCTCCGACTCGGGCAGCGCCGACACCTTGGTCATCACGGACTCCCGGAAGTAGTCCAGGTAGCGCAGGAAGACCTCAGTGCGGCTGCCGGCGGGGCTGGTGGGCTCGGGGAAGGGCATGGTCATCCACCCATTGTGTGGGGCGCGTCAGCCGGCGGGCAGGTCGCGACCGCGCTGCTGCACACCGGCCTGGCCGTACGGGTAGTCACCCACCGGTGGGGCGCTCGCCTCGTCCAGCAGCCGGGTCTGCTCCGCGTCGAGGACCAGGTCGGCGGCGGTCAGGTTGTCGTCGAGCTGCGCCGTGGTGCGCGCCCCGAGGATCACCGAGGTGACCGCCGGGCGGGCCGCCAGCCAGGCGAGCGCCACCGCCGACATGGACACGCCCCGTTCCGTGGCCACCTGGCTGACCGCGCCGATCACCCGCCAGGTGCGCTCCTCGGCGTTGCGGCCCGCGTACGCCTCGACGCCGCGCTGCGGGTTCTCCCCGAGCCGGGTGGCGCCGGTGGGCGTGCTGTCCCGCTGGTACTTGCCGGTCAGCCAGCCGCCGCCCAGCGGCGACCACGGCAGGATGCCGATGCCCTCGTTCTCGCAGACCGGCACCAGCTCGAACTCGATCTCCCGGGCCAGCAGGTTGTACTGCGGCTGCAGGGTCACGATCGGGGTGAGGTTGAGGTGCTGAGTGAGCAGGGCGGCCTTCTGCAACTGCCAACCGGTGAAGTTGCTGACCCCCGCGTAGCGGATCTTGCCCGCACGGACCGCGTCGTCGAAGAACCGCAGCGTCTCCGGCAGCGGGGTCAGCGGGTCCCAGGCATGCGCCTGGTAGAGGTCGACGGCCTCGACGCCGAGCCGCCGGAGGCTGGCGTCCAGGGCGCGGGTCAGGTGCACCCGGGACAGGCCGGCGTCGTTCGCCCCCGGACCCATCGGGAACCGCCCCTTGGTGGCGATGACCAGCCGGTCGCGCAGGCCGGCTCGCGCGGCCAGCCAGCGGCCGACAATCTCCTCGGAGACGCCGGCGGAGTAGACGTCGGCGGTGTCGATGAACGTGCCGCCGGCCTCCACGAACCGGTCCAGCTGGGCGAAGCTGCCCGCCTCGTCGGTCTCCGCGCCGAAGGTCATGGTTCCCAGACACAGGGTCGACACCACCGTGCCGGTGGCACCCAGAGTGCGATAGCGCATGTCGTCCTTCCGATCGAGTGACCTGGCCGATCTTGCCACCGCCTCCCTGGCCGGGGCGGCGGGGGCGGCCGCTGCGGGACCCGGACCGGAGGCGGAGGCGCTGGCACGTTCGTCCGCAACGGAAACCTTGCTACCGTTCGTCCTGTTTTGTCACCGACTGAACTTGTCGCATCGTTCGATCATCTCTGAGCCTTTTCAACCTGTTTCGCCACTCAGCGAACGTTCGTCCTGTTCTACCGTTTACAACCCGTATTTCGGGATATACGAATGACGAAACACCCAACGGAGCCTGTCCCAGGAATCAGGACATACACCGATAAGCTCCCCCATAACCTCGACCGGTGGCTGTTCAGATGTCTTTCGATGGGGTTCCAGGTCGCCCTCAGCACGTTCCGACCACTGTCCTGTCCCGACCCATCGAACCGGTGTTCGTGGACGCCACTGGCGTCCGCCGCCGCCGGATTCGACGGGCGGGCGTGCTGATCGCAGTCGCATCGCTGAGCTACCTGCCGATGGCCGCGACCGCCCTGCTCCCCGGTCCGTCGGCGCCGGCGCAGCCCGCCCCACGGTCCGTCGGCGACCCAGGCGGCGGGACCGGAGAAAAGCCTCACGCGGCGCCGCCGCCGCAGGGCGATCCCTATCCGGACCTCACCCCCGAACCGGAGGACACCGTCGACGGTCCACAGCTTCCGACCGACCCGGAGCCGGCGCCGGAGCCAGAAGGTACGGCGCCGACGACCGCGCCATCGATCAACCCGCCCGATCCCGAACCCAGCCACTCGGCCGACCCTCTCCCGACCGGTCGTCCGTCCACCACCCCAGTGCCCCCGACGACCTCGCCGCCGGCTCCCCTGCCCGAGGGCTCGACACCGCCCGTCACCGCCTCGCCGACCATGTCCACCCCGGCCGAAACCAGCCCCGGACCCGTCCCGACCCGGCCGATCAGGCTTGAGCTCGCGCCATGGGTGGCGGGATGATCCTGGTGAACCGTCGCCGCCGGGCCGCCGGCCACGCCGGTGACCGCCGGCCCGGCCGCATCGGCCGGGGGGCCAGCCGGTTCGTCTGTGCCTCCCTGGTGGCGGTGGTGATCTGCGTGCTGCTGGTCGAGGCGTACGCCAACTCCAGCTTCAGACCCGATCACGTGCGAGAGGCCGTGGACCAGGGCAGCGTCCCGGCCGACGTGCTCGACGGTGGCCCGGTGCTCGATGCCCGGCAGGACCAAACCCGCTCCTACCGCCTGCCCGCGCGAACCATCGCCCTCACCTTCGACGACGGGCCGGACCCTGTCTGGACCCCCCGGGTGCTGGACGTTCTGCACCGACACCGAACCCCGGCCACGTTCTTCGTGATCGGCTCACAGGTCGCCCGGCACCGGGACCTGGTACGGCGGTCCGTTCAGGAGGGTCACGAGCTCGGCGTACACACCTTCACCCACCCGGACGTGAGCCTGCTGCCGGGATGGCGACAACGGATGGAGTACGCGCAGACCCAGATGGCGATCGTGGACGCGGCTGGCGTCCGGACCAGTCTGCTGCGCTTCCCCTACTCCTCCGTGCCCAGCGCGGTCGACGACGCGCACTGGCCGGTGATCCGCGAGGCCGGTCGGCTCGGCTACCTGACGGTGGTGAACGACCTCGACAGCGAGGACTGGGCCCGACCCGGCGTGGACGCGATCGTGCGGAAGATGACGCCGGCTGACGGGGCGGGTGCCGTGGTGCTACTGCACGACGCCGGCGGGGACCGGTCGCAGACCATCGCGGCGCTGGACCGGTTCATCCCGATGATGCAGGCGCGCGGCTACACCTTCACCACGGTCAGCGACGGGATGAACCGGGCGCGGCCGGGCGCGGCTCCGTTCGTCGGCAACGTCCCCACGTCGGCCGTGGACCGCTGGCGGGCCGCCCCCGTGGTGTGGGCGATCCGGATGGCGGACTCGATCCTGCGCGGACTCACCCTGCTCTTCGTGGTGGTCGGGGTCCTCGTCCTGGCCCGGACGTTGCTGCTGCTCCTGATCGCCGGCCGGCTCGCCCGGCGCAGACGGGCGCACCGCTGGCCCTGGGGAGCCTTCGACGCACCGGTGTCGGTGATCGTGCCCGCGTACAACGAACGGGCCGGGATAGTCGCTACGGTCCGTTCGCTGGTCGCCAACGACCACCGGGACATCGAGGTGATCGTGGTCGACGACGGTTCGACCGACGGCACGGCAGACCTCGTCGACTCGCTGGGTCTGAACGGCGTCCGGGTGATCCGCAAGCCCAACGGCGGCAAGGCCAGCGCCCTCAACACCGGGCTGTTGTACGCCTCACACGACATCATCGTGACCGTCGACGCGGACACCGTCTTCGAACCGAATGCGATCCGACGGTTGATCGAGCCATTCAACGACCCGCGGATCGGAGCGGTGGCCGGAAACGTCAAGGTCGCCAACCGGCGGCGGCTACTCGGCCAGTGGCAGCACATCGAGTACGTCATCGGCTTCAATCTGGACCGTCGGTTCTACGAGAGGCTGGGCTGCATCGCCACGGTCCCGGGAGCGATCGGGGCCTTCCGCCGCCGCGCCCTGGTCGGCGTCGGGGGGATGAGCGGTGACACCCTGGCCGAGGACACCGACGTCACCATGGCGGTCCTCCGCGCCGGGTGGCGGGTGGTGTACCAGGACCGCGCCCGCGCCTGGACGGAGGCACCCGCCACCGCGCGCGAGCTGTGGCGGCAGCGCTACCGGTGGAGTTACGGCACCATGCAGGCGATGTGGAAGCACCGGGGCGCGGTGTTCGATCGGGGCGCCGCGGGCCGATTCGGCCGGCTCGGCCTGCCGATGCTCGCCCTCTTCGGCGTGGTACTGCCACTGCTCGGTCCGGTGCTGGACCTGCTCGCCCTCTACGGCCTCTTCTTCCTGGACACGAAGAAGACCGCGGTGGCCTGGGTGGCGATGCTGGTCGTCCAGGCGGCGACCGCCGCGGTGGCCTTCCGGCTCGACCGGGAACCGATGCGTCCGCTGCTGACCCTGCCGATCCAGCAGTTCGCCTACCGCCAGCTGATGTACGTGGTCCTGGCGCGGTCCGTGGTGACCGCGGTGACCGGCTCCCGGCTGGGCTGGCGCAAGCTCAAGCGGGCCGGTGACGTCGTGGACGACACCCGCCTCGCCGCGTCCCCGGCGACGGCCGGACGCGAGGGGCGGGACCGCTGGTTCGACGCGCTGCGGGCGCTGGCGCTGGCTCGGGTCATCACGTACCACATGTTCGGGGCCGCCTGGCTGAGCTTGGCCTTCCCCGCCATGGGCGTGATGTTCGCGCTGGGCGGCTCCCTGATGGCCAGGTCGCTCGACCGTTCGCCGCAGCGGGCGGTCAGCGGCCGGCTCCGGCGCCTGCTACCGGCGCTGTGGGCCCTGGGCATCGTGCTGCTGCCCCTGATGGCCTGGCACGGCTGGTCTGACGGTCCGGCCTGGCCGACGCTGCTGAACTGGCTGGTCCCGGTGCTGCAGCCGCCGGGCAGCGCGTGGGCGGCGGACGTCACGGGTGTGCTGTGGTACCTCGTCGCGTACCTGTGGTTTGTGCTGCTCTCCCCCGCGATGCTGACGCTGTACCGACGCTGGCCGGTGTGGTCCGTGCTCACGCCGCTGGCCGGCGTGGTCCTGCTGCAGACCGCGGCACCGGCACTGGGCGGACCGGCGGATTCGGTACTGACCGCCCTGGCCACGTTCGGCGCCTGCTGGCTCCTGGGCTTCGCACACCGCGACGGTCAGCTGCAGCGGCTCCGACTCCGGTCGCTGCTGGCCCTGGCGGCGCTGTGCCTGGGACTCGCCGTCGGCTGGCTCGCGACGCACCCGGACGCCGGGCTCGACCTCAACGACATCCCGGTGGCGCAGGCGTTCTGGTCGCTCGGAATCGTGCTGCTGCTAATGCGGGTGTCCCCATCGATGGCCTGGCTGGCCCGGATCCGGCCACTCGACCGGCTGGTCACCGCGTTGAACAGCCGGGCCCTGACCATCTATCTCTGGCACAACGCCGCCATCGCGGTCTGCTTCGCCGTCGGTGACCTGCTCGGGGTCTGGCGATTCGGCAAGCTGGGCTACCTGGTGGTGGCCCTGGTGCTCCTCACCGGCCTCGTTCTGGCCCTCGGTTGGATCGAGGACCTCAGCGCCCGGCGGCCCCCTCGCTTGTTGCCCTGGCCTCGGTCGCCGCGAACGACAGGGCGGGATCGGACGGTACAGCCGGCTTCGAAGGCCGCCGCATCCGACGAACGGGACGGTCCAGATGTTCTTCACGAACACGCTCGAGTACTGATGTGAGCGTTGTTCGGAGCGAAACCACGCCGCGACGGCACGGCCGGAAATCGACACGGCCCGGCTGAGCCGCCGACGGCGCGAGACGGTGATGGGGGTGATCACCGTCGGCCGGCACGGGTCTCGCCTCCTACGGGCCCGTGCCGGCCACCCCAACAGAAGGCACAGTGAAGCGACCGCGACGGCGAGGTGCCGCCGAGGTCCGGGCCAGCAGGCTTCTGCCAGCCCAGCAACGGAGAGGAGATGGTGATGTGGCAGCCGCCTACACCGGCAGAGCAGGAACTGTGGAACGCCGTGGTGGCCGGGGTACGAGCGGCGAACCAGACGGACCGCGGGCAGTTCCAGGCTTCCGTCGACCGCCTCCTGCGGCTGCCCCACGCATGGGCGCACCAGGTCCTCAAAGACACCGCGGGGCTGCTCGCCGAGGAGCTCGAACCGGGCGGGCGCGACCAGTGGCCACGTCTGGCGGCGCAGATCGACCACTCCGAAACCTGGCTACCGAGAGTGGACAGGGAGCTGCTGGCCGCACTGCTGCCCGGCGGTCACCGACCGCCGTTCACGGACGTGCCCGGCGAACCGGAGCACACTGAGCATCGACTACTGCTCATCGCCCAGCTGGCGGACGCCGCGCAGGTCAGCGTCGGAGCATTCGTCGACGTCGCGCTGGCCGACATCAAGCGGGCGGAGGCAACTCTCGCCGGATCGATCCCCCACTGCCGAATCGGGCGCTGACGCCAGACGCAGCCAGGTGACGGAGGTCGACGTGACGGGCGAGACCTAGCGCGGCGAATCGGTGATGATGTCTGCGTGAGCGAACCCGTCACCGCCACCGACCGCCCCCACCAACCGGCCCCAACGTCCCCGCCGGCGGGGCCACCGACGCCCGGCCCCCGCACGCTCGGGCCGTGGCTGGTGGCCGCGGCGGTCAGTGTGGCGCTGCTGGTGCTCGCCGGCCGCTACGGCTATCACCGGGACGAGCTGTACTTCCTGCTCGCCGGCCGGCACCTCGACTGGGGCTACGTCGACCAGGGTTCGCTGGTCCCGGCGCTGGCCCGGCTGCTCGACACGATCGCGCCGGGCAACCTGGTCGTGCTGCGCACCCCGTCGGCGCTGCTGGCCGGTGGTGCGGTCCTTCTGGTCTCCGCCATCGCCCGGGAGTTGGGCGCCGGCCGGGGCGGGCAGAGCTTCGCGGCGCTGCTCGCCGGGCTGTCCGGCATCGTGCTCGCCAGCGGGCATCTGCTCAGCACCACCACCGTCGACCTGCTGGTCTGGCTGGCCGCCGTGCTGTGCGCGGTGCGGCTGCTGCGCACCGGCGACAGCCGGTGGGCGCTCGGCATCGGGCTGGCGCTCGGCGTGGGCATGCTCAGCAAGCTGCTGCCCGCGCTGCTGGCCGTGGGGCTGATCGCCGGGGTGGGCATCGCCGGGCCGCGTCGGCTGCTGCGCGACCGGTGGGTGCTCGCCGGCGCGGGGATCGCCGCGCTGTTGGCCGCGCCGAACCTGATCTGGCAGGCCGCGCACGGCTTTCCGCAGCTGTCGGTGGCCGCCTCGATCTCCGGTGGTGAGAGCTCCTACAGTGGCCGCCTCGACGCGTTCACCCTCCAGTTCGTCATCATCAGCCCGTACGCGGTGCCGATCTGGGTCGCCGGCCTCGTCGCGCTGCTGCGCCGGCCGGCGTGGCGGGCGTACCGGGGGGTCGGCTGGGCCTGGCTGGTCGTGGTCGGCATCGTGCTGATCGCCGGAGGCAAGGGCTACTACGACGCGCCACTGCTGCTGGTCCTCACCGCCGCTGGCGCGGCGGTCACCGCCGCCTGGGCGTCGCGCGGTCCGGTCGTGCTGCGCCGGGGTCTGCTCGCGCTGGGCGCGGTGCCGCTGCTGCTACCCAACGTCGTGCTGCTGCTGCCGGTGCTGCCGGCCGACCGGCTGCCCGCCTTCGTGGTGGACGTCAACTACGACGCCGGTGAGACCATCGGCTGGCCGGCGTTCGCCGACTCGGTCGCCATCGTCCACCGTGGCCTGTCGCCCGAGGAGCGCGCGCGGGCTGTCGTTCTGACCGGCAACTACGGCGAGGCGGGGGCGCTGGCGCGCTACGGCCCGGCCCGTGGCCTCCCCCGCGCGTACTCCGGGCACAACAGCATGGTCGACTTCGGCCGACCACCCGCCGACGCCGACGTGGTGATCGTCGTCGGCTGGGAACGCTCAGCCCCGCTGAACGCCTGGTTCGACGAGTGCGCGCTCGCCGGGCGGGTGGACCAGCGGGTCGAGGTGGACAACGACGAGAACGGCGGCCCGATCTTCGTGTGCCGAGGGCTGCGGCGTCCGTGGGCGCAGATCTGGGGCACCGAGGTACGCCACGCCGGTTGACAGCGGTTCAGTCGTCGGTGGCGCCGGTCAGCCAGGCGCGTACCGCGGGCAGTGCCTCCGGGCCGGAGTCGGTGCCGACGTCCCGGGCGAGATCGGCGATCGTGACCGCGGCGAGCGCTTGGCGCCACGCCTCCTCGGCGCTCCACATGGCGCGGGCGACCGGGCACGCCCTGGTGCAGGCGTTGGCCGGGGTCGCCAACGGGCCGCGCTGTCGGATCTCGGTGCAGACGAAGGCGGGGCCGGGGCCGTCGACGGCCCGCACCACGTCGAGCAACGTGATGCTCTCCGGTGCGCGGGTCAACGCGTAGCCGCCGGACTTGCCCTGGACGGAGTGGATCAGGCCGGCGCGGGCGAGGGACTGGAGCTGCTTGGCGAGGTAGCTGCCGGAGACGTCGTGCAGTTCCGCGAGCTTGGCCGCCGGGACGGGCCTGCTGCTGGTGGTGAGGACGACGCAGCAGTGCAGCGCCCACTCGACCCCGCCGGACATCTTCATGGTTTCACCCTAGCCACACCCCATTACTCGGACGATTCTTGTCCGAGTATAGTTCTCGGACATGGGGAGTCCGAGTATCGGCTCCAACGAAGCAGCCGGACACACGGCCCCAGAAGAGCCATATCCGCAGGGAAAGGTGTGCTGGACATGAAGATCGCCGTGTTGGGTGGAACGGGCCTCATCGGTTCACAGGTCGTCACGATCTTGCGGGAGGCCGGGCACGAGGCAGTGCCGCTCTCGCTGTCCACCGGGGTGGACCTGCTCACCGGACAGGGTCTGTCCGAGGCGCTCACGGGCGCCGAGGTCGTCGTCAACCTGACCAACTCGCCGACCTTCGACGAGGCCTCCCCCGCCTTCTTCCAGACGACCATGGACAACCTCCTGGCCGCCGCCGAGCGTGCAGGTGTCGGCCACGCGGTCATCCTCTCGATCGTGGGCGTCGACCAGGTTCCCGCCCTGGACTACTACCGCGCCAAGGTCCTGCAGGAGGACATCCTCAAGGCCGGTCCCGTCCCGTACTCGATCGTGCGCGCCACCCAGTTCTTCGAGTTCATGGACGCGGTCATGTCCTGGACCGCCGACGAGAACACCGTCCGCCTGCCCAGCAATGCGCTGCAGCCCATCGCGGCGGCCGACGTCGCACAGGCCGTCGCCGACGTCAGCATGGGCGCCCCACTTCAGGGCACGCGCAACATCGCCGGGCCCGACGTCTTCCCGCTCGACGAGCTGGGCAGGATCACCCTCGCCGCCCGCGGTGACCAGCGCACCGTCGTCACCGACGACAGCGCCGGCATGTTCGCCGCCGCGCCCGGCGACGTCCTCATCGCCACCGAGGGCGCCGTCATCGCGCCCACCGCCTACCGGGAGTGGCTCGGGCGCTAGCGACCGCCGCCGCGGCTGCGCCCGCAGGTGGCGCGGCCGCGGCAGGACGGCAACGGTGTACGGGTACGGTGACGGCGTGCTCGCCGCGGTGAAGGGTCTGTCCCGGTACCACACCGAGGAGTCGCTGCGCGCGTACCTGCTGGGACGCTCGCACCGCACCGACGACGGCTGCCTCGTCATCCACGGCTACGGGCGGCGACGCGGCGTCCACCAGAAGGTCGCCGGACGGGCGTGGGCGCACATCGCCGCGTTCGTGGTCCTGGTCGGCGGTTACGACCCCACCCTCGACGTCGACCAGACCTGTGGCGCCGCCGACTGCATCGAGCCGACGCACCTGCGCCAGGTCAGCCGCTCGGAGGCCTGCCGCAGCCGGTCGCAGGCACCGCAGTGCCGCAACGGCCACGACCGCGAGTTGGACGCCGCCACGGGCCGCTACCGCCGGGTCTGCCGGGCGTGCAACCGGGAGGCCCAGCGCCGGTGGCGTGAGCGCGCGGCCGCCGAGGTGGCCCAGGCGCGCGCCGCGTACGGCCGCTCGTAGCCCTCCACTGTGGCCGCGAGGTCGCCGGTGTCGTCAGTGCCGCAGGAGTCGGGTGACCTGGACCGGCTCCACGTGCCCGGTGGGCGGGGTGCGGCGGTGCAACTCCAGCCCGATGTCGACGACGACGGAGCGTTCCACGGCCGCGACCTGCGTCATCGGCATCCACTGGGCCAGGTCCGTCGTGCCGCCCGTCTCAGGTCGAAGCTCGCCACCGATGATCCGGGCCCGGTAGAAGACGGCCAGCATGTGCAGCTCGGCAGCGCCCCTATCGCCCCACTCCACGTGCCGCGTTCGCGAGTTCACACCGAGCAGCTGCTCCACCTGCGCCTGGTAACCCGTCTCCTCGGCCACCTCCCGCACGACGGCGTCGAACGGGTCCTCGGCGTGCTCGACCCCTCCACCGGGCAGCGTCCAATGACGCCGAGACCCGTCGGGCGAGACCCATCGGGCAAGCAGCAGACGCCCATCGCGCAGGCACACCGCGTAGGAGGCGACTCTCAGTCTCTGCGCGATCACGTCGACTCCTTGGGGTGGCGAACGGACCGCCGCACCGTACGCGACAACGGGCCCCCGGAGTGTCCGGACACAGACAGCGACCGCGGTCAACGGAGCCGTATGCTGACCGGCCTCTATACGGGACGGTTGTGATGATGGGTTTCCGCGATCCACGAAGCGCCCGGACGAAGGCCCGCATTCCAGCGTGGGGCACGGTTCTCGCCGCGGGCCTGCTCGGATACTCGCTGTCGCTCGTCGTCCGGGCCGGCCGGTGGCCGGCGCTGGCGGTGCTCATCGTCGCCCTCGTGATCGGCGTGACGGTCCTCGTCGCACTGTGGGACGGCATTCGCCGCCTCGTCGATGTGTTCGTGATGCTCAGGCAGGATCCCGAGGCGGGGTCTCTCTACGGCCGGGTCCATCGCGCCGAGACCATCGCTCAGCAGGGGGACGTCGCCGCTGCCGTGGAGATCCTGGACGATGTCGCCGCCACCCGGGCCATGACACGGGCACCGTTGCTGGTTGCCGCGTTCGCCATGGTCCGTGGCGCCATCGCGGAAGCCCAGGGGGACCTGGAGAGGGCCGAGCACGAGATGCAGATCGCCGTCGCCGTGCACGGGCAGAGCTGGGACCGTGCAGCTCACTCGGAGGCGCTGGAGAAGCTCGGCAAGATACAGCTGATCCGAGGCAGCAACGCCGACGCCTACCGGACCCTCACCGAAGCCGTGCGGGTCGGCGGCGGCCGGATGTACCGGCTGAGCCGGGTCCGCACGGAATTGTTCCTCACCGTGATCGCGCTGAACGACGACGACGGGGCCCGCATGGTCCGCCACATGATGACCGCCCGCGAGCTTGCGATCCGGTGGCGGTGCCACGCTCAACACGGCATCGCCTGCGACATGCTGGCCCGGTGGGCGCTCCACGAGGGCCGGACCGACGACGCGACCAGGTTCGTCACCGAAGCCACCGACGCGTACCGGCGGGGGAATGCCACGCTGCCCAACCGGCTGCGCCATTTCGTCGCCCTCGCCAAGGTGGCCGAGGCACACGGCGATCGTCACGAGGCACTGCGCTGGTATCTGCGGACGATGCACGACGTCGCCGACCTGCGCGCGGGTTGGGGATGGCGCAATGCCCAGGCGTACTTCGTCGACATCTACAGCGAGGACGAAGTCTCGGCGTTCGAATGCGCCTACGCACTCCACCTGCGTGGCGATGTGGCAGCCATTGACGGCTTCGCCACGCTGCTGGATCTCGGGAACCGGACCGCGCTACGCCAGATGCTGCGCGGTGAACTCCTCGTCGACGAGCCCGATGATCTGGGTGAAACCAGCCTGCAGGGCATCGTCGAGGTGCTGGCCGCCATCGCGACGCGCGAGGGCAGCGTCTCCGAAGCCCTGACCCTCGGCATGCAGGAGGAGAGCCCGCAGGCCGCGACCGTCGCGGCCGCCGGCCGACAGGATGTCGCAGCGTCCCACGAGCGCCTCGAGGGCCTGGTGTCGCTCCGGTTCCGGCGCTCCATGGAGGGCAGGACGGCCGCCTCGACCACCGACGCGGGGTTCTGGGCGGTGCGGTGGCAGACGCACGTACTCCAGACGCGGTTGCTGATCGATGGGGACACGATGCACGTCGCGGGCCTGTGGACGGCGCCCGATGGCGCCCGACGCCCCTTCCTGCATCCGGTGGACTCGCAGCAGGCGCGGCTGATAGGCGAAGTCGCCGGGCTCGCGGACCTTTCGGTCGGACCGGATCCGGAGGCGGAACCCCGACGGGACCCGGGCAGCGACGAGGAGTCGCTGTCGGCTGTCGGTGCGGCCGAAGGCGTTCGGGCCGAGGCACCCGGTTGGCGGAAGACTCCACGGTTTCACCATCTCCGCAACGGCGACAGCGTCGCGTGGACCGACCTGGCGGGGCTCCTGCTGCCGGCCGGCCTGGTGACGCTGCTGGCGCAACAGGACCCGGGCGGAGAGGTGCCCAAGCTGCTGCTCATACCCGACTCGATCCTGTGGCGGGTGCCGTGGGCCGCGGTGAAGGTGGAGCCGGGGCACGCTGAGGGGTACCTGGCTGACCGTGCCGTACTCGCCATGCTGCCCAGCCTGTCCCTGGTCGAGGACCCCCCGGAACCGGCAACCGCGCCGACGGCACCACCGGGCGCCCCGGTGCGGGCCCTCGCCTATCTCGCTGGCGTCCACCGCGAAGGGTTGGCCATCGAGCGGGCAGCTCTGGACGCGGCGTACGGCGCGGACATCGAGTACGCGATCCAGCCCACCACCTTCCTGAACGCCCTCGACCCTGCCAGCGCTCCGCTCGCCCTCGCCGTGGTGTCCGTCCACGGCAACAGCCGCCCCGGACTGGCGCACGCCCTCAAGTTGGACCGCCACACGGTGCTGTCGGCAGCCCGCATGCTGACGCTGCGATTCCCGCAGCTCTTGATGATCAACGCCTGCCTCTCCGCCGAACTCGACGAACGCCACGGCACCGATCCGCTGGGCATTCCCACGGCGGCCCTCTGTCGCGGGGCCGAGACGGTGATCGGTGGAATCTTCCCCTTGCCCGATGGCCCCACAGCCAACCCGGTGTACAGCCATCCCACCGCGGGGATCCTGGCGATCCTCTACCGGTTACTCGCCGACGGTGTGCCCGCTTCCTCCGCCCTGCGCGCGGCGCAGCGTCGCTGGCGGCGCGAGCGCGGGCCGGTACCGCCCTGGCTGTGGGCAGGGCTCATCAGCATCACGACGCAGTTCACCGACGTGTACCAATCCACCTCTGACGAGCAGGAGCAGCGCAGTGTCGCATAAGGAAGGCCGCGCGGGATCCCCGCAGGAACCGGAGTCGACGGGCCCGGTGGATTTCGACGACTTCGGCGGTCTCGCCGACCGGGAGTACGTCTGGGAGGACCTCGACGCAGATGACGTCGAGCTACCACCGGCGGTGACCGGGCCACCTCCGTCCGGTACGGCGACCCGGCAGACTCCGGACGAGCCGGAAGCAACCAATGCCGGGTAACGTCATCGCCGCGGTGCTCCTGCTCGCCGCCCTGACCCCCGGGTTCGCCTTTCACCAGGCGTTCCGTCGGTTCTCCCCCAAGGACGCCCGGTCATCGACCACCGAGGTCGTGGAACTCTTCAGCGTGGGTGCCCTGACCACCGTCGCGGGTCTCGTGCTCACGGCAGCCCTGGGCGAGCTGATTCCGGCCCTGGTCACGCTGGACACAGTCGTGACGACACCGGAGGACTTCCGCGACCGGCCGTGGTCCTGGGTCGCGTCCGCCGCGCTCAGCATGACGCTGAGCCTCGTGCTGAGCACCCTCGCCGGCTCGCTCGCCGGCAAGCGCTCATCACAACGCCAGGGCGCGGGCATGCGTGAGGGCACAGTTGCCGTACGGGCCCTCACCGACCGTTCCCCGCAGGGGCGCAAACCGTTCCTGGCGATCGAACTGACGGACGGACGGCTCGTGGAGGGCCGGCTGCGGTACGTCTCCACCGACCGGGATCCCGCCCGGCGCGACATCGTGCTCCAGCACCCGTTGGCGTGGACCGGTCCGGGCGACAGTCCACGCACCGCCTCAGAAGCGAAGCTGATCCTCATTCCTGGCTCGCTCGTCAGCGTGGTCCACGTCTCCTACCCCTCGTGAGAGCCCGGGGTCGCCCGGCCAAGGGTGGAACCTGCCCGTCCCACCGCGACCCGGACCTGCCGCTCCCCTGACCGGCGCGGGGGTTGTCGGTGAACCCTCGCGGTCAGCGGTTGTCTGGGCGGCTGCCCAGGAGGCCAGGAGGTCGAAGGCCTGGGCGGTCGGGGAGGCAGGTTCGGCGGCGTAGAGGGTCAGGATGAGCCCGGGCTCGGAAAGCAGGTCGACGCTTTCGTAGGCGAGGTCGAGGTCACCGACATCACGGCGGTGGAAGCGCTTGGTGCCGGCGCCGCGTGTTTCGGAAGCCGCGATCACGTGGCGGGAAAAGGGATGGGCGGGATCGCATCGGGCTGGTAGCTTGCAGTCGACTGTGACACCGCCCGAGGAGGTGAGACCCATGAACGCTGTATCGATGTGGGTGCTCCCCTTCCCGTCACGGCCGGGCGATTGACATAGGTGTCGCCGGGAGCGCCTCGCCAACAAGGCACTCCCGAAAGGCAACACCTGTGCACTCTCTGCAGTTCACCGCCGAGCCGTCGTCGAACGACACGGCCGAGCGCGACTCCACCGTGGGCGACGTCCCCGGACTCCCATCGCCGGCCTCCGGCACCGATCGCGCGCCCCTCATGTTCGACGTGATCATTGCCGGCTGTGGGCCGACTGGTGCGATGCTGGCCGCCGAACTGCGGCTGCACGACGTGCGGGTACTCGTCGTCGAGAAGGAAACCGAGCCCGCGTCGTTCGTCCGCATAGTCGGTCTGCACATTCGCAGTCTTGAGCTGATGGCAATGCGCGGACTGCTGGAGCGCATTCTCAAACACGGAAGACAGCGTCCGGCCGGCGGCTTCTTCGCCGCCATCAACAAACCCGCGCCCGAGGGCCTGGATTCCGCGTACGCCTATCTGCTGGGCATCCCGCAGCCGGTCATCGTTCACCTGCTCGAAGAACATGCGATCGAACTGGGTGCGCAGGTCCGGCGCGGTTGCGCGGTCGCCGGTCTCGAGCAGGACGACGAGGGTGTGACCGTCGAGCTGGCCGACGGGCAACAGCTGCGTTCGCGCTACCTCGTCGGCTGTGACGGCGGGCGCAGTACGGTGCGCAAACTTCTCGGCGTCGGCTTCCCCGGCGAGCCCTCGCGGACCGAGACGCTGATGGGCGAGATGAAAGCGGGCATGCCGCATGAGGAGATCGCCGCCAAGGTGACCGAAATCCGCGAGACCCATCAGCCATTCTGGCTCCGGCCCTTCGGCGAAGGGGTCTACAGCGTCGTCGTCCCCGCCGCGGGAGTCAGCGACCGCGCGGAACCGCCCACCCTCGAGGATTTCAAACAACAGTTGCGCACCATCGCCGGAACCGATTTCGGCGTGCACTCCCCCCGCTGGTTGTCCCGCTTCGGGGATGCCACCCGGCTGGCCGAACGTTATCGGGTCGGGCGGGTGCTGCTGGCCGGCGATGCGGCACACATCCATCCACCCACCGGCGGACAGGGCCTCAACCTGGGCGTTCAGGACGCATTCAACCTCGGCTGGAAACTGGCCGCACAGATCCGCGGCTGGGCGCCGGAAACACTGCTGGACACCTACCAGGCCGAACGTCATCCGGTCGCCGAGGACGTGCTGGACAACACCCGCGCCCAGATGGAACTGCTGTCCACCGAACCGGGCCCGCAGGCCGCGCGCAGGCTGCTCACCGAACTGATGGACTTCGACGAGGTGAACCGCTATCTGATCGAGAAGATCACCGCGATCGCCATCCGCTACGACTTCGGCGCAGGCCCCGACCTGCTCGGCCGCCGCCTGCGCGACATCGACGTGAAACAGGGCCACCTCTACGGTCTGCTGCATCGCGGCCGCGGCCTGCTGGTGGACCGCACCGAACGCCTGACCGTCGGCGGCTGGTCGGACCGGGTCGATTACCTCGGGGACCCCACCGCGGTACTGGATGTTCCGTGCGTCCTGCTCCGCCCCGACGGCCACGTCGCCTGGATCGGAGACGATCAGCAGGACCTGGACGAGCACCTCTCCCGCTGGTTCGGCAAGCCCGTCAACTGATTGCGCCTTCGTGTGGTCATCCCGCGATATGTGGCGGGATGGCGAGCAGATCGGCGGCGCTGTCGGCCAGAAACTGGGAGTGGTCGGCGTTCTCGCCGGACATCCACCGCCTGCTGGCATGGCGGAACGTGGCCATGCCAGCAGTCGGTGGCCGGTTGTCCGCGGAGGAGTGGCCCGGGGCTGGTACGGCGTTCGTGCCGCCGATGCACCATTCTGCATCCTTACGCACAAGAACTGTCATTATGATGTGTGCACGGTATGCCCCTTATGTGGCGGTGGTTTACCGGATTATCGTTACCGGCAAACCGATAATGGCCGTGCGGCGCCGGTTTGACCCTCGACCGGGTTGAGGCCCGAGCATTTCCGGCATGGACGACCACGACGACCAGCCGACGCCTGACCCGACCATGACCCGCATCGTCGACGCCGTGCAGCTCGGCCGATCAGGGCAGCAGGTTCGCGCCCGCGACACCCTCACCGCGCTGTGGGACGAGATCGGCGCCGACGGCGACCCTTTCCACCGCTGCACGCTCGCGCACTACCTCGCCGACCTGCAGGACACCGCCGAAGCCGAACTGAGCTGGGACGAGCGCGCCCTGGCCGCCGTCTCCGAGCTCACCGACGAACGTGCCCGGCAGTACCACCACTCGCTGCAGGTTCAGGGATTCCTGCCGTCGCTGCACCTCAACCTCGCCGACGTTCAGCGGCGCCTGGGCAACACCACCGTGGCCCGGGAGCACCTGGCCATGGCCCAGCGCTTCGCCGGGCAGCTCCCGGACGACCCGTACGGCGAGGTCATCCGCGCCGGCATCCGCGGCCTCACCGAAGCCTTGGAGTCACCGCGGGAGTAGGAGTGCCGGTAAGAAGCGGCGGGGTCAATCTCGACATGACGGCTCAGCCACTGGAGACATGCAAGCCAGCCATCTTCCGGCACCGGAAGGTCCTTGAGGCCGGGGTTGATGAAGATCAGGACAGCGGTTAGCGGTAGAAATGATCTTGGTGAGAGGCCTGCCGCAGCGGAGTGAATCGACGTACGTTGTTGCGCTGTGCCCGTTGAGTTCTTGTCTGATGATCAGGTGGCCGCGTACGAGCGGTTCGTCGGTGAGCTGAGCCGTTCAGAGCTGGAGGGCTTCTTCCTGCTCGACGGCACCGCGTTGGATCTGATCGCGCACAAGCGCGCCGATCATCACAAGATCGGCCTTGGCTTGCAGGTCGGAACGGTGCGATTCCTGGGGCATTTCCTGACCGAGGATCCGCTGGAGGTGCCGTGGTCAGCGGTGGAGTACGTGGCTACCCAGTTGGAGATCGCGGATCCGTCGGTGGTGAAGCGGTACACCGAGCGGCAGCAGACGGCGTACGAGCATTCGTGGGAGATCCGGGCGGCGTACGGGTACCGCGACTTCGGCGACGCGGGGGTGCGCGAGTCGCTTGAGGAGTTCATGGGCGCGCGGGCTTGGATCCATGCCGAGGGCGCGGTGGCGTTGTTCGAGCAGACACGGGCGTGGCTGCGGCGCGAGCGGGTGCTGCTGCCAGGGGTCAGCGTGCTGGCCCGGCTGGTATCGAGCGTGCGGGAGGAAGCCGCCCAGCGTGCTTACCGGAGCTTGGCGCAGGCGGCGGCCGGCGCGGACGTCGAGTTGCCGCTGCGGTTGCGGGACCTGCTGGAGGTCCCCGAGGGCAAGAAGGTCTCCGAGCTGGAGCGGCTGCGCACGGCGCCGCGCAGCGACTCCGGACTGGCCATGTCGAAGGCGCTGGCCCGGGTGAGTGAGGTGCTGGCGATCGGCGCCGGCGCGGCGCAGGTATATGCGGTGGAAGGAACAAGGGCTGTCGCTGACCGGCCCGGACGGGCTGCTCAAGCAGTTGACCAAGGCGGTCCTGGAGACCGCGCCAGCGTCGCCGAGCTGACCGCCGGTCACCGAGCAACGCGCGCACCTGGTCGATGACTACATCGCCTACCTGCACCAGCGCTGGAACGACGGAGAACGCAACGCCACCCAACTGTTCCGCGAGATCAAACAGCAGGGCTACCCCGGCGGGGAACTCGCCGTCCAGCGGTACCTACGCCGCTTCCGCAAAGGGCTCGGTCACGCCCCGCACCCCGGCCCGAAACCACCATCGGTGCGCCAGATCACCTCATGGATCATGACTCATCCCGACCACCTCGACCCCCGCGACACGGCCAAGCTACGCGACGTTCGAAGCCGCGACCGAGACCTGAACCGCCTGGTCAAACACGTGCGAGCCTTCGCGATCATGATGACCGGCCGACACGGCGACCGCCTCGAAGAATGGATTACCGCCGTCGAACACGACACCCTCACGCCCCTGACCGGGTTCGCCCGCAACCTACGCCGCGACCTCGGCGCCGTCCGCAACGGCCTGCCCCTGCCGCACAGCTCCGGACCGGTCGAAGGCAACATCAACCGCCTCAAGATGATCAAACGGCAGATGTTCGGCCGCGCTGGCCTCGACCTACTCCGCAAACGCGTCCTACTCGCGCACTGAACGCTTCACACAACCGGCGACAGAGCCAAGGTCCGCGACGGACAGGTCGCGAACCGGCCGTTCTACGCCGCGATCGGGGTCACCCTCGACGGTGAGAAGGACATCCTCGGGCTGTGGGCCGGCACCGGTGGTGAGGGCGCGAAGTTCTGGATGAGCGTGCTGACCGACCTGCGCAACCGGGGCGTGAAGGACGTGTTCTTCCTGGTCTGCGACGGCCTCAAAGGGCTGCCGGAGGTGGTGACGAACGTGTGGCCCCAGACCGTCGTGCAGACCTGCATCATTCACCTGATCCGCAACACGTTCCGGTTGACCTCCCGCAGGTGCTGGGACGAGTTGAAGCGGGACATCAAGCCGATCTACACCGCGGTCAACGCCACCACGGCCAGGGCGGCGTTCGACGACCTGGCCGAGAAGTGGGGCGGGCGGTATCCGGCGGTGATCCGGCTGTGGGACAACGCCTGGGCAGAGTTCATCCCGTTCCTGGACTACGACCTGGAAATCCGCACCGTCATCTGCTCCACGAACGCGATCGAGTCGTTGAATGCCCGCTACCGCAGGGCAGTCAAGGCCCGCGGCCACTTCCCCAACGAGCAGGCCGCGTTGAAGTGCGACCGCTTCCCAGCCGCTGAAACCTACTAACCAAGATCGCCGGAAACACCGTTAGCGAGACAGCCCCGGTCCCTGCGCGACCCGGATGCCGGTGTCGGCTGATGCCATGACGCAGGCGATCCGCGCCCGGCCCTAAGGGGGCGCCCGTCTGAGTGCGTGGCAGCGGTGTGTAACGGGGCGATAAGGCGCGGGTTCGGTGTCCGCGTCGCGGGCCGCGAGCGGAGGTGCTGTCCGCCCCCGAGGGTGGATGCGTTGCTCGTGAGGCGGGAGTAGTCGCTCAGGCGAGATGTCGCGGACAGCCAAGCGGAGGTCTTTGAAGCACGGGATTCGCACGCAGGCATGTCCGTGCGGGCGAAGGCCGGCACATTCAAGTGAGCCGCCGCACGCTGGGCCGGCCCGCCGACCGCGACGGCCGGCGGGCCGGATGGTACGGGCCGCCCCACGGCGCAGGTCATCATCGCGCCGTGGGGTGGCACCTTATGCCCGCTCGGGTGACAGCGGTGGGGCGGTGACGACAAGGAAGGTGAAGTCCTCGCGGGCCTTGGCGTCGATGGGCAGGGGCAGGCGGATGCGCCCGGAGTCGACCATGCCTCGCACGGCGGGACGGCTCAGGCCGAACCCGGCGGTGAGCAGCTTCTCGACCCGGACGGGTGCCGGGAGCTCGAACCTGATGATGACCTCGAGCGGCCCGGCATCCTCGCGCTGGAGGTCGTAGAACGGTATGTCGGTGTCCAACTGCCAGGTGCCGGTCCAGTCGAGCTGGTAGGCGGCCTTGTGGGCGAGCGTCGCGTCCATGGTCAGCTGTCGCACCATGGCCGGATCGTTGTTCTCGAACCTCAGTAGCCGCTCGTGGTCCAGCGCCCGCACGTTGACGCGCTCGTGGACGGGGATCTTCGACGTGCGGCCGCACAGGTCGCAGCAGATCAGCAGCCACACGTCGAGCAGCTTGTGGTTCGCGTTGACCCGGATCTTCCCGGTGGGACGGTGACGGGTGGACCTGCACGACACGCAGGCTTTGACGATGGTCGGCAGTCCGAGCTCGCTGACCACCCACAGCGCTTTGCGGTCGATGCCGGGTCCGCGACCGTCGGCCGGCACGCGGACATGGCGGGAACTATTCACGGCTTCGGCGATTCCAAGGTCTAGGCAGGAGGCGCCCGGCAGCGCGATGGCGCGCCAGGGGGTGCCTCCCGGATCCAGTGGCGGGCAGCCGGCGTCTCGGCGCGGAGCACGCCGGCTGGCGCGACGTCGCAGATCACGTCGCGTGAAGGAAGCCCGCACCGGTCACCCGGTGCGGGCTTCGAGTGGCACGGCGGACAGAGACGGGGAGGTGACTCGAACCCGCCTTCATCGCGCACGTGCGCCACTGGTCACTGATCCATGCGCGTCAGCATGGTCAACCCGCGGGCCGCCGGGCAACGGATTTCCGCGTGGCCCCGCCGCCGGGGCGGGGAAACCCGCTGTCGGTTGTCGGAGCGGGGTGGTACAAAGCCGCGGTGGAAAAGGCTCTGGAGTTCGCCGACCTGTTGCGGCTGATGGACGAACGATCGAGCGCTTTCCGGGCGGCGGTCGCCGCGGCACCCAGCCTCGACGTGCGAGTGCCGACCTGCCCCGAGTGGACGTTGTTCGACCTGGTGCAGCACCTGGGCGAGGGACGCCGCAAGTGGGCCGCCATCGTGGCCGCGGGGCCCGCCGACGCTCCGCCGGCCATCTCCGCCCCGGTGCCGCCCCGGGAGCGCGAGGCCCTGCTGGCCTGGTTCGCCGCGTCGACGGGGGAGCTGCTGGCCGCGTTGCGGGAGGCCGGCCCGGATCGTGGTTGCTGGACGTGGTGGGGTCCGTCGCAGTCGCCGCAGACCGCTGGTGCCGTTGCCCGGCACCAGCTTCAGCAGGTCGCCGTGCACACCTATGACGCCCAGGTCGCCGTGGGCGCCCCGCAGCCGTTGCCGGACGAGGTGGCCCTCGACGGTGTCGACGAGTTCCTGACCACCTGCGTCGCGACGACGGCCGCGTGGCCGCACAAGCCCGCTGTCATCGACTACCACGCCACCGAGGGCCGTTCCTGGCGGCTCTGGTTCTCCGCCGACGGCGCACGGACCGCCCGGCTCTCCGCGCCGGTCGCCGGCGAGGGCCCGGAGGCGGCCTATGTCTCCGCCCGGGGTACGGCCAATGAGCTGGTCATGTTCTTCTACGGCCGCATTCCGATGGACTTGCTGCGGCTCGACGGCGACCGCCGCGTCTTCGACCAGCTGATCGCCTGGGAGCCGGAGGAGTAGGACGCGACGAGGGCCGGCACGGCCTGGGCCTGAGCGCCCGGCCGGCCGGTCCGCGGCCCGTCACTCGTACCGGTATTTCAGCGAGTCCGCCTCCACCTGTTCGATGTCTGCGATCGTCAGCTCCAGCATCCGCAGCTGGGCCAGCGTCACCTCGGCCGAGGTCGGCTGGGCGTCCGCCGGCAGCCACTGCTCCGGCTTCCAGACCCCGCCGCGCAGCAGCGCCTTGGGGCAGTGCGGGTAGACCTCCTCGATGCCCAGCACCAGCGCACTGGCCGGCGGCTTGCCCACGGCGGTCAGCTGTGAGAGCAGCTCGGGGCGGGTGGAGACGCAGGCCCGGCCGTTGACCCTGAGGGTCGTGGTGCGCCCCGGGATGACGAACAGCAGCCCGGCCCGCCCGGTCGCGACGACGTTCTGCAGGGTGTCCAGGCGCTTGTTGCCCGTCGCGTCCGGTATCGCCACCGTCCGCGCGTCCAGGACGGCGACGAACCCGGCGGGGCCGCCGCGCGGGGAGACGTCGCAGTTGCCCTCGGCGTCCACGCTGGCGACCAGGACCAGCGACGAGCAGCCGATCAACCGCCGGGTCTGCTCGGTGAGCTCGGTCATGTGCTTACGCACGGCGGCGCGGCTTGCGGCTGTGGTGAGGGCGGCCGCCGAGCGGCACGGCAGCTACGGGTACGGCAACTCGGTGATGCTGGTGCACGCCGTCACCGCACCGAACGCGGTCATGCGCGTCCTGCCGGTTCTTCCCGAGGCGATGTGGCCGGCAAGTCTCGCCGCGGCCTGGGCGGCAACGGCTGCGGTCACTGCCGCATACGCACCGGCCGAACCGCGCCTGCTACCGCAGCCTCGCCCCGACCCCACCATCGCGGAGCTGGCCGACCGGGCGGTGGCGATCGGCGATCCGCACGCGATCAAATACGCCGACGCGGTCGCCGACGTACTCGCCGCCGCGCCCGACCCGGCGTTGCTCTCGGCGGCAGTACGCAGCGTTGATGAGCTGGCCGATTGACCGTGTCACCCCGAGTCCCGCGTGAGGTCTCGTAGCCGAATCTTCATGGTGATGACGTCCACGGCGGCCCGGTACATGCAATCACGTTCGTCGTACCGGGAGCTGCGGCCGCGGGCGGGCCGCTGCGTTACGCGGGGGCGGGAGACGTTGAGGATGCCGTCGACGTCGAGTAGCCAGCCCGGCCGGTTCACCGGGGCCCGCCTCTCGGTGCGGCGGTAGACGCGGTCGCCGTGGTGGGCCGCTCCGCGGTGTCAGTGCGGATGTTGCGGTAGATGGTCATGGGGGTGACGCCGCAGGAAGCGGCGATCTCGGCCATCGTGAACTGCTTCGAGTCGTACGTGCGCTGCGCCTTGTTGATCAGGGCGGGGGTCATCTTAGGTTTGCGACCGCCAGTGCGGCCGCGGGCACGGGCGCAGCGGAAGTCAGTTGACATGACGATCGACCGTACGCCCCCCTGTTCCAGCTCATCGCTACTTTGCGGCTGGGGTCACACTTGGGGGCAGGACCGAAATCCCCTGCGCTGCGCACTGGGCGTGGCCTTACCCTGCACACCATGTTTCCTCCAGTGAAGATCATCTCCGGCGGGTTGGAGATTCGTGAGTTCGGTCCGCAGGACACCGAGTCTGTGGCGGCGTTTCTGGCGTCCGGGGATCGAACGGCACTGCCGCCGGGCTTCCCCGGGGCGGTCGCTGACGTGGACACGTGGCTGGCGGACGAGGTGCATCAGCGGCGATTGGGCGGCGAGGGCGTACACCTGGCGATAGTGGAGCAGACCACCGGCAAGATCGTCGGCAGTACCGGGTTGCGGGACACCGACTGGGAGGCTGGTCGCACCGAGATCGGTTACGGGATACACACCGGTCAGCGAGGTCGCGGCTTTGCGACCGAGGCAGCCCGGGCGGTTGGACGGTGGGCGCTCACCGAGGGCGGAATGCGGCGCGTTCAGTTGCACTGTCGCGTCGACAACGTGGCTTCCCTGCGGGTGGCCGAGAAGGCCGGGTACCAGCGGGAGGGCACACTGCGGATGGCCGAGCAGGAGGGGCGCGAGGCCCATGACCTGGCCGTTTTTTCGATGATCGCCACCGCCGACAACCGTCACCGTTGCGCCGGGTAGGACAGATCCGGACACCCGAAACGGCTCTGACGCTGGTCCCTGATGGACTCAGCCCCCAACCTCCGGGTGGTCGCGCCCGTGGACCTCCAGATCTCCACGATCCGTGTGGTTTGCGGCTGGTGACACGTTTCTTGCCGGCACCCGGGGTGGCCGGCTGATCAGCGGGTCACCCCGAACTTCACGAGGTCGCCGCCACTATTTGTAGGTTACCTTCTTGACGATTGCTAGACGCGTAGCTAAGTTTCAGCCACCCGGACTGAGAGGCGTCTATGCAGACCCGACTCGTTACCGCGACCACCTTGGTGGCCACACTGGCGGCCACCCTCGCCCCCATCCCCGCCCAGGCCGCCACCCCGGTGCGCCCCTCGACCGCCGAGCACGGCTGGGTCACGTCGACGCTGCGGCACATGAGCCTGGAACAGAAGGTGGGCCAGCTCTTCTCCACCTACGTCTACGGTGGCGACGCCACAGGCCCCACGGCCGCCGACCGTGCCGCGAACCTCGCCGCGTTCGGTGTGGAGACACCCGCCGAGGTGATTGAGCGGTACCACCTCGGCGGCGTCTGCTACTTCTCCTGGTCACACAACCTGGACAGTCCCCGCCAGATCGCCGCCCTCTCCAACGGACTCCAGCGGGCCGCCCTCGGCGACGGCGCGAAGGGCCGCGTGCCCTTGCTCATCTCCACCGACCAGGAGCAGGGCACGGTGCTGCGGATGCCCTCCCCCGCCGCCCAGTTCCCCGGGGCGATGGCGCTGGGGGCCGCCAGGTCACCCCGGGCCGCCCGGACGTCGGCGGACGTCACCGGGCGCGAGCTGCGCGCCGTCGGGATCCGGCAGCCGTACGCGCCGATCGCCGACGTGAACGTCAACGCGGGCAACCCGGTGATCGGCGTCCGGTCCTTCGGGGCCGACCCCACCCTGGTGGCCGACCTCACCGCCGCCCAGGTCACCGGTTTCCAGGACGACGCCCGGGTGACCGCCGTGGCGAAACACTTCCCCGGGCACGGCGACACGGCCACCGACAGCCACACCGGCCTCCCGGTGATCAACCACAGTCGCGCCGAGTGGGACCGCATCGACGCGCCACCGTTCCGGCGCGCGATCAAAGCCGGCGTCGAATCGATCATGACCGCGCACATCGTCATTCCCGCGCTCGACCCCTCCGGCGACCCGGCGACGTTGTCGCCGACGATCCTCACCGGAGTGCTGCGCGGTGAACTCGGCTTCCGGGGCGTCATCGTCACCGACGCGCTCAACATGGCCGGCGTGCGGGCGAAGTACGGCGACGAGCGGGTGCCCGTACTGGCGCTCAAGGCCGGCGCCGACCAGCTCCTGATGCCGCCGGACCTCGCGCTGGCGCGGGACGCCGTGCTGCGCGCCGTCGCCAGCGGCGAGCTCACCGAACGGCGGATCGACGAGTCGGTGCGTCGCATCCTCGGCATGAAGTACCGCCAGGGACTGGCCCGCTCACCGCTGGTCGACGTCGAGGAGGCGGTGCGGACGGTCGGCGCGCCGGAGCACCTCGCCGCGGTCACCCGGGTCACCGACCCGACGCTCACCGCCGTCCGCAACGACGCTGGCGTGCTGCCGCTGCCCCGCGCCGACCGGTCGGTCCTGGTCACCGGCTGGGACAGCGCCGCCTTCGCCCCGGTCGCGACGGTCGCCGCCGGGTTCACCGCCCGCGGCGCCCGGGCCACCGCCCGGCCTGCGACCCTGCCCTCCGACACGGTGATCGCCGCGGCGGCCACCCAGGCCGCCGCGCACGACCTCACCGTCGTGCTGGTGAACAAGGCGTGGGACACCACCGTCACCGACCCGCGCGCCACCCAGCAGCGCCTCGTCGCGGCGCTGCTGGCGACCGGGAAGCCCGTGGTCGTCGTGGCGGTCCGCGATCCCTACGACATCGCGTACCTGCCGGGCGTGACCACCTACCTGGCGACCTACTCGTACACCCGGGCGGCGATGGACACGCTCGTCCGGGCGCTGCACGGCGAGCTGTCCCCGAGCGGGCGGCTGCCCGTCACGATCCCCACGGCCGAGGGAACGGGCTCCGTGCTCTACCCCTACGGCCACGGCCTGAGCTGGTAGGAGGCAACCAATGCAGCGGAGGAATTTCCTTGCCGGCGCGGTCGGTACGGGCGCGGGGGTGCTCGGCGTCGGCGCGGCCGTGACGCCCGCGGCGGCCAGCCCCGGTGGCCGTCGGGTCCGCACCGGCCTGGACGAGCTGGTGTCCTCGGGGTTCGCCGAGCTCGCCGGCCAGCGGGTGGGGGTCGTCTCCAACCCGACCGGCGTCGACGCGGCCTACCGGCACCTCGTCGACCTGATGCACGGCTCCGGCCGGGTGCAGTTGGTCGCGGCGTTCGGCCCCGAACACGGCTTCCGCGGCTCCGCGCAGGCCGGCGGCAGCGAGGGCACCGGCGTCGACGCCCGCACGGGCATCCCGGTGTACGACGCGTACGGCGCCTCGCTGGCCCGCTGGGAAGCCATGTTCACCGAGGCCGGCGTGGACACGGTGGTCTTCGACATCCAGGACGTCGGGGTCCGCTTCTACACCTACATCTGGACGATGTACACCTCGATGATGGCCGCGGCCCGGGTCGGCAGACGCTACGTCGTGCTGGACCGTCCCAACCCAATCGGCGGGCGGGCGTACGGGCCGATGATGACCACCCCGTACACCTCGGGTGTGGGCCTCAAGGAGATCATCCAGCAGCACGGGATGACCGTCGGGGAGCTGGCCCGGTATTTCAACGCCACCTTCCTGCCCGCCGAGGCGGGGCGACCGGTCGACCTGCACGTGGTGCGTTGCCGGCACTGGAAGCGCGACGACCTCGCCGCCGACACCGGCGTGCCCTGGGTGATGCCCAGCCCGAACATGCCCACCCCGGACACCGCGCTCGTCTATCCGGGCACCGGGCTCTTCGAGGGCGTCGCGTCGATCACCGAGGGGCGCGGCACGTGCCGCCCGTTCGAGCTGATCGGCGGGCTGGCGACCGACTTCGACCACCACTGGGGTGACCGACTCAACGCCCGGAACCTTCCCGGAGTCGAGTTCCGCGAGGCGTACTTCTCGCCGACCTCGGCCGGGCAGAAGCCCGCGCTGCTCAACAAGCTCTGCGCCGGCGTGGAGGTCAAGGTCGTCGACCCGGCGGTGTACGACCCGATCCGCACCGGGGTGGCGATGCTGGTGGAGGCGCACAAGTACCCGGCGTTCGCCTGGCGGAGCGACTCGTGGGACGCGGTGCGTCCGTACTGGATCGACAAGCTCACCGGTTCGCCGCGACTGCGTACCCAGATCGACGCCGGAGCCGACGTCGACGACGTCGTCGGCGTCTGGGCCGACGAGTTGGCCAGCTTCAACCGGCAGCGCCGGCCCTACCTGCTCTACTGAGGAGTGCGGTCATGACCAGGTCGACCCGTCGTCCGCTCCGCTCACTCGCGCTCGGCCTGGCCCTGGTGGCCGTGGGTGCGACGCTGCCAGCCACCGGGGTGGCGGCGTCGCCCCCGGCCCCGTCCGGACCACCGACCGTCACCCCCGCCGACATCCAGTTCCGGCACGACACGCTGCGCCGCGGCAACGCCCGCCAGGTCGGCCTGCTCCCGGAGCACGTGGACCGGCTCCCGGCCGACCTGGCCGGATACCTTCAGCCGACGCCGGACCATCCCGGATACCCGGCGTACGCCGGCGGGGTGGTCCTGGCGGCCAAGGACGGCGTGATCGTGCAGCACGCCGCCGCCGGCAGCGCGGTGCGGTACGCCGCCGTCGGGCCACCGCCCGGCCTGGTCGGCGTGGAACTCCCCGCCGACCAGCAGATCGCGACCCGGCCGGACACCATCTTCGACCTGGCGTCGGTGTCGAAGCTGTTCACCACGATCGTCACCATGCAGCAGGTGGAGCGGGGCCGGGTGGAGCTGGACGCGCCGGTCGCCCGGTACGTCCCGGAGTTCGCCGCCGGCGGCAAGGAGACGGTCACCGTGCGGATGCTGCTCACCCACACCTCGGGTCTGCCCGCGTTCACGGCGTTGTGGAGCAGGTACCCGACGCCGGCCGAGCGGTTCGCCGCCGCGCTCGCCACGCCACTGGCGGCCGGTGCGACGCCCGGTTCCCGGTACGTCTACTCGGACCTCGGGCTGATCGCGCTGGGCGTGCTGGTGGAACGGGTCACCGGCCGGCCGCTGGCCGACCTGGTCCGCGACGGCGTGACCGGGCCGCTGGGCATGTCCGACACCGGCTACAACCCGGGCCCGGAGCGGCGGTCCCGGATCGCCGCGACCGAATACCAGCCGTACGCCGGGCGCGGCATGGTCTGGGGTGAGGTGCACGACGAGAACGCCTGGTCGCTGGGCGGGGTGGCCGGGCACGCCGGGGTCTTCTCCACCGCGGCGGACCTGGCCGTCCTCTGCCAGTCACTGCTCAACGGCGGCGAGTACCGTGGCCGCCGGATCCTGCGGTCGGACACGGTGCGCGCGATGCTGGTCAACTACAACGCGCCGCTGGAGTCGGCCTACCCGGAGAGCGACCGCGGGCTCGGCTTCGAGCTGAACAAGCACTGGTACATGATGGGGCTGTCCTCGCCGGTGGGCTTCGGGCACACCGGTTTCACCGGGACGTCGATCGTCATCGACCCGCTCTCCCACTCGTTCGTCATCCTGCTCAGCAACCGGGTGCACCCTGACCGGGGGTGGGGCAGCAACAACGTGGCCCGCCGCGCGGTCGCGCGGGACCTCGCCGAGGCGATGCCGGTGCGCCCACGCTCGGCCAGCGCCTGGCGGGCCGAGCCGCGCGACTCCGCGACGAGCACTCTCACCGCGCCGCTGCGTCGGCCGGCGCGGGGTGGGACGGCGAGTTTCCTGCTCTGGTACGACACCGAGCCCCGCTACGACAGCGCGCGGTTCGAGGTCTCCACTGACGGGGGGCAGACGTGGGTGCCGGCAACCATGCGGCTGCGTGACGGCGGGCGACGGTGGAGCGCCGACGGCACGGTGACCGGCTACGGCGGCCGGGTCTGGTGGCAGGTCTCCGTGACGTTGCCCGACCAGGCCACCCACCTGCGGTGGAGCAGCAGCACGGATGTCTCCGGGCAGGGGCGCGGCGTCTACGTCGACCGGGTCGACGCGGTGGACCGGGACGGTGTGCTCTTCCACGGCGAGGGCGGCGACGCCTCCCGGCTCGTCGCCGACGGGTGGTCGCCCGCGCGCAGCTGAGCCGAATCGCGTTGCGGTGGGCGGCGGGCGCTGCGAGGGTCGACGGGTGGCAGGGACGGACGGCGCCGACGTGCGGGACGCGGCCGAGGAGATGAACCGGGTGCTCGACCCGCACCGGGAGCGGGACTGGTCGGTGCCGGCCGGCACGCTGACCTGGAGCTGCTGGATCACCGCCGCCCACGTGGCGCACGACCTGCTCGGGTACGCCGGCCAGGTCACCGGCCGACCCGATGACGGCTACCTGCCGTACGACCTGCGGGTCTGCCCCGACGCGACGCCGGCGCAGGTGCTGACCGTGGTGCGCGCCTGCGCCGGGCTGCTCGCCGTCGCGGTCGACGCCGCCCCACCCGAGGCGCGGGCGTGGCACTTCGGCCCGTGCGACCCGGCCGGTTTCGCCGCGATGGGGGTGGCCGAGACCCTGCTGCACACGCACGACATCGCCCTCGGGCTCAATGTGCCGTGGCAGCCGCCGCAACGGCTGAGCACCCTGGTGCTGCGGCGGCTCTTCCCGGACGCCCCGGCCGGCGCCGCATCCGAGGTGCTGCTGTGGATGACGGGCCGTGGCGAACTGCCCGGTCGGGCGCGGCGTACCTCGTGGAGCTGGCGAGCGGCGCTGGACTGACCCGCCCTACCGGGCGCGGCCGGACACCGTGGCGGCGACCAGCCCGGAAGCGGTCAGCGCGTGCCGGTGGCCGTCGCGCGGGAAGGGTGGATACGCCGGCAGCACCTCCTGGAAGAGGTAGCCGCTCTTCTCCGCCACCCGACAGGAGGCCGGGTTGTCCACCTGGTGCAGCAGGTCGAGGCGCTCCAGCCCGGTGAACTGCTTGAACGCCCACCGGCTCAGCGCGGTGGCCGCGCGCGGGGCGACGCCCCGACCGCGGGCCCACGCCGCCGTCCAGTAGCCGACCTCGGCCACCGTCACCCCGGGGGTGACTCCCTTGAGCACCACGTTCGCCACCAGCTGTGGACCGTCGGCGCCGTCCTCCAGCACGGCGAAGCTGAGCCGCCGGCCGTCGTCCCAGTCCTGTCGCGTCCGCTCCAGCCACAGCCGCCCCTGGTCGGCGGTGGTCACCGGGTACCGGGTCCACTGTTGCAGCACCGGATCCCGGTACGCCTCGATCAGCGCATCCAGGTCGTCTGCGCGCCAGGGCCGCAGGACGAGGTCCGGCGCCGAGGTGTGCACTGCTCGAAGCTCGATCGGCATCCGCACATTCTGCACGCCTATACCTCGCCGGGGGTGATCAGACCTGCCTCGTAGGCCACGACCACCGCCTGCGCCCGGTCGCGCAGCGACAGCTTGGCGAAGATGCGGGCGACATGGGTCTTGACCGTCGCCTCGCTCAGCGTCAGGACCCGCGCCAGCTCGGTGTTGGACAGGCCACGGCCGAGCAGCGTCAGCACCTCACGCTCACGAGGCGTCAACGCTTCGAGGTCGCGGCGGCGCCCCGGCTGTTCGGCCGGGCGCTGGTCGGCGACGGCGAAGCGCTCCACGAGCCGCCGCGTGATCGACGGGGCGAGCAGCGCGTCGCCGGTGTCGACGAGCCGGACGGCGTTGGCGAGGTGTTCGGCGGTGACGTCCTTGAGCAGGAAGCCGCTCGCGCCGAGGGACAGGGCCGCGTACACGTACCGGTCGAGGTCGAACGTGGTCAGCATGAGCACCCGGCACTGCGGGCTCTGCGCCAGGATGCGGCGAGCGGCCTCCAACCCGTCCATGACCGGCATCCGGATGTCCATGAGCACGACGTCGGGTCGCAGTCGGCGTGCGACGGCCACCGCCTCGGCGCCGTCGCACGCCTCGCCCACCACGTCGATCCCGCGCGCGGTCAGGATCAGCCGGAAGCCGGTACGGATCAACTCCTGATCGTCGGCGATGACGACGCGCGGCGTGGCGGTGGAACCCGGCGGTGTCACGGCCGGTCCAGCGGGATGCGGGCCCGGACCCGGTAGCCGCCGCCGAGGCGTCGGCGCGCGTCGAGGTCGCCACCGTAGACGGCTACCCGCTCGCGGAGCCCGAGCAGGCCGCGGCCGGCGCCGTCACCGTCGCGCCGCGCCCGTGGCACCGTGGCGCTGCCCGACAGGACACTCGGGCCGGCGTTGAGCACCTCGACCCGCAGGGATCGTTCGGCGTATCGGATCGTCACCTCGGCCCTGCCGCCGTCACCGTGTTTGAGCGCGTTGGTGAGCGCCTCCTGCACGATCCGGTACGCGGTCACGTCGATGCCGGGGAGCAGCGGGCGCGGCTCACCGGAGATCCGTACCTCCACCGGCAGCCCGGCGAACGCGATCCGGTCGACGAGCACGCCGAGCCGGCTGAGGCTCGGTTGAGGCTCCAGCCGCGTGCCGTCGTCGCCCTGCCCGTCGGACTCCGTTGGGCCTTCCCGGCCGTCGGTCGACGGCGCGAGCAGGCCGAGCAGGTGTCGTAACTCGGTCATCGCGCCCCGACCGGCGCCCTCGACCGCTTCGAGGGCCGCGGCGGCCTCCCCGGGCATGGTCGTGAGGATCTCCCGCGCCGCGGCCGCCTGCACCACCATGATGCTGACGTTGTGGCTGACGATGTCGTGCAGTTCGCGGGCGATCCGGGCGCGTTCGGTGTCGACGGCGGCGCGGGCGGCGCCCTCCCGTTCCCGCTCCAGGAGCCAGCCCTGGCGCTCGACGGCGCGGCGGTGCAGCCGTCGCGCCCGAGCCAGCGCCAGCCACAGCCATCCCGCGCCCGCGCTGGCGACCACGAGGGCGGCGGCCAGCCACGCCGTCGAGGTTGCTCCCACCCGGATACCCTCGCAGACCGCCGCGCGGCGCCGCATCATCCTGCGTGTCCACGGCCGTACATCCTCGGGATGACGAGCTGGGCGAGTTGCATCCCCGGAGGGATGCCCGACCGGTGCCGTCGACCGTAGCTTCCTGCCATGACCACAGACGCGACCGTCGTACAGCTCGACGGAGTCCACAAGGAGTACGGCGACACCACCGCCCTCGACGGGGTGTCGCTGTCGATCCGCGCCGGTGAGGCCGTCGCGGTGATGGGCCCGTCCGGCTGCGGGAAGTCCACGCTGCTCAACATGATCGCCGGGCTGGACCGGCCCACCGCCGGCACGGTCGTTGTGCAGGGCGAGGACCTGGGCCGCAAGAACGAGACCGGGCTCGCGCTGTTCCGCCGGCACCGGATCGGCATGATCTTCCAGTTCTTCAACCTCCTCGACGACCTGCCGGCGCTGGACAACGTCGCCCTCGCCGCCCAGCTGACCGGCTGCAAGGCCGGACCGGCCCGCCAACGGGCCCTGGAACTGCTCGACGAGCTGGGCATCGCCGACCGGCGCAACGTGTACCCGGCCGCGCTCAGCGGCGGCGAGCGGCAGCGGGTCGCGGTCGCCCGGGCCCTGATGAACCGGCCGGCGCTGCTGCTGGCCGACGAGCCGACCGGCGCCCTGGACAGCCGGGCCGGCGAGCAGGTGATGGACCTGCTGCTCGACCTCAACCAGATCGGGCAGACCCTGCTGATCGTCACGCACGACGAACGGCTCGCCACCCGGTGCGCGAGCCGCGTGGTGGAGCTCGCCGACGGCCGGATCGCCCGTGTGCGCACCCTGGAGAAGGCATGAGCGCGGTGTGGCGGGCGTCCCGCGCGGCGGTACGCCGCCGCCGGCTGCAGACGTTCGTGATCGGTCTTGTCGTGCTGCTGTCCACCGCGTCCATCGTGGTCGCCCTCGCGCTGCTCGACGCCTCGTCGGCGCCGTTCGACCGGGCGTTCGCGGAACGCCGGGGCGCGCACGTCGTCGCGACGTACGACGCCGCGGCTGTCACCGACGCGCAGCTCGCCGAGCACCGGCCGGACGTCACGGCGGTCGCCGGGCCGTTCCGGCAGGCCACCGTCGACACGTCCCGCGACGGGAACGTACCTCGCCTGCAGGGCCGCCCCCTCACCGTCGTCGGGCGCGCCGACCCGGGCGGTCCGGTCGACACGGTGGACATCTGGCACGGGCGCTGGGCCACTGGGCCGGGTGAGATCGTGCTGAACGAGGCGCCGCCGGCCGCCGGCTACCAGGCACGGTTCGGGCCCGAGGACGAACGGGTCACCCTCGCCGACGGCACGACGTTCACCGTGGTCGGCCGGGCCTACAGCATCAGCCGGACCGCCGACGCCTGGGTGGCGCCGGTCCGGATCGCCGCGCTGCGCCCGACGACGGTCCAGATGTTGTACCGCTTCGCCGACGCCGGCACCACGAGCAAGGTCGAGGGCCATCTCGCCGCGTTGCGGGCCGGGCTGCCGCCGGACGCGCTGGTCGCCGCCGAGTCGCACCTTGTGGTCAAGGAGACCATCGCCGCCGGGCCCGGCGCGTACGTGCCGTTCCTCGTCGTCTTCGGCGTCCTGGGGCTGATCGTGGCGGTCCTCATCGTCGGCAACGTCGTCAGCGGTGCGGTCGTCTCCGGCTACCGGCACATCGGCGTCCTCAAGGCGATGGGGTTCACGCCGCGGCAGGTGGTCGCGGTGTACCTCGCGATGGTGTCGGTGCCGGCCGTGGTCGGCTGCGTCCTCGGCACGGTGCTGGGCGACCTGGGTGCCCGCCCGCTGCTGCGGTCCGCGTTCCTGGGGCTGGGCTTCGGCTCCGAGGTCGGCGTGGCGCCGTGGATCGACGTCGCCGCGCTGGTGGGAGCGCCGGCGGTCGTCCTGCTGGCCGCACTCGTGCCGGCGCTGCGCGCGTACCGGCTGTCGGCGGCCGAGGCGATCAGCGCCGGCAGTGCGCCGCGGCCCGGCCGCGCGCTGCGGGTGCAGCGGGCGCTCGGCGGCACCCGGCTGCCCCGCGCCGTCAGCCTGGGCCTCGGCCTGCCGTTCGCGCGCCCGGCCCGGACGGCGCTGACGATGGCGGCGGTCGTGCTCGGTGTGGTCACCGTGACCTTCGCGACGGGCATGTCGGAGACGGTGCGCCGCTACTCCGATCTCACCGACCTGAAGGACACCCCCATCGCGGTACGACCGTTGCGCCCGGACGGGGGTCAGCCGGTGACGCAGCGGTCGGTGCCGGAGGTGGAGCAGCTGCTGCGCTCGGTGCCCGGCACGACGCGGGTCGCCGGCGGACTGGACCTGGAGGTCTCGATCGTCGGCGACCGGGAGCCGGCGACCGTGTACTTCGTCCGGGGTGACGTGCCGGCCATGGGCTTTGCGGACCAGATCGTCACCGGGCGCTGGCTGCGCGCTGCCGATGAGGTCGTCGCGCCGTCGACGGTGCTGCACGACCACGGGCTGGCCGTCGGTGACCGGGTTATCGTGCGGTTCGGCGACCGGGAGCGGTCGGTGACCGTCGTCGGTGAGATCATGTCCACCGCGCCCGGGTGGCCGAGGATGGTCGCCGGGTGGGACACGTTCGAACGCCTCGCGCCGGACTACCGGATCCTCCCGCACGAGATGTACTACGCGCTCGCCGTGGCTCCGGGCACCGACACCGGGCGGTACCTCGCCGCGATCCGCACCGCCGACCCGGGGCTCGACGTGTGGGACAACAGCGGCTCGAACTCGTACACGACGGCGGTCGTGGCGCTGTCGACGGTGCTCACGCTGCTGCTCGGGCTCGTCGCTGCGCTCGGCGTCTTCAACACGGTGGTGCTCAACACCCGTGACCGCCGTCGGGACCTGGGCATGCTCAAGTCGATCGGGATGACGCCTCGACAGGTGGTCGTGATGATGGTGACGTCGATGGCGGCGCTGGGGGTGTTCGGCGGGCTGCTCGGCGTACCGCTGGGGATGCTCGCCCACCGCGTCGTGGTGCCGATCACGGCGGACGCGGCGAACCTGAGCCTCGCGAAGGCACTGCTTCAGGTGTGGCAGCCCGGCGGACTGGCGCTGCTGGCCGGCGCCGGCCTCGCCATCACCGTTCTCGGCGCGCTCCTCCCGGCCCGGTCCGCGGCGCGGTTGACGATCGCGGAGGTGCTGCACAACGAGTGACGAGGTGGGGCATCCGCCGGGCGGATCAGTGCGCCCGGCGGCGGCGCCACGGCAGCCACGCCCACCAGGACCGGCGTGCCGGTGCGACGGCGGGCGCGGCGTTGAGCGGCGGGGTGGTGGGCGCGGAGCGCTCACGCGAGGAGCGTTCGGCGCGCCAGTGGCGGACCACCTCGTCGACGTTCACCGGCCGCACCGCCACCCGGGGGCCCTCGGGGTTACGCAGCCAGGCCACGATCTGGGCGTTCAGCTGACCCACGAAGTCTCGGACGGACTGCTCGGTGGGCAGGTCACGCACTTCGTCGGGGACCTGGTCGATGCGCCGGCGCAGTTGCAGCGGCGTGGGCAGCAGCAGGTCGCTGGGGAGCGCTTCGCGCTCCAGGAAACTCTTGATCCACCACGACTCGTCGTACGGCATTCCGCGGCCGGGGATCGGCTTGCCCATGCCGGGCAGGTCGTCGAACTCGCCGCGTTGCACGGCCCCCTGGATCTGCGCCTCCACGGCGGCTTCCCACGCTTCGGTCACCCTGCGGCACCTCCCTGGCCACCGTAACGCGCCGCCTCCGGCCGGCGATGCGCACCGCAACGGTCAGCGCGGTCGGGCCGGCTGCCATTCCCGTCGTCACCCGCCGGACGTGGTTTCCGCCGCGACGTCCGGTTCCGCACCAGCAGGCCACGGCGTGGCAGGTGGCCCTGTGCCGGGAGGGCCGCCCGGCCTACGGTCGGTGCGGGTGTCGGTGCGACGGGGGGGTCGTCATGGTGAGTGCGGGTGCGCTGCTGGGTATCGCGCTGGTGGGGTTGGGGCTGGTGCTCACGCCCGGCCCGAACATGGTCTACCTGGTCTCCCGTTCGGTGGCGCAGGGCCGCCGCGCCGGGATGGTCTCGCTGCTCGGGGTGGCCGCCGGGTTCGGCGTCTACCTGGCCGCGGCGGTCGCCGGGCTGGCGGCCGTCTTCGTCCTGGTGCCGACGCTGTACGCGGTGGTGAAGCTGGCGGGGGCCGGCTACCTGCTCTGGCTGGCGTGGCGGACGCTGCGCCCGGGTGGGCACTCCCCGTTCACGCCCGCGCCGCTGCCGCCGGACCGGCCGCGACGGCTGTTCACCATGGGCCTGGTCACCAATCTGCTCAATCCGAAGATCGCCATCCTCTACGTCTCGCTGCTGCCGCAGTTCGTCGATCCAGGACGGGGACACGTCGCGGCGCAGAGCCTGCTGCTCGGCCTGACTCAGATCGCCGTCGCGCTGAGCGTGAACGCGCTGATCGTGCTCAGCGCGGGCGCGCTGGCCGGATTCTTCGCCCGCCGGCCGGTCTGGCTGCGGGTGCAGCAGTGGGTGACGGGCACGGCGCTGGCGGCGCTGGCTGTCCGGATCGCCACCGACCGCTCCCGCGCCGCGATCGCCACCCCCTGAGTCGCGCTTCAGTCGCCCAGGTCGCGGTGCCGGCGGACCATTCCGGCGGCCAGTGGCGCGGCGTCCAGGTCGCCGGCGGCGAGCCGGGCGGCGAGGGTGCGACGTACCAGCCGGTCGGCCAGCGCGGGAGCGTGCCGGCCGACGGCCATCTCCAGGCGCCCGCGCGTGGTGGTCGCCACGTCCCGGGGTGCCCGTCGGGCGGTGGCGGCGCGCAGGATCGCCGCGACGACCCCCTCGACGGGCTCCGGTCGGGACACGCCCCGCAGGGACAGGCCGGCCTCGGCGGTGCTGTCGTGGATCGGTGAGGCCACCATGCTTGGGTAGATGACGCTCACCCCGACGTGGGTGCCGACCTCGTGGCGCAGCGCGTCGGCGTACGCGACCAGGGCCCGTTTGCTGACCCCGTACGCGGCGGCCAGCGGCAGCGGCAGCACGGCCATCCGGCTGGCCACGAAGATCACCCGTCCCCGTGCGGGGAGCAGTGCGGGCAGCGCCGCGGCGGTGGTCCGCCACGCGGCCAGCAGGTTGACCTCGAGCTGCTGGCGGACCACCTCGTCGGGCGGCAGCTCGGCCGGGGCGGGTCCACCGACTCCGGCGTTGTTGATCAGCAGGTCGAGGCCGTCGAGCCGGTCGACGGCGGCCTGCACCGCCGGCGGCACGGCGGCCGGGTCGGTCAGGTCGCAGGCGAGCACCGGCAGGTCGTCGTCGGGCCGTGCGTGCAGGTCGAGCCCCACCACCCGGGCGCCGGCGGCGGTCAGCGCGGCGCCGAGGTGACGGCCGAAGGTGCCGCTCGCCCCGGTCACCAGCACCCGGCGGCCGTTCAGTCCGTTCACCGCCCGGCCCCTCACCGCCCCGCTCCGACCGGCGTGGCGGCGCGGGCGCGGCGGGCGCCGGCGGTCAGCTCGCGGGTCAGTTCGGCCAGGTAGGCGTCGAAGTCGACGCGCATCGCCGGGCGGCGCTGGCCCCAGCGGGCGGTCGCGGCCCGCAGCTCGGCACGGCAGACGGCCCGCTGCCGCTCCGGGTCCGGCAGCGCGTACCGGCCGGCGAGCTGCGCCGCAATCAACTTGGCCTGGGCTTCCACCAGTGGGAACGCCGACCCGGTGGACTGCATCAGTCCGACGAAGGTCAGGCCGGGGGCGTCGGGGTGGAACACATGCCGGTACAGCGCCAGGCTGTCGGCGCCCCCGCCGAGCAGAACCGGATCGAGGAACGGGATCTCCACCCGGTAGCCGGTGCACCAGATGATCAGATCGACGCTGTCGCTGCGGCCGTCGGTGAACTCGACCCGGTCGCCGTCGAGGGCGGCGACGCCGGGGCGGGCCTCGATGGCGCCGTGGGTCAGCCGGGACAGCAGCCCGTCGGAGAGCGTCGGGTGGTCCTGCAGGAAGCCGTGGGTCGGCGCGGGCAGCCCGTAGCGGGCGGGACTGCCGACGGTGGTGGTGAGCATGGCCTGGCTGATGCGCTGGCGCAGTCGCCACGGCAGCCGGCGGGCCAGCGCCCCGTTGAGGGTGTCCGACGGGCGACCGAGCAGGTACTTCGGCACCACCCAGACGCCTCGGCGCAGCGACAGCAGGGTGCGGGTGGCCGCGTAGGAGGCGTCCACGGCGATGTCCATCGCGGAGTTGCCGCCCCCGACGACCAGGACCCGCTTGCCCGCCAGCTGCTCGGGGCCCCGGTAGTCGTGGCTGTGCAGCTGTTCGGCGGTGCTGGTGTCGGGGTACGGCGGGTCGGGCAGTCGGGGCGCCCGGTTGTGGCCGTTGGCGACGACCACGGCCTCGACGGTGACCTCGACCGGCCCGTCGGGTCCGCTCGCCCGCACCGTCCAGGTGCCGGCGGGATCCTGGGTGACCTGCTCGACGCTGTGGCGCAGGCGGATGGTGTCCCGCAGCCCGAAGCGGTCGGCGTAGTCGGCGAGGTAGCCGGCGATCCGTCGGTGGTCGGGGTAGTCGGGCCAGTGGGTGGGCATCGGGTGGTCGGCGAACTGGGTGCGGCCGCGGCTGGTGTTCAGGTGCAGCGTGCGGTACGCGGGTGAGTCGGGCGCCCCGTACACCCAGAGGCCGCCGACCTGGTCGGTGGCCTCGAAGCAGACCGCCGGCACGCCCGCGTCGCGCAGTGCCTTGACCGCGGCGAGCCCGGCCGCGCCGGCGCCGATCACCACCGCCCTGGGTCGTACGCCCATCGCTGCCCCCACTTAATCCAACGTCCGATGGATAATCGTCGTGAGCGGGTGGGCCCGTCAAGGGGCCGGCGGTCCGTACAGCCCGTCCAGGAAGCGGTGCACGAACACCCGGAACTCGCGCCGCTCCCGGGCGCCCGGCGCGCCCGCCGCCAGCGCCACCACGTGCCCGTGCGCGGCCCAGACCAGGCTCCGCACGGTGATGTGCGGGGTCGGTTCGACCAGCGCGCCGGCCGCCGCGGCAGCCGTGAGCAGCTCCGTCACCAGCCGGTACAGCGGCTCGGCGTAGCGCTGGTCGAGCTCGGCGTGCCGCTGCGGTTCCAGCCAGCGGCGCAGCCACAGCGCGGTGGTCTCCGGGCGGTCCTCCAGGAAGTCCACGAACACGTCGACCAGGTCGTGCAGGGCGCGCCGCGCCGCGTCCGGCCCCGCGTCGAGAGCCGAGCGGGCCTGCACGGCGGCCTCGGTCAGGACCTCCCGCTCGGCGGCGAAGACCCGGGCGAAGCAGGCGTCGTAGAGCGCGGCCTTCGTACCCGTGTGGTGGGCGACCGTGGCCACGTCGACGCCGGCGGCGGCGGCGACCTCCCGCAGCCCGACGGCGTCGAAGCCGCGCTCGGCGAAGAGCGCGGTGGCCGCGGTGAGCACCACCTCGCGGGTCGGCCGGCTCTCGTCGCGGCGGGGCCGACCCGGACGGCGTCGGGGCATGGTCATGGCCGCCATTCTGCCCCTAGAATCCAGCAACCGTTGGATTGCGGAGAGGATGCGGCGATGACCGGGCTCGACCGGCGGCCCGCTGCCGCCACCGAAGCGACGCTGCCCCGCGGCCCGCTGGCCGGCTTCGCCGCCGGCTCGCTCGGCATGGGTGTCTGGGTGACCGTGCCCGGCCTGCTGCTGCTCTACTTCCTCACCGACGTGCTGGCCGTCGAGCCGTGGCTGGCCGGCCTCGCGCTGCTGCTGCCGAAGGTCGCCGACGTGCTGCTGCACCCGTGGGTGGGGCACCGCGCCGACGTCGAGCAGACCCGACGGGGCGACCGGCGGCGGTTGCTGCTGCTCGGCTGCGCCCTGCCGGTCGCGTTCGCCGCGCTCTTCGCGGTGCCCGGCGGGCTGACGGGCGCACCGGCCGCCGCGTGGGTGGCGGTGTTCTTCGTCGCCGGCAACCTGCTCTTCGCCGCCTACCAGGTTCCCTACCTGGCCACCCCGGCCGACCTGCGGATCGGCTACCACGAACGCACCCGGCTGATGGCGTTCCGGATGGTCGTGCTGACCCTGGGCATCCTCGTCTCCGGGCTGCTGGCCCCGCTGCTCACCGGCGGCAACGCCGCGACCCGCGCCGGCTACCAGCGGATGGGCGTGGTCCTGGCCGTGGGGATGCTGGCCGCCATGCTGGTCGGCGTCGCCGGCATCGCCCGGCTGCGCGGCTCCGCGGCGGCGGCCGCTCCCGCGGCGCACGGCGGGTGGCGGGCGTTGCGCACCGCGCTGCGCGACCGGCAGTTCCGCTGGCTGGTCGCCGCCTACCTGGCCATGTCCACCACCACGCACCTGGTGCTGGCCGGGGTGCCCTACTACGCCGAGTACGAGCTGCGCGCGCCCGCTCTGACCACGGTGCTGGTGGCCGCCTTCGTCGCGCCGGCGCTGCTGGTCACCCCGCTCTGGCTGCTGCTGGCCCGACGCGTCGGCAAGCAGCGGGCGCTGCTCGGCGCGCAGGGCGCGTTCGCGGCCGGCTCGCTGGTGCTGGCGGTGGGCCGACCGGCCGGCCTGCCGGTACTGATCGGCGCGGTGGCGGTGCTCGGGGTGGCGTTCGCCGGCATGCAGCTGCTGCCGTTCTCGATGCTGCCCGACGTGATCGGTGCGGCCGGCGCGGCCGGCGCCGGCACCTACACCGGCGTGTGGACGGCCACCGAGGCCACCGGCGCGGCCCTCGGCCCGTACGCGTACGCCCTGTGTCTGGCCGTGGGCGGGTTCGTGGCCTCGACGGCCGGTGAGTCGCCGGTGCAGCCGGACGCGGCGCTCGCGGCGGTCCGCTACGGGTTCGGGCTGCTGCCCGCCGTGGCGATGCTCGCCGCGCTGCTGCTGCAACGCCGCTACACCCTGGACGCGACCGCCCGGGCCGCGAGCTGACCCACCGACCGCCCGGCACTAGACTTCGCCCTCGATGGACGCCCAGCCCACCCCCGCCGAAACCCGCCCATGTGCCCACTGTGGACGGCCGGTGCCGCAGCGTGTCGGCGCGGGTCGGCCGTTCCGCTACTGCCGGGACAACGACGGCGCCTGTCAGCGCGCCTCGCGCAACAGCCGGATGCGCCACCGCAACGCCCCGGGCCTGCCCGGTCAGGTAGCGCGCACGTGGGAGGCGGTGGACCGGCTCGACCAGATCGTCGAGACGTTGACCGAGGCGCTGCACGCCGAACTGTCCCCGGTGGGTGTGCAGCGGCAGCTCGCCCAGGCCCGCGCCGAGGCCGCCACCGAGATCGCGGCGGCGCAGACCGAACGCGACGAGGCCCGCGGTGACGCCGAGGACGCGGCGGCCGACGCGGCCCGCGCCCGCGAGCAGGCCCGCGAGGCGACGGCCGCCGCCGAGCAGGCCCGACAGCGCGCCGAGCGGGCCGGGCAGCAGGCCGAAGCGGCCGACGAGCGCGCGCAGCGCGCCGAGGCCGCCCGCGACCAGGCCCGGCACGACGCCAGCGCCGCCGAGGCCCTGCGGGCCCAGGCCGAGCGGGACCGCGACCAGGCGCGCCACGAGCTGCGCGACCTGCGCGCCGACCGCGACACCGAACGCCAGCGGGTGGCCGACCTGACCGTCGAGCGCGACGCGGTGCGCGCCGACGCCGAACGGGCCACCCGGGCGGCCGCCGAGGCGACCGAGCGGGCCGGGCGATGGCAGGCCGAGGTGCAGGACGTGCGGCGCCAGATCGACCAGGCCCGCGCCGACGCCGCCCGGACCCGCACGGAGGCCGCCGACGCGGCCCGGGCCCGGGAGCAGGCCGACCGGGCCCGCGACCGCGCGCAGGTCGCCGCGAGGGAGGCCGACGACGCCCGGCAGGAGGCCGCCGAGCTGGCCGCGCAGCTCCGCGCGGAGCTGACCGCCACGGCCGCGCAACGCGACACCCTCACCGCCGAGCTGGCCGCCGCCCGGCAGGCCGCGGCCACCGCCGAGGGCCGGCTCACCGCCCTGACGGTACGGCTGGAGGCCGCCGAGACCGACCGTGACCTGGCCCAGCGGCGGGTGGCGCAGCTCGGCGACCAGGTCAGCGACCTGGCCCTGGCGCTGGCCCGGCTCGGCGCCGCCACTCCCGACGACGCCACCCGCTGACCCGGCGGTCAGTGGATGCCGGCCATCAGCGCCCGGATGTGCCGGGCGAACATCACCGCGCCCAGCCCGAACGCCACCGACGCCAGGCCGAAGGTGAGGAAGTAGGTCGACTCGGACCAGGCGTCGGCGAGCCGCGCCACCTGCCCGCCGATCGCGTCGCCGACGGCGGTGGCGAGGAACCACAGCCCCAGCATCTGGCTGGCGTACTTCACCGGCGCCAGCTTGGTGGTGGCGGACAGGCCGACCGGGCTCAGCGACAGCTCACCGGCGACCTGGATGGCGAAGACCGCCACCAGCCACCACGGGGACACCAGGTCACCGCCGACGGCGGCCTGCGCGGCGGCGGCCATCAGCACGAACGACAGGCCGTTGAGCACCAGGCCGACGGCGAACTTCACCGGCGTGGACACCCGGTTGCCCACCCGCAGCCAGAGCAGCGCGAACAGCGGCGCCCCGATGATGACCAGGATGGGGTTGACCGACTGGAGCCAGGACGCCGGGAAGGTGAAGCCGGCCACGTCCCGGTCGGTGCGCTCGGCGGCGAAGATGTTCAGCACCGACCCGGCCTGGTCGTAGATCAGCCAGAACGCGGCGGCGAACACGAACAGCCACAGGTACGCCTTCATCCGGCTGCGTTCGGTCGCGCTGAGCTCCCGGTCGGTCATGATCCGGGCGAAGTAGCCGATGGTCACCAGCACGGTGACGGCGGTGAGCGCGTTGACCACCGTGTTGACGGTGAACAGCCCGACCAGCGCCAGGGCGGCGACGAGCACGACGAGCACCGCGACCACCACCCCGGCGCGGGTGAGCGCCCGGCGGCGGTCGGCGCCGAGCAGCGGATCGGCCGGGCGGTCCCCGGCGTCGCCCAGGTTGCGCCGGCCCAGCGCGTACTGGATCACGCCGAAGGTCATCCCGACCGCGGCGACGGCGAACCCCAGATGCCAGTTGATCTTCTCGCCGAGGAAGCCGGTGATCAGCGGGGCGATGAACGCACCCAGGTTGATTCCCATGTAGAAGATCGAGAAGCCGGCGTCGCGGCGCGGCGAGTCCCGGTCGTACAGGGCGCCGACCATGGTGGAGATGTTGGGTTTCAGCAGGCCGGTGCCCAGGACGATGAGGGTCATCCCGGCGAAGACGCTCCACCGCGTGGGCACCGCCATCACGTAGTGCCCGGCCGCGATCACCACCCCGCCCCACAGCACGCTGCGCCGGGCCCCGATCAGCCGGTCGGCGACCCAGCCGCCGGGCAGCGCCATCAGGTACACCATCGCGTTGTACGTGCCGTAGACCGCGTTGGCGCTGGAGTCGCTCAGGCCCAGCCCGTCGTCGGCGGCCTCGGCGGTGAGGTACAGCACGAGGATCGCCCGCATGCCGTAGAAGCTGAACCGCTCCCACATCTCGGTGAGGAAGAGGGTGGCCAGTGCCCGGGGATGACCGAAGAACGTCCGCCCGGTGGGGGCTCGACGCTCGACCGGGACGTCATGGGCCATCGCAACCTCCGCTGCACTCGGGCGGTTAACATCCCCGGTGGCGGCCGAAACACTCCACCGTTCCGACCCGGCCGGGGATCACCTGGCCGGGTGACCGTCCCGGCCGGCTACCCTTGGTCCCGGCCCACCCGTGGACGCCTCACGCCCTCGGGCGGGAATGGCTCGACGGGACCGCACCGTTACACCCAGAAGACCAGCACCACGAACGAGGGGAAGTCGATCATGGGCGAGCGTATGCTGCGCGGAAGCCGCCTGGGCGCGGTCAGCTATGAATCCGACCGCAACACGGAGCTCGCGCCGCGCCAGACCCGCGAGTACCTCTGCGCCAAGGGCCACCAGTTCGAGGTGCCGTTCGCCGTCGACGCCGAGGTCCCGACGACCTGGGAATGCAAGTTCGACGGCAGCGTCGCTCGACTCGTCGACGGCAACGAGCCGGAGCAGAAGAAGGCCAAGCCGCCGCGTACCCACTGGGACATGCTGCTGGAGCGGCGCTCGATCGCCGAGCTCGAGGACATCCTCGCCGAGAGGCTCCAGGAGGTTCGGACCCGCCGCGGCCGCGCCTGAGCCGCAACCGCACGACACGACGCCCCCGGGAAAATTCCCGGGGGCGTCGTCGTGTCCACCCTCAGTTGCGGCGCGGCTCGATGATCTCGCCCTCGATGGCCCGGCCGCCGTCGACCACCACCGGCTGCTCCGGCTCGGCACGCGGTGTCGGTTGCGGCGCACCCTGACGCACCCGCACCGTACGCGGCCCGAACAGGTCACCGGCGACCATCGACGACACCCGCCGCTCGGTGGTGCGTTGCACCCCGGAGCGGGCCAGGCGCCGCAGCGGCGGCACCATGAGCAACAACCCCACCAGCCCGCTGACCAGGCCGGGCACCGCCAGCAGCAGCGCGCCGGCCAACCCGACGAGGCCGTCGGTCACCTGCCGCCCCGGTGGCTGCCCGGCCTCCGCGGCGGAGCGGAAACCACGCCAGGCGCGCATCCCCTCCCGGCGCAGCAGCACCAGCCCGAGCAGCGACGCCGCGAACACCAGCAGCACCGCCGCACCGAATCCGAGCGCCCGCCCCACCAGGACGAACACCGCAAGCTCCAGCACCACCGCCAGCAGCAGGGCCAACGGTACGAACCTCAGTCCTCGGCGCATCTCACCTCATCGCCATCCCGCGACACAGGAACGTGTCCCGCCCATCCAGCATGACACGGCCGCGCTCACGGCCACCGCACCTGACCGGTCGGGGTGCCGTGCAGGCCCCGGCGCACCGCCTGCCGGCGGTCCTGCACCCCCCAGGTGGTGATCCGCCACAGCGCCTCGGCCACGATCCGCGGGCTCATCTTGCTGTCCCCGCGCTCCCGTTCGGCGAAGGTGATCGGCACCTCCACGATCCGCACCCCGGCCTGGTGCGCGAGCCGGGACAGCTCCACCTGGAACGAGTAGCCCTGTGAGCACACCGACGCCAGGTCGATGGCGTCCAACGCGCTGAGCCGGTACACCCGGTAGCCGCCGGTGGCGTCCGAGAGCGGCATGCCCAGCGCGAGCCGCGCGTACAGGTTGCCGAAGCGCGACAGCAGCAACCGCCGCAGCGGCCAGTTCACCACCCGCGCGCCGCTGGTCCACCGCGACCCGATCACCACGTCCGCGTCGCGGGCGGCCCGCAGCAGCGCCGGCAGGTCCTCCGGGGCGTGTGAGCCGTCGGCGTCCATCTCCACCACGGCCTGGTAGCCGCGCTCGCGCGCCCAGTCGAACCCGGCCAGGTACGCCGCCCCGAGGCCCTGCTTGCCCTCCCGGTGCATGACCTGCACGTGCGCGTCGGCGTCCGCGAGGGCCTCGGCGATGGCGCCGGTGCCGTCGGGGCTGTTGTCGTCGGCGATCAGGATCTGCACCGCCGGGGCGGCCCGGCGGACCCGGGCCACGATCGCGGCGATGTTCTCGGCCTCGTTGTAGGTGGGGATCACCACCAGCACCCGGCCCACGCCGGGCACCTCGTCGGGACGTCGGACGGTATCGGTCGCCTGGATCACGGTTCCTCCGCTCCCGCCGGCGTACCGGCTGCTGCTATCCGGGCAGGACCCGCTGCCGCCGGCGCAGCACCGCCGCGCCGACCAGGGCGGCCGCGGCCAACCCGGCGAGTGCCAGCTCCGGCCACCAGCCGAGCCGGGTGGCGAGGGTGCGCCCGTCGTCGAGCCGCATCTCCCGCACCACGACCTCCCGGGTGTTGAACCCGGTGGCGTCGCTTACCCGTCCGTCGGGGGCGACGAACCCGGACACCCCGACCGTGGAGGCCATCAACGCCGCACGGCCGTGCTCCACCGCCCGCAGGCGCACCATGGCCAGCTGCTGGCGGGCCTCGGCCACGTCGAAGGTGGCGTTGTTGGTCTGCACCACCAGCAGCTGCGCGCCGCCGGTGACGGTGTCGCGGACCACCTCGTCGTAGGCGACCTCGAAGCAGATCACGTCGCCGAGCACCGCCGGGCCGGCGCGTACCACGCCCGGGGTGCTGCCGGGAACGAAGTCGTTGCGGATCAGGTCGACCTGCTTGCTGACCATCCGGGCGACGTCGCGCAGCGGCACGTACTCGGCGAACGGCACCGGGTGCCGCTTGGTGTACAGCTGGCTCAGGTCCGCGCCGGTGTCGGGCCGCCACAGGATGCCCGCGTTGCGGACCTCGCCGGGGCCGGGGCCGAGCAGCACCGCGCCGACCAGGATGGGCGCGCGGACCGTGTCGGCGGCCTGGGCGATGCGGGCCCCGGCGGTGGGGTTGCGCAGCGGGTCGATGTCGCTGGAGTTCTCCGGCCACACCACCAGGTCGGGTTGGCGCTGTGTGCCGGCGGCGACCCGCGCGGCCAGTTCCAGGGTCGCGTCGACGTGGTTGTTCAGCACCGCCTGCCGCTGGGCGTTGAAGTCCAGCCCCAGGCGCGGCACGTTGCCCTGCACGATCGCCACCGTCACCGGGGCGCCCGACCCGGCGGACGCGACCGGCACCAGCAGTCCCACCGCGCCCAGTGCCACGGCGGCGGCGGCCGGTACGGCCACCGGCAGCCAGCGCCGTACGGTCTCGCCGCCCGGCGGTGTCTGCCGGACGGCGGTGAAGCCCCGCCAGGCGGCGGTGACCAGCAGCCCACCGATGAGGGCCACCGCGAAGGTGACCAGCGGCGCGCCGCCCAGCGCGGCCAGGCGCAGCAGCGGCGAGGAGTCCTGGCTGAACGCCAGGCGCCCCCACGGGAACCCCCCGAACGGGGTCCGGTCGCGCAGCGCCTCCTGCCCCACCCAGAGCAGCCCGGTCAGCGCCGGCCACGCCCACCGGCTCCGGTCGGTCAGCGGCGACACCCAGGCGGTGGCGGCGCCGAGCAGCGCCAGGTAGCCGGCCTGCAACAGCGACAGCAGCACCCACGGCAGGTAGCCGGTGTGCAGGTTCGTCCAGGCCAGCAGCGGCGCGAAGAGCGCCACCCCGGTGAGGAAGCCCAGGCCGGCGCCGGCGCGCAACCGCCGCCGGTGCGCCGCGGCGGCCAGCAACGCCACCCCGACGGGCGCGAGTGGCCACACTCCGTACGGCGGGAACGCGACCAGCAGCGCCAGCCCGGCGGCCACGGCCATCGGCACGGCGACCCGCAGCGGCAGCGGGCGGCCGACGACGACCGGCCGGGGCGGCACCGTCGGGGTGCGCGTCTCGTCCCGGTCCAGTGTCGTCACCGCGGTTCCTCGATCACGGGGCGAAGGCTACCTGGCCGGCGGCCCTGTTGGCCGCATCGGGCCGCCAGGGGACGGACCACCCAGCGGACATGAAATCGGGGCGCGGCTCGCGCCGCGCCCCGATGCTCCCAGGCCCTCCCCGGCCGGTGCGGCGAGGACGAGGCACGCCGACCTTCGGACCGACCGGACGCGGACTGGCTGCCCCCGCCGGGCCGTTGTCTACTGGCCGTGCACCTCACCCTGCCCGTACACCGGTAACCGCGACCGGTTCGCGCCGCCCCGCCGACCCCCGCCCGCTGGACCTGGCCGCCGCGACGATGACGCTGAAAACTGTCGCTCGGCCAGCGGACGAAGGGACGAAGCGAACAACAGCCGCTTCCCGTGGTAGGACTCAAAGACGGTACGTGTTGCACCCCGCCTCCTGTCAACCCACCCCCGGCCTGTCGTGTGTTGCACCACGGCGTGTCGGGTCGGCGTGTCTCAATGGGTGATCAGGTGGTGGCGCAGCAGCGCCCCCGCGGCCGCCCGGTGCTCCTCGGCGAGCAGTCCACCGGCGGCCAGCACGTAGTCGGTGTCCACCACCGGCCGGGCGGCGCGCGGCAGCGCCCAACCCCCGGCGTGGTCGCCGAGGACCGCCGCCAGCACCCGTCCCGCCGCGTCCGCCGGCGCGTGCCGCAGCACCCCGCCGGAACCCACCAGCAGCCGCACGTCGCGCAGGTCCCGGCCGGCGCGTTCGCCGGTCGCGGCGCCCCGGGCGTGCCGGCGCAGCGCGACCGTCGCCGCCAGGGTGGCGATCCGGGCGTCCACGGCCCGCTCGGCGTCGTCGGCGGCCAGGAAAGCCGGATCGGCGGCGCGGCGCGCCGCGGCCACCGCCAGGTCGTCCTGCTCACCGGGTGTCAGCAGCCGCTCCTCTGCGGCGGCGCGCACGACCCCGGCGGCGCTCCACCGCATGCCCAGGTCTCCCTCCACGGTGCGGGCCCGCCACAGGCTGCCGGCGACCTCCCGGCCCGGCCCGGTGGCCCGCTCGTCGGGGGTGAGCACCGAGTACACGTCGGTGGTGGCCCCACCCACGTCCACCACGGCGAGGTCCCCGCCGATGCTGTCGGCCAGTACCTCCACGCCGGTCAGGACCGCGTCGGGGGTGGCCGCCCGCACCAGCCGGGCGAACCGGGTGCCCCGGGACAGCCGCTTGCCGCCGATGACGTGGCGCAGGAACACCGCGCGGATCGCCGCCCGCGCCGACGCGGGGGCGAGCACCCCGATGCGGGGTAGTACGTTCTCCGCCGCCGTCACCGGCACCCCGGCGGACTCCAGCAGCCCGGTCAGCTCCGCGCGTACGTCGCCGTTGCCGGCGAGCACCACCGGCACCCGCCAGCGGGCCCGGGCCAGCCGGGTCGCGTTGTGGGTGATCGTGTCGGCGTCACCGCCGTCGGTGCCGCCGACCAGCAGCACCACGTCGGGTCGGGCCGCCCGCAGCGCCGCCAGGTCCGCCGCGCCGAGCCGCCCGGCCGCCACGTGCACCACGTGCGCCCCGGCGGACAACCCGACCCGCCGGCCCGCCTGCGCGGTGACCAGCGGCTCGTAGCCGATCACGGCCAGCCGCAGCCCACCGCCGGCCGACGAGCAGACGTACCACGGCACGTCGCGCACGCCGAGCCCGGCGGTGGCCGCCGCGACCGCGGCGTCCAGGCCGTGCAGTACGTCGCTGCCGACCGTGGTGGGCGCCGCCGCCGCGCCCACCAGCACACCGGCGGCCAGGTCCACCACGGCCGCCTTGGTGTACGTGGAGCCGACGTCCGCGCAGACCGCCAGGGTCACGACGCGGCGGGAACGACCACGGTGCCGGTCGCGGTGACCGCCACGATCGGCGGGTCGAGGACCTCGGCGGCGGACTCGGAGCGGTCCGGCCGACCCCGGCACACCACCGCGCAGCTCAGCTCCAGCGTGCGGCTGCGCGAGCCCACCCGGGACACCCGCGCGGTCACCTCGACCACGTCACCGGCCCGGATCGGCGCGCTGAACCGCACGTCGGAATATCCCGCGAACAGGCCCTCGTCACCGTCGGTGCGGATGCACACCTCGGTCGCCACGTCCCCGAACAACGCCAACGCGTACGCCCCGTCGACGAGGTTGCCGGCGTAGTGGGCGTGCGAGTACGGCACGTACCGCCGGTGCGTCACCGTCAATCCGAGCCTGGAGTCCGTCATGCCATCGCCTTCCGCTGCGTGATCAGGGCGTGCACCAGATAGCTGGCCACCTCGCCGGGCGTGGTGCCCCGACCGAAGATCCGGTCCACGCCCAGCTCGTCGGTCATCGACTCGTCGAACCGGGGGCCGCCGACGATCAGCAGCGGCCGCCGCCCGGCGGGCATCGCCTCGCGGAACGCCGCGGACATCTCCCGGGTGTTGTGCAAATGCGCGTCGCGCTGGGTGACGACCTGCGACACGAGCACCGCGTCGGCCTTCTCCGCCCGGGCGGCCTCCACCAGCTCCGGCACGCTGACCTGCGCGCCCAGGTTGGTGACCTTCAGCTCCCGGTAGTACTCCAGGCCCTTCTCCCCCGCGATGCCCTTGACGTTGAGGATCGCGTCGATGCCCACGGTGTGCGCGTCGGTGCCGATGCACGCCCCGACCACGGACAGCTTGCGCCGCAGCCGCTGCTTGACCACCGTGTTGACCTCCTTGGCCGACAGCAGCGCGAAGTCCCGCTCCACCACCTGCACCGCGTCGAGGTCGACCAGGTGGTTCACCCGCCCGTAGACGACGAAGAAGGTGAACCCGTCGCCCATCGGCTTGGCGTGCACCACCATCGCCGGGTCGATGCCCATCCGGTTGGCCAGTTGCACCGCCGCGCCCTCGGCCCGCTTGTCGTGCGACACCGGCAGGGTGAACGACACCTGCACCATCCCGTCACCGGTGGTGTCCCCGTACGGCCGCACGATCTTCTTCGCGTCGGCGGCGCTCATGCCGCGTCCCCTTCCAGGATCTCGGTGGCCGGGTTGCAGTAGTCGGCCTCGTGCGCGGCGACCCCGGCGAGGCCCTTACCGCGGTCCGCCGGCCGCTTCATGATCCCGAACGTGCCCTCGGCGATCGCGGTCAGCAGCGTCTGCTCCCCGATGCGTTCCAGCAGATCCAACGCCTCACCGAGGACCTGGTTGGCGCGCCGCCGGATGAACCCGCCCGGCGCCGGCACGAAGTCCTCGTGCAGCCCACCGGCCGCGCCCAGCACGTACCGCACGTTCTGCAGGGCGATGTCACGGTCGGACAGCCACGGCGTCACCACCGCCTCGGTCATCATCCCGACCAGCAGGATGCCCTGACCGGTCAGCGCGCCCGCCAGGTTGAAGAACCCGTCGAGCAGGTTGCCCCGGAACACGTCGCCGGTCATGTGCTTGGTCGGCGGCATCCATTTCAGCGGGGCGTCCGGGAACAGCTCCCGGGCCAGCAGCGCGTGCGCCAGCTCCAACCGGAACGACTCCGGCACCTCCGGGTTGATCTCGAACGCGTGCCCCAGCCCCAACTGCCAGTCCGCCAGGCCCGCCTCGTGCGCGAAGAACTCGTTGAGCAGCTGCGACACGGTCACCGTGTGCGCCTCGTCGACGGCGTCGGCGGTGGTCAGGTAGTTGTCCTCACCGGTGTTGATGATGATCCCGGCGCGGGCGTGGACCTGCCGGGAGAACCGCTGGTCGACGAAGGTGCGGATCGGGTTGATGTCGCGGAACAGGATCCCGTACATCGAGTCGTTCAGCATCATGTCGAGGCGTTCCAACCCCGCGAGGGTCGCCATCTCCGGCATGCACAGCCCGGACGCGTAGTTCGTCAACCGCACGTAGCGGCCCAACTCCTTCGACGACTCGTCCAGCGCCGCCCGCATCAGCCGGAAGTTCTCCTGGGTCGCGTACGTGCCGGCGAACCCCTCCCGGGTCGCGCCCTCGGGCACGTAGTCCAGCAGCGACTGCCCGGTGGAGCGGATCACCGCGATGACGTCCGCGCCCGCCCGGGCCGCCGCCTGCGCCTGCGGAATGTCCTCGTAGATGTCCCCGGTCGCCACGATCAGGTAGATCCACGGCCGCTGCGCCGGGTCCCCGTGCCGCTTGACGAGGCGGTCCCGCTCCGCGCGTCGCCGGTCGATACGCCGGATGCCCGCGCCGACCGCCCTGCGCGCCGCGGACCGGGCGGCCGTGGCGGCCCGCCCGGTGGGCTGGGTGAAACGCACCGACCCGGCGGCGGCCTTCTGCGCCAGCAACGTCACGTCCGTGACGCCCTCGCGGGCGAGGGCGTCGAACACCGGCACGGCCACCCCGTGCCCCAGCCCCACGTCCGCGACGACCGCGTCGACGAGCCGGTTCACCCACGGAATGCCGTCCGGGTCGGCGCCGGTCACCCCGGCCAGCCGCAGCACCGCCCGCTCCACCGACACCGTGGTGTGGCTGCGCGCCAGGTCCACCACCGGCTGCCCGGCCCGGCGCGCCAACTCCCGCGCCCTGGCCACCAGCAACGGATCAAGATCAAGCTTCCCGGTCACGACGACCCTTCCTGATAGATGACCTCACCGCGCAGCACCAGGCTCCGGCACACCGGCAGCGGCGTCGGATCGTCCGGACCCCGCAGCTCCGGGTCCTCGGCCAGCAGCACCGGCAGGCCCCGCTGTACGCCGGCCGGCGTCGACCACACCGCGAACGTCGCCGGCGCGCCCAGCGCCAACACCCCCTCCACGTCCAGGTGCACCGCCCGCCACCCGCCGCGCGTGTGCGCGGCGAACGCCGCCCGCACGCTCATCCGCTGCGCCGGGTTGTGGTGCGCCGCCGCCGCCCGCACCGACCCCCACGGGTCCAGCGGCGTCACCGGCGAATCCGACCCGAACGCCAGCGTCACCCCCACCCCGTGCATCGCGCCCATCGGGTTGGACTCCAACGACCGGTCCAGACCCAACCGCGACTCGTACATGCGGCCCGCGCCACCCCACAGCCGGTCGAACGCCGGCTGCATGCTCGCCACGACCCCGTACTCCACGAACCCGGCGATCAGCCGCTTGTTCATGATCTCCGCGTGCTCGATGCGGTGCCGGGCGGCGCGCAGCCGCTCCACGCCCAGCGTTCCGGCCGCCGCCGCGAAGCCCTCCAGCACCGTGCCGATCGCCGCGTCGCCGATGGCGTGGAATCCGCCCTGCATGCCGTGCGCCGCGCAGTCCAGCAGGTGATCACGCACCTGCTCGACCGACAGGTACCCGTGCCCGCAACCGTCGCCGTCGCCGTACGGCTGCGACACGTGCGCCGTACGCGAACCCAACGCCCCGTCGGCGAACAGGTCACCACCGGCGCCCACCGCACCCAGCTCCCGGGCCCGCGCCGCGCCACCCAACTCACCCCAGTACCCGTACACCTCCGGCAGCCCGGCGCCGGAGATGCCCAGCAGACCGGTGAAGTCCTCCTCGTCGGAGATGTCCGGGCCGCCGCACTCGTGCACCGCGGCGATACCCAGCGACGCCGCGTGCGCCAGGGCCACCCGCTGCGCGGCGACCCGCTGCGCCCGGCTCACCGATGCCTGCGCCGCCGCCCGCACCACGTGATGCGCGTCGCGACGCAACCAGCCCGACGCGTCGTACCCGGCCGCGGCCGCCGCCTGCGGGCACGCCGCCAGCAGCGCCGCCGACACCAGCGCCGAGTGGATGGACGCCTGCGACAGGTACACCCGCCGGCCACCGGCCGCCCGGTCCAGCGCCGCCGCGTCCGGCAGCGCCGGGTCCGGCCAGCTCGACTCGTCCCAGCCGTGCCCCAGCACCACCGCGTCCGCCGGCAGGCCGGCCGCGAACGCGGCCACCGCGTCCAGCAACTCGCCCGCCGAGCGCACCCCGGACAACTCCAGCCCGGACAGCGTCAACCCGGTGTCAGTGGCGTGCACGTGCGCGTCGACGAACGCCGGCGTCACCAGCGCCCCGCCGAGGTCCACCACCCGGTCGGCGGGCGGCGCGTCACCATCGGTCCCCAGCCAGGCGATCCGCCCACCGGAGACCAGCAACGCGGTCGCGCTCGGGTCGGCGGGACAGTGCAGCACGCCGCCGCGGTACAAGGTCGAGGGGTTCGTCATGACCTCAGTCTGCCGCGATCCGCGCCGCGAACAGCCGACGCACCCCCGGCTCGGCGCGCAGCAGCCCCAACGCCAGCTCCGCGTGCCCCGGCACGTACCCGTTGCCCACCAGCATCGTCACGTCCGCGGCCAGCCCCTCGGCGCCCAGCGCCGCAGCGGAGAAGCTCGTCGCCATCGAGAAGAAGATCACCGTGCCGCCGTCGGCGGTGGCCAGCACCGCCCCGTGCTCGCAACCCGGCACGTCCACGCAGACCACCGTCACGTCCGCCGGGCTGCCCAGGGCGGTGGTCACCGCCGTGGACAGCGCCACCGGGTCCCGGGCGTCGGCCATCGCCACCACCGAGGCCAGGCCGGCGGCCGTCAGCGCGTCGCGCTCCGCCGCCACCGGCACCACCCCGACGGTACGCGCGGCGCCCGCCCGCCGAGCCGCGGCCAGCGACAGCGACCCGCTCTTGCCCGCGCCGCCGATCACCGCGACGCGCACCGGCGTCGGATCGCCGGCGCGGTGCCGCTCGTCGACGTAGCGCGACACCACCCGCGCGGTCAGCGCGGGTGCTCCGCACACGTCCAGCACGGCCAGGGACAGCTGCGGGTCCTCGTCGTCGGGCAGCACCGCGGCGATGGAGCGGGCGAACAGGATCGCCCACCCGTCGCAGGGCACCTGCTCGCTGCGCCCGTCCCAGCGGGCCAGCCCGTCGGTCACCACCAGCGGGGTCAGGGTCAGCGAGACCAGGGTGGCGACGCGCTCGCCCGGCTTGAGGCCCAGCGGGGATCGCCGGCCGGCCTCCTCGACCGTGCCGATCAGCATCCCGCCGGACCCGGTCACCGGGTTCTGCATCTTCCCCCGGGTCGAGATGATCTCCAGCACCTCGGCGCGGACCGCGTCGCCGTCCCCGCCGTGCTTCTCCGACAACTGCCGGAAGCTCGCCGCGTCCAGGTTCAGCCGCTGCACCCGGATCCGCACCTCGTTCGGCGCGATCGCGGCGGACGCGTCCAACCGCCAGGCGGCCTGCGGCAGCACCCCCGCCGGTTCCACGACGCGGTGCAGTCCCACCGGTGACGTCACGCCGACCTCCCCTGTCCAGCCGCCCGAAGCCCCGGCCAGGGACTCGCGTAACGGGAAAACTTACGGCAGACTAATTTCTTCACCGGATATTTTCCAGTAGCCTTCGGGTTTCGTTGATCAGCCGCAGCACCGAGGAGGGGCCGTGACCCAGACCCAACCGGTTGAGACCATCCCTCAACCCCGTCACGCCCCGGTCGCCGTACCGACCGCCGGGCAGCCGTACGAATACCGCCGCCACCCCCTGGTCGAGCCGGACTGGACCCGCTTCCCCGGCTGGCGCCACGTCACCCGCGACCAGTGGGAATCCGCCCAGTGGCAGCGCGTCAACTGCGTCAAGAACATCAAGCAGCTGCGCGTCGTCTTCGGCGACCTCATCGACGAGAGCTTCTACGCCGACCTCGAGGCCGACCAGCAGGCCCTGGCCACCATGTCCATGCTGGTGCCACCCCAGATGATCAACACGATGGTGCCGTTCGCGTCCCTCACCACCGAGGCGCTGCTCGCCGACCCCATCCGTCGCTACATGATCCCGGTCGCCTCCGACCGACGCACCGACTGGCCGTCGCACCCGTACGCCAGCCGCGACTCCCTGCACGAGCACGACATGTGGGTCGCCGAGGGGCTCACCCACCGCTACCCCACCAAGGTCCTCGCCGAGCTGCTCTCCACCTGCCCCCAGTACTGCGGGCACTGCACCCGGATGGACCTCGTCGGCAACTCCACCCCCGCCGTCGACAAGCTCAAACTCACCCTCAAGCCCGTCGAGCGCTACGACGCCCACATCAGCTACCTCAAGGCCCACCCCGGCGTCCGCGACGTCGTCGTCTCCGGTGGCGACGTGGCCAACGTGCCCTGGCGCAACCTCGAGTCGTACCTGATGCGCCTGCTGGAACTGGAGACGGTCCGCGACATCCGGCTCGCCACCAAGGCCCTCATGGGCCTGCCTCAGCACTGGCTGCAGCCCGACGTGGTCGAGGGCCTGGAACGCGTCGCCCGCACCGCCGCCCGCCGCGGCGTCAACCTCGCCATCCACACCCACGTCAACCACGCCCAGTCGCTCACCCCACTGGTCGCCAAGGCCGCCCAGACCGCCCTCGACGTCGGCGTCCGCGACGTCCGCAACCAGGGCGTGCTCATGCGCGGGGTCAACGCCACCACCCCCGACCTGCTCGACCTCTGCTTCGCGCTGCAGGGCGAGGCCGGGATCCTGCCGTACTACTTCTACATGTGCGACATGATCCCCAACGCCGAACACTGGCGGGTCCCGGTCTGGCACGCCCAGCAGCTCCAGCACGACATCATGGGCTACCTGCCCGGCTACGCCACCCCGCGAATCGTCTGCGACGTCCCCTTCGTCGGCAAGCGCTGGGTGCACATGCTCACCGACTACGACCGCGACCGCGGCATCTCCTACTGGACCAAGAACTACCGCACCTCCATCGAGTCCGCCGACCTGGAGGCGCTCAACAAGCGCTACGCCTACTACGACCCGATCGACACCCTGCCCGAGGCCGGCCAGCAGTGGTGGGCCGACCACCGCGACGACTGACCCACCACCCACGACACCCCCGGGATCCCCTCCCGGGGGTGTCGGCCATTCCGGGCGACTACCGCCCCCACCAGGCGCCACCCGCGGCCCGCCCCGGACGCCGGCACCGCCGATCGGGGGCACCCGCCGCCCAGCCGGACCGCCGCCCGCGCCTAGGTCCTTCCCCAGGTCCTGCTGCTGCTCGGGGTCATTCCCACCGCCGCCGGGCTGCACGCCGCCGTCGCCCATCCCGACCAGCCGGCGACCCCGGCGCCGCCTCGCCCTCAGCGGCGCTCTTCCTGATCGGCGTCACCGCCGCCCGCCGCGCCCTGCGCCTGCCCATCCCCCTCAGCCGGCTCAGCGCCGTGCTGGCGGTGCTGGCCACCGTCGCCGTCGGCGTCACCCTCCCCCACGTCCAGCTCGTCACCGTCACCGCCGTGCTGGTGCCGGAGGGTACCGCCGGGGCGTGCACCGACGGCCGCCGCATCGAGCGTGGTCGGCCCCGTCGAACCGCCCGGGCGGGCCGCACAGGGCACAGTCTGATCTACAGCTCTCGAAGATCCCTTGGCGGTCGGATCAGGGAAGCCGACTCACCTTTGCCACGAACGTGGAACAATTTCACAAAGGGTGCTAATCGAACCGAGTGCTGGACGGTCTCGACGACAACGACCTCCGGCGCACGGCACCTTTGCCTGCCTGAGTCCGGTCATGAGTGGTTCGTCCGCCAGTGATCCCGCGGCTCAGGACTCCACGTAGAAGGGAGCAGCAGTGATGGGACGTACCCGACTCTGGGCGGTCGCGATGGCGGCCAGCGCAGCAGTGGCGGCAAGCGCCATCGGCACCGCCGCCATGGGCGACGGCCGAGTCGACTCGGGCGACAAGCGGGAGTCGCACGACTCCCACGACTCGCGGGACTGGAGCGACTCGCGGGACAGAAAGGAGGTGAACGTCCGGGCCAAGCTCAGCGGCTTCGAGGAAGACCCAAAGCCGATCTCGACGCCCGGCTCCGGCCGGTTCGAAGCCACGATCGACCAACGGGACAAGAAGATCGAGTTCGAGCTGAAGTTACGAGGACCTGAAGGACGTCCAGCAGGCGCACATCCACTTCGGAGGGAGGCACCAGAGCGGCGGCATCGCCGTCTTCCTGTGCTCCAACCTGAAGGACGCGAAGGGTGGCCCGTCGCACGACGTCCAGTCCTGCCCCCAGGCCCCAGCCACCATCGAGGGGACCATCAAGCCCGATGACGTGGTCGGCCCCGCCGACCAGGGCATCGAGCCGGGCGAGTTCGACGAACTCGTCGACGCGATCGAAGCCGGCGTCACCTACGTGAACGTGCACACCAAGAAGTACCCGAACGGCGAAATCCGCGGCCAGATCAAGAGCGACGACAAGCGGGACCAGGACGACAAGAACCGGGACTCGTGGTCAAGCGACGACGAGGACCGGGACTGGAACGAGTTCCAGAAGAACTGGGACCGGGACCACGAGGACCGGGACCGGGACAAGGGCCACGACGACAAGGGCGACAAGGACCGGGACAAGGGCCACGACGACAAGGGCGACAAGGACCGGGACAAGGGCCACAACAACGGGGACGATCGGTCCAACGACGAGAAGTGACCTGTCGCCTCGCGACGGTGGGAACGCCCAACCATTGACGGGTTGGGCGTTCCGCCATGCGTCGGCCCACCCGCCGCAAGGATCCGTCGGCTGACGGGCTGGCCAGCGTGCGGGTGGTGAACGGCTACAACGCCACCTTCGCCAGCTTATGCTCGCCGCCGGCGCGGTCGCCGAACCGCTCAACCGGCATCGGGTCTTCGCCACCAGCGTGGCGATCTCGCCAGCTCCGGGCGGCTCGCCGAGGTGGTCGTGCTGGCCCTGGTGCCGCTAGACATCCTGACCGGGCAGCGACGCTGGACGCGTTACTGCCGGGGAACCGGGAGGAGTCCCGGCCCGTTCCCACCTGAGCCACCGCCAGTCAAGACGAAGCGAGGGCATGAGTCTCCGATGAGAACCGACATCAGCCGCCGCGGCAAGGCATCGGTCGGTCCGTGACGAGCGTGATGCCTCTGGGGTATCAATATGACTCCGAGGTATCGCGCTCGCCAACATCATGCCGGAGCCTCCCTGACCGGCATCAGAAACAGCTCCCGCCGCGCCGTACGTCGACACCTCAGCCTGGACGTGCGGGCCGGTCAGGTGGCGGCCAGCACCTCGGACAGCGTCGCCGGGACCAGGCCCCGGTCGCGGAGCCCGGCCAGGATGTGCGGCAGCGCCTCGTCCGTCATCGCGGCGTTCGCCTCGGTCACATGCATGATCACGACCGACCCGGGGCGTACGTTGTCCAGCACCGCCCGCACGATCGGCTCCCAGGCGGTGGCGAACGGGTCGCCGCTGACCACGTCCCCGTCCACCACCGTCAGGCCGAGCGGTGCCAGCGCGGACAGCGCCGCCGCGTCGTGACAGAGCCCCGGAAACCGGAAGTACCGCGTCTGCCGGCCGCCGTACGGCTCGATCAGCTCAAAGGTCTTCGCCGCGTCCTCTGTCATGCCCTTCGCGGGCACCCGCGGCAGGTCGTAGCAGTCGCCCGTGTACGCCAGGTGCCCGTACGTGTGGTTGGCCAGCTCGAAGCGCGGGTTGTCCGCGAGCCGCCGGGTGAGGTCCGGATACCGCTCCACCCACTTGCCGGTCAGGAAGAACGTCGCCGGCACCTGCTCCCGCTCCAGCAGGTCGACGATGCGCAGATTGGCGTAGGACTTCACCCGACCGGCACGCAGGTTCCGCAGCATCCCGTCGGTCATGTCCGCGTCGAACGTCAGCGCGACCCGGTTGCCGGTACGCGGGCCGTGATCCACCACCGGTGGCCGGCTCCCCACCCGCGTCGCTCCCGCAACGGTGGCCGCCGGTGGACGTACCTGTGCGGTGGCCTCGGCGCTACTCGACGGCCCTCCCGCAACGGCGGCCTCGATGGACGGGCCGACGAGGGTGGGCGCGTCCGGCGACGGCGCCCCGGAGAGCGCGATCGCGGACGCCGCAGCGCCAACGACGGCCGCCGCGACCAGAACACCGAGCAGCGGGCGCAACCAAGGTCGGATCACGGCGGTGATCATCGCAAACGTGAAGGCGAACCGTTGTCCCCCAGCTCTCGACCAGGCCCGATGGACGTAGCCACGAAACTGGCGAGTCCTTGCACGATCCTGCCGCTGACCAGCGGTCACCGCAGGTCTCGTGCTGCACTCGGGGCATGCTCCTGGACGAGCTTCGCGAACTGTTGGAACGGCATGTGCGCCTCGATCTGACCACCGCCATCGAAGGCGTGCGGGTCTGCCGGATCGACCACACCGCTCCCCCGGTCTCCTCCATGTCCGGCAAGGTGCTGGCGGTCATCGCCCAGGGTGGCAAGCGCCTCGCCCTCGGCGACCAGGTCTACGAGTACGGCCCAGGTCAGTACCTCGTCGCCTCGATCGACCTCCCGGTGACAGGGCACGTCATCGAAGCCGCCCCGGGCCACTCCGCACTCGGCTTCGGGATGACCCTGGACCCCGCCGCCATCGCGGAGCTGCTGCTGCGGGCCGGGCCGGGCGACCTGCCACGCTCCCCCAGCACCGCACGGCCCGGAATCGCGGTCAGTGACGCCCCGGACGAGCTGCTCGACGCCATCGTGCGGCTGCTACGCCTGCTCGACCGGCCACAGGACCGCAGGACCCTGGCCCCCCTGTTCAAGCGCGAGATCCTCTGGCGGTTGATGACCGGCGAACAAGGTGAGGCCGTTCGGCAGATCGGCCTGGCGGACAGCAGCCTGAGCCACATCGCCCGGGCCGTCCAATGGATCCGAGAGAACTACAGCCGGCCGTTCCGCGTCGAGGAGGTGGCACACCTCTCCGGAATGAGCGTCTCCGCGTTCCACCGGAACTTCCAGGCGGTGACGGCGATGAGCCCCATCCAGTTCCAGAAGCACATCCGGCTGCAGACGGCGCGACTACTGCTGACAAACAGCCCCAACGACATCACCCGCGTTGCCCATCGCGTCGGATACGACAGCCCGTCCCAATTCAGCCGGGAGTACCGGCGCCTGTTCGGCGCTCCGCCCAGCATCGACGCGCTGCGAATACGTGCCGGATCTGGAAGTGCCGGCACCGCACTTCCCTGACGCCGACTCTGGGCGGAGAGGATTGTGCAACCACACGACACGATTTCGCTAGTTCGGCCTCTGCGGCGCTGCTTCAATGGACTCATCAGAACCTGCCGGAAATTCCGGGACAGCCATCCAAAAGCAAAAAGGACGGTGCAGGCCCACGCTCAGCGAGAGGGTTAGAAAATGACGTACACAACGAGCCGGACCGTGATCGAGGGCGACGCGCCCCGCTACGACGAACCCTCGATCCGCCCATGACCGTGAACGACGCCGTCGCGCGAGCCCTCGCCATCGGACCGGATTCGTCCGCGGCCGAGCGCACCATCGACATCACCACACTGGGCGCACGCACCGGCATCCCACGACGCATCGAAATCTGGTTCCACCGCGTCGACGGTCGCTGGTACCTGACCGGGATGCCCGGACCCCGCAGTTGGTACGCGAACGTACGCGCCCACCCACGGTTCACGGTGCATCTCAAGCACGGTGTCACCGCCGACCTGCCCGCCACCGCGGTGCCGGTCGACGAGCCGACACGACGGCGGGTGATCACCGCGGTCCTCGACCTGCAGAACCGACCCGAGATCGCCGCTCGGGTCAGCCGGCGCCAGACGTTCGACGACTGGTTCGCGGGCAGCCCACTTGTCGAAATCGTGTTCGACGACGAGGAACTGCGCACCGCGTCCTCGACTCGGTCCGGATAGTCCACACCCCAGGAAACGGTCACGCGCCGTTCCTGTCCGGCACGAGATCGACCAATCACCGAATCACTCCAAGGGACAACCATGAAATACCGCAACCTGGGCCGCACGGGAATCAACGTCAGCCCGTACTGCCTCGGCGCCATGATGTTCGGCGCCATGGGAAACCCCGACCACGACGACTCGATCCGCATCATCCACAAGGCACTGGATGCAGGGATCAATTTCGTCGATACCGCGGACGTGTACTCCGGCGGCGAATCGGAGGTGATCGTCGGAAAGGCGCTCAAGGGCCGCCGTGACAACGTCGTACTCGCCAGCAAGCTGCACTACCCGATGGGCGACGACCCGAACCACCGCGGGAATTCGCGGCGCTGGATCATGACAGCGGTCGAGAACTCCCTGCGCCGGTTGCAGACCGACCACCTCGACCTCTACCAGATCCACCGTCCCGACCCGTCCGTCGACGTGGAGGAGACGCTGTCCGCCCTGTCCGACCTCATCCACAGCGGCAAGGTACGCGCGATCGGCGCCTCGTCCTTCCCCGCCTCGGACATCGTCGAAGCGCAGTGGGTCGCCGAGCGGCGCGGCCTCGAACGCTTCCGGACCGAGCAACCGCCGTATTCGATCCTCAACCGGAGCATCGAACGTGAGGTGCTACCGGTCTGCCAGCGTTACGGGATGGGCACGCTGGTGTGGAGCCCACTGGGCCAGGGCCTGCTGACCGGCCGGTACCGCAAGGGCCAGCAGTTCGACAGCCACCGGTCGGGTTACACCCCGCAGCACTTCAGCGACGAGCGCAAGCTCGACGTGGTGGAGCAGCTCATCCCGCTCGCCGAACAGGCCGGCCTGCCGATGACCCATCTCGCGATGGCGTTCGCGATCGCGCACCCGGGCGTCACCTCGGCGATCATCGGGCCGCGCACCATGGCGCAGCTCGACGACCTGCTGGCCGGCGCCGACGTCACGCTGACCGACGACATCCTCGACCGGATCGACGAGATCGCTCCCCCCGGCACCGACGCCGGCCCCAACGACGTGGCCTACGTACCGCCGGCCATTTCGAGCGTGGGCCTGCGCCGCCGGCCGATCGCGGAGCGTTCCGCCGTCTGAACGACGACCGCGGGGCGGCGCGTTGGCATGCCGGCGACGCTAGGCCGAGGCGCCGCGCGGCGCGTACATGATGACGGCGACGCCGAGCAGGCAGAGCGCCGCGCCCGTCAGGTCCCACCGGTCCGGGCGGAAGCCGTCCACCAGCATCGCCCAGCCCAGCGAGCCCGCCACGAACACCCCGCCGTACGCGGCCAGGATCCGGCCGAAATGCGCGTCCGGCTGGAACGTGGCGACGAAGCCGTACGCGCCCAACGCGACCACGCCGGCGGCGATCCACCACAGGCCGCGCTGCTCCCGCCAACCCTGCCAGACCAGCCAGGCGCCGCCGATCTCGGCCAGCGCGGCCAGCGCGAACAACACCAGGGAGCGCAGCACGGTCACCTCGCGACCCTAGCCGGCGCACACGACGGGTCCCCGGGCGCATCGTCGCCCGGGGACCCGCGGACCGCTCAGGTCACTTCGTGAAGGCGTCCTTCACGTTGCGACCGGCTTCCTTCATGTCCTGACCGGCCTGCTTGGCGCGCGCGTTGCTCTGCTGGCTGGCGCCCTCGCCACGCATCTGCTCGTTGTCGGTCTTGTCGCCGACCCGCTCCTTCGCGGCACCGGCCATCTGCTCGACCTTGTTCCGTGCCTTCTCGGTGAAGCTCATCGTGCCTCCTCCGTCTGGCGGCTCTCCCGGCTCGCTTGCCCGGTCTCCGGGTGCCGAAACCGGCAGTGCCGGTCGGCACATCCGGTAGAGCGTCCTAGGACGATAGGTTGAGTGCATGAAGCGGCTGCATCGGAGGCCGACCGGTGCCGCCGTGTTCGCGATGGTTAACTGGCCGCATGGGAGAGCTCCTGTTGATCCGACACGGCGAGACCACCTGGAGCGCCACGCGGCGACACACCTCGTACACCGATCTGGAGCTGACCCCCGACGGCGAGCGGCAGGCCCGCACCCTCGCCGCGTTCCTGGCCGGGCGGCGATTCGTCACGGTGCTGGCCAGCCCCCGCTCCCGTGCGCTGCGCACCGCGCAGCTGGCCGGGCTCACCGTCGACACCGTCGACGAGGACCTCAGCGAGTGGAACTACGGCGAGTACGAGGGCCGCACCACCGCCGACATCCACGAAGACCAACCGCACTGGAACATCTGGACCGACGGATCCCCCGGCGGAGAGTCACCCGCGCAGGTGGGAGCCCGCCTCGACCGGGTGCTGACCCGGGTCGCCCCACTGCTCGACCGGGGCACCGTGGCGCTGGTGGGTCACGCGCACAGCCTGCGGGTGCTCGGCGCCCGCTGGATCGGCCTGCCCCCGTCCGCCGGCGGCCTGCTGCGCCTGGACACCGCCACGGTCAGCGTGCTCGGTCACGAGCACGGGCGGCAGGTCATCCTGCGGTGGAACCAGCCGGCTCCTCCGGCACCCGGGACCGCGACCGACTCGGTGGCCCGGCACTGATCTTCGGCGGCCGGTTCTCGTACGGCGTGGACAGCACCACCGTGGTCCGGGTGGTCACGTTCGCCGACGTACGAATCTCCTGGAGCACCCGCTCCAGGTCGGTCGGGCTGGCGACCCGCACCAGCAGCATGTAGAAGTCCTCCCCCGCCACCGAGTAGCAGGAGTCGATCTCGGGCAGGTGAGCCAGCCGCTCCGGCGCGTCATCCGGCTGCGACGGGTCGAACGGGCGGATCGCCACGAACGCGGTCAGCGGCAGGTCCAGCGCCTCGAAGGAGACCCGCGCGGCGTACCCCTTGATCACACCGCGCTGCTCGAGCCGGCGCACCCGCTGGTGCACGGCGGACACCGACAGCCCCACCTTGTCGGCCAGGTCGGTGTACGACAGGCGGCCGTCAGCGGTCAACGCTGCGACGATGGCGCGGTCGATCTCCTCCACGGCGAGCAACCTACCGGGAAAAACGCCCGACGGCGATGAGGCTCCCACCGGACCGCGCCGACGGCGGGCCGCGGTGGACCCACCGCAGCCACGCCACCACGCATCGTCGACCCGTGCTCAGCCCTTGGCCAGCGCCCGGGCGATGACCAGCCGCTGGATCTGGTTGGTGCCCTCCACGATCTGCAACACCTTGGCCTCGCGCATGTACCGCTCCACGGGGTGGTCGGCCACGTAGCCGGCGCCACCGAGCACCTGCACGGCGTCGGTCGTCACCCGCATCGCCATGTCGGTGGCGAAGAGCTTCGCCTTGGCCGCCTCGATCGAGTACGGACGCCCGGCGTCGCGCAGCCGGGCCGCCGCGAGGGTCAGCGCGCGGGCGGCGGAGATCTGGGTCGCCGCGTCGGCCAGCAGAAAGCCCAACCCCTGGAAGTCGACGATCGCCCGACCGAACTGCTGCCGCTCCCGGGCGTACCCGACCGCGTAGTCCAGGGCGGCCTGGGCCAGCCCGACCGCACAGGCCGCGATGCCCAGCCGGCCCGAGTCCAGCGCGGACATCGCGATGGTGAAGCCCGCCCCCTCGCCGCCGATCAGCCGTTCGGCCGGCACCCGCGCCTCGTCGAAGGCGACCTGCGCCACCGGCGACGAGCGCAGCCCCATCGTCCGCTCGGCCGCCTGCGGGGCGATGCCGGCGGTGCCGGCGTCGGCGAGCAGGCAGGAGATGCCCTTCGGACCAGGCCCGCCGGTGCGGCAGAAGACGTTGTAGAAGTCGGCGGTCCGGGCATGGGTGATCCACGCCTTGGTGCCGGAGACGAGGTACGCGTCACCGTCGCGGACCGCCCGGGTGCTCAGCGCCGCCGCGTCGGAGCCGCCCTGCGGCTCGGAGAGGCAGTACGCGCCGAGCAGTTCACCGCCGAGCATGTCAGGCAGCAGCTTGCGCTGCTCGTCGCTGCCGAACGCGGCCACCGGGTAGCAGGACAGGGTGTGCACGCTGACCGCCTCGGCGACCGCGAGCCAGCGGCTGGCCAGGATCTCCAGCACCTGCAGGTACACCTCGTACGGCTGTGCGGCGCCGCCGTGCTCCTCCGGGTACGGCAGGCCAAGCAGACCGGCCCGGCCGAGGGTTCGCAGCACCTCGCGGGGGAACTCGGCGCGCTCCTCGAAGCCGACGGCCTTCGGCGCGAGCTCGCGATCGGCGAGTTCGGTGGCGAGGTCCAGCAGGTCGTGGGCCTCGTCGGTGGGGAGGATCCGGTCGACAGTCATAGCGCGATGAGCTCCGTGGGGGTGGTGTTGAGCCGCTGCACGCCGTCCGTGGTGCAGACGACGATGTCCTCGATACGGGCGCCGTGCCGGCCCGCCAGGTAGATGCCCGGTTCGATGGAGAACGCCATTCCGGGCTCCAGCGGCCGGTCGTTGCCAGCCACCAGGTAGGGCTCCTCGTGACCGTCCAGACCGATGCCGTGGCCGGTGCGGTGCAGGAACGCGGGGCCGTAGCCGGCGGCGGCGATCGGCTCCCGGGCCGCGGCGTCGGCCGCGGCGCCGCTGATTCCGGGCCGTACCGCCGCCACCGCGGCGCGCTGGGCGTCGCGCAGCACCGCGTAGTAGTCCAGGAACTCGGCCGGCGCCGGTCCGCCGGAGACGTACGTGCGGGTGCAGTCCGAGCGGTAGCCCGAGGGCATCGTGCCGCCGATGTCCACCACCACCGGTTCGCCAGCGCCGATCGGCCGGTCCGAGGTGCCGTGGTGCGGGCTGGCTCCGTTCGGCCCGGCCGCCACGATCACGAAGTCCACGCTGACGTGCCCGGCGGCGCGGATCGCCGCGGCGATGTCGGTGGCCACCTCGGCCTCGGTGCGCCCGGGGCGCAACCACTCCCCCATTCGCAGGTGCACCTCGTCGATCGCCGCGCCGGCCTCGGCCAGGGCCGCGACCTCCGCCGGCGACTTGCGGATCCGCAGCTCGCGCAGCACCTCGCCGGCGAGTCGCTGCGCCGCGGTGGGCAGCGCGGCACGCAGTGCGAGGACCTGCTCGGCCCACATCCGGTCGGCCAGCCCGATCGCCGCGGGCGGTCCGTCGAGGGCGGCGACGACCAGGGGGTACGGGTCGGTGCCGTCGGCGTGATCGACGATGCGCACCCCGGTGGCCGGCGCCGGGGAGGCCTCCGCGGCCGGTCGCTCCAGCGTGGGCACGATCAGCGTCGGCTCGCCCCCCGCCGGCAGCACCAGGCAGGTCAGCCGCTCCCCCGCGTGGGCGTCGTACCCGGTCAGGTAGCGCAGGTCGGAGCCCGGGGTGAGCAGCAGGGCGTCCAGGCCGGCGGCGGCGGTGGCGCGCTGCGCGGCGATCAGCCGGTCGGGCGGGTACAGCTCCTGGGTTCCCACCCGCTCAGCTTAACGGTCGTTTGGGGATAGCCGGCAGCCGGCGCGCAGCCCGAAGGAAGGGCACCTCATCAACGCCTGGTGTAGAGCAGGGGCCCCTTCTTGACGGCGGGCACGTCCGGAAATCCACCAACGTTGATTGACTACGACAGTTAACACTCTTTAAGATTTGGCTGCCTCGAGGCCCACCGTCCCTGCGTCCCGCACCGACCGCCCGCGACCACCCTGCGTGGGCGGCTGTCGTCCCCCGCCCACGGGAAGGCCCTCGATGTCCTCACCACTGCGCCGCGCCCTCGCCGCCGGCCTGCTCGCGCTGGCCACGGCCGGCGCCACCGTCACCCTCGTCCCCACCGCCGCGCAGGCCGTGGTGCTGCCGAACAACTTCAAGAGCGTCGGCTACATGCCCTCCTGGGCCGGCAACGTCAACACCGTCCAATACAACAAGCTCACCCACATCAACTACGCCTTCGTGCTGCCCAACAACGACGGCAGCCTGCGCCCGGTGGAGAACCCGAGCAAGCTCTCCTCGCTGGTCTCGCTCGGGCACGCCAACAACGTCAAGGTGTCGATCGCGGTCGGCGGCTGGAACGACGGCAACGACTCCGCATTCGAGGCGCTGGCCGCCAACGCCGGCAGCCGGACCAACTTCGTCAACAACCTGGTCAACTTCGTCAACCAGTACAACCTCGACGGCGTCGACATGGACTGGGAGTACCCGGACGCGGGCGCGTCGGCGAACAACTACACCCAGCTCATGACGCAGCTCGGCAGCGCGATGCACAGCCGCGGCAAGCTGCTCACCGCCGCGGTGGTCTCCGAGGGCGGCAGCGTCCAGGGCGTGCAGACGGCCGTGTTCGGCCAGGTCGACTGGCTCAACATCATGGCGTACGACGGCGGCAGCCCGCACGCCAACTACGACTGGTCGATCGCCAGCATCAACCTGTGGAAGTCCCGCGGCCTGCCAGCCAGCAAGGCCGTCCTCGGGATCCCCTTCTACAGCCGCCCCGGCTACTACACCTACTCGGCGCTGGTCGGGATGGACCCGGCCAACGCCAACCGGGACTGCACCACCGTCGCCGGCGCACAGCAGTGCTACAACGCCATCCCGACGGTCAAGCGCAAGACGCAGTGGGCCCTGGCCAACGCCGGCGGCGTGATGAACTGGGAACTGTCGCAGGACACCACCGGCTCGACCTCGCTGGTCAGCGCGATGTACGACACCATCATGGGCGGCACGACCCCGCCGCCGACCGGTCGTACCGGCCCGATCACCGGGATCGGCGGCAAGTGCGTCGACGTGGCCTCGGCGAGCAGTGCCAACGGCACGGCTGTGCAGCTGTGGGGCTGCAACGGCACCAGCGCGCAGAGCTGGACCGTGGCCAGCAACGGCACGCTGCGCGCCCTCGGCAAGTGCGCCGACGTCGCCAGCGGCTCCACCGCCAACGGCGCCCCGGTTCAGCTCTGGGACTGCAACGGCAGCGGCGCCCAGGTCTGGCAGGCCCAGTCCAACGGCACGCTGCGCAACCCGCAGTCGAACAAGTGCCTGGACGCCACCGGCAACAGCTCCGCCGACGGCACCCGGCTGCAGATCTGGGACTGCTTCGCCGGCGCCAACCAGCGCTGGACCCTCCCGGCCTGACGTTCGCCAGGAAGGGCCCCCTGTTGACGCCGAGCGTTAACAGGGGGCCCTACCTTACACACTCAGGCGGCGCGGTGCTCGCGGACCACGTCGAGCATCTCGTCCACCGAGCCGGCCGGATCGGTGACCGGGAACTGCACCGCGCGGACCACCGCGGCCGGGTCGACCAGCAGCGTCAGCCGCTTGAACCGGGTGATCCCGCCGGCCCGGAAGGTGGGCAGCAGCAGCCCGGCGGCGAGCCGACCGTCCTGGTCCGACAGGAGCGGGAACGGCAGCCGGGTGTACGCGGCGAAGTCGGCGAGCTGGTCCGGCCGCTGCGTGCTGATGCCCCACACCCGCGCTCCGGCGGCCTGGAAGTCCGCGTACCGGTCGGCGTAGGTGGTCGACTCCAGGGTGCAGCCACGGGCGCCGGGGATGTCGGCCCAGCCCGGCGGGTAGCCCTGGGTCCCCGGCGCGTACGCCCCGGGGAAGAGGTAGAGGACGCTCCACGCGTCGCCGTCGGTCAGCGCCACCGGCTGGCCGTCCGGCCCGGGCAGGACGACCTCGGGCAGCCGCCGCCCGATCAGGTCGTGCACCCGGCGGGCCTCGGCCGAGGTGGGGTCGGCGGTCGCGGTCAGCTCACCGTCACCCATCAGATGTCTCGTCCCCCAGTCCTGCAGTGCGATCAGCACCGGCAGCAGCCCCTCACCCTTGGCGGTCAGCAGGTAGTCGAAGCGGGGCGGGTGTTGGGAGTAGGGCCGGCGCTCCAGCACGCCGTGCTCGACCAGCGCGGTGAGACGTTCGGTCAGCGCTCGTCGACTGACGCCCAACTCGCGTTGGAGGGCGTCGAAGCGGGTCGTCCCGCCGGCGACGTCGCGCACGATGAGGAAGGTCCACCAGTCCCCCAGGACGCCGAGCGCCTGGGCGATGCCGCAGTCCGCGTCGGCAAGATCTTCCCGCCGCACCCCGTCACCCCCGTCCGCTCCGCCCTCGACTATAGTCCGTTCCAGATTGGAACGCACTGGCACGGTTGAACGGGGGCGGACGACATGCACGTCGAAGACCGGGCCGGGGTGTTCTGGCGATGGTGGACCGCCGGCACGACCAGCATGGTCGGGTCGGCGGTCGGCGCGGTGGCCCTGCCGCTGACCGCACTCACCGTGCTCGACGCCACCGCGTTCGAGATGGGCCTGATCGCCGCCGCCAGCTACGTTGCGTGGATCGTGATCGGCCTACCCGCCGGCGTCATCGTGCAGCGCCTGCCGCTGCGCGGCGCCCAGATCGGCGCCGACCTGGCCCGGGCGGTCGCCGTCGCGTCGATCCCGCTGGCCTGGTGGTGGGGCCACCTCACCGTCGCCCACCTCGTCATCACCGCGCTGGTGGTCAGCTTCGCCAACGTGCTGTTCGACGTGGCCAACTCGACCTTCCTGCCCAGCATCGTGGACCGCGAGCAGTTGCAGTCCCGAAACAGCCTGACCTCGGCAACCCACGCCGCGACCCTGCTCAGCGGCCCGTCCCTCGGCGGTCTCGCCGTGCAGGCACTCGGCGCGGTGCCCACCCTGCTCGTCGACTCGGCCAGCTACCTCGTCTCGGCGGCTCTGCTGCGCACGCTGCCCGCCCGCCGCGTCGACGCGCCGGACCGCTGGCCACCCGTCGGCGAGCTGATCCGCGAGGGTTGGCGCTTCGTCGCGCATCACCCGGTGATGGCGCCCGGCATGTGGGCCGCGACGGCGATGAACTTCGTCTGCGGCGCACAGTTCGCGCTCTTCCCGCTCTACCTGGTCCGCGAGCTGCACGCCCCGGCCGGCCTGGTCGGGGTGCTGCTCGCCGTCGAGGGGGTCGGCGCGCTGGTCGGGGCGGCACTCACCACACGGATCACCGCCCGGATCGGCACCGCCCGCGCGCTGATCGTCGCGGGATTCACCACAGTTGCCGGGGCGTTCCTGATCCCGTGGGGCACCGGCTGGCCGGCGTACGCCGCCTTCGCCGGTGGCAGCATCGTCTTCTCGCTCGGCACGGTCGTGCTGAGCGTGACCACCCGGACCTACCGGCAGATCGCTAGCCCGCCCGATCTGCTCTCCCGGGTGATGGCGACCGTCCGGTTCGTCTCATGGGGCGCGATCCCGGTCGGCGGGCTGGTCGCCGGCGCGCTGGCCGGCCCCCTCGGCGCGCGGGCCACCCTGTTCATCTTCGCGACGTCGGTGGTGTGCGCGCCGCTGGCGCTGCTGCTCTCCCCCGTCCGGCACCTGCGTGACCTCACCGACCACGACCGGGACGACGATCCGCCGCGTCCCGCCGAACCGGCGGTCACCGTCGGCGGTCGGTGACCACGTCGCCCGACCAAAGGCTGTCGGCCAGGCGGCGGATCCGGCCGGCGTGGGTGAGCACGTCGGCGCTGTGCACATACTGGTCGACCGCGCCCACCGGCGGCCGGTCGCGCAGCCCGGGGTCACTCACGGCGGCGCGCAGCGCGGCGGCGATCCGCTCGGCGTGCAGCACCAGAAACGGGCGGTGGTGAAACCGCCGGGCGCGGGCGCGCACCGGTACCGCGAGCCCGGTCTCGTCGGTCCACCGGGCCACCGTCTCCAGCGCCTCGACCAACCCGGCCTGGCGCCGGGTCCAGTCGCCCGGGCCGAGCGCGTCGGTCAGTGCCGCGACCACCGGCGCCGCGTCGGGCAGCCCGCCGAAGACGGTGCCGAGCCACTTGTCGTACGGCGGCCAGCGCCGGTGCAGCAGCAGGCCGAGTCGCATCAGGTCCCGGGCCAGGCCGGCGGCGACGACCCGGCTGCCCAATTCGTCGCCGACCTCGGCGCAGCGGCCGGGCAGGTGCTCCGCCTGCGCGATCCGGGTCCACGCTGCGGCGAGCACGTACCGCCACACGTCCGGCGGATACCACGCGAGTGCCGTCCGCCGCGCCGACAGCGCGCCGTCGAGGCCGTCGTGGAAGATCGCGCCGCCGGTCACCTCGGCCAGCCGCTGGGTCGGGGTGGCCAGCCAGTCCGCCGCGGCGACACCGGCCGCGGGGTCGAAGCCCAGCCGGTCGCGCCACCAGCCAGCCAGCTCGTCGACGCTGACACCGTGCCGGGTGCCCGCCGGGTCGGCGACGCCCAGCCGCCCGTCGTCGCCGGTGAAACGGGTCGGCCAGCCGAGAAACTCGGCCGGCAGGTCGGCGTCCAGCGCGGTACGAAGCCCGGGGATCCGGACGGCGTCGGTGGCCGCCACGAAGACCTGCACGCGCGGCCCCCAGTCGTGGTCGGTGGACCGCACGGTGTCCAGGCCCAGCAGCTCCGAGCCGCCGTCCAGCAGGCCGGCCGCGTACCGCAGACTCGGGAACCGGCGGCGCAGGACCGGTGCGACCACCTCGTCGTGGTAACGGCGGGCGAGCGTCAGACCGGGAAGGAACGCCACACCGGCAGTCTGCGCCGGTCGGGCACGGGCCGCACCGCGGTTTCCCGGGTCGGACGGCCCCTGGGGTCATAGCCTGGGTCGGGGGTGCCCACGCCGGGCGCACCGACCAGGAGGACCGACGTGGCAGCGAACGGGGCGGACCGGGCGGCGACGCGCCGTCGCCGCCAGCTGTGGGCCGGGGTCCTCGCGCTCGCCGGCCTGGTCCTGCTGATCATCGGCCTCACCGTGGCCGACGGCGTCGCGGCCTGGGTCGAGGTGCTCGTCGCGATCCTGCTGCTGTTGACCAGCTACGTCGTGCAGTACCTGGCCCGGCGGGAGGCCGTCTACCGCCGCGACGAGCGGCGCTGACGCGCACGGCGGCCGGGCGTACCCCTGATCGTCGGGGGGCTGTGCCAGGCTGTCGGGCGTGGCACACCGACCCCCGATCCTGCTGATCGACGCACCCAGCCTCTACTTCCGGGCCTACTTCGGCATCCCGGAATCCGCCGCCCGGGCCGAGGACGGCACTCCGGTCAACGCGGTGCGCGGCTTCCTCGACATGCTCGCCACCCTGATCCGTGGGCGCGGCGCGGACCGGATGGTCTGCGCCCTGGACTACGACTGGCGGCCGGCGTGGCGGGTCGACCTGCTGCCGTCGTACAAGGCGCACCGGGTGGCTCCGCAGGGCGGCGAGGTCGTGCCGGACACGCTCTCCCCGCAGGTGCCGATGATCCTGGAGGTGCTGGCCGCGGTCGGCATCACCGCCGTCGGCGCGACCGGCTACGAGGCTGACGACGTGCTCGGCACGCTCTCGGTGACCCAGCCGGGCCCGGTCGAGGTGGTCTCCGGCGACCGGGACCTGTTCCAGCTCATCGACGATGCCCGGCCGGTCCGACTGCTCTACGTCGGTCGCGGCGTGGCCAAGCTCGACGACTGCGACGACGCCGCCGTGCGGACCCGCTACGGCGTGCCGGCCGACCGGTACGCCGACTTCGCCGCGCTGCGCGGCGACCCCAGCGACGGGCTGCCCGGGGTGCCGGGCGTCGGCGAGAAGACCGCCGCCCGGCTCATCGAGCGGTACGGGAGCATCGCCGGCATCCTGGCCGCCCTGGACGACTCGGACTCGTCCTTCGCACCGGGCCTGCGGGCCAAGCTGGCCGCCGCCCGCGACTACCTGGCCGTCGCGCCGACGGTGGTCCGGGTCGCGCTGGACGTGCCGCTGCCGGAGCTGCCCACCGCGCTGCCGACCGCCCCGGCCGACCCGGACCGGCTGCTCGAACTGGCCGGCACGTGGAATTTGGCCGGCTCCGCCCGCCGGCTGGTGGACGCTCTCGCCGCCCGCGCCGACGCCTAACGGTCCGGGCTGTGGGCCGGAGCCATGATGCGTAGCGCGTTGGGATCCAGGCCGATCCGGATCGGGGTCTCGCCGTACAGCTCGCCGTCGACCTCCACGGGCGCGGGCCGGTCGGTCTCCAGCCAGAGTTGGTGGACGGCGAGGAACGGCTCGTCGCCGAGCGTGCGGCGGTGCCCGGTCGCGGCGTTACGGGCCGTGTGCCGCAGCAGCTCGTGGCGGGGCGCTCCGCCCACCGGATAGGCGACCAGGAGCCGGTCGTCGGCGTCCGCGTCCGCGGTGATCGGGCGGCCGGCGTGGAAGCCGCCGTTCGCCACGTACAGCTGGTGGGTGACGAACTCGTGCTCCCGCCCCTGCGCGCGTATCACGGCGCGCAGCGGACGGTGCCGGGTCAGCAGCGTCAGCGCGGTGACCGGGTACGCGAGCCGGCCGGTGGCCCGCTTGAGGCGCCGCGGCGTCCTGAGCATCACGTCGGCGGACAAGCCGATGCCGACGTGGTTGGTGAACCACATGCTGCCCACGAGGCCGAGGTCGACGTCGATCACCTTGCCCTCGGCGAGGACCGCCACGGCCGCGTCGAGGTGGAGTGGGACGCCCACGGTGCGCGCGAAGTTGTTGGTGGTGCCCAGCGGCAGCAGACCGAGCGCGATGTCGCGGTGCGCGAGCAGGCGTGCCGCGGTGCTGATCGTGCCGTCGCCGCCGCCCGCTATGAGCAGGTCCGGCCCGAGGTCGGCGGCCGCGGTGAGGCTCTGCTCGAGTTCGGCGGGCACGTCGACCGGGTACGCGGCCAGCAGCTTGAAGCCGGCGGAGGTGAGTCGGTCCCGAGCGTGCTCGTAGAGCCGGCGACCGCGGCGGGAGTGGGTGTTGACCACGAGCGCCGCGCGCCGCTCCCGTCGGATGGCGTCGCTCAGCTCCGGCTTCGTCCGCATAGGGCCGGAGCCTATCGCCGGGTGGTGGGCGAAAGCCGCACCTTCGCAGCCGGCCGGCGCACTCGCTCGGGACCTCGGTGGACTGAGGCCGGGTGTCCTTCCCGATCCCCCGTGCCGTAGCTCACGCTGCGTAGGCGTCCTAGGAGGATGGGTCACCGGTCCTCGACCGCTCGCGTTCTGTCGTGACAGTGCTCCCAGGTGCCCCACGCCGCGCGCCATGAGCGGGCGAAATCCGGAGGAGCGAGGGGCGTCGGGGCTGCTAACGTGACCGTCATGGCACGAGGTATCTGGTCGCAGAAGGTTCGCTCCGCCCGCTGACGGCGGCGCCTTTCCTTCTGAAATCCGCGCTCGCCGTCCCGGTTCCCGCCGGGCGGCCGCCTGCTGCTGCCCGGCTCCACTGCGAGCTGCGGAGCACCGTTGAACCTCACCCCAACTCCCGAAACCATGTCCCTTCCCGTCGAGGCGGGCGGTAGCGCACACGTCCGCGCCACGAGCATCACCGTCACCCGCGGGTCCCGACGTGTCCTGAACGACCTCTCGGTCACTGTCTCCGCCCGGTCGCGGGTCGCCGTCGTCGGCGAGAACGGCCGTGGCAAGACGACGCTGCTGCACGTCCTCGCCGGACTGATCACGCCAGACCAAGGCACCGTGCACCGGGCCGGCACGGTCGGCCTGGCCCGCTAGGAGCTGTCCGCGCACGATGGTGAAACCGTCGGCACCCTGACGTCCGAGGCTCTGGCCGCGTCGCTCGCGGCCCTCGACGCGCTGGACGAGGCGACCCGCGCCGTGACCGAGGGCGACCCCACTGCCGACGACCGCTACGCCGCGGCGCTCGACGCCGCCACCCGGCTCGACGCGTGGGACGCCGAACGCCGCATCAACGTCGCCCTCGATGCCCTCGGCGCTTGCACGGACCGCGACCGTCCACTGTCGATGCTGTCGGTCGGGCAGCGCTACCGGGTGCGGCTGGCGTGTCTGCTCGGCGCGCGGCACGACGTGCTGCTGCTCGACGAGCCGACCAACCACCTGGACGCCGACGGGCTCGACTTCCTGACTCGCAGGCTGCGCGAGCACGACGGCGGCCTCGCCGTCGTCAGCCACGACCGGGCGCTGCTGCGGGACGTCGCGGACCGGTTCCTCGACCTCGACCCGACCCGCGCCGGGAAGCCGCGGCTGTACGCCGGCGGCTACGCCGCCTGGGAGGACGCCCGGCGCCGCGAGCGTGAGCGCTGGGAGCAGGACCACGAGCAGCAGCAAGCCGAGCACCGGCGGCTGCAGGACGCGGTGTCGAAGGCCCGTGACCGGCTCTCCACCGGCTGGCGGCCGGACAAGGGAACCGGCAAGCACCAGCGCCAGTCCCGCGCGCCGGGCGTCGTGCAGGCCCTGAACCGGCAGCAGGACGCCCTGCGCGCGCACCGGATCGACGTGCCGGAACCGCCGCCGGCGTTGCGGTGGCCGGACCTGGGCGTCCGGCCGGGTGCGCCGCAGCTGCGCGCGCACGGCGTGGCCGTCGACGGGCGGCTCGCCGGTCCGGTCCACCTGACCCTCGACGGGGGCGACCGGCTGCTCATCACCGGACCGAACGGTGCCGGGAAGTCCACGCTGCTCGCGGTGCTGGCCGGTTCGCTCGACCCCACGGACGGGCACGTCTCGACGGCGAAGGAGGCACGGGTCGCCCGGGTCACCCAGGAGACCGCCGAGCAGGACCCCGGACTCACCGCCCGCAAGGTGTACGCCCGCCAGGTGGGACGGCTGATGGCCTGCGGGGCGCTCGGCGATGCCGACGCCGTCCCGCTCGGGGCACTCGGACTGCTGGACTCCCGTGCGATGCGCACGCCAGTCGGGCGGATGTCGCAGGGGCAGCAGCGGCGCCTCGACCTGGCGCTGGCGCTCGCCGGGCGGCCCGGGCTGATCCTGCTCGACGAGCCGACCAATCACCTGTCGTCGGCGCTGGCCGACGAGCTGACCGAGGCGATCCGCGACACGAGCGCCACCGTCGTCGTCGCCACGCACGACCGTCAGCTGCTGCGGGACCTCGCCGACTGGCCGCGTCTGGAGCTGACGCCGTAGCCAACACCGGCCGCAGCGCCCGAGTTCACCCGGCGTGGGGCAGCCGGTGACGCCACGATCGGCGCCACCCGCCCCCGCATGTAGACATCACCGGTCCTGCCGGCCGGAGCCCCACTGGTCGAGTTCGTCCCGAACGGCGGCGGCACCGGCCGGCACCACCCGACTGGCGGTGGTGGCCACGGCGTCCTGCACCTCGTCCGCCAGCCAGGCCGAGCCACCTCCCGCCGCCCGCAGCTGTTGCAGCCCCGCCCGTCCCAGCACAACGGCGGCCAAGAGGTAACCCCCGGTGAGTCCTGCGGTGGCCAGCCGCCGGGGCAGGAAGGTCTCCAGCATGCGCAACGCGGTCGTCGAGGCAGCCCCGGCCCCCAGTACGAGACATCCCCCTGCCGTGGCGAGCAGCGCCAAGCCGACTCCGGTCGGCCGAGCCACCCTCATCAGCTGGGCGCGCATCTCCCGGACCTCCTCGCGCACCACCTCGGTCACGTCCGCCGCCAACCGCTCCGTCGGACTGACCGCGCGTGCGGATCCCCCGGACCGTTCCGCCGCTGCGTCACTCATCGGTCGCCCCCTCCGCGTTCGCTGCGGGCGGCCGCTTACCCGCAAACGTCACCGCCATACCTGTCCGCTGCCGTTCGCGGCCTGTCGTCTGTCATGCCGCGCGGGCAGGTGGAGCCCGCGGGTGCGGGATGTCATCGTTGGCGGCTGTCCGCCGTGCCACGATCGAAGCTCCCCATACCGGTCACACCTGAGGAAGGAATCATGCGGTTCGAGGGCCTGGGCCACCGCGACCCGGCGACGCATCTGGATCAGTGGTGCCGGCCGGCGATCGCGGCCATAGCGGACCTGTTGACGCCGTCCCGCAGGCGGGCAACAGAGAGGGCCCGCTGAGCGGCACTGTCGCCGACCCGCCCTCCGTGAGCTGGCTGGCAGGATGCACGGGTGCCCATCATCCCTCGCCTCGTGGCGTCCTTGCGCGTGCCAACGAACGCTGCTCGCGTACCCGGTGTCGATCACACCGCAGACGCGCCCACCGTCCAGCGGTGGCCGCACCGCCGGCTCGTCGTGATCCGCCGGAACGACGCACTGTTGGCATACGACCTCGACCGGCTCATCGCCGGCGACGACGCTCCCGCCGCCCGTTTTCCGGCGCCCTGGCCCCGCCCAGCCGGCGGGATCGATGCGGTGAGTCCCGCCCTCGACCTGGCGGTCTTCAGCGGTCAGCACGCACTGCACGCGGTCGACGCCGCCGGCACGCTGCGCTGGCAGGTGCGGCACGCATGCTGGGCCCCGTCCTGCCTGTCCCTGCACGACTCCTACCAGGAGTACGCAGACAGCACAGAACACCGCCATCCCGATTCGGGCTCCTGCTGGATCAGCGCGGACGGCTCGACAGTGTGGGCCCACGTACGCACACCGCTGCCCGATGACGTCAATTCGGAGTTCGACGAGGAGTGGCTCGTGCTCGACGGCGTTGACGGCCGCATCCTGGGACGTGCCTCGACGGACACCGCAGCGGCCGGGCACCACGTCCCCTCCCCCGACCCGGGACAGATGGGCCTGAGCGTCGGCGAGGGCCAGGACGGTGTGCCGCTGCTGTGGGGTCGGTGGGACGGTGCCCGGCTCGCCGTCAACCGCATCGGGGACGACGACCGCTGCCTCATCGACGTCAGCCCCTGCGGAACGCGGTTCCTCACGGTCGCCCACGGACAAGGGGAACTGGCGATCCATAGCCTTCCCGACGGTGTGGTGGCCCACGAGGTCGTCGCCGACGACCGGCTCCCGCCACATCCCCAGGCGCCGTCCGAACCGGAGGAAGAGCCCTTCTGGGACTACCAGTGCGGCTTCGTCGACGAAAGCACGGTGATTGCGAGTACGGGCTAGAGCGACGAGGAGCACGCGCACCCGCGGCACTGGCTGATCGACACGGCACGCGGGGACGTGCTCGGTCAGGTGGAGTATCCGATTCCCGTTTCAGAGGCCCCGACGGCGCTCGGTGACAGCACGTGGCTCACCCGTGGCGAGGACCCGTACCAGCTCTTGCTGTGGAGCCGACAATGACCTCACCGGCCGTTGTGGACGGAGGTGATGGTTCGAATCGAATCCGCGCCTGGCGCTGACCGGACGGGTCACTCCACCGGGCCACGCCGCCGACGAGCGGACCCGGGACCTCGTATCATCCCTGCGGTGACCTCTGCGCTCGGGAACCTCTCTCCGCGGCAGCGGGCGTTGGTGGACCAGTGGCTCCCAAGCGCAACCGTCGAGAGGGACCACAGCTGGGGCTTGACGGCGACCACTGTCCTCGAGATGACCCGCGCTGGATCACGATTCATCGTCAAAGCCGGCGGCGATGACGACCACCACATCCAGCGGGAACTCCATGCCCATCTCAACTGGTTGCGCCCTTGGACCAGCAGGGGACGCGCACCGGATCTGGTGCATGGCAGCGCGGACGCGAAGCTCCTCATCACCCGGTACCTGCCCGGTGAACTGGTGCTCGGCAGCGAGCATGCCGAGGACCGCTCCACCTATCGGCAGGCAGGCGAGTTGCTGGCCTTGTTACACGCTCAGAGTGTCGTCACGGACGCCGACTACGAGAGGCGCGAGAACGAGAAGTCACTGGCGTGGCTCAACCAACCACACCGGATCGCTGCGACCACCGTGGCACGGCTACGAGCCGAGATCACCACTTGGCCGACGCCACCCGCGACCCTCGTACCCACCCACGGGGACTGGCAGCCCCGCAACTGGCTCGTCCACCACGACGTCGTGGGCGTCATCGACTTCGGCCGTGCGGCGATGCGCCCCACATCCACGGACTTCGCCCGGCTGGCCGCCCAGGGCTTCCGCCGCGACCCGAGCCTGGAGGCAGCCTTTCTCGACGGGTACGGGACCGATCCCCGCGACACGAACGCGTGGCACCGCAACCGGGTCCGCGCGGCGATCGGCACCGCAGCCTGGGCCTACCGAGTAGGCGACGAGCCCTTCGAAGCCCAAGGCCACCGAATGATCGCCGAGGCGCTCTCGTCTTCCCGAGCCTGACGGAGAAGAACGAGGCAGTGAGCCGGCCCGGCACCCGCTGCGCATAACGAGAAGCTGGTGGGTGCAGTTCAGGGTCGTTCTACGCGTTGGCGCAGTTCAAGGCCGGTCAGGGCAACCGCTCGCCCGGTCCTGCTTCTCCGTTCGCCGGGGGGTTTCCGCCTCGGTTGCCGGGTCGCCGTCGGCGAGGGCGCGAGCCCAGTCGTCCGACCACCGGACGAGGGGGCGCAGGGCTCGGTAGGCGCCCTGCCCGAACTGGGTGAGGGCATAGGCGGCGTCCGGTTCCTGCTTGACGATGCGTGCCTCCATCAGCTCGGTCAGCCGCTGCCGCAGGACGCTGGACGACATGCCGTCGCAGCGTTGCTGCAGCGCGCGGAAGCCGAGCGCGCCGCGCTGCAACTCCCAGACGATGCGCAGGCTCCATCGACGTCCGAAGAGGTCGAGTGCCGCCATCAAGGGGCGCCCGGTGCTCGACCCGCGAACCGGGTGTCCTGGCCTCGGCGCTGCCATCGGACGTCGCCCCACTTCTCCTGGTGCTTCTATTTCCGATACATTACCCTCCTCGCCAGTGATTCGGTTTCCGAAGCGCAGGAAGGGGCGGGCACATATGACGTCCAGGTTGCGTACCGCGTTGTGCGACCGGCTGGGCATCGACGTGCCGGTGGTGCAGGCGCCGATAGGCTCCGCGGCGGCGCCCGAACTGGCTGCGGCGGTGGCCGAAGCCGGTGGACTCGGCATGCTGGCGTCGACCTGGCAGAGTCCCGAACGCGCGCGCCTCGGCATCCGCCACGTTCGGCAGCGTACTTCGCGGCCGTTCGGGGTGAATTTGGTGCTGGACTTTCCCGTCATGGACACGCTGGCGGTGTGCCTGGACGAGGCCGTACCGGTCATCTCCACCTTCTGGGGTGATCCAGAACCCGTCAGCCACCGGATCCGTGATGCCGGTGCGTTGCACATGCACGCCGTCGGCGGCGTGAAAGAGGCTGTGCACGCCGCCGGCTGCGGCGTCGACGTGATCGTGGCGCAGGGCTGGGAGGCCGGCGGCCATGTTCGCGGTACGACCACCACCATGGTTCTGGTGCCGGCCGTTGTCGACGCGGTCGGCCCGATTCCGGTCATGGCCGCCGGCGGCATCAGCGACGGCCGCGGCCTCGCCGCCGTCCTGGCCCTGGGCGCACAGGGCGCGTGGCTGGGCACGCGTTTCCTGGCGACCACCGACGCTTTCACCCACCAGCTGTATCGGCAACGCCTCGTCGCTGCGACCGCCGAGGACACCGTCCACACCTACTGCTTCGACGGCGGATGGCCCGACGCCGCGCACCGCACATTGCGGAATCCGACCCTGCAACGGTGGGAATCGGCCGGTTCACCTCCAGCGCCGGGGCGTCCGGACGAGGGCGACGTCGTGGCCTTCGACAGCGCAGGCCAGGCCCATTACCGGTACGAGGATCTGATCCCCCTGCCCGGCATGACCGGCGACCTGGCGGACATGGCCCTCTACGCCGGCCAATCGGTCGAACTCGTCCGGGACGTCCGACCGGCAGGCCGACTCATCCACGAACTCACGGCGCAGGCCGTGAACGTCATCGAGCAGATGCGCGGCACCACTCAAACGGCAGACGGGGCCCCGTAACCATGACCTCCCTCGCTCACATCAACGGAGACGCCGAAGGCGGCGCTGCCGTGCTGTTCGACGTTGACGGCGTGCTGGTCGACTCCTACGCCGCATATCGCCGTATCTGGGACCGCTGGGCGCTGCACCACAGCCTCGACCCAGCCATTGTCTGGGCACACACCCACGGCCGCCGGCCGATCGACACCATCGCAGTCGTCGCTCCACAACTCGACGCCGAAGCCGAATACCGACTGGTACGCGACTTCATGGCAGACGAAGGCGACGCCTTCCCGGTATATCCCGACGCCCCGGCCGTGCTGAAGATCATTCGGGACCAGCGGTGGGGTGTGGTCACCTCCGGCCAAGCCCCTACCGTGCGGCAACGACTGCGAGCAGGCGGCCTACCTGATCCCCCGATCCTTGTGGACAGCACTCAGGTCACCCTCGGAAAACCAGACCCGGAAGGCTACCTCCGCGCGGCCGACCTGCTGCGAACCCCACCAGAGCGCTGCCTGGTCATCGAGGACGCCCCGGCCGGAATTGAAGCAGCTCGCGCGGCGCGTATGACCGTGATCGCACTGAGCACCACCCATTCCGCCGCCCAACTGACCAGCGCACACCACATCGTCGAGACCCTCGGCGATGCGATGCCACTCATCGAAGATTGGCTCGGCGCAGTGCACGGACGATTCAGACATGCAGGGTGGGCCGGTAGATGAGTTCCTGGGAGCCGCCGTCGAGTGTCCGGCTCCCGATCAGCTCCAGGTCGAAGTCGGCCGCCCCCTGGAAGATCGGCTCCGATCCGGTCTGACCGGTGATCACCGGGAAGAGCGTCACCTGGACGAGGTCGACCAGACCGGCGGCCATCAGCGCCCGGTTCAACGACAGGCTGCCGTGCGATCGCAAGGGCACCTCGGACTCCTCCTTCAGCCGGGTGACGACGTCGACGGCGTCACCGCGCACGACGGTCGCGTCCGGCCAGTCGAGGGGTCCTTCCAGCGTGTTCGACACCACCGTCGCCGGGAGGCTCCTCATCGGGGTGACCTAGGCGTCCCGGACCTCGGACTCCTCGGTGCTCGCGGCCAGCATCTGCGCGAACACCCGGTACGTGCCGGCTCCGAAGACCATGCGCTGCTCCTCGCCGTACAAGGCGAGGCGGTGCTCAAGCAACTCGGGGCCCTGCTTACCCCAGTAGCCGCCCCAGTCGCCGCTGGTGGTGCCGAAGCCATCGAGGCTGGAAAATACGTCGAAGGTGTAGGTGGCGGTCATGATGCTCTCCCTGTGCGTGTGAGTTCGGTACGACGGGTCCGCAGGAAGGCCCGCTCGGTCTCGTTGGTGACCAGCGCCATGGCCTGGTCGTAGGCGGCTCGGGCCTCTGCGTCGCGTCCGAGCCGGGCCAGCAGTTCGGCCCGGGTGGCCGGCAGCCGGTGGTAGCCAGGGAGATCGACGCCCTCCAACGCGGCGAGGGCAACCGCCGGTCCGTGCACCTCGGCGACGGCGACCGCACGATTGAGCGCGACGACAGGGGTTGGCGCGAGCGCGAGAAGCTGGTCGTAAAGTGCCAGGACCTGCGGCCAGTCAGTGGCGGCGCCGTCGGTGTGCACCGCGTTGATCGCGGCCTGGATCTGGTACGGGCCGGGCCGGTTACGCCGCAGGCAACGGCGGACCAGGTCGTGGCCCTCGACGATGAGTGTCCGGTTCCACAGAGACCGGTCCTGGTCGGCCAACAGCACCAGTTCGCCGGTCGGGTCGAGCCGGGCCGGGCGGCGCGCCTCGGTCAGCAGCAGCAGGGCAAGCAGGCCCAGGACCTCGGGCTCGTCGGGCATCAACGCGGCGAGCTCGCGGGCTAGCCGGATCGCCTCGGCGCACAGGTCCGTTCTGATCAGCGGTCCGGCGGTGGACGTGTAGCCCTCGTTGAACATCAGGTAGAGCACGGTGAGCACGGGCGGCAGCCGGTCCGGCAGCTCATGTTCGGCGGGTACCCGGTACGGGATGCCTGCGTCCCGGATCTTCTTCTTGGCGCGCACGATTCGCTGGGCGACGGTCGCCTCCTGAATCAGGTAGGCCCGGGCGATCTCCGGTACTTCGAGGCCGCCGAGCAGGCGGAGCGTGAGGGCGGTCCGCGCGTCCGGAGCGAGCGCCGGGTGGCAGCAGGTGAAAATCAGTCGCAACTGGTCGTCTTTCACCGGTCCCACCTCCTGGGGCTCGTCCTGTTGATGTAGCAGCAGGGCCTGGGCGTGCCGGGCCTCGCGGGTCGACTCCCGGCGGAGCCGGTCGACAGCCCGATTGCGTGCGGTGGTCACGATCCAGGCGCCCGGGTTCGGCGGCGGGGTCTGCCACTTCTGCAACGCCGTGGTGAAGGCGTCCTGGACCGCCTCCTCGGCGAGGTTGATGTCACCGAGGAGGCGGGCCAGAGTGGCGACGCAGCGGCCGTACTCCGCGCGGTAGATGCTCGCCAGGTCCATGTCGGGTGACCGGCTCCTGTTCAGGCTTGGGACAGGTCGTCGAAGGGGCGCACCTCGACCGGGCCGCAGGCCGCCGCGCACTTCTCGGCCCAGGCCAGCGCCTGGTCCAGGTCCGCGCACTTGATGACCCAGAAGCCGGCGATGTGCTCCTTCGTCTCGGCGAACGGCCCATCGCTCATGGTCGTGGTGCCGTTCTCGATCCGGACGACGGTGGCGCTGTCCGGCGACAGGAGCCCTCCGGCGAAGACCCAGGCGCCCGCGGCCTGCAGTTCGTCGTTGATCCGATCGGTCTCCTTGAACAGGGTCTGCGTCTCCTCGTCGGACAGCGCCGGTGCGCCCTCGACGGAATGCACGGAAATCAGGTACTGCCTCATGACGATCCTCCGGTAGTTCGACGGTGGGATGGCGACAGGTCAGGCGGCCAGGCGGCGCGCGACAGCGGGGATCACGATCGCGGCCGCGACCAGGTGGGTGAGCATCAGCAGCGCCTTGGTGCCCGCCCCGGCGTCGGCGATCACGTCCGGCACCAGCGACAGGACCGTCAGCACCACGGTCGTGCGGACGAACGTGCGCCGCGGGCGCCGGGCGAAACGGGTCAGCAGCGCGGCGACGACCACGCCGATCAGCGAAAAGGCAGCGGTCAGCACGCCGAACCCCGCCACCGGAATCGGGGCGCCGCCCATATCGAGGCTGACCCCTGCCGCGTGGCCGACGGCGGCGACGACCATGGTGGCTGCGCTCGCGGCAACCGCAGCGAGTACGCCGGTCCGGATCAGCGCACCGACGGTCGAAGTGGTGGCGCCGGTCGCGTTCAAAGTGGCGGTCATCGTGCCCTCCAGTGGGTGTTGGCCCGTCTCGGTGCCGGGCTCTCACCAGGGCTACGAAAAGGATCAACCCCAATCGACAGGCACGCCCAGATCTTTCGAAGACATGCCCTGCACGAACTTCCTGACGCAGCGAGGCGAGCACGGCAAGGCCGGACGATCATCGACGGATACGGCCTCGCCGAGTCGGCGGTCGCAGATCGAGCAACGCCTCGCCGGTCGACCAGATGTGGTGCACATTCTTCTCGACACGCGCGGGTAGCCACCCGTCAGACGGCTGCACGCCAAGACGCGCGGCCCGCGGCACATGAATTCACCGAAGTCGGAGCAGCCCACGTTTGGCCATGAAGGCTCGCAACGTCTCGGCATCCTCGGCGGACATCAACCGGCGTGGGATCACGGTCGCCGGCATCCGGCCGACGTACACGATCCAGAACTCAGGGGTATCTCTTACCTGGGCGACTCCGTCCCAGGCGATGCCGCCGGACTCCGAGCCGCTGCGCATCATGATGTTGTCATCGGTGATGTCGTAGGCGCCCTCGACAGCGTAGCGACTGGAGCGGCGCCGGGCGCGAAACCGCACCCACGGCCAGTACAACATAGACAGCAGGCCGCCCACGACCATCGCCGTCCACAGCGGCGAAATCTGCTCGCCCCACGCGAACCCCCGCGAGACGGCCAGACCGATCGCTCCGACCGCCGCCAGCACCGCACCGATGTAGCCGAACTTGCGCAGCCGGACACCGCCGAGCGCAGCGGCCACGCGGCCTGGGTAGGTGGGATCGGCTGGGACGCCGAAACGGATGTGCACGCCAGAACGATAGTGCCCCCACCCGCTCCTGGCAGCGTCCGACTCCCGAACCCCTGGCCGCTCGTCGAGCGGCGCCCGTTGTCAGCGGCAGATCCTGGTCAGGGCATCTGCACGGCTCGGTGTCAACCGCCCGAACGGATCTTGGACGGCTCGCGAAGAGTGGATACGTTCAAGTTTCTGTGAGCCGAACCACCCACCGGTGCCCGGCTTCGCAACAGATCAGGAGGTGCCATGACCAACGGCGGCTATCCCGCTACACCCTCGACCGACCCCGTTCCCTCCAGCGTGAACCGACGACGGATGCTGACGATCGCCCTCGGTGGCGCTGCCACCGTGGCACTTCCCGCACCGGCCTGGGCCGCCACCGAACAGCGCCCCGGCGCCTACCGTCCGCCGGCGCTCACCCCGGACGACCGCAAGATCATCGCTCAGGTGTCGGCCGAGCGGGCGCTGTCCCACCTGCGTGTCCTCAGCGAGGACATCGGACCACGCATCGGCGGCACGGCCTCCGAGCGCCGCGCCGCCGACTACATGGTGAAGGAACTGGACCATCTGGGGTACGACGTCCGGCTGGAGCCGTTCGCCGTGGCGGACAAGTTCCTCGCCCAGCTCGCCTCGCCGACTGGACTGCCCACCGACCTGAACTGGCAGGTCGGCGCCTCGCCACACGCCGCGCTGGACACCACGGTCAGCGGCGACGTGGTGGACGTGGGCGCGGGCGCACCGGAGAACTACCCCGCGGACGTGACCGGCCGCATCGTGCTGGTGGACTACGTGGCGGCGCGGCGCGAGCAGTTGGTCGCCACCGCTCTGACCCGCAGGGCCGCCGCCGTCGTGTTCCTCGCGGCCGACGGCGTGCCGCCCCGGCGGACCGGGGCGTTCTCACCCACCCTGCCGGGCTCGGCCAGCTCGCCGGTGCCGATCCCCGTGGTCGGGGCGGCCCAGGCGCAGAAGGAGCGGCTGCGTGCCCTGCTCGCCGCCGGTCGGCTCACCCTCACCGTCACCACCTCCGCGCACCGCGACCTGACCTCGAACAACGTCATCGCCGAGCGCGTGGGGCGGTCCGGCGCCGGTGGGCCGGTGGTCATGGTCAGCGCCCACTACGACACGGTCATCGGCGCTCCCGGCGCCAACGACGACGGTTCCGGCACGGTGCTCTGCCTCGAGCTGGCCCGTGTGCTGCGCGCGATCCCGGTCGAGGCCACTCTCCGGTTTGCCCTCTGGGGCTCGGAGGAGCAGGGGCTGCTCGGTGCCCGCCACCACGTCCGTCAGCTCCCGGAGGCGGAGCGAGACCGGTTCCTGGCGGTGTACCAGAACGACATGGTCGCCACGAGCTGGGACCCGGCGACCCGTTACTGGCTGCTCTCCTACACCGGCCAGTCCAACCGGGCCACCGACGAGGTGGCGGCAGCGGCCGTCCGCCTCGGCTACGACCCGCGGATCTCGCCGGTGACGCAGCGCGGCTCCAGCGACCACCAGGCCTTCCAGGAGGTCGGCATCGCCAGTGCCAACTTCTCCTGGCGGGGCGAGGAGACTCCGGCGATGCTGGAGCCGCCGTACCACACCCCCGAGGACACCATCGCCAGGAACATCAGCCTCGAGCGGCTCCAGGTGTCGCTCGAACTGATCGGTTGCGCCACGTACGCCACCGCCCGCTGAACCGCCCGGCGGTGGCGACGGAGCTGACGCCACGGCCGAGGGCACGACGCTGACGGGCGCCGCGCCGGGGACGCCCCCGGCGCGGCGCCCGTCTTTCGTACGGCGGAGGTTGATGCTCGGGCCAGGCGTGCAGCTGCGCCGGACCGGCTACGACGTGGACTCCGCCCGCGCGCGGGTGGTCGCCGAGTCAAGCTCCCGCCGGCAGCGCGTCCGCTACTTCATCGGGTGGCGGGTCCGGCCGGGGACGACCCGGCCGGCCCCTGCCCCGGTCAGCGGTGGGTCAGATAGTGGCGGGCCGTCTCACGCAGCCGGGCGTGCACCCCGTCGTACCCGCCGACCCCGCCCAGGTAGCGCTTGTCCACCTTCGCCACCATTGTGTAGTTCGTGTCGCACACGTTGCCGACCGGCGCCTCACCGGCCTGGCTGACCAGTTGGTACGCGTCGAGCTGGTCCAGCCCGACCAGCTCGGCGGTCCAGGTGACCAGGTCGTGCTGGCTGATCCGGTAGGCGTCCTCCAGCGGACGGGCCGAGCCGGTGGACATCAGCGCGTCGTCCGACTCCAGCCGCGGCCACGGGGTGCCGACCCCCTTGACGACGTCCACCACGACCGTGGTGTTCATGGCCGCCTCGATGCCGGTGCCGCAGACCTCGCCGTGGCCCTGCCGGCAGTGCCCATCGCCGAGGGCGAAGAGCGCTCCCGACACGTTCACGCCGAAGTACGCGGTGACTCCGGCCCGCAGCTCCGGGGTGTCCATGTTGCCGCCGTGCGCGTCCGGAGTGATCGTCATCCGCGCCTCGAAGGCACCCGGTGCCACCCCCGCGGTGCCGTGCATCGGATCCAGCGGCAGCGCCACGGCGTAATCGCCCCGGCGTGCCCGGTACGTCGCCGTGCCAGCGGCGACGTCGACGTCGTACCGCCAGACCACCTCGTCCAGCGGGGGTTGCAGGGTCGCCGTGGTGTGGGTGCCGGTGAGCGCGCCGAAGTGCGGGAAGGTGGTGGACACGGCCCAGTCCCGGGCCGGCTCGATGGAGATGAAGTGCACGGCGAGGGTGTCCCCCGGCTCGGCCCCCTCGACGTGGATGGGCCCCGTCACCGGATTGAGGTACGGGAACTGGCAGACCTGCGACGGCAGGTCGTCGGTGCTCCGGACGCGCCCGCCAAAGCAGTCCTCGGTGTACAGCTCGAGGATCGTGCCCGGGCGCACCCGGAGCACCGCCTCGCGCCCGCCGAAGGTGTAGGACAGCTCGTCCGGCTCCGGCCGGTACTTCACCACGTCGGTCTTCACTGCGGCTCCTTCACCGGCTCGTCGGCGCTGTCGTGGGGCACTTCGACGAGCGCGGCGAGCGCGGGACGCCGACCCGTCAGGTAGAAGGCCAGCAGGACCAGCAGCCCGACGCCCAACCAGACGAAACCGAGCACCTGGGCGGCGACCTTGGCGTTGATCACGACGTAGAGCAGGATCAGGAACCCGATCACCGGCGCCACCAGATGCCGCAACCAGTCTCGGCTGCCGCTGCGCACCACGTAGTGGGTCACGACGGAGACGTGCAACGCCAGGAACGCTGTCATGGCGCCGAAGTTGACCAGTGTGGACAGCAGTGAGATGCCGTCGTCCCGGCTGGCCATGTAGAGGCCGAGCGCCAGGGAGATGCCGGCGACCAGCAGGGTGGCGTTGACCGGCACTTTGTGTTTCACGCTGATCCGGGCGAGAAAGCGCGGCATCTGCCGGTCGCGGGCCATCGCGTACAGCAGGCGGGAGGTCGCGGCCTGGGCTACCAGGGAGTTGGCGAAGCCCCAGGCGATCGCGGTGGCCAGGGCGGTCAGCCCGGCGAGCCAGCCCTCGCCGGCCACGCGGGCCGCGTCGTAGAACGCGGTTCCCTCGGCGTCGCCGTTCTCGAGCAGGCCGGCCGCGTCCGGCACCAGGAGGGCCGCGACCCACGTCTGCACGACGAACAGGGCACCGGCCAGCAGCAGCGCCGCGATCATCGCCCGGCCGATCTGCCGGGCCTCCTCGCGGCTCTCCTCGGCCAGCATGGAGATCCCGTCGAAGCCGAGGAAGGAGAGCACGGCGATCGACACCGCGCCGAAGACCAGCGACCAGGAGAAGGTGTCCGCGTTGAACAGTGGCTGGAGCGAGAAGCCCGCACCCTTGCCCTGCGCCAGCGCGATCACGCCGACGACCAGGAAGATCACCAGGATGACCAACTCGGCGGCGAGCATCACCCGGTTGACCCGGGCGGTCATCCGAATGCCGAAGTAGTTGACGACGGTGTTGAGCACGACGAAGGCCGCCAGCCACGCCCACACCGGCACGCCGGGCACGAGGGAGTGCATGGCCACGCTGGCCACCAGGTAGAGCAGACCGGGCACGAGTACGTAGTCGAGCAGGATCACCCAGCCGGCGAGGAAGCCGACGGGCGGTGCGATGCCCCGACCGGTGTAGCTGTAGACGGAGCCGGCCATGGGGAACGCGCGGACCATCTGCGCGTACGACAGGGCGGTGAACATCATCGCCACCATGCCGATGATGTAGGCCAGCGCGACCATGCCGCCGGAGCCGGCGTACACGCTGCCGAAGATGCCGAAGGGAGCGATCGGCACCATGAAGATCAGTCCGTAGATGAGCAGGTCGGTGAAGCTGAGGGTCCGGCTGAGTTCCTGTCGGTAGCCGAACCGCTCGACCTGGGCGACTGTCTCGGATGGGTTGGGAGGTTGAGTCACGGCACGCCTCCTTGCTCTGGTGAGGCCGCACGTTAGCCCAGCCATCGACGAACAGCTAGATCTATGTGCCTGGATTGTATACATCGCGAAGCCACGACTGAGAAAAAGTCAGGCTTGACTGTTTGGCGGCGAGCCTGATGGCCAACCTCGAGAACATCGATGGAATCCGGGTCGAAACCGTGCGCTGCCGCACCCCGGGCGCGACTCACGGCCTCGCGTCCCATCCCGACAGCGCGAACGACGCCTGATCCGGCACCAACTGGCGAGCGGGTCCCCCGATCGTGATCGGGGGACCCGCGTGGTCGCTACCTCTGCCCGCTGTTCACGCCCGACGCAGTGCGGAGCGGCCGGCGAAGCGCGCCGAGTCGCCCAACTCCTCCTCGATCCGGATCAGTTGGTTGTACTTCGCCGTGCGGTCGGAGCGGGAGAGCGAACCCGTCTTGATCTGACCGCAGCCGGTCGCCACCGCCAGATCCGCGATGGTGGTGTCCTCCGTCTCGCCCGAGCGGTGCGACATGACAGCCGTCCAGCCCGCCTGGTGGGCCGTGGCCACCGCGGCCAGCGCCTCGGTCAGGGTCCCGATCTGATTGACCTTGACCAGGACCGAGTTGCCGACGCCGGTGCGGATGCCCTCGCGCAGCAGCGTCTCGTTGGTGCAGAACACGTCGTCGCCGGTGAGCTGACAGCGGTCGCCGACGCGGGCGGTCAGCTCGCGCCAGCCGTCCAGGTCGTTTTCCGCCATCGGGTCCTCGATGGAGACGACCGGGTAGGCGTCGATGAGCTTGGCCAGGTAGTCGGCGTGCTCGGAGGGCGTGCGGCGCACCCCCTCGCCCGCGTAGTCGTACACCCCGTCCCGGAAGAACTCCGACGACGCCGGGTCCATGATCAGGCCGATGTCCGTGCCGGGGCGGTAGCCGGTGCGCTCGATGGCGGTCATCACGAAGTCGAGCGCCTCCTCAGCGGTACGCAGCGCGGGCGCGAAGCCACCCTCGTCGCCGACGCCCGTGGAGTGCCCGGCGGCCAGCAGATCGCGACGCAGGGTGTGGAAGACCTCGCTGCCCATGCGGACGGCTTCGGCGAAGGTGTCCGCGCCCACGGGCGCGATCATGAACTCCTGGAAATCCAGCGGATTGTCGGCGTGGGCGCCGCCGTTGACGATGTTCATCATCGGTAGCGGCAGGAGGTGGGCGTCGGCGCCGCCGAGGTAGCGGTAGAGGGGCTGGCGGTGGGCCGCCGCGGCGGCCTTGGCGGCGGCAAGGGAGACGCCGAGGATCGCGTTGGCGCCGAGCCGAGACTTCGTGGCGGTGCCGTCGAGGGTGACCAGCGCGGCGTCGAGACCCGCCTGGTCCACCGCGTCCCGGCCGCGCACGGCCGCCGCGATCTCGCCGTTGACGTGGGCCGCCGCGCGGTCGACGCCCTTGCCGTGCCAGCGCGCGGAGTCTCCGTCGCGCAGTTCCACAGCCTCCCGGGCACCGGTGGAGGCGCCGGAGGGGACGGCCGCGCGCCCCAGCGACCCGTCCGCCAGGACGACGTCGACCTCGACCGTGGGGTTGCCCCGGCTGTCGATGATCCGGCGGGCGGTGACGGTCTCGATGGCGGCGTTGGCGGTTCCGACTGCCTTTGCGGACATGGGAGTTCCTTCCCGTTGTCGTGTGCCCTGGCCCGGCTGCGACAACGCTGGCGCTGAACCCGACAGCGGGAAACCTACAGCAATGCTGCTCAGTGTTGCTGTACAGGTCAGGTGCACAGCTTTGCTGATCAACGGTGTAGAGTGCCCTATGCCCACCTCGGAAGCCGCCGCCATCGCCGCCGAACTGCGCACCGCGATGGGCAAGCTCACCCGACGCGTCAGACACGAGGACCGCATCCCGCTGGGCCAGGTCGCCGTGCTCGGTGCGCTCGACCGTGACGGCACCATGACGACCAGCGACCTCGCCGCTGATCAGCGCGTACGCCCCCAGTCGATGGCCCGGACGGTGGGGCTGCTCATAGAACAGAACCTCATCACGCGCCGGGCGCACCCCACGGACGGCCGCAAGTCGCTGGTCGAGCTGTCGGACGCGGGCCGGGCCGCGCTCGAAGCGGAGCGCGGCCGCAGGGCCGGTTGGCTCGCGCAGGCCATCGAGGCCGAACTCACGGATGAGGAGCGGACATTGCTGGCACGGAGCGCCGCCCTGCTGGAGCGGCTCGCCACACGCTAGTGCCGCCATCGACCGGGGCAGGCACTTCGCCGCGATGGAGCAGCCGGATCTGTACGTCGGCGACCTGCGGGTCTTCGTGGGGTTACCGCCACCCCGACGCACTGCCTGATGGCGGTCAACCCATCCAAGTTATCTCGATGAGCTCATCCACCCCGAACAGGCGCAGGACGTTCACCTCGTTGTTCTGGATCCACAGCAATTTTATCATCGTCGATGTCGTCCACCATTTCCCGTTGGCGTGGACTTCGACGAACGGCGTGCCGATTGGGGTGGGCGGCGGCTGTATATCGCCGACGGGCTGCCGCCGGCTGGGCCTCCCGGGCCACGCCGGGGCTTGTTCCGCGACACGTGACATCGGCGCCGTCCGTCCACAGGCGTCCTTGACCATGGCGGTCCAAGCCACAAAGCGGGGTCCTCGTCCGCGCCGTGACGGCGACGGGCCGGATGCTGGTCGAGGGAACAGTCCTCAGAGGCCGACCGCAGATTCCTGTCCCCGCCAAACAGCGCGCGGTGGCGACATCACGGAGAGATCACAACGTCAGGGCATGTATCGACATCGACTACAACACCGCGAAGGATTCGCTCAGCGTGCCCTGCACCGATAGGGCCCTGTTCTCTGGAGGAAAGAGAACGTGAGTAGACCCCGCAACCCGAGCAGGCGTACCTCCGCCGCGCTCTTCGCATCGGTCCTGGCCGCCGGCGCCATGACCGTGACGGGTGGTGCCGCCACCGCGAGCGCCGCCCCCACCGCACCCCACACTCCGCAGGCGACCCCCGCTGAGGCGTTGGGCTCGCACGACGCCAAACTCCTCGCCGAGGCCGAAGCGAAGCACGCGCCGACGGTGACCCTGATCGTCGCCACCGAAAAGGGTGAGACTCAGGACGTCGCCGACGGGGTTCAGGCCCTGGGCGGCGCGGTCAACCGGCGCTTCGACCAGATTGGCTACGTCCTGGCGACGGTGCCGACGTCGAAGGTGCTCAAGGCGGCCGCGCTACCGGGCGTCTCCGCGGTCGACCTCGACGAGACGATCCAGCGGCCGGACCCGGCCCCCGAGGCCGCCCCGAACGGTGCCAAGGCCGCCAAGCAGGCCGCCACGCTGGCGGGTCCCGGCGCAGGCACCGGCGCGGTCAACCCGTACATGCCGACCAACGAGACCGGCGCGGAGACGTTCAAGGCGGCCCACCCGCAGTGGGACGGCCGCGGCGTGACCATCGGCATCATGGACTCCGGTGTGGACCTGGACCAGCCGGCGCTGCAGACAACCACGACCGGTGAGCGGAAGATCGTCGACTGGGTCACCGCGACGGACCCGGTGACCGAGAACGACGGCACGTGGCGGCGGATGGTCACCGAGGTGACCGGCCCGTCGTTCGCCGCCGGCGGCGCGACCTGGACCGCTCCCGCCGGGACATACCGGTTCAACCTGTTCCGCGAGTCGATCACCGCTCCCAGTGACCCGGGCGGCGACGTCAACCGGGACGGGGACACCACCGACGCCTGGGGTGTCCTCTACGACCCCGCGACCCACGACATCTGGGTGGACCTCGACCAGGACAACAGCTTCACCGACGAGGCGCTGATGCGCCCGTACCGGGAGAAGTTCGACGTCGGGCACTTCGGCACCGACAATCCTGCCACCGCCGTGCGGGACCAGATGCCCTTCGTGGTCGAGTACCGCGAGGACGTCGACATCGACCCGGCCGACGGCAACCCCGGTCCGTACGCCGACTATGTCAACATCGGCATCATCGAGGCGACCCACGGCACTCACGTCGCGGGCATCACCGCCGCCAACGACATGCTGGGCAACACCGCCTTCGACGGTGCCGCCCCGGGCGCCAAGCTCGTCTCCGCGCGGGCCTGCTCGTGGGGTGGCGGCTGCACCGCCGCCGCGTTGACCACCGGCATGGCCGACCTGGTCATCAACCGTCACGTTGACGTGGTCAACATGTCGATCGGCGGACTGCCGACGCTCAACGACGGCGCGAACGCCCGGGCGCAGCTCTACAACGACCTCATCAGCACCTACGGCGTGCAGCTGTTCATCTCGGCCGGCAACTCCGGTCCGGGCGTGAACACCGTCGGCGACCCGTCGGTCGCCGAGAACGTCGTCAGTGTGGCGGCGAACATCAGCAAGGACACCTGGCTGGCCAACTACGGCTCGGTGGTGAAGACGAAGAACGCGCTGTTCAACTTCTCCTCCCGCGGCCCACGTGAGGACGGTGGTTTCAAGCCGAACATCGCCGCCCCCGGATCGGCGATCTCCACCGCACCGACCTGGCAGCCGGGCAACCCGGTTCCTGAGGCCGGTTACCCGCTGCCGCCGGGCTACCAGATGCTCAACGGCACCTCGATGGCCTCCCCGCAGGCCACCGGCGCGGCCGCACTGCTGCTCTCGGCCGCCAGGGCCACCGACAAGGGTGTGACCCCGGCCGCGCTGCGTCGGGCCATCTACACCTCCGCCAAGCCCATCGCCGACGTTGCGACGTACGCGCAGGGCTACGGGATGTTCAACGTGCCGGGGGCGTGGAAGCTGCTCAGCAAGAACGTCGAGACCCGCTCGTACGTCTCGGATGCCCCGGTCTGCACCGAGCTGTCAGAAAACCTCACTCGCTTTGACCGCGAGCTGAGCAGGTTCGTCCCGAACCCGAACCGCGGCGCCGGCGTCTACAACCGCTGCACCTCGGCAGAGGGCGGACAGAAGGTCGGCCAGAGCCGGACCTACCAGGTCAAGGTCACCCGGACCAGCGGCCCAGCCGGCACGATCAGCCACAAGCTGGCCCTGCGCGGCAACGACGGCACGTTCACTGCGCCCAAGACGGTCGCGCTGCCGCTCAACAAGACCGTCTCTGTCCCGGTCACCGCCAAGCCGAAGTCCCTCGGCGCGCACGGCACGATCCTGACCGTGGACGACCCGAAGACCTCAGTGATCGACTTCGAGGTCTCCGCCGTCGTGGTGGCCGCCAACGACGTCACCAAGCCCGGTTACTCGTTCTCCGCCGAGGGATCGGTGGCTCGCAACGCCTTCACGTCGTACTTCGTCACCGTGCCGGCCGGCGCGGGAGCACTGCAGGTGAACCTGTCGGGCATCGCCACCGGCTCGCAGACCCGGTTCATCGCCATCAACCCGTACGGCGTGCCGGTGGACAGCACCGCAAGCACCGCCTGCTACACCAACTTCTCCGATGCCGCTGTCTGCAAGCCGCAGGAGCGGGACTACCAGAACCCGATCGCCGGGGTATGGGAGATCGAGGTGGAGTCGCGGCGGACCTCACCGGCGCTGAACAACCCGTTCCAGCTCCAGGCGCGGGTGCAGGGCGTGCAGGTCGAGCCGTCCGTGATCGAGCTGCCGTCGGTCACCGCCGGTGAGCCGACCTCGGCGAACTGGACGCTGACCAACACCTTCGGTCCGGTCGCGGTGACCGGTCAGGGTGGTCCGCTGTCGAGCGTGCACGCCGAGCGGCCGACCATCGCCGAGGGCGCCCAGCAGGAGTACGTGGTGGAGGTTCCGGACGGTGCCACCAGCTTCACGGCCCGGATCGGTAACACGGCCAACCTTGGCGCGGATCTGGACCTGACCGTGTTCCGCGGTGACGTCCAGGTCGGGCAGGCTGCCGACGGTGACTCCGAAGAAGCCGTCACCATCGCGAACCCGCCGGCGGGCACGTACCGGGTCGTCGTCGACGGGTACGCCGTGGACGGGCCGAACACCAGCACCGCCTACGACTACCGGGACTCGTTCTCGGCCCCGTCGCTGGGCACGCTCGCGACCCCGAGCACCCCGCTGGCCCTGCCCAACGGCGCCACCGCCACCCTCACCGGCACGGTGACCGCCCAGTCCACCCCGGGCGCCGGACGTGAGCTCTTCGGCGAGCTGGCCATCGTCACCACCGAGGGCGCGGTCGTCGGCCGCGGCGCCGTCTCCATCGGCAACGTCGTCTAGTCACCCCGCACAGGAGCACAGGAGCCCATCCCCGATCTTCCAGGGACGGGCTCCTGTGCGCCGATCCCACAGGACCGCGACATCGCCGCCGAACGGGTGCAACCACGAGCACCCGTTGACCCCACACCGACCGACGCTCCACCAACGAGCAGCCTCGCAGCAGCTCCTGGGATCATGGGCAGCGTGGCCGGATTCAGTTACAAGACGTCGTGGCTGGCTGTCCGAAACCGGACCCCTGGGGAGGTCGCCGATGCGCTTGAGTTGCACGACCGGGAAGCCCTCGACTGGGCCACCGGCACCGACCGGGCCTACCGATACGGCGTGTACGTGGCCGCACCGGTGCCAGGCTGGACCCTCGCCCACGGCCGGCTGCATATCCCGACGGGTTTTGACGCGACCGAGCCGCCCTTCCCCGACTGGCTCAGAGAGCTGAGCCGGCACCTGGGCGAGGTGCACTTCTTCGCCAACGAGCGGGTCCCGGACTATCACGCCTGGGCTCAGGCCCTGGATGGTGAGCTGTTGCGCGCCTACTGCTTCATCGGCGAGCGAGGCGAGGTGCCGCTGTTCATCGGTGATCCGACAGCCGACGAGATCGAATTGGGCATCGGCATTCGCGGTACGGAGCCCGAGTGGGAAGACTGGGCGGACGATGAGTGGACAGCGTGGTACGCCACGACGCCGTCCGAGTCCGACGTGATGGCGATGGCCGCTCGCTGGAGCATCGACCCGAGCACGATCGACGACGCCACCGTGACTGCGACCGGCATTTACGGGCTACCGCCATCGGTTTCTGACACGTCTCGCAATGACAACCCGCGTTGAAGGGTTTCCGTCCCTTTCTCGCCAGCCCGATCAGAATTTGGTGGTTGGTTGCCGGCGTTTCACGCTGTCTGGTGCGCCGTCTGCGCTCTGAGCGACGTCTCGTAACTGCGAAGGTGTCAGACAGCGACCGTGCCGACGACCGCCAACCGCACGCACCTACTCGGGATCGTGCTGGTCTGGCTGGCCGGCAACCTGGTCATCGGCCTGTGCGCGATCCTGCTGATCTGATCGGTCGCGGGCATCCGTGCGATAGCGTGCGGGCCCATGGGATCCGTGGACCTGGTCTTGGCCGTCGTGGTCGCCGCGGCCAACCTGGCGGTCGCCGCCGCGCTGCTCGCCATGAGCCGTGGCGGCACGGCGGTGCCCCGGATCTTCGGCCGCCCGCAGCCCTTCCCGCGCCTGCGGGCCGTGATGCACGCCTGCCTGGGGCTGGGGCTGGGGGTGGGCGTCGGCTGGCTCGTCAAGGACGCCTTCCCGCCCCACTCCACTGGCGACTCGGTGCTGTTCAACGTGAAAGGATCCTGCTGGTGGCTGGTTTCGTCTCCGCCCTGCTGGTCGCGTTCCAGCACGCGCGACCCATCCGGGACAAGGCCGCCCGCTAGCGCGAGTTCGGCGAGTAGCAGCCGGTCTCGGGCCGGCCGTGAAGGCGCAGGCAGATGCAAGATCCGACGACCGGACCTAGCCGGCCAGAGCCGAGGTGGCGAGCCTCGGTCCGTCGCTCAACTCGTGATCGGCGCGCAGGCGGTACGTGCAGGGCCAGTACGCCTGACAGTCGCGGCACCGGCGAGGGTCGTCATCGCAATGGCAGTGCCTGCCGGCGATCGCCTGCCAGTTCTCCATGCTTGAGTCCATGGGCTACAGGTACCCCGGGAACCGCAGGGCCACCCATCCCGGGCCAGGTGCTCACCTCGGACGGGTTCACCTGGCCAGGAAGACAACCAACGCGGCAAGGGCCGCGAGCAGCACGGTGACTCCGCCGAACATGACATACGGCCACCGCTCACCGGAGCGCTGCGGCTGCGGTCGAAGAGGCTGGGTCGGCATGTTCCATGCCGGAGGTGCAGCCACCCCGTTTCGGCCGGGCCTGCGCGGCGGGGGGTTGTGCGATGTCGAGTCAGCCACCGTGCGATGCCTCCGCTGGCGCGTGGTGGTGCCCTGTTCGGCTGTCATCCCGGTGGGACTGCGGGGTCGAGCAGTCCCGGCCGGTCGAAAGGTCGCGCACCTCGGCCTTCCAGCACTACAGGCGCTCCCCCTTTGCGCGCTGTTACACCCTCGGCGCGGCGAACATCCGCAAACCTTTCAGGCACACATGTCCGAGCCCAACCCCGCGGCGGCGACGGCCACCCCGACCGATCGAGTCGAAGGTGACGGCTGCGGTCGGTGCCGGCGGCCGCGGCCGTCATCACCCCGGCCGTGCTGTGCGCGAGTGGAAATGCGGTCCAGCGGCGGCGGGTATCCCGGACGGCGGGGCCGGCTGCTGCGGCTGGGTGGGGTCCTGGGGTACATCGGCACAGGCCAAGCCGGTGCTCGACAGTGGATTGCCCCCCGTCGGTAAGCCGTGCGAAACCCATGACGAAATACTTTCCACTCACAGACGTGGAAAGTATTTCGTCAGGACACGGGCGGCTCGCCTCAGGGGCGCGTGGGGCGGTAGGTCAGGACGACGACGCCCGAGGTGAAGGTGGTGCTGTCGACGAGTTCGACGGTGCTGGCGCTCTCGGGGCGGAAGAGGGCCTCGCCGCCACCCTTGATGACGGGGTAGATCCAGACCTTGTACTCGTCCAGCAGCCCGTGCTTGGCCAGATCGTCGGTGAGTCGGCCATTGCCCCAGATGAGGATGTCCTTGCCGTCTTCGGCTTTCAGCTCGGTCACGGCTTCGACGAGCTTGTCGCCCGGGATGATATGGGAGTTGTCCCACGCGGCCGGCTTTTCGAGGGTCGAGGACACGGCGTACTTGGCGATGCTGTTGACGTGGTCGGCGTAGGGGTTGCCACCCATGGCTGGCCACGCCTGGGCCATGCCGTTGTAGGTGACGCGACCGAGCAGAAGCGCGTCGCAGCCGAGCGTGAGGTCCAGGGCGTACGCCATGGCATCCTCGCTGTTGTGCTTCATGGACCACAGGTGCGGGTTGTCGATGAATCCATCGAGGGTGGCGTATGTCGAAGCGATGATCTTGCGCATTATGGGCTTCCCCGTTCCTGTGGTCCGTGGCGATCAACTGATGAGAACCGTATAGTCAACGTTCATGACAGTCAAGCTTCGTGACTAAACTGGAGGGCGCATGGGTGACGACCGGCCGGAACCGGACGTGGGCATGCTGACCGGCACGTTCATGCGTGCTGTTCAGGACGAGCTGTTCGAGACCCTGGCCGAGCAGGGACATCCGGACGTGCGGCCGCGCCACGGTTCGGTGCTGGCCTTCCTGGATCGCGACGGGGCTCGGGCGACCGAGTTGTCCCAGCGATCGGGCCAGCACAAGCAGATCGTCGGCACGATCGTCGACGAACTCGTCCAACTCGGTTACGTCTCACGGGAGCCCGATCCCCGTGACCGCCGAGCCAAACTCGTCGTCCCCACCGCCCACGGCCTTGACGAGATCACGCGAGCCCGCGCCATCCTTGCGGCGATTGAGCGCCGCCATGAGCTGGCGTTCGGCACAGAGGAATACAGCAGCTTCAAGGCGGCGCTACAGCGGATCACCCGCCTGCAGCGGCAGTGGCGCGACGTCCGTGAGGCGCAACCCGAGGAGTAGAGAACCAGCGGCTCGCGCCACACCGGCGCGGGACCGATGCCATCCATGACGCTGCCGACGCTGTCTGTGTTAAGCGGATGAGACTGTCGAGCAGCGTGTTGGTCGGTACGACTTCGGTGTGGGTGCCGGACATCGGGCGGGTGCCGCCTGGGCTCGCGATCCCAGCACCAGACCCTGCACGGCACCCACCCTCGCAGCTACAGAGCAGTCGCGGTCTTCTCCAGGATGCTGGCGAGTGCGCCGTAGTCGACGGTCTGCCCGTCTTTGATGTCAACGGCTTTGCGCTCACCGTTGCCCAATGACCGAAGGAACCCCTTGACCTCCGGAATGTCCGTTGCGTTGAACATCATGAACGAGACCTTGTCCTTGGCCACCGCGATGACGGCCGCGTAGTGCCCGTTCTTGAGGTAGTGCGGCTTGCCGTACTGGAGCCGCTCCTCGACATCTGGAATGGTCTGGCCGACCATCGCACGTAGTTTCTCGCACACATCGATCTGCCACGGCTGTGCCTTGTTGATGTACTGGGTGACATCGTCACTCATGGTTTTCTCCTTCATTATCGTTGCAAAGATGATGCGATACATCGACCAGCTTGGTCTCGTGGTAGATCCGGATCGTGTCGCTATACCTCCTCGTTCACCCGTCAGCGGCAGGAGTCTCGGACTCCTGCTCCCACCCGAGGAGGTCACCCCGGCTCGGAGCATAGGTCAGCACGACCACACCCGAGTCGAACGCCCGCGCGTCGACCAACCGAAGGACCGTCGCGCCCGACTCCGCGAAGAGGCGCACGCCACCACCCATCACCACCGGGTAGGTGACCAGGCGCAGTTCATCGACGAGTTCGTGGCGCAGCAACCACCTGACCAGTGCGACACTGCCGTAGATCAGGATGTCGCCATCCACCTGGGCCTTCAGCTTCGTGATCGTCCCGGCGACGTTCTCGCTGATCACGGTGGTGTTGTTCCACTCGCCCCGCCTCAACGTCGTCGAGACGACGTACTTGGGCATGCTGTTCATCTTGTCGGCGAACCCAGCCTCGTCGGTCATGTCCGGCCAAGAGGCAGCGAACCCTTCATAGGTGACCCGGCCGAGCAGCAGTGCGTCGGCGGCCCGGAGCTGCTCCAGCCCGGTCCGCATGGAGTCCTCGCTGACGAACTGGAAGGTGAACCGCTGCGGGTCGTCGACGACCCCGTCGACGGTCGTGAAGATGGACAGGACGACCCGCCCCATGTCTGCCTCCCAACGTGGCTTCGGCGACCTCGGGTAGAGCCTCCAGCACCGGGACGGGCACGGGCATCAGTGGCGGCCACCCATTCCACCACCCATTGGCCCACCCAGTGCTGATCTAGGTGCAGGCATGATGGTTCGATGACCGTCGTGTATCCCGCCGGAGCGTCGAAGCGAGAGATCGAGGTGCTCGTGATGCTCGGCGCGCGCCTGTCGAACGCCGACATCGCCGGCCGGCTGCACATCTCCGTGCGGACCGTGGAGCATCACGTCTCCGCGCTGCTACGCAAGTTCGGCGTGGCCGACCGGAGTGCGCTCGCCGAACTCGCCGTACAGGCGCAGGCGGGGGCGCCCGTGCCGAGGCGGTTGGCCGGCCTGCCACCGGCACTCACCACCTTCATCGGAAGGAGCGCCGAGCGCGAGCACCTGATGGAGACGCTGCGCGGCACCCGACTCGTGACGGTGGTGGGACCAGGCGGGATGGGGAAGACCCGGCTGGCGGGCCAGGTCGCCGCGGCGGCGGGGCCCTCGTTTCCCTCCGGCGGCGCGTTCGTCGACCTCGTCCCGGCCCGTGGCGGGTACGTCGCACAGGCGGTGGCCACCGCGCTCGGCGTCAGCGAGCGCCCCCAGCAGTCGCTGGAGGACGCTGTCGTGGAGCGGCTCGGAGAGAGTCGATCGCTGCTGGTGCTGGACAACTGCGAGCATGTGATCGACGTGGTGGCACCGTTCGCGGAGCGGGTGCTGGCCGCCTGCCCGGGTACCCACATCCTCGCCACCAGCAGAGAACGCCTCGGCGTACGGGGTGAGCGAACCGTACCGCTGGGCCCGCTGCCGCTGGAGTCCGACGCCGAGCGACTCTTCATCGACCGCGCCGCGGACCCCGGGTTCGCTGCGGACCCCGTGGTGGTCGCCAAGCTGTGCGCGCGACTGGACGGTATGCCGCTGGCGATCGAGTTGGCCGCGGCCCGCAGTGCCACCCTGGGCGAGAACGGGTTGTTGGCCGCGCTCGATGACCAGCTACGGCTGGTGGCCGGCGGTAGGGGTGTGGACGAGCGGCACCGCTCGCTGCGCGCGGTCATCGGCTGGAGTCACGACCTGCTCGATGACGAGGAACAGGCGTTGTTCCGGCGGCTCGCGGTCTTCGCCGGGGCGTTCGACCTCACCGCCGTCGCCGAGGTGAGCCCTGCCGGGAGCACCCGCGGTGCGGTTGCCGACGTGCTTGGCAGGCTGGCGGACAAGAGCCTGGTCAGCGTGCACCGCCGGGGCGGAGCGGCCCGGTGGCGACTGCTGCAGACGGTGCGCGCCTTCGCGATCGAACAGCTGGACGTGTCGGGCGAGCGGCCGGAGATCCAGGACCGGCACCTGCGCTGGGCGGCGGACGTCGCCACCGAGCTGGAGACGAGGCTGGACGGCGACGAGTGGTACGAAGAGTTCGACGGCGTCGCCGACGATCTGAGAGCCGCCCTCGCCGTCGCCCCCGAAGGCCCGGGTGAGCTGCCGCACCGGCTGGCCCAGGCACTGGCACACCTCGCCTACACACGGCGGTTCCTGATGGAATCGCTCGGCCACTACCGGACCGCCGCCGAACGGGCCCCCGCTCCGGGCGAGGCCGCGGCGGACCTGCGCGCGGCCGCCGCCGTCTCCCATGCGATCGGCGACGACGGTCAGCGGCCCTTCGACCTGCTGCTCGCCGCCGCGCAGCGGGCCCGGGTGGCCGGGGATCGTGGGGCCACGGCCATCGCGCTGGCGCAGGCGGTCACCACCGCGCGACGGCACCCGGCAGGGTTCGCCGCCGAGGTTCCGTACGAGCGCCTGCGTGACCTCCTCGACGAGGCGGCGTCGGCAGCTGACGGGTCGAGCGACGCCGTGGTGGCGGCCCGCCTCACCGAGGCGGCGGCCTGGGCCGCGACCGCCGACAGGTACGAGGCCGACCCGGCGCTCGCCGAGGCCGCCGTGGCAGCCGCCCGGGCAACCGGCGATCCGGTGCTGATCAGCGCGGCTCTGGACACGGTGGCCACCGCCAACATGGTGGCGGGGCGGGCCGCGGACGTTCGTCGGATCATGGACGAACGGTTGGCCCTGCTGCCCGCGATGTCCCGGCACGACCCGAACGCCGCCCCGGAGATCGTCGACACGTACCGGATGGCCCACCTGGCTGCCCTCGGCGGCGGTGACCTGCCGGCCGCCCTGTCGATCGGCCAGCGGACCATGGACGACGACCTCGCCGGCAGCTCCTATTACTCGGCCGCCCTCCTGATCACGCCGCTGGTGCTCCGCGGACGCTTCGACGAGGCGCTGCGGATGGCGGGCACCGCGTGGGAGGGTTGGCGGCGGGCCGGCCGACCGCGCACCGGCACGATGTCGCCGCCGATGGCCGCGGTCGCCCTCGTCCACGGGCTACGCGGCGACGACGAGGGGCACGCGCTGTGGCGCTCTCGCGCGATCGAGGTCATCGGGGAGCTACCCCCGCACTCCACGTTCGTGTCGATGGTCGACGCGCGGCTCGCCGTACACGCGGGGCGGGTCGAGGACGCGGCCGCGCTTGTCCGCCTGACGTTCAACGGCATCCGCAGCTGGTCTCCGCCCTACTCGCGGGCAGTGGGCGTCGAACTGGCCGTCATCGCCGGGCTTCCCGACGCGCCGGAGCTGCTGTCGGCCGCCGAGCGGCACGAGAACGCGTGGGCCGCCGCCTGCACCGCCCGGGCCCGAGGCCGCCTCTACGGCGACACCGCAGCCCTCACCGCGGCCGTGGCGGGGTGGGAGCACATCGGCGCCCGGTTCGAACGGGCGTCCACGCTCCTGCTGCTGCCGGACCGTGCCGCCGAAGGCCGCCGGGACCTGGACGCCCTCGGCGTCGAGGTCGCGGCTCAACGAGTGTGACAAGCGTCGGGGAGTTGACCTACCGCTTCGTATCGGTTGACAACCTGCCGCAGGTGGTAGCTGGGTCCGCGGACGAGCAGCCCGCGGATCTCGGTGAACGGGTTGCAGACCAGCGGGAGGTCGTCCTCGTCCTCGTACTCCGCTCCGGGGTTCTCCGGGAGCTGGACGAACGGGGTTTTCGGCTGGTCGGGGTGGGTGGGCTCGACCGGGTTGCGGTGCCACACGGTCCCGCAATTGCGGTTGAGCACCTCGCCGAGGTACCACCCCGGCACCATGACCGCGGGCTGCTCGGCCTCCTCGGCCGCGAGCAGGTCGTCCCGGCTGGCGAACCGCTCACGCAGCAGCTGCTCTAGGCGGTCCAGGGAGTCCACGGTGACGTCCCACGCCTGCCCGGTCTCACGGGACCAGACTGGAAAGGCCGTCTGCTGGGCCGCCAACCAGGTGTTCAGCCGCGGGTTGTCGGCCCAGTTGCTCATGCCCGGTCTCCGTTCAGCGCTGATAACGAAAAGATACCCATAGCTGTCGATCAATCGTATTGGGCTGCGCCAATACGGATCCGTTCCATATGGTGCCACACGGCGCCGGGGACCAGACGACTCAGGATTCCGCGTACGCCGACCTGCACCGTGTCTACACGTCGCGGGATGACCGGCGACACTGCCACGCCTCCGGCGGACGACGACTCCGACGACCCGCCGGCCGACGGTGGGGGTGGCGGCGACAACGGCGGCGGCCTGCCGATCACCGGCGACAGCGTTCCGGTGCCCGTGCTGGTCTCCGTCGCGCTCGCCCTGATCATCGCGGGCGCGGCCCTGACCTGGCGGGCCCGCCGGCCGCAGCGCACCTTCGTCAGCTAGAGATCGTGTTTCGCACTGCGGCGGCATCGTTCCCGGTGCCGCCGCAGTGTCGTATCCGGCGGCCGTCGTGCCGGCCGCCGCCTCGACCCACTGGACCGAGTCCGGGAACTGAGCGACGCCTTCGTCCCTTTTAACTTCGACGTTCACGCGCTCTTCTCGGAGGACGCCGTCGGCATCGAAGCCAAGACGCACACCCGCCTGGCCGACCGAAGGGTCAACCTCATCAAACCAGCGGCGTCTCACCGTGGCCGGGCTGGCCGACTATTTCTGGATCTGGAACGGCGTGGTAGGCGTCGATGATGAGCTCGGCCGCGACCGAGTGCCGTCGGGGCAGGTGGTCAGGTCGACTGCTGGCCCGCTGATGTAGTGTCTTGCCAGTTCAGCGGGCCTTGGCAGGTCAAAGGAGAGGGCGGGAACCTTACCCTGCGGCGCCTCGGACCGCCTGACCGGAGGAGTCGATGCTGGGATGACGGCAGGGCGACCGATGCCCACACAGGACGACGTGCTCGGGTACTTCAGCACGCTGTCGAACTGGGGACGGTGGGGCGACGACGACGAGCTCGGGACTCTGAACCACATCACCGACGACGTCCGGCTGGCGGCGGCGCGGGCTGTGCGCCACGGCAGGAGCGTGTCGTGCGCATGGGAGGTTGCCGTACCGGAAGACATGGAGCGGTCGACGACGACGTGCCCGTGCGCCGCCGACATGCCGGGTGCCGAGAACATGCCGGTGCCCGGCTTTCACGCCGACCGGCGCTGGGGCTTTTCGTCCGAGCGGCTCGGCGTCACGTTCCACGGCAACACCCTCACCCACGTCGACTCGCCGTGCCACATCTTCTGGGACGGCACGATGTACAACGGGCGGTCGCACTCGTTGGTCGACGCCGCAACGGGATCGGCGTGGGCGGCCGTCACGGCGGCGGCGAACGGAATCATCACGCGTGGTGTCCTGCTGGACATTGCGAGAGTCCGCGATGTGCCGTGGTTGGAACCGGGGCAGGGTGTGTTTCCCGACGATCTCGAGGAGGCCGAGCGTCGCCAGGGTGTGCGGGTGCGATCCGGCGATGCGGTACTCCTGCGGACCGGCTATGGCCGCGTCCGGCACGAGGCCGGTGCGGCCAGCGGTTTCACGCAGGCGGGCTGGCACGCGTCCTGCCTGCCGTGGCTGCATGAACGCGAGGTCGCGCTGATCGGCGCTGACACCCCCCAGGACGTTCAGCCGTCAGGGTACGAAGACGTATTGATGCCGGTTCACGCCGTGAGCCTCGTCGCGATGGGTCTGTGGCTTCTCGACAACTGCGACCTGGAGGTGTGCGCGACGACGGCTGCCGAGCTCGGCCAGTGGGACTTCCAGCTCGCGGTCGCGCCGGTCCGCTTCGCCGGTACGTCCGGCAGCCCGGTCAACCCGATCGCCACATTCTGACCGCGGCGGACGGCTGCGAGACGTTCGTCCGCCGTTACGTTGCTCCGAGCGGCACCCCGGTGAGCACCCATAACCAGAACCATCGGTGCCTCTGGCGGGAACAGGTCCGAACACCAGCACTGTCAGGATGCTGAGCAGAAGCAGGACCGGCAGCACTCGCATCGGCGGCGAGGAATCCAGGCCCTGCCAACGCGGTTGCAGGTTCGCCGACTGCAACGCCTGGTCGAAGGTGGCGGCCTGCGGACGGGAGTACTGCGCCGCACCAGCACCGTTGCCAGGCAACGCCTTCACCGAGTTACGAGACGTCCTTTGGCAAGATCGCCGAAAAGCCGTTCGCGAGACGACACGAACGGGTTTCAATGGCGATTGTCAAGGGTTGGCGTGGGCGGCTTCCGCCGGCGTGCTCACCGAATCGATCTAATGACCCCGGAACAGCGGGTAACATTGCCGCTGTGAGCGCGGAGTCGAGCGCGCCGGTCGGCAAACTCGGCCGATCGGCGCGGATCCCGCTGACAGCATCTCGGACTTCTTCGGCGAGGCGGGCGTCCTGATCGGAGGCATTTGTGGGCAACCTTTATGACAACTACGCCCAGTTGGCTGCCGGCGAGGAAGAGGGCGTTACCTACACCCGGACCGCGCTTTACCGACCCACCACGTCGTGGGCTTCCATCGCGATCCACGGGGGCGGCATAGAAGCCGGTAGCGGTGAGTTGGCGCTCGCCGTAGGCGACGGACTCATGGACACGTATGTGTTCGCCGGCATCAAAGCCAGCCACAACTCCGATCTGCACATCACCTCTTCGCGTTTCGATGAGCCGCAATGTCTAGCTATGGTTGGGGCGGCGGACAGATGCATATCCTTCCATGGCTACGCCGGCACCGCCGACCAGGCAGAAACGGCCCTTGGGGGGCTGGACGCCGACCTGCAGCAAAGCATCTCGGCCGCGCTGATCGACAAAGGCTTCCGGGTCATATCGGCCTCGAGCGAGGTGGCCGGCACCTACCCCGGCAACATCTGCAACAAGGATCGACGAGGAGCGGGGGTACAGCTAGAACTCTCTCACGCTCTGCGCAAGTCGTTCTTTCCCACCGAGGACTTGTCCCGGGCAATGAGAGACTCGGGGCAACGGACGGCGCGTTTCTACGACTACGTCGAGGCCATCAAGTCGGTGGTCACTACTTTTCAGCCGGCGTCGTGAGGCGCTGAGTCCGGGCACGACCATCCTCGGGTCCCCAGAGATCGGACCAGATCTCCCTGCTGACGCAGCCGAGTGAGGGACTGCCCCCGGTTCGGTTGACTCCTGACCTGTGAGGATGCGTCCTCGCTGAAAAAATGTCTGACATGCCGAAAGCCTTTCCTGCGGAGTTACGCCCTGACGTGGTCGCGGTCGCCCGTTTGGGCGAGGCGCCGTTGAGGCAGATCGCGAAGGACTTCGGGATTTCCGAGGCGTGCCTGCATCGCTGGCTCAAGCTCGCCGACGTCGAAGACGGCGTCCGTCCCGGGACCACCAGCCGCGAGTCGGCCGAACTGCGGGAGCTGCGTCGACGGAACAAGGTTCTCGAGCAGGAGAACGAGATGCTGCGCCGGGCGGCGGCCTACTTTGCTAAGGGACGTCTCGTAACCCCGGTGTCGGTCTGTAGAGGACGGTCATCGAGGATGCCTGAGTGCAGGTGATCTCCGCGGCCCGCCAGGAGTCGATCTTCCCGTTCACCGGTCTGCAGCCAGCCAGTTCCGGCGGCACCCTGGGCGGCGCACCCGGTTCTGGCCTAAGCATTGCGGTGAGCAACCCGACCACGCCCGGCAGCGGTGCCACCGGCAGCGCCGGCACGGTCTGATCGGTCTCGCCGAACGGGCCGCCCTCACCGGCGGTCGCCGCCTTGCGCGGCGGGTGGCGTCCGGGGCCGAGTCCTACGAGCACGCGCGTACCCGGCTGGCCCTGCTCACGGCCCGGGAAAACGACCTCGTGCTGGCCATCGCGCACAGACGCTCCAACGCGGGATCGCCACCGAGCTGCTGATGAGCGTGACCACCGTGCGGGCCCACGCCTCACACATCCTCACCAAGCTGGGCCTCGGCAACCGCACCCAGATCGCCCTGCTCGCCCACGACGGCCGGCTCGCCCAACCAGTCGCTGGGGCCCGCGAACGGAGCGGGGGTCGGGCCCTCGATTACGGTGACCATGAAAAGGGGGGTGGGCCATGGCGCCCGAGGTGTCGCCGCGAAGGGCCAGGGCCGTGCTCGTCGCGCTCTCCCTCGCCGCATTCGCGTTCATCACGACCGAGCTGCTGCCCGTCGGACTGCTCACCCACATCGCACCCGATCTCGACCGGACCCGCTCGCAGGTGGGTCTGCTGGTCACCGGGTACGCCGTCGTGGTCGTGCTGGCGTCCGTGCCGCTGGCCCGACTGACCCAGCGGATCCCCCGGCGTCAACTGCTCGGCGTCACGATGCTCCTGTTCGCCGCCGCGAACGCCACCGCCGCGCTCGCGCCGACGTACGCCGTGCTGGCCGGCTCCCGCCTCGTAACCGCCCTCGCCCAGGCCCTGTTCTGGTCCATCGCCACGGCAACCGTGACCGGGCCCTTCCCGGTCGCGGTGCGCGGCCGGGTGGTAGCGCTGTTCGCGACCGGGGCGACGCTCGCCCCGGTCCTCGGCGTACCCCTCGGCACCTGGCTCGGGCAACAGGCCGGGTGGCGCGCGGCGTTCGCGGTGCTGGCCGGGGTCGGTCTGGCCATCGCCGTCGCGGTGCTCGTCCTGCTTCCGTCCTATCCCCCGGCCACTGGCGGCGCCGCCCGGGGCACCGCACCGCACGGCCGGCGCTTCGCCCTGTTGCTGATCGCAACCGCCCTAAGCATCGGCGGCTTCATGACCCTGCAGACCTACGTCACACCGTTCCTGCTCGACGTCAGCGGCTTCGCCGACGCGGTGCTGGCGCCGCTGCTGTTCGCCGCCGGCGCCGCCGGCGTCGTCGGCACCCTGGCCGCAGCCCGGACCCTGGACACCCGGCCGATCGCTTCCCTGCTGACGCCGCTGAGCATCGGCACGGCCTCTCTGTTCGGCCTGTACGCGGTCGGCGCGCTCCGGCCCGGCGCGGTCGCGCTCCTCGCCGGGATAGGCCTCGCTTACGCGGCGTTCGGCTCCGCCGTGCAGAACCGGATGCTGCAGCTGGCTCCGGGTAGCACCGACATCGCATCGGCCGGCGTCAGCACCGCCTTCAACGCCGGCATTGCCGGCGGATCGCTGCTCGGCGGTGCCCTCCTGCCCACCTCGGGGGCACGCCCGCTGGCACTCGTCGGCGGGCTGCTGACCCTGGCCGCCCTCACGCTGCTCGCCGTAGACGCGTGGCGGGGCCACACCGCCGGACCAGCGCCGACCGCCGCCCGTCCCCCCACCAGCCCCGCAGCTACGCGGCAGGTCACACCCGCCGACCCTGACCTGCGGAAACGAGTAGTCGCAGGCAGGGGTGGGTGCAGTTAGGATGCCGTTCGGCGTGGTTCACCGCCGTTCATTGCGCCCTGTTGCTCCCAACCTGCTCCCCCGATCCGGGCTCGTACCTTGTCTCCCCGCGGCCGCACTGGACAAGCCGGTGCTCATACTTCAGCCTGGCCGCGACTACCAGGTGACCGTTGACGACCTCGCGCGGTGAGAGGCGGGCCTCACGCACCGGTCTGGCGTCGCGATTCATGTCTACGACGCCTCCGCCGGATCTTCCCTTCGGGCGAGGACCGTCCGGCCGACTGGTTGCTGCGCAACTACGGCATCAATCAGCTGACTGTCCGGTCAGTCAACTGACTGTGGCCTCAATCAGCGGAATTCAGTTGAACCTTGGGCGGTTTGCATCATGCGTTTCTCGTCGCCGTCGCGGCGCCCCGTACACCGCTGGTACGCCGACCGTCCCGCCCGATGCGGTCAACGGTCGGCGGGCGGCGTGGCACGGCGGATCCGGGCGCCCGTCATCTGCCACGCCTGCGCCTCGTCGACCAGGCAGCCGGCGAGCAGCTCGCGGCCCCGGGCGAGGACCTCGAGGGCGTCGGGGTGGCCCGGCAGCCACTGCTCGGCGTCCCCGACGGTCAACTCGGCCCGCCCACCGGGCAGCGGCGTCGCCCCGGGTGGCAGACCGCCGAGCCGATCGAGGTGCCCGGCGGAGAGGATCTGGTACCACATGGCGTCGGGGATGAGCGCGTCGGCGAGCATCTCCACCCCGGGGCGACGGTTCACCGGCTTTCCGTCGCTCGGGAGCCGCTGCCACCACTGTGGCGTGGTCACCCGACGGCTGTCCGGCTCGGCGTCCACTCCGGCCCAGGCCAGCAATCCGCTGTGCGCGTGCAGCTTGTCGCGCAGCCGGTGCATCGGACCGACCAGGTCGCCAGCGTCGGCAGGGTCGGCGCGCGGCAGCGCGACGGTGAACGCCGCCGCCGGCAGCATGTCGTGGTAGCCGCCGACGGTCGCGGCCACCAGCCGGTTGGTGAGGTCGCCGGCGAGCAGGGTCACCGCGATGACTGTGGGCAGGGTGGACAGTACGGCGGCCGTCGCCGAGCCGGCCGCCTCGGCGGTGAGCGGAACCCGCACGCCGAGCACGACTGCGCTCAGCTCGTCCGCGGGTCCGCGCTCGGCGTGCAACCAGTCGAGCGCCACGTCAAGCAGGGGCGGGGGCAGTTGGCACGGGGCGTCGCCGAACGGCGCGCCGAGTGGCCCGCGCAGGTAGGCCCGGGCGGACACGCCGAACTCCTCGATGTCGTGGCTCGGGCCGCGCCGGGACACCGAGACCAGAGCGTCGCGCACACCGGCATCGCGCAATTGCCGGGCCAGCAGCTCCGGTATGGCGAGGACATGCTCGGCGGGAAGCGGGCCGAAGTCGATCACGAGGAGCTGCGCGCCGGGCAAGGCGATCGGTGACGAGACGACGGCCGGGCCCAGCGGCTCCCCGCCGGCTCCCGTCGCTTCGAGCCGGAGCAGCGCCTGCCGGAGCGCGGCCACCGCGACGGGCACACCGGCGTCGTCCGAGCGGACTTCGATCGTCAGGCTGTGCTGCTCGCGCAGTGTTTCATCGATATCGAGCACTACGACGACGGCCATGTGTCCCCCAATAGTGGCGCATCCGCACTCTGCGACAGCCCCATTCCCAAACTCCGCTTCGCACGGCGACCGGAATGGCGAGAGGGATATCTAGTTATGTCTATTGACAGTGGAAGGCGCACGTCTGGGAGCATATTGCCGTCGCCGCTTTCCGGAAGCCCCGGCAGGTGCGCAGCGCTCCAAACTGGCCAATCTGTCTCATTAGCGCGAATACGCGCGGCATGAAATAGCGCGGCCCAGATTCCACGATGTAACACAATCGAAGAGTTCGACGCTAATTGCTAATCCCAACGACTATCGCCGCACTTCTCCCAACCCTTCGGTAACGGCCGAGGCCCGTGATCGCCCGTACGGGGTGCCGGCTGTCTCGGTAACATCACCCGCAGCCGGTGGCGGCCCGCCGGTCCGGTGCGAGGGGTGACGGTCGTGGCCGGCTCGGGCGGATCCCGGGACGTGGTGGTCGGCGTCGCCATCGGCACCACCAGCACCAAGGCGGTCGCCTACGACACACAGGGCGCCAGCTCGCCACCCACTCCGTCAGCTACCCGCTCGAAGAGCCGCAGCCCGTCATCACCGAATGCGGCGCCAAGCTGGAGCACTACAGGGCGGCCCTAGACGCCGGAGCGGACCCGCGGTGGTCACCGGCTGGATCGCCCAGGCCGAACGCGCCCGTGCCGAAGCGGCGAGCTCACTGCGGTGGGCGGCAGCCTCATCGTGGTCGGCCTCGTACTGCTTCTCGCGCAACGGCGTCGTCGCTGGGTCGCATGACCTGATCCGGTTCACGCAGGTCAGGCCGAAGGCAATCCTGGCGAAGTAGGCCCAGGGTCGGGCGGGTTTCCGTACGCTGCGCTGAGTGAAGTGGGCACGTTCCTTCGTCGCGCTGGCGGCGACCCTGACTGTTACGGCGTGCGATGCTGTCCGGACCCCGCCGGCCGCTGCGCCCACCCGCTCCGCCCCTGCAGGCTCCCCGTCGCACCCCGCCGAGATCACCTTGGCCTTCGCGGGCGACGTGCACTTCGCCGACCGTACGGCCGATCTGCTGGGCTACCCGGCGACCGCGTTCGGGTCGATCTCGTCGACGCTGTCGGCCGCAGACCTGGCGATGGTCAACCTGGAAACGGCGGTCACCACACGCGGGACTCCCGAGCCGAAGGAGTTCCATTTCCGGGCGCCGGCAAGCGCGTATGACGCGGTAAAGGCCGCCGGCATCGACGTCGTGTCGATCGCGAACAACCACGCGTTGGACTACGGGCGGACGGGGCTGGCCGACACCGTGGACGCAGCCAGGACCGTCGGATTGCCGGCCGTCGGGGCGGGGGCCGACGCGGCGGCGGCGTACAGGCCGTGGATCACCGAGATACGCGGTACCAAAATCGCTGTCCTCGGCTTCAGCCAGGTCTCCGAGCTGTGGTCGGAGTGGAAAGCCACCGACACCCGGGCCGGCATCGCGATGACCCGGGACCTGCCGCGCACCGTCGCGGCGGTGCGCGCCGCCCGGCGCCAGGCCAGCGTGGTCGTCGTCTACGTCCACTGGGGCACGGAGGGCGAGGCGTGTCCACCTGCCGAGGCTCGCGCGTTCGCTCGCGAGATGGCCGAGGCGGGTGCCACGATCGTGGTCGGCACCCACGCCCACCTACTGCTCGGCGACGGGTGGCTCGGCAAGACCTTTGTCCAGTACGGACTCGGCAACTTCCTTTGGTGGCGTGACGACGCTTACAGCAACGACACTGGGGTGCTGCGGGTGACCCTCGACGCTTCGGCGATCTCGAAGACGGAACTGGTGCCCGCGGCAATCTCCCGACGCACCGGTCGACCCGAACTCGCCGACGGCGAGGACAAGGCCCGGATCGGCCAGGAGTACGCGGGCCTCCGCGCCTGCACCGGACTCGCCGCGAGCCCCGCCACATAGTCGCCAAGCACGGCCCCGCAACGTGGAACTCGGCCAGTGGGACGGCGTGCACCAGCTCTCCGACCCGGCCCGCGCCGGCACGTACATGCGGGCCGGAAGACCCGCTACCGCTGGCAGTTCGTCTGACGCCCGGTGAAACCGCGGACGACTTTCGACCGCCGGGTGTTCCTGCTCGGGAGCCGCTCCCAGATCGCCGACTGGTCCGAGCGCTCGGCGACATCGTCACCGTGCTGCGCGACGCCGACCCCGACGACAAGGCCGAGGTCCACCGGCAGCTAGCAGCATCTGGACGGCTTCCACGGTGGAGGGCGGCCAACAGCAGCCTGGAAGGCCGGAGCCGTTCAGTGTCGTCTACTGCGGCACCACCGAGCAGCCGGAGATGATCGCGCGCAACCGTCGAGTCCTGGCAGGCCGGCTATCAGGTCCGACGCGGACCGCTCGGCGAGAACATGCTCTTGAGAGCCCGTCTCATCCTGGTTGGACTCGTCGCGCCCCGGTCAGGTCCCGCCCTGATTCCGGTCACGCCGCCCCGCGTCCCCGTAGGTGCGGCGGTGGCTCAGTGGCCGCGGAACGCTTCCTCCAGCCACCATGAGCCGCGCGCGGCGCAGACCTTGGCGTCGACCACCAGCGGCCGGGTACGGGGACCAGCGAGCCAGCGGCGTACCGGCCCGAGATCGTCGACGGTCCGGACGGTCAACCCGTCGCAGCCGTAACCACGGGCGATCGCGGCCAGGTCGGTCTCGGGGAAGGTGACCGTCTCCAACGGGTGCCCGTCCGGGCCGAAATGGTGCACCTCGGCGCCGTACGCCGCGTCGTCGTAGATCACCACGAGGAGGGGTAGCGCCAGCCGGACGGCGGTGACCAGTTCGGTCGCGGACATGACGAAGCCACCGTCGCCGACCGCGGCGACGGTGAGCCGGTCCGGCCGGGCGACCGCCGCGCCCAGCGCACTGGCCAGGCCGAGCCCTATCGACTGGAACGCCTGGGTGAAACAGAATCCGGCCACGTCCGGCACGTCGAGCCACATCGACGGGTAGCCCATGAAGTTGCCGGAGTCGACCACCACCGTCCGGTCGGGCGGCAGCAGGTCGTCCAGGGCGGCCGAGAGCGTCCTCGGGTCGATCGTCGCCGGTGCGCCGGCCCGCGCCGAGTCACCCTCGTCCCGGTACGGGACCGTCCGCCACCGGCCGTGGTCGCGAATCCGTTGTGCCAGCTCGGGCGTACGCCAGCCGCCGGTACCGACGTCCACGGGCCCCGTGGAGCCGGCGCCCAGCCGACTGAGCACCGCCCCGGCGACCGCCGCCACCTCGCCGGCCACTGTCAGGTCAACCGGGCGGTTCACCCCGAACGCGGCCGGGTCGTGGTCTACCTGGACGACGACGGCGGAGGGCGGGATCAGTTCGCCGTGCCGGGTGGTCCACATGTTCAGCGTGCTGCCCCACGCGACGACCAGGTCCGCCGCGCCGATCAGCTCGGCGGCGAGCGGGGTGGCGAAGCCGCCGGCCACGTCGATGTTCCACGGGTTCCCGGCGAACAGTCCCTTCGCCGCGGCGGAGACCGCGAGCAGCGCGCCGCACGCGTCGGCGAGCCGGGTCAGCGGTTCCCGGGCCGCCCGGGCGCCCCGACCCGCGATGAAGACCGGTCGACGTGCGGCCTGGAGCGCGGCCAGCAACGGCTCGACCTGCGGGGCGGTGGCCGGGGTCGGCGCGACCGCAGGGACCGGACCGGACCACGGCTCGGTCGCGGTGCGCTGCACCTCCAACGGGAGGCCCAGCACCACCGTCGCGCCCCGGGCGGCGGCCCGGTACGCCGCGCCAGCGTCCTCGGCCGCGTGCGTCGCGCGTACCCGGTGAAAGTCGGCCCCGACCGAGGTGGCGAGCGCCGGCAGGTCGATGAAGAAGTTCGACCGGGGCGCGGTCGCCTCCGGGGCCAGGACCACCATCGCGGTACGGCTCTTCGCGGCCTCGGTGAGGCCGGTCAGCGCGTTGGTGACGCCCGGACCCTGGTGCACCGAGAGCAGGCCCACCGTCCCGGAGGTGCGGGCGTACCCGTCCGCCATGCTCGCCGCCCCGCCCTCGTGGGCCGCCGCCACGAACCGGGCGCCGGCCGCCACAAGCGCGTTCGTGACATGGAAGTTGCCGCTGCCGACCACCCCGAAGACGTAGGGTGCCCCGTGTCCGTACAGAACCCGCCCGACCACCTCGGCTACCCGCATCTGGTTCTGGTCCTACCGGTCGACCAGCGCGAGGACCCGGCACGGGCTGCCGGACCCGGAGACGATCGGCAGTGGTCCGGCGATCACCACCGCGCCGGTCGCCGGCAACTGCGCCAGGTTACGTAGCTGGGTCAGGCCGTACTTCTCCTGGCCGAGCAGGAACGAGTGGCACGGGAACGGCGGGTCGAACGAATGCGCTGCGCCCGCGTCAGTGCCGACCGTCTCCACCCCGACGCCCTGGATCGGCGACTCCTCGGCCAGCCAGCGGGCGCACTCGACGGAGATGCCCGGGGTACGCCCGGCGTTGGCGTACCGCTCCGGGTCGTCGCCGTACGCGTCCCAGCCGGTGCGGTAGAGCAGCCAGCCACCGGTGGGCAGGGCACCGTGTTCCGCCTCCCACGCCTTGATGTGCTCGACCTCGAGCAGGAAGTCAGGGTCGTCGGCGGCGTCGGCGGCGTGGTCGATCACCACCGCCGGGGCGATCAACTGGCTCACCGGGACCTGCGACACGTCCGCGCCCCGTTGACCGGTGACCCAGTGCACCGGGGCGTCGAAGTGGGTGCCGGTGTGTTCGCCGGTGGAGAAGTTGTTCCAGTACCAGGCCGGACCGCGGTCGTCGTACCGGCTGATCTCGCTGAGCCGGAACGGCCAGGTCTGGCCGAACTGCTCGGGCAGACCCAGGATCGGGGTCTGGTCCGAGAGCGGAGCGGTGAGGTCGACAACCTGGATCCGGCCGCTGGAAAGAGCGGCGACAAACTCCTGCAGCACCGTCATGCGGCGACGGTACACCGCGCCGCTGCTCCACGATGGACCCTCAGACGGGGCGTGCCGGCGGCGCTGCCCGCCCCGCGGCTCGTGGACCGGGGTGCCTGAGTCTGTGACGGCGGCGGACAGGGTCGCTGTTGCCTCGGTGATGCGCCGGTCGAGGCGGCGGACTTCCCTGAGCAGTTCCAGAGCGACCTTCCGCAGAGTCCGGGCCAGCGCGGCGCGGGGGCGGATGTTGCGCAGCGCGGCGGCTGCGGTCTCGGCGGTCAGCGCGCGGGGCAGGCCACCGACGATGAGCTGGGCTGGTCTGAGGGCTAGCTTGCCGACCGCTCGCAGACGTCCAGACATCGACAGTTCCGGACATCCAGGTGACACGGAGCGCCGTCACCAACTGCCGGCACGATCTGCCAGCACACGGTCGACGGCATGCGCGTGCACATGCCACTTAGCGCGTTGTTATCAGCGGCGCCTGACTCCGTGGCGGTTCGAGACGCGGCGAGACGCCGGCGGCGGCGGGTGTGGGCAGCCGATCTGCCGCCGTGGTGCGGTGTACACGTCCGGGCGAACGCCTGCCGGTGAGTTGCTACCGACCGGCGGCCGGCATAGCTAATGACCCTGCTGTCACTCCCACACCTGGTTGGCCACTTAGGGAGTCTCCATCGGGCCAGCGTGGAGAAACTCCAACGGTTAGTTGGCATCTTCTCCCATGGTTAGTGGGCCACCTCTTCCGTCATGGTCCATCGAACCGAACCTCCCGGACCACCCGCTGCTGATCCATGGATGCGGACGTCCTCGGGTAGGGACAGAGGTAGGAACATGCGGAGGTCGTCGAAGCGAAGATCATCGACTGCGACAGCGTTCGGAAGCAGACCCCACGTACGGAAGCCGCAGGACTCGTACAGCGAGATCGCACCGTGGTTGTTCCCACGCACCCCAAGGGTGATCACCTCGATGCCGGCGTTCCGACAGGCGCCCACCAAGGCGGAGACCACCCTCTTGCCTAATCCGAGGCCACGTACGGCGGGGTGTGCCATGACCTTGGTCAGTTCTGCAACGTGGCCTACTGGTCCGGATGGGCCGGCAAGCCATACCCCGAATGCCTCGACACGTGTCTCGACCCGCGCCACGACAAGGCCGCCGCGCCCGGTCCCCACAGTCTGGAGGACTCCCTCCAGCCATGCGTCGGTCTTTCCGCGGGACGGAACCTGCAACCACCCGATTGCCCCGCCCTGTTGGACCACGGCCGCGATCACGCGGTGGCACTCGCTTCGGAGTTGCTCGTCAGCCCGAACGGGCCATTCAAGGGAGACCGCGAAATCGTCATGAAGATCATTTGCCACATGCCAGATTCTTCACGATGCGAGGGAGATGGCCAACGGCGCGGGGCGCTCCCGGCAGCCACCATCTCGTCGCTCACCCCGAGACTGGCGAGGACTTCCAAGGTGCGCGGCTGAATCGCCAGGGCCCGGGACTCGTGAACCCGGTCGAGAGCCCGATCCACCACCCGGACTCGCGCACCAACGGCGGCCAACTGTCCGGCGGCAAAACTCCTCCAGGTGGAACCCTCGACGCTCCCACACGGCCAGCGCCTGATCCCAATGCCCGCGGCCCAAGTCCCTGCGGACTCGAGCGAATCTCCTCGTCGGGCACTCGCAGACCGTTAGCCTTGCCTCTCGGGCGACCGGATCTCCGGCGCGGCCCTGGGAAGGTCGGCCGCGCAGGGCTGTCACCGACAGGAAGGCCGTCTTGTCGTTCCTGTAGACAGCCCCTGTTTGGAGGAATACATGAGCGCTGAGCACACACACCTGCCGCCGGGCGTTGAGGTAATCACGACCTTGCCGGAGGCGACGACCTGGATCCCGGCTGGCGCCGAGGCCAGGACCATCCGAGTCACCCTGGTGCCCGGCGACCCCGGCGCGCCGCCGCACCGACACCCCGGGCCGCTCTTCGGCTACGTCACGCAGGGCGAGATCCTCTTCGAGCTGGAAGGGCAGCCGCCCCGGATACTCAAGGCCGGTGACGCCTTGTTCGAGCCCGGGGGCGACGTGATCCACTACCAGGGCGCCAACAACCTTCCGGACGCGCAGTCGCAGCTGGTGGTGACCATGTTCGCGCCTCCCGGAACTCCGATTCTGACCGTGGTCAGCGCGGAGGAGCTGGCCGAACGACGACACCTACGAGTCACCCAGCCATGATGACCACCAGTATTCCGGATCGTGGCCGTCGGCCCCCTCGCTTGTGAGCTCTGAGCGCCTCGTCTGGCGGGGTCCGTCCGCATCGCCGACCCGGCGACTGTCCGCCGCTCGTCGCCTACGGCTGTCCTCGTCGCGGCCCGTTGCTGATGACAGTTACCGGGTCGGTTGCGGCAGGCTCGGGTTCGGTAGCCGCTGGCGGGTGGGCACTCCCCGGCAACTTCGCCACCAACTCCGCAGCCGGCGCCCGCTACGGCTACCTGCTGGTCTGGGTCGTCGTGGTGGCCAACCTGATGGCCATGCTGGTCCAGACGCTGACCGCCAAGCTGGGCCTGGCCACCGGGCGCAGCCTGCCGGAGCTGTGCCGGGAACGCCTGCCCCGCCCGGTCAACCGGGTGATGTGGGTGCAGGCCGAACTGGTCGCGATGGCCACCGACCTGGCCGAGGTGATCGGTGGCGCGGTCGCCCTGTACCTGCTCTTCGGCATACCCATGCTGCCCGGCGGAATCATCATCGGCACCGCCTCGTTCGCCGTGCTCGCGCTGCACTCGCGCTGCGCTCGCGCGGCTTCCGGGCCTTCGAGATCGCCATCGCCGTGGGGCTCGGCGTCATCGTCCTGGCATTCGCCGCCAACCTGCTCGCCGCGGGCTCCGACCCGGGCTCCGCCATGGCCGGCCTCGTGCCCCGGCTCCAGGGCACCGACAGCGGGCTGCTGGCCGCCGGCATCCTCGGCGCCACGGTCATGCCGCACGTCATCTACGTGCACTCCGCGCTGACCCGTGACCGCATCCCCGCCGCCCCGGGCAGCAGCAACGACAAGCTGCGGCAAAAGTTAAGCAGAAGCAGGCTGCCGAGAAGCAGCTTGCCCTCCTTCGCGGCCCGGGACTGGCCGACGGGCTCGTCGCCGCCACCTCTGCGGTGGCTAAGCTCGCACGCGGCTTTGACGGCGGCAACTGGCCGGCAGAGGCGTGCAACAAGCCCGACCCCACGACCTCCGGGTGCGTCACCGGTCGCACCCTGCATGCCTCCACAGAGGTTAAACGAGCTGGGTTCACCCGGATCGTCGGTCGTTACCGCCCTGGCGGGCCGTGCGAGCATCCTAAGGGGAGAGCCTGTGACAGGTCATTGCAGGGTCGTGGGTTCAGCCCGGCCAAGACGCAGGACCAGAAGATGTACCGCAACAATCTCACCACCTTTCTGGTGCGCAACGCCGACCACCTCGGCATGTACTACGTCATCTGGTACGGGCAGATCTGGTTCCCGGCCACGGGCTGGAAGTCCTACAGCGGCCCGTCCGACCACACGGACCACGTCCATATGTCCATGCTGTAACACAACCTCGTCACGGCTCTGATGAAGTAAGCGTCCTCGCATGACGAGAGACACGGGGGCCGGGTCGTCTCCGACGATCCGGCCCCCGTGTCGGACAGGCCCGGGTCAGTCGCCGGTGACGGACGGGGCCGGGGCCGGCGATCCGCCGGCCACGGCGCCCGGGTGCGGTGCGAGGGCCGGGGCTGGGCGGAGCCCGGCCGGTACGGGCAGAGCGCTGCCCTTGACGAATTCGTCCCAGCTGACGTTCCAGGCGGTCCAGCCGTTGCCCGGCTGCAACTGCACCTCGGTGCCCTTGAAGGTGACTAGGTCCCCGACCTGGGTGACGTTCATGAGCCAGTCGGCGGCGGCAGCGGAGACGTTGGTGCAGCCGTGCGAGACGTTCGTTTTCCCCTGGTCCCCCTCGGACCAGGGCGCCCCGTGGATGAACTCGCCGCCATTGGTCAGCCGCTGGGCGTCCTCGACGTCGACCACGTAGCCACCATTCGGTTCACCGCGGGTGTCGAACGTCGCGTACTGGTGCTTCTCCATGATCACCATCTTGCCGCTGGAGGTCGGCGTACTTGGCTTGCCGAGGCTGACGGGAATCCTGCGGATCAGCTTGCCGTCCCGCATGACGGACATCTGTTTGGTGGCATTGTCGATTTCCAGGGACACCTGCCGGCCGATTTTGGAGGTCGCGCTCTGGTCGGCGTCACCGACCCAGTCCTTACCGATGGGCAGGCCTCCAAGGCCGGCCCGGACGCTGATCGTGGTGCCTGGTCGCCAGAAGTCGGGAGCCCTGTAATAGGCCTGACTCCCATCGTCCAACCAGGACCAGGTCCCCGGCTGTGGGGGATTCGTCTTCACGAACAGCCGGCGTTGCACGTCCGCTCTGGCCTCTTTCGAGATGGGCGGATCGAATGCGAGGGTTACCGGCATCGCCGTGCCGTAGGTCTGGTTGTCAGTGAAATAGAGCGTGCTGGTGATCGCCGGTTTGGTGGGTTTCGGCATTGTCGTGAAGGTCGTCTTCCGGGTGGTGGTCTTCCCGGAGTCGCCCGTCGCGGTGACCTCGGCGGTGTAGGTACGCCGGGGCTGCAGGGGCCTGCTCGGCACCCAGGCTGAACCGTCCTCGCGAGGCTCCCCCGCGACCTGCACTCCTTTATCGTCGATGATCCGTACAGCGCTGATCCGCCCACCCTTCACGGCCGTCCCCACCTCGGCGCTGAGCGGCACATCCTGAGCGCGCTCGGAAGGTGTGATGGTCAGCTCCGGCGGCGCTGCCCTCCCCTGCGCCCCGGCACCGGACTTGCGCTCGGTTGTGCACCCGCCGAGGACCAACGGTGTGGCTGCGACGGTTACCGCAAACAGCGTCAATCGCTGCCTCAACTCCATGATGCATCCCCCCGGTTCCGACTTCCTTTCGCCACATTCTCCCTGCGAATTGGCGATAGTAGGGCCAATTTAAAAGGTTTCGGTAACCGGCCATGGGCAACGTTTCGCCGAGTTCGCCTCGTTGGCAGGAACGAGGCGTTTCGTCTGTTATGTGCCCGCCTTGACGTGTCCGGGCAAACTAGGCACGGCTGCCCGTCCTACCGCCATATCCGACCTGGGCCTGTTGGCCGACCACGCCATTTTGTTACCTTTGGTCGTGTTCAAGCACCATAAGCACCGACCACCTCAGCCAGGCCGGAACAGGTAGGTGGATGGCGGGCAGACCAGTTGGCCTAATTGGGCCGGACAAGCCCAACGGGATTCGCGGGAGGTATAAATTCCGACAGGAGAGGAAGATCCCACCAATTGGCTTGGCCATTCATCGGGCACAGTCGGCCAATGACTCTTCACCAGTTGCGATTTGATCAATTCCTGCAGTGGTCGCTCCTGCTTTTCCGAACCCGCACCGGCTCGACAAACACTTCGGGGTCACCGGCACCCTCAGCGCGCTCCTCTCAGTTCTTACTTCCTGTTCGTAGCGCCATGATGCATTAGAATCGGAAGGCCACAAAAGGCACATTCATGTGCGTAGCGACCGGGTGACGGACAGGACGGCGGCGATGAGCGCAGACGATCTTCGACGGAGACGAACCAACGTCCGGGCGAACGTCCGGAACGCGCCGGGACCCTGCGCGCACTGGAAGGATGAGGACGCCGATTTCATCCGGGAGGTCCTGGACCTCGTCGGCGACAAATGGAGCGTGCTGATCATCGGCACCCTCGCCGACGGTCCCACCCGCTACTCACACCTGGCCGACGCGATCCCCGGCATCTCCCAGCGCATGCTCACCCTGACTCTGAAGCACCTGCAGCGCACCGGGCTCGTCAACCGGACCTCCTACCCGGAAGTCCCGCCCCGCGTCGAGTACGCCCTCACCGAGCTCGGCACCTCACTGCTGTCCACCGTCCTGGCCCTGGCCGCCTGGTCCGCCGACCACCACGCCGAGATCCGCCGCCAACAGACCGCATACGACAACGGCACCGCACCGTAGGACCACGACCGGTCATCAGCCCGGGGGCCCTGTCCGCATCAGCCGCACGAGGTCCCTGGCGACCGGCTCACGATCGCCATCGGGGGACTGTCCCGGTTCCACCGGCCTATCGATGGAGTTGGTGGAACGATGGGAGGCGTGGGAGCTGCGAAAACTACTGCTATGCCTGTTATCTCGCCGCTTGCTGGCGAGCCGATCAAACGTGTCGATGCCGAGCGGCTGGCGGGAGTGCTGAAGGCATTCGCCGATCCGGCCCGGCTGCGGCTGCTCAGTTTGATCCAGTCCGCTCCGGAGGGCGAGGCGTCCGTGAGTGACCTCACCGCGCCGCTTGGGCTCTCCCAGCCGACCGTGAGTCATCACCTCAGGATCCTCACCGAGGCCGGCCTGCTCGAGCGCGAGAAGCGGGGCGTCTGGGCGTACTACCGCCTGGTGCCGTCCGCGATCGCGGCGATCGCCGAGCTGTTGACGCCGCCCCGCAAGCGGCCGACGAAGAGGGCCCGCTGAGCTGGAGAGTCGACGGGATCGCAGCCGAAGCTGACGCGCCGGCCCACGTGCGGGAGATGGACCAGGTCCGCACTGGCACCTGGGCGACAGTGCTGGCGGCGTATCGCGGCTAGCCTCCCGGCATGGGAGACACCGCCAACCTCGCGGCCGCCGATGACGCGGTGCGGCACCTGAGTGGCCTGCTGGCGGATGTCTGGCAGACGGTGGACGCTCCGGACCACGTCGGCGGGCGCTGGGTGGAGCTCTGCCGCGGGTCGCCGGTCAGCCCGGTGTTCGTCTGCATCGACGCCATGAGCAACGTGCTGCACGTGCGATACCTCGACCCCGAAAACCTCTCGATCGTCTACCTGCCCGGCTGGTACTACGAGGTGGCGACGGCCGCCTCGCTGGGCCGGCCGCTCGGCGCCTCCGCCGCGACCGTGCTGGACTTCGCGACCGCGCGCCCGCTCGCTTTCGACCTGACCGTCAAGCACAGGATCCGGGATGCGGCGGAGACCGTCACGCTCGCGCCGGGCCGCGACCCGGTCGAGTACGAGCTGCTCTCCTTCGGCTACGCCTTCGCGCCCGCGCGCGGCTTCGGCATCACCGATGCGCCGCCGGGCACCGATCTGGCGACGGACCCGTCGGCGATCTTCCACTGGAGTGCGATGTCGCTGCGGGTCGCTGCGGCACCCGGCGTCGCGTTCGAGCAGCGGTCGTTGCTGGGCGCCGCCGCCCTGAGCGTCGTCCGGGCGGCCTACCGACCGGGCGACGGCAGCATCACCTGCGATCAGGCGCTCCATTTCGAGTTCGAGCGGCATCGTCATCCGATGACGCTGCCGCCGCTCGGCGCGCCGCTGCGTCCGGTGCCGCTGGCGGAGCCGGACATCGTCGCGAACGCGGTGGCCATGAGCCGTGCCCTCGGCGAGCCGCAACCCGTGGCGGTGCAGGAGACCTGCCCGGACGGCGTGGACCTGGTGCTGATGAAGCCGGACCTGCGCCGGCCGCCTCGGGGTACGCCCTGGAGCTGGCAGCCGACCTGGCTGGTCGAGACGGCGAAGGTCGTCGACGACGCCGTGTTCGCCATGGTGATGAGCCTGCTCGACACCTACGTCCAGTGGCTCGGCGGGCTGCCGGAGACCGCGCCGGTACCGATCCGCATCCGCCTCGATCCGGCGAGCGAAGAGGACCGCTTCGCGTATCGACTCGACTTTCTGGATCCGGACGACGAAGCGTCGGCCGAACCGCCGGACGAGACCGCGACCTTCGCACCGTGCTTCCGGCTTACCGTGGTCCGCACCGAGAACGTGCGGGTCGTCGTGGACCTCCCCCTCGGCGCGGCCGGCGGGTCCGACATCGCCGGTATCGTCGAGTACCACGAGAAGGTCGTCCCCCATTTCGACGACGTGCCGCTGATGATCGCCGACGGCGAGGTCGACACCGAGGCCCATCTGGAGGCACGGCCGGGGACGATCGAGGAGATCCTTCACATCCTCGTCGCGCTCGGCGAGTTCGTCCCGTTCCCACCCCTCCAGGTCGGGTACGACCTGCGCGACCTGGGCAGCGTGGCGTCGTACGTGCTGACCGGGAAGAACCTCTACGGCGAGCCGATGGGCGGCCTCGAGGCCGCTATCACCATCGGCGGTGTGCTGCTTCCCGAGGTCGCCGAACGTGTGGTCGGCTCGTTGCTCGCCTCGGGCCGGCGGGTCACCACCCTCGGCGACGACCCCGGGCGGCGCCTGCGGGAGGCGGCGGAGGCCACGGTGCCCGGTGACGCGGCGCTGGCCCGTTCACTGGTCGAACGCGTCGAGGAAGGCCGACGATGACGCGCCCGCCGGCCAGCGCCGGCGTGTCCATACCGGAGCGGCTCGCGCTGCTGGGCCAGCTCCAGCGCATGACCCCACAGGCCCGGTCGCTCCTGCGGCAGGACATCGCGGCGCCCGCCTTCATGCGCGACCCCGAGCAGCTCATCGACCGGTCCGGCGTCTGCTTCCGGTCCGGCTTCCTGCAGCACGCCTTCGAGACAGCCCGCCGGGACGTCCCGACCATGACGATGGAGGGGTTCCTGGCCAGCGGAGGCCACGGCTCGCTCCTGCACGGTGTCGTCGACGCGCTGCTCGGCGAGGCGTCCGCGACGCTGCTGCGCACATCGGATCCCGCACGCTACGTCGACGCGCTGGGACGCGCCTACGCCAGCTTCAGGACGGCGCCGACGCCGTTCGACGGCGGCGTGTCCTACGGCTCCTATCGATACCACGAGGGATTTCACGTCGAGCTGCCCGACGACCTGAACGTCACGCCGATGAACGCTCCGGTCGGCCCGGACCTGCGTTACCCGGCGTACGGAGGCGTGGTCACCGCCCGCGGCCACCGCTCGATCGGCACGGTGCTGGCGGTCGCGGGTCTGGGACCGGGATGTCCCGCTGACCGCGCGGGGGCCGGACCTGTTCCGGGAGCTGCACGTCCAGAGCTTCGACGAGGTGCACGCCTGGGACTACGACCCCGACCTGTTGATGTCCGAGGTGCAGATCGCGCACATGATCTCGACCGGGGACGCCCCGATCTACCGCTTCTCGTTCGAGTCGGGGCCGCCCAGCACCCGGACAGCCGAGCAGGCACGGTGGGAACTCGCGGCCCGGTTGGAGGACGAGCGGATCCTGACCGTCGACAACGCCGAGCTCCAGCGGTTGTGGGACCACCACGGCCGTAGCACGACCCGCCCGCGCGGAGATCCGGCGGACCTGCGCAGCCGCTACGGCCGCGATCCGTACTACCGACTGTCCCGGGACGAGCTGTTCGAGACCGCCATGCGGCTTCCGTCGGCGCGGAACGTGGCCATCCGCGTCTACGAGTGGGAACACGCGCGGCCCCAGCGGTTCATCAGGGAGATGCAGCATTGGGTCCGGACGCTGCGAAAGAAGCTCGACGAGGATTTCTGGAGCAGCCGGCTGTCCATGCTGACCGAGGCGTGCGAGCCGGGCAACCTGCAACTGCTCTCCCCACGGGACCACGCACTGACCGACCTCTACGCCGGGCGCATGATGGGCGGCAACAGCAGGCTCGACCGCTGGGGCAACCGCGTCGTCCCGACCGTGGCGGAAGAAGCCGCCTACGACCACGCGGCGCGCGCACAGGACTTCATCGTCCCCTCCGGCGCGACCATGGAGCCGTTTCCCCTGACCGACATCGCCCGGGTCACCGAGCCGGTCATCGCGTTCGACCAGCGGACCCTGGCCGAACTCATGGCGGCGCTCCACGACGACGAATGGCAGGCGGCGCTGGCCTCGACACCGGAGGCGGCCGCGGCCTGGAACCGGCTCACGCAACGGCTCAACAGCCAGGTCGACGGCTACGGCATGCCGACCGCGCTGCACCTGCCTCAACTCTGACCTGGAGGATCGGCGATGCCGGCAACACCAGAGGCCACACTCCGTTTCGTGCAACTGTGCCGCGCGGGCGACCCCGCGGACACCGAGGACGGCAACTGCTCCACCGGACCGAAGATCATCGGACCGGTCCTCGACTTCCGCGACGACTGGTCACCGCCGGTCCGGAACGCGCTAACCAACCGCGACGTTGAGCAGGCCCAGGCACTGTACGCCCCCCGGCGAAAGGAGCAGGACGACCATCTCGAGGACCTCGGTCGGCTGGCCCTGGCGCTGCTGCGGCGCGCCGCTGTCGACTCGCGCCTCACCGTCGGCAAGCTGCGCCGCGTCATCGGCGAGTGGGCGGCCGAGCGGCAGATGATCGCGGAACAACTCGGCGGCGCGGTGGCCACCCTCACCCGCTGGAGCGTCGACATGACCGCTCTGGGGAGGTTCCTGGGCCGGCCACGCGGTGCGGCGTCAACCGTCCTCGTGCGCCTGCTGCGCGGCATCACGCTGATCCGTCTCGCCCAGAGCGACGCCGAGGACGCCTGCCTGGTCCGCCGGCTGATCAACGGCCGCGACCTGGAACTTCCGCCCGCACCGAAGCCGGCCGCACAGGCCGACGCCGACGTCGGACATGCCCAGCAGTTCGCCGACCTGGTCATCCACGCGGGGCGGCTGCTCGCCCGGGCACGCGTCACCGATAACCCGGATCCGACACTCGCCGACGTTCAGGCGGCCGGCTTCGCCGACCTCGGCCCGGCCGTGGAGGCGACGTCCCGTGCGTCCGCCGAACTCGGCGCGCCGGCCACCGCCAAACTGCGCACCCTCCGCAAGTTCTTCGACAGCGAACGCGAGGCTGCCCGCCGGCGCGTGGACCGGCGCGCCGACCCGACGGGGCGGATGGTCGAGGGCGGACCCATCGACATCGACGACGACGTCGAATACGTCCCGCCACGCGTACCCGTGCTGAGCGCGCAGGCGCGGGTCGCCGGCCGCGGCGACCTCATGGTCATCCGCACCGTGCATCTGCGCTACGACCTCGGCGACATCTCGCATCTGGAGAACGTGCTGGCCAGCGAGGTACGCGGCCGGACCCACGTGGTTGACACCAGCACCCGGGAGTCGGTCACCACGTCGACCCAGTCGATCGCCGAGACCACGCAGGAGTTGGAGACCACCGAGCAGAACAGCCTCGACCGCGCGCTCACCACTGCGGCCACCCAGAGCACCTCGATGTCGCTGGGGGTCAGCGTCTCCGGGGGCTTCGGCCCCGTCCAGGCCGGCGTCGACATCAACGCCGACCGGTCCACGACCACCGCCAGCAGCATGAGTTCGGCCGTTTCGTACTCCAAGACGCTCACCGAGCGGGCTTCCGAGCTGCTGCGCAGCGAGGTCTCCGAGCGTCGCAGCATCACCAGCACGACCCGGGTGACCGAGACCAACGAGCACCGGTTCGACAACGCCGGTGGGTCGGCGAACATCACCGGCATCTACCACTGGCTCACCAAGGTCGACCAGGCGCAGGTCTACAACTACGGAGAACGGCTGCTGCTCCAGTTCATCGTGCCCGAGCCGGCCGCCGTGCTGGTCCACCTGGCGCAGCAGATTACCGACGAGGGCGCGGTCGCCAAGCCGGCCGGCTGGTTCCTCGACGTCGCCGACCTCAACGAGGAGAACTACGCCGACAAGGCCGCGCGCTGGGACGTGGTCGGCGTCGAACCGCCACCCGAGGAAGAGGTGTCGGCCACCCTCACGTTCGCCGACCCGCCGGCCCGGCCGTTCGACTACGCAAAGACCTCCACCGACAAGTCCCAGCCCGAATGGGGCTACAACTCGTACGTCGGTGAAGTCATGGTGCCGACCGGCTACCAGGCGACCGAGGCGTACGTGACGACCACGTGGGGCCTGGTGGCAGGCGAGTACGCCGCCGGGGAGGGCAATCCACCCCAGGCCGTACAGATCGCGATCGGGGAAAACCGCGTCACCGACAGCGACGCCACCGTCGGCGAGTTCGTCGTCCGCCTCGACCAGGTGCTCCCCGGGCCGCTGCCCGTCGGGATCAGCGCGGACCAGCGCGGCGGCCTGACGGTCGTGGTGCGGGTGCGCTGCGAACGCACCGACGCCGCCTACGACGCCTGGCGGCTGCGCGCGTACGAGACGATCCGCGCCAGCTACCTGACGCAGCTGGCGGCCTACGAGAACGACCAACGCCTCCGGCTGGCCCGCGCGGTGTACCGGTCCGAGCAGCCCTCCGAAATCAACCGGCGGGTCGAACAGCTGGAACTGAAGCGGGCCTGCCAGAGCGTGCTCTTCGGCCACGAGTTCGACCAGTTCGGCAGTCTGACCTTCCCGGCCGACGACGCCCCCCGCATCAACCGCCTCGAGATCAACGCGGAGGCGGACCAGATCCAGTTCGCCGAGGATCTCTTCGAATGGGAGAACATGGTCTACCTGTTCTACCCGTACCAGTGGGCCGGCCGGGAACGGTGGGCGACGCTACGGACCCGGACCAGCTCGGATCTCATCCACGAGGCGTTCCTGCAGGCCGGAGCGGCCCGGGTGACGGTGCCGGTCCGCGCCGGCTACGAGCACGCGGTCGGGAAGTACCTGGAAACCTCGCAGATCCCGGCGTTGACCCCGCGCCCCTGGCGGGACGGCAAGAACCCGTACCCACCGATCGAGGACCTGATCGGCGACGCCCTCGACCGCCCGGGAGAGGAGGTCGCCGTCGACGAACCCTGGGAGGTTTCCACTCCGACGGCGCTGATCTATCTGCAGACGGGAGCCGAACTCAATCCGGAGCCCGTGTGAAGCCAGGCGAGGCGCTCAGACGCCGGGTCGGGCACTCGCCAGCCAGCCGGCGAGTTGCTGGCTGGTCTCCGCCCCGAGCGTCGACGCCGCTCGGGCGGCCAACGCGCTGAGGTCAGCGTGCTCGGTCCGGGTGATCCGCAACTCCGGACGAGGAGTGCGGCGCCACGTGGTTCGTACGGCATCCCGAGTCAGGCGGGTCACGTCGGCCTTACCTCGTTGGGCCAGGCGCCGGTCCACGTCAAGGGCGACGAGCAAGGCCGCGCGCAACACGACGGCGACGTCACGGCCGCGCAGGAGCCGGTAACCGGCCCGACGCAACTCCACCCGAGCGTCGGCCAGCAGGTCCCACGGCAGACCGGGCGGCAGAGCATTGGCCAGCGGCCGCAGCGCCGCGGTCACCTCCCGGACCACCGCCGGCGAAGGATCCCGTACCAGCGCGGCGAACTCTGCCGCGACGACCGCGTCCAGCAGGCGCACACTCCGGACTGCCTGAGCGCGGACCCTGGCCTGCTGATGGGTCAGCAACGGCCGCAGCAGTGGGGCGTCCGCGGCAGAGCCGGCCTCGGCGAGTCCGGCGATCGCGCCCAGGGCCGGGTCGCCGATGTCGACCGCGTTGCGGTAGTGCTCCCGCGCGTCGATGCCGAGTCGACGGGCCGCGTCCCGGGCCACCGCTCGGACCAGGGGCGCGTCGTCGTCCAGGTGCGCGGCGACCTCGCCGTCGTGACCGCTGCGAACCAGTCCGGTCAACGCGACCGCCCGCACCTCAGGTCGAGTCGAGCGGGCCAGGCGGCGTAGGACGTCGGGCCGGCGGGTCCAGACCGCCTCACGGCACGCCGCCTCGGCCGCCCCGGATCTGATCCACACATCCCGATCGGTCAGGGCGTAGGCCACAAGGTCGGGCGAGGGCAGCCACCCCTGCGCCAGCCCGGTCTCGAACACGAGCCGACGCTCCCTGCGACTGCCCGAGCCGAGCAGGCCACGCCACACCTGCGGGGTCGAGGAGAGCAACGCCGCCCGCACCTGGGTGACCGCGAAGCCACCGCGTAACCGCGCGTCCAGACGCAGCACCATCGGCAGCACCGCCGGCAACCAGACGCCCGGATCATCGGACAGCAGCAGCGCCAGCCCGGCGCGCGCCCGCTCCCGAACCGGCTTGACCCAGTCACCGGTGCGCAGTACCAGGAACGGCATCAGCTCCGGACAGGGCCGGCCAAGGATCGCCGCGACAGCGCGTTCCCGGATCCGCCCGTCGCCGTGCATGCTGGCCAACGCCATCGCCACCGGCCCTGCGGTCGCGCCCGAGAAGCGCTCGGTGACCCGCCGCACCGCGGGCTCACGGTACGGGCCGTACCACGGTCCCCGCCGCGCGTGGGCGTCGAGCCGGACGACCAGGCTCGGACCGGCGGCCACCAACGCCAGCGCCGACCGCGCCCCCACTTCCTCGCCGCCGGCGTCGACCTCGAGCAGCATCTCGACCAGATGGTTCAACGCCTCCCACCGGCCGACGGCGGCGTCACCAACCGCAGTCCGCACAGCCGCCAGTTGCCCGGCCTCCCCCACTGCCGGCCGCGACGTCTGAACCTCGCTGCCTCGACTCCCCAGGATCATCCCGCCATCCTGCCCGGACCGGCCGGTCGACCGAACCTGCTTTTCCGCCGAGGGCCGTCCCCGACACCAACGCCCGTCCGGACTAGGCACACCGGCGACGTTCGGGCCGTACCGGTCTGGACCCGCGGTCGCTCGGCTCGTCGACGACACGCTGAGGCTCGGTCACGTTTCCCGGTGCCGGTCCTCGCCGGACAGATCGGGGCCGCCGCCGTCCGAAGACGGCGGCGGCCCCGGGTGGTACGCCCCGACGTCAGCGCCGGTCGGTCGCCCCGTTCGGTGCGGCCACGACGGACACCTGGTCGAAGGCGGGAGCGCCGTCGATCGCGTCGGCGGCGACGGCCGTCGACGTGGCGCTGTCCGGCAGGTCGAGGCTGGTCCGCAGGGTGACCGGCCTGAGCAGGAGCGCGGCGATGACGCCGACCACCGCGATGGCGGCGGAGATGAGGAAGATGTGCCCGGTGGCGTCGCCGTACGCGGCCCGGACGATGTGCTGGATCCCGTCGGGCAGTGCGGTGATGTTGAGGTTGCTGCTGCCACCCGCGCTGCCGGAGGCGGGAATCCCGGCGGCGGCGAGGTCGTGGGTGATCTGGTCGGTGACCCGGTGGGCGAGGACGGCGCCGAGCACCGAGACGCCGATGGTGCCGCCGAGCGACCGGAAGAACGCGACGCTGGAACTCGCCGCGCCGATGTCCTTGAGGGAGACCGTGTTCTGGACGGCGAGGACGAGATTCTGCATGGTCATGCCGACGCCGGTGCCGACGATGAACATGGCGGCGCCGACCAGGACGAGCGACGTCTCGTGGTCGATGGTGCCGAGCAGCGCGAACCCGGCGACCAGGATGATCGAACCGGCGACGATGTACGGCTTGATCCTCCCGGTCCGGGTGATCAGCCGGCCGGCGATGATCGACGAGCCGAGAACCCCGGCCATCATCGGAATGGTGAGCAGGCCTGCCTCCGTCGGGCTGTAGCCGCGGCCGATCTGGAAGTACTGGCCGAGGAAGACGGCACCGCCGAACATGGCCATGCCGACCGCGAGGCTGCCGAGGATGGCCAGCGCGGTGGTGTGCTGGCGCACGATGCTGAGCGGGACGACCGGCTCGGCCACCCGCGACTCGACCCAGACCGCCAGGGCGAGCAGGAGGAGCGCGCCGCCGACCATGGCCGCGGTCTGCCAGGAGGCCCAGGCGAACGAGCCGTCGACGAAGGAGATCCAGATCAGCAGTACGCTGACGCCGGCGGCGATCAGGCTGGCGCCCAGGTAGTCAATCTTGACGTTCTCCCGCCGCAGGGTCGGCAGGTGCAGGGTGGCCTGGAGCAGGATCAACGCGACGACGGCGACCGGCACGCCGACGAAGAAGCACCAGCGCCAGCCGAGCCAGGACGTGTCGACGATGAGGCCGCCGAGCAGTGGGCCGCCGACGGTCGCGACCGCCATGACGCCGCCGAGGTAGCCGTTGTAGCGCCCCCGCTCGCGCGGCGGGATCATGGCGGCGATCGCCACCTGGACGAGGGCCTGCAGACCGCCGACCCCGATGCCCTGGAACGCGCGGGCGGCGATGAGCTGGCCGGCGCTCTGCGAGAAGCCGGCAACGACGGAGCCCAGCAGGAAGACCACGATGGCGACCTGGATGAGGGTCTTCTTGTTGAACAGGTCGGCCAGCTTGCCCCAGATCGGGGTGGTCGCGGTCGCGGTGAGCAGGGTCGCGGTGACCACCCAGGTGTACTGGTTCTGCGAGCCGTTCAGCGCTCCGATGATCTTCGGTAGCGCGGTCGACACGACGGTGCTGCTCAACATCGCGACGAAGAGCACCAACAGCAGGCCGCTGAGCGCCTCGAGCGTCCGCCGATGGGTCATCGGCTCAGCGCCGGTCGTGGTGGTGGGTGCGCTCATCGCGCGGCCTCCAGCTTGTCGTTGTTTCCGAGGGCGACGTCGATGTCGCGGGTGAACCGGTCGAGCGCGGCGCTCAGCGCCTCCACCTCGCCGGGAGTCCAGTCGGCGAGCGCCCGCTCGAGCACCTCGCCGTACCAGCTGTAGGTGCCGGCCAGGGCGGCCCGGCCGGCGGGTGTGATCGCCAGGAGGCTCGCCCGCTTGTCCGCTGGATCAGGCCGCCGCTCGACCAGGCTGTGCGCGACGAGCGCGGCGACGGATCGGCTGACAGTGGACGGGTCGAGCCGGGTGCGCTGAGCCAGCTCGTGGGCGTGGCAACCGCTGGAGGGCTGGTCGATCTGCAGGAGCATGCCGACCAGCCCCAGCGGAACGGCCGGCCGCTCGTCAGCCCGGCGCTGCCTCAGCAATCGGACACTCCGCACCAGGTCGTACAGCCGAAGGCCGAGCTCCCGAACGCTGTTGTGCACGTCTGCTCCCACGCCCGAATCGGTTGGTTGCTGCATGCAAGCATCTACCAATCTTGCGCACTCGGCAAGTTTGCGCATTGAGAAGCGCGTCACCCCACGTACCCTGAAAGCGATGGACGAGACCACCGGGCTACGGGAGCGCAAGAAGGCGGCCACCCGCCTCGCCCTGCACGAGGCGGCCCTACGCCTCGCCGCCGACCAGGGGCTCGACGCCGTGACCGTCGAGGCGATCGCCGACGCCGCGAACGTCTCCCGGCGGACGTTCTCCAACTACTTCTCGAACAAGGAAGAGGCGCTCTTCCACGGCGACACCACGCGGCTGCGCAGGCTGCTGCAGCTGATCCGCGAGCGGCCCGCCAACGAGCCGCCGTGGACGGCACTGAGCCGGGCAGCCGAACGCTTCACCGAGGAGGCGTTCGGCGATGGCGACCATTCCTGGCTGACCCAACGCCGGCAGCTACGCGGGCACCCCGGCCTGGCCGCGCACCAGGTCGCGGCGTACACCGCGATCGAGCGCGAGCTGGCCGGCGACCTCGCACACCGGCTCACCGGCGCCGACGTGGCGCTGCGCTCCCGCCTCCTGGCCGCGACCTTCCTGGCCATCCTGCGCGTCGCCGTCCAGCACTGGATCGACCACCCGGGCGGCCAACTGCTGCAGACCATCCGGACCGCACTCGCCGAAGTCGCTCCCCCGGCGACGGCCAGAACCGCCGGCGACTAGCGGCCGTTCCACCCCGTCGGCGCCATTCCAGCCGCCGGGCCGGAATGGCCGAAGCTCCCCTCTCCGCCCGTCAGGTTGGTCATGATCGAGGTGTGTCCAGGATGCCGGCCCTCGTGCGCCCCATGCTCGCGACCAGTGGCGCACTGCCTACCGGGTCCGGCTGGGCGTACGAGTTCAAGTGGGACGGGGTACGCGCGATCGGCTACGTCGCCGACGGGGTACGGCTGCTCAGCCGCAACGATCGTGACATCACTCGCGCTTATCCCGAACTGGGCGAACTCAGCCAGCTGTTGACCGGCCGGCAGGCGGTGCTGGACGGGGAGATCGTGGCACTCGACGGCAAGGGCCGGCCCGACTTCTCGGCACTCCAGCACCGGATGCACGTCCGCGCTCCGTCCGCCGGACTGGTCAGCACGACTCCGGTTAGGCTCTATGTGTTCGATCTTCTGCACCTCGATGGACGGGATCTGACGCCCCTGCCGTACGCCGACCGGCGCGCCGCCCTGGAGCAGTTGGAGCTGAGCGGGGAGAGCGTCGACACGCCGCCCTCCTGGACCGGCGACGCCGGCCGGGACCTGGCCACCGCGGCCGCCGACCTCGGCCTCGAAGGAGTCGTGGCCAAGCAGCTCGACTCGTCGTACGACCCTGGTCGCCGCTCGCCGGCGTGGGTCAAGGTGCCTCTCAACGACACCATCGAGGTCATCGTCGGGGGCTACAAGCCCGGCGCCGGCAGGCGGGCGGGCACGATCGGCTCCCTGCTGCTCGGCATGTACGACCCGAACGACACGTTGACGTACATCGGGCACGTCGGCACCGGCTTCACGCAGACCGCGCTGCGCGATCTCCAGCAGCGCCTGGACCCCCTACGCCGACCGGACCCGCCGTTCGGCTCTCCCGTGCCGCGGGAACACGCCCGGCACGCCGTCTGGGTCGACCCGGAGCTGGTCGGCGACGTCACCTTCCGGTCCTGGACGCCAGATCAGCGATTGCGCCACCCCTCGTGGAAAGGGCTGCGCAGCGACCGCGAACCAGCCGAGATCCGGCTACGACCCTGACCTGGAGAGGTCGGCCTTGAGCGGGGCGGGTGCGGTACGCAGAATGGTCCCGTGATCACCCTGGAGACCGACCGGTTGACCCTGCGCGGTTGGCGGAACGACGACCTCGACTCCCTGGCGGCCATCAACGCCGACCCGGAGGTGATGCGCTACATCATGGACGGCTCCGTGCGCGATCGCCGGCAGAGCGCTGACGGCTTGCAGAAGATGATCGCGAACTGGCAGGAGCGCGGATACGGCCTGTTCGCCGTGGAGGTTCGCGAGACCGGCGTGTTCGTCGGTTGGGCCGGGCTCGCGGTGCCCGACTTCCTGCCGGAGGTGATGCCGGCCGTGGAGATCGGGTGGCGGCTCGACCGACGGTCCTGGGGACATGGGTACGCGACAGAGGCGGCCACGGCGGCCCTGCGGTTCGGCTTCCTCGACCGCGGCCTGGACCGCATCATCAGCGTTCGCCACGTCGATAACGACAGGTCGGCGCGGGTCATGGAGAAGCTGGGACTCACGCGCGAATTCGACACTGTCGTACCGGGTCACGAACAGCCTGTCGCCGTTCATGCGATCACCCGCGACCAGTACCGCGCCCGGTCGGCGACTGACCCTCGGACGTTGCGACTCGGCGAACTGGGGCGCTAATCCACACGCTTGCCGAGGGAGAGCCCGGCGTCGGTGTAGCCGTGCCGACTGTAGAAGCGCACCGCATCGACGTTGCGGTGGTGGATGCCGGCCGACAGGTACCTGATTCCCCGGCTGGTCGCCCACCGTTCCGCCGCCGCCAGCAACGCTGATCCCACCCCGAGTCCCCTGGCTTCGGGCAAAGCACCACCGTGTGCACCTGGGCCGAAGGTTCAGGACGCAGGATCTGATGCTCCGGCGGATCGGCATGCCGCAGCACCTCGACCATCCCGACCACCTGGCCGCCATGAGCCTCAGCGACAAGGACACCATCCCGCCCGGCCCCGTCGGCAAGCATGGCCGCGAAATGGCACACCACCGCGTCACGCGGTGGCACGCGGTAGGTGGCAGCGTCGAGAGCAAGGTGCGCCTCGGCGTTGGCCAGGCGCAGCTGCACCAATGACGCAACATCCCCCAAGCGCGCTGGCCGAACCGTTGGCCGTGTCTCCTGCATCGTCCCGATCCTAGGGTCGACGCAGCCACCTCCGACGAGCCCACAACGACCTCGTCGACCTTATGTGCTGGGGGCCGGGCACCTGCCGACTGGACTGGTCGGAAATCGTCCAGGACATAACGGTGACCTCGGACAGTGCCGGCATCGTTCTCGCCGGTGACAGCCAGTACCACACGTTGATGCAGATCCCCGGCCTGGTCACCAGCCGCACCTACGTGACCGGTCCCAACCCGATGGCGGTAGCCGTGGGGGCCGACAATCAGCTCGCGCTCGGCGCGCAGAGCCCCAGCGGCTCTGACAACGACGTGTTCGGCTACGAGCAGACGGCCGACCAGGCGAGTTGGACGTACGACTTCGGGATGCGCCCGACCGCCTACAACGACGTTGCGCCCCGTGGACTCGCCTTCGCCGCGGGCAACGCCCGGCTGTACGCCGTGGTGACCGACAACGACGGATCCGACCCGGTGCTCCACACCCTCGTCCCGACCCCGTGACCGTACCGCCGCCCGTGTGCTGATCGTCCGGACCGGCGTGCGACCCGTGCGGTCCACGCCGGGCCGGGCGAGCGCGTACGAGGTCAGTGCTTGCGGCCCACCCCGCCGAAGGCGTCGATGTCGGCGGGCGTGTCGACCGCGTCGTCGGGTCGCCACTGCGGGCACGGCACGACGCCCGGCTCCACCAGCTCCAGGCCCTCGAAGAACCCGGCGATCTGGTCGGGTGAGCGCAGCGTGTACGGCGTCGCCCCGGTGTCGTTGTAGTCGTCTTGGGCCTGCTGCATCTCCGGGCTGAGAAGGCTGGTGCCGTCGTTGAGGGAGAGGTAACTGCCACTCGACAGCGGCGCCAGCAGCTGCCGCGTGATCGACCGGGCCGTCTCGTAGTCGGGCACGTGGCCCATGACGCCGCTGAGGATGAGGCCGATCGGCTGGTCGAAGTCCAACGTCTTGCCGGCCTCGTCGATGACCGCGGCAGGGTCGCGCAGATCGGCGTCGATGTAGGCGGTCCTGCCTTCGACCGCGCTGACCAGCAGCGCACGGGCGTGCACCAGCACCAGCGGGTCGCTGTCGACGTAGACGATCCGCGCGTCCGGCGCGATCCGCTGCGCCACCTCGTGGGTGTTGTTGGCCGTCGGCAGGCCCGTGCCGACGTCGAGGAACTGGCGGATGCCCGCCTCACCGGCGAGGAACGTGATCGAGCGGACCAGGAACTGCCGGGAGGCACGGGCAACGTCAACGACGCCGGGGAAGACCTGCCGATACTGGTCGCCAGCCGCACGGTCGACCGCGAAGTTGTCCTTGCCGCCGAGCCAGTAGTTCCAGATCCGCGCCGAATGCGGCACCGACGTGTCGATCCTCTGCTGGACGGCGTCCTCGCCAGCCTCGGGCCGGTCGGTCGCCTGCGAGTCCATGGTCACGACGAACCCCCTCATTTCGACTGCCTACACGAATCCGGTCACGGGACAGCCCTGTCGGGGAAGTAGCCGCCTGCAACCGTGCCACGGTATAGAAGGCAGGCAATCCGCGCCACCACCGGACCGGTCCGCTACCCGCCCTCTCACGGTGGCTTCCGGACTCCTCCGTGGTGCACAGGGCGGTCGTCACCTGGCTCCCGGTGAGCCGGAAGGCGCCGTCGTCGGGGGAAGACGCGCCAGCTCGAGGTCGGGTACGGATGCGAGATCCCGTCGGCGTGGCAGCAGCAGCGGGCTGGCGAGGATGAGCAGTCCCGCGACTGCGATAGCCGTGCGCACGCTGGTGGCGCTGGCGAGCAGCCCGCCCAGCGCGCCGAGGATGGCGATGGAGGCGCTGCTGCTGATCGACCAGGCCGACAGGGTGCGGACGATGCGGTCCTTGGGCGTGTGTTCAAGTCGATAGGTGGCGAGCACCGGGTTGTACAGGCTCATGCTGATGATGATCGCGAGCTCGACAGCCATCACCGTGGCGAGGCCGGCGACACCGGGCTGGACGAAGGTGAGGCCGATCAGCCAGATCGCCCGCAGCGTGCCGACGGTACGCAGGATCCGGTGTTGGCCATACCGCGCCACGACACCGCGGGCAAGGCGTGAGCCGATGAGTCCGCCGACGCAGGGCACGGCGAAGGCGAGGCCGTACTGCCAGGGTGGGAATCCGAGCTGGCGGAGCAGGAGCACGGCCAACAGCGGCTCCGTGGCCATGATCAGTCCGCCGACGAGCAGCTGGTTGAGGTAGAGCGCCCGCAGCCCGGGGTGGGTCAGGAGGTGTCGCCAGCCGTCGAGCAACTCGTTGGCCCGGACCCGTTGCCTGCCGGTCCGCCGCGGGTGTTCTTCCCGGCCGCCAATCGCCGTGATGCCCAGAGCGGAGAACAGATAGCTGAGTGCGTCGGCCACCACGGTGGTCACCGGCCCGAGCAGGCCGATCCCCGCGCCGCCCAGCGGCGGCCCGACGGCGATGGAGCTCCACGTCGTCGACTCGAACCGCGCGTTGGCCACGAGCAGGTCGTCCGGCCGGACGAGGGCCTTGAGGTAGGCGCCGCTGGCCGCATTGAAGGCGATCCTGGCCGCGGCGACGATGGCCGAGACGACCAGCAGCTGGACGAAGCTGAGCAGGCCGAAGGCATAGGCGACCGGGATCGTCATGATGACCGCGAACCGAGCCAGGTCCATCGCGATCATCACCGGTCGCTTGCGGCGAAACTCCACCCACGGCCCGAGCGGCAACGCGATCAGGGCCCCCACGGCCGGCCCCACCGCCGACAGTGCGGACACCTGGGCGGGGCTGGCGTCCAACACCAGCACGGCGATCAGCGGGAGCGCACCGAACCCCAGCCCCGAGCCATAGGCGCTGGCCGCGTAGGCAGCCCACAGCCATCCGAACTGCCGGCCCAGGGATCGTCTGCCCACGCTCCGCGCCTCCCCCTCGAACAACCCGCCGTTGATCGGTTGAGCAAAGCAGGGGCCGGGGAGAGGGTTCAAACAACTGAACTGGCGGCGAGCCACAACCAGATGTTGTGCGTGTGGCAGGCCGCTTCAAGCGGATCACGAGTACATCAGGTGCAGCGTCATCCCGGCGTCGGCGTGCGCCAGATTGTGGCAGTGGTTGGCCCACGTTCCTGGGTTGTCGGCCCGGAACGCCACCTCCCACACATCACCGGGGCGGACGTCGAAGGAGTCCAGCCACAGGGGACTGCCGGTCGCCGGCTCACCGTTACGGGACAGCACCAGGACGTGATGGCCGTGCAGATGCCACGGGTGCACGATCTGAGACCTGTTGACGATCGTGAACTTGACGATGTCGCCGAGGCGTACAACCTGCGACGGGATGTCCGGGTCGGCCGCGCCGTTGACGGTGTGGGCGTATCGCGGAAGCAGTCCGTGCAGGTCGAGGCCGCGGTCGAGAACGAGGGTGAACGTCCGGTCGACCCGGGACCACGGCACCGGAGAACCGACTCCGTAGGTGAGCGGATCCAGCACCGGCCACGCGCCGGTCGCCGCCGACACCGGTCCGGTCGAGTAGACCGCCCGTCCGTCGACGAACAGCGCCACCGGCGTGGGGGGTGCGGTGAACACCAGGTCGTAGCGGCCACCGGCCGGGATCAGCACGGCCGTGTCCACCAGGGGCGCCGGGCCCTGCAGGTCGTATCCGTCGATCGCGGCGACCCGGAACGGAGTCCCGGCCAGGGCGTAGCGGTGCGTCGTGCTGTCGGTGTTGATCAGCCGCAGCCGCACGGGCACGTCCGCCTCGACCGGCTCCACTTTCGGCTCGGGCAGCGGAAGGCCCGACAGCGTGTGCACGGGCACCGTGACGTCGACGCCGGTGACCGGCGCCGGGCGCACCACCAGGACACCGTAGAGGCCCATCCGCACGCCGACGTCGGAGACCGCATGCGTGTGGTACCAGTACGTCCCGACCTGGTCGGCGCGGAACCGGTAGACGAACTCCTGCCCGGGCAGCACCGCTGCCTGGGTCACGCCGGGCACCCCGTCCTGACTGTTCGGCACGTCGTACCCGTGCCAGTGCAGGGTGACGCCCCGCGCGATGTCCCGGTTGCGCAGCGTCACCTCGAGGACGTCGCCGGCGGTGGCGGTCAGCTCCGGCCCGGGAACCTGCGCGTTGAACGCCCACGCCTCGACGTCACGGCCACTCACGCTCACCGTGGCGGTCCCGGCCGTCAGAGCGAACCGCCTGGTCGGTTCGTCGGCGGTCCGCGCGAGCGGGTAATCATGATCATGGGGTACGCCGGACGCGGCTCCCGGGGCGACGGCCAGCCCGGTTCCGGTCAGCAGCGCCGCGACCGCCACCACCAGGGCCGCCCGGGACACCATCCGGGACGGGCGGGCGCCGAGGACGCGCCACGAGAGCGCGGTCGCCGCGACCACCCCGGCGACCGCGAGCAGTCCCACGCCCGCCGACGCCGGATAGCCGTACAGGAGCGTCACGAGCAGTGCGCCGCTCTGGGCGTACCCGGCGAAAAGAAGCGGGACCGCGACGGACCGGATGTCGCCCGGGGCCCGCAGCAGCCGCGGCCCGGCGACGACCACCGCCGCGAGCGACAGTGGGGCGGCGATGAGGACCTTCTCCCCCGCGAACCACCAGCCGGCACGGGCGAGCGCGATGATCGTGAACGCGCGGGCGAGCGTGGCGAGCAGCGCGAAGGCGGCCAGTCCCAGCGCGAGTGGGCGGCGCCGGGCGGCCGACGCGGCGCCGCCGCCCAGCCATGCGGCGGCTGCGAGGACCGCGATCACGAGGTCGACCGCGAGCAGCGAGCCGGTGGTCATGCCGGCTCCCCTTCCCGGACGGTCACCTGGGTGGCGCCCGCCGGCGCGGGGTCGGCCAGCGTTCGCGCTGCCCGGAGGATGCCGACCACGACGTGCACCGCGATGATTCCGTTGACCGCGTGCAGCCCGGCGATGGTCAGGCCGACCGGCGTGCTGGCGCTCGCGGCGTCGGTGGACCCGTTCGCGAGCATGGCGGTCAGCGCCTGTACGACGACGAGGCCGAGCGGCAGGGTCGTCAGTCCGATGAGCCGGCCCGGTGCCCTCGCCAGCGCGGCGAACAGGATGGTGAGCAGGGTGAGAACCGGGATGACCGCCGTCCCGTTGACGCTGTGCAGCGCGTACGCGCCGTCGCCCGCGGGCTTCGTGAACGCGCCCACGGCGGCGAAGACGAACTGCACAGCGAACGCGATGAGCAGCAGAGTGGTGACGACGACGAAGGCCTTGCGCATGGTGCTCTCCTAGAGGTGAGCCGAGGCCAGTGCCTGGGCGACGTGATCGGTGGCCGTGATCGCCCCGTACGCGACCAGCCGTACGAGGTCGGCGTCGTCCGGATGGGACAGCCGCCAGAGGGCGACGTCGCCGACGGTGACCGCGCTGGGCGCGAACGCCGCCAGCAGCGCGATGCGTGTTCCCACCCGATCCGCGCCCGGGACGTCCCGGACCAGGTCGACGGCCCAGTCCGAGGGCCGAGCCGGGTGCCGTCCGTCCTCCCAGCGCACCGTGGCCGAGACGGTCTGGCGCGCCACGTCGCCCAGCAGGTCTCCGCCGCGCAGGGCCGCGTTCCGCAACGCCGCGTACGCAGTGCCGACCGGGCTGTCCCCGGCCCAGGCCGGCGGGACCGTCGTGCCGGCCTCGAGGAGCGGGAGGCTGAGACCGGGCTCCTTCCGCTCCCGCGCCGTCCTGGCGTAGAGCCGGCCCCCGACCGACCGCACCACCGGGGAGCGCTGCAGGCCACCGGGCAGCAGATCCGGGTCGAGCAGCGCCGAGACACCCCGGTTGATGAAGTGGAAGGCGAGCAGGGTGCCGGTGAGCTCCGGGCCGTACGGGCTGGTCCAGGCGGCGGCTTTCGGGCTGCGGCTGGCCTCGGCCCAGGCGGCGAGTTCGGCGTGCCTCGGCTCCGCCGGCGTCCCGCCCCGTGCGATGACCTCGGCCAGCTCGTGCTCGCTGAGCGCGTGCAGCAGCATCACGTGGGCGTCGACGCAGAACCGGCAGCGGTTGGCCCGGGACACCGCCGACGCGACGAGTTCGCGTTCGACCCGGGACGCGTCCCCGGCGAGCAGGGCCTCGCGTATCAGCGCCCAGGTCGCGGCCAGCAACTCCGGCACGACCGAGAGCGCCTGGAAGGTGGGCACCGGCCCGAGGAACTCGTCCCGTAGCTGCCGGTAGACCGCCGCGGTGAGCCCGGTCGCCGACTTCGCGGGAGCGGGGGTGAAGAAGCGGTATGTCATGGGCTCGATGCTTGCCGCGGCGGGCCCGGAAAGCGTCGTGCCGCCGCAGACACTTGGCCACCCGCCGATACCGCGTCCGCGGTACACCCTATCTACCGCGAACGGGGGATGTTCCCCGCGAACGACCGTTCTACAGTTCGATCATGCGCCGTGACCTGCCGTACGCCCTCGGCGGCCTCGCCCTCGGCGTCCTCCTGCTCGCCAACTCCGCGCTCGCGCCGGACGCCGCACCGGTGCGGGCGGTCGACGTCGGCCTGATCCTGGCCATGGCGGTGGCCCTGGCGGCGTGCCGACGCTATCCGGTGGTGGCGTTGGTCGCGGTGAGCGGCGCCATGCTGGCCCTCCACGTGCGGGTGCACCCCGGGGTGTCCGCCGCGTTCCCCGTCCTCGGCGCGGTCTACGTCACCGCCTGGCGGGGGCACCGTGCGGCCGCCGCCCTGGCCAGCCTCGTCTTCCTCGGGGGCTTCCTGGCCCGCGACATCTCGGTCGCGCCCGCCGACCGGCCGGGCCAGCTGATCGTCGAGCGGACGTCCCTGCTGCTGGGCTGGTTCGTGGCGGCCAACGTCGCCGGGCTGGTCGCGCGGCAGCGCCGGGCGTATCTGGAGCAGGTCGAGCAGCGGGCGTTCGAGGCCGAACGCACCCGCGAGGAGATGGCGTTGCGTCGCGCCGGGGAGGAGCGCCTGCGCATCGCCCGGGACCTGCACGACTCGCTGACCCACAGCATCTCGGTGATCAAGGTGCAGGCCGGGATCGCCGTGCACCTGGCCCGCAAAAAAGGCGAGGAACCGTCGGCCACGCTGCTGGCGATCCAGGAGGCCAGCAGCGCCGCAATGCGGGAACTGCGCACCACGCTGGACGTCCTGCGCTCACCCACCGACGGAGACCCCGTCGGGCTGGCCCGGGTGGAGGAGCTCGCCGAGCGGACCCGGGCGGCCGGCGTACCGGTGCAGGTGACCGTCACCGGTCAGCCCCGGGACCTGCCCGCCGAGGTCGACCAGGCCGGGTACCGCGTCGTCCAGGAGGCCCTGACCAACGTGGCCCGCCACGCCGGCCCCGCCACCGCGCAGATCCACATCGAGTACGCCCCGGCGCAGCTGACCGTCTCGGTGGCCGATGACGGCTCGGCGTCGCCGGTCCGGCCGATCACACCGGGCGTGGGCCTGCGCGGCATGCGGGAACGGGTGACCGGACTGGGCGGCACCCTGCGGGCCGCCGCGCGCGACGACGGCGGTTTCGCGGTACGGGCCACGTTCCCCCTGGACGGTCCAACATGACCGAGCGCTTGCGCGAGGTCCGACCAGCTCAGTCCGCCACGGATCGTGGCGGCTCCGACCGGAGGGAGGAGTTGGCATGATCCGGGTCCTGCTCGCCGACGACCAGGCGCTGATGCGCGCCGGATTCCGCGCGTTGCTCGACGCCGAGGACGACCTGGAGGTCGTCGGCGAGGCGGCCGACGGCACATCGGCGGTCCACCTGGCGCGAAGCCTGCGGCCGGACGTCGTGCTGATGGACGTGCAGATGCCCGGACTCGACGGCATCGGAGCCACCCGGCGCATCGCCGCCGATCCGGACCTCGCCGCGGTCCGCGTCCTCATGCTCACCAACTACGGGCTCGACTCCTACGTGTTCGCCGCACTCCGCGCGGGCGCCAGCGGGTTCCTGCTCAAGGACGCCGACCCCGCCGACCTGCTGCAGGCCGTCGCCGTCGTGGCTCGCGGCGACGCGCTGCTCGCCCCGACTGTCACCCGTACGCTCATCAGCGAGTTCGTGGCCGGCCCACCACCGGCCGAGCCGGCGGCCGGACGCGACGTGCTGACCGCCCGCGAACAGGAGATCGTAGAGCTCGTCGCCCGGGGGCTCAGCAACGACGAGATCGCCTCGGGCATGGTGATCAGTCCGCTGACCGCCAAGACACACGTCAACCGGGCGATGACGAAGCTGCACTGCCGCGACCGCGCCCAGCTGGTCGTGTGGGCGTACGAGTCGGGACTGGTCACGCCGCGTCGCCGCTGACATGGGTTCGAGCGGTACGCCTTGGGCATGGCGCGGGACCTCGGGCGCGATGCCTTCCTGGCGAACCCGCCGCATCGGACGTCACGGGCGCGGTGCTGGACGCCCACGGCGGCTACAACGCCCGACCGGTAAATCCCGGCCGGCGCCCCGGAATCTCAGGCGCCCGGCAGGAGCTGGGCGGTGAGGGTGTGCGCCGTCACCGTGAGTTTGTCGATGTCCAGTCCGGTGCGGCCCATGAACACGAGCCCCTGCTGCGCGACGAGCAGTGCGCGTGCCGTCTCGATCGGGTCGGCATCGCCCGGCATGTCACCTTCGTCCTGGGCCCGCGCGACGCACTCGGCGACCAGGCTGGTGGTCGTCTCGTAGGTGCGCCTCGCCTCGGCCAGAACGTCGGGGTCGGTGGTGGCGAGCTCGTAGGTGCTGTTCGCCATGAGGCAGCCGCGCCGGGCGGCGGCTCCGCCCGGGTCGTTCACCGGTGCGGCCAGGAACGCCCGCAGGGCGTCCAGAGCGCGGGGCGTGGACGAGAGCATGTCCCGTAGATAGCCGCAGCTGGTCTCGTTGTAGCTGCGCAGCGCCCGGAGGAAGAGCTGGCGCTTGTCGCCGAAGGCGCCGTAGAGGCTGCCCTTGCCCAGCCCGCTGACGCGCATGAGGTCCTCGAGCGAGGTCGCCGCGTAGCCGGCGTCCCAGAACTGGTCCCGGACGGCGCGGAGCACCTGCTCCTCGTCGAACTTCCGCGGTCGTGCCATGTGACCAGCATAGCAATTCTTGACCGACCGGTCCATCACTGACGTATGGTGGACCGGTCGGTCAAGAACTCGGGTCACGTCGAAGGTGCGCCATGTCAAACATGATCAAAGAGACCACCGAACCGGGCGACACCCGCCGTACGGCCGAGGCCTTTCTCCAGCTTCTCGGCGGGGGCGACCCGGATCGCATCGCGGACGTCTTCGCCGACACCATCGACTGGTACGTGCCGGGCGACGCTGAGCTGCCCTGGACCGGACCGCGTACCCGCGCCTCCGAGGTGCCGGCGTTCTTCACGACGATGGGCTCGGCGTTCCGTCGTGGCCAGAGTGAGTACGCGGTGGACCGGATCGTGGTGGAGGGCACTGACGCGGTCATCGTCGCCACTGCCACACACACCTTCGCCCGCAGCGGCAAGCGCTTCACCACCCCGATGATCATGCATCTGACCATCGAGGAAGCGAAGATCGTGCGCTTGCACCTGTACGAGGACACCCACCTGGTCTCCCGGTCGTCCTCGATCTGACCAGTGGGCCTCCGGCCGCCGAGGTGGCAGGGAACGGCGTCACATTCCTGAAACCGCGCAATCACATAGTTGGGAAAAGATCATGAGGGTATTTCTTGCCGGCGCGTCCGGCGTCATCGGGCAGCGGCTCATTCCCCGGCTGGTTCAGGCGGGGCACGTGGTGGGTGGCATGACGCGCTCGTCCAGCAAGATGGAGTTGCTGGCGCAGCTCGGTGCCGAGCCGATCCTGTGTGACGTCTTCGACCGGGCCGCCCTGATCCAGGCCGTTCGTGACTTCGGACCGGACGTCATCCTGAACGAGCTGACCGATCTGCCGGACGAGGTGGAGAAGATCGGCGATCATGCGGAGCTGAACGCCCGGATCCGGACCGAGGGTAACCAGAACCTGATCGAGGCGGCACGGCAGAGCGGATCGCCGAAGATCCTGGCCCAGACCGTCGCCTGGCAGTTGCCGGACGGACCCGACGCCCTGGCTGTCGCCGAGCTGGAGCGTTCCGTTCTCGCCGCTGGCGGCGTCGTGCTCAGCTACGGACAGTTCTACGGGCCCGGCACCTACAACGAGCAGCAGATCCCCGCCGAGCCTCGCGTCCAGATCGACCGTGCCGCCGAGCGCACGGTGGAACTGCTGGATGCGCCGTCGGGCGTCGTCGTCATCACCGACTAACGACCGCGATCCGGCCGTTGAGCCGCGCTGAGTCCCGTTCGGGACAACGAGATTCCGGCTGACGACAGCCCGGCTCGGCGGCGGATCCGCCTCACCACCACCCATTCCTTGGCCGCCGCATTCGCGCGCGTGGCCGCTACCTGGAGCAGCTGTGTCCTCATCTCAGGCAACCATCGACGCGCCCACGGCCCGCCGGCGGCGCACTCTCCCGGCCGGACTGGCGCTCACGGGTACGGCGCTCGCGTTCACGAGCGTGTATCTCGCGGCAGGCGTGCTGACGCCCCTGCTGGTGGTCTATCGGCAGCAGTGGGAGTTCGCCCCGTCGCTGCTCACGCTGGCGTTCGCGGTCTACGCGATCGGCTTCCTCGCCGCCGTCCTCACGTTGGGGTCGCTGTCTGACCATGTCGGCCGGCGCCCGGTGCTCATCGGCGCTCTGGTCGTCCAGCTCGCGTCGAACGTGCTGTTTCTCGTCGCCCCCAACATCGAGTGGGTGATCGCCGGCCGCATCGTGCAAGGGGTGGCCAGCGGCGCGGCGACGGCCGCCTTCACCGCGGCGCTCGTCGAGCTCGCCCCGCCGAACAGGAAGAGACTGGGCACGATCCTCGGCAGTGTCGGCCTGACCGGCGGGCTGAGTGTCGGCTCCCTGCTGGCGGGCCTCGCCATCCAGCTCACGCCCGCGGCGAACTCCATCGTCTTCGCCGTCCTCGTCGTCCTCACGATTCTCGGCGCCGTCGTCATCGCCCTGTCTCCGGAAACCACGCCGCGGACCTCGGGTGCGCTGCGCTCGATGGTTCCGCGCGTCGCCATCCCGCCCGCCGCTCGAGCGGAATTCGCCGCCGCGGCACCCGTGGTCGCCGCCGTCTGGATGCTCGCAGGTCTCTCCGGCGGGCTGGCCCCGAGCATGGTTCGCAGCGTCTTCCATCTGGACAGCGGCCTGCTCAACGGCGTGGCCGGGTTCATCGCGCCGGCCGTATCGACCGTCGTCGGACTGACCTTCGCCCGCGTCGATCCTCGGCGGGCGATGACCATCGGTATCTACGCGTCCCTCGTCGGGGCCATCGGCATCATCGGCGGCGTGTTCGTCGAAAGCCTGGCCGTCATGATCATCGGGCAGGCACTCGCCGGTGTCGGCTTCGGCGCGTCCTTCACCGCAGCCCTGCGCCTCATCATCCCGCTCGCGGCGCACCAGCGCGCCGGAGCCGTCGGCGGAATCTACGTCGTGTCGTACGTCGCCTTCGGGCTACCCATCGTCATCGAGGGGCAGCTCGCCGGCCCGATCGGCGAGGTGCCGGCAGTCGTCTGCTGCACCGCGCTGACCGTGCTCCTCGCGCTCGTCAGCCTCGTCGCCCAGACCCGCATCAGACGCGGCGCCGCGGACTCGGGACGCACCGCAGGCAACTGAACAAGGCAGCCCGGGGCGGAGGTGATGATCACCACCTCCGGCGAACTCTCCCGTTACGGAAGAGTAGCGTCGTCGCCGGTCGTCGAGGGTGGGCAACCCCTTCGGCGAACTGTTGCGTCCTGGGCGATGAGGCCCAGGGGCCGGATGCGAGCCGGCCGTCGCTGATCCGTGAGTAGCTGCCGGTGTCCGACCCAGGACACCGGCTGTGCGCGCCCGTCCGGCGTGCCCTGAGTGGAAATGGCCGTATGTCTTCCGTGCTGTCCGCAGTTTCCCGTACGCGCCTGTCCCGCCCGTCCTGGCTGTCGCCGAAGGTGTTCCGCACCGAGGTCCTCGCCGGCCTGGTCGTCGCCCTGGCGCTGATCCCGGAGGCGATCTCCTTCTCGATCCTGGCCGGGGTCGACCCTCGGGTGGGGCTGTTCGCCTCGTTCACGATGGCGGTCACCATCGCGATCTGTGGCGGCCGGCCGGCGATGATCTCGGCAGCCACCGGCGCCATCGCGCTCGTGGTCGCACCCCTGGTCAAGGCGCACGGCCTGGACTACCTGATCGCGGCGGTGATCCTCGGCGGTGCGATCCAGGTCCTGCTCGCGGTGCTCGGCGTGGCGAAGCTGATGCGCTTCATTCCCCGCAGCGTCATGGTCGGGTTCGTCAACGCCCTGGCGATTCTGATCTTCGCTGCCCAGGTGCCGCACCTGCTCGGCGTGCCGTGGCTGGTCTATCCACTCGTCGCGGCGGCCTTGGCGATCATGGTCGGCCTGCCGCGACTCACCAGGGCCGTCCCGGCGCCGCTGGTCGCGATCGTGGTGCTGACGGTGGTCACTGTGTTCGCCGGGGTTGCCGTACCGACGGTCGGTGACGAGGGTGCCCTGCCGGACAGCCTGCCCACCCTCGGCCTGCCGCAGATTCCGTGGACCCTCCACACCCTCACCCTGATCGCCCCCTACGCCGTGGGGATCGCGCTGGTCGGGCTGATGGAGTCGCTGATGACCGCCAAGCTGGTCGACGACATCACCGACACCCGGTCCAACAAGACGCGTGAGTCCTGGGGCCAGGGCGTCGCCAACATGGTCACCGGCTTCTTCGGCGGCATGGGTGGCTGCGCCATGATCGGCCAGACAATGATCAACGTGAAGGCGTCCGGCGCCCGTACCCGGCTGTCGACGTTCCTGGCCGGCGTGTTCCTGCTGGTCCTGGTCGTGGCGCTCGGCGACGTGGTCGCGGTCATTCCGATGGTCGCCCTGGTCGCCGTGATGATCATCGTGGCAGTGTCGACGTTCGACTGGCACTCGGTCGCGCCGAAGACGTTGAAGCGGATGCCGTACGGCGAAACTGTCGTCATGGTGGCCACCGTGGCCACCACCCTGGCCACCCACAACCTTGCCGTCGGCGTCGTCGTCGGTGTGCTCACCGCCATGGTCATCTTCGCTCGCCGGGTCGCCCACCTGGTCGAGGTCACCAGCGTCCTCGACCCGGACGGCACCACCCGGATCTACTCCGTGCACGGTGAGCTGTTCTTCGCCTCCAGCAACGACCTGGTCGGCCAGTTCGACTACGCGAACGACCCCGGGCACGTGGTCATCGACATGAGCCGCGCCCACGTCTGGGATGCCTCGTCCGTCGCCGCCCTCGACGCGATCACCAGCAGGTACGCCACCCGCGGCAAGACCGTCGAGATCGTCGAGCTGAACAAGCCCAGCGCCCGCATCCACGACACCCTCACCGGCCAGCTCGGCGTTGGCCACTGATGGTCACCACCAGCCGGGAGAACGGGCCGGAGCACACCTCCGCCCCGGCTACCTGCCGCCTGATGCAGATCGGGGAAGCAGCCGAGCGGATCGGGTTGAGCATTCGGACCATCCGCCACTACGAGGAAGTCGGCCTGATCGTCCCCTCCGCGCGCAGCGAGGGCGGCTTCCGCCTCTACACCGAGCCTGACCTCAGCCGGCTCGCCGTGGTCAAGCGGATGAAGCCCCTCGGGTTCACCCTCGACGAGATGCGGGACCTGCTCACCGTCCTCGATGCGCTCGACACCGCCACCGGCGCCGACCGCGCCGCCCTGCTCGACCGCCTCGCCATGTTCGAGACCGCCGCCACCGCCCGCGTCACCGCACTGCGCGACCAGCTCGCCATGGCCGAGGCCTTCGCCGGGACGCTCTGCGGCAAGCTCGACCACCACAGCGGCCACTGCGCGGGTCCGGCTCAGCCTGGTCAATCTGGGGTGATGAGCGGGGCGTAGTCGGCGCGGGTGAGCGGTTGTTCGGACAGCAGACCGTCGGCGCGGGGCACGGCGAGTGGCCTGCCGTCGCGCAGGAACACCACGGTGGTGACATCGTCGCGACTGGTGAGAGTGCAGACGATCTGCCCGAAGGCGAGGACCTCGTCGCTGCGGCCAGCGTCGTCGTCGGGTTCGTCGACCGCGACGCGGGCCTGCGTGCCGGTCGCTGTCGCACCGGTGGCGTCGACCGCTCCCGGCAGCGCGCTGGTCAGGTCGCTGTCGCGTTCGGCCGTACCTGGCCCGGCGAGTAGATGCCGCAGGTGATCCTCGACCGTGGGTGGGCGGTCGACGTGCCGGACCACCGAGACGATGCGGTTGTCGCGGACGAGGCAGAGCGTCTCGTCCGCACGGCCGGCCGGTGCCGTGGTGTCGACGGGGGCAGCGCTGCGGACCCCCCACGGGGGCACCACCGTTCGGGGGGTGTCGTCGGTGGGCACGCCGCAGCCGGTCAGCAACGCGACGAGTGCCAGTGGGGCGACGTGGCGGTGGTTCATGGCAGGCTCTCCGGCAGGGTGACGCGGAAGCGGGCGCCTCCGCCGGGGCGGTCGGTGACGGTGGCGTGCCCGCGGTGCGCCGCCGCGTGCTGGGCGACCAGCGCGAGTCCGAGACCGGTGCCGTCGCCGGCGCCGCGCGTGTGGGCGGCTCGCCCCCGGACGAAGCGGTCGAAAATCGCCTCCCGGTCCTCGATGGACACACCCGGGCCGTCGTCCTCGACCTCGATGACGCCGACGTCACCGTCGCGGCTCAACCGGACGCTCGCGGGGCCGCCCCCGTAGGTCACGGCGTTGTCGAGCAGGTTGGCCAGGATCTGCGCGATACGCCGCCGCTCGACCCGCCACGTCGCCGGTGCGTCCGCCGCGAGGTGGACGAGCGAGGCCGGCAGGTCGAGAGCACGGCAGGCATCCCGGGCCAGCCCCACCACGTCCACGGGGCCCCGATGGGCTGGCTGGTCGCTCCGAGCCAGGTCGATCAGGTCGTTGACGAGCCGTTGGAACCGGTTGATCTCGTCGGCGACGAGCCCGGCGGCGATGGCGGTTCGTTCGTCCTGGTGCTCCCGGCGACGCGCCAGGACGCTGGCCGCCGCGGCGAGGGTCTGCAGAGGTGAGCGCAGTTCGTGACTGACGTCGGCGGCGAAGCGGCGGTCCCGCTCGATGCGATGGGCGAGCTGGTCGACCATCTGGTTGAACGAGGAGGACAGACGCGTCAGGTCGGGGTCGGTGGCCGGGTCGAGGCGGGCGGTGAAGTCGCCGGCGGCGATCTTCTCGGCGGCGTCGGCGACGGCCGTCAAGGGGCGCAGCCCGTGCCGGGTCGCGTACCAGCCGAGGGCCGCGCCGGATCCGGCGACCATGATCGCGACGGTGGTCAACGCGAGTGACAGGACCTGGAACGTCTGCTCCAGCTCGCGCAGAGAGTTGACCTCGAAGTACGTCGCCGTCGCGGACAGGGGCACCCCGACCACCAGGGCGGGTTGACCGTCGACGCGTACGCGCTGCACCGCCGGCTCCCCGGAGGCGACGGCCCGTCGCAGGGCGGTGGGTATGGCGGTGGTGGTGCCGGGGTCGGCGGTCCGGGCGTACCACTCGCCGTCCAGATGCAGCACGGGCCGCCGGCTGCCGCCCGTGTCCAGCGACCGAAGCACCTCCACCACGTCGGGGGTATCGGTGTCCAGCCCGGCACGGACGACGGCGGCGTCGAAGTAGGCGGCGCGCAGGGCGGTGCGTTCCCGCTCGTCCATGAGGGAGCGACGGGTCAGCTCGTACGACACCAGGGCCATCGACGCGGCGAGCAGGAGCGCTCCGATGGCGAACGCGGCGGTGACCCGGGTGCGCAGTCCGAGGCGTCTCATCGCTGCAGCTTGTAGCCCAGGCCCCGCAGCGTGACCAGGTGCCGGGGGGTCGCCGGGTCCGACTCGATCTTCTGCCGCAGCCGGCCGACATGCACGTCGACCAGCCTCTCGTCACCGCTGTCGTAGCCCCAGACCCGTTGCAGCAGCTGCTGGCGGGACAGCACCCGGCCGGCGTGTTCGGCCAGCTCGCACAGCAGCCGGAACTCGGTGCGCGTGACCGGTACGGGCTGGCCGGCGCGGCGTACCTCTCCCCCATCGGGGCTGATCTCCAGCTCGCCGAATGCGAGCACGGGCACGGGCTCCGGCGCCGATCCCGCGACGCCGGCACGGGCGCGGCGGCGCAGGGCGCGCAGCCGGGCGGTCAGTTCCTTGATCGCCACCGGCTTGACGACGTAGTCGTCGGCCCCAGCTTCGAGGGCGGCGACGATGTCGTGGGTGTCGTCGCGGGCGCTGACCACCACGACCGGCACGTCGTCGTCACGGCGCAGGTGCCGGATGCACTCAAAGCCGTCGATGCCGGGCAGCATCAGGTCCACCAACACGTAGTCCGCCGGATTGCGGCGCTGGACGCGCAGGCCCTCCTCAGCCGTGGCCGCGCCCACAGCGTCGTAGCCCTCGTCCTCGAGTGCGAGCAGCAGCGCCAGGCGGATACGGTCGTCGTCCTCGATCACCAGTACGGCCGTCATACCCGGCATCATCCCCAGGCCACCGACCACGCGGCCAACCGTGCCGGCCGGCTGGCGGATTTGTCACGCAACTGTCATAGATCCGCGTGGTGACCGCCAAGCCGGCACGGCACGGTCGTAAGCGACCGGTCCGGAAAGGGAAGGGGTACGCCCGTGACAGGACCACCAGCACCTACGCCGTGCACGTTGCCGCTGGTCGAGGTACGCGTCACCGAACTCGACCGGGCCTGCCTGCCGGCGGCCGGAGCCGTGTTCGACCGGTTGCTTGCCTTGGATCCCGCGCAGGTCGTGGTCGACCTGTCCAGGTGCCGGCACATCGATGCCGCTGCCATCGGCCTGCTGCTCGAGGTGCACCGGCGGCTGGCCCGTACCGCCGGGGTCCTCACCATCCGCAACCCGAACCCCCGCATCCGGCGGATCCTGCACACTGCCCGTCTGGACCAGGTCCTGCCGATCGTCACCGATCCCCCGTCGTCAGCGCCAGGCACTCCGGCGACGGGACAAGAACCCGCCTCGGCGCAGCCGGCTCTGGTCGCCCATGGCCGAGCATCCGTGGCCACCTCTCAGTGACGAGCCCGCCAGGTCGTCGTCCTGGCCACCACCGGGCGGGACCGCCGCGCCGGCGCCTGACACGTCGAGCGCGGGAGCCGGACCACCGCCGCAGCCCCACCCCGAAAGCCGTGCCCGCCGAACCGACGGACGCGGGCCCAGGAAGGACCAGCAGAATGACCGTCGTCCCGGACGATCACCTGATGACACTGATCTGCGACACCTGCGGCGACTCCATCAGGGCCACCGCGTGTGTGCTCCCCGACGCCGAGGTCGTCTGGACCCTGGTGTCCGAACACGGCTGGAGTGGCTCCCCGTTCGCCACCGGCCCGCACCGCTGCCCGCACTGCAGCCTGCTGCCGATCCCTGGTGGCGGTCACGCGTCGTACGACAACCACGGTCCCGGCGGCATCCTCGGCATCGACCATCTCGACGACCTGACCGTCGCCGCCACCGGTGACGTCGATCTCGACACCGGTGACAGCCTGCGCGCCGCCCTGCGTCACGCGGCCGAGGTGGAAGGACACCTCGTGGTCGACCTGACCCGAGTGCACCTCATCGACTCCATCGACCTCGGTCTGCTCGTCCGCGCCCACCGCGAGGCCCGCGACCGCGGCGTCACGCTGTGCCTGGCCGCGCCGTCGCGGTTCGTCCGCACCGTCCTGCACACCATGCGTCTGGACCGGGCCTTCCCTGTCTTCGAGAGCCGCGACGAGGCCCTCGCCCAACTGTCCCAGGGCCCGGTGTCCGGCCACACGGCCTCCACTGCGACGGCCGCCCGATCCTGATCGACGCCGACCCTCGTCACCGGCAGCGACAACCGACACCTGAGGAGAGCGCATGACCATCACCGGCCTCGTCACCGCGCTCCTCGTCGGCGTCACCATCGGCCTGCTCGGCAGGCTCATCATCCCAGGACGTCGGGAGGCCCCGATGTGGCTGACCGTGGCCGTCGGGGTCGTCGCGGCGCTGGCCGGCACCATCGTCGCCCGTCTCGCGGGCGTCGACACCCACGCCCTCAACCTCCTGGCCGTGATCATCGAGGTCGGTCTCGCCGGCATCGCCGTGGTGCTGGTCGTCGCCACCGCCAGCTCAGAACGCTCCGACTCCACGTGAATCCGAGACGAGACAGCGCCGGCACCGGAAGGCCATCCGGCAGCACGGCCAGCACTCCGGACCTGGCCCGCCCACGATCAAGGAGCTCACGTGTACATGCCCTGGCCACTACCCGACGAGAACTGGTTCGCCGACGCCTCGAACCAGTTCGAGCAGGACCGCGAGGACGTGCGGATCGAGGCGCTGGTCGCGCAGCGGCTGAGCGTCGACTGGACGACACGGCGCCAGCAGATCAGCGTCTGCGTACAGAACCGGGTCGTCATCCTCACCGGCGTGGTGAGCGACTCGGAGACGCGGCAGGTCGCCGCGGAACTCGCCTACGACGTGCCCGGTGTCTTCGACGTCTGCAACACACTGCGGCTCAGCGGTCAGCGGCGTAGCCGGCGGTGACCGAGGATCACCACCCGCCGTGACGCCTCGACCCGCGTGAACCGGGGCGGTGGGACCGCAGCCACGGGGGCACAGCCGCGTCTGCCGCTCAGGCGAAGCCGAACAGGGGCGGGAAGGCGAGGACGACCGCCCAGGCCCACCCGGCGTACACGATCACGTAACGGGTCTGCCACCGTTCCAGGCGGGCGAAGGGCATGCGGCCACGCACGAAGCCGAGGTACAGCCATGCCGACCACGCCAGGTTGGCGAGCAGGACGAGGTTCTCGCCCAGTGCCGCGGTCTTGTTGGGGCTGAAGCCCCATTCGGTGATCCGGCCCGTGATCGCCGCCAGCACCAGGACGTCAATGATCAGAGCGCTGACGACGAGCGCGAGCTGCAAGCGGTCGAAGAGGCCGGGTCGGGCCGTCAGGTCGCGGGCGGAGATGGCGTACAACAGCATGCCCAGCACGAGGACGAGCAGCAGGTCGAAGAGGATGAGCGCGTCGCGCTCGACGTCGATGCCGTTGGTGGTCCAGACGACGGCGACCAGGAAGGCCAGCAGGGCGGCCGTGAAGAGCGGCGTGAAGACCCGGGTCAGTACCGGCGCCATGTTCTCAATGACGCTCTGCTTGGCCTCCACCAGCCATGCCGACACGATGACCGCGGCCATGGCGCCGCACGGCAGCAGCCACGATTGGACGAATCCCTCCGCGTCCAGGCCGATGGCTGCGAAGGCGTTCACCGTGAAGCCCGTGAGCACGCCCCCACCGAGTCCGATGAGGACGAAGTAGATCAGCCACTCCCCGGTGAACCGGATGAAGTCCATTCGCCGCCGGTCTGATCGCCAGTCGCCGCCCGCGTAGGCGACGCCGACAACCAGCCACAGCGCCAACGGCAGGTGGATCGCGGTGAGCACCATGGTCTGCGAGCCGTCGGCCAGCGGGTACGCGTTCGCGGCGACCGCGCCGAGAACGAACAGCAACGCGAGCGCCCCGATGACGCGAGGACCGACGCGGCGGTGCCAGGCGAAGTACGCCGCAAGGGCCGGCAGCGCGAAGAGGCTGGCATTTCGCGCGTAGAAGCCGGCGTCGTCGTCCCCGGACAGGTCGAGCCCGAACCAGGACGGCACCTTGATCGCGAGCGCCGCGACGGCCGCACAGAGCACCATGACGGGCAACTCGCGACGGGAGCGGGCGGCGGTGGGCGCGTCCGGCTCGCCGGGCAGCACGAGTTGTTTCCATAGGCGCTCGGAGTGCTCGCGGGCGAACTCCCGCGACAGGTCATCGAGGCTGCCCATGCGCTTGACAGCGATGAGGAAAGATTCGTCGGCCCGCAGGCCGGCCTCGGTCAGCTCGGCGATCCGGCTGCGAAGGTGGTCCTCCAGCTCCTCGGCATCGGTGTGGTGCAGCTCCCGGCGGCGGTGGATGTAGGCCCGCCACTCGGCGATCTGGCCCTCCAGATCGTTGTCGACGGTCATAGTCCCGACCCCCATGCCGGTACCGCGATCGGCTTGATGGACTGTGTCGTGCTCCAGACGCCCCACAGGGCGTCGACGACGGCGGCCCACTGGCGGCGCTGCTCGGCGAGCTCGGCCCGGCCCTGGTCGGTGATGCGGTAGTACTTCCGGCGTCGCCCTCCCGCCGGGGTCTCCCAGGCCGACTCGACGTGGCCGAGCCGCTCCAGGCGGTGCAGCAGTGGGTAGAGCAGGCCGTCGGTCCACTCCAGTTGCCCGCCCGAGAGGTCGTTGACCTGCTTGAGGATCGCGTAGCCGTAGCTCTCGCCCTCGGCGAGGATCCCCAGCACGAGTGGTGTCGCCGAGGCCGCCACGAGGTCCTTGGTGATGTGCATGGGACCACCTATACCTAGATCTGCAATGCATAGTAGTTCTAGGCATGAAGCCCGCGCAATCAGAATCGCCATCACCGTCGCACCCGGTCATTACGCAGAGCGATCGGAGGAAGCGTGACCAGAGAAGCTCTCCGACCTTTCACCGTCGCAACAGCGATCGCAGTTGTCGCCGCGGGCGCGTTCGCTGGCGCGATCGCCGCTCCGACGCAGGCCTCGGCGCACTGGAGCTGCGGACGAAGCGCTCCGCCGGACCTCGACACCACCGGGGCCGCCAACATGCGCGTCGGGTCCAGCACCCGCTGCGCGGAGTCCGGTGTCTCGTACTCCAGCCAGTCGCTCGACTACCACTGCTACGCGCTGGACATCAACGGGGTCGACACGTGGACCTACGTCGCCAACGTGCAGGCCAGGGTCGGCGGCTAAATCCGCGACGACCTGCTGAAGGACTACGGATCCGGCGTGTGGTGTCCGAACCAGACCCAGGTCTGACCCGCGTCGGCTGAGCCACAGCAGCGGGCCACCAGGGCGGTGCACCGAATCTCGGCGCGCGCCCTGGTGGCCCCCACACTGTCGACCCGTTCCGCGCCGCCCGGTCGCGGTCAGCGGGGTGGCGTCTCCCGACGGGACGGGAACGGGGTGCCGGGCTGGCCGAGCGTGGAGCGGGCGCGCAGCCCGACCGGGTCCGGGGCGACGACCGGTGCCGCGGCGGCCGGCTCCGGGGCCCGCCGACCGTCCAGGTACGCGGCGGCGGCCCGGTCGTCGTCGGTCGGCGCGGCGAGCAGGGCGTAGAGCAGACCGACCACGCCGAAGATCACCGCCAGCACGATCGGCACCAGGAGCGTGCTCATCCCGGTGCCGGTGATCTCACCCTGCTCCTCGTGCTGGTGCACCGAGAGGGCGCTCATGCCGGTGAAGTGCATGCCGTTCACGGCAATGCCCATCACCAGCGCGGAGGCGAAGATCGCCAGCGGCCGCCGGACGGTCATCGCGAGCCACAGCGCGACGGTGGCCGCCACGATAGCGATCGCCACCGAGAGCGCGACCCGGGTCGTGTCGTAGCCGAGGCTGCCGTTCAGGCGCATCGCCGCCATCCCGCTGTAGTGCATGGCGGCCACACCAACCCCGGTGAAGATCCCGCCGGCGATCAGCCGTACCGGGTTCAGCCGGCCGGTGCCCACGATGGCCAGGCCGATGCCGACCGCCACGACGGCGATGGCCGTGCTGGCCGCGGTGAGCGGCACGTCGTACCGGATACGGGTGCCGGCGACGGCGAAGCCGAGCATGGCCATGAAGTGCATCGCCCAGATGGCGGTGCCGCCGAGGGCCCAGGCGGCCAGCAACCCCCACCACGCACGCTGGCCGGCGGTGCCGGCGGTGCGGATACGCCCGGCGCAGATCAGCCCGAGGACCGAACCGAGCACGGACAGCGCGTAGCTCAGCGCGGGCGTGATCCACCCGTACTCAAAGTGATTGATCTCCGCCATGGCGGCCTTCTCCCCGTTCGTTACCGGCGCGTAGAGGAAGCGCCGGGGCAATGATCAGGGGTGCTCCGAACAGGCGCGACAGCACCCCCCGGGCTATCCGGGGGGGGGTGCTGTCGCGGTGACCGTCCGATGCGTCGGTTCGCCGACGACGGTGACCGAAAGTGATCAGGCAGAGGTGTGATACGCCAGCACACCTCTGTTGATGGCCGCGATCGCCTGCCGGGCGGTGGAGCGCAGGTCCGGTGACGCGCCGCCGGAGTCGGCCAGCTGACCCAGCAGGTCGACCACCTGGCGCGCCCAGCGGACGAAGTCGCCGGCCGGCATCTCACCGTCGATCTCGTGACCGCTGCCGAGCACCTTGGCCAGCGCGTCACCACGGGCCCACCGGTAGACCGGCCAGGCGAAGCCGAGGTCCGGCTCCCGGGTCGCGGTCAGCCCGCGCGCCGCCTCGTCGGCCTCGATCTCGCCCCACAGCTTCAGCGTCTCGTCGACCGCGTCGGCCACCGGTCCGCGCGGCAGCGACGCCCGCTCGTCGACGTCGCGGCGCGCCTCGAAGACCACCACGGACACGGCGGCGGCCAGCTCGGCCGGCGACAGCCCGTCCCACACCCCCCGGCGCAGGCACTCGGCGACCAGCAGGTCCGCTTCCGTCCAGATCCGGCCGAGCATCCGACCGGCGTCGGTGACCGCGCCGTCGCCGGTGAGGTAGCCCCGGTCGGTCAGCAGCGCCACGATCCGGTCGAATGTCCGCGCGAGGGACCCGGTACGGCCGGAGACCCGCTCACGCAGCTCCTCGGTGTCGCGCTCCAAACGCCGGCGCCGCTCGGCCCACCGGGCGTGCTCCTCCCGCTCCGGGCAGGCGTGGCAGGGGTGGTGACGTAGCTCGGTGCGGAGCTGGGTGAGCTGGTGGTCCTCGCCGGTCACCTGCCGGGAACGCCCACCCCGCCGGCCGCCGTGCCGGTCCAGTCCGGTGCCGCTGACCTCGGCGGCGAGGTCACGCCGGGCGGCCGGCGAGCGGTGGTTGAAGTGCTTGGGCACCCGGATCCGGGCCAGCACTTCGGCCGGGGTGGTGAAGTCGCCCGGGCTGACCCGCCCGGCCCAGCGGTCCTGCGTGAGCACGAGCGGCCGGGGCTCGCCGAAGCCACCGGTCGCCGGGTCCAGCACCACGGCCAGCCCGGCCCGCCGGCCCGCCGGCACCCGGATCACGTCGCCGACCCGCAGCCGCTCCAGCGAAGCCACCGCGGCGGCCTTGCGCTGGGTCTGCCCCTGCCGGGCGATGGCCTTCTCCCGGTCGGCGATCGCCACCCGCAGCGCGAAGTACTCGTCGAAGTCGCCGTGGTGGCAGGCGGCCTCCGCGCCGTACGCCTCGATGGTCTCGGTGTTGCGCTGCACCTGCCGGGCCAGGCCGACCACCGACCGGTCCGCCTGGAACTGGGCGAACGAGGACTCCAGCAGGGCCCGGGCGGGCTCCGCGCCGACCGTGCCGACGAGGTTGACCGCCATGTTGTACGAGGGCCGGAAGCTGGAGCGCAGCGGGTAGGTGCGGGTGGAGGCGAGCCCGGCGACGTGCCGCGGGTCGGTCTCCGGGGACCACACCACCACGGCGTGCCCCTCCACGTCGATGCCGCGCCGGCCGGCCCGCCCGGTGAGCTGCGTGTACTCCCCCGGGGTCAGGTCGACGTGCGCTTCGCCGTTGTATTTGACCAGCCGTTCCAGGACCACGCAGCGGGCCGGCATGTTGATGCCCAGCGCGAGGGTCTCGGTGGCGAAGACGGCCTTGACCAGGCCTCGGACGAACAGCTCCTCGACGATCTCCTTGAAAACCGGGAGCATGCCGGCGTGGTGGGCGGCCAGGCCGCGCTCCAACCCGTCGAGCCACTCCCAGTAGCCCAGCACCGACAGGTCCTCGCCGGGGATGGCGGTCACCCGGGACTCGACCACGCGGCGGATCTCGGCCCGCTCCTCGGGCGAGGTGAGCCGCAGCCCGGCGGCGAGGCACTGCTGCACCGCGGCGGCGCAGCCGGCCCGACTGAAGATGAACAGGATCGCCGGGAGCAGACCCTCCCGGTCCAGCCGGTCGACGATGTCCGGGCGCATCGGGCCGCGCCAGCGCGGGCCCCGCCGGCCGGCGCCGGGCCCGGCGCTGCGGCCCTCGCCCAGCTCCAGGCGGCGCATGGTGTCGCGGGTGTAGCGCAGCAGCTCCGGGTGGACGTCGTGCTTGCGGGCGGCGTCGGCGTCGTGGAACAGGTCGAACATCCGCTTGCCGACCAGCATGTGCTGCCACAGCGGCACCGGCCGGTGCTCGCTGACCACCACCGCGGTCTCGCCGCGCACGGTGACCAGCCAGTCGGCGAACTCCTCGGCGTTGGAGACGGTCGCCGACAACGAGACCAGGGTGACCGAGGCAGGCAGGTGGATGATCACCTCTTCCCACACCCCGCCGCGGAACCGGTCGGCGAGGTAGTGCACCTCGTCCATCACCACGTAGGCCAGCCCCTGCAGCGTGCTGGAGCCCGCGTAGAGCATGTTGCGCAGCACCTCGGTGGTCATCACCACCACCGGCGCGTCGCCGTTGATGGCGTTGTCGCCGGTGAGCAGGCCGACCTGCTCGGCGCCGTACCGGGCGACCAGGTCGTGGTACTTCTGGTTGGACAGCGCCTTGATCGGTGTGGTGTAGAAGCACTTGCGCCGGGTCGGCGGTGCCGCCGGGTCGTCGGCCGCCGCCGGGTCGCCGGGCCGCCCGCGCAGCGCCAGGTGTACGGCGAACTCGCCGACCACGGTCTTGCCGGCGCCGGTGGGGGCGCAGACCAGCACCCCGCTGCCCCGCTCCAGGGACTGGCACGCCTCCCGCTGGAAGTCGTCGAGATCGAACCCCAGGTCAAGGGCGAACTCGTCCAGCGCCGGGAACTGTGAGGCCTGCGCGGCCCGGCGGCGCGCCGCGGCGTACCGCTCGGCGGGGCTCGACATGTCACCAAGATTAGTGCGTGCCGGGACACGACACCCGACAAGGCCGTGCGGAGGGGTCGTCGGCGGCGGTCGGTAGGGTGCACGGCGTGCCGGACCATGCCGAACCGCCCCAGACTCGTCCGCCGGGCAGCGCCGAGGACGCCGCCGCCTCCCGGGCGTCCCGACGGCCCGTGAAGGCGGTGCTCTTCGACTTTCACGGCACCCTGGCCCAGGTGGAGGAGCCGCGGCAGTGGGTGCTGGCGGCCGCGGCGGCATGCGGGGTCACGCTGGATCGGGTACGGGCCACCTCGCTGGCCGACCGGTTGCTGACCGCCGGCCGGGCCGGCGGGCCCCTGCCCGCCCGGGTGCCGCCCCGGCTGGCCGAGCTGTGGGCCGACCGGGACCTCTACCCGCACGCCCACCGGGGTGCCTACACGGGGCTGGCCGAGACCGTCGACGCGGGCATCGAGGGCTTCGCCGACGCTCTCTACGAGCGGCTGCTGATCGCCGAGGGCTGGCTGCCGTACCCGGACACCGCTCCCACCCTTACCGCGCTGCGCGAGGCCGGGGTGCGGGTGGCGGTGGTCAGCAACATCGGCTTCGACCTGCGGCCGCACTTCGACGCCTGGGGGTTGACCGGGCTGGTCGACGCGTTCGTGCTCTCCTACGAGGTGGGGCGGTGCAAGCCCGACCCGGCGATCTTCCTGCGCGCCTGCGGGATGCTCGGCGTCGATCCGGAGCAGACGCTGATGGTTGGTGACACCCCGGCGGACGCGGGCGCCGTGGCAGCCGGCTGCGCGGTGCTGGTGCTGCCGGCCGCCGATCCCGGCCGGGAGAACGGGCTGGGTGCCGTGCTAGATCTGGCCCTGCCGGGCTGAGCCGGCGGGTCAGGCGGCGACGACCTCGTGGGCGAGCGCGACCAGGTCGGCGACGCCCGGGTGCCGGGGCGGGTGCCGCCAGGCCAGCAGCACGGTGACCTCGGGAGCGTCGGTGAGGGGCCGGTACGCCACCGCTGGCGTGGGGTACATCGCGGCGGTCGCGGACGTGGTGACCCCGACCGCCCGACCGGCGCTGATCGCGGCGAGCCAGTCGTCGGTGTTCGCCACCGGCACCACGGTCGCCGGGGCGGCGCCCGCCGGCCAGAGGCCGAGCGTGGTGGTGCCGGTGGCGGTGTTCACCGCGATGGGCTGATCGATCAGGTCGGCCAGGGTGAGCACAGCCCGCTCGACCAACGGGCTGTCCGCCGGGACCGTGGCGAGCCGAGGCTCGGTGAGCAGCCGCACGGTGCGCACGTCGGGCAGGTCGACCGGCTGACGCAGTACCGCGACGTCCACGGCGCCCCGGGCCAGCCCGGCGGTGCGGTCGTCGATGCGCAGCAGCTCAAGTGGCGTGTCCGGGTGGGCGCTCCGCCAGCGGCGCAGCAGGGTGACGGTGTGCCCGCCCAGCGCCGACCAGGCGTGCCCGAGCCGCAGCGGCCGCCCGGCGGCGTACCCCGGATCGAGCACGTCGTCGACGGCCGCGACCGCGGCGGCGGCCCGGTCCCGCAGCGACCGGCCGGCCGGGGTCAGGTGCAGGTGGTGGGTGGAGCGGTCGACCAGCCGGATCCCCAGGTGGTCCTCCAGCTGGCGCAGCGTGCGCGACAGCGCGGGCTGGGTGACGCGGAGCCGCCCGGCGGCGCGGGTGATGCTGCCCTCCTCGGCGATGGTGAGAAAGGCGCGTAGGTGCCGCAACTCCACCGTCATAACCGGGAAGCATAACCGCAGTCGAACCGGCATTACCCTCACCCACACGGCACCCCCTAGCGTCGCTACCGTGACCGACACCCTGCTGCCTGACCGGCCGACACCCGCCCGCGCGCCGGCCGGCCGAGCCGGTGGCGTCGGCGCGGTGGGCATGGTGCTCGGCGGGGCTCTGTCGGTGCAGTTCGGCTCCGCCGTGGCAGCCCTGCTCTTCCCGCGTACCGGGGTGGCCGGCGCGGTGACCCTGCGACTGACGATCTCGGCCGTGCTGCTGCTCGTCGTGTGCCGGCCCCGACTGCGCGGGTACGACCGGGGGGCCTGGGTGACGGCGGGCGCGTTCGGGCTGGCGCTGGCCGGCATGAACTCGCTGTTCTACCAGGCCATCGAGCGGATCCCACTGGGCCCGGCGGTGACCCTGGAGGTGCTCGGTCCGCTGGCGCTGTCGGTGTTCACCGCCCGCCGGCTGGCCAGTTGGTGCTGGGCGGGGCTGGCGCTGGCCGGGGTGGCGCTGCTCGGGCAGGGCGGCTTCGACCGACTGAACCCGGCGGGGGTGGCCTTCGCGTTCGGCGCGGGCGCCATGTGGGCCGCGTACATCGTGCTCAGCGCCCGTGTCGGCGGCCGGTTCCCGGGCGCGGACGGGCTGGCCCTGGCGCTCACCCTCGCCGCGCTGCTCACCCTGCCCCTCGGCATCATCGACGGCGGCGCGGTGCTGCTCGAACCGGCCATGCTGGCGCTCGGCACGGCCCTCGCGGTGCTCGCTTCCGGGCTGCCGTACACCCTGGAGCTGCTGGCGCTGCGCCGGATGCCCACCGCCACCTTCGCGGTGCTGATGAGCCTCGGCCCGGCCATCGCCACGCTCGCCGGTTGGCTGGTGCTGCGGCAGGCGCTGACACTGCTGGAGTGCGCCGCCATCGTGCTGGTCATCGCCGCCAGCATCGGAGCGGTGCGGGTCAGCGCAGCAGCCGCAGCGCGCCCGGAACCACGCTGACCGTCACCGGCAGGTCCAGCGAACGCTCGCCGTCGGCGTACGTGGTGATGCCCTCGGCGCTCAGCTCCACCGTCCGCGCCCGGTAGCTGCGCACGAGGGGGTGATCGACGTGGGTGCCCTGGTAGATGCGGGGCTTGATCCGGATCAGGGTGCGCCGGTCGATCCGGCCACCCACCACCACGTCCAGCAGCCCGTCGGTCGGGTCGGCGTCTGGGCAGATGCGCATGCCGCCCCCGTAGCTCGGGCAGTTGCCCACCGCCACCAGCACCGCGTCCAGCTCGTGCGGCACCCCGTCCAGCTGCAGCGTGTACCGCCTGGGCCGTAACCGGGCCAGCTCGACGAGGATCGCCAGGTCGTACCGGCGGGGGCCACGCGGCCAGCGCATCCGGTTGGCCCGCTCGTTGACGATCGCGTCGAACCCGGCCGCGAGGACCGCGCCGTACCAGCGCTCGGCGCCGTCGGCGCCGGTCATCCGGGCCAGGTCGACCAGGCGGGTACGGCCGGCACTCAGCGCGTCGGCGATCACCGCCACAGCCGCGAGCGGATCGGCCGGGAAGCCGGTGTCGACGGCGAAGTCGTTGCCGGTGCCCGCCGGCACGGCCCCGAACGGTACGGCGGTGCCTGCGGCGGCCTGCATCGCCCGGTGCACGGTGCCGTCCCCGCCCATCGCGACCAGCGCGCCGGCGCCGTCGGCGACCGCGGCGCGGCACGCCGCCTCCGCCTCGGCGGGGCTCGCCGCCGACAGCAGCTGGACCGGTCGACCCGCGGCGGCCAGGCCGTCCAGCAGCCGGGGCAGCAGGCTGCGGTGCCGCCCCCGGCCGGCCGTGGGGTTGGCGAGCACGGCGACGGGGCCACCGGCGAGCGGGTGATCGTCTGCGGTCACGGGCAGCACCGTAACCGGTCCGACGCCCGCCGTACACCGGGCGGTGGCCACCTCACCAGCGGTCCGGGGCTCGGCGCTTACGGTGAGCTGTCGGGACGGTGTCGGCAACCCGAGCCTGGAACGCGGCGACGCCGCCCCCGGCAGGCGGGGACGGCGTCGGCGGACCAGGCGGCGCGGGGCCGTCAGGTCATGTCGTCGTAGCGACGTTCGATCGGTGCCGGTGGGGCGATCGGGTCCGGCGCACCGACCGGCGCGGTCGCGTCCACCCGCTGCCCCGCCTCGACCGGCTCGGGGTCGTGCTCCAGCGGCGACACCTCGTCGTCGTCGAGGCCGGCGTAGACGTCCTTGCCGCGCCCGCGCCGCTTGTCGTTGAGGAACGCGACCCCGACCGCCACGAAGTACAGCAGTGAGAGGGAGAGCGCCAGCAACGTCATGCCGAACGGACCCGGATCCGGGGTGGCGATGGCGGCGAAGGCGAAGGAGATGAAGATGACCGCGCGCCACCAGCTCAGCAGCCGCCGGGCGCTGGCCACGCCGGTGAAGTTGAGCATCAACAGGATGAGGGGGAACTCGAACGCCACCCCGAACAACAGGATCATGTTGGTGACGAACGAGATGTAGCGGGTGACCTCCAGCTGGGTGGAGAGGCCGGTCACGCCCGCCTCCAGCAGGAACGCGAGGCCCTTGTCCACGACGAGGTAGGCGAGCACGGCACCACCGGCGAACAGCGGGGCCGCGATCGCGACGAAGACGTACGCCCACTTGCGTTCGTGGCGGTGCAGGCCCGGCGCGATGAAGGCCCAGAGCTGGTAGAGCCAGACCGGTGCACCGACGATCAGGCCGATCCACAGCGCCAGCTTCAGCTTCAGGATGAAGCCGTCGGCGGGCGACAGCTGAAGGAACGACCGGCAGTTGCCGAGTGCGTCAGTGGCATCCGGCAGGCTGCAGTAGGGCTCCTTGAGCAGGTTGAACGCCGGCTGCGCCAGGAAGAAGCCAACGATCAGACCGACCACGATCGCCAGCGAGGCGCGGAACAGGCGGTCGCGCAGCTCGCGGACGTGCTCGATAAGCGTCATCGAGCCGTCGGCGGCGCGCTCGAAGGAGCGCGGGCCGCGTTTACGCAGTGCGAAGGCCACGGTGCTCGGGCCTCTCGGTCAGTTGTCGCGGACGCGGTGCACCGGGTCGGCGACCGGTGGCTGCGGCGGCGCCTGCTGGTACGGCGCCTGCTGCGGCTGCCCGACCTGCGGCGGCAGCGGCTGGTAGCCGGCCTGCGCGTCGGCCTTCTCGGCGAGGTCGCGGTCGTCGTCCTGCAGGCTCTTGGTCTCGGCCTTGATGATCCGCAGCGAACGGCCCAGCGAGCGGGCCGCGTCGGGGAGCCGCTTCGCACCGAAGAGCAGGATCAGCACAACCACGAGAACCGCGATGTGCCACGGCTTGAGGGCACCCATGAGAAGCTCCAGTCGCTCTGTGTGTCCGGGGGTGGTACGCAGCCCATCGTACGTGCGGATCGGCCGGTTGCCACCTGCCGGGGGCGGTCGTCGCGGCCCGGCCGGTGAAGTCTTGACCAACCGCGATGATCAGTCAACCATCGCGGAGCCGTCGCGACCGCAGCGGCCCGCCCCGAGCGGGGGCGGCGCTGCGGCGGGGATCGATCAGCCGCGCTTGGCCCGAATCACGGCGAGTCGCTGCTGGGTGGTGTCGAGCTGGCGCTGAACGCCCTCGGCGCGGAGCTGCAACGCCTCGGCGGTGTCCCGCAGCGCCTCCGCCTCGGCGGCCCGCCGTTGCAGCGCCACCGCGGCGCGGCGCAGCCGGGGCAGTCGGGTCAGCACCGGACGCACGGCCAGCGCGAGCGCCACGAGCGGGAGCAGCACCACCGCGAGCACGATCCATTTCAGCACGGCGGTCAGCCTACTGCGTGCGGCCGGCCACCGCCGGGTCGCCCGACGGGGCGCCGGGCGTCGCAGGGTCGACCTCGGGCTGGCGGGGTGCGGCGGTGGGCGCGGGCACGGCGTACGCGTCCAGCGCGGCAGCCGCCGTCGCCCGGACCTGCTCGGCCAGCTCGACCGGGGCGACCACGGTGACGTCCGGGCCGAGGCCGAGCACGAACCGGCGGGCCCAACCCAGGTCGGTCACCCGCAGCGAGACCAGCCACTGGTCGCCGTCGCCGGCCTCCACCCGCTCACACGGGTAGTACTCGGTGATCCACCGCTCGCCACGGCCGACCCGCAGGGTGATCAGCGGCAGGTCGGGCGAGGGGCGGAAGACGCCCTCGGTCAGGTCGTGCGGGACGGCCTGCGGCGGGACGGTGGCCGGCTCGTCCAGTTCGGTGATCGCGTCGATCCGGTCGGCGCGGAACAGTCGGACCGCCTCCGCGCGGCGACACCACGCCTCCACGTACGCCAGGCCGCCCACCATGAGCATCCGCAGCGGGTCGATGACGCGGTCGGTGGTCTCGTCCCGGGCGGCTGTGTAGTAGGTGATCCGCAGCGCCCGACCGCCCTCCACGGCGGTGCGCAGCGCCTCCACCCGTCGGGTGTCCCCGGGCAGCCGCACCGCGACCGGCGCGCCGACCAGATCCCCTGCGGCGTCCTCGATCTTGGCGAGGGCCCGTTCGACGGCCTCCCGGTTGGACACCCCGGGCGTCTCGGCGAGCATCCGCAGCGCCACCACGAGGGCCAGCGCCTCGTCGGGGGTGAGCCGCAGCGGGCGGTCGATGCCGGCGTCGTAGGTGATGGTCACCCGGTCGCCGTCGAAGGCCATGTCGATCAGGTCGCCGGGGCCGTAACCGGGCAGCCCGCACACCCAGAGCAGCTCCAGGTCCTCGCGCAGCTGCCGCTCGGTGACGCCCAGGTCACCGGCCGCCTCGGCGATTTCGATGCCCGGCCGGGCCAGCAGGTAGGGCACCAGGTTGAGCAGCCGGGCCAGGCGGTCGGCGGAGGCCCGGGAGCCGCCGCGGGCGGCCGGCCGGGTCATCGGGCACCCCCGGTGACGACGAGCTCGTCGTGCCGGGCGGCGATCTCCTTGAGCCGCTGGATGACCGCCTCGCGGACCTCCGGCGGGTCGAGCACCCGCACGTCCGGGCCGTACCGGACGAGTTGGCCGGCCAGCCCGTCCGGGTCGGCGTACGGCAGGACCAGCCGGTCGCCGTCCGGCCCGGCGGTCACCTCGACCGCCCAGCGGCGCAGCCCGGCGGCCCGGCCCGGTGCGGCCAGCACGGTGGCCCGGCCGGTGCGCTCCACCGGGCCGGACCAGCGGGCCACGTGACTGATCAGGTCGACGCCGGCCGGCGGTTGGTAACCGCCGGGCTCGCCGGTCACCCGGACCGCGCCGACCACCCGGGACAGCCGGAAGCAACGCGTCGCCGCGCGGTCCAGGTCGTGGCCGACCACATACCACCGGCCACGCCAGCAGACCACGCCCCACGGCTGCAGCCGCCGGCGGCTGGGCGCGTCCCGGTCGGGCACTCGGTAGTCGAACCCGACCTCGCGGCGGTCGCGGGCAGCGGCGGTCAGCGGCGCGAACGCCGGGTCGACGGTGACCATCGGCTCCAGGCCCAGGGTGGCCTGCGGGTCCACGTCCACCCCGGCGGCGCGCAGCTTGGCCAGTCCCGACGAGGCGGCGGCGGCGAGACCGGCGTGCTGCCACAGCCGCGCGGCGATGCCCACGGCAGCGGCCTCGTCCGGTTCGAGAGGGATATCGGGCAACGCGTACTCGCGGTGGGCGATCCGGTAACCGGGCTCGGCGTCGAAGACGCTGGCCGTCCCGGTCTCCAGCGGCACGCCCAGCTCACGCAGCTCGGCCTTGTCCCGCTCGAACTTGCGCTGGAACGCCTCGTGGTCACGCGCGTCGTCCGGATCGTGCTCGTAACCGGGCACGGTCGCGGCGATCTGCGCGGCGGTCAGGAACCGTCGCGTGGACAGCAGGCAGATCACCAGGTTGACCAGGCGTTCGGTGCGGGTCCGCGACACGCGGTAGACGCTAGCAGCCGACGCGCCCGAGACGTGCACCCACGCTGGCGTGCCGCACATCTGTTCGGATCGGTGGGTCGGGGCCACTAGCCGCGCGCGGCGCCGCTACCGGTCATATGGTGGCCCTCATGGCGCAAGCGATCAAGACCGGAAGCGTCGGCACTGTGGTCGTCGCCGGCGCCGCTAACCTCGCCATCGCGGTGGCCAAGCTGATCGCCGGGCTCATCTCCGGCTCGGCCGCGATGCTCTCCGAGGCGGCGCACTCGGTCGCCGACACCACCACCGAGGTGCTGCTCTACCAGGCACTACGCCGCGGCGCCCGGCCGGCGGACACCCGGCACCCCTTCGGGTACGGCAAGGAGAGCTACGTCTGGGCGTTCTTCGCCGCCATGTTCACCTTCGTCGCCGGCGCCGGTTTCGCCGTCACCCACGGCGTGACCACCATCCTGGTGCACGAGCACAGCGGCGACTACCTGATCTCGTACATCGTGCTGGGGGTGTCCTTCGTCATCGAGTCGATCTCGCTGACCCGGGCGGTCCGGCAGGTCCGCCGCGAATCCCGACGGTGGCAGACCACTCCCCAACGTTTCCTGCGGCTGACCGCCGACACCGCCGTCAAGGCGGTCTTCCTGGAGGACAGCGCCGCCCTGATCGGCCTGGTGCTGGCCGGGCTCGGGGTCGGCCTGTCCCAGGCCACCGGCGACGAGGTGTGGGACGGCGTCGCGTCGATCCTGATCGGGCTGCTGCTCCTGACCGTCGCCGGGATCCTGGCCGCCAACAACCTCTCGCTGCTGGTCGGCCGGGCGGTCCCGGCGCGGCTGGGCCGCGCGATCGAGCAGGAGCTGGCCGGGCTGCCGGATGTGGAGCGGATCGACACCCTGCTGACCATGCAGCTCGGCCCGGACGACATCCTGGTCGCCGCGAAGATCGACTTCCGCGACGAGGCCACCGGCGCGGCCATCGAGGCCAGCGCCGACGAGGCCGAACGGCGACTCACCGCGCGGTTCCCGGAGATCCGCTACGTCTTCCTCGACCCCACCCGATCGCTGCCCGGCGCCCTCGGCCAGGCCCGCAACACCCAGGCCAGGCCGAGCCCGGACGCCGGCGGCGAACCCGACCCCAGCTGAACCACGCGCCGGACCACCCGGGCGCGGGGCACCGCGCCCGCGCGGCTAGCGTGCCCGTCATGGTGCGATGGCGGGCGGGGACGGTGGCGGCGCTGCGACGGCAGTGGACCGGGGCGGTGGAGCTGGACGTCGACCTGCCCGATGGCACCCGCATGCGGGCGCTGGCCTACCCGGAGCTGGTCGGCACGCCCGAGCCCGGCGACCGGGTGCTGCTCAACGCCGGGGCGCTGCTGATGGGGCTGGGCACCGGCGGGTACGCCCTGGTGGTGGCTCTGCCGGACCGGCTGCCGCCGGACCCGCCGGACGCCGGCGACACCCGCGACGCGGGGCACCTCGTCAAGGCCCGCTACACCCCACTGCAACCCATCCTGCTCGGCGTCGACGAGGAGGCGTCACCGCACCGGGACGTGCTGGCCGACGCCGACGACCTGGGCGGACTGCCGGTCGTCACCGCCGACCTGCACTCGGCCCTCGCGGCGATCCTGGCCGGCATCCGCGCCGACGCCCCGCACGCCCGGGTGGCGTACCTGCTCACCGACGGCGGGGCGTTGCCGGCCTGGTTCTCCCGCACCCTCGCCGGGCTGCGCGCCGAGCTGGCCGGCACGATCACCGTCGGGCAGGCGTTCGGCGGCGACCTGGAGGCCACCACCCTGCACGGCGGCCTGCTCGCCGCCCGGTACGTGCTGCGCGCCGACGTGGCCGTGGTCGCGCAGGGCCCCGGCAACCTCGGTACCGGCACCCGGTGGGGCTTCTCCGGCGTGGCCGTCGGCGAGGCGGTCAACGCGATCGCCACGCTGGGCGGTCGACCGGTCGGGTCACTGCGGATCTCCGCCGCCGATCCCCGCCCCCGGCACCGGGGCGTGTCGCACCACAGCCTCACCGCGTACGGGCGGGTGGCGCTCGCCCCGGCGGAGCTGGTGGTGCCCGACGACCTGGACCCGGCGTTGGCCGCCGAGGTGGACGCGGCGCTGGCCCCGCTGGCGGCCCGGCACCGGATCGTCCGGGTGGGCACCGCCGGCCTCGACGCCGCGCTGCGGGCCAGCGTCGTGCCACTGTCCACCATGGGGCGTGGCCTCGACGCCGACCACGCCTACTTCCTCTCGGCGGCGGCAGCCGGCCGCCACGCCACCACCCTGCTCCCCTGACCCCACGCCCACTGAAGCCGGCGGACGCGGATCCGGGTTAGCGGATCACGGGGCGTTTGTCGCGGGGTAGGGCTTCGATCATCTCCCGGGGCAGGTTGAGGGTGTCGGCGATGACCTGGGGTGGCGTGTTGGCCATCCACTGGGTCAGGGAGATGTCCTCGAACCGGGGCTTGCGGAAAATCTCCAGGAAGACCAGAGGCTCGTCGCCGAGGTTCTCGATGTAGTGGCCGTAGGCGAACGGCACGTACCCGACGTCGCCGGAGCGCATGTCGAAGGTGCCGGCCACACCCTGGCTGGCGAACACCCCATCCGGCCATGGCCGGAGAGGTAGTACTGCCACTCGTCGTCGGTGGGATGCCAGTGCAGCTCCCGCATCCCACCCGGGTCGACCTCCACCAGCGCGGCGCAGATGGTGGTGGACGCGGCGAACTGGCCCACGTCGGCGATGCGCACCTGGCCGCCGGGGAACCGCTGCGGCTGCTGTGCCTGCAGCCGGTGGGTCAGCGTGCGGGGCACGTCCCCGGTCGGGCTCACCACCCGGTCCCGGTCCAGCGGCGGCGGCACCTCCCCGGCGAAGATGTACTTCTCCCGCTCCGGGATCGAGTCGAGCTGTTCGGGCCGCCAGCCGAAGTTCTTCGCCAGCACCTCCTTTGGCGTGTGCGCGAAGAAGTCGCTGATCAGGAACGTGCCGTTCTCGGTGAACGCCCCGTCGTCGAATACCAGCAGGAACTCGACGCCCTCGTCGAGGGCCTGGATGTGGTGCGGCACCCCCTGCGGGAAGAACCACAGGTCGCCGGCGCGCACGTCGTCGAGGAAGTTACGGCCCTCCTGGTCGACCGCGCTGATCCGGGCGCTGCCGCGCGACACGTACGCCCACTCGGACTGCTTGTGCCAGTGCAGCTCCCGGTACGCGCCCGGTTCCAGCGTCATGTCCACGCCGCACAGCTCGGTGGCGATCGGCAGCTCCCGCACGGTGACCTCGCGGGTCCAGCCGCCGCGTTGGATGCGGGTGTGCGCGTCGGAGAAGGAGAACTGCAGGTTGGGCAGCGTGCCCGCGTCCGTGCTCGGTGGTGTCAACAGATCGGGGTTCTGCCGGTCCCGGACCACGTCGCGCGGCCCGGGATCCTGCCAGCCGGCCTGTCCCCTCTGCGGTTGTGGCGTCGCCCTGTCCCCGCCCGTCATCGCTGGCTCCCCCTCCGTCGGACATGCCGGTGCCGCCGGGTTCCGCGGGTGCGGGTGTCCGGTGGCCGGCGACGGTTACCCGACCCGGTGGCCCGGTCAGGCCAGCGGCGGCACGGTCGGGCCAGCAGGGGGTCAGGCGAGGAAGATGAGGGCGAGCCAGCCGCCCACGATGAGCACCAGCGCCAGGGCCAGCACCCAGGTCGGCACGGTGTACTCGCCGCGCCGGTTGCGGTCGATCTCGGCGCGGATCTTCTCCCGCCGGCGTTCGACCCAGTTCTGCCGCTCGGCGCCGCGCTCGGAGCGGTCGGAAGGTCCAGAAGTCGTCATGGCGCGCCCAGCCTACCGGGCCGGCCGGCCCCGTCGGCGGACACCACCGCCGGGGCCGGCGCATCCCGTCACATGCTGGCGATCAGCCGCTCCACCCGCTCGTCGTACGCCCGGAACGGGTCCTTGCAGAGCACGGTGCGCTGCGCCTGGTCGTTGAGCTTCAGGTGCACCCAGTCGACGGTGAAGTCCCGCCGCTTCTCCTGGGCGTGCCGAATGAACTCGCCGCGCAGCCGGGCCCGGGTGGTCTGCGGCGGGGTCTCCTTGGCCTCGAAGATCTCCGGGTCGGTGGCCACCCGGTCCACCTCGCCGCGGCGCTCCAGCAGCCCGTAGAGGCCGCGACCGCGGCGCACGTCGTGGTAGGCCAGGTCCATCTGCGCCACCCGCGGGTGGGACAGCGGCAGGTCGTGCTTGCGTTGGTAGCGCTCGATCAGGCGCAGCTTGCTGACCCAGTCGATTTCCCGGGAGACCGGCTCCAGGTCCCCGGTCTCCACCGCGTTCAACACCCGGCCCCACAGCTCGACCACCCGCTTGGCCGCCTGGTCGCCGCCGCGGCGCTCCACGAACTCGGTGGCCTTGGCGAGGTACTCCTGCTGGATGTCCAGCGCGCTGACCTCCTTGCCGGAGGCCAACCGGACCTTGCGCCGGCCGGTGATGTCGTGCGAGACCTCCCGGATCGCCCGGATCGGGTTCTCCAGCGACAGGTCGCGCATCACCACCCCGGCCTCGATCATCCGCAGCACGATGTCGGCCGTGCCGACCTTGAGCAGCGTGGTGACCTCGTTCATGTTGGAGTCGCCGACGATCACGTGCAGCCGCCGGTAGCGCTCGGCGTCGGCGTGCGGCTCGTCCCGGGTGTTGATGATCGGGCGGCTGCGGGTGGTCGCCGAGGAGACGCCCTCCCAGATGTGCTCGGCCCGCTGCGACAGGCAGTAGACCGCGCCGCGCGGGGTCTGCAGGACCTTGCCGGCCCCGCAGATCAACTGTCGGGTGACCAGGAAGGGGATGAGTACGTCGGCGAGCCGGCCGAACTCGCCGTGCCGGGAGACCAGGTAGTTCTCGTGGCAGCCGTACGAGTTGCCGGCCGAGTCGGTGTTGTTCTTGAACAGGTAGATCTCACCCGCGATGCCCTCGTCGTGCAGCCGCTTCTCCGCGTCGACGAGCAGGCCCTCCAGGATCCGCTCGCCGGCCCGGTCGTGGGCGACCAGGTCGGTCACCGAGTCGCACTCCGGTGTGGCGTACTCCGGGTGCGACCCGACGTCCAGGTAGAGCCGGGCCCCGTTACGCAGGAACACGTTGCTCGACCGACCCCAGGACACGACGCGACGGAACAGATACCGCGCGACCTCGTCCGGGGACAGCCGCCGCTGCCCGCGATAGGTGCAGGTGACGCCGTACTCGGTCTCGAGGCCGAAGATTCGCCGCTCCATGGTGTGACATTAGCCGCCCGGAGGGCCCGTTCGTCACTGTCAGACCACAGGTCGCGCGCGAGGGGCGGTCACATACCGGCTGAGTGCGACATTCCGTCCTGCCCGAGGCTCGCCACGAACCGCCGGCAGCTGTCGTACTCCGGCAACAGACCCCGCTCGCGGGCCTGCGCCAGCGTCGGCGCCGCCTCGTCGCGGGCCGACAGCAGCGGGACGTCGGCGGGCCACTCGATGCCCAGTTCCTCGTCCAGCGGGTGTACCGCGTGCTCGCCGGTCGGGTTGTAGGTGGTTGAGCAGAGGTAGCTCAGGGTCGCGTCGTCGGTCAGCGCGCAGAACCCGTGCCCCAGCCCCTCGCTGAGGTAGACCGCCCGGCGGTCGGTGTCGTCCAGCCGGACGCCCTCCCACCGGCCGAAGGTCGGCGAGCCCACCCGCAGGTCCACCACCACGTCGAGCACGGCGCCGCGTACGCAGGTGACGTACTTGGCCTGCCCGGGGGGCACGTCGGCGAAGTGGATGCCGCGCACCACCCCGCGTGCGGAGACCGACAGGTTGGCCTGGGCCAGCCGCAGCGGATGCCCGACGGCCTCGGCGAGCCGGTCGAAGCGGTACCACTCCATGAACATGCCGCGCGGGTCGCCGTGCTGCTGCGGAGTGATCTCCCAGGCGCCCTCGATGCCCAGCTCCCGGATCTTCATCGACCCACCTGCGGGCCGTGCCCCTCGGCGAGAAGACGGAGCAGGTAGTCGCCGTAGCCGCTCTTGGTCAGCGGCTCGGCGAGCGCGCGGAGCTGCGCGTCGTCGATCAGGCCGGCCCGCCAGGCCACCTCCTCGACACAGCCGATCTTCAAGCCCTGGCGCTCCTCGACCACCCGGACGAACTCGCCCGCCTGCATCATCGAGGTGAAGGTGCCCGTGTCCAGCCAGGCCGTGCCCCGGTCCAGCACCGTCACCGACAGCTCCCCGGTCTCCCGGTACGCCTCGTTGACCGCGGTGATCTCCAGCTCGCCACGGGCGCTGGGGGTGAGCTTGCCGGCGATGTCGACCACCCGGTTGTCGTAGAAGTACAGGCCCGGCACCGCGTAGCGGGACTTCGGCCGGGCCGGCTTCTCCTCGATCGAGAGCACCCGGCCGTCGGCGTCGAAGTCGACCACCCCGTACTCCTGGGGGTTGGCCACCGGGTACGCGAAGACCCGGCCGCCGACCAGGTCACGGTGGTCGGCGAGCTGCCGGCCCAGGCCGACGCCGTGGAAGATGTTGTCGCCGAGGATCAGCGCCACCGAATCGTCGCCGATGAAGTCCGCGCCGAGGATGAACGCCTGCGCGATGCCCTCCGGGCGGGCCTGGCTGAGGTATTCCAGCCGCAGCCCGAACTGGCTGCCGTCGCCGAGCAGCCGACGGAACTGGTCCTGGTCCTCCGGAGTGGTGATCACCAGGATCTCCCGCACCCCGGACATCACCAGGGTGGAGAGCGGGTAGTAGATCATCGGCTTGTCGAAGACCGGCATCAGCTGCTTGGACACCGCCCGGGTGATCGGCCAGAGCCGGGATCCGGTGCCACCGGCGAGTAGGATTCCGCGCACCGAGGGAGCCTACCGGCATGGATGCCGAAGGTGCGCGGGGGTCGCGTCCCGCGGTCGCCGCCGCGTTTCGCGTACACTTCCGGACCCGTGAGGATCCTCGTCACCGGCGGAGCCGGATTCATCGGGTCGGAGTACGTTCGCCTGCTGCTGGGCAAGCCCCTGGGCAGCGCCGCGGGCGTGCCTGGGCTCGATCCGGCGGCCGTGACCGTGCTCGACAAGTTGACCTACTCGGGCAACCTGGCCAACCTCGACCCGGTGCGCGACGACCCCCGGCTGCGGTTCGTGCAGGGTGACATCTGCGACCCGGCCCTGGTCGACGAGGTTGTCGCCGGGCACGACGTGATCGTGCACTTCGCCGCCGAATCGCACGTCGACCGCTCCATCGCCGGCGCCGCCCCGTTCGTCACCACCAACGTGCTCGGCACCCAGACGCTGCTGGACGCCGCGCTGCGCCACGGCACCGGGCGGTTCGTGCACGTCTCCACCGACGAGGTCTACGGCTCGATCGACGAAGGTTCCTGGACCGAGACCTGGCCGCTGGCGCCGAACTCGCCGTACTCGGCCTCGAAGGCCGGCTCCGACCTGCTCGCCCTGTCCTACCACCGCACCCACGGCATGGACGTGGTGGTCACCCGCTGCTCCAACAACTACGGGCCGTACCAGTTCCCCGAGAAGGTCATCCCGCTGTTCGTCACCAACCTGCTCGACGGCGGCACCGTCCCGCTCTACGGCGACGGCGGCAACATCCGCGACTGGCTGCACGTGCACGACCACTGCCGGGGCATCGCCCTCGTGCAGCAGAAGGGCCGCGCCGGTGAGGTCTACAACATCGGCGGCGGCACCGAGCTGACCAACAAGGAACTCACCGGCCGGCTGCTGGACGCCTGCGGCGCCGGCTGGGACCGGGTGGTCCCGGTCGCCGACCGCAAGGGCCACGACCGCCGCTACTCGCTCGACATCACCAAGATCAGCGAAGAGCTGGGGTACGCCCCGAGCATCGACCTGGACCGCGGCCTCGCCGACACCGTGCGCTGGTACCGGGACAACCGGGCCTGGTGGGAGCCGCTGAAGTCGGCCCCGGCCGCATGACCCGACTGCTCGTCACCGGCACCGGCGGCATGCTCGGCCGGGACCTGGTCGCCGTCCTCGACGGCCGGCCGGACCTGAAGGTGACCGCCGCCACCCGCGCGGACCTGGACCTCACCGACGCCGCGGCGGTCCGCGCCACGGTGGCCGGGCACGACGTCGTGATCAACGCCGCGGCGTGGACCGACGTCGACGGCGCCGAGGCCGACGAGGCGGCCGCCACCGTGGTCAACGGCGACGGCGTCGCGCACCTGGCGACGGCGTGCGCGGGCACCGGATCCCGGCTGATCCAGGTCTCCACCGACTACGTCTTCGCCGGCGACGCCGACACCCCGTACGCCGAGGACGCGCCCACCGCGCCCGTCAACGCGTACGGCCGGAGCAAGCTCGCCGGAGAGCGGGCCGTCGCCCGGCTGCTGCCCGACGGCGGCTACGTCGTGCGCACCGCCTGGCTGTACGGCGCGCACGGCCCGAACTTCGTCTCCACCATGCTCCGGCTCGCCGAGCAGCGCGAGCACCTCGACGTGGTCGACGACCAGCACGGCCAGCCCACCTGGTCGTACGCCCTCGCCGAGCGGCTGGTCGCCCTCGCCGACGCGGCGGTGGCCGGCAGGGCCGCCCCCGGCGTCTACCACGGCACCTGCACCGGCCAGACCACCTGGTACGGGCTGGCCCGGGCGGCCTTCGCGCTGCGCGGGCTGGACCCGGAGCGGATCAGACCCACCACCAGTGACCGGTTTCGGCGTCCCGCCCCCCGACCGGCGTACAGTGTGCTATCGCACGGCCGTTGGGCCGCTGCGGGCCTGCCGTCGCTTCCGGACTGGCACGCCACCCTGGTTGAAGCCTTCGCCTCCCCCGCTCCGCCCGCCCCGTGGAAGGTCGCATGAAGCTCACCCTGGTCACCGGCCTGACCGGCCTCATACTGCTCGGCACCATCGTCGAGCTTCTGCGCCGGCGGCAGCTGCGCGAGAAGTACGGCATGCTCTGGCTCGGCGTCCTGGTGATCATCATCCCGCTGTCGCTCTTCCCTCGCCTGCTGGACAACGTCGCCGAACTGCTCGGCGTCGCCTCCGGCGTCAGCCTGGTGCTCTTCCTCGGCATCGTCTTCCTGCTGCTGGTGTGCGTGCACCTGAGCTGGGAGGTCAGCGCCCTGGAGGAGGAGACCCGCACCCTGGCCGAAGACTTCGCCCTCCTGCGGGCGGAGATCGACGCGGACCGGGCGGCCCGAGACGAACTGGTGTCCACCGATGATTAACGGCAAGCGGATCCTGATCATCATCCCGGCCCTCAACGAGTCGGGTTCCATCGCCGACGTCGTCGGCGAGGTCCTCGGCGAACTGCCGGCCGTGGACGTCCTCGTGGTCGACGACGGTTCCACCGACCGCACCGCGGCCGTCGCCGCCGCGGCCGGCGCTCGGGTCGCGAAGCTGCCGTACAACCTCGGCGTCGGCGGGGCGATGCGCCTCGGCTACCGGTACGCCCGGGACCACGACTACGACGTGGCCATCCAGGTCGACGCCGACGGCCAGCACGACCCGCGCTACGTGCCGAAGCTCGTCGACATGCTCGACGACAACGACCTGGTGATCGGCGCCCGGTTCGCCGGCGAGGGTGACTACAGCGTCCGTGGCCCGCGCCGCTGGGCGATGGTGATGCTCTCGGCCGTGCTGTCCCGGGTGGCCCGCACCAAGCTCACCGACACGACGTCCGGCTTCCGGGCGGCCAACCGGCGGGTGATCGAGATGTTCGCCGGCTGGTACCCGGCCGAGTACCTCGGCGACACGGTGGAGACGCTGGTGCACACCGCTCGTCGCGGCTACCGGATCCGGCAGGTGCCCGTCGCCATGCGCAAGCGGATGGCCGGCACTCCGAGCCACTCCCCCGCCAAGGCGATGATCTACCTGGGCCGCGCGTTCGCGGTGCTCACGCTGGCGCTCATTCGTCGATGATCTCTCGCCTGCTGCGCCTGATCCCACCCGGCACGATCGCCGTGGGTGCCGGACTGGGTCTCCTCGGCCTCGCCTCCTACGTTCACCTCGCGGTGGCCGGCCACAGCCTCACGGAGGCCGACTACTCCTCCCTGTCGGTGCTCTGGTCGATCGTCTTCACCCTCGGCATCGGCGTCTTCATGCCCGTCGAGCAGGAGGTCGCCCGGCTCGTCGCCGCCCGCCACAGCCAGGGGCTGCCACCGGGGCCGGTGCTGGCCCGCGGCGTCACGGTGGCCGCCGTGGTGCTCGCCGTGCTGGTGCTGGCCGTCACCGCCGGCCGTCAGCCGCTCGCCGACCGGCTCTTCGCCGGCGACAGCGCCATGGTCACCGTGCTGGTCGGCGCGCTCGCCGCGATGGCCGTCGCCTACGCCACCCGCGGCGTCCTCTCCGGCCTGCAACTCTTCCCCTGGTACGGCACCCAGCTCGGCATCGACGGTGGGCTGCGCATCATCATGGTCGCCCTGCTCGGGCTGGCCGGCGTGACCTCCCCCGTCTGGTACGGCGTGGTGCTGGTCGCCGCCCCGCTGGTCAGCGTCGTGCTCACCCTGCCGCCGGTGCTGCGCGCCATCGGTGGCGGTCCGCCGGTCGCCTGGGCCACCCTGCTGCGCGGCCTCGGCCTGCTCACCGTCTCCAGCCTGCTCTCCCAGGTCGTGGTGAACGTCGGGGTGATCAACGTCAAGCTGCTCGCCCCCTCCGACGTCGCCGCCGCCGGCGCGCTGCTCTCCGCCCTGGTGCTGGTGCGCATCCCGCTGTTCGTCTTCGGCTCGTTGCAGGCGTCGTTGCTGCCCGGCCTGGCCACCACCGCCACCACCGGGGACCGGGCCGGCTTCCACAGCCTGCTGCGCCGCGCGCTCGGCATCGTCACCGCGCTCGGCCTCACCGGGGCGATCGCCGCCGTGCTGGTCGGCCCATGGCTGGTCCGCACGCTCTTCGACGCCCCCGACGTCCTCGGCCACGGCGACTTCGCCTGGCTGGCCGCCGCCACCCTCGCCTACCTGTGGGCGATGGTGCTCGGTCAGGCACTGCTCGCTCTCGACCGGCACCGCGGCCAGGCCCTCGCCTGGACCGTCGGCGTCGCCGCCCTGATCGCCGTGACGCTGATCCCGGCACCGGTGACCCTCCGGGTCGAGCTCGCCTACACCGTCGGCTCCGCCGTGGTGGCCGCCACCATGGCCGTCCTGCTGTTCGCTGGCTTCCGTCGCACCCCCACCCCCGCCCGGTCTCTCGACGACGCCGTGGCCCCCGCCGTATCCGGAGGCATCCGATGACCCGCCCACAGGTGACCGCGGTGATGCTCGCCTACGGCGCCGAGCCGTACCTGGTCGACGCCGCCCGCGCCGTGCTGGCCAGCACCGACGTCGACATCGAGCTGATCGTCGTCGACAACGGCTGCACCGGCGGTGGCATCGACGTCGTCAAGGGCCTCCCACAGGTCCGGGTGTTCCGGCCCGACAGCAACACCGGTTACTCCGGTGGCTGCCGGCTCGGCGCCGCCGAGGCCACCGGCGACTGGCTCGCCTTCGTCAACTCCGACGCGATCGTCGCCCCGGACGCCCTCGCCAAGACCGTCGCGGTGGCCGCCGAGCCCGGCGTCGGCGCCGCCATGGCCTCGATCCGGCTGGCCGACACCCCCGAGCTGATCAACACCTCCGGCAACCCGCTGCACTTCACCGGGCTGTCCTGGGCCGGCGGCAACGGGGAACCGGCAACCGCCCATGCTCGCCGCACCACCGTCCCCTCGCTCAGCGGCTGCTGCTTCGTGATCAGCCGTCAGCGCTGGCAGGAACTCGACGGCTTCGCCGCCGAGTACTTCGCCTACCACGAGGACACCGAACTCAGCCTGCGGCTCTGGCAACGCGGCCTACGCCTGGAGTACGTCCCGGACGCCGTCGTCCGGCACCACTACGAGTTCTCCCGCAACGAGCTGAAGCTCTACCTGGTGGAACGCAACCGGCTGGTCACCCTGCTCACCGCCTACCAGACCCGGACGCTGGTGCTGCTCGCCCCGATGCTGCTGCTCACCGAGGCCGCCATGCTCGCCGCCGCGGTCGCGGGCGGCTGGACCAGGCAGAAGGCACGCGGCTGGGCCTGGCTGTGGAGCAATCGGTCCTGGGTCAGCGCCCGCCGCCGACAGCTCCAGGCCGAGCGCACCGTGCCCGACGGCGTGATCGCCGCACTGATGACCGCCCGGGTCGCCCCGTCGAACGTCGACGCGCCCCCCGGAATGGGCCTGTTCAACGCGGTTGCGGCCGGCTACTGGTCCCTGGCCCGGCCGCTGCTGCAGCGCCGCTGACCCGCTACGAGGCCATCCCGGTACAGAAACGCCGGGGACCGGAAGCCCGGTCCCCGGCGCTCGCTTTTCCGGATCAGCGCTCGGTCTGGCCCGGCCGATCCTCCAGGTCCGCCGAGCCCGCCGAGCTGGTCGGCTTGCCCGTCTCCCCGGTCGGCACCGTCGGAGAGCCCGGCCGCTCGCCGGGCGCCTGCTCCGCTTCCCCGTCGAGCAGCCCGGTCAGCGCCGCACCCGTGATCCGCCGGAAGGTACGCCCCACCCGCTGACGGTCCAGCACCGCCACCTCCAGCTGGTTGGCGGCGATCGTCCGGGCGGCGCCGCCCTCCCCGCCGACGGTGCTCAACGCCTGCACCGCCACCTTGACTGCCTCGCCGAGCGACATGTCCGGTCGGTGGTTGGACTTCAGCACGCCGGTGATCGCCTCGGCCTGCCCGCCCATCGCCATCCGCCCCGGCTCGTCGTTCACCGAACCGTCGTAGGTCAGTCGGTACAGCTCGTCGTCGTCCGCGGTGGCCCCGACCTCCGCCACGCAGATCTCCACCTCGAACGGCTTCGACTGCTCGGTGAAGATCGCGCCCAGCGTCTGCGCGAACGCGTTCGCCAACGCCCGACCGGTGACGTCCCGCCGGTCGTAGCTGAGCCCGTTCAGGTCAGCCATCCGCACGCCGGCCCGGCGCAGGTTCTCGAACTCGTTGTACCGCCCGACGGCGGCGAAGCCGATCCGGTCGTAGATCTCACTGACCTTGTGCAGGGCGCTGGACAGGTTCTCCGCGACGAAGAGCACCCCGCCGGCATAGCTGAGGACCACCGCGCTGCGACCCCGGGCGATGCCCTTGCGGGCCAACTCGGAGCGGTCGCGCATGATCTGTTCGGGCGAGGCGTAGAACTGCATGGCCACGGCGGCGGTTCTCCTTACGGCGCTGTGCTGACGACTGCTGACTGGTGGGGGTGGACGAGGGTCAACCGCCCGGGTTCTCCATCCGGCCGGAGACCACGCCCTCGGCGATCGCCGCCGTCTCGGCGTCGGTCAGCCGGCGGGTGCCCTCGGCGGTCGCGGTCATCACCACCGGGTAGATCCGTCGGGTCAGGTCCGGTCCGCCGGTCGCGGTGTCGTCGTCCGCGGCGTCGTAGAGCGCCTCGACCGCCAGCCGGGTCGCGTCGTCGACGGACAGGCCGGCCCGGAAGCGCTTCTTCAAGGCCGACTTGGCGAAGAGCGAGCCGGAGCCAATCGCGTCGTAGCCGGTCTCCTCGTACGGGCCGCCGGTCACGTCGAAGCTGAAGATCCGGCCAGCCCTCGTCGGATCGGCGCAGGCGAGGTCGAAGCCGGCGAAGAGTGGCACGACCGCCAGCCCCTGCATGGCGGCGCCCAGGTTGCCCCGGATCATCGAGGCCAGCCGGTTGGCCTTGCCGTCCAGCGAGAGCATGGCGCCCTCGATCTTCTCGTAGTGCTCCAACTCCACCTGGAACAGTCGCATCAGCTCGATGCCGATGCCCGCGGTGCCCGCGATGCCGACCAGCGAGTACGCGTCGGCGGGGTGCACCTTCTCGATGTCGCGCTGGGCGATCAGGTTGCCCATGGTGGCCCGTCGGTCGCCGGCCATCACCACACCGTCGGCGGCCGCGATGGCCACGATGGTGGTCGCGTGCGGCGCCAGGTCGGCGGCCATGCCCGGCGGCAGCGGCCGTCGACCGGGCAGCATCTCCGGCGCCACCCGGCTCAGAAACGTGGTGAAGGAGGACGTCCCCGCGTTGGTGAACACATCTGGTAGACGCCCGGATGGATCAAAGCCCGCTGCCACGTAGTTCCTCTCAGGTACGTGATCGCCCTGGCCAGCCCCATGGGACTGTCACGGAACTGGCCAAGACCACCGTTGCAGTTGAAGCAGAGTATCCCGCGCACCCATCCGGTGCGATGATCGTGGTCCAGATGTTGCGGGTCCGCGCCGCCGCAGATCGCGCAGACACCGCCCTGCTCGGCCAGAAGCTCGTCGAACTCCTTCTGCCCTACGCCGTAGCGCCGCCGCAGGTGGTATTCGCGGCTGCCGCCGTACAGCCGCTGCCTGCTCTCCTTGCCCCGGGCATTATGGCAGGGTTTGCAGTAGCTGTGCCGGCCACTGGCCTTTGTCGTGGTGGTGGGGAACGCCTCCAGCGGCTTGATGTGCTCACAGTCCGGGCACCACTTGAGACCGTCGGCGACTGGTGTTGGCGACTTCCGCAGCGGGGCTACGCCACGCTTGCGGCGGCTCGCCTCAGACCGGGAAGCGGCGCACGACTTGCAGTAGAAGGCGAAGCCATCTGCCCGCCGACGGTCACGGTGGAATTCCGCGATAGGCAGCAGCCGCTTACACTGCGGGCACACCTTGTCCGATTGCCCAGGCGACCCGGACATAAGGCTCATTGGCCCCCTTTTTGCACGTAACCTCTCACGAATTCCTCGGCGTTCTCCTCAAGGACGGAGTCGATCTCGTCGAGCAGGTCGTCGACGTCCTCGGTGATCTCGGCGTGCCGCTCCGCCACCTCAGGGTTGGCCTCGGTGGTGACGTCCTCGATCTCCTCGCCCTGCCGGGACTTGCCGGACTGCGACTGACCGCCGCTGTCACGAGTGGCCATTGCTGCCTCCTCTAGATCGCCTGGCATGAAATCTACCCCGCCGAGGCGACAGGAAGCCCCCTCGTCAGCCGTGTTCGGATCGCGCTGTCGCCGACGGCGATCAGTGCGCGCACAGCCACAGCAACGTGCCGGCCGTCAGCCGCGGTGCGCCGGCCCGTCGGCCGAGACCGGCACCGGTTCCGCCACCGGCGCACGTTCCGGCTCGCGCTGGCGCGGGCTGCTCCGCCGGGCCGCCGGTGGGCGGCCCCGAACGGCGGAGGCGGGGCGTCCAGTCCTTGAACCGCAGTGCGGGCTTCTCCACCAGGTGCCAGGACAGGAACGCCAGCACGACGGTGAAGACCATGACCACCCATGCCACAGGGCGATCCGCAGCGGGCGTACTGCCGCTCACCGGCCGGTCAACGTCTCCAGGAGGTCCTTGGCGCTGGCGCAGCGGTCGAACAACGCCCCGACGTGCGCGCGGGTGCCCCGTTCCGGCTCCATCATCGGCACCCGGACCAGCGACTCCCGGCCCACGTCGAAGATCACCGAATCCCAACTCGCGGCGACCACCTCGGAGGCGTACTGCGCCAGGCAACGGCCGCGGAAGTAGGCCCGGGTGTCCTCGGGCGGCTCCGTCATCGCGGTGCGCGTCTCCTCGTCGGTGAGCAGCGTCTTCATCGCGCCCCGGGAGACCAGCCGGTGGTAGAGGCCCTTCTCCGGCCGGACGTCGGAGTATTGCAGGTCGACGAGCTGGAGCTTGTGCGCGCCCCAGCCGAGCTTCTCCCGCTCCCGGTAGCCCTCCAGCAGCCGCAGCTTCGCCACCCAGTCCAACTCGTCGGCGCAGAGCATCGGATCGCGGCCCAGCCGGTCCAGCACGCTCTCCCAACGGTCGAGCACGTCGGTGGTCTGCTCGTCCACGTCCGAGCCGTAGCGGTCGTCGACAAAGGACCGGACGCGCTCCAGGTAGGCCCACTGCACGTCCAGCGCGGTCAGCCGGCGGCCGTCGCGCAGCCGCATCCGGTGGGACAGGGACGGGTCGTGGCTGACCGCACGCAGCTCACTGACCGGGTCGGCGATGCCGAGGTCCGGACCGAGCGCCTTTTCCTCGATCATGGTGAGGATCAGCGCGGTGGTGCCGACCTTGAGGTAGGTGGAGATCTCCGAGAGGTTGGCATCGCCGATGATGACGTGCAGCCGGCGGTACTTGTCGGCGTCGGCGTGCGGCTCGTCCCGGGTGTTGATGATGGGGCGCTTGAGGGTGGTCTCCAGACCCACCTCGACCTCGAAGAAGTCGGCCCGCTGGGAAATCTGGAAGCCGCTCTGGCCGCCGTCCTGGCCGATGCCGACGCGGCCGGCGCCGGTGACGATCTGCCGGGTGACGAAGAAGGGCGTCAGGTACGCCACGATGTCGGCGAACGGGGTCTGCCGGCGCATCAGGTAGTTCTCGTGCGCGCCGTAGCTGGCGCCCTTGTTGTCGGTGTTGTTCTTGTAGAGGTGGATCGGCTGGCTGCCGGGGATGGTGGCGGCCCGGCGGGACGCCTCGGCCATCACCCGCTCGCCGGCCTTGTCCCAGCGCACCACGTCGCGCGGGTTGGTCACCTCGGGCGTGGAGTATTCCGGGTGGGCGTGGTCGACGTAGAGGCGGGCGCCGTTGGTGAGTATCACGTTGGCCAGGCCGAGGTCCTCGTCGGCGAGGGCCTCGGCGGGGTCGTAGGCGGCCCCGGAGTAGGTGAAGCCGCGCGCGTCGCGCAGCGGCGACTCCTCCTCGTAGTCCCAGCGGGCCCGTCCGCCCCGGTTGAGCTCGGGGCGGGCTCCGTATGCGTTGACCACCTGGGACGAGGTGACCATCGGGTTGGCTCCGGCCTGGCCGGGCACGGAGATGCCGTACTCGATCTCGGTGCCCATGATTCGCCGTACGCTCATGCCGCGTCCCCGCTTCAGCTGGCTGACGTCCCGGTCCCACGCTCGTTACCGGCGGGCCAGCGCTCCCACTCGCTCGGACTACCTCGACGCCAGCCTAGTCCGCAACCGACGCTGACGCCCGCACCGGCCACGGGCGGGTTCGGCCGGCGATCAGCGGAGGCCCACCGCTGGCGGCTGCACGACGTCCGGGGACGCCGGTTCGCCAGTCTCGGCGAGAGGACGCGACGACACCCACCACGCCAGGCCGCCGAGCAGGACGAGACCGAGCACGCTCGCCACCAGGGGTGTAATCGAGCCGAGTGGCGGGTGCCAGTCGCCAGCGAACGGGTTGAGCGTGCGGAAGGTGAGGTACCGGGGCAGCCCGTTTTGCCAGCGCACCATCGTGAAGATCAACGTGAACAGTTGGATCGGCAGAAGCAGGACGATGCTGAGCCGGACCAGGGTGCGGCTGCGGGCGGCGTCGAGGCCACGCTCTTCCCAGACGTAGGCGGCGAACAGCAGCATCCCGGCGAGTATCGGCAGCATGTAGCGGCCCTGGGTGACGAATCCGGTCTGCTTGACCAGGGCCACCTGCATCGCGGAGGGCACGACGACACCGCCGACGAACAGGACGAGCAGCCGCCAACGATCGACCAGCCGGCCGAAGACGAACGCCCCGACCACCAGCGCCGCGGCCAGGAACTGCCAGATCAGGTAGGCCGGGGCGGGCATCCGGGTGTCCAGCCAGGACGTGACACCGACCATCTGGTCGAGGTACCCGCGCCACCGGTCGGCCTCGGCGAAGGCGGCCTGGCCGTAGGTGTACACGTTGCCGCCGTAGGTGCCGAGGTCGGAGGTCTTCATCGCCACGCCCCAGGCGAGCGCCGTGAGGACCGCGACGACGATCGCGGCGCCCCACCACCGCACCGCCCGTTCCCGCAGCAGTCGACCGAGGTTGCTCTGACGCCACGGGAAGGCGAAGGCGACGAACGCGGTGGCCAGCAGGAGTGGCCCGGTCTGACGGAGCATCGCGAGCAGCAGGCCGCTGATGCCGGCCAGCAGCAGCAGCCCGCGGTGCGGCCGCGGTCGGCGGTCCAGCAGCAGCGGGATGACGGCGGCGAAGAACGCCGCGCCGGCGGCGATCTCCACTCCGTTGGGGTTGACGGCGCTCGCCATCTGGGCGGCCATCGGGGTGACGGCGACGAGCAGCCCACCGACCATCAGACGACGCCGGGACCACTTCACCGCCACGACGAACGCACCGGCCAGCAGCGCCGCGGAGATGGCTGCGCTGATCAGCCTCGCGAGCAGCACCCCGGACCAGCCTGGCCAGATGGTGAGTGGCCAGCCAACCACGGCGTAGTAGACGGGGTGGTACCGGCCGGCGCCGGTGCCCGTTCGGACCAGGGTGTCGTCGCTGCCCGGCGGGACCGCGCACGCGGCCGAGCGTTGCGGCTTGAACTGCCAGCACTGCGCCCTGACCAGGCCGGCGGGGACGCGCTGGAAGGCCCCCGAGCCCTTCTTGGCCGCGGCCGGCGGCGGGGCGATCTGCCCCGCCGCCACGCCGGCGGCGCGTACGACGTGCTCCCGCTCGTCCGGGGTGCCGTCGTAGGGAGCGGCCGCCGACCAGGCGCCGAAGATCAGCAGGAATCCGACGAACGCGAGGATCCAGACGCGCCGGAGGCCGGGGACGGCTCGGTCGCCGGCCACAGGAGGTTCTGTCGTCGCCATCGCGGTTCTCTGCGTGCCTTCCAAGGGTGTGGAACGGTCCCGGGGGCCTCCGGTGCGGATCAGTCCGGCGTCGACTGGATGTCGAGGGTGAGCGCGGAGAGCAGCATGTGGGTGCCGGTCAGCAACGGCCCGACGCAGAGCAGGACACTACCGGTGGTGGCGACCGGTGGGCCGAGCGTCTCCGCCAGCACCCAGATTCCCCAGGCGGAGCCGAGCAGCACGAGGAACAGGCCCGTGAAGAAGAGCAGCGCCACGGCGGAGAACGAGGCCAGCACGTGCTTGAGCAGCATCCGCCGCCAGAAGCCGCGGAACAGGAGGCTGGCGATGCGGGGGGCCACCCGGTGGATGCGCATCGTCGACACCTCCTCGCCGTAGCTGGCGGGGACCGGAACGTCCTTGGCTCGGACGTTGGCGATGTTGAGCCAGATCAGCAGATCGTTCTCGAACTCGTAGCCCCGGGCCACCGCGGCGACGTTGAGCCGCAGCAGGGCCGGACGGGCCAGCGCCGTGTAGCCGTTCTGCGGGTCGAAGAGGTTCCAGTAGCCGCTGGCGACCTTGGTGGCGAAGGACAGGGCGACGCTACCCAGCATCCGTACGACCGGCATGTTGGCGAACGACGTGCGGGAGAAGAAGCGGTTCGCCTTGGTGAACTCGTAGCCGTCGTCGCAGATCGGGTCGAGCAGCGCCGGCAGGTAAGCGGGGTCCATCTGGGCGTCGCCGGCCATCACGACGTTGATGTCGGCGCCCAGGGCCAGGGCCCGCTCGTGCCCGTCCATGATCGACCCGCCGACCCCGGTGTTCTTCTCGTGGTCGATGACCACAACGCGGGGATCCCCGACGGCTCGGGCGCGGGCCGAGGTGTCGTCGGTGGAACGGTCGTTGATCACCACGATGAAGTCCACGAAATCGGGCATCGTGATGATCGTCTTGCCGATCAGTTTGCTCTCGTTGTACGCGGGCACCACCGCCGCGATCTTTTTCCCCTTGTACACGCTCAGCCGACCAGTGCCGTGTCGCGGATGGCGAGGCAGATCTCGAGCGCGGCGAGGCCATCCTCGCCGGTCACCGCGGGGCGGCGACGATTGACGACGCAGTCGGCGAAGTGCCGGAGCTCGTGCATCAGCGGCTCGCCGTGCTGGGACAGGAAGGGGATCTCGACCCGACCGCTCTGCCGGTAGCGCACGCCGCCCTCGGAGAGGAACTCGGAGTGCTCGATCCGGTGCACCTCGACCTGCTGGCGCAGCAGGTCGGCGATGACGCAGTCGTTGCGCTGGGTGAGGGTGACGCGGCGGATCTTGTTCTGGCTGATCCGGCTCGCCGTGATGTTCGCGATCATGCCGTTCTCGAACATCAGCAGGGCGAAGGCCAGGTCCTGCTCCGAGGAGCGGACGACCCGGGTCGCCGAGCGGTGCGCGACGATCTCCGATCCGGCCACCGTCCGGGCCAGGTCGACGTCGTGGATCATCAGATCCAGCAGGACGTCGGCGAGCGCGCGGTTCGAGAACGGGCCGACCCGCGTGATCTCCAGCGACAGCGGGTCGTCCACCAGCTGGAGAAGCTCCGTCACGGCGGGGTTGAACCGCTCCACGTGGCCGACCATCAGGATGCGGTCGTGCTTCTCCGCCACCTCGATCAGGCGCCGCGCGTCGGCGACGGAGGTCGCGATCGGCTTCTCGACGAGCAGGTCACGGCCGCTGCGCAGGATCCGTTCGCCCAGTTCGCCGTGCGTCTCGCTCGGCGTCGCCAGGACGGCCGCGTCCGCGCCCGCCAACGCCTCGTCCAGGTCGGTGGTGTACTGCGCGCCGATGGCCTTCGCCAGGGTGGCCGCCCGCTGCGGGTCCGGGTCACAGACCATGGTGACGGTGACGTCCGGCGTCGCCCGGGCGACGCGCCCGTGGTTCGCGCCCATGATGCCGGCGCCGATGATCGCCAACTTAGTCATTGAAGGCACCTCGCACTGCCTCGATCACCTGGTCGATGTCGTCGTCGACGAGGTGCTGGTGGACGGGAAGGGAGAGCGCCTCGGTGGCGGCGCGCAGGGCCCGGGGGGTCTCATCCGTGCCGATCTGAGGGTGACCCGCGTAGCAGTCGTAGTGGTGCATCAGGCGGGGGTAGTAGAGCCCGTAGCCGATCTGCCGCTCATCCAGCCACTTGCCGAGGTCGTCACGGCTCAGCGGCGCGTCGGCGCCGATACGAACGGTGTACTGGTGCCAGACGTGGCTGCGTCCGGACGGCACCGAAGGCGTGGTCAGCCCGGGCAGCCCGGCAAGGCCGGCGGTCAGCCGCGCGGCGTTCGCGGCCCGACGGGCCGTCGTCTCGGCCAACCGGCCGACCTGCGGCACGGCGATCGCCGCCTGCAGGTCGGTCAGCCGCCAGTTGTGCCCCGGCGCCTCGTACTGGTAACGCACCCGCATACCCTGGTTACGCAGCAGCCGGAGCCGATCCGCGATGGCGTCGTCGGAGGTGGTGATGAGACCCCCTTCGCCGCACTGCAGGTTCTTCGTGGCGTACATCGAGAAGCAGCCGACGCCGAACGAGCCCACCGCGCGATCTCCGACGCGCGCGCCGTGCGCCTGGGCGGCGTCCTCGACGATCGCCAGCCCCGCGGCGTCGGCGATCTCGGTGAGCGCCGTCATGTCGGCGGGCAGGCCGTAGAGGTGCACCGGGAGGAGCGCCTTCGTCCGGTCGTTGATCAGCGCCTGGACACTGGCCGGATCGATGGTGAAGTCATCGCGGATGTCGGCGAAGCGGACCGTCGCCCCCGACTCGAGGATCGCGTTGAGGGTCGCGGCGAAGCTGAAGGGCGTGGTGATCACCTCGTCGCCGGGCTGCAGGCCGAGCGCCTCGAGAGCGGCCACCAGCGCGACCGTGCCGTTGCTGACGGCTACGGCGTGGGGGACGCCGCACAGCTCCGCGAAGGATCGTTCCAACTCGGCGACCATCGGGCCCTGTGCCAGCCTGCCGGAACGCAGCACCGACAGGACCGCGGCCTCCTCCTCGGGGCCGATGACCACCGAGGTGATGGGAATAGACGACATGAAGGGTTGTCTCCTGTGAGATTCAGCGCGCTTCGAGCACATCGGTGGGGAACTGCTCGGTGCCGCGGGCGACTACCTCGCCGTTGCGGTTGACCCAGCCAAGGTGCCGCGCCGGATTGCCAGCGACGAGTTGGTACGGCTGCACGTCCCGAGTGACGACCGCACCTGCGGCGACCAGGGCGTACTCCCCGATCTCAGTGCCGCAGACGATCGTGGCGTTGGCCCCGATGGAGGCGCCGGTGCGGACTCGGGTCGGGGTCACCTGCCAGTCCGGGTTCTGCGCCCGGGGGTTGAGGTCGTTGGTGAAGACGGCGCTAGGGCCGACGAACACCTCGTCCTCGAGCGTCACGCCAACGTAGACCGAGACGTTGTTCTGAATCTTGACTCGGTCGCCGATCTCGACCCCAGCATCGACGTACACGTTGCGGCCGATCGTGCAGTCGGCGCCGATGCGAGCAGTCGACCGGACATGGGTCAAATGCCAGATCCGGGTCCCGGCGCCAACCTTGGCTCCGGCCTCCACCTCGGCTGTCGGGTGGACGGAGACGCTCGGCATGTCGGTCACTGCACACCTTCGGGGGGTCTCGGGGCGATCGCGGGACGGGGAGACGATAGCGTGCTCCACCGTGACGACACATGGCGGGTCCGCGTCCAAGGATCAGCGTTGAAGGCGGCGGCTACGGCGACGATCGCCGGCCTGACGCGACGCAGCGAGGTTCGGTTCCTGATCGTCGGTGGACTCAGCGCGATCACCGACACCAGCGCCCTCTACCTGTTCCACGGTGTGCTGGGAGTGTGGCTACCGTTCGCCACGGTGCTCGCCTTCGCCGTGGCGTTCGTGGTGAACTTCGGGCTCAACCGCGCCTGGTCGTTCGGCTCGACCGGCGACGTCGGCGGTCAGGCCTGGCGGTATCTGCTTCTGGTGATCGTCAACCTGGCCCTGACCGTCGCCCTCGTGCAGGGGCTGACCTGGGCTGGCCTTCCCTACCTGATCGCCAAGGTGCTCACCACCGGGGGCCTGGCGGTGCTGAACCTCTTCGTGTCCCGTAAGTGGATCTTCACTGACGGCCCCGCCTGAGGCTCACGCTAGCGGACACCATCCGCCGGGCACCGGCGAGAACATCAACCACGTCAACCGGGGCGACGCGTCGAAACGCGTCGCCCCGGTTGAGCGCTGTCCCTACAGGTACTGGCCGGTGTTGCTGGCAGTCTCGATGGACCGCCCGGCCTCGGCGCCCTTGCCACCGGAGACGAGCGTGCGGATGTAGACGATCCGCTCGCCCTTCTTGCCAGAGATGCGGGCCCAGTCGTCGGGGTTGGTGGTGTTGGGCAGGTCCTCGTTCTCCCGGAACTCGTCGACGCAGGCGTCGAGCAGGTGCTGCAGGCGCAGGCCCTTGCGCCCGGAGGTGAGGAACTCCTTGATGGCCATCTTCTTGCTGCGGTCGACGATGTTCTGGATCATCGCGCCCGAGTTGAAGTCCTTGAAGTAGAGGACTTCCTTGTCACCGTTGGCGTAGGTGACCTCGAGGAAGCGGTTCTCCTCGGTCTCCGAGTACATCCGCAGCACCACGGCGTCGATCATCGCCGCGACGGTGGCCTGGGGGTCTGCGCCGTGCTCGGCCAGGTCGTCCGGGTGCAGGGGCAGCCCGGAGAGGATGTACTTGGAGAAGATGTCCTTCGCCGCTTCGGCGTCCGGCCGCTCGATCTTGATTTTCACGTCGAGCCGACCGGGGCGCAGGATCGCTGGGTCGATCATGTCTTCCCGGTTGGAGGCGCCGATGACGATGACGTTCTCCAGCCCCTCCACGCCGTCGATCTCACTGAGCAGCTGCGGGACGATCGTGTTCTCCACATCGGAGGAGACACCGGAGCCACGGGTCCGGAAGATCGAGTCCATCTCGTCGAAGAACACGATCACCGGGGTGCCCTCGCCGGCCTTCTCCCGTGCCCGCTGGAAGATCAGCCGGATGTGCCGCTCGGTCTCGCCGACGTACTTGTTGAGCAGCTCAGGGCCCTTGATGTTGAGGAAGAAGCTGGTGTGCTTCTCCTTGCCCTGCCGCTCGGCGATCTTCTTGGCCAACGAGTTGGCCACCGCCTTGGCGATCAGCGTCTTGCCGCAGCCGGGCGGGCCGTAGAGCAGGATGCCCTTGGGTGGGCGGAGCTGGTGCTCACGGAACAGGTCCGCGTGCAGGAAGGGCAGCTCCACCGCGTCGCGGATCTGCTCGATCTGCGCCTGGAGGCCACCGATGTCGGTGTAGTCGACGTCGGGCACCTCCTCCAGGACCAGTTCCTCGACCTCGCTCTTCGGGATCCGCTCGTACGCGTATGCCGAGCGGGGCTCGATCATGAGCGAGTCGCCGGCCCGGATCGCCGAGCCGATCAGCGTCTCGGCGAGGTGCACGATGCGCTCCTCGTCGGAGTGGGAGACCACCAGCGCCCGGTCACCCGGCCCGCCACCCGGCCCCTCCAGGATCTCCTTGAGCATCACCACCTCGCCGACCCGCTCGTAACCGAACGCGTCGACGATGTTGAGCGCGTCGTTGAGCAGGACCTCCTGGCCACGGCGCAGCTCGGCCACGTCAAGCGAGGGCGAGACGGCGACCCGCAGCTTGCGACCGCCGGTGAAGACGTCCACCGTGCCGTCGTCGTGGCTGGCCAGGAAGACGCCGTAGCCACTCGGCGGTTGTGCGAGGCGGTCGATCTCCTCCTTGAGCGTCACGATCTGCGTGCGAGCCTCCTTGAGGGTGCTCACCAGCCGGTCGTTGTTCTCGGTCAGCCGCGCCAACTGTGCCTGGGTGGCCGCCAGCCGCTCTTCGAGCTGCCGGACGTGTCGGGGGCTTTCGGTCAACTTGCGCCGCACCAGGGCGAGTTCCTCTTGAAGAAACGCGACCTGCGTGGAGAGATCGTGGGCTTCCTTCTCCCACCGTGCGGCGCGCGAGTCCGCGTCGTCGCTGCGTGCCACGTCCCACCTCCCCGGGGGGCTTGAACGTTCTGCCCTAACACTAGCCGCTATGAGGCCGATTCGGTCCCACGCAACACCCTCGTCACCGAACCTTGATCGCCAAGGGTGGCCTGGCGGGCCGGTACCGGCGTTCAGGTACCGTCGGACCGTACGACGGGAGAACATGGGGGGTGCACCGGTGGCCGAGGTCGCGACCGACCAGTTGCAGGTCTGGGTGGACCAGGATCTCTGCACGGGCGATGGGCTGTGCGTGCAGTACGCGCCGGAGGTGTTCGAGTTCGACATCGACGGCCTGGCGTACGTCAAGGGCGCCGACGGTGAGCTGCGGATGGCGCCGGGCAGCCGGGTCGACGTGCCCGAGCACCTGCGGCTCGAGGTGATCGACTCCGCGAAGGAGTGCCCGGGCGACTGCATCCACGTCGTGCGCGGCGACGGTGTCGAGGTCGCCGGCCCGGACGCCGAGGACTGAGCCACCCCGCCGGGTGCCGCCAACCAGCGCGGCCCCGGCCCCAGGGGTGCGGCTCAGAGCATCGGGCGGCCGACCACCGAGGCGACCAGCCGGGCGAACTCTTCCAACCGGGCGATCTGCCCGGCCCCGCCGTCGTCGAGGGTCTTGCCGAAGCGCAGCGCGTCGTGCCGCGGCGTGCCGACGATCTCCTCGCTCGGCGGCGCCTCGTCCAGCGAGGTGAGCAGCAGGTACACGTCGATGCTGTCGACCCGGATCTCGCCGCTGTCGGTGCGGATGAGCCGGCGACGGCAGCCGACCTCGGTGACGGTGGAGACCGGCACCACGCGCAGCGACGACGTCATCGACCCCGGGGGGCCCTCCGTCGGCGGCACGTCCTCGCCGTGCCAGAGGATCAGCCGGCTGCCGTCGCAGACCACGACCTCCTGCCACACGCCGTTGACCTCGTTGACGAAGCGTTCCAGGGTGAAGCCGAGCACCGACGCGCCGCGCAACACCCCGCCGAGCGCCTCCAGGGCCACGTCCGGGTCGCGCAGGTAGGCGCGCGCCGCCGACTCCAGGTCCTGGTAGGGCGACCAGTCCGGAAACACCGCGGGCAGATCGCCGCCGCCGTAGCCCGGTCGGCTCATGCCGCCGCCTCCCCCCGCTCGGCGACGCCGGCGCCGGGGCGCGGGCCACCCCGGTCGGCCCGCGCACCCACACCCGCCCGCCCGCTCACACCGGCCCGGACGCCCGCAACCGCACGCGTGCTCACGCCGGCCCGCCCAGCTCGATGGTCACGGCCTGTCCAACTCCCCCGTCGTGTCGGGCTCCACACCCGCCGCCTGCGCGGCGGCCGCCTGCCGGGCCGCCTCCGCCTCGCGCAGCACCTGCCGGCGCTGCACGTACGCCTCGGTGCCCTTGCTGGGCTTGCGGCGGCGGGGCGGCGCGGTGACCCCGGGAGCCAGCTTGCGCGCGGAGACCAGGAACGCGGTGTGCGCGATCATCCGGTGGTCCGGCCGGACGGCGAGGCCCTCGGCGTGCCAGTCCCGCACCAGCGACTCCCAGGCCCGCGGCTCGGTCCAGCCGCCACGCTCGCGCAGCGCCTCCACCAGTTCGGAGAGCTGGGGCGTGGTGGCCACGTAGCCGATGAAGACACCGCCGGGCACCAGCGCCCGCTCGACCATGTCGAGGGTCTCCCACGGGGTGAGCATGTCCAGGATGATCCGGTCGAAGCCGGTCTCCTGGCACTGCGCGACGTCGCCGACGTGCAGCTGCCAGGCCGGGTGCGGACCGTTGAAGAACGCCTCGACGTTGCGCCGGGCGATCTGGGCGAAGTCGTCACGCAGCTCGAACGAGTGCAGCTCCCCCTCGGTGCCGACCGCGCGCAGCAGTGAGCAGCTGAGCGCGCCGGAGCCGGCGCCGGCCTCCAGGACCTTCGCGCCGGGGAAGATGTCGCCCATCGCGACGATCTGCGCCGAGTCCTTCGGGTAGATCACCTGGGCGCCGCGTGGCATGGACAGCACGTAGTCCGACAGCAGCGGCCGCAGCGCCAGGAACGCCGTACCGCCGCCGGAGGTGGTCACCACGCTGCCGTCGGGCAGCCCGATCAGCGCGTCGTGCGCCAGGATGCCGCGGTGGGTGTGGAACTCCTTGCCGGGCTCCAGCGTCACGGTGTGCATCCGCCCCTTCGGGTCGGTCAGCTGTACCCGGTCGCCGGGCCGGAACGGCCCGCGGTGCACGGGTGTCAGCGCCGGGGAGGCGGCGTCGGCCGGGACGGTGGAGGGAGTTGCGGTCACGATGTCATCTTCCGGTTGGGTTCGAGGACCTGCGCGAGGTCCGCGATGTGCAGAATGCCGACGACATCTTCGCCTGCCGTCACCACGTACTGCGCGCCCGGGTGGCTCTGCACGGCCTCCATCACCCCCTCGCCGTCCAGCCCGACCGGCAGCGCGGGGAGCGTGCCCAGCGACCGGGCGACGGCGTCCACGGCCAGCCACGGGCGGCGGTCGGCGGGCACCGCCTCGGCGGCGGCCGGGTCGACCAGCGCCACCGGCCGGCCGGTGGAGTCCGTGATCAGCAACGCGGCAGCGGGCTGCCCACCCTCGGCGCGTCGGCGCTGGGCCTCGGACAGCGGTGTGCCGGTGGTCACCGGCCAGACCGGCCGGGCCAGCCGGGACAGGTCGATCAGCGGAAACCGGCGGCTGACCCGGGCGGCCCGGATCGACTGCCCGGCGCCGCGCCAGAGGGTGACCGCGACCAGCAGCATCAGCGGCAGCGCCAACGGCGCCAGGTAGTCGGCCACGGTGAGCAGCACGACCAGCGCCACGGTGCCGACGGCGACCACACGGCCGGCCCAGCCGGCGACCTCGGTGCCACGATGCCGGTCGCGGGTCAGCCCCCACACCGCGGCGCGCAGCGCCCGGCCGCCGTCCAGGGGCAGGCCGGGCAGGATGTTGAACAGCGCGACGATGACGTTGCTCAACGCGAGCTGGAAGGAGAGCTGGTGGGCCACGGTGCCCTCGGGCAGGGCGAGCGTGGCGGCCACCGCGACGACGGCGAGCACCGCGGAGACCGCAGGGCCGGCCAGCGAAACCAGAAGGTCGACCCGGGGCGAAGGGGCGTCCCGGTCCATCTCGGTGTAGCCGCCGAGCAGTTCCAGGGTGATCCCGCGCACACCGATGCCGTACCGCCGCGCGGTGAGCGCGTGGCCCAGCTCGTGCAGCAGCACCGAGCCGAGCAGCGACACCACGAACCCGAAGCCGATCAGGTAGCCGCTGACCTGCGGCAGGTCCAGCTGCCGGCGGGCGAACTCGGCGTACAGCACGGCGAGCAGCAGGGCGAGCAGGACCATCGAGCCGTTGAGGTGCAGAGGCACCCCGAACACCCGACCCACGCTCAAGCCGCTGCGCCGGTCGGGTCGCCGCGGCGGCCGGGATGTCTGCTCCATCGGGACGATGCTACGGACCGGCGGTACCCGGGGCGGGTGGCGGTCGGTGTCACACCGGTGCCCTAACCTTTGCCGACATGACGGCGGAACCGGTCACCACCCCCCAGTCCCCCTCCCCGGCGCAGGCGCCGCCGACGGTGCGGGCCTCGCTGTCTCCGTCGCGGGCGGCGGATTTCAAGACCTGCCCGCTGCTCTACCGGTTCCGCAGCATCGACCGGCTACCCGAGCGGACCACCATCGAGCAAGCCCGGGGCACCCTGGTGCACGCGGTGCTGGAGCGCCTGTTCGACCTGCCCGCCCAGGGCCGCACACCGGCCGCCGCCGGTGACCTGGTGGCCCCGCAGTGGGACCGCATGGTCACCGAGCAGCCGGAGCTGGCCGGGATCTTCGACGGCGCGGAGCCGGCCGGCCCGGTGGAGTTCCTGCGCTCGGCCGCAGGGCTGCTGGAGGGCTACTTCGCGGTGGAGGACCCCACCCGGCTGGAGCCGGCCGAGCGGGAGAGCCTGATCTCGGCGGTGGTCGACGAGGAGCTGCTGATCCGGGGTTACCTCGACCGGCTCGACGTGGCCCCGGACGGCGCGCTGCGGGTCGTCGACTACAAGACCGGCGGCGCCCCACGGGAGGCGTTCGAGGCGCGGGCGCTGTTCCAGCTGAAGTTCTACGCTCTGGTGCTGTGGCGCACCCGGGGGGTGGTGCCCAAGGTGCTGCGGCTGCTCTACCTGCGCGACGCCGAGGTGTTGGACTACGCGCCGGACGCCGAGGAGCTGGTCCGCTTCGAGCGCACCGTGGTGGCGCTGTGGCGGGCGATCGAGCAGGCCACCGACCGGCAGGATTTCCGGCCCCGGCCGAGCCGTCTCTGCGACTGGTGCAGCCACCAGGCGCTGTGCCCCAGTTTCGGCGGCACCCCGCCGCCGTTCCCGGTCGGGGTGGCCGGCGCCGATCCCCTGCGCGACGCCCGGTCCGCTCCGGCGGCGCCGGGCGCCGACGACTGACCTCCGGACGCCCCCGTTGCGGCGCACGCCCGGCACCGCGACTCTCGCCGATCACGGCGCCTCCTGACCGCTCGCGCCGGGCCCCGCCGGTGACCTCCCCGCGCCGGGTCCCGCCGGTGGCCGCCCCGCGCCGGGGCCGGAAACCGACCGGACCGGTGCCACGCCGGTCGGGACGCGGCGGCTGGCCGACCTCTACGGTGGTCCGCGACGCACCGGCCGGCGTGCGCGAGGATGACCGGTGCGGGCAGCACGGCGTCGGCGCGGGACAGGGAGACGAGATGACCGATCGGGTGGCCTCGGCGCGACCGGTGCGGATCCTGCTCGCCGACGACCAACCGCTGCTGCGCACCGGATTCCGGATGGTGCTGGGCGCCGAGGGTGACCTCGACGTGGTGGCGGAGGCCGGCGACGGCCTGGAGGCGGTGGAGCTGTCCCGCCGGCTGCTGCCCGACGTCGTGCTGATGGACATCCGGATGCCCCGGATGGACGGGGTCACGGCGACCCGGGCGATCGTCGACGCCCGGCTGCCGGTGCGGGTGCTGGTGCTGACCACGTTCGACCTCGACGAGTACGTCGTCGGCGCGTTGCGCGCCGGCGCCAGCGGGTTCCTGGCCAAGGACGTGCCGGCCGAGGAGCTCATCGCGGCGATCCGCACGGTGGCCGGCGGGGACGCGGTGGTGGCGCCACGGATCCTGCGGCGGCTGCTGGATCGCTTCGCCGACCTGCTGCCCGACCCGGCGGCGACACCGTCGGCCGTGCTCAGCACGCTCACCGACCGGGAGCGCGAGGTCCTGGTGCAGGTGGCCCGGGGGCTGTCGAACGCCGAGATCGCGGTGGCGCTGTCGGTCAGCGAGACCACCATCAAGACCCACGTCGGGCACGTGCTGACCAAGCTGCGGCTGCGCGACCGGGTGCAGGCGGTGGTGCTGGCGTACGAGTCGGGGCTGGTCCGTCCCCGGGCGTAGCCCCTGCCGACCGCTACCTCACCCGGCGTACGCACAGATCCCTCCGTGGGGGGACGGCACGGTTGCCGCGCTCACCTACCGTGACCAGAGATGGCTCGGCGCGGTTGACCCTCTCGTGGGGTCAGCCCCTAGCGTCCGGCCCTGGAAGCGTTCCGCCGGTCGGAAAACACCTGGACCGGCCGTCGGGTCAGGGGCAACCCTGAGCCGGCATGGGGGTGCACCCGCAGCGTGAAATCCGCGCCGGATCCCCCCGCGGGCGGACGGGCTGGGCGCGTGCAGCGCCGATGATTGACGTGCCGGACCAGCGGGGGCGGCGCGTATTGGCAGAGACGGAAGAGGTAGATGACGTGACCGCGACGGTAGGCCAGCAGGCGCAGGCCGCGGCCCGGGCGAACGACGTGTGGAAGGTGTACGGCAGCGGCGAGGCGCAGGTCGTCGCGCTACGCGGGGTGAGCGCGGAGTTCGAGCGTGGCCGGTTCACCGCGATCATGGGCCCGTCGGGTTCCGGCAAGTCGACGCTGATGCACTGCCTGGCCGGCCTGGACTCGGTGACCCGGGGGACGGTGGCGATCGGTGAGACGACGGTCACCGGGCTGGGCGACTCCGGGCTGACGAAGCTGCGCCGGGACAAGGTGGGCTTCATCTTCCAGCAGTTCAACCTGCTGCCCACGCTGACCGCGAAGGAGAACATCCTGCTGCCGCTGTCGATCGCCGGGCGCAAGCCGGACCCGGCCTGGTACGACACGGTGATCGACACGGTCGGCCTGCGGGATCGACTGGACCACCGGCCGGCGCAGCTCTCCGGCGGGCAGCAGCAGCGGGTGGCCTGCGCGCGTGCGCTGGTCTCCCGACCCGAGGTGATCTTCGCGGACGAGCCGACCGGCAACCTGGACTCCCGCTCCGGCGCGGAGGTGCTCGGCTTCCTGCGCAACTCGGTGCGCGAGCACGGCCAGACCATCGTGATGGTCACCCACGACCCGACCGCCGCCGCGTACGCCGACCGGGTGGTCTTCCTCGCCGACGGGCAGATCGTCTCGGAGCTGATCGAGCCGACCGCCGACACGGTGCTGGACACCATGAAGAAGCTGGACACCACGGCCGAGGTGGGCAACTGATGTTCCGGGCGACACTGAAAAGTCTGCTGGCCCGCAAGGTCCGGCTGATCCTGTCCGGGCTGGCGGTGGTGCTCGGAGTGATGTTCGTGTCCGGCGCCTTCGTGCTCACCGACACGCTGGGCCGCTCCTTCGACTCGGTCTTCGCCGACGGGTTCTCCGAGATCGACGTGAACGTCGCGGCGAAGCCGAAGGTGGAGGTCAGCGAGGTCGAGGGCGAGCAGACGGCCACTCCGGTGCCCGCCGCCGTGGTGGACCGAGTGAAGCAGGTGCCGGGGGTGGTTTCGGCGACCGGCATCGTCAACGCCGACGGTGCCCGCGTGATCGGCAGCAACGGCAAGGTGGTCACCTCGTTCGGTCCGCCGCAGCTGGGTGAGAACTGGACCGGTGAGAGCGAGCTGCTGCAGCTGCGCGAGGGGCGCGGGCCGCAGGCCGACGACGAGATCGTCGTCAACAAGTCCCTGGCGACGGCGGCGAAGGTGCAGGTCGGCCAGAAGGTCGGCGTGCTCACCGCGTTCGAGTCGAAGAAGCGGGACTTCACGCTGGTGGGCATCCTCGGTTACAGCGGCGACCGGGACTCGATCGGTGGGCTGAACGAGGTCTTCTTCACCACCCCGGTGGCGCAGCGGCTGATGCTCGGCGCGCCGGACGCGTACAGCAGCATCACCGTGCGCGCCGCCGACGGGGTCTCCCACGAGACGCTGCGCGACGACGTGGCCCGCACCCTGGGCGCGGACTACGAGGTGAAGACCGGCGAGCAGGTGGCCGCGGACGCCTCGGCCAGCCTGAAGGAGGGCCTCTCCTTCTTCAACAAGATCCTGCTCGGCTTCGCCGCGGTGGCGCTGCTGGTGGGCACGTTCCTGATCCTGAACACTTTCTCGATCATCGTCGCCCAGCGCACCCGGGAACTGGCGCTGATGCGGGCCATCGGGGCCAGCGGCCGGCAGATCATCGGCTCGGTGGTGCTGGAGGCGATCGCGGTCGGGCTGATCGCCTCGGTGCTCGGCCTGGCGGCCGGCATCGGGGTGGGCGCGCTGCTGGCGTTCCTGTTCGGCAAGCTGGCCGGTGGGCTCACCCTCGCCGGGATCGGTGTGCCGGCGGCCGCGGTGATCGGCTCGTTCGCCGTCGGTCTGGTGATCACCGTGGTGGCGGCGTTGCTGCCGGCGCTGCGGGCGTCCCGGATCCCACCGATCGCCGCCATGCAGGACGTGGCCACTCCGGACCGGCCACTGACCAAGGTCACCATCGCCGGGTCGGTGATCACCGGCATCGGCGCGGTGCTGCTCTTCCTCGGGCTCAGCGGCAACGCCCGTGGCCAGACGCTGCCCACCATCCTGGGCGGGGTGCTGTTCGCCTTCATCGGCGTGGCGCTGCTGACGCCGCTGATCAGTCGGCCGGTGGTGAGCCTGCTCGGGGCGATCTTCTCCTGGTCGGTGCCGGGCAAGCTGGGCCGGCTGAACTCGGGCCGCAACCCGCGCCGTACCGCGATCACCGCCGCGGCGCTGATGGTCGGCATCGCGTTGGTCACCGGCGTCACGGTGATCCTCGACTCGGCCAAGGGCAGCATCAGCGCTCTCGCCGAGGACACCATCAAGGCCGAGCTGGTGATCTCCGGCGTGCAGGGCGGCCCGCGACCGCCGTCCTTCGACCCGGGTGTGCTGGACCGGGCCAAGGCACTGCCCGGCGTGCAGATGGTCGACGGCGAGTACGGCGACATGGCGAAGCTCAACGGCGAGAGCACCTGGGTCGCGGCGAGCAGCGACGTCGCGTCGCTGCGGCAGATCTTCGGTGCCAAGCCCACCGCCGGTGACATCGACCGGCTCGCGCCGACCGAGATGCTGGTCAGCTCGGACACCGCCACCTCCCGCGGGCTGTCGGTGGGCTCGACGGTGAACGTGCAGCTGACCCGGGGCGAGGCGCGGACGTACACGGTCAGCGGCATCTACGAGTCGTCCCAGCTGACCAACCCGGTGGTGCTGCCGGTGACGGCGGCGAAGGACTTCGCCATCCCGCAGCCCATCCAGGGCTTCATCCAGTTGGCCCCCGGCACTCGGGTCGCCGACGTGCAGCCGCAGGTGGAGACGCTGCTGGCGGACAGCCCCGAGGTGTCGGTGGCCGACCGGGAAGCGTTCATCAAGCAGCAGACCAGTCAGCTCGACGGGCTGCTCACGATGATCCAGATCCTGTTGGCGCTCGCCATCGTGATCGCCGTGCTGGGCATCATCAACACCTTGGCGCTGTCGGTGCTGGAGCGGACCCGCGAGTTGGGTCTGCTGCGGGCGATCGGTCTGCGCCGCGGGCAGACCATGGGCATGATCACCGTGGAGGCGGTGGTGATCTCCGTGTTCGGCGCGCTGCTCGGCGTGGTGGTCGGCACCGGCCTCGGCGCAGCGGTGGTCGAGGCGCTCAAGGACGAGGGGATCACCGACCTGATCCTGCCGTGGGGGCAGATGGGTGTCTTCCTCGGTCTCGCCGCGATCATCGGGGTGGTGGCCGCGGTGCTCCCGGCGATCCGGGCGGCCCGGATCAACGTCCTGGGCGCGATCGCCCACGACTGACCGGTCACCACGAGACCCCGGCGCCGCGAGTGGTGCCGGGGTCTCGTGCCATCTGCCTGGCCGAATCGTCCTCTGGCGCCGACGCCGAGCTGCCAGGATGGCCGTGCCGGCGCGGAACGGCGGTGGCGCCAAAGGGGTGACATGACCGATCAGGATGCCTACCAGCGGGCACTGGACAACGCCGAGCGGCTGCTCGGTCAGCCGCTCGTACTGCCCCTCGGCGACGGTGAGCCGCCGGTGGGGCAGGACTTCCGCCGCCTCGCCACCGTGCAGACCTTCGGCGAGGCATGGCCCCGGGAGGGGTTGGACCTGCACAGCCGCTGCCTCGTCTCGGTGGCGATCGCCGCCGCCCTCGGCACCCACGAGCCGCTGCGCGGCCAGCTGCGCATCGCCCTGCAGTCGGGGGTGACCAAGGAGGAGATCGTCGAGGTGTTCATCCACCTGGCCGCGTACGCGGGGGCCGCCCGGGCGTTCGACGGCTACCAGGTGGTCGCGGCGGTCTTCGCCGAGCGCCCCTGACCCGCGCCGGTTCCGGTCAGCCGGTCGCGCCGGCCCGGTCGACCAGCAGCGCGGCGAGCAGCTCCAGGTCCGCGCCGGTGAGGCTCTCCAACTGGTGTACGCCGGGCCTGCTCGGCAGCGGCTCCGCGGGTACGGCCAGCACCGCCGCGCCGGCGGCGAGCGCGCTGGCCACCCCGGTCGGCGAGTCCTCGATCGCCACGCAGCGGCCGATCGGCACGTCCAGCAGCCGGGCCGCGGTCAGGTACGGCTCCGGGTGCGGCTTGGCCGCGACCACCTCGTCGCCGCAGACCACCGCGTCGAAGCTGTCCCGGCCGAGGGTGTCCAGGGCGATCTCGACCAGTGGTCGGCCGCTGGAGGTGACCAGGGCGGTGGGGATGCCCGCCGCCCGGACCGCGCGCAGCAGGGCGAGCGCTCCGGGACGCCAGCGCAGCCCGGTGCGGAACAGCTCCAGGATCCGGACGTTGATCCACGCCGCGCTGGCCTCCGGGTCCCGTTCGGGCTGGCCCAGGTCGTCGTGCAGGATGCGCATCGAGTCGGCCATGCTGGTGCCGACGATCGACCGGCGGGCGGCGTCGGAGAGCTCGCCGCCGTACTCCCGCGCGAGTTCCTGCAGTGCGACGTCCCACAGCTTCTCGCTGTCGACCAGAGTGCCGTCCATGTCGAAGAGAACGGCGGCGGGGTGATGGCTGCTCAGCGGATCCTCCAGGGTCGTGGCCGACACCGGCGATCCTGCCAGGGCTGGCCGCCGCCGGTGGCGGCGGCGGGCGCCGGGGTGACGCGGGCAACCCGCTCAGCCCAGGTCGCAGGCCTCCAGGGAGCGCTCGTAGCCGCGGAAGAACGACTCGGTGCGCTGCCCGGCGGTGCCGTGCGAACCCTCGGCGAACCACGGCTGGTCCGGGTCGTCGCCGACCGCCGCCACCCCCTCCCGGAACTCCTCCAGGTCACCCTCGGCCAGACTCAGGTCGCGCGAGCGCACCGAGTCGCCGAGGTACGCCCCGGCCATGCAGTCGGCCTGCAACTCCTGCTGGATGGTGAAGCTGTAGTTGATGCCGAGCCGCACCTGGATGCCGTGGGCGTACTCGTGACCGAGCAGGTAGAACACGAACGCGTCGCCGACCTGGCGGAACGCCGCCACCGACCAGGCAATGTCGTAGGCGATGAAGTCGCCCTGGGAGCAGTAGACCGCGTTGTTGCGCGGCAGCGGCTGGCCACCGCAGGACACTTCGCCCGCCCGCTGGTACGGGGCGATCCGCCGGATCGGCTGGAAGCGCTGCCCGGACGCCTTGAACTGGGCCGCCCAGTACCGCTCGGCGACTGCCTGGGCGTCGGCGACGTCCTGCTCGAACTCGGCCACGCTGGTGGTGCCGTCGGCCCGGGTGGTGCTCGGCCCCGGCGAGGCCGCCGACCGGCTCGGCGCCGGGCCCTCACCCTCCGGCTCGGCCAGCCCACCGCCGGCACACGCGACCGACACCAGCGCGGCGATCAGCAGGCCCGCCAGTGGACCCCGGGCATCGCGTCCTGATCGTGCCGCCACTGTGCCTCCCCTGGCGTCCGTGCTGAGCTAGGCAGTACCCCGACGACACGGCCGCCATGCCCACCACCTCATTCACGCGCGTGGCCACCGGATGGTTCACGGCTCAGGCGCGGTTCACGGAGTCGGCGTCGAACGGCCACAATGGGCCGGGGCGGATGTCGCCGTCCGGTGAGGAGGGTCGTCTTGCACGTGCTGGGCAGCCGCCGGCGCAGCCAGCCGGCCCCGCCGCACATCGTGTGGCGCTCGCTGCGCGACCCGTACGAGGCCGGCAGCCGGCCGTGGCTGGAGCTGCGCGACGACGAGGTGGCGCCCCGGGTGATGGCGGGTTACGCGCCGGTGCTGCTGATCTGGTCGTCGCTCTGGCCGCACCGGCCCCTCGACCGGATCCGCTTCGACCTGGCTCCCGCGTCGCCCGGCCGGGACTGCGCGCTGCGCTGGACGCTCACCACCGACGGGGAACTGCCGGGCGAGAGCACCCTCGGATACCTGCGACACCGGCTCAACTACCTGATCAACAACCGGCTGCGACTCTCCTACGGGCAGTGACCGGTCAACCTGTGCTGTCGCGGCCACGCTGCCACAGGTCGCCCTGGTCGGCGTGCCTCTCGGCCTCGTACCGGTGCTGGATGGCCCGGGCGTCCCGCCCGGCGGCATCGTCGTCGGCGGAGCGCAACCGGGCCCGGTCACGCCACACCACCACCCCGAACGCCGCACCCCCCGCCGCGGCGAAGACCCCAACCACCACCCACACCGTCGTCATCCCGCCACGTTAACCACCCCCCACCACAACACCGTCCCCCACGCCCACGCCCACGCCCGCGCTCCGCGCCGTCCGCGCCCCGCGCTCCCGCCGGTGATCATGAAGTTATTGCCGAGTGGCGCGGCGTGTCGTGACAACAACTTCATGATCGACGCGCGGTGTGCGGTGCGCGGTGCGGTGCGGGGGTGGGTGGGGTTGGGGGTCGTAGCGTGTCCGGGTGGGGGGGAATGGCTTCGACGTCTCTGGTGAAGCGGCGCCGTCGCGGCGCCGGAACAGGAGGGACCACCGTGAAGTACATGATCCTGCTCTACGGCTCGCAGCAGGACTACGACGTGCTGATCGGCCGGGCGACCGACCGGCCGGCCATGTCGGCCGAGCAGATCGCGGCCATGCACAAGCACATGGAGACGTACCACCAGGCGCTCGCCGAGTCCGGGGAACTGGTCGACGCCCGGGGGCTCAGCGAGCCGGTGCACGCCCGCCGCGTGCAGGTGCGCGACGGCGCGCCGGTGGTCACCGACGGCCCGTACCCGGAGACGCAGGAGGTGCTGGCCGGCTACACCATCGTGGAGTGCGCCAGCTTCGACCGGGCCACCGAGATCGCCGCCGGCCTGGTCGACCCGGACGCCCCCGGCGGGTACGTGGACGTGCGGCCGGTTCTGGACGGCGTCGAGGACCTGGCTGGCTGAGCGATGCCGGCCAGCACTCCACCGGTCGAGGACCTGCTGCGTGCGCTGGCGCCGCAGGTCCTCGGCGCGCTGGTGCGTCGCTACGGGCACTTCGACACCGCCGAGGACGCCGTCCAGGAGGCGCTGATCGCCGCGGCGAGCGGCTGGCCACGCGACGGCGTACCGGAGAATCCCCGGGGCTGGTTGATCACCGTCGCGTCCCGCCGGCTGACCGACCTGCTGCGCAGCGAGCAGGCCCGGATGCGGCGGGAGGACGCCGTGGCGCGGTGGGTGCTGCCCGAGCAGCGGCAGGCGTCCGCCGCCGACCGGCCACCGGCGGACGCCGACGACACACTCATCCTGCTGTTCCTGTGCTGCCACCCCGCGCTCTCGCCGGCCTCGCAGATCGCGCTCACACTGCGCGCGGTGGGCGGGTTGAGCACCGCCGAGGTGGCCCGGGCCTTCCTGGTGCCGGAGGCGACGATGACCCGGCGGATCAGCCGGGGCAAACAGCGGATCCGGGCCAGCGGGCTGCGGTTCGCGCCGCCCACCGCCCCGGAGCGCGCCGACCGGCTCGCCGCCGTGCTGCACGTGCTGTACCTGATATTCACCGAGGGGTACGCGCGCACCGCCGGCTCCGGCCTGCTGCGCGGCGACCTGACCGCCGAGGCGATCCGGCTGACCCGGTTGGTGCACCGCCTGCTGCCGGACGATCCCGAGGTGACTGGACTCCTCGCGCTGATGCTGCTCACCGGCGCCCGCGCCCCGGCCCGGATCGGCCCGCACGGCGAGCTGGTGCCGATGGCCGAGCAGGACCGCGGCCGGTGGCGCGTCGACCAGATCGCCGAAGGGGTCGCCCTGATCACCGCGGCGCTACCGCGCGGGGTTGTCGGGCCGTACCAGCTCCAGGCGGCCATCGCGGCCGTGCACGACGAGGCGCCCAGCGCGGCGGCCACCGACTGGGCACAGATCACCGCCCTGTACGAGGTGCTGCTGGGTATCTCCGACAACCCGGTCGTGGCGCTCAACCACGCGGTGGCCGTGGCGATGAGCCGGGGCGCGCCGGCCGGGCTGGCACTGCTCGCCGAGCTGGCCGACGACACCCGGCTGGCCGACGACCCCCGCCTACCGGCCGCCCGCGCCCACCTGTGGGAACTGCTCGGGGAACGGGTCGCGGCGCGCGAGGCGTACCGGATGGCGGCGGCATGGTCAACGAACCTGGCGCAGCAGCGCTACCTGAACGCCCGCGCGGACCGGCTGGCGGACGACGCACCGCCGGTCGGGAAAGGAAGGGCCCCTTCTTAACGCCTGGCGTCAACAAGGGGCCCTTCCTTCACGCACGGGTCAGGGACTGGCGGCCAGGAAGACGAACGCGGCCAGCAACACCAGGTGTACGCCGCCCTGCAACACGTTGGCCCGGCCCGGCACCACGGTCAGCACCGCGGTCACCGCGGTGAGCGCGAGCAGCGCGAGCTGGGTGCCGCCGAGGCCCAGCAGCAGCGGGCCGTCCAACCAGATCGAGGCGATCGCGATCGCCGGGATGGTCAGGCCGATGCTGGCCATCGCCGAGCCGAGCGCGAGATTCAGGCTGATCTGCACCCGGTCTCGGCGGGCGGCGCGGGCGGCGGCCAGGGTTTCCGGCAGCAGCACCAGCAGCGCGATGATCACGCCGACGAACGCGTGGGGCAGGTTCGCCGCCGCAACCCCGGCCTCGATGGTCGGGGAGACGGTTTTGGCGTCGCCGACCACCGCGACCAGCGCGACCAGCAGCAGTCCCAGGCTGACCAGCGCCGCACGGGTGGTCGGCGGCTTCGCGTGCTCCTCCGCGTCTATCACCCGGCCCTGGCTGTCGACCGGTAGGAAGTAGTCGCGGTGCCGGCCGGTCTGCACCAGCACGAACAGCCCGTACAGCGCCAGCGACGCGACGGCGGCGAACACGAGCTGGGCCGGGCTGAACTCCGGACCCGGCCGGGCCGTGGTGAACGTCGGAATGACCAGGCTCAGGGTGGCCAGGGTGATCACGGTGGCCAACGCCCCGCCGGTGCCCTCCGGGTTGAACACCGCCACCCGCCGGCGCAGCGCTCCGAGCAGCAGGGACAGGCCGAGTATCCCGTTACAGGTGATCATGACCGCGGCGAAAACGGTGTCCCGCGCGAGCGACTGGGTCTTCTCCGGGCCGCTTACCATCAGCGTGACGATCAGGGCGACCTCGATCACGGTGACCGCGACGGCGAGCACCAGCGACCCGTACGGCTCACCGACCCGGTGGGCGACCACCTCGGCGTGGTGCACCGCCGCGAGCACCGCGCCACCCAGCAACGCCGCCACCACCACGACGACGGGCGCGGGTAACTCCCGCCCCCATGTCACGAGCAGCACCAGCACGGCGAGCACGGGTACGGCGACGGTCCAGTCGGTCACTCGGGAGCGAAGCAGGGCGGCCACGCCGTAAAGACTGCCAGGTCGGGTGATCATGTGCCCACCATCGACGCAGCCGTTTGGGGCGACCGATCCTGCCCACCACCGTCGAGCGTCATGATCTCCGAGCGCATCGACGCCACCCACAGCCGGCCGTAACGAGAAGTCCGCCCAGGGCTTCCTGCTCGCGCGGAACCGTAACTCATCGGTTACGCTTCGGGGGTGAACGAGGTGGCCACCGCGATCGCGGACCCGGTACGGCGGCGCATCCTGACCATGCTGCGCGACGAGCCGCTGGCCGCGGGCGAGATCGCCCAGCGGTTCGCGATCAGCCGACCCGCGATCAGCCGACATCTACGGGTGTTGCGCGAGAGCGGGCTGGTCCGCGACGACCTGGTCGGCCGGAAGCGGATCTACCGCCTCGATCCCGGTCCGCTCGCCGAACTGGTCGACTGGCTCGCCGGGCTGGTCACCGCCGACCGGTGGGAGCGGCACCTCGACGCGTTGGAGACCGAGGTCTACCGAACCCGCCGGGACCGCCGCAGCGGCGGCCCGGCGGAGTACCGAAGGGAGCACACGGCATGACCCGTACACCCGCCGGACGACTGTTTCGCACCGCCACCGGCCACGATCTCGTCCTCACCCGGACGTTCCGTGCCCCGGCGGCGGACGTGTGGGCCAGCCTGACCGAACCGGAGCGCACGGCCCGCTGGTTCGGCCCGTGGGAGGGCGACGCCGCGCCCGGCCGGACCATCCGGGTGCAGATGGCGTACGAGGAGCAGCAGCCCTGGTGCGACGTCCACATCGACGCCTGCGAACCGCAGCGGCGACTCGCCGTATCGATGAAAGACAGCTACGGCACCTGGCTGCTGGAGATGGAGCTGTCCGAGGCGGACGGCACGACCGAGCTGCGGTTCGTCCAGCACCTCACCAGCGTGGAGGGCATCGCCGAGGTGGGCGCCGGCTGGGAGTACTACCTGGACATGCTCGTCGCCTCCCGGGACGGCTCGCCCCGGCCCGAGTTCGACGACTATCACCCCGCGATGCAGCCGTACTACCAGGCACTCGCCCGGGAGACCCCCGACTCCGCCCAGCCCGCCTGAGGTCCTGGCGAACCTCGCGACGTGACGCCGCGCGCCAGCGCGCCTCAGCTGAGCGAGGAGAGTGTCCGCCACTGCGGACGATCAATGGAAAGGAGGCGAACCCACTCCCTGCCACTTCTAACGTATAGCGCACCGGGGGGCTTGCGGCAAGACCCGGGTGATGCCGCAGAATCGCCGACCGAGGCCAGGACCTGCGGAAATCCGGAGTACCCGGTTGCCCGCGACCTCAGATCGGAGCCGATGCGTGAGCCCCCTGACCACCAGTGTCTTTGACCTTCCCGACCATCTCTCCCCCAAGGCCGACCCGGCGCTGGTCGCCCGCGACGAGCGGCACTTCGCGGCCCTCGCGGAGAGCCTCGAGGAGTTGTTCGCCGAGCTGTCCGACCGTCTCGACGCCGCGCGCAGGGCGCCCGGCGGCAAGGGCCGGCAGGCGGTGGACCGGGACATGGACGTCCGCCGGCTGACTGCTCGCCTACGCGCACTGCGCCGCTTCGGTCTGGACCTGTGCATCGGACGCATGGTCAGTGCCGACAACCCCGAGCCGGTGTACGTCGGACGACGTGGCCTCACGGACAGCACGGGTCGTCGGCTGTTGCTCGACTGGCGCTCCCCCGCGGCTGAACCGTTCTTCGGCGCGACCCACGGCAACCCGATGGGTCTGGCGAGCCGCCGCAGGTATCGCTGGACCCGCGCCCGGATCAGCGACTACTGGGACGAGGTGTTCACCCCGGACGGGTTGGAGGGGCACGCCGCGCTCGACGACCAGTCCGCCTTCATCGCCAGCCTGGGCGGCAGCCGGTCGACCCGGATGCGGGACGTGCTCGGCACCATCCAGGCCGACCAGGACGCCATCATCCGAGCGGGGTCCCGGGGCGCTCTCGTCGTCGACGGCGGCCCGGGTACGGGCAAGACGGTCGTCGCTCTGCACCGCACCGCCTACCTCCTCTACTCGGACCCTCGCCTCGGTCAACGCCGCGGCGGCGTGCTGTTCGTCGGTCCGCACCAGCCCTACCTGGCCTACGTCGGCGACGTCCTGCCCAGCCTCGGCGAGCAGGACGTGCAGACCTGCACTCTGCGGGACCTCGTGCCCGAGGGCGCCGCGGCGACCATCGAGACCGACCCGGACGTGGCCCGCCTGAAGTCGTCCGCGGACCTGGTGAACGCGATCGAGGCGGCCGTCAGGTTCTACGAGGAGCCGCCGCCCGGGCCGATGACGGTCACGGCCGGCGACACCGACATCAGGCTGAACGCCGACGACTGGGCCGAGGCGTTCCGGGCGCCGGGACCGGGCACCCCGCACAACGAGGCCCGTGACGAGATCTGGGAGGAACTGCTCACGATCCTGATGGACAAGTACGACGGCGATGAGCCGGACGACCTGGTCCGCAGGTCACTGCTGCAGAACCGGGAACTGCTCACGACGATCAACCGCGCCTGGCCGTTGCTCGACGCCACCGACCTCGTCGGAGACCTGTGGTCCGTGCCGGCCTACCTGCGCAGGTGCGCGCCCTGGCTCACCCCGGACGAGGTCCGGAAGCTCCAGCGCGGCGAGGCCCGGGCCTGGACGGTGTCCGACCTTCCGCTCCTGGACGCGGCACGGCAACGGCTCGGCGACCCGGAGGCGTCACGGCGCAACCGCCAGCACGACGCCGCGGTCGCCGTTGAACGGGAGCGCAGGGCCACGGTCATCGACGAGCTGATTGAGGCCCACACCTATGACGACGGTGAAGGTGTGCTGTCGAGCCTGCGCCAACTGGATCTCCAGGACGCCCTGGTCGACGAGGCCGCACTGCCCAGCGCCGAGCCGGACCGGCTCGCCGGCCCGTTCGCGCACATCGTCGTGGACGAGGCTCAGGAACTGACCGACGCGGAGTGGCAGATGTTGCTGCTCCGCTGCCCGTCCCGGAGCTTCACCATCGTCGGCGACCGCGCCCAGGCACGGCACGGGTTCACCGAGTCGTGGCAGGAACGGCTCGAGCGGATCGGGCTCGACCGGGTCAACCTGGCCTCCCTGAGCATCAACTACCGGACGCCGAAGGAGGTCATGGCGGAAGCCGAGCCGGTCATCCGGGCCGCGCTCCCCGATGCCAACGTGCCGACGTCCATCCGCAGCAGCGACGTCCCCGTCGTACACGGATCTGCCTCGGACCTGAGCTCGATCCTCGACACCTGGCTCGCCGCGCACGCCGACGGCATCGCCTGCGTCATCGGTGATCCCACCGTCCCGACGACGTCCCGCGTCCGGTCGCTGACCCCGGAGCTGTCGAAGGGGCTCGAGTTCGACCTGGTCGTCCTCGTCGACCCAGAGGCGTTCGGCAGCGGCATCGATGGAGCGGTCGACCGCTATGTCGCGATGACCCGCGCGACCCAGCAACTCGTCATCCTCACGAGCGCCACGCCCTAAGGACGACGGAGCGTCTCCTCGTACAGCGCCGCGAACTCGGCGGTCAACGCCGGCAACGGGAAGTGCGCGTTCAGGCCACTGGGGTTGGGCAGCACCCAGACCCGGGCTAGGCCCAGCCGATCCGGCTGCGGGCCCAGCCCGGCCCGGGGCCGGGCAAAGGCGATCCGGTACGCGGTCACCCCGAGGATGGCCACCCACCGCGGCCGGTGCCGCTCGGCCTTCACCGCCAACCCCGCCACCCCGGCCACCAGCTCCGTCGACGTCAGCTCGTCGGCGCGGGCGGTGGCCCGGTTGCTCAGGCTGGTGATCCCGACGCCCTGCCGCAGCAGCTCGTCGCGTTCCCACGGGTGCAGCTCCCGGTCGGTGAAGCCGGAGCGGTGCAGGGCCGGCCAGAAGCGGCTGCCCCGTCGGGCGAAGTGCTCTCCCACGGCGGCGGAGTAGAGACCCGGGTTGAAGCCGCAGAACAGCACCCGCAGGCCGGGACCGATCACATCCACCAGTCCCCGGCCGGCCGCCGCCGCCACCTCCTGCGGGGTCGGCCGCCGGACGTGCCCCCGCTCGCCCGTGTCCACCCCACCGATCCTGCCGTACGGCCCGCCGCCCGATCACGGCTTCCGGCGCGCGGGGCGGCCCGGACGTGCGCCCTCGATCACGACTTGACACCCTCAACGGATGCAGTCAATCGACCACCTCGCCACCAGCCGCTACGCCCGAATGCGCTGGAACACTCCACTGTCCGAGGAGCACGCGTCGCTGCTGCTTCAGCGGCTCGACGTCCGCCCCGGCTCGCGCGTGCTCGACCTCGGCTGCGGCTGGGGCGAGCTGCTGCTCAGAGCGGTCGCCGCGGGCGGTGTCGCCGGACCGGTCGCGACGAGGGGCGTCGGCGTCGACACCGACGACGCCGCGCTGGCCCGGGGACGGAGGCTGGCCGCAGGCCGGTCACTGAACCGGCACGTCGCGTTCGTGATGGGGGAAGCTGCGGCCTGGCAGGAGCCGGCCGACCGGGTCCTGTGCATCGGCTCCGCGCACGCCTTCGGCGGCACCGGTGCAGCCCTCGACGCGCTCGCCGCCGTGGTCCGGCCGGGTGGACGGCTGCTGTTCGGCGAGGGGTACTGGGACCGTCCCCCCAGCAGGGAGGCGGAGCAGATCTTCGGGGCGGAGGTCACCGATCTGCCAGGCCTCATCGAGGCGGCGCGCGAGCGCGGTTGGCGGGTCCTGCACCTGAGCACCGCCGACCAACGGGAGTGGGACGACTTCGAGTCCACCTGGCTCGCCGGCCGGCAGGAGTGGCTGCTGACGTACCCGGAGGACCCCCGTGCGGCGGAGGTCCGCGCGGAACTCGACGACCGGCTGCACCAGTACCTCACGGTCTATCGCGGAGTCCTCGGCCTCACGTACCTCGTCCTCGGTCGCTGACGGCCCGTCCTTGACCTCGGTGGCTACGGTGAGCGCGGTGAGCGGTCGACCTCGCGACCCCCGGGCAACCCGCGACGCACGCCCCGCTCTGCCGTGGCGAATCCTCATCGTGTTCGCCGGCACCGTGCTGGTGTGGCTGTTCGTCTACCACGGTGCCCTGCTCGGCCGTGACTACGACCGTCCGACCCATGTCGCCAGGGCCATCCTCACGACGCTGCTCGTCGTACCCCTGGTGGTGGTTGCCCGCCGGCTGCTCGACCGGCGGCCCTGGACCGGTCTCGGGTTGCCCTCCCTGCGCACCGGATGGCGGCCCCTGCTGCTCGGCATGGCCTGCTGGCTCGTGCCCGCCGCCCTGGGGTTCGCGCTCTGCCTCGGCTTCGGTTGGGTCGAGATCAGCCCGCGCACTTCCGCCGCGGACGCCCTTCGGGTGGCGGCACTCCTGGTCGTGCTCGTCCTGCTCTACGAGGCGCTGCCGGAGGAACTCGTCTTCCGCGGCTACCTGCAACGCAACCTCGCCACCCGGTTGCCGGCCTGGCAGGCCGTCATCGGGCAGGCCGTGTTGTTCACCCTGTTCGGGTTCCTCGTCGGCGCCGCCACCTCCGCCGACCGACTGCTCCTCTTCTTCGTTTTCGCTCTCTTCCTCGGTGCCTTCCGCGTCGCCACCGGTGACATCTGGGCGGGCATCGGCTTCCACCTCGCCTTCCAGACCGTCGCCCAGTTGTTCGGAGACGTGGGCGCCGTCTTCGACGTGGTCGGAGCTGACGTCCTGGGGCTCGTCGCGCTGGGCGGCGTGCCGTTCGCTCTCGGCTGGATGGCCGTGGAACGTCTGCACCGGGGCCGCCTGAACTGGCAGGCCCTGGAACCGGATCCGATCCGTACTTGACAAGCAGCGGTCTCCAGAGTGGACGATTCGGCGTGCGAATTCTCGTGGTGGGTGGAAGTGGTCTGATCGGCGCCCATGTCGTGGACGTGCTGCGCGAGCGAGGTCATGCCGCGACGACGGTGGCGCGTACCGCCCGCCCCGGTGTTGATCATCTGATCGATGTCGGGTCTGCGTCGGTCGACGAGCTGCGGTCGTTGGTCGCCGGTCATGACGGGGTGGTGTACGCGACCCGCACGGACGAGCAGCGACCGCTACGCAAGCCGATCTATCCGACGTTCCGCCGAGACAACGTCGAGCCGGTGGTGAACCTGTTCACGGCCGGCCGCCTGGAAGGTCTCACGCGCGGTGTGGTCATGGGCTCGTATTACACCTACTTCGACCGGCTGCGTCCGCAGTGGCGGCTCGCGGCCCGCCACACGTACATCCGATGCCGGGTGGAGCGGGCCCGGGAGGGACGGGCGGCCGCCGGCCCGGATCTGCCGGTTGCCGTGCTCGAGTTGCCCTTCGTCTTCGGCCGGGCCGGCGACCGGCTACCGAACTGGTCCGGTCCGCTGGACCGTTGGGCACGGTCACGGACACCGCTGGCCGTCCCGGCCGGCGGGACCGCGGCGGCCTCGGCGCGCAGCGTGGCCGAGGTCGCGGTGGACGCTCTCGAACAGGCCCGCGGTGAGGACATTCCGGTCGCTGACGAGAACCTCACGTGGAACGACATGATCGCGCGCATCGCCGAGGCGGTCGGCCGACGTCGCCGGGTCGCCCGCCTGCCGGCCGGCGCGGTCAAGGCCTCCCTACGACTCGGCGGCGCGCTGCAGGCCCTGAGCCGCAAGGAGTCGGGCGTCAACCCGGCCCACCTCGCCGACCTCCTGCTCGCCGAGTTGTTCATCGAGCCGACGACCGGCCGATCACTGGACCCGGCGCTCCGCGAAACCTTCGCCGACACAGCGACTCCGTAGCGACGAGTGCCGATACTCAGGGCCTTTCCGAAGGCGAGGGGTCTGCCGTCTGGGACTACCGCTCGGCGATGTCGACGAACTCGTGCACCAGCGGTGAACGGTTGCCCTCCCCAGGTCCTTCTGGTGGTTCTCCTTCTTCGGTGGCGATGGCTGGGCTCAGGCGCGATTCCTAGAACCTGCCTCTGGCCGTCACCGCCGCTGCGGCGCCCGTACCGATCCGCTCGGCCAGCTCGACGATGACTCCCTCGGGCCGCGTATGTCGCAGAGCCGATCGAGGTCTTCGTAGTCCTGGACTTTCGGACTGTGTTCATGCCCGGCCGCTGGAGTTTGTCGACGATGGCCGACCGGGCATACCCATCCGCCAGACGGACGGGACGCCGGGAATACACTGCCCTCCCATGTCATCCGAGCAAGTCACCGTCGACCCGGTCGAACTCAGCTACACCCTCACCAAGGACGACTGGCTCGACGGCTTCATCGCCCACCGGCGCCATGTCCGGCGTCCCTGGCTGGTCCCGGTACTGATCGTCGCCGCGCTCGTCGGGCTCCTCCCTGGGCTCATCTCCTCCGACGGATCCCGGGCCATGTCGGCGGCTGACGTCGCAGCCCTCGCCGCGGTGGCTCTCGTCGGCATCGGGCTCGGCCTGCTGCTGTTTCGGCTCCTGGTCGCCGCCCGCTGGATCTATCGCTGGCAGGTACACCTGCTCATGCGCGGGAATCCCTGGCTGTCCGAGCCCATCCAAGCCGCCGTGGATGACACCGGGTTACGTCTCACCAGCGCAAGCCGGAGCGAAACAGCCGCGTGGTCCCAATACCTGCGGTATGTCGAGACGGAACGGTCGTTCGTTCTGCGCGCGTCTGAGCGGCTTGGTGCGGCGGTACTCGTGCTGCCCAAGCGCGGCCTGGTGACCGGCGATCCCGCGCGGCTACGGTCGTTGCTCGAGACCCACTGCCACCGGCGCGCTTGATTACCAGCCCAGCGCCGTTCAGGAACACCCGCGCACCTGGGCGGCTCCACCCGAGGACATCCACGAGCCAGACTGAGCAGTTCATGCTTCAGCGGCCCTCTGGACCACCCGAGGTGAAGGTCAAAACACCTGCCGCCGTCAGTTGGCGTTGTATTGATGCCCCTGCGGGGCGCGGCATCCGAACTGGACGAGACACGCTTTGACCTGGACCGGGACTAGTCATGGTTAGCATTAGTTGCCACCACCGGCCTACGTTGGACTGACATGATCGCTGGAGTCACGTCGCGCGCGCGACTCGCGGCAGGACGGACGTCTCGGCGAGCCGCGGCGCCGCATGTCGCCGACCCAATCGGGACGTGAATCGTCCGCAACCGCCCGTACCATGGCCAGCATGGCCATCGCTCGCTCCCCCAGCATCGTCATCGACTGCCCCGATCCTGGTGCGCTCGCGAGGTTCTACGGCGCGATGCTGGATTGGAAGGTCGACGTCTCCTCCGACTGGGCCGAGGTTCGCGCGGAGTACGGTCAGTGCATCTCCTTTCAGCAGGTAAATGGGTACACGCCGCCGGTGTGGCCAACCCAGGAGCCGCCCCAGCAGATGCACCTCGATGTGATCGTTGACGACCTCGATGCCGCCGAGGCGGCCGTGCTCGATCTTGGCGCCACCAAACACTCGCACCAGCCCGGTACGTCCTTCCGGGTCTTCCTCGACCCGGCAGGTCACCCCTTCTGCCTCTGCGTGAACTGATCCGGACGGCCGATCCTCAATATCGGTATCAGGACCTGGATGGCACTCCGCCCTCTGTAGCACCGGCCGACGCTTGGCCAAGGTGGACGAGCTAATCCGAACCCGCGTCAACGGATGAAAGGAACTCACCGGCCTCGACCGTCGCCCGTCCGTGTAACGCGGGTCGCTCGATCCAGCCCGAGGCAGCACGTCCGCGGTCACCGCCGCTGCCGCATGTCAGAATGCACCCAAACCTGGAGCAGAGCTGGCAGAACGGGCGAGCCGATGACGACGAGCAGGACGGCCGAGCTGGTGCGGAAAGCCGCGGATCCGCAGCGGGCCACGTTCCTGGAACTCTTCTTCGATCTGGTGTTTGTCCTCGCGCTCGCTCAGCTCTCGCGCGGCCTGGCCGAGGATCTCGGGTGGAGCGGCGCCTTCCGGACGTTGGTGCTGTTGGGGGCCTTGTGGTGGGTCTGGTCCAGCACCGCGTGGCTAACCGACCGGACGGACCCGCAACGACCGGTAATCCAGGCGCTGGTCATCGCGACCATGGTCGGCAGCCTGGTGATGGCGGCCGCGGTACCCGAGGCATTCGGCCAGACGGGCCTGATCTTCGCGGGCGCCTACGTCGCCGTCCAGCTCGGCCGCGGGCTCGTCCTCATGGCCGTTCTGCGTGGTCACCAGCTGCAGCGCAACGCCGTGCGCGGGCTGTTCTGGTAAGGCCTGTCGACGCTGCCGTGGATCGCGGGGGCGCTCGTGCACGGTACGGCGCGTGGCGCGTTGTGGGCACTCGCGGTGGTCCTTGACCACACGGCAGGCAGAATCGGCTTCCCCACCCCGGGGGCGGGCCGTTTGCCCGGTCAAGACCTTGTGATCTCGGGCGAGCACCTGGCCGAGCGCTACCGACAGTTCTTCATCATCGCGCTCGGCGAGCTGATCCTGGTTACCGGACTGGCGCTGAGCAGCAGCGGTTTCGCGCCGGGCGGGGTCGCCGCGTTCGCAGTGTCGATGGCGACCACCGTGCTGCTGTGGCGAATCTACATCTACCGCGCCGGGCAGGTCCTGGCGGAAGCGATTGCCGTGTCTGCCGACCCGGTCCGCCTCGCCGGATCGGCGTCATACGCCCACCTGGCCATGGTGGCCGGCGTGGTCGCTGTGGCCGTCGGCGACGAACTTGTCATCGCCCATCCGTTCGGGCACACCCCACCGGCCTGGATCGCCGTCATCCTCGGCGGACCCGCGCTGTACCTGGTCGGGCGCGCCCGCTTCGAGCACGCGGTATTCGGCCGCGTGTCCCGGTCCCGACCGATCGGCGTCCTTGCGCTGGCCGCCCTGACGCCGGCGATGCTCCCGCTGCCGCCAGTCGTGGTCGCCGCCGCTGCTGCCCTCGTCCTGACCGGGATCGCCATATCCGACGCGGCCCGCGCCCGCAGACGCCCGTCCGAGCCGCCGTCACCACCCGGCTAGTGCCCTGACCACAAACGTTGGCCGGGTTGGGTGACACACCGGGCCGGGTCCGCTGCGTGGACCCGGGGCCGGTCAAGGCTGTGTAGGTGGCAGAACCCGTTCGAGTACGCCGATTGAGCGATCCAGAAGGCCAGAAGCTGCAACGCCTCGTGCGTCGCGGGACCGGTTCAGCGGTCCGGCTGCGCCGGGCGATGGTCGTGCTGGCCTCCGCCGGCGGCAACAGCGTGCCGGTCATCGCCCGGCTGGTCCAAGCCGACGAGGACTCCGTCCGTGGTGTCATTCACCGGTTCAACGAGATGGGAATGCCCAGCCTGGACCCTCAGTGGGCGGGTGGCCGTCCCCGCCAGATCAGTCCTGACGACGAGCAGTTCATCGTCTCGACGGCCAACACCCGCCCGACCAAACTCCGGCGCCCATTCACCCGCTGGAGTATCCGCAAACTCGCCGAGTACCTGGCCACCAACCCCGACCGGAGCGTCCTGGTGGGCCGCGAACGACTGCGGCAACTCCTGCGCAAACACGAGATCACCTTCCAGCGCACGAAGACGTGGAAGGAGTCGAACGACCCGCAACGTGAGGCGAAACTGGCCCGCATCGAGCACGTCATGCACCACTTCCCGCACCGGGTGTTCGCGTTCGACGAGTTCGGGCCGCTGGCGATCCGACCGCAGGCCGGGTCCGGATGGCAGCGCAAAAACCATCCGGACCGGCTGCCTGCGAACTACCACAAACTGCACGGCGTCCGGCAGTTCCACGGCTGCTACTCCGTCGGTGACGACACCATGTTCGGCGTCATCCACCAGCAGAAATCCGCGGCCAACACCCTCGCCGCCCTGAAATCGATCCGCGCGAAACGGCCGGACGGCGCCCCGATCTACGTCATCCTCGACAATCTGTCCGCGCACAAAGGCGCCGCCATCCGGCAGTGGGCGACCCGGAACAAGGTCGAGCTCTGCTTCACCCCGACCTACGCATCCTGGGCCAACCCGATCGAGGCCCACTTCGGCCCGCTGCGCACCTTCGTCATCGCCGGATCCGACCACCAAAACCACGTCGCCCTCGGTCGCCACCTGCATCAATACCTACGCTGGCGCAACGCCAACGCCCGCCACCCCGACGTCCTGACCGCTCAACGCCGCGAACGCGCACGCGTCCGCAGCGAACGACAACACCGCTGGGGCCACCCCGCAGCCAAGGCCGCCTAACCAACCCGGCGAACGTTTGTGGTCAGGGCACTAGCCGGAGGTGTCATTGTTGAAGGTCTGCTCTGCGTGAAGCAGTACCGCAGTGCAGCCCTTCGTCGCCTTGGGCGGCAGAGGCTCGTGCGCCGAAGAGGCATGCTTCGGTAACCCTCAGACAAGCTTGCAGTGCAGGTCAGGGCACTTGCCCCGACTATTTGGCGTTGTATTGATCAACGGCGGGGGCGTAGTCGATCAAAGCGGACTGTTTACCTCGTGAGCTGCTGTTACGCCTGGCATTGATGGTCAGCGTTGGGTGCTGCGGGTTCCCCTCTGACGGCCTGGAAACGGCATGATCTTGGTTCCGCCGTGCGCCGCGTGTCGTCGAAATACCGACCGCCGTAAGAGGTCCTAACAAAATGATCTCTAGGCCTTTCGTCCCTTGTGGAGGGTGATCTACGATGTCGTGCCGTGAGGCGTGGCGAGCAGCCGCCGTGGATCGTGCCGGACGGGCTGTGGCAGCGCATCGAGCCGCTGCTGCCCAAGCCCGAGCGCAACCCTCGGCACCCGGGACGCAAGCGGATCCCGGACCGGCAGGTGCTGTGCGGGATCTTGTTCGTGCTGCACACCGGCATCCAGTGGGAGTTCCTGCCCCAACAACTGGGGTTCGGGTCCGGAATGACCTGCTGGCGGCGGCTGGAGGAGTGGAACCGGGCCGGGGTGTGGCAGCGCCTGCACGAACTGCTGCTGGCCGAACTGCAGGCAGCCGGCAAGCTCGACTGGTCCCGCGCCGTGATCGACTCCTCCCATGTGCGGGCCGCCCGACGTGGCCCAAAAGCGGCCCGAGCCCGGTCGACCGCGCCCGCCCGGGCTCGAAGCACCACGTCCTGACCGAGGGCGCCGGCATCCCCCTGGCCGTGTCGCTGACCGGCGGCAACCGCCACGACGTCACCGAACTGCTCCCGCTGATCGACAAGATCCCGCCGGTACGAAGCCGCCGCGGCCGACCGCGTCGCCGCCCCGACCAACTCTTCGGCGACCGCGCCTACGACCACGACAAGTACCGCCGGGCAGTACGGGCCAAGGGCATCCGCCCGCGCATCGCCCGCCGCGGCCAACCCCACGGCTCCGGTCTGGGAACGGTCCGGTGGGTCATCGAGCGCACGATCGCCTGGTACCACGGCATGAAACGGCTACGCATCCGATGGGAACGCCGCGACGACATCCACGAAGCCTTCCTCGCCCTGGCCACCTGCATCATCACGTACCGACACGTCGTACGACTTTGTTAGGACCTCTAAGTCCGAGCTGCCAGCGAATCCGGCGTACAGGTTTACTCGCCCGTCGCCCGCCAGGTCAGCCGCCGTCACATGGTGGCTGACCTGGTGTTTCTTCGGGTTTTAATGGTCGTCGATGGTTAGCTTTTGTCGGCCTCTAACGGCCCCGCGACGGCCCAGGGACGGCCCGATGAGGTGTCGGCTTTAGTCGGTCCTGTTTACGAACAGCAGCGCATACGTTACTGATCGCACATGAAGATCCTTCGCCGGTACTGGGGCCTTGTCGCGTTGGCCTTGCTGCTCACCGCCTGGTGGACGACCCAGGTGGGTCCTGGAGTGCTGTACCTGCTGTCGGGTGCGGTCGTGCTCTGGTCGCTCTTCCAAGCGCCTGCCTGGTGTGGAGCCGCGACCCGAAGCCGCGGTGGCTTCTGCCGGAACAACTCGCGGGGGCTGCTGCTCGGTTACGCCTCCGCGATCGGCCTGCTTAGAAGTCGCACAGATAGGCAGGGACCATGACGGCGAACACCTCGTCCACGCCGCCGCACTCCCGGCGGAGATTTCTTTCGACCTCGGCCGCCGCGATGGGGCGCAGCGGCCGCTGGATCCCTCGGCCTGCTCCCCACCCAGTCGGCTGCGGCAGCCGAAGCAGGCCCCGCCGCGGATGGCCGGCAGGCGGCAGCACGAACGGCCTCGGCAGCGTCTCGCAGGCACGTACGGGGCCGGGATGCGCTCCCAATGGCGGTACGCCACGCGCGTCCGGTAACCCGTCGAGCCGGGCCCCGTGCACCTCGTAGATCGTCACCGCCGTGACCACCCGGTAGACCGGGTAGCCAGCCTGGCCGTAGCGCTTCGCCTTGACATTGAGATCTTGGATCGTGGTTTCATCGGCGACCTCGACCACGAGCAGCACATTTGATGCATGTCACTCCGCCAGGTGCTTGTAGCGTGGACCGTAACGAAGCAGCGCTGTCCCGCCTGCTGGACCGCAACCGAACCACTCGTCACCGGCAGCGGGCCACGGACCCTCGCGACGGAAATCCGGCCAGCACCACCTCCGGATCCTCCGCGACGTGGCCCAATCGGGGGTAACGTCCGGCGGTAGGAACAGCGGCGGCAGTAGCCGCTCCCGCTCCTCGATCACAGGGGCATTGATCCGGTCTTGGTGACTGATGGCCGGCGGGAGCCCGGGTGGCCCGGGGCCAGGACCAAAGGGTTCCCGCCGTCGGGACAGAACACCGCAGACAGGACGGACAAGGAGTGGGTACGATGGACGTCAATCTTGAGGTGGTCACGATCCCGGTCTCGGATGTCGACAGGGCGCTGGAGTTCTACCGGGATCGCCTGGGCTGGCGACTGGACGCAGACATCAAGGTCGGCGACGACGTCCGCGTCGTGCAACTGACCCCGACTGGTGACGGCCATACGTCCATCGCGTTCGGCAAAGGCCTGCCGACAGCCGCTGCACCGGGGTCGATGCGGCACCTAGAGCTAGTGACCTCCGACGTCGTGGCCACACGGGAGGAGCTGGCCCAGCGGGGCGTCGACGTCACCGAGGTCTACCACGGCCCCGGCAGCCCTTTCTGGCCCGAGACGCGCCAACCCGGCCCCGACCCCGAACGTCAGAGCTACAACTCGTACGCCTCATTCCAGGACCCGGACGGAAACGGCTGGACGCTGCAGGAGGTCACTACCCGCATGCCGGGTCGCGAGGTCCGTTCGTGACATTACAAGCCGCGTCGTTGCTACACCACCTACCGCCTGCCTCACACATGTCGATTTCGCCACGCCCAACGCCGACGCCAAGTGACGTTGGAGTACTAAAGTTCTCAGCCGGACCGATGCATGTTCTCTGAGTCTCCGTCGGCGTTCGCGTCCCAGGGCACTACGTCTGCATCCGGACCGACCGAGACGGGGTCCGGTGCCCATTGCTTAGGCGGGACGGTCCGGGCATTTGTAATGGCCCTCGCGAACTGCCCTCTACTTATCCCGAGCGCGTTACTTAAGTCGGTGCCGCAGAAGATCGTGCCTTCTAGGTCGGCGTTGGTGAAGTCCGCACCGTCTAAATTGGCGGCCGGGATGGTAAGTCTGCCCTCGATCGGGTCTCCGTCTCGGCGCTCTCCAAAGTCCGCACCTCGGAGATCGGCGTAGGCGAAGTCGGCACCAGAGAGATCGGCTCCGCAAAACCAAGCTTGAACCCGGCTTCTGACGAAATGCGTCCCGCTGCCCTCTACGCGCAGAAACCCACCTGCCGTTACCTGAGTCCAGGAGAAGCCGGCGTTTGTCAAATCAGCTTCCGAGAACCCGGCACCGTTCAGTTTGCAGTAGTTGAATTGAGCTCTTGGCCAACTGCTTCCGAACAGCTTGGCCTGGTTGAATCCACAGCCTTGTAGACGTATCCCGTCAGGGATGGGAGAATGCCAACGACCCAGGACCGTCAAGGCGGCTTGAACGTCAGCGTTGATGGGATCCTCTAGGGGGACACGCCCATAGCGCCCCGGCTCGCTCGTTCGCTCGCTCACGAAGGCAATCAACACCGCGCATATCGTGTCGCTATCCGCTTGTGAGTCCCGAGCTAAGCGCTCCAGTGCGAACACTCCGCCCACCCGGACATCGATCGCCTCGTTGCCTAGAAGTTCGATTGCCTTTGCATAGCGCTCGGTTATCTGGCCTTCGTGATTCAACTTTAGGGTGCGGGAGGTGAAGTAAAGCCCGATAGCAAGAACGATTCCAGCGATAGCTTGGAGCAGCGTGACTCGGACGTTGTTTTTGGCGTCCAGCAGATCTTTGGCGCTGATGGTCCTATTGGTTCTTGTGAGAACTTCTGGCAAGAGCCATACTGCCATCGTCAAAGCGGTTGCAGCTACCGCGAGGAATGCTGCCGGCGACAACAGCCTGCGGGAATGGCGGGCATAGCGAACAAGCGTAGCGATAGCCCCCGCTACTCGCCGATCGATCTGCATGAGTGAACTCTACAGCCGTCTTTCAAGTGGTCGGTGCCAGCACATGCTTCCATGCGGCGTGGCTGGCCCACCCTGGCGTTCCGGCGGCCGGTCCGCATCTGGTCCGCAGCACGGAGCCGAGGGTCAACCAGTACGTCGGGCACGCATCGGGCACGCCGGCGACCGTCCAGGCTGTAACGCTCGATCCGGTCTGCTCCTTCGGATGTCATCCGTGATTTGCATCGGTGCGCTGCTGACGGAGGCGGACCCGGTGCAAGCCACGTCGGACAGCCACGACAACCGCCAGCACCCCGCCGATGATCACACTGATACTGGCCAGACCGAACGCCGCCAAGCTGCCGAGAGCCGTATCGCGCGCACCGTAGAACCGTGGTGGATCGCCGATCGAGAGGGTCGGTGCTGGGCCGACCCCGGATGTCCTGCAGCTCACTTCGTACCTACCGGCCGGCCCGGCGGACAGCGTGAGAAGGCCGCGCCACCGTTCGTTGTCGACGTTGAGTTCGACATTCTCGGAAAGCAGGTGGACCTCGCGAGACTCGAGAACCTCCTGACCATCCACCGGTGACGTATCACATCCGACGTCCGGGACGCTCTGGCCGGTCTCCTTGACCCACACCATCTTCTCCTCTTCCGGCGACAGGTGCACCGTGACCACCTGACCTGGTGTAAGGCGCTGTCCCAGGTCACCCCCGGAGCGGAGAACGAACAGCATCACGCCGGCCGCTGCCAACACGCCGCCGACGGCGACCAGTGCCGCGATGATGAACCAGATTCGGCGCGGCCGTAGTTCCACCGGAGTGACGACCGCAGAGAGAGTCATGGCGAAATGATGCAGGGTGACCATGCGCAGCGCCAGTACCCGAGTGACAAGGGACGGGCCATGCTTGTCGTTGAAAGAGGACAGTCTTCTGACCCAGCGCGGCCGGATTCGAACACACGACTTCTTCGTCCCGAAGGAACTCCCGGGTTGCCTGTGCCAGCGTCAATAGGAGCGAGGGACTGCGGAGATGGTCCGCTGGCGTCCATGGTTGTCCGGCGATGTGCTCACCGATCGTCACTCGGTTAGTCACCCAGCTCCGGGCTCTTGGCGTACCTACGTCGGGGGTCGAAACGCCGAAGCCTGCGCTCGTACTGGCCGGCGTAGGAACGCTGCGCCCGATTCATCGCCCGCGCGTCTGGATCGCTGACCGCCTCGTAGTAGTACATCTCGGCCGGGTCCTGGTCCTCGTCAACCAGGCGCGCGAGCGCTTCACGGTCGCGCTCAATCGAGCACGCAGCTCGTATGCGAGCCCGCCAGGCTATGCCCGTGATGTCCTCCTCCACGTCATAGACCGTAGTGGCGTAGGGGCCTGGACCGGTATCCGTTCCCCCACGTGGGACGGTCAGCTTGGGAATCGGTTTGAGTCGGGGCCCATGGACGTCATGCCACCTGGCCAAGGGAGGATGGAAGCGGCAACCGAGCGCTCCGGTGGACCTCCCGTGGCCGATGTTGACCGCTGTATCGGGCACGGATCGGGCACGGCTCCCAGTCAGGCTGGCCCTCAAATCCCCCTATCGCTAAGCCGGTGATGGATGACGCCAGACCTCTTGCTGACTTCTTGCTGACACAGCGACCGAGGGGTCTGGCCGCGACCGGCTTAGGCAATGCTGCTGCCAGACGCTGGCACCCCGGTGGGGAACCAGCCTGCCCGGCGGATCACCGTCGGTGGCACGACACAGGCTTGTCGCGTGGCTTTATCCAACGACCGCCAAGAAATCCGAGTAGAACAGGCCCAGGCCGACCGCCACGCAGACACCGGCCACGATCCAAAACCGGACCACAATATTGACCTCGCTCCAGCCGGCCAACTCGAAGTGGTGGTGCAACGGCACCATCCGGAAGACCCGTCTACCGGTGGTCCGGAACGAGACGATCTGGATCACCCAGGTCGTCGTGATGATGACGAAGAGCCCGCCGATCATGATCGAAAGCAGCGTGGTGCGAGTTGCCACCGCGAGCCCGCCGATCAGGGCGCCGAGCCCGAGCGAGCCCACGTCACCCATGAAGATCCGCGCCGGGGACGTGTTCCACCACAGGAAGCCCACGCAGGCGCCGGCCGCCGCCGCCGCGATCATGGCGATCTCCAGGGGATCCCGGACCTGGTAGCAGTAGTCGTTCACGCGGGCGTACGCGTCGTCGGCGCACCAGTGCCGGTACTGCCAGAACCCGATCAGCGCGTACGCGCCGAGCACCAGGATCGACGCGCCGGTGGCCAGGCCGTCGAGGCCGTCGGTGAGGTTCACGCCGTTCGACATCGCCATGATCACGAAAACGATGACCATGACCGCGCCGACCTTGCCGACGTTCAGCCAGCTGATGTCGCGGATGAGCGAGATGTGCTCGCTGGCCACGGTCTGGCCGTTGGTGCTCGGCACGTAGAGAGCGGCGATGCCGAACCCGCCGCCGACGATCGCCTGGCCGAGCAGCTTGCCTTTGGCGGACAGGCCGTCGGAGTTGCGCTGGCGCACCTTGAGGAAGTCGTCGAAGAAGCCGACCGCGCCGCAGAAGACGAACAGCCCGAGCAGCACCAGGGCCGTCATGGTCGGCCCCTCCTCCGCGATCTGCCGCTCGGGCACGGTGGTCAGGGCGATATGCCCGGCGACGTAGGCGAAGACGGTCGCCACGATGAAGACGACGCCGCCCATCGTGGGCGTGCCCTTCTTGCCCTGGTTGCTGGCAAGCCCGATGGATCGGATCGGCTGGCCGGCCTTGAGCGCGGTGAAGACGCGGATCGCCACCGGCGTGCCGAACAGGGAGATGATGAACGCGACCGCGGCCGCGACGATGACCGCCCTCACGGGCGAACCTCCACGAGATCCGGATTTCTCACGGCGTCCCCACCGAGCTTCCAGATCAGCGCCTGACGTATCGACCTGAGCTGGCCGTGCAGATAGTCCTTAGCGAAATCATCGATCATGAGGCACGAGCTTGCCATCCGACGGAGCGGAGCAGCCCTGGACCTCACAGCGCCGTGGTTCGTAACTCGCCAACACGAATCCGACGACCATCTTGCAGCGCCAGGCCCGAGGTTCAACTTGTGTCCGAAGCGGCGGAGATAGCCCAAACGACGCGACCCCTTGTCGACTGTGGTGCGCGGCGCAATCTGTCCAGGAGCGGTACACGGCCGAGCGTCATGGCGTTCAGGGTGAGGTATGACAGCGCGGCCGAATACGAGTGAGCCTTGCCCAGGAGGCCTAAACCATCCCGTCTGCCGTCGACCCGCCCTCCTGGGGAGCGGGCCGCCGCCCGGCCCGCCACGTCAAGACGGCCTTGACGCACGTTCGGGCGCTGGCGGGTCGGGCGGGGGTCTGCTCGGCTTGCCCGGGTCGATGGCAGACGGGATGGTCTACCGCAACCACCCGCGGACCGTGACCCGCCGACGGTGCCCCGGCCATCCTGGAGCCGGAGCGCCCCCGCCGGAGGCGCAGTAACCGCGACCCCGCGACCGCCGCCAGCTCGCTGACGCGGCCGGCGTGCGCTGCCCTGCGCCGCGCCGGCTCGTGGCCGCGCGGCCCGGCCGGCTGCCGGCCCACCCCTCACCCGTCAACGGTCTGTCGTTCTGCTGCGGCCCGCTCGGGCTCCCCGCTGTCCGCGCCAGCCGCCGTGCGTTCGGCGTGGTCCGGCCCTGGCGCAACGCAGAGGGGCCGGGCCGCGCGCCCTGGCGGCGGCGCGTGCGGCCCGCTTGTCGGGCCGCCTTGAAGACGTACAGAAAGTTCTCACCACCCAGCCGGCAGCCGGCTGTCCGGTCTCGGGACCTGCGTGACAGATCGGTATCAGGACCTGAGTGACATTCCGCCGCCTGTAGCACCGGTCCCGCGCCTGGGCCCCACGTTGACGAACAGATGCGAACCGGCGGCGACGGCCGGCGGGAGTCACGCCCCTATACCGCTGGCGCATGAGTTAGCAGGGCCTGCCGAACCCCAGCCAATGCCATCGCGGCACATCCACGTCGGCGAAGTCCGCGTCGTGGTACGACTGCGTCAAAGACAGGCAGAAACGGCAGAAGCGGGCGAGCCGATGACGGGTGGTGCAGCGGGGCTGCGGCGGAGACCCGAGGATCCACAGCGAGCGACGTTCCTGGAACTGTTCTTCGACCTGGTGTTCGTCCTCGCGCTCTTCCGGGTCTCGCAGGGGCTGCTGGAGCATCTGACCTGGAGCGGCGCCTTCCAGACGCTGGTGTTGCTGCTCGCCCTGTGGTGGGTCTGGGTCCATACCGCGGGGGCAGCAGACATACTCGACCCGCGACGAGCGCCGATACAGCTGCTGGTCATCGCGACGATGTTCGGCACTCTGTTGCTGGCCGCCGCCGCCCCGGAGGCGTTCCACGAGCGAGGCCTGTTCTTCGCAGGTGCATACGTCGCCATTCAGGTCGGCCGCAGTGTGTTCATCGTGGCCGTCGTGCGTGACGACGAGGTACGCCCCTTCTACTTGCGGCTGCTCTTCTGGTTCGGCGTATCTGCCGTGCCGTGGATCGCGGGAGCCGCCGCGCACGGTACGGCGCGTGCCGTGCTATGGACGCTCGCGCTGGCCGTGGAGTACACGGCGATCGCACTGCGCTACCCCACACCGTGGTTTGGCCGCGCCCGTGCAGCGGAGTTCGCGATCTCCGGCGAGCACCTGGGAGAGCGCTACCGGCAGTTCTTCATCATCGCGCTCGGCGAGTTGATCCTGGCGACGGGGCTGGCCTTCGGCAACGGCGGTTTCGAGACCGACCGGAGCGCTGCGGTCGTAGTGGCGTTCGCCACGATCGTGCTGCTGTGGCGGATCTACATCTACCGCGCGGGTGAACTGTATGACATGGCCCTGGCAGCCGCCCCTGACCCACTCCGCGTGGGCATCCCGGGGGCGTACTCCCACCTCGCCATGATCGCCGGCATCGTGGCGATCGCCGTCGGCGACGAGCTTGTCATCGTGCACCCGTTCGGACACACACAGCCGGCCTGGATCGCCGTGATCCTCGGCGGGCCCGCACTGTTCCTCGCCGGACGTGCCCTCTTCGAGTATGCGGTGTTCCGCCGTGTGTCCTGGGATCGGCCGATCGGGGTCCTCGTCCTCGTCGTCATCTCCCCAGTGATGATCCTGGTGCCGCCGCTAGGCATCGCCACCGCCGCCGTCGTCGTCCTGGCAGGAGTCGCCGTAGCTGACGCGATGCGCGCACGACGACACCCACGCGAGCTGCCGTCACGACCCGGCTAGCCGGAAGTGTCACCCACGTCCCGAGACCGATCTGTCACGGACGTCTTGAGACCCGGCATCGCCGGCAGCCCGGCCGCCCTCGCCCAGTCGGCCCACTGTCCACGGGATGGCGAGCAGGCTGGTTCGCTCCGTACCCTGGCGACATGGCCGCCCTCGTCGACACCGCTCGGGAAGTTGCGCGACACCTGTTGGAGACGCCGTTGCCCCGTCGATGGAGTCACGTCCAGGCGGTCGCCGCCAAGGCGGACAGGATCAGCGCCGCCGTTCCGGCCGAGGATCGCGAGGTACTTGTAGCGTCGGCGTGGCTACACGATGTGGGCTACAGCCCCGACCTGGTCGATACCGGCTTCCACTCGTTGGATGGTGGCCGCTGGCTGTGCCGTCAGCGCTTCAACACGCGGATTGCCGCCCTAGTGGCTCATCACTCCTGCGCTTGGCTGGAAGCCGAGGAGCGCGGGCTTGGCGAGGTACTGGCTGCCGAGTTCCCTCGGGAGGAAACCGCGGTGACCGACGCTCTGTGCTGCTCGGACATGACGACCGGGCCGGATGGCCAGGATTTCGAGGTGCTGGAGCGGCTGGCAGAGATCCGATCACGGTACGGCCCGGAGCACCTGGTGACCCGATTCATCAGCCGTGCGGAACCGGAGATGGTCGCTGCCGTGCGACGGACTCAACGTCTGCTCGCCGACAGCGTCCGTCAGCCGATATAGGGCTCCGGGCGATCCTCGTAGCCGTGAGTGATGCGGAGCAGGGTCGACGGGTGGATGTCGAGCGCGTCCAGCTCGTCGCGGGCCACCCACCGGACGTCATGTGACTCGTCGCTCGGGGTCGGTATGCCGCTGACCGGTACGGCACTGAAGCAAAGCGAGAACTGCTGCCGTACCTCGCCGTCTGAGTACTCGATGACGTGACCGGGGTCGGAGTAGACACCAACCATCCCGGACACCTCGACGCTAATGCCGGTCTCCTCGTGAGTCTCCCGGACTGCCGTCTCTGCGACCGACTCGCCGATCTCCTGGCCGCCACCGGGCAGCGACCACAGGCCGTTGTCGGGCTGCCACCTCGCCGCGTGGCTGAATGGCCGAGACAGCCAAGACCCGGTCGAAGCTGTCGGCGTACGTGCCGAACAGGTCCCCTCCGTTGAGCCTGCGCAGGTGCATCACGGGCGCATGTGGCGCCGGAAACCCGAGCACATGCATGTTCACCAACATCTCGTCATCAAAGCGATAGATCGAGTTGTACAGCGTCGTGTCGTGGTAACGGACCTTCACTCCGGGCGCACCGTCAAGCCGTTTGTAGTACTGCTGAACCTGACGGATCTTTGCCGCCATCACACCCGGCGCACCCTCCTCGACGCTCTTCCGCTCGATTGCCTCGCTTGTCGGGTCCCCGATCAGAATCGTCACCGCGACGCCGACCGGCGTCAGACCGTTGCGCAGGATGGCATCGCGGAGCCGGTCGTTTGGGCATTAGCCCTCCTCAAGGGACAACTAGGGACGCATTCATGCCGACCAGCGAGGACCGGACTCGCCGAGCCATCGACCGCGCGTTCGCTGAGGACCGCGCGGCCGAGGACGGCCCGGAAGCCGTTGACGGCCTGGAGACGGCATGATCATGGTTCAACGGCTCTCCGGCCGACCTGAGGTGCAGGTCAGGGCACCTGTGCCGGCTACTTGGCGTTGAAGTAGCTCGCCTCCGGGTGGTGGACCACAATCGCGTCGGTGGCCTGCTCGGGCATCAGCTGGAACTCCTCGGACAGCTCCACGCCGATCCGCTCCGACCCGAGCAGCTGCACGATCTTCGCCCGGTCCTCCAGGTCCGGGCAGGCCGGGTAGCCGAACGCGTACCGGCAGCCCCGGTAGTCGTTGCGCAGCAGGCCCGCCAGGTCCGCCGGATCGTCCTCGGCGAGCGTGCGGCCGTCGGGCAGGGTCAGCTCGGTGCGGATGCGCCGGTGCCAGTACTCGGCGAGGGCCTCGGTGAGCTGCACGGAGAGGCCGTGCACCTCCAGGTAGTCGCGGTACTCGTTGCGGGCGAACAGCTTCGCCGCGTACTCGCTGACCGGCTGACCGACGGTGACCAGTTGCAGCGCGACCACGTCGAGCTGGTCGCCCTTGGGCCGGAAGAAGTCCGCCAGGCAGAGCCGCCGCTCCTGCCGCTGCCGGGGGAAGGAGAACCGGGCCCGCTCGGCGTGCCCGTTCTCGTCCAGCACCACCAGGTCGTTGCCCTCGGAGTACGCCGGGAAGTAGCCGTACACGACGGCCGCCTCCAGCACCTGGTCGGCGATCAGCCGGTCCAGCCAGTAGCGCAGGCGCGGCCGGCCCTCGGTCTCCACCAGCTCCTCATAGGACGGACCGCCGCCGCCCCGGGCGCCGCGCAGCCCCCACTGCCCGAGGAAGGTGGCCCGCTCGTCGAGCAGCGCCGCGTAGTCGGCCATCGGCACGCCCTTGACCACCCGGGTGCCCAGGAACGGCGGGGTGGGCACCGCCACGTCCGCGGCCACGTCGGAGCGGACCGACGAGTCGTGCAGCTCCGGCAGCGACTCGGTGACCACCGTGCGCTGCCGCTCCCGGCGCGCCCGCCGGGCCGCCAGCGCCGCCTCCCGCTCCGGGTCGACCACCGGCGCGCCGCCGCGCTTGGCGGTCATCACCCGGTCCATCAGGGAGAGCCCCTCGAACGCGTCCCGCGCGTAGTGCACCTGCCCCGGGAACGTCGAGCGCAGGTCGTCCTCGACGTACGCCCGGGTGAGCGCCGCCCCGCCCAGCAGCACCGGCCAACGCTCCGCGACACCGCGGGTGGCCATCTCGGCCAGGTTCTCCTTCATGATCACGGTGCTCTTGACCAGCAGCCCGGACATGCCGATCGCGTCGGCCCGGTGCTGCTCTGCGGCGTCCAGGATGGCGCTGATCGGCTGCTTGATGCCGATGTTCACCACCTCGTAGCCGTTGTTGGACAAAATGATGTCGACCAGGTTCTTGCCGATGTCGTGCACGTCTCCGCGCACGGTGGCCAGCACGATCCGGCCCTTGCCGCCGTCCTCCGTGGTCTCCATGTGCGGCTCCAGGTAGGCCACCGCGGTCTTCATCACCTCGGCGGACTGGAGCACGAACGGCAGCTGCATCTGCCCGGAGCCGAACAGCTCGCCGACCACCTTCATCCCATCCAGCAGGATGTCGTTGATGATCGACAGCGGGGACCGGCCGCCGGTCATCGCGGCGTCCAGGTCGGCCTCCAGGCCGTTGCGCTCACCGTCGATGATCCGCCGCTTGAGCCGCTCGTCCAGCGGCAGCGCGGCCAACTCCTGCGCCCGGCTCGCCCGCGCGCTGGTCACGTCGACCCCCTCGAAGAGTTCGAGGAAGCGCTGCACCGGGTCGTACCCCTCGCGGCGCCGGTCGTAGACCAAGTCCAGCGCGACCTCGCGCTGCTCCTCGGGGATCTTCGACATCGGCAGGATCTTGCTGGCGTGCACGATCGCCGAGGTCAGCCCGGCCTGCACACACTCGTGCAGGAACACCGAGTTGAGCACCTGCCGGGCCGCCGGGTTGAGGCCGAACGAGATGTTCGAGATGCCCAGGGTGAAGTTCACTCCCGGGTAGCGGCGGGCGATCTCCCGGATCGCCTCGATCGTCTCGAGGCCGTCGCGGCGGGTCTCCTCCTGCCCGGTGGCGATCGGGAAGGTCAGCGCGTCGATGAGAATGTCGGCGCGGTCCATCCCCCAGCGGCCGGTCAGGTCGTCGATCAGCCGCGCCGCGACCCGGACCTTCCACTCCCGGGTACGCGCCTGCCCCTCCTCGTCGATGAGCAGCGCCACCACCGCCGCGCCGTGCTCCCGCACGACCGGCATCACCCGCGCGTACCGGGAGTCGGGGCCGTCGCCGTCCTCGAAGTTCACCGAGTTGACGACGCACCGGCCGCCGAGCTTCTCCAGCCCGGCCTCGACGACGGCCGGCTCGGTGGAGTCCAGCATGATCGGCAGAGTCGACGCGGTGGCGAAGCGGCCCGCCAGCTCCCGCATGTCCTGGGTGCCGTCGCGGCCCACGTAGTCCACGCAGAGGTCAAGCAGGTGCGAGCCGTCGCGCGCCTGGCTGCGGGCGATCTCCACGCAGGCCCGCCAGTCCCCCGCCAGCATCGCCTCCCGGAACGCCTTGGAACCGTTGGCGTTGGTCCGCTCCCCCACCATCAGCACCGAGGCGTCCTGGGCGAACGGCACCGGGTGGTACACCGAGGAGACGCCCGCCTCGTGCCGCGGCTCACGGGACGCGGCGGTGACACCGTGCAGCCGCTCAGCCAGCACCTGGATGTGTTCCGGGGTGGTGCCGCAGCAGCCGCCGACCAGGCCCACGCCGTACTCGGTGATGAACCGCTCCAGCGCGTCGGCCAGCTCCACGGGAGTCAGCGGGAAGTACGCCCCGTCGGCGGTCAGCACCGGCAGGCCCGCGTTCGGCATCACCGACACGGGGATGCGGGAGTGCTGCGACAGGTACCGCAGGTGCTCGCTCATCTCCGCCGGGCCGGTGGAGCAGTTCAGCCCGATCAGGTCCACCCCGAGCGGCTCGATCGCCGCCAGCGCCGCGCCGATCTCGCTGCCCACCAGCATCGTGCCGGTGGTCTCCACGGCGACGTGGCAGATGATCGGCACCGGCTGGCCCAGCTCGGCCATCGCCCGCTTCGACCCCACCACCGCGGCCTTGACCTGGAGCAGGTCCTGGCAGGTCTCGATGATCAGCGCGTCCGACCCGCCGACGATCAGCCCGGCGGCGTTCTCCTGGTACGCGTCGCGCAGGGTCGCGTAGTCGGCGTGCCCGAGGGTGGGCAGCTTGGTGCCCGGCCCGATCGAGCCGAGTACGAACCGGGGCCGCTGCGGGGTGCTGGCCGCGTCGGCGGCCTCCCGGGCGATCCGGGCCCCCGCCTCGGACAGCTCCCGGATGCGGTGCGGGATGTCGTACTCGCCGAGGTTGGCCAGGTTGGCGCCAAACGTGTTGGTCTCCACGCAGTCCGCGCCGGCGGTCAGGTAGGCGTCGTGCACGCCGCGCACCACGTCCGGCCGGGTGACGTTGAGGATCTCGTTGCACCCCTCCAGCCCGTCGAAGTCGTCGAGCGTGAGGTCCGCGGCATGCAGCATCGTGCCCATCGCCCCGTCGGCGATGAGGATCCGGTCGGCCAGCACATCCATCAACGAAGTCCGCACCCGTTCAGGTTAGTGCGACGGCCATCGCACTCCACCGCCGTCCGCGCCCGATCCCATATTGTGTCACCGGGATCACGTTGTCCGGTTCGTCGTCGTATGCGTGGTCGTGGGTCGGGCCGACCGGCGCGGCCGACGGGCCGCACCCCGGCCCGGCACGTAGGCTGACGGACGTGAAGGACAACAGGGACGCCACCGTGCCCCCCGGCCCGACGACCGGGCGCGGCCCCGGCGTCGACCGCGACGAGCAGGGTGAGGTGACGGCGTGACCGAGTTCGACGGACTGCCGGTGCTGCGGTCCCCGGTGGCCATCGCCGCGTTCGAGGGCTGGAACGACGCCGCCGACGCCTCCACCGCGGCGGTCGAGCACCTGGAGCAGGTCTGGAACGCCCGGCAGGTCAGCGAGCTGGACCCGGAGGACTTCTACGACTTCCAGGTCAGCCGACCGACCATCACGATGGCCGACGGGGAGACCCGCCGCGTGGAGTGGCCCACGACGCGGTTCATGGTGGCCAGCCCGGAGGGCACCGAGCGGGACGTGGTGCTGATCCGGGGCATCGAGCCGAGCATGCGCTGGCGGACGTTCTGCGAGCAGGTGCTGGAGATCTGCCACAGCCTCGAGGTGGAGCGGATCGTGCTGCTCGGCGCGTTGCTCGCCGACGTGCCGTACACCCGGCCGCTGCCGATCAGCGGCAGCGCCTCCGACGCGCAGGCCGCCGAGCGCTACCAGCTCACCCCGACCCGGTACGACGGGCCGACCGGCATCGTCGGCGTGCTGCACGACGCGTGCGCCCGCGCCGAGGTGGACGCCGTCTCGTTCTGGGTGCACGTGCCGCACTACGCCAACAACCCGCCCTGCCCCAAGGCCACCGTCGCCCTGCTGCACCGCGTCGAGGAGGTTCTCGACCTGCCGGTGCCGATGGCCGACCTGGCCGAGGAGTCTGCCGAGTGGGAGCAGCGCGTACGCAGCGCCGCCGAGCAGGACGCCGAGTTGGGCGAGTACGTCCGCGAGCTGGAGGAGCGGGTCGGCGACGAGGGGATCACCCCGCTGACCGGTGACGAGATCGCCCAGGAGTTCGAGAAGTACCTGCGCCGTCGGGGCGGTTCGGCCGGCCCCACCGCCGGCTCCTGGTAACGCCCGTCACCCCGTTTCCTGCGGGCCCCGGACCTCGTGTCCGGGGCCCCTTTTTCGTGCTCGGTGGCGCGTTTCCGCGTGTCCGGGGTGGCGAGGTCACACCCACTACTGCATCCTAGGAACCTAGCTGTGATCAAGGAGGCGGGTATGCAGATCAACCCCGGGGCCGCCGAGTTCCCGCACCGGCAGATCGCCGCGCAGCTCAAGGCCCAGGTCCGCCGCGGCGACTGGGCCCCCGGCGAGCGGCTGCCGTCCATCCCGGCCATCGCCGAGATGTTCGGCGTCGCCAAGCAGACCGTGCAACGCGCCGTCGACCAGCTGCGGGTCGAGGGCATCCTGATCACCAAACCTGGCTCCGGTACGTACGTCCGCGGCACCCGCCGCCGGCTCAACCGGCTCTCCCGCGGCCGGTACGGCGGCTTCCGCGGCTACCACACCGACCTGGCCGCCAGGTACCGGCAACAGCTCGTCTCGGTCGGCCGCTCCCCCGCCCCGGCCGAGGTCGCCGACGCGTTCGGGGTGCCCGACGGCACCGACCTGCTCTGCCGCCGGCACCTGGTCCGCACCGACGACTCTCCCGTCGAGGTGGGCGCCTCCTGGTTCCTGCCCACCGACACCGCCGGCACGTCGCTGGAGCGCGCCGAGGCGTTCGGTCGGCCGCTCTACCAGGAGGCCGAGGAAGCCACCGGACGGCGGTACGTCTCGGCCACCGACACGATCAGCGCGCGCCAGCCCAGCCGGGAGGAGGCCGAGACCCTTCAGATCCGGCCTGACACCCCGGTGCTGCACCTGCTGCACGTCGCGTACGACGCCCACCGCAAGCCGATCGAGGTGGCCCAGGCCACCTGGCCCGGCCCGATGACCACCCTCACCGAGGAGTACAAGATCCCCGGCCCAACCCCGGACCCGACCCCCGACCCCGGCCTGGTCCTGGGCTAACCCGCCCCGCCGACCCCCGCCCACCCTGTCGATCATGGGGTTGACGGGTCCGACAGAGATCGAATCGCCCGCCAACCTCATGATCAACGGGGTGACGGCGGGGGTGGGGGCAGGGGCAGGGGCAGGGCGGGGCTGGGTGGGTTAGAGGCGGATGCCTAGGAGGGCGTCCACCGTGTTCGCGAAGAGGGCGGGCGCTTCGGGGTCATCCGTGGTGCCGGCGAGGGTTGCGTCGGCCCAGCGGTCGGCCACGGCCAGGGCGCCGGGGGTGTCGAGGTCGTCGGCGAGGCGCTCGCGCACCCCGGCCAGCAGCTCGGCCCCGGACGGCCCGGCGGGCGCCGCGGCGGCCCGGCGCCAGCGGGCCAGCCGCTCCTGAGCAGCGGTCAGCAGCTCGTCGGTCCACGTGCGGTCGCTGCGGTAGTGCCCGGACATCAGTGCCAGCCGGACCGCCATCGGGTCGACCTTGTCGGCGCGCAGCCGGGACACGAAGACCAGGTTGCCGCGGGACTTCGACATCTTCTCGCCGTCCAGGCCGATCATCCCGGCGTGCACGTAGTGCTCGGCGAACGGCGCCTGGCCGGTGAGCCGCTCGGCGTGCGCGGCGGACGCCTCGTGATGCGGGAACAGCAGGTCGTTGCCGCCGCCCTGCACGTCGATCCGGTCGCCGAGCAGGTTCAGCGCGATCACCGCGCACTCGATGTGCCAACCCGGGCGACCGGGGCCCAGCTCCCCGCCCGGCCAGGACGGCTCGCCCTCGCGGGCGCCGCGCCACAGCAGCGGGTCCAGCGGGTCGCGCTTGCCGACCCGGTCCGGGTCACCGCCGCGCTCCGGGAAGATCTTTAGCATCTGCTCCCGGGTCAGGTTGGACTCGTAGCCGAACCGGGGCGAGGCGGAGACGTCGAAGTAGACGTCGCCGGTGCCGTCGTCGAGCCGGTAGGCGGCCCCGTCCTTGAGCAGCACCTCGACCTTGTCGGCGATGTCCGGGATCGACTCGACCGCGCCCACGTAGTGCGCCGGCGGGATGATCCGCAGCGCCTCCATGTCCTCCCGGAACAACGCCGTCTCGCGCATCGCCAGGACCACCCAGTCCTCGCCGTCACGGGCGGCCCGCTCCAGCAGCGGGTCGTCGATGTCGGTGACGTTCTGCACGTAGCGCACCGGACGGCCGGCGTCGCGCCACATCCGCTGCACCAGGTCAAAGGTGATCATGGTGGCGGCGTGGCCGAGGTGCGTGGCGTCGTACGGGGTGATGCCGCAGACGTACATGCTTCCCGCTTCGTCCGGCTCACTCGGGTGGACGCTCTGCCGCGCCGAGTCGTACAACGCCAACGGCTCGCCCCTGCCCGGCAGCCGTGGCACCTCGTGTCCCGCCCAAGACTCCATGGCTTCAGCCTAGCCAGCCCCAGGACCGCCCCGGGCCGCCCCACGGGTGATCAAAATGACAGTGGATCACATGGGCGGCCAGGGCACCGCCGGCCAGTCCTCCGGTGGCTGCGGGAACCGGCAGGTCTGCCGCAACACGTCGATGCGGGCGGCCAGCTCGGCGATCTCGCTGATCGTCAGGTGGTCGGCCAGCTCCTCGCCGAGCGCCCCGGCGACCTGGCCGGCGAGCCCGTCGAGCATCTCCACGGCGTCCGGCGGCAGCTGCTTCCCGGCCCAGCCCCAGAGCACCGTACGCAGCTTGTCCTCGACGTGGAAGCTCACCCCGTGGTCCACGCCGTAGATCCGGTCGTCGGCGCCGACCAGCACGTGGCCACCCTTGCGGTCGGCATTGTTGATCACCGCGTCGAGCACCGCGAGCCGGGCCAGCCGCGGGTCGTCGGCATGCGCCAGCGCGTACGCGGCGCCGTCGTCGTCACGGGCCGCGGCGATCGGAAACCAGCGCGGCGGCAGCTCCTCGGCGGGCACGAACCCGACCAGCGGCTCGGCGTCCTCCGGCTCGTCGATCCAGAGCTGGCAGGAGCCCGGTCCGAACGGGCCGTCGCGGAGCACCGTGGGCGGCACCAGGTCCCAGCCGGTGGCCCGGGAGACCAGGTACGCCGAGACCTCCCGGCCCGCGAGGGTGCCGTCCGGAAAGTCCCAGAGTGGGCGCTCGCCACGGACCGGCTTGTAGACACAGCGGGCGGAGACGTCGTCCAGCGTCAGAATGCCGCGCAGGGTCGTGTTCGACGCGTCGACCAGCCGACCTTCCAGGTCGAGCGAGCCGTCACGCAACAGCCGCAGCGCTGCGTCGCCGTCCTGGCGGGGCTGGAGGCCGGACGACGTCACCGGTGGTAACCGTTGTGCCGCGGGCAGAGGTGCCCGGCGGGGTCCAACGGCTGGCCGCACAGCGGGCACGGCGGCCGGCCCGCGTTCACCACTCGCCGGGCCCGCTCGATGAACTGGCGGGTCGCCTGCGGGGTGAGCCGGACCCGGAGGCGGTCGAGGTCCTCGTCCGGCTCGTCGTCCTCGTCCTCGTCGTCCTCGTCGTCCTCGTCGCCCAGCTCGACTTCGGCTTCCACCTCGCCCGCGGCGATCGCTTCGATCACCACGGTCGCGGTGTCCACGTCGAAGGCCAGCCCGAGGGTCCCTACCCGGAACTCCTCGTCGACCGGAGTGTCCAGTGGCTCGTTGTCGCCCACGACCGGCGCCAGCTCGGGCAGGTCCACGCCGAAGCGCCGCTGCGCCTCGGTGAGTAGCTCCTCCAGCTTCTCGGCGAGCAGGGACACCTGGACCTTCTCCAGCGCGACGCTGACCAGCCGGCCGCCGCCGCGAGCCTGCAGGAAGAACGTGCGCTCTCCCGGCGGGCCGACGGTCCCGGCGACGAACCGCTCCGGCGGTTCGAAGGCGTGCACCTGGTGGGTCATACCCACGACCCTATCCGGCCCGCCATGGCATCGCGCACCCCACCGACCCGAATCGCCCCGGCGGCGGCGCGCCCGGCGTACCGGTGGCTGCACCCGGGCGTGGCGGCCCCTCGGCCGCCTGCCGGCACCCGAGACGGACGGTCCGTGACCCGGCCTGTGCCGGCGCGGTGGGTGGGCGGAGGCGTCGTGGCCACGGTCATCGTGGCGCACCGGCCCCACCGCCGACGGCCGCGTCGGAATCACCCGCGCGGGTCGCCCGCCGACGCCGCTTGCGCGGCGGCGGCACCAGGGCGGTGAGGTCGCCGCCGGTGTCGTTGAGCCGGATCAGGAACGGCCGCAACGGCGTGTAGCGGATCGCGGTCACCGACGCCGGGTCGGCCACGATCCGCTGAAAAAGATCCAGGTGTACGCCGAGCGCGTCCGCCACAATGGCCTTGATCACATCACCGTGGCTGCAGGCCAGCCAGACCGCCTCGGGCCCATGCTCGGCGCTCACCCGGGCGTCCCACGAGCGCACCGCCGCCACCGCACGCGCCGCCATCGCGGCCATCGCCTCCCCGTCCGGGAAGACCACCGCGCTGGGGTGCTGCTGGACCACCGGCCAGAGCGGCTCCTTGGCGAGCTTCTTCAGCGCCTGCCCCTCCCAGCTGCCGTAGTCGCACTCGATCAAGCCCTCCTCGACCACCGGAGCGGCCTGCGGAAGCGCCAGCTCCAGTGTCTGCAGGCAGCGGATCAGTGGACTGGTCACCACCGCCGCGAGCGGCACCCCCCGCAGCCGCTCCCCCACCGCGGTCGCCTGGGCCCGGCCCGTCTCGTCCAACTCGACGGGCTGGCGGCCGGCCAGCCCACCGTCCGCGTTCGCGGTGGTCCGGCCGTGTCGCAGAAGCAGAAGGGTCGCCACGGGACCACCCTATGGCCTGCTCCAGGCCTTTGATCGTCGCGGGCTCCCGGGTGCGGGGGTTTGACTGGAGGTGCCGGGTCCGTGTGGGGCGGGGTGGGGCCCGCCGTGCCCGGCTCCGGGCGGTCAGGCTTGATCCCTGCGCCGGGCACGGCGGGCCCCACCCCGTCGGTGGTCGCCGTCCGTTCGGACCCGGGGGTCCGGCACGTCCCATCCCGGCAGGTTGTTCGGTGCGGTCCGATTCCTGCGCGGGTCCGCCAAGCCCTCGACTCCGGGACGACCTTCTTGCCCGGGGCGTTGTTGCCGGCGCCGTCTCCGGTCGGCGATCGCCATCCGCTCTGATTCCTGCGTCAAGGATTCCTGCGTCAAGGCGCGGTTTAGTCCCATTTCGGGTGGGGATCGATGTGCGCACACCAATACCTGCGCAAACGTGCGATAAGTCCATACGGTTCGTCGTCCGCCCCGGATTTCTTTGCCAGGTGCGAGCTGTGGCGTCCCCAGGAGCTTGCCGTCCTCTGCCAGTCACGGTCGGGGTCGTCGTGGCCCTGATCCCTGCGCCTGGGAGCATCCGGCTGGCGGCCCCCGGACCCGGTCCTTGCGGTGGATGTGGCCAGGCCACCGTTCCGGGCGGTTGGTGTTGTGAGCGATATACCTGTGAGTCATACATATGCCTCTGAGGTATACCGCTCGTTGACGACCTCGCCCGGATCGCCTTCGCGCAGCGTTGATCGACTCGGCCTCGCGGATGTTGCGGTGTCCGCGGCCATCGGATGCCCCGATATCGGCGATATCGAGTCGATCAACCCCGAACCGGGCCCATCCGGCGCCGGGGCAGCCGATTGGACAGCCTCTCCGGATCGAGCCGAGCCCTCGGGCGACGGCCTGCTGGAACACTCGCCGATCTCGCGCCGGATGTCCGATATCGGAGTGTCTGGCCTGTGACCGGCTGCACCCGTGGGCTGGAATCGTGGCCGGCCGGGGGTCGTTACACACCCTGACGATCGCAGCACCACCGGCCCGCCACCCCGCCCCTGTGGGTTGGGATGGCAGCCCGGCCGGGTTGGAATGCCCGCGGGTGCCCGGTCGTTGCAGACTCCCTGAACGACCGCACCAGCACCTGATCTACAGGGTGTCGACGGATGGGCCAACCCCGGAATGACGCCGGCCCGGCGGTCGTTACACACGGTCCCGGCGCCACGAGGCCCCCGCCCGTAGGCCGCTGGACCCGGCGCCACAAGCCCCCCGGCTTGCCGGCCGCCAACCCCCAAGACTTTCCCCTGTGTTGAAAGCGCCGGACGAGGTGCTTGCACCCACACCGCCGTTCCCCCTGGTGGTGGGTGTCTACCCCCTGAAGGAGCTCACCCCTGATGAACACGATCATTCGTAAGAGCATGTTGTCCGTTGCTGGTCTCGCGTTCGCCGGTGGTGTCTTCGCCGGCCCGATCGCCGCCCACGCCGCCCCCGTCGACGGCAAGCCCGCCGCCGTGGCGGTGCAGACGGTCAAGGCGCAGGGCGCGCAGTCGCACATCAACCTGAACGACGAGCAGATTGCGAACGTCAAGGCGATCATCGCCGCGACGAAGAAGGCCGATCTGCCTGAGCGGGCCGCGGTCATCTCGATCGCCACCAGCCTGCAGGAGTCGAAGCTGGAGAACCTGGGTCACCTCGGCGACATGAACGACCACGACTCGCTGGGCCTGTTCCAGCAGCGCCCGAGCTCGGGTTGGGGCACCCCGGAGCAGATCACCGACCCGCAGTACTCCACGACCGCGTTCCTCAAGGGCCTCAAGCAGGTTGACGGATGGCAGGACATGGCGTTGACCGACGCCGCGCAGACCGTGCAGGTCTCGGCCTACCCGGATGCCTACGCCCAGTGGGAACAGCAGGCCACCGACCTGGTCGCCCACCACTGGAACAACTGACCCACCGCATGACACCGACCGCTGGCCGGCACCCCGAACCTGGGGTGCCGGCCAGCGGCATATCCATGAACAGATCAGGGTGGGTGCGGGCCAGGGAATGGTGTGGGGCGTCGGCTGGTTGTGGACAGTGTCGGTGTGACTCAGTGTCCCCGGGCCTCACCTGATATTGCCGTCGCGGAATACCGTTTGGCTGGAGCCGCGTCGCGCCACTCGCCGAGAGGCGACCTGCACACCGACACCAACGCCGCCCCCGGCCCACGGCCGGGGGCGGCGCTGTCTGTGCCCGGTCCGGGCCGTCGACGGATCGGTTGCTCAGGTGGCGCTGATCGTGCCGGTCAGCAGCAGGGCGAGCACCAGGGTGCCCAGTGCGACCCGGTACAGCACGAAGACGTACAGGGTGTGGTGGGCGACGTAGCGCAGCAGCCAGGCGATGGCCGCGTACCCGATGCCGAAGGCGATCGCCGTGGCCACGATCATCTGGGCGACGGTGGGTGCGGACGTGCCCGGGGCGGACGGTTCGAAGACGTCCCCGAGGCTGAACACGCCGGACATGACCACCGCCGGGATGGCCAACAGGAACGAGTACCGCGCCGCCGCCTCCCGGGTCAGGTTGAGCAGCAGCCCGGCGGTGAGCGTGCCCCCGGAGCGGGACACCCCCGGGATCAGCGCCATGGCCTGGGCGAAGCCCATCACCACGCCGTCCTTCATGCGGAAGTTCTCCAGGGTGCGGGTCTGCCGTCCCCAGTACTCCGCGAACGCCAGCACGAACGCGAAGACGATCAGCGTGGTCGCCACGACCCAGAGGTTTCGCCCGGCGGTCTTGATCTGGTCCTTGAACACGAAACCGAACAGCCCGATCGGGATCGAGCCGATGATCACGTACCAGCCCATCCGGTAGTCGAGGCTGGAGCGCACCGAGCGGTCGCGCAGCCCGACCAGCCAGGTCCGGGTGATCCGCCAGATGTCCTTGGCGAAGTAGATCAGCACGGCGGCCTCGGTGCCGAGCTGGGTGACCGCGGTGAACGACGCGCCGGCGTCGCGGTCGAAGAAGATCGCCGAGGTGATCCGTAGATGCCCCGACGAGCTGACCGGAAGGAACTCGGTCAGTCCCTGGACGATGCCCAGGACGATGGCCTCGACCCAGGTCACTCGCCGACTCCCGAAAGGTCGAGCGCCTCGGCGACGGTACGGAGGGTCTGCACACCGCTGTCCCGGTCGGCCACGAACAGGCTCACCGACAGCGTGGTGACGCCCGCGGCGGCGTACTCCCGCATCCGCTCGGCGATGCGTTCCTTCGGGCCGAGCAGTGAGGTGCGGTCGATGAACTCCATCGGCACCGCGGCGGCCGCGTCGCGCTGCCGCTTGGCCAGGTACAGGTCCTGCACCTCTCGCGCGGCGTCGCCGTAACCCATCCGGGTGGCGAGCTGGTTGTAGAAGTTCTGCTGCCGGCTGCCCATCCCGCCGACGTAGAGCGCGGCGTACCAGCGCACCAACTCCGCGCAGGAGGCCACGTCGTCGCCGACCACCACCGGCACCGAGGGCACCACGTCGAAGCCGGCCAGCTCCTTGCCGACCTTGGCCCGCCCGGCGCTGACCGAGGCGAGCTGCTCAGCGGCGAACTCCGGGGCGTAGAACACCGCCAGCCAGCCGTCGGCGATCTCGCCGGCCAGCTCCAGGTTCTTCGGGCCGACCGCGGCCAGGTAGATCGGAATGTGCTCGCGGGGCGGGTGGAAGCCCAGCCGCAGCGCCTTGCCGGGGCCGTCCGGCAGCGGCAGTGTGTAGTGCTCGCCGTCGTACGCCACCTCCTTGCGGGAGATGGCCAGCTTGACGATGTCCACGAACTCGCGGGTCCGGGCAAGGGGCTTGGCGAAGCGCACCCCGTGCCAGCCCTCGGAGACCTGCGGGCCGGAGACGCCCAGGCCGAGCCGGAACCGGCCGCCGGAGAGCGCGTCGATGGTGGCGGCGGTCATCGCGGTGGCGGCCGGCGTACGGGCCGGGATCTGCATCACCGCGGCGCCCACGTCGATCCGTTCGGTCTGGCCGGCCATCCAGGCGAGCATGCTGGGCGAGTCGGAGCCGTAGGCCTCCGCCGCCCACACCACCGAGTAGCCGAGCCGGTCCGCTTCCTGGGCCAACGCCAGGTGGTCCGCTGGCGTGCTCCACGCTGTCTGGTATCCGAGGCTGAGCCCGAGTCGCACTGGTCCTCCCCCATCCGTGGCACAGGTCGCACCAGGTTACGCAATGGCGATTACGGCCTCGATCACCGGCTCGCCCCCTATGATCCACCGTCCGTCGCGGTACCCGCCGCCGGCGGAACCGGCAGAGATGACGGGAGCGAGGATATCGGTGGCGGCAGGTTCGAAATAAGGTTCACCCATGCAACAGCGACCGCTCGGCCGAAGCGGGCTGGCGGTTTCCCGGCTCGCGCTCGGCACCATGACGTGGGGCCGGGACACCGACGCCGACGATGCGGCCGCCCAGCTGAAGAGTTACCTGGACGCGGGCGGCAACCTGATCGACACCGCCGACGTGTACGGCGACGGGGACGCCGAGTCGGTGATCGGCTCGCTGCTGGGCACCCTCGTTCCCCGTGACGATCTGCTGATCGCCACGAAGGCGGGGTTGCGCCCGGGCAGCGGCCGGCGCCGCGACGGCTCCAGGGGGCACCTGCTGCGGACCCTGGACGCCTCCCTGCGCCGGCTCGGCACCGACCACGTGGACCTGTTCCAGGTGCACGGGTACGACCCGGACACCCCGCTGGAGGAGACCCTGGCCGCGCTGGACCACGCGGTGGCCAGCGGCAAGGTTCGCTATGTCGGGGTGTCGAACTTTTCCGGCTGGCAGACCGCGCGGGCCGCCGCCTGGCAGACCGCCTGGCCGGGCCGGGCGCCGGTGGTCGCCGCCCAGGTGGAGTACTCGCTGCTGGAGCGGGGCGTGGAGCGGGAGGTGCTGCCCGCCTGCGACGCGCTGGGCCTCGGCGTGCTGCCCTGGTCGCCGCTGGGCCGTGGGGTGCTCACGGGCAAGTACCGGCACGGCCGTCCGGCGGACTCCCGGGCCGCCTCGCCGCACTTCGAGCGGTTCGTCGCGACGTACCTGGAGCCGCGCTGCTCCAGCATCGTGGAGGCGGTGGCGACCGCGGCCGGCGGGCTGGGCGTGTCGCCGCTGGAGGTGGCGCTGGCCTGGATCAGGGACCGGCCGGGGGTGACCGCGCCGATCCTCGGCGCCCGCACGGTCGGGCAGCTGCTCGGCGCGCTCCAGGTCGAGCGGATCACGCTGCCCGAGGAGATCACCACCGCCCTGGACGACGTCTCCGCGGTGCCGGTGGGCTACCCGGAGCGGGACGGCTAGCGGCGAGGGGGCGGCCGGTCCGCCTCAGATCGCCGGCCGCTGGCCCGGGATGTCGCGCACGGCGGCGAGGAAGCGGGCCTGGTCGTCGCGGGTCGCCGGGTTGACGATCCGGATCCAGGACCCGTCGTCGAACCCGATGGTGGACGGGAACTGCACGAGCCGCGCGGCGCCGTGGTCGCAGTCGATGCGCGTCACCCGGTGCCGCTCGACGCTCCACAGCACCCGGGGCTGCCGGCGGTCGGGCCGACCCTCGTCCGGTCGACGGCCCATCCGCAGCAGGTGCAGGTGCGTGTCGGTCACCGCCAGCGGGGTGCCGGTGTAGCGCTCCAGGAAGAGCAGCAGGCTGCCGGCGAGGCTGGCCAGCTCGCCGCTGAAGACGTACCGGCGCCGGTAGGCGATCTCGGCGAGCTGGTCGGCGAGGGGGCGGTACTGGCTGAGCCGGAACAACGCCCGGAAGGCCTCCTGCTCGGGGGTCAACGGCAGCGGTTGGCGGGGTTCGGCGCCCTGACGCGGCGCCGGGAGGTTGGACTCCGGGTCGGCGGCGTCGGCGACGCCACCGGCGAGCGCGGCGGCCTTGCCGGGGAGCAGCAGGACACCCGCGGCGATCCGCACCGGTGTCAGCACGGCGTCCACCCAGACCACCGGGTTGACGATGTTGAGCAGCCCGAACAGCGCCCGGGGCTCCAGCGACTCGGCCACGGCCTCGGTCATCGTGTCGGCGAACTGGCTGCCCGCCCGGTGCATCTCGTGTGCCCGGACGGGCGCCAGACCGACGTAGCGGACCTCCTGGTCGGGCAGCAGCGGCGCGACCAGGGCGCGTTCCGGCTCGTCGCTGGTGCGGAACTCGTCGCGCATCTCGCGGGCCTTGTCCCGGGCCGCCCGCGCACCGCCGAGCACCGCGTCGGTCAACCGGCCGAGCCGGCCCCGCTCCCCTGACGTCACGCCTTACCTCCTCGACCGGCCTAACGGCCCGCCGGCTGGCCTGCGGGCGGCTGCCCGAAGACATTCTGGTCGATCCAGTCGGCACCGCCCTGCACCGCCTGGTCGATCTGGTCGCTGACCTGCTCGCTGCCGGGAACGGAGAGGCCGCTGGTGAGCGCGACGGACCCCCAGGTGACGCCGTGCACGATCGAGTTCGGCACGTTCCACGGCAGGTTGGTCGCCCAGTCCCGGGCGATCACCCGGGCGCCGTCGGCGACGCCGTGCGCGCGCAGCGCGGCGGCCCGCTCGAGGGCGCCCATGTCGAACGGTGAACCCGACTTGCCCAGCTTGTAGGTGCCCTTCGCCGGGTCGAGGAACTTGTGGTGCCACTTGTCGGCCTTGCCGGCGGCGCTCCGCTTGTCGGCGTACTTCTGGCCGGTGCGCAGCTTCTTCTGCATGTCGACGAGCTTGTCGAGGTGGTTGCGCAGTTTGCGCAGGTACAGCATGACCCGCTGGAGCAGGCGGATGACCTTCTGCAGGTGCGCCGCCAGCGGCCTGATGATCTTCAGCATGCGGGTGAGCACGATCAGGCCCCGGGTCACGGCGACCCCCATGCCGGCCACCCAGGACGCCCCGGCGGTGAACGGCGCCATCAGCAACGCCGTCACCAGCGTCACCAGCAGGAAGTTCACGAACTCGACGCAGAGATCGACGAGCACGTCGTGCACGGTCTGCAGACCGTCAGCGACGCTGCGCAGATACTCCGCGGCCGCGGCGAACTGCTCGGCGACGTCGAGCAGTTGCTGTTCCACCTCGGCCAGCCGCCGGCCGTACGCCTCGCCGGCGGGCGAGCGCCACCCGGGTTGCGCGGCCTCGCGGACGCCGCGGTGCCCCTGCGCCAGGTCGCGCACCTGCCCGGCCAGCGCGTCCCACTCGGCGGCCTTCGCGCGCAGCACGGCGGGCTCGCCGTCGACCATGTCGACGAGCTGGATGAGTGGCCAGGCGAGAGTCCGGCAGACGCTGTCGACCGCGTCCTCCACCCCGGAGAGTGCGTTGTCGAGGCCGTTCCACAGCTGGACGGCGCTACCTGCCGGCCCGCTCATCCGGGCAGCCCCGCCTGGATGGCCTTGAACCCGCCGTCGAGGTCCTGCTCGTTGCGTTCGTACGTCTCGACCGTGTCGGCCAGCGCGCTGGCGACCCGGCCGAACGCGGCGTTGGCGGCGCCGAACAGCTCCACGCCACCGGTGACCTGCTCGGCGTACTTGCCGCGGAGCATGTCGCTGGCGAACGGCAGATGACCGAAGGCGTCCGACGGCACGTCACCGGCCGAGACGATCTGACTCTCCAGCGCCGCCAGCGAGCTGGCAACCTGCTTCGCGGCTGTCTCCAGTCGACGGATCGCGTGCACGTCGACATCGATGTCCGGCGCCATGCCGTTCCTCCCCCATGTGTTCAGCGCACCGACGATACGATTCCCCGACCGCCGGGCACCACCCCGGTGCACGGTCCACGGGGGAGGAATCTCATGGCTGACCCGATGTCCGCGTTCGACGCGCTGGCCGGACGGATCGCCGACATCGAACGCCGGTTCGCGGGCCTACGCGACGACCTGGCCGACCTGTCCGGCACCGCGAGCGACGAGAGCGGCCTGGTCTCCGCGACCGTCGACGCCACCGGCGTGCTCACCGGCCTCAATCTCGCGCCCGCCGCGCTGCGCGCCGGCACCGAGGGGGTGGCGGAGCTGGTGCTCGACGCGTACCGGCGGGCCCGCGCTGCGGCCACCGAGCGGGTCGAGGAGCGCACCGAGGGGTTGGACGTCGAGCTCGGCGCGGGCCTGACCGACCTGTTCGGCAAGCCCGGTGACTTCTCGGCGCTGGGTCGCCTGGAGGAGACCATCGGCCGGCTCGGGCGGCTGGACGACCGCCTGCCGGGTTCGCCGGCATGACCTCGCCGACCTGGCCGGAGATCGTCGTACGGCTACGGGACACCATCGCCCGCTGCGACCGCGACACCGACCTGGAGCTCACCGCGGCCGCGCGCGGGATCCGGCTGCTGGTACGCCGCGACCTGGTTCGGGTGCTCTGCCCCGGCTACGAGGAGGCACGCCTGGCCGCGCTCGGCTGGCGCCGCCCGACGGGCGACGCGCATTGGTGGTACGAGTCGCCGCGCATCCCGGAGCAGTTGGACCGGCTCAGCATGCTGGTGGCCCGTACCGCCGCCGAGGTGCTCACCGACGACCCGGGCGCGCTCTCCTGCCGACCCGTGCCACCGGCCACCCGCCCCACCTCGACGGTGCGACCGGCCACCGCCGGGCCGGCGCCGGCGGAGGCGGCGGAGCCGGTGGTGGTGGCGCGGCTCGCTGCGGCCGCCGACCGACGCGACCTGCCCGGATACCTCGGCGTGCTGGCCGGCGCCGTGGTGTGCGTGCCGCTGGCCGGGGAACCGGCAGCGGACGGTGAGGTCCCGTGGGCGGTGGTCGGCGATGCGACGGGCGCGCCGCTGCTGCCGGTCTTCACCTCCCCGCAGGCCCTTGCCGCGTTCGCCGGGAACGGCGTGCCGTTCGTCGCGCTGCCCTGCGCCGAACTGCTCGAGGACTGGCCGGACGAGTCGTGGGGGCTGGCGGTGGACGCGGGCAGCGCCCGGGCGGTCACCCTGGCCGCGCCGGCGCTGGCCGCCCTTCTCGCGGCGAACGCCCCGACCGGGTAGCGCCGGGCCCGCGGCAGGGATCACGCGGCGGCGCCCAGGGCGGCACGAACCACGCACGGCAGCGGCATTGGTCACCCCGCAGGGGGTGGCGAACGGCCGCTGGGCTGGGCAGCATGGATGGCATGGACTACGAATACGCGCCGCTGCGGCTGCCGCCGAACGTCGACCGGTTGACCGCCGCGGCGCAGTTGGCGATCCAGGCGGAGTTCTCCGGATGGGAGTTGGCCCGGGTGCGGCTGTTCCGGGACGGCACCCGGCAGGTGGTGCTGCGTCGGCGACGGGCCAACCAGCTGCAGCCGGGCCTGTCGTACTGACGCCCGGTCGGGCCGGGCGTGCGGCGCCCGGGGCCCGGGGCCCGGCCATGATCGGTCGGGCCCCGGGCGTGTCACGGCCTAGTGCTGGTGCCCGGCGTGGTCGTGGTCGTCGTCGAGCTCCAGGAACGGGTGCTCGTCGAGCCGGCCGACCAGCCGATCGTCGACCGCCGGCTGGAACGGGCCGACCGCATCGTCGTCGTCGAACGACTCCAGGTCGACCGGGGTGCCCACCTCGCTGACCATGACCACTCCGTCGAGCGGCTCCAGCTCGGGGACGTCCAGCGCGCCGAGCGAGCCGTCGCCGCTCTGCAGCAGCTCCAGCACCGCCTCACCGACACCCTCCACCGGCGCCGGCTCGTCGTCCTCCGGGGTGCCCTCGCGGCGGGCCACCTCGGCCACCCGCAGCAGCGCGGAGACGCTCGGGACGCGGTAGTCGCGGCGCTGGCGTACGGAGATCACCCGGGGGTGCGGGTCGCTGGCCTCGGCTCCCTCGGCGCCGCCGAAGCGCTCGTCGGCCTCGTCCGGGTCGATCGAGTCGACGTCCCATGGCGTCACCTCGCCGAAGGCGTCGAGCAGCCGCTCGTCGTAGGCGTAGGACGCGTTGTTCAAGGCCACGTAGGCCTGCCAGACGTCGTCGTCGTCGACGCGGCCCTGAGCGGCACGTACGGCGGTCAGGTGGTGACGGGCCGCTTCGATCACCCGCTCGAGAGCGGCGTCCAGCTCACCGTGCTGGTCGGTCATGTGGGGCAGTCCCTTCACGATGGGGAGGGTCCGAGCCGGGTGCAGCACCGGACACGGTTAGCAGGTGCGGAGGAACCGGTCGAGAACCCGCACGCCGAACTGTAGTCCGTCGACCGGAACCCGCTCGTCGATGCCGTGGAACAACGCGGAGAAGTTCAAATCGGCGGGCAGCCGCAGCGGGGCGAACCCGAAGCATCGGATGCCGAGCTGCGAGAACGCCTTGGCGTCGGTGCCACCGGAGAGCATGTACGGCACCGGGCGCGCGCCCGGGTCCTCGGCTCGCAGCGCCGCCGACATGGCCTCGACCAGGTCGCCGTCGAAGGTGGTCTCCAGCGCCGGCTGCCGCTGGATGTACTCGATCGCGATGTCCGGGCCGACCAGCTCGCGCAGCTGCCGCTCCAGCAGCTCGGACTGGCCGGGCAGGCTGCGGCAGTCGATGGTGGCGGTGGCCCGGCCGGGGATGACGTTGTCCTTGTAGCCGGCGTTCAACCGGGTCGGGTTGGCCGTGTTGCGGATGGTCGCGCCGATGATGTTGGCGATGGGGCCGAGCTTGGCGATCGCCGTCTCCGGGTCCTCCGGGTCCAGCTCGACGCCGAGCACGTCGGAGACCTCCTCCAGGAAGGCCCGCACGGTGTCGGTGACCACCACCGGGAAGCGGTGCCGGCCGACCCGGGCGACCGCCTCGGCGAGCGCGGTGACCGCGTTGTCGTCGTGCATCATCGAGCCGTGCCCGGGGCGGCCCTTGGCGTGCAGCCGCAACCAGTCCAGGCCCTTCTCGGCCGTCTCGATGAGGTAGAGCCGCTGGTCATCGTTGACGGAGTACGAGAAGCCGCCGACCTCACCGATCGCCTCGGTGCAGCCGTCGAAGAGCTCCCGGTGCCGCTCGACCAGGAAGTGCGCGCCGTAGTCGCCGCCCGCCTCCTCGTCGGCGGTGTACGCCAGGACGATGTCGCGCGGGGGGCGTACGCCGGTGCGCTGCCAGTGCCGCACCACGGCGAGCACCATGGCGTCGAAGTCCTTCATGTCGATCGCGCCCCGGCCCCACAGGTAGCCGTCGCGCAGCTCGCCGGAGAACGGGTGCACCGACCACTCGTCGGCGTCGGCGGGCACCACGTCCAGGTGGCCGTGCACCAGCAGCGCGCCCCGGCTCGGGTCGGTGCCGGGGATGCGGGCCACCACGTTCGCCCGGCCCGGCGCGGACTCGTGCAGCACGGACTCCAGGCCCACCTCGGCGAGCTTCTCCGCCACGTACTCGGCCGCACGGCGCTCACCGACGCTGGTGTCGTTGTCCCCCGTGTTGGTGGTGTCGATTCGCAGCAGATCGCGGCAGAGGTCCACGACCTCTGCGGTGGGGTCCGGTCGGGCGGGGGCGGCGTCGCTCGTCATCGCCTCTTCATACCAGCCCGGGCTGGCCGGCGGGCCGGCGCACCGGGCCCGGCGAGCCGGGCATTGAGCTCGGCGGATCCGGGTGACGGTTTCGCCGAGCCCGCCGCCGGGTACCGCCGCCCACGACCGCACATCCCCTGCCGGAGCTTCCGCCCGCCAGTCGAGGAGGGCACCATGTCCGCCGTTTCCCTGCCACCACTGCCGCCCACCCCCGAGGAGGGCTACCGGCCCGGCGGACGCAGCATCGCCGACATCGTGGACCGGGAGCACCAGCAACTGCTGGCGCTGCTGACCCAGTTGACCGGTCCGGACGCCGCGCCGCAGGACGGGCTCGCGGTGCTCACCGCCGCGCTGTCGCGGCACCTGTCCGCGGAGGAGCAGTACCTGCTGCCGGCGGTGCGCGCCGCGCTGCCGGACGCGGCCGGGCGGGTGGACGCCGAGATCAACGCCGACGCCGCGCTGCTGTCCACCCTCAAGGCGCTCGACGACGAGACGCTGACCGAGGTCGTCGCGCGGGTCCGCCGGCACGTGGACGGGGTCGGCGGGCTCGTCGCCGAGCTGCGCGCGGTGGCCACCGAGGAGGAGCTGATCCGGCTGGGCAACCGGCTGGAGATCGCTGAGGAGGCGGCACCGACCCGGCCGCACCCGGGCACCCCGGCCACGCCGCCGTGGAACCGGATCGTCGAGCCGGCGGTGGGGGTGGTGGACAAGGTCCGTGACGCGGTGACCCGCCGGCCGACGTACCTGGCGGACCTGCCGGAGCCACCTCGCGGCTGAGGAGCGGCGACACCCACCGAAGCATTCAACCTTACCGATCCGTCCGGACCCTTCCGTCGGCTGCGGCGTGGTCCTACCGTCACCGTATGAACCTGGAGCTGCGACACCTGCGGGTGGTCTGCGCGATCGCGGAGACGGGGAGCGTGACCAAGGCGGCGTCGGCGCTCGGCCTGGCCCAGCCGGCGCTCACCGCCCAGCTCCAGCGGATCGAGCGGACACTGGGCGGGCCGCTGTTCGACCGGGACCGCCGCGGCGCCCGGCCCACCGCGCTCGGTGAGCTGGTGCTGGCCCGGGCCCGGGTGCTGCTGCCGGCGATGAAGGGCCTGCAGGACGAGGCGGCCCGCCTCGCCGGCGCCGGCGAGGCGCCCCGCTGGTACCGGTTCGGCGGGGTGAACAGCCCGATCCTGGGGCGGCTGGTGCACCGGCTGGCCGCCGAGCGGCCGCCCGCGCAGATCACCACGTACGCGTCCTGGTCGGTGGACGAGTTGGCGCAGTTGGTGGCCGGTGGCCGGCTGGATTTCGCGCTCACCGGCGTGTGCGGTGACGCCGTCCCGTCGGCGGAGTTCGGGTTGAGCTGGCGCGAGGTGGCCATCGACCCGGTGCTGGTGCTGCTGCCCGAGACCCATCCCCTCGCCGAGCGCGACGAGGTGCGGCTGGTCGACCTGCGCCACGAGCAGTGGGTGGCCGCGCCGGGCGACGGCTGCTTCGGCGACTGCTTCGCCGCCGCCTGCGCCCGCGCCGGCTTCACCCCCCGCAAGGTGTACGAGACCGACGTGCGGGGCTGCGTGGACCTGGTGGACGCCGGCGAGGCGGTGGCCCTGTGTCAGGCGACGTTCCGCCCGGTGGCCGGGCTGGTCACCCGACGGCTGGCCGGGATACCGCTGCGCTGGAGGCTGCTGCTGGGCTGGCACCTGGACTCGCCCGCCGCCCAGGGGGCGGAGGTGGTGCTGGAGACGGCGAAGGCGGCGTACACCGACTCGCTGGCACCGCATCCCGGCTACCTGGCCTGGCTTCTGCGCAATCCCGGGTTCGGCGTCCGGCAGCCCAGCGGCGTTTGACCACGATCCCCACTCGGCTCCGCGCCGTGGCGGGCGGCGGCCTGTTAATCCCTGCCCGGTGGCGGTGCGAATCGCCGTCGGCGGGGTATCTGGCGGACATGACCGATCTCTACCCGCCCACCGGCGACCGGGAACTGCTCCGCCAGGCGGCCGCCGCGCACACCGCCGCCACCCGCGAGACGGAGGCGTTCCTGCGCCGGCTACCGGACGTGCCCGACCCGGCCGACGTCGCCGAGTACGCCAACCTGCTCAGCCGTGAGGAACGGACCCGCGGCGAGCGGGACGCCGCCGCCGACGCGGTCGGGCTGACCATCGGCAGCCTGGAGCCCGATCAGGCCTGACCAGGCTCGACGCGACGGTGCCGTCCCTGCCCGGGACGGCACCGTCGAGCGTGCGTTCAGCGTTCGACGAGGGGGTCGTGGCCCAGGTCGAGCAGGGAGTGCCGCCACTCGTCGTCGGCGTTGCCGCGTGGCGGTTTGGCGTCCATCAGCTCGCGGATCCGGTCGACCGCGTCCCGCATCACCTCGATGTCCTCCGGGGTGAGGTCGACCTTGCGCTTGGCGAGCACCTTGAGGATCTCCCGGCCCGGCTGGGGCAGGTCGAGGGTCGGGTTCGAGCCGAACGACTCCTCCCCCGAACCCCGGGTCAGCAGCCAGGTGCGCAGTTGCTCCGACGGGACGTTGACCTCGGCGTGGAAGTCATCCCAGAGCACTTCCACCTCGGGGTCGATCCGAGTCTCGCGTACCATCAGGTCTCCTCTCCGGGCGGCGACCCGGACGTCTCCGGGTCGTCCTCGTCGGTCTTCGGATGCAGGCCCTCCGGCGGCACCCGGGTCCTCCTGGGGTTCGCGGTGGGCGGCGCCAGGATCGGGTCGGGATGGTGCTCCTCGTCCCGGGATTCCGCGGGCTCCTGCGGTTTCTCCGGTTCCGGTCGTCGCGCAGGCCCGCTCATCGCGGGTGCGTGGTCGTGGCGGCGGTGTACCCCCGCTCGCCCGCGGTCACGTCGAAGGTGAGCGCGCCCTCGCGCGCGTCCACGGTGACCTTCTGCCCGGGCGAGATCGCCGACTCCAGCAGCATCCGGGACAGGTGGTTGTCCACCTCCCGCTGGATCACCCGGCGCAGCGGGCGGGCACCGAACTCCGGCTGGTAGCCGTGCTCGGCGAGCCAGTCGACGCCGGCGGTGGTGAACTCCACCTGGATGTCCTGGGCGTGCAGCCGGCGGCGGGTCTCCTCCAGCAGCAGCCCGGTGATCTGACGCAGCTGCTCGGCCTCCAGCCGACGGAAGATGATCACCTCGTCGATGCGGTTGAGGAACTCCGGGCGGAAGTTCTCCTGCAGGCGGCGCATCAGCCGCTCGCGCAGCTCGTCGTTCTCCTGCTCGCTGCCCGGCGCGCCGGTGCCGAAGCCCACGGCGCGCTGCATGCCGGTGATCAGCTCGGAGCCGAGGTTGCTCGTCATGATCAGTACGGTGTTCTTGAAGTTCACCGTGCGGCCCTGGCTGTCGGTCAGCCGCCCGTCGTCGAGCACCTGGAGCAGGATGTTGAACACGTCCGGGTGGGCCTTCTCGATCTCGTCGAGCAGCACCACCGCGTACGGGCGGCGGCGCACCGCCTCGGTGAGCTGGCCGGCCTCCTCGTAGCCGACGTACCCGGGCGGGGCGCCGACCAGCCGGCTGACCGTGTGTCGTTCCTGGAACTCACTCATGTCCACCCGGACCATCCGGTCCGCCTCGCCGAACAACGCCTCGGCCAGGGCCCGGGCCAGCTCGGTCTTGCCGACGCCGGTCGGGCCGAGGAACAGGAAGCTGCCCATCGGCCGCTCCGGATCGGCCAGCCCGGCACGGGAGCGGCGGACCGCCTCGGCGACCGCGGTGACCGCGTCGTCCTGGCCGACGACCTTCTGGTGCAGGTGGCCCTCCAGGCGCAGCAGCCGGTCCCGTTCCTCCTCGGTGAGCTGGCTGACCGGGATGCCGGTGGCGCGGGAGACCACCTCGGCGATCTCCTGCGGACCCACTTCCGGCACCTGTGTAGTGGAGCCGTCGTCGCCGTTCGCGCGGCGCACCTGTTCCTCCAGCTCGGAGATCCGGTCGCGCAACGTGGAGGCCCGCTCGTACTGCTCGTCGGCGACGGCCTGTTCCTTGTCCCGGCGTACGTCGTCGAGCTGCTGCTCCAGCTCCCGCACGTCAGAGGCGGGGGTGCGGGTGCGCAGCCGGACCCGGGCGCCGGCCTGGTCGATCAGGTCGATGGCCTTGTCCGGCAGGAACCGGTCGGTGACGTACCGGTCGGACAGTTCGGCGGCGGCGACCAGCGCCTCGTCGGTGAACCGCACCTGGTGGTGGGCCTCGTACCGGTCGCGGAGCCCGCGCAGGATGGCGATGGTGTCGTCGACGCTCGGCTCGGGCACCAGCACCGGCTGGAAGCGCCGGGCCAGAGCGGCGTCCTTCTCGATGCTCTTTCGGTACTCGTCCAGCGTCGTCGCGCCGATCACCCGCAGCTCGCCGCGGGCCAGCGCCGGCTTGAGCATGTTGGACGCGTCCATGCCGCCCTCGCTGCCGGCGCCACCGGCCCCGACCAGGGTGTGGATCTCGTCCATGAAGATGATCAGCTCGTCGCGGTGTGCCCGGATCTCGTCGATCACCTTCTTCAGCCGCTCCTCGAAGTCACCCCGGTAGCGGGTGCCGGCGACCAGGCCGGCCAGGTCGAGCTGGACGACCCGCTTGCCGAGCAGGGTCTGCGGCACGTCCCCGTCGCAGATCCGCTCGGCCAGGCCCTCGACGATGGCGGTCTTGCCGACGCCGGCCTCGCCGATCAGGACCGGGTTGTTCTTGGTACGCCGGGACAGGATCTCCACGGCCTGCTCGATCTCGTCGGCGCGCCCGATCACCGGGTCGATCTGGTCGGCGCGGGCCAGGTCGGTGAGGTCCTGCCCGTACTGGTCCAGGGTGGGGGTGCCCCGGTCCGGCTTCGGCCCGGTCATCGGCCCCCTCTCAGCGTTGGCGGCCTGCAACGACTCCGGCTGGATCCGGCCGGCGGCCAGCATCCGCCCGGCCGGCGACTCCGGGTTGAGCGGCAGCGCCATCAGGATGTGTTCGGGGCCGATGTAGTTGGCGCCCATCGCGCGGGACAGCTGGTGGGCGTCGAGCAGCGCCCGCTTGGCCGCCGGGGTCAACGACAGGTTCGGGGGCACCTCCCCGCGTGGCGCGCCGTCGCCCCGCCCGCCGAGCGCGTTGAGCAGGGTGTCCGGATCGGCGCCGGCCCGGCGTACCAGGTCACGCAGGGGTTCGCGTTGCAGCGCCGCCCAGAGCAGATGGTCGGTGTCCAGGTCGCTGCTCTGCCGCTGCGCGGCCCGCCGGGCGGCGTCGGCCAGCATCTCCCGGGCGTCGGCCGTCATCAGCCGGGTGATGTCGACCCGGTGCGGAGGTCGGCGTCCTCCCTCGCCCCGGCCGAAGTACCGGGCCAGGAATTCATCCCACGGGTCGGAGCCGAAGTCACCGGGTCCCATCATGTCTCCTCCGCAGTCGGGCGCGGCACGGTCGCCAGGGGCTACCCGGCGCTCGCCCCGACAAACGCCGCACGTGGCGGCGCACCCGGCGTTGCGGGAGTGGCATCGGGACGGCGCCAGCCGGTGGTGGCAGGCTGACGGCATGGATGAAACCCCGCTGCTGATCGTGGACGGCGCCAACGTGGTGGGCTCCCGCCCGAACGGGTGGTGGCGGGACCGGGCCGGGGCCGCCGCCCGGCTGCGCGACTCGCTGGCCCCGGTGGCCACCACCGGGCTGCCGGCCCGGCTGGCCGCACCGGTCGAGGTGGTGCTGGTGGTCGAGGGCGCCGCGCGGAACGTGCCCGGCAGCGACGCTGTCCGGGTGGTCTCGGCCGCCGGCTCGGGCGACGACACCGTGGTCGACCTGGTCGCGGATGCCCCGCGGCGCCGCCGGCTGGTGGTCACCGCCGACCGGGAGCTGCGCGACCGGGTCACGGCCCTGGGCGCCGAGGTGTACGGGCCTCGCTGGCTGCGGGACGCCCCCGCCAACACCTGAGAGGCTCTCGCACTGGGACTCCCACAGAACGGACTCCCGGCGCTTCTGGTCAGCAACGGGACGGTTGGGCAGGAACACCGACAGGGCGGATGTTCTCCGGCGGTCGCCGATAGGCTCTAATAAAGACCTCCCCGCCCCCAGGAGGTTCCGCCGTGGCGAGCGTCGCCGAGCTGAAGGCTGCCATCGATGTCGCCCTCCAACAGATCGGGGACGGGCAGACAGCCGTGCAGGCGGCCGGCGAGACGCTGGCCGAGGCGCAGCAGACCCTGGCCGGCGCGCTGGAGGGCAGCGGTCACGAGACGGTGGAGGCGGCCCAGGCGTCGCTGACACAGGCCAGCCAGGAGCTGGAGGAGTGTCTCGCCGCGACACTGGTCGCGGTGGAGCAGGCGCAGCTCTACGTCGCCACGCTGTAGGCCACCATGTCCATCATCGAGGACGTCGGTGGGCAGGTCCGTGCCGCCAGCGAGGAGTTCCCGGTGGCCCTGCTGGGGCAGGCGTTGGAGAAGTTCGGCCTGGCCGCGGAGCGGCTGCGCTGGGTACGGCAGGAGTCTGCCAACCCGATGGGGGTGCCCGAACTGTCCGCCGCCACCGAGCATGCCGAGACCGCCGGTTACGCGCTGCGGGTGGCGCAGGAGCAGTTGTCGGCGTACCTGGCCGCGATCGGGTTGACCGCGGACGGCGCGCCGCCGCCCCGCCCACAGCAGCGCGAGCCCGGGCACGACACGCCGCCCGCGGCCGGGCCCGCCGCCGTGGCGCCGGAGTCGGCCGAGCAGGTCCGGCTGCGCCGCTGGTGGTCGGTGCGGGTGGCGGAGCTGACCGGCGGACGCGAGGGCGGCGCCGACGAGCCCGACGAGCGGCTGGACGACTCCCAGGAACTGCTGCGCCGGGTGGTACGCGGGGTGCGCGCCGGCGACCGGGACCGGCTGCGTGCCGAGCTGCGCCGCGCCCCGGCCGACGCCGGCCTGCAGATGGCGGCGCTGGCCCCGCCGCTGCTGCGCGAGCTGGCCGGCGAGCTGCTGGGCCACCCGCCCCGCGCCGCGGACCTCGGCCGGCTGCGCGGGGAGCTGGACGGGCGGGTCCGCGACCTGCTGCCCGGGCTGCCGCCGCCGGTGCTGGAGGCGCTGCTGACCCGGGTGTGCCGCATGCCGCCGCCGCGTGGTGCCGGCGAGCCGCCGCACGCCGCGGACTCCGCGGTGACGGCCGGCGTGGCGACCGGGCTGCTGCTCGCCCGGCTGGGACGGGACCTGCCCACCGCCGCCGGTCCGCAGGCCGCGACCGCCGGGCAGCCGGTCAGCGCGGGACAACGTCCCGGCGGTGCGGGCCCACAGCTTCGCGATGGCGGCCGGCAGCACGCCGCTGGGCTGCCGCCGCGGGCTGGCGGCCCGTGGCGGGACGCGCCGGCACCGCAGCGACGCCGGAGCTCAGATGGCTGACCGGCGCGGACAGCTGGCCGCCCGGGTCCGGGACACTCTCGCCGACGCGCTGGGCGCCACCCGTACCCGGCTGTCCGCGGCACAGGCCGAGCTGACCGCCGCGCGGGAGCGGCTGAACCGGGTGCGCCGGGCGGCCGCCGCAGTACCGGATCGGGTGGGCGACCAGCGGGACCGCCGGCTGGCCGAGATCGACGCCCGGCACGCCGCCCGAATCGCCGAGCTGGCCCGCCACGCCGCCGACGCCGCCCGCCGGGAGGCGCCCGGCTGCGCCGGCGCCGACTGGCCGGGATGGACGCCCACGCCCACGCGCCGGGCCGAGCCGCCCGGCGCGCTACGGGTCGGCACGGTCCGGATCGACGACGTCGACCCGGTGCCCGCGCTGGTGCCGCTTCTCGACGCCGGTCACGTGCACCTCTCCGGGGACGACCGCGCCGGCCGCGACGCGGTGGTGGGCGCGCTGCTGCTGCGGGCCGTCGGCCGCGCCGACCCGGGCGCGGTACGGCTGATCGGGTACGACCCGGAGCACCTCGGTGGCGGCCTGGCCGGGTTCGCACCGCTGGGCACGGCGGGGCTGCTCACCTTCGTCGGCCCCGGCGGGCTGGGCCCGCTGCTGGACGACCTCGTCGAGCAGATCCGCCGGATCAACGAGACCGTGCTGGCCGGCGAGTACGGCTCGCTGCGGGAGCTGGCGGCGGCGACCGGCCGCCGCCCCGAACCGTGGCGGGTGGCGGTGCTGCTCGGCGGCGACGAGCTGAACCGGCACGAGCGCGGGCAGCTCGACCGGGTGGTGCGTGCCGGTGCGGCCTGCGGGGTGCATCTGGTGGTCCGTGGCGTGCCGCTGCCGGAGGACCTGACGGTGACCCGGGTGGTCGCCGAGGCGTCCGGCGCCCGGATCGGCGGTCCGTCCGGCCTGCCGGTCCGGCTGGACCCGCCACCACCGGCGTCGCTGGTCACCGAGACCTGCCGGGAGACCGCGGCCCGGGTGAACGCCGGCCCGCCGCCGGCCCCGTTCGCCGACCTGCTGCCGCCGCCGGAGCTGATGTGGCGGGAGGACTCGGCCGCCGGGCTGACCGCCCCGATCGGCGAGGGGCGGCAGGGCCGGCCGGTGCGGTTGACGCTGGGCGACTATCCGCCGCATGCGCTGATCGGGGGGCCGTCCGGCACCGGCAAGACCAACCTGATCTTCGCCTGGATCGGCGCGCTGGCGGCCCGCTACTCCCCCGCGGAGCTGGAGTTCTACCTGCTGGACTTCAAGGAGGGGGTGTCCTTCGCACGGCTCGCGAAGGGCCGTCGCGACCCGAGCTGGCTACCGCACATGCGGTTGGTCGGGATCAACGTGAACACCGACCGGGAGTTCGGGCTGGCGCTGCTGCGGTTCCTCGCCGAGGAGCTGCGCCGGCGGGCCGACGCGGCCAAGAAGCACGAGGTGACCAAGCTGGCCGAGCTGCGCGCGGTCGACCCGGCGGGGCACTGGCCGCGGATCGTCGCGGTGGTCGACGAGTTCCAGATGCTGCTGGCCGGCCGGGACGCGGTCGCCCGGGAGGCGGCGGACCTGCTGGAGGACCTGGCCCGGAGGGGCCGGTCGCAGGGCATCCACCTGGTGCTCGCCTCGCAGGACGTACGCGGCATTGAGGCGTTGTGGGGTCGCCCTGCGCTGGTCGCCCAGTTCGCCCTGCGCATCGCGCTGCCCAAGGCGTTGCGGATCCTGGCCGAGCGCAACGACGCCGCGCAGTCGCTGCCCCGCTGGCACGCGGTGGTCAACGCCGAGTCGGGCATGGTGGAGGGCAACGAGATCGCCCGGATCCCGTCGGCCAGCGACTGGGAGACGTGGAGCGGCCTGCAGAACCGGCTGTGGCGGATGCGCCCGCCCGACGCGGCGCCGGCCCGGCTCTTCGACGGCGACGCGATCCCCCGGCTGGCGGACGCCCCGAATTTCCGGGCGCTCGTCGCGCCGGCGGACGGGACCTCGCCGCGCAGCCCGGTGGCCCTGCTCGGCGAGATCATCGACGTGCAGGCCCGCTCCGCGGCGCTGCGGCTGCCGCGTGCCCCCGGGCGCAACCTCGCGGTGCTGGGCACCCGGGTGGACGAGGCGTGCGCGGTGCTGGACGCGGCCGCCCGGTCGCTGGCCCGCCAGCACCCGCCGGGCACGGCCCGGTTCTCCATCGCCTGCCTGGACCCCGACGCCGACCCGATGGCCCGCGCGCTCTATGACGACCTGGCCGACGACGCCGCCTGGTACGACGAGGAGACCGTCGGCGAGCTGATGGCCGAGACCGCCGACGGGCTGACCGGACCGGGCAGCCCGCACTACCTGCTGCTGTTCGCGGTGGACGCGGCCGCCGGGGCGTTGGCCGCGCGGGCGGGTCACCGGACCGGCCTGGAGCACCTGCGCCGGGTCCTGCACGACGGGCCGGAACGGCGGACCCACGTGCTGGCCTGGTGGCGGGGGGTGGCCCGGCTGCGCGCCGACCTGGGCGGGCCGGCCGCCCGCACCGACCAGATCGGCGCCTGGGTGGCGCTAGACGCGCACGGCGGCGAGCTGGGCGCCTCGCTCTACCCGGGCACCGGCGGCCCGGACTGGTATCCCCGCCCGTGGCGGGGGCTCTTCTTCGACCGGGCGGTGCACCGCACCGGGCAAGTGATCATCCCTTATGGACCGTCGCGATGAGTCAACCGGTGGCCAGTGAGACGTACGCGGCTCAGCTGCGGCGGCTGGCGGAGCTGACCGCGCGGGTGCGCGAGCAGCGCGCCGAGGCGCACACCTGGTACGACCGGCAGTGCGCGGCGGCCGACCGGGCCGTCGCCGACGCCGCCGGGCAGGTGCAGCGCGCCGAGGAGGAGCTGGTCGCGGCGCGGGAGCAGCAGGAGCGGGTGGACGCCGAGGTGGCGCACCTGTGGCAGCAGCTGCGGGAGCGGCTGGGCGCCGGCGCCCGCCGCCTCGGTGGCCCGCCCGCCCCGGCCAACGGTGGTGCGACGGACCCGGTGCTGCTGCTCAGCCGCGCCCGCGACCTGCTCGATCGCGCCGGGCAGCCGGGTGAGCTGCCGGGCTCGGTCAACCCGCTGCTGGCGCTCTCTGGGGTGGCCGGCGCGTTGCTGGCGTACGCGCTTGGCGCCGGCGCACGTGCGCTCGGCGTCGGGTACGGCGGCGATCTCGCTGTGGGGATGCCGGTGCTGGCGCTGGTGGTGACCCTGCTCGGGCCGCTGGTCGGCCTGGTGCCGGCGCGGATGGTGGCGGACCGCCGGCACGCGGTGCTCGGGCCCCGGCCGATCACCGTGGTGCTCGGCGCCGGCCTGGTCACCACCGCGCTGCTGCTGGTGCTCGGCCGCTGACCCCGGTCGCCGCGCTGCCCGGGACCGTCGCATAGCCGACCTACGGTGCGGTGAATCCGGGCCCGAACTCCGATACGGTACGCGAAATGGTGAGCTTCTTCCTCAGCTACCGCCTCGACGACGAGAGCGTCGCGGCACGCCTGATCGACGACGCGCTGAGCGCCCGGTTCGGCAGCGACAACGTCTTCCGCGACACCCGCTCTCTTCCGGCTGGCGCCGACCTCGCCGCCGAACTGTCACGCCGCCTGGCCGACTCGACAGCGCTGATAGTCGTGATCGGACGTCGCTGGCGCGGGGACGCGGTCTGTGGCCTGGGGAATCCGCCGCACCACATCCAGCGCGAGATCGAGTTCGCCTTCGACCTGAACATCCCGGTCATCCCGGTGCTGGTGGGCGGCGCGGAACCGCCCCGCGAAACAGATCTGCCCGCCGCTCTCCGGCCGCTCGCCCGCCGGCAGTTTTGGCAGATCCACCAGCGCACCGCCGACGCGGACATTCGCGACCTGATCGACGACCTTGCCACGAGATTCGGCGCAGACGTTGGTGCCGGGCCGGTGGTCCCGCTGATCCTCAGCGAGAAGCCAGTGCCGAGGCTCACGTCACCCTTCGCACACCGAGCGGCGGTGGCGGTCGTCTACTCGAGCCACGAGGGTGACCTGGAGGTCGCCGATCCTCGCCGCCCGATGCGGTGGACCGAACTGCTCATCCGCAGCCATCAGACCCGCTACGAGGTGGACATCAGCGACCACCACCTCGTCCTCGACGTCACGCTTCCCGCCAAGGACGACCTGCACCACTTCACCGCCACGCTCGCGGTCGACTTCCGGGTGACCGACCCGGCGGAGGTCGTCCGCCTCGCGATCACAAACGCCGTGACCCCGGTCCGCGACTTCCTGGTGCACACCCTCCGGCCGATCAGTCGGGAGTTCACCGTCGACGAGGCGGTGCAGGCCGAGATGGCCATCGAGCGGCGGCTCGGCAGCGACAATCTCGTCCCCGGCGGCATCACTCTCCGCTCCGTACGCACCCGGCTGGGCGTGGACGACCAGGCCTCCCGGTATCTGCGGGAAGGGGAGCAGGCGAGAGGCCGCCTGCTCGATCTGGCCGCCGAACACCGGCTACAGCTTCGCGAACTGCTCGAGGCTGACGATTGGCGAGGCGTGGAGCCCGGGCCGCTGGCAAGATCCACTCCGGGCACCGGCTGGCATCCGAAGCCGCTGCCGCTGCCGGTCGCCGCCGGGCAGCCGGAGCGGTTGCTGGTGGCGCGCGCGCCCACCCAGGTCCCGGCGGGCCAGGACCTGAGCGTTGACGTCCGGATCGTCACCGAAGGACGACCGTTCCACCCGGACGCCGTGACGTCGCCGCTGGCCAACCTCCTCGTCGCCGACGACGGCACACCGGTCACCGTGACCGTCCACGCACCCGCCGGCCTGCACAACGAGGGGCCGCTCCAGCAGACCGTGCTGGTCACGCCGACCGGGGATCCGCCGCCGATCCGGTTTGGTTTTGGAGCGCGTACTGCGGGGCTGTACCGCATCGACGTGACGGCCTGGGCCGGCGGCACGTTCCTCACCGAGGTGTCCGTCGAGGTCTCCGTCGCGGCCGGTGGCCCGTTCCGGGACGGGCAGCCGAAGACGGCGCCACTGGGCGCCCCGCAGGCACGGCCGGGCGAGGTCACCATGGAGGTGCGGTTCGACGGCAGCCGGTACACCTTCCAGCTGCGGTCCGACGCGGGAGAGCTGTTCGCCCCGGTCGTCGAGTCGGTCACGAACACGCCGAACGCCGCGGTGGAGAACGCCATCCGGGAGCTGCAGCAGTTGGCCGGAGGCGGCTCCCGTTACAGCGCGAGGATGACGCGCGAGGTGATCCGGTCGGCGGGGATCCAACTGTGGTCGGAGATGGTGCCCGCCGACGTCCAGGACCAGTTCTGGCAGGTCGGCTCAGGCATGAGCGCCCTCACGATCGCCACCGACTACGACGTGGTGCCCTGGGAACTGCTCTATCCGCTCAGCGCCCGGCAGGACTCCGGCTTCCTCGTCGAGCAGGTCCCCGTGGTGCGCCGCACCTACGGCCAGCAACTGACCCGGAAGGTCGGCCTGCGCGATCCGCGCTTCGTCGTACCGAGGCAGGCTCCCAGCGGGGCGCACGAGGAGATCGCCGCCATCCGCGCGATCCTCGGCGCGGCCGACGGTGAACCGATCAGCAGGGCGGACGACCTGCTCGCCCTGATCAACTCCGGGAGGCTGGGCGCGACGCACTTCGCCTGCCACAACACGTTCTCCGCGGACGGCTCGTTCATCGACATGGACGGCGGCCGATTCAAGCCCGCCCTGCTCGCCGAGGCCAGCATCCGGAGACTGCTCAAGGAGACCGGTCCTCTGGTCTTCATCAACGCCTGCCGGAGCGCGGGCGCGGCACCGACGTACACGAAGATGCTCGGTTGGGCGCAGCAGTTCATGTCGTCCGGCGCGGGCGCGTTCGTCGGCACGCTCTGGGCGGTGCGATCGGAGAGTTCGGCCCGCTTCGCGACCGCGTTCTACCGGTCCTTCGCCGAGGGCGCCACGTTGGGCGCGGCGGCCCTCGCCGCCCGCAGGGAGCAACAGGACGATCCGCTCGACCCGACGTGGCTGGCCTACACCGTCTACGGCGACCCATACGCCACGGCCGCCTGAACCGGCGGCAGCTCAACTCGCAGAAGGGCAATTGCGGCATGGACGTGATCGACTACAGCGTGCCCGTCGAGGAACTCGTGTCGGCGGTCAAGAAGGCGGTGAGGAAGGCCCGCATCTCGACGGCCGACGCGGGGCGTGATCTGCGGGTCGGGTCGGTGCAGCTGATCCTCAGCGCGGTCGTCACCACGAAGCTGGGCGGTGGCCTGGACTTCCGGGTCCCGGTGATCGGCTGGAAGGTGAAGGTGGGCGGCAGCCACTCCCGGCAGAAGACCCACACGATCGACGTCACCCTCGTCGCCGAGGACCTTCAGGACCGGTACGAGCTGCGCGACAGCGCCGTCGAGGAGACCCTCGTCGAGGCGATCACCACGATCCGCGCGGCGGTCGCCGCCGGCACCGACGGTGACGACCCGTTGGTGCTTGAGACCGCAACGGTGGAACTCGTGTTCGGCGTCACCGACGAGGGCACGATCTCCGTCGGCGTGGAGGGTGAGCTGACCGACGAGATCACGAACACCCTCCGGATCGAGCTGGTCAGGGCCGGCTAGGCACGACGGCTTCGGTCGCAGTCGCGCCCACCTCCGGGGCCCGGTGTGCTCACTGCGGGACCAGGACCGCCTCGCGGAGCAGCCGGCGGGCCAGGGTGATCCGGTCGGCGTCGTCGGGCAGCCCGGGCAGGTCACCCACCCGGGTGACCGCGCCGGTGAGCAGGGCGCGGACGGCCGGCTCACACTCGGCGGGCAGGGTGATGGTGCGGTCGAACAGCCGCAGCGCCACCGTGTCCGGCCCGTGCGGCACGAGCTGCCAGCGCAGGCCCGGGCGCAGGGTGAGCAGGGAGTCGGCGTCCAGTGCGGCCAGCGCGCCGGCCTGGGCGAGCGGCCGGATCGGCGCCGGGCGGGCGGCGGGCCAGGCCCGCTGCCGCAGTCGCGCCGCGACGGCCTCCGGGTCGGCGCCCAGCAGCCAGTCCCGCAGCGCCTCCACCGTCTCGGTCAGCTCCGGCTCGATGGCGTCCGGGTCGGCGACGTCGGTGCCGAACGGCAGGCTCGCCCGCAGCCGCTGGTCCTCGGCGGCGAGGGCGAGCAGCTCCTCGACCAGGGCGTAACGGGTCAGCGCGCGGATTCCCACGGTCAGGTGCAGCGAGCTGGCCTCCTGCGCCTGCGCGCTGTGCAGCCAGCCGCGCGGCAGGTACAGCGCGTCGCCGGGGGCGAGCACCACGTCCAGCGCGGCGGGGCCCTGAGCGGTGGCGCTGATCTCGTCGGCGCGGCCGCCCCAGGGCTGCTTCTCCAGCGGATCGGGCAGCACCGGCGGGTGGATCCGCCAGTGCTTGCGACCGTCGACCTGGAGCACGAAGACGTCGTGGGTGTCGTAGTGGGTGGCGAAGCCCTGGCTGCCCGCGGGGGTGAGGTAGGCGTTGATCTGCAGCGGCTGGCTCAGCGCGAGGCCCAGGTCACGGACGAAGTCGATCAGCGGTGGCCAGATCCGGTGCAGGCCCTGCAGCACCAGCGTGGCACCGGCTGCGTACTGCTCCAGGACCCGCTCGTCGAGCACCTGGTCGGCGATCTCCGCGCCGGCCCCGCCGCCGCCGGTCCAGCGGGCCGCCGGGACGAGCTGCCCGTCGCTGGCGACGCGCAGGAACGGGGTACGCAGTCCGCGACGACTGAGCAGCTCGTCGGCGTCGGCGGGGCTGAACAGGTCGGTGAAGCCCGACGGGTCGGGCAGTTCGGCGGCGCGGGACAGCAGCGGGGTGTGTCCCCAGTGCGCGGCGGCGAACTTCGCCGGTTCGACCGAGACGCAGCGGGCCAGCGCAGCGGAGGCGCGTACGGACGGAACCGCCGGGCGACCGTGGCCGCCCGGCGGGTCGAGATGCGTCATGGCGCTGCCGTCACCGGGCGCTGCCGTCGGCGCCACCGTCCTGCTGGCCCGGGGTCGCACCGCCGTCGGCGGGGCCCTCCGCGCCACCGTCGGCGCCACCGTCCTGCTGGCCGGGCGTCGCACCGCCGTCGGCCGGGCCCTCGGCGCCCCGGTCGGCGCCACGGTCGGCGCCCCGCTCGGCACCGCGGTCGGCACCACCGTCGGCGCCGCCGTCCTGCTGGCCGGGGGTCGCGCCACCGTCGGCCGGGCCCTCGGCACCGCCGCCGCCGGTGGTCTGCATGTCGTCATCGTTGAGTGCCATCGGTGCTCCCTCGGGTGTGCCGCCCCGCCGTACGCCGGGGTCCGTCGTGCTGCGGGTGGTACCCCACGCGCGATCTTCTCTAACCGTAGACGCCGAACCGGGGCGACACGGGCGGTTCACCGGGGCGCAGGTCGGTGCCAGGATGGACGGGTGATCCTGGTGGGCACGTCCGGCTGGCAGTACCGGGACTGGCGCGGCCGCTTCTATCCCGAGCGGCTGCCGCAGCGGCTCTGGCTGGAGCACTTCGCGGCCGGGTTCGCAACCGTCGAGGTCAACAATGCCTTCTACCGGCTGCCCGAGCGGGACACCTTCGCTGCCTGGCGGGCGCGAACCCCGGCGGATTTCTGCGTGGCGGTCAAGATGAGCCGCTACCTGACCCACATCAAGCGACTGCGTGACCCGGCGGAGCCGGTGGCCCGGTTCCTCGGCCGGGCGACCGCGCTCGGTGACCGGCTCGGCCCGGTGCTGCTTCAACTGCCACCGAACCTGCCCGCGAACGTCGACGCGCTCGACGCGACGCTGCGGTTGTTTCCGGCCGAGGTGCGGGTGGCGGTGGAGCCGCGGCACCCCTCGTGGTGGACCGACGCCACCCGCCTGGTGCTGGAACGCCGGCGGGCGGCGCTGGTCTGGGCGGATCGGCTGGGTCGCCCGGTCGCCCCGCGCTGGCGCACCACCGACTTCGGCTACCTGCGGCTGCACGAGGGGCGGGCACGGCCCTGGCCCCGGTACGGTCGCACCGCGCTCGCCTCATGGGTGCGCCGGCTGGCCGACGCCTTCGGCGCCGACGAGCCGGCGTACGTCTACTTCAACAACGACCCTGGCGGCGCCGCCATCGTGGACGCCGTCGCGTTCGCCGCGCTGGCCCGGCGGGCCGGTCACCCGGTGTCCCGGGTGCCGTCCGCACCGCCAGCGGAGGCGGTGGCCGCCCCCGACGGCTGAGCCCGTCCGACGACCGTCGGACGGGCTCACAGCGTCAGGGCAGCATCCGGGCCAGGTCCTTGGGCATGGTGTCCTTGACGTCCTGCCACTCGCCCTGGGTGACGTGTCGGCGCAGAGTGTCGAGCACCACCTGCGTCACCCGCTCGGCACCGCCCTCCACATCGTACGGGAAACCCTGGCGCACCTCGTAGAGGAAGTCGTCCCGGTTGAGCCTGATCGGGACGTCCGAGGGGTTCCAGCCGTCGAAGTAGATCCCCCGGACCAGGATCGGCAGCTGCTGGGCAAACTCCACGCTCTCATTCACCGGCAGCCGGTCCCGCAGCAGGTGCAGCACCGTACGCAACGCCGCGTACGACTGGTTGCGTCTGTCCTTCGGCCAGCCGTAGGCGTCCTCGATGTCCTTGAGGATGAGGTTCGTTTTGTCCAGCGAGGACTCGAACGCCGAAATCATCGTGTCAGCCATCGGTCGACCCCCGTTCCGCGGTGTCCCACCGTTGGTAGTCGTTGCGCCGCGGCGGCCCCGCCGGGCCGCGTCGGGCCCGTATCGGGCTGCCCTGCGGCGCGCGCCGGGCGTTGTCGGCCGTACCGACCACGTGCAGGACGGCGCCACGCCGTCTATCCGCCACCAGTCGAACCGTCATTCCCGTCACCTCCGTGTCGTCTCCGGCGCCGGTCGCCGTCACGACCGCACGCACCTGCCAGCCTGCCCGTCCGGTGGGTGACCCGGCCCCACCCGGAAAGGGTGAGCCGGCCGACGCCGGTCAGGCCGTGCCGAGCAGCCCGGCCAGGGTCTTCGCGTTCGTCTGCGCGTAGTCGCGGTAGCAGTTGTTCATGAGCACGTGCGTCTGCCCGGCCTCGTCGGCCAGCTCGCGCAGCTTCGGCGCCCAGTCGGCCAGCTCCCGCTTGGAGTAGTGGTAGCCGAACTTCTCGTGGATGTCCTTGCTGGTCCACTTGTCGCTGTGGCCGTGGAAGCGCACCACGGCGAGGTCCGCGGTCGCGGCCAGCACCGGGGGCAACGACGAGCGATGCCCCTGCGGCATGTCCACGCAGACGTACGGCAGCCGGTGCTCCCGCAGGAAGGCGAGCGTCTCGTCGGCGTTGGCGCCGTCGAACCAGGAGGCGTGTCGGAACTCGTAGACCGGCCGCAGCGGCGCGCAGCGCTTCGCCACCTCCAGCAGGTACTGCTTGTTGTCCCGCTTGATGGTGAACCAGGGCGGGAACTGGAACAGCAGCGCTCCCAACTTGCCCGCCTCGATCAGCGGATCCAGCGCGGACAGGAAGCGCGTCCACACCTCCTCGTACGCCTGCGCGGGCAGGTCGTCGGGGTAGACGTTCTTCTTGTCGGTCTCCGGGCGCAGGTCCTTGTAGAGCGCGCTGACCCGGGTCGGATGGCCGGTCAGCAGGCTGAACGCCTTGATGTTGAAGGTGAAGCCGGCCGGGGTGCGCTCGGCCCAGAGCCGTGCGGTCGCCTCGGCGGGCGGCGAGTAGTAGGTGGCGTCCACCTCGACCAGCGGAAACTGCCGGGCGTAGTACGCCAGCCGCTTCTCCGGCGTGTCCGCGGTCTGCGGATACCAGCCCGAGTCCAGCAGCGTGCGGTCGGTCCAGGACGCGGTGCCCACGAGAATGTCACCCATGGGTGGAGTCCATCGTGTCGTGGACCGACCGGCAACCGCTGACAGCTCTCAGGCCGCTCGCCGCTCGCGGGTCTGCTTGCAGGTCACGCAGGTGGTGGCGGACGGGAAGATCTCCAGCCGTTCCACCGGGATCGCCGCCGAGCAGCCTTCACACCAGCCGTAGGTGCCCTCCGCGAGCCGGGCGAGGGCGTGCTCGTACTGGGTGCGGCGGTCGAGGATGGTGCGCAACAGGGACTGCGCGGTGTCACGCTCGGCCGTCTTGGTGCCGCTGTCGGCCTGGTCGTCACCTGCGGTGTCACCGACCTCCACCAGCCGCAGCACCTGGCTCTGCAGCACGGCCTGCTCATACTCCGCGGACAGCTCGTCGTAGCGCGCCTGGAGGGAGCGCCGGATCTCATCGGTCTCCGCCTGGGAACGGCCCGTACCGACCGTGTCGTGGACGAGCATCGCTGCCTGCCTTTCCTGGGCCTGGTCAAGGTGAACCGGGAAGCCGGCGGCACCTGGCCCCGGTCACGGTCGCATCTGTTGCGCGGGCGGTCACCCGCGCTCTGTGAGCCGGGCGAGTACCCGCCGGGGCAGTCGATCAAACCGGCGAATTTTCGGCGGTTGTCAGGCGTCGGAGTCGGGCTCCACGAGCGCCGGGTGGCGGGGGTCGTCGGCCCGCACCACCACGTCGGCGAAGCTGGCCGGGACGACCTCCTCGGCGTACCTGTCGAAGGCCGGCAGGGTCCAGTCCAGGGCCGGTTCGGTACGCCGGCGCAGCGCCGCCGCGGACAGCTCCAGGTGGACGGTGACGTCGAAGGGAAGGCCGCCGCCGAGCAGCAGCGCGCCGCTGACCAGGACCACACCGCCCGGTGGCAGGTCGACGTAGCGGGCGCGGCTGGCCCGGTCGGCGGTGGCGTCCCAGAGCGAGGGGAGCAGCCGTCCGGTGCCGCCGGGGCCGGCCGGGTCGAGCACCTCCCGACGCAACCCGGCCTCGTCCACCCAGCCCTCGTAGTAGGCGTCCGGGTTGGTCCGGCCGAGCTCGAAGCGCAGCGACGCGGGGCGGAGGAAGTCGGTGGCGCGTACGTGCAGCACCGGGCGGCCCCGGGCGCGCAACGGTTCGACCAGCGCGGCAGCCAGCTCGTCCGGGCCGCCAGCGGGGGCGCCGTCCACCGCCACGCGCAGGCGCGCGGGCCCGGCGGCGGCGTTCGCGGCGCGGGCCGCGGCGTCGGCCAGCCGGCCGGTCAGCTCGGTGACGAGCAGGTCGGGCGAGATGGGGCGGATGCGCACCGGACCATCCTGCCCCGGGCCGCGCGGGGCGGTGGCGCCGGTCAGCCGGTGCGGTCGATGGTGACCCGGGCGTCGTCGGCCAGCCGGTAGCCCACGCCGTAGACGGTGGTGACCAGCGGAACGTCGACGCCGACCTTGCCGCGCAGCCGGCGAACGTGCACGTCGACGGTGCGGACGCCGGCGTGCTCGTAGCCCCAGACGGCGTTGAGCAGTTGCAGCCGGGTGAAGACCCGGCGGGGATGCGCGACCAGGTGCAGCAGCAGATCGAACTCCAGCCGGGTCAGCGGCAGCGGCTCATCGTCGCGCAGCACCGACCGGGACGAGGCGAGGATGTGCAGAGCGGGGATGGTCGGGCTCAGTGGTCGGGCCGGCGACCGGTTGGCCGGTACCGGGTCGGCACGGCGTTCGGCCGGGACGGAGCTGGTGATCACGGCCTCGCCGCGTTCCAGCAGCTCGCGGGCCGCCTCGAGCAGCCGGCGCGCGGGCGGTGTCAGCGACTCCTCGCAGGCCAGCGGGATGGACAGCGTCACGGTGAGCACCGGCGCGGCGGTGTTCGCCGGGCGGCGCTGGCCGCCCGGTGGTCGACCGGGCACCGCGGGTTGGGACGTATGCCATCCGGCGCGCGACGAGGCGGGGCTGACCGACATGGTCCTCCTTGGCTGGTCCGGGTATCTCCCCCACGGCCCGGGACGCCGCTTCATCGATGCTTCCCGGCGCCCGGGCGAGGGTCAAGAGGCGGCTGCGTTGCATGAATGTGACAATTGACGAACACATCGGAGCCGCGTGCTCGCTCTGCGTACGAGGCCAGATGATTACAGCAGAGCCGTCCGGATAACCCGATACGGGGGGTCCCCGCCCGGTTCACGGCGGCCCGTTCCGCCGCCTGTGGACCTGAAAGTCGAGGGATTTTCAGCGGCGGTGGTCCACGTTGATCCGGCCGCTCGGCCAGGAACAGCAGCAGCTCGTACTCGATGCGGGTCAGCGGGACGACCTGGTCGCCCCGGCGGACCATCCGGGAGCCGGCCAGGATGCACACCTGGTCCGCGCCGGTGGCGGGCTCCGCGCTGTCGGTGGGAGCCGGTCGCGGCGAAACGTCGTCGACTGTGCGCAGTCGGGCTCTCCCCCGCCTCGGCCAACTCGCCGAGCAGCTGCACCAGCCGGGTCAGCGTCGGCTGCCAGCCGGGCGTACCAGCGCTCGTGGGGGTCGAAGCGCAGCGCCACTCGGCCAGTCGGACGGGTCGGCCCAGCGGGCGGCGAATGCGAGCAGGTCGGGCTCCGGGCGGCGGTGGGTCATGACGGTCCTCGCGGGTCGTTCGGCGGGTGCCCCGTACTCTAGCCGGTAAATCCTATAGGTGCAGTAGACAATTCCACCTATCGGGACGCCGGGAGTGGGCATGACCGACTCAGCGCAGGACCGGCGGGTCCACCCGGTAGCCGGGAACCGACGGCCACCGCACGGTCAGCACCACCGAGGCGCACTCTGCGTACCAGGAGTGGTCCACCCCCCGGGCCCACACCACGTAGTCGCCCGGCGCGGCCAATCGCACCGTCCGATCCGGAAGCTCCACTCGGAACCGTCCCTCGATCAGCACGAGCAACGTGGTCCGCCGTTCCCCGGTCGCCCACCGCGAGCGGGTCTCCCCGGGCGGGTGCACACCCCACTTCACCTCGACGTCGGTGCTGTGCCGGATCTCCCCCCGCGGTGCGAAGTGACCGAGCAGCCAGCCCGCGTTGCCGGCGCCATCGACACCGGCGTTGCCCACGTACACCGTCTCACCCATCGGACCCTCCCCCAGCGCGCCGGCCGAGCAACCTATCAGGGCCCACGCCCCTATCCTGGACCGGTGACCGAGGACCTCGACGCCGAGACGCTGGCGTTCGCGCACCGGATGTTCGACCTGGCCCGTGCGGGCTCCACCGAGGAGCTGGCCGCGCAGGTCGACGCCGGCCTGCCGGTGAACCTGACCAACGACAAGGGCGACACGCTGCTGATCCTGGCCGCGTACCACGCCCACCCGGACACGGCCGCCGCCCTGCTGGCCCGCGGCGCGGACCACTCCAGGATCAACGACCGGGGCCAGACGGCGCTGGCCGCCGCGGTCTTCCGCAGCAGCACCGAGGCGGTCCGCGCGCTGCTCGCCGCCGGCGCCGACCCTGCGCACGGTAACCCGTCCGCGGCGGAGACCGCGCAGTTCTTCGACCTGCCGCAGATGACGGAGCTGCTGCGGGCCGGCTGACATCGGCCCCGCCGGGCCGGTATACAGGGTCGGTGGAAGATCCCCTGCCCGAGCAGATGCGCGCCGCCGGCACCGCGCTGCTGGCCGCGCTCGACCCGGCGGCCCGCGACCGGGCCGTGCACCCGTTCGACGACGAGGCGGCCCGGCGCTGGCTGGAGTACCGGCCCCGGCCCCGCCCCGGCGCCTGCCTCGCAGAGCTGGACATCGCCGGGCGCAAGGCCGCGCACCGGCTGTTGGCCACCGCGCTCAGCCCCTCGGCGTACGCGCAGGCGATGGCGATCATCGCGCTGGAGGAGGTGCTGGACCGGGCCGAGGGCTGGCAGCGGGGGCGGCACAGCGGCGACTACTGGGTCGCGGTGTTCGGCGATCCGGTGCGCGACGACCGCTGGGCGTGGCGGCTGGAGGGCCACCACCTGTCGGTGAGCATGACGGTGGTGGACGACCAGGTCTCTCCCGCCCCGATCTTCTTCGGCGCCAACCCGGCGGCGGTCCGGTACGCCGGCCGGCCGGTCTCCCGGCCGCTCGGCCCCGAGGAGGACCTGGCCCACGCGCTGCTCGACGCGCTCGGCCCGGCAGAGCGGGCCGCCGCGATCATCGCCGATGAGGCCCCGGCGGACATCATCAGCGCCACCCGCGGGCGGGTCGACGGACAGTTGGAGCCGCTCGGCGTGCCGGCGAACCGACTGGGGCCCACCGGCCGGGCGCTGCTCGACCAGGTGGTCGCGCTGTACCTGGACCGGCTGTCACCGGAGCTGGCGATCCGGGAGGCACGCCGGCTCGGCGGCGGTCAGCTGCACTTCGCCTGGGCCGGTCCGACCCACCCCGGGCAGCGGCACTACTACCGCGTACAGGGCGACGACCTGCTGATCGAGTACGACAACACCACCGAGGACGGCAACCACGCGCACACCGTGCTCCGCCGACCGGCAAGCGACTTCGGCGCCGACGTCCTGGCCGCCCACCACCAAACTCACCCCCACCCGTACTGACGCGGTGATCATGAGGTTGACGGGCGGCCGAGCGCCGGATCGACCCGGCAACCTCCTGATCGACGAAGCTGGTCGGGTGGGGCCGGGGCGGGTGGGTCAGGGGCGGGTGGCTTCGATGAGGAAGCGGTGGGCGTGGGCCAGGAAGGGGCCCTCGGTGGTGATGCGGTGGTGCAGGGCGAGCAGCTGCGGGCGGTAGCGGTCGACAGTGAAGCCGGGCACCGTCCAGATCACCTTGCGCAGGAACCAGACCACCGCGCCGATGTCGTGGAACACCGCCCGCTGCGTGGCCCGACGCAGGTCGACGACGTTCAGCCCGGCGGCCCGGGCGGCGGCCACCGCCTGCGCGGGGTGCCGCTGGGCAGGCGGCGGCAGCGGGCCGAGCATCGCCTCGCTCAGCTCCCGCATGGTGCCCGCTCCGATCTGCTGGGACAGGAACGTCCCGCCGGGACGCAGCACCCGGGCGGTCTCCGCCCAGTCGGTGTCGACCGGGTGCCGGCTGACCACCAGGTCGAAGGCGGCGTCGCGGAACGGCAGCGGCGCGGCCTGGGTGACCGCCACGACCGTCGCGCCGACCCGGCGCAGGGTACGCCGGGCGACCTCGACGTTGGGCGGCCACGCCTCGGTGGCCGTGAGCAGCCGTGGTGGCCGGGGCACCTCGGCGTGCACCTCGCCGCCGCCGGTGTCCACGTCCAGCGCCGCGTCGGCGTGCGCCATCCGGTCGGCGACCAACCCGGCGTATCCCCAGGGTGGGCGTTCCTCGGTGGCCCGGCCGGCCAGCCAGTCGAAGCCCCAGCCGTCGACCGGCGCGGCGGCCGCCTCCGCGATCAGATCCTCGACGTCGCGCTCAGTGTCCACGCCGGCCAGCCTCGCCGGCCGCCCACACCGCTGGCAACGCATTTGCCGCCGACCGTCCGCTCGTCGCCCGGTCTCCGGCCGGCCCGTTGCACGGTGATCCACTCCGTATCGCCGACATCGGGGCCCAAGGGGCCGGGACACCGCGACATCGCCGACACCGAGTTGATCACCCCCACCGAGGCGGTCTTGTGTCATTGGCGAGGGCGGACGACCTCGACGGTGGAGCCGGCCACGCCACCGAGCGCGTCGAACGTGCCCGCCTCGGTGCGACGGCGCCCGTCGAACTGGCGCATCAACCGGGCGCCCAGCCGCACGCCGACACCGCCGACGGCCAACGCGACCAGCTCGGTGACGAGTATCGCGGCCGACGCGCCGCGCTGCGGGGCTTGCGCGCGGATCAGGCAGGTGAGCAGGAACATGCCGGCCATCGCCGCGTTCACCAGGTTGAAGGCGATCGCGGTCCGGCGGGTCCGGTCACCGGGCACGTCCCACAGGTCGACCATGCCGGCGATCGCGGTCAGCGCGGCGGCGGCGAGGGCGGCGACGCCGGTCCAGTAGCCGACCTCGCCGAGGAAGGCCGGACCGCCGGCGACGTCGGTGAGGTCGAAGATGGTCGCGCTGGCGAAGAGCCCGAGCGGGAACGTCACGAGCATCGGTTGGATGGGATGCCCCTGCACCCGCAGCCGGCTCTGCATCGGTCCTCCCCCGGTCGGCGCAGCTCACCAGTACCAGAGTGCTACCCGAGGCCGCTCGCGGCGAAACGACGCGGCCCGACTCGCCGCCGGTCGGGAGAACGGGCACCCCGATCGCGCCGTCGATGCCCGGCGGCCCGAGTGCGGCGTGGTCGACCCGGGTTCCAGGAAACCGGGGCATCACCGTGACCCGGACCTCCCGACATCACCGAAACCGCGGGGATCACCGGCAACACGGCAAGTCTGAGGGGCGCGCGAAGCCGGCCGGGTCAGGTGTCGCGTTGCCGGGAGACCGTCCGGACCAGGCGCTCAGCCACCTCGCGCAGCGGGATGTCCAACGAGGACGCGGCGCTACGCAGCACCTCCAGCGCCTCGGCCGGCGGGCACCCGCGCTGCGTCATGATCACGCCGACGGCCTGCCCCACCACCCCGTCGTGCAGCAGCGAGGCGTCCCGCTCACCGGCGAGCGCTAGCTGGCGGCCCCGGTCCCGGACAGCGGCCAGCAGCAGGCCGGCGTGCTCGGCGAGCAGCATCGCGGTCAACTGGTGCTGCGGGGTGAGCAGATCCGGCGCCGCGGCGTACAGGTTGATCGCCCCGATCACCTGGTCGTCGATGTCCACCGGCGCGGAGATGACGCCACGGACCCCGAGGTCGCGGGCGCGCGCCGTCCAGGCCGGCCAGCGTGGCTCCCCGGCCAGGTCCACGGCGAGGACCATTTCCCGGCGTCGGATCGCGCTCATCGCCGGCGAGTCGGGCCCGTGCCGCAGGTCGTCCAGGCCGGCCAGCCGCTCGTCGGAGGCGGCCACCCCGGCCGGCTCGCCGGCGCGCAGGGCGGTGAACCCGCACCAGCGCACGCCGGCCACCGCGTCCCGGGTGACCCGCACCAGCGCCAGCAGCGCCTCATCGAAATCGGTCAGCGTGATCAGGCCGGCGGTCAGCTCGCGCAGCAGCGCGGCAGTCTCCAGTACGCCGAGGCTCTGCAGCACCGGCTCTCGCGTGTCCAGGTTCACCGGCCCACAGCCCCCGTACGCCCCCGCGCATACCCAGCGAGCATCGTCACCTGTGTCATCGTCTGCTCTCTCCCGGACTGGACCGACCAGCCCTACTACCCTCGCAAACCGGGGTCGAAACGGCGAAGTCGGGGCCCCTGCGGCGCGTGGACGCGCGACAGGGGACCCCAGAAGCCGCTGAGCCGACGCGTCAGCGCGCGCCGCTGAGCCGACGCCCGATCGACGCGATCAGCCGGTCGAGCTCGGAGCCGAACGGGTTGTCGTGCACCAGGTAGGTCCACGTCGCGGTCGGGCGGACCAGGGTGCCGTCCTCGGCCTCCCAGTCGTCGTCGAATTCGGTCTCGGCGAAGGTGGCGAGGGTGCGGGCCTCGATCTCCGGGACCAGGTTGTTGAACGCCGGCACGGCGGCCCGGTGGAACTCGTCCAGTGGGTCGAGCCGGCCCAGCGCGCGCAGGTGCACGCCCTCGCGGACCTCCGACAGCTCGGCCAGGTGCTCGGCCCAGAGCCGGTCCAGGTGGTAGAGCGCGATCGACCGGCCCGCCCGGGCGAGCAGGTCCTCGTCCATCTCGCCGGCCTTCTCGGGCATCTTGTCGAGCAGCATCAGCGCGGCCACGTCGCTGGTCAGCAGCCGCTCCCGGCGCTGGGCGAGGGCCTTGCGCTGCTGCTCGATCACCACGCTGTAGCGCCACGTGTTGCGGTGGATCTCGTGGTTGACGCCCTCGGCGACCCGCTGGGCGTGCTCCACCGCGTAGTCCACCTGGTCGTCGGTGACCAGGCCGTCCGCGTTCATCCGCGGCGATGCCGGCACCGCGTCGGCGGCGTGCCGGACGACCAGGTCGTCCTCCAGGCTGACGAAGAAGACCGACCCACCCGGGTCACCCTGCCGGCCGGCCCGGCCGCGCAGCTGGTCGTCCACCCGGCGGCTGTCGTGCCGGCCGCTGCCGATCACGTAGAGACCGCCCAGCTCGGCCACCCGCTCCTGGTCGGACTGGTCGCTGCCGCCAAGGCGGATGTCCACGCCCCGGCCGGCCATCTGGGTGGAGACCGTCACCGCGCCGTACGCGCCGGCCTCGGCGATGATCGCCGCTTCCTCGTCGTCGTTCTTGGCGTTCAGCACCACGCAGGGCACCCCGGCCGCGTTCAGCCCGGCGGCCAGCCCCTCGGACTCCTTGACGTCCAGCGTGCCGACCAGCACCGGCCGCCCCGCCTCGTGGCAGCGGCGGATCTCGTCGATCAGCGCCTCGTCCTTCTCCGCGCGGGTGGCGTAGATCCGGTCCGGCTCGTCCTCACGGACGCACGGGGTGTTCGGCGGGATCAGCGCCACCTCGAGGTCGAAGAACTCCCGCAGCTGGTCGCCGACCAGCACCGCGGTGGCGGTCATCCCGCAGACCTTCGGGTAGAGCCCGATGAACGCCTGCACCGCGATGGTGCCGAGCACCTCACCCTCGGCGGTGGCGTCCAGGCCCTCCTTGGCCTCGACCGCCGCCTGGAGCCCGTCCGGCCAGCGGCGGCGCTGGGCCACCCGGCCGCGCATCTCGTCGATCAGCTCGACCGAGCCCTCCCGGACGATGTAGTCGACGTCACGGTGCAGCAGGGCCTGCGCGTGCAGCGCCACGTTGACCGCGGAGAGCTGCGCGACGTGCTCCTCGTCGTACAGGTCGATGCCGAGCTTGGCCTCGACGGCGGCCAGGCCGGCGGCGGTGAACGCCACGCTGCGCCCGTCCTCGGCGACCGTGTAGTGCCGGCCCTTGCGCAGCCCGCGCACCAGCGCGGCGGCGGCGTGCACCGGGTCCTGCTCGCCCGGCACCGAGCCGGCGAGGACCATCGGCACCCGGGCCTCGTCGATCATGATCGAGTCGGCCTCGTCCACGATCGCGGTGGCCAGCGGCGGCTGCACCCGGTCGGCCACGTCGGTGACGAGTTGGTCGCGCAGGTAGTCGAAGCCCGCCTCGCTGACCGAGACGTACGTGACGTCACACGCGTACGCGTCGCGCCGCTCCTGCGGGGTGGAGGCCTCGTTGACCCAGCCCACGGTCAGGCCGAGCAGGGTGTAGACCGGCTCCATCCACTGGGCGTCGCGGCGGGCCAGGTAGTCGTTGACGGTGAGCACGTGCACCGGCCCGTTTCCGAGCCGGACGTGCCCGTACGCGGCGATCGTGGCGGTCAGGGTCTTGCCCTCACCGGTGGCCATCTCGGCGACCTTGCCCGACAGCAGCGCCATCGCGCCGAGCAGCTGCACGTCGTACGGCCGCTGGTCGAGGCCGCGGCGGGCGGCCTCCCGGCCGACCGCGCAGATTTCCTCGTAGCCGGTTGCCGCGGCGGCGGCCTCGGTCAACCCGGCGTCGTCCAGCGCGGCGAGGTCATCTTCGCGCGCCTCGATCGCCGGCAGCAGCTTCTCCAGCGGAGCAAGATCCACCGTCGAGCCCGGGCGCTGGAGGAACCGCCGGAACTTGCTCTTGAACCGTTGCGACACACCCATGAGCGGCAACGGTACGCGATTCGAGCCGGCCTGCGCGGCCCGGCACTCGCCGGCATGTCGACGGGGATGTCGGCGGTCAGCCGACCAGCAGCTGATGGGTGGCCAGCTCCCGGTAGAGCGGGTCGGTTGCGGTCAGCTCGGCGTGGGTGCCCACGGCCACCACCCGACCGCCGTCGAGGACGACGATCTGGTCGGCGTCGACCACGGTGGCGAGCCGGTGCGCCACGATCAACAGTGTCCGGCGGACGGCCACGGCGTCGATGGCTCGGCGCAGCGCCATCTCGTTGCGCGCGTCGAGGTTGCTGGTCGGCTCGTCGAGCAGCAGTACCGGTGGGCCGGCCAGCAGCGCCCGGGCGATGGCCAGCCGCTGCCGCTCACCCCCGGAGAGCAGCACGCCGCCCTCCCCCACCTGGACGTCGAGGCCCTGCGGGGAGCGGTGCGCCAGATGAGCGAGGTTGACCTTGTCGAGGACTTCGTGCAGTCGGTCGTCGGTGGCGTCCGGAGTGGTGATCAAGAGATTCTCCCGCAGCGTGCCGGCCAGCACCGGGGCCTCCTGCTCGACGTAGCCGAGCTGGGCCCGCAGCACGTCGCGGGGCAGCTCCCGCACGTCCCTGCCGTCCAGCCGGACGGCGCCGGCGCTCACCTCGTAGAAGCGCTCGACCAGGGCCAGCAGAGTCGACTTTCCGGCGCCGGAGGGGCCCACCAGGGCGGTGCGGGTGCCGGCCGGCACCGCGAAGCTCACCTCGTGCAGCACCGGTTCGCCGCCCGGGTAGCCGAAACCCACCCGGTCGAACTCGATCATCGGGGCGGGGCGGCGCGGCGTCGCCGTCGTGCCGGTCTCCACCGGCCGGTCCGCCGCGCCCTCCCCCGGCACCGCCAGGATCTCCTCGATCCGTTGCAGCGCGCCCAGGCCAGTCTGCAACTGGGTGTACGCGCGCAACACCTGAGCCAGTGGCAGGGCCAGAAGGAACAGGTACATGACGAAGGCGACGAGGTCGCCGACGGTGATCGCGCCGGCGGCCACCCGGGCCCCGCCGATGCCGAGCACCAGCAGGAAGGCGCCCTGCACGGTGACCGAGCCGATCGGGCCGACCACCGCCTGGACCCGGGCCACCCGCAGCCCCGCCGCGTACGCCTCCCGGGCGCTGCCGGTGACGATCTCCGCCTCCCGGGTCTCGGCCCGGCTGGCCCGGATGGTCCGGGCAGCGGAGATGGCCCGCTCCACCGCCGCGGTCATCTCGCCGATCCGCTCCTGGGCGGCACGGGCCAGCGCCCGGACCCGCCGGGCGAAGGTGGCCGCGAAGCCCAGCCCCAGCCCCACCCCGAGCAGGGTGACGCCGAACAGCAGCGGGTCGAGCAGCACCATCGCCGTGCCCGCGCCGAGCACCACCACCGCCCCGGTGACCGTCTCGAAGAGCCCGGAGGTGACCACCGCGCGCAGCAGGGTGGTGTCCGAGCCAACCCGGGAGAGCAGGTCGCCGGTGCGCCGGCGGTCGTACTCGGCGATGGGCAGCCGCAACAGGTGCCCGGCCAGCCGCCGCCGGGTGCCCAGCACCAGCCCCTCGGCGGTGCGCTGCAGGAGATAGTCGCGCAGCCCGCCGATCGCGGCGCCGAGCACCACCAGCACCACCAGCACCGCCACCAGCCCGGTCACCGCGTGGCCGGCGCTCACCCGGTCGAGCGCCGACCGGGTGAGCAGCGGCTGGGCGAGCGACGCCGCCGCGCCGGCCAGCGACAGGACGCCCACCACGGCGAGGGTGCCGCGGTGCTCACGCAGGTACGGCAGCAGCGCGGCCAGGCCCACCGGCCGGGCGTCAGGGGTGCTCATGGCGGGAACGGTAGCCCGCCCCGTCACCCGGAGAGCGCGCTCCGGCGTCGGGTCAGCCGGCCAGCACCACCTGAAGCTCCTGGCGGCGGCGCTCGGCCAGGTCGGTGAGCAGGGTGGGCGCCTCGTCGAACGGCACCACCGCCGAGACGACGTGCTTGCGGATCACGTCCCCGTACGCCCGGAGCAGGTCGACGGTCTCGGCGGAGAGCCGCTCCCGGTCCCAGGTGGGCGCGAGCCCGCGTGGCACCCGGCCGATCTGCGCGCAGCGCAGCGACAGCCCGTTGTGGTGGAACTCCTCGCCCAACCGGACCGCGTCCGCGCCGCCCTGGTAGAAGGCGAGGTCGATCACCGTGCCCTGCGGCCGCAGCAGCCGCAGCGCGAGCTGCAACGCCCACGCCTGCCCCCGGCACTGGAACACCACGTCGGCGCCGCGGTCGCCGGCGGTGTGCGCCCAGCGGGTCTTGAGCACCACGGCCGGGTCGTCCGAGCCCGGGTCGAGGGTTTCCAGGCCGAGCGCCTCGGCGACCTGTCGGCGCTGCGGGGTGGGGTCGAGCACCACCACCGAGGCGGCGCCGTGCCGCCGGGCGAACAGCGCGGTCAGCAGCGCCACCACGCCGGCGCCGACCACCGCGACCCGCCGGCCACGCACCCCGTCGCCGAGCGAGCGGACGCCGGCGCCGTGCAGGTCAGCGGCGGCGTGCAGCAGACCGTTCGCGCAGATCGGGCCCATGTGCGCGACGTAGACGCCGAGGAGCGGGTCCAGGTCGTCGGGGAGCGGAACGAACCGCTCGGCGACCGGGTCGGCCAGCCAGCCGGTGCGGTGCCCGTAGGTCATCGCACCCACCTCGCCCACCGCGACCGCCGGGGTGTCACTCTCCACCACCCGACCGACCTGCATGTAGCCCAGCCGGGTCAGCGGGTAGGGGCTGCTCGCCTCGCCCGGCTGGAACAGCCCCAGGTCGGCGTTCCAGGTGACGTGCAGGTACGGGTTGGTGCCCTTGACGTAGCTCAGTTCGGTGCCGGCGGAGACGCCGCTGAACAGCGTCTCGACCCGGAAGGTGCCGGGGCGCAGTGGGGCGGCGTCCTGCTCGACAAGCTCCACCCGACCGGGGGCGGACACCACCACGACCGTGTCACGCATCGACGGTCACCCCGCTGGTGAGCACCGCCGGCTCGACGGGTGTAGCGAGCCGCACGGTCTCGCCGGTGCGGGCCGAGTCGGCCACCGCGAGGGCCAGTCGCTGGGTGCCCAGCGCCTCGGCGTACGGGACGCGTACGTCGTCGCCGATGCCGCGCACCGCGTCGATGAAGGCGCGGTCGACCGCCACCCGGGCGGCCTCCGGGTCGGCCGGGACGTGACGTTCACCGTCGGTGTCGCGGATCAGCAGGCCGTCCTCGGTGATCGACAGGGCCAGCCCGTCCGCGAGGATCTCCAGCCCGGCGCGGTGCTTCCAGCCCAGCACGCAGGCCGCGCTGAGCGTGCCGACCGCGCCGCCGGCGAAGCGCAGCGTGGCGGTGGTCACCGAATCGATGTCGGCGCCGTCCACCGGCGGCGGTGTGCCGTTGCCGTACGCGGTGACCTCGGTGGCCTCGCCGACCAGCGCCCGGATCAGGTCCAGCACGTGCGCGGCCTGCTCGACCACCGGGCCGCCGGAGTGGTCCCGCCGCGACCACCAGGCCACCGGTGGCACCTTGTCCCACCAGGAGCCGCTGACCATCCGCACCGGACGGTCGGCGAGCAGCTCGCGGGCCTGGTCGAGCACGCTCAGGTAGCGCCAGTGGTGCCCGACGGCGGTACGCAGCCCGCGTTGGGCGATCAGGTCGGCGATCCGCTCGGCGGTGACCAGGTCGACCGCGACGGGCTTCTCCACGAACATCGGCGCACCGGCGTCGATCACCGCCTCCTCGGCCGGGCCGTGCGCGAACGGTGGCACGCAGACGTACACCGCGTCCGGGCCGGCGGCCAGCAGCTCGGCGACGTCGGCGTAGGCCCGTCCGCCGGACTGCGCGACCAGCGCCGACGCCGCGTCCGGCGCCACGTCGGTGACCCCGATCAGCTCGACGTCATCGAATCCGGCCAGCACGCGGGCATGCCGCTGTGCCACTCCACCGGCGCCGATCAGACCCACGCGGCATCCATGCATTCGACAAGCCCCTTCGAGAACGTTTCATCTCCGCTGGGAGCAGTCCCCCGGGGTGGGCGCAATCAAACGTTCATCCCCCGGGAACGCGGCGGGGTCACCCTGTGATCAAGCTGTTTCCCTGGAAGCGGTTAGCGCATGGTGGGGAATGGGAACAACCAATCTCGGTTTTTCCGCCCACGATTCGGAGGGGTGCCCGTGCGGGATACGACATCGAGCGTGTCACCGGTGGTGGAGGCGTGGGCCACGTACCGGACCACTTCGGCGGCGGACTGGCCGGCACGCCGGCTGGTGCGTGCCAAGGGAGAGAGCCGGGTCAGCGTGGTGCTGCCGGCGCGTAACGAGGAGGCCACGGTCGGTGCGATCGTGGCGACCATCCGTGAGCACCTGATGGATCGGGTCGCCCTGGTCGATGAGCTGATCGTGGTGGACTCGCGCTCGACCGACCGCACCGCGCAGGTGGCCCGGGCCGCTGGCGCGGAGGTGGTCGGCCAGGACGAGATGACCCGGGGGCTGCCTCGACTCACCGGCAAGGGCGACGCGCTCTGGGCGGGCCTGGCCGCCGCCGAGGGGGACGTGGTGGCGTTCATCGACGCCGACCTGCGGGAGTTCCGGCCGCACTTCGTGAGCGGGCTGCTCGGCCCGCTGCTGACCGACCCGTCAGTCGAATTCGTGAAGGGCTTCTACCACCGGCCGCTGGTGGGCACCGCGAGCGTGGAGCAGGACGGCGGCGGCCGGGTGACCGAGTTGATGGCGCGACCGCTGCTCAACCTCTTCTGGCCCGAGCTGGCCGGCTTCGTGCAGCCGCTCGCCGGGGAGTACGCCGGCCGGCGCGAGGTGCTGGCCCAGGTGCCGTTCGTCTCCGGGTACGGGGTGGAGACGGCGATGCTGATCGATCTGCTCGACATGGTCGGTCTGGACGCGTTGGCGCAGGTCGACCTCGGCGAACGCAAGCACCGGCACCAGGACACCGCGGCGCTCGGCCGGATGTCGGCACAGATCATGCTGACCGCCTGGTCCCGGTTGCAGCGGCGTGGCTGGGCGAGCCCCGGGATGTCACCGGAGGCGCTGCTGACCCAGTTCCGCCGCGGCGGCTCCGACACGCTGCCGAACCTCGGCCGCGAGATCGTGGTCAGCGACGTGTCCATCGAAGAGCGCCCGCCGCTGGCCGAGCTGCGCCACCGGGTGCCCCGCCGACGGGTGGCCGCGGCGTGAGGGCCCGGGCGCTCACCCTGGGCGCCGTCGCAGGAAAGGGCCGGGCCCGATGAGCCTCACCGTGCTGATGAACGCCGGCCCGTGGCTGTCCGTGCCGCCGCCGGGCTACGGCGGGATCGAGAACGTGATCGCCACGCTGGTGCCGGAGCTGCGGCGACTCGGCGTACGGGTGGTGCTCGCCTCGGTGGAGAGCAGCACCCTGCCGGTGGACGAGCGGGTGTCGGTCTTTCCCGACGGGCAGTTCGCCGCGCTCCAGCGGCCGTACAACCAGGTCTGCGGGATCGCGCAGGCGCACCTGGCCGGGGTGGTGCGCGAGCTGCACGCCCGCGACGACATCGACCTGGTGCACGATCACGTGGAGGCGGTCGGGCTGGCCACGCTCGCCGCGATGGGACCGAGCGGCCCGCCGACCCTGCACACCCTGCACTGGGACCTGGCCAAGCACCCGGCGCTCTACGGCAGCCTGGACGGTGGCGAGCGGGTCCGCGTCAACGGTGTGTCCGCGTCCCAGCTGGCCCGGGCCCCGCAGGCGCTGCGGGAGCACTCGGTGGGGCACGTGCACCTGTCCACCCCGCTCGCCGTGGACGCCGACCGGCGGCCTCGCCCGGAGAAGGGCGAGCACCTGCTCATCCTCGGCCGGATCAACCCGGGCAAGGGGCAGGACGTGGGCGCCCGGCTGGCCCATCAGGTCGGTTTCCCGCTGGTGCTGGCCGGGCCGGTCGGCCCCTATCACCGCCCGGCCGAGCTGGCCGCGGCCGGCGACGAGGCCCGGCAGAACCCGGACGTGCGGTTCTTCCTCGACGAGGTGGCGCCCCACGTCGACGGTGACCTGGTCCGCTGGGTCGGCACTGTGGCCGGTCAGGAGCGTGACGATCTGCTCGCCAGCGCCCGCGCGTCGCTGTTCCCGCTGCGCTGGGAGGAGCCGGGCGGCACGGCGGTGGTCGAGTCGCTCGCCCTGGGTACGCCGGTGGTGGCGACGGCCCGGGGGTGCCTGCCGGAGCTGATCGAGCACGGCCGCACCGGGTTGCTCACCGCCGACGAGGAGGAGCTCGGTGAGCTGGTGCTGGCGGCCGACCTGCTCGACGCCGACGAGTGCCGTCGGGTGGCCGCGCAGCGGTTCACCCCGGCGGTGATGGCTCAGCGCTACGTCGAGCTGTATCAGCGGGTCCGCCAGCTGGCCAGCGCGCCGCGGCTGCAACCGGTCTGACCGTCCGTCGCCGCCGTGGGGTTTGCCGTCGGCGGCGACGGGTAGCCGGCAGCGCTCACGGCCGCCGCGCAGCGAGGAGTCGGTGATGGTCGGACCGATGGCGCACTCCCGTGCCCGGCCCAATCCGGCCGACGGCAAGCCGCCGGTGCGCCGCGCCGCGGGGACGGTGGCGGTGCTGTTCCTGCTGATCGGCGTGCTCGGCTTCGTCCCGGGGATCACCAGCGGCACGGCCGATCTCCGGTTCGCCGGTCACGGATCGGGCGCGTACCTGTTCGGCGTGTTCCAGGTGTCGGTGCTGCACAACCTGGTGCACCTGCTGTCCGGGGTGGCCGGCCTGGCGCTGGCCCGGACGGTCGGCGGCGCCCGAACGTTCCTCATCGGCGGCGGCGCCGTCTACCTGGTGCTGTGGCTCTACGGCCTCGCGGTGGACCACGACACCGGGGCGAACGTGCTGCCGGTCAACGACGCCGACGACTGGCTGCACCTCGGCCTCGGTGTCGGCATGATCGCCTTGGGCGTGCTGACCGGCCGTGCCCGTCCCTGACCGGCCGCGCCACCCGTGACCTGCCTCGCTCGGCCCGTAGGTCCGGTTTGACCGGGCTGCGCCTCGGGTAGTTCGCAGATCCCGACACATCAGCGAAGTGAGGGCCCCATGTCCAGCCGGATCACCTGGGAGGTGTGCGACACCGCACCGGTGGCGGTCGTCCGGCTCTGCGGTCCACTGGACCTGGGCACCATGCGGTCGGTCCATCGCGTGCTGGACCGGGCCCTGGCCGCTGAACCGGATGCGCTGGTCGTCGACCTTGCCGGGGTCACCGTCCGGGACCGGCTGGCGTTGTCCGTCTTCGCCGCGACGGCTCGGCGGGCCGCGGAGTGGCCGGCCGTGCCGGTGGTGCTCTGCGCCCCACCGCCGGACGCCGCCCGTTGGCTGGCCGAGTCGACCGCGTGCCGGGTGGTCCCGGTGTCCCGGGACTGCGATGAGGCGACCCGGGTGGCCGGCGCCGCCGCCGCGCCCCGGCTGCAGGCGCGGCTGGAGCCGGTGGCCGAGGCCTGCCGGCGGGCTCGGGAACTGGTCGTCGACGCGTGCACGCGGTGGAACCTTCCCGATGCCGCGGGCCCGGCCGCACTGGTGCTCAGTGAACTCGTCGGCAACGTAGTCCGGCACGCCGGCACGCCGATGCAGGTGACGGTGACCCTGCGTCGGCCGTACCTGCACCTGGCCGTGGTGGATGGCAGCCCGGCGGCGGCCCGGCCGGCCCGGACGGATCTGCGCGCCGAGGGTGGGCGTGGGTTGCTGCTGGTCCGGGAGCTGGCTCAGCGGTGGGGCAGCGTGCCGGCCGGCCAGGGCAAGGCGGTCTGGGCGATCATGTCGGCAACCTGAGCGTTCCAGATGGTTCCGCCGCCCTCTGGCGATCTGACTGAAATAACTGCTCTGCCCTGGTTTCATGGTCAGAGGGTCGGGTAGGCACACCCGTCCTTTTCTGTCACAACGGCGGGGTGAGCAGCCATGCCCAAGCGGGTAACCACGGAACCCAGTCGCGATCGAGGCCCGGCGATCCTGGCACCGGCCCGCTTCGGAGGCTTCCCCGGACCACTGCGTTCGCGGGTCCCCGGCAGCTCTCTGATCAAGTTCCTGGCCACCACGGACCACAAGCAGATCGGTGTGCTCTACCTGCTCACCTCCTTCGGGTTCTTCCTCGTGGGCGGGGTGCAGGCGATGCTGATGCGGGGAGAGCTGGCCCGACCGGGGCTGCAGTTCCTCTCCTCGGAGCAGTACAACCAGTTGTTCACCTCGCACGGCGCGGTGATGCTGCTGCTGTTCGCCACGCCCGCGGGGTTCGGGTTCGGCAACTTCATCGTGCCGATCCAGATCGGCGCGCCGGACGTGTCGTTCCCCCGCCTCAACGCGCTGGCCTACTGGCTGTACCTGTTCGGCGGGCTGATGGTGATCAGTGGCTTCCTCACCCCGCAGGGCTCGGCGGACTTCGGCTGGACGGCGTACTCCCCACTGAGCAGCGTCGAGCACTCTCCCGGCGTCGGCGCGAACCTGTGGATTGCCGGCCTGGTCATCTCCGGCCTGGGCACCATCCTCGGCGCGGTCAACCTGATCACCACGATCCTCACCCTGCGCGCGCCCGGGATGACCATGTTCCGGATGCCGATCTTCACCTGGAACATGCTCTTCACCAGTGTGCTGGTGATCTTTGTCTTCCCGCTGCTGGCCGCGGCGCTGCTGGCCCTGTTGGCCGACCGGCTGCTCAACGCGCACGTGTACGACCCTGCGACCGGTGGGATGTTGCTCTGGCAGCACCTGTTCTGGTTCTTCGGCCATCCCGAGGTCTATATCATCGCGCTGCCGTTCTTCGGTATCGTCACCGAGGTCATCCCGGTCTTCGCCCGCAAGCCGCTCTTCGGCTACACCGGGATCGTGCTGGCCACCGTCGCGATCACCGTGCTGTCGATGACCGTTTGGGCGCACCACATGTTCACCACCGGCCAGGTGCTGCTGCCGTTCTTCAGCATTACCAGCTACCTGATCGCGGTGCCGACCGGCGTGAAGTTCTTCAACTGGATCGGCACCATGTGGAAGGGACAACTCACCTTCGAGACGCCGATGCTGTTCGCCATCGGTTTCCTGGTCACCTTCCTGCTCGGCGGACTCACCGGGGTGCTGCTGGCCAGCCCGCCGGCGGACTGGCACACCCACGACACCTACTTCGTGGTGGCGCACTTCCACTACGTGGTCTTCGGCACCGTGGTCTTCGCGCTCTTCGCCGGCTACTACTTCTGGTGGCCGAAGATGACCGGACGGCTGCTCGACGACCGGATCGGCAAGGCGCACTTCTGGACCATGTTCATCGGCTTCCACGGCACCTTCCTGGTGCACCACTGGCTCGGCAGCGAGGGGATGCCCCGCCGGTACGCCGACTACCTGCCGACCGACGGCTTCACCACCCTGAACACGATCTCCAGCATCTTCGCGTTCATCCTCGGCCTGTCCACTTTGTTCTTCATGTACAACGCCTGGAAGTCCTGGCGGTACGGAACGATGGTGACGGTGGACGACCCGTGGGGCTTCGGCAACTCCCTCGAATGGGCCACCACCTGCCCGCCGCCCCTGCGCAACTTCGACCGGATGCCCCGGATCCGCTCCGAGCGCCCCGCGTTCGACCTGAAGTACGGCCCGCTCGTCGCCGACCTGGGCCGGGACCTGCCACAGCGCACGACCAAGCCGCCACAGCACTTCACCGAGGAGTTGCGTATGGAGCCCCACGTGCCGGAGTCGCCCGCCGCCGAGGGCGCGCACGGCGCCCGCGACGCGACCGAGTTCCAGCCGGCGCCGCGGTCCGGTGCCCGGCCCGTGGATGTCCCGGAGCCCGAGGGCGTCCGCCGGCCGAGCTTCGAAGAGAGTGACGCGCCCGAGGACACCGAAGAAGCGCCGAAGCCGCACGAGCGCTGGCGGCACCCGCACAGCGACCGGGACCCCGAGGAAAGCTGACCAGGAGTACGCGCCGGCGAGGGCCGACACCCGCGGGTGTCGGCCCTCGTCGCGTACCGTGCCCGGCTGCGCTCAGTCCCGCGCGGGTGCCAGGCCGGCGGCGGTGAGCGAACGGCGTACCGCGGGTTGGACCCTGGTCAGCCGCAGCGGCACCCCGGTCCGTGCGGCCGCGTCCCGCCCGGCCATCAACGCGGCGATCCCGCCGGCGTCGAAGCCGCCCGCGCCGACCAGGTCGACGACCACCTCGCTCGGCTGGCCGGTGACCGCCTCCAGCATCGCCCGGCGCAGCTGGTCCGCGCCGTCCCGGTCGACCTCGCCGCCGACCTCGACGACCACCCGGTCGCCGTTCTGCTTCACCGAGATCCGGGTCTTGCCCGGGTCCGGCTCGGCGGCGCCGTTCTGCCACGGCGGCGGCGCGTCGGCGAGCATCGCCTGCCGCAGCCAGGTCAGTGCCCGCGACAGCAGCCGGGATACGTGCATCTGCGAGATACCGAACCGGGCGGCGATCTCCGCCTGGGTCTGGTTGCCGTAGAAGCGCATGGCCAGGATCCGCCGCTCCCGCCAGGGCAGGCGGTGCAGCAGGCCGCTCACGGTCACCCGATCGTCGACCGATTCCAGTGCGTTGTCCGATTCGCCGACGAGGTCACCGAACTCCGCGGAGCTCTCCCCGCCCACCGGGGCGTTGAGCGAGGCGGGGCTGTAACCGGCCGCCGACTCCAGCGCGGCGAGGATCTCCTCCTCCGGGGTCTCCAGCCGCTTGGACAGCTCCGCGACGGTGGGTGCCCGGGACAGCTCACTGGTCAGCGCGGCGGTGGCCTGGCCGACCTCCAGGATCAGGTCACGTAGCCGGCGGGGCACGTGCACGCCCCAGGTGCGGTCCCGGAAGTGCCGCTTGATCTCGCCCACAATGGTGATCGCGGCGTACGCGGTGAACGAGCCCCGTTCCGGGTCATACCGGTCGACGGCGTTGACCAGACCGAGCCGGGCCACCTGCTCCAGGTCCTCCAGCGGCTCCCCGCGCCCCCGGTACCGGCGGGCCAGGCGGCCGGCGAACGGCAGCGCGAAGCGGACCAGGTCGTCCCGTGCCTCCTGCCGCCGCTCCGGCGGCAGCCCTTCGATTCGGGCCGCGTAAGCCAGGGCTGCCGCATCGAGGTCCTCCAGACCCCGATCGGTGGGTGGTGGTGTGGTCGTGCTCGTCTGTCCGAACATCCGCGCCTCCCTCAGGAAGGTCCCCCGCCCGGATCGGGAAACCGGTCGTGCGCGTGGTCGAGCCACGCACCGGGCCGGAAAAGTGGGTCAGTGACTGGGATGCCAGCGGGCGACAACGCCTCTACGCAGCGCAATCAGGCCGTCGCAGTCAGCGATGTTCCCGCTCCGTAGGTACTCAATCACGGGACCCCGGGTTCGCGAGGATGTTTCGGCGTGCTCGCCTCAGGAGACCAGCAACCCCTGGTGGCCGCCGCTGTCCCGGAGCACGGAGAGCGCCTCGGCGACCCCCAGCGGGGGCGGCGTGGGCAGGTCGTACGGCTGGGCGCGGAGCACCTCGGTGGCCCGGCGGGTGGGTACCGAGGTGACCGGGTAGCCCCGGGCGGCGGTCCGGTCCAACGCCCGACGGCGCCGGCCGAACCCGGCCACGGCCAGCCACTGCGGCAGCCCGGCCAGGGCGGGCGAGCGCACCCCGGGCGGCTCGGGCAGCACGTCCACCGAGCTGAACGTCTCGCTGCCGGCCAGCCACCACTCGGCCTCGTCGACACTGCGCCGGGTGGCGTTCTCGCACCAGTACGGCACCATCCCCGCCCGCACCACCTGCCACGGATCGAGCAGGCGGCCACATTCCACCACCAACCGGTTACCGGTCTTGCCGGCGCGGCGCAGCCAGTGCCGGTACAGGTCGGCCACTCCCGCGCTCAGCGCGGCCGGCCGGGGCACCAGCACCCGGTGCAGCGGGTGCTCCCGGCGGGCCGCCCAGTCCCGCGCGGCCAGCTCGAAGCCCGAGTCCATGCCGTGCTCGGCGGTGCCCGAGGGGACGGACATCTCCGGCGCCTCCCACCGGGCGGCGTCTCCGCCGACGGAGCGCAGCACCTGCCGCAGCGCGTGGCTGTCCGGGTGGAAGTCCACCGGGTCCAGCCCGCTGGCCGGGCAGCCGACCTGGAAGCTGTGCCCCGGGCCGCGCTCCAGCACCGGCCAGGTCCGCGCGTCGGGCACTAGCAGAACCGGGGCCCCGGCGGTCAGCCGGTCGGCGAGGAACTGCGTGTAGGCCGCCGGCAGCGCCCGCCAGCGGGCGGCCAGCGACACGGTCACCCCGGTCAGCGGGCCACGGCTGGCGGGGCAGTGCACCTGGCGGAGATGCACGTCGGGGTTTCCGGCGAGCATTCGGGCGGCGAGCGCCTCGCCGTGCTGCAGCGCCGCCCCTGGGCGGTCCACCGCGCCGCCGGTCCAGTGCACCGACATGTCGAAGCCGGCCGGCAGCCACGGCACGCCGAGCGCCACCGCGAGGTGGGCCGCCGCGCCGTGCGGTGAGCCGATCAGCACTCCGGGGTAGCGCTGGCGGGGGTACTGGTCGACGAACCAGCGGGCGACCCGGCCGGCGTCCACCTCGTCGACCTGGGCCATGGTGATCGCGACCCGTCCGGCGGCCCGGCTGACCGCGGCACGGCGGACCGGCTCCGGGGCGCCGGGGAACCGCGACACCGGCCCGGCGTGCCCGAGGTCGGCGCAGTCCAGGCCACGCAGTGCCCGGGCGGTGGCGGCGACCAGCACCCGGGCGGGACTGCCCACGGCCACGACCCGGTCGCCGGCCAGACCGGCGCCCTCTGCCGTGAGCCCCTTGTGCACCTTGTGCACCGGCCCCACCTTGCCTCGTTCGCTCACCACGCGGCCCGGCTTCCCGTCCCGATGGGGTTCAAACGGGGCATCACCCACCCGGCGGCACAATCCGCTGGTCGGCGTGGGTCCCCGGTCATCACCGGCGTTCGACGACGATCCGCCGTGGGCGGCGGCAGCGGGTCGGGTGGGCCCGAACGGGCCGGGCCACGCCCCGGCACGGCGCTCGGGTTTCGCCGGGGCCAGGGCGGGCACTTCCGGGCTCATGCGCACCGACGACACGGGCGAGCCCGCCGCCGCCACGATCACTCCGTACCAGGACGGACCGTTGCTGGTCCGCGGCGACTTCGCCCTGGTCACCCCGGACGGTGAGCGGATCGACGCGCGCCGGGGCACGGTGGCGCTGTGCCGGTGCGGCAGGTCGGCGCTCAAGCCGTTCTGCGACGGCACCCACAAGATGGTCAACTTCCGCGCGGGCACCACCCGGGAGGGGTGACCGCCGCGGTCAGGCGACGCCGGCCAGCGGTCCGGTGGCAGCGATCGTGGTCGCGGTCGCGGGCAGCGAGAGAGTCAGCGCGGTCGGTGCCCGCAGTGAGCTGCGGCCGGCGGCCCAGCTGTCCAGCAGGTGCGCGGCGAACAGCCGGTCCACGGCGAGTGCGGCCGCCGCGCCGAAGAGCACGTCGCCGGCCAGCGCCGGCTCGACGCGGACCAGACCGCCGCACAGGTCGTGTGCGGCGATTTGCTCGTGCACCGCGTCGGCCTCGACGTGCTCGTCGTAGAAGCGGGTGGCCACCTCGTCCAGGCCGAGCCGGCGCAGCCCGTTGCCGTACCGGCGGTTCGGCACCGACGAGGTCATCTCGTAGGCGGCCAGGTGACCGAGCAGCGCGCCGCGCAGACGTCGGTGCAGCCCGAACAGCGACATCATGTTGTTGGTCGCCAGTGTCACCGCGGGCACCGCGTCGAGGTAGGCGCCGTAGCCGGTGTCCAGGCCCAGCCGGTCGAGCGTGCGCCGGAACAGCTCGGCGTGCATCCGGTCCAGCCGGCCGTTGCCGTACTCGTCGGTCTGGATCTCCACCAGGGCGGCCTTGGCCGGGCCGCCGAGGCGGGGCAGCGCCCAGCTGTGCGGATCCGCCTCGCGCAGGTGGTAGATCGAGCGGTGGGCGACGAACTCGCGGAACTGGGCGAGGTCGGCACGCCGCTGGAGGGTGGCCGCCAGCGTGGGCCCGTCGTCGGCCGCGACCAGGTCGGTCAGGCCCGCCGCCACCCCGGCGGGCGGCAGCGGCGGCGGGGCGGCCAGCCGGCGCAGCGCCGCCTCGAAGGGCCGCTCGGCACGGGCCCGCAGGGCCAGCAGCGTCGGTTGCCACTCCCAGCCCTCATCCACCCCGCGCCAGCCCCGGTAGTGCAGCTCGTAGCAGAGGAACAGGGTCAGCTGGAGATCCTCGTCGGCGAGCGGGTCCGCCGGGTCGAGGTCGGCGCCGAGGCCCGGCGGCAGGTCGTGCGGCGGACGCCGCAGGGCCCCGGCCACCGCCGCGGAGAGCGGACCGCGCGGCTGCGGTAGGGGCGCGGGGCCGTAGCGACGATCGGCGGGCTCCGGCATGTGACCTCCAGCGTCCTCGGGCCGCTACTGATGCCCCGGCGGGCTACGCCTAAACGAGGCCCTCCGCGTTCACGGTGAGCTCCACCTGCTCGCGGACCCGCCGGGCGGCCTCCCCGTTGGCGTACAGGCTGCGCAGGTCGGCGAAGGCCGGCTCCGGCGGCGCCAGTGGCACCGCGGCGTCGACCACCGCCTCCAGCACGCAGGGGCGGTTCGCGGCGAGCGCCTCGTCCCAGGCCGCACCGACCAGGTCGGGGCGGTCCACCCGGACGCCGTGCAGCCCGAGCAGCCGGGCCCAGCCGGCGTACGGCACGTCAGGGCGGCGCCGCGTCGGGTCGGGCGAGGGCTGCCGCCCGCCGCCCATCCCGGCCTGGTCGCGGTTGTTGAGCACCAGCACCACCAGCCGCGGATCCCGCCACTCCTTCCAGAGGTGCGCGACGGTGATCAGCTCAGCGAGCCCGTTGAGCTGCATGGCGCCGTCGCCGACCAGTGCGAGCACCGGTCGGTCCGGGTCGGCGAGCTTGGCGGCTACCGCGTACGGCAGGGCGCAGCCCATCGAGCCGAGGGTGCCGCACAGTTGCGCGTTCACCCCGGGCGGCAGGACGAGGTGCCGGGCGTACCAGTAGAGGACGGAGCCGACGTCCACCGCCACCGCGCCGACGGACGGCAACCGGGCGGACAGTTCCTGGAGCACGAGCTGCGGGTTGACCGGTTCGGCCGGCGCCGCGGCCCGGTCGGCCGCGGCCGACCGCCACCGGTCCACCGAGCTCTCCACCGTGGCGCGCCACTGCCCGCTCGGCCGGTGGGGCACCCGCGCCAGCAGCGCCCGCAGCGTCTCGGCGGCGTCACCGACGAGCGGCACGTCGGCCGGATACCGGGTGCCGATCCGCCGCCCGTCGATGTCGATCTGCACGGTGCGGGCCTGACCGGGCATCGGGAAGTAGTCGGTCCACGGGTCGTTGGTGCCCACCATCAGCAGCGTGTCGCAGCCGCCCATCAGCTCGGCCGCGGCCGAGGTGCCGACCTCGCCGAGCACCCCGGCGTGGAAGGGCAGCCGCTCGTCGAGCACCGGCTTGCCCAGCAGCGAGGTGGCTACCCCGGCGCCGAGCCGGTCGGCCAACTCGACGATCTCCCCGGCCGCGTCCCGGCCACCCTGGCCCACCAGGATCGCCGTGCGCTGGCCGCTGCCGAGCAGCTGCGCGGCGGCGTCGAGGTCCATCTCGTGCGGCAGGACCCGGGCCAGCGGCACGCCCGGGCTCGCCGAGATCACGCCCACGGACTGCGGCTGCAGGTCGGGCACCACGGCCTCCTGCAACTGCCGGGGCAGCACCACGCAGGTCGGGCTGCGGGTCGCCGCCGCCGTGCGGAACGCCTGGTCCAGCAGCGCGGGTACGTCCTCGGGCCTGCGGCCGTACTGCACGAACTGGTTGCACACGTCGCCGAAGAGCCGGCTGAGCCCGATCTGCTGGTGCGCGCCGCCGAGCGGCCCGGAGATGTCCTCGCCGATGATCGCCACCACCGGTGTGCTGTCCAGCTTCGCGTCGTAGAGCCCGTTGAGCAGCTGCACCGCGCTGGGCCCCTGGGTGGCCAGGCAGACCCCGATGCCGCCGGTGAACTTGGCGTGCCCGGTGGCCATGAACGAGGCGGTCTCCTCGTGCCGGGCCGGGACGAACGCCGGGTCGCCGCCCGTGCGGTCCAGCGCCTCGACCAGCGGGGCGATCGCCGCGCCCGGATAGCCGAAGGCGCGCGGCACCCGCCAGGCCAGGAGCCGCTCCACCACCAGGTCGGCCACGCTGCGCTCAGCCATTGCCGCGCCCGGGCGTGCTCGCATCGACGTACCGCAGCACCGCGCCGACGCCGTCGGTGAGCTCGGGCGCCTCGTCCGGACCCAGCACGGTCAGCGCCGCGTCGGTGCCGACGAGCGCCCGGACCAGCGCCGCGTCGGCGCGGACCCGTTGCGGGTCGTTCACCGACATCGCCGCCAGCTGCCCCGGGTCGACGGCGATCTCGGTCGGCTCGGGGCCGACCCACAGCTCGCCGTTGGCCGACGGATCGTCCACGATCAGCATGGTGTCCACCTGGTTGCGTTGCAGGGCCCGCACGACCGCGTCGAGCCCGGCGCCGACGTCCTCCTGCACGCCGAACCGGTTCAGCGCGGCGCTGATCCGCTGGTCGGCGACCTCCGCGATGGTCTGCACGGTGAGGTCGTCCAGCAACGTCTGGTCGGCGCCGCCGGCCCGTGACCCGGCGTCGGTGCGCACCACCGCGTCCTGCCAACGCTCCGGCATCTGTGCGGCGATCATCCCGGTGGCCCGGACGTCGCCGGCAACCACCACCACGTCGGCACCGACCTTCTCGGCCAGCTCCACGGTGGCGGCGGTGACGTCGCCGGCATTGTGGTGCCACGCCTCCATGGCGGCCCGCTGGTAGCGCGACTGGGACCAGCCGCCGGGCTGTACCCGGCGCAGCTGGAATTCCTCCCGGCCGGCGATGTGGGCGCGCCGGGGAACCCCGCCCGCGCTGACGGCCATCGCGTCGGCGCCGGTCCGGTCGGCCAGCACCCGCACCCACGCCACCTGCTCGCCGCGCTGCGCGAGCAGCGGCATCACGTGCGGCAGTGGCGCGTAACTGGCCAGGTCGCGCAGCGGTGGCGCGGAGAGGTACTCGGAGAGCACCACGTGGCCGCGGGTGGCGAACACCGCGAGGCCGTAGTCCCCGACCATCGGGTCGTGGCCACGGATCACCCGGTCCAGCGCGGCGACGGTCGCCTCGTCCGCGCCCTGATCGGTCAGTTGACGCGCCAGGGCACGCCAGCGTAGGGCCAGCGCCGGGTGGGCGTCCTCCGTGTCGGCGGAGGCGTCCAGGTACACCGAGCACCACGGCCCGGGTCGGTCGTAGAGCGGGCGCAGGAAGGACAGCTGCATGCTCGACCCCTTTCCAGCTCGGCCCCCCGCTTACCCGGGTCGCCCGGGATGTCACCTCGCGGCCGTGAGCCCGTGACCAGGTTTCATTCACGTCGTTCAACCGGGGACGTCGATACGATGAGTGAACGGAAGCGGACTCTCGGTGGTGGAGATGGACAGCGGACTCGATACCCGACGGATCGTGCACCCGACGGAGCGGATCGTCACCGGGCGGTTGGTCCGCCTGCTCGACGGCTACACGCGCGAGGTACCCATCGGCCAGCCGGTGCTGGTCGCGGTACTCGCCGCGGCCGCGTTCGCCCGGCTTCCCGCCCTGCTGCTGCGCTCGCTCTTCTCCGCCGGGGGCGGCGGCACCCGGCGGCGCTGGAAGGAGCTGAAGCAGGGCCCGGAGTACCTGGTCACCCCGGTGCGGCTGCGCAACACCGCCGGCCAGCTCTGCGAGGTGGAGCTGCACGGCCACCTGCCGCAGAGCGCCCTGCACCCGGCCGACCAGGTGCAGCTCACCCTGCGTCCGCAACGCGACCCGGAGCTGCCGCCCCGGATCGAGCGGATCGTGAACCTCACCACCGGGCAGCTGCTCACCCCGCGTACCGCGACGCTCTGGTCGCATCTCGGCCCGCCGCTGCTGTTGCAGGCGATGCTGGGGGCGCTGCTGCTCGCCGGCGTCGCGGTCTGGTCCGCGCTGACCTGACCGGCCGGGTCCGGGTTTCCGCGCCTGGCGGGGTGGAAACGGGCACCGGCATGTTTCCCGGATTCACCCTCGACGAGATCGACGTCCGCCCGGTACGCCTGTGCGTGCGCCACGGCGGCTCCGGCTCGCCTGTGGTGCTGCTGCTCAGCCGACCGGGGCGGGCTCGCGGGCCGGTCGGCCGGCGGTGTCGAGCATGCCCCGACGGCGGGCCCAGCGCTCGTAGGCCAGGGTGGCGAACGGCGGCACCGCGCACGCCAGCGCCACGACCGTGGCCAGCAGGCTCCACCGGTGCAGCCGGGCCACCGCCAGCACCAGGAGGATGTACGCGATGAACAGGCCGCCGTGGATCGGGCCGAAGATCTTGACGCCCAGCTCGTTCTCCGGCGGACCGTACTTGACCACCATGCCGACCAGCAGGGCCAACCACGAGCACGCCTCAGCGATCGCCGCCGCGACGAAGAGCCGGGTCACCTTCTCACGCATTCCCACGCCACCACCTCTCGGGCGGCAATGTTAGCGGTGCGGGCCGGTCGTACCGGAGCGGACCACGCGGGCGCGACAGGGATCACCAAGCTCGCAGCTGGGTAGGAAGGGCCCATCGGGTCTTCCCCGCCCGCCCGACACGTGCGAGGTTAGGGGGACCAGCGGTGACAGGGTGGTGACCATGGGCGAGGATGTCGGCGTACGGACCTTCAGCCGGGAGGACCGCGCCCGCTACCGGGACAAGGTCCGCCGTTGCCTGGACGTCTTCGCCGAGATGCTGCGCGAGTCGCGGTTCGACATCGACCGGCCGCTGACGGGGCTGGAGATCGAGCTGAACCTCGTCGACCAGGGGTCGATGCCGGCGATGCGCAACGCCGACGTGCTGGCGGCGATCGCCGACCCGAGCTTCCAGACCGAGCTGGGCCAGTTCAACATAGAGATCAACGTGGCGCCGCGCCGGCTGACCGGCACCGGCACCGCCGAGTTTGAGGAGCACGTGCGGGCCAGCCTCAACGCCGCCGAGGAGAAGGCCCGCGCGATCGGCGCGCACATGGTCATGATCGGCATTCTGCCGACGCTGCGCCCCGAGCACCTGACCGCCGAGACGCTCTCGCACAACCCCCGGTACGCGCTGCTCAACGAGCAGATCTTCGCCGCCCGGGGCGAGGACCTGCCGATCGCCATCAGCGGTGTGGAACGGTTGGCGGTCACCGCCGACACGATCACCCCGGAGGCGGCCTGCACCAGCACGCAGTTCCACCTCCAGGTCAGCCCGGCCCAGTTCGCCGACTACTGGAACGCCGCCCAGGCGATCGCCGGCATCCAGGTCGCCCTCGGCGCGAACGCGCCGCTGTTCTTCGGCCGGGAGCTGTGGCGGGAGACCCGCATCCCGCTGTTCCAGCAGGCCACCGACACCCGGTCGGAGGAGATCAAGGCGCAGGGCGTACGGCCCCGGGTCTGGTTCGGCGAACGCTGGATCACCAACGTGTTCGACCTGTTCGAGGAGAACGTCCGCTACTTCCCGGCGCTGCTGCCGGTCTGCGACCCGGAGGACCCGGCGCAGGCGTTGGCCGCCGGTGAGGTGCCCAACCTCGCCGAGCTGCGGCTGCACAACGGCACCGTCTACCGGTGGAACCGGCCCGTGTACGACGTGTCGCGCGGCCGGCCGCACCTGCGGGTGGAGAACCGGGTGCTGCCCGCCGGGCCCACCGTACTGGACACCATCGCGAACGGCGCTTTCTACTTCGGACTGGTCCGGGCCCTGGCCGAGTCGGACCGGCCGTTGTGGTCGCAGATGTCGTTCAGCGCCGCCGAGGAGAACTTCACCAGCTGCGCCCGGTACGGCATCGAGGCGCAGGTCTTCTGGCCCGGCCTCGGCTACCTGCCGGTCACCGAGCTGGTGCTGCGCCGGCTGCTGCCGTTGGCGCACCACGGCCTGGACCGGTGGGGGCTGGATCCGGGCGAGCGCGACCGGCTGCTCGGCATCATCGAGCAGCGCTGCCTGACCGGCCGCAACGGCGCGACGTGGCAGGTGGAGACGCTGCACCGGCTGGAGTCCGCCGACCACCTGGACCGGCCGGCGGCGCTGCGCGAGGTGGTCCGGCACTACGTGACGCTGATGCACAGCAACCGCCCGGTGCACGAGTGGCCCATCCCCTGAACCCGGCCCGGCCCCTGAGCCGGCGTCACTCCCCCGGCCGGTCCCAGGGTGACGGGTCGTCGCGCAGCCGGCTGTAGAGGTACCCGTCGCGCCACCGCCCGGCCCGAAACTCGCAGGCCCGCACGACGCCCTCGAGCTGGAAGCCGGCCTTTTCCAGCGACCGCTGCTCGGTGACGTTCTCCGGGTGGGTGCCGGCCTGGATGCGCTGCGCCGGGGTGTGCTGGAACAGGTAGTCGCAGAGCAGCGCCTGGGCGCGCCAGCCGATGCCGCGTCCGCGCCACGCTGGCAGCAGGACGATCCCGATCTCCCAGTACGACGCCAACCCGCTGTAGCGCCCGGACAGGTAGCTGACGATACCGGCAGCGGTCCCCTCCGGCTCGACCTCGACCATGAGCCGGCCGTCGTCGGCGCCCAGCCAGTTGTCCACGGCGAACCGCCGTGCCGGTGCACCCGGGTCGCGGAAGCCGGACCAGTCCAGCCCGATCAGCCCCGGCTCGGTGCAGAACCGCCGGAACATCTCCAGGTCGGCCTCGGCGACCGGCCGCAGTCGTACCGTCGGTTCCCCGCCGTCGTGCGCCACGCCAGGCGCCGACTCTCGCTCGTTCTTCATCAAGCCAATCCCCTCGTGGGTGGCGCGCAGGACGCCGTGGTCGGGTCCGTCACCGGCTGTCATGCAGGGCGACCAGGCGCTTCGGCGCCCGGTTGCGCCAGGCGTGCTCGATCAGCTCCCGCATGCCCTCCTCGGTGACCTTGGCCAGGTCGACGCGGAGGCCGACGAAGATCCGGCCGTTGCGCCACACCTCCTCGTAGATGTCCGGCTGAGCCGCGGCCGCGGTCCTGGCCTCCGCCTGCCCGACACACATGATCGCGTGCGCGTCGCCCTTCTCCAGATGAGCGAGGAGCTTGTCCGCGACGCGGAAGCCGGGCAGCCGGAAGTGCGGCTTCTCGACGACCTCCGGCAGCGCCATCGCGTAGCTACGGATGTCAGCCAGCCTGATCATGGGCAGGACTCCTTGTTGACGTCTCAGTGGTCGAACCCGTGCCGACGTCAGGCTACTGCTGGCGTTGCCGCAGGTGCCGGACCCGCCCCTGCCCGAGTCGGCCGGTCGTCGATCCGCGATGTCCGGCGCTGCGCGGGCCACCGACATGGCGGCTCGCCACCGTCCGATGGCGCAGTGGCCTCTACTCGATCCCGGCGAATCGTCCCTTGTGGACCCCCAAGGCTAATGATGTTTGCCGTAGGCTGTCGTGGCACCGACATCGATGCCGATGAAGGGATGCCTGTGGCCACTTCCGAAACAGACCGCACCCCGACCCAGAGGCCCGCGAGCACCGCCCTGTCCCGAAGGCACATGCTGGGTGTGGGCGCGGCGGCAGCCGGCGGCGCGTTGCTCGCCGGCACGGCCGAGGCCGCGCAGGCCGCGCCGGCTGGCCCGAAACGGCCGTTGCGCGCCCCGGTGCTGGTGCCCGGTGACCGGGTCCGGGTCGTCTCGCCCGGCGGCACTCCCAACCCGGACAACATGGCCCGGGGCATCGAGATCCTGCGCGGTTGGGGCCTGGAGGTCGAGCTGGGCGCGCACGCCTTCGCCAGGTACGGCTATCTGGCCGGCACCGACGCGGAGCGGCTGGCTGACCTGAACGCCGCGCTCAACGATCCCGGGATCCGTGCCGTCTTCGCCGCCCGCGGCGGCTACGGGACCCAGCGGATCGTCGATCGGATCAACCTGGCCGGGCTCCGTCGCGATCCCAGGGTGGTCGTCGGGTTCAGCGACATCACCAGCATCCACGGCCGGCTCTGGCGCGAGACCGGGCTGGTCACGTTCTACGGCCCGATGGTCAACTGGAGCGACAGCCGCACCGGCCCGGAGTCGGCCGAGTCGCTACGCCGGGCAGTGATGACGACCGCACCCGTCACCATCACCCGGGACCCGGCCGAGACGGCCGCCCCCGTGCTGGTGCCGGGCCGGGCGACGGGCCCCCTCCTCGGCGGATGCCTCACGCTGATCTCCACATCGCTGGGCGCCGCGGACGCCCCGAAGTACGACAACTCCATCCTGTTCTTCGAGGACGTGGACGAGGCGCCGTACAGCATCGACCGGATGCTGACCGAGCTGCGCCGGGTGGGCGTGCTGTCCAGGGTTGCCGGAGTGGTCATCGGCCAGATCACCAACAGCGTCGGTGGCCCGAACGAGTGGGACGCGGCGGCGATGCTGAAGGACCGCCTCTACGACCTCGGCGTGCCGGTCCTGGGCGGGCTCCGACTGGGCCATGGGAACGGCCAACTCACCATTGCGCTCGGCTCCCGGGCCACGATCGACGCCGTGGCGGGGACCCTGACGGTGGAGCCCGGAGTCCGTCCGCGCTGACCGGACCGCGTGGTGGCGCGGACCTCTCGGCGCACTTCTCGGTGATGATGGGTGCCATGACGTCAGTCGGCGCCCAGCGGGTGCGGGATACGAACGGCGGAGCGCACAGTCGGGTCGAGCAGCGACTGATCGAGTCCGTCGCCCGCGGCAAGGTGCTGGATCTGGCCGGTGACGGGCCGGTCGACGAGGCAGCGATGCGGGCCTGGGGCGACGACCGAGCGATCTCGGCTTCGGTCATCCGTGAGCTGGTCCGCGGCCGGCTGGTCGGCGATCCCGACCCGCGTGGCCTGCGGCTGCGCGGAGCCCGGATCGCCGGCCAGATCGATCTGGAGAACATCACCAGTGATGTGGCGCTGGAGCTGCGCGACTGCCTGCTGCCCAGCGGCGTGAACCTTCGCAACGCCCGCCTGTCGGCGGTTGCCCTGACCGGCTGCCGCATCGAGCAGGCAGACGGTTCCGTAGACGCGGCACTCGACGCCACCCGCTGTGCCGCGCGGGTGCTCTCGCTCGACAGGAGCACGGCCACCGCTGACACCGTCGCCGGCACCATTCGTCTCGCCGCCGCCCACGTCGGCACTTTGGACTGCCGCGGAGCGCGGTGGGAGAACGGCACCGGACCAGCCTTGGACGCCGACGGCCTCCAGGTGGACCAGAGCGTGTTCCTCAATGACGGCTTCACCGCCACCAGCCCCAGCGCGCGAGGCACCGTCCGACTGCTCGGTGCCCACATCGGCGGCCAGCTCAACTGCGGTGGCGCACAACTTAGGAACACCGCTGGGCCGGCGCTCAACGCCGACAACCTCCGGACCGACCGGGACGTGCTGCTGTCGAACGGCTTCACCGCCACCAGCGCCAGCGAGCAGGGCACCATCCGGCTGCTCGGCGCCCACATCGGCTCGTTGAGCGGCGGCGGTGCGCGGCTGACGAACACCGCCGGACCGGTCCTGGACGCCGACGGCCTCACGGTCGACCGGGACGTGGCCCTGGACGGCGGATTCACCGCCACCGGCACCAGCGAGTGGGGCACCATCGGCCTGGCCGGCGCCCACATCGGCGGACTCCTGGCCTGCGGTGGGGCGCGACTGGAGAACACGACCGGCCCGGCCCTCGACCTGAACGGCCTCCGGGTCGACCAGGACGTGCACCTGGATGACGGCTTCAGCGCCACCAACGGCGGTGCCGAGGTGGTCGTGCTGGTGCTGGCCGGAGCGAGGATCGGTGGCGGTCTCCGCCTCGACACCGACCGGGTGACACGCACGGCACCCGGTCCGGGACCACTGATCGAGGTGGACGGGCTCACCTACAGCGGGCTGCCGCGCCCCGCGTCACTGCGGGGCTGGCTGACCCTGCTGCGCGAGCACACGCCCCGTTACAGCGCCCAGCCCTACCAGCACCTCGCCGCCGCCTACCGCGCCGCCGGCCACGACCGCGACGCCCGTGCCATCCTCATCGCCCAACGCCGCGACCAGATCCAGCGCGCCGGGCTGACCGCCTCCGAACGCGCCTGGGGCCGCCTTCTCGGCATCGCTCTCGGCTACGGCTACCAGCCCTGGCGGGCTCTGCTCCTGCTCCTCGCCACCCTGGCCATCGCCGTCACCCTCAGCGTCATCGGCGGCCACCACGGCGGCCTCGCGCAGAAGCCGGGGAGCAGTGGTGCAGCCGCAACCTCCGGCTGCACCACCATCGACCATATCGGCGTCGGCCTCGACCTCGGCGCACCACTGCTCAAGACCGGCGCCCGCGACCGCTGCCAACCCACCGACACCCCTGCCGGTCAGACCCTGACCATCGCCGGCTGGGTCCTCCAACTGCTCGCCTGGAGCTTCGCCACCCTCTTCATCGCCGGTTTCACCAGCGCGGTCCGCAAGACCTGACCTGCTCCGATCAGATGTGCGCCCTCGCACGGGTTGCCGCCAGGGGCAGTGCTCAACCGCGCGGGGTGGGAACCCCGAAGAGATCGGTGATGCCGCCGGGAAGCTGGGCGAACAGGTCGTGACGCTCGTCGTCGTCGAGCGCCTCGGCGACGGTACGCAACACCGCCTGGGCGTGCTGACGCACCTGGTCCGCGTTCGCAACCTGCTCCCGGTCGCCGACGTTCTTCAGGAACTCGCCGACGTCCCACCGGCGACCCTGTGGGTTGCGGGTGACGGACGGGTTCAGCCGCTCCGGTAGCTGTGCCGCCAGGTGGTCGGCCTCCCGTCCGGCGAGGCGTTCGCCGAGCACCGACAAAACGGCCTGTACGGACCGCACGGCCTCATTCTCGCCGAGGCCCCCGCGCTGCCGTACCGTGGCGATCAACTGCTCGTAATCCATGACCCGCTCCTTCCGTCTCCTCGACCGGCCGTCAGGCCTGCCGGCGGACGAACGTGGCGAGTTCCCAGGCTCTCTGGGCGCAAACGAGGTCAGCCGTCGACCCGGACGTCCAGCCCGTCGACGGGCAGGACCCCACATCGCGCAGCCGACGACGCGGATCAGTCGGTCGAGGACGCGACCGTCGGCGGCGGACGGTCGACCGGGAAACGGTATCGAGGGCGATGACTGGGTAGCGTCACAGAATGCGCATCGGACCGCCACACCGGCACCTGGTCAGGGCCACCTACCTCGCGGCGGTCGTCTTCGGTGCGGCGCTGCGGAAGGTGCGGCGGTAGGCGTCCGGGGGAACCCCGACGGCGCGGTGGAAGTGCCGGCGCAGCGTCGTGGCGGTGCCCATGCCGGCCGCCTCGGCGATGACGTCGATGCTGTCGTCGGTATTCTCCAGCAGCTCCTGGGCCCGGCGGATCCGCTGCGTCGACAGCCAGTGCAGCGGGGTGGTGCCGGTTGCCGACCTGAAGTGGCGGGCCAGGTTGCGCGAGCTCATGTTCGCCTGGCGAGCCAGGTCCTCGACGGTCAGCGGCTGGTTCAGCCGTTCCATCGCCCAGGGGAACAGGTTGGCAAGGGGATGGTCGTCGCGGGCGGGCACCGGGGTGGTGACGTACTGGGCCTGGCCGCCGGCGCGATGCGGCGGCACGACGAGGCGGCGGGCGACGGCGTTGGCGACCGTCGAGCCGTGGTCGCGGCGGATCAGGTGCAGGCACAGGTCGATCGCGGCCGCCTTGCCGGCGGAGGCGAGCACGTTGCCGTTGTCGACGTAGAGCACGTCCGGGTCGACCGTCACCCGGGGATAACGGGCGGCCAGCGCGTCGGTGTGGGCCCAGTGCGTGGTCGCGCGCAGTCCGTCCAGCACCCCGGCGGCGGCCAGCACGAACGCACCGGTGCACAGCGAGACGATCCGGGCGCCCGCCTCGTGGGCCGCGCGGACGGAGTCGAGCAGGTCGGGTGGCACGTCCGCGTCGATGTCCTCCACGGCAGGGATGATCACGGTGTCGGCGCGGGCGAGCCGGTCCAACCCGTCGTCCGGCTCCATCCAAAATCTGCCGATCCGCACCGGGCCCGGGCCGCAGACCACCAGGTCGTACCACGGGTCGGCCAGGCCGGAGGGATCCCGGACGAAGACCTCGCAGGCCATCGCGAGCTCGAAATGCAGCATCGCGTCGGTGGCGGCGAGCGCGACAGTGGCCATGTCCGAAATTGTACGGGGCATGGCGTTCCCGACACTGGTCCGGGGCTGGCCGCTGCGAAAGGCTCTCCTCAGTCGATCTTTTCAAGGGAGTGCAGATGGGTCAGAACGTCGCGGTCTTCGGTGCGTACGGGCACACCGGGCGGTTCGTGGTGACGGAGTTGCGCGATCGTGGGTTCGTTCCGCTGCTCGTCGGTCGGGACGAGGGCAGGCTCCAGGCGCTGGCGGCGTCGGGGCTCGAATACCGGGTGGCGTCAGTCGACGATCCGGCCTCGCTCGACCTGGCGTTGAGGGGCTCGGCGGCGGTCATCAACTGCGCCGGCCCGTTCGCCTCGACCGCGGCCCCCGTGATCGAGGCCGCCCTGCGCGCCGGGATCCCGTACGTGGACGTGGCAGCCGAGATCGAGGCCAACGTCGACACGTTCACGCACTTCACCGACCGCGCTCGGGCCGCGGGCGTCGCGGTGGTCCCGGCGATGGCCTTCTTCGGTGGGCTCGGCGATCTGCTGGTGACGACGGCGATGGGTGATTGGACGGCGGCCGACGAGGCGCACGTCGCGTACGGACTGAGCAGTTGGCACCCGACGGCCGGGACACTCGCCGCCGGCGCCGTCTCCCGGGAACGGCGCGCCGGCCAGCGCGTCCGCTACACCGGCGGCCGGCTGGACTACTACGTCGACGGGGGCGACCTGCCGAGGATGGAATGGGACTTCCCCGCTCCGCTGGGCCGCCGCACCGTCCTCGGCGAGTTCACGATGGCCGACGTCGTCACCGTCCCCAGCCACCTGTCCATCCCCGAGGTGCGCACGTACATGACCACCGACGCGGCCCGGGACCTGGCCGCTCCGGGCACACCGGCCCCGGCGGCGGTCGACGAGCTCGGCCGGTCCGCGCAGACGTTCACCGTCGACGTCATCGTGCGCTCCGGCGACACGCGACGACGCGTCATCGCCAGCGGCCAGGACATCTACGCCATCAGCGCACCCCTCGCCGTCGAAGCGGTGCGTCGCATTCTCGGCGGCCAGACGAGGACGAGCGGCGTCGCCTCCGCCGGCGCGATCTTCGACGCGCCCGACTTCCTCCGCGCGCTGTCCGCACACATCGCGCTCGAACCACGCCACGAGTGGACCGACTGACCAGTCATGAGCCGCTGATTCGCCAGTCACGGTATGCCGGTGGCCCGCGCACCCCGCCCCGACCGACCATATTCTGACCGGCCACCGGAACCTTCTCCCCCGCCCATTGGTGGGAGTGGTGGAAGAAGGGGGGTGGCGGTGTCCGACGGTGATCTGATCTCCGAGCTCTACGCCGGCTGTTTCCGGCGCCTGGTGGTCCAGCTGTACGCGGTGACGGGCGACCTGAACGAGGCGCAGGAGGCGGTCCAGGAGGCGTTCACCAGGGCGCTGGCCGCGCCCCGGCGCTTCGCCGAGCTGGAGAACCCGGAGGCGTGGCTGCGCCGCGTCGCGGTGAACGTGGCCCGCAGCCGGTACCGGCGCCGGCGCGTACTCGATGGGCTGCTGCGTCGGATCGGCCCGCCGCCGGCCGTCGCCGACCACTCGCCGGAGCACCTCGCCCTGCTCGCCGCGCTGCGCGGGCTGCCCGAGGGGCAGCGGCAGGCCCTCGCCCTGCACTACCTCGTCGACCTGCCGGTGGACGAGGTCGCCGCCACCCTGGGCGTCTCGGCCGGGACGGTGAAGTCCCGGCTGTCCCGGGGCCGGCACGCCCTGGCGGCGCTGCTCACCGACTCCGACGCCACCGACACCACGGAAACCGGGAGGATCGATGCCCGATCGTGAGTTCTCCGGGTTCGACGTGGAGGCCATCGCCGAGGCCGTCCGGCAGCCGCCCCTGGGCGAGTTGCGGTCCACCGCCCGGACGCGCCGACACCGGTCCGTGGCGATGGTGGCGACCGCCCTGGTCGCACTGGCCGGCGTGACCGCCGTACCGCTGGCGTCCGGACCGGACCGGGCGCACCCGGTGGCGCCGCCCGAGCCGTCAACCCGCCCCGACCACTCCAGCGACTTCACGCTGACCGGTCCGGACTCGGGCGTCGACGTACGACGGGAGGGCTGCGTCCTGCGCTTCGCGCTCACCGACGACCGGGGCCGGAGCTGGTCGAGCGGGGACAGGACGCGGTTCCAGGGCACCAGATGCGAGGCCAACCCCGCGCCGACGGTGGGGGACCTCGAGTTCTCCGTTCTCAGCGACCGGTCCTACCTGGTCAGCGACGCCGGACTACCCCGTCTTTCCACCGACTACGGCCGGACCTGGCGGGACGGGAACGAGGCGATCGTGGCTGTTCCCACGTTTCCGGCGACGGCCCGGGCGGTCTTCTGCGGGTTCGGCTGCGGGGCTCTGCGGGAGCCGCTGGCGGTGGAACCGTCGACCGGGACGGTGTACCGGCTGACCGGCCCGGCGCCGTCGTGGCGTCCACTGTTCAGCCTCTATCCCAGCACGGACGGCACGATCTGGACGACGTACCAGATGCCGGGCACCTCGGGAGCGACCGTCGCGCGCAGCGCCGACCGGGGCGCGACCTGGACCACCTGGGAGGTGGGGGCCGACGCGAGCGTGGTGGCGGTGGTCGGGGTCGACGACCGGGAGGGGTACCTGTTGACCGAGCCGTCGACGGCGGGCGGCGCGATGCGGCTGCTGAGAACGGCGGACGGTGGGGAGACCTGGGCGGACACCGGCGCGGACCTGCCCACGCAGGCGCACTGGGACCTCACGGTCGGCTCCGACGGATCCCTGCTGGCGATCACCGCGGGAGCAGGCACGGAGCCGAACCGCCTCGCGCGGCTCCTGGTCAGCCGGGACGACGGGCGGCACTTCACGGTCGCCCGCGAGTACGGCCCGGTCGTCGGCGCGCTCAGCGTCGCCCCCGGGTACGCCTGGCTCTTCGGCCCGGATGACGGGTCGACGGGCGAGCCGGACCACCTCCTGGTCACCACGGACGCGACCACCTGGAGCCGTTTCACGCTCGCGCCCTGAACGGATGCGGCCGTACGGCATCAATCCATTGACAGCCTCCTCATCGGGGCTCTACACAGAAGCTCGACGCCCATCGATGCGAGCGATGCCACGCCCGGCGACGCACGTCGAGAAGGGAACCACCACCGTGAGAACCAGACTCCTCTCCGTCGTACTCACCGCCGTGCTCGCCACCGGGCTGTCCGCCGCCGGCGCCGGACCGGCGGCGGCCGGGCAGACCAGCCTGCGGGCCGCCGACCCGAGCGTGATCCGCGTCGGCGCCACCTACATCTCCGTCCAATCGCTCAACGGCGGAATCGCCGTCCGCCAGGCACCATCCACCGACGGGCTGGCCGCCGCTCCGGCGCGACAGGTCTGGACGGACACCCGCAACCTGGGCGAGGTCTGGGCCCCGGAGATCGTCACCGACGGCGGCCGCTACTACATCTACTTCTCAGCCGGACGCGGCCCCGCACACCGCATGTACGCGATCAGCTCATCGTCACCGGCCAGCGGCTACACGGCCGAGCGGCAGCTCACGCTGCCCGGCGGCAAGTGGGCCATCGACGGCAGCCTGTTCACCTTCAACGGGCAGCGGTGGTTCGTCTGGTCGGGGTGGGCCGGCGACACCAACGTCGAACAGAACATCTACCTCAGCCGAATGAGTGACCCGCTCACCCCGACGGGCAACCGATTCATCATCTCCCAGCCGCGGGAGAGCTGGGAACGCGTCGTCGGCAACCCGTACATCAACGAGGCCCCCGAGGCGATCAGGGACCCCAACGGGCAACTCCACATCGTCTACTCCGCCAACGGCAGCTGGAGCAACCAGTACTGCCTCGCCGACCTGCGACTGCGCGCCGGCGGCGACCCGACGTACGTGTGGGACTGGTACAAGTCGAACGGCTGCCTGTTCGGCTCGAACCGGGCCACCATGATGGCCGGCTGGGACCGCACCCTGCACGTCGACGGCCCCGGCCACCACAGCTTCGTGCTGCTCAACGGCGACATCGCCACGAGCCCGCCCGCCGGGCCGAGGTTCCCCCTGATGTTCCACGCCGTGCCCAAGGGCACCCTGTACTCCTGGGCGAACCGCTACTGGTACATCGGCACCTTCTGCTGGTGGGGAAACACCGCCTACCGCCGCGCCAACGTGCCCGGCCCGACGACCGACACCGGATTCAGCATCAAGTTCTTCGAGTGACCCGCGCGCCTCAACGGTCGACGCCGACCAGCGCGGCGAGGGACGCCACGCCGGCCGGCGTCGGGTGAGCAACGACGGTCAGAAGTTCACGCTGACTCCGACCGCCTTGCAGGCAGCGGTGATGTCCGCGCCGGCCTTCTCGAAGGCCGGGTTGTCGGCCGCAGCCGCCGGGTCCGGCTCCGCTGCCGCCTTGGACGCTAGGACGCCGAACTCCCGCAGGGCAGCGGGGACCTTGCTGTCACCGCCGGTCGACGCCACCTCGGTCATTTCTGGTCCAGCTCGGTCAGGATCTTCTTGAAGTCGGCCGCCGACGGCTCACCAGCCGTCGCCATGGCGACGAGGGCCGCCCTCATCTCGTCGCCGGCCTTCTTCGCCGACTCGCAGAGCTTCTTGTCGCTCACGCCGCCCGCCTCAGCGGGCGTCGTCGGCGTGGCGGCGGCGGAGGAGGCGACTGACGACGGGGCGGCGGACGTGGGGGCAGGCAACGAGGAGCCGGCCGTCGTCGCCGTATCTGCTTCACCGCAGGCGGCGAGAGCCGTCGTAGCGGCAAGGATCAACAGGGCGGATGCAAAACGAGAGGGCTTCACGGACGCGCACGGCAGCCGATGTCCCAGTGATGATCAATTCATCGAGAGCACCCGCCGTGATAGCGTTCCGTCGCGCCCCAGATGGGCCTACCCCCCGGAGGTTGTGGCTACTTCAGCCGCCACGCCGAGATCAACACGACGTACGTGTGTCTCGCGCGGAGTCCGGGGCGTCGGCGCCATCGGGGCTTTGTCATCGGTGCGGTTGGTGGACGCCACGGGCTTCCGGTCGGGTCTTCGGATCGACCGGGAAGACGGTACGCATGACAGTCACGTTCAACCACACCATCATCGCCACGAAGGACAGGAACGCGTCGGCCGCGTTCTACCGGGAGCTGTTCGAGCTGCCGGAGGCACCATCGTGGGGGCCGTTCGCCAACGTCCTGCTCGACGAAGGTGTGCTGCTCCAGTTCGCCGAGCCGCCGGTGGACATCCAGATGCAGCACTACGCCTTCCTCGTCGACGACGAGTTGTTCGCACGATGCCTGGCGCGCATCGAGGAGCGGGGCATCACGTACTGGGCCGACCCGCACATGCAGCGGGAGGGCGAGACCAACACCGAGCACGGCGGGCGCGGTTTCTACTTCTTCGACACGGCCGGGCACGCCATCGAGATCATCACGCGGCCGTACCTGTAGCTGGCCTCGGACGTGGGTCCCTCCTGCGAGGGAGTGCCTTCCCCTGGCGGCGGGGGCCGCCCGCGCCGGGGCGCCGGAAGGATCGGGTGCATGACGACATCGGCATCGATCGCTCGCAGGAGCGGCCACGGCCTGACGTACGCAGTGCTCGGCTGGGCCGTGGCATACGGGGGCGTACGTCTGGCGTGGACCGTTGGCGAGGCTCCCGAGTTCGGGCGGTTCGGGTCCGACCTGCTCGGTTTCACCGGCTGGCGGTCGGTGGCGTTGTGCGTGGCCGCGGGTGTTCTGGCGGTTGCTCTGGACCGGGTGACGACATGGCGGCCGGCGCTCGCAGGAGTCGCTTGGACAGTCGCCGGAGCACTGATCGCGGCAGCCGCGATCCTTCTGCCGGAGTTGGTGGGCTTCCTGCTGTTCACGGTCGGCCCGTACTTCGACCCGGTGGCGTTCGCCAGCCGGCTCGGTTGTGTCACCGGAGCGGTCCTGCTCAGTCTGGCCACCGCCCGCTATCAGCGGCGCACCCGGGGCGACTGTCCGGACTGCTGCCGGACGGGCCGACCGGGTCTGCGGCACTCAGCACCCGCGCGGTGGGCGCGCTGGGCCGCGTACGCCGCGGTTGCCGGCCTCGTCACCCGCTTCGCGGCCCAGGTCGTGGTGGGATTCGACGGCCTTACACACGACGCGTCCGTGATCGGGTTGGAGATCGGCCTGGTGCTGGCCGGAGTGCTGTTGCCGCTGGCACTGGTACATCGCTGGGGCGAGATCTGGCCGGGCTGGGTACCGCTGCTCGCCGGCCGTACGATCCCTCGTCTGCTGTTGCTGGTGCCCGGCTTCGGGCTCGGGGCGGGCGTCGTCGCCTACTTCGGCATGGGGATGGTGCAGTTGACGTCGGGCTCGATCAGCCAGTTCTCCGACACGTTCCTCTGGGTGGCGATGTCGGCGTACTGCACCATGGGGCTCGGGCTCGTCGCGGCGTCAAGCGACTACCACCTGCGCACCCGCGGCGCGTGCAGGGCCTGCGGCCGGTGACGTCCCCTAAGCTTTCCTGCACAGGTAGGTCTCGGTCAACTGGTAAAGGCGTGTCCTGTCGAAGCTGTGCCCATGGCCAGGATGGACGACGGACACGTCGAGGTCGGCGAGGAACTCCATGCTTCGCCGGTAGGCAGCCACATCGGAGTTCGGCAGGTTGTCGATCAAGGCACCCTCGTAGATGATGTCGCCGGAGTACAGGGTCCCGGTGCGCTCCTCCAGCAGGGCGATGCTTCCCGGTGTGTGGCCGGGAAGGTGCAGCACAGTCAGTACTCGCCCGCCCAGGTCGACTCGGTCGCCGTCGTCGAGCACGCGGTTCAGGGTCATGGGTTCGACGCGGTACGTAGCCGGGTCGTAGCCGGGACTGGGCAGGACGTCGATCATGAGCTCCGGGACGGGTTCTCCCGCTACATCGATCCCGAGTTTGTCGTAGAGCTCCGCGCCGTAAAGGCTCGCCGGTACACCCGCCGCCAAGAGCCCCGCCTCGGCGGGGTGGGCGGCCCGGTCAGCGAACTCAGGTGCCCCACCGACATGATCCAGATGCGCGTGGGTGAGCAGGACCATCGGATCGCGCTCGAACATGCCCGGAATCGCCTCCCGCAAGGCGACGACACCGAGCCCGGCGTCGACCACGATGTCACGATCGTTGCCGCGCAACCACCAGAAGTTCGCCGACACCAGTTCATTGACGTGCGGTTCCGAGATCCGGATAACGTCACTACCCGCTTCGGCCTGCGCATACCAGTCGTGCATGCCCGCAAGTGTGCCTACGCGGCGATGCCGTTTCGATCGTGTCGGATCCAATACCCCACCGCCTTACTCGACGACTTCCTCGCTCACACCGGACTGACCCTCGAACCCAACACAACCTGACCATTCAAGGTCTCGTAGCCGGGTTCGTCGGGGGCCGGCCGCCAGTCCGGCCCCCGACGCGTTCCGCACTGGACCTCGGCCGGCGCGACACTGTGCGCGTCCACCAGCGCGCGTGCGGCGCCGCGCAGGTCACCCACCTGGAGGTACGCCCGCGCGGCGGTGACAGCACCCACCACCTCTCAGCGGTCTTGTCATCGCGGCAGACGGGTGCGGCGGTAGTAGGACCAACCGGCCAGGGGCAGCGCGATCGTCCAGGCCAGGAGTAGCGGGAGGCCGATCAGGACACCCGTCGGGGTGAAGATGTCCTGCGGGCTGGACCGGGACAGGTCGGCCGCGAACTGCCAGGGCAGGGTCGCCGAATAGCCGATCATCACGGCGGATCCCACCACCGTTGGCGTCAACGGCAACCACGGTGGCACTCGACGTCCGCGCAGCCACGGCACCCACCGGGGGAAGGTCACTCCCCAGTCACTGATGAGTCCAAGCGCCAAGACTCCGCCGAGCCCGGCGAGGACGCACAGGAGGCCCAGATAGAACGCGCCGGCCGGCATGCCCAGGAAACCGTCGACCGGATGATCGCCGACGCCAGGCCCGCGACCGTGGTACCACTCGTGGAACGGATCGGGATTGGCGAACATCGGGATACCGAGGATCCATGGAATGTGCAGCGGGATGAATCCCAGTACGGGGGCTATCCACGCCACGTGACCGGCTCGGTGCGCCCATGGCGGCGCTGGTGGCGTACGAGGCGCCGCGGACGTTGTGGCGGAAATGGCCTGCACACGTGGCGTTTGAATCACGGTGGTCTCTCCGCATCGGTGGTGAACATCGGCACATCCGAGATCACCGTGCCCGAACGGCATGGCGGGCGAATCCCTGCACCGAGGGAGTCGCTTCCCCGTACGTGGGGAGACGCCTGCGATCACTTCCGCTCGATGAGCCGGACACGCGGCCTGCGTTTCGTCGAGTCGCATGGCTACGCCGAGGTCGACCGGTACCTGCCGCCGGGGGCAAGGAGCCCGAACGTCACTGTCCGGAAGTCACTCCACCGACCAGGCAATGGCGGGAGGGTGGACCCGAGCGCACAGCGGCCCGCCTGCGGCGTCGGTCAACCCGACTCGGCCGACCAGGATCCCGCTGCCGTCGTGTGCGGCGCGGAGCAGCTCGGTGGGGATGTCGGTGAACATCAACTTCGCTCGTCTGAACATCGCGAAGCCCTCATCGGTCACCGCGCCCCAGCTCAGATACAGGAACCGTGCTCCGGGGCGCCCATGCACCCACGGCCCGCCGACGTCCAGCATCCCGTCGATCTCCCAGCTGGACACCTCGAAGCACCAGGTCGCCGTCGCCGCGTCGGCCGGCACCTGATCGACCACCTCGGCCTTGCGCTGGACCCCGACGTGCACGTTGCCGAGCCGCAGCGCATCAGCTTCCGCACCGACGCGCCGCCCTGGCAGGTCGCTGCCGTCGATTCGGATCCGCATCCCACCGACTCTAGTGCGGCCGCCGCCGTTCGATATTCCGCTGGTGGGAGCGGGTAGACGTGGCGCGGTTGTACTAGGGGTGCGTGCTCGCTGGCGGGGTGTTGGGCGTCGGCGCTGGCCACGACGTCGGGGGTGGGCCAAATGCGCGACGACCGGCCCGCACAGCCAGCGTGGCGAGGGCAGCGTTGGCGCCACCGCCAATCACAGCGCCGATACCGAACGGTGCCGCTCGACCGAGAACGATGATTCCCTGCTTGGTCCCGTACTTCGTGATGAAGTGTCTCCCCAAGATCCTGTTGATCTGACGCAACGTCTCGGCAGGCACCTTGGCGACAACCTGACGTCCCCAGTGTTGCCCCGTGCGCTCGGCGACCTTGGTGATGGTGGCGGAGCCGGACCCGCCGAGCATGATTCCCATCACGATCGTTCGGCGGCGCTCGATCTCGTCGATGGGGACTCCGTGGACTTCGGCGATCGAGAGCGCGAAGAGGGCGCTCAGCTCAAGAGATGAGAGTGCCTCGCCGGCCGACAGTGCCAGTGCGATGCCGGTGCCGACGCCGGGCGCCGCTGCCGCTCCTCCGACTGCAGCACCCGTTCCGGTCAGGGCGCTGACGTACATCCGCTCCAGATTGCGGATCACCTGTGCCGGTGTCGCCTCCGGGTTCCGCTGGCGGGCCCGGGCGATGTTCTTGCGCACCAGCACGCTCTGGACGTCGATTGCCTTGTCCAGAAGGTCGAGGACTCGCTGCCCACGTACGGCTGCTTCCGGAACCGGTCCGTCGAGGGCATCTGTTGCCACGCCTTGAACTCCTTGGATCGTCACATCCCAGCTGGGTCCCCCATTCGACCAGCGGAGCGGACCTTGCACCAGATCTGAACGGTGGACGCCGTACTGGTCGGTGAGTTGGTTTGTTGAGACGCCTGCGGCGTGTGCGGTTCGAACAGCGTCCACCTGGGCCGCGGGTAAACCAGGTCGCGCTGTGGCCACCGGCAGATCTGAAGATATGTCCACAACAGACAAACGGTCGACGGTGGCCGAAGGGAGCGAGACGATCATCTGGGCGGCCAATTCTGACGGCCTCCGGTTCGCCGATGCGCGCGGCTTCGTCGAGGTGTCCCGATACCTGCCGCCGGAGGAGGACTTCGCCTACGTCACGCTGCGGCTAGGCTGACGAGACGGCCGCGCCGGCCACCGCGAAGCTCACCAGAATCGCGGCGGCCAGTGGCACGGCCACCGCGACGGCGAGCGCCCGCCGACGAAGCGACCCGCCGGTCAGCGCCACGATCAGCAGGCCCAGCGCCAGGTCGATCGCCACGTTCCACCATGCGCCGGCCGGGTAGTCGGGGTCGGTCGCCTTGCCGGCGAACCGGGCCGCCTCCTCGAAGAACACGGCGGCGGGCATCGCGATCCCGACGACCTGCCGCCACCCCGCGCCGCGCGCCCAGGTCCCGCCGGTGCCGAAGACCACTCCGGCCAGCACGCCGAAGAGCATCCAGACCAGCGACGACGGCGCCCAGAGCACCGCGAGGTCGTCGCCTTGCAGGAGCGCCGCGAGGTAGTAGCTGGGCACCGCGACGACGAGCAGGACGGCGGCGCCGAGTGCCGAACGCAGCCGCCCGGACCGCACCCAGTAGCCGAAGAAGAAGGCGGCGACCGCCCAGGTCGCGATGGAGTTCCCGAGTTCGGCGATGGGGAACGGCAGCCACTTGATCGAGCAGAAGTCGAGGAAGCCGAGCAGGAATCCGCCCACCACGGAGGCGAGCGCCACCGTGCGGTCACCAGGTCGCATGGCCGCAGAGCATACCGAGTATACCCCTGTTGCCCTGGTCGGCCCCTCGTCTGTGCGACCGGTCCGAAAGAGGCCGGATCTAGGTCGCGCCGTTGTCGTACTCCGTCTGGTGGCGGCGGATCTCGACGTGGTGGTCGGCGGACCAGGCGGCCAGGGCCAGGACGGTGGACAGCAGTGACGTGCCCAGGTCGGTGAGGGCGTACTCGACGCGGGGCGGGACCTCGGGGTAGGAGGTCCGGTTGACGAGGCCCGTGCGCTGCAGGTGCTTCAAGGTCAGCGTGAGCATGCGCTGGGAGATGCCGGGGATCGCGTCGCCCAGGTTCGAGTAGCGAATGGGGCCGTCGGCGAGCGTACCGATGATCAACACGCTCCACTTGTCGCCGACGAGGTCCAGGACCTCGCGGATGAAGTCGGCGTCTTCGTCGTTCCAGTGCGCACAGGGCCCCGGCGCGCTCCGGACGTTCGCCCGGACGTTGGTGCGCCTCCGTCGAAGATCCTCGCCACTCATACCGCCACCCCTTCCGTCAGCCGGTTGCCACGCACATGAATGTACCTTTTGTGGCTCTCCGATTCTAATGCATCATGGGGCTACGAACAGGAAGTGAGAAACGAGGAGGAGTGCCATGAAGATCGAGTTCTGGTCGGACATCGTCTGCCCGTACTGCGGGCTGATGGATCACCGGCTCCACCAGGCCCTGGCCCGGTTCGAGCACGCCGACGAGGTGCAGGTGATCCACCGGTCGTTCCAGCTACATCCCGACCTGCCCCGTGAGGGTGTCAGCCAACGGGAGCTGATCACGATGGCCGGGGCCCCCGCGACGACCGTGGACCGGGTCCTGCGACCGATCGAGCGGGCCGCCAAGGCGGAGGGCTTGACGCCCTACCGCGCGGTCGACCGCACGCTCGGCCCGACCGATTTCGCCCACGAGCTGCTCGCCTACGCGACCGACCAGGGACGCGGCAACGAGATCTGGACGGCCATGTTCCGGGCGCACTTCGGGCAGGCCCGCAAGCTGTGGACGACCGAGGAGGTCCTCGACTTCGCCGCCGAGGTGGGTCTGGACCGCGCCGGGGCTGCCGAGGCCCTGCGCAGCCGCCGCTACCGGGCCCGCGTCGCCGCCGACCAGCTCGAAGCCGAGCGCCTCGGGGCTCGCGGCGCACCGTTCCTCGTGTTCGACGGCCGCTTCGCGGTGCCCGGGGCGATCGGCCTCGACGACCTGCTCGCGGTCATGGCCAAAGCGTGGGACGAGAGTCATCCCGCTCCGCAGCCGCTGCCGGTTGTCGCCGACGCCGAGGGCATCTGCGCCCCGGACGGGTGCGCGGTGCCCGACCGCACCATCTGAGCCGCTCGCCCCAGGCGACGGATTCCCCGCTATCAACCCGAGCAGACCGCTCGGGGCAGCAGACACGGACCCACGAGGGTTCGCCATACCGAATTGGAGTTAACAGCCATGTCAGATCTACAGGCGCAGGACAGTGCTCTGATCCTGATCGACCACCAGGTCATCTCGATGGGGTTCATCAAGACCCAGTCGCCCGACGTCGCCAAGTTGAACAGCATCACCCTGGTGAAGGCGGCGAAGGTCCTCGACATCCCGAACGTCTGGACCAGCAGCACCGAGGACGACAACCAGGACTGGTGGATGCCCGGACTGGAGGAGATCAACCCGGAGGCCTACGCGAACCGGATCAAGCGCACCGGCATCATCGACTCCTGGGACGACCCGAACTTCGTAAGGGCCGTCGAGGCCACCGGCCGCCGGACCCTGATCATGGCCGGCACCACCAACGACGGCTGCCTGATCTACACCGCGCTCAGTGCCAAGCGGGCCGGATACGACGTCTACGCCGTCCTCGACGCCGGAGGATCAGTGTTCCAGATCTCCGAGGAGGTGGCGCGACTGCGCATGACGCAGGCCGGCGTCACCCTGACCACCACCGCCGCGGTCCTCGGCGAACTCGCCAAGGACTGGGCCACTCCGCACGGCCAGCAGATTCGTCAGATCCTGGCCGACAACTTCAAGACCGTACTCGGTGGATTCGGGTTGGCGAAGTAGGCGGGGCGCCCCAGCGGGCCCGACCGCAGGCTGCGCGCAGCATGCGCCGGGCCCGCTTCAGGGGCGGCGAATGATCAGCCGCCGGACTCCAACTTCTTCGGCGACGGCGGCCCAACGGACCGTTCAGTCGCGCCGGTCGCTGGCCTTGTTGCCCTCGCCGTACTCGCCGCGGATGGGTAGGTAGTAGGCGGGTAGGAAGCCGGCGATGATCGCGACACCCGCGATCGGCACGAACGCGCCGACGAGGATGCCGGAACCGATCCAGACCAGTGCGAGCGCGAATCGGCGGCCGATGGCCCGGACGCCGAGGGGGCCGAGGCTGGGGTCCAGCAGTTTGGCGCGGCGGAGATGGGCCCAGATGATGTTGAACAGGGCTGCCGCCGTCCACAGTGTGGCGCCGTAGACGACGACCGCTGTCCGCAGGCCCTGCTCCGCGCGTAATGCCCCGGCGAGTAGCGACGTGGAGAACGGCAGGAACGCGATGACCATCAGGAGCAACGTGTTGAGGAACAGGACCTCACGGTCGACGTGCCGGACGCGGTCGAACATGACGTGATGGTTGACCCACACCTGCCCGATGAGCAGGAAGCTCAGCGCGTACGCCAGGTACGACGACCACAACGCCCCGAGGCCCCGCAGGAGATGCCCGAAGTCCTCCGGCGGTTGGATCTCCAGCACGAGAAGCGTCACGGCGATGGCGAAGACAGCGTCGCTGAAAGCCACCAGTCGGCCCGGATGACGCGCGAGCCGCGGGGCGTTGCTCTTGGCAAGCATGCCCCAAGTATGCTATTTGTCCGCTTCTGCCACGCTCGCCCGCAGCCCCCTCGCGGCCTAGTTGTGCGCCGCCAGGGTGCGCAGGACGCAGAACTCGTTGCCCTCGGGGTCTGCCATGACCACCCAGCTCCGGTCTGAGCCCTGGCCCACATCAGTCCTGGTGGCGCCCAGGCCGAGCAGTCTGGTCACCTCGTCCTCGGTGCTGCCGTCGATCGGGCTGACGTCGAGGTGAAGCCGGTTCTTCACGGTCTTGCCCTCGGGCACCTGGATGAACACCAGGGTGGGCGACATCTGGCGGGCCCGAACCTCCTCGACGGTAGGCACCCAGGAGCCGATCTCGACCTTGCCCTCGCCCCGGTCGATCACCGTGAAGTCCAGGACCTCGCACCAGAAGGCCGCGAGCCTCCCCGGATCGTGGCAGTCGACGGTCAACTCGGTGAACCTACTTGTCACGACTCTCCCTCATAGCGCGGACGGCGCTCAGAGTATGCCGCCCGCCCAACAGATCCAAGATCTTCCTTACCGACATGATCTCCTGGCGGAACAGCCCGAGTTGAGGCCGGCCGGTCAGCGGGTCAGGCCGACCAGCGTCGCCAGTCGCGCCACGCAGGCCGGCGCCGGGCAACTTCGGCGATCACGGTACGCGCCAACGGCCGGCACCGGACCTCCGCCGGCGCGACACTGTCCGCGTTGACGAGGGCCCGAGCGGCGCCGCGCAGGTCACCAACCTGTACGTACGCCCGCGCGGCGTCGACCAGGTATGTGCCCCGTCTGGAGCTGCCACAGGTGCGGGTCGGTGATGGCTGCGGCTGCGCAAGGGCGATGTGTGGCAGGGCGGATCGTCACGGAGGTCCGGTGATCGTCCCGTAGACGATCTCGCCTGCGGTGCGTTCGGTGTCTATGGCACAGTCCTGAGTGTGCCGTTGGACGAGCTGCCGGGCTGGTTGCCGGCTTGGTGTCTTGACCATCTGGGCGGTGAGCCCGCCGGCGTGCTGTTCCGGTCGCAACAGGTCTCGATGGTGTTCGGTCTGCGGTTGGTCGATGGCAGGGACGTCGTGGTCAAGGCGCGCGCCGACGACGGCCGGGCCGGGTCGTGTGTCGCGGCGCAGGCCCGGCTGGCCGAGCGCGGGTTGCCGTGTGCCCGGCCGCTCACGCCGGTGGTCGGTGTAGGTGCGCTGGCCGTGCACGCCGAGGAATTCCGGCCCGGCGGCGAGGTGTTGCACGGGGACTCGCCGGACATAGCCGTGCGCTGCGCGGAGGTGTTCGCCCGGCTGATGGCCGAACTTGCCGGCGTGAACGTCGCGCCGCCGCTGCCGAATCCGCCCTGGGTGCGCTGGGACCACACCGATTCTGGGGTGTGGCCGGCGATCGACTTTCTCGACAGCCGGGACCAGAGTGTCGTGTCCGAGCACATTGTCGAGACGGCTTTGCGGGCCCGGGGGCGGCTGCTGGCGGCCGGCCTGCCGTGCGTGCTCGGCCACGCCGACTTCGAGGCGCAGAACCTGCGGTGGCAGGGTTGGCAGGTGTGGGCGGTGCACGACTGGGACAGCCTGGCGCGGCAGCCGGAGGCGGCGCTGGTGGGAGCGGCGAGCGGGTCGTTTGCCAGTGCCGGGCCGCCCACGCTGGCGCCGATCGAAAGCTCCGAGGCGTTCCTGGTGGCTTATCAAGACATTCGAGGGCGCTTGTTCACGGCGGTGGAGCTGGAGGTCGCGTGGGCGGCCAGCTTGTGGATGGCCGCGTATAACGCCCGGGAGATGGCACTGTGCGGTGGCACCTCGGCGGGCGGCGATGCGCTGCGGGCGCAGGCAGCCGAACGCCTCCGCGGGGCTAATGCGTAACATCAGCACGCAGATTCAGCGGGTTCTATCGTGTCGGTCGTGGCGTACGTGCGGACGGTGAGGACGGCGTCTGGGGCGCGGGCGGTGCAGATTGTGCATCCCCAGCGGCGGGGTTCGCGGGACATCGAGCACATCGGGTCCGCGCACACGGACGCGGACCTGGAGCTACTCAAGGCGGTAGCCGCGGCAGCGGCTCGCCGCGGGGCAGTCGACCAACTGGCTACAACCTTCGGGCAGAGACGACAGGTCGGGGATCAGTTCAGCGTGCACCTGGAGGGCAAGGAGGTGCCATGGCCGACTCGGCCGACCTATCTGCTTGACCTGCCGACGCGGAATCCCTCCCAGTTCCCTCGCCGTAAACCCTCAGATCCTCGATGGGTCTGGGACGGATATCGCTGAACCAGCCGCGTCTAGTCCTTTGAGCAGACGCGTACTCCCTCAAAGTGCCACAATGGCCGCCGTCTCCGCTGGCAGCTGGATCCGGTCCCGCATCACCGTGACCCCCTCCCCCGTGGCCAGCAACACCCGGCGCGCCACCCCCGGCAGCGAGATCCCCTGCCCCCGCCCAGCCAAATTAGCTACCACGAGCGTGTCCCCCCGCCGCATCAGCAGGAACTGATCTCCATGCTGCACGCTGACCGCGTGCAGCCGAGGGTCAGAGAGATCCGGAAGAGACCGCCGCAGCGCGATCAGCCGCTGATAGAACGAGAACATCTCCCGATGCTCAGGTTTGTCCAGCTCCGCCCAGTCCAACCGCGACCGCACAAACGTCTGCGGATCCTGCGGATCGGGCACGTCCCCCTCCGGCCACCCGTGCGCCGCGAACTCCCGCCGCCGCCCGGTAACCACCGCAGTAGCCAACTCCGGCTCGGGATGCGACGTGAAGAACTGCCACGGCGTAGACGCCGCCCACTCCTCCCCCATGAACAGCATCGGCGTAAAGGGCGCGGTCAGCAGCAGCACTGCACCCACGCGCAGCAGAGAGGGCGACAGCGAAGCAGAGATCCGGTCACCGGTAGCCCGGTTGCCGATCTGGTCGTGGTTCTGCAGGTACGCCACCAGCCGGTGCCCCGGCACCCGCGGGTCCAGAGGCCGCCCGTGGTGCCGCTTGCGGAAGCTGGACCAGGTGCCCGCGTGGAAGAAGCCGCCGGTGAGCACGTCCGTCAGTGCCTCCAGCGAGCCGAAGTCGCCGTAGTAGCCCTGCCGCTCCCCCGTCAGCAGCGTGTGCAGGGCGTGGTGGGCGTCGTCGTTCCACTGCGCGTGCAGCCCGAAGCCGCCCGCCTCCCGAGGGGTGATCAGCCGTGGATCGTTGAGGTCGGATTCGGCGATCAGGGACAGCGGGCGGCCCAGGTGGGTGGAGAGCGCCTCGACCTCGATGGCCAGCTCTTCGAGTAGCGGAACCGCGCGGGTGTCGGGCAGCGCGTGCACGGCGTCCAGGCGCAGCCCGTCGACGTGGTAGTCGCGCAGCCACATCAGGACGCTGTCGATGATGTAGCGGCGTACCTCGTCGGAGTGCGGGCCGTCCAGGTTGATCGAGCGTCCCCAGCTGTTGCTCTGCTCGGCGAGGTAGGGCCCGAACCGCGGCGCGTAGGCCCCGGAGGGCCCGAAATGGTTGTAGACGACGTCGAGGATCACCCCCAGCCCCTTGGCGTGGGCAGCGTCGACGAGCCGTTTCAGCCCGTCCGGGCCGCCGTAGGGCTGGTGCGGTGCGTACCAGCAGACGCCGTCGTACCCCCAGTTGTGTTCGCCGTTGAAGGCGTTGACCGGGAGCAGTTCGATCAGGTCGACGCCGAGGGAGACGAGGTGGTCGAGGCGGTCGATGGCCGCGTCGAAGGTGCCCTCCGGGGTGAAGGTGCCGATGTGCAGCTCGTAGAGGATGCTGCCGCGCAGTTGCCGGCCCGTCCACGAGCCGTCGGTCCATTCGAAGGCGGCGTGGTCGTAGCGTCGGCTCGGCCCGTGCACACCAGCAGGCTGCCACGGCGACCGGGGGTCGGGCAGCGGGGTTTCGTCGTCGTTCAGCAGAAAGGAGTAGTCGAGCCCGGCGTCGGGCACCTCTACCCGCCACCAGCCGTCCGGGGCGGCGCGCATCTCGTGGTCGCCGTCGCCGGGCAGGCGCAGCCGGACCCGGGTGGCGTCGGGCGCCCACACGGTGAATTCGGTCATCACGCAGCCTCCACGGAAGCGGTGGGAGCCAGCAGAGCGACGGGATAGTCGGCCAGAAGGTCGTCCAGAGGAGTCTCCCCGCCACTGTAGACCCGGCCGGTGAACAGGTCCTTCACCTCGTTAACAGGAAGCGACAGGACTGTGTCGCACCACCCACCGGCGCGGGCCAGGCCCAGCGGCAGCCGGGTGGCCACCGCGATCGCGCCGCCGCGGTCGAAGGCCACCACGTGCCGCCCCACCGGCCCGTGCGCCGGCACCGGCCGGTAGCCGGTGAACAGCTCCGGGTGCGCCCGGCGCAGCCGCAGGGTCCGCGAGACCACCAGGAGCTTCGCGGCGCCGCTGTCGTCCACCGGCGGACGCCAGCCGCCGTCCAGACGCGCCAGCAACTCCCGGCGTACGGAGAAGTCGACCGGGCGGCGGTTGTCGGGATCGACGAGGGAGTTGTCCCACAGCTCGGTGCCCTGGTACGTGTCCGGAACCCCGGGCATGGCGAGCTGCACCAGCTTCTGGCTCAACGAGTTGCACCAGCCGGCCGGGGTGATCGCCGCCGCGAACTCGGTCAGCTCGTCGTGCAGGCTCGGGTCGTCGTACATCTGGTCGACCACGGCGTGCATCGCCTGCTCGAAGACCGCGTCGGGGTCCGCCCAACTGGTCGAGGTCGAGGCCTCCCGGGCGGCCTTCTCGACGTACGCGTGCAGCCGGTCCCGTTCGATCGGCCAGGCGCCGACGGCGGTCTGCCAGAGCAGGTGGGCGAAGGCCGGATCGGGCAGCGGGGCGTACGCCATCCAGGCGGTGACCTGCTCGCCCCAGCGTTGCGGCAGCTCGCTGAGCACCGCCATCCGCGCGCGGACGTCCTCGCTGCGCTTGGTGTCGTGGGTGGAGAAGGTGGTCATGCTGGTCGGCCAGCGGACCTGCCGGGCGGTCGCGAAGCGGTGGAACTCCGCCGGCGGCACCCCGAAGTGGGCGGGGCTGCCGCCGACCTCGTTGAGCGCCACGAACCGGCTCCACCGGTAGAACGCGGTGTCCTCCACGCCCTTGGCCATCACCGCGCCGGTGAACTGGGGGAAGCGCTGAGCCAGCTCGTCGTCGGGGTCGCGCAGCCGGCGGGTGAGAGCGTCCAGGGCATTGGCCAGGTCTGGGCGGCGTCGGCCCGCCTCGGAGCGGGCGGCGGCGAGGTGCCGGGCGCCGTGCGGCGGGTAGCCCCGGTAGACGGCGAACGCGGCGGCCAGCTCGGCGAGCGCCGCCCGCGCCTGCTCGCGCGGCACCTCGGGGGCGAGCGCGGCCAGCCGGGTCAGCTCGGCGGCGAGCAGCCGGGTGGCGGCGGCCAGCTTGGTGTCGTGGGTGAGGTTCTCCCAGGAGGTGTGGCGCCCGACGAGGCGGGTGTCCAGCACCTCGAAATCGCCCTCGGCGTCGGGGTCGACGAAGAGCCCGTTGACCGCAGCGAGGGCGTCGTAGCCGGTGGTGCCGTCCACCGGCCAGTCCGGCAGCTCCTCGCCGTACTCCAGGATCTTCTCCACGATCAGCCAGGCCTGCGGCGCGGCGGCCCGCAGCCGGGTCAGGTAGCCGGCCGGGTCGCGCAGCCCGTCCGGGTGGTCGACCCGGATGCCGTCGACCTCCCCGGCGGCGGCCCAGCGCAGGATCAGTTCGTGGGTGGCGGCGAACACCGCCGGGTCCTCCACCCGCAGCCCGGCCAGGTCCGAAACGGCGAAGAACCGGCGGTACGTCAGCTCGGCGTCGCCGCGCCGCCAGGAGACCAGCTCGTAGTTCTGCCGGTCGTGCACCTCGCGCGCGCTGCCGTCGCCGGTGCCGTCGGCGACCGGGAACCGGTGCTCGTGGTAGCGCAGCTCCCCGTCGACGAGCTTCAGGTCATCCAGAGCGTCCGGCGCGTCGGCCAGCACCGGCAGCAGCAGCCGGCCCCGGTCCCAATCGATGTCGAACCAGTCGGTGTACGTCGAGGCGCGCCCCCGGCGCAGCACGTCCCACCAGGCAGGGTTGGCCGGTGGTACGGCCACCCCGGCGTGGTTGGGCACGATGTCGACGACCAGGCCGAGCCCGGCGGCGGCCAGCGCGCGCAGCAGCCGCTGCCGGCCCGCCTCGCCGCCCAGCTCCGGGTTGACCGCCCGGTGGTCGACCACGTCGTAGCCGTGCGCGGAGCCGGGGGTCGCGGTCAGCAGCGGGGCGCTGTAGAGGTGGCTGACGCCGAGGTCGGCGAGGTAGTCGACGAGGTCGGCGGTGGCGTCCAGGTCGAAGCCGGGGCGGACCTGCACCCGGTACGTGGTCCGGACAGGGTTGGTCGCGGTCGTCGTCTGGTCGGTGTGAGGGGGCACCGCCATCTCAGATCGTCCTCTCCAGCACCAGCAGGGAGCGGTCCGGCACCCGGACGGTGCCGCCCGCGCTGATCACCATGACGTCGTCCGGTTCGGGTTCGGCGGTGCTGATCACCCGTTCCCACTTCTGGCCGTACTCGCTGCCGGGCAGGGTGAAGTCCAGCGGCGCGTCGTGGGCGTTGAAGCAGAGCAGGAACGAGGCGTCGTGGTGCTTCTGGCCGTACTGGCCGCGCTCACGGATGCCCTCGCCGTTGACGAAAAGCGCCACCGAGCGGCCGAAGTCGTTGCCCCAGTCGTCGCCGGTCATCTCCCGCCCGTCCGGGGTGTACCAGGCCAGGTCGGGCAGCGGCTCGTCGACCTCGCGGCCGCCGACCGGCAGGCCGGTGAAGAACCGGCGGCGGCGGAACACCTGGTGCCGGGCGCGGAACGCGGTCAGCGTCCGCACGAACTCCAGCAGGTGCTGATCGGCGTTGTCCCAGTCGACCCAGGCCAGCTCGCTGTCCTGGCAGTACGCGTTGTTGTTGCCGTGCTGGGTGCGGCCCATCTCGTCGCCGTGCCCGATCATCGGCACGCCCTGCGAGAGCATCAGGGTGGCCAGGAAGTTGCGCCGCTGCTTGGCCCGCAGGGCGAGCACCGCCTCGTCGTCGGTGTCGCCCTCGACACCGCAGTTCCACGAGCGGTTGTGGCTCTCGCCGTCCCGGTTGTCCTCGCCGTTGGCCTCGTTGTGCTTGTCGTTGTACGACACCAGATCGTTGAGCGTGAACCCGTCGTGGACGGTGACGAAGTTGATGCTGTGGAAGGGCCGGCGCCCGTCGTCCTGGTAGAGGTCGGCGGAGCCGGAGATCCGGGACGCGAACTCGGCCAGGGTCGCCGGCTCACCGCGCCAGAAGTCCCGCACGGTGTCGCGGTACTTGCCGTTCCACTCGGTCCACACCGGCGGGAAGTTGCCCACCTGGTAGCCGCCGGGGCCGACGTCCCACGGCTCGGCGATCAGCTTGACCTGGCTGACCACCGGGTCCTGCTGCACCACCTCGAAGAAGGTGGAGAGCCGGTCCACCGCGTAGAACTCGCGGGCCAGGGTGGCGGCCAGGTCGAAGCGGAAACCGTCGACGTGCATCTCCTGCACCCAGTAGCGCAGCGAATCCATGATCAGCTGAAGCGAGTGCGGGCTGCGCACGTTGAGGCTGTTGCCGGTGCCCGTGTAGTCGACGAAGTAGCGGCGGTCCTCCTCGCTGAGCCGGTAGTAGCTGGGGGCGTCCACGCCCTTGAAGCTCAGCGTCGGGCCGAGGTGGTTGCCCTCGGCGGTGTGGTTGTAGACCACGTCGAGGATGACCTCGATGCCGGCCGCGTGCAGCGCCTTGACCATGCCGCGGAACTCCTGCACCTGCTGACCCAGCCGGCCCAGCGCGGAGTAGCCGTGGTGCGGGGCGAAGAAGCCGATGGTGTTGTAGCCCCAGTAGTTCCGCAGCCCCAGGTCGACCAGCCGGTGGTCGTGGATGAACTGGTGCACCGGCATCAGCTCGATGGCGGTCACCCCGAGCCGGGTCAGGTGCTCGATCATCGGCGGGGAGGCGATGCCGGCGTACGTGCCGCGCAGCTCCTCGGGGATGTCCGGGTGGCGCATGGTCAGCCCGCGTACGTGCGCCTCATAGATCACCGAGTGGTGGTACGGGGTGCGCGGCGGCTTGTCGTTGCCCCAGTCGAAGTACGGGTTGACCACCACCGACTTCGGCATGAACTGCGCCGAGTCTGTCTCCGACATCCGCTCCGGGTGGTCCAGGTCGTAGTCGTAGACCGCCGGATCCCACGACACGTCGCCGTCGATCGCCTTGGCGTACGGGTCGAGCAGCAGCTTGTGGGGGTTGCAGCGCAGCCCGTTCGCCTGGTCGTACGGCCCGTGGACCCGGTAGCCGTAGCGCTGGCCCGGCTCGATGCCCGGCAGGTACGCGTGCCAGACGTAGGCGTCAACCTCGCGCAGCTCGACCCGCAGCTCCGCGCCGGTGTCCCACTCGTCGAAGAGGCACAGCTCGACCCGCTCGGCCAGCTCCGAGAAGATGGCGAAGTTGGTGCCCATCCCGTCGTAGGTGGCGCCCAGGGGGTACCGCTCGCCCGGCCAGACCTGCATGTCGCTCCTTCAGACCATGGTCATGTGCGCACTGCGCCACGAGCGCACCGGCAAGGGTCGCCAGCGCGCACGCCGGTATTGCCCCACGCCCCGCCGCGCCAATCCATCCTTTCAGTCGGTGCCCGGAATCCACCTGTCTGATGCGCGCTAAACCTTCAGGTGTCTTCCGTCACCTTGGCCGTTCTCGGGATGCGCTACCGCGCTCGATGGCCTTTGCTTGTTCGGGGACGCGCCCGCGCGTACCCCACTCGGCCTTCGGCCACCCCGCCACCTCCCGCTTCGCCGCCACCGATGCCGGCGCGTACCACCATGCATGGACGGAGATTGATGTGACCACCCTGCGGGTCGGCGAGCAGCTCGCTGGCGCCACGGACCGGGTCCACCGGCCCACCCTGACCTCCCGGCCCCAGCTCCCGGCGCAGCCCGGCCCGGGGGTGCCGCCGCAGACCCGCCGCATCCTGATGCTGTCGTGGGAGTACCCGCCGGTGCTCGTCGGCGGCCTCGGCCGACACGTCCACGCACTGTCCGTCGCCCTCGCCGCCGCCGGCCACGAGGTCACCGTCGTCACCCGCCACGCCGAGGGCGCACCCCTGGAGGAGTACGCCGACGGCGTGCGCATCCTGCGCGCCCCCGAAGACCCCGTCACCTTCCCCCTGGCCACCAACTCCCTGCTGGCCTGGACCATGGCCTTCAACCACACCCTCACCCGCACCGCCCTGCGCGCCACCCAGGCCGGCACCTACGACGTCATCCACGCCCACGACTGGCTCGTCGCCCACACCGCCATGACACTGCGCGAGCACCTGGACATCCCACTGGTCAGCACCATCCACGCCACCGAAGCCGGCCGCCACCAGGGCTGGCTGCCCGAAGAGATGAACCGCACCATCCACGGCGTCGAACACTGGCTCAGCAACGAGTCCACCCGCGTGATCACCTGCTCCGGATACATGCGCGAGCAGGTGATCGCACTGTTCGGCGTGCCGGGCGGCCGGGTCGACGTGGTGGCCAACGGCGTGGAGGCACACCGCTGGCGAGTGCCGGCGGCCGCGGTGAGCGCCGCCCGGGCCCGGTTCGCCGGTGACGGCCCGCTGGTCACCTTCGCCGGCCGGCTGGTCTATGAGAAGGGCGTCCAGCACCTGATCGCCGCGCTGCCCCGGCTGCGCGAGCGGCACCCCGGGCTGCGCGTGGTGATCGCCGGCGACGGCCCGTACCGCGCGGAGCTGGAGGCCGAGGTCCACCGCCGCGGCCTGGGCGGCATGGTCTCCATGCCCGGCTTCCTGGGCGGCACCGACCTGCCGGCGCTGATGGCCGCCTCGGACTGCTTCGCGGTGCCGAGCATCTACGAGCCGTTCGGGATGGTGGCCCTGGAGGGCGCCGCCGCCGGTGCCCCGCTGGCGGTGGCCGCCACCGGCGGCCTCGCGGAGATCGTCGAGCCCGGGGTGACCGGGATGACCTTCCAACCGCACGACCCGGACGGACTGACCGAGGCCGTGCACGCGCTGCTGTCGGACCGGGACCGCGCCCGCGCCCTGGCCCGCCGCGCGCGGCGGATGGTGCACGACCAGTACGGCTGGTCGGCCATCGCCCAGCGCACCGTCGCCAGCTACGCCGCCGCCACCGCCAACGACGCCGCGTTCACCGCCCAGCGCGCCGAGCAGCGCATGTCCCAGGGTCGCTCCCTCCCCGCCCTCCCCACCGGCAACCTGCTGGCCGCCGCCGGCCTGCGCTGACCGGGGCTGCTGCTCGCTGATCGACTCCGTTCCGCCGACATCGGGGTGTCCCTACGCCGGGATACGCCGATGTCGGCGTCATGGCGGATCTCGCAGCCATACGAAACCGATGGCTTGCGAAAGCATGTCTTTGTATTAGGGTGAGGGCATGCCTTCCTCGCTCGTGGCACCTGGCCCAGACCTCGATTTGGCCTTCGCCGCTCTCGGTGACCCCGTCCGTCGCGCCCTGGTGACTCGTCTCGCCCGGAGTGATGCCACGGTGGGAGAGCTGGCTGAACCGTTCGACCTGACCCCACAGGCGATCTCCCACCACGTGGGTGTCCTGCGGCGGTGCGGCCTGGTCGAGCAGCGACGCGAAGGCACCAGACGCCCCTGCCGGCTGCGGGCCGATCAGCTGTCGCTGCTCAGCACGTGGATCGACGACCAGCGCCGCGCCTGGGACGACCGCCTCGACGCCCTCGAGCAGCACCTCAGGGACGAGGGAGCGGCCCGATGACCGCCAGCGCGGAGCTACGCGGCGACGAACTGATCGCCAGGCGCCGCCTCCCGGCCGACCCGGAGCGCGTCTGGGACGCCTTCACGTCGCCGGCGAGCATCGCGGCGTTCTGGGGCGGCTCACATGCCACCGTGCCCCCTGAGTCGGTGACCGTCGACCTGCGTCCCGGCGGAGAGTTCGCACTCGACACCCGCGCACCGGACGGCGCAACCCGCCGGCTCCGGTTCGTCTACGTGAGCATCGCCGCACCGCGCGAACTCGTGTTCGACGAGCCCGTCACCGGCCTCCGCACGACCGTGACCGTCCAGCCCGCCGACGACGGCACGGACCTCACCGTCCACCAGCGTCGACTTCCCCCCGAGCTCCGGATCACCCAAGCGGCGGACGGGCTCGCCTCGATCCTCGACGCTCTCGCCACACACCTGCAGCACCGCGAGGCCACACCAGAGTGGAGAACGTCATGACGCAAACGACCCAACGGGACCTCGTCGCGGAGTACTTCGACGGATTCCGGACCAGCGACCACCCGCGAATCCTCGCGACCCTCACCGACGACGTCGAGTGGGTCATCCACGGCCACCGGACCACTCGTGGCAAGGCGGAGTTCGACGGCGAGATCGAGAATCCTGCGTTCACCGGCAGCCCCGAGCTCGACGTCCACCGCGTCCACGAGGACGGCCCGGTCGTCGTCACCACGGGCGAGGGCCGCGGCGCCAGCGTCGAGCACGGGCCGTTCCGGTTCGCCTTCAACGACCTGTTCACGTTCCGCGACGGGCTCATCGCCCGCGTCGACTCCTACCTCGTACCGCTGCCCTGAAGTCGTCCCGCTGCCTTGACTCTGAACGGACACCAGCGCTCCGACGCGAGCGTGCGAGGTCGGCACCGGCCCGCCGGGTCTGTCAGAATGTGCGCGTGCCTCGCCCTGTCGACGCCCTGGATTCCGCCTTCCCGGTTGCCGCCTCGATCGCGCTGGACCTGATCCGGCGCCCCGAGGTGTCCGACCAGTGGTCGAGCCCGAGCGCACTGCCGCACCTGTCCGTGGGAGCTCTGGCGTGCCACCTGGGACGTCAGGCGGTACGGGCGGCGGAGCTGCTGCCGACCGCGACCGACCTGCCGCTCCTGGAATCGGCTGACGACCACTACGAACGGGCCGCCTGGGTGACCGCTGGGCCTCCGGACGAGAATTCGGTGGCCGCAGGCCCGGACGAAGCCGAAGCGGCGCAGGGACCAGCGGACCTGCATGCCCGCTCGGCCGTCGCGCTCGAAGAGGTGGGCGACCTGCTCTCGCGAGGGGCGGCCCGCGATATCGTGCCGATCCCGTGGCAGGGCTGGTCGCTGCGGCGCGGCGACTTCCTGCTCACGCGCCAGCTCGAGATCGTGGTCCACGCCGACGACCTCGCGGTGAGCGTCGGCGTGCCCACGCCGGCGTTTCCGGCGGAAGTGTTCGACCCCGTGCGCGACCTGCTGGTGCGCTTGGCCGTACGCCGTCACGGCCAGTCCGCGGTGATCAGCGCGCTGAGCCGCAGCGAGCGAAGGCGGGACATCTCCGCCTTCTGACGGCCGACACGTCGGCGGCCGCCCGGCGAGCTCGCACGGGCCCCGCAACCCGTCGGCCACCTACAACCCAGCAGTCCCTGTAGAGCTGCCCCAGAAGTGGGGCGGGCGGCCACCCGGAGGCCCGACTGGGGTGCGGGTCGTCCGAAGGCGCGGGGTCGTCCGAAGGCCCGGGTCGTCCGAAGGCCCGGGTCATCCGAAGGCCCGGGTCATCCGAAGGCCCGGGTCATCCGAAGGCCCGGGTCATCCGGGAGGCCCTGAAGGACTGGCACCGCCGCTTGACCGACTCCGTTTCACCGAAGTCGGGGTATCCCCAGCGCCCGGATACCCCGACTTCAGCGATATGGAGTCGATCATCGCGGGACCCGCCTCCATCGGCGCGGGACGACCGTCCGGCGCGGACCAACCGCGCAGAACGGACGGCCGACGGCCCGATCACCGTGCCGAGGGCTGCGGCCGCGCCCCGCGTGGGTGCGACCAGGCGGATCGACCAGGTCAGAACGCGACCAGGTCAGCACGCGGGCGGTCGGAACGCCGCCAGGACGAAACGCGCCCCGGTCAGAACGTGCCACGTCAGAACGCCGCCAGGCCAGAACGCGCCAGGTCAGAGCACAGCCAGGACGAAACGCGGCCAGGTCAGAGCCGGCCAGGACGAAACGCGGGCAGGTCGGGACGCGGGCAGGTCGGGACGCGGGCAGGTCGGGAGGCGACCAGGGTGGCGTGGACGGGCGCCGGGCAACCGGGTCAGCGTTTTGGCGTAGGCGCGCGCCGGGGCAACCGGGTCGGTGGTTTCGATGCGGCGTCGCCCCGGAAATGGGGCAGGTCTACAGGGGCCGGAACAGGGACCACGGCGGAGGCGGCAGCTGCGACGCGAACGGCTGGAAAGGCGGCAGGCCGCCGACCCGGGTTGGGGTCGACGGCCTGCCGGCGGTGCGTCGTGGAGGTCAGCGGTCGGCGAAGGGGACGTAGTCCCGCTCGGCGGAGCCGACGTAGACCTGCCGCGGGCGGCCGATCTTCGTCTCCGGGTCGTTGATCATCTCGCGCCACTGGGCGATCCAGCCGGGGAGCCGGCCGAGCGCGAAGAGCACCGTGAACATCTTCGTCGGGAAGCCCATGGCCTTGTAGATCAGGCCGGTGTAGAAGTCCACGTTCGGGTAGAGCCGGCGGGAGACGAAGAAGTCGTCGGCGAGCGCGATCTCCTCCAGCTCCATGGCGATGTCCAGCAGCGGGTCCGGCTTGGCCATCCGGCCCAGCACGTCCTGCGCGGCCTTCTTGACGATCGCCGCCCGCGGGTCGTAGTTCTTGTAGACCCGGTGGCCGAAGCCCATCAGCTTGACGCCGTCCTGCTTGTCCTTGACCTTGCGGACGAAGGACCGGACATCGCCGTCGCCGGCGTGGATCTGCTGGAGCATCTCCAGCACGGCCTGGTTGGCGCCGCCGTGCAGCGGGCCGAACAGGGCGTTCACACCGGCGGAGACCGAGGCGAACAGGTTGGCGTTGCTGGAGCCGACCAGCCGGACGGTCGAGGTGGAGCAGTTCTGCTCGTGGTCGGCGTGCAGGACGAAGAGCATGTCCAGCACCTTCGACATCACCGGGTCGACCTCGTACGGCTCCGCCGGCACGCCGAACGTCATCCGCAGCAGGTTGTCCACGTACCCCAGCGAGTTGTCCGGGTACAGCAGCGGCTGCCCGATGGACTTCTTGTAGGCGTACGAGGCGATGGTGGGGACCTTCGCCATGAGCCGGACCGTCGAGATCTCCACGTGCTCGGAGTCGAACGGGTCCAGGCTGTCCTGGTAGAAGGTGGAGAGGGCGCTGACCGCCGAGGAGAGCACGGCCATCGGGTGGGCGTCCCGCGGGAAGCCGTCGAAGAAGCGGCGCATCTCCTCGTGCAGCAGCGAGTGCCGCCGGATCCACTCGGTGAACTCGGTCAGCTGCTGCTCGGTCGGCAGCTCACCGTAGATGAGCAGGTACGAGACCTCCAGGAAGGAGGACTTCTCGGCCAGCTGCTCGATCGGGTATCCCCGGTAACGCAGGATCCCCGCGTCTCCGTCGATGTAGGTGATCGCGGATGAGGCAGCCGCGGTGTTGACGAAACCGGGGTCGTACGTTGTCATTCCGGTTTCTTTCAGCAGCTTGCTCACCCCGATACCGGCGGGGCCCTCGACCGCGGGATGCACCGGCATCGACAGCTGCCCACCGGGGTGATCGAGCTTGACTTCCGTCATGTGGTTCCTCGCTTCGCCGGCAGATCTACGTTGAATTGCCTTCGCTTCTACCGTAATTGCGGCTCGGTGGACACCGCCCGCCGTGGTTCGGCGGTGAGGTATGCGTCACCCGATTCCCGACCGGGCAGCCGGGAAACCCTGCGTCCCGGTCGCCGGGACGAGCGCTGAGCCCGCTCAGGACAGCGCAAGGCGACGCAGCGTACCGTCCGCCGCGACCTGGTAGACGTCGAGCTGGTTGGTGCCGGCCCGGAACAGCTGGTCGTCGGTGAGCAGCGCGGCGAACCGGCGTCCGCCGGGATCGGCCGGCACCACCGGGACCACCGCCCCGATCCGGCCGTTGACCGCCACCGCCAGCAGCGTGCCGTCCGGTATCTGGTCCGGTACGTCACCCCAGACCAGCGCCGGGAGGGTGCCGGTGTCCGGGTCGGTCGCCCGGAACGCGGCCAGGTCGGCAACCCTGGCGCTGCCCCCGGCCGGGCCGGCGCGGACCTCGGTGCCCACGAGGCGGTGCGGCGGCGGCAGCGGCGGTGGGGCGGGCACCCCGCCGGGGAAGGTGACCGGTTCGCCGGGGCGGTCGTAGAAGTGCTTCGTGCCGTCTGTGCGCGGGGCCTGCCGGGCGGAGCGGCCGTCGACCCGCCAGGGCAGCCGGATGCCAGCCTCGTCGGCCATGGTCGGCAGCAGGTCGACGTGTTCCCAGTTGCGGTCGTCCACCCGGCCGGTCTGCTGCCGGGGCTCCTTGACGAACATCGGCACCCACGCCACCTCGCCGGCGGCCGCCTTGATCGCGTCCATCCCCCGGCCCTGGGCGCCCGCGCGGAAGCTCACCCCGTGGTCGGCGGTGACCACCACGAGGGCCTGGTCGTAGAGGCCGCTGGCGCGCAGCGTGCGCAGCGTCTCGCCGATCAGCCGGTCGGTGTAGCCGAGTTGGGCGAGGTGGCGCTGCCGGGCCAGCTCGACCCAGCCGGCGCCGTCGTTGGGCAGGTCCTCGGGGGCGTCGTAGCGCGCCCCGGACGGCAGGTACGCCCACGGTGAGTGCGGCATCAGCAGGTGCAGGAAGTGCAGGGCGGGTCGGGATGCCGGCTTCAGCCCGGCCAGGAAGCTGGTGAACCGGGCCGGCTGGTTGTCGTCCAGGCTGTCCCAGCGGAACTTCGGGTCGGCGGGAACCGGCTCGGCGGCGTCCAGTCCGGCCTCGGCGCGGGTCTGCTCCCGGTAGGAGTCCTCCGGGTCCACCTGGGTCTCGGTCGGCCCGGCGACCTGGCCGAGCAGCTTGCCGGTCTCCCGCACCAGCACGCCGAGCCCCTGCTCCGGGGCGACCGGCTGCTCGCAGCGACTGGGCGGGCAGAGCCGGGTGATGCTCTCCTCGGCGCGGATGTCGTACAGGCCGCCGAAGGCGGTGAAGATGTTGTCCGGGTACTGCGAGTAGTGCGGGGCGACCGCCCGCGCCGGGTACCGGCCGGTGAGCATCGCCGGCAGCGCGTTGGGGGTCCAGCCGCTGACTCCGGTGGCGTTGCGGTACCAGGTCGAACCACCGGCCAGTTCGGCGAAGTGCGGGTACCGGCCCGCGTCGATCCGCCCGTCGGCGCCGAGCAGGCTGACCAGCGGCAGCTCGTCGAGGATCAGCATGACCACCGGCGGGTGTCCCCCGGTGCCCTGCGCGGTGCCGGCCGCGCCGCCGTCGCCGCGCGGCAGCACCACCGCCGAGGTGGGTGAGCCGAGCAGGAAGAGCGCCACGAAGGCCACCGGTCCGACGGCGGCCAGCCGCAGCGCCCGGCCCGGTGCCCGCCACCGCCGGTGCGCGGCCGCGCCGGCCACGCCGGCCAGGCCGGCGACGAGCAGCAGGGGTACGCCCCGAAGCGGCGTCACGTGCCGGCCCACCTGCACGGCCAGCGCGGCCAGCAGCAGCCCGATCAGCCCGGTGTGGGTGAGCGCGCGGGCGGTCCGGCCGGCGAGCCGACTCAGCGAACCGAGCAGCGCCACCGGCACGGTGGGCACCACCGCCACCAGGGCGACCAGCAGCAGGATCTGTCCCGGGTCGGCCCGGTGGAACAGGAAGAAGTCGGGGCTGCGACCGAGCACGTCCAGCAGCGGCTGGGTGACCACCAGCCCGACCAGGGCCACGACCTCCAGCAGGCGGCCCAGCTCTCCGCGCCAGCCCCGGTCCCACCGCCCGGTCACCGGCGTTCCGGCCGGCGGGTCCGGTGGGGGTGCCGACGCTGGCTCAGCCACCCATCACCGCCCGGTACAGCGTGCGCGTGCCCGAGGGCAGCTCCAGACGATCGGTGACCCGGCCCCGGCCCGCGAGCAGGCGCTCGAAGGTGTCGCGCCGGTAGTCCGGAAAGAGGCCCTCGGGCTTGTTGGCGAGCAGTCGGCGGGCCATCGGGTCCTCCGGATGCACGAACTCCACCACCACCGCACCGCCCGGCGCGGTCAGCCCCGCCAGCCAGTCGATCACCTCCGGCAGCGGCACGTTGCGTCCGATCGCCAGGTGATGCACCACCGCCAGGGCGAGCACCGCGTCCGCGGACGCCCGGTCGGCGAAGCCGGCGCGCTCGACGCCCCGCCAGCCGCCACCGGGCGACGGGTCGGCCAGATCCAGCACCAACGGCAGGATCCGGCGGTGACCCTCGGCCCGCAGCGCCCGGTACAGCTCGTCGACCACGGCGGGGTCCTGCTCGACGGCGACCACGTAGTCGGCGTGCCCGGCCGCCAACCGGGCGTATCGGCCGTCGTTGGCGCCCAGGTCGAGCACCAGGCGGGGCCGGGCGCCGGCGGTCAGCGCGGCGGACACGAACTGCTCCTTGGCCGCCCGGTCCTGCGCGGAGTAGCCGCAGGTGCGCTGGTAGTCCGACCAGTGGCTGCCCGCCGGGCGGCGGTCCAGCTTGCGGACGAGTTTCTCCATGCCACGCACGGTGGCCAGCAGCAGCTCCCGGGAGAAGCCGGCGGCGCGCAGCTGGGCCCGTACGTCGGTGGTGCTGGCGGCGGCGTTGCGCTGCTGCATCGCGCCGTGCAGGTGCAGGTGGGTCAGGACGCCGGGGCGCAGCCGGCGGGCTCCGGCGAAGATCGGGCGGAGCTGCTCGGCCTCGATGCCGTCGACCCGCGCGCGCAGCCAGGGCTGGAAGTCCACCCCCAGGTGGGCGGTGAGCAGCAACGGGTAGAGCACCGTCTGGCAGAACTGTCGGTAGCCGGCCCACGGCTCGCCCTCGCGTACCGGCTCGAAGGAGCCGATGTCGATGAAGACCGCTTCGGCGCCGCGCCACTGCAGGTTGTAGGCCGAGCCGTCCTTGGTGGTGAATCCGTCGGCGAGCGCGGCGCGCAGGATCTCCAGGTGCAGGACGGCGGCGTCGCGCAGCATGGTGAAGGACCACTCGTACGGGTGGGAGACGAACGGGATGCGTTCGTGGCGCAGCACCGCCGTCCACGGATCCCCGGCGGACGCGGGCACCAGCGCCGGTGGCGCGTCCTCGGTGGCGCAGACCTTGCCCGCGTCGACCAGCGCCGGAAAGAACGCGGTGGCCCGCAGCGCCCGCCAGTGTTCGGCGGCCTGCGCGTCCAGCCCGCGCAGCACCTCGTCCCCGACGTGGAAGACCCGGTTGGCCGGGTCGCGGAAGGAGGCCGGCTCGGGCCGGGCCTCCGCGGGTGAGATCGCCATCGCCGGGACGGACCGGTTCACCGCTGGTCGGTGGGCTGCCGGCGGAACCGGTCGACCAGGCGCCGCCAGTAGAGCTTGACGGCGACCGCGGCCCCGGCCACCCCGCCGACGACCGCCTGCACGATCAGGCTGCCGGACCCCGCGTCCAGGTAGGCCAGATGGATCACCGATCGCTCCTTACCCTCGCCCGTCTCGACACCGGCGTCCCGGGCGTACAGCGGTGAGGCTTTTGACCCAGAAAGCCGGACTTGTCTGCCACCGTACGCCGATCGTCCTCCCCGTACCGGACACATCGGTGTACTCCCAGCCTCGCCACAGAATGCGACCGCAGCGACCGCTTGGTCGGACGTGTCGCCGATCTAGACGAGTAAGTCCTAATCCTGGTCAGTGGTCGTAGGCGATCAAGGATCTGGTCAGGGGTTGTCCGGTGGCCCGGTTGTGCCAGATGGCGGCGGTCATGGCCAGGAGTCGTTGCGCGACGCGGGCGGCGACGCCTTCGATGCTGCGGCCGCCGTGTAGCTCGAGGTCGAGTTGGCCCTTGAGGGTGTCGTTGACCGACTCGATGAGTTGCCGGATCGGTTTGAGCAGGTGCTCGTCGGGGCGTGGGGTGCGGTTGCGGTAGGAAGGTCGTAGCAGGCGCACCCTGCGCTCGGCCAGCCAGCGATCCAGCTCGGCGGACGCGTAGCCTTTGTCCGCGATGATCAGCAAACCGGGGCGTTGGGCCACCAGGTCCGGGTCGTGTTCGAGTACGGCGGTCAGCACCTGCCGTTCGTCGACTTTCGGGCTGGCCAGGGCCCAGGTGACCGGCAGGCCGGCCGGGGTGCAGATCAGGTGTAGCCGCAGGCCCCAGAACCAGCGCGAGTGCGACGGGCAGTAGCCGTAGCTGGCCCATCGCGCCAACCGTGAGCGGCGCGCGGTGGGCCGGGACCGGCCGCACTCGACCGGGGTGGAGTCGAGCACCCAGGCGGAGTCGGTCCACAGGTCGGTGTCCGCGGCTACCGCTCTGATCGCCCGCTTGAGCAGCGGCAAGGCGGCTCGTGGGCGCTTGTTGTAGCCGGACTGGCCCGGCAGATAGGGAAACGCTGCGGGCAGATGCGCGGGAACGAACCGCAGCCAGCGGGCCTCGGACCGGATCCCGAGCAGCACCTGAGCCACCGCGAGTGTCAACAGCTCGGCGTCTGACAGCTTCGGTGGCCGACCGGACCTGCGGGGCTGCCCCAGCCAGTCGTCGATCTTCACGTACAGTGCGGTGAGAAGGGTGTTGATGTCTGTCGTCACAAACGGATCATCAACACCCTTCACTGCGTACGCAGCCCCGGACCGACTTAGGAATTACTCGTCTAGGCGTCAGCCGTGGGATTCGGCAGCCGGACGGTGAACACGGTCCGGCCCGGCCGGCTGTCCACCTCGACCGTGCCGCGGTGGGCCTCCACCACGGCCGCCACGATCGCCAGGCCGAGGCCGGTGCTGCCGTTCGCCCGGGACCGGGAGCTGTCGCCGCGGGCGAACCGCTCGAACACCTCCGGCTGCAGCTCCGTCGGCACTCCGGGCCCGTCGTCGGCGACGGTGAGCACGGCCGCGGCCCCCTCGACGGTCAGCGTGGTCGTCACCCCCGTGCCGGGCGGGGTGTGCACCCGGGCGTTGGTCAGAAGGTTCGCCACCACCTGGTGGAGCCGGGCGGCGTCGCCGGGGACCCGGATCACCACCTCGGGCAGGGCGAGCTGCCAGCGGTGCTCGGGGCCGGCCACGTGCGCGTCGCTGACCGCGTCCACCACCAAGGCGGACAGGTCGACCTGGTCGACCGCGAGCGGGCGGCCGGTGTCCAGCCGGGCCAGCAGCAGCAGGTCGTCGACGAGGCTGGTCATCCGGGTGCTCTCCGACTCCACCCGGCGCAGGGCGTGCGCCACGTCGGCGGGGACCTCGTCGCGGCCGCGCCGGGCCACCTCGGCGTACCCGCGGATCGCGGCCAACGGGGTGCGCAGCTCGTGGCTGGCGTCGGCGACGAACTGGCGTACCCGGGTCTCGCTGGCCTGCCGGGCGGCGAGCGCGTCCGCGACGTGGCCGAGCATCCGGTTCAACGCGGCCCCGACCTGGCCGACCTCGGTACGCGGGTCGGTGTTCGCGGCCGGGACCCGAACGGCGAGCGCCACCTCGCCGCGGTCCAGTGGCAGCTCGGTGACCCGGGTGGCGGTGGCGGCCACCCGGTTCAGCGGTCGCAGCGTGGCCCGGACGATCAGCGCGCCGGCGACCCCGGCGATGAGCAGCCCGACGGTGGCCACCCCGGCCTGCGCGGCGACCATCCACCAGACGGTCTCCCGCACGCCGGCCAGCGGCAGCGCGACGACCCGCACCCGCCCGTCGCGGAACTGCCGGGCGACGGCCCGGTACTCACCGCGCGCGCCGAGGTCGACGGTGCGCGGCTCGACGCCGACCGGCACGTCGGCCAACGCGGCGACCTCGTCGGCCGGGACGGGTGTCTCGTCGGGAAAGGGGTCCTCGCTGGACGGGCTGCGGGTCAGTGTGGACGCGGCCGTCACCCGATCGCCGGTGATGTCGGCTACCACGGTGCCGGGCGGCAATCCGGGCGGGATGGCCGGTCCGTTGCCCGGGAAGGCCGGCCGACCGGCGCCCCGCAGCACCGTCGCGGGGGCCAGTTGGGCGTCGAGCCGGTCGATCAGGAACTGCCGAAGCGCCACCGTGGTGAGCCCGCCGATGGTGACGCTGACCAGCGCGAGCAGCGAGACCAGGGCCAGCACCAGCCGGGTACGCAACGACCGGCCGGCCAGCCACCGGCGGGCGGCGCGCACCGGCCGACGGCCCGGCCGGTCCCCGGGGTCAATCGGCGGGCTTGAGGACATAGCCCGCGCCGCGCAACGTGTGGATCATCGGCGCCCGGCCGGCGTCGATCTTCTTGCGCAGGTACGAGATGTACAGCTCGACCACGTTGGCCTGGCCGCCGAAGTCGTAGTTCCACACCCGGTCGAGGATCTGCGCCTTGCTGAGCACCCGGCGCGGGTTGCGCATCAGGTAGCGAAGCAGCTCGAACTCGGTCGCGGTCAGGGTGATCAGGTGGCCGTCCCGCCGAACCTCGTGGCTGTCCTCGTCGAGGCTGAGGTCGCCCACGGTCAGCACCGCGTCCGCGCGGGTGGCGACCGCGAAGCCGGAGCGGCGCAGCAGCGCGCGCAGCCGGGCGATCACCTCCTCCAGGCTGAACGGCTTGGTGACGTAGTCGTCGCCGCCGACGGTCAGGCCGGCGATGCGCTCCTCGACCGCGTCCCGGGCGGTCAGGAAGAGCACCGGCACGGTGGGCGACTGCTCACGCAACCGGCGCAGCACCTGGAAGCCGTCCAGGTCGGGCAGCATCACGTCGAGCACCACGGCGTCCGGCTGGAACTGCCGCGCGGTGTTCAACGCCGCCGTGCCGTTGCCGGCGCTGCGCACCTGCCAGCCCTCGTAGCGCAGCGCCATCGACAGCAGGTCGGTCAGCGTCGGCTCGTCGTCGACCACCAGCACCCGGACCGGCTCGCCGTCTGGCCGGCGTAGCTCGATGCGGCTGGGCGCGGCCTGCCCGTCCATGACCATGTCCCCCATCGTGGGCGGGGCACCTGTGGCACGCCTCTGCGGCACCTGTGTGCCAGCTGTGCGGGCGGGTCGGCGGCGGGTGGGTGTCACCGCCGGTCAGCTCCGCCCCGGGGTCACTCGGACACCCCGAACGGGTCGGTGCGCACGAACCGCATGCTCCAGCCGCCCACGCCGTCCGGCCGGTCGCGCTCGTAGAGGTGGTCGGGGCCGGCCTGCATCGGCCCGGTGCCATCCGGGTGTCGCATGATCCAGCGCGGCGGCGGGGCGCCGTCCGGCCCGGCCGGCACGTCCCGGACCAGGCCGTCAGCGGGCCCGCCGATGAAGCGTACGGTGACCTCGCCCATCGCGGCGTCCCCTCAGGTGACCGTGCCGGCACGTTGGGTGGCACCGGCCCTGGCTCGCAAGCTACCGCACCCACCGCCCGCACCGCAGCGGGTGCGCGGCCCGGCGGCCCCCCGATTTCCGCGACGGTTTGCCCAGCTCGGGGCTCGGGTACCGCAATCGGAGGCGCCGCCGTCGGCGGTACGAGGGCGAGGAGCGGTCAATGCGCACGCTGGACGGGCGATACCGGCTCGAACGGCGCATCGGCATTGGCGGCATGTCCGAGGTGTGGCAAGCCCATGACCGGGTGCTGGACCGGCCGGTCGCGGTGAAGCTGATCTCGCCGGGAGTGGACGGCCAGCACGGCCCGGTGGAGCGCATCCAGGCCGAGGCGCGCTCCGCGGCGCGCCTGGTGCATCCGAACGTGGCGAGCGTGCACGACTTCGGCACCTCCTCCTCCGCGTTGCCCGGTCGCCGGGTGCCGTACATCGTGATGGAGCTGGCCGAGGGGGAGACCCTCGCCGCGCACCTGCGGGCCGGTCCGCTGGACTGGCGGATCTCGGTACGGGTCTGCGCGGAGGTCGGCGCCGCGCTGGCCGCCGCGCACGCGAGCGGCATCGTGCACCGCGACGTCAAGCCGGCCAACGTCATGCTCACCCCCTCCGGCGTGAAGGTGCTCGACTTCGGCATCGCCACCTCGGCCGGCGCGCCGGAGCCGATGCCGGAGGGGATGATCGTGGGCACCCCGGCGTACCTGGCGCCCGAGCAGTTCGACGGCGCGCCAGCCACCCCGGCGGCCGACATGTACGCCCTCGGCGTGCTGCTCTACTACTGCCTCACCGGCCGGCTGCCGTACGCGGCGGACAGCACCGTCGAGCTGCTGGGCGCCCGCGGCCGCCGGCCACCGGAGCCGCTGCCCGAGATCGACGGGCTCCCGCCTGAGGTGGCCGAGCTGTGCCGCTCCTGCATGGCCGAGGACCCGGCGCGGCGCCCGACCAGCCTGTTCGCTGCGCTCCTGCTGGCCGAAGCCGTGGACGCCCGGGTGTACGTGCCGATGCTGGTTCCCACGGCGCGCCAGCCGGCTCCGACGTCGCCGTGGACCGAACAGGCCGCGATGGAGGCCACCGAGGCGGTGCAGGTGGCCGACGGGTCGGACCAGTCCGGCGGGCGCTGACCGCGCGGCCCCGCGGCGTTTCGCCGGACGACGGCCGGGAAGTCGGGCGGGTGAGCGACGGGAGGAACGCGATGCCGGATCCGAGTTCCTGGCTGCATGAGGCCACCGCGACCGCCGAGGGCGGCCACGTACGCACCGACGATGGCGGACTCTCCACCGCGCTGGCCTCGCCGCTGGCAGCGCACTGCACCGGGCTGAGGCCGGAGCAGTTGCTGGCGGCGGCCTTCGCGTCCTGCCTGCACCACGCGGCGGTGGAGGCGGCTGGGGAGATCACCGACGAGGCGCACACCGTCCAGGTGCGGGCCGAGGCGAAGCTGGGGCGCGACGACGACGGCCGGTACCGCGCCGACGTGCACGCCTCGATCTCCTCCGCCGGCCTGAGCCGGCAGCAGCTGGCTGACCTGGTCGAGTACGCCGACCGGCTCTGGCCGTTCTCCAGCGGCGACAACAGCCGGCACCGGCTGACCGTCACCCCGGCGGAGAACGGCCGGCACTGATCCGGTCACCACCGGGGTCGTCCGTCCACCGAACGGCCACGCCAAGGCCTCGGCCGTTCGGCGGACAGGCCATCGGTCGTAAGGGTGAGCCCTGATGAGCGGCCGGAACCGACGCCGACGACGTCGGCCGGGACCGCCTTCGCCGGGCGAATCGGGAATAACCGGCTCGCCCGAAGGGTGCAGTTGATCAGCCTTGTGAAGTGCTTGCCCCTTATTGTCGCCAAGATCGGGGCAAATTGTGGCGCATGCCACCGTACGGGCCGATGGCATCGGGCAGCCGCTTCTTTAGCCTCGGCGGGTGCATCGCGACGACCCCGCCGACGAGAAGCTGACCGACGCGCGCCTGACCACCCGCTCGAGCGACGCCGCATCAACCGAACGGACGATCGGCCGCCACCGGGCCGTCGAGCCGCCCCGCCGCTCCCTGCTGGGCTCGACCCCGCTGCGGGTCGCCCTGGCCACCGGTGTCACCTGCTGCCTCAGCCTGGTCGCGGTCACCACCGCCCGGGGCGGCGAGGACACCATCCGCCCCGTGGAGCCGCTGGCCGAAGCGGTTGCCGACCGCGCCGCCATCGCCGACGAGCGCGCCTCCCGGTCGCTGGACCGTGACGCCGCCCCCACGCGGGTCATCCCCAGCCCGACCCCGAAGCCCACCCCCACCCGCACCGCCGTACGCAAGGCGGCCGCCAAGAAGCCGGTCAAGCCGCGCCGACCCCGACCGGTAGCCGGACTCGACCAGGCCCAGATGGACAACGCCAAGATCATCGTTGACGTCGGCCTGGAGATGAAGATGCCGCGCCGCGCGCTGGTGGTGGCGCTGGCCACCGCCATGCAGGAGAGCAACCTCTACAACCTGGCCAGCGACGTGCTGCCGGAGTCGGCGCAGTACGCGAACCAGGGCAGCGGCTCCGACCACGACTCGGTCGGGCTGTTCCAGCAGCGGCCCAGCAGCGGCTGGGGCACGGTGGCCGAGCTGATGCGCCCGTCGTACGCCGCGCGGGCCTTCTACGAGGCGCTCAACGAGATCCCGGGCTGGCAGGACATGAGCGTCACCGCCGCCGCCCAGGCCGTGCAGATCTCCGCCTTCCCCGACGCGTACGCCCAGCACGAGGAGCGGGCGACGACCGTCGCGGCGGCGCTCACCACCTGAGGCGCAGTGAGCTGCCCCCACGTGGGCACACGGCGGTCGTGGCGCGACCGTGTGGGCGCGCAGGGGCCTCAGCGGCGGTGCGCGCCGTCCCGCCCGGCCGGCGGCTCCCGGCCCACGTCCCGGCCGCCGGCAGCCACCCGGGTCGCCGGTACGCCCGTGCCCGCCGCCGCGGTCGGGGCGTCGGCGGGTACCGGCTCGGCGGTCACCCCGCCGAGAATCTCGTCCACCCGCTCCTCGCGCCGCCGGCGGGCGTCCAGCGCCGCCTCGAAGTCGCGCCGGGCCTGCATGGCCTCCGCGTACGCCCGCTCGCGCACCTGCCGGGCCTCCGCGCGGGCCTCGTCCAGCTCGATCCGGGCCAGGGCCAGGATCTCGGCCGCCTCCCGCCGCACGGCGTCGCCAGAATGCCGAGGTCTCCCGGGGTCGCCCAGATCCAGCCGCTGGAGCAGCCCGCTGAGCCAGGTTGCCTCCTCGCGGATCTCGTCCCAGACCCGGGAGGTCCCGGCGGCGCCCTCCGCACGCGCCGCGAGCCGGGACAACCGGATCCCCAGCTCATCGAGGCAGGAATCCACCTGCCGCTGGTCGTAACCGGTCTCAACGACGGAGAACCTCATACTGTCGCCCCCCAGGCAGCTGCTGTTTCTTCCCCACCTGGATCCTCGGTCGCCACGCGAGCGGCCGAGGGTGTTCGGGAAAATTGTTCAGCATGCGGGCGTGCGGGGGCCTCCCCGGAGCGGCGGGGGGCGATGTCGGGCCTGGCGGCGTGGACGATGCCGCCCGGTCCGGGCCGGACAGGTCAGGTCAGGCGCGCTTCGGCAGCACGACCACCCGGCCGAAAAACTCGTCGATGCGCCGCACCACGTCGTTGAAGTCGTCGAGGTCGATCGGCTTGGTGACGTACGCGTTGGCCTGCAGCGTGTAGCTGCCCACGATGTCGGTGTCCGCGTTCGAGGTGGTCAGCACCACGATGGGGATGGTCCGCAGGTCCTCGTCCTGCTTCACCGCGCCGAGCACCTGCCGCCCGTCCATCCGTGGCATGTTCAGGTCCAGCAGGATGACGTCCGGCCGGCGGGCCTCCAGGTGCCGCCCCTCGGCGCGGAGGAACTCCATCGCCTCCTCGCCGTCGCTCACCACGTCGATGACCTTGTCCACGTCGGAGTCCGCCAACGCTTCCTCGATCATCAGCACGTCGCCCGGGTCGTCATCCACCACCAGGATCCGTACCGGATGCGAGCTGTCTGCGCCCATCACTACCTGCCTTGGTTCAGCGGGGACGGGACCAGACGGTCACCGTGTTGGCGGGGAAATCTAGCCCATCAGGAGGCGCTCTGGGACGCCGGGTCGACCGTGTCCGGCTGGTAGTGCAACACATCGGCGAGGCCGGTGACCCGCAACACCCGCTCGACCCGGCCGCTGGCGCCGGTGAGGCGCAACCAACCCCCCTCGGCGGCGGCCCGGTTGTCTCCCCGGACGAACACGGCCATCCCGGTGGAGTCGCAGAAGGTGAGGTCGGTGAGGTCGAGCAGCACGCGGCTCTCGCCCGCGTCGGAGAGCCGGTCGATCGCGGCGGCCAACTCGGGCGCGGTGCTCAGGTCCAGCTCACCGGCGAGCCTCAGGCAGTACCCATCGCCATCACGCCCGGCGTACCTGACGCTGAACGTCACCGTGCTCCCCCTTCGCTCCACCGCTGGGTGGGACATTTGCAGTGCGGCAAGTATAAGCAGGGGCACCCCGACGAGCGCATGGCACGGTGATCGGCAGGCAGCGCCGCAGGCCGGTGATCAGCGGGCGGCACTGCCCCCGGCGGCGAGCAGCGCGGTCCGGCCCAGGGTCAGCGCGCGCACCGCCCGGGGGAAGTCGCGCAGCGCGGCGGCGTAGTGCACCAGGGGCAGGTCCACCGCCGCGGCGGGCACCCCACGGCTGGTCAGGATCCCCACCAGCCACTCCACGAACTCCGTGAACAGCGAGGCGTCATCGACGTAGAGCGCGGCGGCCAGGAAGTCGACGATGTGGCCCAGGTCGCTCACGGTCGAGTCGAGCTGGGCGGCCGTGTAGGCCCGCGTCGCAGGGACCCGCTCGCACAGGTCGGCCAGCGCGCTGTCGATCAGCTCACCCCGGCGCCGGACCAGGCTCGCGTACTCGTCGTCGGCCAGGTGCGACAGCTGCGCCGGCGGCACCCGACGCAGCGCCCGCTCGTCGGCGATCAGCTCGGCCGCCGCCGGCGCGTCCGCCGCCCAGGGGGCACCGAGCCGACGGGCCCACCGGCCGTCCGCACCGAACCCGCGCCCCCCGACCACCACCGGCACGTCCGAGCGGCGGCACGCCTCGATCATGCGGTGGGCGTGCGGCAGCCGTACCGGCAGCGCACAGGCCAACGCCACCGCGTGCGCGTCGTGCTGGTGCAGGTACGACACCAGGTGCGCCGCCGGGACGCTCGCGCCCAGAAAGGTCACCTGCCACCCGCGCAGCCGCAGCACCTCGGCCACCAGCCGGGGCGGCAACGCGTGCCACTCACCGTCCATGCAGGCCACGACGACCCGCCCGCGGGTCGGACGCGGGTTGGCGTGCGCGGCGACCGCCGCCACCACCCGCTCGCTGATGTGGGTGGCCGCATGCTCCTGGGCGACGCTCCACTCGTTGCGCGCCCACCGCTCGCCCACCTCGGACTGGGCCGGCGCGACCAGGTCGAGCAGCACCCGCTCGGCCGGCAGGCCCGCGTCGAGCAGGCCGAGCGCCACCTCGATCGCGGCGTACTCGTCGGCGTCGGCGAGGCAGTCCAGATAGCCGGGGTAGACGTCGGTCGGGTCGGCTGCGGTGGACGGCGCGGTCACGCTCAGGTCTCCCTCTGCTGGTCGGTCGCGGCCGGTCGGGGCACGGCGTGCAGGTGCCGCGACGCCCGCCCGCCCGGGCCGACCGCGCGCAGCGCCAGCACCGCGATGTCGTCGTGGTCGCCGTGCGCCAGCCAGTCGCAGGTGACCTGCTCGACCCGCTCGGCCAGGGCGGGTGCCGGCATCCGCTGGCAGTCGGTCACCGCGGTGACGAGCCGCTCCGGGCCGAACTGCTCATCACCGCGGCGGCCACCACGGGCCTCCGTCACCCCGTCGCTGTAGAGCAGGCAGGTCTCGCCCGGGGCCAGCCGGACGGTCACCTCGCCGACGCGCGGGTCGGGCACCACGCCGATGAGCATGCCGCGCCGCGGCACGGTCTCCACCTCGCCGGAGGCGCGCAGCACCAGCGGCGGCAGGTGCCCACCGCCGGCCATGGTGAGCGTGAGACCACCCTCGCGCTCCGGCCGGGCGACGCCGAGCACGATGGTGGCGAAGCGGCCCTGGCCGTGCGCCTGGGTCGTCTCCAGCAGGGCGTCGTTGAGCAGCCGCAGCAGCCGCCCGGGGTGCGACTCCACCCGGTGCAGGGCCTGCAGGCACTGGCGCAGCTGGCCGGTGAACACCGCCGCCTCGACGCCCTTGCCCGAGACGTCACCGAGAAAGAACAGCGAGCCGCCGTCGGCGAGCCGGTGCGAGCCGTAGAAGTCGCCGCCGATCCGCAGCCCCGCCTGTGCCGGCCGGTACGCGGTGCCCCACTGCACGCCGGCGGTCTCGGCCGGCTCCACCGGCAGCAGGCTGGCCTGGAGGGTGTCGGCCACCTCCGCCTGGTCGCGGTACAGCAGCGCGGTGGTCAACGCCGCGCCGGCCCGGGCCGCGAAGGCGCGGATCAGCTCCACGTCGTCCTCGTCGTACGGTCGGGTGGCACGGCGGGCGACCAGCAGCACCCCGACCGGGGCGTCCCCGCCCGGCAGCGGAACGACCCGGGCGGCGCTCTCGGTGCCGGGCAGGCCGGGCAGCCAGCCCGCGTCGACCGCCTGTTCCACCAGCCAGTCCACCGCGTGCGGCTCGACCCCGGTCAGACCGTCGGCGATGGCCGCCGGCAGGTCGCCGCCGGCCAGCACGCCGCTGTCCACCATCGGCGCCTCGTCGTCCGTCCGCGAGGCCCGCCACCAGCGGGCCCGCCCCGACCGCGGGGCGAGCACCAGGACGGCCACCTCGGCCAGCGACGGCACGGCGAGCCGGACGACCGCCGCGGCGGCGCGGTCGGGGTGCAGCGGGTTGCCCAGCTTGTCGCCCACCACGGCCAGGAAGGCCGAGCGGGCCCGCTCGGCGAGGAGCGCGTCGGCGCGGCTGACGCTCTCGGTGATGTCCTCGACGTACCAGCAGCAGCGGCTGCCGGAGAGGGGTACGCAGCGGGCGGTGAGCCGGCGCCCGCGATGGGTGAAGCCGCCCGGGCTCCCGTCGCTCAACGCGGGCACGCCGGCCGCGGCGAGCAACTCGCCGGGCACCACCTCGGGCAGCAACCGCTCGGCCACCGGGCTGACGTGCCGCACGACGCCGTCGGCGTCGCAGACGACCAGTCCCTCGCGGAAGTGCTCGACGACTTCGGACCAGTCGGGCGGGACCTGCCCCCGGTAGGGGGCCAGCGGTGGCAGGGCGGCCGTCGGCCGGACCGGCCCGGCGGCTGACCACGCCGGGGCCCGTGTGGTACTCGGTGTGGAGATCCGTCCGTCGCCCGGGTCCCAGTCCCTGGCGTCGGCAACAGTCACCAGCTGAGCCTCACTCCTTGTCGTCCACCGGACCCGCACCGGAACCGGCGCCTGTGGTCAATACCGTCCCGCCCACCCTACGCCGGGCGGCCGGGAGCGGCACCTCACGGCAGCTGGGAGGCCCGCTCGCCGACCCACCGGCCGGCGCGTCACGGCCCCCGGATTTGCGTTCGGTCCGCCGGCTGGGAACATGGAGCAATGTCCTCCCAGCTGTTGACCATCGAGGTGACCCGGCTCGATACCGGGCACGTTCGGCTGGGGCTGACCGGCGACCTCGACTACGACACCGCGCCGGACCTGATCGCGGCGGTTGCCGAACTGCGCGGCGACGACCAGCAGTCGCTGATGATCGACCTGACCGGCGTGAGCCTCTGCGACTCGTCCGGGCTCAGCGCCCTGCTCGTGGTGCACCGCGCCGCCGGGGCCATCCGGCTGACCGGGGTCAGCCCGCAGCTTCAGCGGATGCTGGACCGCACCGGGCTGGGTGAGCTGCTGGCCGTGGAGCACGCCGCCGACGACCTGCGCGCGATCAGCTGATCGGCGCCCAGCGGGCCGCCCCGAAAAGGGGGTGGCCCCCGACCCTGGGACCTGGGGTCGGGGGCCGGAGGAATGTCTAGGGCGCGGTCATCGGCTGGAGCCGGGGTCCGCTCTCGCGTAGCTCGCCGGTCGGCGCGGAGTCGGCGTCCTGCGGTGTCCCCGAATCGGGCGTCTGGTACAGGTAGCGGACAAAATCCCCACCGGACTCGTTGTCGTCCGCGCCCGGCCACTGGCCGATGCAGTCCATGCCGACCACCTCGCGGCCGGTCCCGTCGGCCTCCTCCAGCAGGGCCCACAGGCTCACCGCGTAACACCGCGTCGCGTCGGGCGTCAGCTGCCAGCGGGCGTACCAGCCGGGTCGAGCGGGGACGATCTCGACGATCCGTTTCATGACGACCTTCCTTCCGCGTACCTCGGAAGAACTGCGGTCCTGATGTGATCCTGCGGGCCGGTCGGGTGAGCGCCCATCACCCGCGCCGGATGAAGCCCGCTGATGCCGGCCTCGCCCGCTCCGGCGGCGTCCGTTTCGGTGCCCGGGACGGCGGGAAGGCGACGGACGCAGGCACGATCCCCAGCGGAAGGGGTGTCACCATGCGCAAGCAGATGGAGGGCGACAACCAGAGGCGCCGGGCTCTGGCCCGGCAGGCCCGCGAACAGGGTCGCCAGCCCAGCGAGTTCGGCGCCAGCCTGAGCGCCTCCAAGCAGCTCACCAGCCTCGATCAGGGCAGGCGGGACGGACCGGGCCCGGCCGGACACCACAAGCCGGACAGCACGCGCGGTGGACCGGCCCCGCCGCAGGTCGGCACGCCGGACAATCCGCGGCCGCAGACGTCCCCACCGGCCAGCGCGGCGGGGGCGAGCAGCGTGGGCTACCAGGAGCTGGTCGAGGACGTTCGGCGCCGGGCCGGGGTCGACTTCAGGACGGCCAAGGTGGGCACCGAGGCGACCGTGCTGGTGCTCGCCTTCGCGCTGGAGGCGGCGGAACGGCAGCGACTGCTCACTGCGGTGCCGACCTCGCTGCACGACGTGCTGCCCGTCGACGGCGTCGAACGGCACCGCGACCTGCCCGGCTTCCTGGCCGAGGTGGGCCGGATCAGCGGCCGTACCCCGGAGCAGGCCCGCTATCAGGCGGAGGCGACCCTCGCCGCGCTCGCCGAGCAGGACGGCGACCTGGTCGAGTCGCTGCACGTACCCGACGGCCTGCGGGACCTGTTGAACCCGCCGGAGGCCGGCGGCGGCCTCGTCGGCGCCTCCACCACCACACCCACCCTGGACGCGGCCGAGCTGCGGGCGGCGCTGGACGACCTGCCGTACTGGGCCGGCGACAGTGACGCCCTGTTCCGGGTGGTCGCGCTGCCGCCGGACAACCTGGACCGGGTGCTCGACCGGCTCGACCAGCTGCGCCAGGAGACGGGGCGCGCCCCGAGCATCGGGCGCCCCGGAGGCACGGCCGCCGTGCTGACCGTGCGGACCAACCAGGCGGACGGGGTGACCGCGCTCGACGTGGACCTCGCCCACCGGATCGACGACGCGATCGACGAGGTGGGTGCCGGGATGGCCGGCGGCTGACCGGACACCTCGGCGCACGCGGGCCGGCGGACGCGGGGCACACCCACGCCGCCGGCCCGCCCGCCGTGCCCCCCCGTCGACACGGCCGGGCCCGGCCGGGGCGGCGGCACCGGCGTCGCGAGCCGGGCTCGCCTCGGCCGGCCCACGGGCCGCGTGCTCCGGCGGCTCGGCTAGCGTGCCGGGCATGAACCGCGCCGCCGACCGGCTGGAACTGGTCGCCGATCCAGTCCGCCGGACCGGGCGGATGCTGCTCTCCGGCGGCGTCGAGCAGTCGTACGTGGACGTCGAGGATCCCCGGCACCTGCACTTCGAGTACGTCCGGCGGATCGCCTCCGCGGTGGAGTTGGCGGCCCCGGCGGGCGACCCGCTGAGCGCGCTGCACCTGGGCGGCGGCGCCTTGACGCTGCCCCGGTGGCTGGCCACCACCCGACCCGGCTCCCCGCAGCGCGTCATCGAGCGGGACCCGGCGGTTGTCGAGCTGGTCGCCCGGGAGCTGCCGCCGCTGCCGCCCGAGGTGGAGGTGGAGGTCGCCGACGCCCGGGAGGCGGTCGCCGCCAGCCCGGCCGGCCGGTACGACCTAGTGGTCGCCGACATCTACCGGGCAGCCCGGATGCCACGACACGTGCGCACCGTGGAGTTCGCCGCCGAGGTGGCCCGCACCCTGCGCCCGGACGGGCTGTACCTGGTCAACGTCACGGACCTGCCGCCACTGGTCGGCACCCGGGTGCAGGTGGCGACACTGCGGGCGGTCTTCGGCGACGTGTGCGTGCTCGGCGACCGGCGGATGCTGCGCGGCCGGCGCTACGGCAACCTGGTGCTCGCCGCGACATCCCCCGCGGGTGGGCTGCCGGTCGGGCGGCTGGCGGTGGCCGCCCTGCGCGACCCGGTCCCGGGTGGCCTGCTGCACGCCGTCGCACTGGACGGCTTCGTCGCGGGCGCCCGACCCGTCACGGACGCCGACAACGCCGCACAAAAATGATCATCTGACGCTCGGCGGTCACCGCCGCGTCGGCCGCGCACCGCCGGGTGATCCGCGCGGGTCCCGGGTTTCCCGAGGTGACCGCGGGGAAGCCGCGCCGGATGAGCAACGCCGACACCCGGGTGACCGCTCGTCGGACTCTGATCGTGATCGGTCTGGTGCTGGCGACCGCGTTCGCGCTGGCCTTCGTGTACGCGACCCGCCGGGTGCTGGTCTGGGCCGTGGTGGCCGCCTTCTTCGCCGTCGCGCTCAAGCCGCTGGTGGACCGGCTCCAACGCCGGTTCGTGCCGCGGCGGGCGTTGGCCACTCTGCTGGTGTTCCTCGCCGCGTTCGCGCTGCTGGCGATCCTGGCCGCGGCCATCCTGGCACCGCTGCTGAACGAGCTGGGGCGGTTCGCCGAACGGGCGCCGGAGCTGCTGCGCGACGTGCGCGCCGGCCGTGGCCCGGTGGGCCACCTGCTGGAGCGCGTCGGCGCCCGACAGTACGTGTCCGAGCACTCCGAGCAGCTGCGTACCTTCGGCGCCCGGCTGCGCGAGCCGGCCGTCGGCGTGCTGCGCAGCGTGGTGGAGACGGTCGCCGGGCTGGTCACGGTCATCGTGCTCGCGTACCTCATGGTGCTGGAGGCGCCGCGGATCACCAGCCGCGTGCTCGCGGCGGCCGGGGACGGCCGGGGCGAGCGGCTGCGCCGGGTGGGTCGGGAGGTCTCGCGCACCGTCACCGGTTACCTCACCGGCAACCTGGTGATCAGCGTGATCTGCGGGGCCCTGACCTTCGTGGTGCTGGCGCTCACCGGGGTGCCGTTCGCCGCCGTGATCGCCCTGCTGGTGGCGGTGGCCGACCTGATACCGCTGGTCGGCGCGACACTGGGAGCGGTGATCGCGGCCGGGGCCGGTTTCCTGCACTCCCCCACCGCCGGCGTGGTGGTGCTGGTCTTCTTCGTGGTCTACCAGCAGGTGGAGAACCACCTGCTCCAGCCGCTCATCCTGGCCCGCGCGGTCCGGCTGAACCCGCTGACCGTGCTGGTCAGCGTCCTGCTCGCGGCGGAGCTGGCCGGCCTGCTCGGCGCCCTGCTGGCCATCCCCGCCGCCGGCATCATCCAGGCCCTGCTGCGCGAGTACGGGCCGGCCCAGCTGCGCCCGAAGCCACCGGCCGGTCCCGACCCGCGACGCCGACCGGCCGGTCCCGCCCATCAGAGCTCGACCGGCCGGACCGGCGGGCGCTCAGCGGGACCGGGCCGCGAACTCGGGTGAGGTGCTCTCCAGCGGGACCGCGTTCGCCGGTACCAGGCCGAGCTGGACCGCCTGCCGGGTCAGCGTGGCGTCCAGCGCCCAGTCGGCGCTGACCCTCGTCCGGTTACCCGGCATCGCCAACAGGTGGTACGCGCGGGTGACCGCCTTCGCGGGCAGCCCGGCCAGCGGCACGTGCAAGGGATTCGCCGCCGCGGCCTTGCCGCCCAGGTCGACCACCCAGCCCAGGTCGTGGTGCTTGTACGGCTTGCGCTGGCCGTACCCGTACGACGCGGCGATGTTGTGCGCCGCCCGCTTGCCCTGCCGCTGGGCGTGCTGGGCGGTCATCGCGCAGATCTGGCCGGGGCGGGTCAGGTCGGGCACCGCGGCGGCGTCGCCGCAGGCGTACACCTCGGGGTAGCCGGGGACGGTGAGGAACTCGTCGACCACCAGGCGGCCCTTGTCGGTACGCAGGCCCAGCTCGCTGACGAACGGATCGGGGCGCACCCCCACACACCAGACCAGCGTGCAGGTGGGCACGTACTCGCCGTCGGTGAGCTTCACCCCGTCGGCGGTCGCCTCGGCCACCGAGGTGCCCATCCGCACGTCGACGCCGCGCCGGTCGAGCACCTTGTGTGCGGTCTGCGACATCCGCTTGTCCAGCTCCGGCAGCACCCGGGGGGCGATGTCCAGCAGCATCCAGCGGGGACGGACGGAGAGCCGGGGCCGCTGGGCCTGCAGCGCGTCGGTGAACAGCTGCCCGTGCGCGGCGACCTCGGTGCCGGTGTAGCCCGCGCCGACCACCACGAAGGTGGACCGGGCCCGCTGCTCGGCCGGGTCCTCGGCCTGCTCGGCCAACTCGATCTGGCGGATCACGTGGTCGTGCAGGTAGACCGCCTCGGGCAGGCCACGGAAGCCGTGCGCGTACTCGGTCACCCCGGGGATGGGCAGCAGCTTGTTGACGCTGCCCACGGCCAGCACGAGCCGGTCGTACGCCAGCCGGTTCTTGTCCCCCTCCTGCTGGGTGAACCCGACCCAACGGTTCTGCAGGTCCACGTGGTCCGCCTCGCCGATCACGACCCGTACGCCCTTGAGCGTCCCGGTCAGCGGCACGGCGATCCGCCTGGGCTCGACCACCCCGGCGGCCACCTCGGGCAGCAGCGGCAGGTAGAGGAAGTAGTCGGTGGAATTCAGCAGCACGATCTCGGCCCGGTCCCGGGCGAGGCGGCTCAACGTCTTCGCCGCGTGGTAACCGGCGAACCCGGCCCCCACGATCACCACACGAGGTTTCGTCATTGCGGCCCGTTTCCCGTCGAAGCCCGGGACAAACGTCGAAGAACCGGCAGGTCGGGCGCGGCAGGCAGCGGCCGACGCCGGACAGCTCAGCTCGCGCGCACGGCAGCCATGGCACCCACCGTAGGAACGGTGGACACCAGGTGTCATCACCCGGTCTGGGTGAAAGCCACGGAACATCCACGTCCGATGATATGGACAGGCACCACCATCGATGGGGAGGATGCCGGACTGCGGGAGGGCTGGCCGGCGGCGCGGTTTACCGAGCCGAACGAGGACTTCGCCCACCAGCATCAGGACATCCGATGTGCAGGACGGGCAGCAGTTCGGTGACCTGCCGGAGTTCTGCGACTTCGGGTACATCGCCCGGGTGGCCCGGGTCAACGGCGCGGCGCTGTGGTCGCTGGCCCAGGCGCCCGGCACGCCCAAGCGCGCGATCATCGTGACCACCGACCTGACCAACAACACCACGCTGCGCTGGCAGCGCGGCGACGAGCCGGACCTGGCCGGCTACGAGGTGCTGTGGCGGGAGACCACGGCCGCCGAGTGGCAGCGCGTCATCCCGGTCGGTGACGTCACCGAGGTCAGCATCGACCTGTCCAAGGACAACGTCTTCTTCGGCATCCGCGCCGTGGGCCGTGACGGCCTGCGCAGCCCGGTCGCGTTCCCCCGGCCCGGCAGCTGAACGGCGGGCGGCCGGGGCGGTCCCGTTCGACCGTCCCGGTCGTCCCTCGCCGATCTGGCGTCCAACGCCACCGGGCCCGCCGCCCATCCGGCCGGGCGGCCGTTCAGGTGGCCGCCGGTGCGGTGATCGCCCACCGCTCGTGGTCGCGCCACGCGCCGTCGATGAACAGGTAGTCCGGGGAGAAACCCTCCAACCGGAAACCCAGCTTGCGGGCCACCCGCCGGGACGGCTCGTTGCCGGGTTGGATGTTCGCCTCCAGCCGGTGCAGCCCGAGCGCGCTGAACGCGTGGTCGATGACCAGGGCGACGCCCGCCGAGGCGTGCCCGGTGCCGCTGTACGGCTGGAACGCCGCGTACCCGAGGTAGCCGCCGCGCAGCGCGCCCAGCACGATCCCGCTGATGTTCACGTAGCCGGCGATCTCGCCGCTGGCCCGGTCGCAGATCAGGTAGCCGGAGCTGTCCCGGCGGCGGATCCGGCTCAGGTACTGGTCGTACTCCTCCGGGCTGCCCGGCGCGGCCAGCCACGGGTGGTGCAGCTCCCGGCTGCGCCGCACGGCGGCGAGGAACTCGTCCGCGTCGGCAGGCCGGGGTCGGCGGATCGCGGCGGGACCGCCGGTACGCAGGTATCTCACGGCGGACCACTCTGACCGACCCACCCGGGCGCTGTCCAACCGTCGGTCAGCGCATCGTTGTTTCGGTGCTCTCCCTCGGGAGCACCGTGTGCGGCGCGGTGACCATGGCGACGGCCGCGTCCGGCTGGTCGATCCGGGTGGTGACCCGGGCCACGGCCTCCCGGGCGAGAAAGCCGGTGTCGACGGAGACGGTGCTCAGTGTGGGCCGGGAGTACCGGCCCTCCTCGATGTCGCCGATGCCGATCACCGCGACGTCGCCAGGGACACGCAGCCCGGCGTCGAAGGCGGCGCGCATCGCGCCGATCGCGAGGGGGTCGGAGTAGCAGAAGATGGCGTCCGGGCGGCCGGGCCGGGCCAGCAGCGCGCGGGCTGCGCGATAGCCGTCGGCACGGCGGTGGTGCCCCGCGGGCAGCAGGTGACCGGGCACGGGTGCCACGCCGGCCTCGCGCAGCGCGCGGTAGTAGCCGGCCGTGCGCGACCGCGGCACGGCGGCCGACTCCGTCGGGTACGCGCCGATCGCGGCGATCCGCCGGCGGCCGGCGCGCAGCAGGTGCGCGGTCGCGTCCTCCGCGGCCCGGGCGACGTCGACGCTCACCTGGTCGCAGCGCCCGTCCCGGGCCTCGCCGCCGACCAGCACGACGGGACGCCCGGTGGCCGGCAACGCCTCGACCAACTCGGCCGGTGCGACGGGCGCGCTGACCAGCACGCCGTCCACCGGCATCGTGCGGGCAGCGCTCAGCGACGGCGCCGGGCGCTCGTCGTCGGGCCCCATCTGCTCGATGACCACCCGATAGCCCCGGCTCCGGGCGGCGCGGACGACCTCGCGCGCGAGATCATCCGCGTAGGGCACGTCGCTGTCCGGCAGGACCAGAGCGAGCACGCCGGTGCGCCCGGTGCGCAGGGTCCGGGCGAACACGTTCGGCCGGTAGCCCAGCTGGGTGACGGCGGCCTCGACCCGGCGGCGCACGTCGGGGCTCACATGGGGATAGCCGTTGACCACGTTGGAGACCGTCTTCACCGACACATCGGCGAGCCGCGCCACGTCCTTGAGCGTGGAAGCCACGACCCACCCTCCCCCGATGAATGTCACACCATCAAAAGCGTTTCACTGGTGTACTTCCGACCCTCGCAGGCGATTTCACACCTGTCAACGCGCTACGGTGGTGTAAATGGAAGGAGATGGCCGGTGGACGACGACGCCGGGGTGCCGGCCGCCGTGCGGCTCGTCCGGGACTTCGTGAACACCTACGAACCGCAGATCGACGACGAGACGTTGACCAGCCCCGACCGGCTCCGCAACTGGTTCGTCGAACAGGACCTGGTGGCGCGGGACGCGCACCTCGGGCCGGCGGACCTCGACGTGGCCGTGACGGTCCGCGAGGGCCTGCGCGCCATACTGCTCGGCCACGCCGGTCACCACGCCGACCCCACCGCGCTCGACCGGCTCAACCAGGCCCTGGTCGGGGCGCCCGTCGCACTGCGCTTCGCCGACGACGGCCACCGCCTGGTCGCCGCCGGTGACGGTCCCCTGAACCGGGCGCTGGCCGGCCTGGTCGACGCGATCCGCGTGTGCGGCGAGGATGGCACCTGGCCGAGGCTCAAGGTCTGCGCCCGCGACACCTGCCGCTGGGCCTACTACGACGCCTCCCGCAACCAGGCCCGCCGCTGGTGCTCGATGGCCGGCTGCGGCAACTACATCAAGATGAAGCGGGCGTACGCCGTCCGCACCGGCCGCACGTCCCACGGCGGACCGGCGGCCTAGGGAACCAGTTCGCGCGGGGGAACGTCGCCCTCGGCATCGAGGCCCAGGGGTTGACGGCATCGTGCGGCCTGGCACCCCTTGGCACAGCCGAACGGCGTAGCGGCCCGGGCATGATCGACGAACGCGACCCGAGGACGTCGAGCTCAGCCGGCGACCGGGTCAACGCCTCTCATCCGGCCGGACGAACCACGGTGCCAGCCACGCGGTGAGCGCGACGAACGTGATGGCGAGGGCGGTGATGACAGCTTGTCCGATCCGGCCCGGGGTGACACCCGCCGCCGGATCCAGCACGTAGTTGGCGTACCAGTTCGCGGTCGCGTCCGTCGCCAGTACGACGCAGCCCAGCGCCAGTCCGCTTCTCCGACGAGCCGCCAGCAGAAGTGCCGCCAGGGGATCCCACAGAGTCAGGGACCCGAAGTAGAACGTGAGCCCACCAGGCAGGGTGAGCTGCGGCCTCAGTTCAGGCACGAGCAACTGAAGCAGGTGGACCACCGTGCCGTAGGCGAACACCAGCACGGCGACCGACACGGCGAGTCGAACAGCGCGCGGCACGTCACGCCATCGACCAGCGCTCATTCCGCCAGTCTGCCTCAGCCGGGCAACGCCGACCGATCCCGTCAGAGCGGGCTGGGGTACGGCTGCTCCATCGGCATCGGGACCTGAAGGAAGGTGGTGCCGCGCATGTCCAGCCAGGCCCGGTCCGGCCCCCGGACCAGCCGCAGCATCACCGCTTCGCAGGATGGGCAGCGCGCGACCAGTCCCGGGGCGTTCGAGAAGACGTGCAGGCTGGCCATCGAGCCGGTCATGCCGCAGTTCTCGCAGCGGCCCGTCGCGGTGCTCAGGTCGACGGCGAACAGCTCGCGCAGTGGGCCGTCGAGCATGTTGCCGTCCAGGTAGGACATCTCGGTCATCGGGTCTCCTCGACTTGCGGGGCGAGCGGGGCGGTCAGCCGGTGGGGCCGAAGCGTTCGGTCTTGACCCGTCGCGACGGGTGGCCCAGCCCCACCAGCAGGTCGGCCACGGCTTCCACGAACCCGGTCGGGCCACAGACGTAGGTGAGCGGTTCCAGGTCCGGCGGCCAGCCGTGGGTGTTGACGTCGGCCAGCCCGACCCGGTGCGGCTCACCGCGCCACTCGTCGGGCGCCTCGCGGGTGTACACGTACGCCACGTCGAGCCCGAAGTCGTCGCGGACCCGGCGGCGCAGCTCGTCGGCGTAAATCACGTCGTCCGGGGTCCGTACCGAGTAGAGCAGCCGGAACGGCACCTTGCTGCCGGTCGCCCGCCGTGCCCGGATCATCGCCATCAGCGGCACGATGCCGGAACCGCCGGCGAGCAGCTGCACCGGCGCGGTCTCCTCCGGCCTCCAGATGAACCAGCCGCCGAGCGGCCCGCGCACCTCCACCGGGTCGCCGTGGCCGAAGACGTCGATCAGGTACGGCGACACCTCGCCGTCCCTCACCCGCTGCACCGTCACCTCGATCCGCGGGCCGCCCGGACCGTCCACCGCGGGCCCGGCCACCGAGTACGACCGGGCCGCCTGATAACCGTCCGGCGCGGTCAGCCGCAGGTCGACGTGCTGCCCGGGCAGGTGCCCCGGCCACTCCGGCACCTCCAGCACCAGGGTGTGCGCGCTCGGCGTCTCCACCCGGCGCTCCACCAGCCGGCCGACGTGCCAGCGGATGGGAGCCCGCGCCGGTGTGCCGGTCGCGACCGCGCGCTCAGTCACCCTGGTACCGCTGCTCGCGCCACGGGTCGCCGTAGTCGTGGTACCCGGCGGTCTCCCAGAACCCCGGATCGTCCATCGTCTTGAGCCGGATGCCGCGCACCCACTTGGCGGACTTCCAGAAGTACAGGTGCGGCACCAGCAGCCGGGCCGGCCCGCCGTGCTCGGGCGCCAGCGGAGCGCCGTCGAAGGTGTGCGCCACCCACGCCCGGCCGCCGCGCAGGTCGTCCAGCGGCAGGTTGGTGGTGTACCCGCCGTAGGAGTGCGCGAGCGCGAAGTGCGCGCCGGTGTCCACGCCGTCGAGCAGGGTGTCCAGCGAGACGCCCTTCCAGGTGGTGCCGAGCTTGGACCAGTGGGTGACGCAGTGGATGTCGACCATCGGCGTCTCCTGCGGCAGCGCCATCAGCTCCTGCCACGACCACCGGTACTCGGTGCCGTTCTCGGCGGCGATGACGAACTCCCAGGTGTCCAGCGAAACCCGGGGCGTCGGGCCGGCCGAGAGCACCGGGAAGTCCTCGGTCAGGTACTGCCCGGGTGGCAGGGCCGGCTCCTGCGTTCGGGGCCGACCCTGAAAGCCCGGTGACACGATTCCCATTGCACAGTCGTACCACCTGCGGCGGCCGGGGCAAGAGCTTTCCCGCGTACCTCCTCATCGCCCCGGCGCGGCGCGCGCGCTCAGCGCCGCTCCGCGACCACCTCGCGCTCCTCGGGCTGACCGCCCCGAGTGGCGCGCAGGCTGGTCAGCGTGACCACCACCAGCACCCCGATGATCACCCCGAGCGAGGCCAGGGTGGGGATCTGCGGCACGCTCTCCCAGATTCCGTGCGCCCAGTGCAGGCCCAGCTTCAGACCGATGAACGCCAGGATGATGGCCAGGCCGTAGCTGAGGTGCACCAGCCGGCTCAGCGCCGCGTGCAGGACGAAGTAGAGCGCACGCAGACCGAGCAGGGCGAACGCGTTGGTGGCGAAGACCAGGTACGGATCCTCGGTGATGCCGTAGACCGCCGGCACCGAGTCGACCGCGAAGACCACGTCGGTGGCCAGCACCGCGACCACCACCAGGGCGAACGGGGTGAGCGCCCGCTTCGCTCCATGCCGGACGGTCATCCGGGTGCCGTGGTATTCGTCGACCACCGGCATGAACTTGCTCAGCAGCTTCACCGAGCGCATCTTGTTGATGTCGACTTCCTGCTGGTGCCCGGAGAGGGCGTCGCGGAGCAGCTTCACCGCCGTGGCGATGAGGATGATCGCGAAGAGCAGGAAGGCGAAGTCGAGAGTCTGCAACGCCGCCGCGCCGAGAGCGATGAAGACCGCCCGCAGCACCAGCGCGCCGGCGATGCCGTAGAGCAGCACCCGCTGGGCGAGCACCGCCGGCACCGCGAACGCGGCCAGCAGCAGCATGAAGACGAAGAGGTTGTCGACCGAGAGGGACTTCTCCACCAGGTAGCCGGTGAGGTACTGCACGCCCAACTCGGAGCCGTAGCGGGCCCAGATCCAGCCGCCGAACGCCAGTGGCAGGGCTATGTAGAACGCCGACCAGCCGATCGCCTCCCGCATCGACACCTCGTGCGGGCGGCGGGTGACCAGGAAGTCCAGCACCAGCAGCAGCAGCACGCCGGCGATCGTCACCGCCCACAGCGTGGGCGTGCCCACCGACGACAACTCACCGGCAGCGGACAGGTACGACACCTCGGTCATGGGGCCTCCTCGAACACCGTGTCATGTTCGAGGTCTCCTTCACCCACCAGAGATGGGCAACCACCCGAGGCGCGCCGGGCGCGCCGTACTGACCGGAATGGTTCGTGGGAAGTACTCCCCTCGCACGACAAGGTTAGGCCAGGCTCAATCTCGACGCCAAGCGGGACGTCGATGGTTGCCCTGACCAACAGCTGAATATGAGTTGGCGTGTGGTCAGCCGCGACGCAACGTCGCCCCCGGGGCCATCGCCGGCTCGACGAGCCCCCGGTAGTCGCGCGGCAGCTGCGTGACCACGTCGTCGAACTCCCCGCCGGTGATCGCCTCGCGCAGGGTGGTGAAGACCGCCCGGGCGGCATCGCGGGCGGCGGGCTCCTCCACGCCGGCGCGCAGCGCCACCCGGGCCACGAACTCGGCCGCCCCGAACCGGTCCGCCTGCTCCGTGCGCGGGCTCGGTTTGAGCACCAGTTGCAGCGGTCTGGGCAGCTGGGCGGCCAGATCCAGCACCTCGCCGCCGGTCAGCCGCTCGGCGAACGTCTCCAGCACGGCCCGGGTCAGCTCGACCGACCGCTCGGACGGCGCCCGCGTGCGCTGGGAAACCTGGTCGATGAAGGTGTCGTAGTTCATCGCGTACCCCCTCGGGCTGGCATCGGCGCCTGCGGGTACCCGCGACGGCCGGGGGGAAACGGCAGCCGATTCGGCCATCCACCCGGGCGTGACCGAACGGCGAGCGGGTAACCGCCGCCCGTCGTGACCACATCGATGCCCCGAGGGAGCCCCTGCCATGGCGAGCTACGCCGACGTCCTGCAGTACCTGTCGAGCCTGGACTACCCGGCCGAGAAGGACGACGTGGTCCGCGAGGCCGAGCGGGAGGGTGCCCCGCCGGACGTGCTGAAGGCGTTGCGCGCCCTGCCGCCGGTGGACTACGCCAACGGCACCGAGGTGGCGCGGTCGGCCGGCATCGAGGCGGCCCCCGAGGTGGGCCGTTCCCAGCGGGCCGCGCAGACCCGAGACAAGCACAACCGTGTCTCGCAGCACCTGCGCGGCATCTGATCCAACAGTGGTGGCGGCCCGAGTCCTGACGCGGCGCGGATGATCCGCCCGCGTCGGCTGTCCCGGGCCCCGGACGGGCACACCCCGGCCTCGGTGCAGCTCGTCCTGGTGGGGGCGGTCGGCATCATCGCCGGCGGCATCGTCGCCGCGGCGTGGTCGTCGACGCTCGCCCCGCTGGTCGGCTGGGACGCGGCCGCACTGAGTTGGCTGTGGCTGGTCTGGCGCAAGCTCTGGCCGCTGGACGCCGCGCAGACCTCGCGCGTGGCCTCGTACGAGGACCCCAACCGGGCCGTCCGTGACCTGGTGCTGCTGATCGCCTGCCTGGCCAGTCTGCTGGCGGTGGGGCTGGTCCTGGCCAGCGCCCACTCGGCACCGCCCGGGCTGCACCGCGAACTGTCCGGCGGGCTGGGCGTGCTCAGTGTGGTGCTCTCCTGGCTGGTGGTGCACACCGTGTTCGGCGCCCGGTACGCCCGGATCTACTACACCGGCCCGGACGGCGGGGTGAACTTCAATCAGCCCGAGCCGCCCCGCTACTCCGACTTCGCCTACGTGGCGTTCACCATCGGGACGACGTTCCAGGTCTCCGACACGAACCTGACCAGCAACGAGATGCGGCGCACGGTGCTGCGGCACTCGATGGTGTCGTACCTGTTCGGCGCGTTCATCATCGCCGTCACGGTGAATCTGCTGGCCGGTCTGGCCCGCTGAAGACGCCCGACCTGAACCCCGGAGTGGCCACGGGGCGGTGGGCTGCTCGGCGCCGGGACAGGCGGGCGCCCCGGGGCCACGAACCGCGACCGGGGGCGCCACGCAAACCTGCCCAGGCGGTGAACCGCGCCCGAACCGGGTGCGACCACCAGGCGGTGGATGGTCGCCCGAACCGAGCGGCCAGCACTGCCGGGTACAACCATACGACAGAACATCATCCGTACGGTTAGATTTTGGCGAACTGTGGGCCAGGGCACGTCATGGTCAACCGGTCAGCTCCGCGTACCGGTGCTCCAGGTCGACCCGGGCGAGCGCCCCCACCAGCCAGGCCAACCGCTCCGACTCTCCGCTGCCGGCCAACCCGGCCAGGTCGTCGGCGGACCGGCCCAGCCCGAGCCGGCGGGCCGCGGCCAACGCCCGCCGGTCGGCCACCGGGGCGACCTCCCGCCACAACGCCTGCGCCTCGCGTAGGAACAGGTCGACCACCTGGTCGTCCACCCCGGGCAGCTCGGCGAGGAGCTGGCGCTCCCGGGCCGGGTCGTGGTGCGCCAACGCGCGCAACCGGCGCAGGTCACCCCGGTACCGCTCGACAACCGTGCGAGCCAGGTCGCCCAGCCCGTCGGCCAACGCGTCCACGTCGCCGCGCTGGCCGCTGTCGCGCAGCACCCGCACCCGGTCCTGGTGCAGCGAGCGGGCCAACCGGGCGGCGCTGTCCCACCCCTCGTCGCGCAGTGCCCGCGCGCCGTCCAACGCCCGACGGAAGTCGCCACGTCGGGCCAGCAGCACCGCGAGGTAGAGCACCTGGAACAGGCTCGCCGGGTTGTTCGTGACCCGGAAGCCGTACTGCTCGGCGAAGCCCCGTCCGCTGCCGGCGAGCCGGCGGGCCAGGCGCTTCCGGTCCTCCACCGGAGTGATCAATGTGGTCGCCATGCCGGCGACTACCCACGCCGACGTCGGTCACACGCCGACGTGGGGGCACGCCGTGGCCCCCGCCGAGCGCGGTGCGGCCTCAGCCGTGCAGGCCGCCCGTGCGGTCGCGGGCCTTGAGCCGGGTGGTGGGCAGGTCGGGCGCCGGCAGCGGCGGCGCCGGATCGTCGGCGACCACGCCGAAGCGTCGCCCGGCCATCCAGTCCTCCCGAGCCTGCGCGACCTCCTCGTGTGAGCGGCCGACGAAGTTCCACCACATCACCAGCGGCTCGTCGAACGGCGTCCCGCCCAGCAGCAGCAACCGGGCCCCGGTCCCGCCGCGCACGGTCAACTCGCGGCGATTCGAGCCCAGGTAGAGCAGCGCGCCGGGTTCGAACCCGACACCGGCCGCCTCGGCGGAGCCGGACATCGCCAGCAGCGCGTACTCGAAATCGGGCCGCAGCGGCAGCGTGGTCGGCCCCGTGCCGGTCAACTCCAGCTGCACACCGACCAGCGGGGTGTGCACCACCGCCGGGGACCGCTGCCCGGCGAACTCACCGACCAGCAGGGTCATGTCCAGATCGCCGTCGCGCCAGCGCGGCAGGTCCGCGTGGTGCGCGAAGTCCGCCGCTCCAGCCCGCGCCGGGTCCGGCAACGCCACCCAGAGCTGCACGCCGTGCATCACCGGCGGATGGGTGGCCGGGGACCGCTCCGAGTGGGCGATGCCGTGGCCGGAGGTCATCACGTTCAGCTGACCGGGCCGGATCGGCTGGACGTTGCCCAGGCTGTCCCGGTGCAGGATCTCGCCCTCCAACAGCCAGGTCACCGTCTGCAGGCCGCTGTGCGGGTGCGGCGGCACCTCCATGCCGGGCCGCTGCTCGACGTCGTCCGGGCCGAAATGGTCCACGAAGCACCACGCGCCGACCATCCGGCGGGGGCGCTGGGGCAGCAGCCGGCGAACGGTGGTGTATCGGCCCAGCGGCACGTCGTGGCCCGGCAGCAGCACGCTGCCGGGATCTACGTCGGCCACGCCGGGCGGTCGGGTCTCCGCCAGCATTGATTCAGTACGCTCCACCGCCCGACTGTACGCTCGCGCCCACTCGCAGCCGCAGCGCTTCCCGCACGGGGCGGCCCAGGTCACCGGGTGCTGGCACCCACCGTCACGCTGCCGGCTCCCGCCACCAGGTCGAGATAGAGCCGGTCCGCCGACCGGTCCCACCCCGGCGTACCCAGTAGCGTTCCGGCGGCCACCCCGGCCCAGCGTTCCTCGCGCAGCACCACCGAGGCAGCACCGGCTCCCACGCGGACCCGTTCCGGCGGCTCGCCGGGCACCCGGACGTCGAGTTGGCTGGCCCCGCCGGTCAACCGGACCGTCATGGTGCCGGTGACCGGTGGCAGGAGGAGTTCGGTACGGGCCGACCCGCCGGCGAGCTCCAGCCCCAACAGCCGGGCCCGGGTCAGGTCCAGCACCTGGCTGCTCACGCCGCCATCCAGCTGGAGACGCCAACTGACCCGTTCGTTGAGCAACACCCGCACGTCCCTCGCCCCGGACGTACCGGTGGCCACCACGCCGAGCCGGACGGTCTCGCCCAGCACCGCCGGTCGGGCCGTCACGCCCGAGCCGGTCGGGCTGCTGATCCGGTAGAGGTCGTCACCCAGGTCAACGACCCGCAGCTCGAACGAGGACAACCCGTCCGCGAGCACAAAGGTGGCTCGCTGCCGCCCCGCCAACGGCTCCGTCACCGTCTGGCCGGCGGCGCCCGCGCCCTCGTCACCCGGCCCGCCGCCCGCGTCGGGGTCGGCGGCGCCCGCCCGAGGGCCGGCGTCCGATCCCGCATCACCAGGTCGGCCAGCGTCGGGTTGGACGCTGCCGGGGCGGGCATGGTCCGGGAAGGTGCCGTCCGGGCGAGTGCCCTCGGGCCCGGTGCCGTCCGGCCGGGTGCCGTCCGGCCGGGTGCCGTCGGGGCGGACATCGCCGGGGCGGACATCGTCGGGTGCGCTGGAGTAGGACATGCCGAGGCGGTGCGGATCGGCGATGATCACGGCCACCGCGGCGGCGCCGAGGATCAGCACGACGGCCGTGGCGGCCAGCAGCATCCGAGCCCCGATGGGCCAGCCCCGACGTGGGGTGGCGTCACCCGTCGGCTCCGGCTCTGGATCCGACTCCGGCTGGAGATCCGTGCCGTGCCCCACTGCGGCCATGTCCTCGTCCCTCCGCCGGTCCCCGCCGGTGAGTACGTACCTGCCCACCGTTCGGATCACTCAGCGCTGACCGCACCGCTGCCGTGCGTCGCCAAGCCAAGATCTGTTCATGGATATGCCGCTGGCCGGCACCCCAGGTTCGGGGTGCCGGCCAGCGGTCGGTGTCATGCGGTGGGTCAGTTGTTCCAGTGGTGGGCGACCAGGTCGGTGGCCTGCTGTTCCCACTGGGCGTAGGCATCCGGGTAGGCCGAGACCTGCACGGTCTGCGCGGCGTCGGTCAACGCCATGTCCTGCCATCCGTCAACCTGCTTGAGGCCCTTGAGGAACGCGGTCGTGGAGTACTGCGGGTCGGTGATCTGCTCCGGGGTGCCCCAACCCGAGCTCGGGCGCTGCTGGAACAGGCCCAGCGAGTCGTGGTCGTTCATGTCGCCGAGGTGACCCAGGTTCTCCAGCTTCGACTCCTGCAGGCTGGTGGCGATCGAGATGACCGCGGCCCGCTCAGGCAGATCGGCCTTCTTCGTCGCGGCGATGATCGCCTTGACGTTCGCAATCTGCTCGTCGTTCAGGTTGATGTGCGACTGCGCGCCCTGCGCCTTGACCGTCTGCACCGCCACGGCGGCGGGCTTGCCGTCGACGGGGGCGGCGTGGGCGGCGATCGGGCCGGCGAAGACACCACCGGCGAACGCGAGACCAGCAACGGACAACATGCTCTTACGAATGATCGTGTTCATCAGGGGTGAGCTCCTTCAGGGGGTAGACACCCACCACCAGGGGGAACGGCGTGTGGGTGCAAGCACCTCGTCCGGCGCTTTCAACACAGGGGGAAAGTCTTGGGGGTTGGCGGCCGGTAAGCCGGGGGGCCTGCGGCGCCGGGTCCAGCGGCCTACGGGCGGGGCCTCGTGGCGCCGGGACCGTGTGTAACGACCGCCGGGCCGGCGTCATTCCGGGGTTGGCCCATCCGTCGACACCCTGTAGATCAGGTGCTGGTGCGGTCGTTCAGGGAGTCTGCAACGACCGGGCACCCGCGGGCATTCCAACCCGGCCGGGCTGCCATCCCAACCCACAGGGGCGGGGTGGCGGGCCGGTGGTGCTGCGATCGTCAGGGTGTGTAACGACCCCCGGCCGGCCACGATTCCAGCCCACGGGTGCAGCCGGTCACACGTCAGACACTCCGATATCGGACATCCGGCGCGAGATCGGCGAGTGTTCCAGCAGGCCGTCGCCCGAGGGCTCGGCTCGATCCGGAGAGGCTGTCCAATCGGCTGCCCCGGCGCCGGATGGGCCCGGTTCGGGGTTGATCGACTCGATATCGCCGATATCGGGGCATCCGATGGCCGCGGACACCGCAACATCCGCGAGGCCGAGTCGATCAACGCTGCGCGAAGGCGATCCGGGCGAGGTCGTCAACGAGCGGTATACCTCAGAGGCATATGTATGACTCACAGGTATATCGCTCACAACACCAACCGCCCGGAACGGTGGCCTGGCCACATCCACCGCAAAGGCCGGGTCCGGGGGCCGCCAGCCGGATGCCCAGCACAGGGCTCAAGTCGAACGAGGAACCCGACGGCACGGCACCTACCGCGCCCAGCGCAGAAATCAGGGCAAACGACGATCGCCGCCAGGATGAAACCCACCTCCCCTGGCGCGGGCAACAAGACCGACGGCGATCGCCGCCGGCACCGGGGCTTGCCATACCCAGCGCAGGAATCACGACGAACGGCGACCACCGACGGGGTGGGGCCCGCCGTGCCCGGCGCAGGGATCAAGCCTGACCGCCCGGAGCCGGGCACGGCGGGCCCCCCGCACCACACGGACCCGGCACGCCGGTCAAGAGTCGGAAGCACGGTTGGTTCGGAAACGCCGGGATCGCGCAGGTCTGCGCGCCACGGCGGGCCCCTACCGGGCAAACCCGACAACCTCGAGAATCCGGTCAATCAGCGAGGCGTGAGCGGACTTTGGCGGCGCAGGAGTCCAACACCGACCGGGCATCCAGCCCCAGGCTCTCAATCGCCACCAGCGCCGTGAAGGCGACGTCAGCCAGCTCCGCTGCCACGTCCTCGCGGGTGTGCGTGACGCCCTTGCGCGGGTTCTGCCCGAGCAGACCGATCCAGGCCGCCGACGCCTCCCCCGCCTCCTCGGTCAGCTTGAGAATGCGGCAGGTCAGTTCCGTCTGCCCGGTGCCGTTCGCCGCGTCCAACCAGCCGCGCGACGCCCGGGCCGCCTCCCAGATCGACTCGTCCACGACGACCAGTCAACCCGACCCGCCCAACAGGCCGCACAGCCGGGCCGGACAGCCGGGCCGGGCCGACAGGCCAGGTGAGGCGCGGCCAGCGGCGAGCCAGGTGAGGCAGGCGTGGTCGTTCGCCCAGTCGCAGCAGCGGCTGCGGGAGACGATGCGGGACATCCACGCCCGCTGCTGGAGCACGGCCGAGGAGTACGGGCTGCCCGGCAACTACGTGGCCGGGGCGAACATCAAGGGTTCCGGCGGGTGGGCGCGCACGGCCTGGTCTGAATGGCCGGACAGTCGAGCCTGACCGGCCGGTCAACGCAGCCATTGACTCTGATCGACGGCGGTCCTAGGTTCAGGACGCTACCGGCCGGTAGGCAACCGTCCCGCCTGGTCGCCCGCGGGCGACATCCGTCCGATGGGGAGCATCGATGCTGTCCTCACCCGTTCGCACCCTCCGCCGCCTGCTCGCCGCCACCGCGACCCTGACCCTGGCGGTCGGGCTCGCCGGCGCCGCGCCAGCCAGCGCCACCGCCGACCGCGACCCCGGGGGCGGCCAGCCGCTGCCCGGGTACACCATCGAGAACCCGCCGCTGGCGCCGCTGGTCGTGGCCGGCAAGCCAACGACGGTACGTCAGGGCGTGCACCGCCACGCCGGATACATCATCGAGGTCCCCGCCTGGTGGAACGGTGACCTGGTGCTGTGGGCGCACGGCTACCGCGGCCAGGGCACCGTGCTCTCGCCGGAGCCGCCCGGCTTCGGGTTGCGCCAGCGGCTGCTGGAGCAGGGGTACGCCTGGGCGTCGTCCTCGTACGACCGCAACGGCTTCGACATCCGCTCCGGGGTGCTGGGAACAAAGGATCTCGCCGACCACTTCGGACGGACCGTCCGCCGGCCGCACCACACCTACCTCGCCGGGGTGTCGATGGGCGGGTACATCATCGGCCGTTCACTGGAGCAGCACCCCGGCTACTACGACGGCGCGCTGCCCATGTGCGGGGTGCTCGGCGACCAGACGCTGCTCGACTTCTACCTGGACTACAACCTGGTCGCGCAGGCTCTCGCCGAGGTGCCGGCCTATCCCACGCCGGCCGACTATCTGACCAACGCCGTGCCCCGCATCGAGGTGGCGCTCGGCCTGGCCGGGCTCACTCCCACGGGGCCGGACACCACCACCGACCGGGGCAAGCAGCTACGGGCCATCACGGTGAACCGTTCGGGCGGGCCGCGCCCCGGCGCGGACGCCGCGTTCGCGGTCTGGAAGGACTTCCTCTTCTCGATCACCGTGACCAGCAGCGGCGACTCCCCCGCCCAACGACCCGGTCAGCTCTCCACCAACCTGCTCACCCGCTACACCCCGAACAGCCCGGTCAACGTCAACGCCACCGTGCGGCGGGTCGCCCCGGAGAACGTCTGGCAGCGACTCCTGCCGACGCTGACCGAGGTGCCACGGATCGCCGGCCGCCCCACCGCGCCGGTGCTCAGCCTGCACGGCCTCGGTGACCTGTTCGTGCCGTTCAGCATGGAGCAGGCGTACGCCACCGACGTGGCGCGGCACGGCCGCAGCCGGCTGGTGGTGCAGCGGGCCATCCGGGCCACGCAGCACTGCGAGTTCACCCCGGCCGAGGCCGGCGCCGCCTGGGACGACCTGGTGTCCTGGGTACGCACCGGCGCCCGCCCCGCCGGCGACACGGTGACCGACCCGGCGGTGGTGGCCCGTCCCGACTACGGCTGCCGGTTCAGCGACCGGGCCGCGTACGCCGCCGGGGTCGGCACCCGGCGCCTCTACCCCGCCTGCTGAGGTACCGACACGACGACGCCGGCCGGCCCCCTGTTCGGGAGCCGGCCGGCGTCGTGTGTGCGGGTGTCACCAGAGCTGCTGGACGATGTCCGCCGCCTGCTCCTCCCACTGCGCGTACGCGTACGGGAAGGCGGAGACCTGGACGGTCTGCGCGGCGGTGGTCAGCGGCAGGTCCTGCCAGCCGCCGATGTTCTTGAGCGCGTCGAAGAACGCCGTGGCGGCGTACTCCGGGTCGGTGATCTGCTCGGGCGTGCCCCAACCGGACGACGGGCGCTGCTGGAACAGGCCCTGCGAGTCGTGGTCGTTGTACGCGCCGAGGTGGCCGAGGTTGTACAGCTTCGACTCCTGCAGTGAGGTCGCGATGCCGATCACCGCGCCGCGGTCACCGACGCCGGTCTTCTTGGCGGCGTCGACGATGGCCCGGGCGTTGGCGAGCTGCGCGTCGTCGAGCGGGATGCGCGACTGGGCGCCTTCGATGCCGTGCGGAATGAGCTCCTCGCGGCTCGGCTTGCCCGCCGGCGGCTTGCCGGTGGCGGAGCCGGTGGTCAGCCCGGACTCGACGGGCTGGTCCTGCTGGCGTGCCGCGGTGGCGGCCTTGCCGGTGGCGAGCTCGATGGCGGCGACGGCGCCCTGGTGCGGCCCGGAGGTGACCGGGGCGGCGGCCGCTGTCGGCGCGAGTGCCAGGCCACCGAGGGCGGCCACACCCACAACGCTCAGGGCGGTCTTGCGGTACGAGTCCTTAGCGATGGCGGGGAGCCATCGAGTGAAGTCGACCTTCACGATGGTTGCCCTTTCGATCGTGCGGAGCGCTCCGGGGTGAACACTCCTCGGGAGATGACCGCGGAAAGGGTTTGGGCTCCGGCGGTACGGGGGACACAACCAGGTTGACGTGTCGGGCATTCCGGAAATGCCGGTGCCCCACCAGGCTGCGGTCCCGGTCACCTGCGGAATCGGACGGGTCCACCTTTTGGCGCCAAGGGCCCCGCAACGTGACTCAGAGTGGTCATGGCGGCCGTGGGCCACACCCACCCCGCAGCCTTTTCTCTGCTTCAATAGACGCAACAGTCACGGACCGTGCTGACGGGTCGACAACCTCCACAACCGCCCAAAATCGCCTTTTCGCAGTTCAAGGTATGTGTTGCGTCTGTTGAAGCAGAGCAAAGGGCCCGGCCGGGGTGGTGTGGGCGGCTGCGGGCGAGGGTGGCGAGTGCGCCTTAGCTGACCGTCCGTGATTGGCCCGATATCTCACGGCGGGTGAGTTCGAGGCGGCGACGCGGTTTCGGACGATCGAGGCCGTGCGAATCCGGCCGCATCAGCTCACGTGCGGGGTGCCGTACCGGACGAGAACGTGCCAGAGCTGCTTGATGTGCTGCAGGGTGTCGGCGGCGGGCCCCAGATCGGCCCAGCGGGCCGGCTCGGTGATCACCGAGAGCGCACCCCGACCGATCAGGGCCGCGTCCACCGGTTCGCCCGGTGGGGCGAACTCCCGGTGCAGGCGCGCCGCCAACACCGGGATCGCCGGGCCCCGGAACTCCGGGTCAACCTGATCCACCGCCAGCGCGAAACCTTGATGCCACCGCAGCGGGTAGCCGAACCGCTGGGCGATCAACTCCAGTGTCGCGCCAGTCGGCGTGCCGGCGAAGGACGGATCCACCACCAGTTCCTCGACGTCCTCGGCAAGGTCGAGGGTGCCGTGGACCTGCGCCTCCACGTAGTCGTCCAGCGCGCGACCGACGGTGCGCGGACCGGTCGGCACGCTCAGCGAGGTCCGGATCAGGGTGGCGACGTCCGTGCCGGTGCGTCCCAGGCATTCACCGGTGGCGGCAGTGCCGGCGACGAGCCCGGCGAGCACCGCCTCGAAGGCGTCGGCGGTGCCCACCGTACGCGGGCCGAGGTGGCTGTCGCCAAGGCAGAAGGTCGCCCGGGCCAGCACCGCGGGGCGCAGCCGCAGGTGACAGGAGCCGAAGCGAGGGCAGGCGCCGTCCGCGTGGTCGAGCAGGTTCAGACCGCCGTACGTGGGCCGGTCGGCTGGCGTCACGCCGGGCCGCTGGTACGCGCCGTCGAACATTCGCCGTTCCCAGCGGTCCCGGTCGCCGCCGGGGAACGCGGTGAGCCCGCCGTTGGAGATGCCCGTGACGAACTGGCTGCGATACACCCCGTCGTCGGCCAGTGCCGCGGCGACCGTCCGACCGTCGGCGCACAACCGGTCGGGGTGGAAGTTGACGGTCAGCCGAGCATGTTGCACGACCGCGGCGAGCAACTGCTCCGGCCGTTGGCCGACGTCGGCGGTGGCGAGTTCCCGGGCGAGGGCGGCGAGGGCGGCGGGACGCTCTGCCACGGCGATCGACCGGACGTGGGCCAGGGCGGCCGTCTGTGCCGGGGTGAGTGCGACGGCGGGCAGCCCGCCCGGCTCAGTCGTCGCCGTCACGTCCGGTGCCGAAGCCGTCCGTCCCGGCCCGCTCGTCCGGGGTACGCAGCTCCTGGAAGACGGTGATCTGGAGGTCCGCCGGGGCGTCGAGGCGGGAGTTGAGCGAGTGCCAGGGCGTACGGGTGGGTGGCGCGATCTCGCTCGCCCCGGCGGCGACCAGTCGGGCGGTGGTCTCCCGGGCGTCGTCCACCTCGAAGGCCACCCGGATGCGGGGTGCCACCTGCCGGCCCACCTCGACCTCGTCGATCATGCGCTTCTGTGCCGGGTTGGCGATCTCCAGGGTGGCCCGGCCGGCGTCCAGGATCACCACCCGGGCGTCCCCGTCGCCGCTGAACGCCGCCTGCTCGGGCAGGCCGAGCGCGTCGCGGAAGAACGCGACGGCGGCGTCGTGATCGGCCGCCTCCACGACGAGGCGCAGCTGACGGACAGCGGGTGCGGGTTGCTCGGCGGCCATGGGCGGGATTCTAGCGCCGACCGGCGGCACTAGATTGGGACCGACCGACCGTCCGGAAGGGAACGACCATGACCGAAGCCCAGAGCGACGATGCGTACCTGCTGCGCCCGGTCGGCCGGGTCCTCTCGCCGCTGACCGACGCGGCGAGCGCGCCGAGGCAGGGCGACGAGGGCGCGCCGGACGCCTGGCTGGTCTTCGACCCGCAGGTCGAGCGGGCCCTGGGCGATGTACGGGTCGGTGCGGAGCTGCTGGTGCTGACCTGGCTGGACCGGGCTCGACGGGACATCCTGACGGTGCACCCGCGCGGCGACGAGACACGGCCGGAGTCGGGCGTTTTCAGCACCCGCTCCCCACACCGGCCCAACCCGATCGGGCTGCACCGCGTACGGGTGCTGGCGATGGACGGGCTGCGCGTGCGGGTGGCCGACCTAGAGGCGCTGGACGGCACGCCGGTGCTCGACGTCAAGCCGGTGCTGGGCGCGGCCGGCGAGCGTTGAGTCGCCGGCCCCGCCCGGCCAGCCGACCGTGCTCAGTGGCCTCGGGCCAGCCACTCCTGAAGGTGCGGCGCCTCCGCGCCGATCGTGGTGTCGTCGCCGTGCCCGGTGTGCACGACCGTCTCCGACGGCAGGGTGAGCAGCCGGGTGCGGATCGACCGGACGATGGTGTCGAAGTCGCTGTACGAGCGGCCGGTGGCACCTGGGCCCCCGGCGAAGAGCGTGTCGCCGGTGAACACCACGCCCAGCTCCGGCGCGTGGAAGCTGCACGCGCCGGGGCTGTGCCCGGGGGTGTGCAGCACCCGCAGCGTGGTGCCGGCCACGTCGATGCTCTGCCCGTCGTGCAGCTCGCCATTCGGCGGCAGCTGGGGGTGGACCATGTCCCAGAGCACCCGGTCGGCGGTGTGCAACAGCACCGGCGCGCCGGTGGCCTGGGCCAGCTCGGGCGCCACGCGGACGTGGTCGTCGTGCGCGTGGGTGGCCAGGATCGCCCGCACCCGCCGGTCACCCACCACGGCGAGGATCGCGGCCACGTCGTGCGGCGCGTCGAAGACGACGCACTCGCTGTCGTCGCCCAGCACCCAGACGTTGTTGTCGACGTCGAACGTCTGCCCGTCCAGGGAGAACGTGCCGGCGGTGACCGTGTGCTCGACCCGGGCGCTCACGGGAACACCACCACCGAACGGAGCACGTCGCCGTTGTGCATCCGGTCGAACGCGTTCTCGACCTGGTCCAGCGCGATCTCCTCGGTGACGAACGCGTCCAGGTCGAGCCGGCCCTGGAGGTACAGCTCCGTGAGCATCGGGAAGTCCCGGCTGGGCAGGCAGTCGCCGTACCAGCTGGACTTGAGGGCGCCGCCGCGACCGAAGACGTCCAGCAGCGGCAGCTCGATCTTCATCTGCGGGGTCGGCACACCCACCAGCACCACGGTGCCGGCCAGGTCCCGGGCGTAGAACGCCTGCTTCCACGTCTCCGGTCGACCCACCGCGTCGATCACCACGTCGGCGCCGAAGCCGCCGGTGGCGGCGCGGATCGCCTCGACCGGGTCGGTCTCGGAGGCGTTCACGGTGTGCGTGGCGCCGAACCGGCGAGCCCAGTCCAGCTTGCGGGAGTCGGTGTCCACGGCGACGATCGTCGTGGCGCCGGCGAGGGCCGCTCCGGCGACCGCCGCGTCGCCGACGCCACCGCAGCCGATCACCGCGACCGAGTCGCCGCGGGTGACGTTGCCGGTGTTCATCGCCGCACCCAGCCCGGCCATCACCCCGCAGCCCAGCAGCCCCACCGCGGCCGGTCGGGCGGCCGGGTCCACCTTGGTGCACTGTCCGGCGTGCACCAGGGTCTTCTCGGCGAACGCGCCGATGCCCAGGGCCGGTGCGAGCTCGGTGCCGTCGGTGAGGGTCATCCGCTGGCTGGCGTTGTGGGTGTTGAAGCAGTACCAGGGCCGGCCACGGCGGCAGGCCCGACAGACCCCGCAGACCGCCCGCCAGTTGAGCACCACGAAGTCGCCCGGCGCGACGTCGGTGACGCCCTCCCCCACCTGCTCGACGATGCCCGCCGCCTCGTGGCCGAGCAGGAACGGGTAGTCGTCGTTGATGCCACCCTCGCGGTAGTGCAGGTCGGTGTGGCAGACCCCGCAGGACTGAATCCGGACGATCGCCTCACCCGGACCGGGATCGGGCACCACGATGGTGGTGACCTCGACCGGCGCGCCCTTACTGCGGGAGATGACTCCCCGGACTTCCTGGCTCACTTCGCCTCCTGCTGGTGATCTGCGGCGGGCTCGGGTGCCGGGCTGGCGGGTGGCCGGGCCGGGCGGGGAGCCCCTCGCGAACCTACCGCGATCACCAGGGCCGGCCCAGTCGGCCCAACGGGTTATCGCGGGCCTCGGCGGGTACCCGGGCCGCATTCGGACCACGGCCACCGGGAGTGATCATGAAACTCGCGCACCTGCCGCTGCGGGTCAGCATCGGCGCGTACGTCCTCAACTCGGGCCTGAGCAAGCGCAACCTCGAAGGCGAGGCGGCGCAGGGCATGCACGGAATGGCGGTCGCGGCAATGCCGCAGCTCCGCCAGCTGGAACCGGCGCGTTTCGCCAAGCTGCTGTCGTACTCCGAGATGGCCCTGGGGGCGGCGCTGCTCGCCCCGTTCGTGCCAGCCACCCTGGCCGGGCTCGGCCTGACCGCGTTCGGCGCGGGCCTGGTGCAGCTGTACCTGAAGACGCCCGGGATGCGCGAGGCGGGCAGCGTGCGCCCGACCCAGCAGGGCAGCGGGCTGGCCAAGGACGTCTGGCTGGTCGGCGCCGGGCTGACCCTGGTGCTGGAGGGGTTGACCCACAGCCGCCGGCACGACTGATCCGACCGACGGGAGGGTTGGTCCCCCGCGTCAGGCGTGAGCGGGCCGCGCCGGGGTAGCAGGGCCGCCATGACCGACGTGACCGTGGTGGTGGCCACCCGCAACCGACGTGAGCAGCTGCTCGACACGCTGGGCCGGCACACCGCCCCGGTGATCCTGGTGGACAACGGCTCCGACGACGGCACCCCGGCCGCGGTGGCCCGGGCCTTTCCCGCGGTGCGGGTGGTGCGGCTCGACAGGAACGCGGGCGCGGGCGCCGCCCGCAACATCGGCGTCGAGCTGGCCGACACGCCGTTCGTGGCGTTCGCCGACGACGGCTCCTACTGGGCGCCGGGTGCGCTGGAACGGGCCGCCGCGATCCTGCGCGGGCACCCCGGCACCGGCCTGCTCACCGGGCAGGTGCGGGTCGGGCGGGAGCAGCGGCTCGACCCGGTGTCCGCCGCGATGGCCCGCGCGCCCCTGGGCACCCCGCCGGGCGCGCCGGGGCCGTCGGTGCTGGGCTTCCTGGCCTGCGCGGTGGTGCTGCGCCGACGGGCGTTCCAGCAGGTCGGCGGCTTCACCGAGCGGCTGGGGGCGAGGAGGCGCTGCTGGCGATGGACCTGGCCGCGGCCGGCTGGCAGCTGGCGCACGCCGACGACGTGGTGGCCCACCATCTGCCGCTGCCGGCGGGGCGGGACGGGCTGGCCCGGCGGCGGATGGAGACGCGCAACCGGCTGCTCACCGCGCTGCTGCGCCGTCCGGCCGGGGTGGTGCTGCGCACGGCGGCCGCCGTGGCCCGGGACGCCGCCGGCCGGGGCGGGCTGCTCGACGCCGGCCGTGAGCTGGGGTGGGCGCTGCGCGGCCGGCGGCGGTTGCCGGCGGAGGTGGAGGCGGCCCTGCGCACCCTGGCCCGGTGTGAGGCAGGCGAGCCGGTCGCGCCACCGCCGGCCCGAGTGGCCCCGGCCAGCTGATTTCCCCTGCGGCGATCGTTCTCGGGACGGGTGCCGGGCTCGCTATCGTGTGGGCGACCCGAGGAGCTGTGTTGACCCGTTCCCCATCCGTGCGGCCGTTCTACCGGCCGATGAGGCCCCGATCCCGGAGTGAGCCGCACCGCTCGGCCACCCCGCTGGAGCTCTTCTTCGACCTCTGCTTCGTGGTGGCCGTGGCACAGGCCGCCGGCAGCCTGCACCACGACGTCTCCGCGGGTCACCTCGCGCACGCCGTGACCAGTTACGTGATGGTGTTCTTCGCGATCTGGTGGTCGTGGATGAACTTCACCTGGTTCGCCTCGGCGTACGACACCGACGACGACGTCTACCGGATCACCACGCTGGTCCAGATCAGCGGGGCATTGATCCTGGCGGCCGGAGTGCCCCGCGCCTTCACCGACGGCGACTTCAGCGTCATCACCTACGGGTACGTGGTGATGCGGCTGGCCGCCGTCGTGCAGTGGAGCCGAGCGGCCGTCGGCGACCCTGCGCACCGCGCGGCGGCACGCCGCTACGCCATCGGCGTGACCGTGGTGCAGGTCGGCTGGTTGCTCCGGCTGGCCCTGCCCGCCGAGTGGGGCATCGCGTCGTTCGTGCTGCTGGCGCTGGCCGACCTGCTCGTGCCGGCGGTGGCCGAGCGGCCCGGAATGACCCCGTGGCACCCCCGGCACATCACCGAGCGGTACGGACTGTTCACCCTCATCGTGCTCGGTGAGGTGGTGCTGTCCGTCTCGGTGGCGATCCAGACCGAACTGGACGCCGGCGACCAGAACCTCTGGACGCTCACCGCGGCGGGCTTGATCATCGTGTTCGCGCTCTGGTGGCTCTACTTCGACCGGCCGATCGAGGCGCCCGACCGGCTGCCCTATTCGCTGATCTGGGGCTACGGCCACTATCTGATCTTCGCCGCGGTCGCCGCGGTCGGCGCGGGCCTGGTCGTGGCGGTCGACCACGAGCGGCACATCGGGCACGTCTCCGGAGTCACCGCCGGGTACGCGGTCGCCGTCCCGATCGCCGTCTACCTACTCACCGTCTGGGTGCTGCACGTCCGCCGGCAGCAGCACGGCGCGGTGGTCGTCGCCTTTCCGATCGTCGCGCTGCTGGCGCTGCTCGCGCCGCTGGGCCCGGTCCCGGTCCACGTGCTCGCGTTGCTGCTCTTCGCCCTGGTGGCGCTGACGGTGGTGACGCGCCGGCGCGACGTCCGGCTGACCTCGGCGCCGGCCGACGCCGACGCGGCCTGATTCGGCACGACCCGTCCGGGATCCGCCCGGCCCGCCGTCGGGCGCGACGGCTCGGGAGTGGGCAGAATTGAGGCATGCCTCGCCGCCGATGGTTGCTGGCCGACCAGCTCGGGCCACACTTCCTCGACGACCCCGACCAGCCGGTGCTGCTGGTGGAGATCCGGGAACTGTTCCGCCGCCGGCCGCCGCACCGGCAGAAGGCGCACCTGATCCTCTCCGCGCTGCGGCACCGCGCGGCCGAGCTGGGCGACCGGGCGCTGCTGCTGCGTACCGAGACCTTCCGCGAGGCACTGGCGCAGGTCGCCGAGCCAGTGGAGGTGTGCCATCCGCACTCCCGGGCGGCGTTACGCTTCGCCCGATCGGTGCCGGGGCTGACGGTGCTGCCACCGCGTGGCTTCATCACCAGCCAGGCCGACTTCGCCGGCTGGGCGGACCGCACCCGCTGCGGCCCGTTGCGGATGACCGACTTCTACCGGCACGCCCGCCGCCGGCACGACGTGCTGACCCGCCCAGCCGGCGGTACCGGGTCGACGCGTCGGCCTCGCACCGAAGGCCCCGCCACGCCAACGGCGCCGCCGCCACCGCCGCCGATCGTCGAGGACGACATCGACGCGGAGGTCCGCCGCGAACTGGACCGGTGGGCGGCCGACGGGGTGCGGTTCGTCGGCCGGGACGGCCCCCGGCGATTCCCGGCCACCCACGGCGAGGCGCAGGCCCGGCTGGAGCACTTCCTGACCCACCGGCTGGCCGGGTACGGCCGGTACGCCGACGTGATGAGCGCCGACGACCCGCTGTTCGCGCACTCCGTGCTCTCGTCCTCGTTCAACCTCGGGTTGCTCGACCCGGAGTCGGCAGTCCGCGCCGCCGAGCAGGCGTGGCGGGCTGGCACGGTTCCGCGTACGGCGGTGGAGCCGTTCATCCGGGGGTTGCTCGGCTGGCGGGAGTTCCTCTGGCAGCTGTACTGGTACGTCGAGCCCAGGTTCCGGGGCGCGGACTGGCTGGCCGCGGCCGAGCCGGTGCCGAACTGGTTCGCCGAGCTGGACGCCGACGCGGTGGAGGCCCACTGCCTGGCCGACGTGCTCGCCACCGTCCGGGACGGCGCCTGGACACACCACGCGCCCCGGCTGCTCGTGCTGGGCAACTACGCGTTGCAGCGCGGCTGGCGCCCGACCGAGGTGGTGGACTGGTTCCAGCGCTGCTTCGTCGACGGCACCGACTGGGTGATGAACGCGACGGTGATCGGCATGAGCCAGTACGCCGATCTGGCCCGCGTGGACACCCGCCCGTACGCGGTGGACGGCACCGACATCGACGAGATCAGCGACTACTGCGCGGGCTGCCGCTACGTACCCGAGCGGGCGCTCGGCGACCTGACCTGCCCGTACACCGGGGGTTTCGAGAGCTTCCTGCACCGCAACCGGGCGCGGCTGGTGGCCGACCCGCGGCTCGCCGCCGAGCTGGCCCGCCGTGACGAGCCGGAGCACCGCGACGCGGTGCTGGCCCAGGAGGAGAAGCGGGGCAGCAGCCCGCCCTGACCGTCAGCCGCGGCCGACGTCGGCGGCCGGCACCGCACCGGTGGGCGCCGGGCGGACGACGCCCCGGTTCAAACCGGTGACCAGCAGCCGGTTGTATGAGGCCGGCATGACCCGGGCCAGCAGGTCGGGCAGCTTCGCCGACCAGCCGATCAGCACCCTGCCCTGGCGTCGCTCGACGCCCCGCAGGATCACCTCGGCGGCCCGTTCCGGCGCGATGGTGAGCAGCTTCTCGAACTGCGCCCGGCCGGCCGCGTACTCCTCGATCGAGACGCCGCTGCCGACGCGGGCGTTCTCGGTGATCCGGGTGCGGATCCCGCCGGGGTGCACCGAGGTCACTCCGATGCCGTCGTCGACCAGCTCGTGGCGCAGCGCCTCGGTGAAGCCACGCACCGCGAACTTGCTCGCCGAGTAGGCGGTCTGCCCGGCCGGCGCGATCAGCCCGAACAGGCTGGAGACGTTGACCAGGTGTGCGCCGGGCTCCGCCTTGAGGGTGGGCAGCAGCGCGTGGGTCAGCTGCGCCACGGCCCGGAAGTTGATGTCGATGACCCAGCTGAACTCGTCGAACGTCACCTGGTCGAACCGGCCACCGAGGCCGACACCGGCGTTGTTCACCAGCAGCCGGATCCGCGGGTGCCGCTGACCGATCTCGGCGGCCACCCGGGCGGTGGCCGCCGCGTCGGCGAGGTCCACCAGGTGGGTGTGCACCTGGCGGTCCGGGTGTTCGGCCCGGATGGCGGCGGCGACCGCGTCGAGCCGCCCGGAGTCGCGGTCCAGCAGGACCAGGTCGCTGCCGCGGCGGGCGAGCGCGTGCGCCAGCGCGGCACCGATGCCGCTGGCCGCGCCGGTGACCACGGCCGTCGCGCCGGCGAAGTCGAACCTCTGCACGATCGGTGCTCCTTTCCTGGCGGGCCCCGGCGACCTGGCCGGGGTCGGACCGTCCGGACGCGACACTCAGGCGACCGGGGTGCCGGTCGGTGGTGTGGCCGGCACGGTGGGCTCGCCCGGCGCGGTCGCGCCGCGGGCGCGGGCGCGGGAGAACCACACGCCCTCGTCGGTGAGCCGGCCGTGCCGCATCAGCAGCACGTCGCGGGCGTAGTTCTGGTACAGCCGCCACGGCGCGGCCGCGCCCTGCTTGGGCAGCGCGTCGAGGCTGCGTTGCACGTACCCGGAGCGCAGGTCGATGAGCGGCACCCGCTCGTCGTCGGGCGGCGGGAGCGGGGTGACGACGTGCTGGCCGGTGCGGTCCAGGTGGCGCAGCAGCCGGCAGACGTAGCCGGCGACCAGGTCGGCCTTGAGCGTCCACGACGCGTTGGTGTAGCCGATGGTGAGTGCGAAGTTCGGCACGCCGGAGAGCATCATGCCCTTGTAGGCGACGGTGCTGGCCAGGTCGACCTCGGCGCCGTCCACGCTGAGCGTCAGGCCGCCGAGTGCGAGCAGGTTGAGCCCGGTGGCGGTGACCACGATGTCGGCCGGCAACTCGTCGCCGGAGGCCAGCCGGACGCCGTGCGTCGTGAAGGTGTCGATGGTGTCGGTGACCACCGACGCCGTGCCCTGCTGCACGGCGGTGAACAGGTCGCCGTCCGGCACCACGCAGAGCCGCTGGTCCCACGGGTCGTAGCGGGGCGAGAAGTGCCGGTCGATGTCGTAGCCGACCGGCAGCCGGCCCCTCGCGGCCCGGCGCAGCAGCCGCTTCACCAGCCCGGGCGCGCGCCGGCTGAGCTGGAAGTTGACGGTGGACAGCAGCACGTTCTTCCAGCGCACCACGGGATACGCGGCCTTCGCCGGGAGCCAGCGCCGCAGCGCGTCGGCCAGGACGTCGCGCGAGGGCAGCGCCATGATGTACGTCGGTGAGCGCTGGAGCATGGTCACGTGGGCGGCCCGCTCGGCCATGGCCGGCACCAGGGTGACCGCCGTGGCGCCGCTGCCGATCACCACCACCCGCTTGCCGGTGTGGTCGAGGTCGTCCGGCCAGTGCTGCGGGTGCACCAGCCGCCCGGCATACGCGTCGACGCCGGGCAGCGGCGGGGTGTATCCCTCGTCGTAGCGGTAGTAGCCGGCGCAGGCGAAGAGGAACGAGCAGGTCAGCACGATGGTCTCGGCGGTGTCGGTGCGTTGTGCGTGCACCGTCCAGCGGGCGGCGTCACTGTCCCACTCGGCGCGCACCACCCGGTGCCCGAAGCGGACGTGCCGCTGCACGTCGTACTCCCGGGCGGTTTCCCGGACGTACTCGCGGATGGCCGCGCCGTCGGCGATGGCCTTCGGGTCGGTCCACGGCTTGAACGAGTAGCCGAGGGTGAACATGTCCGAGTCGGACCGGACGCCCGGGTAGCGGAACAGGTCCCACGTGCCGCCGATGGCGTCGCGGGCCTCGAGCACCGCGTACGTCTTGTCGGGGCAGTCGCGGCGCAGGTGGCAGGCGGCGCCGATGCCGGACAGGCCGGCTCCGACGATGAGCACGTCGACGTGGTCGGAGGTCATGACGTTCCTCCATCCGGGGCAGTGGACGGACACTATCCACCGCCGTCGACAGCAGTCAACACCCTGTCGAGTGGCGTCGACAGGGTGTCGAGTTCGGGTAGCATCACCGGCCATGACGACCGCCCGTACCGGTGCTGGGCGAGCGAGCCCGCGCGGTCGCCGCGCCGCCCGTTCCGCTGGCGACGACCGGGAGACGGCGATCCTGGCCACCGCCGAGCGACTGCTGGAGCACCGGGCGTTCGGCGACATCTCGATCGACGACCTGGCCCGGGGGGCGGGGATCTCCCGGCCGACGTTCTACTTCTACTTCCCGTCCAAGGACGCCGTGCTGCTGACCCTGCTGGACCGGGTCACCGAGGAGGCCGACGCGGCCGCCGGAGACGTCCTGGTCCGGCTCGCCGAGGACCCGCGGGCCCGGTGGCGCGAGCTGATCCAGCGGTTCCACGAGACGTTCGGCGCGCACCGCGCGCTGGTGCTCGCCTGCGCGCAGGTCCGCGGCACCAACGCCGAGGTGCGTTGGCTCTGGGCGGCGGTGCTGGAGCGCTGGGTGCAGGCGATCGAGGCGGCCATCGAGGCGGAGCGGCGACGCGGCGCGGCCCCGGACGGTCTGCCCGCCCGGGACCTCGCCATCGCGCTCAACTCGATGAACGAGCGAGTCTGGTACGCCACCTTCGCCGGCGACGGGCCGGCGGTCGCCGAGCGGGACGTGGTGGACGTGCTGCTCGACCTCTGGCTGGCCGGCATCTACCGCGACACCACTCCCCCGCCGTCGACCTGATCTACTCGGCCGCCTTGGTGAACGTCATGATCCAGTTGGTCTCCCAGGTGCGCTCGTCGTCGGTGGAGAACGCCTGCTCCCAGCGGGCGGAGGTCGCGGTGATCTCCGACCAGATGAACCGGCACCGCACCGGACGCCCTTCATGCTGGTCGTCGGCGTAGAGGCGGCCGACTCCGTCGACGAAGCGGCCCACCATCGGCGGCTGCTCCAACTCGCCGCGACCGCTGTTCATCCAGTAGATCGACCACTGCTCGCTCACCGGGTCGAAGAGCCTGATCGTGGCGCCGGCGAAGCCCTTGGTCGGAAAGATGATCTCGTCGAAGTGGCCACCGCCGGCGAAAAAGCCGTGCGCGACCGACACCCCCGGAAACTCCTCCCACTCGTCGGAGCCGACCAGCCGCTTGCGCAGCCGACGGTTGACCACGTTCCAGGTGCCCACAAAGAAGTCGAAGTCGCCCATCAGCGGCCCACCGGCCCTTCCGCTCGTGTGTCGTGCAGGTAACCGGTCAGGTCGGGGCTCTCCGGCACCAGCATGTGCCGGACCCAGGCGGCCCGCTCGTGCTCCAGCACCGCCAACTCCCAGACGCAGCCCACTCCCGGGCGGCGCAGTTCGACGAAGTGTGCCGGATCATCGTCCGGGCAGTCCAGTGCGGGCTGCCCGGCGGCCGCGATACGGACCTCCACCACGTTGTCCCAGACCCAGGTGTACGCCAGCAGGTAGGCGCCGGTGTCCGCGCCCCGGTGCAGCACCACCCATCCGGCGGCGGGTGTGCCGTCGTCCTGGACGTCAGCCAGCAGGGCGGGCAGCAGGTCGTACGCGGCCTTCTCCACCTCCGGCTCGATCGGCCGTTCCGGCTGGTCGATGTGGTACCGCTTGAGCTGCCGACCGTCCACCATGACCGGTCCCGGCGTTCGTAGATCCTTGTCGCGAAAAGCCATGCCGGGACGGTAGAACGACTCCCCTGACAGCTAGTGTCAGTGAAGTGCGGGCCAGTCGACTTCTCTCCCTCCTGCTGCTGCTCCAGTCGCACGGCCGGCTCACCGCCGCGCAGCTCGCCGAACGGTTGGCCGTCTCGCCACGGACGATCTACCGGGACGTGGAGTCGCTGCACGCCGCCGGGATCCCGCTGTACGGGGAGGCCGGGCACGCCGGCGGCTACCAGCTGGTCGACGGTTGGCGGACCCGGTTGACCGGGCTGACCGCCGAGGAGGCCGACCGGCTCTTCCTGGCCGGGCTGCCCGGGCCGGCCGGCGAGCTGGGCTACGGCGACGTGGTGGCCGCGCTGCAACTCAAGCTGCACGCCGCGCTGCCGGCCCCGCTGCGCGACCGGGCCACCCAGCTCCAGCAACGCTTCCACCTGGACACGCCCGGCTGGTACGCCGACGGCGACGCCTCCCCCGAGCTGGCCCGCACGGCCGAGGCGGTCTGGCGGCAGCACCGCATCGAGGTGCGCTACCGCAGCTGGCGCGGCGAGGTGACCCGGGTGCTGGAGCCGTACGGGCTGGTGCTCAAGGGCGGCCGGTGGTACGTGGTGGCCGACCGGCCCGGCCGCGGCGCCCCGGCGACGTACCGGGTCAACCAGATCCTCGCGCTGACCCCCCTCGCGCAGGAGTTCGACCGGCCGGCCGACTTCGACCTGCCGGCCTGGTGGCGGGCGCACGTGGCGCAGTTCCGGGCCCGGCTGCACCAGGACGAGGCCACCGTGCGGCTCTCCCCGGGCGGCCGGGAGCGGCTGCGGGAGATCGGCAGCGATCCGGTGGTGGCCGCGGTGGACGCCACCGCCGGGCCGCCGGACGCCCAGGGCTGGGTGACCGCGGTGCTGCCGATCGAGTCGCTCACCCACGCGCACGGTGACCTGCTGCGTCTCGGAGCCGACGTGGAGGTGCTGACCCCGGTCGCGCTGCGCGAGCGGCTCTCCGCCACGGCGGCCGGGCTGGCCGCCCTCTACGCCCCCACCGACCAGCCGGCCCGGTAGCGGGCCCGCGCCACCGTTCACGTCTTCCACAATGGAGGATCCACGGGGCATCGACTGTCGGCGCGGTGTGCCACCCTGGGACGGTCACCAGCGGTCACCGGAGGTGAGGGTCACGTTACGGCTACGCGCACTGGTCGCCGTCCCCGGCACCGGGCCGGTGACCCTCGAGGTTCCGGCCGGCACGACCGCCGCCCTGGTGGCGCCGCCCCGGGTCGGCACGGCCGTGGCCCGGGTGCTGGCCGGGCTCGCCGCCCCGGTCACCGGGCGGGTCATCGTCGGCGAGCGGGACGTCACCGCCCTGCCGCCGCCGCGCCGGCAGATCGGCTACGTGCCCGCCGGCGGCGCTCTGCTGCCGCAGCTCACCGTGCGTCGCAACATCGAGTACGGCCAGCGCAAACGCGAACGGGTGCACGAGGTGGCCGACGACTGGACGGCCACCGTGGTGGACCGGCTGGAGCTGGCCCCGACGCTGGCCCTGCTGCCGCACCTGCTCTCCGACGCCCAGCGGTTCCGGGTGGCGCTGGCCCGGGCCGCGGTCTGCCTGCCCGAGGTCCTCGTCGTCGACCTGCCCGCCGAGCCGGCCGGCGGCAGCCGCCTCGGCGACCTGCTGCCCCGACTGTCCCCACCGGACGCGCCGGGGGTGGCCGTGCTGGTGTGCACCGCCGACCCGGCCACCCTGGTCGAGATCCCGCGCCGGCACGACCTGGTCACCGAGCCCGAGGGGACGGTCCGGTGACGGCCGGAGGCCGGGCGACCCGGCGTACCCTGCTGTGCGCCGCCGCGGCCGGCGCTGCGGCCACCGCGACCGGCTGCGCCGGCGGCACCCGGTCGGTGCAGGTGGCGGTGGTCTGGAGCGGGAGTGAGCTGGACCGGTTCCGGCGGGTCGTCGCCGGCTACCCCGCCCCGGTGCACGTGGTCAGCGCCGGCAACGACATCGACGCGTTCCTGCGCGCCCGGCACCTCGCCGGCACCAGCCCCGACGTGGCGATCCTGCCGCGCCCCGGCCTGGTCACCGAGTACGCGCTGCGGGGCTGGCTGAGCCCGGTGCGCCCGTCGACCGAGTACGCGGTGCCGACCGGGCTGAGCGACCTGCTGATGACCCGCGGGCGGCGCTACGGCGTCTGGGTGAAGGCGGCGCACAAGTCCCTGATCTGGCACCTGCCGTCGGTGCTGCCCAACCCGCCGCGCAGCTGGGACGAGCTGGTCACGCGGACCCGCGATCTCGGCGCGCTCGCCCGGCGCGGGTCCGGCCCGGCGCCGCTGGCGATCGGCGCGGCGGACGGCTGGGTGCTCACCGACTGGTTCGAGAACGTCCTCGCCGACCTGGCGCCCGACGCCTACGACGCGCTCGCCGCGCCGGACGCGGACTGGCAGGGGCGGCCCGTGCGCGACGCCCTGGACCAGCTCGCCGAGCTGTGGAGCATCGACGGCGCGTTCCCCGGCGGCGGCCGCCGTGCCCTGCTCACCCAGTACGAGGAGTCGGTGATCCAGGTGGTGCGCTCCCGCCGGGCGGTGATGGTCTTCGAGGCCGACTTCACCGACGAGGTGGTCGGCAGGTTCCGGCGTGGCCCGGAGGAGCCGGCCACCTTCCGGTTCCCGAGCGCCAGGCCGGGCGGCGGCGGCCCGCTGATCGTCGGCGGTGATGCGGCGGTGGCGTTCGCCGACGCCCGGGGCGGGGTGGAGCTGGTCGAGTGGCTCACCCGGGCCGACTCGTTCCAGCCCTGGGTGGACGCCGGCGGCTACCTGTCGCCGAACACCACGATCACCCTGGACAGCTACACCGACCCGGTCCGCCACAAGCTCGCCGGCGAGATGCGCGCCCCCGGCACCCTGCGCTTCGACCTCTCCGACCAGCTGCCCGGCCCGTTCACCGGCTCCGACGGCGTGGGCATCTGGCGGATCATGCAGGACTTCTTCGCCGACGTCACCGACGGCGTGCCCGCCGGCGAGGCGGTGCGCCGGGCCACCGGGCACCTCGCCGCGGCGGCCCGCAGGGCGGGTGGCGGCCGATGAGCCAGGTTCGCGTGCTCGGCGAGCTGGCCGTGCTCGACGACGTGGGGCCGCCCCGGCGCGGCCGGGCCTACCCGGCGGCCGGAGCGACCTCCGCACTGCTGCTGCCGGCGATCCTGCTGCTCGGCGGTCTGGTGCTGTGGCCGGTTCTGCGGACCGTGCACGCCAGCGTCACCACCGACGGTCACTGGGTCGGCGCAGAGCACTTCCGCGCCGCGCTCGACGCGCCGGACACCGGCGCGGTGGTCGGCCGCACGGTCCTCTGGGCGGTGCTGGTGCCGGCGGTGGTGACGGCGCTGGGCTACCTGCTCGCCGCCGCGTCGCGCCGCTCCCAGGAGGGCGGGCTGGTCCGCCTGATCCTGCTGGTGCCGGTGGCGTTGCCGCTGGTCGTCACCGGCGTGACCTTCCGGCTGATGTACGACCCCGACCCGAGCAGGGGCCTGGCCACGCTGATCGCGGCGCGGCTGACCGGCCGGTCCGCCGAGGACGCCCCGCATCTGCTCGGGCCGGGCCTGGTCACGGTGGCGCTGATGTCGGCGTTCGTCTGGGCCTGGGTCGGGCTGGCCGTGCTGGTCTTCCGGGCCGCGTTGGACGCGGTGCCGCCGAGCCTGGCCGACGCGGTACGCGCCTACGGCGGCGGTCGCCGGCACGTGCTGTGGGACGCGCAGTGGCGCCCGTTGCTGCTGCGTACCGTGGCGGTGGTCTTCGCGCTGGTCGCGGTGGGCACCAGCCGCACCTTCGACCTGATCCTGGTGATGACCCCCGGCTCGGTTCGCGACGAGGCCGCCGTGCTCGCGCTGCGGGTCTGGCAGACCTCGGGTGGCACGACCACCGGCGAGGGCGCCGCGCTCGGTGTGGTGTGGCTGGTGGCGGTCATCGGCGGGATCCTCGTGGCGGCGCTGTTCGTGCGGCAGGCGTGGCCGCCACCGCGGGCCGAGACACCACCGGACCCGGACCGGGTGGCGCCGCCCCGGCGGGTGTTCCGGCTGCTCGCGGCGGGTGCCGCGGTGGCCTGGCTGGTGCCGCTGGTGGTGCTGGTCGCCACCTCGCTGCACGGGCAGGTGGACGCTGCGGCGCGCGGCTGGTGGTCGGCCCCGCCGGGGGTCGGCTCCTACCGTGACCTGGTCACCGGCGGCGAGCTGTGGCGGACGCTGGGCTTCACACTGCTGCTGGCCACCGTGGTGACCGCCACGGTGCTGGTGGTCGCGCTGCTGGCCGCGTACCCGCTGGCCTGGTTGACCGGGCCGGCCGCGCAGGCCACCGGGCTGCTGCTGCTGGCCGCCAGCGTCGTGCCGATCCAGGTCATCGCCGGGCCGGTCAACGAGGTGCTGGGCCTGGTGCTCTCCTCCGGGACCTCCCGCGGCCTGGCCCTGGTGCACGTGGCGTTGGGCGTGCCGTTCGCGGTGCTGGTGCTGCGCAACGCGTTCGCCGACCTGCCCGCCGAGCAGGTGCGCGGCGCCCGGCTGGGCGGGCGGCGCTGGTGGGACACGCTGCGCCGGCTGGCCCGGCACAACCTGCCCGCGGTGGTCGCGGTCTGCGTGCTGGAGTTCGTCCAGGTCTGGAACGACCTGGTGGTGGGCCTGCTGTTCAGCGGGCCGGAGGCCACCCCGCTGGGGCTGTTCCTGGCCGGGCAGTCGCGTGGCTTCGTGTCCAACAGCGGCGTGCTGGCCGCCAGCTCGGTGCTCGCCTCGGTGTTGCCGGTGCTGCTGGTGGTGCTCGCCCGGCGGCAGCTCGTCGCCGGGCTGGTCTCCGGTGGCGTCCGGTGACCGGCCCCACCGGCAGCGGCCGGGGGCCGCGCTGGCCGGTGCTGATCGCGGTCGGCACGCTGGTCAGCGGGGTGCTCGGCAACCTGGCCAGCAACATGCTCTCCGAGCTGGCGGCCAGCGTGCTCGGGCCGGCCAGCATCGCGCTGGTGGTCAGCGGCGCGATCGGGTTCGTGGTGTTCGAGATGCGCCGGCGCCGTGCCGGTCGGGAGGTGAGCCCGGAGCCCACCGAGGTCGTCGCCGCACCGGCCACCGGTGCGCCGACGCTGCCCTATCCGGCCGGCTTCACCGGCCGCGACGAGCACGTCGAGGCGGTGCTCGCGCTGCTCACCCGGGAGCATGCGGTGGCCGTGCTGGGCCGGCGGGCGGTGGGCACCTCCGCCTGCGCCGTGCAGGCGGCGAACCTGTGCCGGGAGGACTTCCCGGACGGGCAGTACTACCTCGACCTGCGCCGCGGCGGTCGGCCCCGGTCCGCCCGGCAGGTGCTCACCGCGCTGGCCGGGGTGCTGGGCACCGCTCCGCCGATCTCCGGCCGGCCGGACGCCCTCGCGGTCGCCGCCGACGCGCTGCGTGGCCAGCTCGACGGCCGCAAGATCCTGCTGGTGCTGGACAACGTCGACCGACCCGAGCAGGTCCGGCCGCTGCTGCCGCCCACCGCACGGACCTGCCGGCTGCTGCTCGCCGGCGGTCCGGCGCTGAGTGGGCTGGAGGGCGTGGTCGCGCACTGGATCGCCGAGCCGGGCCCGGCCGAGGCGGTCGAGCTGTTCGCCGCCGCCGGGGGGGCCGCCCCGGCCGCGCGGGCCCGCCGCGCCGACCCACGCACCGATCCCGCCGTCGGCGAGATCGTCGAGCTGTGCGGGCGGCAGCCCCGCACCGTCCGGGCGCTCGGCTACCGCACCGCCCAGCACGGCTGGCGGCACGCCGACGTGCTCGACGCGCTGCGCCGCGCGGTGCAGACGCCCCCGCACCAGCGGGTCACCGTCTCGCCGGCGGCCCGGCTGGTCACCGAGCGGGACACCGCGTACCGGGCGTTGACCCGGGAGGCCCGCCGGCTGTACCGGCTGATGTCGCTGGCCCCCGCCCCGGTGGACCGGCCGGCCATCGCCGCGCTGGCCGGCCGGCACCCGGAACGGGTGACCGCGCTGCTCGACCAGTTGGCCGCCGCGGCGTTCGTGGTGGGCGCGCCCGGCGACCGGTACGAGATCCGTCCGCTGCTGGCCGGCAACGCCCGGCTACACCTGCGGGACGCCGATCCGGCCCGGGCCCGGGTCGCCGCGCAGGCCCGGCTGACCCGGCACCTGGCCCGCCGGGCGGAACGGCACGCGGCCAACCTGGCCGTCCTCGGCTCCCCACCGGACCGGGAGTGGTCACTGCCGCTGGACGACGACCCGTACGGCTGGTTCGACCTGCACCAGGAGCTGCTGCTGGCGGTGGTCCGGGTGCCGGCCGGCGCGGCCGAGACGCTGCCCCGCCGGGTGCGCCGGTGGTGGTTCCGGCTGGCCGTGGCGCTGTGCGGATGGCTGGCGCACGTCGAGCGGCTGGACGAGTGGGAGCAGGTCTGCCGCACCGTGCTGGCCACCCCGACCGCCGACGACCGACCGGAGATCGCCGGGTGGGCGCACAACGAGCTGGGCGTGCTGCGCCGGCGCCGGCACGACCCGCAGGGCGCCGCCGCCGCGCTCACCCTCGCGGTGGCCGAGCGCGGCCGGCGGGGCACCGCCCAGGCCCGGATGAACCTCGGGCTGGCCCTGCTCGACCTGGGCCAGCTCGACGACGCGGTGGAGCACCTGGAGCTGTCCCGCCGGCACCGCTCGGGGGCGGACCGGGCCGGGCACGCGCTCACCGACCTGGGCCTCGGCGCGGCGCAGCTGGCCCGGGGGGAGCTGGACACCGCGCACCACCATCTGGTGCGGGCGGCGAACACGTTCCGGTCGGTGGGTGACGCCCGCGGCTACGCGGCGGCGCTGACCAACCTGGTGCTGGTGCACGCCGCCCTCGGCGAGCACCTGGACGCCGCGCAGGCGTGGCGGGCCGCGCTGCGCGAGTACGAGTCGGTCAGCGACCCGACGAGCCGGGCGGCGGCGCTGCTCAACGCCGGGGCGACGCTGCTGGCCGCCGCGCCCGGGCAGGCGCGGGCGGCGTACGAGCTGCTGGCCGAGGGCCGGCGGTTGCGCGAGGAGAGCCGGCCCACCGCGGGGCTGGCGCGCACCCTGCTGTACCTGGGCGATGCCGCCGCCGCGCTGGGCGACCCGGCCGAGGCGCGGCGACACTGGGCGGACGCGGCTGCGGTGGCCGAGGAGGTCGGCGACGCCGACGGGCAGGCCGCCGCGGACAGCCGGCTGGAGGACGACAGCGACCTGCCGGCCGCCGGTCGGTGATCCGCGCTCGGCCCACCCTGGGCACGGGGAGTCCGCGTGATGTGGGTCGCTCAGGTTGGCCGGTTGCAGGGGTCTGGGAGAGTGTGTGACCGTGGATGCGCTCTCGGTGCGGGGACTTAGCCGCAACTTCGGCAACCTGGTCGTGCTCGACGACGTGAGCTTCACGCTCCAGGCGGGCCGGATCGCGGTGGTGCTGGGCCCCAACGGCAGCGGCAAGACCACCCTCCTGCGCTGCGTGGTCGGCGCCGACCGGCCGGACGCGGGCGAGGTGCGGGTGCAGGGGCGCCGGGCCGACGAGACCGATCCCCAGGTCCGGGCGCTGATGGCGGCCGCCCTGGACGACATCGACTTCTTTCCCGACCTGTCCGTGGTCGAGCACCTGGAGCTGGTCGCGTACGCGCACGGCGGCAACGCCGAGCCGGTCGAGGAGGTGCTCGCCGAGCTGGGCCTGGAACCGGCCCGCGACCAACTGCCGGTGACCCTGTCCAGCGGGCAGCGCCGCCGGCTGGCGCTGGCGTCCTGCTTCGTCCGCCCGCGCCGGGTGCTGATCCTGGACGAGCCGGAGCAGCGGCTGGACGTACGCGGCCGGCAGTGGTTGGCCGACCGGCTGCGTCGGGAGCGGGAGGCGGGCACCGCCGTGCTGCTGGCCTCGCACGACCCGGAGCTGATCGACGCGGTGGTCGACGAGCGCATCGAGATCGGCCGGTGACCGCCCCGCCGGCAACCGTCGCCGACGCGCCGGCCGGGGTGCCCACCGCCCGGCAGGTGCGTACGCGCCTGCGCCAGGCCCGCCGCCGGCATCACGACCACTCCCTGGGCGACGTGCTGGGCGACGCGTACGTCATGGTCCTCTTCGTGGGCATGTACGGCTGGTTCGCGATCAGCGCCAGCCGCGACATGCTGAACTCCCCCACCGTCGGCCGGGCCGATCCGGGGGTGCGCTGGTGGCTGGCGGTCGCCGCGCTGCTGGCCGGCGCCGGGCTCGCCTGGCGCGGCCTGCGGGCGCTCGGTCCGCTGCTGGTCACCCCGGCGACCCAGAGCTGGGTGACCAGCGCGCCGGTCGACCGGCGGACCTGGCTGACGCCACGCCTCGGCGTCCTGCTGACGGCCGCGGCGGCCGGCACCGCGCTGCTCGGGGTGGCCGTGGCGGCGCTCGGCGGCGTCAGCGACCCGACCGCGCTGGGCTGGGCGGCGGCGGCCGGCGCGGGGTGGGGAGCGGCCGCGCTGGCGCTGAGCGTCGTCGCCCAGAGCAGCCGGGCGGGCCGGCGGTGGCCGGCCGTGGCGGGGGCGGTGCCGCTGCTGGCGGCCGCCATCATCACGGGGCTGGTGGTGCTCGTCGGTCGTCTCGGCGACGGACTGCCCCGGCCGGCGGCGACACCGACCGCCGCCCTGGTGGCCGTCGCGGTGCCTCTCGCGGTCGTCGCCACCGTCCTCGCGGTCCGCGCGCTGCCCCGGGTGGACCGGGCCACCCTGACCACCGGCGCGCAGTTCGCCAACGCCGCCGCCACGGCCACGATCCTGCTCGACCCGAGCCTGCTCACCGGCTTGGTGGAGAGCCGGCGCTGGCGCCGCATCGGCCGGGTGCGCAGCAGCCGGTTCCTGCCCGGCCCCGGCTGGTGGGCGCTGCTCCAGGCCGACGTGCGCCGGCTCCGCCGCCACCCCAGCGCCCTGCTGATCTGGGCGGCGCTGATCGGAGTCCAGTACGCCACGGCGCTCGCCCTGCCCGGGCTGGCCGGTGCCGCGCAGGTGGTGTTCGGCTACCTCGCCGCCGACCGGTTGACCGGTGGCCTGCGGTCGGTCAGCCGGTCGCCCGGGTTGCGCCGGGCGCTCGGTGGCAGTGACGCGGCGCTGCGCGGGATCCACGTGGTCGTGCCGGCAGTCGGCGCGGGCCTGTGGTGGCTGCTGACCCTGTCGACCGTCGACGGCGGGCCGGCGTGGCTCGCGCCGACGCTGGCGCTCGGAGTGGTGGCCGCCGCCTGGCGGTCCGCCACCCGACCGGCGATCGACTACGGCGGGGCGACGGTGAACACGCCGTTCGGGATGATCCCGGTCGACCTGCTGCGCCAGGGCGCGCGGGGGCCGGCGCTGCTCGCCGTGCTGGTCCTGGTCCGCCTGCTCGTGGGCTGACCGGGCGGACCGCCCGGTCGGCCCCGGACCTTCAGCCGTTCCGGCGGCGGAGCTGGCGGAGCGCGGTGGCGATCGTCGCGACACCCTCTTCGATGTCCGATGCGGTGTTCGCCGCGTAGCCGAGCACCAGACCTGGCCGGTGTGGCCGCTGGCAGTGCCAGGACAGCGGCTGCACCTTCACCCCGCGGGCCAACGTCGCCGCCGCCAGCTCGGTGTCGGCCAGCTCGGAGTCCAGTGTGATCATCAGGTGCAGCCCGGCCGCCGCGCCATGCACGGTCGCGCCGGGCAGGTGCCGGGTCAGCGCGGCGATCATCGCGTCCCGGCGGCGGATGTGTCGGCGGCGCAGCAGCCGCAGTTGTCGCTCCAACGCGCCGGAGGTCATCAGCTCCGCCAGCACCAGTTGCGGTAGCACCGCGTTGCCCAGGTCGGCGTTGCGCTTGGCGGCCACCACCGCCTCCCGGTGGCGGGCCGGCACGAGCAGCCAGCCGACCCGCAGCGCCGGGGCGAGCAGCTTGGACACGCTGCCGGCGTAGCAGACCTGCTCGGGCAGCAGGCCGCGCAGCGCCGGCACCGGGGGCCGGTCGTAGCGGTGCTCGGCGTCGTAGTCGTCCTCGATGATCAGACCGCCGGACCGGGCCCAGTCGACGAGCTGGCGGCGGCGGTCGCCGTCGAGCACCACGCCGGTCGGGAACTGGTGCGCGGGGGTGAGCATCACGGCGGGCGCGCCGCTGGCGGCCAACTCGTCGACGCGCAGCCCCGCGCCGTCCACCGCGATCGGCGGGGTGTCGACCCCCCAGTTGTTCAGGTGCTGCCGTACGCCCAACGAGCCGGGGTCCTCGACCGCGATGCGGCCGATGCCGGCCGGGCCGAGCGCCTGGGCGAGCAGCCCGAGCGCCTGGGACACGCCCGCCACGATGATCACCTCGACGGGGTCGACGGCGACGCCCCGGCTGCGGGCGAGCCAGGCGGCCACGGCCCGACGCAGCGCGGGCGTGCCGCACGGGTCGCCGTAGCCCAGGTCGGCGGCGGCGAGGTGGCGCAGCACGGTCCGTTCGGCGCGCAGCCAGTCCGCGCGCGGAAAAGCGGCCAGATCGGGTACGCCGGGCGTCAGGTCGATGGTCGCGCTCGCCGCGCGTACCGCGTCGAAGATGTCGCTGCCCGGAGCGGGAGGGAAGAGCGCGGCCGGCGCCGACGCGGCGGTCGGGGCGGGCGACGGCGGGGCGGGCGCGGGCGGGGCGGCGACGACCACCGTGCCGGCGCGGCCCCGACCGGTGACATGCCCCTCCTCGGTCAGCCGCTGGTACGCCTCGGTGACCACGCCCCGGGAGACACCGAGGTCGGCGGCGAGCACCCGGGTGGCCGGCAGCCGCCCGCCGACCGGCACCCGCCCGTCGGCGATGGCCTGGCGCAGCCGGCCGGCCAGCCAGTCGGCCCGCCCACCCGGCGGAGCGTCGGTGATGGTCAGGTGCAGGTAGTCCGAGCCGGCCGTTATGGACCTCTCGGGTGCTCTCGGTTTGGCCCTGCTCACCGGACCATCCTGGCAGCAGAGTGGGGATCAGGGAACACCGCCAAGGCCATCGGAGGACGACGTGACGATCCCGTTCCTGGTCACCACGCTGATCGTGGTGGTCACCCCGGGCACCGGGGTGTTCTTCACCCTCTCCGCCGGGCTGTCCCGGGGCGCCCGAGCCGGCGTGCTGGCCGCGTTCGCCTGCACCCTGGGGGTGGTGCCGCACCTGCTGGCGGCGTTGACCGGGCTGGCCGCGCTGTTGCAGGCGAGCGCGGCGGCGTTCGAGGTGGTCCGGTACCTCGGCGTCGCGTACCTGCTCTACCTGGGCTGGTCGACCGCGCGGGACCGCAGCGCCTTCGCGGCGACCACCGCCGCGCCACCCCGCTCGGCGGCCCGGGTGATCGTCTCCGGGGTGCTGGTCAACCTGCTCAACCCGAAGCCGACGCTGTTCTTCGTCGCGTTCCTGCCGCAGTTCGTGGACACCACCGCCCCGGGCTCGACCCGATCGATGCTCGCCTGCGGCGCGGTGTTCATGCTGCTCACCTTCCTGGTGTTCAGCGGCTACGGCATCTTCGCGGCACGCCTCCGCGAGCGGGTGCTGACCCGGCCGCGGGTCACCGACTGGCTGCGCCGGTCCGTCGCTGGCACGTTCGTCGCGCTCGGCGTGACGCTCGCCCTCACCGAACGATAGGAAATCCCGTGCAGTTCGAGCATTCCGCGCAACTCCGTGCCGCGTACCCCGATCTCGTCGCCGGCGTGGTGCGAGCCACCGGGATCACCGCCACGGCCGACGTGGCGCAGCGGACCGCCAGCCATCTCGCCGGCGCCCGTGAGCGGTTGGCCGGCGGCGCCGAGAGCGGGTTCCCGGAGATCCAGGCGTGGCGGCGGGCGTACGCGGCCATGGGGCTGCGACCCACCCGGTACCGGTGCGCGGCGGAGGCGCTGTTGCGCCGGTTGCGCCTGGACGGCGACCTGCCCCGGCTGCACCCCCTGGTCGACCTCTGCAACGCCGTCTCGGCCGCGTACGCGATCCCGGTCGCGGTGCTCGACCTGGACCGGGTCGACGGCGACCTGGTGGTGCGGCCGGCCCGGGGCGACGAGGAGTACCTGACCTTCGCCGGCGACACCGAGCACCCCGACCCGGGTGAGGTGACCTTCGTGGACGCCTCCGGCCGTGCCCACGCCCGACGCTGGACGAACCGGCAGAGCGGCTGGTCGGCCGTGCGGGAGGGCACCTCGTCCGTGCTGATCGTCGCCGAGGCGCTGCACTCCGGCGCCGAGGCGGACGTGACCCGACTGGTCGCGGCGCTGCTGGCGGAGCTGGCCGACGGGTGGTCCGCAGCGACCCGGGCCGCCGTGCTCACCGCCGCCGCACCTCGGTTCGACGTGACGGCCGCCGGTGGCGCGGTGACGGCCGCCGGTGGCGCCTCGACTCGCTCGGCCGGTCAGGCGGTGTCGCCGGGGACGAGGTGACGGTAGCCGGGAATCGTCTCAGCGAACCAGCCGGCGACGCTGGCCAGGCCGCGCTCGTTGAGCTGCGCGTCGTGGATCGGGTACGCCCGTTCGGCGCCCACCTCCCGGGCGAACCGGATCGCCTCGTCGAGGCGCAGCCAGGACCCCTGCGCCGGGACCAGCAGCGTGCGCACCGGCTCGTCCGGCACGTGCAGCGCGTCGCCCGGGTGGTAGAGCCCGTCGCCGATCAGGTAGCCGAGATTGGCACAGTCCGGCTGACCCTCGTGGATGGCGGCGTGCCGGCCGCCGTAGGCGGTGACCGTGATGCCCGCCGCGGTGAAGCGCTGCCCGGCGTGGACCCGGGTCACCGGCAGCGGGGCGAGATCGGGCAGCCGGGCGCCCTGTGGGGCGTACACCGGGACGCCCAGGCCGGCCAGCCGCAGCACGTCCACGTGGTCGGTGTGCTCGTGGGTGACGAGGACGGCGTCCGCGCCGACCAGGGCGCGCGGTTCGCTCCACGTGCCCGGGTCGACGACCAACACCCCGCCGTCGTGCTCGACGCGGACGCAGGAGTGGGTGAACCGGGTGATCCGCATCCGGCGACGGTACGCCTGGACGGTCAGTTGTGTTCGCCGTGGCCGGCGTGCGTCGGCGGGCGCCCCGGCGCCTGGCCCGGCTCGACCACCACGAACTGGCCCATCATCCCGCTGTCCTCGTGCCAGAGCAGGTGGCAGTGGTACATGTAGGGCAGGTTCGGGTCACTGTGGTCGGTGAACCGCAGCACGATCCGCATCGGCCGGTGCGGCGGCAGGTAGATGGTGTCCTTCCAGCCGCCCAGCTCGGGCGGTGGCGCAGCGCCGTCCACCGAGAGCAGTTGGAACTGCACGTCGTGGACGTGGAAGTTGTGCGGGGTGCCGTCGGAGTTGAGCACCTCCCAGACCTCGGTGGTGTCCCGGGTGGCGGCGAAGTCGATCCGGTCCATCCGCATCGACCGGCCGTTGATGCCCCGACCCTGGAACTCCAGCGTCCGGGTGGTGGCCGCGGCGGATGGGTCCAACCGGTCCACCGGCACCAGCGTGTCCGGCACCGGCGGGGCGGGGGTCAGGGTGCTGGCCGCGCGCAGTTGCAGCACGTCGAGCCGGTCGGCGCCGCCGGCCGAGCGCCGGGACAGACCACCGATGCCCAGATCCGGCGGGGTGCTGCGCAGCGTCACCCGCTCCCCAGGACGGACGTCGACCACGATCTCCGCCCGCTCCCCCGGTGAGAGCCGTATCCGGGTCAGCCGGGCGGTGCGGGCCAGCAGCCCTCCGTCGGTGCCGATCAGCGCGAACGGCCGGTCGTCGGAGAGGCCGAAGTTGTAGGTGCGGGCGGTGGAGGCGTTGAGCAGCCGCAGGCGGACCCGTTCGGTGCGCACGTCCAAATAGGGGCCGACGGTGCCGTTGACCAGCAACGTGTCGCCGAGCACGCCGATACTGGCGATCGAGTTGCGGGTCTTGCTGAACTGGCCGCTACGCGAGAAGCTGCGGTCCTGCACGATCACCGGCACGTCGTCCACCCCGTAGGTGCGGGGCAGTGGCAGCGCCGCCTCCCGGTCGTCGTCGAGGATGAACATACCGGCCAGGCCCCGGTACACCTGCTCCTCGGTGGCGCCGTGGGGGTGCGGGTGGTACCAGAGGGTGGCCGCCGGCTGGTCCACCCGCCAGGTCGGCGACCAGGTGGCGCCGGGGCGGACCAGTTGGTGCGGCCCGCCGTCCATCCGCGCCGGCAGGTGCATGCCGTGCCAGTGCACGTTGGTCTCCTCGCCCAGCTTGTTCACGACGTTCACCCGCACCTGCTCGCCGCGCTTGGCGCGCAGGGTGGGGCCGAGGAAGTCGCCGTCGAAGCCGGCGGTGCGGGTCAGCCGCCCATCGCCGCGGAAGTCCCGCCGGCCCTCACGCGCGATGAGGTCGAAGACCCGCCGGCCCTGGTCGTCGAGCCGGGAGTCGGCCAGCGGTGGTACGGCCAGCGGGCGGACGAAGTCCACCTCGCCGACGGTGTCGGTGGCGCGGACGAGCGTCCAGGTGGCCACGGCGACGCCGCCGCCGCAGAGCACCAGTACGCCGGCGAGCACGCCGATGAGCACCCGGAGCCGGGGTCGTCGTCGGGTTGGCACGGATCCACCTCCAGAAGGGTCACTACATGTAGCCTCCCTTCTTATTGGCGCGGCGGCCAGCCGGGCGGCCCTCTCTCCGGGACCGTTCCGGGATGTCCCGGAGGCGAATCCGGGCGGTGGGTCGGGCGCCGGGCCACGGACCGGCATGATCGGGGGCATGCAGCGCTCGACGCAACGGGGGCACCGGAGCGTGCCGCACACCGCCGACGTACGGATCGAGGCGTGGGCGCCGGACCGGGAGGGATGCCTGGCCGAGGCGGTCGCCGCGCTGGTCGAGACGTTCGCCGACACCGGCGGCGCCCGGCCGCAGGCGGACACCGAGTTCCACCTGCCGCCCGGCGACGACGGCGAGATGCTTGTCGGCCTGCTGGACGAGGTGATCTTCCGGCTGGACACCGAGGGCACCCTGCCGCTGGACTGCGACGTGCGGGCGACCGAGGACGGCGGCCTACGGGCGCGCTGGCAATCGACCAGCACCGACACGGTGGAACTGGTCGGCGCGGTGCCGAAGGCGGTGTCGCTGCACGCGCTGCGCGTCGGTCCGGACGGCGCTGGTTGGTCGTGCGCGGTGACCCTGGACGTCTGAGCGCCGGCGGTCGGCGACCCGCGCTGTGCACACCCTGGACGGGCGGTCAGCCCTTGACCACGCCGAGCGGCGTGAGCCGGGCGACCAGCCGGCACAGCCCCGCGCCCCGGGACGCCTCCACCACTGCCGACACGTCCTTGTACGCATCCGGCATCTCCTCGGCCAACCCCTTCCAGGACGCGCCGCGCACGGCCACGCCCCGCGCCGCCAGGTCGCGCCGCACGTCCTGGCCCCGCACGGCGCGGCTGGCCTCGCCCCGGCTGCGGGTACGGCCGGCGCCGTGACAGGTGGACGCGAAGGCCGGATTGCCGGCGACGCCGGTGAGCACGTACGACGAGGTGCCCATCGAGCCGGGAATCAGCACCGGCTGGCCCGCGTCGAGCAGGTCGGCGGGGAGGTCCGGGTGACCCGGCGGCAACGCCCGGGTGGCGCCCTTGCGGTGCACGCAGAGCCGCCGGGCGCCGCCGTCCAGCTCGTGCTCCTCGATCTTGGCGAGATTGTGCGACACGTCGTACACCAGATCCAGATCGGTCCCGGCGACCCGGGTGAAGACCCGGCGGGCCGCGTCGGTGAGCAGCTGCCGGTTGGCCCGGGCGTAGTTCGCCGCGGCGGCCATCGCGGCCAGGTAGGCCCGTCCCTCCGACGAATCGACCGGTGCGCAGGCCAGCTGCCGGTCCGGCACCTCGATGCCGTGCCGGGGCATCACCCGCTCCATGACCCGCACGTAATCCGTGCAGATCTGGTGACCCAGCCCGCGGGAGCCACAGTGGATCATGACGCAGACCTGCCCCTGGCGCAGCCCGAACGCGGCGGCGACCGGCTCGTCGTACACCTCCTCGACGGCCTGCACCTCGAGGAAGTGGTTGCCGGAGCCGAGGCTGCCGACCTGGCCCTGCCCCCGCTGCACGGCACGCTCGCTGACCTGCGCCGGATCGGCGTCGGTCACCGCGCCGCCGTCCTCGCAGCGGGCCAGGTCCCGGGGCACCCCGTACCCCTGCTCGACGGCGTACCGGGAGCCTCCGCGCAGGACCGCGTCCAGCTCGGCGCGGTCCGCGAGCTGCCAGACCGCGCCCCGGCCCATGCCACGCGGGATGGCCGGATCCAGACCGTCCATCAGCGCGTCGATGACCCGGGGAAGCTCCGCCCGGTCCAGCTCGGCGGTGAGCAGTCGGACCCCGCAGGAGATGTCGAAGCCCACCCCGCCGGGCGAGACCACACCGCCGGCGGCGACGTCGGTGGCCGCGACGCCACCGATCGGAAAGCCGTAACCCCAGTGCACGTCGGGCATGGCGTACGACGCCTCCACGATGCCGGGCAGCGTGGCCACGTTCGCCACCTGGTCCAGCGACCGGTCGGCACCGACGTCGGGCAGCAGCTCCGGCACGGCGAACACGACCCCGGGCACCTGCATCGGCGCCTCCCGGTCGATCCGGAACCGGTACGGCGACTCCTGGACCAGTTCCATACCCGGCGGCTACCCGCCGCGCCCACTGCTACACCCGATTGGGGTCGGTCCGGTCCGGGTAGTGCGGGAGCATGCCCCAGCGATACGAGAACTACCCGCGAATCGCGGTCGTCACCGGCGCGGACTCCGGCATCGGCAAGGCCTGCGCGGTCGCCCTGGCCGAGGCCGGCTTCGAGATCGGCATCACCTGGTACGGCGACCCGGACGGCGCGGAGCGGACCGCCACCGAGGTCCGCGCCACCGGGCGGCGCTGCGAGGTCGCCGAGGTGGACCTGACCCGGCTGCCGGAGGCGGCGGCGGTGGTGGACGAGTTGGCCGACCGGCTGGGCGGCATCGGGGTGCTGGTCAACAACGCGGGCACCGGCGCGTCGGCTCCATTCGTCGACACCGGGTGGGAGCAGTGGCGCGAGGTGCTCGCCGTCGACCTGGACGCGCCGTTCCTGTGTGCGCAGCGGGCCGCGCGGCGGATGCGGGCCACCGGCGCCGGCGGGCGGATCATCAACATCACCAGCGTGCACGAGCACGCGCCCCGGGTCGGCTCGGCCGCGTACTGTGCCGCCAAGGGTGGGCTGGGGCTGCTCACCCAAGTGATGGCACAGGAGTTGGCTGCGGACGGGATCACCGTCAACGCGGTCGCCCCGGGCGAGATCGCCACGCCGATGACCGGTCAGGAGGACGTCGACCCGTTCACCCTGGAGCGTCCCGGCGTACCGGTGGGGCGGCCGGGCGACGCCCGGGAGGTCGCCGCCGTGGTCGCGCTGCTCGCCTCCCCCGCCGCCAGCTACGTCACCGGGGCCTCCTGGCCGGTCGACGGCGGCATGCTGCTGATGGGCCCGCAGGCCGCCGCGCTGACCACCGACGACTGGCGGTCGGTCTGATCGCCGGCGGAAGACACCCTCGGTCTCGAACGGGACAGCGAGCGGCAAACCGGGCACGTATCCTTCCCCATTCCGGTGATCAGCGGCGGCGGTGAGGCCGGCCGGCGACGGAGGGGGACCGGATGCCCAGGTGGGCTGGTCGGGGCGGCCGGCAACGGCGCGCCTTCGTCGTCGGTGGGGCGCTGCTCGGCATCGCCGCCGTGATGCTGCTGGCCGCCTGGCGCAGCGCGGGTTTCCTCAGCGACCTGCTGCTCAACCTCGGCGCCAGCGTGGTGCTCGCGGCCATCTCGTACGTCATCTTCGACCCGCTGTTCGAGGAGGCCCGCAAGGCGCGGGTGCAGGAGCACCTGAGCTTCGATCAGCAGGCGTTCGTGGCGCGGCTGCACCGCGCCGGCCGCCGGGTACGGATCCTCGACACCTGGACGATCCTGCTGGAGCAGCGCCACCGCGAGGAGACGCTGGGGGCGGTCCGCGCAGCGCTGGCCAACGGCTCCCAGGTGCAGTTGCTCCTGCTCGACCCGGACTGCACCGCCGCGCAGCAGCGCTCCGAGGAGCTGGAACGGCAGCGGGTGAACGTGCCGCGGCAGATCCGCACCAACCTGCGCCACCTGGCCGCCTTCTCCGACGCCCTCGAACCCCGGCTGCGGCACCGGTTGCAGGTCCGGCTCTACGACGCCTCCCCGTCGATCCAGCTCTACCAGTGGGACGGTCGGGCGCTGATCTCGTTCTTCCCGATCGGAAAGCTGTCGTTCAACGTGCCCCAGCTCGAGGTGGACATGGACAGCCCGTGGGGCGGGTTCGTGCACGCCCGGTTCGAGGAGCTGTGGGAGCACGAGCAGGCGACCTTGGACCTGGAACGGTACTGGTCGGTCACGGTCACGCTGCGCCACGACGACTCCGACGTGGTCGAGGTGCAGGTGCCCTACGTGACGGTGGACGGGCAGCACTACGTCGACTGCCACGCGTTCCGGTTGGCCCGGCCGCTGACCGTGCGGGCCGTGCTGCCGCCACGGGCGCCCGGGGCGGCGCCGGGAGTGTTCGCCCTGGCCGAGCCGGCCGATGGAGACCGTACGCCGGCTGCCACCGTGGTCCGGCACTTCGACCAGAAGTACGGGCCCGGCAACGGGGAGCGGGCGATCCGCCGGTTGGCGCCGCAGCAGCCGGGCGGCCCCCGTACCCCGCTCCGCGGCGGGCAGTGACAGGCACAGACGGTGACCCCGACCCGCTCGGTCGGGGCGGCGCGCGCGACAATGGTGGTCGCCGTGCCCGATCGTCAGGAGGACCGCCCGCGTGTCGCCCAGCCCCGCTTCCCCGTCCGGGCCGACGCAGCTGCGCGCCGACTGTGGGCGCTGCTTCGGGCTGTGCTGCGTGGTGCCCGCCTTCGCCGCGTCGGCGGACTTCGCCGTCGACAAGCCGGCCGGTCAGCCCTGCGCCAACCTGCGTCCCGACCACCGCTGCGGCATCCACACCGAGCTGCGGGAGCGGGGGTTTCCCGGCTGCACGGTGTTCGACTGCTTCGGCGCCGGCCAGCAGGTCGCCCAGGTGACCTTCGGTGGGCGGGACTGGCGGGCCGCACCGGAGACGCTGCCGGAGATGGCCGCGGCGTTCACCGTGCTGCGCCCGCTGCACGAGCTGCTCTGGTATCTCACCGAGGCGTTGGCGCTGCGCCCGCCGGCCGAGCTGCGCGTCGAGCTGGAGCGCGCCCGCGCCGAGACGGCGGCGCTCACCGGGGGCGACCCGGCGCAGCTGCGCGCGGTGGACGTGGCCGCGCACCGCGACCGGGTCAACCCGCTGCTGTCGCGGGCCGGGGACGCGGCCCGATCCCGGGGCGGCACCGCCGGCCCCGACCGCCGGGGTGCCCAGCTGCTGGGGGCGGACCTGCGCGGGGTGGACCTGCGCCGGGCCAACCTGCGCGGGGCGCTGCTGATCGGTGCGGACCTGCGCGGTGTCGACCTGAGCCTGGCCGACGTCACGGGCGCGGACCTGCGTGGCGCCGATCTGCGCGGCGCGGACCTGCGGGCCACCCTCTTCCTGCACCAGGCCCAGCTGGACGCCGCTCGTGGTGACGCGCGCACCGGGCTGCCGGCGACGCTCACCCGGCCGGCGCACTGGACGGCGCTGACGCTCACCCCGGTCCGCCGGCCGGCCCGCGCCGCCGTCCCCACCCGCCGGGGTCGGCGCCGCTGACGCGGCGCCGCCGCGTCGGTCGGCTCGGCCATGGCACGTGGCGTCAGTCGGCGGACCGCTCCTGGAAGCCGGCGTGGACCGGGCACTGCGGACAGCGGGCACGGTCGCAGAGCCGGCACAGGTGCGCGAGGCTGCGGGCGTCCGTCACCTCGTCGTGCAGCAGGGCCCGGGCGATGTCGGCGAGCTGGAGGCGTTGCTCGGCGGTCAGCGGGGCGAGCAGAGCGGTCAGCGCCTCCGCCCGGGCGCGCAGGATCCGGGCGGCGGCGCTCGCGCCCTCCGGCGTGAGGTGCAGCGCTCGGCTGCGCGCGTCGGCGCCGGCCCGCCGCTCCACCCAGCCCTGCTCCCGCAGCCGCCGGACCAGGTGCGCGGCACCGGGCTGAGTGAGCCCCAGCACCTGGCCCAGCCACTCGGCCGTCACTCCCGGCTGGTCCTTGAGGACGACGAGCGCCTCCGCGAGTGCGCCGCTGGCCCCGATCGATGCGTTGACCGAGGCGCGCATCCGGGAGCCGGCGAGCAGTGCGAGCGCACCGAGCAGGTTGGCAGAGCTCTCCTCGGGTAGATTCATAAGTCATGAATCTACCCCGGCGGGCGGCGCTGCTCATCGTGTTGATGACCGTGGCGCAGCTACCGGTCGCCATGCGCCAGCTGCTCGTCGTGCTGCTCGGTCACGAGAACACCGGCAGTTTCGCCACGGCCGGGGCGGCCAGCGCCGGCTGCGGGATCGGGCTGGCACTCACCGCACCGCTGGTCGGCCGGCTACTGGGCCGGCTCGACGACCGGCCGGTGCTGCTCGCCACCGGCCTCGTCCACCTGCTCGCCCTGCTCGGGCTGGCGGTGGTCACCAGTCCGGTGGCGTTCGTCGCGCTGGCCACCGCGGCCGGGCTCAGCACCCCACCGGCGATGGGCAGCGGGCGCGCCCAGCTCGCCCGGATGGTTCCCTCCCCCGCGTTGAGTCGCGCGTACGCCGTCAACGCGGTCGGGCAGGAGCTGCTCTACGTGGGCGGCCCGCTCGCGGTGACGCTGAGCCTGCTGATCGGCGGTCCGGCCGGGGCGCTGGTGACCTTCGCCGCGATCGGCACCGCCGGGCTGGTCGGCACCGCCGTCGTGACACCTCGCCGCGATGCCGACCCGCGGGGAGCCGGTCCGCGGCCCCCGGTCGGGCCATCCGCCGCACCGTCCTGGCCACCCACGTCGGCTACATGGTCGGCATCGGCGCCATGTGGGTGCTGGTCCCCGCCTTCGCCAGCGCGGTCGGGCATCCGGAGCAGGCCGGGTTGCTGGTCACCGTGTGGTCGGTGGGCAGCCTGGCCGGTGGCCTGCTGCTGGCCCGCCTCGGCCGGCCCGGCAGCCCCGCCGGGGCGTACCTGGCACTGGTCGGCACGTTGGCCGCCACCTCGCTCGCGCTGCTGCTGCCCCGGTCCGTGCCGCAGATGGCCGTGGCGCTGGCGGTCTTCGGGCTCGCGCTGGCGCCGTTCCTGGCGGTCACCGACGAGATCCTGGCCCTGTCCACCCCGGCGACCCGGCTCGCCGAGACGTACGGCTGGTTGCAGACCGCCGGGCAGCTGGGTATCGCCGTCGGCTCGTCGACCAGCGGCGCGGTCAACGACCACCTTGGCAACACCCCGGCGTTCCTGGTGGTCTCCGGCGCGCTGGCGCTGGCCCTGGTCGTCGCGCTCATCCGTCGCCGCACCCTGCGCCTGGCGTCCGCCGCGCCGGACGGGAGCGCGGCCAAGCAACCCCCGGTCGCCACGGTCGGGCGAGGTTTCGCCGGTGACGACGCCGGGTAGCCACCGCCGACGCGGAACGGCACCGACGGGGGGCACGGCGTGGGTTTCCGAAAGCGCGACGGTGAGCTGCCGGGCGACCCGCAGCACAGCGAGGACGAGGCCGGGCAGGCCCGGTTGGTGCAGGTCGAGGCGGACACCGAGGTCCCGGCGCCGGAGGGCACCGACGTACGGCCGGACATCGTGACCGAGGACGACAACTCGGGTGTCGCCGGGGGCTCCTCCGGCAGCAGCGGTGGCGGGTCCAACATGCCCGGGCATCCGGACGCGACCCGCTGACGCGGGCTCAGCGTCGGTTCAGCGGCTGGCCAGCGCGGCTGCCCGCGCCTCGGTCATGCCCTTGTTGGCCAGCGCGTCGGCCCGCTCGTTCTCCGGGTGCCCGTTGTGCCCCTTGACCCACAGCCAGGTGACCTGGTGCCGCTCGCAGGCCGCCTCCAGCCGCTGCCACAGGTCGGCGTTCTTCACCGGCTGCTTCGCGGCGGTGAGCCAGCCGTTGCGCTTCCAGGACGCCAGCCAGCTGGTGATGCCGTTGCGCACGTACGTGCTGTCGGTGTGCAGCTCCACGGTGACCGGCCGGGTCAGGCTCTCCAACGCCTGGATGGCCGCCATCAGCTCCATCCGGTTGTTGGTGGTCGGGGTGGCCTCACCGCCGCACAGCTCCCGCTCGTGGTCGCCGTAGCGCAGCAGGGCGCCCCAACCGCCCGGTCCGGGGTTGCCGCTGCACGCCCCGTCGGTCCAGATCTGCACACCTCTGCCGGCCGCCGCGTCCACCATGCCTGGCAACCTACCGGGCGGCGACGCCGCGCCCCGCGCTCGGGGGCCGCCACGCCGGACCGGCGCCGGCCGAAAATCCCGCGCGCCGCCCCGGCGCGGTCTGCCAGAGTCGATCACCATGGGCGGAGACTGGGACGGCCTGCGGGCCGAGGTGCGGCGGCGGATCGACGAACTGATCGCCGCCGGGCGGGAAGGTGGCGTGCAGGTCGCCGCGTACCTCGACGGCGAGGCGATCCTGGAGGTGCACGCCGGGGCCGCCGACCGGACCACCGGCCGGCCGCTGACCGCCGACACCCCCGTCTGGAGCGTGTCGACGGGCAAGGCGCTCACCGCGACCGTGGTGCACGTGCTGGCCGAGCACGGCGAACTGGACTACGACCTGCGGATCGTCGAGGTGTGGCCGGAGTTCGCCCGGCACGGCAAGGAGGGGGTCACCCTGCGGCACGCGCTCACCCACACCGCTGGCGTGCCCGCCCTGCCGGCGGACGTGACGCCGGAGGACTTCACCGACTGGGACCGGATGTGCGCGATGGTCGCCGACGCTGAGCCGATCGCCCCGCCCGGCGAGGTGAAGGCGTACCACGCGTGGACCTTCGGCTGGCTGGTCGGCGAAGTGGTCCGCCGGGTGACCGGCCGGCGCGTCTCGCAGGTCCTCGCCGAGGACGTGGCCGGCCCGCTCGGAGTGCCGGGCGAGCTGTACGTCGGGGTGCCCGCGGCCGAGCTGGGGCGGCTGGCCCGGGTCGAGGACCGCAACCTGTCGGCGCTGTTCGACTACGCCAGCGCCAACCTGCCGAACTTCGACCGGGTCGCCCCGCCCGGCGTCCGGCCGGGCGCGGAGATCGGCAGCCGCGCCGACGTCCTCACCGCCGATGTGCCGGCCACCGGCACCATGACCGCCCGCGCGGCGGCCCGGATGCTCGCCGCGCTGATCGGCGAGGTGGACGGCGTTCGGCTGATCTCGCCGGCGCGGCTGCGCACCGCAACCACGCCCGCCGGCCCGGGTCGGGAGTGGGTGTTCGGGCAGGAGACGACCTGGGGCCTCGGGTACGCGGTGGACTCCGACGGGGCGTTCGGCGCGGCTGGCAGCGGTGGCAGCCTTGCGTACGCCTATCCGGAGCTGGGGCTGACGGTCGCGGCGACGAAGACGCTGCTCGGGGCCGGCGACGGTGACCCGATGGAGGACCTGCGGGTCCTGATCCGTGATGCGGTGACCGCCCAGCGCTGACCCGCCCGGTCAGCGGGGCGGCACGCCGGGCTCCGATCCGGCGACGTCCGGCACGGCATCGCCCGCTCCGCCGGAGGGCGGGACGCCCACCACGGCTGCCGGGATGGCCGGGGCGGGTCGGGTCGGGCGCAGCCGGTCGCGGACCCGGTCCGCCGCGTCGCCGGCGGTGGCCGCGATCATCGGCAGCAGCCGGGTGGAGTTCATCACCGCGACCTCCTCGGCGGGGGTGGTGACGCCGTCAAGGAAGCGCAGCACCCGTTCGGCCGGGTTGCGGTCGAAGAGCCGGTCGAAGAAGTCCGGGCCGCCGACACCGCCCCGGTCCAGCGCGCGCAGCGCGACCGCGTCCATCCAGCGGTGCCGGCGCGGGTACGCCGGCGCGGGCACCGGCGGCCGGCCGGCGGCGAGGGCGCGGGCCACCTGGTCGGCCTGGCGGTACATCGCGGAGAAAGTGAAGCCGGTGGAGGGGCGGGTCGCGCCGCCGGCCGTGCCGAGGCGAACCACCCGGGGCGAGGGCCGGGCCGGGAACGGCGCGTCGGTCATCGGAATCACCCCGTTCTCCACCTCGCGCACCCGCAGCCCGACCGGGTCGAGCCCGAGCAGGTCCCGGTAGCCGGCCAGCGCCGCGTCGTACCCGGAATCGGTGAGCAGGGCCGGCGAGAACTCGGTGTACTCGACCAGGGCGTAGCGGTCGCTCACCGGGAGCACGTACCCGAACGAGACGCCCCGGGATGGCTGCGGGGTGCGGAAGTCCATCAGCACCGCCCGCGCCGGGTCGAACACCGGCCGGTCGGCTTCGAGCCACCAGCCCCGGAAGTGTTGCAACCAGGTGGTCCGCCCGGGTCGGGCCGGTGGGCGGGGCCGGGAGTCGAGCACCCAGCCGGCCCGGACGGTGGGCCCGGCGCCGGTGCGCACCACCACCCGCGTGCCGTCGTCGGCCACCGACTCGGCGGGCGCGACGATCCGGGTGGCGCCGAGGCGGCGCTCGGCCTCGGCAGCCCGGTCGTAGACCGGGCCGGAGCGGAGCATGGCGTACCGCAGCGGGGCCAGGTCCAGCACCCGACGCCGCGCCGGCGTGGCCACCTCGACCTGTCGCCAGCTCGCGCTGAGTAGCGGGTCCAGGTCACTGTCCGGGCGGCCCCAGAACGCCCAGGTGCGGTCCTGGCCGCGCCGGCGCACCGGGTCGACGACCGCGATCCGCAGGTCGCGTACGCCGTGCCGGTCCAGCGCGGCGAGCAGCAGCGACGCGGCGCCGCCGCCGCCGAGCAGCGCGAGGTCGACGTCCAGCGGCGCGCGTTCGGTCACCACCCCACGCTGCCACACCTGCCCACCACAGCACGCGCCGCCACCGACGCGGCGCGTCGTCAACCCGCCCGGGCGGGCTCGGGTACGGCCGGGGGCGGGTCGGCGTAGGCGCGGGCGACCGCCGCGCGGGTGAAGACCCGCCAGGTGGCGGCGGAGACGCCGATCGCCACCACCAGTCCGACCCAGTACGGCGCGGTGATGCCGAACCGGGCGGCGAGCAGACCGCCGAGCAGGGCACCCACGCAGTTGCCGCCCGCCGCCACGAAGAGCGTGGTGCTGGCCACCCGGCCCTGCAGCGCCGGCGGGGTGAGCCGTTGGCGCAGCGAGTTCGCCACGATGTTCCACAGTGCGCTGTGTACGCCGAAGGCGAAGAGCGCGAACCCGACCACGACCGTGCTGCGGGAGGCGGCCAGCGCCAGGTGCAGCCCCGCCTCGATCAGCAGGCCGATCCGTATCGTCCAGGTGGCGCCGGACCAGGCGATGAGCCGATCGCCGAGGAGCGCGCCGAGCACCCCGCCGCAGGCCATGCAGGTGAACAGCAGCCCGTAGCCGACGGACCCGAGCCGCAGTCGCTCGTCGGCGAGCAGCACCAGCACCGCCAGCGCGGCGGTCAGGGTCACGTTGAGCAGGCCGATGAGCACGGCCATCGTCCGGAGCAGCCGCTGGTGGGCCAGCCAGCGCAGCCCTTCGACGATCTCCCCCCGGATCGAGCGGGTCCGGCGTGCGCTCACGTCGGTGGCGGCGGCCCGGAAATCGCCTCCGATGAGCGCCACCAGCACCGCGCTGAGGGCGTACGTGACGGCGTTGACCAGGAACGGGCTGCTCGCCGCGAGCACGAACAGGAGACCGCCCAGCGGCCCGGCGAGCATGCCGTGCATGAGGGTGGTGCCGCCGCCGAGCCAGCCGTTGGCGCGCTCCAGACGGTGCCGGGGCACCACGGTCGGGAGCATGGCCTGGCTGGCCGCACGGAACACGATCTCACCGGTGTTGACCACGAACAGCACCGCGTACAGCAGCACCACGCCGGCTGTCCCGGTCATGATCGCAGCGGCCAGCACGGCCAGCGCGACCACTCGCACCAGGTCGATGACGATCATCAAACGACGTCGGTCCATCCGGTCCACCAGCACTCCGCCGGGCAGCGCGAAGAGCAACCAGGGCAGCCAGGCCACGGCGGATGCCGCAGCCACCACGAGCGGGTCGTCCGTCCGCGAGGCGACGAAGAGCGGCGCGGCGACGGTGGCCAGGCCGCTGCCCAGGGCGGAGAGGGTGCTGGCCGCCCATAGCCGAGCGAACCGCGTGCCCAGTCCGGCGTCCCTGTCCCGTGTCACGGGCACGGAACCTACCAGCGCCCCTCCGGGCTCCCCCCGACTTATCCGTGGGCCGGAGCACGCCGAGCACTTCGGCTGGACCGCCGAGGAGCTGGCCTCCCGGCTCGACGAGCGCCGGTCGACCGTAACCTTCGAGATCGAGCCGCACGGCCGGTCGGCGGTCCGGTTGGTACACGACGGCTTCTCCCCCGACAGCGAGATGCACCGGGCGATCAGCGGGCAGCTCGACGGCAGCGGTGGCTGGCCGGAGCTGCTGGCCAGCCTCAAGACGCTGGTGGAGACAGGCGAGCCGATGCGCGAGCCGACCCCGGCGCAGCGGGCCGGCTGAGCCGCCTGCCGGTGGTGCATTACCGCCGTCGCCGGCAATACCTCGCCATCGACCCACCCGTGACAGCCCGGCCGGACGGACATCGATCGGATCAGCGGCGCCGGGCGGGCCGTGCGGGCCTTTCCGCAGCTCTCCCCGCCTTCGGGTGGACACGTGACGGCAATGAGGATTTCTCATTTTCACCGGATCGAGGTCCCAACGCACCTAGTGTTGGGCACACCGGTGCTAGTCACGGAGTTGGCCACCCGAACGACGTCCCACGCAGTCAGCGGACGAAATGAGGGAAGACGCGTATGAAGGTCTCAACAGCACTCTGTTCGGCGGCGCTCGGCGTGGGCCTCGGCACGCTCCTGCTGCCGGGCGCCGCACTGGCCGACACGACCGTGTCACCAGCCACCACCCCGGTCGGTGGGACCGTCGTGCTCACCGCGACGACCTGCAACCCGAAATCTGGTGACGCCATCTTCCGCGTCACCGGCCCCAACCGCGACCAGAACGTCCGGTCCACCACGGCCGCGGCCGGCGGCGGTCTCAGCGCCGAACTCTTCACCGCCGGGTTCACCCTGGGCACGTACACCGTGACGGCCACCTGCGGCGACGGCAGCTCCGCCGGCAGCGCCACGTTCACCGTCACACCGATCGGCGGCGCCCCCGCCGGCTCCGGCGGCGGCAACCGCGACAACGGTGCCCTCGCCGCCGGCGGCACGCTGCTCGGCACCGCCGCCGTGGGCGCGGTGATCCTGTTCCGCCGGCGTCGTCCGGTGTCCGCCGTCGCCTGACCGGCGACCCGCTCCATCCCTGAGGACGGGTGCCCGCACCGGTGACACCGGCGCGGGCACCCTGACGATTCCGTACGGAGGTCGGCACGTGTGGAGACGGCGGACCCTTCCGGCCGTGGTCGCCCTGCTCGTCGTGAGCGGGCTGGGGTTCATCACCGTCGGCGTCACCGCCGACCCGGCGCGGCCACCACGGCCGCCAGCCGACGCGCCGACACGCACCCACCCCGCACCGGACCTGGCGCCGCTGCCCCGCGCCGCGCCCGTCCGGGTGCAGATCCCGGCCATCGGCGTACGCGCCGAGGTCGTCCCGGTTGGCGCGGACGCCGCCGGGGTGCTGGAGGTGCCACCACTGGACCGGCCGACCCTCGCCGGCTGGTACCGGCACGGGGTCAGCCCGGGCGAGACCGGCAACGCCGTCGTGGTCGGGCACGTCGACTCCCCGGCCGGCCCGGCGGTCTTCTTCGACCTCGGGCGGCTACGCGCCGGCCAGGAGATCCAGATCACCCGCGCTGACGCACGGGTCACGACGTTCACTGTGGACGGTGTGCGGTCGTACCCGAAGGACCACTTCCCCACCACCCTGGTCTACGGCTCGGCGGACATCGCCGGGCTCCGTCTGATCACCTGCGGCGGCCGGTTCGACGCCGGGACCGGGAACTACGTGGACAACATCGTCGTCTTCGCCACCCGCACGGCCTGAGCCGGGCCGCCCGGCTGTCGCGAGCCGGACCCTGCTCGGCAGAATGCGGTGGCACCATCCCCTCCGGGCACCGTGGGGCGGTGCGCCGGCGACGGGGAGGCACACGTGGATCAGCAGTCCGTACGGGACCGGGCCGGCCGAGGCGTACGCGCCCTGACCCGTCGGCTGCTCGGTCGGGCCGAGGATCAATCGCCCGCTCCGCGCCGGTCCAACCCGGACGCCGTGGTCGACTGCGCCGTGTACGTCAACGGCCGGCGCGAACCCGGCCGCCCGCACTACGCCGACGCGTACGCCCACGCCCAGCGCAGCCGGGATGCCTTCGTCTGGCTGGGACTGCACGACCCCGGGCCGGCGGTGCTCGCCGCGGTGGGCCGGACCTTCGGGCTCGACGAGCTGACCGTCGAACAGGCGCTCGCCGACGGGCACCGGCCCACCGTGCAACGCCACGGGCCGGTCACTCTGCTGGTGCTGCGCACCGCCGGGTACGTGGAGCACGACGAGTTGACCGACACCTCCGAGGTGATCGACACCGGGGACGTGATGGTGCTGCTGGGTGACCGGTTCGCCATCACCGTGCGGCACGGCGCCGCCGGGGCGCTGCGCAGCGTCCGCGCCGACATCGAGCGCCGACCGGCGCTGCTGGCCGCGGGACCGTGGGCGGTGGCGTACGCGGTCTGCGCCCGGATGGTCGACTCCTACCTGGAGGTGGCCGGGCACGTGGAGCGGGATCTGGAACGCGTCGAGGAGTCGTTGTTCGCCCGTGACCGCTCCGCCGACATCCAGCACATCTACCAGCTCAAGCGGGAGGTGGTGGAGTTCAAGCGGGCGGTGCTGCCGTTGCAGGCGCCCCTGCGTACGCTGCTCGACCCGGGTTCCGACGGGCCGCCGCGCACCTTGCAGCGCTGGTTCGTCGACGTGGACGGTCGGTTGAGCCGGGCGGTGGACCGGGTGGCCGCGTACGACGACCTGCTCACCTCGATCGTCCAGTCCCGGCTGGCGCAGCTCGCCGTGGAGCAGAACAACGACATGCGCAAGATCGCGGCGTGGGCGGCCATCGCGGCCACCCAGACCGGCATCGCCGGCGTGTACGGCATGAACTTCTCGCACATGCCGGAGCTGGGCTGGCGCTACGGCTACGCCGGCGCGCTCACCCTGATGGCGGTGGCCGCCCTCGCCCTGTACCGCCTGTTCCGCCGCTCAGGCTGGCTGTGACCCCCCGCCCCCTCCCCCGCGATCTTGCAGTTTGGGTCGCTGAAAGGTGCCGTTTGCCCGGAACGCGGGGGCAGAAAGTGCAAGATCGATCGCGAACTGTCACTGGCGGCCCGGCCGGCGGTCCGGCGGTCGTGGCGGGCGGCTAACCTCGCGCGGGTGATGTGGCAGCGGTACGTGGCGATCGGCGACAGCACCACCGAGGGGCTCGACGACCCGGACGGCGCTGGCGGCTACCGGGGTTGGGCCGACCGGTTCGCCCTGGCGGTGGCACGCGCCCAGGGCGGCCTGGAGTACGCGAACCTGGCGATCCGTGGCCGGACCACCGCGCGGATCCGCGCCGAGCAGCTCCAGCCCGCCCTCGACCTGGCCCCCAACCTGGCCACCGTGGTCGCCGGCATGAACGACGTGCTGCGCCCCTCCTTCGACGCCGACCAGGTCGCCGAGGATGTCGCGGCGATGCAGCGGGCACTGGTCGGGCAGGGCGCCACCGTGCTGACGTTCACGATGCCGGACCCGGCGCCGGTGATGCCGCTGGCCCGGCCGCTGCGGGGTCGGATGCTGGCACTCAACGAGGCGCTGCGGGCCGCAACCGCGCGGACCGGGGCGACTCTGCTCGACCTGGGCGCCCACCCGGTCTCCTCCGATCCCCGGCTGTGGAGCGACGACCGGCTGCACGCCAACAGCGCCGGGCACGAGCGGATCGCCGGCGCCCTGGCGTACACGGCGGGCCTGCCCGGGTTCGACGACTCGTGGACACGGCCGTTGCCGCCGCCGCCACGGCGTCGCCGGGGCGAGGTGTTCGGCGCCGAGCTGGCCTGGACCCGACGGCACCTGCTGCCCTGGCTGGCCCGGCACCTGCGCGGCCGTTCGTCGGGCGACGACCGGGTCGCGAAGCGGCCCGTGCCGCTGCCGGTGCTACTGGACTAGCTTGATCTTCAACCGTCGGAGGGTTCAGATCGGCCCTGGCTGGCCATGGGCGCAAACCCGGTGGACCGCGGTCTGACGCCAACGACCTACCGGCTACCTCGCCGGCTGGTGCGCATGGCACGGGTCACGGTGACGGACCGTCCGTCCGCTGCGCCGCCACCGGCCAGCTGCGCGTACTCGGTCGAGCCCAGGGGCACCAGCGCGACCCGGCCGGCGGAGTCCGCGTGGACGCCCCAGCCGTACCGCTTGCCGAGGTCGCTCGCACGCAGGCACGGCTGACCCTTGGCGAAGAACTCCTCCCTCGCGGCCGCACGCTCGGCCTCTGGTATCCCACGCCGCTCGGCCCAGACGGTGAAGACCACCTCGTCCGAGGTGTAGCGGTATGGCGCTTCGAAGATCATCCGGAACGTGAGCTCCGCGATACCGGGCGTGGCCCGCGCCGGCGGAGCGGCAGCGCTCGACGCCGTGCTGTCCTCGGCGACCTGGATGAAGGTGTCCACGTAGTTGGTGCTGTGCATGGACGCCATCCTCTCCGCAGTGGCACGGAGGGTCTTGGAGATTCGCGACACGGGCTGTCAGCCTGGCGCCATGACGAACACGCCGCGGCCGATCGGACAGACCGACCGGTCGGGTGTCCTGCACCCGAAGAATCTCGCGCGCTACTCGGCCACGATCCACGAAGCCGATGCCTCCGTCGCCGCGCTGGTCGACCATTTCTGGACCGTGGCGTGGAACCTTCCCAGCGCAGAGCGCATCGAGCAGCAGATCATCACCGATCCGGCGGTGACCCTCACCGTCGAGGCCGGGCACGTCCCCGCCGAACTCGTCGTGACCGGGGTCCACCGGAGGGCGTGGACGCGCGAGATCGCCGGGTGGGGCACCGTGTTCGCGATCCGGCTCCGCCCGGCCGGACTCGCCGTCGTGAGCGACCTGACCCCCGAGGCGGTCGCCGACCGGACACTTCCGGTCGTTCCCGAACTGGACGCCCGGCTGTACGCGCTGATGCGGGCGGTCGCCGGCGCACCGGGCGTCGAGTCCCGGATCGCCCGAGCGACCACGCTCATCGGCGAGATGGCCGCCGAACGACCCTTGACCCCGAGACAACTGCTCGCCAACGATGTGGTGGCCGCGATCGTCCGAGGTGACCCGCTGCCGGCCAGCCCGTCGGCGCGGACCGTGCAACGGGCCCTGCGGGAGACGATCGGTCGTGGTCCGGCGTGGGTCAGGCGGTGGGTACGGCTCCAGGAGGTCGCCCGGCAGTTCGCGACGAACGGCGCGGGCTGCGCAGCCGAGATCGCGGCCCGCCTCGGCTACGCCGATCAGTCGCACCTGGTCAACGACTTCCGCTCCGCCGTCTTCACGACTCCCGGCGAATACCTGCGAACGCTGCGCCTTCCCACGGAGCCGCCCCGGACCTGACGTGGTCTTCGACTGCCGAAGGTCCCGATCGCGGAATCAGCCCCTGGTCGATGGCCAGCCAGCACTTCTGAGACACGCCCTGGCGACGGTCGGTGCCCGGCGCCGGCAGGTGGTGCGGCAGGATGGCGACGTGGGCAAGGGAGCGGGGCGCCGGCGGGCGGACGCGACGACGGGACGGGCCTGCCCGTGCGGCTCCGGTCAGGCGTACGCCGACTGCTGCGCGCCGGTACACGGCGGTGTGGCGCAGGCGCAGACCGCCGAGGCGCTGATGCGCTCCCGGTTCAGCGCCTTCGCCCTCGGCGAGACCGGCCACCTGCTGCGCAGCTGGCACTCCTCGACCCGGCCGGCCCGGCTGGAGCTCGACCCGGGGCAGCGGTGGACCCGCCTGGAGGTCGTCGAGACCGAGCGGGGCGGCCTGCTCGACACCGCCGGCACCGTCACCTTCCACGCCCACTACCGGGACGCGGGGCGCCCGGGCACGCTGACCGAACGCAGCCGGTTCGTCCGCGAGGACGGCCGGTGGGTCTACCTCGACGGCGAACAGCCCTGACGGCCGCCCCGACGGCCGGTTCGGTCGTAGGATGACGGTGGCGTAGTCCTGCGCCGCACCTCACCGTCGCACGCCCAGGCCCGCGGTCTGCGGAGGCCCGGTCAGCGCTGCGGCGGCGGCTTCTCCGCTGGAATCGGACGGAGACCACGGATGACCATGACATTCATCAATCTTCCGGTGCGTGACCTGACCACCGCCGCCGAGTTCTACCGGGCGCTCGGCTTCACCAGCGAGCAGGCCGAGCTGGAGGGCGACAGCCTGGCACTCACGATCTCCGACAGCACCCGGCTGATGTTGCACCTCCGCTCGGCCTTCGAGGAGTACACCGGGGTCGCCGTGACGGACACGGCGAGCAACCGGGAGGTCATCGTGGGGCTGACGGCGGAGAGCCGGGAGCAGGTCGACGAGCTGGTCGACCGGGCAGCGGTGGCAGGCGGGGAGTCGCTCGGGCCGGGGACGACCGACGGCCGGCTGTACATGCGCGGCTTCCGTGACCTCGACGGCCACCAGTGGTCGTTCCTGCACATGCACGGTTGAGCCGGGGTCCGGCGGCGGTCGGTGCGACCGCCGCCGGGCTCGTACCGCACGTCGCCCCGGTCACTTCGGGCCGCGTGCGCCGACCGCCGCGCTGCCGCCGCGCGCGCCCGCGCTGGCCGTGCGGCGCCGGCGGCGGGCCACCAGCACCAGCGCCACGATGAGGTACGGTCCGGCCGCCACCGCGAACGCCACCGCGTTGCCGGCCGCCGTGGCGACGAGACCGTAGCCGATGTAGGTCACGATGATCAGCACGTCGGTGGCCATCCCGGCGAGCGAGGTGACGGTGGCGCGGCTGCTCCCGGTGATCCGCGCCTGGAGCCGCGCGTCGGCCAGCACGGTGGCCAGTTGCGCGGCCCCGAACGCCACCGCGAGCAGCACGAACCCGGCCGGGTGCGCGATGAGCGCTCCCCCGGCCAGCGCACCGGCGACGACGACCAGCAGGGCGGCGTAGCCGAGCCCGCTCAGCCGCTCCCCCGCCGGGGCGAGCAGCCCGCCGGTGGTCACCCCGGCCCAGAGCAGCAGGAGCAGCAGCGGCACGACCTGCGCCCCGACGCCGGTGTCCAGGGCCAGCAGCGGGGTGTACTCGTCCAGGGCGCCCCAGTCGGCGGCCACCACCGCGACCAGCAGCACGGTGGCGCGTACCGGCGGATGTGCGCGGACCTGCGCCACCCCCGCGCACAGCGTGTCCCACCAGCCCGGATCGTCAGCGTCCACACCGGACGGTGCTTCCGGGTCGCGCTCTCCGGCAACGGCGGGCGCGGTCGACGGTGGACGGTGCTCCGGGAAGCAGGCGGCGACAGCGGCGGCGAGCAGACAGGCGAGCACGCTGGCCACGCCGACCGCCGGGTAGCCGCCGGCGGCGAGCACCGGGCCGGCGAGCACCCCGGAGACCAGCACGCCCAGCACACCGGCCGTTCGGGCGCGGCCGAGCACCCGGGGAAACCGTCCGACCGCCCCGAGCCGGTCCAGTTCGGTCCAGACCAGCGCCTCCAGGGCGCCGGAGACCAACGCTCCGCCGGCGCCCCAGAGCAGGAACCCGACCGCGAACGCCGGGTACGACGGAACCACGACCCAGAGGGCGTACGCGGCGGCGGTCACCAGCGGAGCGAGGCGCAGCAGCAGCCGGCGGGACACCGCGTCGGCCCAGGCGCCGGAGGGCACCTCGAACAGAATGCCGGCGGCCGACCAGATGACGAAGAGCGAGGAGATCTGCCCCACCGACAGCCCGGTGTCGGCGAAGAGCAGCGCGTACACCGGGTAGAGCAGGACGAGGTCGCTGAGGAACGCGTACCCGTAGAGGGTGATCGTCAGCCGGCGGACCGGCGGGTCGGGCACGCGTGCGGCGATGCGGGTCATGAGGCCTTCCCGTGGGAGTGGAGACGGACACCGGACGTGCGGTGCCCGCGGTGGCCCACGGGATTGGCCTAGGGTATTGGATCAATGTCGCCAGGTCATGCCGGAAATGCTAGACGCGCCGCGCGGCGCCGGCCAGCGCTTTCGGCGCGGCGGACGACGCGAAGCGGGGCGGGAGCCTCGCGGACCCCGCCCCGCTGTCCCGCTCGTCGTCAGCGACGGTGCGGGTCGACCGGCGGAATGACCGTGGTGGTCTCGCTGTCGTCGCTGGTTCGCTGGTCGGGCGCCACGCGGTCGGTGCCGGTGCTCACCACCTGGGTGGCTTCGGCGTCGACGCCGCGGCCGACCCCCTGCGTCGCGTCCGGGTCGGCCGGCCGAGGGACCACCTGCGTCGTGTCGTCGACCGGAGCCCGGGTGAGCACCGGCGACGTCTCGGCATCGACGCCCCGGGTGACCACCTGGGTGGCGTCCGCGTCGGCTGAGGGACGCACCACCTGGGTGGCGTCCGGGTCGACCGGGCGGGTGACCACCTGGGTGGCCTCCGGGTCGGAGCCGGCGGTCGACTGCCGGGCCAGTTCGGCCTCGGTGTCCCGGCGGCCCGCCCGGTAGGCGCGGGCGTGCGTGGCGATCAGCTGCGACTCCTGCTCCGCACGGCTCAGCCACGTCTCCCAGCGGCTCTGCATCGGACGGATCAGGCCGCCGCCGACCCCGACGACGAGGATGCCGCCGACGGTGGCCAGCACGGCGATCAGCACAGGCGTGGTGACCGCGGTGGCCACGCCGATCTGGTTCAACGCGGCGATGACACCGAGGCCGAGGATGAACACCGAGGCGATGCCGGCCAGCACCTGGCCATACGACAGCCCGCCGAGCGCGCCACTGATGATGTCCTTGACGGCGTTGGCGATGGCGGCGGCGACCACGACGATGACGATCGCGACGAAGGCGCGGGGCAACCACGAGATCACCGCGGCGATCAGGTCGGAGATCGGGTTCGGGCCCCAGATGCCGAAGGCGAGCTGAAGGGTGAGCAGCAGCACCGCGTAGTAGACGAGCTTCGCCACGATGTCGCTGGCGTCGTACCGGGAGCGGCTCAGCGCCCGACGGACGCCGCCGCGTTCGACGGCGCGGTCGAAGCCCACCCGTTCCAGCACCTTCTCGATAATTTTGAGCACGGCCTTGGCGATCAGCCATCCCGCCACCAGGATCGCCAGAAAGGCGACGGCCTTGGGCAGGAAGAGCATCACCGAGCGGAGGGCGTCGCCCACCGCGTCGCTGACGTTGTCACTCATCGGGTTTTCCTCCATGCGGGGCAGCCGGGACGGTCGGCCCCGACCTACCCCCGCCGACATGCGCGGAAACGCCGGCCGCTCAGCGCCCCGAGGCTTCCGGGTGGTCGTCGCCCTGTTCGGCGGCGGTGGCCACCTGCTCCGTCACCGGCCCCAGATCGGGCGCGGCGGGTGTCGCCGGCCGTCCCGACCCGGCGGCGTGCGGGGCCAACTGGTCGAAGAAGCGCAACAGCTCGACCGGGAACGGCATGACCAGCGTGCTGTTCTTCTCCGCCGCCACGTCCACCACCGTCTGCAACAGACGCAGCTGGTACGCACCGGGAGTGGCCTCCATCGCCCGGGACGCGTCGGCGAGGCGTCGCGATGCCTGGAACTCGCCGTCCGCGGCGATCACCCGGGCCCGGCGTTCCCGTTCCGCCTCGGCCTGCCGGGACATCGACCGCTTCATCCCTTCCGGCAGCGAGACGTCCTTGACCTCCACCCGCTCGATGAGCAGGCCCCACGGCTTCTCGGTGGGCGCGTCGATGACGGACTTCAGCTCGGCGTTGACCCGTTCCCGGTCGCCCAGCACGGTGTCCAGGTCGGCCCGCCCGATCACCGAGCGCAGCGCGGTCTGGGCGACCTGGAGCACCGCCGAGGGATAGTCGTGCACGTTCACCAGCGCCTTCACCGGGTCCACCACCCGGTAGTAGACCACCGCGTCGACGGTGAGCGTGACGTTGTCCCGGGTGATCGCGCCCTGCTGCGGTACGCCGATCACGGTGGTCTGCATGCTGACCCGCACCATCCGGTCGGCGACCGGGACGATCAGTTGCAGGCCCGGCTGGCGGACCCGCTCCAGCACCCGGCCGAACCGGAACACGATGCCGCGCTGGTACTGCTGCACCAGCCGGACGCTGAGCGACAACACCAGCACCACGACCACGGCCACGACGACCAGGCCGACGACAGCTCCCATGACATCCGCGCTCCCCCGGAGGCGCCCGCCTCCCGGAGCGCCGGGTACCCGTTCCGATCCCCGCCATGCCGCCCCGCTCGCAACACCCGGCGAGCGGGATCGTTGGTGCCGCGCGGAGCCTGGTGTCTCGCCCGCGCGGAGGAGGCGCTCATGCGTGCGAGGGAGGTGCCGGGTGCGGGCAAGATCGCCCGGCGGAGCGATGCTTGCGGGGCGGCGAAACGGCAGGCTCGATCACGTTGAACACACGGCGCAAACACCCCGAGGAGACACCACAATGAAGTTCCGCCGCCCGGCTTTCATCGCCGCTCCGGTCCTGGTCATGGGCTATGGGATCATCCGTCTCGTCGACGGCCTGGACGGCATTCGTGGTCCCGGCCCGGCCTGGACCATCGGGCACCTCGCGTTCCTCGGCGCGCTCATCGCGTTCATCTTTGCGTTCTGGCAGATGCGCCGCATGGCTGGCGGCCGGGTCCTGGCGACGGTGAGCGCCACGGCCGGCACTTTCGGAGCGGTGGCGCTGATCATCCAGTTCTCGATCGACATCGCAGCCGGCTTTCTGGCCACCGACAACTACGGCATGAGCATGATCGTCCACCAGGTACGCACTCTGCCGGGAATCTCGCAGCTGGCCTACGACTTCGGGCCCTACGCCTTCTATCTCGGCCAGCTCGCGCTGGTCGTCCTGCTCGCCGTGCAGCGCCGGATCAAGCTGTGGACGCCGGTCCTGGTGCTGGCCGACCTCGCCACGCCGTTCATCGACAAGGACCTGATTCCGCTGGGCGCGGTCCTGTTGCTGGTCTCCTTCCTCCCGCTGGCCCGCGGCACTGCCGCCGCCACCCCGGCAAACCCGGTGCCCGCGCTCGCCTGAGCACAGAGTCCGGAACCGATCCCCCCGGGCCGGGGGGATCGGTTGCCCATGGGGAGGAGCTCAAGGGGCTATGCATACTGTCGCGATGTCGCTCGCCCGCTTCGTGCGCACCACCAATCCGTACGCGGTCGATGCTGCGATCACCGTGTTCGTCCTCGTCGCGGTGTCACTGCCGTTCGTGTTTCCCCGGCCGGGCGGCACACCGGGGCTGCTGGCGTACCTGCTCACCGCGGGTACGGCGATCCCGCTGATCTGGCGCAGGCGGGTGCCGTTCACCGTGTTGGTGGTGGTCGCACTGGCCACGATCGCGGGCAAAGCTGTGGACGCGCCAGGACAGCCCCTCGCGTACGGCGGGCTGGTCGCGCTCTACACGGTCGCCGCAATCGGCGGTCGCCGGCAGCGCTGGGGCGCGCTCGCCGCGACCTTCCCAGGTGTGGCGGCAGGAGTGGCGTTCAACACCAACCGCATGAGCGAGTACTTCTACACCTTCCTGGTCTTCTTCACCGCGTACGTCCTGGGTCGGCTCAGCCACGCCCGCCAGGAACGCGCGACCGTCCTAGAGGACCGGGCACTCCGGGCCGAGCGCGAGCGCGAGTTCGAGGCCGATCGGGCCGCCGCGGGCGAGCGGGCCCGGATCGCCCGGGAGATGCACGACGTGCTGTCCCACGCGGTGAGCCTCATGATCGTGCAGGCCGAGGCGGGGCCGGTTGCGGTGCGCACCGCCCCGCACCGGGCCGAGGCGGCGTTCGACGCGATCGCCGCCGCCGGCCGCGACGCCATGGTGCAGCTGCGCGGCATGCTCGGCCTGCTGCGCTCGGAGGCCGGCCCCCGCGGGCCGCAGCCCACCCTGGCCCAGCTGCCGCCGCTGATCGACGGCGTCCCGGTGGCCAGCCTCCGGGTGACCGGCGAGCCGCGCGCGGTGTCGGCCGACGTGGAGCTGGCCGCGTACCGCATCGTCCAGGAGGCCCTGACCAATGCCGTCAAGCACGCGGCGGCCAGCAAGGTCGACGTAGACCTCGACTGGTCGCCCGACGCCCTCACGATCACCGTGAGCGACGACGGTGTTGGAACCGGCGGCCCGGGCGGCGGGCATGGCCTCGTCGGCATCCGGGAACGCGCGACCGCCTGCGGCGGTACGGCGAGAACCGGACCGGGCGTGGGTGGACGCGGGTTCACCGTCGAGGCTCGGCTACCGTTCCCGGCGTGACGATTCGGGTGGTGATCGCGGACGACCAAGAGCTTGTGCGCAGCGGATTCTCCATGATCCTTGACGCCCAGCCGGACATTACCGTCGTTGCCGAAGCCGGTGATGGCGAGGCGGCCGTGGCCGCCGTCCGGGAGTACCGGCCGGATGTGGCGCTCCTGGACATCCGAATGCCGACGATGGACGGCATCGAGGCCGCCCGTCGCATCTGTGCGGACACCGGCAGCCGAGTGATCATGCTCACCACCTTTGATCAGGACGACTATATTTACGAGGCGCTCTATGCCGGTGCCAGCGGTTTCCTGCTCAAGGACGTGCGCCGCGACGACCTCGTCCACGCCGTCAGGGTCGTGTCCGCCGGCGATTCGCTGCTGGCCCCCTCGGTGACCCGACAGATCATCGCCGGCATCACCGGCCGCCACCGGCCCGGTGCGACCCGGCTGCCCGACACGCCCGACGCCCGCCTCGGCGTGCTCACCACACGCGAACGGGAGACCCTGCGCCTGCTGGGCCGAGGCCTGTCCAACGCGGCGATCGCCCAGACCCTGGTGGTGAGCGAGCACACCGTGAAGACCCACGTCAGCAACGTGCTGACCAAGCTCGGCCTCCGAGACCGCGCCCAAGCGGTGATCTGCGCCTATGAGACCGGCCTGATCACCGCCGGCGAAAGCTGAGCAGCCTCGCACAGCGCTCCATGATCACTTGATGCTGAGTAGTTGCAGGGGATGGTTTCGACCTGCGAAGCATCAAGTGATCGAGCTCGGCGTGGGCCAGGCAGTGGGGATTGGCCGTCGTGGAGGCGGCGGGTGGGATCCCTACGATGACGGCTCGCCGGAGCGTGGAGGGGGCCGAGGGTGGACGGGTTTGGCGAGTTGTCGACGGCGCTGGTGGCGGACGCGTGCGTGCGGCTGGGGGTGCCGGTGCGGGTGGCGCCTCCGGGCATCCGGGCGGTCGTGTCCGGTGAACGGGTGGCGGGGCGGGTGCTCCCGGCACGGCACTACGGCAGTGTGGACGTGTTCCTGGAGGCGTTCGAGCGGGCCGAGCCGGGCGACGTGCTGGTGATCGACAACGGCGGACGGTCGGACGAGGCCTGCGTGGGTGACCTCGCGGTACTGGAGGCGGGCGCGGCCGGGGTGTCCGGTGTGGTGATCTGGGGGCTGCACCGGGACACGGCGGAGCTGATCGAGATCGGGCTGCCGGTGTTCAGCTACGGCAGCTGCCCGCTCGGGCCGTCCCGGCTGGACGATCGGGAGCCGGCCGCGTTGGCCAGTGCCCGTTTCGGTGGGTACGAGGTGGACCGGGTCGACCTGGTGTTCGGGGACGACGACGGGGTGCTGTTCGTGCCCGCCGACCGGGGCGGCGAGGTGCTGGCCACGGCGGCGGAGATCCGGCGGGTGGAGCGGGAGCAGGCCGCGCGGATCCCGGCCGGGGAGACGCTGCGACGGCAGACCGTGTTCGCCGACTACCTGCGGCGGCGCGCGGAGGACCCGAGCTACACCTTCCGCCGGCACCTGCGACGGATCGGCGGCGCCATCGAGGAGTGAGCGGCGACCGGCGACGCGGGCCGGTATGAGCGGCGTGCCGAGCGATGAAGCGGCGTGGAGAACCTCTAGCGCACGGGCGACTCTTGGCAATATCCTCCGGGGAAAGTGCGGCCATTGGAGCTACTTTTCATTCCCCCGCCGCCGGCCGCAGGAGGAGAAACCATGCACGTCGACCATTCCGAAGTGGACCGCCGGACGCTGCTACGAGCCGGTCTCGGCGCCGCCACGGTCGCCGTGGTCGGGAGCGAACTCGCCTTCCCGGGCGCCGCGCAGGCCGCCCCCGGCGCCGACCTCGACTGGATCATCAGCTGCGACGAGTGGGCGGCCCGCCCGCCGAAGGACCCGCTGGCGGTCAGCGCCATCGCGACCAACAAGATCATCGTGCACCACATGGCGTTCCCGAACGTCACCGACTACTCCCAGGAGCAGGCGGTCAAGCTGGCCCACGACTGCCAGGACCTGCACATGGACGGCAACGGCTGGTCGGACACCGGCCAGCACTTCACGGTGAGCCGGGGCGGCTACGTGCTGGAGGGCCGACGGGGCAGCCTGGAGCGGCTGGAAGCCGGCGACCGGCAGATGATCTCGGCGCACTGCCCGGGCGAGAACGGCCGGGCCATCGGAATCGAGAACGAGGGCACCTACGTCACCGAGACCCCGCCGAAGGCGCTGACCGACTCGCTGGTCAAGCTCTGCGTCGCCGTGTGCCGGCAGTACGGGCTGCACGCGCACGACATCTTCGGCCACTGGGACTTCCGCACCACGCAGTGCCCCGGCGCCGCCTTCTACCGCGAGTTCCCGGCGCTGCGCCGGCGGGTGTTCGCGGAGCTCGGCACCGACCTGGCCGACGTCCCGGCCCGCCGCTGGCCGGACCTGTGGCGCTTCGTCAACTCCCCGTCGGTCCGGGTGGTGCAGTACCTGCTCGCCTTCCGCGGCTACCCGGTGACGGTCAGCGGCACGTTCGACGCCGCGACCGTGACCGCCGTGCAAGACTGGCAGGCGCGCAACGGCATCCCGGTGGACGTGGACGCCACGCTCACCACGCCGACCTGGGAGACCCTGGCGCCCGAGCTGGACGAGGACGCCACCGGCCTGCCGGTGATCGCGGTGCAGGAGATCCTCGCCACCAAGGGGTACGCCGTCACCGTCACCGGGGCGTACGACCCCGCCACCCGGGCGGCCGTGAAGGACCTGCAGGCGCTGCACGGGCTGCCGCGCAACGGCAAGCTCAGCACGAGCACGTGGTGCGCGATCGTCGGCGGAACGGTCCGCCAGTCGTTCCGGCACCGCTGATCCTCCGGAACACCGGCGGCGGCACGGGCGCGTACCCGTGCCGCCGCCAGGCCCGGCACCAGCGGAAACGCGGCGCGCCTCGTTGTTCGCCCTCCACCGGTCTGCGACGATAACGGCGACCAGGACCAAGGAGGGGTGCTGTGCAGACGCGACTCAACCCGTACCTCAACTTCCCCGGCACGGCCCGTGCGGCGATGGAGTTCTACCACCGCGTGTTCGGCGGCGAGCTGAAGATGAACACCTTCGGCGAGTTCGGCAGCCCGGATCCGGGCCTGGCGGACCAGATCATGCACGCGCAGCTGGAATCCGCCAACGGCTTCGTCCTGATGGCGTCGGACACCGCGCCCGGGATGAACCACGTACCGGGCACCACCATCGCGATCAGCCTCAGCGGCGACGACGCCGACGAGCTGCGCGGCTACTGGGAGCAGCTCTCCGCGAGCGGGTCGGTGACGATGCCACTGGAGAAGCAGATGTGGGGCGACGAGTTCGGCATGTGCGTCGACCCGTACGGCGTCAATTGGATGGTCGACATCGTTCAGCCCCAGGCCTGACCAGCGCACCCGTCGGCGGTGTGCCGGTTTGGCCGACGGCGCGGGCGGAAAGAGTGCCGGGCATGAGATGGGCCCGTCGAGCCGTACCCGCCGTCGCCGCCGCCGTCGCCGCGCTCGCCGCGCGGGACCTGATCCAGCGCGACCACGCGCTGCTGCGCAACTTCCCGGTGCTCGGGCGCGCCCGGTACCTGCTGGAGGCGGTCGGGCCGGAGCTTCGGCAGTACATCGTGGCCGGCAACAACGAGGAGCGGCCGTTCACCCGGGACCAACGCCGCTGGGTGTACGCGTCGGCGAAGCAGCAGAACAACAACTTCGGCTTCGGCACCGACAACGACATCGAGTACACCCCCGGCTATCCGATCATCAAGCACCGCACGTTCGGCCGGGCCGTGCCGCCGTCGACACCGACCGCCGGGCACGACGTGCGGCTGCCCTGCGCCAAGGTGCTCGGCGCGGCCCGGGGACGGGCCCGCGCGTTCCGACCGGAGTCGGTGGTCAACATCTCCGGGATGAGCTTCGGCTCGCTCTCTGGCAACGCGGTGGCGGCGCTGAACAGGGGTGCGGCGCTCGCCGGCTGCCTGCAGAACACCGGCGAGGGTGGCCTGTCGCCGTACCACCGCAACGGTGGTGAGCTGGTCTTCCAGCTCGGCACGGCGTATTTCGGCTGCCGGGACGAGCACGGCCGGTTCAGCCTGGACCGGTTGCGGGACCTGGTCGCCAGCGCGCCGGTGAAAGCGCTGGAGATCAAGCTGAGCCAGGGCGCCAAGCCCAGCCTCGGCGGGCTGCTGCCCGGTGCGAAGGTGTCCGCCGAGATCGCCGCCACCCGGGGCATCCCCGCCGGGCAGGACTGCGTCAGCCCCTCCCGGCACGCCGAGTTCTCCGACTGCGACAGCCTTCTCGACTGGGTGGAACTGCTGGCCACCGAGACCGGCCTGCCGGTCGGCATCAAGTCGGCGGTCGGCGATCTGGGCTTCTGGCAGGATCTGGCCACCCTGATGCGGGACACCGGCCGGGGCGTCGACTTCGTGACGATCGACGGCGGCGAGGGCGGCACCGGCGCCGCCCCGCTGATCTTCACCGACTCAGTGTCGCTCCCGTTCCAGCAGGGCTTCTCCCGGGTCTACAAGGTCTTCGCCGAGCACAACCTGCACGAGCGGGTGGTCTTCGTCGGCGGCGGCAAGCTCGGCCTGCCGGACAACGCCATCGTGGCCTTCGCGCTCGGCTGCGACCTGGTCAACGTGGGTCGGGAGGCGATGCTGTCGATCGGCTGCATCCAGGCGCAGAAGTGCCACACCGACACCTGCCCCACCGGGGTGGCGACCCAGAACGCCTGGCTGGCCCGGGGGCTGGACCCGACGCTGAAGTCGGTGCGCGCGGCCAACTACCTGCGGACGCTGCGCCGCGACCTGGTGAAGGTGGCCGAGGCGTGCGGCGTGGAGCACCCCGGCCTGATCGGCACCGACGCGGTGGAGATCCTGGACGGCCGCACCGGCTCCACCGGACTGCACGAGGTGTACGGCTACCGGCCGGAGTGGGGCCTGCCCTCGCCGGCCGACCGGGCGGAGATCGTCCGGTTGATGGCACCGGAGGCGCCGCAGGGCGGCAGCGCGACTCCCTCCCCCACCGCCGTCGGCTGACCGGCGCCCGCCGATAACACGTGGAGCCGGACGCCGGGGGGCCGTATCGTGGCGCGGTGCTGATCAGACGCGAGACGCCCGCCGATGTCGACGCCATCCGCGCGGTGCACGCCGCCGCCTTCGCCGCGCCGGACGACGGCGTACCGATCGAGGCGACGCTGGTCGACGCGCTGCGCGCCGACGAGGGCTGGCTGCCCGCGTACTCCCTGGTGGCGACCGACCCGGACGGGCAGGTGGTGGGGCATGTGGTGGCCACCCGCGGTCAGGTGGCCGGTCAGCCGGTCGCGCTCGGCCTGGGGCCGCTCGGCGTGCTTCCCGACTGGCAGCGGCGCGGGGTCGGCTCGGCGCTGATGCACGCGGTGCTCGGCGCGGCCGACGCCCGGGACGAGCCGCTGGTGGTGCTGCTCGGCCACCCCGACTACTACCCGCGATTCGGGTTCCGACCGGCCGTTGAGCTGGGCGTCACTCCGCCACAGCCCTGGGGCCCGCAGTACTTCCAGGCCCGCCCGTTGAGCGCCTGGCGGGAGTCGATCCGGGGCGGGTTCCGGTACGCCGGCCCGTTCGACGAGCTGTGACCCCACCGCGTATCCGGCGGCGGCGAGCCACCGACCTCGACGGATGCGTCGCGGCGCTCGCCCTCGTCCACCAGGCCGACCGGTACCCGCTGAACTGGCCCACCGACCCGCACCGCTGGCTGCGCGAGCCCCGTCCGGCACGCGCGTGGGTGGCCGTCGACGCCGACTCGACGATCGTCGGGCATGTGGCGGTGCACCGGCTGCCCGACCCGGCGGACGGGTCGCTCGCCCGGCCGACCGCCGAGGTGGCTCGCCTGTTCGTGTCGCCGGCCGCCCGCGGGGCTGGGCTGGGCGGCGCGCTGCTGACCCGGGCCCGGCGGTGGGCGAGCGAACGCGGGATGGACCTGGCGCTCGAGGTGGCCGCCGGCGACACCGCGGCCGCCGCCCTGTACGAGCGGACCGGGTGGCGGTGCACCGGCACCAGCACGGCGCAGTGGACCGCCCCCGACGGTGGCGCGGTGTCGCTGCGCCGTTACATCCTGTCAACCGATGCCGCGCCGTAGGGCTAGGCGCCGCCGGGACCGGCGGCCACGCCGGTCGTGTTGGCCCAGGTCACTGTGGTGATCGTTGACGCCATGCGAACATATGTACGTGTCACCCGGGGCCAGCATCCTGCACGCCGACCTGGACGCCTTCTACGCGTCGGTCGAGCAACGCGACGATCCACGCCTGCGGGGGCGGCCGGTGATCGTCGGCGGCGGTGTGGTTTTGGCGGCCAGCTACGAGGCGAAGGCGCGGGGCGTACGCAGCGCGATGGGCGGCCAGCAGGCGCGCCGGCTCTGCCCGGACGCGATCGTGGTGCCGCCTCGGATGTCGGCGTACACGGCGGCCAGCCGGGCGGTGTTCGAGATCTTCCGGCAGACCACCCCGCTGGTCGAGGGGCTCTCCATCGACGAGGCGTTCCTGGACGTGGGCGGCCTGCGCCGGCTGGCCGGGCCGCCGGCCGACATCGCCGAGCGGCTGCGCCGGGAGGTCCGCGAACGGGTCCGCCTGCCCATCACGGTCGGCGTGGCCCGGACGAAGTTCCTGGCGAAGGTGGCCAGCGGGGTGGCGAAGCCGGACGGGCTGCTGGTCGTCGCGCCCGACGCCGAGCTGGCGTTCCTGCACCCGCTGCCGGTGGAACGGCTCTGGGGCGTCGGCCCGATCACCGCCGCGAAGCTGCGGGAACGACGGATCCGTACCGTCGGCGAGGTGGCCCGGCTCGGCGAGGCGGCGCTGGTGTCACTGCTCGGCGCCGGCGCCGGCCGGCACCTGCACGCCCTGGCGCACAACCGCGACCCTCGGGCGGTGCAGGTCGGCCGCCGGCGCGGCTCGATGGGCGCGCAGCACGCGCTGAGCCGGACGCCACACGCACCGGCGGAGCTGGACGCCGTCCTGGCCGGCCTGGTCGACCGGGTCACCCGGCGGATGCGGGCGGCCGGGCGGTCCGGGCGCACGGTGGTGCTGCGGCTGCGCTTCGGCGACTACACCCGGGCGACCCGCTCCCACACCATCGGCAAGGCGACCGCGGACACCACGCCGCTGCTGGCCGCCGCGCGGACGCTGCTGCGGGTCGCCCTGCCCGAGATCGGCCGGCGGGGCGTCACGCTGATCGGCGTGTCGGTCGGCAACCTGGACGACAACCCGGTCCAGCCGGAGCTGCCGTTCCACCACGACCCGGGGGCCGAGCTGGACGCCGCGGTGGACGCGGTCCGCGACCGGTTCGGATCGGCGGCGCTCACCCGCGCGGTGCTGCTCGGCCGGGATCCAGGCGTCGAGATGCCGCTGCTGCCGGACTGACCGCACCGGGTGGCGGCGTGGCGGCTGCGCCGGACATCACAGGCCGCGAGGGTTTAGCGATTACCTGAGCGGTGACGTAATGAAGATTCAGCCTTACCAGGGGGGACCACCATGTCCGACGACACCAGCAACCGTCCGAGCCGGCGCGAGCAGCGTCCCGGCGACGTGACCGACCCGCTGCTCTGGCAGCTCGCGATCGACGTGCTCAGCGCCCACGAGCCGGACGAGGACGGCGCCTGCCACAACCTGCTCTGTGCCGGCCAGCCGTGGCCGTGCGCGGCCCGCCGCTCCGCTGAACAGTCACTGCGGCTGGCCCGTGGTGCGGCCGACACACCGTCCACAGTCAGTCCGGAGCGGGGCGAGGACGCCGCCGACCGCGCTGACCGGCCCGGTGACGGCGTTCCGGCCGCGCGCCGCGCCTGGTCCGGGTCGGTGCCGGCGCGTCCCGATGCTGCCGCGTCGGCCGCCTGACGCCCACCCCTCCTCGACACGCCCGCGGGCGCCCGACCGGAATCCGGTCGGGCGCCCGCGGCGTGCGTCAGAGGGCGAGCCGCTGACCCGGGAAGATCAGACCGGGATCCGCGCCGATCAGCTGACGGTTGCGCTCGTACAGGGCCTGCCAGCCGCCGGCCACCTGATGGGCGTGGGCGATCTCCGACAGGGTGTCGCCCGGCTTGACCAGGTACGCCCCGCTGCCCGAAGAGGGCGCGCTGCGCTCGTGGTTGCGGGTCGCCGGCTGCTCGCCGCGCGACGACCGCTGCTGCGGCTTCGACGTCGAGTCGGACTTCGAGGTGGACTTCGACGACGACTTCGTCGAGGACTTCGCGGTGGAGCCGCCCGACGAGCCGCCCTTCTTGCCGCACGTCGGCCAGGCGCCGATGCCCTGCCCGTCGAGCACCTTCTCGGCGATCGCGATCTGCTCGCCGCGGCTGGCCAGGTCGGCGCGGGCGGCGTACTTCTTGCCGCCGTAGCCGGCCCAGGTGCTCTGCGAGAACTGCAACCCGCCGTAGTAGCCGTTGCCGGTGTTGATGTGCCAGTTGCCGCTGGACTCGCACTGGGCGATCGCGTCCCAGTTGACCCCGGCCTGGGCCGGGGCGGCCGGGCCGAAGAGGGCGACGGCCCCGGTGACCGCGCCGACGGCGAGGGTGCCGACGGCGACGCGGCGGGTGGTGACCCGTCGATGACGGGGCGTGTATTCAGATGCCATGTGAGCTTCCTCCACGCCGGCGAGGTGAGCTGTCGGGTTCGGGCCGAGGAGCCCGGCCGCGCGGTGGCGGCTTCACCCCGAGGTGACGTGCACCGAGGAACGTTGGGTCCCCCGCTCCTGCCCGGGTGACTGGGTTCCGACGACCGGGGGCAGGATTTGGCGTTGCCGGTCGCGGTGTCCGCATTGGCGAACCCGACCGACGTTAGGCACGGTTGGTGACGGTCGCCCACCCCCTGTGAACTTCTTCACCGGGGCACGCGGGACGACCCGCGCAGCGGTTGCGGGTGTCCCGAGACTGTGCAGTGACCACGATGGACCGTTTCCGATCGGGTCGGATTTCAGGCGTCGCGCCGGAGCCAGGCCACGATGCGGCCCAGCAGCTCCACGTGCGCCGGCGACTCGTACGACCGGACGTCATGGCCGAGTGCGTTGTAGACGGCCCGGCCATCCCCTACCGTGCGCGCCCAGATCAGCGGGTGGATGGCGCCGCCTTCCTCGTGGACGTAGAGAGGCTCGATCTTCGCGTCGGCGATCAACTCCAGGTCGGTGTAGCGCTCGTCGTAGACCTCGAAGTCACCGAGCCCCTCGGTGAGCGGATGCGCGACGCCGGAGCGGCGGATCAGGCTCGGGCCGATCGGCGGGTGGTAGGTCCGGCCGGGGTCCCAGGCGGCGCCGATCGTGGATCGCCAGCTCGGCAGCCGGGGAAACGCGATGGTGGCGCTGTGGGTGGCGAGCAGACTGCCGCCGCGGGCCAGGAAGGCGTCGAGGATGCGCGCGAAGTCCTCGTCCTCGGAAATCGGGGTCGAGCGGTTGGCGCTCGCGTTGACCACCAGCAGGCGGGTGCCGTCGAGTGCGGCGTCGAGCTGGCCGACGGAGGTCACGGTCGCCACCGGGTCGGTGTCGCCGATCAGGCTGGCGATCTTGGCGCTGGTCTCGGCCAATGGGTGCCAGGGATCGGCGTGCGGGCCTTCGCCGCTGAAGATGACGGTGTCGACGGACATGACGCTGCTCCGTTCGTGATCGTGGGCTGCGTTACTCGCCGGCCGAGCCGGCGCTCGCCGGACCTTCGTTTCGATGATTCCCGAAATCCCGAAATGAAAGCTAGCATGGTGTCCATGAGAGCCCTGCATCATCCCGATCTCGCCTCGGTCGACCTGGCCACGCTGCTCGGCGCCCTCGCGGACCCGGTGCGCCTGAGCGTCGTACGGCAGCTGGCCCGGGCCGGTGGCGTCGTCTGCGGAAAGTTCGAGGCGTTGTCCGAGGTCAGCATGTCGACGCTCTCGCACCATCTGAAGGTCCTGCGAGAGGCCGGCGTCCTCCGCGTCACGCCGAACGGCAGTTTCCGCCGTCACGAATTGCGCGCCGACGAGATCAATGAGCGGTTTCCCGGTGTCCTTCCCGCGATCACTGCGAACCTTGAGATTCCCCAGCGCACGGGAGCACCGGCATGACCGACTCGAGATCTACCCGGCCCGACGCGACGGGCACGCTCGGCCTGAGCGCCGACGAGGTCCTGACCACGACGCGCGCCGTCCGGAAGCGTCTCGACCTGCGACGCCCGGTCCCCCGGGACGTCATCGAGGACTGCCTCCGGATCGCCCTGCAGGCACCCAGTGGCCGGAACAGGCAGCGCTGGGACTTCATCTTCGTCGAGGACCAGGAGACCCGCGCCGCCGTCGCGCGGCTGTGGCGGCTTGGCCTGATGGCCCCACCACCCGCCTCCGGGAGCGCCGGTCCCGCCTTCAGCCGGATGGACTTCGCCTCCGCGCAGTGGGGTCGCATCGCCGGCAGCCTGCAACACCTCGCGGACCACCTGCACGAGGCTCCGCTGCTGCTCATTCCGTGTCTGCGCGTCGAGTCACGCGCGGAGCTCGACAGCGTTCGCGGACAGGCGGGGGCCTGGGGTTCGGTCATACCAGCGTTCTGGAGCTTCATGCTGGCCGCCCGGGAGCGCGGGCTGGGCACCGCGTGGACCACGAGCCATCTCAGCTACGAGCGGGAGATGGCCGACCTGCTCGACATCCCCTACGACACCGTCGTGCAGGTGGCCCTCACCCCGGTGGCCTACACCCTCGGCACGGACTTCAAGCCCGGGCCCCGCGCGGACGCCGGAGCTTTCGCTCATTGGGATCGCTGGTAGCAGGTGCCACGGCTCGGGCCCGGCCGGCGGGGGCCCGCTGAGCGGGCGGCCCGCCGGCCGGAGGGGTCCGTCGGTCAGAGGCTGCGCGCCAGCCGGTCGGCCAGCGCCCGGGTGAAGCGGGCCGGGTCGGCCAGCTCGCCACCCTCGGCGAGCACCGCCAGGCCGTACAGCAGCTCGGCCGTCTCGGTCAGCGCCTCGGAGCCCCCGCTCTGCTCGTGGGCCTTGCGCAGCCCGGCGACCAGCGGGTGACCGGGATTGATCTCCAGGATCCGCTTCGCCGACGGGACCTCGTGCCCCATCGCCCGGTACATCTTCTCCAGGGTCGGGGTGAGATCGTGCGCGTCACCGACGACGCAGGCCGGTGAGGTGGTCAGGCGCGACGACAGGCGGACCTCCCGGACGCTGTCGGCCAGGGTCGTGCCGAGCCAGTCGAGCAGCGCGGCGAATTCCTGTCGCTGCTGCTCGCGCTCGGTCTCGGCCTGCTGCTTCTCCTCGTCGGTGTCCAGGTCGACCTCGCCCTTGGCGATCGAGCGCAGCGGGCGGCCGTCGTACTGGCCGACCCGCTCGACCCACACCTCGTCGACCGGGTCGGTGAGCAGCAGCACCTCGTGGCCCTTGGCCCGGAACGCCTCCAGGTGCGGGGAGTTCTCGATGGTGGCCCGGGAGTCGCCGGTGGCGTACCAGATGTCGCTCTGGCCGTCCTTCATCCGTGCCACGTAGCCGGCCAGGTCGGTCGGCTCGGCCGGGTCGTGGGTGGAGGCCGCCGACAGGATCTCCAGCAGGGTGTCGCGGTTGTCGGTGTCGTCGATCAGCCCCTCCTTGACCACCGCGCCGAACTCCGTCCAGAAGGTGCGGTAGCGCTCGGGGTGGTTGGCCTTGAGGTCCCGGACCGTGGCGAGGACCTTGCGGACCAGCCGGCGGCGGACGATCTGGATCTGCCGGTCCTGCTGGAGGATCTCCCGGGAGATGTTCAGCGACAGGTCGTGCGCGTCGACCACACCCTTGACGAAGCGCAGGTAGGTGGGGACCAGCGCCTCGCAGTCGTCCATGATGAACACGCGCTTGACGTAGAGCTGGACGCCACGGCGGCCCTGCGGGGCGAACATGTCCAGCGGGGCGTGGCTGGGCAGGAACAGCAGCGCCTCGTACTCGAAGGTGCCCTCGCCCTTCATGTGCACGACCTCGAGCGGGTCGGCCCAGTCGTGGCTGACGTGCTTGTAGAACTCGTGGTACTCGGTGGCGTCGACCTCGTCGCGGGGCCGCGCCCAGAGCGCCTTCATCGAGTTGAGCGTCTGCACCTCGCTGGTGGCGGCTGCTTCGTCGGCGCCGGGGCGCTCGACGCGCATCCGGATCGGCCAGGCGATGAAGTCGGAGTACCGCTTGACGATCTCCCGGATGGTCCAGTCGGCGGTGTAGTCGTGCAGGTTGTCCTCGGTGTCGGCCGGCTTGAGGTGCAGGGTCACCGTGGTGCCCTGCGGTGCCTCGTCGACGGTCTCGATCGAGTACGTGCCCTCGCCGGTGGACTCCCAGCGGGTGCCGCCGGTCTCGCCGGCCTTACGGGTCAGCAGGGTGACCCGGTCGGCGACCATGAACGCGGCGTAGAAGCCGACACCGAACTGGCCGATCAGATCCTGCGAGGCACGGGCGTCGGCGGACTCGCGCAGCTGGCGCAGCAGCTCGGCGGTGCCCGACTTGGCGATGGTGCCGATCAGCCGGATCACCTCGTCGCGGGTCATCCCGATGCCGTTGTCCCGCACGGTCAGGGTGCGGGCGTCCCGGTCGACCTCGATGGCGACGTGCAGGTCGTTGGTGTCGGCGACGAGGTCCTTGTCGACCAGGGTCGCCAGCCGCAGCTTGTCCAGCGCGTCGGACGCGTTCGAGATGAGTTCCCGCAGGAAGACATCCTTGTTCGAATAGATCGAGTGGACGACCAACTGGAGGAGCTGACGCGCCTCGGCCTGGAATTCCAACGTCTCGGCCTGGTTGCTCACACCGTCTCCCTTCTCGGCTCATGCGGAGGTTCGCGGAAAGGATACGAGCCGTCACCGGCCGGGTCGTGGGCGCGTCCGGGTCGTATTCCCGATCCGGGCGTGGCGCCGCCGTGAGGTAGCTGACTTTGGTTATCGTAAGTCAGCCCGATAGCCTGGCTCCCATGAAGATCGCTGGAAGTACCGCTCTCGTCACCGGCGCCAACCGCGGCTTCGGCCGGCACCTGGCCGCCGAACTCCTCTCCCGCGGCGCGACCGTCTACGCCGGCGCCCGCAACCCGGACAGCGTCGACCTGCCCGGCGTGACGCCGGTCCGGCTGGACATCACCGACCCCGCCTCGGTGGCCGCCGCCGCCGAGCTGGCCGGCGACGTGAACCTGCTGGTCAACAACGCCGGCATCGATCTCGGAACCGACCTGATGGAAGGCGACCTGGACCTCGTCCGGCTCGAGCTGGAGACCCACTACATCGGCAACCTGTCGATGATCCGGGCGTTCGCCCCGGTCATCGTGGGCAACGGCGGCGGAACGATCCTCAACGTGCTCTCCGCCCTGTCCTGGGTGAACTTCCCGAGGCACGGGGCGTACGGCGCCGCCAAGTCGGCCGAGTGGGCGATGACCAACGCGCTGCGCCTCCAGCTCGCCGAGCGGGGCATCCGGGTCGCCGGCCTGCACGTCGGCTACATGGACACCGACATGGCCGCGGCGGTCACCGCCCCGAAGTCCGATCCAGCGGCGATCGCCCGGATCGGGGTGGACGGCATCGAGGCCGACGCGTACGAGATCGTGACCGACGAGACCAGCCGGCAGGTGCAGGCGGGCCTCTCCGGCGGCGTGGCCGCGCTCTACCCCCAGCTGCCCTGACCTGCGACACCACGGCCGTGATCGGGCCGCCGCCGGCTTCCCGGCGGCGGCCCGTCGTCGAGTACGCGGTCAGCTCCGTCCGCGCACCCGCCTCAGCGGGCAGGCGTCAGCAACCGCCGCAGCTGTAGAAGAGGATGTCCCAGTGGCTGCCCTCCTTGGTGTAGAGGTTGCCCGAGGGGGCGCGGTACTGGTAGCCGAAGCCGGCGATGTAGCCGACGTAGGTGTAGTTCGCGGAGATGTAGTTCTGGATGCAGGTGCTCAGCGCGATGTCGAGCTTGTAGCCGTTCCAGTGGCTGTACGTGCCGCCGGCATGCCCGACCTCGGTGCCGGCGGTGATGGTGACCGCGCAGCCGCTGGCCCGCTTGAAGGTGATGATGCCGTCGATGGTGGCCTGGCGGACCCCGGTGAACGAGGTGCAGGTGGGCACGTTGCGGTCGCTGCAGTTGCCGCTGGAGGTCCAGGAGATGTTGGCGGCGCGCAGCTGCGAGGTGGCGCTGGAGTGGGTGATGGCGAAGGCCGGGGCGGCGAGACCGAGCGCGGCGCCGACCGTTGCGAGGGTGGCCACCAGCAGCGTGAGCACGCGGCGGCGCAGGATGGATCGGGTGGCGGACATGGCACTCCCGTTCGCAGGATGGGTGGAATATTTGCGAACCAGGGGCCGGCCTTGAAGGATTTCTACCAGAGATAGACAGCCGTGACTAGGTGCGGGTGGAGGCGGTCGCCCACCTCCACCCGACGACCTACGTCAACTCGCCTGCAGCGTCACGTCGTCGATCACGAAGCTGGTCTGCAACGAGGAGTCCTCGGTGCCGGTGAACCTCAGCGTCACCGTCAGCCCGGCGTACGCCGCCACGTTGACGGTGCGCTGGGCGTAGCCGGCGGCGGAGGTCACCGAGGACGGGCTGAAAGAGACACTCACGCCGCTGGGCGCGCCGGAGGCGGAGAGGCTGACCGACTGCGCCGAGCCGGCGGTGGCCACGGTGACGGTGGTGCTGGCACCCCGCGCGACCGAGCGCGAGGTGGGGTTGACCGCGACGGAGAAGTCGTTGGTCGGGGTGCCGCCGCCCATGGCGAGCTGCCACAGCGCGTACGCGACGCCGTCCGCCGAGCGGTTGAGCACGGTGGCGCTGACGTTGGCGGTCGTGTCGCAGGCCCGGTGGTAGCACGGGTCGTACGCAAAGTTGGCGGTGCCGCCCCATTTGGCCGCCTGTGCGCTGGTCTTGCGGGCACTTGCGCCCGCGGCGTAGCCCGAGGTGGGGATGCCGGCCTGCTGGAAGTAGTAGTCGTCGGAGCGTCCCTGCCCCTCGACGTTCTCCTCCGGTTGCAGACCCAACGAGTCCCAGTACGCCTTCAGCGGCGCCGCGGTGGTCGAGGTGACCCGGTTGATGAAGTAGCCACCGTTGGTCGAGCCGACCATGTCGAAGTTGTAGTAGCCCTTGATGTAGCCGCGCTGGGTGGCGTTGAGCGAGTTGACGTAGAACCGGGAGCCGTTGAGACCCTGCTCCTCGTCGGTCCACCAGGCGAACCGGACCCGCTTGGTCATGGTCGGGTTCTGTGCGGCAAGGACCAGCGCGTTCTCCAGCAGGGTCGCCGAACCGGTGCCGTTGTCGTTGATGCCCGGGCCGGCCGAGACGCCGTCGAGGTGGGCGCCGAACATGACCACCTGGTCCGCCGGGCCGCCGCGCCACTCCGCGATCAGGTTGTTCGAGGGGTACGTGCAGCTGGAGCAGTACTGCTCGCTGACCGTGTAGCCGGCTGCCTGGAGCCTGGTCTTGACGTAGGTGAGCGAGGCGGTGTAGCCGGCCGAGCCGGCCCGTCGGTTGCCGCCGTTGCTGCTGGCGATGGAGTTGAACTGGGTCAGGTGCGCCTGGACGTTGCTGACGGAGATGTCCGGCGCCGCCAGGACGGCGGCGGGTGCGGCGATCGGCCGGGCCACTGCCGTTCCGGCGGGGGGTGACGCGGTCACCGGCTGGGCGGCCAGCGTCACCGTCATCCCGGTGAACACGGCGAGCGCGATGCCCGCGCTCAGCGTTCTGCCTCTCATGGGGGCTCCTCGGGGGTTGGAGAGATAACCGAGCCACTTACAGATATCAATGTCTTGGGCATCGGTCGTTCGTCCGGAACCCCCGCCGGTTCGGTGGCGGCATCCGCTCTGCCCAGCGGGTCCGTCGGAACGGACACGACGGGGAGGGAACGTCCCGTTTCGCCGCCGCCGCTCCGAACGCCGAGCGCTCGCGGACCCGGGCGGCCGGATCGGCGGGTGCCGGCGACGGCACAGGTGAGTGAAGGTGCCAGGATGGGTAGGTAACGCCAGCAGGGGGTCATCGGGCCCGGAACGGGGGGCTTGCGATGGGGCCGGGTCGAGCGTGAGACGACCCAGCACGGACCTGTTCACCGGCGGCGGTGAAACCGGCCGGTTGATGGCGGAGCTGGACTGGACCGCCACCCCGCTCGGCCCCGTGACCGGCTGGCCGCAGAGCCTGCGCGCCGCGGTGCGGATGGTGCTCTCCTCCCGCTACCCCATGCTGCTGCTCTGGGGCGACCGCTTCTCCCAGCTCTACAACGACGCCTACTCCGCGCTGATCGGCGACAAGCACCCGGCCGCGCTCGGCGACGACGTGCGGGTGACCCTCGCCGAGGGCTGGGACGTGCTCGCCCCGCTGATCCAGCAGGCCATGGCGACCGGTGTGGCCAGCTGGGTGCCCGCCCTGCAACTGCTGCTGGAGCGGGCCGGCTACCGCGAGGAGGCGTACTTCAGCGTCTCGCACGCCCCGGCCCGCGACGACGAGGGCCGCACCGTCGGCGTCATGACGGTGTGCAGCGAGGTCACCCAGCAGGTGGTCGGCGAACGGCGGCTGCGGCTGCTGCGCGACCTGTCCGTACGTGGTGACGGGCGCACCATCGACGTGGACGCCACCTGCGCCCGGCTGATCGACGCCATCGACGCCCACCCGCTAGACGTGCCGTTCGCCGCGATCTACCTGCGCGACGGCATGGTCCTGCGGCGGGTTGCCTGGGCCGGGGGCGACCCGGATGACGCCACCGTGGCGGGGGCGCTGCCGGAGGCCACCGAGCTGACCGACCCGAGCACGGCCGCCCGCGCCTGGGGTCTGCCGGCCGCCGCCGAGGGCCGAGCGACCGAGGTGACCGACGTCACCGGTCGGCTGGCGCTGCCGGCCGGCCCGTGGAAGGACCCGGTCGAAACCGCGCTGGCGCTGCCGCTGCCCTCAGCCACCGAGGACCAGCCGCTCGGCGTCCTGCTGGTCGGAGTCAGCCCCAGCCGAGGGCTGGACGAGGCGTACCGCTCCTTCTACCAACTACTGGCCCAGCAGGTCTCGGTGGCACTACGCAACGCGCAGGCGTACGAGGAGGAGCGGCGCCGGGCCGAGGCGCTGGCCGAGCTGGACCGGGTGAAGACCGACTTCTTCACCAATGTCAGCCACGAGTTCCGTACCCCCCTCACCCTCATGCTCGGTCCGTTGTCCGACGCGCTCAGCGATTCCGCCGCGCCACTGGCACCGGTGCAGCGCGAGCGGGTGGAGACCGCCTGGCGCAACGCCACCCGGCTGTTGACCCTGGTCAACAGCCTGCTGACCTTCTCCAGCCTGGAGGCTGGGCGGGCCCGCAGCGACGCGCGGATGGTCGATCTCGCCACGCTCACGGCCGAGCTGGCCGGCGTTTTCCGGGCCGCCGTCGAGCGCGCCGGGCTGACCCTGGAGGTCGACTGCCCGCCGCTGCCCCGGCCGGTCACGGTGGACCCGGTCAACTGGGAACGCATCGTCACCAACCTGCTGTCCAACGCCCTGAAGTACACGTTCATCGGCCGGATCCGGGTTGGCCTGGAGGCCGACGACGAGGAGGTGCGGCTCACCGTCACGGACACCGGCATCGGCATCGCCGAACAGGAGCTGCCAAAGCTCTTCGAACGCTTCCACCGGGTGCAGGGCGCCCTCTCGCGCAGTCACGAGGGCACCGGCATCGGCCTGGCCCTGGTGCACGCGCTGGCCCGGCTCGAGGGTGGCGAGGTCCGGGTGACCAGCCGGGTCGGCGTCGGCAGCACCTTCACCGTGGCGCTGCCGTGGTCGGCGGCGCGCCGCACCGTGGCGACCGGATCAACTCCCAACGGACGGGGTGACGCGGCCCGCGCGGCCGTCCAGGAGGCGTCGACCTGGCTGGCCGACCCGGGCGGTGGCGTCGCGGAGCCCGATCCGACGTCCGGCCTTGCCGGGGACGAGCTGACCGGGGCACGGATCCTGGTCGCCGACGACAACAGCGACATGCGGGCCTACCTGAGCCGGCTGCTCACCGCGCAGGGTTGGCGGGTGCGGGCCGTCACCGACGGCCGGCAGGCCCTCGACGCGGTCCACCGCGACCCCCCGGACCTGGTCCTCACCGACGTGATGATGCCGGTGCTGGACGGCTTCGAGCTGGTCCGCCGGCTGCGCGCGGACCCGGCGACCCGGGCGCTTGCGGTGCTGGTCCTCTCCGCCCGTGCCGGCGGGGAGGCCAGCGTGGTGGGCCTGAGCCTGGGCGCCGACGACTACGTGGTGAAGCCGTTCGCCGCGGCCGAGCTGATCGCCCGGATCCGGGCCGCCATCCGCAGGTCCCGCGCCAGCATGGCACCCCGGTCCGACGCGGCCCCGACCTCGGCCGACCGCATTGCACCGGCAATCGACACCACCCCGGCGGCGGCGCCACCTGCCATGGTCACCACCGTCACGCCGGCTCCGACGGCCGTGGAACCGACCATGCCCGCGCCGGCCACCCAGAGCACCGTCGCCGATGCAGTCGCGATCGGCGCGGCTGCGCCCGGCCGGAACGGGCCGGCCGGCGGTGTCCTCGACGTCGGATGGACGTACCCCTCCGCGCCCACCTCGGCGGCGGCGATGCGCCGGGACGTCCGGCTGGCGCTGAGCGGCCTGGACGTCGACCCGGACGTGCAGCAGGACCTGCTGCTCGCCGCGTCCGAGGCGATGAACAACGCCGTCGAGCACGCCCAGCGACCCACCCGCCCGGAGGTGCGCGTCCGGCTCCAGGCTGGCGGCGACCTGGTCCGGATCTCGGTGCGCGACTTCGGCACCTGGCGGGACCGCCGGCCGGCGATGGACCGGGGCCGGGGCGCGCTGCTGATGAACGCCTACGGCGACGTGCGGCTGGTCTCCACCGGTGAGGGGACGACGGTGACCATCGAGGGTCGGCTGGCCTGAGCCGCCGGCCCTGCGCGGCGACCAGCGCGTCACAACCGGCGGTTGCCGCCGTCGCGGGCCACGATGCCGTCCAGCCGATCCCCCGGCGCCAGCTCGGCCGGGTCGAACCAGAAGATCACCACCTGTTTGTCGGCGCTCCACCCGGCCAGCCGGGCAGCGACCTGCCGGCCGTCCACGGTGCCGATGATCCGCTGCGCCTTGCCGACGAAGTAGCCGAAGGTGGGCACCGGCGCCGGTGATCCCCCGCTGTCGTAGCCGATCTGATGGAATCCGGGGCTGCGGTCGGACCCCTCGACGTCGTTGACCAGGAGGTCCGTGGTCAGCGTGCCGTCCGGGGCACGGCGGCCGGCGGCCAGCCCGATCTTCACCCCGGCCTCGCCGGGCACCGATACCTGGACGACGTAGTACACCCGCTGGTCGACCCCGTACCGGATTCCGCTGTCCACGACCTGGCCCAGTGGCGACGGCACCGGCTCCTCAGGGCCGGCCGTGGTCGCCGGCGTGGGTCCGAACGGGTTTGGCGGCGTCGGGGAGACACCGGCCGGCGGCGTGGGCGCGACGGCGACCTGCGGCGGACGCTCGACCGTGCGCGGATCGCCCGGCAGCGCGCCGACCACCACCGCGACGACGGCGGCGACCAGGCCGGTGGCCAGCGTCGCCGCCCCGGCTCCGGCGACCCGACGGCGGGTCCGCAACCGTCGCCCGTCACGCATGACGGCAGCCAGGTCGAGGGTGGGTCCGGAGCGTTCGGTCACCCGCATGGCGTGGCGGAGCCGGTCCAGCTCGCTCATCGGCACGCCTCCTGGGTGTCGACGGCACGCGGTCCGGTGCCGCGCAGCTTCTCCAGGGCCCGCGAGCTGGTGCTCTTGACCGTGCCCACGGAGATGGCGAGTTCCCGGGCCACCTGCGCTTCGGGCAGGTCGAAGTAGTAGCGCAGCACGACGATCGCCCGCTCGCGAGGGCTCAGCACGCCGAGGATGGCCGTCAACCAGCGCCGGGTGGCCACCTCGTCGGCCACGTCGTCCCGCCGTTGCTCCGGGACCTCCTCGGTCGGATACTCCCGGATCGGGCGCCGCCATCCGTCCACGAGATGGTTGACCAGGATGCGGCGGGCGTAGCCGTACGCGTCGTCGTCGCGGATCCGGGACCAGGACGCATAGGTGCGGGCCAGGGCGGTCTGCGCGGCATCCTCGGCCTGGTGATGGTCGCCCGTCATCAGGAACGCGGCGTGCACCAGCCGCGCGGACGCCGCCCGCGCGAACTCGACGAACTCCGCGTCACCCCGCGCCACGCCGAACCCTCCCCCGTCCCACACAGTTACGGACGGGCGAGGACCACGAAAGGTTGAGCGTCCTCGAGATCAACTTTTCGGAAGGGTCACCCGTCTCCTCCCCTGCGGCGCCGCAGACCGGCGCGCGAAGGGAGAGACATGTCGACGAAGGCTACCCGTCGAGGACAGGCCGCCTCTGCGGCCTTGCTGCTGGTGGTGGCGCTGCTCACCGGCTGCGGCCTGCCGGCGGCCGGGCAGCCCGCCACCGGCCCGGTCACGACCGGGCCGGCCCCCGCCGGGCAACCCGCGGCGGGGCAGGCCGCGACCGGCCGACCGGCGGGAGCCGCAGGGAGCGCCGGTGTCGCGCCCGCACCGGCCGTCGCGATCAGCTATCCCGCCACCGGCGGTAACCGCTGGTCGGTGGCCCTCGCCGAGACGGCGTCCGGGCGCGGCGACAGCGGGCGGCTGCTGCGTTACCGCGTCGCCGTGGAGCGCGACATCCGCGGCCTGCCGGTGGCGGACGTCGCCGCAGCGGTCTCCGCGACGCTCAACGACCCGCGTGGGTGGACGGCCGGTGGCACCTGGCGGCTGCGCAGGGTGGGCGCCGGCACGCCGGCCGACTTCACCATCTACCTGGCGACCCCCGGTACCCGTGACGAACTGTGCCAGGACGTTCCGGACGGCTACACTTCGTGCCGCAACGGCCACCGGGTGGTGCTCAACGTGGCGCGCTGGGTCAAGGCGGTGCCGGGCTACGGCGCTGACCTGTCCACGTACCGGCAGTACATGGTGAACCACGAGGTCGGGCACCGGCTCGGCCTGGGTCACGAGCGGTGCCCCGGGCGGGGCCGGACGGCACCGGTGATGCAGCAACAGACGTTGGGCCTGCACGGGTGCACGGCCAACGCCTGGCCGTACCCGGGCGGGGTTCGCTACCGCGGGCCAGTCGGAGCGTACGACGACGAGATCCCGCCGCGCGAGGGCGCTCGGCCGGCTCGCTGAGCCGGCGGCCGGACGCCGCGCGTCAGGACCGTTGGCGGCGCTCCTGTTCGAGCCGCTCGTCCAGCCGGCCCAGCTCGTAGATGGCGTTGAGGTTGGTCGGCAGTCGGCTCACATTGTCCGGCACCGGGCCGGGATCCGGCGCAGGGGTCGGTGCGGGCGCCGGCGCAGGGGTACCGGCGGAGCCGGCTGTGCCGACCGCCCGGCGGCGGCGCAGGAGCAGCAACGCCAGCACCGCGAGGACGCCAGCGACCAACAGGTGGTACGCGGTCAGCAGCGGCCAGCCGCTCCGGTCCGGAGCGGCGAGCGTCGGCGGGGCGACCGGGTCGTTACCGTTCGTCAGCGGCACGGCCGCCTCACGGGTGCCCCGGCCCCCGGCGGTCCGGTCCGGTCCGGCGGGTGCCGCAGGTAGCCGGGAACCGGCCGACGATCCGGCGGGCGTGGGGGTCGGTACGGGCGCCACCGGTGCGGGCGCCACCGGTGCGGGCGCCACCGGTGCGGGCGCCACCGGGGCAGGCGTCCCCGGGGTGGGCGCCGCCGGTGCCGACGGCCCGGCGGACGGCGGCCGAGTTTGGGTCGGCGTCGGGTTCGGGGAAGCACTCGGGGCGCTGCCAGCGCCGAGCAGGTCGTCGACGATCTGACCGACGCCGCCGATGAGGTCACGGACCGGGCCCGAGGGGGCGGACGGCGACGGCGCTGGCGACAGTGCGAGGGTCAGCACGAGTGCGACGACGGCAGGCATGAGATCACCTCGGATCGGTCTGTGTGCCAGGCACGCTACCCCAGCGCGGTGACGCGTGGGTGACCCGGCGACGCGAGGCGGGCACGCGTGTCGCGCGTACCCGCCTCGGGCGTCCGAAGTGATCAGACCGGCAGGCCACCGACCTGAGTGGACATCCAGGACCGGATGGACGGCAGATCGACGTAGATCGACGGGCCCGTGGCGCAGGTAAAGTTGTTGTTGCCGGCGCGGCTGGTCGCGCCGATCAGGTTCCACACCCCGTTGACCCGGCGCACCTGCGGGCCACCCGAGTCGCCGTAGCAGGCACCGGAGGTGCCGTTGGTGTTGTTGGTGCAGATCTCGTACGGGCCGTTGATGCCGGAGCACCGGCTGTCGGCCACGATGGACGTGTCCAGCTCGTTGGCCACCGCGGGCGCCGAGCCGCAGCCCGGGCGGGCACAGGTCTGGCCCCAGCCGATGATCCGGGTGGCGGTGCCGACCGCGCCGGAGGTCGTCGGGATCGGTGCCGGGGCGTAGCTGACCGAGCTGGCCAGTTGCAGCAGCTTGACGTCGACGCTCGGGTGGTTGACCGCGCGGGCCACCCGGACCACGGTGCCGCCGCTGGTGCGGTTGACGCTGCCCACCCGGACCGAGGACGGCGTCGAGCAGTGCTTGGCGGTGACCGCCCAGTTGGCCTTGATCAGCGTTCCGGTGCAGCCGGAGACGTACACCATGAACGGGTAGTTCTCGGAGGCCGGCCGGCCTCCGACCACCGTCGGCCCGACGTCCCCGGCGCCGTCCCAGGTGTGCGTCGCGCCAGTGACCGGCGCGGCGAGCGTGCCGGCGAACAGCGAGTTCACCCGGGACGCCTCGGCCGAGCTGGGGTACGCGTTGCGGCAGGAGACCGGGGCGCTGCTGCCGGACATCAGGTCGGAGCAGAGGCCGGTGCGCCGGTCGGGCAGGCCCAGGATGTGGCCGAGCTCGTGGGCGGCGATCCGGTTGCGGTCGTAGCCCTGGTTCACGGCCGTTCGGCCCATCCAGATCCGACCCGAACCGAGCCCGGTCGGTTGCGCCCGGGGCCAGCCGTCGTCGACGTAGATGGTGATGCTGGCCGGGGTGCCGGGTTGCAGCCGGACGGTGCTGACCCGGCTGTTCCAGATCTGCGCCGCCTGGTCGAAGTTGGTGCGGAACTCGCCGGTCCGGCTCGCGTCGTAGTAGACGGTCCGTACGGCGGCGGCCGGAGCGCCGGTGGCGAGCTGCACCCCGGCCGCCGCCAGCACGGCCACCAGCACGGCCTGCGCCGCACGCAGCACTTGTCGTCGGAACATCACGCACTCCCCTGCGGTAGTCCGGCGGCCACCGGCCGCCGGTCATCGATGCAGGTGAATGTTAATGTGACGGCGGTCGATTGCCGGCATAGCGGAACCGTCATACCGGCGACCATGCCGGCGCCCCGATGCAGGGCCGGTCTCTCGAAACGGCGACCGGCGTCAGGGGGTGGTCACACCGCTGGCGGTGACCACCGCCTCGCCCGCGGTCGTGCGGGCGTAGAGCACCAAGCGTCCGGCACGGTGGGCACCTACCAGGCCGGCGTCGCGCAGCGCGCCGAGGTGCTGCGACACGGTGCCCGGGGTGAGCCCGCTGCGCTCGGCCAGCTCCAGGGTCGAGGTCGGCACCGCCAGCTCGTGCAACAGGGTGGCGCGGGTTCGACCCAGCACCCGGGCCAGACCCTGCCCACGGGGCGCCGGGTCCCGCTCCCACAGGGTCGCCACCGCCCGGGCCGGGTAGCGCAGCACCGGTTGCCCCGGGGAGCCGAAGTTGGACCAGACCCGGGGGCCGCCGAAGACCGACGGGACGAGCAGCAGGCCCCGCCCATCAAGTCGCACCGTGCCGGCCAGGACGATGTGATCCACCCGAAGCGTGTCGGCCTCCAGCCGGACGTACGGGTCGAGGTGGTTGAGCAGGCCGTGCACCCCCTCGGTGGCCATTCGCTGCGCGCCGAGCAGCACCTCCCGCTCCAGGAGCGTGCGCATCCGGGGCCAGTAGGGCCCGATGGCCGCGTCGGCGTACGCCCGGATCGTCTCCGCCAGCCGGGTCAGCCCGGCGACCGGCTCGGTGTGCAGCGCGGTCAGCCGCGCCGAACGGGGGCCGGACAGGGTGTCGAGACTTGCCCGCACCGCCTCGGGTGGGGTGGTGACAAGGGTCGCCAGCTCCACGTCGAGGGTGGGTTGAGACGTGGCCGGTGGCGTGCAGACGAAGGTCGGAATGACCAGGGTCGGTATCTGCACCAGGTCGGCGAGAAGCCGCCAGTCCACGCCGGCCAGCCGGGGACGGACGCGCCCGTACCAGGCAAGGTGCTCCGGAAACAGGTGCGGCTCCTTGATGATCCGAACGCTCGCGATCACCTCCCACAGTGGCGAGATGGCGAACCGGGTCATCGCCAGATCGCGCGCTTCCAGCCCGACCAGCATCATTGGCGCCCCCGACAGATTTGACGAGGGCCAAATCTATCGGTCCCGCGCGAAGCAGCCGGCACCGTGGCGGCATGACCAGCGCACCGACGGCGACCGTTCCCGACCACCGGGCGGGCCGCTGGCCCCGCTCCTTCCGGCTGCTCTACGCCGCCGCCCTCGTCGACGGCATCGGCTTCTACGTCAGCCAGCTCGCCGTGCCGGTGCTCGCCGTGACCCTGCTCGCGGCCAGTCCCGGTCAGGTGGGGCTGCTCGGCGCGCTGAGCACGGCAGCCTTCCTGCTGATCGGCCTGCCGGCCGGGGTCTGGGTCGACCGGTTGCCGCACCGCGCGGTGCTGATCACCGCGGACCTCGCCCGGGCGGCTCTGGTCGCGTCCGTGCCGGTGGCGTGGTGGGCCGGTTGGCTGAGCATCCCGCAGCTCTACCTCGTGGTGCTGCTGACCGGCGTCGGCACCGTCTTCGCGGACGTAGCCGCGCAGAGCTACCTACCGGAACTGGTCGGCCGGAGCCGCCTGGTCGCGGCCAACTCGCTGATGATGAGTACGAACGCAACGATGCAGATCGCCGGGCGAGGGCTCGGCGGTCTGGTCGTACAGACGCTCACCGCGCCCGTCGCGATCGTGCTGGACGCGGTGACCTTCGCGGTCTCCGGGGCGCTTCTCGCCCGGATCCGCAGCAGCGCACCCCGCCCGCTCCCGTCTCCGGCGGCGGGCGGGTTCGCCCGACAGCTCAGCGCCGGCGTCCGGCACGTCTTCGACAACCCTCTGCTGCGCCCGCTCGCCCTCTCCACCGCGAGCATCAACCTGACCATGCAGCTCACCACCACCATGCTGCCGGTGGTCTTCCTACGCGAGCTGGGACTGGGTGCCGCCGCCCTCGGCCTCTTCCTGGGCGCGGGCGGAGTCGGCGCCCTGCTCGGTGCGCTCAGCGCGCGCCCGCTCGCCGAGCGGATCGGTCATGGTCGCGCGCTCTGGCTGCCCGGCCTGCTCGTCGCCCCGCTCGGTGGGCTGGTCGCGCTCATCGACACCGGGCCGATGCTCTGGCTGGCCGCGTTCGGCTGGCTGGCACTGGCGTGGCGGACCGGGATCGGCAACGTCATCGGGGTGAGCCTGCGCCAGGGCGCCACCCCGGACGCCCTGCTCGGCCGGATGAACGCCACCTTCCGGTTCCTGCTCACCGGAGCGCTCACCATCGGCGCGGTGGCCGCCGGCCTGCTCGGCCAGTACGCGGACGTCCGCACCGCGCTGGTGGTCGGCGCCGCCGCCAACGCGCTGACCTGGCTTCCGGTGTTCTGCTCGCCGCTGCGCACGCTGCGCCGGCCACCCGTGACCAACTGACCGGCACCGTCCACATCGCCACCATCGACCGCCGTTACGTGGCTGTTACGCCGCGGCGAAGTGGTCGTGCCGGGGCGGGACCACCGTCACGGCAGAGGGTCACCGGCAACGCCGCCACGGCGTGGCCCTCGAACACCGGACGGAGGCACCACGATGAGGATCAGAAGCGCACTGACGGCGCTGGCGGTCGTGCTCGCCGGGCTGGTCGCCGGCGCGGGCAACAGCGCCGCGGCGGGCACCACCATGGCGACGACCGCGTCGCCGTACTGCGGTATCACCTGGGGCAGCGCGGAGAAGTCGGCCGGCGCGTTGAGCAGCGCCCCGCTGGTCGACGTGCGCACCGGCCGGCACGACTGCTACGACCGGGTGGTGTTCGAGTTCGCCGGCCCGGTGGACGGCTACGCGGTCGGCTACGGCGAGACGTGGACCGAGGGCGAGGGGCTGGCGCTGTCGCCGTACACCGCCGGGGGCGCCCTGCTGCGGGTCTCGCTGCGGGCCCCCGCGTACGACGACTCCCACGTGGGCACCGTGCCCTACCGGGTCGGTGAGCACGCCGCGAACCTGCTGCGTTACCCGACGCTGCGCGACGTCGTCTTCGGCGGCAGCTTCGAGGGCTACAGCACCTTCGCGGTCGGCGTGCGTGCCCGGCTGCCGTTCCGCACGTTCGTGCTGGCCGGCCCCGCCGGCCACAGCCGGATCGTCCTCGACGTCGCCCACAAGTGGTGACCGAAGGAAGGGCCCCTTCTTATCGCCTGGTGTATGGGAAGGGGCCCTTCCTAACGGGGTCCGGCCGGCCGCCGACACCGACCGTTTCGCCAGGGCTGCCCACCGTCGCGGCGGGTCTACCCTCAGGTCATGGAGGGCCGCGTGCTGGTGGTCGAGGACGATGCCTCCATCCGGGAGGTCACCGCCCTCGGTCTGCGCCGCGCCGGCTTCCGGGTCGACACCGCCGTCGACGGGCGGCAGGCCCTGGCGGCGTGGCGGGCCCGCCCGGTCGATCTGATCGTGCTCGACGTCATGCTGCCCGGTCTGGACGGCCTGGAGGTCTGCCGGGAGATCCGGCGCACCAGCCAGGTGCCGATCCTGATGCTGACCGCGCGCACCGACACGCTCGACGTGGTCGTCGGGCTGGAGTGCGGCGCGGACGACTACCTGCGCAAGCCCTTCGACCTGCCCGAGCTGGTGGCCCGGGTTCGCTCGGTGCTGCGCCGGGCGAGCGCGCCGGTCGCGTCGAGCATCATCGAGGTCGGCCGCCTGGAGATCGACCCGAGCAGCTTCGTGGTACGCCGGGACGGCCGGGAGGTGGCGCTGACCGCCACCGAGTTCCGCCTGTTGCTGGAGCTGGCCCGCCGGCCCGGGCAGGTCTTCACCCGGGAACTGCTGCTGGACCTGGTCTGGAACCACAGTTTCCTGGGCGACTCGCGGCTGGTCGACGTGGCGGTGCAGCGACTGCGCGTCAAGGTCGAGGACGACCCGGCGCACCCACAGCTGGTGCGCACCGTGCGTGGCGCCGGCTACAAGCTTTCCACGGGCTGACGGGAGGTCGGCGATGGCCGGACGCGCGGTGCCCCCGGGCCGCCTGCGGCGCCGGCTGACGATCGCGTTCGTGCTGGTCGCCGGGGTCTCCGCCGGCCTGCTCGCCGGGGGCACCGGCCTGCTGCTGCGGCAGTCCTGGTTGGACGCCTCGCTGCACCAGGCCGCCGCCGACGCCCGCTACCAACTCGTCCTCGCCGGACAGTTCCTGCCGCTGACCGACCAGCGCAGCACCGAGCTGCTCACCAGCTTCGAGGGCAGCGGCCGGCACGTGGTGCTCGTCGACGGCCCGGCCCGCCCCTCGCACCCGTCGTACGCCCCGACGCTCGGCACCCGGCTGCGGGCCACGGTCGCGGACGGGCAGCTCGGTTACCAGCGGTCCGCACCAGCGGCGCGCCCCCGGCTGCTGGTGGTCGGCGGCCGCATCCCCGGCTCGACCGCCGAGCTGTACGTGATCACCGTCGAGGACGACATCGCCGCCGACCTGGGTCAGCTGCGTACCGCCCTGCTGGCCGGCTGGGTGCTGGTGGTGCTGCTCGCCGCCGGGGTGGGGCACCTGCTGGCCCGCCGCACCCTGGAGCCGGTGGGCCGGGCCAGCCGGGCGGCCCGGGCGCTCACCGAGGGCCTGCTCGCCACCCGCCTGCCGGTACGCGGGCGCGACGAGTTCAGCGTCTGGGCGGCGTCGTTCAACGAGATGGCCGAGGCGCTGGAGTCGAAGATCGCCGCGCTCTCCGCGGCGCAGGCGCGGGAGCGGCGGTTCACCGCCGACGTCGCGCACGAGCTGCGTACCCCGGTGACCGCCCTGGTGGCCGCGGCATCGTTGCTGCGCGAGCACCTCGACCAGCTGCCCGACGATGCCCGGCCGGCCGCGCGGCTGCTGGTCGGTGACGTGGTCCGGCTGCGCCGGCTGGTCGAGGACCTGATGGAGATCTCCCGGCTGGACGCCGGCCGGGAGCGGCCGAGCGTCGAGCCGGTCGACGCGCCGGCGCTGCTGCGCGGGATCGTCGCGGCGCGGGGGTGGTCGGAGCGGGTGCTGGTCACCGGTGATCCGGTCGCGCTGCGCACCGACCCGCGCCGGCTGGAACGGGTGCTGGCCAACCTGGTCGCGAACGCGGTCGAACACGGCGGTGGCGAGATCCGGGCCACCGTGGCGGGGGTGGGCCCGCTGGTCGTGTTCGAGGTCACCGACCAGGGGCCGGGCATTCCGGCCGAGCATCTGCCGCGCCTGTTCGACCGGTTCCACAAGGTCGACCCGTCCCGCTCGGGCCCCGGCAGCGGGCTCGGGCTGGCCATCGCCCGGGAACACGCCGCCCTGCTCGGCGGCGTGCTGAGCGCGCACAGCGCGCCGGGCGCGGGTAGCCGGTTCCGGCTGGAGCTGCCCGCCCTCGCTCCCACCCGGCCGAACGACAGGCCTCCGCACCGCCCGGTCGAGCATCCCGATGACCACGCCCGGGCAGGGCCGCCGGGAGGCGGGCGCGCGGCCCGCACGGCGCCGTCGGGCGGTGCCGGATGAGCCCGCGGGGTACGGCCCGGCTGGCCGCACCGGTGCTCATCGCCGCGATGCTCGTCGCCGGGTGCGGCACCCCACGGTCCGGCGTTCTCGGCCCGGCGCCCACCGCAGCGCCGCCGTCGAGCGCCACCGCACCCACCGGGCGCCCGGAGCCGACGCCCGCCCCGTCGGCGGAACCGCGACCGTCGCGCACCGGCGCCCCGACCCTCCCGCCGGCACCGTCCACCACCGCTACGCGACGGCCGGACACGGTGACCATCGAGCTGTGGTACGTCCGTTCCGGGCAGCTCGTCCCGACCCGCCGGACCCGACCGGCCACCGTGGCGACGTCCCGGCTGGCGCTCACCGAGCTGGCCGCCGGGCCCACCCCGGCCGAGGCCGCCACCGGGCTGGCCACCCTGCTGCCGACCGGCGTCGAGGTCACCCGGATCACCGACGGCGTGGCGACACTCGGGCCGGTTGCTCCCGCCGACGACGCGGACCGCCGGCGGCTGGGCGAGGCACAGGTGGTGTGGACGCTCACCCAGTTCCCCACCGTGCGGCAGGTCCGCTTCGGCGGCGGCGCCCCGGTCGGCCGGGCCGACTACGCGGACCTGCTGCCGCCGATCGTGGTCACCGGCCCGGGTGTCGGCGACCGCGTCACCGCACCGCTCACCGTCACCGGCACCGCCGACGTGTTCGAGGCCACCGTGAGCGTCCGGGTCCTGGACGCCGCCGGCCGGGAGATGGCCACCGGCTTCGGCACCGCGAGCTGCGGCAGCGGCTGCCGGGGCGGGTACCGGGTGGTGGTCGGCTGGCGCACGGCCCGCGAGCAGCGCGGGACCATCGAGGTGTACGAGGTGTCCGCCCAGGACGGCTCCCGGATCAACACGGTGACCGTCCCGGTGCTCCTCGCCCCCTCCGGAGGTTGAGCACCGGGTTCACCTGCCGGACACCGGACAGAAACGTAATCGTTTCGTCCACCCGGTGCGACGCAACTCATAAAAGCCTGCACGATCTCCAGTACGCGAACTAGGGTCAGTACGACATCGTTTCGCGGGGGGTCGGAATGCTGGGCGGTCAGCAGGTGGGCGCGGGTGCCGGGGTGCCGGCTGCCCGGGGCGCCCGGTGCAGCGACTCCGACCTGTTCGCCGTGGTCATCGACCTGCTGCGCGAGGTCGGCTACGACCGGACGACCATCGACGCCGTCGCCGCCCGGGCCCACGTCAGCAAGGCCACCATCTACCGGCGTTGGGACGGCAAGGCCGAACTGGTCGTCGCCGCGCTGCGCGACCGGCACGTGGGCGTGCACAACCCGCCGGACACCGGCTCCCTGCGCGGCGACCTGATCGAGTTGCTGCGGGCCACGGCCGCCATCTGCAGGGCCGACAGTGACCTGATGCAGGCGTTGACCTTCGCCATGCGGACCAACCCCGAGCTGGAACGCCTGGTGCGCCACCAGGTGCTGCCAGCCGGGCGGGTGGCCAGCACCGCCATCCTGGTCCGCGCCGCCGCCCGAGGCGAGATCCCGCCCGAGGCCGGCGAACGGGAGCTGTTCCACGACCTGGCGCCCGCGCTCACCATGTCCCGCATCGTCGCGCACGGCCTACCCGCCGATGACGCGTTCCTCACCAAGGTCGTCGACCAGGTGCTCATCCCGGTGCTCCGCTACCAGCCCGAGCGCCCGGCTCAGCCCTGACCGACCGGCTCCGACCTGACCTACTGACACACGGAAGGCTTCACCATGCCCGGAACTACCTCGACCGCTCCCGGCGCGCCCGGCGTCGGGACGGCGACGAACGCGCCGCACCCGCGGCGCTGGATCGCGCTGGCGGTCATCGCGGTCTCGCAGCTCATGGTGGTCCTGGACGCCACGATCGTGAACATCGCGCTTCCGCAGGCCCAGGCCGACCTGGGCATCACCGACGCGAACCGGCAGTGGGTGATCACCGCCTACACGCTCGCCTTCGGCGGCCTGCTGCTGCTCGGCGGCCGGATCGCCGACTACTGGGGGCGCAAGCGCACCTTCCTGGTCGGCATGACCGGTTTCGCGCTGGCCTCCGCGCTGGGCGGTCTGGCCACCACCGGCGGGATGCTCTTCGCCGCCCGCGCGTTGCAGGGGGCCTTCGGCGCTCTGCTCGCCCCGGCCGCACTGGCTCTGCTCACCGTCCTGTTCACCGAGGCCACGGAGCGGGCCAAGGCGTTCGCCGTGTACGGCGCGATCGCCGGCGGCGGCTCCGCGGTCGGCCTGCTGCTCGGCGGGGTGCTCACCGAGTACGCCGACTGGCGCTGGTGCCTGCTGGTCAACATCCCGGTCGCCGCCATCGCGATCGCCTTCGCCCTGCCGCTGGTGCCGGAGAGCCGGGCGCACGGCAACACCCGCTATGACGTGCCCGGCGCGGTCGTCGTCACCGCCGGTCTGGTCTCCCTGGTGTACGGCTTCACCAAGGCCGCCGAGGACGGCTGGGACGCCGCCGCGACGCTCGGTTTCATCGCCGCCGGCGTGGTGCTGCTCGCCGCCTTCGTGGTGATCGAGCTGCGCTCCAACCACCCGCTGCTGCCGCTGCGGATCATCCTGGACCGCAACCGGGGCGGGGCGTACCTCGCGTCGACGCTGATCGGCGCGGGCCTGTTCGGCGCGTTCCTCTTCCTGACCTTCTACTTCCAGGTGGTGCTGCAGTACAAGCCCCTGGAGGCCGGGCTCGCCTCGCTGCCGGTCACCGCCGGCGTGCTGATCGCGGCGGGTGGCGCCAGCCAGTTGATGCCACGGGTGGGCGCCAAGCCGCTGATGGTCGGCGGCGCCGTGCTCGCCGCCGTGGCCATGCTGGTGCTGACCCAGATCGACGTGGACACCTCGTTCCTCACCCTTCTGCTGCCCGCCCAGGTCATCCTCGGCATGGGTCTCGGCTTCACCTTCGTGCCGCTGTCCAGCCTCGCCCTGGTCGGGGTACCGGAGCACGACGCCGGCGCGGCCAGCGCGACGCTCAACGCCACCCAGCAGATCGGCGGCTCGTTGGGCACCGCGCTGCTGAACACCATGTACACCAGCGCGGTGACCGCGTACCTGGTCTCTCACGTGCCGAATCCGGCCAACCAGATCGAGGCGCTGGTGCACGGCTACCGCGTCGCGTTCGCCTGGGGCGCGGCCCTGATCGTGCTCGCCGGGCTGGCCACCCTGATCCTGGTGAAGGTACGCAAGGAGGACATCCCGGCCGGCAACGCCGTGCACATGGGCTGAGTCGACCGACGCATCCGCCGGCCGGTCCGCTCCTGCGCGGGTGTGGGCCGGCCGGCGGACGCGTCCGGTAACGTCCCGACCAACGCCGAAAATCCGTTGAGGAGACATATGTCCACTGCTGCCGACCAGATCATCGCCGCTCTGCGCGCGGGTCACGAGGAACTCGCCACGCTCGTCCGGGACCTCAAGGAGGACGACCTCCTTCTGCCGTCGGGGGCCAGCGAGTGGCAGGTGTCCCAGGTGCTCAGCCACCTGGGCAGCGGCGCGGAGATCAACCTCGCCGCGCTGACCGCCGCCCGCACCGGCGCACCCGGCCCGGACGGGGACTTCAACCGCGGCGTCTGGCAGCGCTGGGACGCGATGTCCCCGGCCGAGCACGCCGCCGGATTCCTCGAGGCCAACCAGCGGCTCGTCGAGGCGTACGAGGCGTTGGACGCCGGGAGCCGGGCCTCGCTGCGGATCGACCTCGGTTTCCTGCCGGACCCGGTCGACGTGGCCACCGCGGGCCGGTTCCGGCTGAGTGAGTTCGCGCTGCACCAGTGGGACGTCGAGGTGGCGTTCAACCGGTTCGCGGCGGTGACGCCGGAGGCGGTGTCCCTGCTGCTCGACCAGATCGGCGGCTTGCTGGCGTGGACCAGCCGGCCGCAGGAGCTGGCCGGCCGGGAGGCCACCCTGCTGGTCCGGCTGCAGGAGCCCGAGCGGACGTACGGGCTGCGGCTGGGCGAGCGCATCGAGCTGACCGACGCGCCGGAGCAGCCGGACGGCGAGCTGACCGCCCCGGCCGAGGCGTGGCTGCGCCTGGCCACCGGGCGGCTGGGCCCGCAGCACACCCCGGACGGGGTGCGGGTGACCGGCCCGGTGAGCCTGGACGACCTGCGCCGGGTCTTCGCCGGCTTCTGAGCTGGTGCCGCGCGGGCCGGTCATCCCGGCCCGCGCGGCCCGCCGGCCGGTCAGCCCTTCACGCACACCACCTGCTTGAGGTGCGCCACCACCTGCACCAGGTCCTCCTGCTGAGCCATCACCTCGGTGATGTCCTTGTACGCGCCCGGGATCTCGTCGACCACTCCGGCGTCCTTGCGGCACTCCACGCCGGCGGTCTGCGTGGCCAGGTCGGCCGTGCTGAAGGTCCGCTTGGCCTGCGCCCGCGACATCCGCCGGCCGGCGCCGTGCGAGGCCGAGCAGTAGGCGTCCGGGTTCCCCCGGCCCCGCACGATGTACGACCCGGTGCCCATCGACCCGGGGATGATGCCCAGGTCGCCCCGCCCGGCCCGGATCGCGCCCTTGCGGGTGACCAGCACCTCCACCCCGTCGTAGCTCTCTTCCGCGACGTAGTTGTGGTGAGAGGAGATGGGCTCGTCATAACCGACCTGCGGGAAGTGCTCACGCACCACGCCGCAGAGCAGGGCCAGCATGACGGCCCGGTTGCGCCGCGCGTACTCCTGCGCCCACCACAGGTCCCGCCGGTAGGCGTCCATCTCCGGCGTTCCGGCGAGAAACACCGCCAGGTCCCGGTCGGGCAGGTCGGCGTTGTGCGGCAGCCCTCGGGCCACGGCGATGTGCCGTTCGGCCAGCTCCTTGCCAATGTTGCGGGACCCGGAGTGCAGCATCAGCCACACCCGCCCCTCGTCGGCGCCACCCTGCTCCAGGCAGACCTCGATGAAGTGGTTGCCCCCACCGAGGGTGCCGAGCTGCCGCTGCGCCCGGGTCTCCAGCTGCGCCACCCGCCGGTCCAGCCCGGCGAACCGGCCCCAGAAGTCGTCCCAGCCGGCCTGCTCCAGGCCCCGGACCCGGCGCGGGTCGACCGCCTTCTCCCGCTGGGCGAAGCCGACCGGGATGGTCGCCTCGATCGCCGAGCGCAGCCCGGCCAGGTCGTCCGGCAGGTCGGCGGCGGTCAGCGAGGTGCGCACCGCCGACATGCCGCAGCCGATGTCGACACCGACCGCGGCCGGCGAGACGGCCTGCCGCATGGCGATGACCGAGCCGACCGTTGCGCCCTTGCCGAAGTGCACGTCCGGCATCACGGCGACGCCCTGCACCCAGGGCAGCGCGCCGATGTTGCGCAGCTGCCGGGCGGCCTGCGGCTCGATGGCGTACGGGTCGGTCCAGACCCGGACGGGTGCCCGGGTGCCGGCGAGCGGGGTGAATCCCATGATGGTCTCCTTGTGTCGAGCCGGACGCGGAAGCTCGTCGGACATGAAAAAGGCCGCCCGACCCTCAGGGGGTGGGCGGCGGCGCCGGACGCGCTGGCGTCAGAGGTGGCGCCGCCCTGGCTGCCGACCCTGGACGGGCCGACCGAGACACCGGTACCGCACGCCGGACGGCAACGCGGCACCCGCACCTGGCGTACGCCAGGCGGCTTCGGTGCGATTGCGCTGCGACACGGCGTACTCCCTGCGGTCTGATCGGTCGACCTTGCGCCGATGACGCTAAGCGGGCCGGGCCGCGTCCGCAATGGATATTGGGGGCGGGCCCGGCCGCGCCGGTCACCGACCGCCGACGACCCGACGGGCGACCGCCAGCAGGTACTCCTTGCGGTCCAGCGGGTTGTGGTCCCAGCGTGGCCGGGTCGGGGCCGGGCCGCGTACCGGCCGGTACCGGTCGAACGCGGTCTCGAGCACGCCCTCGCCCCGGGTCAGCGCCGGCAGCCGGCGCTCAAGCGCGTGCACCCGACCCGCCGGGATCTCCCCCTCCACCAGGTACGACGTGCCTTGCCCGGTGGTGTCGGTCGGCACCGCGTCCAGCCGCGCGAGCGCGGGCAGCAGGGTGCCGAGGACGTCGCCCGGCACCTCCAGCCGGAACCGGTGCACCGGCTCGTGCACCCGGGTGCCGGCCCGGGTGAGCGCGGTCATCAGCACCAGTGGGGTGAGATTGCGGAAGTCCCCGGCGGTGCTGGACATGCTCTTGTCGAAGGTGCCGTGGGAGTGGCTCTGCCGGGCCCAGTAGCCGGCGTGGGTCATGGTCACCTCGCAGTCGGGGACCTGCCAGCCGTGCGGGCCCTGGCGCAGCGTCCGGTGCACGGTCTCCTCGACGGCGGCGAAGAACGCCGGCGGCATCGAGCCCAGCTCGACGCCGAGCCGGAAGCTCACGCCGGCCCCGGTGGGCGCCGGGCCCACCCGCAGCCCGACGGTGGCCAGGAAGGGGTTGGGCGCCACGGCGATGACCTCGACCGCCGCGCCGACGCCGCACACCCGCTCCACGTGCACCGTGCTCGTCTCCCGGAAGGTCACCACCACGCCGAAGTCGTCGGCCAGGGTGGCCTGGATGACCTCCTTCTGCACCTCGCCGTAGAGCGAGACGCTGATCTCGTGTTGCCGGTCGTCCTGCCGGAGGTTGATCAGCGGATCCTGCTCAGCGAGCTGGCTCAGGGCGGCGTGCATCGTGACCCGGTCCGCGGCGCGGGCCGGGACCACGACGGTCTCCAGGGTGGGCGGCGCGAACTGCCGGTCCACGCCGGCACGCTCCGGGGGTACGCCGACCGGGTCACCGATCCGTGCCTCGGTGAGCCCCCACAGCCGGGCGATGTGGCCCGCCGCAACCGACGACGCCACGACGTCCGCACCGTCTGCGACGACGCGTGCCGCGGTGACGAGGGCGGCACCGGTCGCGCCGACCCGGATCCGGTCCCGGACCCGGATGGTGCCGGCGAAGAGCCGGACCAGCGCGATCTTCTCCCCCGCCGGGCCGCGCTCGATGGCGAACACGGTGCCGGAGACCGGGGCGTCGGCGTCGCCCTGGACCGTGGGCAGCAGTTCGGTGATCCCGGCGATCAGCGCGTCCACCCCGGCGCCGGTGACGGCCGAGCCGGCGAACACCGGCTGGACCAGCGCCCGGCCGGTCCGGTCCGCGAGCGCCCCGCGCAGCCGGGGGTACGGCACCGTCGAGGCGTCCGTCACCCAGTCGGCGAGCAGCGCCTCGTCCTGCCCGGCGAGCAGGTCGAGCAGCCGGTCGGTGAAGCCGACGTCGGCCGGGCCGTACGGCGTGCAGCGGGCGTCCCGTGTGCCGGGGCCCGCCACCGACCCCATCGCCACCACGGACGGGCTCAGCTTCTCCGCGACGGCCCGCACCACCCGCTCGGGGTCCGCCCCGGCGCGGTCGACCTTGTTCACGAAGATCAGCGTGGGGATGCGCAGCCGGCGCAGCGTACGCATCAGCACCCGGGTCTGCGGCTGGACTCCCTCCACCGCGGAGATCACCAGCACCGCACCGTCGAGCACGCCGAGCACCCGCTCGACCTCGGCGATGAAATCCGGGTGACCGGGCGTGTCGATCAGGTTGACGGTCACGTCGTCCAGCACGAAGGAGACGACGGCGGAGCGGATGGTGATCCCGCGTTGCCGCTCCAACGCCAGGGAGTCGGTGCGGGTGCTGCCCGCGTCGACGCTGCCGAGCCGGTCGATCACGCCGACGGCGTACAGCAGTCGCTCGGTCAGGCTGGTCTTACCGGCATCGACGTGCGCCAGGATGCCGAGGTTGAGGGTTCTCACGCAGCGTCATGTCCTTCAGGTAGGTGACAGGTCCCTTCTGGCCGGACATCGACGCAGCGCGCATTGCTACTCCCTGAGGTTGGTGGCGGTTTCGGCTATTTCATCAGGCCTCGTATAGGCGAGCAACCGATATCGACTTCCTACGGGCGGATGGTTGTCGCGCCAGGCGTCCTTCTACTTCTGATCGATATACCTGTGCGTTATATCTATGACTCACAGGTATATCGCTCGATCGGGTGATTCCCGCCGGGCCTGATCTGGTGGCTCATGCCGCCATGGACGACGTGACCGTGACCGGCCGCAGGCTCCTCCCGTCGTCACGACACCTGACCGACGTCGGCGCGCACCGTGCGGGCCGTGCCCGCCGACCGGCAGGCGGCGCCAAGCGTCTGGAGAACTCTGGGACGCGCCGGCGGCGGGAAGAAGCAAGCGTCGTTACGGCTGCGCGACCAGCCGGAAGGACTGCGCCGCGGTGCCGTTGCAGGTGTACTGGACGAGCTGGACGCTGTCGGCCGTGGACGCTCCCGGCACGTCGAGGCACTTGCCGCTGTTGCGGTTGACCAGGCGGTAGTAGCCGCCGCCCTCCGGCTCCGCCCGCCACTGCTGGTTGTTGCCGCCGCTGTAGGACCAGAGCTGGATGCCCGGGTGGTGGCCACCCCGGCCGCGCTGGAGCACCCGCACGGGCAGCGGATCGCCGACCGCGTGCGGGCACTGGGCATCGAGGTGGAGCGGCTGCGGACCAACCGGCTGGCCGGCGTACGCGGGCGCACCGAACGCGAGACGTACGCCCGGGCCAAGGCGACCATGGCGATCGTGGTGAGCCCACCCTCGCGACGCACCCTGCAACCCATCGCGCCCAGCGCCGACTGGCGCGTCGACCTGGCGGAGGGCTGCCCGGCGCACTGCCAGTACTGCTACCTGGCCGGGTCACTCTCCGGCCCACCGGTGACCCGCGTGTACGCGGACCTCGACGACATCCTGGCCGGGCTGGCCGAGTACGCCGGGCGCGGGACGGTGACCAGCCGCAACGCGCGGCGCGCCGACGAGGGCACCACCTTCGAGGCGTCCTGCTACACCGATCCCCTCGCTCTGGAGCACCTGACCGGCAGTTGGCTACGGGCGGTGCAGCACTTCGCCGGCTGGGACGCGCCGGTGCAGCTGCGCTGGACCACCAAGTACGCCGACGTGGACACCTTCGTCGGGCTGCCGCACGCCGGCCGCACCCGGGTCCGGTTCAGCGTCAACTGCGCCCCCGTCAGCGAGCGGTTCGAGGGCGGCACCGCCCGGGTGCCGGACCGGCTGGCCGCGTTGCGCCGGCTCGCTCTGGCCGGCTACCCGGTCGGGCTGACCATCGCGCCCATCATGCCGCTGCCGGACTGGCGGGAACGCTACGGCGACCTGCTGAACCAGGTCGCCGCGACGGTCGACGGGGTACCGGAGCTGGACCTGACCGCCGAGCTGATCACCCACCGGTTCACCCCGGGCAGCAAGGAGGTGCTGCTGGGCTGGTACCCGCGGACCCGCCTGGAGATGGACGAGGAGTCGCGCAGCCGCAAGCACGGCAGGTTCGGCGCGGTCAAGTACGTCTATCCGCGCGACACGATGGCCGAGCTGCGCGGCTGGTTCCACGCCGAGCTGGCCGCGCGGGTGCCGGCGTGCCGGATCCTCTACTGGACGTGAGCCGCCGCCCGGGCGTCAGCCGACCGAGGAGCGGGCCACCGGCGGGGCGAAGTAGGTGTCCGGGTACGGCTCGTCGCGGTAGCGGTAGTGCCACCACTCGTGGTCGTAGTTGACGAACCCGGCGTCGGTCATCAGCCGCTGCAACAGTCGCCGGTTGTCCCGCGCCGTGCCGGTGATGCGGGGGTCGGCGGTGTGCGCCCGGGCGTCGAAGCAGTCGAAACCGGTGCCCATGTCGATGCTGTTGTCGGCGAAGCGCTGCCCGCGCGGCGCGGTGCAGGCGACCAGCGGCCGGCCGGGATCGTACGGGGGCTGGCTGGCGGCGGGCTCGTCGACCAGCGTCAGGTCCAGGGTGCTCCCCCGGCTGTGAGCGGTGGGCGCCCCGATGTAGCCGTCGGCGAAGAGCTGACTCTTGGCCACGTCCGGATAGAACTCGGCCTTGGTCTGCTGCTCGCCGGGGCGCTTGGCCCAGGCCACGAAGTCGTCCACCGCCGGCTGCGGGCGGTAGCAGTCGTACACCTTGAGGCTGTGCCCGCCGGCCAGCGCGGCGTCCTGCACCCGCCGCAGCGCCTCGGCCGCCTGCCGGGTGAGCAGGCACAGCGGTTCCCGGTAGCCGCTGATCGGCCGGCCGACGAAGTTGTGCGCCGTGGCGTAGCGGATGTCGCTGTGGATCCGCGGGTCGACGTCGGACAGCACCACGAACCCCGGCAGCCGGCCGGCACCGGACTGGGCAGGGCTCGACGGGACAGGGCTCGACGGGACAGGGCTCGACGGGACAGGGCTCGACGGCGCCGGCACCGGAGCTGTCGGCGCCGGGCGGGGTTCCGGCCGCGAGCAGCCGCCGAGCAGCGCGACGAGCGCCAGCACGGCGGCGCCGCCCACCCGTCCTGACCTGCGCACCCGTCCTGTCTATCAGGCCCGGCCGAGGATCCGCGCCAGATCAACGTTCGGCCGCCCGCCGAGCGGACCGTCGCCCTCGACCAGGTGCTCACCGAGAAAGCGCAGCGCGGCCTCGTCGTCGTCGATGCCGCCGGCCTCGTGGCCGTTGTACCGCCACACCGCCAGCTCGGTCGGGCCGGCGTGCGCGTTGACGGCGGCGTAGACCGTCGACGGCGGCACGATGTCGTCCATCAACGCCACCGAGTACCGCGCCGGCCGGCGGCAGCGCCGGGCGAAGTTGACCCCGTCGACGTACGCGAGAGTGGTCAGCACCCGCTCCTCGGCGTCCCGGTGGATCGCCAGGTAGTCGCGGATCTCCTGGTACGGGCGGGTGTCGGTGGCGACCACCGCACGCGGGATGTCGCAGAGGAACGGCACGAACGCCACCACCGCCCGCAGGCCGGGTGCCAGCGCGCCGGCCGCGAGCGCCAGCCCGCCGCCCTGGCTGTGCCCGAGCACCGCCACGCGGGTCGGGTCGACCACCGGCAGGGTCCGGACGGCGTCCACCGCCCGGACCGCGTCGGTGATCAGTCGCCGGTAGTAGTACGTGCGCGGGTCGGTAATGCCCCGGGTGACCACCCCGGGCGCCTCCGGTCCGGCGGCGCCCGGGTCCGGGGTGTCGCCCCGGCTCCAGCCCGAACCCTGCCCCCGGGTGTCCATCTGCAGGTGCGCGAACCCGGCCGACGCCCAGAGCAGGTTCTCCAGCGGGTGCCCCCGCCCACCGCCGTAACCGGCGTACTGGACCAGGGTCGGCAGCGCCGTGCCGGCCCCACGGGGCACCCGCAGCCAGGCCCGCACGGGCTGGCCGGCGAAGCCCGCGAAGGTCACGTCGAGCACGTCGATGCCGGCCAGTCCGCTCGCCACGGGCTCGGCCCGGACCGGCCAGCCGGCGTCCCGGGCCTCGGCCAGGGTGCCGGCCCAGAACTGGTCGAAGTCCGCGGGCTCCCGCACCGCGCTGCGGTAGCCGCGTAGCTGCTCCTCGGGCAGGTCGGTGTACACGAGGCGCTCAGACGGTCGGGTGGACGGTGAACAGCGGATGCATCCGTCGGGTGTGGTCCACGTGTCGTGCCGGTCCGGTCAGCGCGACCGCCGCCACCAGCCGGGGTTGCGTGCTGGACGAGGCGAGGCGCAGCTCCACCGTCCCCGGCTCGATCACCCGGCGGCCGTCCCGCCCGGTGAACGACAGCAGATCGGCCGGCACGCTCACCTCGATCCGGCAACCCGCGCCGGCGTCCAGCGGCACCCGCAGATAGCCGATCAACCGCTGCACCGGCTGCACCACCGAGGCCACCGGGTCGTGCGCGTAGAGCTGCACCACCTCGCTGCCCCACCGGTCGCCGCTGTTGCGCAGCGTGAAGGCCAGCCGCAGCTCGCCGTCAGTCTCCGCCACCGCCTGTTCGACCGTCAGCTCCGACCAGTCGAACCGGGTGTAGCTGAGCCCGTGCCCGAAGCCGTACGCCGGGGTGGGGTCAAGGTTGGAGACGTCGGTGGCATGCCCCAGCCGGGCGGCGAGGTAGGTGGTGGGCTGGCCGCCTGGGCTGCGCGGCACGCTGACCGGCAGCCGCCCCTGCGGCTCGACCCGGCCGCTGAGCAGCCCGGCGATCGCCGAGGGCCCCTCCTCGCCGGGGAAGAAGGACTGCACGATGGCCGCGGCCTCGTCGACCGCCCGGCCCAGCGCGTACGGCCGGCCGGCGATCAGGGTGACCACCACCGGCGTGCCGGTGTCCAGCAGCGCGTCCAGCAGGTGCTGCTGCGCCCCGGGCAGGGCCAGCGACTCGGCGTCGCAGCCCTCGCCGCTGGTGCCCTGACCGAACAGTCCGGCCCGGTCGCCGAGCGCCACGATCACCACGTCGGCGCCCCGGGCCGCCTCGACGGCCGCGACGACACCGCTGGTGTCCGGGTCGTCGATGCCCACACCGATCTCGACGACGACCTCGCTCGCCGGGAACTCGCCGGCCAGCGCCTGTGCCAGGGTGGGCAGCTCGATGCCGACCGGCAGCTCCGGGTGGCGGGACCCGACGTGCACCGGGAACGAGTAGCAGCCGAGTGCCGCCGTTGGACTCGCGGCCTGCGGGCCGATCACGGCGATCCGCGCCGGTCCGGCGAGCGGCAGGGTGCCGTCGTTGCGCAGCAGCACGATCGCCTGCTCGGCCACCTCCCGGGCGAGCGCCCGGTTCGCCGGCGAGTCCAGGTCGATGGTGCCGCGTACGGCGTCGGGGTTGGAGACGTCGATGCCGTCGAGCGCCGGCGGCACCGGGTTCCAGTCCGCGTCGAGGAGCCCGAGCTGCGCCTTCTGCAGCAGCACCCGGCGCACCGCCCGGTCCACCAGCGCCTCGGGCACCTGCCCGGCGGCGATCGCCTCCCGCAGCGGCAGGCCGAACGTCTTCACCGTGGGCAGCTCGACGTCCACCCCGGCGGCGAGCGCGGCACCGGCCGCCTCGCCCCAACTGCCGGCCACGCCGTGCAGGGTGTGCAGGAAGGCGATGCCGAAGTAGTCGGCGACCACCGTGCCGGTGAACCCCCAGGTGTCTCGGAGCAGGCCGGTGAGCAGCTCCTCGTCGGCCGCCGACGGTATCCCGTCGGTGTCGGTGTAGGCGTGCATCACCGATCGCGCGCCGCTCTCCCGGACCGCCATCTCAAACGGCAGCAGCATCACGTCCGCCCGCTCCCGGGGACCCATGCCGACCGGCGCGTGGTTGCGCCCGGCCCGGGAGGCGGAGTAACCGACGAAGTGCTTGAGGGTGGCCACCACTCCCGTGGACTCCAACCCCTGGATGTACGCGGTGGCGACCGTACCGACCAGGTACGGGTCCTCGCCCACGGTCTCCTCGACCCGTCCCCAGCGGGCGTCGCGGACCACGTCGAGCACCGGCGCGAGCCCCTGGTGCACACCGAGGCGGCGCAGGTCGGCGCCGATCGAGGCGGCCATCCGCCGGATCAGGACCGGGTTGAAGGTGGCTCCCCAGGACAGCGGCACCGGGTACGCGGTCGCGCCCCAGGTCGCGAAGCCGGCCAGACACTCCTCGTGGGCCAGCGCGGGGATCCCGAAGCGGTTGGCGGCGGTGATCCGTTGCTGGGTCCGCAGCAACGACAGCGCGCCGAGCGCCGGGTCGACCGGTGCGGTGCCGAACGGTCGGGTCAGCTGGCCGAGCCCGGTCTCCAGCAGCGCGTCGAGGTCGACCGGCTCCTCCATCTCGTGCTGGTAGGGCGCGACCTCACCGCCGTCGGCGGAGGCCCCGACCCACACGCCGTAGAGCTGCGAAATCTTCTCCGCCAGGGTCATGGCGGCGACCAGGGCGTCGACACGGGTGGTCAACTCCTGTGTCGGGTCGTTCCAGGTCGCGGTGCTTTGTTCGATGTCCAGCGTCACGTTGTCGGTCACTTTCCTCCGACGCCCATCGGCCCCCGTACGAGGGCCCGCCGGGCGAACAGGTAGACGGTTATGCGGTGTTTCGCCACTCTGCGCGTACCGGTGCTGCTCAGCCCTTCACCGCACCCTGCAGGCCACCGACGATCTGCTTCTCGGCGAAGGTGAAGAAGAGAAGTGCCGGCAGCATCGCCAGCGAGGTGAACGCGAGGATTCCCGCGGTGTCGGAGGTGTACTGGCTGGAGAAGTTCTGCACGCCCAGCGGCAGGGTGTGCAGGTCGGCGTCGCCGAGCACGAGCAGCGGCAGGAGGAAGGCGTTCCAGCTCGCCACGAACGCGAGGACCCCGACGGTGACCAGCGCGGGCCGGGACAGCGGAAGCATGACGCGCCAGAGGAAACCGAGCCGGCCCGCGCCGTCGATCGCCGCGGCGTCCTCCAACTCGCGGGGTACGGCGGCGAGGAACGGACGCAGGATCACGATCGTGAGCGGCAGCGAGAAGGCGACCTGCGGGAGGATCACCGCGTAGTAGGAGTTGATCAGGTTGAGGTCACGCAGCATCAGATAGAGCGGCAGGATCGCCGCCCCGGCCGGGAAGAGCAGGCCGAGGGTGAAGAAGGTGTAGAGCGCCTCCCGGCCGCGGAAGCTGTAGCGGGCGAGCACGAACGCGGCGCAGACGCCGAGCAGCACGACGGCGAGCGTCGTACCCAGGGCGATCACCGCGCTGTTGAAGGCCTGCTGCCAGAAGTCGCTCCGCGTCAGCACCCTGGCGTAGTTGTCCCACACCCACGGGTCGGGCAGCCCGGCCGGGTCCGCGATGATGTTTGGAGTGGTGCGGAAGCCCCCAACGATCACGTAGACCACCGGGGCGATGGAGACGGCGGCGATCGCGAGGGCCAGCCCGTAGGTCAGCGGACTGCCCCACGAGAACGGACGGCGGTGCGGCGACGAGGGGGACGTCAGCGCGTTCTCGGTCACGGTCAGTTCCTCCTTCCGGTGACGGCGCCCTCGATGTCGCGACGGAGGAGAAAGCGCTGGAACAGCAGCGCCGCGATGAAGGAGATGACGAACAGGATCACGGCCACCGCGTTGCCGTAGCCCCAGAGCCGGGCGAAGAAGCCGTTGTCCACCATGTAGGTGGCCATGGTGGCCGAGGCGCCGAGCGACCGGACCGCGGGCACCGAGGTCACCCAGATCACGTCGAAGACCTGCAACGAGCCGATCATCGACAGGAACATCCAGATCCGGATCGTCGGCCCGAGCAGCGGGAGCGTGACGTGGCGCTGGGTCTGCCACCAGCTCGCGCCGTCGATCGCGGCGGCCTCGGTCAGCTCGGGCGGCACGTTCGACAGTCCGGCGAGCAGGAGAATGATCGCGAAGCCGACGTACTTCCAGGTGAGGACGACCAGCAGCGTCCAGATGACGATGTCGAGGTCGGCGAGCCACGCCTGCACCAGGCTGCCCAGGCCGATCTGCCGCAGCAGCACGTCGATGGTCCCGCCGCCGGTGAGGATCAACTTCCACATGATGCCGACGGTGACTTCGGCGAGGACGTACGGCACGAACACCAGGAGCCGGAACACGGTGCGGCCGCGGAAGCGACGGTTGAGCAGCAGGGCCACGGCCAGGGCGATGGGGCCCTGGAGCAGCAGCGACCCGAACACGATGATGGCGTTGTTGCGCAGAGCGTCCAGGAAGATCGGGTCCTGGAAGGCGAGGATGTAGTTGTTGAGTCCGACGAACTCGGTGGGCGGCCCGACTCCGCGCCAGCGGAAGAGGCTGTAGTAGACCGCGAAGCCCATCGGCACCAGCACGAACATCACGTAGACGGCGACCGCCGGCGTGGTGAGCCCGATGATCTCGTACCACTTGCGTCTGGTCTCGGCAGCGCGGGACGACGGGCGTCGGGCGGCCGGGGGGCCCGCCGGCGGCGCGGACGCGCCGCCGACGGGGCTCAGGGTCGGGTTGGTGGAGGTCACTTCTTCGCGGCCGCCTTCATCGCCTCGACGACCTTCTCAGGAGTGCCGTTGCCGGCGAAAATGGCGATGACAGCGTCGTTCATCGCGTTGCCGATGGTGCTGCCGAAGGCCGTGTCCAGCCAGAGCTGCACATACGTCGCACCCGAGGTGGCCTCCAGGATGGACTTCAGGGAGGGGTCGGCCACGCCGGCCTCCGCACCCTTGGCTACGGGCAGGCCGGTGCCGGTCCCGGCAAAGCCCTTCTGCACCTCGGGGCTCACGATGTACTTGAGGAACTCGACGCACTCGGCCGGGGCGTTCTTGGCGCAGGCGAACCCGTCGCCGCCGCCGAGGGCCGCCTTCGGGTCACCGGCGGAGCCGGCGATCGCCGGTACGGGGAACCAGCCGAGGAACTTCGTGAGCGCTTTCGGGTCCTCGGCGACGGTCTCCAGGGTGCCCCTGTTCCAGTCGCCCATCAGCTCCATCGCGGCCTTGCCGTTGGCGACCAGCCCGTTGGCGCTGGTCGGGTCGTTCTGGCCCGGCGTCGCGATGAAGTTCGGCTGGAACGGGTTGGTGCCGATGAAGTTCTTCAGGTCCTGGCCCGCCTTGACGAAGCACGGGTCGTCGAAGACCAAGTCGACGGACGCCTTCTTGAGCGTGTCTACCGAGCAGGCACGCAGCGCGAAGTTGTACCACCAGTGCGCGGCGGGCCACTTGTCACCGGCGCCCAGCGCGATCGGGATGACGTTGATGGCCTTGAGCTTCGCGACCGCCTGGTTGAGCTCCTCGAAAGTGGTCGGAGGAGCGGAGATGCCCGCTTTCGCGAACATGTCCTTGTTGTACCAGATGCCCTCGATTCCCATCCGGTACGGCAGGCCGTACTGCTTGCCGTCCACCTGCCAGATCTCGGTCGCGCTGCCGATGTTGGCGACCTCGTCCTTGACCTGATCGGTGACGTCCTTGAGGTAGTCGGCCTCGACCTGCTCACGCATCTCGCCGCCGCCCCACGCCTGGAAGATGTCCGGCGGGTCGCTGCTCAGCAGCGCGGCGGGGAGCCGGGTGCGCTGGAGCTGGTTGGTCTCGATTCCCTCGATCTGGATCGTGACGGTCGGGTGCAGTGCGGAGAAGTCCTTCGCGACCTTCTCCCAGTAGGTCTTGCCAGGCCCGTCCTGGGAGGCGTTGTGCCACCAGGTCAGGGTCACCGGATTCTTGTAAAGCTCGTTCTCGTCGGGTGCCTCGCTGTCGCCGCCGTTACACCCGGCGACGAGCAGTGCGGTGGTCATCAACAGCGCCAGGGTGGCGCCCGCGCGGTGCTTCATCGCCATCGACACGTCTCCTCGACTAGCAGTGGCGGTACTTAGGTGCGGCGAGTTTTACAGTCCCGTAACGGGGTGTCAACCGTTGTCGATAACGTTTTCTACCCCTCGCGACGAGTCCCAGGTGGCCCACTATCATCGTCGGCGTGACCTTCCCCGAGCGTGTCAAGATGTCGGACGTGGCCCGTACGGCCGGCGTCTCGGTGGCGACCGTGTCGAAGGTCGTCAACGGTCGCTACGGCGTGGCGCAGGCGACCGTGGAGCGCGTCCGGGAGGTCATCCACCAGCTCGGCTACGAGGCCAGCCTGGGAGCGCAGAGCCTGCGCAGCCACCGGACGAACGTCCTGGGCATCCTGGTCGCCGAGTTCGAGCCGTTCTCGACCGAACTGCTCAAGGGCGCGTCGAAGGAGGTCGCCGGCACCGGCTACCAGCTGCTGGCCTACTCCGGCGGCGACGGCGACGGCACGGCCGTCGGCTGGGAGCGGCGCTCGCTGGCCCGCCTGTCCGGGACGCTCATCGACGGGGCCGTGATCGTCACGCCGACGGTGGTCGAGACCAAGCAGGGCTTCCATGTCGTGGCCGTCGACCCCCACACCGGCCCGTCGGGGCTGCCCACCGTCGACTCCGACAACTTCGCCGGCGCGGTGCTCGCGACCAACTATCTGCTGTCGCTCGGTCACCGCCGCATCGGCCACATCAGCGGTCGCCCCGACCTCGAGTCGGCGCGCCTTCGCGAGGCCGGCTTCCGCCAGGCCATGGCCGACGCGGACGTCGCGGTCGACGAACGACTCGTCCGCGTCGGCGGTTTCCGGGTCGAGAGCGCCGCCGCCACGGCCGCGGAACTGCTGGCACGGCCCGACCGGCCAACCGCCGTCTTCGCCGGCAACGACCTCTCCGCGATCGCCACGATGGACGTCGCCCGGACCATGGGCCTCACGGTGCCCGACGACCTGTCCGTGATCGGCTTCGACAACATCCCCGAGTCGGCGCTGGTCACCCCGCAGCTCACCACGATCGCGCAACCCCTGCAACGCATGGGCGCCGAGGCGATGCGGCTGCTCATCGACCTCGTCGGCGGCGTCGAACGCGACCCGCACGTCCGGCTGCCGACCGAACTGGTCGTCCGGTCTTCCTGCGCCCCGTACACGCCCTCCCCCGGGCCCGATCGGCCGCCGTCGGCCGCCGGTGCGGCAAGCGGCTGAGCGGCGCGGTCCCGGGTGCTGCGCCGGGCCCGGCGACGCGCCGGCCCGTGCCGATCAGCCGCACTTCCGGGAATTCTCCGCAACTTCCCGGAACAGGGCGGCGATGCGCCCTGTCGCCAGCCCCCGGTCCGTGCGGCAGGATGACCGATGGGACGGGCACGCTGCTCCGGGGCATCCCGGTGCCGGCGTCCGGCCCGCCCCGAAAGAACAAAGGAGACGCGGGTGGACGCGGACGACGGACGCAGGGTCACCATCAGCGCCATCGCGCGAGAGGCCGGAGTCTCGGTGCCGACCGTGTCCCGGGTGCTCAACGGCCGCTCGGACGTGGCCCCCGGCACCCGGGAACGGGTCGAGGAGCTGCTGCGCCACCACGGCTACCGGCGTCGCGCCAGCCGCACGGTGCAGCCCGCCGGCCTGGTCGACCTGGTCTTCAACGACCTGGACAGCCCCTGGGCCGTGGAGATCATCCGCGGAGTCGAGGACGTCGGGCACGCCGCCGGCGTGGGCACCGTGGTCTCCGCGATACACCGACAGTCCACCGCCGCCCGGCAGTGGCTGCAGAACCTGCGTGCCCGGGCCACCGACGGCGTCATCTTCGTGACCTCGCACGTCAGCCCGCCGCTCTACGCCCAGCTGCGGCGGCTCAACGTGCCCGTGGTGGTGGTCGACCCGGCCGGTGTGCCCGCCATCGACGTACCGACCATAGGAGCCACCAACTGGGCCGGCGGGCTCGCCGCGACCGAGCACCTGCTCTCGCTCGGGCACCGGCGGATCGGGTTCGTGGCCGGGCCGACGCACCTGCTGTGCAGCCGAGCCCGGCTGGACGGCTACCGGGCCGGGCTGGAGGTCGCCGGCCTGCCGCTGGAGGAACACCTGCTCCGACCCGGCGACTTCTACCACGCGTCCGGCTTCGCCGCCGGGTCCTCGCTGCTGGACCTCGACGAGCCACCGACGGCGATCTTCGCGGCGAGCGACCAGATGGCGTTCGGCGTCTACGAGGCGATCCGGCAACGCGGCCTGCTGGTCCCGGGCGACGTCAGCGTGGTCGGCTTCGACGACCTGCCCGAGGCGCGGTGGGCGTCGCCGCCACTGACCACTGTGCGGCAACCGCTGGTCGAGATGGGTCGACTGGCCGCGCGGACCGTCCTGCGGCTCGCCCAGGGCGAGGCCATCGACTCCCCCCGGGTGGAACTCGCCACCGAGCTGGTGGTCCGCGACAGCACGACCGCGCCGCCGGTCGGGTCGTCGCGGGCGTCGTGACGGCCGACCCGCACCCGACGGGCGGCCCGAGCGCTTCCAGCCCGGGCCCGATAATTCCGGAGAAATCCGGCCGCAACCACCGGTGATCACCTCGTCGAACCGCCGGCAGCGCCGCGCCGGCCGGATCGGTTCCCGGTCGGCGCGGCGCGGAGGTGAGCTGTCAGCGGTGGTGGTGCCGCAGGGCCTTGCGGATGTCGACCGGTAGCGCGGGCGCGCCGTCGACGGGCGCCGGGTCCTCCTCGGTCGGGGCCACTCCCCCCGCCGCGATCCGGTCGAGCGTGGCCAGCCCGGCCCGGTCCACCGAGCCGAAGACGGTGTAGTTCGGCCGCAGCGCCGAGTCGGCGTAGACCAGGAAGAACTGGCTGCCGTTGGTGTCCGGGCCGGCGTTGGCCATGGCGAGCGTGCCCCGGGCGTAGAGGCGGCGCTCGCCCGTCGGGTCGGTGGGCGCCGGCGGCAGGTCGGTCGGCAGCTCGTCGGCGTAGCGGTAGCCGGGCCCGCCCGAACCGGTTCCGGACGGATCCCCGCACTGCAGCACGCTGAGCGTGGGGTACGCGGTGAGCCGGTGGCAGGATGTCCGGTCGTAGAAGTGCTTGCGGACCAGGTGCAGGAAGCTCTGCACCGTGCACGGCGCGGCCGCCCGGTCCAGGGTCATCCCGATCGGCCCGTGGTTGGTCGCCAGCGTCACCCGGACCGTTCCCCGGTCCGGCGTACGCCGCGGGTCGGGCGGCAGTGGCACCGGCCGGGCAGCCGGCTCGTCGGGCGTCTCGGTGTACGCGCACGGGCCGTGCGTGGTGCGCGGCGGGCGGGTGGCGGCATCGGTGGCGGCCGACGGCGCGGCGGAGGCGGTCACCGCGTCGACGGTCGGGCGCGGTGCGGCGACGGCGGCGGCGGACGCGCCGGCGACCAGCGCGCCGGCGAGCACCGTCACCCCCGCGAGGCGGTTCAGCGCGCGCACCGACCGGCGGGGTGCCGCCACGCCGGACCGCGGTTCGAGTTCACTCGACAAGGGATCCTCCTGGACTCGTGGTGCCAGAAAGACCGGAGTCTATGGATGTCGAGGCTGGTTGTCGATCCGTCAGGGCAACTGGCGGCGGCGCCACCACAGCAGCCCGCCCAGCAGCAGCACGCCGGCGCCGCTCAGCGCGGTCACCGACCAGAGCCACCCCGACCCGGAGCGCACCGGACCGTGGGCCGCCGCCGGCCGGGGCGTACCGGGCTCGGCCAGCTCGGATGGCGCGGCCGACGGGGTGGCCATCAACTCGCCCGGCTCGACCAGCCGGCCGACGGCGGCGTCGCGGGGCAGCGTGAAGCCCCAGTCCAACAGGGCCGCACCCTGCTCCCAGCCGCGCATCGGCGCCGGCTCGGCGCCCAGCAGGGTCACCACCAGCCGCCGCCCGTCACGCTGCGCCGCCCCGACGTAGGTGTGCCGGGCCAGATCGGTGAAGCCCGTCTTGCCGCCGAGCGCGCCCGGGTACCGGTAGATGAGCTGGTTCTCGTTCTGGATCTGGAAACCCTTGGTGCGCTGCGCCGGCTGGGCCGGGATCTGCGTCTGCTCGGTGAGCGCGTACCGGCGGAAGTTCGGCTCGGCGAAGCAGGCCCGGGCGATCAGCGCCAGGTCGTACGCACTGGTGAACTGCCCCCTGCCGTCCAGCCCGGAGGCGGTGACCGCGTGCGTCTGAAGTGCGCCGAGCCGGTGCGCCTGCTCGTTCATGGCGCGTACCCCGCCGGCCGCGCCGTCCGCCCCGCCGCCCAGCCGGGCCAGCACGTTCGCCGCCTCGTTGCCGGAGTTGAGCAGCAACCCCAGCCAGACCGTCTCGATGGTGTACCGGCCGCCCTCGACCAGGCCGACGGCGGAGGACCCGGGCTCGATGTCCATGTCCGCCGCGGTGACGGTGACCGTCTGCTTCGGATCCAGCCGGGGCAGCATCGTGGCCGCCAGCAGCAGCTTCTGCACGCTGGCCGGGGTGCCGTACTCGTGCGGGCCGCAGCCACCGAGCACCTGGCCGGTGTCCAGGTCGGCGACCAGCCACGAGGTGGCGGTGACCGCCGGTGGCGCGCCGACGCTGGCCGGCACGACCAGGCCGCTGGTGGCCAGCCCGGCGCCGCCGACCACCTGTTGCTCCGGCACGGCGGGCGGAGGCGAGGGCCGGGGCGGCCGGGACACCGCAGGCGCCGGCGCCCTGGGGCACCGCACGGTCGTCGCGGCGGCGGCGCTCGCGGCGGCGGTGACCGGCGCCGGAGCGAGCAGGGCGGCGGACGCCGTGACCGCCAGCAGCGCAGCTCTCATAGGCCCGACCCTAGCCAACAAGATCGCCCGTTGGGACCGGTTGGCCGGCCGACCATGTGGTAGCGCCCCGATCGCTCAGGTAGTCGTGCAGCGCGGCGCTTCCCCGCAGCCGACGCAGGCTGCGGGCGTACAGCTCCTGCTCACGGCGGCCCAGCTCGGCACGGACCCGCTGGGCGCTGCCGGTGGTGCGCAGCTCGGCCAGCACCGCCGTGATGATGTCGAACGGGTACGCGCCCCGGCGCAGCAGCGCGACCACCTGCGCGGCGCGTAACTCGGCCTCGTCGTACACCCGGTACTTCGTGCCCGGCGTGCGGCCCGGCCGGAGCAGGCCGCGCTGCTCCCACAGCCGTAGCTGCGAGGTCCGGACCCCGACCAGGGCGGCGACCTCACCGATGCGGGCGCCGCGGCGTGGCGCCGGTCGGGTCGCCGCGGGGCTGGCCAGCACGGTCTCGAAGGCGCCGAGCACCCGGCGAATCTCGGCGCGCTCCCGGTCCAGCTCGGCGTGGCCGCCGTCGAGCGCCGCCAGGGCCGCCGGCAGGTCACCCCGGTGCACCGCCGCCATGATCTCCCGGGTACGGCTCCAGCCGTGCCCCTCGGCCAGTCGCCGCGCCACGGTCAGCGCCCGGGCGTGCTCGGTGGTGAAGATCCGATAGCCGCTCGGGGTGCGCCGGACCGGCGGCAGCACGCCCACCTCGACGTAGTTGCGCACCTGCTGCACCGAGATCCCGACGGTGGCGGCCAGGTCCACCGCCCGCAGGCGGTCCTTCGGTGCGGTGTCCACGCCCGCCACCGTACCGCTTGCGACGTGATTTGAGACTTTGCGGGTTGTTCCGACGCTGGTCCCGGCGGAATCTCGGCAAAAGCCTCTACGAGTAAATGAATGAGACAATGTAATCCGTCAGCCCGGCGGGACTGTCCCCGCCACCATCTCGTGAAGGGTTCGCATGTCGCAGCCAGCATGGTCCGTCGCCGACAGCCACGACATGATCGAGGTCCGCGGAGCGCGGGAGAACAACCTCGCCAGCGTCTCGGTCGACATCCCCAAGCGCCGGTTGACCGTCTTCACCGGTGTCTCCGGCTCGGGCAAGTCGTCGCTCGTCTTCGGCACCATCGCCGCCGAGTCCCAGCGCCTGATCAACGAGACCTACAGCGCCTTCCTCCAGTCGTTCATGCCCAACCTCAACCGGCCGGACGTCGACTCGCTGCGCAACCTCGGCGCGGCCATCGTGGTCGACCAGGAGCGGATGGGCGTCAACTCCCGCTCCACCGTGGGCACCGCCACCGACGCGTACGCCATGCTGCGGATCGTCTTCAGCCGGCTCGGCCAACCGTCGGTGGGCGGCGCGGGGGCGTTCAGCTTCAACCTGGCCGAGGGGATGTGCCCGACCTGCGAAGGGCTGGGCCGGGTCTCCGACCTCGACGTGAACGAGCTGGTGGACGTCGAGCGCTCGCTCAACGACGGCGCGATCACGGTGCCCAACTTCGCGGTCGACTCCTGGTACTGGCAGACCATCGTCGGGTCGGGTTTGTTCGACCCGGACGTCAAGCTCCAGGACTACACCCCGGAGCAGTGGCAGGACTTCCTCTACAAGCCGGCCACGAAGATCAAGATGGGCAGCAACAACCGGACGTACGAGGGCCTGGCGGTCAAGGTCAAGCGGCTCTACCTCGCCAAGGACCGCGAGTCGATGCAGGGGCACATCCGGGCCTTCGTCGATCGGGCGGTCACCTTCACCACCTGCGCGGCCTGCGACGGCACCCGGCTCAACGCGGCGGCCCTGTCCTCGCGGATCGCCGGCCGCAACATCGCGGACTGCTCGGCCATGCAGATCAGCGACCTGGCCGAGTTCGTCCGGGCGGTCGACGACCCGGCGGTGGCGCCGCTGATCGCCAACCTGCGGGACCTGCTGGACTCGCTGGTCGAGATCGGGCTGGGCTACCTCAGCCTGGACCGCGAGTCGGCCACCCTCTCCGGCGGTGAGGCGCAGCGGGTGAAGATGGTCCGCCACCTCGGCTCCAGCCTCTCCGACGTCACGTACGTCTTCGACGAGCCGACCGTCGGCCTGCACCCGCACGACATCGCCCGGATGAACGACCTGCTGTTGCGGCTGCGGGACAAGGGCAACACCGTGCTGGTGGTCGAGCACAAGCCGGAGACCATCGCCATCGCCGACCACGTGGTCGACCTCGGGCCGGGCGCCGGCACCGACGGCGGCCGGATCTGCTTCACCGGCGACGTTCCCGGCCTGCGCCGCTCCGGTACGCTCACCGGCCGGCACCTGGACCACCGGGTGACCCTGCGCGACGAGGTACGCCCACCGACCGGGCAGCTCGCCATCCGTTACGCCGACCTGCACAACCTGCGCGACGTGGACGTGGACATCCCGCTCGGGGTGCTCACCGTCGTCACCGGCGTGGCCGGCTCCGGCAAGAGCTCACTGATCCACGGGTCGTTGCGCGGCCGGGCCGGGGTGGTGATCGTGGACCAGTCCCCGATCCGCGGGTCGCGACGCAGCAACCCGGCCACCTACAGCGGGCTGCTCGACCCGATCCGTGCCGCCTTCGCCAAGGCCAACGGGGTCAAGGCGGCGCTGTTCAGCGCCAACTCCGAGGGCGCCTGCCCGGCCTGCAAAGGGATCGGACTGATCTACACGGACCTGGCGATGATGGCCGGCGTCGCGAGCGTCTGCGAGCGGTGCGAGGGCCGGCGGTTCACCGACGAGGTGCTCACGTACAGGCTGCGCGGCAAGAACATCAGCGAGGTGCTAGCCATGTCGGTCACCGAGGCGCACGCGTTCTTTCCCAGCGGGCCGGCGCACCTCATCCTCGGCCGGCTGGTCGACGTCGGGCTGGGCTACCTCAGCCTCGGCCAGCCGCTGACCACCCTCTCCGGCGGAGAGCGGCAACGGCTCAAGCTCGCCATCCACTTGGCGGAGAAGACCAGCACGTACGTGCTCGACGAGCCGACCACCGGCCTGCACCTGGCCGACGTGGACCAACTGCTGGCCCTGCTGGACCGGATGGTCGACGCCGGCAACACGGTGATCGTCATCGAGCACCACCAGGCGGTCATGGCGCACGCGGACTGGCTCATCGACCTGGGACCGGGCGCCGGACACGACGGCGGGCGGATCGTCTTCACCGGCACACCGGCCGAACTGGTCGCCCGGGGCGACACGCTCACCGCCGACCAAATGCGCGAGTACGTCACCGAGCCGACGATGATCACCCAGGGATAGAGCCGGCGTTGCGGGTGGGCGCGTGTGGCGGCGGTGGTCAGGCGATCCGGCGCAGCCAGCGCCGCTGCCACGGGGTCTCCACCGCCTTCGGGTGGTAGCCCGCCCGCACCCACGGCACCGCCCGGTCGGCCGGCAGGCCGTCGAGGATCGCCAGCGCGGCCAACGCCGTACCGGTACGCCCCACCCCGCCCCGGCAGGCCACCTCCACCCGCTCACCGTCGTGCGCCCGGCGCAGCGTCGCCCGCAGGGCGTCGAGCGCGTCCGCCCGATCGAGGGGGACCCAGAAGTCGGGCCACCGGATCCGCCGGTGCGCCCAGGCCGGCTCCGGGCCGGGCGCCAACAGCAGAGCGAAGTCGGCGGGTGAGTCGACCTCCGCTGCGATGCGCCGTCCGCGCACCGCCGCGCCGCTGGGCAGGACGAGCACACCCGACTGCTGGGACCAGGGCTGATCGACAGTCACCCCAGCATTGTGCCGCCACCGGCATCTGACCATCGCCCGCCGGCCGATCAGCGGGCACAGACAGCGCCGCCCCCGGCCGTGGGCCGGGGGCGGCGTTGGTGTCGGTGTGCAGGTCGCCTCTCGGCGAGTGGCGCGACGCGGCTCCAGCCAAACGGTATTCCGCGACGGCAATATTAGGTGAGGCCCGGGGACACTGAGTCACACCGACACTGTCCACAACCAGCCGACGCCCCACACCATTCCCTGGCCCGCACCCACCCTGATCCAGTCATGGACATGCCGCTGGCCGGCACCCGAGGTGGGGTGCCGGCCAGCGGTCGATGTCATGCGGTGGGTCAGCTGTTCCAGTACTGGGCGACCAGGTCGGCAGCCTGCTGCTCCCACTGGGCGTAGGCGTCGGGGTAGGCCGAGACCTGCACGGTCTGCGCGGCGTCGGTCAACGCCATGTCCTGCCACCCGTCAACCTGCTTCAACCCCTTGAGGAACGCGGTCGTCGAGTACTGCGGGTCGGTGATTTGCTCCGGCGTACCCCAACCCGAGCTCGGGCGCTGCTGGAACAGGCCCAGCGAGTCGTGGTCGTTCATGTCGCCGAGGTGACCCAGGTTCTCCAACTTCGACTCCTGCAGGCTGGTGGCGATCGAGATGACCGCGGCCCGCTCAGGCAGATCGGCCTTCTTCGTCGCGGCGATGATCGCCTTGACGTTCGCAACCTGCTCGTCGTTCAGGTCGATGCGCGACTGCGCACCCTGGGTGCCGTGCGGGATCAGCTTGCCCATGTCGGGCTTGTCCGCCTGCACCGCCACGGCAACCGGCTTGGCGTCCACGGTCGGGGTGCCAGCGTGGGCGATCGGACCGGCGAACACACCACCGGCGAACGCGAGACCAGCAACGGACAGCATGCTCTTACGAATGATCGTGTTCATGAGGGTGAGCTCCTTCAGGGGGTAGACACCCACCGCTAAAGGGGAACGGCGTGCGGGTGCAAGCACCTCGTCCGGCGCTTTCGACAACACAGGGGGAAAGTCTTTCGGCGGCCTACGGGCGGGGGCCTCGTGGCGCCGGGACCGTGTGTAACGACCGCCGGGCCGGGGTCATTCCGGGGTTGGCCCATCCGTCGACACCCGGTAGATCAGGTGCTGGTGCGGTCGCTCAGGGAGTCTGCAACGACCGGGCACCCGCGGGCATTCCAACCCGCCGGCCTGGCTGCCATCCCAACCCTCAGGGCCGGTGGTGCTGCGATCGTCAGGGTGTGTAACGACCCCCGGCCCGCCACGATTCCACCCGAGGGATGCAGCCGGTCACAGGTCAGACACCCCGATACCGGACATCCGGCACGAGATCGCCGAGCGTTCCGGATTCGGATGGGCCGGTTGGGGCGTTCCGCGCAGCCGAGTCGATCAAACCCCGGGCAAGGCGAGTCGGGGCGAGGTAGTCAATGAGCGGTATACCTCAGAGGGCATATCTATGACTCACAGGTATACCGCTCACAACACTGACCGCCCGGCACGGTGGCCTGGCGCGCATCCGCCGCAAGGACCGAGCGGTACCCGGCGACCAGCGACAATATGGGCTTCCGGCGCCCAGCGCAGGATCACGGCTGACCATCCCGCGGCAGCACCGACAGAATCATTCGCCGCAGTGGTCGGTCGGCGCCTCAGGTGCCCAGGTAGCGGAGCACGGCGAGGATCCGGCGGCTGTAGCCGGCGACGTGGGCGAGGTCGAGCTTGTCGAAGATGGCGTTAACGTGCTTCTCCACCGCGCTCTGCGACACGTGCAGCCGCTCGGCGATGGCGGCGTTCGTGTGTCCCTGGGCCATCTCGTGCAGCACGTCCCGTTCGCGCGGGGTCAGCCGACCGAACGGGTCCGGCCGATCGGAGCCGGCCACCACCTGACGGACCACCTCCGGGTCGAGCGCGGTGCCTCCGGCGGCGACCCGGTCCAGTGCGTCGAGGAAGTCGTCGACCTGGGCCACCCGGTCCTTGAGCAGATAGCCGACCCCCTCGGGGCGGTCCGCGAGCAGCCGGCCGGCGTACCGTCGCTCCACGTACTGCGAAAGCACCAGGACGGCCGTGGTGGGCCAGCGCCGGCGGATCTCCAGGGCGGCGCGCAGCCCGTCGTCGGTGTGCGTGGGCGGCATCCGGACGTCGGTGACGACCACGTCGGGACGGGACCGCTCGACCGCCTCGACCAGTTCGTCGGCGGTGCCGACCGCCGCGACCACCTCGTGGTCCTCCTCGGCGAGCAGGCGTGCCAGACCCTCCCGGAGCAGCGTCGAGTCTTCGGCGAGGACTAGCCGCACATTAGCTCCGCCACCACCGTGGTCGGGCCGCCGGCCGGGCCGGTCACCCGTGAACGGCCGTCCAGTGCGGCGACCCGTCGGGCCAGCCCCGACAAGCCTCGCCCGGTGGGATCCGCGCCACCCACGCCATCGTCGTGCACGCGCATCCGGACCCACCCCTCCCGTACCCCGATCTCGACCGTGACCAGGGTAGCGGCGGTCGGCCTAGCGCTCGTCCGAGGCCCACGAGCCGCCACGGTAGAGGGTGCCCCGACCGTCCGGGTCGGGTACGCCGCGCTGGTCGAGGCCGTCGAAGCCGGCCGGCTCGGGGTTCCGCGGGGCGCGGCGGGCCCGCAACACGCGGGACCCGACGAACCAGGCGACGGCCGCCACACAGGCCACGATCACCACGTTCTGGAGCACCCCGACGTACCCCTCGACGAGGTGCCAGTTGTCGCCGAGCAGGTAGCCGGCGAGCACGAACGTGGTGTTCCAGATCAGGCTGCCCAGCGTGGTGTAGAGCAGGAAGGTGCTCACCGGCATCCGCTCCACCCCGGCCGGGATGGAGATCAGGCTCCGGAAGATCGGAATCATCCGGCCGAAGAAGACTGCCTTCACGCCGTGTCGGAGGAACCACGCCTCGGTCCGGTCCACGTCGCTGAGCTTCACCAGCGGCAGCCGGGCCACGATGGCCCGCATCCGGTCCCGGCCCAGCGACGCGCCGATCAGATAGAGCGCCAGCGCGCCCAGCACCGAGCCCAGCGTGGTCCAGAAAATCGCACCGATCAGGCTGATCCGGCCCTGCGCGGCGACGAACCCGGCCAGCGGCAGGATCACCTCGCTGGGGATCGGCGGGAACAGGTTCTCCAGCGCCACCGCCAGGCCGGCGCCCGGCCCGCCGAGTCGTTCCACCAGGTCACTGACGTAGCCGACCATTCCGTCCTGGGGCGGTTCGGCCGCAGCGGCGGGGGTTCCGGTGGCGAGCACGGCGTGGGACGTTCGAATCATGCCCCCACGCTACGAAGTGATCCTGAGAGTCGACCATGAGGTGGACCGCCCGGGCGCGCGGGTCGGCCACAGCGGCGAGGGTGTGGAGAACCGCACCCCGCCACGGCTCGCGGTGGCGCAGCCGCTGTGCGCACCCCGGACTAGGGCGGCGGGATGATCTCCGGACGGCTGGTGCAGCTGCGGCGGTATCCGGTGAAGTCGTTGCTGGGAGAACGGCTGCCTGCCGCCGAGGTCGGCGAGACCGGCATCGCGGGCGACCGGGCGCTGGCCCTGCTGGACCGGGCCACCGGTCGGGTGGCCAGCGCGAAGCAACCCCACCGCTGGCGCACCCTGCTCACCCTTCGCGCGGCCGGCGCGACACCCGACCGGGTGCGGATCACCCTGGCCGACGGCCGGCACCTGTCGACCTCGGATCCCGACATCGACGCGGTGCTCTCCGCGGCGGCGGGCCGCCCGGTGACGCTGGTCGACGCCGTACCGGCCGGCGCCACGCTGCTGCGGTCCCACCCGGACGCGGTGCTGGCCGCCGGCTCGGCGGACGAGGTCGCGGCGGACGAGAGCCGGCTCGGGTCGGCGGCGCCCGGCACCTTCTTCGACTTCGCTGCGATCCACCTGGTCACCACCGCGACCCTCGACCGCATCGCCACGGACCTGCCACCCGGAGCCGGGACGGTGGAGCGCTACCGGCCCAACCTGGTGCTCGACACGGTCGGGGACGCCTTCGCCGAGAACGGCTGGGTCGGCCGGGAGCTGCGGATCGGCCCGGACCTGGTGCTCGCCGTACTCGCGCCGACGCCGCGCTGCGCGGTGCCGACGCTGGCACACGGCCCGCTGCCCCGGGAGACCGGGGCGCTGCGGGTACCCGCCCGGCTGAACCGGGTCGAGCCGCTACCCGGCCTGGGTCCGGAGCCGTGCATCGGCGCGTACGCCCGGGTGGTCCGTGCCGGCCGGGTGGCGGAGGGCGACCCGGTCACGGTCGGCTGACGCTCGCCTAGCCAGCGGAGGGCGCTCGCCCGGCTGGATCGTCGGCCGGGCTACGGCTCGCGCGGCCGGAGACCACGCAGTGCCGTGTCGACCACCTGGTCGGCGTACTCGGAATTCAGAGGCCCGGTGCGCTGGAGCCACCGGTTGAGGACCGGGCCGAACAGCATGTCGACGGCCACGTCGAGGTCGATGTCCTCGGCCAGCTGGCCCGCGCGTTGGGCGGCGCGCAGGCGGTCCTTCTTCAGCTCCCGCATCGGCTCGTCCAACCGCTTCGCATAGTCGGCGGCCAGGGCGGGATCGTGGACGATCTCGGTGTGCAGGGCGCGCATGGGTTGGTCGTAGCGCGGATCGTTCAGCTCGACGACGGTGGCCCGCAGGACCAGCTTCAGGTCGGCTGCCAGGTCGCCGGTGTCGGGCAGGGCGCCGGTCTGGCCGTCCTCCCCCTCGGTGGTGAGGGCGAGGAAGGCGTCGAACAGCAGCGCACCCTTTGACGGCCACCAACGGTAGATCGTCTGTTTCCCGACGCCAGCGGCGGCGGCTATGCCCTCGATGCTGAGTTTCGCGTATCCCACCTCGCCGACGAGGTCGAAGGCGGCGGCGAGGATTGCTCGCCGCGCCGTCTGGCTGCGACGGCTGGCGTCGGGGGCAACCTGCTTGGGCACGCGACCAATCTAGCAAAGAAGAGACGAGACGGTCCGTCTTGACAGGCGGCTCCAGGCGGGTAGAGTCAGGCAGCAACGAGACGGGACGGTTCGTCTCGCACGGCGGAAGGAACCCTATGGAAACCTCAGGCACTGCCGCATCCCGGGTCTGGTTCATCACCGGGGCCAGCCGTGGCCTCGGCCGCGCCTTCACCGCGGCCGCGCTCGCCGCCGGTGACCGGGTCGTCGGCGCCGCCCGCGATGTCTCGCCGCTCGACGACCTCGCCGCCCGACACCCCGGCCGCCTGCTGACGCTGCGCCTGGATGTCACGGACCGCTCGGCCGTCTTCGACGCCGTCGGCCAGGCGGTCCAGCACTTCGGCCGGCTCGACATCGTCGTGAACAACGCCGGGGCGCTCTTCGCCGGCATGGTCGAGGAATTCAGCGAAGCCGAGGCCCGTGCTCAACTGGACCTCAACTTCTTCGGCGCGCTCTGGGTCAGCCAGGCCGCCCTGCGGACGATGCGGGCCCAGGGCTGCGGGCACATCGTGCAGATCTCCAGCATCGGTGCGCTCGGCGGTTTCCCCAGCACCGGCCTCTACAGCGCCAGCAAGTTCGCGCTGGAGGGCATGAGCGAGGCGCTGGCCGCCGAGGCCGCCGGGTTCGGGGTCAAGGTCACCATTGTCCAGCCGGGTGGCTACTGGACGGACCTCTACACCAGCAGCAGGGCGACCACCCCGGACCCGGCCTACGATCCACTGCGCGCGGAGTTGGAGAAGCAGTGGGCGGAAGGGTCGATCGACAGCGAACCACGGCTGGCCGCCGAGGCGCTGATGACGCTGGTCGCCAGCGACGACCCGCCGCTGCGGCTACTGCTGGGCAGCATGGTCTACGACCTCGCCTTCGACATCTCCCGCCGGCGCATGGACACCTGGGCCGGCTGGGAGAAGGTGAGTCGTCGGGCGGAGAAGGCCGTCCCGGCACCGGCCGCCGAGCTGACCTGACCGCTGCCCGATGAACAGCGCCGCGGATCGCGTTGTCCAGGGGCATGTCGTACGGCTCGGGCAGGATCGGCCGCATGGGCCCACTTCCCGCTCGACTGTCCGTCGTGACCCTGGCTGCGCGCGACATCCGCGTGCTGCTCTCGTTCTACCGTGCGCTGGGCTGGCCCGAGCTGCCGTCCAGTGACGACGGCTGGTCGGCCTTCCTGCTGGGCGGCGTCCTGTTCGCGCTCTATCCGCTGCCCGACCTGGCGGCCGAGGCGGCGCCCGGCGTGTCCGATTCGGCCGGCGGCTGGTCCGGTGTCACCCTTGCCTGCAACGTCGACAGCCGCGCCGAGGTCGACGCGGCCTTTGCCGCGGCCGTCGCGGCCGGCGCGACGGTGGTGGCCGAGCCGACCGACCGGTCCTGGGGTGGGCGCTCGGCCTACATCGCCGACCCTGAGGGCAACCGCTGGGAGATCGCCTGGGCGGGCACGGCCCGCTTCGACGAGCGCGGCGCCCTCATCTCCTTCGGCTGAGTCCTGTCTCCACGGTCAGCCGGCGTCCAGCACCTCGCGCAGCCTCGCCGCGAACTCCTCGGGCTTGCCCGCGTAACCGAACTCACCACCGAGGAAGCCGCCGTGGTGGCTCGGGAACACCACGGCCTCCTGGCCGAGCAGAGCCGCGGTGCCCAGGGCCGTACGGGCGGTGTACGTCCCCGCCGACTCCTCGCCGACCGCGATCACGATCCGGGTCGGTGCGGCGGTGAGCCGGCCCGCGTCGGGCCGGTAGTCGGTGATCGCCCACGAACTCTGCGACAGCAGCGGGTCGTCGCGGGTGCCGTCGTCGTCGGTCGACATGCCGAACATCGCCGGGTCGGGCGCGGGCTGGGCGAAGTACGCATCGGTGAACTCGCCCTGCCAGGACGTCATCGCGATGAACGCGGCCATGCCCGCGCCGGTGCCCTTCGCCTGGTACGCCTCGTAGAAGCCGGCCCGGGCGCGCTCGGCGGCCGTGGCGTCGGGGAGCACCGCGTTGATCGGCGGCTCGTGCGCCACCAGCGTGACGACGTCGCCGGGGTGGGTCGCGACCAGTTCGAGCGCGGTCACCGCACCGCCGCTGCTGGCGAACACGTCGACCGGACCGGCGTCGAGCGCCTCGATCAGCAGGTGCAGGTCGGCCGCCTGCTGCTGCGGCGTGTGGTCGGACCGGCCGTCCGTGCGGATGCTGCGGCCCAGGCCACGCGGGTCGTAGGTGACAACCGTCCGGTCGGTGAAGTGTGCGGCCAGCGCGGTGAAGCCCTCCGCCGTCATCGGCTGCCCGATCATGAGCAGCGCGGGACGCCCACCGGACGGGGGTAGCGGGCCGCGGACGTCGTAGACCAGGTCGACGCCGGGTACGGCGAGGGTGTGTGTCTGCGTTGTCGTCATGCCGGTGAGACTACGGCCGCCGCCACCGGATCGGGGTGCTCTGTGTACGGCCCCGGACCGATACCGTCGCAGGATGCCCGAGTTGATCGCTCCCACCGTCCGCCTGCACGCCGCCTGGCTCGATGCGCATGACGAGTGGGGTCCCGGCCTGCACGAGGACGGTTTCGGGTTGCGGGAGTCCGACGAGGTGCGCTCGCCGGACGGGTTCGCGGCCTGGGTTTCCCGGGTGGCGGACAGGTCGGATCCGGCAAGGCCGTTGGACGCCGGCCAGGTGCGGTGCACGTACCGATGGATCGTCGAGGGCGACCGGGTGCTGGGCGGGATCGCGCTGCGGCACGAGCTGAACGACTACCTGCTGCGGGTCGCCGGCCAGGTCGGCTATGGCATCCGGCCGTCCGCACGCGGGCGTGGGCTGGCGACCTGGGCGCTGGGGCGGATGCTCGGCGAGGCCCGGGCGCTGGGGCTGAATCGGGTGCTGGTCGTCTGCGTGGTGGACAACATCCCCTCGGCCAGGACGATCGAGCACCACGGCGGTGTCCTGGAGGCCATCCAGGACACCGAGCTCGGCGCCGCGCGGCGGTACTGGATCACGCTGCAGGCCACTGGCACGTCAGCCGGTGTCGCCGAAGCGACGTAGCGTCCAGCGGGCCGGCGGCCAGCGGGCGGCGTCGTCCCTCGTGGTCCATTCGGTGATCGAGGCCGGGGCCACGTCCAGGTCGAACGCGCGATAGAGCGGCTGAGCGGCGAGCGCGTGGAAGGCGCTTTCGACGGTCTCGGTATGCCCGACCAGGATCACGGTGGTGTCCCGGTGCCGATGTGCGATTTCCGTGATCGCGCGGCTGACGCGGGCCACCAGCTCGGCCCAGCTTTCGTTGCCCTTCTCGAAGGGCCGGAACAGACCCCCACCCTCCGCGGCGTGGTCGGCGCGGAAGCGGATGGTCGGCATCCCGTCGGCGTACGGCGGCGTGTGCCAGGTGCACAGCCCGCAGTCCGCTATCGGGCGGACGCCGAACGCGTCGGCGATCGGCTGCGCGGTCTCGACGGCCCGGCGCAGCACCGACGAGTACACCGCCACCGATCTGTCGGCGGCGCAGTCGCCGGCGAGCCGCCTGGCCAGTGCGCGTGCCTGATCCCGACCCAGCTCGGTCAGGCCCTGGCAGCCATGCGGGCCGCCCACGATTTCCGTGACCTGGTGGACCGACTCGCCGTGACGTACGAAGATCAGCCGCGTCCGCATCGGACCATCATGCCAGCGGCGCTGATGGATGTGTCAGTAGTCGTTGCGACCGTTGGAGAGCGCCCGGGCCTGGGTGAGCAGGGCGTCGAGTTGGGCGCCCGTCCGCGCCGGTAGCCGCTCCCGGTCCACCAATTCGTCGATCCGTTCCCGCAGGTCGGCGATGCGCCTGTCGCGGTCCTTGGATCGCCGGTTCAGGTCGGCCAGGTCGTCGCGCAGGTCCTCGGCGGTGTTCCGGTCGATCTCGTCACGGGCCTGCGCCTCGGTGAGCACCGCCGCGAACTCGGCGCTGACCTCCCGCAGGCTGATCGGCATCTGCTGGCCGACCGTCGAGGGCACCGAGCTGCTGGGCGGCGAGGACGGTGCCGCGGGCGTCGGCGACTGCGTGGTGGGTGAGGGCGCTGGGGCGGCGCCCGACGGCGGGTTGGAGGCCTGCGCCGAGCCGGGAGAGTCGGGCGGGTTGAGGCCCTGAGCGAGCAGGGCGCCGATGCCGATCAGCGCGGCGAGGCCGGCCGCGGTCAGCACGGCGAGGGGCCGCCGTGACCGGCGCTGGCGTGGTGCGGCACCGACCGGCGCGGGGTGGGGGCGGACCGCCGAGCGATCGATCAGGGTGGGCGGGTGGGCCGACTGGGCGGCCGGCAGGATGCGCAGCAGCTCGGTGGGCGGCTCGACCGGCTGGCCGGCACCGAACCGGGTGGCCAGTTGCGCGGCGGTCGGTCGGCGGGCCGGGTCGGCGGCCAGGCAGGCGACGGTCAGCTCGGCGATGTCGGCCGGCAGGCCGGGCACCCGCAACGGCGGCACCGGAGTGCCCCGCCGGTGCACCTCCAGCGCGTCCTCCCAGGTCTGCACGGGCAGCGGCGCCTGCCCGGTGAGGGTGCGGTAGAGCAGCGCGCCGAGGGCGTACACGTCGCTGGCCGGGTCGGGTGGGCCGGCGGTCAGCCGCTCCGGGGCGAAGTAGGCCGGTGTGCCCATCAGCGGCTCACCCGCTTGGCCGCCGAGGGTGTGGTGCGGGCCGCCGAGCGCGGCGATGCCGAAGTCGAGCACCTTGGCGCCGGTGTCGGTGAGCATGACGTTGCCGGGTTTGACGTCGCGGTGCACCACGCCGATCCGGTGCGCGGCGGCCAGCGCCGCGGCGATCTGCCCGGCCACCCGCACCGCCTCCGGCCAGGGCAGCGGCCCGGTCCGGAGCCGGTCGGCCAGGTTGTGCCCCTCGACCAGCTCCATTACCAGGTACGGCACCACAGCGCCTCCGGCCAGGGTCGCCTCGGCGTAGTCGTACACCTGGGTCACGTGCGGGTGGGTGAGCCGGGCCGCCGCGCGGGCCTCGCGCTGGATGGTGGCCCGCAGCTGCGGATCGGTGGCGAGCTGCCCGGCGAGCACCTTGACGGCGACCGGCCGGCCGAGCACCTCGTCGTCGGCCCGCCACACCTCGGACATGCCACCGAGGCCGATCCGCTCGTGCAGTACGTAGCGGTCGTGGAGACGGAGAGTGGGCATGAACGGCGACATGGCCTCACCAGTCTGCCTGGCCGCGCCCCCCTCGACCACCCGCGACGCCCGGTCCCGGCCCGCTTATCCCGTGCGTACCGAAATGGCTGGTGTGCCGGTTGGCTAGGAGCAGTGGGGGGCGGTGGGCATTGGTCGCGGCTGGATCCGGTCGGCGAGCCTGCGCAGGGCGAGCGCGGTGGCCTGCCGGGTCGGGGCGAGCAATGCCGGGCGGGCTCGCTCGACCTGGACCGGCGCGTTCGGTCGGGCCGAGTTGACGTGTCGGTTCATCGCGTCCAGGGCGGTGAGGTATCCGGTGGGGTGTTCCATGGTCAACTCCTCGGGACAGGTCCGGTGGAGGTCCGGACGACGAGTGCGGTGGGCAGCAGCACATGACCGGCCGCGGCGTCCGCGGGCGGGTTGAGCAGCAGTTCGGCGGCGATCCGGCCCTTTTCCTCGGCCGGTTGCCGGACGGTGGTGAGGCCGGCCGCGGCGGCCTCGGGGACATCGTCGAAGCCGGTCACCGAGACCGGCGGACGGTCGCCAGCCGGTCGCTCGGCCAGCGCGTCCAGCACACCGAGGGCGAGCACGTCGGAGCCGGCCAGCACGGCGGTCGGCGGCGTGGGCCCGTCGAACAGCCCGGCGACGGCCGCCGCGCCAGCCTGGCGACTGTTGCCCGGGGCGTTGACCAGGGTCAGCTCGGCCCAGCCGACGCCGACCTCGGCGAATGCGTCGGCGAACCCCGCGAGCCGGCCATGGGTGGTCGGGTGCGGCACCTGGTCGACCCCGGAGAGGGTGAGCGGGCCGGCCGGCGCGTCGGGCAGCACGGAGTCGGCGAGCAGGGCCACCCGTCGGTGGCCGAGGCCGGCGACGTGCGTGGCCACGCTGCGGGCCGCGGCCCGCTCGTCGATGCCGACGAACGGCTCGTCGGGGCCGGCGTCGTCGCGGGCGGCCGTGCTGACGAACGGCAGCCCGCGGGCCCGGATCACCTCCAACGCCCACTCCTCGTCGGTGACGCAGTAGACGCAGAAACCGTCGACCGCGGCGTTCTCCACCGCGCGACGGGCATCGGGCTCCGCCCGTGACAGCGGGACCAGCAGCATGCTGGTGCCGTGCCGCTGGGCGGCCTCGCCCACGCCGGCAAGGAAGCGGACCGCGAACGGGTCGGTGAAGGCGTACGACAGCTGCGAGGTGAACAGCACGCCGATCGAGCCGACGAAACCGCGGCGCAGGGAGCGGGCGGTGGGGTTGGGGCCTGGGTAGCCGAGCTGCCGGGCGGCGCCGAGGATCCGCTCGCGCAGCGCGGCGGAGAGCTGGTCGGGGCGGCTGTAGGCGTTGGAGACCGTGCTGCGGGAGACGCCGACTGCGTCTGCCACGGCTTGCAGAGTTGGCTTCACCGGCACCTCTCTGTATCGATCCAGTCTGTATCGATCCAGAGACTAGCCGAACCCGTCGGCGGCGGTCAATACCAGACATCGGCCGGGCCCCGACCGTGGCGGGGGCGAGCCACAAGACGTGCACGATCCAGGCCAGGGGCGCCCTCAGGCGCCGCCCCGACCGGCGGTCACGCTGGGTAGAGGTCCTCCAGCAGGCGACCGAGAATCTCCGGGGTGCGCTCCGGCGGCTCGGCCTCGACGCAGAGCCGTTCCATGGCCACCGCGTAATAATCCAGGTCGTCACGCTTGTCCAGGTAGATGGCGCTGGTGAGCTGTTCGATGTAGACGATGTCGGGCAGCTCCTGGTCGCCGAAGCGCAGGATGGTGAACGCCCCACCGGCGGCCGCGTGACCACCGGCGGCGAACGGGATGACCTGGAGACGGATGTTCGGCGACTTGGTCGCCTCGATGAGCGCGGTGAGCTGACCACGCATCACCTCGGCACCGCCGATCGGGCGGCGCAGCGCCGCCTCGTCCACGACCGCCCAGAGCTGCGGCGGGTGCTCCCGGTGGAGCAGCTGCTGACGCTGCATCCGCAGGGCGACCCGTCGGTCGAGCTCGGCCGGACCGGCCGCGCCGTGCCCGAGCAGCACGACCGCGCGGGCGTACTCACGCGTCTGCAACAGCCCGGGTACGAACTGCACCTCGTAGGTGCGGATCAGCGCCGCCGCTGCCTCCAGGCCCAGATAGGACTGGAACCAGCTCGGCAGGACGTCGCCGTAGCGGTGCCACCAACCAGGGCTGTTGGCGTCCCGAGCGAGCTTGAGCAGCGCCTCGCGCTCCTGCTCGTCAGTGACCCCGTAGAGAGTGAGCAGGTCCGCCACGTCGCGTTCCTTGAAACCGACCCGGCCCAGCTCCATCCGACTGATCTTGGATTCGGAGGCCCGGATCTCCCAGCCCGCGCCTTCCCGGGTCACGCCGCTGGACTCCCGCAGCCGGCGCAGTTGGGCACCGAGCAGCATGCGCAGCACGGTCGGCCCGGTTGTCGGGCCGCCCTCGGCGGGAACCATCGTCACGTGCGGACCTCCGGATACCGACCAGCTTGGTCGGGCACCGCGGCCCGGCCGACGTGTAAGCATGCCATGGACCGACAGTGAGGCGAACTCCCCGGACCGGTGGATCAGTCCCATCGCCGGGATGGTGTACGGAGACCGCTCAGTTGATCAGATGATCGAAGTCTCCGTCCCGCGCGCCGAGCACGAAGGCGGCGATCTCATCCACCGTGTAGATCAGCGCCGGCCCCTCCGGATGTCGCGAGTTGCGCACCGCGATGCCGGCTCCCCCGGGCAGTTCGGCGAGCTCGACACAGTTGCCGCTGGGGTTGCTGCGGCGACTCTTCTGCCAGCTCAGCGGTGGCAACTGATGGATCGGAACGCCATTCGGTGGCTGCTGCATGAGGGCGTCTTTCTGCTCACGAGCCCGCCGGTGGCCGTGGGAGGAGCGGTGACGGCGAGGGGTGCGGTATCGACATCGGACGGTGCTGCACGTGCATCTGCTATTGCATCTGCATCGGACGGCGAGCATGATAACGCACGTGATCGGTGCCGACCCGTTCACGTTGAGTTACCCCTGCTTGGGCAACCATCGGGGGAAACGGGCCCGACTCGGCGCACGCCGTGTCGGCCGGAGGCTGGAGGCGGTCGCGGCGATGGGAGGGTTCGTGCCGGATCCGATGAGTGTCGCCTCCGGCATCTGCGCTGCTGGCGCGCTGCTCTCCTCCTGGCAGCTACGGCGGCGGGCGCTGCGCGCCGAGGCCGAGATCGGGCACCTCCAGGCCGAGCTCGCCGCCGAGCGGCACGCCGCCAGCCACGACCCGCTCACCGGGCTACCCAACCGGCGTGCCTTCTACCGCCTCGCCTCCGCCCTGCTCACCGACGCCGCCGGGCAGCCGTTGATCGCCATCGTGCTCGACCTGGACGACTTCAAGCAGATCAACGACCGGTACGGGCACGCCGCCGGCGACCAGGTGCTGATCAGCGTCGCCGAGCGGCTGGCCGGTTTCGCCGGGGACAACCTCGTCGCCCGCCTGGGCGGAGACGAGTTCGCCGGGCTGCTGGCCAGCCCGACCCTCGACCGGCGCTGGATCGAGCACGCCACCCGGCGGCTCAGCGAGACCGTCGCCGCCCCGATCCGGCTCAGCGGGGTCAGCGTCCAGGTGACCGCCTCCGTCGGGCTCGCCCCGGTGACGGGCCCGGCCCAGCTCACCGACGCGCTCAGCCGCGCCGACGCGGCCATGTACCAGGCAAAGAGCCTCGGCGGCAACCGATCGCCCCGCCAGCTCGTGGACAGCGTCCGCCTCGCCGAGTGCTGACCGCTCCGGCGTCCGCCCGCCGGGCGGGGTCCGCGCTCAACTGGGTCGGCCGAGGTCGCGCAGCGCCGCGTCGGCGAGGGTGACCAGACCGACCGGCGACACCAGTCCCCGCACGATCCGGGCCGCCCTCGCCCGGTCGACCGAGTTGGCGTCGGAATCCAGCGCCTGACGGGTCCAGTCGGTGAGGTCGTCGAGCGCACGGACCGCGAGGAACCAGGCCAGGCGGGTCGGGTCGATGTCGACCCGGCCGTAGCCGGCGAGCACGGCCACCTGCTGCTCGGCGGTGATCGGCGCGAAGGCGAGCACCCCGTCGGTGATGAACATCAGGTCGCACTCGGGCGGGGCGAGCACCGCGTCGTCCCAGTCGATCAGCCAGACCTGGCCGTCGGTGCCGAGCAGCAGGTTGCCGAGGTGCGGGTCGCCGTGGCACACCACCACTGGGCCGGGCCGGTCGGCGACGTGACGCTCGACCCCGCGCACCAGTGTGGACACCCGGTCGGCCGCCGCGGCCCAGACGGTCGCCAGCTCGGCGACCAGCGGACCGGCGGCGTCGGCCCGGTCCGGGTCGCGCAGCCGCTCGGCCGTCGCGCGGGTCGGCCACGATCCGGGGGTACGCCGCCCCGCCGGGCGGCAGCAGCCGCGCCAGCTCCTCGGTCACCGGCACCGCGTGCACCGCGGCCAGCACCTCGCCGTAGGCGCGCCAGTGCGCGTCGGACATCGGGACGTCGAGCGCCCGCTGGTCGGAGACCCACGGCACCACCGAGAGACGGCGGCCGGCGTGCTCGCCGTACAGCCGCCCGTCGCGGGTGCGCAGCGGCGCGGGAACACCCGGCACTCCCTGCTCGGCGAGATGCGCCGTCACGACCAGCCCCGCCGGAGTGCCGCCGCCGCTCAGTTTCACCGCGTACCCGGTGCCGTCGGCGGTCCTCGCCTCCCACAACCGGGCGTGCTGGTCGGCCCCGTGCGTCACCTCGTCGATGCTGGTCAGGTCGGGGCCGAAGTCCGTGCGGACCCAGCCGGCCACCTGACGCGACGCGTCCTCGATCACGCGCACACGATGCCACCGGGTGCGCCACCCGGCCCACCCGGATTTACCGGTCGCGGCCCGGGTGGCGCGTCCCGGGTCAGCGCAGGGTGGCGAGGTACCGGTCCAGTGCGGCGTAGGACTCGGCGGCGCCCTGCGCCATGCCGGACTCGGCCATGCCGTCGCGCTGCTCGGTGGTGTCGAACCGGGTGGTGCTGGTGACGGTGGTGCGGCCATCGTGCTCGGTGAAGACCAGCGTCTCCACCGCCACCTGACCGGGCATGCCCTCGTACTCGAAGGTCTGCACGATCCGCTCCGGCACCACGATCTCTCGGAACTCACCGCGGAAGGCGTACTCGTTGCCGTCCTCGGCGTGTTCGACGTTGCGGTAGCCGCCGCCCTCCCGGAAGTCGATCTCGACGTCGATCGGGTTGCCCCGCCCCCACCAGTGCTTCAGGTGCTCGGCCTGGCTGTGCGCGGCGTAGACCAGCTCGCGCGGGGCGTCGAAGGACCGGGTGAGAGTGATCTCCCGGTCGGACGGCATGTCGATGATGAGGTCACGGGACTTGTCCACGGTTCTTCTCCTTCAGGTCGCGCAGGTAGTCGTCCAATGTGTCGTAACGGGCGTCCCAGAGCCGGCGGTACTGCTCGACCCACTCGGCCAGCGTCCTCAGCGGGGCCGGGTCGAGCCGGCAACGCCGCCACTGCGCCTCGCGGGTCCGCACGATCAGCCCGGCGCGCTCGAGCACGTTGAGGTGCTTGGAGATCGCCTGAACGCTGATCGGGAACGGCTCCGCCAACTCGTTGACCGTCGCCTCGCCGGTCGCCAGCCGGGCCAGGATGGCCCGACGGGTCGGATCGGCCAGAGCGGCGAACACGGTGCTGACCGGATCTGTTGTCATGTGTCGCTCTCAACCATCTGGCTTATTAACCGACGAGTTGAATATACAGCTCAACGCGGTTCCGTCAACACCTTCCGGAAGAAGCCTGAATGTCCGCGTGGTTCGCCCGACAGCCGCCGAGCAGCCAATACCCGCCGTCGGGACGCGCCGGGAGGGCGGTCCGAGCCGCGAGCCGGCCTGACGGCCCCTCGCGGCGAGCGGGGTCGGTGCGGTCAGCGCCAGCCGTAGCCCGCGCGCAGGGCCTGCCCGACCCGGTCGAACCGAGGGCGGTCCAGCACGGCGCCCTCGCGGCGGATGCTGTCCTCGCGCATGGTGAGCACCCGGTCCAGCCGGACCCAGCTCGGCCGGTTGTCCCGGTCCCAGTCACCGGGCCCGAGCGCGAACCAGTGCCGCTGCCCGTCCCGCTCGCTCTGGCTGGACAGCATCAACCCGAACAGCGTCCGGCTGTGCCGTCCGACGACCAGCACCGGCCGGTCCTTACCCTGCCGGGGGTCGTCCTCGTACGGCACCCAGGTCCAGACGATCTCCCCGGGGTCGGCCTGGCCGTCCCGCTCCGGGGCGTAGGTCAGCTCGCGCCGCTGCAACGCACTCACCTGGCGACGGCGAGCCACCTGCGCCGGGGCGGGCCCGGTACGTCGCGGGGACGGAATCACCGCGCCAACCCGGGAGATGCGCGCCGCCACGTTCCTCAACAGACCAGCCACGGCGGGCAGCCTACCGGTCCCCACGCCGGCCACCTGGCCGGGCCGCGTTGCGGCACACTGGTGCCCGGCAGCGGGACGACGCGGAGGTGCTCCCAGTGACGATTGAGGTGCGTACCAGCACGCTCCCCGGGACGGCGACGGCGCTCGGTTCCGCCGGGGCGTACACCCTGGTGGTGGACCGGCCCTCGGACGCCGGCGGCGGCGGGCTCGGGTTCAACGGCGGCCAACTGCTCTACCTCGCGGTCGCCGGTTGCGTCTCCAACGACCTGTTCCGGGAGGCGCGGGCGGCCGGCCTCGACCTGCACCGGGTCGAGGTGACGGTGCGCGGCGACTTCACCGGCGAGCCGGCGGTGTCCAGCGAGGTCCGGTACGACGTCCGCGTCGAGGGCGATGCCCCGCCGGAGGTGCTCCGCGCTCTGGTCGAGCGGGTGGACGCGATCGCCGAGATCCCCAACTCCCTGCGCGGTGGCACCCCGGTACGGCTGGGTCGCACCGTGATCGCTGGCGCCGGGCTGCGGGGAACCAATGATTGAGCTGCCGCGCGACCTGCCGATCCTGGAGCGACGCGCGGTGCGGGTGGTGGTCCTCGACCACGCGGACCGGGTGCTGCTGTTCCACACCCGCGACCCGGACCGCCCGGCGCGGGGCACCTGGTGGGAGCTGCCCGGCGGCGGCATGGACCCCGGGGAGACGTACCACGACACGGCGGTGCGGGAGCTGCGCGAGGAGACCGGCATCGCGGTCACCGGCGACCAGGTGGGCGCGCCGACCTGGCGTCGGCGGGCGACCTTCCTGCACCGTCAGTTGCGCCACGTCCAGGACGAGGTGGTCGTCGCGGTACGGCTGGACGGCCCGGGCCCGGACGTGGACGAGACGGACCGGCTCGACTACGAGCTGGAGGACTACTTCGGCTTTCGCTGGTGGCCGCTGGCGGAGGTGGTGGCCAGCTCGGCCAACTTCTACCCGGGGCAGCTCCCCCGGCTGATCACGCCCTTCCTGGCCGGTGAGGAGATCGACGAGCCGTTCGAACTGTTCTCGTGACTTCGGCCCCCTGCCCCGGTGAGGCGGTTGGGGCAGAGTGGAGGCATGACGAGCGACCTGCACAGCCCGCTGTCCCGGTACGCCGACAACCTGCACGCTGAGATCGGCACCGAGCACCACGTCGCCTCACCGCTCGGCGCCTGGCTGCTGCTCGCGCTCTGCGCGACGACCGCGACCGACCGCGCCGACCGCCCGGCGGCCGAGGGGCTCGCGGAGGCCCTCGGCACCGACCTGACCAGCGCGGCCGAGGTGGCCCGCGCGCTGCTGGACGCGCCGCATCCGCTGGTCGCGTCCGCCACCGCGCTCTGGCACCGGCCGGGTCAGGGCGACGGCGGGTCAACCGACTGGCGGGCGGCACTGCCGGCGACGACCGAGGTCGGCCCGCTGCCCGACCAGGCCGGGTTGGACGCCTGGGCGCGTGAGCACACCCTCGGCCTGATCGAGAAGTTCCCGCTGCGGGTCGGGCCGGACGTGGTGCTGGCCCTGGCCAGCGCGCTGGCGACCCGGATCTCCTGGGCGGACCCGTTCGAGATCGCCGACGCCGGGGCGCTCGGCCCCGGCAGCGCTTGGGCGGGCAGGCTGCGCCGGGTGCTGCGCAGCCCGCGCCGCGGCCACCGGGGCGCCATCGTCTCGACCGCGCGGGCCGGTGACGTGATCGTGCACGCCGCGCCCGCCCAGGCGGCCGACGGCGCGGGGCTGGTGGTCGTCTCGGTGGCCGCCGAGCCGCACGTGCCGCCGGCCGAGGTACTGGCCGCCGCGTACCAGCTCAGCGCCGGCGTGGCCGACGGCGCGGAGCCGCCCGGCCGCCGCTCGCTGTTCGACCTGCCGCTCGGCGACGCTCCCCTGTGGACGCTGCGCGAGGAACGGGTACGCACCCGGGCCCGCGACGGCCGCGAGGAGCGGCACACGGCGGTGCTCCCCTGCTGGTCGGCCCGCAGCGAGCACGATCTGACCGCGCCGGCGCTCGGCTTCCCGGCCGCGTCCGCGGCGCTGGCCACGGCGCTGGCCCTGCCGGTGCAGGACTTCGAGGCCCGGCAGGCGGCGATGGCCCGGTTCGGCCGGTACGGCTTCGAGGCGGCTGCGGTGACCGGCATGTTCGAGCTGACCAGCATGCCGCCGGAGGGCCTCGCCCGCACCGCCGAGCTGCGCTTCGGCCACCCGTACGCGGTGGTCGCGGTCGCCACCGACCAGCGGGCCGGCGACGCGACCGGGCCCTGGCACGGGATCCCGGTCTTCTCCGGCTGGGTCGCCGAGCCGGAGGAGCTACCGGAGGCCGACGCCTGAGCCGGGGCGTTTCCGTGCACGGTGACGAAGCGCGAAACGCCGCTGAAGATTCCCGTCGCCCTCTCTTCAGACCGGTAGCGGAAAGATAAGCTTTCTGATCAGCAGGGCGTCCGCGTCAGCCATCGCTCACCGGCCGGTCTGACGGGCGAGACGCGGGTCGGAGGGATCGGCTGCGTCGCGGCGAGAGATTTCTCCGGGGCACTGTCGATCCGCGGGCCGCTCGTTCGACGTGAGGGTGCGAGGGCCGAGTGGCGGCCCCTCCGAACGAGGAGAACGCAATGCCGAAGTACCTGCTGATCATGCGAGGCACCGACGAGTCGAACGCGGCCATGATGGCCAACGTCGACGAGATGATGGCCACGACCCGCCAGTTCATCGAGGAGATGGTCAAGGCCGGCGTTCTCCTCGCTGCGGAAGGGCTGGACGATCCGGGGCAGGGCGTCGTGGTCGACTTCAGCGGCGAGGCCCCGGTGGTCACGGACGGGCCGTACGGCGAAACCAAGGAACTGTTCGGGGGCTTCTTCCTGCTCGACGTCGCCTCGAAACGGGAGGCGGTCGAGTGGGCCAAGCGGGTCCCGGCGGCCCCCGGGTCCAAGATCGAGGTCCGGCGGGTGCCCGGGGAGGACGAGGTCCCGCAGGAGAACGGGAAGTTCGTCAAGCAAGGGGTCTTGCGCGAGAGCAGCGGCCAGATCTGATGGGTACGGCCGACGTCGAGGCCGTCTGGCGGATCGAGTCGGCGCGGATTGTCGCCGCGCTGACCCGGTTCACCGGCGATTTCGGGCTGGCCGAGGATGCGGCCCAGGAGGCGGTGGCTGAGGCGCTGGTGTCGTGGCCGCTTGCCGCTCCGGCCAATCCGGCCGGCTGGCTGATGGCCACGGCCCGGCGGCGGGCGTTCGACGCGATCCGCCGCCGGGCCGCCCTGCAGGACCGGTACGCCCTACTGGCGGCCGGCCCGGCGGTCGACGACGACATCGACCTCGACAGGATCGACGACGACGTCCTGGCGCTGATGTTCGTCAGCTGCCACCCGGTGCTCTCCCGCGAGGCTCGGGTGGCGCTGACCCTGCGCGTGGTCGGCGGCCTGTCCACCGAGGAGATCGCACGCGCGTTCCTGGTGCCTGTGCCGACCGTGCAGGCCCGCATCACCCGCGGCAAGAAGACGATCGCGGCGGCCGGGGTGCCGTTCGAGCTGCCGGCGGCCGGCGAGCGCCGGGAGCGGCTGGGCGCCGTGCTCAGCGTCCTCTACGTGATTTTCACTGAAGGGTCGACGGCCACGTCGGGCGACCGGCTGCTGCGCCCTGACGTCGCGTACGAGGCGATCCGGCTGGCCCGCACGCTGGCCGCGCTGCAGCCGGACGAGCCGGAGGTGCACGGCCTGCTGGCGTTGTGCGAGCTGACGGCCGCGCGCTTCCCAGCCCGGACCGGCGCAGACGGTTCGCCGGTCCTGCTGGAGGACCAGGACCGGCGGCGGTGGGACATCTCGGCGATCCGCCGTGGGCTGGCCGCGCTGGCCAAGGCATCGACTCGCGGCCTCGGCCCCTACGGCCTGCAGGCCGCGATCGCCGCCACCCACGCGTCGGCGCCCTCGGTCGAGGCAACCGACTGGGACCGGATCGTGGTGCTCTACGAGGCACTCGGCCGGGTCGCAACCTCGCCGGTGGTCGAGCTCAATCGGGCCGTCGCCGTGGCCATGGCCTCGGGTCCGGTGCAGGCCCTGGCCATCGTGGACGAGCTGATCGCCTCGGACCGGCTCCCCGGTTCGCATCTGGTTCCGACCGTACGCGGTGAGCTGCTGGCCCGCCTCGGCCGGCGACCGGAGGCGCGCGCCGAGCTGGAGCTGGCGGCCCGGCTGTGCGCCAACCAGCGCGAACGCTCAGTGCTGCTCCGCAAGGCGGCCACGCTGGGCTGACTTCTCCAACTCGGCAAGTCGGGATTCGAGCGCGGCCCGGATGCCGCCGATCGCCTCGCCCGACGGCCAGGCGCGGCGGCGGCTCCGCCATGCCGGCACCGGACGGTTGCCTGCCCATCTTCCGGCGTGGCCCCGCTTGACCTTGACACAGTGACAAGCTCTTCAGTCGTCACCAGGCTCGACGCCTGCTCGGCGAGCACCGGACCGACCGAATATCGCTGCTGACCCATTTCGCGGCGCTGGGCGAGGAGGCCGCCGGCGATCTCGCCGGTCTGGGCCCGGACATCCCGTGCGCGATCTGGTCGAGCGTTTCACCGGGTGGGCCTCGGCCCGTAACTCACTCAGGCGTACCACCCGCCCGAACGGAGTCCTCGCCCTGCTGCACCGCATGGCGTACCTCTTCGTTCGCGGTTGTCGCGTCACACCCGGTGGCGCGAAGGAGGTCGCTGGCGGCGGTACGCACCTGGGTCACCACCGCGTCCCCGAACTCGTCGATTCCCTGGGCCCGCGTCCGGCCGGCCCGGTAAGCGGCGGCGCGTACCGCGTGGCGGGTCCTCTCGGTGGGGCGCCCGGCGCGATGCTCACGGCGCAGCAGCTCGACAGCGTCGGCGAGTTGTCCGACGCTGTCGGCCAGGTCGGCGGGAATCCGTTCGTTGTACTGCAACGCCAGCGCTGACCGGCGGGCCACTCCCCGACTGTGCTCGATGACTCGTTCCACCTGCTGGCTCGCGCGTGCGAACCGCTCCACATCCTGACGGCGCAGCCAGCGGGCCGGCGCGAGGCTGACGACCTCCTCGGCGCCGCTGAGTGCCTCGTGCATCCGGTCGAGGTCCGGTCCCATGCCGCGTAGGGTGTCCAACGCGCGAACCGCCCGCTGTTGATCGCTCGTCGTGAGCGCTGCGGAAACCTCCCGTAGCTGACGGGCGAGGCAGTGGAAGATCGGGGCCGCGTCACGGTCGAGGATCCGCATCGGGTTCAGCGGCACCAGCAACGCGACCACCACGAGGCCCACCACTCCGCCGACCATCGCCTCCACGATTCGCGGCCATTCCAGGTCCTTCTGCGCTGGCGCCAGGGTCGCGAGCAGCACCGCCGTACCGCCGGCCTGGCCGACGGCTGCCCCGCTGCGCCCAAACAGCACCAGTGTGGCGAGGATGGCGCATCCGACGACGAATCCGGTCTGCCAGAACCCGGTGCCCAGAAAGGACAGCAGGAAGTCGGAGGTGGCGATGCCAAACCCGACTCCGAGCAGCAGTTCGACCGTGCGATGGGCACGCTGTCCCAGAGCGGCGACGATCGTGCCCACCGCGGCGGAGGGGGCGAAGATCGGCGCGGGGTTGCCCAGCAGATCGTGACCTATCGACCAAGCCAGAGCCGCGGCGAGTCCGGCCTGCACCGAGATCACCAGGGCCGCTTCCAACTGACTTAGCCGCAGTCGTCCCGCCCGGCCACCTCGACCCCGAACCCGAGCAGCAGTCGCCTTCGCACGCGCCACCAGCCGGTCACGCCATCTCGGGCTGGTGCCCGGCCGGCGGCGGCCATCAGGATTCACCGAGCACTCGTACCACGGCGCCGCTCGGCAGATCCGGCCAATCCCCAAGATGATCTTGTGCTCGGTGGCTGCCACCGCAGTGCCGTGCGGCACCGCGGCGACACTGCGGGCTCAGACGCTCACCGGCACCCGCTCCTCCTCGCGTTCTGCGGCGCGAGCCGCCAGCCGCCGTTCCCGCTCCTGCGCGCCGATCAGGTCGTCGGGCAGCGAGTCCGGCACCTCCAGGTCGAAGCGGCGCAGCAGCCGGATCGCGAAGCCGCCCAGGGTGATCAGGATCAGCGCCGCGCCGAAGCAGACGTACGCGAACCCCATGCCCCGGCCCGGACCGGTGCCGATCACCGCGCCCACCGACCCGGCGAGCGTCCCGCCCGGGGCGAGCATCGGCTCGAACAGCGCGGTGGCCCCCGGGGCGAGCAACGCGAACCCGATCGGCAGCGTCGACCAGGAAATGGTCTGGTTGAGGCTGAACACCCGGCCGTGGAAGCGCTGCGGCACCTTGACCTGGACGATGGTGGCGTAGATGGACTGCGCGGTGGTCATCGACATGGCCAGCCAGAACGCGCCGACGCAGATCATCGCGACGGACGCGTCCAGGCCAACCAGGACGCAGCCCAGTGCGGTGCCGAGGTTGCCGATCAGCACGCCGATCATGCGCCGGTGCCGGGGCCCGCCCCACAGCGACATGAGTACGCCACCGGCCACCGCGCCGAGCGCCTCGGCGAGAGCCACCTGGGCCACCTGCGTGGCGCTGCCGAAGGAGAGCACCAACGGGGTGGTGAGCACCAGCGCGGGGGCCAGGAAGATGTTGCCCAGCGCGAAGTAGCCCAGCATAAGGCGGAAGCCGCGGTGCCGCCACGAGTAGCGCAGCCCGTTGGCGATAGCCACCAGCAGCCGCTCCTTCGGCCGCCAGCCGAGCAGGTCGGGGAAGCGGACCACCGACAGGGTCACCACGGCGACCAAGTAGCTGACCACGTCCAGCAACAGGATGCCCTTGAGGTCGATCGCGGCCAGCAGGCCCGCGGCGAAGACCGGCATCAGCAGCATGGCGAAGCCGTTGGAGAGCTGGGTGATGCCCATGACGTGGCCCAGGTAGCGCTTGGGCACCAGCTGCGGCACGGCCGACTGGAACGCGATCCGCTGGAACGACCCGGCCACCTGGCTCAGCGCCACCAGGGCGTAGATGTGCCAGAGCGCGAGGTTGTCGGTCCAGAGCAGTGCGGCGAGGATCAGCTGGATCGAGCCGGCGCTGCAACTGGCGATCATCATGATCTTCCGCCGGCTGACCCGGTCGGTGATCGCGCCCGCGACCGGCAGCATCAGCACCCCGCAGACCAGCGCGAGGGCCCAGAGCAGGCCCAGGTTGGCCACCGAGCCGGTGCGGGTGAACAGCCAGATCGGCAGGGCGAACGCGGTCAGCGCCGAGCCGGTGGTGGAGACGAGCTGCCCGACGGTGACCGCCACGAACCGGGCCATACTCGGCCGGACCACCGGCTGTTCCGGGCCGGCGAGGGCGCCCTTGGTGTCGGCCACCGCCCAACCCGCGTCCTCGCCGCGTGCCTGGGCGGTCAGCGCGGACACGTTCCCGGCGACGAGCGCCGGGTGCACCCGGGTGACGATCTCGGCCAGCTCCTCGGCCCGGTACTTGAGGAAGAAGTGCCCGGCCTGGTCGAGGACGACCAGCGCCAGGCGGTCGCTGAGGAACTGCCACTCGGCGTACCGCTCGGTGTGGTAGTCGGTGACCGGGTCCTCCGAGCCGACCACCGAGATGATCGGGGCGCGTAGCTTCACGGCGCGTCGGTCGAGCAGGTCGGTGAAGTACTCCTCCGAGGCTCGGGAGTCGGCGCGCATGTTGCTGATGATCCGGTCGGCCTGCTCCGGGTCCAGCTCGTCGGTGTCCACCCCCATCGACTTGAGCCAGCTCGCGTAGTGCTTGTTGCTGCGCAGCTTCTCCAGCCGCGTACGGGCCGCCGCGAAGAGTCCCTTCGGACGGGCGAACGGGAACATCGCGCCGATGTAGAGCGCGGTCAGTTCCCGGCCGGCGGCCTCCACCTTGCGGGCCACCTCGGCGACGATGGCGCTGCCGACGCCGCAGTGCCCGTACAGGGCGAGCGGGCCCTCGACGCGTTCGAGGATCTCCTCGGCGACGCGGGTGGTCAGCTCATCGAAGGGCAGCGCGTTCTCGGTGAGCCCCACGTCGTGCCCGGGGATCGCGAGGGACCAGAGCGCGTGACCGTCCGGCAGTGCGTCCGCGAGGGGCTGGTAGACGATCGCGCTGCCGCCGCCGTACGGCACGCAGACGTAGGTGATCACCCTCTGCGCCGCCGGGATCGGCTTGGTCAGCTCGTAGAGCAACCGGCGCGGCCCGTCGCCCTCGCCACCGCCGGACATGAACGCGGCCAGGTCGCGGATGGTCCGCTGCTGGAACAGGTCCATCACGCCGACCGGCCGTCCGCCGTGCTCGGCCGTGCGGATCCGGGCCACGACCTGGGTGGCGAGCATCGAGTGCCCACCCAGGTCGAAGAAGTCGTCGTCGATGCCGAGGGTGGCCACCCCGAGCACGTCGGACCAGATGCCGGCGAGCAGCCGCTCGGTGTCGTCGCGCGGCTCGACCAACGCCACCGACGCGGCGCGGGTGACCACCGGCGCGGGCAGCGCCCTGCGGTCCAGCTTGCCGTTCGGGGTCAGCGGCAGGGCGTCCAGGGTGACGAACGCCGCCGGCACCATGTACTCCGGCAGGGTCTCCTTCAGCGCCGCCTTGACCGCGTCGTGCTCGGCCGCGCCGACCAGGTACCCGGTGAGCCGCTTGTCGCCGGGGCTGTCCTCGCGGACCAGGACCACCGCCTCGGTCACCCCGTGCTGGGCGCGCAGCGCGCTCTCGATCTCGCCCAGCTCGATGCGCAGCCCGCGCAGCTTGACCTGGTGGTCGATCCGCCCGAGGAACTCCAGCACCCCGCCCGGCGACCCGCCCGGCGAGCCGCGCCAGCGGGCCAGGTCGCCGGTGCGGTACAGCCGCGCGCCCGGCTCGGCGGCGAACGGGTCCGGCACGAACCGCTCCGCGGTCAGCGCCGGCCGGCGATGGTAGCCCCGGGCCAGCCCGACGCCGCCGATGTGCAGCTCACCGGCGACGCCGACCGGGCACCGGTTGCCCCGGGCGTCCAGCACGTGCAGCGTCAGGTTGCTGATCGGCGCGCCGATCGGCACGCTGGTCAGCTCCGCCAGCAGCGCCGGGTCGCACGTCCAGGCGCTGACGTCGATCGCCGCCTCGGTCGGGCCGTACAGGTTGTGCAGGCCGCAGCCGGGCAGCCGGGCGGTGAAGTCCCGGGCAGCGGCGAGCGGCAACTCCTCGCCGCTGCAGATCACCCGGCGCAGCGCGGTGGCCGCCTCGACGCCGTCCTCGGCGAGGAAGACGGTGAGCATGGACGGTACGAAGTGGGCGGTGGTGACCCGCTCGGAGATCAGCAGGTCGCGCAGGTAGCCGGCGTCCTTGTGACCGCCCGGCTCGGCCAGCACCAGCCGGGCGCCCGCACGCAGCGGCCAGAAGAACTCCCAGACCGAGACGTCGAAGCTGGCCGGGGTCTTCTGCAACACCGCGTCGTCGGCGCCGAGCCGGTAGGTGCGCTGCATCCAGTCGAGGCGGTTGACGATGCCCCGGTGGGTGTTCGGCACGCCCTTGGGCCGGCCGGTGGAGCCGGAGGTGTAGATGACGTACGCCAGGTTGGCCGGGCCGGCCGTCGGCGTCGGGTCGGTCGTCGGCTGGTCGGACCAGACCGACTCGTCGTTCAGGACGAGCACGCTCGCGTCGGTCGCCGGCAGCACGTCGCGCAGGTGCTCCTGCACCAGCACCACCGGCGCCGCGGCGTCGGTGACCATGAAGGCCAGCCGGTCCGCCGGGTACTCCGGGTCCAGCGGAAGGTGGGCGCCGCCGGCCTTGAGCACGCCGAGCAGGCCGGCCACCAGCTCCACCGAACGTTCCGCGCAGACCCCGACCAGGGTCTCCGGACCCACCCCGGCAGCGCGCAGCCGGTGCGCCACGCGGTTCGCCGCCGCGTTCAGCTCGGCGTACGTCACCGAGCGGCCGGCGCACCTCAGCGCCACCGCTTCCGGCGTACGGGCGGCCCGCTCCTCGATCGGGGCGTGCAGGGTCTGCTGCCGGGGGAGGTCGCCGGCCGTGTCGTTCCACCCGGCCAGCAGCTCCCGCTCGGCCGGGGCGAGCAGGTCCAGCGCGGAGACCGGCAGGTCCGGGGCGGCGACCACGGCGCGCAGCAGGGTGGTCAGCCGGTGCGCCATCCGCTCGACGGTGTCCCGGGTGAACAGGTCCGTGTTGAAGACCAGCTTGCCCCAGAGTCCGTCGCCGGTCTCGACGGCGTGCAACTCGAAGTCGAAGCGGGTGGCGCGCAGCTCCATCGGATGCCACTCGAAGCCGACCCCGGCGTCGTCGGCAACCCCGGCGAACCGGCCCATCTCGTAGTTCTGCAACACGAACATCGCCTGGAACACCGGTGAGCGGCTGACGTCGCGCGGCAGCCCCAGCTCGTGCACCACCCGGGCGAACGGCACCTCGGCGTGCTCCAGCCCGTCCAGCACCGCGCGCCGGGTCCGCTCCAGCAGCTCGCCGAAGGTCGGGTCGCCGGTCAGCTCGGCCCGCATCGGCAGCATGTTGACGAACATGCCGACCACGTTCTCCAGCTCCGGCGCGGACCGGCCGGCCACCGACGCGCCCACCGCGAAGTCGTCCTGCCCGGCGTGCCGGGCCAGGAACACCTGGTACGCGGCGAGCAGCGTCATGAACAGCGTGCCGCCGTACGAGCGGGTCAGCGCGGCCAGCCCCTCGGTGCCGGCTCGGTCGAGAGTGAACTCGACGAAGTCACCCCGGTAGGTCTGGGTGGCCGGCCGGGGCAGGTCCAGCGGAAGCTCCAGCGGCGTGACCCCGGCCAGCCGCCCCTTCCACCAGTCCAGATGCCGGCGGGCGCTCGGCCCGGCCAGCTCCCGCGCCTCCCAGACGGCGAAGTCGCCGTACTGCACCGGCAGGACGGGCAGCTCCCCGTCGCGGTAGCGGGCGATCAGGTCACGCAGCAGCACGTCCACCGACCAGCCGTCGCCGACGATGTGGTGCTGGCCGAGCAAGAGCACGTGCTCGGTCGGTGCCAGGCGGATCAGCAGGGCGCGCAGCAGCGGCCCGTTGGCCAGGTCGAACGGCTCGGCGGCGGCCTCGTCGACCAGCGCCCGCGCGGCGGCCTCGTCGGCGGCGTCGACCACGGTCAGCGGCACCTCGACCGCGTCGTCGAGCACCACCGTGGGCCGCCCGTCGGAGTCGGCCGGGTACCGCGTGCGCAGCGACTCGTGCCGCCGGGTCAGGTCGGCCAGCGCGCGGCGCAGCGCCGCGACATCGAGCGGGCCACGCACCCGCAGCGGCACCGCGATGTGGTACGCCGGCTCGCCGGGGGCGAGCTGATCCATGAACCAGACCCGCTCCTGGGCGTACGACAGCGGCACCTCGGCGTCCGGCGGGCGGGGGGTGATCCGCGCGGCCGGGGTGCCGCCCGACCGTCGGCGCAGCCGCTGGGCGATCAGGGCCTGTCGGGCGGCGTCGCGGGCCGGGTCCTTCACGTCGGTCATGTCGGGGTGTCCTTCTCCGCCGCGAGCAGCGCGGCGACCTCGGTTTCGGAGAGCTCGTCGAACTCGGCGGCGATCCGCTGCTCGATCTGGGCGGCCAGGTCCGCCACCACCGGGCTGCTGAACAACGCCCGCATCGGCAACTCCACGTCCACCTCGGCGCGGATACGGGCCATCGCCCGCATGCCCCGCAACGAGTTGCCGCCGAGGGCGAAGAAGTCGTCGAGCGCGCCGACCTTCTCCAGTTGGAGGATCTCGGCGTAGACCTCGGCGACCAGGGCCTCGGCGTCGGTGCGCGGGGCGAGGAAATCGTCGGAGGTGGTGGCGGCGGGTGCGGGCAGCGCGGCGATGTCCAGCTTGCCGTTCGGGGTCAGCGGCAGCGCGTCCAACCGGACGAGCGCGCTCGGCACGAGGTGCGCGGGCAGCTCAAGGGCCAGGTCGGCGGCGAGCGCCGCCTCGTCGGCCGGGCCGACCAGGTAGCCGACCAACGTCGGCTCGCCGGTGTCGGCGCGGACCACGACCGCCGCCTCGTCCACGTCCGGGCGGGCGCGCAGCACCGACTCGATCTCGCCCAGCTCGATCCGCATGCCGCGCACCTTGACCTGGTTGTCCCGGCGGCCCACGTACTCCAGCGTCCCGTCGGCCCGCCAGCGGGCCAGGTCACCGGTGCGGTACATCCGCTCCCCCGCCGGCCCGTACGGGCAGGGCAGGAAGTGCTCGGCGGTGAGCGCCGGCCGGCGCAGGTAGCCCCGAGCCAGTTGCGACCCGGCGACGTACAGCTCGCCGACCACACCGGGCGGCACCGGGGTCAGCGCGGCGTCGAGCAGGTGGACCCGGGTCGTCCAGGTGGGCTGGCCGATCGGCACCGGCCCGGCGGGCACCGGCTGCCCGGGGGCGATCCGGGCCGCGACGCAGCCGACGGTCGCCTCGGTCGGGCCGTACTCGTTGATCACGGCCACCTCGGGGTGGGTCGCCCGCCAACCGGCCAGTTGCTCACCGGCCAGCGCCTCGCCGCCGATCACCAGGTCGGTGGTGGGCGACAGCGCGTCGTCGAGCAGCGGCAGGTGGCTGGGGGTGACCTTGAGGAAGGTGGGCGGGCCGCCGGCGCGGGCCGCCGGCGTGTCGATGCCGGCCAGCCGGACCGTGCCGCCGGCGGTGAGCGGGCCGAGCAGCCCGGTCACGGTCAGGTCGAACGAGACCGGCGAGTGCAGCAGCGCGGTGCCGGCCAGCCCCGGGTAGGTGTCCCGGGCCCAGGCCAGGTAGGCGGTGACCGCGCGGTGCTCAACCAGCACTCCCTTGGGCCGGCCGGTGGAGCCGGAGGTGTAGAGCAGGTACGCGGGATGCTCCGGGCGCAGCGGCGCCCGCCGGTCGTCGTCGGTCAGGTCGGCGTCGTCCAGGTCGGCGGCGGTCGTCGGGCCGAGCACCAGCGCGTCGGTCGGGGCGAGCGCGGCCGTCTGCGGGGTGGCCAGCACCAGCGCCGGCTCCGCGTCGGCCAACAGGTAGCCGATCCGGTTCGCCGGGTAGCCGGTGTCCACCGGCAGGTACGCCGCGCCCGCCTTGAGCACCGCGAGGATGGCCACCACCAGCTCCACCGAGCGGGGCAGCAGCAGCGCGACCGGGGTCTCCGGGCCGGCGCCGCGGTCGACCAGCAGCCGGGCCAGCCGGTTGGCCCGGGCGGCCAGCTCGGCGTAGCTCAGGTGCACCCCGTCGCAGACCAGCGCGACAGCGGCCGGGGTGGCGGCGGCCTGCCGCTCCACCTCGGCGACCAGGGTGGCCGGGGCCACCTCACCGCCGGTGCCTGTCCAGGTGAGCAGCACGTCGCGTTCAGCGTCGTCGAGCAGGGGCAGCGTGGACAGCCGCGTCGCCGGGTCGGTGACGGCGGCGGCGAGCAGCCGCAGGTAGCGGGCGACGACCGACTCGGCGGTGGCCCGCTCGAACAGGTCGGTGCGGTAGACCAGTCGGCTGGTGCCGGCGGTGATGTCGAAGGCCAGGTCGTCCTTGGTGGTGCCCAGCGGCACCGGGTCCAGGCCGGAGTTCGGGATGAAGTTCAGCGCGGTCTGGAACACCGGCTGTACCGACGGGTCACGGTGCGGGGCGACCGCCTCGACGATCCGCTGGAACGGCGTCTGACCGTGCTCCATCGCGTCCACCAGGCCGGCGCGGACCCGGCCGAGCAGCTCGGTGACGCTCGGGTCGCCGGTCAGGTCGCACCGCAGCGCGACCGGGTTGACGAACATGCCGATCAGCGAGGTCAGCTCGGCCGTGTCCCGGCCGGCGGTGGAGACGCCGACCACCACCTCGGGGTCGCCGGAGATCCTGGACAGCAGTGCGGCGAACGTGGCCAGCAGCACCATGTACGGGGTGGCCGAGGTGGTGGCGGCGAGCTGCCCGACCCGGTCCAGCAGCCCGTCGGGAAGGTCGAAGCGCACCTCGTCGCCGGCGAAGCCGAGCTGGGCGGGGCGCGGCCGGTCCAGCGGCAGGCCGGTCACCGCGGGGGCGCCGGCCAACCGGTCGCGCCAGACGGCGAGCTGTCGTGTCAGCTCGTCACCGGCGAACTGGTCACGCTGCCAGACGGCGAAATCGGCGTACTGGATGGGCAGCTCGGGCACGTCGGCGGGCGCGCCGGTCAGCGCGGCCCGACCGAACGCGTCCAACTCGGCGGTGAAGAGCACCGCGGAGTGGCTGTCGAAGACCGCGTGGTGCACCACGAACTGCAACCCGACCCGGTCGCCGGCGAACCGGACCAGCCGGGCCCGCCACGGTGGCGGGGCGTCCAGCGGGATCGGCGTACGGGCCAGCTCGGTCATCGTCTGGCGGTGACGGCGGTCCTGCTCGTCGGCGGGCAGGCCGGTCAGGTCCAGCTCGGGCAGCTCCAGCGGCTCGGCGGCACGGACGACCTGCACCAGAGCACCGTCGACGATCCGCAGGTGGGTGCGGAGCGACTCGTGCCGGGCGACCACCTGGGCGAGCACCTGGACGGCCTGGGCCGCGGTGAGGCCGGCCGGAAACCGCCACGGCGCGGACACGTTGTAGACCGGCGAGCCGGGATCGAGTTGGTTGGCCGTCCACACCCGCTCCTGGGCGAAGGAGGCCGGGAAGGTCCACTCGCTGGTCATCGTTGCTGCCTTCCGTTCGCGACTGCGCGGCTCCGCTTCGCTGCACTGCTCGCGCTCACGCCACCGCTTCGCGGCGGCGCAAGCGCCGCGCTGCTGTGCCTGCTGGTTCGCTCGCTACGCTCGCTCACTTGCTCGCCTCGCGTACCGAGCGGGGGCGCATGTCGGTCCAGGCGGTGTCGATGTGCGCCAGGCACTCCTCGCGGGTGCCGGCGAACCCGGTGTCGTGCCACCCCGCCGGGAGGTCCCGCTCGGCCGACCAGATGGAGTACTGCTCCTCGTCGTTGCGCACGACCAGGAATCGGGTTTCGGCCATCACTGCTCTCCAACGGTGTCGGGGGTGTGCGGTTCGGCCATCGCGACGGCGATCCTGCGGGGGCCGGTGAACGGCTCCCGACCGTGCGCGGCGGTCATGTTGTCGACCACCAGCACGTCGTCGCGCTGGTAGTCGAAGCGGACGCTGGCGGCCCGGTAGGCGGCGCGCAGGTGGTCCATGACGTCGGCGGGGATCTCGCCGCCGTCGCCGTAGTAGGTGTTCGACGGCAACCCGTCGGCGCCGAACATGGCCAGCAGTCCCTCCTGGAGGTCCTTGGCCAGGCTGCTCACGTGGAAGAAGGTGGCGTGGTTGAACCAGCGTGGGGTGTCCGAGCCGGGCCGGTGGCGCACGGCGTCGCGGACCGCCCGGGTACGCAGCCCGTCGCGGCCCGTCCACTCCAGACTGATCCGGTTGGCCGCCGCGTACGCCTCGACCTCGGCCCGGTCGTCGGTGCCGAACACGTGCTGCCAGCTGGCGCCGAAGTCCTCGTGGAAGTTGCGCATCAGCATCCAGCGGCGGCGGACGAACTCCTCGCGTACCGCCGGGTCGATCTCGCGGTAGACCTGCCGGATGTCGGCCAGCGGGGTGGCGCCCAGCGTCTGCGGCGCGGTGATGCAGTAGAAGAACAGCGTCAACGGCCAGCGCGCCTGGTACGAGTTCTCGTTGTGCAGGAAGATCTCCTCGTCCGGCGGGTAGTCGGTCGAGGTGTACACCCGGCCCTTGATGGCGTGCCGCGGTGAGGACCGCTCGGTGTAGGTCAGTGGCTCACCGGACAGCGCCCGGACCACCTGGTCGAAGCCGTCCACCCCACCCACGTCGAAGCCGCGGAACAGCAGCCCACCCTGCTCGGCCAAGGTGGCGCGCAGCTCGGCGCGGCGCTCGGTGATCAGCTCGGTCAGCGCCCGGCCGTCGGATTCGACGACCACGGGCAGCGTGGCGATCGTGTCGCTCATGGCTCTCTACTCCTGATTTCTCGTCACGCGCGGGGCAGTCGCGGAATGGCGGGGATCGGTGCCGGGGTGGCCGGCTCGTCGGTGGTGGCGGCCCGCAGCTCCTCGATCCGGGCGGCCAGCCCGGCCACGGTGGGCGTCTCGAAGAGGCTGCGCATCGGCAGCCGCACCCCGGTCGCCCTGCGCATCGCCGCGATGAGTTGCACCGCGACCAGGGAGTTGCCGCCCAGGGCGAAGAAGTCGTCGTCGACGTCGACCTCGGCCACCCCGAGCCCGTCCTGCCACACCCGGGCGATGGTCATCTCCAGTTCGGTGCCCGGCTGGGCGCTGCCGTCGCCGTTGCGGGGCCCCGCCGGGTCGGCGACCGCGTCGTCGCCGGTGAGGTTGTCGGTGGTGACCCGCCCGGCGCGGCGCCGGATGTCGTCCACCGTCCGGGTGGCGATGACCACCTGGGCGCCGAGGCCGGCGGTGAGGCTACGGCGGAACGCCTCCGCGCCGTCCAGCGGCCGGATGTCCTCGGTCGAGGTCGGCGCCACCGCGTCGGCGTCCGTACCGGACGGTCCGGTCAGACCGCCGGTGACCGCGCCCTGGTCGACCCGGCGCAGCACGAAGTCGCTGATCGCGACCAGCTCCCGGCCGTCCGGGTCGCGCAGCGACAGATCGGCGGCGACGACCTCGTCGGTGTCGCCGGGCCGGTGCCGCAGCTCGCTGGTGAACCGGGCCGGCAGCGGCCCCCGCACCACGATCCGGCCGTACGACAGCGGCAGGTACGTGCCGCTGCCCTGGCCCCGGCCGAACGCGGTCGCCACGTCCAGCAGCGCGGGGTGCAGGCCCCAGGCGGGCAGGTCGCCGACGGCCGCGGCGGGTGCCTCGACCACCGCCAGTTCGGAGCCGTCGGCCAGGTGGTGCTCGCCCAGCGCGGCCCAGCGCGGCCCGAAGGTGAGCATGCTGGTTCGGCCCCGGCCGAAGGAGGCGTCGTCGTCCACCCGGCGGCCGGCCGGGACGGCCGGGGCAGCCGGCGGGGCCGGCTCGTCGGTCCAACCGGCCGCGCCGCGCACGTGGGTGCGCAGTCGGCCATCGGCCAGGCTGCGGACCGCGAAGTCGGTGCCGCCGTCGTCGGCCGGCGTCAGCTCCACCCGGTACTGGGCGACGGTGCCGTCGGGCACCGCGAACGGCTCCAGGAAGACCACGTCGCGCAGCTCCACCGCCGCGCCCGGCCCGGGAGCGGGCAGCGCAACGGCCACCGCGGCCCGCACCGATTCCAGGTGGGCGGTGCCCGGTACGACCGGCACGCCGCCGATCCGGTGCTCGTCGAGCAGCCAGTGGGTGCTGGCGGAGACCAGGCCGTGCAGCACGGTCTCCGCCGGCCCGGTGACCTTCGTGGTGAGCACCGGGTGGTCGACCGCGCTGGTGACCGTGTCGCGACCGGCAGCCCGGAAGCCGGCCGGCGCGGCGGTCTCGACCGCCATGCCCACCTCGGCCCAGCCGCCCCAGTTCTGCGACAGCACCGGAGCCCGCCAGCCGGCGCCGGAGCGGGCGTGCGCGTCCAGGAAGGCGTTGGCGGCGCAGTAGTCCACCTGCCCGAAGCCGCCGACCACCGCGGTGATGGACGAGCAGAGCACCACGAAGTCCAGGGGCAGGTCGCCGAAGACCTGGGCGAGGGCGAGGGTGCCGGCGAGCTTCGGGGCGAGCACCCGTTCGGCCTCAGCCCGCTCCTTGACCTCGGCCATCCCGCCGCCGGGCAGGCCGGCCGCGTGGACGATGCCGTCGATGCCGCCGTACGCGGCCGTCGCGGCGTCGCGGACCCGGCGCAGGTCGGCCGGGTCGGTGACGTCCGCGGCGAGCACCAGCACCTCGGCGCCGGCGGCCTCCATCCGCCGGATCGCCGCGATCGCCCGACCCGCGCGATCGTCGCCGTGCACGGCGAGGTGGTCGTCCCACCGCTCGCGCTCCGGCAGCCCGGAGCGGGCCAGCAGCACCAGCCGCGCGCGGGCCCGGGTGGCGAAGTCCTCGGCCAGGGTGATGCCGATCCCACCGAGCCCACCGGTGACCAGGTACCGGCCGCCGTCGCGCACCGCGCCCGGCTCACCCTCGGCGTCGATCGTCACCTGTTCGACGTCGGCCACCCAGCGGCGGCCGCCGCGCAGGGCCACCTCGGGCTCCCGGGGACGGCGCAGCTCGGCGACCACCGTGCTGGCGTCGTCGTCGGTTGGATCCGCGTCGATGAGACGGACGGCCAGCCCGGGCAGCTCGGCGGGGAGCACCCGGGCCAACCCGGTGAGGGTGGCGTGCTCCGGGCGACGCAGGTCGTCGCCGCGCACGTCGCCGGTGCCGGCGGTGACCAGGTCCAGGGCGACGCCGTGCTCCTCGCCGGTGAGGCCGGCGCCGGCGAGCGCCTGCACCAGGTGCAGGGCACTGAAGAAGCCCAGGTCCTGAGCGGCCCAGGTGGCCCCGATGTCGGTGCCGGTGGGCGCGCCGTCCAGGGTGAACGCGTGCACCAGCCGGATCGGCGGTGTGGCGTCGGCGGTGAGCGCCGCGACCAGCGCGTCGTGGTCGGCACGTACACCTGGGCGGAGCCGGTAGCCATCGTCGGCGGTGGCGAAGGCGTCGCCGGGGCGTACCGGCACCGGGTCGGCACCGGCGGCCCGCAGGCCGGCGACCAGCGCGTCACCGCGCGGACCCGCGGTGAGGACCAGGCAGCGACCCAACGACCCGGACGGCGGCAGCGGGGCGGCCTGCCGCCAGACCGGCACCGCGAACCACTCGGCCAGCGGTCGCGGCCCGGTCTCCACCGGCGCGGCGGCGACGGCCTGCTCCGGATCCGGCTCGATCCAGTAGCGGCGGCGCTCGAACGGGTACGTGGGCAGCGGCACCCGGCGGGCCGTCGGGTCCGCGTCGACACGCACCGGCAGCCCGGCGCACCACAGCGCCCCGGCGGTGGCGAGCAGGGCGGCCAGGTCACCGGTCGCCTCCCCGGCGGCGGGCAGGCTGCCCAGCGGGGTGAGCGTGCGCTGCTCCGGCGCGGCCTTGCCGACCTGCATCCGGGTCAGGTTGGCCAACTGCCGGCCGGGACCGCACTCGACCAGTTGCCAGGTGCCCGCGGTCAGCAGGGTGGCCACGCAGTCACCGAAGCGGACCGGCTGACGCAGGTGCGTCGCCCAGTACGCCGGGTCGGTGGCCTGCTCGGCGGTGATCCAGGTGCCGGTGACGTTGGACAGGAACGGCACCGTCGGCGGGCGCAGCGGCACCGTACCCATCAGCGCGGTGAACTCGGCGAGGATCGGCTCCATCATCGGCGAGTGGAACGCGTGCGAGGTGCGCAGCACCTTCGACTTGCCCTTCAGCGTCGCGGCGAACGCCTCCACGGTCTCACCGGCCACAACGCAGGTGCCCGGGCCGTTGACCGTGGCCACGCAGAGCCCGTCGGGCAGCAGGTCGACGACGACCGACTCGTCCAGCGCGACGGCGAGCATCGACCCGGCGGGCAGCGACTGCATCAGCCGACCCCGGGCGGCGACCACCCGCAACGCGTCCGGCAGGCTCAGCACGCCGGCCACGGTGGCCGCGACGTACTCGCCGATGGAGTGGCCGATCATCGCGGCCGGCCGGACCCCGGCCGCCTGCCAGAGCGCGGCCAGGGCGTACTCGACGGTGAACAGCGCTGGCTGGGTGTATCGGGTCTCGGTGAGCTTCTCCCCCGCCGCCGGGTCGCGGCCCAGGATCAGGTCGCGCAGGTCCAGGCCCAGGTCGGGGCGGAGCAGCTCGGCGCACTCGTCGACGACCGCGGCGAAGCGGGGCTGCTCGGCGTAGAGCTGCGCGCCCATCCCGGCGTACTGGGCGCCCTGGCCGGAGAAGAGGAACCCTACCGTCGGGGCTGAACTGTTGGTCAATGGTTGCGGTCCGCGCACCGGGGCGCGCAGGGCGGCGGCCGCACCCGGGATGTCGGTGGCTACCACGGCGCGGCGGTGCGGGTACTGGCGGCGGCCGACGAGCAGGGTGTGCGCGACGTCGGCGAGGTACGCCGGCCCGGCGTCGGCGGCGCCGTCCAGGTGCTCGGCGAGGTGCTGCACCGCCGCGTCCAGGGCGCTCGGGGTGGCCGCGCTGACCCGGAGCAGATGTGCCGGACGAACCCGACGGTCGGTGCGGTACGCCGCCGGCGCCTCCTCCAGCACCACGTGGGCGTTGGTGCCGCCGATGCCGAACGAGCTGACCCCGGCCCGGCGGGGCCCGCCGTCCGTGTCCCACTTTGTGAGCGTGTTCGCCACGTAGAACGGGGTGTCGGCGAACTCGACGGCCGGGTTCGGCGTCTCGAAGTTGATCGTCGGCGGGATCAGCCCGTGCTCCATGGCGAGCACCGTCTTGATCACGCTGACGATGCCGGAGGGCTGACTGAGGTGCCCGATGTTCGACTTCACCGAGCCGATGCCGCACCAGCCCCGCTCGTCGGTGTCGCGGGCGTACACGGCGGAGAGCGCGGCCACCTCGATCGGGTCGCCCATGGCCGTGCCGGTGCCGTGTGCCTCGACGTAGCTGACGGTGCGGGGGTCGACGTCGGCCATCGCCACGGCCTGGGCGATGGCCGACGCCTGCCCGTCGACGCTGGGCGCGGTGAAGCCGACCTTGCCGGCGCCGTCGTTGTTGATCGCGTTGCCGAGCACGACCGCGCGGATGGCGTCCCCGTCGGCGATCGCGTCGGAGAGCCGCTTGAGCAGGGTCACCCCGACACCGCTGCCCCACACCGTGCCGTTGGCGGCGGCGTCGAACGGGCGGCAGCGGCCGTCGGGTGAGGTGAAGCCCTCCATGCCGAGGTAGCCGACGTGCGGCAGCTCGATGTTCACACCGCCGGCGAGCGCCATGTCGCACTCGCCGTTGCGCAGCGCCTCGCACGCCAGGTGGAACGCGACCAGGGAGGTGGAGCAGGCGGTGTGCACGGTCAGGCTCGGCCCGCGCAGGTCCAGGCGGTACGACACGTTGGTGGCCACATAGTTCGGCGAGTTGCCGGTGGCGATGGAGACCGCGCCGTGCGGGTTGCCGCCGACGCGCTGGTTGCGCAGCACATTCCGGTGCAGGTACGTGTTGCCGCCGGTGCCGGCGTACACGCCGATCGCGCCGTCGTAGCGGGTCGGGTCGTAGCCGGCGTCCTCCAGAGCCGTGTGGCAGGACTCCAGGAACAGGCGGTGCTGCGGGTCGGTCAGCTCCGCCTCCCGGGCGGTCATCCCGAACAGCGCGGCGTCGAACTCGTCGTAGCCGTCGACCAGCGGAGCACGACTGACCCAGCCCGGGTCGTCGACCTCGGCCACGATCGCGCCCCGGGCCAGCTGCTCCTCCCGGGTCAGCTCGGTGACCGACTCCACCCCGTCGATGAGGTTGCGCCAGAACTCGTGCACGTCGGCCGCGCCGGGCAGGCGCGCGGCCAGGCCGACGATCGCGATCGGTTCGATGCCCTCATCGGGCAGGTCGGTGACGTCGTCGGGCAGGTCGGATGCGGTCGGGTTGCTCATCAGGCTGTCCTTCGTCACGCGGTGCCGCCGGGGCGGCGGGGAGGGATACGGCGGGTACGGCTGCGGCGGGCGGCGGCGCGCAGAGCGGCCCGCGCCAGCTCCGGGCGGTCGGCGGCCCCATCGAGGCTGGCGGCGAGCGCCCGGACGGTGGGGTGGCGGAACAGATCGAGCATCTTGATGGAGCGGCCGGTGGCGGCGGTCAGCCGGGCGTGCACGGCGGCGAGCGCGAGGGAGTGCCCCCCGATGTCGAAGAAGTTGTCGGTCACCCCGACCCGGTCGCGCTCCAGCACCTCCCGCCAGATTCCCGCGATCAGCTCCTCGGTGTCAGTGAGCCCGTCCGGGCCCGCGGGCACCAGCGCCGGCGGGTGGCGCGTCGTTTCGCTGCCGGCGACGGTCATCGCGCCGAGCTGCGGCACCCGCACGGTGGGCCGGGGCAGCGCGGCGACCACCTCGCGGGCCGGCGTGTCCGGTGCGGCGGCCAGCGCGCCCACCAGCTCGACCAGGTCGGCGAGCAGGTCGTCGATGCGCCCGGCGTCGAAGAGGTCCGGGTTGTAGACCACCTCGACGCCGGTGCGGCCGTCGGACCGGACCACGTAGACGGTGATGTCGAACGGTGAGCCCGGCTTGGGCACCGGCACCGGCACCGGCTCCGCGGTCAGCCCGGTCAGCGTCAGCCGGGGCGGCGCGAAGTTGAGCACGTTGAACAGCACCTGCACCAGCGGCGCCCGGGCGGTGTCCCGGCCGACGCCCAACGCCTCGACGATGCGTTCCAGCGGCGCACCCGGGTGGGCGGTGGCCTCGTGCAGCTCCCCGGCGCACCGGTCGACCAGCTCGGCGAAGCTCGCTCCGGCGGTGCGGACCCGCACCGGCACGGTGTCGATGAAGAAGCCGATCACGTCGTCGAACGCGGCCAGCCGCCGGTCGGCGACGATCGCCCCGAGCACGTGGTCGTCGCCGCCGGTGAGCCGCGCGATCAGCTCGCCGAACGCGGCCAGCAGCACGGCGGCGACCGTGGTGCCGCGCCGCTCGGCCAGCTCCCGGACCGCGCGGTCGGTGTCGGCGGACAGCCGGACGCCGGCCTCCGCACCGGCGTAGGTCTGCACCGCGGGCCGGGGTCGGTCCCGGGGCAGCTCCAGCACTGTCGGCACGCCGTCCAGGTGCGCCGTCCACCAGGTCAGATCGGCGGAACCGCGCTGGCGGTCCCGTTCGGCCCGCCAGACGGCGTAGTCGGCGTAGCGGGCGGACAGCTCCGGCAATCGTGGCGGCTCGCCGGCCACCGCGCGGGCGTACCCGGTGGCCAGGTCGTCGTAGCAGACCCGCTCGGACCAGCCGTCGAAGACGGCGTGGTGCCAGGTGACGGCCAGCACGTGCTCGTCCGGGCCGAGCCGGTAGGCGGTGACCTGCCACGGCGGCCCGGTGGCCAGGTCGAAGGGGTGCGCGGCGCCCGCGGCGAGCATCCGGGCCAGCTCGGCCTCCCGATCGGCGCTGCCGGTGAGGTCGACCACCGGCACCGCCACGTCGGTGGGCTCGGCGCAGACCGCGTACGGCACGCCGCCGGTCTGCGGGATCCGCCAGCGCAGCACGTCGTGCCGTTCGGCGACGGCCCGCAGCGCGGCGCCGATCGCGGCGGTGTCGAGCGGGCCACGCAGCCGGTGCGCCACGGCGATGTTGTAGGGCGCGCTGGACGGCGCGAGCTGGTCGACGAACCAGAGTCGGCGCTGCGGCGGGGAGAGCGTCGGCGGGTTGCCGGTGCTCAGCCCGTCGCCGCCGCTCGGCGCGGCGGCCACCCCCTCGACCAGCCGGCCGAAGGTGCGCCGGGTGAACACCTCGCGGGTGTCGAGCTGCCGGCCCAGCTCGGCGCGGAGCGCGGCGACCAGGCGCATCGCCGCGATGGAGTTGCCACCGGCGGCGAGGAAGTCGGTGTCCGGGCCGGGCGGCACGCCCAGCAGCCGGGTCCAGATCCCGGCCACCGCCGCCGCGACCGGGTCACCGGCCGGCTCGGCGGCGGCCGCACCACCGGTGTCGACCGGGTCGGACTGCGGGGTGGCGAGGGCGGTCACGGCCAGCGCGCGCAGCGCCGGCCGGTCCAGCTTCCCGCTGACCGCGCTGACCGGCAGGGACCCGCGGCGCAGCACCCGTGCCGGCAGCATCGCCGCGGTCAGCCGACTGCCGGCGTACGCCCGCAGTCGGGCGTCGTCGGGCGCGTCCGCCGGGGTGAGGAACGCGACCAGCTCGACGCCGGCGGGTCCGGGTACCGCCTCCACCGCGACCCCGGTCACCCCGGGCAGGTCGGCCAGCACCGCCTCCACCTCGCCCAGCTCGATGCGCTGCCCACGAATCTTGACCTGTCGATCCGCGCGGCCCAGGTAGACGATCCGCCCGTCCGGGCCGTGCCGGACCAGGTCGCCGGTGCGGTACAGCCGCTCGCCGGGCAGGCCGGAGAACGGGTCCGGGACGAACCGCTCGGCGGTCAGCGCCGGCCGGCCCAGATAGCCGTCGGCCAGTCCGGGCCCGCCGATCAGCAGCTCGCCGGTCTCGCCCGCCGGCACCGGGGCCAGCGTCGTGTCCACCACGTACGCCCGGTGGTTGGGCAGCGGTCGGCCGATCGGCACCGGATCGGTCTCGGTGGCGCTCAACGGGCCGCTGACCGCGAGCACCGTGGTCTCGGTCGGCCCGTAGCCGTTGAGGAAACGGCGGCCCGGCGCCCAGCGGGCGGCCAGGGCGGCCGGCACCGCCTCGCCCCCGCACAGCACGGTGCGCCAGCCGGGCAGCTCCGCCGGGTCCAGCATGGCCAGCACGGTGGGCGTGATGAAGCCCCAGTTCACCTCGTGCGCCGCGATGAAGCGGGTCAGCCGCACCGGGTCGGCGCGGTCCTCCGCGCCGAGCAGCTGCACCGTGCCGCCGAGCAGCAGCGGCACGAACAGGTCCATGGTGGCCGCGTCGAAACCGAGCGAAGCGATGCCGAGGCTGCGTACGCCCGCGTCCGCGCCGGTGAGAGCGACCACGCCGGTGACGAACTCGACCACGTTGCGGTGGCTGGTGAGCACGCCCTTGGGCCGCCCGGTGGAGCCCGAGGTGAACAGCACGTACGCCGGATCGCCGGGGCGGGCCGGGCAGGGCGCGAGCGGGGCCGGGCCGGGCAGCCCGAGCGCCTCGATGCCCGGCGCGTCGCCGAACTCCGCGTCGGCGGCGTCGCCGACCACCAGGGACACGCCCGCGTCGGCGGCGATCCCGCGCAGCCGCCGACGCGGGCCGCCCGGCTCCAGCGGCACGTAGCAACCGCCAGCCAGCAACACCCCCAGCACGGTGGCCACCAGCTCCGGCCGGCGGCCGCCACACACACCCACCCGGGTCTGCCGGCCCACGCCGCGCTCGCGCAGCGCCGCGGCCACTGCGGCGGCGCGGGCCAGCAGGTCGGCGTAACTGAGCCGGGTGTCCCACTGGCGCACCGCCACCGCGTCCGGGGTCCGGTTGGCCTGCGCGACCACCAGCTCGGCGAGCGTCGCGTCCGGCCAGGGCAGCGGCTCTCCCCGTACGGCGCTGATGGACAGGATGTCGGTCACCGGTGCTCCCCGGGGTAGGTCATCGGATCGGTGATCTGGAGACGCAGTTCGCTGACGTACGCGCGCCCGCGCGCGTCGGTCACCCAGCAGTCCGTCGGTGCGGGCAGTAGCTCGCCGACCACGACCGTGACGTCCGGGCCGCTGCGGGCGGCGGCGTTGACCATCGCGCACAGCGACTGGGCGTAGAGCGCGCCGGTCAGGTCGACGTAGCAGGGCTTGACCTCGGTACCGACCTTCACGAACACCCGCTCGGGCAGACCGAGCCGGGCCGGCCACCGGCGCACCGCGAGGAACCGCTCTGCCTCGCCGGTCACCCCGACCAGCCCGCTCTCGGCGACCATCTCCAGGTTCTGCCAGGTCACCGCCTCGCGCAGCAGCGGATCGGCGGCGATCCGCCCGGCGGTCGCCGAAGCGTCGGCCAGCGCCACGGCCAGCGCCTTGTCGAACACCTCGGCGGCGACCTCGCCGGCCAGCAGCGCGTCGGCGGCGTCCGGGGCGGCGAAGGCGTCCAGCCCGACCGCCGGGAACCCAGCGGTGCGCAGCACCACGTCGCGCCACACCGACCAGAGGGTTTCCCCGAGCGGTAGCCGGTGGCTCATCGGGCCAGCTCCGGCTCGGCGGCGTCCACGATATGCAGCCGCAGCTCGCTGAAGTAGCGCCGGCCGGCGGCGTCGGGCACCCAGGCGTCGTCCGGGGTGGGCAGCATCTCGCTGACCACCAGCGTGACCTCGTCGCCGCCATCGCGGCCGGCCGCCCGGACCATCGTGCAGAACAGGCTGGCGAACGCGGGGCTGCTCAGGTCGACGAAGCACGGCTTGGTCTCGGTGCCGAGCTTGACGTACACCTGCTCGGGCAGGCCGAGCCCGCGCCGCCAGTCGCGCACCGCCAGGTAGCGGGCCCGGTCGCCGGTCACCGTGGCCAGGCCGCACTCCCCCACCGTGGTACGCCAGGTCTGCCGGGCCACCACCAGCCGGTCCAGCGTGATCCGGGGTGTGTATGGCGCGGCGGCGACCAGCTTGAACCCGTCGACGGCGTGGGTGCTGAGCAGGGCGGCGCAGACCTCGGTCAGCGGCCAGCGCTGCCCGTCGGCGGCCGTGACGACCAGCCGGCCGGCCTCGTCGTGCACGGTGAGCGTGACGGTGGGGAGCACCCGGTCTTCCTCGGCGCCGGGCGCCGCCGCGAAGGCCAACTGCCGGTCGGTCGGGCCGGCCAGCGACTCGGCGACCCGGCTGGTGCGCCGCGGCCAGTCGGTCGGGTAGAGCAGCCGGATCCGACGCGGGCCGAGGTCGGCCGCCAGCGCGGCGCGCAGCCGCTCCACGTCGGGGTGCGACGGGGTCACCGCGTAGGTGTCGAACGACGGCCAGGCGGCGTGCAGCTCGCCGAGCACCACGGTGTACTCGCCACGGGCCAGCGCGTCCACGTCGGCGGCGCAGATCTGCAGGTCGGGGCTGTGCAGCCGGGCGTTGGACCAGTGCGCCGCCAGCGGCGGGAACGCCTCGTCGACCCGGGCGGCCAGGTCCGCCACGTCCAGCCGGACCTCGGTGGCGCCCGACGGGTGCCCGGCCAGGCCGAACAGGTCGGCCCAGCGGGCGGCGAACTGCGCGGCGACCGCGTCCACCGGGCGCTCCCCGGTGCCCCAGAACAGGCCCTGCACCAGGAACCACAGGTCGGACAGGGCGACCGGGCCGTCGCCCGCCTCGGCGCGCAACTCGTCGTAGAGCTCGCGGAAGACCGCGCCGTACGCCTCCTCCAGCGCGCCGGCCAGCCAGCGGGCGGCCCGCAGCAGCACGGCCAGCGGCGCCGCCAGCTCGTTCAGCAGCGGCGCGCCGAAGACAACGTCCAGGTCCCGGCTGGTGTCCTCGTAGCAGAGCGTGCGGCCGGCGTACATCTGCCCGGCCCGCCGTTGCGGCGGCTGCCCGGTCAGCTCGGTGAACGTCTCGTCGAGCGCGTCCAGGGCGGTCCGCAGCCGGTCCGGGTCACCGGCCGCCGCGGCGACCGCGTCCCGGGCGGCACACAACCGGTCGAAGCCCGCCTCGGCGGCGGCCCGGGCCGGGGCGTCGCCGATCGCTGCGATCCGCTGGCGCAGCACCTCCTCGGCGTGCGGGGTCACCGGCAGCGCGGCGTCCCAGGTGAGCAGCTCCCGCCGCACGAGCCGGTCCAGCAGCTCGTACCCGTCCTCGGGTCGGCGCAGCCCGATCGACCCGTCGGTGATCACGTCGCGGGCCGGGCGGCGGCCGTCGACGGTGGCCAGCAGCGCCGCCTCGACCGGGGACAGCGGCACCGGCGGCCGGCCCGGGCGAAGCACCTCGCGGCCGGCGAGGCTCAGGTGCGGGGCGAGCCGGGGCGCCCACCACCGGCGCACCGCCGGGTCCGCGCCGATCCGCTCGGCGTACGCGGCCAGCGCCCACGACTCGAACCACACCCAGCGGCGGCGGGTCAGCGCCGCGCCCGGGCGCACCTCGGCGGCGGCCGGCAGGTCGGGGTCGATGGTGACCCAGCAGCTCGGCCCGAAGAAGCCGACGGTCTCGTTCTTGCCGCAGTACCGCTGCCAGTACTTCAGCAGCGCGCGTTCCCGCTCCCGCCGGCGCACGTTGCGGGTGGCCTCGGCGCCACCGCGGACCAGCCCGTCCAGGGCGGGCAACGCACCCCGGTTCTGCCAGGTGACCGCCTCCCGCAGCAGCGGGTCCGCGGCCAGGTCGGTCAGCTGACGGGCGCTGGCGAGCACGGCCTCGTCGAATTCCTTGTCGAACTGCTCGACGCCGGCGCCGGTGACCAACAGCTCGTCGGCGGCCGCGGCGGCCCGCGGTGCGGCCAGCAGGGTCAGCCCGTCGGCCGGGAACCCGGTGCTGCGCAGCAGGGCGTCGCGCCACACCGACCAGCCGGTGTCGCCCAGCGGCATCCGGTGCCCGCCTGACTCCGGGGCGCTCCCGCCGACGGCCGCGCGCAGGTCGGCGCGGATCACGGCGGCCAGCGCGGGCAGCGCGTCGTGCAGGAAGAAGTGCCCGGCGTCCAGCTCGCGCAGGGCGAAGCGGGCGGCGGTGTGCTCCCGCCAGGCGGCGCTCTGCTGCCGGGTCACCGCTTGGTCGGTGCGGCCGGTGAACGCCACGATCGGCACCGGCAGCGGCGCCTCGGGCCGGTAGCGGTAGCCGTCCACCCGGTCGAAGTCGGCGCGCAGCAGCGGCATCAGCAGCTCGACGAGTTCGGGGTGCTCCAGCAGCCCGGCGGGGAGCCCGCCACCGGCCTCCAAGCGGCGCAGCAGCTCGGCGTCGTCCACCTGGGACAGTCCGTCGAAGACGCTGGGCGCGCTGACGTGCGGGGCGCGGGCGCCGCCGACGTAGAGGCGCAGTGGCAGCGGCCGCCCGGTGCGGCGCAGCTCGCGGACCACCTCGAAGCCGACCCGGCCGCCCATCGAGTGCCCGTAGATGGCGTACGGCCGGTCGGCCCGCTCGGCGATGGCCCGGGCCACGTCGGCGATCTGGAATCGCGGGTCCTCGCTGATCCGGTTCTCGCGGCCGGGGAGCTGTACGGGCAGCACCTCGACGTCCGGGCCGAGCCGGTCGGGCCAGTGTCGGAACGCGCTGGCGCCGGCACCGGCGTAGGGCAGGCAGAACAACTGCACCGGTGCCGGGTCGCGGCTGCCGGCGGAGATGAACCAGTTCACCGCACGCCTTTCTGAGGGGGGTCGATCCAGTACCGCTGCCGCTGGAAGGGGTAGGTGGGCAGCGAGGTTCGCCGGACGGTGCCGGCGGGATGCAGGGTGGTGAGGTCGGCGTCGCGCCCGGCCACCCAGGCGGCGGCCAGCTCGCGCAGCGGCCCGGGTGCGCCGGCCACCCGCGCGTCGGTGGCCAGCAACTCGTCGAGGGCGGCAACCGCGCCGGCCGAGTCGTTGGCCACCACGGCGGCCCGGTGACGGAACGCGCGCCGGCCCAGCGCCAGCGTCGCGGCCGCCTCGGACAGCGCCGGGGTGGTCCCGGCGAGGTGCCGCCGCAGCCGGGTCAACGCCGCCCGCAGCGCCGCCGGGGTACGCGCCGACACCGGCAGCAGGTGCGCCCCGGCCGGCGGCGGGTCGACCGGATCGGCCGGCGGGGCCTGCTCGACCACGACGTGCGCGTTGGTGCCGCCCAGCCCGAACGAGCTGACCCCGGCGACCCGGCGCGGCGCGTCCGGCCAGTCCCGCACCTTGGTCGGTACGTAGAAGGGGCCGGCGGCCAGGTCGATCTCCGGGTGCGGGCGGGTGAAGTGCAGGTTCGGCGGGATGACGCCGTGCCGCACGGCGAGCACCGCCTTGATCAGCCCGGCGATCCCGGCCGCGGCGTCGAGGTGCCCGATGGTGGTCTTCACCGAGCCGAGCGCGCAGGTCTCGGCCGGGGCGGCGCCCTGGTACACCTCGTGCAGCGCGGCCACCTCGATGGCGTCGCCGAGCGGAGTGCCGCTGCCGTGCGTCTCGATGAAGCGGACCTCGCCGGGGTCGACCTCTGCGGCGGCGAGCGCGCCGGCCACCGCGGCGGCCTGGCCGGCCGGGCCGGGGACGGCGTAGCCGGCCCGCTCGGCGCCGTCGTTGGTGACCGCCCAGCCGGGCAGGATCGCGAGGACCTGGTCGCCGTCGGCCTGCGCGTCGGCGAGCCGGCGCAGCGCCACCACCCCGACGCCGGAGCCGAACCCGGCGCCCTGGGCGGCTTCGTCGAAGGCGCGGCAGCGGCCGTCCGGGGAGGCCAGGCCACCGGGAGTGTGCCGGTGCCGTGGCCAGGTCACGCTCACCCCGCCGGCCAGGGCGAGGTCGCACTGGTAGTCGGCGAGGCTCTGCGCGGCGAGGCAGACCGCCACCAGTGAGCTGGAGCAGGCGCTCTGCACCGCCACCGCCGGCCCGGTCAGCCCCAGCCGGTACGCGACCTGCCCGGGCAGGTGGTCGGTGAGCTGCCGTCCGATCAGCCGGGCCTCCCAGTCGTCCGGGTCGACGTCGCCGACCACCGCCGGGTTGTCCATCAGGTGGAACAGGAAGTAGCGGTTGACGGAGGTGGCGCCGTACACGCCGACCAGGCCGGGGAACCGGGCCGGGTCGTGACCCGCGTCCTCCAGCGCTTCCCACGCGGTCTCCAGGAACAGCCGGTGCTGCGGGTCGGTGCGGGCGGCCTCCCGGTCGCCGAAGGCGAAGAACTCCGCGTCGAAGTCGGCGACCCCACCGAGCCGGCCGGTGGACTTGACGTGCCGGGGGTCGGCGCGCAGCCCCGGGCCGACGCCCAGCGCGGCCAGCTCCTCGTCGCTGTGGTCGTGGATGGCGTCCACCCCGGCGCACAGGTTCCACCAGAAGGTGGCCAGGTCCGGCGCGCCGGGGAACCGGCCGGCGAGACCGACCACGGCGATCTCGTCGCCGGTGTGGTCGCGCACGCCGGCCGGCGCGGCGGACAGGCCGGGGGCGGCTGGCGCCTCGGCGGGCAGGGTCGGCGTGGCAACCACCGGCGCGGGCGGCGGGGTGGTCGGTGCCGGCGGGTCGACCAACCGGGCCTGGGCGGCGACGGTCGGGTGGTCGAAGAGCCGCAGCAGCGGCACCGCCACACCGAACCGGTCGGCCAACCGCTGCTGCACCTGGCCGAGGAGCAGGGACTGCCCGCCGACGTCGAAGAAGCTGTCGGTGCGACCGACCGCGTCCCGGCCGAGCACGGCGCACCAGATGTCGTGCACGACCCGCTCGGTCGGGGTGGCGGGCCGGTCCCCGAGCGGCACCGCCCGGGCCGGGTCCGGCAGCGCCCGCTCGTCGACCTTCCCGCTGGCGGTCAGGGGGAACTCGGCGACCGGCACGACGGCGCGGGGCAACGCGTACTCGGGCAGCTGCCGGGCCAGGGCGGCCCGCAGCGCCACCGCGTCCACCCGCGGCCCGGCCGGCCGGACGTACGCCAGCAACTCGCCGTCGCGGGCGATGGCGCGCACCTCGGCGATGCCCGGCTCGGCGGCGAGCACGGACTCGATCTCGGTCAGCTCGACCCGGAACCCGCGCACCTTGACCTGTCGGTCCAGCCGGCCGAGGCAGCGCAGCTCGCCGGTGGGCAGCAGCTCGCCCAGGTCACCGGTGCGGTACGCCGGCACGCCGTCGGGGTCGTGGCCGAACCGGTCGCTGGTCTGGTCGAGGTAGCCGGGGGCGAGGTGCCGGCTGCGTACGACGATCTCGCCGTCCGGCGCCAGCCGCAGCGCGTACCCGGGCAGGGCGGCGCCGATCGGCAGCGGACCGGTGGCCGCCGGGTCGACATCGGCCAGCGGCAGCGCGTACCGGGCGCCGAAGGTCATCTCGGTGGCCCCGTAGCCGTTGACCAGGACGCAGCCGGGGGCGAAGCGGCCCCGCGCGCGGGCCGCGTCGGCGTAGCTGGCCTGTTCGCCGCCGAGCAGGACCACCCGGACCCGGTCCAGTCGCTTTACGCCCGGGGTGTCCAGCAGGTACCGGTAGACCGTCGGGGTGGAGTGGTAGACGGTGACGCCGTGGCGGGCCAACTGTTCGACGGCGTACGCCAGCCCGTGCCGGCGCAGGTCGACCGGGACGACGGTGGCGCCGGTGAGCAGCGCCGGGTACAGGTCGGGGATCGCCGCGTCGAAGCTGAACGAGGCGAGCAGGCTCAGCCGGTCGTCCGGCCGCAGGTCGAGGAGAGCGATCTGGTTGTCCACGACGTGCGTCAGGTTGCGATGGCTCTGCCCGACCGCCTTGGGCCGCCCGGTGGAGCCGGAGGTGAACAGCACGTACGCGAGCGCGTCCGGGGCCACCGGCACCGGCCGCAGCGGCGCGGGCCGCACGTCGAGGGCCGGGACGACCCGTAGGCCGGGCCGGTCGGCGGCGAGCCGACGGGCCAGCTCGGTGTGCTCGCCGCCGCAGAGCAGGACGGTGACGTCGGCGCCGTCGAGCAGGTGGCGCAGTCGCTGCTCCGGGAAGCCGGGGTCGAGCGGAACGTAGGCGGCGCCCTCGGCGAGCGTGCCGAGGATGGCGGCGATGGTGCCGGCGCCATGGGCGGTCAGCAGGCCGACCCGGTCACCGGACCGGACGCCGGCCGCGGCCAGCAGGTCGGCGTGCCCCCCGGCCAGGCCGGCGAGGGCGGCGTAGTCGAGTGGGCCGGTGTCGCCGAGTACGGCGGGATGGTCGGGACGAGCGGCGGCGGCATCGCTGAAGCGATGGATCAGCGTCGAATTTCCCATCTCAGGACGCGCACGCCGATCCACAACAGACGGCCGCGCAACAATCGACAATCGTGATCATGATCCCCCCCCAGGACTTCACAATGGAAGGAGCATAGGGTTCGATGACTGTCGAGAAAGATCATCGATTAGAGTCGAGCCAAAGGGTCGACTCGGGGCTCGGACGAGGGACGGGGAATCTCGTCCGATCATCCCCCTGGCGTAACGCCGAATTTTCGCCTAACACGATTGCCGGCGGCCAATTTTGCGGCCCGGGATTCCTTGCGCGGTGGAATTTCCCGACCGGCACAGTGGAGTCGCGGGATCGACAGTCGATCCGTCGGATGATCGACACCAGTTTCGGAGGCCTGCGGCCATTCGAATGTCAGGGATAACGCAATTTTCTACGACCTGGAGTGGATCTCGCCGGAAACGCACATGTGCGCCGTATCAGTGTCCGTACGGATCGGACGGCGCCGGCGCGACCGCGCCATCGCTGTCGCGCGGCAAGCGCGCCACCATCTCCCGGAACTCCTGCACGGTCACCGCCTCCCGCAGGGTCGCGAAGACCGCGCCGGTGCCGGTCCGGGCGGTGGTCGGGTCCACCCCGGCGCGCTGACCCACCCGGCGAAGAAACTCCACCGGCCCGGCGTCCGGCGCCGGCGGGGCCGCAGCCGTGCCGCCAACGTCCAGGCCCACGCCGCTGTCCGGGCCGGCCACGCCGCCGTCCAGCCCGGCCACGCCGGTATCCGGGCCGGCCACGCCGCCGTCCGGGCCGGCGGTCACGGCGGGCGGGGCCGGGTCGGCCAGGTAGCCGTCGAGGTCGTCCGGGAGGTGCCCGGCGAGGGGGTCGGGCGGGCCACCGGTCACCCGCTCGGCCATCGTCTGGAGCACCGCGCGGGCGACGGCGGCGGCCTGCTCGGTCGGCAGACCGGACCGCCGGGACACCGCGTCGATGAAGTGTGGGAACTGCCCGCCGCCCGCCCTGTCGGTCACGCCCGGGCGCTTACCCCCGGCCGGTGCCGGCAAACTGCGCCGTCAGCGCAGCAGGTCGGCCGCCAGCAGATGGTCGAAGATGACCTGGTCGACCGGGGAGGTGCGGTGCCGGTCGGCGTACCCCAGCCAGGCCACCTCGGCGATCTCGTTGGCCGGCCTCAGCTCGCCGTCGTGCTCGGCCCGGTAGCAGGTCATGCGTACCGTCGTGCCGGCGGCGTGGCCGTGCGCCTGGGCGGTGAACGTGCCCACGTGCACGGCGCCGGCGACGTCCACCGCGACGCTCAACTCCTCGGCGACCTCCCGGCGCAGCGTGTCCAGGTCGGTCTCCCCCGGCTCGCGCTTGCCGCCCGGCAGGTACCAGACGTCCTTGCCCCGGGAGCGGGTGCTCAGCACCCGCCCGTCCTCGATGAGGATCCAGGCCACCTTGTCGATCTCAGGCACGATGCTCCTTCGCGTCCATGGGAAGAGGACACGGTACGCCGACGCACCGGGCGTGCTCAGCCCGGCGCGGTCCCGGCGTCCTCGGCCAACAGGTCGAGCAGCAGCGCGGCGGTCCAACTGAACGCCGGCGAGCCCAGCCCGGCGCCGCTGTCCGGATGGAAGTACTCGTGGCATCCGGCCCCGGCGACCAGCCCGATCATGGACCGGCGCAGCCCGGCCGCCAGCTCCGGGTGCCCGTGCGCGAGCAGCCCGCGCCGCACCAGCCAGCCGACGTTCAGCCAGCTCGGCCCGCGCCAGTAGCGCAACGGTTCGAAGTCCGGAGCGGTCCGGTCGTAGCTGGGCAGCGGCCGGTCCATCCGCCGGGCCACACCGAAGCGCGCCGACCGGGCCTCGACGACCAGCGCGTCGGCCTGTCGGGTCGGCAGGTCGGGCAGGATCAGCGGCGCCAGCCCGAGCACCGTGCGCGCCGGGACCAGCCGTTCGGTGCGCAGGTCGCGGGGAGCGAACGTGCCGGTGGCCGGGTCGAACAGCCGGCGCACCAGGGCCTCGGTGATCCGGGTCGCGCGGGCCCGGTGCGGCCCCGGGTCGGCGCCGACCAGCGCGGCGATCTCGGCCAGCGCGTGTTCGGCCGCGCCGACCGCCGCGTTGAACAGCGGGCACTCCACCAGGAACGGGTGACCGTTGGCCAGGCCCCGGTCGGAGTAGCCGTTGTCCCGGTAGGCGGCGACGATCGCCAGGTAGCGCGCGTAGTCCAGGTCTGTGGGGCGGTGCGCGGCGTCCGCGTGGGCGGTGTCGTGCCGGCGGTACGCGCGCATCACCGTCGCCTCGGCCGGCACCGCGGCCATCGGCTCGTCCCAGGCCGGGCTGTTGTCCAGGCCGGACTCCCACGGGTGCACGATGCAGGCCAACCCGTAGCCGGTCAGGTCCCGCCGCGCGGCCAGGTAGCGCTGCTGGGCCACCAGCGCGGGATAGAGCCGGCGCAGCGCGGCCAGGCCGGCCGGGTAGGGCGCCCGCCGGTACGCGAGCCACGCGGCGAGCGCGTGCACCGGCGGCTGGACCAGGCCGGAGGTGTCGACGGCCGGCGCCCCCTCGGCGGTCGCCGAGCGCCACAGCTCCGGCCCCGGAAAGTACGCGCCGACCCGGAGCGCCGGGTTGAACACGATGTGCGGCACCCGCCCGTCGGCCCACTGCGCCCGGAACAGGCTCGCCAGCTCCCGCCAGGCCCGCTCGGGACGGACCTGGGCCAGCCCGATGGCGATGAACGCGGAGTCCCAGCTCCACTGGTGCGGGTAGAGCGTGCGTGAGGGCACGGTGTGGTCGTGCTCCCAGTTGGCGTCGAGGGTGGCTACCGCGAGCCGGCGCAGCCCGGCGAGGTCTGCCGGCCCGCCGGTGCGGGCCGGGGCGCCGGCGGTCATGCCGCGGCCCGCCGGGGCAGCGCGTGCCGCAGCACCGTGGCGGCCTGCTGGAGGGCGCGGACGGGGTCACCGCGCAGCCGGCACTCCAGCGCCAGCCAGCCCCGGTAGTCCAGCTCCAGCAGGGTCCGCACCAGCGCCGGCCAGTTCAGGTGCCCGGCGCCGGGTTGGTACCGGTTGGAGTCGCTGATCTGCACGTGCCCGAGGTACGGCGCGGCGGCGCGCAGCGCCCGGTGCACGTCGTCCTCCTCGATGTTCATGTGGAAGGTGTCGGCGACCACCCGCACCGACGGCAGCCCGACCGCCGCGCAGAGCGCGACCGCCTCGTCGAGCCGGTTGACCATGTGGTCCTCGTACCGGTTGAGGGGTTCCAGGAAGAGGCTGACCCCCTCGCTCCGGGCGTGCTCGCCCAGCTCGCCGAGGGCGTCGAGGAGCACCCGCCGGTCGCCGGTCGGCGGGCGCGGCGGCTCGAACGGAGGCAGTCGCCGGGAGAACATCCCCCAGGATGCCGGTGTCATCGCCCCGACGCCGCCCAGCTCGGCGATGACCGAGAGCTGGGAGCGCAGGTTGCGCACCGCGTCGGCGGACCGGGCCGGATCGAAGTCGCCGATGAAGTGGTCCATCTCGACGCAGACGGTGGGCATCACCACCCCGGCGGCGCGGGCCCGGCGCAGCTCGGGCAGCCGGCGGGCGAACGCGAGGTCGCCGCGCCCGCGCAGCTCGATGCCCTGATAGCCCAGGGCGGTGGCGAGAGCGTACTTCTGGATCAGGTCGGTGCCCGGCAGGAGCTGTTCCTGGCAGGCCAGCGCGATGGTGGTCATCAGAACCTCAACACCACTTGGAGGACGTCACCGGCGCCGCGGTCGAGCAGCGCGAGGGCGTCGGCGACGGCGCTGGCGTCGACGATGTGGCTGACCAGCGGCAACGGGTCGACGCTGTGCTCAGCCACCAGCTCCATGAAGGTCTGCGTCACCCGGTCGCCGGTCCACCGGCCGGCCATGCTCGGCGCGGGGGTGGGGCCGGAGACCTGGGCGGCCACCAACTGGATGCGGTTGTGATGGAACTCCTCGCCGAGGCCGAGCCCGTCGGCCTGGCCCTGGTAGAAGCCGGCGGCCACGACCCGGCCGGCGTGTGCGGTGGACCGGATCGCCTCGTGCAGCGCCGGGTACGCCCCGGACAGCTCCAGGCAGACGTCCGCGCCCCGGCCGGCGGTGGCCCGCCGCAGCACGGCGGCGGCGGACTCGGCGCCGGCGTCCACTGTCGACCGGGCACCGTAGCGGGCGGCGTGCTCCAGCCGGCCGGGCACGCGGTCGACCGCCACCACCCGGGCGCCGGAGAGCACCGCGAGTCGGGTGGCGAGCAGCCCGATGACGCCCTGCCCGAAGACACCGACCCAGTCGCCGAGGTGCAGGTCGCCGGCGAGCACGGCGGTCAGCGCGATGGCGCCCGGCCGGGCGAAGACCGCGGCGAGCGGGTCGAGGCCGGCGGGCAGCGGGCGGACCGCCCCGGCGGCCAGCACGGCCTCGGCGCGGTGTCCCCAGATGCCCCAGACCATCTGCCCGGGGTGCCGGTGGGCGACCTCCGGGGCGACCTCGACGACCTCGCCGACCTCCTCGTACCCGAAGCCGATCAGCGGGTAGGGCACCGGCGTCTGCCGGGGCACGAACATCCGCGCGGCGTCGTCCCAGTCCTTGCTGAGTCGTGGATTGCTGCCCCGGTAGAGAGTGAGCTCGGTGCCGGCCGAGATGCCGGAGTAGCAGGTGCGGACCCGGACTTGGCCGGGACCGAGCGGATCCGGCGAGCAGGGCTCGAGGCTGATCCGTCGGGGCCCGGCAAGTGAGACAACCCAGTTGACCATGAGTCACATCCCGGTAGCACTGGGCTCCAGGATAGCAAAAAATCGCTATATGTCTTGTCATTGATCAATCGAGCGCGTTGAATCCGTCATGTACCCTTCGAGAGGAGTGCCACCGATGTCAGCACCTCCGATGCGGATCCTCGCGACCACCCTGATCATGGCACTGGCCGGGTCCACCCTGCTGGCCTGCGGGGACGATAAGCCAGAAAGCGACAGCAAGAAGATAACCGTGTGGAGCCTGGAGGACGTGGCCGATCGGGTCACCGCCACCAAGGCGATCATCGCCGACTTCACCGCGAAGAGCGGGATCCAGGTCGAGCTGGTCACCGTCAACGAGGACCAGTTCCCGTCCCTGATCGCCGCCAACGCCGCCGCCGGCGACCTGCCCGACGTGGTCGGCTCGGTCTCCCTGGCCGGCATCCGCACCCTCGCCGGCAACGAGCTGCTGCACGCCTCGGCCAACACCGAGATCGTCGACACGCTCGGCAAGCAGACCTTCTCCCCCCGCGCGCTGGAACTCACCTCCGACGACGGCAAGCAGCTCTCCGTGCCCAGCGACGGCTGGGGGCAGCTGCTCGTCTACCGAAAGGACCTCTTCGACGCCGCCGGCCTGCCCGCCCCCGACACGTACGAGCGGATCACCGCGGCCGCGACGAGGCTGAACACCGGCGGCGTCGCCGGGATCACCGCGGCGACGTCCCCCAGCGACGTGTTCACCCAGCAGACCTTCGAGCACCTGGCGCTGGCCAACGGCTGCCAGCTCACCGACGACGCCGGCAAGGTCACCCTGGACTCGCCGCAGTGCGTCGAGGCCTTCCGCTTCTACGGCGACCTGATCCGGAACAGCTCCGTCAAGGGCGCGCAGGACGTCGACACCACCCGGGCCACCTACTTCGCCGGGAAGGCGGCCATGGTGGTCTGGTCGCCGTTCATCCTCGACGAGCTGGCCGGGCTGCGCAACGACGCCAAGCCGACCTGCCCGCAGTGCCAGGCCGACCCGACGTTCCTGGCGAAGAACAGCGGGTTCGTCACCGCGATCAAGGGCCCGAACGGCGCCGAACCGGCCCAGTACGGCGAGATCAGCTCGTGGGCGGTGCTCGACGGCGCCGCGACCAGCTCGGCGAAGTCCTTCGTGGAGTACATGCTCGGCGACGGCTACCCGCGCTGGTTCGGCATGTCGCCCGAGGGCCGCTTCCCGGTGCGCAAGGGCACCCCGGCCGAGCCCGAGGCGTACCTCACCGCCTGGAACACCAGCCAGGCCGGCGTCGACGCCAAGAAGCCCCTCGCAGACGTGTACGGCGACGAGGTGCTGGCCACGCTGCGCCGCAGCCCGGACACCTTCCAACGCTGGGGGCTCAGCCAGGGGCAGGGCAAGCTGGTCGGCGCGATGCTCGGCGAGCTGCCGGTGCCCAAGGCGATGAGCGACCTCATCGCCGGCAAGTCCGACGCCGCGGCCACCGCCGCGCGAGCCAAGAAGGACGTCGAGGCCATCAAGGCGGGCGTCAATTGACCACCACCGCGCCCGGACCGGGCCGCTCCCCCACCCGGGAACGGCCGGCGCCGGCGCGCCGCCGGCCCCTGACCCTGCGCCGCCGCGAGTCCCGAGCCGGCCTCGCGCTGGTCGCACCCACCCTGCTCGTCACCATCGCGGTCATCGGCATCCCGATCATCTGGACCGTGGTGCTCGCCTTCCAGCGGGTCCGGCTCGCCACGCTGCGCAGGACCGGGCTGTTCGGCGAGTTCACCATGGACAACATCGACCGGGTCCTGCACACCCCCGGCTTCGCCAGCACCCTGTGGACCACGCTGGTCTACAGCCTCGGCGGCACCGTCGGGTCGATCCTGCTGGGCCTGGTCGCCGCCCTGGTGGTCCGCCGGCCCTTCCGCGGTCGCACCCTGGTCCGGGCGTCCATGCTGCTGCCGTACGTGGCGCCGGTGGTCGCGGTGACCTTCGTCTGGCAGGTGATGCTCGACCCGCAGCTCGGCATCGTCAACGACTGGGGCCGGCGGCTGCTCGGCTGGGACGCCCCGGTGCCGTTCCTGTCCCAGGAGTCGACCGCGCTGGCCACGGTGATCGTGTTCGAGGCGTGGCGGTACTTCCCGTTCGCGTTCCTGTTCCTGCTGGCCCGGCTCCAAGCGGTACCCGGCGAGCTGGAGGAGGCCGCCCGGGTCGACGGCGCCACCCCCACCCAACGGTTCCGGCACATCCTGCTGCCGCAGCTGCTGCCGGTGATCGCGCTGCTGGGCGTGCTGCGGTTCATCATGACGTTCAACAAGTTCGACGACGTCTACCTGCTCACCGGCGGGGCGGCCGGCACCGAGGTGGTCAGCGTGCGGGTGTACGAGTTCCTCACCGCGCGGACCGACATCGGCGCCGCCGCCGCGCAGGCGGTCGTGCTGGCCGTGGTGCTGATCGTGTTCGTGCTGATCTACCTGCGCTTCTTCGGACGGAGGGTCGGCTGATGGACCGGGACGCCGTCGAGACGGTGAGCCTGCGCTGGCTGCGCCGCCTGGTGATCGCCGCGTTCCTGGTGGTCACCGTCTTTCCCTTCTACTACATGCTGATGCTGTCGGTGCGCCCCATCGAGCGGCTGCTGCTCGACCCCGGCTCACTGGTGGTCGGCTTCGGCGAGCTGACCGTCGCCACGTACGCCGAGGTGCTCAAGGCCGCCGACGACGGCGGCCAGGGGTTCCTCACGTTCATCCGCAACAGCGGCCTGGTCGCGGTCGCGGCGACCCTGCTCACCCTGGTGGTGGCGATCCCCGGGGCGTACGCGGTCGCCCGGCTGCGGTTCTTCGGCCGGCGGCAGGTCGACTTCCTGTTCCTGGCGGTCTACCTGTTCCCGTCGATCGTCATCGCGATCCCACTGTTCGTGGTCTTCACCCGGGCCGGGCTGCGCGGCTCACTGTTCGGCCTGGTCCTCGTCTACATCTCGCAGACGCTGCCGGTCTCGGTCTACATGCTGAAGAACTACTTCGAGACCATCCCCGTCAGTCTGGAGGAGTCCGCCGCGATCGACGGTGCCGGTCGGCTCGGGATCATCCGCCGGGTCAGCCTGCCCCTGGCCATGCCGTCGATCATGGCGGTCGCGCTCTACGACTTCATGATCGCCTGGAACGAGTTCCTCTTTGCGCTGCTGTTCCTGGTCGACAAGCCCGACCGGTGGACGGTGTCGCTCGGCCTGTCCCTGCTCGCCGACGGGGTCGAGGTACCCAAGACGGTGCTGATGGCCGGGTCGGTCGTCCTCACCCTGCCCATCGTGATCCTCTTCTTCGCCAGCGAGCGCCTACTCACCGAGGGCCTGACCAGCGGCGCCGAAAAGGGCTGACCCCCCGCGCCCGGCACGCCCCCACCCTCCGTCCCCGCCCCCGCGCCCCCCACCCCGCCGATCTAGGGCATATCAGCGCTCGTTGATCTCTACGGACGACGATATGCCCTAGATCGACGCGGGTGGCCGGCGCGCGGGGCGGCCGCTGGTGGCCGGCGCGGGGGCGGCGGCGCGGGACCGGCGCGGGGCCGGCGCGGGGGCGGGGCGGGGGCGGGGCGGCGGCGGGGGCGGGGGCTGGGTTGGGCGTCGCGGCGCTGCCGGACACGGTTACGGTGGCGACATGGCCAACCCGACCCGCTGGGCGACCGACACCGGACCCGAGCACTCGCAGTGGTACATCGACCGGTTCCGGAAGCTCGCGGCCGAGGGAGCGGACCTGGCCGGCGAGGCCCGGCTGGTGGACGCCCTGGTCCCGCCCGGCTCCCGGATCCTCGACGCGGGCAGCGGCACCGGTCGGGTGGGTGCGGCGCTGGCCGACCGCGGGCACACCGTGGTGGGGGTGGACGCCGACCCCACGCTGGTGGCCGCCGCCGGCACCGATTACCCGGGCCCGCACTGGCTGGTCGCCGACCTGGCCGAGCTGGACCTGCCGGCGCTCGGTGAGGCCGAGCCGTTCGACGCCGCGGTGCTGGCCGGCAATGTGCTCGCCTTCGTCGCCGCCGGCACCGAGCCGGAGGTGCTGCGCCGGCTCGCCGGGCATCTGCGCCCGGACGGCGTGCTGGCGGTCGGCTTCGGCACCGATCGCGGTTACGCGCTGACCGCGTTCGACGCCGACGTGGTCGCCGCCGGGCTGCGCCTGGAGCACCGTTTCGCCACCTGGGACCTGCGCCCGTGGCGCGATGATGCGCCCTTCGCGGTCACCATCCTGCGCCGCCCGGCCGCCTGACACCCGACTCGGCACCCGCGTGTCCGCCGGCCGTCAGGCGGGGGCGGCGACGGCCCGCGCGGCGGCCGGGTCCAGGGTCGCGCCGGCCGGCACCAGGCTGACCAGGCCCGCCGGCAACCGCAGGGGGCGCACGTTGCGATAGCCGAGCATCGCGAGCACGTCCCGGTCGGCCAGCACGTACCGCCGGCCCAGGTCGGTGACCACGGAGACCGCGCCCCCGGACGCGCCGGGCGCCGCCGCGGCCTCGACCACCGCGCCGCGGCCCGGTTCCACCACCACGTGGTCGGCCAGCACGGCGCCGCCGACCGGCGCGGTCCGCGGCACGGCCGCCAGGTCCGGCAGCGGTACGCCCCACCGCACCTCCCCGGCCCCGCCGTCGTCGCCGACCCGGGTGCAGAGCGCCCCGTCGCCGCCGGCCGCGAGCCGGGGCGGGGCCGGCGGCGGGGCGGTCGGACCGTTCGGGGCGAGGTCGGACGCCGTGGGCAGCGCGGCCAACCGGCCCAACGTCATCGGCTCCGGCTCGCCCTGCCCGGTGCGGGCCAGCAGCAGCCCGGCCTGCAACTCGGTGATCCCGGCCAGCCCGGCGTCGAGCGCCACCGCGTACTGCCGTCCGCCACCGGAGTTGCGCACCAGGTACACCTGGCCGATCGTGGCGCCCGGCACCCCGGAGGCGCGGCGGCCCAGGTCGGGCAGGGCGAGCGGGGCCAGATCGGCGCCGGCGGGCAGCGAGTTGAGCAGGGCGGGAGCCACCGGCACCGCCCGGGCCCGGGTGGTGGCCAGCGCCGCCAGCACCCGGCTGGGGTCGCGGATCAGGTAGCGCCGCTGGTGCCAGACCAGGTGCAGCCCACCGTCCGGGTGGCGCACCAGCAGGGCCTCGTCACCGAGTGGCCGGCCGCTGCCGGGCTCGGCGCCGATCAGCAGGGCGGAGCGGGGCAGCTCGCCGCCCGCGCCGGGCGGGATCGTCGAGCAGACCGTCCACGCCGCCGTGGCCAACCGGCCCGGTGCGGGCAGCGCACGGTCTTCGAGCGGTCCGCGTCGACGATCAGCAGCGCCGACGCGTGGTTGAGCACCGGGTGCAGCTTCTGCTCGCGGTAGACGAACCGGGCACCGGACTCCTTCTCGACGATCACCGCACCCGGCTCGCGCCAGCCGCTGCCGCCGCCGGCGAACAGGCCGTAGAGCGCCGAGCCGCCCAGCCCGATCGCCGCGACCAGGACGCTGGCCAGGGCGGCGCCGGCCAGCCGCCGGAACGGCGACTGGGCCGGATCGGTCTCGCGCATCACCAGTGCGGCGACCGCCCGCTGGACGCTGAACTGGTAGGAGTGCAGCTGGTCCTGCCGCGACGGCGTGAGGTCCCTTCCCGCTGGATCGGCCGGGGCACAGGATATGCGCTGCGTCGATGTCCCGTGGACCCTGCGTGGCCGACGCCGGTCGGGCCGGTACCATCCGGGGACGAATCCGGCGGCGAGAGGGCACCCGTGGGCACGCGTTTCGAGGAGCTGGCCTGGCGGGAAACCCCGATCGGCGCGATCAGCCTGCGCCGGCGTCGCGACCCGGCGCTCCAGGTCGAGGTGTACGAGGTCAAGCTCGACGACGAGTTCCTGATGTCCAGCCTCTTCCCGGTCGCGGAGATCGAGCTGGCCCGGCTGGGCCTGGCCGAGCTGGCCGGTGACACGCTCGACGTGGTGGTTGGCGGCCTCGGGCTGGGCTACACAGCCTGCGCCGCGCTGGACGACCCGCGGGTGCGGTCGCTGCTGGTGGTGGAGGCGATCGAGGACGTGATCGACTGGCACCGGCAGGGGCTGCTGCCGTTCGCGGCGGGGCTCGCCGAGGATCCGCGGACCCGGTTCGTGCAGGCCGACTTCTTCGCCGCGGTGGCCGGCGACACCGGGTTCGACGCCGAGGCGCCGGGGCGACGGTTCGACGCCGTGCTGCTCGACGTCGACCATTCTCCGCGCAACGTCCTGCATCCCAGCCACGCCGCCTTCTACGCACCGGCCGGGCTGAGGCGTCTGGCCGCCCTGCTGCGTCCGGAGGGAATCTTCGCGCTCTGGTCGGACGACCCGCCGGACGCCGAGTTCACGGCCGCGCTCAGCGAGGTGTTCGCGACCGCGCGGGCGCACGTCGTGCCGTTCGCCAACCCGCTGACCGGCGGCCAGTCCGCGAACACCGTCTACGTTGCCCGCACTGCGGGCTGAGCCGACCCGGACCGCACGGTCGCTTGATCGACACGGTGTCGGTGATATTGCGGTATCCCGTCGTCGGTGACAGCCCGATGTCGGCGATCTCGGGTCGATCACGCGCCGAGCGGATGTAGCCGTGCGGTGGGCTCACGGCGGGGCCGGGTTGCCACCTCTCCCGCCGCCCGTCGCGACGCTCGCGCATGGTTCCGGCCGGATCGGGAAGGTGACCCGGAAGTCGCCGCCGCCGGCGCGACCGGTCACCGGAGGTGGACATGCGCGCACTGCTCTGGGTTGTCGGCGTGGTCGCCGGCGTGCTGATCCTGCTCGGGCTGATCCTCGAGGCGGTCCGCTGGCTGATCATCATCGGTCTGATCGCGCTGGTGATCGTGATCATCCTGGGTGTGGTCAAGGGCCGGCAGGCCATGCAGCACCAGACCAGGCGACGGTGAGGGCCGGGGCGGCTCAGAACCAGTCCGCGCGCATGTCCAGCGTGGTCCGGTCCCGGCTGTCCAGCAGGTCGAACTGCGGACCGGTGCGGGGCAGCTCGACCCTGAAGAAGTAACGCGCGGCCTGCCGCTTGCCGGCGTGGAACGCGTCGCCGGACCCCTCCGGCGGCAGGGCCAGCACCTGCTCCAGCCACATCCACGCGATCACGACGTGCCCGACCGCCTCCAGGTAGACGCTCGCGTTGGCCAGCGCGAGCACCGGATCGCCGTCGGCCCAGAGCCGGCGGGTGACCGCGACGACCCGCTCCACCGCGCCGGCCAGCCGGTCGGCCAGCCCGGCGGCCTCTCCCCCGGCCTGCCCCGCCCGTGCGACGGTCTCGCGGATCGTCGACGTCAGCAGGGTCAGGCCGACGCCGTTGTGCATCGTCATCTTGCGCCCCAGCAGGTCCAGCGCCTGGACGCCGTGGGTGCCCTCGTGGATCGGGTTGAGCCGGTTGTCCCGGTAGTGCTGCTCCACATCGTGGTCGCGGGTGTACCCGGCCCCTCCGAGCACCTGGATCGCCAGGTCGTTGGCAGTCAGGCACCACTGTGACGGCCAACTCTTGGTGATCGGGGTGAGCACATCCAGCAGCAGGTGCGCCCGCTCGCGGTCGGCCTCGGCCGGGGCGGTCTTCTCCTCGTCGAGCAGCCGCGCGCAGTAGAGCACCAGGGCCAGCGCCCCCTCCACGTAGCTCTTCTGCGCCAGCAGCATCCGTCGTACGTCGGGGTGGTCGATGATCGGCACCTGCGGCGTGCCCGGGTCCTTGGCGTCGACCGGCCGGCCCTGCGGCCGCTCGCGGGCGTACGCCAGGCTCTTGAGGTAGCCGGTGTAGCCGAGCGCGGTGGCGCCGGCGCCCACCCCGATCCGGGCCTCGTTCATCATGTGGAACATCTGGGCCAGCCCCTGGTGCGGCGGGCCCACCAGGTGACCGACGGCGCCGGAGCGACCGGCGGGGGTGTGCCCGCCGTCGCCGAAGCTGAGCAGGGTGTTGGTGGTGCCCCGGAAGCCCATCTTGTGGTTGAGTCCGACCAGCACCACGTCGTTGCGATCGCCGAGCGAGCCGTCCGGCCCGACCAGCACCTTGGGCACGATGAACAGCGAGATGCCCTTCACCCCGGGCGGGCCGCCGGGGATCCGCGCCAGCACCAGGTGGACGATGTTCTCGGCCAGCTCGTGATCCCCACCGGAGATCCACATCTTGGTGCCGAAGAGCCGGTACGTGCCGTCCGGCTGCGGTTCGGCACGGGTGGTGATGTCGGCCAGCGAGCTGCCGGCGTGCGGCTCGGACAGGCACATGGTGCCGAAGAAGCGACCCTCCAGCATGGGCCGCACGTAGGTGTCGACCTGCTCCGCGGTGCCGTGCGCCAGCAGGAGGTTGGCGTTGCCCAGGGTGAGGAACGGGTACGCCGAGGTGGAAACGTTGGCGGCCTGGAACCAGGTGAAGCAGGCCGCCGCGACGGCGTGCGGCAGTTGCAGACCGCCGATGGAGGCGTCCAGCCCAGCGGTGAGCAGGCCGGTCTCGGCGAAGCTCTCCAGCGCCGCGCGGACCTGCGGGATCAGCCGCACCCGCTGTCCGTCGAAGGTGGGCTCGGCGAGGTCGGCGGCCCGGTTGTGCGGTGCGAACTGCTCGGTCGCCACCCGCTCGGCGAGGTCCAGGGCGTCGTCGAAGGTCTCCCGGGAGTGCTCGGCGTAGCGGGGACGCTCGACCAGCTGGGACACTCGCAGCCAGTCGTGCAGCAGGAAGTCCAGGTCGCGGCGGGAGAGCAGGGTGGACGGCACGGCGCTCCTCATCGGGCACGGGGGGGGGTGGCTCGGTCCGGGGCGCCAGCCCGGCGTCGCCCCGGCCCATCCTGACGGATCGGCCGAGCACGCACCACCGGCGGCGGGGTCAACGGCGGCCAAGAGGAAGTCGTCCTCCGGACGCGGTGGCGCGTCGAGGACGGCCCGCCACGCCTTGGCCACCGCGGCGGATCGGCCAGCATCGTTTCGAGCGAAGGGCGGCGCGGCGGCGTACGCCAGCACCGCCGCGTACCGCAGGGACTGGCCGGTCGTGGACGAGACCGACGTACGCCGCCCTGACCGGCCGAGCCGGGTGACCTGTCGTACCGGCCGGCTAGCGTCGCGGACCGTGACCGAACCCGGAGACGTCCCTGCCGAGGTCCTCGACCGGCTCCGGCCGATCTGCCTCGGGCTGCCGGAGACCTATGAGGAGCCGGCCTGGGTGGGCACCCGCTGGCGGATCCGCAAGCGGACCTTCGCCCACGTGCTCACCGTCGATCCCGACCACCAGGTCGCCCATGCCCGCGCCGCGGACGTGGACCGGCCGACCTGCCTGTTGATCTTCCGGTCGCCGCCCGACGAGATAGCCGGGCTGGTGGCCAGTGGGCATCCCTTCTACAAGCCGGAGTGGGGCCCGACCGTGCTGGGCATGGTCGTGGACGACGACACCGGCTGGGACGAGGTCGCCGAGCTGCTGACCGAGAGCTACTGCCTGCTCGCCCCGAAGCGACTCGCCGCCCTGGTGGACCGACCGGCCGCGCCACCCGGCTGAGCGTCCCGCCGGGCGGCCCGACCGGCTGCGTGGCCGGCGGTCGGCGGCGACCCACGTGCCGCCGGTTTCGGGCGGCACGGCCCGGGGATACCGCGCGCCGGGTGGCCGGGACCCCTCGGCCGCCGGTTGGAGCCGAGGACGCCGTCGGGCGAGTGAGGAGCGGTGCCGTGCCCACGCTGCCCACCGAGGAGGACCTCCGACTGACGCCGGTGCTCGCCGAGGAGCGGGTGTGCGCGGGCGTGACGACCCTGCGCGGGCGGATCTTTCTGAGCTACCCGTCGGCGGACCGGCCGGGCGTGCGGGTCGCCGAGGCACTGCCGGACGGCCGGCGCGACCCGTACCCGGATGCCGCGTGGAACCGGGTGGATCAGCCACCGGACAACGCCTTCGTCAACGTCAACGGGCTGCGTGCCGGCCCGGACGGCCGCTGTGGATCATCGACGCGGGCGCCGGGATCGGTGCCCGGCAGGTGCCGGGCGGGGCCCGGCTGATCGTGGTCGACCCGGACGGCGACCGGTTCGACCGGGTCTACCACCTGGACTCGGCGGTGCATCCCACCAGCTACGTCGACGACGTCCGTTTCCACGACGGCGTCGCTTACCTCACCGACGCCGGTTCGCCGGGCCTGATCGTGCTCGACCTCGACTCGGGGCAGGTCCGGCGAGTGCTCGACGGGCATCCGAGCACGGTGGGCGGGCCCCTGGTGGCGGACGGCCGGCCGCTGCGCGACCCCGACGGCGGTGCGGTCCACGTCCACACCGACCAGCTGGAGGTGTCGCCCGACGGCCGGTGGTTGTACTACCAACCGGCCTCCGGCGGGATGTCGCGGATCGGCACCCGATGGCTGGACGACCCGTCGGTGTCCGCAGACGAGCTGGCCCGGCGGGTCGAACGGTGGTGGGACAGCCCCAGCACCGGCGGTACGGCGATCGACGCCGCCGGCACCATCTACCTCAGCGACGTGGACCGACGGCGCATCCTCACCCTGGCGCCGGACCGCACCGTGCGCACGCTCGTCGCCGACCCCCGGCTGGCCTGGGTGGACGCAATGTGGATCGACGCCGACGCCCGGCTCTGGCTGCCGGCCGCCCAGCTGCACCTGACCGCCGGGCTCAACAACGGGCACGCGGCCGTCGACTACCCGGTCCGGATCTACCGGATGCCGGTCGAGGCCGGCCCGCCACCACCGCACCACCCCTGAACGGACGACCGGTCGGCGCGTCGGGTCGTGGTCGGTCCGGCGTACGGATTCGTCGATATCCTGGGACCCGTGCACCGGAGCCGCGTCTATGCCCTGCTGATCGACGCCCCCGAGGCGGAGGCCGCCCGGGCGGCGGCGTTCTGGTCGGCGGCGCTGGGCGTCAGCACCCGGTCCGATCCCGCGGAGCCACAGTTCATTGGTCTGCACGAGGCGCTGCCCGGGCTGGTCACCGCGGTCCAGGCAGTCGATGACACGCCCCGCTTCCACCTCGACATCGAGGCCGACGACGTGGCAGCGGAGACGGCGCGGCTGATCGCCGTCGGTGCCACCGAGGTCTCGCGATGGCTGGAGTGCCGGGTCCTGCGAGTGCCCGGCGGGCATCTGGTCGGCGTCCTGCCGGTGGCGAGTCCGCCGGAGATCTTCGCTGCCCAGGCCCGGACCTGGCCGTGACCCCGACGCCTCCGCGCCGGCCGGCGCTGGCGCGTTGTCGGAGGGCCCCGCTAGGGTCCGGACCATGGCAGAGTTCGTACTGGTGGCGGGGGCGTGGCTGGGGTCGTGGGTGTGGGACGAGGTGCTGCCGCCGCTGCGCGCGGCCGGCCACGGCACCCACCCGCTGACCCTCTCCGGCCTCGCCGAGAAGCAGGGTGCGCCGGCCGGGCAGCAGACCCACGTGCAGGACATCGTCGGTGAGATCGAGCGGCGGGGCCTGCGCGACGTGGTGCTGGTCGGGCACAGCTACTCGGGCATCCCGGTGGGTCAGGCCGCCGAGCGGATCGGCGACCGGCTGACCCGGGTGGTCTTCGTCGACTCGGAGGTGCCGGTCGACGGCCGGTCGTTCGCGTCCGGCTGGTGGCAGGGCCCGGCGGCGTTGGAGTCGCTGCTCGCCGACAACGGCGGCTACTGGCCGCCGCTGAGCGCGGACGATCTCGACGGCCAGGGGCTCACCGACGAGCAGGTCGCCCGGCTGACCAAGGGCTTCACCCCGCACCCCGGCGCCACGCTGACCGAGCCGGCCGTGCTGGCCCGCCCGCTCGGCGAGCTGCCGACCACGTACGTCAAGTGCCTGCTCGACGGGCCCGAGCCCAACGACACCGTGGCCGGGTTGCTGTCCAGTGAGCACTGGCGACTGGTCACGATGGACACCGGCCACTGGCCGATGGTCTCCCAGCCCGCCGAGCTGGCCCGGCTGCTGCTGGCGGCAGCGGCCTGAGCTGCCCGGGTCGCTCGGGCGATAGCGGCAATCCTCGTCGGGCGCTCCCGGCTGGCGGTGCGGCGCCCGCCGCACCGCCGGTCGTCTACCGGAGCGGTCAGGTCACCGCATCGTCGAGGCTGGTTATGTGGCGCACCGGCGACGCGACCAACCACAGCACGGCGAGGACGCCGCCCAGGCCCGCGATGACGAGCGTCGGCCGTAGCCCGATGGTGGTGCCCAGCGCGCCGCCGACCAGCGCGCCGAGCGGCCGGATCCCGTAGTTGACGGCGCTGTACGCGCCGGCCCGGCGGCCTCGCGCGTCGTCGGGTGTGACCGCGGTGAGGAGGGCGTTCAGGTTGACGTCCATGAGCATCACCCCGACGCTGGAGACCAGCTCGATGGCCGCCAGCATGGCAACCTTCGCCCAGGTCGGGCCGGTCACCAGCGCGGTCAGGGCCAGCGGCGCGGGAAAGAGCACGACACCGATCATCGCGGTACGGCCCAACCCGATGGCGCGAGTGACCCGAGGCGCCAGCGCCGCGCCCGCCAGTCCACCGATCGCACCGGCGCCGAACGCGATGCCGATGGCGCCGGCGGACAGGTCGAGGTCACGACTGGCGTACAGCACCAGCAGTGCGGTGGCGATGAAGGTGAAGAAGTTGACGGTGCTGGTGCAGCCGAGAGCGGCGCGCAGCACCGGGTGCCGCAGCACCAGCACGAGCCCTTCGCGGACCAGACCGAGGGTGGACGACCGCCGCGGCGGCGGAGGCGATTCAGCCACCGGGATGCGACTGATCAGCAGCGCGGAGACGAGGAACGACACGGCGTCGACGACGACCGCGACCGGCGCGGTCAACGCCTGGACCAGTCCCCCGCCGACGGCCGGGCCGGCCACGAACGAGACCGCACGGCTCATGCTGAGCTTGCTGGTCGCGTCGATGTAGGCCGACGGCGGCACCAGTGCCACGAAGAACGCCTGGCGCGCCATGGCGAACAGCACCGCCCCGGCGCCGGTGAGCAGCGCCACCAGGTAGAGCTGGGTGAGGGTGACCGCGCCGAACAGGTACGCCACCGGCAGGCTGAGCAGGACGGCCGCGCGGATCAGGTCGGCGACGATCAGGAGCCGGCGCTTGCGGGTGCGCTGGTCCACCCACGCGCCGAGGAACAGTCCCAGCAGGTTGGGCAGCCAGATCAGCGCGGTGAGGATGCTGACCTGCGCGGGCGTCGCGGCGAGCAGAGAGACGGCGATCAGCGGGAGGGCCAGCTCGCTGATGCGGTCGCCGAACTGGGAAACCGTCTCGCCGATCCAGAAGGTGCGGAACCGCCGGTCGCGGTGCAACGCCGGCGGGGGCGCGGTGCCGACGGTGGTCACGACGTCGCCGGGTCGTCGCCGGGCTCGGGCAGCAGGTAGCGCAGCATCCGGACGACGTGCGCGCCGGCCGGTGGAGCCTGCTCGTCCTTGCGCCGCACGTACGGGGCGAGCAGCTGCTCGATCGCGTCCTCCAACTGCTGCAACTCGTCGGGGGTGGCCACGAACCGGGTGTCGGCCACCCCGGCCAGCCCGCGCCACTCGGCGTCCAGCCGGGGCTCGTCGTGCAGCAGCCACTGCTGCGGCGCGTCGGCGGACCGGGCGAACATCTCGCCGCGCAGCTGACGGCCGGCGGCCTGCCCCTCGGCGTCGTCGGGCAGCGTGAAGCGGAAGCCACGGGAAACGGCCTGCCACCAGCGTTCCCGCTTGCTGGTGGCGCCCTCCCAGTCGGTGACCAGCCCGAACGTCGCGAGGTGCCGCAGGTGCCAGCTGACCACCGAGGGCGTGGCGCCGACGTGCGGCGCGAGCCCGGTGGCGGTGGCCGGGCCGTGCTGCTGGAGACGGTCGAGGATGGCCAGCCGGACCGGGTGCGCGAGCGCCCGCAGCGCCTGCGGCTCGGTGATCTCGAAGTCCCCGTAGGGATTCTTGAGAGACATGTTTCGAAAGTAGTCTCTCAGGTCTGGGGAGGCAACCCCGGGCCGAGCCGGATCCCCGCGATCAGCTCACCCCGAGCCGGGCCAGCGGTTCGACCAGCTCGCGCTCCTCGTAGCTCAGGTGGGACAGCAGGGTGTCGGTGAGCAGGTCCACCGCGGCGCGCAGCTCGGCCAACCCGTCCGGCGCCCCGACGTACGCGACCAGGGCCCGGTCGACGCCCTCCAGGACGTCGTGGATGACGTGGTGTTCCTGCTCCAGCCGGTCGATGACCGGACGGAGCCGGGGGTCGGCCTGCCGCAGCCGCGGAAAGAGAGCCTGGTCCTCGATGGTGTGGTGGGTGGTGACGATGCGGCAGTAGGACTCGCAGTAGGTGCCGAGCGTCCACCGGTTCTGCCGCATGGTCATCGTGTTGATGTGCGACCGGGCCGCGCCGGCGTCGATCTCACCGGCGGCGACCTGCTCGATCAGATCGTGGATCTGGGCCAGCTCACCGCGCAGGCCGTCGTGCACCTGCACCAGGTGCTGGCCGGTGGCCTGCTCCTGGGCGGTGTAGGTGCGCGCCGGGTCGGGCGCGGGCCCGCTCGGACGGGCCGACTCGTCCCAGACGCGCTGGTCGCTGAGCCGCCGCCCGTCGTCGGGGGTCGGCACCACGGCGAACGCGCCGGCGGTCGCGCTCGCGCGGGTCGGCTGCGCCGGGGGCGCGACGACCACGGCGGGCTCCGGCGTACGTGCCGGCGTGGTGCCACGGTTGCGCTCGGCGGCGACCAGCTCACGCACGGCGGGCGCCACCTCGCCGGCGAACCGGCGCAGGTCGTCGGGGTCGTCGCTGGCGAGGATGAAGGCGCTGATGCCATCGCCCAGCGCCAGCTCGACCAGCTCCCGCACCCACTGCTCGGCGGGCCCGTGCAGCGGGCCGCGCCCGGCGGACGTGAACTGGCCGGAGATGTTGAGCAACCGGCGGACGTCCCCGGGCGAGCGGCCGGCCTGCCGCGCGGCGTCGTCGATGATCTCGTTGCCCTTGGTCAGGTCACCGGGCTGGAGGTAGCCCAGCGAGGGCAGCCATCCGTCGGCCCGGCGACCGGTGAGTTCGAGCATGCGCGGCTTGTACGCGCCCAGCCAGATCGGCACCGCGTGCGCGGGGGCCGGGCCGCGCTTGGCGCCGGCAACCCGGTGGAACTCGCCGTCGACCCGCACTCCCCCACGCGCCTCGGCGTCCCAGAGCTGGCGGATGACGTCGATGGCCTCCTCCAGCGCCCGCACTCCCTGCCCGGGGGTCAGCCGTCGGCCGCCCATCGCCTCGATGGCCTCCCAGAACGCCCCCGCGCCGAGGCCGAGTTCGACCCGGCCGCCGCTGAGCAGGTCCAGGCTGGCGACGCTGCGGGCGAGCACGGCCGGCGGGCGCAGCGGCAGGTTGGTGACGTTCGCCGACAGGTGCACCCGGTCGGTCCGCGCGGCGACGTAGCTCAGCAGCGTCCAGGTGTCGAGGAACTTCGGCTGGTACGGGTGGTCCTGGAAGGTGACCAGGTCCAGACCGACCTGCTCGGCCAGGACGGCGAGGCCGACGGCGCGGTCCGGATCGTCACTGCCCGGGGTGGTGAACGATCCGAAGAGCAGGTCGTGGCCGTAGTCGCTCATCTGCGAGCCTCCCGTTTCGCGCGACGATCGGACGATGCGCCGTGACCTCAACCTTATGTCACACAGAACATCGTCCGCCAACAAGGTCTGTGCGGCTGCGCTACTGTCGGCGTATGACGACGGGTGCCAGTGAGGTGCGGGACCGGCCCGATCCGCTCGACGAGGACCTGGGCTGGATGCTCGGGATCGTCTTCCGTGGCTACGTCCGGGCGGCCGAGCACGCGCTCACCGACTTCCCCGGCGGCCCGCGCGGCTACCAGGTGCTCACCGCCGCGATCAACGCGCCGGCCCGGAACCAGGGCGCGATCGCCGAGGAGCTCGGCATTGACCGCACCGTGCTCACGTACGTCATCGACGACCTGGAACGCCCCGGGTACGTGGCCCGTCGGGCGGACCCGGGCGACCGGCGCAGCCGGCTGGTGGACGTCACCGACGCCGGCCGCGCGGCCTGGGAGCAGCGGCGGCGGGCGCTGCGGCAGGTCGAGTCGCACCTGCTGGCGGCGCTCACGCCGGCCGAGTCGGCGACGCTGCGGGCCCTGCTCCAGCGGGTCGCCTGCTCGGCCCAGGCGGTCGACCCGCTGCGCGACCTCTGCGAGGTGGTCGCGCAGGTGCAGCCCGACCCGGCGACCCCTCCCCCGAGCCGGACGGCGACAACGCCCGAGCCCGGCCGGCGGGCACCCGTCGCCCGAGCCCGCCGCCGCGGCACCGACTGATCCCGGGCGACCTGCCCGCTACCCGCCGAACGCGGCGCGGGTCCGCCGGCACCGCCCGACCGTCGTGCGTCGAGCCGTGCCGGCGGACCCGCAGTGCCGTGCCGGGGTCAGCGCACCTGCACGAACACCGGGTTCGAGTAGAACCACAGGTCGTCCCACGGGCTCTCCAGCCCGTCGGCGAGCGGCTCGGCCTCGTCGGTGCTGGTGCCGCGGACCCGGGCGTAGGTGTCGGCCTCGACGTTGCGCAGGGTGTGCCGGATGACGTAGTCCGCACCCTGCCGGCGCCAGTCGCGCGGGCCGAAACGGGCCACCACCTTGGTGGTGGGGTTGGTGTCGGCATCCGGGTTGGTGCTCGGACCGGTGATCTGGCCGACGATCAGGTCGACCCGGCGGACCTCGGGCCGGTCACCGTTGGCGTTCTCGCCGTCCAGCGGACGGAACCTGATCTCGATCTCGACGTCGGTACGGTCGCGGCGGCTGACCGTGATGGTCTCGCCCACCTCGGCGGTCCGGCCCTGGGAGCTGGCGGTGACGTCGAGGCTGCGGATCAGATCGCCGGTGGTGACCCAGATCCGGCCGTTGCGCAGGCCGTCCATGATGTCGCCGTAGTCCTGGCGGGCGTGCACGTAGGTCTTGCTGTACTCGCCCGGCCAGAAGTCCGAGCCGCCACGCGTCCAGTGCACGTGCGAGTCCGAGGTCGCGGTGATCCACCAGCGTCGGCCCTCGCCGAGCAGCGAGTCCCACAGCCCGCCGACCCGCGCGGTCATCTGGTCGAAGCCGCCGTAGGTGGGGTGGTTGCCGTACCCGCCCCGCTTGCCGCCGTTGAGCGGACCCGCCTGGTGGCCGGGCGCGCCCTCGAAGCCGATGTAGACGTCCGGCGCGGCGTTGTTGCCGTTACGGAACTCGCGCGGAGTGTCCTGGCCGTAGACGCCGAGCCCGGGCGCCGAACGGGACGCGTGGTGGGCGATCACCAGCGGCTTGTGCGGCATGCCCCGCGCGACCTTGAGGAACTCCACCATCTTGGCCTCGGTGTCCCGGCCCGGGTCGGTGGGGAAAGCGTCGTACTTGGCGAACCGGCTCTCCAGCTCGAAGAGCTGCTTCGCCTCGTCGTCGTGACGCGGGATCATCAGCGTGTGGTGGTCCAACGAGGGTGCGTCGAACTCCATGCCCCAGAACTGAAGCACCTCGGGGACCAGCTTGCGCGAGCGCAGCAGGTCGGGGTACGCCTGCTCGATGTTCACCTTCGAGTGGGTGGGTCCACCGTGGTCGGTGCACATTGCCCAGCTCAGGCCGAAGTTCTTGGCCATGATGGCGTTGGTGACGATCGGGTAGACCGCGTCCGCGCCCTTGTGGAAGACCACGGGCGACTTCGTGGTGTCGAACTCGCCGCTGTACTCCGAGTGGACATGGTGGTCACCGGCGCGCCACGCCCGGGCCTTCGAGCCGCCCCGGTCGCTCCGGTCGTCGCCGGGCCGGCGCTCCTCATCGGCCCACGCCGCGGCGCCGCCCACCAACGGGCTGGCCGCGGCCAGCGTCGCGCCGACGCCCGCGTACTTGACCAGCTTGCGCCGCGACAGCTGCGCGCGCTCGACCTCTTCGGGTTGCTTGTCCCTCACGTGAGAGCCTCTCCTCGATCAAGCGAATGCTATTTCGATCAAGAAGCCTCGAAGAGGGTCGTGAACGGCGGCTGTACGGGATGCGGGTCCACGATGAACACCCTGCCTGGACCCGCTGAAAGGCTCGGCCGCCAGTGGCGGGACGCTGTGTGCCGGTCACCCGTGGCAGCGCGGGGTGCCGGAGCCGGGTCGCCCGGTCAGGGCACCTGCCGGGTGTCCGGCGCGGTCCGGGCCGCCGACGGGTCGGCCGGGGCGGTGACCACGCGCGGTGCGACGTCGACCGCGGGCAGCCCGGCCCGACCGGCGAGCGGGAGGATCAGCTCGCTCCGACCCAGGTCGACCCGGACGGTGGCGTCCCGGTCGTCGGTCTCGGTGAACTCCGGGTCGCTCTGGCCGAGCACCAACCCGAGCACATGGCCGGCGGGAAGCACCGCGTCGTAAGCGTTCAGCGGCACGGTCACCGTGTACCAACGGTCCGGCCGCAGCGGGGTGCTGAACTGCAGTGAGCGGTGGTGGGCGGCGTCGAGCCAACCCCGGGTCAGCACCGCGTGGTCGGAGACCGCGGTGATCTCCTCGGTGTCCCGGTAGCAGGCGTCGTCGGCGGCCGTGGAGGCTCCCCAGCAGGACTCGGTGCTCAGCGTCCGCACCCCCTCCGAGCTGTCGTAACGGATCCGCTCGGCGGTGCCGTAGTCGACCAGTCGGGCGCTCAGCTCGGTGGTCGGTCGGTCCACCCGGATCCGCAGTCGCACCGAGGGGCTGCCGGAGATCCGTACCGGCGCGGCGAGCGCGCCGGAGAGGAAGACCAACCGTCCGGCGGTCGCGGTGCTCGGCTCGGCGACCAGCTCGACCTCGCTCAGCGACTCGTCGACGTACGCCTGCTCGCGGCCCGGCCGAGCGCCGCGCCCGCCGAGGGTGCCGGTAACGCCGTCTCCGGCGCCGAGGGCGACCCGGACCGAGCGGGTGCCGGGCGCCGGCCAGTCCCGCTGCGTCGTCCACGTCCCGGGCGCGGTCTCCAGATCGACCCGCGGCTCGTCCATGACCCCGTTGCGCAGCCCCTGCAACCAGTAGTCGAACCAACGGTGCAGAGAGTCCACCCACTCGGCGCGCCGGACGTCGAACGGGTCCTCGTGGCCGGCCTGGTAGAGCCAGAGCTTGCGGGGCACGCCCTGCTCGGCCAGCTCCTGCCACCAGCGGGCGAACTGGCTGGTGGTGACGTTCAGGTCGTTGACACCGTGCGCCACGAACACGCTGGCCCGGACCCGGCCCGCGGCGGGCCGGTAGTCGCGTTGCGCCCAGAAGCCGTTGTAGTCACCGGTCTCCTCGGCGCTGTCGGCGCGCAGCCGGGCCAGCACCTCCGCGCAGGCCCCGTCCGTGCGGCCGTTGACGTACGAGTGCAGGTAGCCGGGATAGTCGGCGGACCGCAGCACCCCCTGGTAGCGCATGTAGTCGTACCAGCTGGAGATCGCCGAGATCGGCACGATGGTCGCCAGCCCCGGCACGCCGGTGGCGGCGACCCCGTTGGCGACCGAGCCGTCCCACGACTTGCCGATCATGCCGACGCGCCCGGTGCTCCAGGCCGCGCTGACCGGTCGGCCGTCGGCCGTGAAGGCGCGGGCCCGCCCGTTGAGCCAGTCCACCACGGCCTTGGCGCTGCCCACCTCGGCCGGGCCGCCGACGTCCTCGCAGCCGGTGGAGCGGGCGGTGCCGGCGAGGTCCACCGCGGCGAACGCGTAGCCACGCGGGACGAAGTAGTTGTCGTAGAACAGTGGCGCCTTGGCGATGACGCCGGCCGCGTCGTACGTCTTTCGCTCGCTCTCGTTGCCCCGCCCGCAGCAGAGGTAGTAGGGCGAGGCGTCCATGATGACCGGCACCCGGACTCCCGCGGCGGCGGCCTCCCGGGGCCGGACCAGGTCCACCGCCACCCGGTCCCGCACCCCGTCGCCATCGCTGTCGGCCCGGGTCTCCACCCAGACGCTCTCCCGGATCGCGTCCGCGTAAGAGTAGACGGGAACGGTCTTGTCGCCGACGACGTGTGGGGGTGTCGGACGGTGCCGCGCGGCGGCTTCGGCCGCCTCCGGGGCGGCGGCCGGTGCGGCGGGCGCGGGCGCGGCGGGCAACGCCGCGAGCAGCAGGCCGGCCAGGACGGCGGCGACCCGGGCGCGGGTGCGGGCGGTCGACGGTGCGGACGACATCGGTGTCCTCCCCAGGGGTGCGGCGCGTGGATCACATTCCATCGCATCGATGTCCCTCTTGCCTAGTGCCTGCGCCGATCCCGTCGTCGAGCATTCCGTCCCCGGGGGGCTGCCCATCGATGCCCGTCTTCGTAATGGTCGCTGCTCTCCGGGCAGCCGTGGGTCACCCGGGTCGTGGTCGATTCGGCCCGCGCCGGTCGGGTGTACGTGACGCTGTCCGCGTACCGGTCGGGATCGGACCGGCCGTACGTGCTGGGCTCGCTGGACGGCGGGCGGCACTTCGTGGACGTCAGTGGCACGCTGCCCCGGGCGCCGGTCAACGATCTGGTGATCGGCCGGGGGCTCACCCTCTACGTGGCAACCGACCAGGGCGTCTTCGTGAGTCCGACCGGTGGGGCGATCTGGCTGCGGCAGGGCCGGGGGCTGCCGATGGTCCCCGTCGACGACATCGAGTACGACGCGACTCACCAGCGCCTGGTGGCCGGCACCTTCGGCCGCGGCATCTACCAGGTCCGGGTCGGCTGAACGCGCACCGTCGCCGTCGGTCGCCGATGGCGACCGGCGGGGCGGGCGGCCACGTCGTCATCAGGTCCGGGCGCGGGGCAGCCAGCCCAGGAATCGGAGCCGAGCCCCGGACAACGGCAGCGTGGGCAGGTCCTGGGCGGCGGCGGCGAGGCAGGAGCCGAGGTACACGGCGAGGGCGGCGCGCGCCCCACCGAACTCAGCGAGGAGTTGACTCTGCTTGGTGGCGCAGGGCCACTCGCGACCACATCCGGTGCAGGTCCAGGTCGGTGGGCTGGGCAGGTGTTCCGGCAGCTTCGGCCGGTACCGGCCCTCGACGTTGTTGTCCGAGCGTACGTCGCGTCGCCCGGGCACCGGGCGCCCGTTGCGGTGCGTGGGCTGCCGGGCGGCGGGCAGGTAGCGCCGGACGGTGCCGAGGAGTACGCCGACGCGGATCAGTGCGTCCGGCCCCACCTGGTGAGTCAGCAGCGCCGTCAGCAGGTGGTGCCCCAGCAGGTCCAGGGAATCGCGGTTCAGGCGCAGGTCGCGGCACAGGTCGACGAACTGGGGCGTGGTGAGGGGCACCTGGTCGTCGAGCGCGCGGCGCAGCACCTCGCGCAGCGCAACCCCGAGGCTCTGCAACGCGTCCGTCTCGCCCAGCGCCAGGCTGTCCTCGCCCGCCACCCGCGCGAGCGTCTCGGCCACGGCGAACCGAACGACACGGTCAGATTCGATACTGTCCAATGGTCTCCCCCTACGTGGCCAGTCGCCCGGCGTCCCTACCGTGTCCCGGGAATCATGAAAAGAATTCCGCCGGTGCAACCTGAATGGCTAGGCCAATAGACGCAAGAACCCCGGAGGCGGTAGCCGGAAAGCGAAGTCGATCCGACGGATCGGACGAGCGCGAGCGGAATACGGGCGGATTATCGTAGGGGTTGAATTCCCGTCAATGGCTATTGCCATAGCGGAATTCAAAGATCAGCTCCGATCCACACCGGCTCGACCGGCCCTCACCGTCCCGCTCACGACGCTTGCACCCCGAGATCGCCCAACCCGAACACCCCCGCCGTCAGGTCCCACCACCCGTCCGAACTGGACGGCGCGGGCGGGCACTGGCACCGCAACCGCTCCGCCGGCAGCAGCGTGCCGGGACACCGCCTCCGCGCAGGCACGTCCCGACCTCGCCGCCGGTCCTGGTCCACCACCCGGCGGCACCATTCCGGACGGAGACAGCGGATGACGTCACCAGTGCAGACCCGAGGGTTCGACAGCAGAGATCCGTCGGCCATCCACCACTTCCTGGCCAGGACGTACGACACGGACCTGCGCATGCGCGGCGGGGACGACGGATACCGGCTCGTCCACCAGCGCGTCGACGCCGGGCCGTTCGCCCTCGCGACCACCGCTCAGACGGCGTACCTCGACATCGAGGTGGGTACCATCGACGGACTGGTGATCTGCCGCACCCGCACCGCCCGAGTCGACCGCACCTGCGACGGTATGGCCCACCGGCTCGCGCCCGGTGACGTCTTCCTCGCCACCACGCCCGACCTGCCGCACACCGTGCGTTGGCACCCCGGCGAGGTGGAGATCTGCGTGCTGGACCTCGCGGTGCTGGCGCAGGTCGCCACCGCCGCGCCGAGCCGACGGCCCGGTCAGATCCGGTTCACCGACCTCGGCCCCGCCACTGCCGCCCTCGCCCGGCAGTGGCGCAACACCACCAGCTATGTCGGCGACGTCGTCCTGAACAACCCGATCGCCAGCGCGCAGCCGCTGGTGATCGGCAACGCCGCGCGGATGCTCGCCGCGTCGGCGCTCACCGTCTTCCCCAACACGGCGGTCACCGATCCGACCATCGAGGACCGACGCGACGCCAGCACCGTCACGTTGCGCCGGGCGATCGCCTTCATGGACGAGCACGCCGACCGGGACATCACCGCGGCCGACATCGCCGACGCCGCCGCGGTCTCCCTGCGGGCGGTGCAGCTCGCCTTCCGCCGTCATCTCGACACCACCCCGATGGCATACCTGCGTCGGGTCCGGCTCGATCGGGCCCACCACGACCTGCTCCGGGCCGACCCTCGCTGGGACACCGTGTCGGCGATCGCCAGTCGGTGGGGATTCGTCAGCCACAGCAGATTCACCGCCCGGTATCACGCCAGCTACGGGGTGCCGCCCCGCGAGACGCTCAACGCCTGACCGGGACAGGCCGGGTCGGGCACCGCCTCGGACGTGTCACGAGGCGCGCGGCAGCGTGAGCCACTCCTGCCAGGTGATGTCGCGGCCCAGATAACGGGGCTGCTGGAAGGGCCAGTCGGCGGCGATCCACTGCGGCACCAGCGCGTCGAGCGCCCGCTCGGCCTCTCCGCCGACCAGGTCGTCCACCACCCACCAGGAGACCTCGCCGTCGGAGCCGGTGCGCTCGGGCGGGTCGATGTAGACGCAGCCAAGGATCGCCGTCTCCCGCTCGTCCAGCAGCGCGTAGTTGAACGACTGGTGCGCGGCTATCTCCTTCTCGTGCCGCAGCAGGTCGGCGCGGTCCTCGTCGTAGGTCATCGTCTCCTGCGGCCAGGCCCAGGCCGGGCCGAAGATCTCCCACAGGCGCTCTCGGGAGCCCATCACGGCGGGGTAGTCGAGCGCGGTGTCCGCCTCCCGGATCGGCCGCAGGTGCAGCGCGGTGTTGGGCACGGGCACGTGGACGGGGTGGACGAAGTCGTCAGGAAGCCAGCTCATGAGGGCTGAGGCTACAGCTGGTCGACGCGGGATGATCAATGCGGCGTGGGTGGCCTCTAGCCCCGGTCGCGCTCGTGGGCGTCGCGGGCGGTCTGCAGCTCGGGCACCGAGGCCTCCAGCAGGTCGGCGAGGCCGCGAAGCTGCTCGGCGACCCGGGCGCCGATGGGGGTGAGCGAGTATTCGACACGCGGCGGGATCGCCGTGAGGACCTCGCGGGTGAGCATGCCGTCGCGCTCGAGGGTCTGCAGGGTCTGGGAGAGCATCCGCTCGCTCACCCCGTCGATGCGGCGGCGTAGCGCGTTGAACCGGTACCGACCCTCGCCGAGCGCCAGCAGGGCCAGCGAGGCCCATTTCGAGGTGACGTCCTCGAAGGCCGCGCGGGAGGTGCAGCCGCGCGCGAAGACATCGCTGACGAGTTCCTGGGTAGGCCCCGCCGGGTCCTGGGCCGGCATGTCGCTCACCTCACCAGCCTACCCCACAGTTACGGCTTAGCATGTGCTGTAGATTCGTAAGTGCTTACAGGTTTGCGTCACCCATCGGAGGTTGCCATGCCCACCTATGCCGTCACCGGCGCCACCGGCCGGCTGGGCCGGCTGGTGATCGAGCACCTGCTCGACACCGGCGTGCCCGCCGCCGAGATCGCCGCCATCGTCCGCACCCCGGAGAAGGCCGCCGACCTCGCCTCGCGTGGCGTCGAGATCCGTCGGGCCACCTACGACGACCCGTCGACGCTGCCCGGCGCCGTGGCCGGCGTACGCCGCCTGCTGCTCATCTCCGGCGACACGCCCGGCCACCGCGTGCGCCAGCACACCGCGGTCATCGACGCGGCCAAGCTGGCCGGGGTCGAGCGCCTGATCTACACGAGCATCCTGCGCGCCGACACCACCACCAACCCGCTGGCGCCGGAGCACAGGGCCACCGAGGAGGTCCTCGCCGCGTCAGGCCTCCCGCACACCGTGCTGCGCAACAGCTGGTACACCGAGAACTACACCGACCAGCTGCCGCAGTACCTGCAGAGCGGCACGATCCTCGGCGCCACCGGTGGCAGCAAGGTCTCCGCCGCGACCCGGGCCGACTACGCGGCCGCCGCCGCCGCGGCGCTGACCCGCGAGGAGGACGGCAACACCGTCTACGAGCTGGGCGGCACCGCCTTCACCTTCGACGAGCTGGCCGCGGCGGTGACCGAGGTCACCGGCACCACGGTCGTCCACCAGGACCTGTCGGCCGCCGAGCTGGCCTCGGCCCTGGAGAACGTCGGCCTCGACGCCGGCACCGCCGGGTTCGTCGCCGCGCTCGACCACTCCATCGCGATCGGTGAGCTGGTGACCGACAGCGACGACCTCAGCCGGCTGATCGGCCGGCCGAGCACCCCGCTGCACGACGCGATCCGGGCCGCGCGGGCCTGACGTTCGGCCGCGTCGACCGGCACCCGGGCGGCCGACGGGTGTCCACGCCCGCCGCCCGGCGCGGGACGTGGACTACCCGGCGTCGTCGGCGCCGTCGGTCAGGTCAGCCAGGATGTCCGCCGCGTCCCGGTCATCGTTCGCGGCCCGTTCCCGCAGGTCGGCAAGATCGTAATCCGACACGCTCGCACCTCTCACCCGAGTGCCTGGCGGCGGCACGTCCGGCTCGCCGACCTCTTCGGCCCGTGCTGGGCAGCCCACGGGTCCCGCGCGCCCACCACCACCGACGCTAGACCCCGGCATCGCGTCGGGGTTCAGCCCGCGTCCGAGGGCTCGGGCAGGAGCAGCCCGGTCAGCAGGCTGCGCAGGGTGCGCTCGAACAGGCCCGTCCGAGGCGCGGGTGGCGAGGGCTGACTGAACGCCGCGACCAGGTGCGGGTACGCCGTGAGGTCGGCGCCGGCGAAGGTGAACGACCCGGTCGTGGCCTCGCTGCGGGCGAAGAGGCTCACCACGCCGGTCACCATCGCGATCGCCTCGAACTTGGCGGTGACGGCGCAGCCGACGGGCTCGAGGATGCGGAGGCAGTTGTCGAACCAGGCCAGGGTCTCCGGGCCGACGCCGGATGGTCGGTGGGTCACGTCGGTCAGCCACGGGTGGCGCCGGTGCAGCGCCAACTGCCGCCGGGCCAGCAGCAGCATGGCGTCCAGCCAGTCGCCGTCCGCCCGCGGGTACGGCCGCAACTCCCCCACCACCCGGTCGGTCATGAGGTCCAGCAGGTCGTCACGGGACGACAGGTATCGGTAGAGCGATCCGGCGCCGGTGCCCAGCGCGGTGGCGACGCCCCGCATCGACACCGCGGCGAGGCCGTCCTCGTCCGCCAACGCGATGGCGGCCGCGACGATGGCATCGCGACTGTGCGCCGGGGCGGGGCCGCGGCTGCCGCGTTCGGGCCTGGTCCAGATCGGCTGCCGGTCGGAGTCGCCGTCGCCGGATCTCGTGGGTGCGTCGCTCACTGATCTACTGTAAACTGCAAACATCGTTCGCAGTTTTATCGCGAGAGGCGGGCTGACTATGCAGCGGATCACGGCACGGGACGGCGCGAGCATCGCGCTGCACTCCACGGGCACCGGGCCCGGGCTCGTCGTGGTACACGGCGGCGGGGTCACCATCGACGTCTACCGACGGCTAGCCACGGCGCTCGCCGACCGGTTCACCGTGCACCTCTACAACCGGCGGGGGCGGGCGGACGCCCCACCCAGGTCGGTGCCCTACACCTTCGAGCAGGACATCGACGACCTCGCCGCGGTGCTGGAGCACACCGGGTCCGGCAACATCGTCGGCCACAGCTTCGGCGGCTTCATCGCGCTCCAGGCCGCGCTCCGACTGCCGATCGACCGGCTCGCCCTCTACGACGCTGCGGTCTCCATCGACGGCGGCTTCCCCGCCGCGTGGCTCGACGCCGCGCATGAGGCGCTGCGGGCCGGCGATACCGCGCGGAGCCTCGCCATCACGGCCGGCGGAATCAACCCACAGATGGCGGCGGCGAAGCTCCCGTTCGGCGTACGGCTGGTTATCACTCGCGCGTTCCTGCGTACGCCGATCGGGCGGATGATGGGCGACCTGCTGCCGATGACCCTGGACGAGTCCGCCCTGATCCGAGATCACGACGGCCCCGCCAGCCAATGGGCAGGGATCACCGCCGAGGTGCTGCTGGCCTGCGGCGCCGACGGCCCGCCCTACTACGTCGACCTCAACGAGGCGCTGGCCGGCGCGTTGCCCCGAGCCCGAACCCTGGTGATTCCCCGCAGCGGTCACGACGCCATCAACCGGGCCCACCCCCGGCTCGTCGACCCGCTCGCCACGTTCTTCGCGGCCCCGGTGACACCGGAACGGACCGGCCACCTCTGACGCGCCAGGCAACCGCCCAGCCGGTGGCCGAAGGCGAGACGATCCGCCGCGCGTCGGGCGCTTCGTTAGGGTGATGGGCATGCCCGCACGCCGCCCGCACCGCCACGACGACGGCCGGAGGTGGGCCCGCCCGGCGGCCTCGGCACGCACCACCGAGCCGGGCACCTGGTGAGTGGCGCACGCGTGCCCGCCCAGCGAGGCGAGCCGACCCCACCCGCGCGCCTCCGGTCCAGAGTGGTCGACGCCTGCGGCCGGCTCGCCCGGTCACGGCCCTTCGAGATCGGCATCGTCGTCGTCATCCTCGCCAACGGGGTGGTCCTCGGCCTAGAGACATACCGGGGCCTGACCGTGGCGAGCGCCGCGCTGCACTGGCTGGAGCTGTTCTTCCGCGCCGTCTTCGTCGTCGAGATCGGCATCCGGCTGGCCGCCTACGGCCGCCGCCCGCAGGATTTCTTCCGGCACGGCTGGAACGTCTTCGACTTCGCCGTGATCGCGGCGATCTTCATTCCGGGCCTGCACGGCGACCCGGCGCTGCTGCGTGTGGTGCGGGTCGCCCGGATGGTCAGGTTGGTGCGTTTCTCTCCGGGCCTTCGGACCATCGTGTCGGCCCTGTGGCGCAGCCTGCCGGGCGTCGGTGGTTTCCTCGCCCTGGCCGTGGTGACGCTCTACGTGTACGGCATGGCCGGCTGGCTGATCTTCGGCAGCAGATTCCCGGACCAGTACGGCGACATCGGCCGGTCCCTGCTGACGTTGTTCGTGCTGTTGTCCCTGGAGACGTTGCCGGACCTCATCGAGCAGGGCATGACGATCTCGCCGTGGACGCTGCTCTACTACGTCAGCTACGTGGTCATCACCGTCAACCTGCTGCTCAACATCCTCATCGCGGTGATCGTCAACTCGATGGAGGAAGCACGCCGGCTGGAGATGACCGAACGCCTGGCCCCCGGATACGACGAGGACGGCGACGGCGTACCGGACGAGGTGGACCGCATCGCGATCAGCCAACGGCTGGACGACCTGCGCGCGGTGATCGCGGAGTTGGAGCGGGAGTTGCGGATCGACCGGGACGACGGGCACGGCCGGCCGCACCGCGAGGACGCCCGCGCCGGACGGTGAGTGGACCGCCGGTGCTGGTCAGCCTGCACGGCAGGACCACGGATGCGATTCGCGCCGATGACGGTCATCCGACGTTCTCGCCCCGCGCTGGTCAGCTGCGATAGCCTCGACGGCGGTGCCATCGGTCCGACCGAAGGGACATCCACGTGACGGCCAGTGTCGACAATGCCCGCCCCGACTCCGACGATTCAACCACGCTCGACACGCTGATCGACGACGTGATCCGCCCCCAGGCCGCGCTGGTCGACCGGGACGGCACCTTTCCCCGGCAGAGCGTGGACGCCCTCGCCGCGGCTGGTCTGCTCGGCCTCGCCTCCTCGACCGACGTCGGTGGTGGCGGCAAGGGCATGCGTACGGTCGCGGAGGTCGTCGAACGGCTGGCCGCCGAGTGCGGCTCCACGGCGATGGTCGTTCTCATGCACTACGCGGCGACCGCCGTCATCGAGGCGCACGGCCCGCGCGAGGTCCGCTCGGCCATCGCCGCTGGCGATCACCTGAGCACGTTGGCGTTCTCCGAGTTCGGTTCGCGCAGCCATTTCTGGTCGCCGACCGGCACCGCGACGGCGGGCGACGACGGTGCCGTCCGGCTCGACGCCAGGAAGAGCTGGGTCACCTCGGCCGGCGAGGCGGACAGCTACGTCTGGTCGAGTCTCCCGCTCGCCCCGGGTGCGGGTCCGATGACGCTGTGGCTCGTTCCCGCCGGCAGCAGCGGCCTCAGCATCGCCGGCGACTTCGATGGGCTCGGCCTGCGCGGCAACGGCTCCCGGCCGATGACCGCCGACGGGGTGCGCGTCCCCGCCGGCGCGATGATGGCCGCCGACGGCGCCGGCCTCGACACCGCGCTCGGCGCGGTCCTGCCCTGGTTCCTGGTGCTGAACGCCGCGTTCTGCCTCGGCCTCGCGGACAGCGCGGTCACCGAGGCCGGCCGGCATCTCACCAGGACCACGCTCACGCACACCGGCGCGGCCCTTCGCGACGCGCCGGTCACCCGACGCGCCTTCGCCCAGATGAAGACCCGCACCGACACCTTGCGCGCCTTCCTCGGCGACACCCTGACCGCGCTGGAGACCGGCCGGGAGGACGCGATGCTGCGGGTGTTGCAGGTCAAGGCGCTCGCCGGCGAGACGGCCGCCGACGTGACCGACGGCGCGATGCAGCTCTGCGGCGGCAGCGCGTTCCGCAAGGAGTTGGGCCTCGAACGCCGGTTCCGCGACTCCCGCGCGGCCCGGGTGATGGCACCCACCACCGACGCCCTGCACGACTTCGTCGGCCGCGTCGCTACCGGGCTGCCGCTGCTCGACGAGGCCAACCGCTGATGCCGGCGCCGGCTGTCCTGATGGGCGCGGTCGCGTACGACCCCAAGGTGGTGACCATCTGGGAGGGCTTCCGCGCCTGGCTGCGAGGGCGGGGCCTGGACTTCGACTTCGTCCTCTACTCGCACTACGAGCGGCAGGTCGAGGATCTCGTCGCCGGGCGGATCGACGCGGCGTGGAACTCACCGCTCGCCTGGCTGCGGGCCGAACGGCTGGCAGCGGCCAGCGGCGGCACCGTGAGCGCCCTCACCATGCGCGACACCGACCGGGACCTCACCTCGGTCGTGGTGGTGCGGGCCGACTCGCCGGCGCGCCAGGTCGAGGACCTGTCCGGTTCACTCGTCGCCGTCGGCGCCGTCGACAGTCCACAGGCGACGCTGATCCCACTCGGACACCTCGCGGCCGCCGGGGTCGAGGTCGACGTGCGCCGGTTCGACGTCGGCGTCGGGTTGCACGGCGACCACATCGGCGGCGAGCGCGACGCCGCCCGGGCCCTCGTGGCCAAGGAGGTCGACGCCGCCTGCATGATCGACGCCAACCACCTGGCGTTCGTCCAGGAGGGCACGCTGCCGCCCGAGGGCACCCGGATCGTCGCGCAGACCGCCCGATACGACCACTGCAACATGACGGTGCGCGATCCGGCGTCCGCCGGGGTCCGGCTCTTCGGCACGCTGCTGCGTGGCATGTCGTACGCCGACCCGGAGGTCCGCCCGTTGCTCGACCTCGAAGGGCTGACCGCCTGGGAAGACGGCCGCACCACGGGGTATGACGCCCTCGCCCGGGCGGTCGACGCCAGCGGGTTCTACGCGGCCGACGGGCGGGTGACCGCCGCGGACTACCGGCCGTGAGCAGCGCGCCGGCCGCCGACGCCGAGATCCACCTCGGGGGCCTGGGCTTCGACCGGGGCGCGCACCTGCTGGTGCAACGCGCCCTTGCCTCGCTACCGCCCGGCGGCCGGTTGGCGGTCTCCGGCCTCGACCCCGCTCTGCCGGTGCACCTGCCCGCCTGGTGCCGCAGCCGTGGCCACCGGGTCGAATGGCCGAATCCGGCCGACCGGAGCGAGCTGGTGGCGGTGGTCGTCCGCGGCACCGCGGATGACGACCGCAGGTTCGGCGCGGAGCGAGCCGGGCCCGCCCTGCCCTCGGCGCTCAGCAGTCGCCCCCCACCGCGCTGGGGGCTCGGCGCCCGCGGTGCGCTGCTGGAGGCCGGTGGCCCCGAGGCGCGGTTCGACCTGGACGACCGCGATCTGGTGTGGGCCGACGTCGCCCCCAAGCTGTACGCGCAGGCGGCGGCGCGGCAGTGGGACCCGGAGACCGCGGTGCCGTGGGACGACGCGTTCGCGCTGCCGGCCGACGTCGAGGCGGCGGTGGTGCAGGTGATGACCTACCTTGTCGAGAACGAGCAGGCCGCACTCGTCGTGCCGGCACGGTTCGTCGGGCGGATACACCCGCACTTCCGCGAGGTGATGCAGCTCCTCGCGGTGCAGATGGCCGACGAGGCCCGGCACATGGAGGTGTTCAGCCGGCGAGCGCTGCTCCGGGGCGCCGAGCTGGGCACGTCGTCGGCCGGCGGCCGGCAGTCGCTCTTCACACTTGTCGCCGAGTCCGACTTCGCGTTGGCCTCGTTCCTGCTCTCCGTACTCGGTGAGGGCAGCTTCGTCGACCTGCTCTCGTTCCTGGAGCAGAACGCGCCGGACCCGGTGACCCGTCGCGTCTGCTGGTTGGCGATGCAGGACGAGCGCCGGCACGTGGTGTTCGGCATGGCACACCTTGAGCACCAGGCGACCGTGGACCCGCTGCTGCGGGATCGGCTCCGCGCGGCGATCCACCGCCGCCACGACGCGCTCGTCGACACCGCGGGCCTCAACGCGGACGTGTTCGACGCGCTGGTGGTGCTCGCGGCCGGTGGATGGCACCCCGACGACGTGGCCGCCGGCTTCGAGCGGGTGCGGCAGTTGCAGCACGTGATGGATCAGGGCCGGCAGCGCCGGCTGGTACGGCTGGGCTTCCGGCCCGACGAGGCGGCGGCGCTCTCCGCCCTGCACACCCGCAACTTCATGTAGACCCCGCGTCCGGACCAGGTCGCTGGTGACGGCCGTCCGCGGTACCGTCGAGCGGTCATGACCAGGGAATCCAGCTCGGTCCGCGCGGAGCTGCTCCGCCTGCGCGACCAGACCCAGGCCCAGGTAGTGGCGTTGGACAGCGATCTGCGGAGCCTCTTCGAGGCATCGAGGTCGTCCAACGCCGATGACGAACACGACCCCGAGGGCAGCACGATCGCGTTCGAACGGGCGCAGCTCACCGCGGTCCTCGACGCGACGCGGCGGCGCCTCGCCGAGCTCGACGTGGCGTTGCGACGGGTCGAGGCCGGCACCTACGGCAGGTGCGAACGGTGCTCGCGTCCGATCCCCGCCGAGCGACTCGCCGCCCGGCCCTCAGCACGCACATGTGTCGGCTGCGCAGGCAGTTGAACCGCGCGGCGGAAGAAGGTGTGGACCGCTGGCCCTCCCCCTGAGACGATGCTTGCGCTGCTAGTGCAAATAGTTCGTCTACCGAGGTGGAGGATCGATGCACACGTCCCGACGCAGACTGCTCTCCCTTCTCGCCGGGGTGGCACTCGCCGCCGGCCCGGCCGTCGCCGCCGTTCCGAGCGCCGCCGAGGCCGCCACCACCCCGTCGTACCGGCCAGTGATCTTCGTGCACGGCAGCGCCGGGTCGGCGTCGCAGTTCCAGACCCAGGCCAAGCGCCTGGCCAGCAACGGCTACCCGATCGACATCATCGAGGCACACGAATACGATTCGCCGAACCTCGCCACGATCCTGCCCCAGGTGTACGCGGGGCTGGACGCGCGGATCTCGCGGCTGTTGGCAGCGACCGGAGCGGACCGGGTGGATCTGCTCGCGCACTCCCTGGGCACCTTCGTCATGCAGGGCTACCTCGCCAGTTCCCCCGACCGGGCCGCGCGGGTCGCGCACTACGTCAACCTGGACGGGCGAACTGCGGCGGCGCCGCCGGGCGGCGTACCCACGCTCGCGATCTGGGGCGAGGGGGACGCGGCGCGGGCCGTCGCGGGCGCGAGGAACGTCTACTTGCCGGACCAGTCCCACACCCAGACGGTGTCGTCGCGGGAGTCGTTCGGCGAGATCTTCCGGTTCTTCCAGGGCCGCGCGCCACGCACGACGAGCATCGTGCCCCAACTCTTTGGCACCGCCCGGGTCTCCGGCCGCGCGGTGCTCTTCCCGAGCAACGCCGGCGTCGCCGACGCGACCCTCGAGGTCTACCCGGTCAACTCCCTTACCGGCGGTCGGCTGTCGAACCGGCCCGCGCATCGGGTGTCACTCAGCGGCGACGGCTCGTTCGGACCGTTCCCGGTGCTCGCCACAGCCCGGTACGAGTTCGCGATCGTGCGCGCCGGAGCGGCGACGCACCACTTCTACTTCCAGCCGTTCCTCCGCTCCGACTCGTTCCTACGCCTCGCGACGAGCCGGCCGGGCGAGGGTCTCGGCGCACTGATCGACACCAGCGACCGGCACACGGCGCTGACGATCCAGCGCCAGAAGGAGTGGTGGGGCGACCAGGGAGACGCCGGCGACAACCTCTGGATCAACGGTCGGGATGTCCTGAACCCGGCGAACACGCCGCGCGCGAAGAGGACGATCGCCGTCTTCGCGTTCGACGACGGCAGTGACGGCGTCACCGACCTGACCGCTCCGCTGCCGGAGTTCTTCAGCCAGACCTTCATCACCGGCATGGACCTGTTCATCCCGGCCGCGCCGGCGCACCTCGGCCTCGTGCGGATCACCGTGGGTCAGCGCGGCGGCGGGTACGACGTGGTCAACGTGCCCAACTGGAAATCCAGCGCGCATCGCGTGTCGGTGAACGTCGACGACTTCTGAGGGAGGGAGGCGACGACGGACCCGCCGTCGCCTCCCTGGCGCCCTAGAAGTCGTCGTCGAAGGCGACCGTGCCGGTGACCCCCACCTGGTACGCCGACACCCGCCGCTCGAAGAAGTTGGACAGCTCCTGCACGTCCTGCAACTCCATGAAGGCGAACGGGTTGGCCGACCCGTAGTGCGGTGCGATCCCGAGCTGGGCGAGACGCCGGTCGGCGACGTGCTGGAGGTACTCCCGCATGTCGGCCAGCGTCAGACCGGGCACGCCGTGGCCGAGCAGGTCCTCGGCGAACTGAACCTCACACTCGACGGCCTCGGTGAGCATCTGGCGGACCTGATCGGCGAGGTCGTCGTCAAACAGGTCGGGTTCCTCGCCGCGCACGGTGTCGACGACGTCGAACGCGAAGGCCATGTGCATGGACTCGTCGCGGAACACCCAGTTGGTGCCGGAAGCGAGTCCGTGGAGCAGGCCGCGGGAGCGCAGGAAGTAGACGTACGCGAACGCGCCGTAGAAGAAGAGTCCTTCGATGCAGGCGGCGAAGCAGATCAGGTTGAGCAGGAACTTCCGCCGGTCCTCGCGGGACCGCAGCTCGCGCAGGTTGTCGAGGGAGTCGATCCAACGAAAGCAGAAGTCGGCCTTGCGGCGGATCGAGGGGATGCTCTCGATGGCGGCGAAGGCGGCGAACCGCTCGGTCTCGTCGGGCACGTACGTGTCGAGCAGGTTGAGGTAGAACTGGACGTGCACCGCCTCCTCGAACAACTGCCGGGACAGGTAGAGGCGACCCTCCGGGCTGTTGACGTGCTGGTAGAGGTTGAGCACGAGGTTGTTGGCGACGATTGTGTCGCCGGTGGCGAAGAACGCGACCAGCCGGCTGACCAGGTGCCGCTCGGCGGGGGAAAGCTTGTCGAGGTCGGCGAGGTCGGCGTGCAGGTCGACCTCCTCGACGGTCCAGGTGTTGCGGATGGCGTCGCGGAACCGGTCGAAGAAGTGCGGGTAGCGCATCGGGCGGAGGGTGAGGTCCATCCCGGGGTCGAGCAGCATGTGCGTGGTCCTCGTGTCGGTGGTGGTGTCGGCGGCGGTCACTGGCAGGCTTCGCAGGACTCGGGGTTCTCCAGCGAGCAGGCCAGCGCCTCCGGATCGGCCGTCACGGGCGCGGCGAGGGCGATGGCGGTGGGCGCGACGGTGGCCTGCTGGATCCGGGTGGCGGGGCGGGACCGCAGGTAGTAGGTGGTCTTCAGCCCGGTCTTCCAGGCGTACAGGTACATCGAGGAGAGCTTGCCGATGGTGGGCGAGGCCAGGAACAGGTTCAGCGACTGGGACTGGTCGATGAAGGGCGCCCGAGCGGCGGCCAGGTCGATCAGCGCCCGCTGCGGCAGCTCCCACGCGGTGCGGAACAGCTCGCGGACGGCGGCCGGTAGCTCCGTGATCTCCTGCACCGAGCCCTCAGCCCGCTTGATCGCCGACCGGACCGGCTCGGTCCACAGGCCGCGGGCCTTCAGCTCGCGTACCAGAGCGGTGTTGACCTGAAGGAACTCCCCCGACAGGGTCTCGCGCTTGAACAGGTTGGAGACCTGCGGCTCGACGCACTCGTAACAACCGGCGATCGAGGCGATGGTGGCGGTCGGGGCGACCGCCACCAGCAGGGAGTTGCGCAACCCGTGCGTGTCCACCCGCTCCCGCAGCGCGGTCCACCGGGCGGTCTGCGTTCCCTCGACGCCCCACAGGTCGGGCTGTAACTGCCCGCGCGCCGCCCGCGTCTGCCCGTACGCCGGGTGCGCGCCGAAGCGCCGCGCCAGGTCCGCGGAGGTCTCCAGGGCGGTCAGGTACAACTCCTCGCTGACCCGGGTGGACAACTCCCGCGCGGCCGGGGAGTCGAACGGCATCCGCAGCGCGAAGAACACGTCCTGCAGGCCCATCAGCCCGAGCCCGACCGGCCGCCAGCGGGGGTTGCTCACCGCCGCCTGCGCGGTCGGGTAGTAGTTGATGTCGATGACCCGGTCGAGGAACGTGACCGCGGTACGGACCGTGGCGCGCAGCCGCTGCCAGTCGATGGCGCCATCGGTGAGGTGGGCGGCGAGGTTCACCGAGCCGAGGTTGCACACCGCGGTCTCGGCGTCGCTGGACACCTCGATGATCTCGGTGCAGAGGTTGGACAGGTGTACCACGTTGCCCGGTTCGGCGGTCTGGTTGCACAGCCGGTTCGCGGCGTCCTTGAAGGTCATCCACCCGTTGCCGGTCTGGGCCAGGGTGCGCATCATCTTCCCGTACAGCTCCCGCGCCGGGATCTGCCGCACGTAGCGGCCCTGCGCCTCGGCCGTCCGGTACGCGGCGTCGAACCGCTCGCCCCACAGGTCGGGCAGTTCCGGCACCTCGTGCGGGTCGAACAGCGACCACACCTCGTCTGCCTCGACCCGGCGCATGAACTCGTCGGGGATCCAGTTGGCCAGGTTCAGGTTGTGGGTGCGCCGGGCGTCCTCGCCGGTGTTGTCCCGCAGTTGCAGGAACTCCTCGATGTCCGGGTGCCACGGCTCCAGGTACACGCAGGCGGCGCCCTTGCGCCGGCCGCCCTGGTTGACCGCGGCGACGCTCGCGTCCAGCGTGCGCAGCCACGGCACGATCCCGTTGGACTGCCCGTTCGTGCCGCGGATCAGCGCGCCCCGCGACCGGACCCGGGAGTACGCGATGCCGATGCCGCCGGCGAACTTGGACAAGTTGGCGACCTGCGCGTACCGCTGGTAGATCGAGTCCAGTTCGTCTCGCGGGGAGTCGACCAGGTAGCAGGAGGACATCTGGGTGTGCCGGGTGCCGGAGTTGAACAACGTCGGCGAGCTGGGCAGGTAGGCCAGGCTGGACATCAGCCGGTAGAAGTCGACCGCCTCGTCCGACGTACGGGACAGGCCGCAGGCCACCCGCAGCAGCCAGTACTGCGGGGTCTCCAGCACCAGCCGGCTGGTCGGGTGGCGCAGCAGGTACCGGTCGTACACCGTGCGCAGGCCGAAGTACTCGAACCGCCGGTCGCCGTCCGGGTCGACGGCGTCGTCGAGCGCCCGGGCGTGTGCGGCGACGAAGGCGGCGGTGTCGTCTCCGATCAGTCCCTCGGCGTGGCCGACCCGGATCGCCGTGCTGAACGAGGTGACGCCCTGCCGGCGCACCTCCTTGTCGACGTAGCCGGCCAGCAGCCGAGCGGCCAGGCGTGAGTACTGCGGCTCCTCACCGATCATCTCGGCCGCGGTCTGGATGGACAGCCGGTCCAGCTCGGCGGTGGTCGCGCCGTCGTAGAGCCCGCTGATCGTCCGGGTCGCCACCCGCAGCGGGTCGACATCGGTCAGGTCGTCGGTCCACCGCTCGACCGCACGGACGATCTTGTTCACGTCCACCGGTTCGCTGGCGCCGTCGCGCTTGCGGACGTGCATTTGCGTCCGCCGCCGGCCCGGCAGGGCGGTGTCGCCGCCGGTCGGGACCACCTGGGTGACTGTCACCACTCACTCCTCGCGAGTTCGAGACCTGATGGCCCTCGGACGCGAGGAGACAGACACCGGCGGACGCCACGCCGGGCGTGGGTCAGGGGGCGTCGGCCGTCCCACGCGGCGTCGGACCGCCGCCCACCCGGGTGCGGGTGCGCGGCGCGCTGGCAGGTCTTCGGACTTGTGGGCACGACCGGACTCGCCGGTCTCCTACTGGCCGTCGCTTCCCAGGCCGCTTGGCGGCCCAGTGCTGATGACGGCGGTCGTTCCCACTCACCGCTGCGGGGCAGTCCCGGATTTCCACCGGGTTCCCTCTTGCCTCGACCACTGCGGATGAGCGGCCGAACCAGCTGCGATCGACACCATATATAGGGACGACGCCGTTGTCACACCCCCACATCTCGGGCATGGGCGTGTCGGCGGTCAGGTCGGTGACGACGGTCACCAGCCGGACGCCGCTCGGTCAGGGCAGGGCAGGGCGTGGACGCTGAGCGGTCCTGGTGTCAGCACCGCACGCCAGGACGGCTCGGCCGGCATCAGCCGGGGCGGGTCTGGACCAGGGCGGCGGCGCGGTCCAGGGCGGCCTTCTCGACGGCGGAAAGCGTGGGATTGACCCGTCGCATGCCCAGGGCACGCCGTAGTTGGCTGGCTCGGGGCGGTTCCGCCCACCGCTGGAAGGCGGTGAGTCCCGCCCGGGCGCGCCGGGCAAGGTGGGCATCCTGACCGACCGCCACCTCGGCGAGGATCAGCGCGGTCATGGCCACGTCGAAGTCGGCCGGTCCCTCGGCCGCGTTGCGCCAGTCGATGACAACCGGACCGCGCGAGGTCACCATGACGTTGCGCGGGTGCAGATCGAGGTGCAGGACGCGATCCGTCGGCTCGGCACCGAGCCGGGCCGGCAGGTTGTGCAGGCGGTCGTGCAAATCCACGAGCAGCTCGGCGGCGGAGTCGTTGTCGATCCGGCCGACGAGCAGCGCGTCCAGGAGGGTCTCGCCGTCGAGCCGTTCGAGCACCAGGTCGGGGCCGTCGGCGGCGTACACCACCGGCACCGGGTAATTCGCTGCGGCGACGTACGCCATCATGGCCGCCTCCGGCGCGGTGTCGCCGCCGTCACGGTAGCGGCGCAGCACGCGTGCCTCGTCGAGCACGAAGACGTCCGCGTCGCGCCTGGATGCGAGCAGTACGGGACTGTCCACGACGGTCGACGCTAGCAGGCAGTACGGGGCACCCGCGCCCCGCGCGGCGTGGCCGTGGCCCAAGAACGCGTGGGGCGGGCCGTGATCACGGCCCGCCCCACGCGTTCTTGCTATCTCTGACTCACTTCGGGCCGGTGACGGTGAAGGGCAGCGCGACCCGCGTCACCGACCTGGCTCCCGCCAGCGTGACGACGGTCGAGCCGGCCTTCGCCGTCCCGGGGACGCTGACTGTCGCGCCGGCGATGACGCCGTCACCATTCGCGCGCATGGTGCTGACCGCGAGGCCGCTCGCGAAGGTGACCGTGACCGCCTCGTTCGGAGCGAATCCGGCGCCGTCGACCGTGATCGACGTACCGCGCGGTCCCGACGTGGTCGTCAGCGCCGCCTGCGGTTCGTAGGTCGGCTTCTCCGGCTGCCCGGTCACCTGGACGGTGGCGGTCGCCGGCATCCGTGAGGACGCGCCGGTGGCGGTGACGGAGTACCGGCCGGGCTGCGCGTCACCCGACGTCGCGACGGAAGCTCGTACCGCTCCCGCCTTGGACGCCGCGACCCTGATGGTCCGCGCCGGACTGGTGCCGAGCGTCACGGTCACCTGCTCGCCGGCCGCGAAGCCGCTGCCGTTGATCGTGACCGCGTCACCGGTGGTCACGGTGGCCGAGGTCGACACCGCGATCGCCGGCTGGGACCCGCCGCGAGCCACGGTCACCGTGAAGGTCTCGGTGCTGCTCGACAACGTGTCCCACGCGGTGACGTGCACCGTGTAGGTGCCCTCCTGCGCATAGGTGTGCCGTCCACTCAGCGCACCGTCCGGGCCGATCGTGACGTCGTCCGGAACCGTGCCGTCGCCCCACTGCACCCGGGCGCGGTAGCCCGTCGTACCGGGAACGCCGCCGCTCACCGAGCCGAGGGTGGCCGAGAGGACCTGCCCGGCGTCGGCCGTCTGGTCCTTCGGGGCGGTGGTCACCAGCGCGGCGGCCGGCGTGCCGTCGTTCGCGATGGCGAACACGTGGATCCGGCCCGCCGAGCCGGGGTCGCCGGTCTGCGTCGGCAGGGTCACCGAGACGAGCGTCCTGCCCGCCGGGATCTGGTACGGCGCGGTGGCGAACAGGAACGGCTGCGCGCCGTCCCGGCTGGTGCCGCTCAACCGGTACGCGGCCTTGGCGACGACGATGTTGCCGTACGACGGGGTGCCGTTGGCGTTGCCGCCCAGCGTCCAGTCACTCATCTGGATCGGGATGCTGGCCGTGCTGCCGTCGCTGAACGTCGCCGTGCCGGTGGTGTTCTGGTTGCCCTGCGTGCCGGCGCCGATGAACGAGATGCTCCTGGCGTCGGCCGGAAGGTTGAGAACGACCGTCCTGCCATTGCCGGTGGCGTTGTCCGGCTGCCCGGCCAGGATCGCCGGCAGCGTGAACTGCAGCGCCGTTCCGGGCACCTGGTGCCGCTGGCCCTGGGTTACGCCGGCCGCCGTCAGGGCGGCCCGCGAGTACGCCCACGACTTGGCGTCGCAGTTCGCCGCGAGGGTGCCCTCGTCACCGATGCAGACGGTGTCGAACGCCGCGGTGAGGCCGGAGTTCGGCGCGTAGGCCACGTCGACGCCGACCGTCACCGAGCCCTGGCCGGTGCCGTCGGTCACCGTGACGCTCGCCTGGTGGTGACCCGGCGTGGCGTAGGTGTGCGAGCCGCTGACGCTGTAGACGGCCCGCGAGCTCAACGTCAGGGTGCCCTCGGTGACCGGTGACCCGTCACCCCAGTCGATGGTGGCCTGGTAGCCGCTGGCGGTGCCCCCGGTGACGGAGGCCAGGGGCACCGAGACGGGTACGCCGGTCGTCGCGTGCACACTGCCCGCGGCGGTCACGGCGATGTCGCCGCCACCGACCTCGATGTCTCCTCCGGCGAGCAACTCGATCTCGGCGAGGTTCGCCTGCGCGGCGCCGACGGTCCTGGTGACGACGAGGCGGAACTGCGCGAACCGTCCCGGCTTGTCGATGGTGAACGGGCGGCTCTGGTTGCGCCACCGGAACACCTCGCCCTCGCGGGCGTCGACGGTGCTCCAGGTGATGCCGTCATTGGAGCCCTGCAACCGCCAGTCCGCCGGATCGCCCACGTTCGCCCCGGAGGTGAGGGTGTAGTAGGTCGGCTTCTGCGTGGGGCCACGGGAGGCCCAGCTGACCTGCGGCGTCGCGGTGGTGAACGTCAGCTGCGTGGTCGACGAGTCGTCGAACAGCTTCAACGCGTCCTGGCCGCCCGTCGCGGTCGCGGTGCCGAGACCGGGGCCGGTGACATCCTGCAGCGGCTTGGGCGCCTTGTCGCCTCTGGTCAGTGACGGCGGTCCGTCGTTGCTGCCGGTCCCCCAGGACGACGGGTCGGGGCCCATCTGGAAGTCGATCGTGCCGCCCTTGGCGAGCGCGGACACGTCGACGGACAGCTCGCGCTGCTTCTTTCCGTTGACCTTGACGCCCTGCACGTAGACGTTCTTGGTGCTGTTGTTCGGCGCGTTGACGACGATGTCGCCGCTCGTGCGGTGGACGGTCATCTTCGTGAACTGCGGCGAGCCGATGGCCCAGTGGGACGACCCGGCCTGCAGCGGGTAAATGCCCAACGAGCTGAGGATGTACCACGACGACATCTCGCCGTTGTCCTCGTCGCCCAGGTAGCCCTGGCCGATCTCACTGCCGACGTAGAGACGCTGCAGGATCTCCCGCACGATCGCCTGCGTCCTGGCCGGCGCGCCCGCGTAGTCGTACATGTACGGAATGTGGTGCGACGGCTGGTTGCTCATGCCGAGCTGGCCCATCCGCACCGCGCGCGCCTCGAGCATCTCGTGGATCGTGGCGCCGTACCCGCCGGGTCGGTCGGCGGTCTCCGGGGTGGCGAAGAACTGGTCGAGCTTGTCGCGCAGCGCCTTCTGCCCGCCGTACAGGTTGGCCAGTCCCTGACCGTCCTGCTGCGCGGTGAACGCGAAGTTCCAGCCGTTGGTCTCGGTGTAGACGCCGCCCCAGTCCAGCGGGTCACCGGCGAGGAAGGTGCCGGAGGCGTCGCGGCCCTGGAAGAGCTTCGTCTTCGGGTCGAAGAGGTGGACGTAGTTGCGGGCGCGCTCCAGGAAGTACCGCGACTCCTCCTTGAGCCGATCGCGCTCCGACTTCGGTGTGGCCGGGTCCTTGGCCAGGGCCGCGCCCATGTTGCCGATGCCGTAGTCGTTGATGAAACCTTCCAGCGCCCACGACACCGACTCTCCGGTGGAGGTCGGCGTGTAGCCGAGGAACAGCGACGTCTCGATGCCCTTGCGGCCCACCGCGCTGCGGCCGGATGCGACGGTCGCGTCCTTGACCGCCGCGTCGTACGCCGCGAGCGGGTCGGGCAACTTGACGCCGGTGAGGTACGCCTGGGCCAGTGCCACGTTCGCGCTGGTGCCGGTCATCAGGTCGGCGTAGCCCGGGGACGACCAGCGGGCGATCCAGCCGCCGTCGCGGTAGTGCTGGACGAACCCGTCGGAGATCCTGGCCGCGACGTCCGGGTACAGCAGCGCGTAGGCGGGCCACACGGTGCGGTAGGTGTCCCAGAAGCCGTTGTTGACGTAGATCTGGCCGTCGACGATCTTCGCGCCGGTGTGGGTCGCGGTCGACGTGCCGGTCGGCGCCGACACCGGGCTCGCGTACTGCCAACGCGGCGCGGCGGCGGTGCCGGTGTTCTCCGACTGCGAGTTCGGGTACAGGTTCAGCCGGTACAGGTTCGAGTACATCGTCACCAGCTGCGTCTCGGTCGCGTCCCGCACCTCGACCCGGCCGAGCCGGTCCTGCCAGGCCGCGGTGGCGTCGGCGTGGACCTGGTCGAAGCTCTTTCCGGTGACCTCCAGGTCGAGGTTCCGGTGCGCCTGGTCGACCGAGAGGAACGAGGTCGCGATGCGCATCGTCACCTGGCGGTTCGTGGAGACGTCGAAGGTGGCGGCCGTCGCGGAGGACGCCGCGGGGGCCCGGTCGAAGGCGCCGGACACGAACATCCGGCTACGACCGGCCGAGAGGCCACTTCCGTTGTCGACCCAGCCGGTGAACGTGCCGTCGGCGCCGATGGTGAACGTGCCGTTGTAGAAGACGAGGCTTCCGGTCGCCGGCCCGGACGGGAAGGTGAACCGCATGATCCCGGCGTGGTCGGTGGGCGACATCTCGGCGGTCAGGCCGTTCTGCAACGCGACCCGGTAGAGGTCCGGCTGTGCCGTCTCGTCCTCGTGGCGGAAGGCGAGCGCCCGGCTGGACGGCGGCCCGGTGAGGGGTCCGTCGCCGGCGACGGGCATGACCGACATCTGGTTGCGGTCACCCATCCACGGGCTCGGCTCGTGCGAGATCGCGAGGCCCTGGAGGGTGGGCAGGTTGGCGGCGTTGTTGACCCGGTGGTACTGGTACTCCCACGAGTCGGACGTCGCGTCGGTGACCGGCGTGAAGAAGTTGAAGCCGTTCGGGACCGAGGTGATCGGCAGGTTGTTGCCGCGCGAGAACCCGCCCGTGGAGTTGGTCCCGCGCCGGGTGTCGACGTAGTTGGTGAGCCGCGAACCGTCGATCGACGCCGGGGAGGCCGTCACCGCGACGTCGTCGAGCCAGCCCTGGAACCGGGTCTCCCCCGTTGCCTGCGGGTCGTCGTAGGCGAGCAGGATGCGGTCGATCGTCTTGCCGCGCGCGATCGCGCCGATGTCGGCCTGCACGACGTTCCACTGGTCGGCGTAGAGCACCTTCGACGCACCCTGCCCGGCCCCGGTGAGCGCGTAGCCGTGCTGGTCGACGGGCGCGAGGCTGCTCAGGTAGCTGCCGTCGGTGAAGTGCAGGTCGACCGCGGCGTGGGTGGACGGGTACCGGGCGTCCTGACCGGTGAACTCGGGGAAGATCTTGTAGGAGAGCCGGGTCTTCGGCCCGACCGGGATGTCGACGTCGAACAGCCTGTTGGTCGCGTACGAGCGGCCGGCGGCTTCGGCGCCGCCCGCGTACCGGAGTGAAGCCAGGCCGGTGAAGCCCACCCCCGGCTTGGTGGTGTAGCCGCCGGCCGGACCGGCGCCGGTGACGCTGACCATCGGAGTGGCCGGTGGTTTGACGTCCGAGCCGTCGCTGATGTCCCAGCCGGCGAGCTGAACGAGGGAGTCACCGGAGTTGGCGGTGACGTTCAGCCGGTAGTAGCCGTAGGCGGTCGTGTTGGTGAAGCTGTAGGTCTTCGTGGCGAACCGGCCACCGAAGGCCTGCCCGGTCTGCCGGTTCAGGTCGATCCACGTGCTGCCGTCGGTGGAGCCCTGGAGGGTGAAGTCCCTGGGGTCGCGGGTCGGAGCATCGTCCGCCGAGGTCAGCGCGTACCGCACCACGGTCGCCGGCTTGGTCAGCTGGTACGTCACCCAGCCGGTCGGGTTGAACGCCAGCCACTTGGTCGAGGGGTCGCCGTCCGTGAGCTTCGCGGCGGTCTCGTTCGGCGCGTTCTCGGCGCTCGCGGTCACCGCGCCGACCTGCTCGAGCAGGCTGCCGGGCAGTACCGTGCGGCTCGATCCGCTCAGGTTCTGCTGGATCGGCTTGCCACTCCGGTCGACCTCGACGGTGCTCGCGGCGGGTTGCGGATCGGCCGACTCGAACGAGGAGCTGAAGCTGCCGGGCGGCGCGGTGGTGGGTGCGGCACTGGCCAGGGGCGCGCCGACGAGGAGTCCCACCGGCAGGAGGACCGCGGTTGTCGCGGCGATCAGTCGGGGGGACAGGAAGCGCGCAATGGGGGGATGCGACATAGGGGCAGGGCCTTTCGCCTCGAACCGGGTCGAGTACGTCGAACGTCTGGGCGGAGTGGACCGTGGCTGGAACGGTCGATGGTGGCGGAGGGTGGGTGTGCTACCGGGCGCTCAGGCCGGGTGGACCGTGAGCCAGCCGGTCTCGGCCATGCGCTCTCCTTTGGAGTCGCGGCCTGACATCGTTGTCATGAGAACTCGTGACGACGAGGCAGGAGCAGTGAACTGTCGCTGATGGTCCCGGGTGGATCACGGCCGTGTCAATGGGTTCAACCGAGCGAAACAAGCGGCCGTCGGGCAGGCCGGCAACGCCCGGAGCTACGCGGTGACGTGCACGGGATCCGTCCCGAAAACCCTTTCGGGTTGGTGTTGAGGGCGTGGAGATCTACCGCCCTCGACAGCTCCGTCACCTTCCCCGGAGCCAGCGTACGCACTACGCTTGCGAAGAGCACGGGGCAGCAGGCACCCGCTACCTACCCTGAAATGTTTGCGAAAGGCTTTCGGTGGGCCGACGACGATCCCAGTCAGTGACGTTGAGCGACGTGGCGAACCGCGCCGGCACCTCCGTGGCCACCGCGTCCAAGGCACTCAACAGCCGCGCCGAGGTCGCCCCGGAAACCCGGGAACGGGTGCTGCGGGCTGCCGCCGAGTTGTCATTCCAGCCCAACGTGCTGGCCCGCGGACTGATCTCCGGGCGCACCCGCACGGTCGGGCTGCTCACCGACGAACTCGGCGGCCGGTTCGCCATACCCATCCTGCTCGGCGCCGAGAACGCCCTCGGCAACGGGCAGATGTCCGTGCTGCTCTGCGACGCCCGTGGCGACGCGATCCGCCGACAGCACTACATCCGCACCCTGCTCGCCCGCCAGGTCGACGGGTTCATCGTGGTCGGCGACAGCAACGACCTGCGCTCGTCGTTGACACAGGACATCCCGGTCCCGGTGGTCTACGCCTACGCCGAGTCCACTGATCCGAACGACCTGTCGATCGTCGCCGACGACGAAGGCGGCGCCCGGCTCGCCGCCGAACACCTGGTGTCGCACGGCCGCCGCCGGATCGGGCACATCACCGGGCCGGACACCTACCGCGCGGCCCGTGATCGCGCCGCCGGACTGCGAACCGTGCTCGCCGAGGCGGGGCTCACCCCAGCCGGCGATCCGCTCTACGGCGAGTGGTCGCAACGATGGGGCCGGCACGCCGCCCGGCTGCTGCTCGCCGCCCGGCCGGACGTGGACGCGATCTTCTGCGGCAACGACCAGGTCGCCGCCGGCGCCGCCGACACCCTGCGCGACCTCGGTCGGCGGATCCCCGACGACGTGGCGCTCGTCGGATACGACAACTGGGAGTTCTTCGCGGCCGACTGCCGACCACCCCTGACCACCGTGGACCTCAATCTCGAACAACTCGGGGCCGCCGCGGTCAACCATCTCTTCGCCGCGATGGACGGCAACCCCGGCGCCGGGGTCATCCGGCAACCCGGCCGCCTCGTGGTGCGGGAGTCGACCGGCCCGGTGCTCCACCGCTGAGGCCGCGGCCTTCGGTGGCGCGCGGGTGACGGCCGCCGGTGCTCAGCCGACGGGCAGGGTCGACTCGCGCATCACGACGCGACCGGGAAACTCCTCCGAGCTGGGCGCGGCACCCTCGATCGCCGCGAAGAGCCGCTGGCCGGCCACCTCGCCGAGGTGCTTCAGGTTCATGTCGATGCTGGTCAGCCGAGGGCGGGAGTCCGCGGCGATGGCCTCCCAGTTGTCGAAGCCGATCACCGAGATGCTGCGCGGCACGTCGCGTCCGAAGTCACGCAGCGTCTCCAGGACACCACGTGCGATCTGGTCGCTGCCGCAGAAGATCGCGTCGACCTCGGGATGTTGCTCCACGACCATGTGCGCGGCGGCCCTCCCCCAGGACTCGTCCCACGACCCGAAGTAGGGCCGGTCGCCGACCATCCTCAGCCCGGCGGCGGCGAGGGCGGCCGCCGCGCCCTCCGCGCGGTCCCTCGCCGCCTGGAACCCGGCTTCCCCGGTGATGTGGGCGATGGTGCGCCGGCCGCACGCGAGCAGATGCTCGATGGCGAGCCGCCCACCTCCCACGTTGTCGACCGTGATCGAGATATCCGCCGGGTCGGCGGAGGGGGCGTAGACGTACACGACCGGCACGGGAATGTTGCCGGCCAGCGGTGGGCGGGGATCGGTGCGTGAGCCCACCACGATCAGGCCGTCCACCCGCCGGGACAGCAGCGCCTGCACGTGGTGCTTCTCCCGGATCGCGTCGCCGCGCGCGTCGCACAGGAAGACCGAGACCTGGCCGGCCCCCGACGCGTCCTCGGCGCCCATCAGGATGGGGATCGAGAAGCGCCCCTCCAGGTCGCTCGTCAGCAGGCCGACGGTCCCGGTCCGCCCACTGAGCAACCCGCGGGCCAGGGCGTTCGGCGCGAAGGACAGCAGCTCGGCAGCCTCCAGCACCCGGACTCTCGTGGTCGACCGCACCTCACCGCGACCGTTGATCGCCTTGGACGCGGTGGCGACGGACACCCCGGCGAGCCTGGCGACATCGGTGAGCGTGGGCGGACGGTAGGCGGGGACCTCGGGCTCGGTGGTCATGCGATGCTCCCTCTCAGCGACCGACACAGGTGCGCTGCGCGTCGGCGAGGCCGTCGCCGGGTGTCTTGTCGATCAGCCAGCGGAAGCACATCCTAAAACCTTTTCGGGAATGTTGCGGCGTCGGGCGTGGTCCACCGGGACGCCCGGACCCCCTACCTGGGCCGAAGGCTACACGGGGAGGTTGGCGCCCTGCACAGGCAGGGATGCCCCGTCCCGAAACCTCTCGAAACCAACACCAGGTCGCCGTCGATCGGCGGCGGCGCCGGAAGGGCCGTGGCCCGGTCGGGTCGACCGGGCCACGGCCGTCCAGCACAGCAGCCGGGCGAGGCCTACGGAGCGAGCTCCTTGTTCGTTTCAGCCGCGCTCGTCACGACGATCGACCTCTCCTGCTCGCTGAGGATTCCGGCCTCGACGAACGCCTGCGCGACGTGGTTGACGGTCGACACGAACTGGCCGTGGTTCGTGAAGGGCGCCTGATCCCAGACCAGGTCGAGGAAGGTCGGGCCGTCACTGCCCGGCGATGGAATGCCCGCCACGGGTACGTCGTAGTTCGGCAGCCCGTCGTTCCGCTTTCGGTTGGGCACCCCGGTGTCGACCGACCCGAACACGATCGTCGGCTCGATCCGCCGGAAGTACGACGAGGCGGCCTGGGCGTCGCCGATGTAGTACGGCCGCAGGTTGAAGCCGTGCGTGGTGAAGAGCGCGTCACCCGCCTGCGTGGTGCCCGTGGCGGTGATCGCCGCGCGGGCGTAGTCTCCGTCGCGCTTGAGGTGGCGGTAGAGGGAGAGTTCGCGGTAGTTGCCGCTGCCGGGGTTGCCGAGGATCTGCATGAGGAGGGGCCCCCAGAAGATCGACTGCGTGTCGGGACGGTCGATCGCCCGTTCGATCCGGATGCTGAACGGCATCCGGATTTCGATGGTGTCGCCCGGCGCCCAGGTACGGCTCAACGTCAGGTAGCTGGCGGGTTTCGCGTCGACGTCCTGGCTGACGCCGTTGATGGTGACGTGGAAGCCCTTCTGGACCCAGCCCGGCACCCGCAGCTTGATGTCGAGCTGGCCGCTGCCGTTGACGGTCAGCTTGGTGTGGTCCTCGCGCGGGTAGTTGGTCTCCTGAGTGACGACGAAGCCCTTCTCGGCCCAGGTGAGGGTCGACGGTACGTACAGGTTGACCCACAGGGTGTTGCCGTCGGCGGACTTGAAGTAGACCGTCTCCTGGTACTTGGTGTGGTTCTCCAGGCCCGTCCCGCCGCAGCAGGTCCCGGTGTTGCCGTAGCTGCGGGTGATGCCCGGGGTCAACGGTTGGAAGTAGGTGACCTGTGGGTTGCTGACGCTGGTCGTGTCGGCCCGCGAGCCGGCGATCTGGTTGAACAGCCCCCGCTCGTAGTGGTCCATGTACGCCGGGTCGTGCTCGTGCAGGAACAGATTGCGGGCCAGCTTGAGCAGGTTGTACGCGCTGCAGGTTTCCGCGCCGCCCTGGGCGATCGAGTTCGCGATGTTGTCCCGGTTCTGGAACAACTCGGTGTTGTTGTTGGAGCCGGGGTAGTTGCCGCCCAAACCACCGTGTGCGTACCTGCGGTGCGGCACGAGCATGCCGAAGAAGTTCTTGGCGGCCTGGAAGTACTCGGGGTCCCCGCTGTGCTCGTAGACACGCATGTAGCCGACGAACTGCGGCATGTGCATGTTGACGTGCAGCCGATCCGGGCGGCGCCGACCGGGCCTGGTGGCCGGCGTCGTGACCAGGATGTCGCGGTTCTCGACGCAGGCGTCGAAGAGCGACTCGCGGTTGTCGAAACGCTTGGCGGTGTCCAGGTGCTTCGCGTCGCCGGTGAGCGCGTAGATCTCGGGGAACACCTCGTTCGCGCCGCCGGACTCGCCGGCGATGTAAAGGTCCCACATGTAGTTCAGGTTGTCCCGGGTGATCGGGCCCGCGTACGCGGGGTGGTTCTTGTCCCCGATGGTCAGCGCGAGGTGCGCCCAGTCGGCCATCTTGACCACGACGTCGAGGGCCTTGTGGTTGTCGGTGTGGTAATACGCGTCGAGCAGACCACGCATGATCTTGTGCTGCGTGTACCACGGCGCCCACGTGTTGGTAGCCGCGTTGCCGCCGTAGACGGCCCACCGCGGCGGACCGAGCCGCAGCACCGTGTCCTCCGGCAGCGCGCCCAGATAACCCGGGTGGGTCGGCACCCAGTCGGCGGCCCCGCTGCTCTGGGCCACGACGATGCCGCCGTCCCGGCCGTTGGGCGAGGCGTCCTTGATCGCGGTACCGCCCTGCTCCTCGAACCGGTACCAGGCGATCGACCCGCCGGCGGTGCTCCCGGTCGGCGAGTCCAGCATCGACTGGACCTCGGCCTGGCTCAGGGCCCGGTCGAAGATGTGGAACTCGTCGATGCTCGCGTCCAGGAACGCATCGCCGTACTGCGACCGCCCGATCCACCGGTTGCCGGGGTTCCCGAGGTTGGCCGGGCTGAGGGTCATGTTCGTGTTCTGGCCGGCCTGCTGACCGTTGACGTACAGCGTGCCAGTCTGCTGGGTGAGGGTGACGGCCAGGTGCACCCACTGGTTGGTCGGCAACGCCGCGTTACCGTCGATCCGTTGCTCCCCACCGCTGCCGCTGACCGTGATCGCGAACCGCGGCACGTTGCCGGTAACCCCAGCACGCGGGGTCAGGAACATGTTGACCGTGGTGTTCTGACCGAAATCGAACAGCCGGCTCCAGCTCTGAGTGGAGCCGAGGTTCACCCAGGTGGCGATCGTGAAGTCGGCGAGCTGGCTGATCGCCTCCTGCGGCAGGGTCACGTGCTGCGCCCGGCTGGGGCCGTTCAGGCGCAGCGCGCTGCCGAAGCGGCCCGGCACCCGGCCGATCTGCGGCTCCTGCGGCTCCTCACCGCCCGGGCCGCCATCGCCCATCCGCGCGGTGATCGCGGCCTGGCACGCCGCGAGTTCATCGACCATCCAGTCGAGCTTGGTCTTGAAGATCGGCTCGCCAAGGTCCGCGTAGCCCTGCGCCAAGGCGGTCATGAAGTGGCCGGCCCAGTGGCCGCTGAGCAGTCCACCGTCCTCCCAGCCCCCCGGGACGGAAACGCCCGCCGGGTTCGGCCGACCAGCCTGGTTGTTGAACAGCACAAGGAACCGCCGCTCGTCGAACTGCCGGAGATAGCTCTTCATGCGGTCGCGCTTCTCCTGGAGCAGGCCGTCGCCCAGCTTCACCTCCCGCAGCTGGAACGGCCTGACCGGGGCGGTGCCGCCGGGACCGGCATCGGCCGGGGTCGCGCCCAGGGCGGTCGGGGCGGTCGTCGTCCCGGTGGCCGTCGCCGCCTCGGCAGCGGTCGCCGGGAGCGCGCCCGCGGTGGCCACGGCGGCGGCGCCAATGGCCGATGCCTGAAGTACCTGACGTCGGCTGACGGGCATCTTGTCGGATTCAACCATTGCGGATCGTCCTTTCGGGCGGGGGGAAATTAGGAGGACTTCGCGGCGTTACCAGCCAGGGCCGACGTCCGAGCTTCCGCCCGGCCCTCGTTCCGGGCGTCGGCGAGCAGCTGCGCGATTCGCCGCCGGCGTCGGCGGACGGTGTTCCGGATGGCGAGGGCGAGGGCTGCGAGCGCGGCGGCGAGGGCCAGTTGCGGCCATGGCAGTGCCCAGATCGTGACGGTGGCGGTGGCGGGCTTGATCTCGGCGCCGGCCGGGTCACCGCTGAGGATGGCCGGGGTGAGGTCGACGCGCGTCTGGAGTCGGCCCAGCGCCCAGACCCCGTCGAGGCGGGCGCCGACCTCCCGGGTGCCCCCGGGAAGCGTCTCCTCGACGGTCGTCGCGGTTTGCCGTGCGGCCAGCCCGAGCGGACCGGTGGCGGCCGTCCGGCCGGTGCCGGTCACCGCGATGTTGCCGTCGTTCGTCGTGGTGTATCTGAGATGGACGGTGCCGGCCGAGAACGGGTTCCACGAGCGCTCGTACCTGGCGGTCAGCCCGCTGATCGCCAGGGACCCGGTGACCGTGCCGCTGGCCCGCAGCATGACCCGGAACCCGACCCGGCTCTCGACGGCGACCGTGCCTCCCGCGCTCGTGACCGCCGCCGCGATGCCGGCCGGGTGGTCCCCGGGCGTGGCGTCGTTGGGCGCGGTGATGGTGAACGGCACCACCTTCGTCTGGTTCGGCCCGACGCTGACCGTCTTCTGCACCCTGATCCAGGTGCCACCGTCCGTCGACTCACGGTTGGACGGGAGCATGTTGAAGCGCCCCTTGTCGGTGAGGTAGCCGTCGGCCGCCTTCAGCGCGAAGACCACCGCGCCGTCGCTGAGGTTCCGCACGGCCAGGTGCTCGGTCACCACCTGGCCCGGGTCGAGCGTGCGCTCGACCCACCGGCGGCCGTCCGGGCCCTGCTGGTTGGCCGGTTGGACCGCCCAGGTCAGCGTCGGGCTGGTTGGTTCCGCCACCGCGGTGGCGGGTGCGATCGGCACGGTGACGAACACTGCGGCCAGCACGGCTAGCAGTCGCAGCGGCGTCCGCGGCAAGGTCCGGGTCATCGCGGGGTCCTTCGACGGAGGGATGTGACGGTGGGGGCCACGGTGACGCGGCCCCCACCCGGCGCGTCACTCGAACAGGGAGAGGGTCAACGTCGAGGTGTACGAGCCGGCGGCGACATCCGCCGGGGTCCGCAGGTACAGGTCGGCGTCCACCGAGTACGCGTCGCCGGTGACCGCCTCGGAGTCGAACGTCGACACCAGCAGCTCCTGGTCGACCAGGCCCACGTTGTTGCCGGGCTGGGTCGGCTCGTCCAGGACGGTCACCACCTCCTCGCCTTCGGTGACCAGGCCGGTGTCACCGCCGTCGAGAAGGCGCGGCTTCCAGCCGAGATGGCCGGCGCTGATCGGCGCCTGGGCGGCACCGCCGACGAAGTCGGTGGCGCTACCCAGCACGGCCCAGGCGGCGTTGTCCGGCACCTCCTCGGCCGTACGGGTGTCGGTGACCGTCACCGTCGGCAGGCTGCCGACGAACTGACGGACCAGCAGGGTCGAGCCGTCCTCGGACAGCGCGACGGAGTTGCCGGCGATCGACATGGCGAGCACGCCCGGTTCGGTGATCTCCTCGATGTCGACCGTCACCCGCACGTCGGCGCTGTCGTCGGGCTCGGCCTGGACCGGCGCCTGCAACGCCACCGTCCCGACCAGCACCGCACCCGCGGCACCGGCCGCGAGCAGCCGCCTACGGTTCCCTGTGTTCATCTGCTACTCCATCGTCACTAGTGGTTACGGGGCCTGAAGGGGATCGCCGGCACAGTCGGCGCCGGAGTGGTCTGCCGTGCGGACGGTGGTCACGTCCACACCGTTGATGGGCCCGGTGGCCCGGACGGTCGCCGAGCCGGCCGGCACCGAGGCCGTCCGGGTGGCGAACGACTGGTAGGCGTTCGCACCGGGTGCCACGTTGGCGATGGAACGACGGCCGTAGGCCGTCTCCAGGACGATGTCCACCGGTGCGTCGTGGTCGTTGCGCGCCTGAACCGCGACGTACGCCTTGCCGCCGACGCACCGCGCCTGCGCGCTGACCGTGACGGGCAACTCGGGTTGGGCGCCCGGGTCGTCGGCGACGACCCGCCACTCCGTGATCGCGACCGCGGAGTACGTGGTGCCGTTCCCGTTGGCCCGGATCGTCGCCCGCACCCGGGGCGTGGTGACCGGATCGAAGGTGACGGTGTTGAACGCGGTGGTGCTCGTGCCGTAGGCGGATGCGCCGGTCACGTCACGCCAGGCCGAGGTCTCCTCGTCCCAGTACTGCAGCACCCATCCGTCGGGTTCGGCGACGCCGTCGCCGGTGCCGCGGTTGGAGTCCCGCCAGAACTTCAACTCGGTGCCGGTGATGCGCACCGGTCGCGTCCAGTCGTACTGGACCCACTGGGTCGCCGGACGGGTCCCGGACCAGGTCCCCCAGACCTGCGCCTGGCTCGGGTTCGCCGGGTCGGCGCCGTCGTTGAGGGCGCCGAGGCTGTTCCAACCCGCCGTGTAGGACGCCGTCGGGGTCGCGATGGGCCCGATGTTGCCGGTCAGTGGCCCGGACAGGTCCGCCGGGATGGTGACCGTCTTCGCGGTCTCCAGGTTCCCGGCCGCGTCGAGCGCACGGAACGACACGGTGTGCCGGTGCGGGTCGGGCGCCGCCATGGCGCCGCTGTAGGCGGTCCACGCTCCGGCGTCGATGGCGTACTCGATACGGGCGACCCCGGAGGTGGCGTCGCTCGCGGTCACCGTGACCGCCCGGGTGGCGCTGTTCACGGTGGCCGTGCTGGCCGGCGCCGTGGCGTCGATGCGGACGGCCAGGCTCGCGGGCTCCGAGGTGTTGCCCGCGCGGTCGGTCGCGGTCGCCGTGACGGTGTGCTGGCCGTCCCCGGAGACGTTGGCGTCCAGTGACCGTACGGCGCTCGCGACGACCGGCTCGCCGTCGTCCACCCGGGACTCGATGGTCATCCGGCCGCCCCGGTCGTCGACGCCGGCGACGCGCACCCGCACCGCGGACCGGAACCAGCCGGCACTGCCAGCGCTGCCGCTGGGTGTGAGCGTCAGCGTCGGCGCGGTTTCGTCGCCCTCGGTGTCATCCGGCGAGATGACCCTGACCGGGGCGGAGACGCGTCCGGCGGCGTAGCCGAGCACACTGCCCTGGATGGTGAACGTCCCGGGCGTCGCGACGTCCTGCGGCGTCACCGGGTCCCAGAAGACCGGCACCCGCAGCGTCTCGGCGCCGAACGACACCGGGAGAGTGTCGGGCAGCAGGGTCTCCCCCACCTCCACCGTCATTCCCGGCGGGGCAACGGACTCGGGCTGAGCGGCGAGGATCTTCCACTCCTCGACCGCCACGCCCGAGTAGGTGCTGCCGTTGGTCGAGGCGTCGAACACCGCGCGAACCTGCGTGGTGGTCACCGGGTCGAACGAGGTGTCCTGGAAGCCCTGCGTGCCGGTCGGGAAGCCGCTCGGGCTCGGCACGTCGGCCCACTGACCGCTGTCGAGGTTCCAGTACTGGATGCGCCAGCGGGCGGGGGCGGCGACGCCCGTGCCGGTGCCCTGGGGCTGGTCGTTCCAGAAGTCGATCTGCGAACCGGAGATCCGCATCGGCTGGTCCCACGTGTACTGCACCCACTGCTGGGGTGGGTTGTTGCCGGTCCAGGTCCCCCACATGTCCGGTGGCAGCGGGTTCGACCGGACGATCTCGTCGTTGAGCGCCTTCACCCAGTACTGGGTGGGCACCGGCTGGTTGGAGACGGCGACCGTCGCCGCCTGGGCGATGTTCGCCCGCGGCGTGCGGTCGGGCCCCCTGACCGGCGTCGGCGTCACGAGCTTCAGCCTCGGCGGGCTCAGCGTGTCGTCCCACTCGACCGGGTCGATCGCCACCGACCGGCGGAAATGGCCGCCGCCCACGGCGTCGGCCGTGTGGTACGCCATGTACCACCTACCGTCGAACTCCAGGATGCCCGGGTGGCTCGTCGTCGAGGAGACCGGCCGGAGCATCGTGCCCCGGTAGGTCCACGGCCCCTCCGGCGACGACGCCGTCGCGTACGCGATGCAGGCGTGGTAGTTCGCCGGGGTGCACTGCGAGGTCGGGCCGGCGTTGTTCCCGGCGTACGCCATGTAGTAGGTGCCGTTGCGCTTGAAGGCCCAGGCCGCCTCGAAGAAGCCGGTCAGGCCGGCGACCGAGCGCTGGGTGGTGACCGGGGTCTTCATGTCCTGCTGGAGCTCGATCATCCGCAGCTGGCTGAACGAGCCCCACCAGAGGTACACCCGCTGGTTCGGGGCCGTGCCGTCGATGAGGATCGTCGGGTCGATGTTGTGGATGGTGTTGGGCGTCGGCACCCGCTGGGAGATGATCGGCCCGCCCGCGTGGTCGGTCCACGGGCCGGTCGGGCTGTCCGAGACGGCCACGCCGATCGCGAACTTGTCGGACGCCGGGCTGTCCCGTTCGTTGATCGGTACGTACCAGTAGTAGCGGCCGTCCACACCCCGGACGACCTGGCCGGCGTACGCGCGCCCCGGTGTCGCCCAGGCGAAGACCTGTTCCGGGCGCATCAGCGACGGGTAGTGGGTCCACTCCCCCGCCTCGACATCCGTGGTCCGGAAGGCGCCCCACTCGTTCATGATGAAGTCGTTGGTGGACGGCCCGGCCTGGTCGTGCCCGGTGTAGATGTAGAGCTGGTCCTTGCCACTGTCGTTGCCGGGAGCGCCGGCCGGCACGACGACCGGCGCCGGATCGGCCGAGTAGTAGCTGCCGTCGCCGAGGATGGGATTGACGGTGTTGGTGAAGGTGTACGAGTCTGCGGCGTGCGCTGGTGCGGCGACCCCGACCAGGCCAGCGGCGACGAGCCCGGTGACCGCCGCCGCGGCGACCGCCCTGCGGACCCGGCGCATCGGCCGGCGGGTTGGTGGGGCGGCGCCGCGCACCACGGTGGTGTTCACGGTGTCGATCTCCTCACTGTTGTCCGGAGGTGGTGGCGGCGCCGGTGCGGCGCCGCCACCACGAAGGGTCAGCCGCAGCTGAGCGCGCCGAACGGCGCCTCGAACTCCGCCGTCACCGGCTGGCCGTCGACGCTGCCGGTTGCCTTCACCGTCGCGATTCCGGCCTGCACCGTCTTGGCGCGGGTGGTGAACGCCTGGTACGCGGACTTCCCGGAGGCGACGCCGGACACCGTGCGCGAGCCGTACGGCGTGATCAGCTCGATGGTGAGCGGCACGTCCTCGGCGTTGCGCGCGTTGACCGAGACGAAGACGGTGGTGCCGATGCACTGCGTGCGCGCCTGCACCTCGACGTCCCACGTCGGGGTCTCCGGCGGGTCGCCCACGGTGAGGGTCAGCGTGGTCCGCGTGGCGCCGGCCTCACTGACGTAGTCGGGCAGGATCAGGTTGCCGATGATGGTGTAGCGACCGGGGGTGTCGACGATGTCCTCGTCGAACTCCCAGTTGACGCCGATGGCCTGGTTGTCGCGAGAGCCGTCGTTGTAGGAGACCTCCACCTTGCTCGGCAGGTGGGGAAGCTCGCCCACGTCGACGGACCGCTCGAACGTTTCGGCGCCCTGGATCGAGATGCCGCCCGGGGCCGTCTCGGGCCGCACGTAGACGCGCGCCTCGGCGATCAGGCCGTACGCGTCGTTCGTGCCGTAGACCACGAACGGCTCGACGTTGGTCTCGGCGACCATCGCCGGCGTGATCTCCTGCCAGTTGAACGCGACGGTGCCGCGTGCGCCGCTGGCGTAGACCGCGTCGAGCGTGCTCGGCAGGGTGGGCACAGCACCCACGGTGGTCCGGATGAGCACCGGAGAGCGCACCGAGTCGACGGTCTCGCCGTTGGCGCGCCAGCGCAGCACACCGGTTCCCGCGCCGCTGCCCATGAGGCCCCAGATGCGGATGCGCAGGTAGCTGGTCGTGACGGGTTGGAAGTCGAAGTGGTTGTAGGTGTTGGTGGCGAGCCCGTCGGCGTACGTCGAGTCACCGGTGAGGGTGACCGGCGTCCAGGTGGTGCCGTCCGCGGAGCTCTCGATCGCGTACGTCGTGCCCGTGGGCCGGCGGGTGCCGCCGTTGTCGTCGTACCAGTAGATGTCGGTCGACGACAGCCGTACCGGTGCGGTCCACCGGTACTGGATCCACGCCTCCCGCTCCGGGCTGGTGCCGTTCTGTGGCTGGCCCCAGTTGCCCCAGCCGTTTCCGGCACCCGGGTTCGAGCTGGTCGGGGTGGTGCTCTCCTTGACCCGCTGGTGGTTCTCCCACGACGAGGTGCCGCTGGTGCTGATCGTCGCTGAGGAGCCGAACTCGGCGACCACCTCCCGCTTGGCGAGGGTCACCGCCACGGTCGCCTCGGACCGCTTCTCGCCGTCGCTGGCGAAGAGCCGGAACACGTAGTCACCCTCGACCGTGCCGGTCACCCTGGTCGTCAGTGCCTTCCGGTCGGAGAAGATCACGCCCGCGCCGGGCGGGGCCGAGACGGTCTCCCAGCCGAAGGTGAGCTCGCTGTCGTAGGGGATGCCGTCGTCGGACGCCGTGCCGACCAGCATGGTGGACAGGTTGCCGTCCGCCGAGCCGTCGCGCGCGGCGGTGACCACGGGAGCCTGGTTGGAGACCTCCGGTACGTCACGTCCGGAGTCGAACACCTGGATCTCGGAGATCGCGGTGTAGAAGGTCGGGTTGTTCGTGAAGGCGATGCGCAGCTTGTTCGACGTCACGGTGTCGAACAGCGCCTCGTTGAACTTCGCCGACGGGACGGTCGGGTTCTTGAACTGGCCCGGTACCTCCTTCCAGCCGCCGTCGCCGTCGGGCACCTGCACCCACCAGCGCGCGGGCTCGCGGTAGCCACCGGCCTGGCGGTCGCTGACGGCGTACACCTTGACGTTGTCGAAGGATTTGGCTGAGCCGAGGTCCAGCTCGATGTAGCCGTTCTTGTCGGTTGTGCCGTAGTTGCCCCAGTACGGCTCGTTGGCGGTGACGCCGTCGTTCACGGCCGCGAGCGACACCGGCCGTTCGGTCTCCTTGATGGCGCCGGGTGTGTAGTTCATCGAGGTGGTGCTCCAGCCGGGCGTGTGGAACTGCCGCCACGGCGTCGGCCGCACGCCCTGCTGGGTGTACGACGAGCTGAGGTTGGCGCCCGCCGCCAGGTTCGGCGCGTCCTCGGTGAGGTCGATGCCGGCCGTCTTCAGGTACTCGACGACGCGGGTGTCCTCGATGGGGGTGTCGACCGCGCTCGGGACGTTGGCCCCGGTCGTTGCGGTGAACGTGACGGTCAGGCCGGCCTCGGCCTGGACCTGGTTGGTGCGCGGGTCGTAGGTGAGCTTGCCGAGCTTGTCGGTGCTGACCTTCTTCTCGCCGTTCAGGAACAGGCTGTAGCCGGCGCCCAGGCCGTACTTGCTGCCGTCGGGGTCCCAGACGATGGTGACGTCCTGCCCGTGGTAGCGCAGGTTGTTGGCCATGAAGTGGTCGTATCCGAACGCGATGGGCGAGAGCTCGATCTTGTCGTCGGAGCGTGGCTGGAGCCCGGCCATGTCCTCGACGAAGATGTAGTTCATGTTGCCGAGCATTACGTGGTTGGGGTTGTTGCGGTTGTAGGTCTTCGTGGTCGGGTTCCAGTTGGAGTAGTACTCCGCCTGGTTCGGGGCGCGCAGGTCCGCGTTCGGGTAGATGCTCCAGGCCATCCAGTCCAGCAGCCGCTTGGCGTACGCCGGGGTGATGTACTTCTGCTCCGGGTCGTAGTGCCGCAGGGCCGAGCGGACGCTGCGGTACTGCACGGTGAAGTTGATGTTGGAGAAGTTGTTGGAGCCACCGATCCCGTAGGCGGTCCGGTCGTACTGGTTGGCGGTGTAGAACGGGAAGATCGGGAAGTTGTCGCCGTAGGTCAGGAAGCGGTAGCCGTCGACGTAGTTCTGCCACTGGTCGAACGGGATGAGGTTCTCGGCGTAGACGTCGTAGAGGTTCGACTCCCGGGCCGGGATCAGGTCGCGGGCCGACTCGGGCAGCGGGTTGGGCCGGCCGTTGGCGCTGGCCGCGCTGGTGGCGCCGTGCGACGTGCCGGCCAGGAACATCCGCATGTCGGGGCTCCACAGCCGATCCAGGATCGCCGCGCGGATGGCGTTGGCGCCGCCGGCCATCTCGTCGACCTTGCCCTGGTCGGCGCCGGCGAGCTGGTAGAGCTGGCGGGCGGCGTCGAACGCGCCCCACACGTACGCCGACTCGGGGCGCTCGATGGTGCGGGCGCCGGGTGCGCCGGCGTTGGTCTTCGGGTAGCCGAAGGTGATTGCGTCGGCGTCGTTGCCCGGCATGTAGTTGGTGTCGTAGGCAATCAGCTTGTCGTCGTTGCCGTCGTAGTGCTCCAGCTGGCCGACGCCGTCGCCCTCGAAGTAGCGGGCGAACTTCCGGGCGATCTCCTTGCCGCCGCCGTGCACGTTGTAGGCCTCGAGCCCGGCGGTGCCGAGGTACTGCGAGTAGTGGTTGTTCCAGCTCGTGTGCCCCGGGCTGTCGAGGAAGGCCGAGGAGCCGGACAGCTCGCCGATGTTGAGCACCTGGCCGTACGGCAGGTAGGGCGTGCGCAGCCACTTGGTGTCCTGCAGATGCATCGGCTGGGTCAGCGCGACGGCGTTCTGGTAGAGGTTCACCCCCTCGATCGTCGTGGGGTACTGGTAGACGTGGCCGGGCGCGTTGGCGTCGAGCGTGTTGTACCGCTCGCCCCACCAGCGGTAGACGATGGCCTTCTCCAGCGCCGGATCGGGCACGTCGATGTAGGGCACGTCCTGCGCCCAGCGACGGTTGAACGCGGTGATGCCGGTGCGCACGGCCGTGGCCGGCGACATCTCGGCGTACTCCTGGTAGCTCTTGACCGTGTTGGTCAGGGTGGCCGAGGAGACGGCGCCGACCACCGACAGCGACACCGAGCCGCCGGCCGGCACGGTGATCTCGCGGTCCAGGTTGGCTCCGGTACGACTGAAGCCGGCACCGGTGACGTCGACCTTGATCGAGTTCCACGCGGTGTCGATGAGCCCGTTGTTGGCGCCGCTGGTGATGGTGCGGGTGCCGGTCAGCGTGGCGGCGCCAGGCCCGGCCTGGGTGGCCAGCGGTGAGGCGGCGCGGACGGTGAAGGTGGCCGGTGCGTCGCCGGGGTTGTCGAAGTCGAGGGCGGTGACGGCGACGTTGTCCTCGGTGATGAACTTGGTCTGGTTGGCGGTGACGCCGGTCGTCCCGATCGTGTACCGGCTCTTCGCGTGGCTGGGCGCGTTGAACCGGTTGGCGTTGACCTCGGTGACGGTCTGCCCGGGCACCGTGACGGTGTACAGGTTGCCGAGGTTGTTGGGGCCACCGACGTACGCGCTGCCGGCAAAGCCCATGATGGTGAAGTTGTTGTTGCTCGCGCCGCGCATGTAGAGAGAGCGGCCCCGGGTCATCAGCACCGCCGACCCGAGCGTTCCGGGGACGCCCAGGACGCGGTCGAGGTAGTAGTCCGTGCCGCCGGCGGCCAGGTCCTTCTCGAAGATCGACTGGTGCATGTTCCCCGCGGTGAACGGCACACCGGGCTTGAGCTGGTTGGCGACGTCACCGACGTTGCTGTAGGCCGGGTCGCCGATCTCCATGGCATGGCTCTGCCCGTTGGTGTAGACACCGACGTCACCCTCGTTGCCCGGCAGGACCGGGCTGTCGGCGTGGGCCGGGGACGGTACGCCGACCGCCCCTCCCACCACCAACGCGGCCAGGGCGGCCCAGAGGGGCACCCTCCTCACTCGTCTATGGATCATGTCGTTTCCTCCCTGTCGTCGGTGCGGCTGAACGGGCGGCGGATACGAGCGTTAGCGCTAACATCAGGGAGCCTCTCGGCCCGTGACATCTGGTCAGCGCGCTGTCGGGAGCCAGACGCGCATGGTCGAGGGCCCTCGGTTGGCCCAGTCGTGGTACTCCACCAGCGCCACCTCGTCGAGGTCCTCGCCGACCACCGGCGCCGACTCGACCGCGTCGGCCCGGTAGGGCCAGTCGTGGTCGCGCGAATGGACACGCCGGCAGCGCACGGTGACGCGGCCATGCACGAGGCGGGGCGGTTGGCTGGTGTCGACGCGCAGTTCGTCGACCGTCTCGACGCCGGGCACGTCCACGGACTCCAGGGCGAGCACGAGGGGGCCGTGCTCCACCGCGACGCAGCCACGAACGGTGTCGATGCGCGCGTCCGGGTAGGTGAACCGGGGCGTCATCGGCAGGGACAGAACGATCTCGTCGCCCCGTCGCCACGTCCGGCTCTCGGTGGCGAAGCCCGGACCGACCGGGCGGGTGTCTCCGTCGACGGTCAGCGTCGCACCCTGGGCCGCCCAACCGGGCACCCGCAACGACAGCGACCAGGGGCGGTCGTCGTCGCTCTCGATCCGCACCCGGACCTGCTCACCGTGGGGGTAGTCGGTCGCGATGCTCACGCACAGGTCACGCCCGTCGGGCAGGCGGTGCTCGACGGTGCCGGGCAGGTACTGGTGAAGCTGGAGACCCTCGTCATCGGACGTCGCGACGTAGGCCGACAGGCTGGCCAGGGTACGGGCGACGTTGGTCGGGCAGCAGGAGACCTCGAACCAGGGCGCCCGCAGCGAGGCCGCCGCGCGCAGGCTGGGCCGGTCGGCGTCGGGCAGGGTGCCGAGCTCGCGGCGGTGCAGGGTGTTGGTGTAGAAGAAGCTCCGCCCGTCGGCCGACGGCGAGGTCGACACCACGTTGAACAGCGTCCGCTCGATGAGGTCGGCGTACCGGGGGTCGCCGTCGGCGAGCAGCAGCCGCCACGCGAGCATCACCGAACCGACGCCGGCGCAGGTCTCGGAGTAGGCACGGTCGGGAGGCAGCACCCAGTCCTCGCCGAACGCCTCGTCCTGGTGCCGGGAGCCCTGCCCGCCGGTGACGTACGTGCGCCGGGCCACCCCGTTGCTCCACTGGGTGCGTACCGCGTCCAGCAGGCTGGCGTCCTTCAGTTCGACGGCCACGTCGGCTACGCCGGCGGCGAGGTAGTTCGCCCGTACCGCGTGCCCCCGCAGGACCGTCGCCTCCCGGACGGGACGTTCGTCCTGGAAGTACTCCCGACCGAATTCCACATCGCTGAGCCGCCCGTGTCCCCGCCGGTCGACGAAGAGAGCGGCCTGGGTCAGGTAGCGGTCATCGCCGGTGACCCGGGCGAACTCCACCAGCGCGGTCTCGATCTCCGGGTGCCCGCAGAGGCCGTCGATGCCGTCCGGTCCGAATGTCTCGCACACGTTGTCGGCGGCACGGCGGGCGACCTCGAACAACCCGTCGTCCGCGCCCGGACGCGTTCGGGCACGGGCGACCGCGGCTTGCAGGAGATGACCGACGCAGTAGAGCTCATGACCCCATTCGAGGTCGGACCACCGGGGCGCCTGCCCTGGGCGACCGAACCTGGTGTTGACGTAACCGTCGGCTTGCTGCGCCGCGGCCACCCGTCGCACGATGGCGCGAAACCTCGACTCCAGCTCGGCATCGCCGGTCCGGCCGATCTCCCAGGCCATCGCCTCGAGGAACTTGTAGATCTCCGAGTCGGAGAACTCGCGTCCACGGCGATCGCGCGACAGGTCGCCCTGGACGGCGAGGTCGAAGTTGCCGATCCAGCCCGCACGCTCGAGCCAGTGCTCGATGTGCGGGAGGGTCGCGGCGGCGTTGATCGATTGACGCTCGGCCCAGAATCCACCCGTGATCCGGACCTGGTCCAGCCCGAGCGGCCGGAGCCGGCCACGGATCGGCAGGACGGGGGCGGCCGTAGGTACGGTGCCGCTCATGGTCATCCTTTCATCGCGCCGGACATGAAGCCGCGCACGTAGTGTCGTTGGAGCAGCAGGAACAGGACGATGCACGGAAGGGCGAGAACGACGACGCCCGCTTCGGTCGCCCCGTAGTCGACGACACCCTGGACCTGGCCCCGCAGATTGGACACAGCGAGCGGAAGGGTCATGCGCTCGCTGTCGTTGATGAGGATCAGCGGTGCCATGAAGTCGTTCCACGCGGTGAGGAACGCGAACAGCCCGACGGTGATGAGGCCCGGCTTCACCGCGGGCAACAGCACCCGCCACAGAGCGCTGAACGTCGAGCACCCGTCGACCATTGCGGCCTCGTCCAGTTCGCGGGGCACCGCCTCGAAGGAGATGCGCATCAGGAATGTGGAGAACGGCAGCTGGAACATCGTGAGCACGAGGGCCACGCCGACGAGAGAGTTCTCCAGCCCCACCTGGTTGAGCAGCACGTACAGCGGGATCAGCAACGTCGCGTACGGGACCATCAGGATGGCGAGCGTGACCAGGAACAGGATGTTCTTGCCGGGAAAGCGAAACCGGGCGAACGCGTAACCACCGAGGAGGGAGATCAGCAGCGTCAGGGCGACCGCGAGCAGGGCGACGAAGGCCGTGTTCGCGAGGTAGCGCCAGATGCCGGCCTGATAGTTCGCCAACGTTTCGTAGTTGCCAAAGCCCCAGCCGTCCACCTGGTTGGTGCCGGCCCGCGGGCCCACCGAGGCGACGGCCGCCCAGAGGAGCGGAGCCAGGAAGATCAGTCCCACCGATCCGGAGAACACCCAGTACGGTGTGCGCAGCGCGATGCCGGCGATGGTGACACCCCTGGGGCCGGTGAGGCGACCCGGCGCCGCTGCGGATGGCGGAGGCCCGCCGCGACCGGTGCGGGAACGGGATGCGGTGACCATCGGCGTCAGCTCTCCTCGGACCGGAAGGCGCGCAGTTGCAGCGCGTTGATGAGGACCAGGGCCAGCAGCACGATGACGGAGAGGGCTGCCGCCACACCGAGGTCGTTCTGACCTTGGAACGCCACCATGTAGATGAGCTGGACGACGGTGATCGTGCTGTTGTCCGGACCGCCCTTGGTCAGGATGTAGAACTGCTCGAAGGCGAGCAGGGAACCGGTCACGCAGAGCACGGTCGTCAGTGCGAGGGTCGGACGCAGCAGCGGCAGGGTGATCTTCCGGAAGGTCTGCCACCGGCTGGCGCCGTCCGCCCGGGCGGCCTCGAAGACGTCCGCCGGTATGCCCTGCAGGCCGACCAGCATGAGCACCATGTAGAAGCCGGCGTAGCGCCACACGATGAGGAAGGTCGTCGAGATGAGCGCCGCGGTCGGTGAACCGAGGAAGGTGACGCCGAAACGATCCATCACCGGCGCCAGTGGGCTCGCGTACGGCGAATAGAGCACGTAGAACAACAGGGACGCCGACGCCAGCCCGAGGGCGCTGGGAATCAGAAACGACGCACGGAGCAGGTTGTTCCACCGGCTCGACTCCTGCACGAGCAGGGCCAGCCCCAGGCCGAGGGCCAGGAGCAGCACGGTCGCGAGCACGGTGTACTTGACGGTGAACACCACCGAGTCGGTGAAGAACCGGTGGTTGACCGCTTTCACGAAGTTGTCGGGAGCGTTGACTCCCTGGTCGCCGGAGAGCAGCGGCCATCTCGACACCGACATCTTGATGACGAGCAGCAGCGGCACGGCGAACAGCGCCACGACGAACACCGCGGTCGGTGTCGCGTAGAGCCAGCCCAGCACAGCTTGACGGCCGCGCGGACGGGCACGGTCCCGCATCGCCGCACTGGGCGGGCGAGACGGTGCGGTGACTCTCATGGGAACCTCTCGATCGATCGGCGGGGGGGCGGTCGCTGACACCTGCGGGTCGTTTCCCGCCGTGGGCGTGTGCCGGCCCTTGGGAGGCATTGGTCGGCACACGCCCGCGGTGCGCACCTACTGCTTGAGCACGGCGGTGATCTCGCCGTTGTCCTTCTGCAGGTCGCCGCTGCCGTTCAGCACCCGATTGCGGACGAGGGTCAGCCAGGGGCTGTTCGGCGCGTTGAACGCCTGCTGGAAGTTCAGTGCGACGGGGGTGTCGCCCTTGCCGGCCGCCTCGTTGATGGTGACCAGCCGCGGGTCCTCGGCGGCGTACTTGTTGTTCGCGAGGTCGGCGCGGGACACCACGTCCTTGTTCTTCGCCAGCACCTCGACCTGGGCGTCCTCGGACATCATCCAGCTGAGGAAGTTCCAGGCCTGAGCCGCCTTCTTCGAGTCCTTCGACACGCCGATGCCGTCCCCGCCGACGAAGGTGGAGCCACCACCGCTGGGGCCGGGGATCGGGGCCACACCGACGTCGAACGGGGTGGAGGAGAGCAGCGTCGCCGGGTAGAGCATCAGACCGACCTTGCCCTCGGTGAACGGGGCGGTCCAGGTCGGACCCGTCTCACCCTCGGAGGCGGGCAGAACGGCACCGGACTTCCACAGGTCGTTCCAGGTGCTGTAGACCTTCTGGGCGGTGTCGTCGGCGAGCTTGGACTCGGTGCCGTCCTCGCTCAGCACCTCCCCGCCGCCGGCCCAGATCGACGGGAACCAGGTGAAGACCAGGCAGCCGCCGCAGTTCAGACCGGTCGCCGTGCCGTAGACGCCGTTCTTCTTGGTCGCCTGGACCGCCTTGGCGGCGGCGGCGTACTCGTCGAGCGTCGCCGGGGCCTTCTCCGGGTCCAGCCCGGCCTCCTTGAACAGCTGCTTGTTCCAGAACAGCATCGACAGGTCCAGCACGAAGGGCAGGACGTGCTTCTTGCCCTCCACGGTGCCGGCCGAGAGGTGGCCCTTGTTGATGGAGTCCTTGAAGCTGAGGCCGTCGATGTTGGCGCTGAGATCCTGGAAGAGGCCCTGCTTCACCCAGTTCGGCACGTAGACGATGTCCGCGGCGAAGAGGTCCGGAAGGCCGTCCGAGCCTGCCGCCGCACCGACCTTCGCGACGTAGTCGTCGTTGGGTACGACGGTCAGCTTGACCTTGTTCTGGTGGCCGGCGTTGTACGCGTCGACGAGAAGCTTCGCCTGCTTCTCCAGGGGCGCGCGGGTCCACAGGGTGAGCTCGCTGCCGTCGTCGACGCCGTTGGGCCCGGCCTCGGCCGCGCTCGTGCCGCCGTCGTCGCTGCTGCACGCGGCCACGCCCACGGTCAGCGCCGCCACGAGGACTCCTGCCAATGAACGCAGAGCAGTGCGCCTGCTCAAGGTTCTCATCATGGTTGCTCTCCTAGGGTTCATCGTTCGGAGGGAGCCGCTACGCGGGTTCCGCGAGCGAGGATCAGTCCGGGTCCTTCATTCGTTGGTATCGCCGGGGCGGGCCGGAGCCGCGACGCCAGGGCGATGCCGTCGACCACCGCGACCGCTCGCGGTGACCGCCAGGCAGATCTGGCGACAGTGGTGTGCATCGGTCCACTGGCGACCGTCCGGCATGTCGCGAGATTGCAACGTCCAAATCGCGCCCCCGCCTCCCGCCGAATCCGGCGCGGCTCGTGCAGCACGTCATTACCGCCGCGACCGGGGTGGTGGATGTCACTTCCGCCGCTAGCGTCGCGCACGAAAACGGTTTCGGCAAGATGTCAGGCGGGTAAAACCTGAACCGCTCTTACTGGCTTCCTTGCCGTCCTACGTAGGCAGACTGGGCACCTGGCCTGCCGGGGATTCGAGCCCGCAAACGGCTGCCGGACTCCTGAAAAGCTTGCGAAAAGGTTTCGGTAGACCGGCAGTCCCGCCGCCGGATCACCGGCCGCCGGCGGCCAGCTCGGCGAGCATCCCCTCGCAGCTGCGGACGATGACCTGCGCGCCGCGCCGTTGAGCCAGTGGGAGCAGCGGGTCCTCGGCCCGGTCCCGCCATCGCCACTGCGCCTCGGCGGCGACCTCCCAGAGCCGCTGCACGGTCGCCTCGTGCTCGACGCCGAGTCGGGCCGCCAGCCCGACCCCGTCGCCACCGATCAGCCGCTGCGCCTCGGCGACCAGCTCGGCGTCGAACCCGAGCCGGCTGTTGCGCAGCGTGACCAGCAGGCGGAGCTCCCGGAACTCGTGCGCACCGGCGAGGATCTGCTCGACCGCGCCGACCAGCTCGTCGGCGCCCCGCACGGGCTCGGCTCGCACCAGGGCCTCCACAGCGGCCAACGCCGACCGGGCCTTCAGCGTGTCGCGGCGATCGAGAAAGCAGCGGGTCATCGACTCGCGCAGCTCGGTGAGCCCACTACGGCGGATGAGTTCGGCGGACAGCTTCACCCGGCTGTCGAAGCCGCTACGGACCAGGGTGGCCGCCAGCCGGATCCCGAAGAGCCCGAACCGATCCAGCAGTGCCGCGCGCACCTCGGGGTCCAGCCGTACCGGCAGTTCGCCACGGAGGAAGCGGTCGGCGGAGAGCAGGTGCGCCTCCAGCTCCGCCCGGGACACCCGGGCCAGCGTCGCGAGCGCGGCGAAGTCCGACTCGCTGAGCATCCGGCCCGCCAGACCGATCGCCCCGCTACACGCCACCACGTTCACGCAGAGCGCGCTGACCCGCGGATCCCGGTGGTGCCGCCGGGCCAGCTGGCGGGCGGTGAGCAGCCCGTCGATCCGGCCACCACCGGTCTCGTCCGCGCGGGACAGCACCATGATCACATTTACCGGCGCGGCCTGCCCGACCGCACTCTCCCGGCCGGACTCCAACGCCCGCAGATCGCTGTCGCGACCATCGCGGGTCAGGTACAACACCGCGTCCGCGTCCCGCAGCACCCGGTCCATCACCGGCACGCGACCCTGTTCACCGCTGCTGGTGGCCGCCGGGGTGTCGATGAGGGTCACCTGGCGCAGTGCGCGCGTCGGCCACTGCACCACGATGTCGCGCACCTCCCCCGCCCCCCAGCCGAGGTCCACCCGCATCCCGGTCGCCGACTTGACCACCGTCAACTCCTGCGGAGGCTGGCCGGCCGGGTATGCGGTGGCGTGCGGCTGGGCGCCGTCCTCGTACCAGGTGAAGACGCCGTCGGCTCCCTCGACCGGCGCGACCTCCTCCCCCATCAGCGCGTTCAGCACCGTCGACTTGCCGGCACGCCAGGGGCCCGCGACCGCGATCCGCAGCGGTTGCTCCAACCGGGCCACCTGATGCCGCAACCGCCCGACGGCCCGGGGGTTGTCCTGGTAGAGGTCGATGGCCTGGTGCAGCAACCCCCACGCGGCCTCGTCCAACCGCAGCCCGACGGTCACGCCCGAGGCTCCAGCAGCACCGGAGCCGCGCGGCTAGCGCTCAGCTGCTGGGCCTGCTCGTAGAGCGCGGCCAACCGGGTCATCTTCAGCCGGATCTCGCGCTGCCGCTGGTCACGCAGCGCGGCATCGGTGTCGGCCTCCTGCTTCGCGCTGCGGAACGACTGGACGATGGCCTCCTGGAGCTCCTCGGTCAGCCCCGTGAAGTGGTCGCGCAGCATCCGCTGCACCTGCCGGGCGGCGTCCCGGCAGTCCCTGATCATCCGGACGAAGAAGTCGTCGACATGCCGCTGGATCGCCGTCTTGACGGTCGCCTGTCGGCGCCGCAGCAACTGCTTGCTCTCGTCGCGGATGCTCTTGCCGCCGAAGAGCGCGCCGATGCCGACCGAGACCGGATTGATCATCGGCATCCCGGCCAACGTCGTCGCCAGACCGAACATCAGCATGCCGCCGTACGAGCCCTTCATGCCGGTGAACAGCTTCTGACCGGTGGTGAACTTGTCGATCCTCGGCCGTTCCAGCTCCGGCAGCCGGCCACCGATGTCCTCGGGCATCGTCATGGACCAGGGCGGCAACACGTCGTAGCCGTACCGGGCGAAGTTGGCGGCCACCCGGCGGGCGATCCAGTCGCAGCGCTGGATCAGCCACTCGTGGTTCGCCTCCGCCGCCTCCACCAGGCTCCGCTCCAGCCAGTCCTGGAAGGTGTCCCACGCGACCAACGGATCGGCCGTGTCGAACGCCTCGTCCACCGTGCGCAGGATCTGCCGGGTCCGGTCGCGCAGGTCGTACTCGATGTCCGAGAGCAGGTCGGCCATCTCGTCGGTGAGGGTGTTCTGCCACCGGGTGGAGCAGCGGCGCAGCTCGTCGACCTCACGCTGGGCCGCGTGCAGCCGGGAGATCGGCCCGGACTGCTCCTCGGCCTCCTGGGTCGCCAGCTCGGCGCGCAACGGCGCGGCCAACTGCTCCACCACCGTCCGGGCGACCCCCTGCACCGAGGCCCGGGCCAGCTGATCGGCCTTGCCGGACAGGTCCCGTTGCAACCGGGCGATCAGCGCGGGAAAGCCCGACTCGGCGTTGAGGCCACGGTCGTCGGCCGCGGCCGCGCGCAGCCGCAACGCCGCCGAGACCGGGATCACGGGCGCCGGGACGCCCGCGTCGGCCAGGTGCTGTCGGTTGCGCTCGGCGACCGCGCGCCAGTCCGCCACGAGATCCGTCTTGCTCTGCACCACGACCACGTTCGGATGCGAGCGCATGGCGTGCAGCAACATGTTCAACTCGGTGACCGAGAGTTCCCGAGTGGAGTCGGAGACCAGCAGCACGGTGTCCGCACGGGTGGGAGCGGCGACCGGGGCGTTGCCGCCGAGCGCGGTGATCTGGTCGGTGCCGGGAGTGTCCACCAGCACCAGTCCGGCGCCGAGCAGGGCGCGGGGGAGCCCGATCTCGACGTACGCCGGGCCGCCGCCCGGCCGACGCCCTATCGTGCCGGCCACCCCCGCCGCGACCTGGTTGAGCGCCACCGGAGACCGCTCGACGATCGCCGCGGGCGCGGCGCCGGCGGGCCGGCCCGGGGCCGGTGGCGGCGCCTGCACCACGGCGGCGGACGCGACGTCGGCGTGCTGCACCACGGTCGGCAGAACGGTGGTGCGGCCGTCGCCGACCGGGCAGGCCGGCGCGTTGATGATCGCGTTGATCAGCTGGCTCTTGCCCTGGTTCGGTTCCCCGATGACCAGGACGCGAAGCTTCGGGTCCAGCAGTTGGGCACGCTTCTGCCGCACCGTCTGGAGCAGGTCACCTCGGCCGTGTGCGTTGCACGTGCGGGCGATCTCGTCCAGCACGTCCAACCAGATCCCCGCCATCACCGCACCAAGTGTGCGGATTTCGGCTCAATTATCAAGAGGGACCGGATGTGGAACCGGAGAGGGCCGGACCGCCCACGGCGATCCGGCCTCCCGCTCCTACCGGGAATCCCCGTCAGAGCAGACCGCCGGTGATGCCCAGCAGTCCACTGTCGGACGAGCCGTGCCCCCCGTCGAGCAGGTCGCCGGTCACGCCATCGGTGAGGCCGCCGGTCACGTCACCGACCGTGCCGGTGACACCGGGGACGAGCCCGTCCACCTGGTGCGTCACGCCGCCCACCACGGACGGCACGTCGAGCGGCGGGACCACGCCGCCGACGACGCCGCCGCCGTCACCCAGGCCAAGCCCGCCCAGGGTGTCGTCGACACCGAGAGAGTCGACGACACCGCCGAGCTGACCCTCGGTGCCGGAGAGGACACCACCGGTCAGGTCGCCGCCGAGCAGGTCGCCACCGAGCAGACCCGGGTCGGTGGTGCCGATCAGGCCGGTCGGGTTGCCCACCGTGCCGGTGACGTCACCGACAACCGGGTCCACGATGCCGTCCACCGGCTCCACCACGTCGGCGTCGAGGGTGTGCGCCACGTCGGACACACCGGTCAGGTCGGTGTCGAGGCCGTTCGGACCGACACCCACGCCGATCCCCGGCAGCACGGTGACGCCGGCGGCGACCGTCGTCGGGTCGACCGCGATGGCGCCCAGCACGCCGGCCTTGACGTCCAGGCCGCTGGGAGCGCTGGTGATGCTGATCTGCTGCGCCACGCTCTGGAGCTGACCGACCACGTCGGTGGCGTCGGTCACCAGCGGGTCGAACCCGAGCTGCCCGACCGGGGCCAGCGGCGCGAGGCCCTGGCCCGGGGCGTAGTCGACCACCAGCGGAACCACGTCCTGCACGTCGGCGGCCGTGATGTCGGTGAGCCCCGCGGCGTTCAGCGCGCCCTCCGGGTCGAGGTCGAAGGCCGACCGCGCGTCGGGGTTCGTCAGCAGGTCGAGCACGAAGTCGTGGAGGGTCTGGTTCGAGTCCATGTGCCGGTTTCTCCTCGGATGTGGCGTCAGCGACCGTCGTTCGTCGACAGTGACGTTATTTCGGGGAGCGACCCCGGACATCGGGGCTCGGCCCGCATCCTGGCCCGCTGCATTAGGGTCTCCGCAACCTCGTACGTTAGGGGGACTGGGGGAAACCGTCCCGGCCAGATTAGGGTCCCGACCAGGGAGCGATCTCTGGTACGAACGTAGGAGCCCGCGGGGTTCGCCGGGGGTGGGTCGCCGGGCAGCGCCGACGCGATCGCCACCGGCCGGCCAACTCACGGGGAGAGATGAAACGGATGCCGTACGTCCTGGGGATAGACATCGGAAACACCAACACCGCCGCCGCCGTCGCGCGGCGACATGGTACGACCTGGACGCGTCCCGAGGCGGTCCCCCTGCACGCCGGCTCGACCCTCGTGCCGTCGGTGCTGCACCTGTCCGAGGACGGCTCGCTGCACGTCGGCGAGCCCCTTACCGACGACGGCAGCCGCACCACGAGGGACTTCGTCCGCCGGATCGGCGACGACGTGCCCCTGCTGCTCGGCGGCGAAGCATGCGCGCCGCAGACGCTCACCGCCGAGTTGGCGACGTGGGTGGTGGAGCGGGTGTACGCCCTCGAGGGCGGCCCGGCCGAGGCGATCGTGCTCAGCCATCCGGCGGGCTGGCGCCCGTACCGGCGGGATCTGCTGCACCGGGCGCTGTTCGACCTCGGCCTGCGCAACGTGACGCTGCTGCCCCTCACGGTCACGGTGGCCGAGAGCCACGCGGCCCGCGGGTTCGCGGGCACCACGGCAGCGGTCTACGCGCTGGGGGGCAACAGCTTCGAGGCGGCCCTGGTGCGCCGCACCCCACGCGGCACGTACGAGAGTTTCGGCGTCCCGCAGGGCCTCGATCCGATCGGCGGCACCGACTTCGACGAGGCGCTGGCCGGGCACGTACGCACCGTGCTGGCCCGGGAGTTGGCCGCCACCGCACGTCGGGGCACCCAGGCCGCCCTGCGCGGTCTCCTTCCGGAGTGCGAGCGGGTCAAGCGGGAGCTGACCGTCGACCTGGCAGCCGACGTGGTGCTGCCCCTGCCGGCCGGCCCGGCGCGGATACCGGTGACCCGGGCACAGTTCGAGGGCATGATCCGCCCGACGGTGCAGGCCACCGTCGACCTGCTGCTCCGGACCGTGCACGGCGCCGGCCTGGCACCGGCGCAGCTCGACGGCGTCCTGCTCGCCGGCGGTTCCGCCCGCATCCCGCTCGTCACCGAGCTGATCACCACGGCCCTTCCGGTCCCCGTCGAGGTGGAGCCGGATTCACAACTCACCGCCGCCACCGGGGCGGCGATGGCCGCCTGCCAGGTGGTGTCGCCGCGTCCCCGCCGACCGGAGCCGGTCCGCGAACCGGCGCCGGTCTCCGGTGCCGGTCGGGCCGCCATCCCGGCGACGCGCCGCCACCACCACGACACCATCGTCCCGGGCGATCCGCCACCCCGCCCCCCAATCCGGATCCTCCCACTGGAACTGCCGAAGGCGTCCCGCCTGGCACTGGCCCGAAGCCGGGGACGCAAAGGATGACCACAATGATCATTAATGACGTCGCCGAGTCCAGGCTGATCCTGGGCAAGGGGCCGACGGCCCTGCTGGACATGGTCGCGCAGGACCCGACCGGTCCGCTCACCGTTGGCCTGGCCGGGCCGGGCGGCCACGGCAAGACCGCGCTGCTCGCGGAGCTGGCCCGGGTCCAACAGCAGGCCGGGATCGCCGTGCACATGGGCGCCCCGGAGCCGAGCGAACCGGTCGACCCCGACGCGCTGGTGCTGGTCGACGACGCGCACCTGCTCGACGACGCGCGGCTCGGGGCGCTGCTGCGCCTGGTGGCCACCCATCGGCACCGGCTGGTGGTCGCCCACCGCCCGTGGCCCCGCTCGGCGGCCCTCATGGAGCTGGCCGACGCCCTGCGCCGGGACGGGCGGGCCCTGCTGCTCACCGCGTTCACCCGGGAGCAGACCGCCGCCCACCTCGCCGCCGTGCCCGGGCTGGGCCGGCGGAGCGACCTGGTCGACTTCGTGCACGCACAGACCGCCGGCGTGCCCCGGGACGTCGAGCGGCTGGCCCGCGGGCTGCGCGGGCCGGAGAACGGCACCGGCGTCCCGGCGGAGCCACCGCGCTCCGTCGTCCTGGAGTTCGGGCCGGACCTGGAGGTCCTGCCCGCCGATGTCCGCCGACTGCTGCTCGCCGTCGCGGCGGGTGTGCCGCTGCCGGTGAGCATGCTCGGCGCGCTCCTGGGCCGCGAGCCGGAGGCGGTGGATGAGCTGATCGCGACGACCAGGGCGGCCGGGCTGCTCGGCGCCGATGGCCGGCTCGCGCCGATCGTCCGGCGGGCCGTCACCGCGCTCAGCCCGGCCACGGACCGCACCGCGGTCTGGCGTCGGCTCACCGAGTTGCAGCTCGCGCGCGGCGGCGCGGTGCTGCCGCTGGTCCGGTCGCTGCTCGCGGTCGGCGTGCTCGGTGACTGCCCGGCCGCCACGTTGGCGGCCGCCGCGGAGGAGGCGCTGGCCGATGAGCCGGCCTTCGCCGCGGAGTTGTTCGCCGCCGCCACGGCAGCCGGATGGCCGGGCAGCGCCCGGCAGGCGCTGGCCGCGGCGCTCGCCGGCAATCTCGATGGCGCCCTGCGACTGGCGGACCGACTACTGGCCGCGGCCGCTCCCGTCGACCGCACGGAGGCCGCCATCGTGGCCGCGACCGCCCTGGCGCACCGCGGTCACGCCGACCGCAGCGTGGAGCTGTACCGATGGGCCGGCACCTCCTCGTCGCTGGCGTTCGCCACCGTCGGCGGGCTCGCCACCGGCGACCTGGCCGCCGCTACCGAGCCGCCGACGGGCGACCCGGCCGGCGAACCACCCACGCTGCACGCCAGCGCCGCCCGGCTGATGGCCGACGGTGTACGGGAGAGTGTCGCGGGCACGCCGACCGCCGCGCTCTCCGCGCTCGTGCAGGCCGCCGCGCTGCTGGAACCGGACGGGCGGGCCGCCCTCCTACCGGACAGCCCCGCCGCGCTGGCTGCCCTGACCGCCGTGCACTGCGGTGAGCTGGAGATCGCCGAACGGGTGCTGCACCGGGCCCTGGCGGCCGGTGTCGGCGGCCCGCTGATGGCCCGCCGTCACCGGCTGTTGCAGGCCTGGATCCTGATGGTCCGGGGCCAGACGCTCGCCGCGGCCGAACACCTCGCCGCGGTGGCGGTCGACGGGCGGCCGCTGGAGTCACGCGACCAGCTCTTCGCCGCCGCGCTCCAGATGGGCATCGCTCGGCGCAACAGCGACCTCGGCGCGCTCAAGCGCGGCTGGGGGCAGGCGCTGGAGGCGGTCGTTCGGCACCCCGTCGACCTGTTCGCGCTGCTACCGCTGGGCGAGCTCGCCATCGCGGGCGCCCGGCTGGGCGACCTGGCCCGACTGGAGCCGTACCTGCGGGAGGGCCGCGCGCTGCTCGGCCGGCTCGGGGAACCGGCACTGTGGAGCGTCCCGCTGCACTGGAGCGGGCTGCACGCCGCGATCCTGACCGACGAGCCGGTGGCCGCCGACGAACACGTCGCCGCCCTGCTCGCCGCCGCGGGCCACAGCCGGTACGCGGCCGTGGTCGCCGCGGCCGCCGAGAGCTGGGTGGAGGTGCTGCGGGGGGTGGTCGACCCGGTCCGGGTGGAGGCCGCCGCCCGGGGGCTGCACGACACCGGGCTGTGCTGGGACGGCGCTCGCCTCGCCGGGCAGGCCGCGATCCGCACCTCGGACCGGCGGGCGATGACCACCCTGCTGGAGTGCGCCCGAGTCCTGCAGGGCCGGCCCGCCGGAGCCAACGGCGGGCAGCGGCCCGCCACCGGCGAGAGCGCCGCCCAGGTCGCCGACGCCGCCACCGGCCCCACCCAGCAGGGGCTCAGCGACCGCGAATACGAGGTGGCCGAGCTGGTGCTGGCCGGGCTGACCTATCGCGAGATCGGCGACCGGCTCTTCATCTCGGCCAAGACCGTGGAGCACCACGTGGCCCGGATGCGCAACCGGCTCAACTGCGCCAACCGCGCCGAGCTGCTGGCGCTGCTGCGCACCATGGTCGCCGACCGTGCCAGCAACGCGGCCGGCCAGCCGTGGCCGCAACGGACGGCCCGATGAGGCGGCAACGCGGTGGACGCGGGCGGACCGGGCGGTGCGAAGCGTGACGCGGCCCGAGGACCGGCGGATGCGGACCCGGCTCGTCGCGCTGGCGGCCGTACTGGCCACGCTCTGGTCGTACGCGGCCTACCTGAGCGTCCAGGACGCGGCTGACCTGCTCCGGGTACGGACCCTGGCGGACACCCTGGGCCAGCCCATCGACCGGCTGATCCTGAGCCTGCAGACCGAGCGCCGGCTCACCGCCGAGACGATCGCCGCGGCCGGACGGCCGGGGACCGCGCTCGCCGGGGCACGTGCGGGGACCGACCGGGCGGTCGCCGAAGTTCGCGCGTTCACCGAGGGCCGCGACCTGCGGCTGCTCACCGCCGACGCGGTCCGCGACCGGGCCGACGAGCTGGGCCGGCGACTGAACGGCCTGAGCACCGTCCGGTCCCAGGTGGACGCCGAGCGGCTCGACCGCGCCGAGGCGGTCGACGGGTACGACCAGCTCGTCGACGCCGCCTTCGCCGTGTACGGCCCGGAGTGGGGCGCGTACGAGAGTGCGCTCGCCGCCGACACCCGTGCGGTGATCGCGCTGGCCCGCGCCCGCGAGCTGCTGGCCCGGGAGGACACCCTGGTCAGCGCCGCCCTGGCAGGTGACCGGATCTCCACCGAGGAGCGGCGCCGCCTGGCCGACCTGGTCAGCAACCGGCGGTACGCGGGCGCCGAGGCGACCGCCGGGCTGCCGGCCGACGGCCCGGGAGAGCATCAGCGGCTCACGGCGGGCCCGCAGTTCGCGGACCTGCTCGCCCTGGAGGACGCGCTGCTGCGGACGGACAGCGCGAACCCCCTGAACGGAATCACCGGGCCGGATTGGCGGGCGGCGGCGGACGCGGCCCTCGGCGCGCTGCACGCGTTGGTGACCACGACCGCCCGCAGCAGTGTCGAGCGGGCCACGCCGGGTGCCGCCGTGATCGTCGCACGCACCGGCGCCGTGGTGGGGCTCGGCCTGATCGCGGTGATCGTGGTGCTGTTGAGCTGGGCCGGCGCGGTCCGCCGGCTGACCGACCAGGTGGCCCGATCAGGCACCGACCGCCGCTGGCCGGAGCCACCGGTCAGCGCGGCGCTGGCCCGACCCGATGTCACGGCGGGCGTCGAGACCCCGGCCCAGCCCGGGGAGGCTACGGCGACCGAACGCGCCACGCGGGACCTGTTCCTGCGGCTCACCCGACGCAACCAGGTGCTGCTACGCGACCAGCTCAACCTGCTGGACGGTATGCAGCGGCGGGAGCGAGCCGCCGAGGAGACCGACGAGCTGTTCCGGCTCGACCACCTCACCACCCGTGTCCGGCGCAACGTGGAGAAGCTGATCGCCCTGGCCGGCGCGACGCCAGCCCGCCGGTGGCGGCGCCCGGTGCCGCTGCTCGACGTCGCACGCGGTGCGGTCGCCGAGGTGCCGGACTACCACCGGGTCCTGATCGCGCCGCACTGGCCCTGGACGCTCGCCGGCCCCGCCGTCACGGACGTCGTCCATCTGCTGGCCGAGCTGATCGAGAACGCCCTCGCCTTCTCGGCGGCGGAGACCACCGTCCGGGTCGCCGGTGAACACCGGCCGCAGGGCTGCGCCATCCTGGTCGTCGACGACGGCCCGGGGCTCGACGCGACCGCGCTGGCCGAGGCGAACCACCTGCTCGGCAACCCGCCCCCGGACGGTCCGCCCGCCGGCCCGGCCGGGCTGTACACCGCCGCCGTGCTCGCCGCCCGCTGTGGCGTACGGGTGTCGCTGCGTCCCAGCCAGCGCGGCGGGACGGCCGCGATCGTGCTCCTTCCGGCCAGGCTGGTCACGGTCACGGTCACCGGCGCCGGTGGCGGAGCGGCCACGTCGCCCCCCGACGCCGCGGACCGGCCGGCCCGGGCAGCAGCCGGCGAGCCGGGCCCGAGCGGCCACGGCGAGCTGCCGGTACGGACCCGCCAACCCGGTCCGACCCGGCCCGAACCCGGCACCACCGGCCCCGACACCGTCGAGTTGCCGGTCGCGAGAGCAGCAAGGAGACATCGATGACGCATGCAGTGGTCACCGGAGACAGCCTGACCGGCGCCCTGGACCGCCTGGTCGACCGGGTGCGTGGCGCGGAGTTCGCGGTGGTGCTCTCTCCGGACGGGCTGCCGCTGGGCGGGTCCCGGCATGTCGAGGCGAGGCTGGCCGAGCAGATCTCCGGCGTGGTCGCCGGCCTGCTGGCGTTGGGGTTGGCCGCCACCCGGACCTGCGACGCGGGCGGGCTGCGCCAGATCGTGGTGCAGATGTCGCGGGCGTTCCTGTTCGTCGCCACCATCCGCAACGGGACCATCCTCACCGTTCGGATCGCCGGGGACGACGCCGAGGTCGGGGACATGGCGTACGAGGTGGCGCTGTTCGTGGGACAGGCCGAGCGGCACCTGCCCGTCAGCCTGGAACCGGCCTCCGCGGCGAGGAGCGGGGACAGTGGTGCACACCTCCGACACCGCTGACGAGGCGTGGTACGACGACGACGCCGGCCCGGTGGCCCGTCCCTACACGATGACCGGCGGACGCACCGCGACCGACCGCGGGCGGTTCGACCTGATCTCACTGGTCGTCGCCCGGCGGGGGGCCACACCGCGTGCGCCGCTCTTCCCCGAACAGGCGCGGATCGTCGAGCTGTGTCACCATCCATTGTCGGTGGCTGAGGTCGGCGCCGAGTTGGACCTGCCCCTGGGGACCGTCCGGGTTCTCCTCGGTGACCTGCTCACGGCCGGGCTGATCGAGACGCACGAACCGCCGACGCTGTCGGAGCTGCCGACCGCGGACCTGCTTGAGGCGATACTCGTCGGGCTTCGCGCGCTGTGACCGGGACGGGTGGCACCCCCGACCGGGGGAGCGCAGGCGCGTGTCCGGTGACGAATTGAGGGGGAGACAGGTAGTGCCGGCAACACCGCCCCAGCCACGGCGCACTGTGGTGATCATTCTGCTGGACCGGATCGTGGCCATCGCCGCTGCCGTACGGCGGGTGGTCACCGGCCGGGGCGACGTCTCGCGGGCCGCCTGGGTGGCTCTCGTCGCGGCGCTCGGGGTGCTGATCGCCACGGCGGTCTCCGTCGTCGGCGTGCTGCGAACGCCGGAAGAGCTGGCGCCGGTGACCCTCGACCCGCCGCCATCGGCTGACCAGGTGGGCACGCTGCCCACCGACACGCCCAGGGCGGGCCAGGCGAGACCGGCGGCGACCAGCCCGACGAGGCCCGCATCCCCGCAGGCGACGGCAACTTCACCGACGCCGACCCCCGAGCCGTCGACCACCACGCCCACACCGACCCCCGCGACTGCTCCACCCACGCCGGCCGCCCTGAGCGCCGACTTCGCCATCGCGGAGAATTCCCTGCTCAGCTACGGCGCCGCCGTGACGATCAACAATCCCGGCCAGGTGCCGGTGGCGCAGTGGAAGCTGGTCGTCACCCTGCCCAGGGAGTCGCTGCGTGTCAGCTCGGTCGAGGGCGCGTGGGCCAGTCAGGATGGTGCGGTGTGGACGTTCGTCCCCGACGAGAGCGCCGGGCAGGTGCCCGGCACCGCCTCGGTCCGGGTGACGTTCCGGGTCAACGGCGCGTCGATCGGCTCCGCCCCCACGGCGTGCACCATCGACGAGGTCGCCTGCACCGGCCTGCCGGACTGACCGACCTGCCCGGAGGCGGACCGATCCCTCGGTAGGGGTTTCCCCACCACCGAGATCATGGGTCGCCGTGTGGTCCGAAAACGGCGCGTCGACCAGGCTTTCCGCTATGCGAAACAGCGATGTTACCCCCGCTCGCGGGCTGGTCGTCGAGGTGCTCGACGTGACGAAGACCTATGCCGGTGGGGGCGGTGTCCGGGCGTTGGATGGCGTGTCGGTCGCCTTCGAGGCCGGTTCGTTCTGCGCCGTGATGGGTCCGTCGGGCTCGGGCAAATCGACGCTCCTGCACTGTGCGGCGGGCCTGGATCGGCCGGACAGTGGCCGCGTGCTCCTCGCCGGTCAGGACATCGGCGGGCTGCGTGAGCCCCGGCTCACCGAGGCACGGCGGCAGCGGGTCGGGTTCGTCTTCCAGTCGTACAACCTGATGGACTCACTGTCGGTCTGGCACAACGTCCTGCTCCCACAACGGCTGGCCGGAACGCGACCGGACCGAGACTGGGCGCGGGAGGTGATGCGCCGCGTCGGGCTCACCGGCCGGGAGGACGACCGGCCCGGCCAACTGTCCGGCGGTCAGCGGCAGCGGGTCGCGCTCGCCCGCGCGCTCGCCAGCCGGCCGGAGGTCATCTTCGCCGACGAGCCGACCGGCGCGCTGGACCTGTCGACCGGCCGCGAGGTGCTCGGTTTGCTGCGTGAGGCCGTGGACCAGATCGGCACGACGATCGTCATGGTGACGCACGACCCGACCGCCGCGGCGTGGGCCGACCGTGCGGTGTTCCTCGCCGACGGGCGGATCGTCACCGAACTCGCCGACCCGACCGCCGAGAAGGTCGCGGCCCAGATGACGGCGGTGACCATCCGATGATGCGGCTCGCTCTCGGCACCCTGCGCCAGCACCGTGGCGCCTACGCCGGCACGTTCTTCGCCGCGCTGCTGGCCGTGGCCCTGCTCGCCGGCGGCGGCCTGCTGCTCGCCTCCGTGCTCACGGCGAAGCCGCCGGCCGACCGGTTCGCGGCCGCGCCGATCGTCGTTTCGGGCGACCGCGACGTCACCCTTGAGAACGTCACCACCAAGCAGAAGAAGGACAAGGCCAAGGTCAAGCGCAAGGTCAAGTCCGAACGGCTCACCGGGGCCGGCGCGCTGCCGGTGGACCTCGCCAGCCGGCTGGGTAGCCTCCCGGGTGTCGCGGCCGCGATCGCGGACGTCGCCTTTCCGGTCCAGGCGAGTACGCCGGACGGACGTCCACTGCGCGGCGCCGACGACGCTCCGGTGATCGGACACGGCTGGGCCTCCGCACCGCTGACGCCGTACGCGCTGCGCGTCGGCGCGGCGCCCGGCCGGGGCCAGGTGGTCATCGACGTCGACCTGGCCCAGCGGTCGGGCACCGCGGTAGGCGGGCGTCTCGTCGTTACTACGAAGACCGGGTCCCACCCCATGGTCGTCTCCGGTGTCGCCGCACCGGCCGGCCGTGACGGGCTGCCCGCCCAGGGCGCGCTGTTCGTCGCCGACGGCGAGGTGGCCGCGGTTTCCGGGCTGCCCGGGCCGACCGCGGTAGCCGTCCTCACCCGACCCGGTGCCGACCCGGACGCGCTTCGCGATGCCGTCCGGGGAGTTGCCGGGAACGCCAAGGTGCTCATCGGCGCTGAACGTGTCCGGGCCGACCTGCCCGGTGCCCTGCCGGACTACATCGGACCCATCTCGATCTTCGGGTTCGTCATCGGCATCACCGCGTTCGCGGCCGTCTTCGTCCTCACCGGCACGGTCACGCTCGGCGTCCGGCAGCGGCTGCGCGAGCTGGCCCTACTGCGCACGGCCGGCGCGACTCCCGGTCAGCTGCGCCGCCTGCTCGGCGTGGAGAGCCTCCTGCTCGCCGGGGCCGCCGCGCTTCCCGGCGCGCCGCTGGGTGTGGTGTTCGCCCACGTGGTGGCCGCCCGGTTCCGGGAGCTGGGCGCGGTGCCGGCCCAGTTCGTCGTACGGACCAACGTGGTCGTGCTCGTCGCCGCCGCGGCAGCCGGGATGCTGGTGACCTTCCTCGGTGCTCGGATCGCCGGACGTCGAGCGGTGCGTATCGCCCCGACGCAGGCACTCGCCGAGACCGCGAACGCACCGACCGGCGGACTGGTCCCGCGGACAGCCGTCGCGGCGGTGACCACCGCCGGCGCGATCGCCCTGCTCACCTTCGTTCCGCTCGACGGGCCACTCGGAATGGGCATGACCTTCGTGTCGTCCGCCCTGCTGCTGTGCACTGTCGCGGCCCTCGGCCCGCTGCTGGTCCGGGCGCTGACGGCGCCGGTGTCCCGCCTCGTCGGCGCCGGCGGCGTGACCGGCTGGCTGGCCGGTCTGGTCACCCGGTCCGAGCGGCGACGGGTCGCGGCGGTCGCTGTTCCGCTCGTGCTCATGTTCGCAATCAATGCCACCATGCTGCTCAACAGCGCCCTGCTGGGCCAGTTGGCGGGGCGGGAACAGGCGGAGCGGACCGCGGCCGCGACGGCGCAGGTGACCGCGCCGGGCGGGCTTCCGCTCGGTACCGTCGAAAGGCTCGTCGCTCTCGACGGGGTGACCGGTGCGGCGGCGACGCTGCCGACGCGGGCAATCGTCGAGCAGGGTGGCAAGCCCGAGGACTTCGCCAGCCAGGGTGTGCTGATCGCCGGGACCGAGGCCGCGCTGGACCTCGACCTGCGCGCCGGGACGCTGCCCGGCACGGGCACGTTCGCCGCCAGCGAGTACATAACCGGTCAGTACGGCTGGCGGGTGGGCGACGACGTGCGGATTTGGCTCGCCGACGGCCACCAGGTCGACCTGCGCCTCGCCGGGGTGTACGCCCGGGCTCGTGGCTTCGGCGACCTCGCGCTGCCCGCCGGCCTGGTGGCGGCACACGACCCGCGCGGACTGGTCAGCACGGTCGGGCTGCGTTACCGAGGCGACGTCCCGGACCGGATCGCCGCCTCGTGGCCCGGCTTGCGGCTGACCCCCACGCTCGGTGCGGCACCCGCTGGTGACGAGCAGAACCAGCAGGGCGCCTGGGAGCTCATGGTGGTCGTCTCCCTCGGCTTCACGGCGATCGCGGTGGTCAACACCTTCGCCATCGCCACCGTCGCGCGCCGCCGCGAATTCGCCGATCTGCGGCTGGCCGGGGCGACGACCGCACAGCTGCACCGGCTGGTCGACCGCGAGGCAATGATCACGGTCACGGTCGGGCTGGTGCTGGGGGCACTGGTCACCGGGATCGTGGTCGGCGCGTTCAGCGCCGCGCAGGACGGCACGGTGCGGTTGTTCGTCGACACTGGCACGTACGCCGGAATGCTCGGCGGTGTCGCGGCGCTGGGGCTGGTCGCGGGTGCCGTACCGGCCCGGGTCCTGTTGCGGCGGGGCAGCCTGCCGGCCCTGAACGACGGACTCTGACAGGTGCTTCCGAACGGATCGCCGCTCGGACCCGTCCTCCGGATCGTTCGGGGCCGGGTCCGGCCGGTGGCCGCGTGGGGTGCCGCCGATAGAATCGCCGCGATGATCCGCACAACGACGTCGGCGCTGGCGTACCTGCTCAGCAGCCTCGTCGCCGGTGTCGTCGGCCTCGCCTGGAGCCTCGCTTCCACCCTCGCCGTCAGCCTGCTGTCGATCACGCAGCTCGGTGGTCCGGCGTTCCTCGGCGCCACCTGGGTCACCCGGCGCCTCGCGGACCTGGAGCGGCACCGGGCTGGTTGGGTGCTCGGCGCCGCCATCGCCGCGCCGTACCTGCCGAGCGAGGGCGGCACCGTCCGGCAGCGGGTCCGCGCGGTCGCCGTGCAACCGGCCACCTGGCGTGACCTGGCCTGGCTGGTCGCGGTGTTCCCGCTGGGCCTGGCGGGCGGGATTGCCGCCATCGTGGTCACCGTCGTCGATTTCGCCGCCGTCGTGGCGCCGGCGTGGGCGTGGGCCGTGCCGAACCCGCACGCACCGTTCCCGATGCGTCCGCTCATGACGACGGTGCCGGGCCCGTTCGGCCTGACCGTCCTCGGCGTGCTGCTGTTGCCGGTCACCGCGTGGTTTCTGCGGACCGCCGGGCGCGCCCAGGCCCGCGCGGCCCGGGGCCTGCTGGCGCCCGGCACGCACCGACAGCTCGTCGAGGAGGCCGCTCGTCTCGCACGAACCCGCCGTCGGGTCGTCGATGCTCAGGCGGCGGAGCTGCGTCGGATCGAGCGGGACCTGCACGACGGCGCCCAGGCCCGGATCGTGGCCGCCGGCATGACGCTGGCGCTGGCCGCCCGCAAGCTGCGCACGGGTGCGGCCGCCGCATCCGACGTGGACCTCGCCCGCCGGCAGCTCGACGACGCCCTCACCGAGCTGCGCCGGCTGGTACGTGGCATCCACCCGCCGATCCTCACCGATCGGGGGCTGCACGCCGCTGTCGCCGCCCTGGCCGGCGACAGCCCCCTCGCCGTCGAGATCCGGGGCGACCCGGCCGACCGGTATCCGCCAGCGGTCGAGTCGGCGGCCTATTTCGTCATCGCGGAGGGTCTCGCCAACGCGGGTAAGCACGCCGAGGCCCGGACCTGCGTCGTCACCCTCGCCCGACGCGCCGGTACGGTCACCGTCACGCTCACCGACGACGGGCAGGGCGGCGCCGACCGGGCCGGCTCCGGGCTCGACGGCCTGCGCCGCCGCGTCGAGGCACTCGACGGCAGGCTCACCATCACCAGTCCACCCGGCGGTCCCACCGTCCTGTCCGCGGAGCTGCCCCACTGATGCGTATCGTGATCGCCGAGGACCTGCTGCTGCTTCGGGACGGCATGGTGCGGCTGCTGACCGACACCGGCCACACCGTCGTCGCCGCCGTGGACACCGCACCTGCCCTGCTGGCGGCCGTCACCGAGCACCGGCCCGACCTGTCCATCGTCGACGTTCGACTGCCGCCTGGCTTCCGCGACGAGGGGCTCCGCGCCGCCCTGACGCTGCGGGCGACGGACCCGGACACCAAGGTGCTCATCGTCTCCCAGTACGTCGAACGGGCCTACGCCGTGGAACTGCTCGCCGACGGCCGGGGCGGTGTGGGCTACCTCCTCAAGGACCGGGTCACCGCCCTCGACGACTTCCTCGACGCGGTGCAGCGGGTCGCCAACGGTGGCACCGCCCTGGACCCCGAGGTGGTACGGCAGCTGTTCACCCGCAACAGCCGCAACCACGGCATCGACGGGCTCACCGCACGGGAAGGTGAGGTGCTCGGCCTCATGGCCCAGGGCCTGTCCAACGCGGCTATCTGCGCCGCGCTCGTCCTTGCGCCGGTCTCGGTGGAGAAGCACATCACCAACATCTTCGCCAAGCTCGACCTGCCGCCGGCTGAGGACGCCAACCGACGCGTCCGCGCGGTCCTCGCCTACCTCAACCACTAGCGACTCCCGCGGGCATCCGCCTTCTGCTCCCGGTCGGTACATCCAGCGTTCGGGCTTCAGCCACGCTCGATTGATCATCAGTTCGGGTCCGCTTCCTACCGTCCGGACCATGACTGTCCTATCCGCATCATCGCCGCTCGGCCGCGCCGTGACCAGGCTCGTCACGGCGCGTACCCGGGCCGCCGCCACCATCGCCGCGCTCGCCGTCACCGGCGCTGCCGTCGCGGTGGCCGTCGCGACGTCGTCGCCCGCCACCGCCGAACCCGGCAACGTCGTCGTTTCGGAGAACTTCTCCTCCGGGTCACTGCCCGCCGGTTGGAACGCGGTCGACGGCGCGTGGAAGGTCGAGAACGGCCGCCTGTACGGAACCTCCGCCAGCTCGGGCGAGAACAACAAGATCACTTTTGGTCGGCACCTGAGCGACTTCCGGCTCGAGGCGACCATGCGCTTCGAGTCGGTCTCCGCCGCGACCCGCTGGGCATCGCTCGGCATCGACGTCCCGGCTGATGGCGCCACGCCGTGGTGGATCGCCACCATGCGCAGCGGCACCACCGCCGCCAACGGTCTCGAGTTCGCCCAGCGGACGACGGTGAACGCCTGGGTCGTGACGAACACCGCCTCCGCCCCGTACGCCGCCGGCACCGGTCGGGACGTCCGCGTCGCGGTCGAGGTGCACGGCAACCAGGCCCGCTGGATCTTCGACGGGCGGGAGGCGATGCGCACGAACAGCCTCCAGCGCTCCCCCAACGGCGTCCAGGCGCTCTTCGTCAACGGCGGCACCGTCTCGTACGACGACGTCACCGTCACCGAGCTGCCACCGAACGGCTACATCCGCCCGGAGGGCAGCCCGTTCACGGTGATCGCACACCGCGGCGCGTCCGCCGCCGCCCCGGAGAACACCCTGGTCGCGCAGGAGATCGCGCGCAAGGGCGGGGCCGACTGGATCGAGAACGACGTCCAGCCGAGCAAGGACGGCGTCCCGTTCATCCTGCACGACGGCACCGTCGACCGGACCACCGACGGGAGCGGCAACGTCCGCGACCTGACCGCCGCGCAGATCAAGGCGCTCGACGCCGGCTCCTGGTTCGGTCCGCAGTACGTGGGCGAGCGGGTGCCGACCCTGTCCGAACAGCTCGCGGACCTGCGTAATCGGGGTGGCAGCCTGCTGCTGGAGATCAAGGGCAAGCACACCAGGGCCGAGGTCGCGACGATCATCCAGGTGATCCGGGACGAGCAGATGATGGGCCGGGTATTCGTCCAGAGCTTCGAGGTCGACGCCCTCAGGTACACCTACGAACTCGCTCCCGAACTGCCGCTCGGTCTGCTCCGCAGCAGCCTCGACGCCGATCCGGTCGCGATCTCCAGGGAACTGCACCTCACCGCGTACAACCCGGACGGCAACGCGCTGCTCGCCAAGCCGGAGGTCGTCGCCCCGCTGCACGCCGCCGGCGTCGCCGTGATGGCCTGGACGATGGACTCCGCCGGCCTGTGGCAGCGGTTGGAACGGATCGGCACCGATGCGGTCATCACCAACCGCGCGTCCGAGTTGGCCGGCTGGAACTCGGCGTTCATGCAGCGGGCCTCGGCCGACCCGACCGTGCAGATCACCTCACCGGTCGACGGGGCACGGCTCGACCGGGCCCAGTCCCCGGTGATCGCGGTCGCCGCCACCAACGCGGACACCGTCACCGTCACGCTCGACGGCAACAAGTCGGCCGTCGGCCGCAGGCTCGACCTGGTCAAGCTGACCGCGGGCAGGCACACCGTCCGCACCGAGGTGACCGGCCCGGAGGGCACCGCGACCGCGACCAGCACGTTCACCGTGACGGTGAGCCAGGCCGGGCTCGGCTACCTGATCCTCACCTCCGGCGCCGAGCCGGCCGCCATCAACGCCATGACGGTCAAGCTGGTCCACGCGCAGTACGCCGAGCTGGCCACCTACGTCGACCGGCAGGCCGGCAAGCTGGTGCCGGCCGAGGTCGCCAGTGTCATCGCCGCCGACGCTCGGACCCTCGCGTTGAAGTAGTCCGCCGCCACGCAGTGCGTCCCCGCCGTCGGCTGCGACGGCGGGGACTCTCGTCGCCGTGGGTGGGACCTCTCGCGGCGGACAGCCGGCCCAGCGGCTGCGGGTGGGGTGGGGCCTTCGGTCGGCCCGTCGGCGTGTGAGGATGCGGCGCATGCGTGCCGTGATCTTCGACGAGTTCGGTGGCCGACCCGAGGTCCGTGACATCCCGGACGCGGTGCCGCCGCCCGGGGGCGCGGTCATCCGCGTCGAGGCGACGGGGTTGTGCCGCAGCGACTGGCACGGTTGGCAGGGCCACGATCCCGACATCCGCCTGCCGCACGTCCCCGGTCACGAGTTCGCCGGCGTGGTCACGGCCGTCGGCGCCGGCGTACGCCGCTGGCGGCCCGGCGATCGAGTCACGGCGCCGTTCGTCTGCGCCTGTGGGCAGTGCCCGACCTGCCTCGCCGGCGATCAGCAGGTCTGCGAGCGGCAGACGCAGCCTGGCTTCACCCACTGGGGCTCGTTCGCGGAGTACGTGGCGGTGCGGAACGCCGACGTCAACCTGGTCCGGCTCCCCGACGAGCTGGACTACCCGGCCGCGGCGGCGCTCGGCTGCCGCTTCGCCACGGCGTTCCGGGCCGTGGTCGGCCAGGGGCGCGTCGCCGCCGGCGAGTGGGTGGCGGTGCACGGTTGCGGCGGTGTGGGCCTGTCCGGGGTGATGATCGCGGCGGCCAGCGGCGCGCGGGTGGTGGCGGTCGACGTCACCCCCGGCGCGCTCGAGCTGGCCAGGAGCTGCGGGGCCGCGGTCTGCGTGGACGGCAGCGCCCTGACCGGTCCCGGCGCGGTGGCCGCCGCCGTTCGGGAGGTGACCGGCGGCGGCGCGCACCTGTCACTCGACGCGTTGGGCAGTCATGCCACCTGCACGGCCTCCATCGAGAGCCTGCGCCGGCGCGGCCGGCACGTGCAGGTCGGGCTCCTCCCCGCCGCACAGGGCCGGCCGGCCCTGCCGATGGATCTCGTGATCGCGTTTGAGCTGGAGCTGCGGGGCAGTCACGGCATGGCCGCGCACGCCTATCCGGAGCTGCTCCGGCTGGTCACCGCCGGCGTCCTACGCCCCGCCGAGCTCGTCACCCGCACCATCGGCCTCACCGAGGTGCCCCACGCGCTGGCCACGATGGACCGGCCCGCCCCCGGCGGGATGTGCCTCATCCAGCCTCACTGAACGGGCGTGTCGCACCTGCTTCGCGGCCCGGGCGGTGCCGAGGCGGCCAGGGTGACGGAGACCGGTCTACGGCGATGCCGGCGCGGCCGCGCTGAGTGGGCCCTCGTTCCCGCTGCGATCCAGCGCGGACACGCAATAGGTGAGCGGACGGTCGGCCGGGGCGGTGCGGTCGACCCAACCCGTACCGCGGGCGGTGCCGACGAGCAGGGCCGCGTCGCCATCCACCCGGTAGACGGCGAAGCTCACGGCGCCCTCCCCGCGCCAGGTCAACGCCACCCCGCCGGTGTCCGCACTCCGCACGTCGGTGACCTCGGGCGCGGCCGGTGGCGCCGCCGGCAGCTGCGCCATCGTGGGCACCAGCGCCGGGGTGGCGTAGTGCGCCGCGCTGTACCGGCTGACCGCCCCGAGCTTGTCCGCGCGCACCTGCCTGGCGCTGAAGTGCACGCTTCCGCTCACCCCGTGCCGGCGGTTGAGGGCGAGCTGGCGGTCCAGCTCGCCCGGGTCGCGCCAGGCGCCGCGCTCGCCCACCCGGTAGTCGGCCTGGCCGATGTAGAGCTGCACCCGGGTGCCCTTCACCGTGGCCGCCCACCACGGCAGGAGCTTGGCGTAGTCGGCCTTGTCGAACCCGATGTGCCAGTAGAGCTGCGGTACGACGTAGTCGAGCCACTGCTTGCGTACCCAGAGTCGGGTGTCGGCGTAGATGTCGTCGTAGCTCTGCAAGCCGGCCGTAGCGGAGCCTGCCGGGTCGGTGCGCTTGTTGCGCCAGATGCCGAACGGGCTGATGCCGAACTTCACCCACGGCTTGATGGCCTTGATCCGCTCACTCATCTCCCGGACCAGCGTGTTCACGTTGTCGCGGCGCCAGGCGTCCTTGTTCGCGAACCCCCCGCCGTACCGGGCGAACGCCGCGCCGTCCGGGAAGTCCTGTCCGGCCTCCGGGTACGGGTAGAAGAAGTCGTCGAAGTGCACTCCGTCGACGTCGTACCGCTGGACCGCCTCCAACATCGAGTCCTCGACGAAGGCGCGCGCCTCAGGAATTCCCGGGTTGAAGTAGAGGCGGCTGCCGGGCCGGTCGGCACTGGGGTAGGTCACCACCCAGTCGCGGTGCCGCCGCAGCGGGTGTGTCGGCGCGAGCTGGTCCAGCCTGGGTCCCGGTCCGCCGACCGTGGCCGGCTGTCCCCCACGGTACGGGTTGAACCAGGCGTGGAACTCCAGGTTGCGGGCGTGCGCCTCAGCGACCATGAACTCCATCGGGTCCCAGCCCGGGTCGCGGCCGTCGCGGCGTCCGGTCAGCCACTCTGACCACGGCGCGTAGCTGGACGGCCAGAGCGCGTCCCCGCTCGGCCGTACGTGCACGAAGACCGCGTTGTGGTTGCGCCCCACGGCCAGGTCCAGCCAACCCCGGAACTCCGCCCGCACCGTCTCGGCCGGCAGCCCGCGACGGCTCGGCCAGTCGATGTTGTTCACGGTGGTGATCCACATGCCGCGCAGCTCGCGGGGGGCCCGGGCCGGTTGGCCGGCGCAGGTGGGGTTGCCACCCGCCGAGTCGGCGTCGGGCGCTGCGCTCAGGGCGGCCGCACCACCCGGCAGCGGTGCACCGCCGCCGCCCGCGACCCGGTCCCACAGCGACCAGGCGCCGACCGCGACCACCATGACGAACGTGGCGACCACGGCGACGAACGCCCCGGCACGGCGGCGGTGAGCGGAGTCAGGGGGCGGATCGGCGGCGGGCATTGGCCCAGTCTGCCCAGTGCCGCCGGCGAGTGTAACCACTGGCCCGTTACTTAACAATCCGCTAAGGCTCCCCGCTTGCCGGGCCTCGACACCACGCGGCAACGGGTGACGAGGCCCGGCCGCGCGTCAGCAGTACAGGTTGGCTCCGGCCGACACGCCCAGGATGCCAATGAACTGCTGGTACCTGGTGACGCGGCTCTGCACCTGGGCGGGATTCCCGCCGTTGCACTCGATCGAACCGTTGATGCTGCGGATGGTCTCACCGAACCCGGCGCCGGTGACCATCGCGTTGTTGGCGGTCATGCTGCCCGGCCCGTTCTGGGTCATCCAGTACCAGATGGCGGTCTTCCAGGCCACCGCGGCATCGTTCTGCACCAGCCACGGGTTGGTCAGCAGGGGTAGCCCGAGGGCGTTCCCGGCGGCGTTGTAGTTGAAGTTCCAGCTCAGCTGGATCGGCCCGCGACCGTAGTAGGCGGCCTGCCCCGCCGGGCATCCGTACGGCTGGCCGGGGTCGCAGTAGTGCGGGTAGTTCGCGGTGTTCTGCTCCACCACGTGGACGAGTCCACCGGTCTCGTGGTGCACGTTCGCCAGGAAGGCCGCGGCCTCCTGGCGTTGGACGGTCGCGCTGCCGGTCCTGGTGAACGCCGAGTAGGCGCTGAGTGCGGCGACGAGCCCGGAGTACGTGTAGAAGGAATTGCGGCTTGGGAACATCTGGTTGAACTGGGCCTCGCTGACCACGAACCCTCCGGGGTTGGTGGGCGGGTTGGTGGGCGGTGTGCCGCCGCAGGTGTAGGGCTCCCAGTACCAGGTGCTGATGACGGGGTCGTAGCCCGGGTTGTCGTGCTCGGCGATGTAGTACAGGCCGTTGGTGTACCGCACGATGCTGCCGGTGGCGTACCAGGTGCCGGCGACCCAGTTCGGGTGGTTGCAGCTTCCCGTGGGTGGCGGCGTGGTGCCGCCTCCGCAGGCGCCGAGGTCCTGCCAGACGCCGGTGGTGCCCGGCGGAGCCTCGCTCTGGGTCCACCACTTCGCCTGGTAGTTGCGGCCGTTGTGGGAGACCTGGGCGCCTCCCGTGTAGACGGCCGAGGACTGCCACGACGCTGCGCAGGCCGCAGCGGATGCGGCGGTCGCCGGGATGATTGCCACCAGTCCGCCGGCGACAACCAGTGCCGCAAGCGCGACCAGGGCCCGCAGTCTCGACATGGGATCACTCCTTCCTGGGATACGACGTGCCGATGACTCGACCACTCATCGACAGGAGTGACTGTAACACCTACTGTTCACAATCCTTACTATTCCCGGAGGCAAACCCGCGCACGCCGTCCGCCGGCGCACGGGATGGTTGCTGCCGATCCTTCGTCGCCTGGGTAGCCTGGACGCCATGATCTTCATTACCGCCAAGTTCCGGGTTCTGCCCGAGCACGCCGACCGGTGGCCGCAGATCGCCGCCGAGTTCACCGGCGCGACCAGGGCCGAGCCGGGCTGCCTGTGGTTCGACTGGTCCCGCAGCCTGGACGACCCGGCCGAGTACGTGCTGGTCGAGGCGTTTCGCGACGACGAGGCCGGCGCGGCGCACGTGCAGTCCGCCCACTTCCGCAAGGCGCAGGAGGACCTGCCGCCCCACCTCGCCGAGACGCCTCGCATCGTGAACGCCACCGTGGCGCAGCAGGACTGGTCGCTGCTCGGCGAGATGGCCGTCCCCGAGCGCCGCTGAGCCATCCGAGGACGCGCAGCCCGCCGAGGGCGCGACGTTCCTGAGCTGCGATGTGGCCGAGATGGCCCGGACAGGTCGCGACCGGGTAGCTCCGATGATCCGGCTCGACAGGGCCCGGTCGACTGACACATCGGCTTGGATGGGCTGATGGACGTCACCAAGGACGGGCGACGCTGGCGGATCGGTACGGCCAGCAACGTCGCCTGGCTCGCTGGCCGAACCACGCACGGTGTCTCGATCACCACAGCGATCCCTCCGGTGTTCGACGCCTACGCCACCTTTTACCCGCCTGATGGTGTCGCGCTCGCAGCCCACGAACGCGCGGTGGTCGACGAACTCGCCGAGCAGACCGCCGACCAGCCCTGGTGGCTGGGCTATCTCGACACCGGCGCACACGACATCGTCTTCCCGCTCGCTCCGATGGTGTCCCTCTACTGGGACTGGCGCTATCTGCTCGTCGAGGCCGGCCCCCGACAGGCCCTGACCTGGCGGACCGGCCACATGCGCGGCGAAGGATCGCTGCCCGACCTGTTCTTTCCCGCGGATCACTCCTGGCTCGTCTCCGCCCTCTGGGACGACACCTGGACCGACATCGGCGGCGATGCGGCCCTGATCACCGCGCTGCACCGCAACCCGCTGGTGAACGCCCGCCCTGTCGGACCCGACGACGACGCCCTCCCGCCAGGGCTCACGCGCGACTGACCCTGACGGTGGCCCGCGCCGCGTCGATCGTGGTGGCTCATTCAAGGCCGGCGCTCGCATGCGGGCGGCCCGGCCGTCGCCGGCCGGGCCGCCCGATCGGGCGTACGGTCAGCCGCCGAGGCTCGCGGCGGCGGAGGCGATCGTCGAGGCGAAGTAGCTCACCTGGGTGTAGACACCCGGATAGTTGGGCCGGGCGCAGCCGTTGCCCCAGCTGACGATGCCGACCTGAACCCAGGCGTTGCTGGCGTCGCGGCGGAACATCGGGCCGCCCGAGTCCCCCTGGCAGGTGTCCACGCCACCGCTGGCGTAGCCGGCGCAGATCTCCTGCGCGGGGATGATCTCGCCTCCGTAGTAGGAGTTGCAGGTGGAGTCGCTGACGAACGGGACGGTCGCCTTGAGCAGGTACCGCTGCTGCGAGCCGCCCTCGCGAGCGGCGCCCCAGCCGGCGACGGTGAAGGTGCCGTTGTCGTACGCGGTCGTGTTCGCGATCTTCAACGTGCTCAGCCCGGTGACGGGGGTGGCCAGCCGGATCAGCGCCCAGTCCCTGCCGCTGCCGTTGTAGCCGGGAGCCCGGTAGACGTAGTTCGACCGGACGGTGATCCGGCTGGACGACTGGAGGTCGACCACCCCGAGCGTCGCGGTGATGCTGGTGTTGGTACCGGTGGCGCCCACGCAGTGCGCCGCGGTGAGCACCAGCCGCGAGCTGTACAGGGCCCCGCCGCACCCCATCGAGAGCCGGACCATGAAGGGGAACTCGCCCTGGGCGGCCCGGGTACCACCGACGACGTTGGGCGTCGGAATGACGTCGGCCGCGGCCGACGGTGCCGAGAGAGTGAGACTGCCCGCGGTCACCGCGGCCAACACGGTGGCCAAGAGGCCGGTGAGGGTACGCCAACGAGCCATGCATTCCTCCGCATCAGGGCGGCACGCCTCGTGAGCGCACCTGAATCACGATGCGGTCATCATATTGAAATCAATGGATCTGACAGGACATCCTCTCTGGGTCGTACCGCCAGCGCTATGGATCGCCACCGGGGCCGGCCGCTCCGATGCATGCGGAGCGCAGGTCAGAGTTGGTGGCGGACCCACACGTTCGGTTCGACGTAGACGCCGTGGTTGTGCTCGACGTCGCACCAGACCGGGACGAGCGCACCCGGCACGCGCACCGGGCCGGTGCGATCGAAGGGCAGGCCGGTCCAGCGCCGCCACTCCTGCAACGTGCCCGGGATGGTCATCGAGCGTGGCGCCACGGAGTCGATCACCCCGCCAGCACGGACGTGCGTCCGCAACCAGGGGTCCTCCGGCAGGCCGTCGTCGCGGACGCGGACGGCATACCGGTCCATCGGCTCGTCGGGAACCGCGTGCTTGCCGCTGGGGCGTACCGGCGCGACGAGAGTGTCATGACCGAGCCGGCGGGCGTTCTCGCGCATCGCGTCGAGCATCCGAGCGGACAGGCCCCGGCCGCGGGCCTCGGGGCGGACGCAGATCTCCAACGCGGAGACGATGTTCGTCGGCGTGCCGGCGAGGCGGTTGATCGTCGCACGCTGCACCATCCGGTCCCATCCGCCCGGTGGCAGCCGCTCCTCGGTCCAGGCCAGCGGCACGCTGTAGGCCCGCGCCACCGCCCGGCCCGGCTCGGTGGGGTCGATGGCGAGCAGGACGTACTCCGGGTACAGCTCGTTGGCCACCGCGTAGTACAGCGAAGCCATCGGATCCCATTGCATGAACTCCGGCCAGGCGCCGTCGAAGTCGTCCAGCAGCGGTGCGAGGTCGGGCCGCTGCGCGACCGTCACGATTTGAAGATCCATTCGGCGGACGATAGCGGACCGATACGGCGAGAGCACCCGGGTTTCCTCCTCGCCCTGCCGGGTCATGACTGCCTCTCGATCGCCGTCACACCTGCTACCTGTCCGGCCGGTCGGCGACTGCCACACGGGGATTCGTGCTTTCCCGGCGGACCAGCCGGAGCGGCGTCTGCACGGTCAGCGGCGCCGTGACCTCCGTACCCTCGATCCGGGCGACGAGGCGGCGTACCGCGAGACGGCCGATCGCCTCCTTGTCCGGCGCGATGGTGGTGAGGGTCGGGGTGCTGAACCGTCCCTCCTCGACGTCGTCGATGCCGATCACCGCGACGTCCTCCGGCACCCGGTATCCGGCCTCGGTCAACGCCCGAAGCGCGCCGATGGCGACCAGATCGTTGTAGCCGAACACCGCGTCCGGGAGTTCGCCGAGGGCGAGCAGGTCACGCATGGCCTTCCTGCCGTCATGTCGGCCGAACTCGTGGGTGGGGGCGACCAGCCGCGGGCGGTACGGCAGGCCGGCCGCGGCCAGGGCCTCGCGGTAACCGCGCATCCGCAGGTGCGCCGACTGCCGGTCGCCGTCGTCGCCAGCTCCGATGAACGCTATCCGGCGGCGCCCGATCTCGACCAGATGCTGGATCGCCGCGTGACTCGCGGCGACGTTGTCAATGGCGATGTGGTCGTGCGACACGTCGTGGACGCCCTCGCCGATGAGAACCAGCGGGCTGTCGACGGTCCGGGCCAGCACCTCGTCTCTGCAGATACGCACGGGACTGAAGATCAGGCCGTCGATGATGTGCCGCCGGGAGCCGTCGAGAAGAAGCAGCTCCGCCTCCCGGTCCGCGGCGGTGTTCTCCATCAGCCGCCGCCGGCTGATCGGCGAGGACGCGGGAAGGTTGGACATCGGAACCTCCTTGGTCCGGTGACAGGGGGGAACTACGAGCCGGAGGCCGCGTACGGGCGGGTCAGAGGGTCGTCTCGTTGGGCAGGCCGAAGAAGTCGTGCCACTTGACGCCGCCCTGGAAGGCGCTGCCGGTCGAGAGGCCGACGTAGACGTCGTTGAGGCTGCCCCTGGTGAAGGCGATGACGTCGTCCTTGCCGTCGCCGTCGTAGTCGCCGAGGTAGGGGAACTCGCCGGCCAGGCAGAAGAAGTCGTTCCACTTCACCGTGGTGCCGACGAACGAGGTGCCGGTGGAGACGGCCGCGTAGACGTCCGCGTCGGCGTTGCAGGTGAGCGTCACGATGTCGTCGCGGCCGTCACCGTTGATGTCCCCGACGCGCGGCTGTTCCGTCCCGACGGCGAACAGGTCGTGCCACGTCTGGGCGGCGCCGAAGGAACTGCCCGTGGAGAGGGCGACGATGACGTCCGCCGCCGTGGCCGGTCCCTGGGTGAAGGTGATGATGTCGTCCCTGCCGTCGCCGTCGACGTCACCCAGGGCCGGATACTCGCCGGCGATCGAGAAGTACTCGTGCCACTTCAGCGCCGTGCCGGTGAACGACGACCCGGTGGACAGCGCCACGTACACGTCCCCGGCGCCGTCGTGGGTGAAGGCGACGATGTCCTCGCGGCCGTCGCCGTTGACGTCCCCCACCGCGGCGACCTCGGCGTTCGGCGCGAACCAGTCGTGCCACTTCGTGGCGCCCGCGAACGACGACCCGCTCGACAGCGCCACGTACACGTCGGCCAGCGAGCCGTGGGTGAACGCCACGACGTCGTCGCGCCCGTCGCCGTTGAAGTCCCCGGACAGCAGCGTCTCGTCGTTCAGTCCGAAGAAGTCGTTCCACTTCACCGACGTCCCGGCGAACGAGGATCCCGTGGAGGCCGACACGTACACGTCGTTGAGCGATCCCCGGGTGAACGCGACGATGTCGTCGCGGCCGTCGCCGGTGAAGTCCGTCGGCGAGCCGGCCAGGTACCGGCCGCCGGACGACCCGCCGCAGTTGTCACTGACCAGGTACTTCTGGTTGTACTGAGCCGGGTAGGGGGCGAGCGAGACGCCGTTGATGACGATCGTCTGCCCGACGCCGTTGTAGAGCTGCTCGTAGTGGACGTGCGGGCCGGAGGAGTTTCCCGTGCTGCCCGTGATGCCGATCTGCTGGGCCTGCTGCACGTACGCGCCGTTGGGCACTGAGTAGGCGCTGAGGTGGAAGTGGTAGGTGGTCCACCCGCCACCGTGATCGATGACGATGTAGTTGCCGGCCCCACTGGGTTGCGAGTAGTGCCGGGCCACGCCGGCGGCGGAGGCGACCTGCGGAGTGCCTCCGGTGGTGCCGCCGTCGGCGCGGACGAAGTCCAGCGCCTGTCGGACCTCGGCGCTGTGGTGGTCGTACGTCCACCGTTGCCCGCAGGGGAACGGCGCCTTGAAAGTCGGTGCGGCGAACGCGGGCGAGGGCGGCGCCACCACGGCGGCCAGGACCGCCGCGGCCAGGGTGAGAAGCGCGACCAGGGCGCGACGCGCGGGGGTACGCGAATGCCGGAACATGGCGTGACTCCTGTCGGGGGTGCTCACAGGGTCGTTTCGCCGTTGAGGCCGAAGTAGTCGTGCCACTTGGTGGCGCCGAGGAAGCCGGTGCCGGTGGAGAGCCCCACGTGGACGTCGTTCGTGGCGCCCTTGGTGAAGACGATGATGTCGTCCATGCCGTCGCCGTTGGCGTCGCCGAGGTAGGGGAACTCGCCCGCCAGGCAGAAGAAGTCGTTCCACTTGACCGTGGTCCCGGCGAAGCCCGTCCCGGTGGAGACGGCCGCGTAGACATCGGCGTCAGCGTTGCAGGTGAACGTCACGATGTCGTCCCTACCGTCGCCGTTGATGTCACCGACGCGCGGCTGCTCCGTTCCGACGGCGAACAGGTCATGCCACTTCTGGGCGGCACCGAACGAACCACCGCCCGACAGCGCGACGATGACATCACTCGCGGCGACCGGACCCTGCGTGAACGTGATGATGCCCCGTGCCAGCCTCCCTCCCGCCGGGAGAGGCGCCCGACCCGCCGAGCGCTGGTGCGGCGATCGTCAAGCCGCTCCCCCCGGGCCTGCTCACCTATCGCGACGGCAACGCCGAGATCCGGTGGGAGGCCATAACTGGGCAGGGCCACGTGGTCCCGACCGACCGGTTCTTCGTCCGCAACCACACCAGCACCCACGAGTGGATGTCGACACGTGGCGGTTGCGTCTGTTCGGCACCGGCCTGCGGGGCAGCCCGACGCGGGACGACGCGGTCGAGTTCGACTACGACGATCTGCGGACCATGCCCGCCAAGGAGACCACGGCCCTGCTGGAGTGCGCGGGCAACGGCCGCCTCCACGACCTGCTCGCCACCGCTCGCACCCACACCGACCGCGAACAGATCTGCCGACTGTTGTATCGGTTCTACCGCCGTTGCGCCGAGCCGACGTGCCCGAGCTCGAGCGCCTCGCCACCACCGTCGAAGTGTGGTGGCCGCAGAATCTCGCGTTCCTGCACGCCGGCATCACCAACGCCGGCTCCAAAGGCACCAACCGAGTGATCAAAACCGTTGCCGGCGACGCCTACGGCTTCCGCAACCCGAACAACCAGCGCCTACGCACCCGCTGCGTCACCACCCGGAACACCTGCGGGCACCTCAACGCCCGGTAAGCCAGAGCCCCATTTGAGCGGGCATGAACCTCACCGAGGTCGTCAAGCGTCGAGGCGGCGCTTGACGTACCTGTGGAACTATTCGGATGGCACCGTCCGGGTGGCTTGGATGGCCCGGCGCAGCCGACCGTCAGCAGCCAACTCCCCGAACATGTAGATCTCCGTGGTGATGGTGCCGCCCTTACGCAGCTCCGCGATGAGCCGGTACCGGGCGGCTACCTGGTCGCCGTCCACCAGCGCCTGCTCCACCTCGACACGGAGACCAGCTGCCCGTTTGCGGGCCGGACGGATGTGATCCAGCAGCCGCTTCCGGTCCAGCAGCACGCCGTCGTTGACCAGCTCATAGTCCGGTGTGTGGTAGCGGTCAAGCACAGTCGCCGGATCCTCGTCGCCCAGCCCCGCTTCCTGCGGATAGGAGACCAGATAGCCGGTCAGATCGGCATGGGGCGTCATTTGATCTCCCTAAAACGAGTTATCTTTTACAGAGTGTCCACGATAATGGTGGACGGTAGATTAGACAACATGTCAGAGATAACAGGTGGTCGGCGCCGCCGACGGCGTTCGGACGCCGAGCGCAGCGCCGCCGCCGTACTCGACGCCGCCGTCCAGGTGCTCGGTCGGCATCCGGCGGCGAAGGTGGAACAGGTTGCCGCCGCAGCTGGCGTCACCCGCCAAACCGTGTACGCCCACTACCCGTCCCGGCCGCTGCTGGTGGCCGCGGTCATCGACCGCATCACCGCCGAAGCCGTCGCCGCCCTCGACGCCGCCAACGTCGACAGCGGCACCGTCACCGAGGCGCTGCTGCGCTGGCTGGACGTCACCTGGCGGCTGTTCGACCGGTACCCGCTGCTCCTGCACCCCTCGGTGACCGCCAATGACCAGGCGGACTCCGACCGTCAGCATGCCCCGGTCATCGACCGCCTGGAGCGGCTGATCAGGCGTGGCCAGGCTACCGGCGAGTTCGACGGCACCCTCAGCCCGGCCTGGTTGGTCTCCGCGACCATCGCGCTCGGTCATGCGGCCGGCGGTGAAGTTGCCGCTGGCCGCATGACCACCGCACAGACGGTGGCAGCGCTGCGCCACAGCATCCTGCGCGTGTACGGCGCCCGCGAGCCCTGATCAGCGACGGTCTCCTGCCACTCGCAGGTCGCCCGCCTGCTTCTGCTCGACGAACCGGCGGCCGGGCTGTCCGCCACCGAGGTCGGCCGGCTGGTCGAGCTGCTCCGGGCGCTGCCCAGGGCGGTCGCCGTGTTACTGGTCGAACATCGACTGGATCTGGTGTACGCCCTCTCCGACACGGTCACCGTGCTGCGCGACGGCCGGACGTTGGCCGCCGGGACGCCGGACGAGATCCGTACCTCGCCGCTGGTGCGGCAGGCCTACGCCGACGGGGTGTCCTGATGCTGTCTGTGGAGCGTCTCTGCGCCGGCTACGCCGGCGGAATCGTGCTGCACGAGGTGAGCTTGCGGGTGCCTTTGGGCAGCATCCAGGCCGTGGTGGGTCGCAACGGCGCGGGCAAGAGCACCCTCGTGCACACGATCGCCGGCCTGGTGCGCGCATCCAGCGGTCACATCGAGATCGGCGGGGTGCGGGTTGCCGGCCGGCAACCCCACCGCATCGCTCAGTCCGGGGTCGGTCTCGTCCCGCAGGGCCGGCGGGTCTTCTCCCGGTTGACCGTGGCCGAGCACCTCGTCCTGGCGGCCGCGCCGTGGCGTGCCGCGACCGCCGGCGGCGAGGGCTGGACGGTGGCCCGGATCCTCGAGCTGCTGCCTCGGCTGGCGGTGCGGCTGCGTCACCGCGGCTGCGAGCTGTCCGGCGGCGAGCAGCAGACGCTGGCGATAGCCCGTGCCCTGCTCAATCAACCACGGGTGCTGCTGCTCGACGAACCGTGTGAGGGGCTCGCCCCCGACCTGGCGGCGCGGGTCCGCGAGCTCATCGGTGGCCTGGCCGCCGACGGGTTGACCGTGCTGCTCGTGGAGCAGCAGCTCCAGCACGCGATCGAGATCGCGGATCGGGTGGCGGTGCTGGAGTACGGCCAGGTGGTCTATGACCGACCGACGGTCGAGGCCCGTACCGATCCGGCCCCGCTGGCGGCGATGTTGACCGTCGCCGCCGCCCCGCCGCCCCCGGCCAACCGAGCAACCCCTCGGCTCTGGGCCGACACCCCGTAGGTCACCCGACCTTTCTCGGAGAGGTAGACACCGATGGCAACCGCTACCACCGATGGCGCGTACACCTTTGACAACGGCGCACCGGACGCCGTCCCACAGATGCAGGCGCTGGAGTCCTTCCTGGATCCGATCACAATGCGTCGCCTGGCCCGCCCGGTGCTGCGCCTGGGGGCGAGGTGCTGGGAGGTCGGAGCCGGCGGGGGCTCGATGGCCCGACGGATCGCCCGGGCGGTCGGCGAGGACGGTCACGTGCTGGCCACGGACATCGACCCCACGCACCTCGTGGCCGAGGGCAACCTGCACGTACGCCAGCACGACGTCCGCACCGAACCGCCGCCCGGGGACGCGTTCGACCTGATCCACGCCCGACTGGTGCTGCTGCACCTGCCCGATCGACGACGGGTCCTCGGCACGCTCGCCGGCGCGCTGGCTCCCGGCGGGTGGCTGGTGGTCGAGGAGTTCGACTGCACCGCGCCACTGCGGGTGCTGACCGCACCGAGCGACGACGCGGCGAAGCTCTTCGCGCAGGTGATGGACACCATGATGGGTGTCCTGCAGGAGCACGGCGCCGACCTGGGGTGGGCGCAGGACGTGCACACCGAGATGGCCCTCGCCGGTCTGACCGACCTCGACACCATCACCCACTCGCAGAGCTGGGTCGGCGGTTCGACCGGAACGTCGCTCTACGAGACGAACTCCCGCCAGCTGGAGCCGGACCTGCTCGCGTCGGGACTGTCAGCCAACCAACTGAACGCGTTCCGCAGGCTGGTCCGCGATCCCGGGTTCGCCGTCATGTCGTACCACCTCGTCTCCACGCGGGGCCGTCTACCGGGCTGAGAGGCAGGTGGACCACCGCGCGGAGAACCGTTCGCGCCTCGGGTACCTGTCGCGCCGCAGCCCACCCCCGCTGAGCCGGACAGTTCTGCCGGAGGCGATGACCGGCACCGGCCGGGCTCCCCGCCAGGGAGCCCGGCCGCCTGCGTGCCGGCGGGTCAGTGGTGGCGGCCCTCCCCCACCCGGTACGTGCGCAGGTTCGGGTCCGCCTTGATCTGCGCCTCGGTGTACTTGATCGTGTCCCAGCCCTTGCCGGAGTAGAGGGCGGTCTGGTCGGCGTACCAGGGTGAGTTCGGGTTGGTGGACTGGGAGTAGGTCAAAATCTGCCGCCCGGACGGCCCGTTTCGGCCCAGCTCGACGGCCATCACGAACGACGAGCCGTGCACCACCTTCGGGTAGCCAACGCCCGGCACCCGGTTGTTGACGATCATGTTGAAGATGCCGGCCTCGGCGCGTCCGCCGTGGATCGGGATACGCCGGTCGCCGCGCGGCTCGGTCTGGATGTCGCCGAGTCGGGCGTCGAGCGGGATGCCGGCGAGGCGCTGCTCGGCGTCGGCGAGCGCGGTGCGCACGGCCGGGTTGGCGGTGTCCAGCCGACGCGGTGTGCGCACCGGGTCGGTGACGGCGAAGGTGTCGGCGAAGCGCAGCCCGTTGGCCAGGACGAACTCGGTGAACAGGTGCGCGCCGCGACTGTCCAGGTCCGCGTGCAGGTCCCAGCGGGCCAGGGAGGCGCAGGCTGCGCGCAGGTCGACCGTCGCTCCGTTCGAGGCGGTGCCGGTGGGCTGGGCGGTGCAGAGCGCGACCAGGTCGTCGCGGACCAGTTCACCGCCGTACACCCGGTTGCCGAAGACCGTCCGCCACAGCCGGTCGGCGGTGAACCCGCGCCCCGGCAGCCCGTCGGTGCCGGCGAGACGCTGCTGCACCTGGTCGAGGCCGAGACGGGTACGCAGGCTGCGCGGAGTGCCCTCGTCGCCGAGGATCCGCGCGTAGCCCTCCAGCGGGGCCTGCGGGTTGGCCAGCCAGTAGCTGTCGTTGGAGTTGGTGACGTAGTCGGTGCGGAAGCGGACCGGCAGGTTCGCCGGGCCGAGGATGCCGGGCACGGCGGCGTCCGGGTCGGCGCCGAGCGCGCAGGACGACCGGGAACCGTCCAGGACGGCCTGGCCGCTGCTGGCGTAGAGCGGCTGGAACGGCGCCGGGATGCAGGCGGCGGCGAGGGCGTCGGTCACCCGGGGCACCACCGAATGGTCGGCGTAGAGCGCCTCGCCGCGGGCGTCGGCGGCGATCACGTTGACCCAGGGCAGGAACTGGTAGCGGTCGAGCACCCGCTTCAGGTCGCGGACCGTCTCGGCGCGGCCCATCTGCAACCAGCCGTCGAAGGCCCGGTTGTTGGTGGCGTTGATGTCGGTGATGGCGTACGCGGTGCCGGCGGTCCAGTCGAAGGTGCCGGGCACCACCACGACCGGCCCGAAGTGGGTGTCGTGAAAGGTTCGGCTGACCGGTACCGTGTCGCCGTTCGGGCCGGGGACCTGGACGGTGACCGTGCGGGTGGTCATCTTCCGCGGCTTACCGTCCACGTAGTACGAGGTGGGGTCGCCGGGGACCAGCGCGAGGCGGTGCCACACGAACCGGCGGGCCGTGGAGACGGTGTGGCTCCACGCGAGGGTGCGGTTGTGCCCGATCTCGACGATCGGGTCGCCGATCAGCGCGGCGCCCTCGACGTCGTAGCGGCCGGGCACCTTGAGGTGCATCCGGTAGAAGCGTTCCGCGCCGTCCCACGGGAAGTGCGGGTTGGCCAGCACCATGCCGCCCCGGTTGGCGGTCGCCGCCTCGCCCAGCCCGTACGCGTTGCTGCCCACCCCGGCGGGGGCGCCGTCGCTGGCGGCGAGCACGGCGGCCGCGCCGGGCGCGTCCTGGACGGCGGCCGGGCCGGTGGCGGTGGGCGGCGCGGCGGCGACGATCCCGTCGAGCATCGCCCGCGAGCCGGCCCGGACCATGCTGGCCCAGCTGGTGCGCCAGATGTCCAGCTCGGTCAGCGGGCGCACCCACGGCCTGGCCCGGCACGCCGGGTCGGTGAGCCTCGACGCGCCGGTGCGGCGCAGGTAGGAGTTGTAGCCGGCGACGAAGCCGCGGATCTGGTCGCGGACGTCGTTGGACGGCGAGTGCACGCCGTCGCGGCGGCCGTCGAGCAGCCGCTCCACAGACCGGTCGTCGATGGCCTTGCGGAAGAACAGGTCGCTGCGCACGTTCGCGTCGGTCGGGCCGGTCGCGCCGAAGTAGCGGGAGCGCTCGCCGTTGACCGTCACCACCTTCTCGGCGATGACGCAGAGGTTGTCCTCCGCCTGCACGTACCCGACCCCGAAGCCGAGGTTGGCGTAGCTCGTGGCGGTGATGTGCGGGACGCCGTAGGACGCGCGGCGGATCTCGGCCGAGTAGCCGTGATCACGCTGGTGCGCGCCGGCCGGGGGCCCGCTCAGCCCGGCCATGACCAGGCCGAGGACCACCCCCGCCGCGCCGAGGCGTTGTGCTGCTGTCACCGCGTCCTCCCCCCGTCGCGTCCCCCAGCCGCCGTTGCCGGAGGGACATTCACGTTGATCGGCATTCTCGTCGCTGCCGCACCGCCCCGTACACCCCCGGCGCGCCGACCGCGCGCTGTGGTGCGGTCAGTGGCGAGCCGCCGGCGCGCAGCGGCGAAGCCGCCACGGCTTCGGCGACGTGTCGGCGCCGGTGTCGGTGGCGTGTCAGGGCCGTGTCAGGCGGCCCCCGCACGCTGTACGACATGACAGCTGACCTGGTGATCGAGGCCGAGGGCCTCGTCAAGACCTTCGGGAAGACGAGGGCGCTTCAGGGCGTGGACCTCGCCGTACCCCGGGGCACGGTGCTCGGGGTGCTCGGCCCCAACGGCGCCGGCAAGACCACCGCCGTACGCATCCTCTCCACGCTCCTGGCCCCGGACGGCGGCACCGCCCGGATCAGTGGCTTCGATGTCGTCCGCGACGCCGAGCGGGTGCGGCAGACCATCGGCCTCACCGGCCAGTACGCCTCGGTCGACGAGGACCTGACCGGGCGGCAGAACCTGGAGCTGTTCGGCACGCTGCTGGAACTGGGGCGCAACGGCTCCCGGCGGCGGGCGGCCGAACTGCTCGAATGGTTCGACCTGACCACCGCCGCCGACCGGCAGGCCAAGACATACTCCGGCGGTATGCGCCGACGGCTGGACCTGGCCGCGAGCCTGGTCGGCTCGCCGGACGTGATCTTCCTGGACGAGCCGACCACGGGGCTCGACCCGGCCAAGCGCGAGGACATGTGGGACGTGGTCCGGTCGCTGGTGACGAACGGCTCGACGGTCCTGCTCACCACGCAGTACCTGGAGGAGGCCGACGCGCTCGCGGACGCGATCACGGTGATCGACCACGGCCGGGTCATCGCGTACGACACACCCGAGGGGCTCAAGCGGGTGGTCGGCGGCCAGACCCTCGAGGTCCGGCCGTCCGACCCGGCGCACCTGCGCCGGGTCGCGGCGATCCTGTCCGAGGTCGGCTCCGGCGCGCAGGCCGACGAGATCCGCAAGGGCGTGCTCGCGGTGCCCGTCACCAACGACGAGGCACTGACCGAGAGCGTCGCGCGGTTCGCCGCCGCGGGCATCGCGGTCACCGAACTCTCCCTGCACCTGCCGAGCCTCGACGAGGTGTTCTTCACCCTCACCGGGCGTACGGCATCCGAGGACGACACCACTAGCCTGAAGGAGGTCGCGGCATGAGCACCCTGGTCACCGCAGCACCCACGACGAGTCCGGTGCTCTCGACGGCCGTTCCGAACCCACGACCGTTCCGGCTCGTCCGGCACTCCCTGGCGCTCGCCAAACGCAGTCTCATCAAGACCTGGCGTACGCCCGAGGCGCTCATCGACGTCACGCTGCAACCGGTGCTGTTCCTCATCATCTTCGTGTACATCTTCGGCGGCGCGGTCGCCGGATCCACCCACGACTACCTGCAGTTCCTGCTGCCCGGCATCCTGGCGCAGACCATCGCCACCGGCGCCATCGCGATCGGCGTCAACCTGAACACCGACATCGCCAAGGGCATCTTCGACCGGTTCCGGTCGCTGCCGGTCCCCCGCTCCGCGCCACTGGTCGGTGCGGTCCTGGGCGACGTCGTCCGGTACGTGATCGTCACGGTCTCGACCCTCGCGATCGGTTACCTGCTCGGTTTCCGGATCGACTCCGACCCGCTGCGGGCGATCGCCGGCTGCCTGCTCGCGGTGCTGTTCGCGCTCTGCCTGAGCTGGCTGCCGGTCTTCGTGGCGATGAAGGTGCGCACCCCGGGCGCCGTGCAGGGCCTGATGTTCGCGCTGATCATGCCGTTGAGCTTCGCGTCCAACGTGTTCGTCAGCGCCGACACGCTGCCGGGCTGGATGCAGGCGTTCGTGGACGTCAACCCGATGACCCACCTGGTGGCCGCGGTGCGCGGGCTGTTCCTCGGCACACCGGTCGGCTCGCACGTGTGGTGGACGCTCGCCTGGTGTGCCGGCTTCGTGGCGGTGTTCATGCCGCTGGCGCTGCGCGCGTACCGCAAGAAGATCTGAGCCTAGGCGAGCAGGCTGTCCATCAGCTCGCGGATCCGGGCGATGACCGGGGCGACCGGCCGCTCGCGCCACGCGGCCAGCAACGGCTCACGCTGCTCCTCGTCCCCGAGGGCGGCAGTGAGCCGTTCGGCGTCACCGGGCGGGGCGAAAAACCCGAGTTGGGCGCCGACGCGCGTCCCGAGGGCGGACAGTTCCCGCACGGTCGCGACATCGCCCCGGTACGCCGCCAGTTCGGCGCCACCGAGCGCCCACGACCCGATCACCGGCAGATCCCTCGTCGACAGGGCCTCGTTCCCGGCGAGTGTCAGCAACGCGGCCGCGGTGGCGTCGGCGTCCTTCCCCGGGACAGGTCGCACCTGGGCCATCCGCAGGTGGAGGACCGCCACCGCGACCCGGAGCATGACGCGCGGCTGCGGTGGCGCGCCGGCCCACCCGGCCAGGCTCCGGGTCACCCCGTCGGCGTGGGCGAGCGCCTCGTCGTACCGCTCGCGTTGCCATGCGAGGTGGGCCAGCCCGAGGCGCGCCAGCGCGGCGTCCATCTCCTCGGCCTCGCCCGGCGTCGCCGTCTCGCCCAGCCGCCGCTCGGCTTCCGGGTCGCCGGTCAGTGCGAGCTGCACGTCCAGCCGTACCCGGATCGACCGGGCGTCCTGCGCCGCACCGACCAGTTCCATGTGCCGGATGCTGCGCGCCAGCCACTCGGCCGAGCCGGCGTCCTTGCGCGGGATCAGGAACTGCCCGACGGCACCTGCCGCCATCGCCATGCCCCAGTGGTCACCGGCCACCTCGAAGCGGCGGTACGCCTGCTCGGCGTCGACGATCGACGCCTCGGGCATGCCGCCGTTCTCGCGTACCGCCGCGCGGGCGAAGAGTCCGAGCCCCTGCACGTACGGGTCCGGGTGCGCGATCATCTCGGCGGCGGCCTTCATGCTCTCCTCCGGGTCGGACGCGTCGAAGCCCGGCAGCGCCGACGCGAGCGCGGTCAGCCGGGGCGACACCTCGTCGGGCCGCTCGGCGAGGACGATCCGGAGGGCCCGCCGGGCGAGGACGGCGAGCCGGAGCTCGCCGCTGATACCGGCGTTGACGCCGATCAGCAGGCACGTCCAGGCGAGCCGGTCGGCGTTGGGCGTTGGGTGGCCGGCGGCCCGGCCGCGCAGGATCGCCGAGCGTCGCCGTCTGTCGGGGTCCGCGACGTGCAACAGGCCGCGTGCCCACCCGACGACCTCGAGGTGCAGGCCGCGCACCGTCCAGACGTGGAGCAGCGCGGTGGCGACGTCGACCGCGGCTGGCTCGTCGTCGTGCCCGAGCGCCCAGCGCAGGCCGGCGACCAGGTTGTCCTGCTCGGCGGCGCAGCGGGCGAGCGCCTCGATCTGGCCGGGCCCGACGAACCGGTCGGCGAACGCGACGGCCTGCTCCCGGGCCCAGCCGACCAGGCCGGCCATGGCCGGTTCCCGGTCACCGGCCGCGTCGAGCCGGGCCTCGCCGTACTCACGGACGGTTTCGAGCATCCGGTAGCGGGGTTGACCGTCGCCCTCGACCAGGGTCAGCAGGGACTGTTCGACGAGCGTCGCCAGGCCCCGTCGTACGTGCGGGGTCCGCGCGACCGCGGCGGCGAGGTCCGCGGTGAACGCCCCGGGGATGACTGCGATCCGCTGGAGCAGCTCGCGGTCGTCGGGCGCGAGCAGTTCCCGGCTCCAGTCGACCATCGCCCACAGGCTCGCGTGCCGTTCCGGCAGGCCCCGCAACGCGTCGTCGAGCAGCGCGAACCGGTCGGTCAGCCCGGCGAGCACGTCGTCGATCGGCATGTGCCGCAGTCGCGCGGCGGCCAGTTCGAGAGCCAGGGGCAGGTTGTCGAGCCGGTGGCACAGCGCGAGCGCCCGTTCGGTGTCCCAGGTCGGCACCGCGCCACCGGCCCTCGCCCGGGCCTCGATCAGCCCGAGCGCGTCGGCGTCGGGCAGCACGGTCAGGCGGTGGACCAGTTCGCCGGCCAGGCCCAGCGGGGCCCGGCTCGTCGCGAGGACCGCGACCTCCGGCGGGATCACCGCGATCAGGTCCGCGACGACGGTGGCCACCGCGTCGAGAACATGCTCGCAGTTGTCCAGCACGACCAGCCCGTCGAGGTCCGGCGCCACGGCGCGCAACCGTTCCTCGGGGCTGAGCACCCGCCGTTCGAGGCCCAGGTTGCCGCCGGTCGCCGAGGTGTCCGCTCCGCCGAGTGCCGTGAGCACCGTGGGCAGCACCTCGTCGGGCGAGCGCAGGCCGGCGAGTTCGATCACCCGTACCGGCCGCCCGGCCGCCGTCGCGCGCCGCGCCACCTCGGCGGCGAGCCGGGTCTTGCCCGCGCCGCCGGTCGCCACGATCGTCACCAGCGGCGCCTCCGTCAGCGCTCCGCCCACTGTCTCGACGTCCCGCTCCCGGCCGACGAGGGCGGTTAACGGCCGGCGCCACGCGGCGGGCAGGGTGATCCGTGCCGGTGGCCGGGGTAGCGCCACGACGGCCGGGGTGGTGAGTTCGCCGCGCAGCAGCGCCAGGTGCACCTGTGTGATCACGGGCGACGGATCGGTGCCGTACCGGTCGGCCAGTTCGGCGCGAAGTCGCTCGACCACCTCCAGCGCGTCCGCGTCCCGGCCCTGGGCGGCGAGCACCCGGACGAGCAGGGCCGCCGACGGCTCGTCCGGCGGGGTACGCGCGACGAGCCGGCGCAGGTCCGCCTCGTCGAACGGCCCCGCACCGGCGAGTGCGGCCTGTGCGCGCAGCGCGGCGACGTCGGCGAACAGGCGCGTCTCCTCGGCGGTGACGAGTTCCGGGACCTCGGGGAACAGCGCACGGGCCTGGTCGGCCGAGTTGCGGGCGCCAGGGACGTCACCGGTACGGAGTGCGGCACGCCCCCGCTCGACGAGCGCCCGTACCTCGACCGCGTCGACGGAGATCTCCTCGACGGGCAGGCGGTATCCCCCGGGCACGGCGACCACGGGCAGCCCGAGGCGGCGTACCCGGGACACGAGAGCCTGGACGGCGCCGGTCGCGTCGTCGGGTGGCGTGCCGTCCCACACGGCGTCCACGAGCAGCGTGGTGGAGACCGCCCGCCCACGCGCGTCGACGAGCGCGCGGACCACCGCAGCGAGCCGCTCCCCCCGGACCGGCTGGCCGTTGACGGCGAGCGGGCCGAGGATCGTGATCTGCACGGACCTAGCATCCCCCAACCCGTGCATCGGGCCGCCGGCAACCCGCTCATGGTCATCGGCCACGGGCCGGACAGGACTAGGGGGTGTGCGCCGGTCCGGCGGCGGACTGGCTCCGGAACAGGCCGAGCCGGAGCGCCCGGAGCAGGGTGCCGGGCCGGCTCAGGGTCACCGGATGGTCGAGCATGGTGGTGACCCGGCCCAGCCGGGCGCTGAGCACCGGATCGGTCAGCGACGTCCGGAAGACCAGGTCACCGAACCACTTCGTGACCTTGTACCCGGGTGGGTACGGGCCGTCGACGTGTGGAAGCTCGATGTCGGCCGAGGTGGAGATCTGCCAGGCGGCGTCGACGACCACCCGCACCTTGTCGAAGTACGCCCGCGCCGGTTCCTCGTGCAGCTTCGGGTCGGAGCGCAGGTACGCCGACAGGCAGGAGGCGTGCAGCATCGCGGAGGTCATGCCCTGGCCGTACACCGGGTTGAAGGACGCGATCGCGTCTCCGGCCGCGACCAGTCCGGCGGGCATCCGGTCGAGCCGGTGGAGGTCCCGGCGTCGGCTGTCGGCCTGGTGGTACGTGACCACCAGGCCGAGCATCTCGCCACGCTCGGCGATGTCGCCGAACATCTGCGGATAGTGCTGGCGGCAGCGGGCGGTGAAGTCGGCGACGTCGCGGCTGGGCCGGTCCTGGTCGTAGCCGGCGACCAGCATGATCCAACGGTCTCCCTCGACCGAGTTGATCCCACCGATCCGGGCGGATCGGCCCTTGCCGGCCATGGTGTGGTAGACCACCACCCAGGCGTCGCTGACCGCCGGGTCCTGCTTGTAGAGCGCGGTCGCGTAGTTGAGTTTGATCGGCATCCGCTGCATCGGCGGGCGCGGCCACCCGTTGTCGGCCAGCCAGTTGCTGAGCCGGCTGGACCGGCCCATCGCGTCGACCACGAGGTCCGCCGGTTCGACGATCGGCTCGGTCCGGCCGTCCGGCACGTACCGGGCGCCGGTGACGCGCCGGTCGGCGAAGACCAGGTTGTCCGCGCGGCCGTACACGATTCGGATGTTGTCGATGGCGAGGGTCCGCCGCCGGACCAGCGCCTCCAGGAACGGGCGCGTGGTGATCAGCATCGGGCCGGTGCCGGACGGTGCCGGCGGCAGCCCCAGCACGCCGTTCACGAAGATCTTTGCCGCGCTCGGATCCCTCGGTGGCGGTGGGGCGCCGAGGGCGAGCGCCTCGTCGACGATGCCCGGAAACCAGCGTTCCAACTGGATCTGACCGGAGGGCAGCAGCGCGTGCACCTGGCTGCCCTGCGGCACGCCGGGTCGCGGGCCGCTGTCCACATCGGACGTATCCCGTTCGATGATCAGCACTTCGTCGGCGTGGTCACTCAGCACCCGGGCCGCCATGAGCCCGGCGATGCTGCCGCCCAGCACCACCGCCCGCCGCATGAGCACCCTGGTCTCGGCCGGTCGTTCCGCGGTCGCTATCTCCGAGAAGAGCCGGGACGGCGAGGGGGTCATACGGTCACTCCTCGGTGGTCGGGAAACGTCGGCATCCACGACCGTAGCCACCAGATCGGCCGTCGTCAGTGTCAGCGACCCCGCCATTTCTGGTTGCCACCCACCGATCTGCCATTCCACACCGGCTCAGCGATGTCGATGCCGCGGTGCGCGGCACGAATCCCGGCAGGTCCGGACCCGTCTTGACACGCCATCTGCGGGTTAGGTTAGCCTAACCTCATGCAGAAGGACTTGGCGTCGGCCACCGGAGAGCACAGCCTGTCGGGCGTCGACCTCCGCCTGGGTTATCACGGGGTGACCGTGGTGCACGGCGCCGCGATCAGCCTCCGCCGGGGCGCGGTGACCGCGCTCGTCGGACCCAATGGCAGCGGCAAGTCCACCCTGCTGCGCGCCCTGGCCCGGCTGCACCCGATCGAGGCCGGCATGGTTCACCTCGCCGACGGCGGCACCGCGGCCAGCCTGCCGGCCAGGGAGTTCGCCCGTCGGGTCACCCTGCTCGCCCAGAGCCGGCCGGTACCCAGCGGGGTCACCGTCCGTGACGTCGTGGGGTACGGGCGCCACCCCTACCGGGGACGCTGGCGGGCGGACGATCCGAACGGTCCCGTCGCCATCGCCCGGGCCATGGACGTCACCGGCGTCACCGCGATGGCGGACCGACCGGTCGACGAACTCTCCGGCGGCGAGCTGCAGCGGGTGTGGCTGGCCACCTGCCTGGCCCAGGACACCCCGGTCCTGCTCCTCGACGAGCCCACCACATTCCTCGACCTGCGCTACCAGGTGGAGATCCTCGACCTGGTCCGCGACCTCGCCGACGACCACGGCGTCGCCGTCGGCGTCGTGCTGCACGACCTCAACCAGGCAGCCACCGTGGCCGACGAGGTGGTCCTGCTGCACAACGGCCGGGTCCGCGCCACCGGCACCCCGGCCGCGGTCTTCACCGAGAACGCCCTGACCGAGACCTACGGGATCCGGATCGAGGTGACCACCGATCCGTTCAGCGGACTGGTCACCACCCGCCCAATGGGGCGGCACCTGACCCGCACCCCGATCTGAACGACCACCCGATCCGCACCAGAGAAAGATCGTCATGACCCGTACCCGTTTCACCGCCCTCATCGCCGTGGTGGCCGCGCTGTCGCTCAGCGCCTGCGGCACCACCGAGAACGCCGCGACCCCCGAGGCCTCCGCCTCGACGGCCGGCGGGCCGGTCATCGTCACCGACGGCCGCGGCAAGGACGTCACCCTCAAGGCCCCGGCGACCAAGGTCGTCGGCCTGGAGTGGGGTGAGGTCGAGATGCTGGTCAGCCTGGGCGTCATGCCCGTCGGCGTGGCCGACGCCAAGGGCTACGGCACCTGGGTCACCGCCGCCAAGCTCGACCCGGGCGTCAAGGACGTCGGCACGCGCGGCGAGCCGAGCGTCGACTCGATCGTCGCCCTCCAGCCCGACCTGGTGGTGCTGGAGGACGAGCGGAGCGCCAGCCTGGTCAGCCAGCTCGAGAAGTACGTCCCCGTCGTGGTCGCCAGGGGCAGCGACGCCAAGGACAACCTCGGGCGGATGCGCGCGGACCTCACCATGATCGCCAAGGCGGTCGGCAGGACCACCGAGGCGGAGAAGCTGCTCGCCGACTTCGACGCGGCCATCGCCGACGGCAGGAAGAAGATCGCCGACGCGGGCGCCGCCGGCCGCCCGTTCGCCATCGCCGACGGCTGGAAGGAGGGCAGCACCGTCAGCATCCGGATGTTCGGCCAGGGTGCGCTCGTCTCCCAGATCGGCATCCAGCTCGGCCTCAGCAACGCCTGGACCGGCAAGACCGACGAGGTGTGGGGCCTCGGCCAGACCGACGTCGAAGGCATGACCGTCCTCAAGGACCCGAACCTGCACCTCTTCTACAACGCCTCCGACGGCGCCGACGTGTTCGCTGACGGTCTCGCCGGCAACGCCATCTGGAAGTCGCTGCCCTTCGTGCAGCGGGGCAACCTGCACAAGATGCCCGACGGCGTCTGGACCTTCGGCGGTCCGCTGTCCGGCAAGCAGTACATCGACCAGCTCGTCAAGACCTACACGGTGTGAGCGTGCTGATCGCACCCCCGCGCCCGGAGCCGGCCACCCGGCCAGCTCCGGGCGGGCGGCTGGCCGTGCCCCGCGTCGTCGCCGTCTCGCTCGCCGCGACCCTGCTGCTGCTCGTTGTCGCCGCAGTGCACCTCACCCAGGGCACCTCCACCGTCGGCGCCCTCGACCTGCTGCGGCTCGCCGCCGGCGTCGACGACGAGGCGGCTCGTGTCCTGGTCGCCTCCCGGCTGCCCCGACTGCTCGCCGGGCTGGCCATCGGCGTCGCGCTCGGTGTCGCCGGAGCCGCGTTGCAGTCGATCGCCCGCAACCCACTCGCCTCCCCCGACACCCTGGCCGTCAACGCCGGCGCCCACCTGGCGATCGTCTCCGTCGCCGCGTTCGGCATCTCGCTGCCCGCCCTGCCCGCCGGCGCACTCGCCTTCTGCGGAGGGCTGGCCGCCGCGGCTCTGGTGATGGCGATGTCCGCCGGTGGACAGGCCGGCACCACCCGACTCATCCTCGCCGGCTCGGCGACCGCGCTGGCGCTCAGCTCGATGACCACCCTGCTGCTGCTCCTGTTCGAGCAGGCCGCCATCGGTATGTTCGCCTGGGGGAACGGCTCGCTGGTGCAGAGCGACATGGTCGCGCTGACCCAGCTCACCCCGGTGATCGTCGGCGCCGTCATTGTGCTGGTGCTGCTCGGGCACCGCCTCGACATCCTCGCCCTCGGCGACGACACCGCCACCGTGTTGGGCCTCGACGTCCGGCGTACCCGACTCACCGTCACCGTGCTGGCGGTGCTGTTGTCCGCGGCGGCGGTGACCCTCACCGGCCCGGTCGGCTTCGTCGGCCTGTGCGCCCCGGTGATCGTCCGGCTGCTCGCCCCCGTGGTGCCCGGGGTGCACCGGCACCGCATCCTGCTGCCGCTGTCCGGCATCACCGGGGTCGTCATCGTGCTCGGCTCCGACGTGCTGCTGCGCGCCATCATGGGTGGGCAGGCCGGGGTGGAGGTTCCCACCGGCGTAGTGACCACCCTGTTCGGCGCGGCGATCCTCATCTGGTTGGCTCGCCGGCACCGCGACGCCGGCCCCACCCGCCGCCCGCCCGGCGGGCACGCGGCCATCCGCTCCCCGGCCTTCCACCGCACCGTCGTCGCCGTCACCGCCGTGGTCACCGTCGCCGCCGTGACGATCGGCATGCTCGCCGGCGACACCTGGGTGCTCCTCGGTGACCTCGTCAACTGGGTCGACGGCACCACCGGGCCCGCGTACACCTTCGTGCTGGACCAGCGGTGGCCGCGCGTCGCGGCGGCGGTCCTGGCCGGCGCGGCGCTCGCGGTCGCCGGCACCACCGTGCAGGCGGTCTGCCGCAACCCGCTCGCCGAACCCGGCATCCTCGGCATCACCGCCGGCGCCGGACTCGGCGCGGTCGCGCTGCTCACCTTCGTGCCGCTGGCCGGCGTGTGGGCTGTCTCCGGCGTCGCCGGGCTCGCCGCGATGCTGGCGTTCGCCCTGGTCTACGGCCTTGCCTGGCGTGGCGGCGGGCTCAGCTCCGACCGGCTGGTGCTGATCGGCTTCGGCGCCTGGCAGGGCGGCACCGCGCTGATCACCTACCTGATCGTCGCCTTCGACCCCTGGAACACCGGGAAGGCGTTGACCTGGCTGTCCGGGTCCACCTACGGCCGCACATCCACACAGGTCCTTCCGGTGGTGATCGCCCTGCTGGTGCTCACCCCGGCCGTGGTCGCCGCCCGACGCGAACTCGACCTGATGACGCTGGACGACGACACCCCCCGGGTGCTGGGCGTCCCGCTGGAGCGCACCCGGCTGGTCGCGCTCGGCGCGGCGGCGCTGCTCACCTCCACCGCGGTCTGCGCCGTCGGGGTCATCGGCTTCGTCGGCCTGGTCGCCCCGCACGCCGCCCGAGCGCTCGTCGGCGGCCGGCACTCCCGGGTGCTTCCGGTGGCGGCCCTGCTCGGCGCGGCGCTGGTCAGCATCGCCGACACCCTCGGACGGACGTTCATCGCTCCGGCCCAGATCCCCGCCGGCCTGGTCACCGCCATGATCGGCGCCCCGTACCTCGTCTGGCTGCTGTGGCGCTCCCGCGCCGTGGCGAACAACCCCCGGTAGCAGGCCGGCCCGAGCACCAGAGAGGCACCATGACCGAGACCATGCCCATCGCCCCGTGGCGCCTGTTCACCGTCGAGGTCCGCGCGGTACGCCGGCTGAGCCCGTCCTTCATCCGGGTGACCTTCACCGGGCCGGACCTCGACCGCTTCGCCGACAACGGTTACGACCAGCGGATCAAGCTGGCTCTGCCGCTGCCCGGCCGTCGCGGGGTGCACCTGCCGGAGGGACCGGACTGGTACGCGAAGTGGCGGGCCCTGCCCGAGCACCTGCGCAATCCTGTGCGCACCTACACCGTACGGGCGGTCCGGCCGCACCTGGCCGAGGTCGACGTCGACCTGGTGCTGCACGGCGACGGCGGCCCGGCGACCCGCTGGGCCCGGCGGGTGAGCGCCGGCGACGAGATCGCCATCCTCGGGCCCGACGCCGGCTACGACGGTGACCACGGCGGGATCGAGTTCCGCCCCTCATCGGCGGCGAACCTGCTGCTGGCCGGGGACGAGACCGCCGTGCCGGCCATCAGCGGCATCTGCGAACGGCTTCCACGCGATGCCCGCGGCACGGTCGTGCTGGAGGTGCCCGACGTCGACGACGTGCTGCCGCTGGTGGCTCCCCCGCGAGTCGAGGTCCGCTGGCTGGCCCGGCACGCGGGCGCGCACGGCAGCCGGCTGGTGCCGGCGGTCGCCGCCGCGGCGGGGGAACTGCTGGGCGGCGACGCGACGGAGGCCGCCCAGCCCGTCGCGGACGTGGACGTCGACACCGAGATCCTCTGGGAGGTTCCCGACACCGTGCCACCGGTTCCGCTGTACGCGTGGTTGGCCGGGGAGGCGGGCGTCATCCGGGCCCTGCGCCGGCACCTGGTCGCCGAACGGGGTCTCGACCGGCGGGCGGTGGCCTTCATGGGTTACTGGCGACTCGGCCGCGCCGACCCGGCCTGAGCGGCGGCCACCCGTTCCCCGCTGTCGCGGTCCGCGTCGCCGGGCTGGGGCTGGGCAGCCGCGTGGGATGCACCCGGGGCCGTGCGGTGCGTACAGTTCCGGGTCGGACGTGGGGCGGGCCGGCTGGATCCGGCGCAGGGAACGGGACGAGACGAAGACGCATGACGGTGGACAACGTTACGGAAAACGGTCAGTCCGGGATTGACCGGAGCCAGCTGGAGACCTGTCTCAGCGTCTTCGAGGCGTTGGAAGCTCTGCCGTCCGACCACCCCGACGTGGTGCGGGTGCAGCGCGCCACCGCGAAGCTCTACAAGGTGATCAAGCAGCGGCGACGTGAGGAGCGGCGCGACGCCATCGTGGCGGCCGACCGCGCGGTGACGGCTGCCACCGCCACCGGCGCGCCCGGCCGGATCGACGACGAGACGCAGGGCATTCCCCTCGCCTCGCCCACCGCGGGTGCCACCGCCGGCGTCCTGCACAACCCGCGCGGCTGCTACGTCTGCAAGCAGCGCTACCGCGAGGTGGACGCCTTCTACCACCAGCTCTGCCCGTCCTGTGCGGCGCTCAACCGGGAGCGCCGGGACGCCCGCACCGACCTGACCGGCCGGCGCGCGCTGCTCACCGGCGGCCGGGCGAAGATCGGCATGTACATCGCGCTGCGGCTGCTGCGTGACGGCGCGCACACCACCGTGACCACGCGGTTCCCGCACGACGCGGTGCGCAGGTTCGCGGCGATGCCGGACAGCGCGGACTGGCTGCACCGGCTGCGGATCGTCGGGATCGACCTGCGCGACCCCGCCCAGGTGATCGCCCTCGCCGACTCGGTCAGCAGCCAGGGACCACTCGATATCCTGATCAACAACGCGGCGCAGACCGTCCGGCGCTCGCCCGGGGCGTATTCGCAGCTCGTCGCGGCGGAGGCCGCCGCCCTGCCGGAGGGGCCGCTGCCGGAGCTGATCACCTTCGCCAAGCCGGGCGGTCAGGGCACCCCGGCGGGGAGCCTGACCGCCGGGCCGCAGTCGACCGCGCTCACCCCGCACGCGCTGACCGCGCTGGCGCTGACCAGCGGCTCCGCCTCGCCGGAGCGGATCGCGGCGTCCACGGCCATCGACGCGGGCGGCCTCGTGCCGGACCTCGACTCGGTCAACAGCTGGGTCCAGCGGGTGCACGAGGTGGACCCGGTGGAGCTCCTCGAAGTGCAGCTGTGCAACGTGACCGCGCCTTTCGTACTGGTCAGCCGGCTGCGACCGGCGATGGCCGCCGCGAAGGCCCGCCGCAAGTACGTCGTGAACGTGTCGGCGATGGAGGGCCAGTTCGGTCGCGGCTACAAGGGGCCCGGGCACCCGCACACCAACATGGCCAAGGCCGCGCTGAACATGCTGACCCGGACCAGCGCCCAGGAGATGTTGACCGACGGCATCCTGATGACCAGCGTCGACACCGGGTGGATCACCGACGAGCGGCCCCACCCGACGAAGATGCGGCTGGCGGACGAGGGCTTCCACGCCCCGCTGGACCTGGTCGACGGTGCGGTGCGGGTGTACGACCCGATCGTCCGCGGCGAACAGGGCGAGGACCTGTACGGCTGTTTCCTGAAGGACTACGCCCCCTGCGCCTGGTGATCGACACGTCGGTCAGGGTCGTCCGCTCCGCTGCCGGCTCGGACCCGGGACCAGCGGGTTTGCGACAATCACCAGGTACGCCACGCGGCCTGACCCAGGGCGACCCCGCGGTCGACCCTGCCCGGTTCGGTCCGCCACTCGACAAGGAGAAGGTACGCATGCCATCTGACCAGGACCCGTGGCCCACGCTGGACGAGCTGCTGCGCGAGGAGAGCGAGCTGGAGCTTGCGGGCCTGTCGGAGACGGACGCGTACGAGTTGGGAATGCTCGCCGTTGCCGCCGCGAGCGAGCAGCGCCTCCCGATCGCGGTGGGTGTATGGCGGGCCGGGCGCCAGCTGTTCCACTGCGGCCTGCCCGGTTCGACGGCGGACAACGACGCGTGGCTGCGCCGCAAGGGGCGCGTGGTAATGCGGTTCGAGCACTCGTCGCTGTACATGGCCCGGCTCTGCCAGGACAAGCAGGTGACGTTGGCGGAGAGGTACGGCCTGCCGGCCTCCCGGTACGCGGCCGCCGGAGGCGCGGTGCCCCTGCGCGTACGCGGCACCGGCGTGGTCGGCTGGGTCGGCGTGTCGGGCCTTCCGCAACTGGACGACCACCGCTTCGTCGTCGACATCCTGCGCAAGACCCAGCGATAAGTCGCACGCGGCGGCCGTATGACCCGTGCGGCACCGTAACCGGAGGCAGGCCCGGCGGTCGCGTCGCGAGACCGCCGGGCCGACACCTTCTGGCACCCGGGGCACACCTCGGGCGGACCGATCAGCGCGCCCGCCGGTTGGCGCGCAGGGCGCCCAGAATCACACGGGGTGTGGCCAGCGAGAGCGGGTGCTCCCGCATGGAGACGACCTCGTTGAACCGTCGCGCGGTCGCCACGTCCGTGACGGTCGCCGTGATGATCTGCCGGCTGGCCCAACTGGAGAACTTGTAGCCACGCGGGTAGGGCCCGTCGACGTGCGGCAACGCCAGGTCGGCGGAGGTCGACGTCGACCAGGCGGCGTCGACCACGACCTTCTGCAGGGCGAGGTACCGGCGCGCGGGCGCGTTCAGGTCCGGGCCTGACCGCAGGTACATCGAGAGGCAGGCCGCGTGCAGGGCCGCCGCGGTCATTCCCTGCCCGTAGACCGGGTTGAACGACGCGACGGCGTCACCGACGCTGACCAGCCCCGCCGGGAAACGCTTCAGCGCGTGGAAGTCCCGCCGGCGACTGTCGGAATGGTGGTAGGTCTGGACGTCGCCCAGCATCTCGTTTCCGGCAACCGCGCCGAACTCCGGTGGGAACTGCTCCCGCAGCCGACGGACGAAGTCCTCCGCGGTACGCCCCGGGCGGTTGTCCCCGTAACCGGCCATCATGGCCATCCACCGACCGTCTTCGACCGCGAAGAAGGCGGCACCGGCCACGTCCAACGACATCCTCGGGGTGTGCAGGGCCAGCACGACCGTCGAAGCCGGGGTCGCCTCGGGACGTCGGAACAGGGCGGTCGCGTAGTTCAGGTGCACGGTCATCCGCCGTGTGGCGGGTCGGTCCCAACCGGCCTGCTCCAGCCAGTCGGAGAGCCTGCTCGAACGCCCCATGGCGTCCACCACGAGGTCAGCGCTCTCGACGCCGGGAACCCCGCCGACGTCGTAGCGGACACCGGTGGTCACCGCACCGTCGAACACGAGACCCGTGGCGCGGGCGGTGACCGTCTTGACGTTCGGCAGTCGCAGCACCTGCTCGCGGATCAGCCCCTCCAGGAGAGGCCGGCTGCCCGCCAGGCTGTCGGCATCATCGGGGACGATCACCTTGAGGCGGCCGTCGAGGTAGTTGCGCCTCGCCGGGGGTGGAGCCTCGATCGCTCCCTGGGCCAGGGCCCGTTCGCGAAATCCCGGGAACAGCCGCTCGAACTGGAGGAAGCCACCGGGCAGCAGCGCGTGCAGCTGCGTCCCCTGTGGCACGCCGGGCCGCTCGCCCGTCACCTCCAGGTCGTCCCGGTCGATGATGACGACGCTCTCCGCGTAGTCGGACAACACCCGGGCGGCCAGGAGGCCGGCGATGCTGCCGCCGAGCACGACGGCCTTGCCCATCACCGGGGACGCCTGGTCGGGGGGCTGCACAGCGTTGAGCGCGGCGAAGACCCGAGCCGGGGCGAGGGACATCGTGCTCTCCAAAGGGGTACGAGGTGTGGCGGGACGCCCACCGATCGTTGCATAGGTGCCCGACATTGCCCGGACAGGTTCGCCACGGGGGGTCTGTCGTGAATCAGCTCCTGGACGGGCCCAGGCCGCGGAGGCGTTCGAGCCCGTCCAGGAGCAGGTCGAGGGTGAACTCGAATTCGAGCTGGCTGTCACACCAGCCGAGCGTGGGGTCGCTGCCGTCGTGCATCTCGGTCGCCACCATGGCTGTCAGGTGCGGCAGAGCCTCGGCCATCGCGGCCAGGTCCGCTGCCGCCACGTCGGCCTCCATGCTCGCGCCCGCCGCCGGGCTGAAGACCTCCTGCGCGAACCCGAGCGGCAGGCTGCCGAACGCGTGCACCGCGCGGTGCGCGAGGTGGTGCGAGAACCCGGCGTTGAGAAGAGTCCCGACGATTCCGTCGTAGTACGTGTACAGGCCGGCGGGAATGGCGCGGCGCGAGCCCAGCAGCCCTGGCATCCACGGGTGCCGCACCATGATCTGACGCGCCGCGAGGAACTGCCCGCGCAGCCGCGTACGCCAGTCTTCGCCGTCACCGTTCGCGAAGAGGCGGCCAACCGCGGCGTCGATCTCCGCGATCACGGTGTCCACGACGCCGTCGAGGAGTGCCTCCTTGGCGGGCAGGTGGTGGTAGAGCGACATGGCCTCGACGCCGAGGTCGCCTGCGAGGCGGCGCATCGTCAGGGCCTGGATCCCCTCCACGTCCGCCAGGGCGACCGCCGCCGCGAGTACGCGCTCACGGCTGAGCGGCTGTCGAGATGTCTTTGCTGCCACCTGTCCCCCAAATCTTGCCAGCACCTTACATCGTATGGTTGCCTTACGTTGTAAGGGAGCTGGTTGGATCGCGACCACCTCACGAGCCGGTACGGCCTCCCCAAGGAGCCACAATGCCCGCGCTGATCCGCACGGCCCGCACAACCGGGCTGCTCTACCTCGGCCTCGCCATCACCGGCGCACTCGGCTTTCTGCTCATCCGGCCGCGCCTCTTCGCGGCCGACGACCCCGGTCCGACGCTCGCCAATCTGGTCCAGCACCAGTCACTCGCCCGGGCCGGCGTCGCCGCAGAACTGCTCATCGTCGTCACCCAGGCCCTCGCCGCCGCCTGGTTCTACCGGCTGTTCCGCACCGCGGACGCGCGTGCCGCCAGCGCCATCGCCGCGTTCGGCCTCATCAACGCCGTCGTGATCCTCGTCAGCGCGGCGCTGCTCGCCACGGCGCTCGACATCGCGCTCGACCCCATCGGCGACGCGGCGGCCAGCATCCAACTCCTCTACCTGACCAGCGGAAACCTGTGGGGCGTCGGAGGGCTGTTCTTCGGCCTGTGGCTCATTCCCATGGGCACCTGCGTGCTCCGCTCGAACTGGATGCCCCGCCCGCTCGGCTTCATCCTCGTCGGCGGTGGCATCGGATACCTGCTCAGCGCATTCATCGGATACCTCGCCCCTGATGCGCACGCTGTCGCCGACGTTCTCGTCCTACCGGCGACGGTCGGCGAGTTCTGGATGATCGGCTACCTGCTGACGCGCGGCGTCCGCGCCCACGCACTCGACCAGGCACCGTCCGACCGGCAGCCGGGAGCCGCCCCACAGACCATGAGGTTGGCTGGCGAGTGACCTCGGTGGAGGGCACCCTGGACCGGCGGAGAAGGTCGCCGCCCGGGCAACTTGGCCCCCGAATCGCCCGAAGAGGGCGTACCGGACACATTGCGCATGATCATCGTCGGGTGCGAAGCTGGATCGATGGGTTGGTGGAATCGATTTCGGCGCGGATCGCGTCACCCGCTGCGCCGGCCACCCCGGGGCGTACTGCCGGCCCCCTGGCCGCCCAACCTGCGGGACCTGACCGGGGACCTGTCGTCGGCCGGGTCGGAGCACCAGGCCGAGGTGCTGGCCCTGCTGCGGCGATTGGCGTTGGCGAGGTCCACCCACACACCCGAACCGGTGCAGGCGATCGGCGAGATAGTCCGGCGGCACGCGCCGGTGCCGGACGACACGACCGCCGCGGCCTCGGCGGTCTGGCGCGCCGTGCCGGAGCTGGACCTGATGGCGAACGCCCGGCAGCGCTGCCAGCACGCCGAGAGCCTGCTCGGCACGCTGCGCGACTTGGTGCTGCACGGCCCGGCGTTGGGGATCGGCGATCCGGACACCACCATCGCCGACGCCCTCCGGCTCGAGGCGGAGCGGGTCGGTCACGCACCGGTGACCGGCGAGGGTGAACACCAGGTCGGCTACCGGGCCGCGTACGCCGGGTTCGTCAAGCAAATGGCGCATCGGGCGAGGGAGCTCGAGGGGACGCCGGAGCGCAACCCCCGCCGCGGCGTCCTGGCCACGGCTGCTCCGTCCGCAGACCCGGCCGATTCGCCCACCCCGGTGCTGGCAGCCCTACGCGACGCCGTGGCGGCACTCCCCCACCAGCGGGACGCCCGGCACGAGCAGTGGACGGCGCGGGTGACCAGCGCCATCGAGCCGTTGCACCCCGGCGGCCCGAGCGTGGACTCGACCGCCATCGGGCGGGCGATCCTGGCTGACCTGCCGGAGCTCGACCGTCTCGATGAGACCCTGGACCGGCTCGAACGGATGGAGGAGCAACTGACCGCGACGCAGCGCCGGCTGGCGGTTCAACGGGCGCACCTGACCGAGGAGGTGATCCGCTGGCGCAACACGCTCGCCCGCGAGCTACGCCAGCAGGCCGACCAACATGTTGCCGCAACCGGCATCTCCCTCGACGCCGATTTCACGGCCGGCTTCACCCTGGCCAGCGACCAGATCGCCCGGCACCTGCGCGAGCGGGCCGACCGGCTCGCCGTCCCGGACCTACCCAAACCCTCCTTCCGGTGACCCCGTCCAGCGACGACACCTGACCGCGGACCACCGTCAGCTCACCGGCGCCGGGCACCAGCAGCCTCGGCACGCCCGTCGCGTCCGCCGGAACCGCCCACACGTCCGGTCGGCGGGCGGCACGGCCGACTGCATCTACCCATGCGCCGCGTGCACCGCCATCCGCCACGGCGAGCGATGGCTGGACGGCAGACGTGCAGAGCGCACCGCACGGGGGCACTGGCCCCGTCCGACGGTCAGCGGTGGCGGCGGATGCGTTCCCAGGTGGTCGGCGGTTCCATCGCCGCCCCGGTGCGTAGCGCCGTGGCGACCAACTCGCCGTCGCCAGCCGCGACGGTGAGCTGGCCGTGTTCGGCGCCGGCGGCGATCCGCGACGACACCGCGGGGATCTGCGCGTCGAGCCGTACCCGCAGGCCCGGCCAGCCGACCACCTCGACCTTTTCGGTGGCGTGGATGGTGCTGCCGGTGTCGAGCGGGCCGCGCACGGTGGCGACCTGCTCGCCGGCCTCGACGAGCGTGTGGACCGCGAGCGCGGCCGCTGTCGAGCGCAGCAACGACCGGGTCACCGCGAAGACCCGGTCCAGCTGGACCGGGGTGTTGGCGCCAGGCTGGCCCAGGACGGCGCCGACGACGCTGAGCTTCCGGCCGCCCACGGTGACCACCGCCGCGAAGACCAGGCAGCCGCCGGCCTCGTCGGTGGAGCCGGTCTTGATCCCGACCACCCCGTTGCGACCGACCAGCTCGTTGTAGTTCTGCACCGTGCCGGCCACCGGTATGGTCGCCTGCTTCTGCTTGACGATCTCGGCGAACGCCGGCAACGCCATCGCCCTGCTCGCCAGGATCACCTGGTCCCGCGCCGTACTCACGGTCTCCGGGTCGAGGCCGGACGGATCGGTGTAGTCGGTGTCGGACATGCCGAGATCGTCCGCGACGGCGTTCATCTTCTCGACGAAGGCGGCGACGCTGCCGGAGTCCCAGGCCGCGAGGATGCGCGCCATGTTGTTCGCCGAGGGCAATAGCACCGCCTGCAGCGCCTGCCGTTCGGTGATGACCTCCCCGGCCCGCACCTCGACGAGCGACTCGCCGCGTGCCTTCTCCGCCGGGTACGCGGCCGCCTGCTCGGCGCTGACCGTCAGCTTCGGCCCCTGCTCGCCGACGGCGAGAGGGTGCTCGGTGAGGATGACGTAGGCCGTCATCACCTTCGTCACGCTCGCGATCGGCACCGGCTTCGACCCGCCGAAAGCGCCGAGGTTTCCGAGCCCGCCGACCGAGATCATCGCCTGACCCGTACGCGGCCAGGGCAGTCGCGGCGCCGTACCGGGGATGGTCATCGACGCCGGTACGGTCAGCTCGACCGTCGGGGCGGGCAGCGGGTCGCGCAGCGGCGCGACGGCATACAGCCCGCCGCCGAGGAGCAGCAGCAGGATCAGCAGGCCACCCAGCGCCCACGGCAGGCGACGCCCGCCGCGCCGGGATGGCGGCGCTGGGAACAGCACGCCGAGATCCTGGGTCGGCGATTCCGTCGGACCAACCATCGTGTTACCTCCCCCGTGATGGACCCCGGAGGTTAACAGCCCTGGTCGGCCCGGAGGCGCCCGTCGCCCCGTGCCTCCCGGTCAGTGTCGGGTTCGCGTGCCGTAAGCGGGCGGTAAGGGTGTCCGGCCAGGTCCCCGGGCTAGCCTCGGGTCATGCCCGCCCGTCCAGCCACCACGCCCGTCACCGCCACGCGGCGGCCCTCGTACTGCTCGTCCTCACCGCCGGCGTCGCGCTGCTGCGCCGACGCCGCGCGCCCGTCGAGCCCGTGGACCCGGTAAGCCGCCGCGCGCCCGGCTGAGGCTTACGCGGATCTTCGTCCCCTGGTGTCCACCCGCCCTGAACGGGTCCCGGCCCCGATGGCGCCGGCCTCAGCGTGTGGCGCCGCCCGGTCGACCGGGGCCGGTCCCGGAGCGCCGCTGACCGACGCGTGGCGCCCGTACCACCGGGGAGTTGCCAGCTCCCGGGCGGAAACTTCTCGCCGCGCTGGCCACCGTCTCGTCGGGATCCCGCTCGAGGGCCTTTCGGATCCGCGACGGGATGATCTCGGACTTCGCCATCGCCAGTCGGACCTGCACCGAACGGTCGTCGACCAGGCGTTCCAGATCCGCCTCGTCCAGCTCGACCGCGCGAACCAGCGCGGCGCGGACGTCGACCACCGGGTCCTGGGCGAGCACGCTGCGCTGCGCGGCGGTGGTCCGCGGGTTGCGGGCGACCCCCTTGCGGACGCGGGCGGTGCGGTCGGCCATCAGGGCGGTGATCACGTCGGGGTCGTGGGTGTGGGTGGCGAGTCGTTCCCGTACCTCGGGTGAGACGTCGTCGATCAGCCGGGCGGCCAGCTCCGGCTCCAAACCCCGCGTCTCGGCGAGGAGACCGCGTAGCTCCTTGTCGGGCGCCTCCGCCATCACCTGTCGAACCGACTCGTCGCAGGCCGGGTTGCCGGCGACCGCCCAGCGGACCCACCGGTCGGCGTCCTTGACGAGACGCAGGAGATTGCCGACCGAGGTCGAAGAATTTCTCGCCACGGCCTCCCGGACCTGACGATCAGGGTCCCGGGTCAGCGACCGCAGCGCCTGCGCGGGTGCGTCGGTCCGGGACGCGACCGCCTTTCGAACCACTGCCGACGGGTCGGCCGCCAGGTCGATGAGGGTCATCTGTGGCGTGGCAGGGTCCTGCGCGAGGGCGAGCTGCGCGTCCGCGCTGCCACCGGTCGCAGGATGGTTGGTGGTGCCTGACCCGCTCTGACGGTCGGGCCCGCCGACGTCCTGCTGCTTCCCCATGGACGCAATCATGTCACGGGCCGATCGGGGCAGCGCGAGCCTGATCAGCCCGTTGACGACACATCCCCCCTCTGCTGGCCGCCTTCGCGATCAACGGCCCCGGCTGGGCGCGTGGGGGCGCGCCGCAGCCGGATGGTGGCGACGGTGTGGTGGCGCGGAGCGGGAGGGCGCGGTCAGCCGGTGACGAGGTCGAACTTCTCCCACTGGCCGATGGCGGTCCGGTTGGCGATCAGGGCGGCGGCGCCCGCGTTCTCCGCCACGACGTACCGGTTGTTCACCAGGGCGCGAAGACTGACCGTGCCGTCGGAGTTGCGGACGAGCTGGAAGGTCTCCCAGGCGCCGGCGGCGGCCCGGTTGGCGATCAGCGCGGCGGCGCCGGCGTTCTCGGCCGCGACGTACATGCCGTTGGCCTTGGCGCGCAGCGCCACGTTGCCGCCGCCGAGGTCGACCAGGTCGAACCGCTCGGTGGCGCCGACGGCGCTCCGGTTGGCGATCAGCGCGGTGGTGGCGTTCGGCGCGCTGACGTACTGGTTGTTGGCCCGGGCGCGCAGGCTGGTGCCGCTGGGCGGCGGGGTCGTGCGCGGCGTGCAGTCGGCTGTCACGGCGCCGGCGGCGACCCGGAGGCCGCCGAGCAGCATCCGGGTGAAGTTCGGATCGGTGTACGACTCCTCGGTGTGCCCGAGCCCGGTGTACCAGGCCCGCCCGCCGCCGTAGGCCCGGCACCACGTGATCGGGTGGTCGCCCATGTTGCCGCCGCTGTACGACGACTCGTCGAGGCTGGCCAGGACCCGCACGTTCGGCCGGGGGTTGGTGCGGTAGTTGTACCACTCGTCGCTGCGGACCCAGGTGTCCGCCAGATGCGCGGTGGACGGGTTCGTCCGGTCCTCGACCCGGATGGTGGCCGACTGGATCGCCGGGTGCGAGTGGAACCATGCTCCGACCAGCCCGCCGTACCACGGCCAGCTGTACTCGGTGTCGGCGGCGGCGTGCACACCGACGTATCCGCCACCGGCGGCGATGTACGACTCGAAGGCCGACTGCTGGCTGGCGTTGAGGACGTCGCCCGTCGTCGACAGGAAGACCACCGCCTGGTACTGGGCCAGGTTGGCGGTGGTGAACTGGGCGGCGTCCTCGGTCGCGGTCACCGTGAACCCGTTGGCGGTTCCGAGCTGCCGGATGGCGGCGATGCCGTTGGGGATGGACGAGTGGCGGAATCCGGCGGTCTTGCTGAACACCAGGACCTTGGTCAGGGGTGCCGCCGAGGCCGGGGCCGGCAGGGCTACCAGGGTGGCCAGCAACACGGCCAGGCTGGTGATGAGTGCGGACACACGGGAACGCATGCTGTGCTCCTCTGCTGAGCATCGGCCCGGGCGCGCACGCCACTGGCATGCGGGCACGCGGGGCCGGGTTGGCGGTGGTACGAAAGCCGGGCCGCCGATGCTCGGCTGAGGCGGTACTGGGTGGTGCGGTGGAGTCGAGTGCTGCCGGCCGGCTGGATCGCGCCGGATGGGTGGCGGCGCAACGCTGCGCCTGAGGCGGTGCCCACTCCCGTGGGCCCTCGCCGCAATGGCATGGCCGAGAACGCCCGACCTGCCAGTGTGGACGGTCGAAAGGCATCGACTTATATCGCTGAGGCAGTTAACCTCCGATGTCCGCGCTCCGTCAAGCCCGCGTTTCCGGCTTCGATGCGAGACGCCCTCACCACCCGGAATCCGGCCCACGTGGCGCCTTGACTCGCGGTTCGGTAAGTCGTAGCTTACCGTTCGTGGCTACTTACCAAGCTAGTGATGGCTGGGACGCGCTGGGAGACCCCACCAGGCGCGCGATCGTCGCGTGCCTGGCCGAGCGACCCCGGGCCGTCGGCGAGCTCGCCGACGAGTTGCCGATCAGCCGGCCGGCGGTATCCCAGCACCTGAAGGTGCTGAAGGACGCCGGGCTGGTCACCGACCGCGCAGCGGGCGCGCGCCGGGTCTATCGGCTCAATCCGGCAGGCGTGGCCGCGCTGCGGGATCAGCTGGAGACGTTCTGGAACCGGGCACTGGACAGCTATCAGGACGTCGTCGAAGAACCGACCGAGGAGGACCAATGACCCAGGCAACCGCCGTGGTGATCCAACAGATCGTCGTCGAGGCGTCGATCGCGCGAGCCTTCACCGTGTTCACCGAGCGGTTCGGCGACTTCAAGCCGCCCGAGCACAACCTGCTCGGCGTACCGATCGCCGAGACCGTGTTCGAACCGAAGGTTGGCGGCCACATCTACGACCGGGCCGCCGACGGCAGCGAGTGCCGCTGGGCGCGGGTGCTCGCCTACGAACCGCCGAACCGGGTCGTGTTCAGCTGGGACATCAGCCCGCAATGGCAGGTCGAGACCGAGCCGGACAACACCAGCGAGGTCGAGGTCCGTTTCGTCGCCGAGACCCCGCAGCGCACCAGGGTCGAACTGGAGCACCGCCACATCGACCGGCACGGCCCTGGATGGCAGGCCGTCAGCGACGGCGTCTCCCACGACGGCGGGTGGCCGCTGTACCTCGCCCGATACGCCGCCCTGTTCAGGCAGGGCAGCTGAACGCCCCAATGACACCTCCCACCACTGGCCCGCCGCTGGTAAGGGGAGGCTGAGCATCAAAGGGCGGGCCCGACTGACCGGGTTCAGGCCGCGAACCAGGGCCGAACCGCACAGTCGGGCCCGTACCGCCCATCCCGGCGCTCGACCGTCGGCATTCGCGCAATCTCCACTGGCAGGCAACGCGCCGGGATGACCTGCGTGTGGCCGGGAACCCGGTGCGGAGGACGTCAGGCGGCGCCCGGCGGCGGTCACCAGCCGGGGGGCAACGCCCGCGACTGGCACGCATCGACAACCTGAGGAGGTGTGGGTGACCGCGACATCACGGCGGCCGACGCCTGCGGATCCGTGGCCGGACATGTCGATGGGGCACCGGGTGTCCAGCGGCGCCTCGCGCGACCTGCCTCCGGAGTTGGGGCCCGACGCGGTCGGTGTGCTGGAGGGCCGCACGTTCATGTTCTCCGACGCCGCGGGAAACGTGCCGAAGGGCTCGATCGGCGGTCTCGTCCACGACGACACCCGGTTCCTAAACCAGTGGGAGCTGACGATCGACGACGCCCCGCTGATGGTGCTCTCCTCCGGGACCGTCGACGCCTACTCGGCGGCGTTCTTCCTGGCGAATGCCGACCTGCCCCACCTGTCCGCGAATCGGGTCGGCGTACGGCGGCAGCGCTTCGTCGGCGACGGCCTCTACGAGCGCGTCGAACTTCGCTATTTCGGCATCGAGCCGACGTCGATCCGACTGCGCCTGGCGGTCGGGACCGACTTCGCCGACCTGTTCGAGATCAAGGAGTCCGGCCGCGACCGCACCCCGGACATCATCCGTCAGGACGGACCGGACGGCTCGGCACTCGGGTTCCACTACCGCAACGGCAGCTATGCCGCCTCCGTACACATCGAGGCCGACCCGCCAGCCGACCTGGTCGACGGCGATGCCCTGGTCTGGAACCTGCGCCTCGAGCGGGGACAGCAGTGGAGCTGTGAGTTGAGTGTGCCGCTGCGGTGCGGCGAGGAAGACCGCCGGCCCGTGGTGCGCGGGTTCGGCGAGGCGTTCGATCACGGGCCGGAGGACCCGTCGACGCGATGGGCGGCCGAGAAGCCGAATCTGCACGCGGAGACGGATCTCCTGCGCGACGTCTACCACAGGTCGGCGATCGATCTGGTGTCCATGCGGCTCGAGAAGACCATCGCCGGCGAACCGGTCGTCCTCTTCTCCGCGGGTCTGCCGTGGTTTCTGACCACCTTCGGCCGCGACACCCTGATCACCGCCTACCAGACCATGACCTGCGGCTCGCAGGTTGCCCGGGGAGCACTGATCGTGCTGGCCAGGCACCAGGCCAGAGTGTTCGACGACTTCACCGACCAGGAGCCGGGCAAGATCCTCCACGAGTACCGCTCGGGTGAGCTCAGCCAGCTCGGGGTCAAGCCCTACCGCCCCTACTACGGTGCCGCCGACACCACGGCACTCTGGCTGATCCTCTTCTCCGAATACTGGCGATGGACCCGGGACACCGAACTGGTATGCCGGCTGCGCGAGAACGCCGAGGCCGCGCTGCGCTGGATCGACCGCCACGGGGACCGCGATGGCGACGGCTACGTCGAGTACGGCACCCGCTCCACCCAGGGCCTCGGTAACCAGTGCTGGCGAGACTCCCCCGACGGCGTGCAGTACGCCGACGGGACGATTCCCGTCCTGCCGATCGCCACCTGTGAGACACAGGGCTACACCTTTGACGCGAAGCTGCGCATGGCGGAACTCGCCGACGGGCCCTGGCACGACCCCTCAATGGCTCACCGCCTACGCGCCGAGGCCGCGCGACTGCGCGAGAGGTTCAACCGGGACTACTGGATCCCCGAACGGGGCGGCTACTACGCCATCGGCCTGGACGGCGACAAACGGCCCATCGACTCGATGACCTCCAACATGGGGCACCTGCTGTGGAGCGGCATCGTCCCCGACGATCGCGCCGGACAGGTCGCGCGGCACCTCATGTCTCCGGAGATGTTCTCGGGATGGGGCGTACGCACCCTGTCGACCCTCGACGTCGGCTACAACCCGATCGGCTATCACGTCGGCACGGTCTGGCCGCACGACAACTCCATCATCGCCGCCGGGCTGGCCCGTTACGGCTACCGGGAGGAAGCGAACCGGATCGCAATGGCGATGCTGGAGGCCTCCCGGCACTCCGACCACCGGCTACCCGAGGCGTTGTCCGGCTACGACCGGTCCTTCGGTCGTCAGCCCGTGCCGTACCCCACCGCCTGCAACCCGCAGGCCTGGGCCAGCGGGGCGCCGTTGCTGTTTCTGCGCACGATGCTCGGCCTCGAACCGGGCGAGGACGGCCTCCTCGCCGACGCCCACGTTCCCGACGACCTCGGACGGATCGGCCTGGACCACGTGCCGGTGGCCGGCAGACACTGGAGTGTCGACGCCACCGGGTCCGACTACCGGGTCTCGCCCGCCGACTAGAGCCGCGTCGGTCGGGCCGGCGTGACCGGTCACGTCCTCGTCGTCGGGTCCATCGTGGCGCACCCCGGGCACGGTCAGCGTCCCGTTCCACTCGGTTTCGCCAAACCGGTAGTCGTGTCCGGTACGGGGTAGAACAGCGACATGAGCAGTCCCCGCGCGGTGGTGATCGGCCAGCTCGCCCGCGATCTCGTCCTTCAGGTCGACCGGTGGCCGGAGGTCGGCCACGCGGCCGACGTCGGAGGGCGGCGCGAGATGCTGGGCGGCAAAGGCGCCAACCAGGCGGTGGCACTCGCCCAGCTCAGCGTGCCGGTGGCGCTGGTCGCCGTAGCGGGCGACGACGACATCGGCGACAACCTGCTCACGCAGGCCACCCGCGACGGCGTGGACGTCACACACGTGGTCCGCCGGCCGGACACACCCACTGGGCTGATCGTGGAGGCGCTCGACGGGGCCGGGCAGTGGCGGTACCTGCAACACCTGCCCAACGAGGTGCTCCTCACCGCGGCCGACGTCGAAGCCTCCGCGGAGCTGCTACGCGCCGCGGACGCCGTACTCGTACAGTTGCAGCAGCCGCCCGCGGCGGCCCTCGCCGCCACGCGCCTGGCCCACGAGGCTGGTCGGCTTGTGGTGGTCGACGGTGCACCAGCCAGCGAGGGCGACCGTCCGGCGCTGCTCGCCGCGGCCGACGTCGTCCGCGCCGACGCCCACGAGACACGTATGTGGACCGCGGCGCCCACCGACGACATCGACCGGGTGCTGACCGCGGCCGGCGACATCCTGGCAGCCGGGCCGCGGCTGCTCGCGTTCGGCGTGGACGCCGGGAACCTCTTCACCTGGCGCGACCAGCGGTGGGGTGACGGGCACCTGCTCGTGCCCCTGACCGATCAGAAGGTGGTGGACACCACCGGTGCCGGCGATGCCCTCGTCGCCGCGCTGACCGCGGCGCTACTGCGCGGTGACCCGCCCCCGACCGCCGCCCGATACGCCGTCGCCGCAGCCGGGGCAACCGTCGGACATCCGGGCGGCCGGCCGAACCTGCACCAGGACATGCTGCGCGCCCTGCTGGGTGACGGTGCAGCGGAGGCGACCACGTCGACAAGTTCAGCCGGGTAGCTGGCCCCTACTGCCGGAACGAACCATCTGACGTAGATCCGCCGGTAGCGCCGACTGGAGGCGGTCCATGATCCGTCCCTGCGTCGCCTCATCGACAACCTCGAGCACGACCCGGGCCGCATAGGCGGCCTGAGGGGGATCCATGCCTGCCCGGTCCGCTACCCGGGCGACGAACGCATCGCGGTCGAAGCGAACTCCGGAGCTTGGCGCGGGCGCCGTCTGCCGCAGGTACTCACCGATCTCCCGGGGCAGCTCCGCGGCCAGGTTGTCGGCCAGCCCTTCAGGAACCCGCTCGCCCAGAGTCTGCAACGTCCCCCGGATCGCGGAGGTCGCCTCCCCAATGTCCGCCAATCGGGCCCGGGCCTGCACCTGGCCGACGAATTCGTGATGCTGCACGACGCCACCTCCTCTGTTCCGGCTGCCCGGCATGTCGCATGGCCCCTGCTCAGGCCTTTACCGGCCGCCTACCCGAAGGCCAGGGATCTACACGGAGCGCCGCCGTCGAGACGCCCGCCACGCAGCGGTACACCCTTACTCGGCCGAGCCTGATCTTGGTGCTACCCGGACATGCGCGCGTTCGCCCTGTTTGCCGATGAGGCTGAGGAACTCGACGGGACCGGAGCTGGTGGACCCGAACCAGTGCGGGGTGCGGGTGTCGAACTCCGCGGCCTCCCCGGGCCTGAGGATGAGATTGTGCTCGCCGAGGACCAGGCGCAGCGTGCCGTTGAGGACGTAGACCCAGTCGTAGCCCTCGTGGGTGCGCCGGTCGGGCTCGCGGTCGTCGACCCCGGTCGGGAGGACGAACTTGTAGGCCTGGATGCCTCCGGGTCTGCGGGTCAGGGGCAGGACGGTCGACCCGTCGCTGCAGGCGATGGGGCGCAGGTTGATGCGGGGATCGCCGGTAGGTGGCGCGTCGACGAGCTCGTCGAGAGTGACGCCGTGGGCGCGAGCGAGCGGCAGGAGTTGCTCGAGCGTGGGGCGTCGCAGGCCCGCCTCGAGCCTGGACAGCGTGCTGGCGGAGATGCCGGTCTCCTGCGCGAGGTCGGTGAGCGTGATGTCGCGGCGGAGCCGCAGGTGCTTCAGCCTCGGCCCGACAGCCTCGAGCGTGCGGTCCAGGTCCCTGTCCATGCCCCCATTTTGCCATTTGGCAAGAAGGTTTGCGTACGGCCCCGCTGCTGGTCACAGTCGTCAGGTGACACGCGAAGACGATGAAGCGGCAGGCCAGACGGCCGAGCGGGCGGAGATGACGAGGGACGTGGTCGTTGCACGGGAGGACCCGATGACGCACGGATTCGACAAGGACTACTGGGAGCGACACTGGCACCAGGCGCACGGCATCGGACCCGGAGCGATGGCCGGGAGCGCACCGCATCCGTATCTCGCCAGCGAGACCAGCAGCCTGGTGCCGGGCACGGCGTTGGATGCCGGGTGCGGCACCGGCGCCGAGGCCGTCTGGCTCGCCTCCCACGGGTGGCTTGTGACCGCAGTCGACATCGCCCCCGAAGCCCTCGCCCGCGCCGCCGAGCGCGCGACGAACAGCGGGGTGTCCGAGCGCGTGCGGTGGGTTGACGCGGACCTGACCGTCTGGGCCCCGGGCACGCGGTTCGATCTGGTCACGACCCACTACGCGCACCCCGCGATGCCGCAACTGGCCTTCTATGACCGCCTCTCCGCATGGGTGGCGCCCGGCGGCACCCTGCTGATCGTCGGGCACCTGCAGACCTCGGGAGCCACCGGGCACGGGCACCACCCTCCCGCCGAGGCATCGGTCACCCTCACGGACATCACCGCGGGCCTGGACGACACCGAATGGGAGATCACCACCGCCGAAGAGCACCTTCGCACGGTCACCGCCCCCGGCGGCCATGCGGTTCCTCTGCACGACGTCGTCGTACGCGCCACACGACGCCCCTGATCACACCGCTTCCCACCGCCGGTCGCATCTCGGCGAGCAGACAACATGTCATGTCCCTGGGGCTTATGGTGAAAAGCCGGCGCGGCCACTGTCGTCCGATGTTGGTACGACGCGGGCGGCCATAGACCTGTCCCGTTGTCCAGCCGAAGGACGGACCGATGACCGAGAGAACGTCACGGTGCCGGGATCTGGCGTCGCCGGCGCTCGTGCTGCCAACGCCGGAACGTTCGCCGTGCCGACTGTGAACGCGCGCGACGTCCTGCACTGCTGAGATGGACTGGGCCGGATGGGCGTTGTTCGGGTTGGTCGCCACCGCGGTGCTCACCGCAGCGCTGACCAGTGCCCAACTGGCCGGTCTCACTCGCCTCGACTTTCCCCTGGTACTCGGGTCCCTCGTCACCGAGGATCCCGACCGGGCCCGGGTCGTCGGGTTCTTCATGCACCTCTGCGCCGGTCAGGGCTTCGCCCTCGGCTACGCGGCCACGTTCGCGCTGCTGCACCGCGCCACCTGGTGGATCGGGGCGCTGCTCGGGACCATCCACGTCGGGATCGCGCTGACGGTGCTCCTGCCGCTGCTTCCGGGTGTCCACCCGCGGATGGCGTCGCAGCGGGCGGGCCCGGCCAGCACGGCCGTGCTGGAGCCGCCCGGCCTGTTCGCCGTCAACTACGGCATCCAGACTCCCGCGGTCGTGGTTGTCGTCCACGTCCTCTACGGGGTGGTCCTCGGACTGCTCCTTCAAGCCGATTGATCCGCGTCGCACGACTCGTCAGGAAGCGCTCATGACTGGTGGGTACGACACGACGTGTCCCCGGCCCCCGGCGGCGATCAGCGACTATGGGCTGCTGGGTGACACACGCACCGCTGCCCTCGTCGCCGGTGACGGCGGGATCGACTGGCTCTGCGTGCCTCGCTTCGACGGCGATCCCCTTTTCGGCCGGCTGGTCGGGGGCCCCGACGCGGGAACGTTCCGGGTCGGCCCGGCCCGACCGGCCGCGGTCATCGAACGACGCTACCGGCAGCACACCGCCACCCTGGAGACGACCTGGGCGGTGGACAGCAGCCGGCTCACCCTCACCGAGGCCATGGTGGCCGAGGTCAGCGGCCGCCTGCTGCCCGCGACAATGATCATTCGGCGGCTGTCGACCGAGGACGCAGCGGTCGACGCCGTCGTCGAGTTCGACCCCCGCTTCGGCGTGAAGCACCGCCGGCCCCGAATCCACCACCGGCGCGAGGCCCTGGTGTGTCAGTGGAGGTCACTGGCGGTCTCTCTGGGCAGCGCACCCACGCTCACCATAGAACCAGGTCGGCCCACCTTGATCACGGTCAGGCCGGGCCGTCCGGTCACTCTCGTGTTGGCCGTGGCCCACCGCGAACCGCTGATCCATGTCGAACCGGAATCGGCCTGGGAACTGCTGACCGAGGACGAGGACCGCTGGCGGGCCTGGTCCGCCGAGATCGACGGGTCACTGCCCTTCCGGGAACACGTCGTACGAAGCCTGCTGACCATGCGGCTGCTGACCTACTCGCCCTCGCAAGCCCCGGTGGCCGCACCCACAACGTCGTTGCCCGAGGATCCCGGCGGGATACGGAACTGGGACTACCGCTATGTCTGGCCCCGCGACGCCAGCATCGGCGTCAGTGCCTTCCTCAGCGTCGGCAAAGCCGACGAGGCCCGCGGTTTCCTCGCGTGGCTGCTGCACGCCAGCCGGCTGGAGCGGCCGCGCCTGCCGGCGCTGCTCACCCTGCACGGCCGCCGGGTACCAGCAGAACGGGACGTGCCCGGCTGGCCCGGCTATCTCGGCAGCGTCCCGGTACGGATCGGCAACGGCGCCGCCGAGCAACACCAACTCGACGGTTACGGCTGGGTGATCGACGCCGCCTGGGCGTTCGCACAGACCGGGCACCCCCTCTACAGCGAGACGTGGCGGGCGGTACGCGGCTTCGCCGACGTGGTCGCCCGCTGCTGGCAGGAGCCCGACGCCGGCATCTGGGAGGTCCGCGAACCTGCCCAACACGTACATTCCAAGCTCATGGGCTGGCTCGCCCTGGACCGGGCCCTGCGTATCGCCGACAGTCACCCCCTGCCAGACCGTCAACGTCGACGCTGGCAGGAAGCACGAGACGCCATCGCCGCCGCGGTCCGGACATCCGGCTTCAACCCAACGGCGAGCAGCTACGTCCGCCGCTACGGCTCCGAGAACCTCGACGCGGCCCTGCTCGTCCTGCCGCTGCTGAACATGGACAGCGTCGATTCGCCCCGTGTGCGCGGCACCATCGACGCCATTCGCGACGGGCTCTCCGCCGGCGGCCCGCTGATCTACCGCTATCCGCCCGGACGTGACGGCTTCCCCGGCACCGAAGGCGCGTTCCTGCCCTGCTCATTCTGGCTCGTTCAAGCCCTCGCCCGCACCGGGCGCCGCAACGAGGCGATCGAGCTGTTCCAGACCATGCTCGACTACGCCAGCCCACTCGGCCTCTACGCCGAGGAGCTGGACCCCGCAACCGGAGCCCACCTCGGCAACTACCCCCAGACACTGACCCACGCCGCGCTGATCCAAGCCGCACTCGCCATTCGAGACGCCCCGACCAGCTAACTACCGGTTTGAGGGTTCCGCCCGCACTGCCCTGTCGAAATCGGCGAAAAGTTTGCACCGTCGGTTCAACGATACGGTTCAGGATATGACTGCTGCTTGTATCACAGACGCCGCCCACGTCGTCGACGCTCCTACCGTCATGAGCCTGCTCACGGCCCGGCCGCGGCTGCTCGCCCTGGGTGAGCCAACCCACGGCGAGGACGTTCTGCTCGAGCTACGCAACGACCTCTTCCGGCAACTCGTCGAGCAGGAGGGTTACCGGACGATCGCCATCGAGAGCGACTGCGTGATGGGCCTGGTCGTGGACGACTACGTCACCTCGGGCACGGGCACGCTCGACGAGGTCATGGAGCGCGGTTTCAGCCACGAGTGGGGCGCCTTCGCGGCCAACCGTGAGCTGGTGCGCTGGATGCGCGCGTACAACGACGACCGGCCCGCGTCAGAGCAACTGCGCTTCGCCGGTTTCGACGGCCCGCTGGAAATCGCCGGTGCCGCGAGCCCTCGACAGGCCCTCACCGCGCTCCACTCCTACCTCACCACCTGGGTCGACCCCGACCTGCTTCCCTGCACCGAGGAGACGCTCAACCGCCTGCTTGGCGCCGACGACCGGTGGACCAACCCCGCCGCCATGATGGACCCATCCCAATCGGTGGGGCAGACGCGCGACGCCGGACAGCTGCGGCTGCTCGCCGACGAGCTGATGGCGCTGCTCGACGCGCAGACGCCACACCTGATCGCGGCGTCCGCACGGGAGGACTGGCACCGGGCGCGCCTGTACGGGCGCACCTCCATCGGCCTGCTGCGCTACCACTTCGGGATGGCCGACACGTCACCCAGCCGCCTGGCGAGGCTGCTCGGCGTACGCGATTCGATGATGGCCGCCAACCTGCTCGCCATCGCCGAGCGGGGCCCTGCGCTGGTGAACGCCCACAACGGCCACCTCCAGCGGAACAAGAGCACGATGCGGATGGGCGATCTGCCGGTGGGTGGAGCGCCGGCGCGATCGTCAGCGCCCACCTGGGCCGGGGGTACGCCTTCCTCGCCACAGCCCTTGGCACGATCCGCCACCATGGCGTGGGCACGCCGCCTCCGGACACCATCGAGGGTCTGCTGTACGCGCTCCCGGAGGAGCGTCACATCGTCGACGCCCGCCGACTGGCCACTGCCCTCGCCAACGTGACGCCCGCTGCCCGGGTCTCCCCCTGGTTCGGTTACTCCCCGCTTGATCCGGCTCACCTGGCCAGCACCGACGGGATCGTCTTCGTCAAGGACGCTCGGCGGAGCTAGTGCGGTGTCCACGAACGTTCACCGGGTGTCCGGTGGTGGTTGTGGATCCTCGCCTTGTGGGCGAGCGACTCCCCTGCGGGTGGTGGGGCGGGCCTGCGCGGGCCAACTGATCCTCGCGCCGCCCGTGGGCGGCGGGGGTCACGTCGGGACCGGCCGGCACCAGGAAGGTGCCGTCCGGCTCGACGGTGCGTGAGCACCTCCGGCAGCACAACGGCTGTCGGGGTGGTGGGTCCGCCGCCCGGAATACGGGTGGCGATGATGGCAGCCGCGACCAGGTCACGGTGCCCGGAAAACCGGCAGTGCGGGCAGGACAGGATCCGCCCACGGGGTTTCGGTACCCGCCGCTGACAGGCAGGGCAGGTCAAAGACGTGCCACGTTCGTTCACCAAGCGCAGCGTGATGCCGGCCAGGGTGGCCTTGTCGGTGAGGACCTGCAAGAGCCGGCCGATCTGCCACTGCCGCAACCGCAGGTTGTGCCGCCGCCCCGCCTCGATGCCCAGCACCCCACGCGGATCCCCGACCCGCAGCTCACCGACACGCTGTTCTACCGCCCACGACACGACCGAACGGGCGGCTTCGTGCTGAGCCTGACGGACCCTGCGCCGATGCCGGCCCTGCACCATACGGGCGCGGCGCCGGTACTTGCGCCACCGCCGCGAACCCCGCTGACCCGGCTTCGGCGCCCGGCGGGCGACCGCCCGGCGGCGGGCTTTCGTGTCAGCCAGGTGCATGCGGTGCTCCGCGCGGATCGCCCGCCCCGACACCAGCAACCCCGCACCGTCCGGGCCGGCCACCGCATACGGGTGGATGATCCCCAGGTCCACCCCAGCGATCCGACCCGGGTCCGGTCCAGCGCCGGCCGGATAACTCACGATCGGAATCTCGGCACTCACGTCCAAGAACAGCCGACCACCCTCACACAGCAGCGTGATCGAGCGGACCTGCTCGAGCGGATACGGCACCTCCCGCGCCAACCTCACCCACAACGGCGACGCGCCCTTGCCCATCGGAATCCGAACCCGACGCCCCTGCAGGGCGAACGTGCCGTGATACCAACGCACCGGCACCAACCCCCGCCGCCGACGCGGGAACCCCGCCGACACGTCACCGTCCTTACGCCGCTTCGCTGCCGCGAACCACGCCTCGGAGAACCGGCGCAACACCGACCGGGCCCCCGCCGAGTCCAACTCGGCGAACGTGCCCGGCCCCGAGGCCGCCAACTCCCGACACAACTCCTGATAGCCGGACAACGGCGCGTCCCGACGGCGACGCCGCCACGCGTTCACCTCCAACACACACGCCCAAACATCACCAGCCGAACGCAACAACCCGAAACACCGCCGCTGCTGCCCGGGCGTCACCCGCAACGCCACCCGCGCGGTGCGATGCACCACCCGAGGCGCGGCAGGATCCCGACGACGAGGCACAACCACACCCAACACCATCGGTACGACAAAACCCCCGGCCGCCAACCCAGCAAACGTTAGTGGACACCGCACTAGCCTCCCCAGCGTCCGGCAACGCCCGGTGTCACCGGAACACCCCGCCGACACCGGGCTGCACGCCGAGCGACGCCTCGGCGTCTCGTTCGTGCAGGTACACGTCGAGCTGGCCAAGCGGCGGGAGGGCCGTGCGGTCGCGGCATCGCTGATCTCTATGCTTCGTAGGCGTCACGAGTGGTCAGCGTCAAGCCTCCCGGCTTGCTGACTCGGCAACCGCGCCACCCGCGCACGGTGCCCCCGGGAGAAGACCAGGCCGACCGCGAACTGCGGTACGGCAAGAGTGGGTGCCTCGGGCACCGGAAGGCGAGTTCACCGTGCCGTTCGAAGATCTGGACCTGGCCGCTTTCGCGGTCTGCCTGACCTGCGGGCACCTCCGCGATGGCGCCCCGCGTGAGCAGCGGTGCCGCTGCCAGCCGCGTACGCCGGAGTGGGAGAAGCAGTGGCGGGGGCAGGACATCCCCAGTGACCTCGACCTGTGTGTGTTGTGCGTCCGGGACACCGTCACCACCCGAACCCGGTGGTCGTGGCTGGGCTGCGAAACCTGCCGGCACGTCTCGCAGGTCGTCGGCGAATGGTACGGCCACCGCGCCGCACTGCCGCTGGGCCGGCACTCGATCATGAACGGCGACGTGGTCCCGTCGCAGACGGCCACGGCCACCGAGGTCGCCGCCTCGCTGATGGCTGCCGGACGGCGTTTCGACGCGCTGCGCGACTGGCAGCGGGTGGAGTTCGACCGGCTCGCCGAGCCACTACGCGCCGTCGGGCCAAGCGTGCCGCTGACCGAGTGGCAGCGGCGGTGGCCGCCCTCGCTCGGAGCGAGCGTCGACGCTTTCGACCGCTACGGCATCATGCCCGTATCCGACGACCTCGACCGCCTCCGGCAGGCCCAGACCCGCTTCCTGTCCACCGCTTGTTGATTGCTGGACGTCCCTGACGGGTTCGTCCCCGGCGGCGGTGGCAGCGGGTCGCGCCGGTATCGCTCTCAGCTTATGATCCTGCCGTGGAAGCGGCCGATCTGATCAGAGTTATCGCGGATCCGCAGCGTTTTCGGGTGCTGGCGGCGGTGGGCCTGGGGGCCGCCGATCGGGATCAGGTCGGCGCGATGTCCGGTGTGGACGCTCGCGGTGTCGTCGCGGCGACCGCCCGGCTCGAGTCCGCCGGGTTGATCACTGGCGGGCCGGATGGTTTCCGGGTCGACTTCCCGGGCCTGCGTGATCTGGTACGCCGGGAAGCCGTCGACGGGCGCGACGAGTCCGCCGCCCTGGAGAGCGCCCTCGACCCGTTCGTGCGCGACAGCCGGTTGCGGAGTCTTCCGTCCAAGCGCATTCGCCGGCATGCGGTGCTGGCGCACATCGTGCGGACCTCCTTCGACGAGAAGTCGTCCTATGACGAGAAGGCGGTCAACTCGGTCCTCGAACGGTGGTGCGAGGGCAGCGGGGTGGACCACGTGGCGTTGCGGCGCTACCTGATCGACCACCAGCTGATGTTCCGGGTCCGCGGCGTCTATGCGCGGAACACCGAGGTCCTTCCGGCGCCGGGTGAGGCAGAGCGATACATGGATGCGGTCGGGCTCGGCTGACCCGCTCAGCGACGCCTCTGGGTTCCTCCATCGGCATGCGGACGGCGCCGACGTGGCCGAACTTGCCGGGGTGCCGTTCGACCTGAGCGGGTGACCGCTGAGTCAGAATGGCAGCAGGCCCGCGGCCATCGCGGTGGTCACCGCCGCGGTCCGGTCGGTGACGCCGAGCTTCGCGAACGCGCGCAGCAGGTGGGTCTTCACGGTGGCCTCGGTGATGTGCAGTCGCAGCCCGATCTCGCCGTTGGACAGACCCTGCGCGACCAGCCGCAGCACGTCGACCTCCCGCGGTGACAGGGTGACCGGCCGGGGATGGCGGAGTTGGCGGAGCACCCGGCCGGCCACCGACGGTGCCAGCACGGTCTCGCCGCGGGCGGCGCCGCGGACAGCGTCCACGAGTTCGGCCCGGGACACGTCCTTGAGCAGGTACCCGGCCGCTCCGGCCTCGACCGCGCGCAGGATGTCCCCGTCGGTCTCGTACGTGGTGAGCACGACCACCCGGGTGCCGGGGGCCACGGCCAGCACATCGGCGGTCGCCGCGGCGCCGTCCACCCCGGGCATCCGTAGGTCCATGAGCACGACGTCGGGGCGTACCGCCCGGACGGCGGTGACCGCCTCGGCGGCCGAAGCGGACTCGCCGACCACCGCGATGTCCGGTTCGCCGGCGAGCATGCCGCGCACCCCGGCCCGCACCACCGGGTGGTCGTCCACCAGCAGCACCGCGATCATCGGATCGGTACCTCCGCCCGTACCGTGGTGCCGGCTCCGGGGCTGGACGCCACCCGCAGCGTACCGGCGACCTGCTCGACCCGGTTCCGCATGCCGGCCAGACCGTACCCGTCGCCGGCCGGCGGGGTGGTGAAGCCGCGGCCGTCGTCGCGGACCTCCAGCACGACGACGTCGTCCCGCCGTTCAAGGCGTACCTCGACCCGGCCGGCGGCGGCGTGCTTGCGCGCGTTGGCCAACGCCTCCTGGGTGACCCGCAGCAGGACCACCTCGACCGGGGTGGGCAGCGGGCACGGCGTTGCGGGGATGGCCAGGGTGACCGGCACGCCCGTCTCGGCGGTGAGCCGGTCCGCCACCCGCCGCACCGCCTCGACCAGTGGCGACCCGGCCAGCTCCGCCGGGGTCAGCGCGGCGACAAGGGCCCTCGCCTCGGCCAGGTTGGCCCGAGCGGTGGTCACGGCGAGGGCCAGGTGGCGGCGGACCTGCCCGGCATCGCGGTCCAACTCCGCGTCGGCGGCCTGAATCAGCATGACGACACTGGACAGTCCCTGGGCGATGGTGTCGTGGATCTCGCCGGCCAGCCGTTGCCGTTCGGCGTCGACGCCGGCCTGCCGGGACAACCGGACCACCTCGTCACGGGAGGCGGCCAGCTCGTCGACCAGCGCGGCCCGCCGGTCGGCGTCGACGAACAGGTGCTGCACCCAGCCTCCGGTCACCGACACCACGACGGCGATCATCACGGCCGCCAGCAGCGACCCCCGGGCGTCCGGGCCGCCGCCGGACCGCAGCCAGTCCAGCACCACCTGGACGGCGGTGAACACCACCACCGCGCCGACCGCGGGCGTCGTCGGCAGCAGCATGAACGCCTGCGGCAGGAGCACGAACAGGGCGAACGACGCGGACGACGCCAGCGCCACCGCCGCCACGTAGAGCGCGAGAGCGACCCCCAAATAGAGGTACGCCCGCCAGCCTCCGACCCCGTACCGCATGAGCGCCCGGCCGAAGGCGGCGTACCAGATGCTGATCGCGGCCAGCAGTGCGACGGACCCGATGCGGTACGGCGCGGCCGGTGGGGCGCTGGTGGCCACGGCGACCCCGACGGCGACGGTCAGCACCGCGAAGTAGGCGTCCCAGAGCGGGAACCGGGCGACCCACGCCTCCGAGGGCGGCGGGTCGCCCGCGCTCACCGCTCCCGCCGGCCGCGCCAGCGGAAGGTGGTCAGACACAGCAACACACCTCCGATGCACCAGGCCGCGAGGATGAGCGCGGTCCGCCCGTGCTCCCAATCGCGTACGACCTCCGCACCGAGAATCGTGTCCGGCAGCAGCGCCGAACGGAAGCCCTGGGCCATCCATTTCAGCGGGAAGACCGAACCCAGCACCAGCAGCGGCTGCGGCAGGGCGCTGACCGGGGTGAAGAAGATGCCGGAGACGAAGGCCAGCACCAGGTACGGCAGTTGGGTCACCGCGCCCGCGCTGCGGGCCGAGCGGATCAGGCTGCTCACCGCGATGCCGAGCAGCGAGCAGGCGGTGACGCCGAGCAGGAGCACCCAGCCGAAGGTGAGCCAGCGCGCCGGGTCGGTGGGCAGCCGCAGGTCGAACAGGATCATCCCGACGGCGAGCAGCAGCACGATCTCGGCCGTGACCACGACCATCGTCTGCACGGTCTTGCCCAGGAAGTACGCGATCGGGGGCATCGGTGCGCCACGGAGCCGCTTGAGGGTGCCGTCTTCCCGGTCGCTGGCGATGCCGGTGCCGAGGTTGACGAAGGTGACGGCCGCTATCCCCGCCGCGATCATGCTGGGCGCCAGGTACTGGGCGGAGGTGACGTCGCTGCCGTCGTAGACGCCGGAGATGAGCGAGCCGAGCAGTGCCAGGGTGACCACCGGCAGGGCGAAGGTGAAGACCACCGCGTCCCACTCACGGAAGAAGGCCTTCAACTCGACGACGCCGCGGTGCAGGCCGAGCATCAGCGCGGACGGGTGGGTGGTGCCGCTGGTCATCGTCATGGCCGGCTTCCGATCAGGTCGAGGTAGGCGTCTTCCAGACTGGGTCGGGTGACGGTGAGCCCGGGGATCGGGCCGCCGAACCGCCGGGTCAGCTCGGCGATCACCGTCGCCGGGTCGTCGGTCCGCCGCTCACCCCCGGACCACCGCACGGTGACCTGGTGGCCGGCCCGTTCGGCCAGGGCGGTCGGCGGACCGTCGGCGACCACCCGTCCGCCGGCCAGCACCACCACCCGGTCGGCGAGGGCCTCCGCCTCGTCCAGGTAGTGGGTGGTCAGCAGGATCGTGGTGCCGGCTCCGGCCAGGGTCCGGATCAGCTCCCAGAACGCGCGCCGGGCGGCCGGGTCGAAGCCGGTGGTCGGCTCGTCGAGGAACACCAGGCGCGGGTCGCCGACCAGGCCGACCGCCACGTCCAGCCGGCGCCGCTGGCCGCCGGAGAGCTTCCGGATCCGGGTCCGGGTCCGGTCGGTCAGTCCGACCACCTCAATCACCTCGGCCGGGTCGCGGGGTGCGGGGTAGTAGCGGGCGAAGTGCCGGACCGTCTCGCCCACGGTCAACTCGCCGAGGTCAGTGGCCTCCTGGAGCACGATGCCGATGCCGGACCGCCAGTCCCGGGCGGCCCGGCCGAACCGGCCGACCCGCGCCGGGTCCACCCCGAGCACGGTCACCTCGCCGCCGTCCCGGCTCCGGTGCCCCTCCAGGATCTCCACGGTGCTGGTCTTGCCCGCGCCATTGGGACCGAGCAGGGCGACCACCTCGCCGTACGCGATGTCCAGGTCGATCCCGGCCAGCGCGGTGCGCCGGCCGTACCGCTTGTGCAGTCCGCGTGTGCGGACCGCGGGGGATTCCGTCATGTCCCGATGCTCCGCCCGCCGACCCCGGTCGCGGGACGACCGGCCGGTCGAGGACCGGTGTCCATCGGTCGACGGACACCGCGCTCGCAGCGTGACCGCCGCCGGGGTGTTCGTAGCCGTTACGTCCTGGGGCCGATCCGTGCTGAACGTCAACGAGATGAACCGCAGACTGTTTGCCCGGCCGCAGCCACTCTCCACGTACGGAACGGCCTGTCCGGCAGAAATGACGTGGCACGGGATGGGTATGCCGGACACCCGCGGCCAGAGGTCGGCGGGACGCGGGCGACAACGGACAAACCGAGGTGATCTCATGGCAAGGAACTGGCTGGCCAGCCTGACGGACGGGATCGTGGCCGGGGCCGCCGGTACCCTCGCCCGCGAACTGTTCAGCAATCTCGACGTGGGCGTCCGGGCTCGCCCGATGAGCGACACGCACGAGCGTGCCGTGCAGCGGATGGTGGATCTGGCCCACGTTAACCTGGGGCCGGCAGACCGGGCGGCGAACCGACGTGCCGGGTTCGGGCCCGTGCTCGGGATCGTCAACGGGGTGTTGGCCGTGTCGCTCTTCGCGGCGCTCACCGGGCGGCGGCGGCCACCGCTGCCGGTGGCGGCGGTGGTGATCGGGATCGGCGGCATGCTGGTGGCCGACGGGTCGATGACCGCGCTCGGGGTGACGGACCCGCGCCGCTGGGGCGCCGAGGGCTGGCTGGAGGACGCCGTACCGTACGTCGCGTATGGCCTGGTCGCTGCCGCGACGCTGGAGCGGCTGGACCGGGGCCGCTGCTGACCCGGGCCGGCGCACCGGTGTTCAGCGGTCCGGTCGAGCGGGTGCCGGAGCCGTTGGCAGCAGTTGCCCGCGGGCCGCGGCGACAACCGTCCGGACCGCGATGCCGCCGATCAGCACGGTGATCGCGGCCAGCACCAGGTACGCGTAGACCCGGTGCCCGGATGGCCGGGTGCCGGCGATCCAGTGCAACGTGGTCGTCGCCACCGCCGCGAACGGGAACGTGAACGCCCAGAACGTGGGGACGAACGACAGGCCCAGGTACGCGGGGAGGAGCCGGACCTGCGCGAGGACCATCAACAGCCCGTACCCGGAGACCAGCGAGACGACAAAGTCGATCCGCTCCCCGTTGAGAGCAAACAGCGCCACGCAGGCCAGCGCAGCGGGCGCCGCCTCGATGGCCAGCGTCGGAATCAGCGCTGACGGCAGTGGTGGCCGGAACAGCAGCCGGTTGAGCGTCAGCGAGCCGATGACGAGCCAGCAGACGAGCCCGAGCCCCAGCATGAGTAGCGAGAGCAGGCGTTGCCCGACGACGGCGGCACTGGCGGAGGCGACGAGTCCGCCGGCCACGGTTGGCAGGAGGTAGCCGGGATGCATGCGGTCGAGGTCGAGCGGGCCGTAGATCCATTGGCCGGTTATCCAGCCACCGAACAGCACGGTGAGGACGAGGAACACGTCGACGACGATCCGGGCGGCGCCGAGGTGGCGCGGCGTGAGGCCCTGCGCGGCGAGCAGCATCGGCGTGATCACCGCGAGCGAGGCGAATGGGGCGAGCACCGGGTCGAGCAGGTCAGCGACGAGCGCGCGGCGGACCGCCAGGGTGTAGGCGACGTAGCCCGCCGTGGTGGCCAGCCAGACCACCGCCGCGAGCACGAGCAGGGCGTCCCCGACCCAGGTCGGCGCGTTGCCGTCACCCGCCGCGACGAGCCAACTGCCCGCCAGGGCGGCCAGCCCGAACGGGATGCCGAAAAGGTTGGGCGAGACACGGACGGCGGCGGCCATCGGGACCTCTCCTGCTCGGGCCTTGGGTTCGCGCTGCCGACGGTCACCGCCGGACCGGGACGGGCGGTGCCGGGGTGGCCCCGTGCGGGCTGTGTAGGCAGCCGGCTCGGGCGGTGCTCAGCGGCCGTCGACCGCGGAGGCGATCTTGGCCGGGGCGTTCAGGGGTGCTAGCTGATCCTCGCCCAGTCCGTACCGCTCGGCGAGGTACGCGGGGTCCTGCCAGGTGATCAGCGAGCCGGGCTGGCCGTCGTCCCGCACCATGAGTCGCATTGGCAGGTCGATGGCGATCTCGGGACGGGCCTGCATGAGCGGAGTGCCCGCCTGCGGGTTCCCAAAGATGATCACCTGTGTGTCGGGCATACTCAGCCCGGCCTTGCGAGCGGCCGCCGCATGATCGACCACCGCCGCCACCGCGGCGCCCACGCGTTCCGCCTCAGCCCGCAGCGCAGAGATTGTCTCTCCGACATCGTGGGCGCTCCGCCTGGTCACCAATCCGTCGTTCACGGCCGTCCCCCGCTCACCGTGTCGCTGGGCGAATCCATCTCATCTTGCTCGCAACCGAGGCCGATCCGGGGAGGTTTGTCGTAAAACGGCCGCCGGTACGGCCTCGGCGGCCCAGTCCGGCAGTTGGCCGGTGGCGTTGAACGCCGCAGCGGTGGTTCGTGGGTCGTCGGTCGCACCATCGGGAACCGGCGCCGCAGACGCAGCGGCGACCGCGGCCTTCGCCGCGTAACCGGTCGCGGTCGGCCCGACCGTGCCGAGTCCGCACAGGACCGGGTCGACCGCCAGCAGCCGAGGTTGAACGACCAACTCAAGCAATGCTCAAGATCCGGCTCACACGAGTCGTCGATGTGAAGAATTCACATACACTCACCGCGCTCAGCTCGCTAAACAGCCCGCGCGCTCCTTCTTACGATGGCGACCGTCGTCGTACCCAGGCTCACCGTGGGTGAGCTCAGCATGGCTGTCCCCAATGGATTGGCTCGGTCCGCACGTCGGCCGGCCACGGCATCAACCACAGGCCGCAAACAGAAGGAGGGAAGCATGCAACGCAGACGATTGCGCATCGCGCTTCTCGCGCTGCCCGCCCTGGTGGCGAGCGTCCTCATCGTGCCCGCGCCCACGCCCGTAGGCGCGGATCCCGCGGAGTCCACCGCCACGGCGGGTTCGGGACGATCCCACCTCGAGGACCGGGAGTTGGTACGCCCCGTACGCATCCAGCTGACCGGTGCCGACATGCTGGACAAGGTGGTCGCCGCCGGCTTCGACCTCGAGCACGGCCTCCGGCGCGTGCCCAGCGGCATCGAAGGCGAGGCGGTGGTGACCGCCGAGCAGATCGCCGAACTCGAGGCGATGGGCGTCGAAATCCTCGGCGATGACGAAGGCTTCGCCTGGAGCGAAGAGGCCGACGGCGGCATCCAAGCCTCCCGTACGCAGGCTGCCCAGCCGCTCAGCCACGAGGAGACGGTACGGATCGTCCGCGCTGACTGGTTCACCACCAAGGGCCAGGGTTTCCTCTACGTCGAGGCGCGGACCACCGAAGGGCAGCAGACGGACCCGATCGTCACGATGCAGCTCGAAAACGACTCGGGCCCGGGCACCTCGTTCGGCTTCGCCCGGACGATGAGCCGGTTCGTCGACTCCGGGCAGTACATGTTCCACCGGAACCTCTTCAAGCTCGACGCGCGCCCGAACCAGATCCGGGTCACGAGCTCCACCAGCGGCGTTGCCACCGGCGACGTCTCCGACTGGCTTGAGAACGCTCCGCCGCCGCTGACGGAGAATCTGGGCTACAAGTCGGACTTCGTCGACGGCTACCGGAACCCGCAGCAGCTCTACAGCCGCGCCAAGGAGATCGCCCGGCAGTACCCGGACATCGCCGAGATCGTCTACCTGCCGAACCAGACGAATGGCTACCAGCGCAAGGCGCAGGCCACGATCGGCGGTACCGGGCAGTCCGCGGTCGTCGTCAGCTCGGCGGCGTGGGGCCACGAGGGCGGCAACGACATCACCGTCGAGTTCGTGAACCGGCCGGGGGCGAACCTCCCGCTCAGCGTCGAGGTGGCGGGCAAGGCGGTCCGCGTCCTCCTCGCGAAGGACGCCTCCGCCGGGGTCGCGAGTACGGCCACCGAGGTGGCGGCGGCGCTGGAGTCCCAGTCCCAGGGCCTCATCGACCGGTCGCACCCGTACCGCACCAACGCGGGCACCGGCATCGTCGCGCCGACGTCCGGCCCGGTCGCGCTGACCGACTTCCTCGACCAGAAGCGCGTCGGCGCGCCGGAGGGCGAGGTGCCGCGTGGCCCGGTCACGATCCCCGTGCTGCGGATCGGTAAGCACCGCGACGGCAGGAACCCCGGTGTCCTGATCCAGGCGCAGGACCACGCCCGCGAGTGGGTGCCCGCGACAACCTCGCTGGAGTCGGCCGAGCGGCTGGTGCACAACTACACGTCCGACAGGGAGACAAAGAAGATCGTCGAGAGCACCGACATCTTCTTCATTCTGTCCAACAACCCGGACGGGGCGAACTACAGCTTCTACAACTTCGCCTCGCAGCGCCGGAACATGACGAACCACTGCCCGGACGAGAACGCCGATCCGGCCCGGCGTAACTCCTGGGGCGTCGACCTGAACCGGAACTACCGGGTCGGGTCGGGTCACGACGGCTACGCGGGTGCGTCGACCAGCTGCGTCAGCGACACCTACCAGGGACCGGAAGAGCTGTCCGAGCCTGAGTCGGAGAACATCATCTGGCTGGTCGAGAAGTACTCGAACATCAAGTTCATGATGTCGGTGCACTCCAACGGCGGCCAGCTGTTCTGGCAGCCCGGTGCCTACATCGCGGACGGGCGGATCACCACTCCGCGCCCGCCGCTGGGTGACGAGGCGTTCTACTGGCAGTCGGCCGGCAGGATCCTGTCGCAGGTCAAGGCGCACAGGGAGACCGTCGTCACGCCGGAGAACGTCGGCGGCTCGTCGGACGTCCTCTACTCCTCCGCCGGCAACGTGCGCGAGGACCTGTACCACACCTATGGGATCTACGCCTTCGGTTGGGAGGTCGGCGGCTCGGTCTACAATCCGGCCACCGGCAACTGGCAGGGCGGCTCGTTCCAGCCGGTGTGGGAGGGCGATCCCAACCTCGTCAGCGGCCACGCCGAGACGATGGAGTACGCCAACGGGATCATGGAGATGTTCCGGGTCGCGGCGGACTGGGGCAAGGACAAGAAGGACCCGACGTCCAAGCTCGTTCCCGGCGGCGGGAAATACTCCGAGCCCGTCGACGTGCGCTTCGAGACGAGCGAGCCGGCCACCATCTACTACACGACCGACGGCAGCCGGCCCACCCTCCAGTCGCCGCGCTACGAAGCGACCGAATTCCGGGAGCCGGGCGAGGTGTTCCACGTGACCGAGACGACGACGTACCACTGGTTCTCGGTCGATGCTGCGGGCAACATCGAACAGAACTACGACCCGACGAAGAACGACAAGCGCAACAACTACCGCAAGGCGACGATCACGATCGGCAAGAAGTAAGCGCCCATCTGGTCCGGGCGGGATCGCGGTCAGTTATGTGAACCCGGTTGGATCAGATTGGACCGCCGGTACAGGTTCTCCTCGGAGAAGCTGTACCGGCGGTCCTCATTTGGGTGTCACCGTCGGCGTCGCCAGTTGGCGCGGAAGATATTGGCGCCCGGCTTCACCGCCGAGCTGCGGATCCCACCGCGCCGCGCTCCCCCACCATCGGACCTCCCGTCGCCGCTCGCCCGCGGCCGGCGCCTCCTCCGCCTCGCCGTCGCCGCCCGCCGCCGCGGGACTGCAGCACCATGAAGCGCGGCCGAAGTGGCTTCTCAGGCGACGGCGGTGGCCATCCGGCGTACCGCCTCGGTGATCAGCTCCGGTGCGGTGGCCAGATTCAGCCGGACGTGCCCGCCGCCGCCGGTGCCGAAGGCCGAACCGGAGTTGAGCGCCACCCGGCCACGGTCGAGGAACACGGTGGCGGGGTCGTCGCCGAGGCCCAGGGCGCGGCAGTCGAGCCAGGCGAGATAGGTGGCCTGACCGGGGTGGTAACGGATGGCCGGCAGCTGCTCGGCCAGCAGCGCGGCGAGGAGCCGGCGGTTGTCGTCCAGGCCGGTCAACAAGGCGTCGAGCCACTCACCGCCGTCGCGGAAGGCGGCGGTGTGGGCGATCACGCCGAGGTGGCCGGTGCTGACGCTGACCTCGAACGGAACGCGGGCGAGGTCTCCGGCCGCGGCCGGGCCGGCGATGAGGAGCGCACCGCGCAGGCCGGCCAGGTTCCACCCCTTGGAGGCGGACATCAGCGACAGGCCGTTCTCCGCGCCGGGCACCGAGAGGTACGGCACGAACCGCGCTCCCCCAACCACCACCGGAGCGTGGATCTCGTCGGCGACCACCCGCACCCCGTGCCGCTCGGCCAGAGTGGCGACGGCGGCCAATTCGTCGGCGGTGTGCAGGACGCCGGTCGGGTTGTGCGGGCTGCACAGCAGGTACGCCGCCGGCCGTCCACCGGCCCGAGCCTGCCGGAACGCGTCCTCCAGTGTGCCGAAGTCGATCCGCAGGTCCTCGCCGAGCGGCGCCTCCACGATCCGGCGGCCGGCGTGCGCCACGAACTCGTAGAACGGCGGGTAGACCGGGCAGTTGACGACCACCGCGTCCCCCGGCTCGGTGACCAGGCGCAGCGCCTCGACGATGCCGTGCATCACGTCGGGCACCAGCGCGGTGCGCTCCACGGCCAGCCCGTCCCAACCCCACCGACGCCGGGCGAACTCCGCCAGCGCCTGCGGGTACGCGGTGCCGGCGGTGTAGCCGGTGTCGCCGCGCGCGACGGCGTCGGTGATCGCCCGCGCGACCGGCTCGGCCAGCGGCACGTCCATCTCCGCCACCCAGAGCGGCAGCACGTCGTCGGGGTACTCCCGCCACTTGAGGCTCGTCCGTTGCCGGAGCTGGTCGATCGTGAGCTGGCGAAGGGGATTCAGCGCGTTTCGGGTACCACTGAGAACACCACTCATGGCTGAAGCCTATTCCGCTCCGTCCCGGACCCACGCCGACCGGGAGCGCATCGATCACCAGTGGATCGCCAGCGGCAGCCGCTGCGCTGGCACGACCACCCGCACCTGGTGGCGATCCAGGGAGCGAAGAGCGTGGTGCAGACCGTGGACAGCACCCGCATCGAGGCCGACGAACCGACCGGCGGCGGCGCCTACCGCGGCCCGGGCACGGTCCACATGCTCGCCAATGTGGGCGCAGCACCACGTACGTCGCGCGCCTGGTCGAACTGAAGTATCCGCTGGCATGGCGGTCGAACGTGGAATCCGGCATTTCGGCGAAAGTCGGTGCGATAGGTGCGTAACGTGCCGGACATGGTCTCTCGCACCTGGCGTAATCTGTTGCTCACAGCGCTCGGGATGGGCGTGCTCGCCGGTGCCGGTCAGCTCGGCATCGCGTTCAGCTTCGGCATCGTCCAGCTCACCGACGCCTCCACCGGCGCCACGGTCAACCAGTGGCCCGCTCAGCTCGTCTGGGTGGGCTGGTTCGCGGCACACGCCGCCGTAGCCGGCACCGTCGTCGCCGCACGCCTGGCCCGCCGGTACGGAGTGCTGGACAGCACGGGCAGATTGGTGGCCATCGCCGCCGCCGCCGCGCTGGGCGCCACCACCGTGGCCCCACTCTGCGTCCGGCCGGCCCAGGCCGCCGAGCGCTTCTCTGTGGACCCGATCTGGGCCGTCGGCATCTGCGCGACCGCCGGCGCGCTGGTCGGCGCGGGTGCCGCGATCGCCGCACTGGTGAAGCCGCCACTGGGCTGGAACATGGCGGCGGTGGGCGGCGTGGTCTGGCTGGTGGCGCTCGTCTCGGTCGTCCCGTCGCTCGCGACCGCCGGGCCGTTGCCCGCCGTACGGCTCGGTGTGCTGGAGCCGGCCGGGCTCGACGCCGACGCGGCACACCGGCAGGCGATCCTGATTCTGCCGGCGGTGGCCCTGCTCATCGGCGCGGCGACCGGTGGGCTGGCCCGCTGGCGCGGGCATCCGCCGCTGGTCAACGGCGCGACCGGCACGGCCGGCACGGTGCTGGTCGCGTTCGTCTACCTGACCGCCGGTCCCGGCGACGCAGTCGACCGGTACCAGATCACGCCGTACTACGGCGCGCTGCTCGCTGTCGCCGCCGGTGTGCTCGGTTCGGCCGCTGTCGCGTTGTTCCGTTGGCCGCTCCTGCCGCGCACCGCCGAAGCGCGGGTCGTCGAGCCGACCGACATCGTCCGTCCGCTGTCCGCCGGCCCCGCCGTGCCGCAGGCCATGGCGCCGCCCGCTGGTGGTACGACCGACGAGCCGCAGCCCGTCGACCTGTCCGGTGCGGTGCCGGTCGCCGGCGCGACCGCAGCGAAGCTCCCGACCGCAGCCGAACCGCTGGGCTTCGGTGCGCCGGCTGGCGACCGGGACGCCAACGCCGTACCGGCCGACTCCACGACGCGGACCGCCGCACCGGCCGTCACCGCCGCACCCGCCGACCTCGCCACACCGGCCGACCTCGACGACACCCCGGAGACATCGGAACCGGCCCCCGCGATGGCGGCCCACCTTCCCGCGGGACCCGGCGGGGACGGCTCCGGGACGGCCGAGGCGGAGGCCGACAACACCGAACCCGACGGGACGCCGCGCGACGGGGCGCTCGTCGCCCCGGGGACGCGCCGGATGTACCAGCCGCCGAAGACCGACCGGGCGCGGGTTCAGGCGACCCGGCCGGTCGTTCCGGCGCGGCGGGTGCCACCCTCGACCGAGCCCGCTCCGGGCGCCGGAGCGACCCACTCGGCCGACACGCAAGAGCGGCCCGAACCGGCGGTCCCACCTCGGCACCGGCCGCCCCTGCCCAACCTGAACCGGGCCGAGAACTGGGACGCCCTGGCGACTGCCCAGCGCGCTGGGCCCCTGCCCACGACCGCCCCCGCGCCGGCCGGCCCCGCCGGGGCCGATCCGGTCGCCGCGGTCCCCGCACCGGCCGCCCCGGCATCCGTCGTCGAGGCGGGACGGGCCAGCGGGCGGGCCAGCGGCCGGCTGGGCCTGTTCCGGCGCAACAAGTCCCGGGCCGACGGGGACGGCGCGGGCACCCCGGCGGACGGCGAACCGCTGCCGAGGCAGGACGCGGAGTTCGTCGACTGGGTGACCCGGCTGGGCAGGCCGGTGGCGGCCAACGAGCCGGATCAGGAGAGCGGTCGCCCGTCACTCCACTCCACCGGCCGCCAGCACAGCGACTGACCTCCACTGTCAGGCCCGCCGCCGCACCAACAACGAGTTCGCCGGGACGGCCGCTGTCCCGCTGTCGTCGGTCCGCCAACCGCGGGAGCAGCTGGGCGAACGGCGGCCCAACTGCTACTCGAGGAGGCCGAGGCCGGTGAGGGACACGGCACCGGCAATGGGCAGGATCCGCGTTGCTCAGCCGGCCGGTCCCGTTGTCGCGTGCGGCTGTACCGCCGGTTCGAGCAGCGACAACGTCCGCTGCTGCGCATCGAGGCCGACGCGGATGCCGACCGGCATCGGCAGATTCGGGCCGGCGTGTCCGAACTCGACGTTGCCCAGGACCGGGATATCACGGTCGCCGAGGACGTCGAGGACTATCTCGGGCAGGGTCGGGGACGCGTCAGGCCCCCCGAGCCCGTCGATCGCGTACGGGACGCCCACGACCATGCCGGAGATCCGATCGAGGATGCCGCAGTGCCGCAGCACCTGCAGATAGCTCCACACGTACGACGCTTGGCCGCCCATTTCCTCCCAGAACAGCACCGCACCGTCGAACCACTCGAGCGGCAGCGCGTAAGGCGTCGCCTGCGCCAGCACAATGCGATTGATCACCCCGCCGATGAGCCGGCCTTCGGCACGACCGGCACGCCAGCACTCCCACGACGGGGTGGCAGGCAGCGCACCGATCGCCTCCGTACCGGTCAGCAACGTCGAGTAGAGCTTTTCAAGCTCCGCTCGGCGCGCGGCGGGCGCAGCCTGCCACGCCCCGCCGAGTCCGGGCGTGGCCAGGTCGGCATGGAACCCGACCAGACCCGTGCGCGCATAGAGCACCAGATGCAGCAGCGAGATGTCGCTGTAGCCGAGGATCGGTTTGGGGTCGGCAGCGATCGCCTCAACGTCGATCAGGTCGAGGTAGCCGAGCGCCGTCTGGCCGCCGTCATGCGCGATGATGGCGCGCACCTCAGGATCACGCAGAAGAGCATTGAACTCCCTGGCGATCTCCGCCGGCCGAGCCGCGCTCCACCAATGGTGCCGCCCTGCTTCGAGTAGCGGTGCCCGACGCACGCGGAATCCCATCCGCTCGAGCGCGGCCACCGCCTGCTCGAGGTCGGGCTCGTAGGCGGCGTGGAGCGGCCCGGACAGCGATGCGATAACGACGAGATCCCCGGGCCTCAGGGCACGAGGTCGAAGCAGTTGAGGCGATGCAGAACCGGTCACCGACGCAGTGTCCCGACACGCGCAACAGAGCTCTACACATTTGCCGATCGACCGCTCAGCAGGCCCAGGTCTTCGACCGACACCAGCCAGTCGATGTCCCTGGCCCGCGGCGGCTGTGAGCTTTTGAAGGCCCTGCCCAGGGACACGCGGAGCGGACGGCAGGCCTCGTCCCGGCGCTAACCGCGACGGGACGAGCACTCGGTTCGCCGTCAGCGGCCGTACGTCTCCAGCAGCCGCAGCCAGACCTCGCTGACGGTCGGGTATGCCGGAACCGCGTGCCACAGTCGGTCCAGCGGGACCTCGCCGACGATGGCGATCGTCGCGGCGTGGATCAGTTCCGCGACGTCCGGGCCGGCGAGGGTGAAGCCGACGATCACCTTCCGGTCCTCGTCGACGACCATGCGGGCGTGTCCCTTGTAGCCATCGGCGTGCAGGGAAGATCCGGCAACGGCGCCCAGGTCGTAGTCCACGACCCGGATCCGCGGTCCGGCCGCCGCGGCCGCGGCCGCGGTCAGCCCCACCGACGCGATCTCCGGGTCGGTGAAGACCACCTGCGGTACCGCACGCTCATCGGCCGTGGCCGCGTGTCGGCCCCACCGGCCGTCCTCGACCTTGTCACCCTTCGCCCTGGCCACGATCACGTCACCCACCGCACGCGCCTGATACTTGCCCTGATGGGTCAGCAGCGCCCGCCGGTTCACGTCACCCGCGGCGTACAGCCACCCCTCGCCACCGACGACGCGCAAAGTGTCGTCGACCGCCAGCCAGGCGCCCGGCGCCAGTCCGATGCTCTCCAGTCCGAGGTCCTGAGTGTTCGGCGTACGGCCGATCGCCACCAGTACCTCGTCGGCCGCCACCCGATCGCCGTCGGTGGTCCCGATGTGGACGGTTCCGCTGTCGTCGCGGTTGACCGAACCGGCCTCCGCGTCGATCCGTACCGACACACCGGTCTCGCGCAACGACTTCGTGACCAACTCACCGGCGAACGGCTCCATCGACGGCAGCACACCGTCACGGGCCAGCACCGTCACCGAAGACCCCAGAGCGGCGAACGCGGTCGCCATCTCGGCGGCCACCACGCCACCGCCGATGATGGCGAGCCGGCGGGGAACCGACCCCGCCGAGGCGGCCTCGCGGCTGGACCACGGCGCCGCCTCCCGCAGACCCGGGATATCCGGCAGCAGAGCGCTGCTTCCGGTCGCGACGACCACCGCGTGCCGCGCGGTCAGCGTGACCGTGACACCGTCGACGCCGGTCACCTCGACGACCCGGGTCGAACGGATCCGCCCCTGACCACGGTGCAGCGCGATCCCAGCCGACTCGAGCCAGGACACCTGCCCGTCGTCCTTCCAATGCGACGCGAAGGAGTCCCGGCGTCCGAGCACCGCCGCCACGTCCAGGTCACCCGTCACCGCCTCCCGCGCACCCGGCAGTTGGCGAGCCGCCCGCAACGCGGACGCGCTGCGCAGCAACGCCTTGGTCGGCATACAGGCCCAGTACGAGCACTCCCCGCCGACCAACTCCCGCTCGACAAGGGCGGCGGTCAGGCCGCCTTGCACGACCCGGTCGGCGACGTTCTCCCCGACCGGACCCGCGCCGATCACGACGACGTCGTACTCAATGGCGGTCACGTCAGTTGCCCTTGGCGCTGCGGCCGAGGCGGAAGGCGGCGATGAGGAAGAAGATGGCGCCGGGGATGGCGTAGCCAGCCGCGTTGGTCAGCGACGGGTTGTCCGCGGAAGCAGCGGCGATGAAGGACCCACCGGCCAGCACTGAGATGCCTCCGCTAATGATCATCGGCCACTGGCCGCCCATCGTGCGACGAGTGACACCAACGATCAGCTGGACCAGCCCGGCCACGATCGCCCAGGCACCCCACACCCGCAGCACCGCCGGAATGCCGGACGCGCCGGCGAGGCCCACGCCGACGGCGGTGATCAGGCTGACCGCGATGTTCACGTACAGCAGGGCCGGCGAGCCGGTGGTCCGCGACGAGCGGAGGTCGTAGATGGCGGCGCCCACGTCGAACAGGGGGTAGAGCACGAAGAGCACCACCGTGAGCGGGCCGATCTCCTTGGCGGTCGCGATCGTCACGAGTGCCCACACGATGGCGAACGCGAAGCGGGTGAAGTACAGCCGCCGCAGTGCGGAAGCGGTCTGGGAGATACCGCGCGAAGCAGCAAGGGTGGTCACGGTGGCCCTTTCAGTGGAGGCGCCGAGAGATCGAACGTTCTGTCACGTAGAGCATGGCAACCCCCCACGTACGTTGTCAAGACCGAACGTTCTATCTGTCAGGGAGCGCGAAGTGCACAGCGACGGTTCGCGCGCCCCGGGCTGTCGAGCCTGTGGCTGCTCGCGCATCTCAGACCGAACGTTCTATTCGCTAAGATGGTCGGATGACGCGTGGCGAACCCGACACCCGGCCCTCTGAGGCGCGGCTCCGGCTCCTCACCACGGCAACCAAGATCTTCTACGCGGAGGGCATCCACTCCGTCGGCGTTGACCGGATCATCGCCGAGGCAAAAGTGACCCGGGCCACCTTTTACCGGCACTTCCCCAGCAAAGATGACCTGATTCTCGCGTACCTGCGTGAGGTGCATCAGATGGATCGCGGCGCGGTCGACGCGGCCATTGCCACCAGCCCATCGCCGGTCGACTCCCTTCTGGCCATTGCTGGCTCCATCGCTCAGAACGTCCAGTCCCCCGGGTTCCGCGGATGCGCCTTTCTGAACGCCGCAGCCGAGTATCCCGACACCGACCATCCCGTGCACCAGGAAATCATCGCCCACCGGCAATGGTTCCTGGACACGCTCACCATGCTGATGGCGCAGGTCCACGAGGAAACGGCGGATCCCGCCGCGCGCCACTTCGTCATGCTCCGCGACGGCGCCATGGCAGCCGGATGCCTCTTCAACCCCGCGTTGGTGTCCGAGACCTTCCTCCGCGGGATCGAAGGACTTCTCCGGATCAACACCGAGCGCCAGTCGACCGAATCCGCCCGCTAGTACGACAACAGCCTTGTCGGATCTCGCCTGGGCGGGGGCGCTCGCGTACTCGACCCTCCCGCCGCCGAGCACCGGTCAGATGATCGCCTACCGGCAAGTGCCTGGAAGTGACAGGACCATCGATGCCTCGCGCGTCAGCCGGTGCGGGTTGTCCGGGCTGGTCGCTGTGCACGGCCGTGCGCGGTCACGCCTCGGAGTCGCGATCGCCGGATGCCTCCCGCCCGATCGGCGAGGCGGAGACCCCCAGCGGCCGTCCCCGGGTCCGCAGCGCATCGAGTAGCGCGACCAGGGCCAGCACTCCGGCCACCACGCTCAGCCCGACCATCGGCGCCCAGCGGGTCAACGCCGACGTGAACAGCAGCACGGCCACCAAGCCGATCATCGGGGATCGGGAAACCCGGCCGAAGATCTCGTACTCCAGCAACATGCGGGTGACGAGGAAGAGCACCGGACCGCCCACCACGAACAGAAGCCAACTGGGCCGCGGCGGCCCGAACGGATCATCGATCACCAGTTCGTAGCCAACCGAGGTGACGAGCACGCTGAGCACGATCAGCAAATGCGTCCGTTCCGACGCGGTGCCCAGCCGGCCGGGCATACCCGCGCGACCCAACGCCTCGGTCAGCAGCAGACCGGCGCGGTGGAAGTAGATCCGCCAGAGCAGTGTGCTGGTGGCGAACGCGACCCCGAAGGCGGCTGCCCGCTCCGCGGAGTAGTCCGTGCCGCTGAAGACGGTGCCGATGACCAGAATCGACTCACCGAGTGCGATGAGAAACATCTGCTGGTGCCGGTCGGCAAGATGCGTCCCAGCGATCCGCCAGCGGCCCACCGCTGAGGCCCCGACCCGCGGCAGCGGCCAGCCCAGGGCCCAGGCGAGGTAGTCGACAGCGAGGGCGGCAGCCCACAGCGGCAGGCGAAGTCGGTCCGGGCCCAACGCGCCGGCCAGCCAGAGCGGCGCGCTCGCCGCAGCCCATGCGGCAAGCCGGAACGGCACCAGCCGTCGTGGATGGCCACGCAGCGCGGCGGCGACCACCAGCGGCCGCACCACCATCACCATCAGGTATGCGGCCGTGAACGGCAGCGCTCGCTCCTCCATTGCGCGTGGCAGCGTCACCGCCATAACCAGGCCGGCGAACATGGTGCCGACCACGACGGCCTGGATGATCGCCCGCTCCGGTTCGTAGCGACTGGTGATCCAGGTGGTGTGCGACCAGATCAGCCAGAGCGCCAAGAAGAGCAGCAGGGTACGACCGAACCCTTCGACGAGCGCCCAGCCAGTGTCATCGCTCAGGTCGGCGAATCGTTGCGTGACCCGGGTGAGGGCGACGACGAAGGCCAGGTCGAAGAAGAGCTCCAGGAACGTGGCACGGCCCGAACTCGTGGGAGGGCGCAGCAGTTCGGCACCGCGTCCCGCCATCGTCTGCCTCCGTCCGCCCTCGTCGCACCAACGAGTCGGCCGCCGAAGGGGTTGCAATTCGACGACCAGATCTGGCCACGGCCCCTCGTCCCGGTCGGTCCTGCCGCCGACCCCGCGGCAGCGACAGTCAGCGGGCAGGTCCGACGCCTTCTACGCGATCTGGTCGCCGAAGATCCACGCCAGATCCGCACCATCGGCGCTGACGTGCGACAGGGCGGGCGCGTGGCGCATCGACACCCGGCCCGGACTGATCCACTGGCAGGAAGACGACAGCATGACACGTGACGCCCTTGACCACGCGGCGCCAAATAGGGATGGCCGCAGCCTGGTGGAGCCGCACCCCGATCGGGCGGATCAGCGGCGGTGTGGTGCCCCAACGCTGCGCCGGGCTACCAGGGTCGGTGCGATGGTCTGCCGCAGCGGGCCGGCGATGTCCGTCTCAATCTGGGCCAGCAGCATGTCGAGACTCGCCCGGGCCACGGCAGCGAAGTCGGGCCGCACGGTGGTCAGCGGCGGAATGAAGTACGCCGCCTCCGGCACGTCGTCGAAGCCCACCACGCTGATGTCGTCCGGCACTCGGCGACCGTGTTCGTGCAGCGCCCGCAGGACGCCGAGCGCCAAGTGGTCGTTGGCGGTGAAGACCGCGGTTACCTCCGGCATCCGAGCCAGCATCTGCCCGCAGCGGTACCCAGCTGCTGACGACCAGTCCGCCTGAATCAGAGGTGGCAGCTCCACGCCCGCCGACACCAGCGCCTCCTGCCACCCTCTGATGCGGCCGGCGCTGTCGAACCAGCCCGGGGGGCCGGACACATGCCAGACTGTCGAGTGCCCGGCGTCGAGAAGGTGCTGGGTGGCCGCTCGGGCGCCGGAGACCTGGTCGACCGTCACCAGGGGAATCGGTCGCCGCGGATCGCCGTCGACGGTCACCAGCGGAACGTCCTGGGGTAGCCGTTCGAGGGCCTCCCCCGCCGACTCGACCGGCGCGATCACCACGACGCCGGCGACCCGGTGCGCCAGGTGCCGCTCCACCACCGCGGAGATCGACCGGTGGTCCAGGTTGCTCACGCTGCCGATGCTGACCGCGAAACCCGCCTCGGCGGCCGCTTGCTCGAGGGCGGCCAGCAGTGACGCCGGACCGTAGAGGGTGGTGTTCTGTGCGACCACACCGATCACCTGCGATCGGCCGGTGACCAGCGCGCGGGCGGCACGGTTGGGCCGGTAACCCAGCTCGGCGATCGCCGCCTGGACCCGCAGCCGAGTATGCTCGCGCACGTTGGGATGTCCGTTGAGCACCCGCGACACCGTCTGGTGGGAGACGCCAGCGTGGCGAGCAACGTCGGTCATCGCGGGACTGCGCACGGCCACCTCACTTTCCCGGCTGCCACACGGCCCGTCGACGTCGCCTGGAGCGGCCTGGAGGCGGAAACTCGCTCTCGTGGCCGCACGTCGGTGTCTGCCAGGTGGCAATGCTGGATCGTCGACAGTCTACGTCAGTTGCGTCGCTGGCCATGGCGCAGCCGAGCCGCCGCTCCCCGTTGCAGCCCGAGATAGCGACGCGTTGGCCGTTCGCGTCCCTTGGTTCGTCAACGCGGACGGAAGGGCACCGTTGCCCGCCGCACCGACCAGGCGCCTCGTGGGGACCGCACACGATGCCGACATGGCGAACGTCGCCGCCCGCCTCGCCGACGCGGAGACCATTGACCGGCTGCGCGCTCTGGTGGACCGGATGGACGAACTCGTCGACGACCACGAGCACGACCCGGCCTTTCACGACACGATCATCCTCTGCCGGACTACCACGCGTCGTTCGGCCCCGAGGTGCCCCGCACCACGTCGTGGGTTACCGGTGAGCGTCGTCCGGGCCGGATACACCGTGCGGGGATGCGTCCCCGACGAGCACGGTCTCCTTGATCTCCTGCCGGCCCTCCTCCCGGGCGCGGGCGAGCAGCCCGGCCAGCCTCCGCCGGCGGTGACGGGCCGCGATCCGCAGGCCGACGAGCAGCGCGGCGAGGAGCCTACCACCAGCCGGTCGACGACGACCTGCCCAGCTTCCTCGCCTCCGCGGAGGACATGGACAGGTACATCGGCTCCGTCACCGCGATCGCCGATTCCGTCGGGGCGATCCGCAGGTCGACGAAGAAGATCATGATCGCGTTCGTCTGGTACCAGTCCGCCGCCCCGTCCACGCCGCCGAGCGGCGAGGACTGGCCGGTCGCACCGCCACTGCTGGAGGATCACTACAGCGTGGCCGACGCCGTCGTCGTCGGCGGCCTGCTCATCAGCCTGCTCCGGCACAGTGACCGGGTGACCGCGGCATGCCAGGCGCAACTGGTCAACGTCATCGCACCGATCATGACCGAACCGGGGGGCACGGCCTGGCGCCAGACCATCTTCCACCCCTTCGCCCGCACCGCCCGGCACGCCCGGGGAAGCGTGCCTCCGTGACAGCAGCACGACGACCACCGACCGCTACGGTGAGGTCGACGCGGTCTCCACCTGGGACGACGGCACCGGCGAGATGACCGTGTTCCTCGTCAACCGCGTCACCGCCACCCCTGCCGAGGTGACCCTCGACCTCAGCGGCGCCCAGTTGACGGGAATCATCGAGTGCGTCACGGTCGGCGGCACCGACCTCGACGCCAGGAACACGCCAGACGGCCCGGACCACGCCGCGCCGCACCCCAACGGCACCGCGCACCGCGTCGGCGCCGGCGTCCGGCTGACGCTTCCACCCGCGTCCTGGACCATGCTGCGGATGAGGACCACGGAGGCGACCCCGTGAGCGGCTGACACGAACCATCGGCCGGCGGTGTAACGCGCGCTCGTCGCCGCGCCGCGCTGTGCGACGGCGGGCGCGCCCCGGCCGCTCACTCCTGGCTGTCACCAGGGGTGAGCGGCCGGGGCTTTCCCACCGCACCTGGAAAGGCGTCGGGCCGGGCTCTACCGGGCGTCGACCGGTGCGCTCTGGGAACCGTTGAAGAGTTTGTCGCCCTGGTAGTAGGCGACCACCGGAGCGTCCAGGTCGGCATGGACGGTCTTCTTCAGCCGGGCGACGCCGTTGTGCACCGGGGCGGACCCGAGGTGCGTGTCGCCCGCGTAGAAGTCGACCCTGCCGGAGGGGGCCGAGGTGCTGGTGCTGACGGCACCAACCGTCGCGGTGGCGGTGACCTTGGTGTTGTGCGAGGCGCCCGCGGGTGCCGTCGTGACGTCGAGGCCGGTCGTGGTGGCGCGGAACGTCAGGGCGCGCAGGTAGTGGTTCAGTAGGGGGCGCCAGACGTGCCAGGTGTGCACACCGGGCACGTTGTACTCGTCCAGATCGACGCCGGCGGCCCGCAGGGCGGCGGCGTTGCGCTGCGAGTTCTCGGCGATGTTGCCCAGGCGGTCCTGGAGGCCGGTTCCGATCATGATGCCGCCGGCCACCGCCTTCATGCGGTCGATCTGCGCCTGGGTGGCAGTCGGTCCGCCTGCGCTCCAAGCGGCGTGGTAGCCGAACAGGTCGGTGTGGTTGTACATGAGGGTGTATGCCCGGCTGCCACCGGCAGAGAAGCCGGCAAACGCGCGGTCCTGCGGTCGGTTGGAGACGTGGTAGTTCTGCTCGACGAACGGGAAGATGTTGTTCCGCAGTTCGTTGACGTAGCCCTCGTTGCCGCCGGGAAGGCCGTTGAAGTCGGTGGACACGATCACCATCGGCTCCACGGCACGGTCCTTGATCGCGTTCTCCAGGATGAGGTGGGCCACGCCCTGCATCGTCCAGGCGGTCGAGTGGTCACCACCGCCGTGGCTCAGGTAGAGGGTCGGGTACGGCTTGACCCGGTTGGGGTCATAGCCGTGCGGCAGGTAGACGACGATGTCGTGCACTCCCGGCGGGTTGGTCGACAGCGGCGAGGTGTACCGCCGGGACTCCAACCGGCCAATCTTGGTGACCGGCGCCTGGTAGCCGGTGTCGTACGTCGGGAACTTCTTGCTGGTCGGGACGTAGATCGTGCTGCGCACAGCGCCGGGTGCTCCTGGGTACTGCGGCTGGATCTGCCACGGGTTCGCGGGGTCGTCGTGCAGCGCGCAGCCGGTGGCGAGCTCGTTGGTGCAGTCATGGGTGAACGCGTAGCGGAAGGTGCCCGCGGGCAGTGGTGTGGTGAACGTCCACACCCCGTCGGAGCCCTTCTGCATGGGCTGGATGTGCCACGGCGTGGCCGCGACGTCGCCGGGCTGCCACTCGGCGGGTGGGCGGGCGTCGCCGCAGTCCTGGCACGGGATGTTCTCCGGCCGGGAGTAGAACCAGTCGCCGTAGATGTGGACCTGCTGGACGTCCTCGGGCGCCCGGTACCTGAAGGTGACCGCGTAGCCGGTCGGCGGCTCGTCGGTGCGGGTGACGGTTGGCCCCAGGGGCGCGGGTGGCGCGGCCGACGCCGCGGGGGCGGCGACGGTTGCGGCCGCGACGGTGATGGCGGCGAGCAGCGAGAGCATCAGCCGGCGCCTCGGCGCCGGCGTCAGGGGACGGGGAATTGCAATGGGCATGTTCCTGCTCCCTCTTCGGTGTGTGGTCAGACCGCATCGAGCGGCCGACCGACCATTCGATGGTGAGGTGAACGGATACCAGTAGCGAGCGATGCCGGTGTGTGAGCGTTAACATCACTCCTTGCCGAAATAAAAGCATGAATTGCGTTGGCAGGTCAATACCAGGACGGCAATTCATTGTTACGAATTGTCAGGAAAGCAATTAGGGCAGCTTTCGGTGGCGCCAGGACGGCTGGCGCACGAATCATTCTAGGGTCAATTCGTCAAGCGATCGCGCGCCGACCGGCCGCGACCAGGAAGCACATGCGGGAGCGACCTACCGGCGCGGCTATTGCACCCCTGATTCCAACCTCCCATCGACTCGCCGGGGAATGGCGGTGTACTCGTCTCGCAGTTCCTCGGGAAGGATCCATTCCGGGGCGTCCTGCCACGCCAGCGGGCGGAGGAATCGCCGGATCGACGTGGCGCCCACCGAGGTGTGCACGGCGTTGGTCGACGGCCAGAGCCCACCGTGGTGCTGGGCCCACGACACGCGGACACCGGTGGGATAGCCGTCGAAGACGATGCGACCCGAGCGGGCGGCGAGCAACTCGACGAGCCCGCGCACGATACCGGCGTCGTCGCCCGGTCCGCGATGGATGGAACCGGTCAGCGACGGTGGGACGGTCGCCAGCACGGCGTCGAGCTCGGCGACGTCGCGATACCGGACCACGACCATGAGCGGGCCGAAGCACTCGTCGGCGATCTCGGCGGTCAGGCCGGGCAGACCGACCTCCAGGAGCGTCGGCGCGACGGTGAAGCCCGCGCCGGGGTGGACCTGGGACCGCGCCGAGACACGAGCGCCGGCCCGCTCGAACGCCGCAGCCTGGTTCTCGTACGCGTCACGGATGCGCTCGTTCAGCAGGACCGCACCGCCCGCGGAGGCGATCCTCCCCCGCAGCGCGTCGACCAGGTGCTCACCGCCCGGATCTGACGGGACGAACGCGAGCCCGGGCTTCGTGCACAGCTGGCCGGCCGAGCCCGTGAAGGAGGTGAAGAGCCCTTCGGCGATCTGGTCTCCCCGGTCGACGGCCGCGCCGGGCAGGACGACGATCGGGTTCACGCTGCTCAGTTCGGCGTAGAAGGGAATGGGATCAGCTCGCTCGTCGATGGCGGCCTGGATGGCGCGGGCGGCGCCGACGGAGCCCGTCAGGGCGGCCGCGCAGATCGTGGGGTGACGCACCAGCGAGCGGCCGGCCTGCTCCCCGTACACGATCGCGATCACACCATCGGGCCCGTCCATGTCGCGGACGGCCGACCCGATCGCCTCGGCGGAGGCGTGCGATGTCAGCGGATGGGACGGGTGGGCCTTCAGGACAGTGGGACAACCCGCGGCGAGCGCGGAGGCGGTGTCACCCCCGGCGACCGAGAAGGCGAACGGAAAGTTGCTGGCCCCGAAGACGGCGACCGAGCCGAGGGGTACGAGCATCCGCCGCAGGTCCGGGCCGCGGCCGAGTGGTGTGTCGGCGGCGTGGTCAATGGCCGCCTCGATGTACCCTCCGTCGCGCAGCACGTCGCCGAACATCCGGAACTGGACCGCCGCCCGCGTGAGTTCCTGGTCGAGTCGCGCGTCGCTCAGTCCGGTCTCCGCCTCCGCGGCCGCGACCAGGTCCACGCGGCGGGACTCCAGGGACGCGGCGATCGCGTCCAGCATTTCCGCTCTGCCGAGTCTCCCCAGGCCGGACAGCCACCGCGCGGCCCGGGACGCCTGGCCGGCGATCGCCTCCAGCCGAGACTCGTCCGTCTCGGTGAGGTCCGTCGCGCGACGTCGGCCGTCGCGCGGATCGACCGTGCTTACCACGTTCACAGCAGTCCCCTCCTCATCAGATTGCCCATGAGATCGCGGACGCCGAACTGCCAGGGCTCGCACTCCTCCGCGTGCCGCACCCGATTGACCAGGGTGCCGAGCGCCGGGCAACTGATCCGCACCTCGTCGTCGACCTTGTGGGTGAAGCCCTCGCCGGGACGGTCCCGGTCCTGAATGGGCGCGAACATCGTGCCGAGCATCAGGACGGCGCCGTCGGGATAGTGGTGGTGCGGGCCGATCAACTGCCGCACCAGCGCCTCCGGGTCGCGCGACATCCGTGTCATCTCCGAGACCGCCTCCAGTTCGAAGCCGTCCACACCGCGGACCTCCAGACCCACATCGAGCTCGCGCACCTGTTCCAGACCGAACCGCTCGTCGAACAGCCGGATCAAGGGGCCGAGGGCACATGAGGCGTTGTTGTCCTTCGCCCGGGGAAGCAGGAGTGCCGAGCGGCCCTCGACATCCCGCAGGTTCACGTCGTTGCCAAGGGTGGCGCCGACGATCCGGCCGCTGGACTGGACGATGAGCGTGACCTCGGGTTCCGGGTTGTTCCAGGTCGACGCGGCGAGAACGCCGACCGGAACGGCGGTGCCGACGGCGGAGAGGATCTGACCCTTGGTGAAGATCTCGGCGTCCGGTCCGATCCCCACCTCCAGGTACTGACTCCAGACGCCCTCGGCGACCAGCAGGCTTTTGAGCCGCTCCGCCTCCACCGAGCCCGGAGCCAGGCTGTGCAGGTCGATACCGATGTCGGCGGACATCTGGCGGCGGATGTCCGCGGCGAGCCCCAGGTCTCCCCGTGCCCGTTCCTCGATGACACGCTCGATCATCGAGACGGGAAACGTCACGCCGGCGGCCTTGAGCGCCTGGAGGTCGACCGGGGCGAGCAACCAGGGCCGGGTGCGGTCACGGGTCGCGGCACCGGTGTTGGCCAGTATCTCCCCGAAGCCGCCCAGCCGCGGCCCGTCGAGCCCGGCCACCGTAGCGGCGGGATCGGGCAGCTCGCAGATGTCCCGGACGGTCGGGAAGCGGTGGCTGATGTCGATGACCTCGCCGTCTCGGACGGTCACGGGTGAGGGGCCGTCGACGGACGGGTCCCAAATCCGACCGATGAGGACGCTGTCGTCGACATCGTCCGGCAGGGCCTCGGCGGAGGTCCCGAACCAGTCTGCCCCGGTGGCCAGCCCCCGGGAGCGTGGCACCGTCATGAGCCGCTCGTCAGGTTGAAGAAGGACCGCTCGTCGCGAGGGCGGATGTCGTAGACGGCGTCACGGAACATCCGGACCGGATGCGGTGTGAACGGGTGCTGCTCGATCGCGGCGAGATTCACCTCGATGCCCAGTCCGACCCCGATCGGGACGAGCACGTCGCCGTCGTCGGTCAGAACCAGCCGTTCGTTGGTGATCTCCGGGCGCCAGGGCACGTCGGTCGCCATGATCTCCAGGTACCGGAAGTTGGGCAGCGTTGCCCCGAGCTGCAGCGTCGCGGCCGTGCTGAGCGGACCGCTCGGGTTGTGCGGCGCGAATCCCACGTAACTTGTCGCGGCGAGCGTCGAGATGAAGACGAGCTCGGCGATTCCGCCGGCGTGCGTCACATCGGGTTGGACGAAGTCGACCGCCTGGCGGGCGAGCGCCGGCGCGAAGCCCTGCCGGCCGTACCACCGCTCCCCCGCGGCGATAGGCACGGGCGACGCGCGGCGGACGTCGACTAGTGCGTCGAGGTTGTCCGGCGGGCACGGCTCCTCGAACCACACCGGGTCGAACTGAGCGATCTCCTTCGCGACCTTAATCGCGTGGCGGACGTCGAAGCGGCCGTGCCCCTCGATGAACAGCTCGACATCGCGGCCCACCGCGCCACGGACGGCGTCGATCTGGGCGAGCACCCGGTCCAGCTGCTGGGTCGTGATGGTGAGGTCGTAGTTCTCGAACGGGTCCCACTTGAGGCCGCGGAAGCCGGACTCCACCGTCCTGCGCGCGGCGGTCGCGTAGTCCTGCGACGTGACGGCTCCGGAGAACCAGCCGTTCGCGTATGCGCGCACCCGATCCCGCGTCGCACCGCCGAGGAGCCGTGAGAGCGGGACGCCGAGATCCCGCGCCGAGATGTCCCACAGGGCCATCTCCAGCGAGCTCAACGCGGTCATGATGACCGGCCCGCCACGCCAGTACCAGTCCCGCGCGAGCTCGTAGAGGATCTTCGAGATGCGAGTGGGGTCCAGGCCCACGACCGCTTCGGCCACCTCGGCGACAGCGCCCTGGACGGCCCGTTCCTTGCCTTCCAGGGTGGCCTCACCGAGCCCGACGATCCCCTCGTCAGTGTGGACGCGCACGATGACGAGGTTCGTGCGGTAGAAGTCGACGACCAGCGTGTCGACGGAGACGATCTTCATGTTTCGGCTCAACCCTTCACCGCGCCGGCGGTCATGCCGGACACCACGTACTGCTGCACCAAGAGGTAGAAGGCGACCGCTGGCAGCGTGAACAGGAAGGCGACGGCCATGACCGTCTGGATCGGCGTGCCCAACTCGCCGATGAAGTTCGCGATGCCGACGGAGGCCGGCTGCAGCTCCGGATCGAAGATGAACGTCACCGCGAACACGTACTCGTTCCAGGCGTGAAAGAAGGCGATGACCGCGGTCGCCGCGATCGACGGGGCGATCAGCGGCACGTTGATGCGGGTCAGGACGGTGAAGGGCCGCCCGCCGTCGGCGCGCGCCGCTTCCTCCAGTTCCTTCGGGATGCCGTCGATCGCGCCCTTGAGGATCAGCGCGACGATCGGCAGGACGAAGGCGGAGTTCACGAGGACGAGGCCGGTCAGCGAGTCGAGCAGGTCGAAGCGGCGGAAGAGCGCGAACAGCGGCACGACCATCAGCGCCTCGGGAAGCATCTGCGTGAACAGCAGCACGACGGTCAGCACGGCCTTTCCCCGGAACGAGAATCGGGACAACGCATACCCAAGCGGGATACCCAGACCGACGGACAGGACCATCGTGCCCACGGCGATCACCAGGCTGTTCAGCAGCCACCCGGCTGCCTTGCCCTCGGCCAGCGCCTCGACGAACACCCCGAAACGACCGACGTCCGGCGTGAGCCGGGGCTGCTCGGCGAACAGGTCACCGTTGCTCGACAGCGCCGTGACGAGCATCCAGTACAGCGGAAACACCGCGACACCCAGGACGACGAGCACGGCGACGATCCGCGCGGTGAGACCGAAACGGAAGCGCCTCATCGGACGTCCTCCTTCTCCACTGCACGGGCGACCAGTCGGCTGCCGGTGATGACGATGAGCGAGATGACGACGCCGACCATTCCGATGGCCGCCGCCGAGCCGAGTTCCTTCGAGTCGAACGCCTGGGAGTAGAGGTCGATGACGAGCGTCTCGGTGGCGCCGACGGGCCCACCCTTGGTCATCAGCCAGATGAGCTCGAACCGCCGCAGCGACCAGATCGTCATCAGCAGAGCCAGGAGTCCGACGGTTGGCTTGATGACCTGCCAGGTGACGGCGCGGAAGGTCGCCCATCGTCCTGCGCCGTCCACGGTCGCGGCCTCGTTGAGGTCCTGGGGAACAGATTGCAGTGCGGAGAGCAGCACCACGGAGGTGAACGGGAACAGTTGCCAGATGGTCGTCGCGAGCACTGCCGGGAGCGCGTAGCGCGAGCTGTCCAGGATGGCGCCGCCCGGGACGCCGAGTCCCAACGCGTCGAGAAGCCGGTTCACGATCCCGTACTGCGCGTTGAGCATCCAGGTTGCGATGAGCGCGACCGCGATGCCGGGAGCGGCCCAGGGAACGGTCACGAGCGCCCGTGCCACGCCACGGCCCCGGAAACCCTTGTTGAGCAGGAGCGCGACGGCGAGGCCGGCACCGACCGCGCCGACGACACAGGCGACCACGTAGACGAGGGTGATCAGCAAGGGGCGGTGGAAGTCGGGGTCGCCGAAGATCCGGTTGAAGTTGTCGAGCCCGACCCACTCGCTGCGGGTGGGGTTGAGCAGCCTCGTCCGGGTGAAGCTGAGGTACACCTCCTGGACGAGGGGCACCGCCTGGAAGACGAGGATGAACAGTGCGGCGGGGGCCAGGAACAGATACGGCGTCCACCTGCTACCGAGTGGGCTGGGTCGACGCCGCGTCCCGGATCGGGGTTTTGTCTTCGGTGCTCCGGTCTGGTCGAGCACAGTCATCGGGGTGATCCTTCTGAGGAAGGACGCTGCCGGCGCACGGACCGGCGCGCCGGCAGCGTCGCCGTGTCGACCGTCAGCGGACCAGCTCGGTCGCCTGCTGCTGTGCGCGATCCAGTGCGGACTTGAGGTCCGCCTTGCCCTGCAACGACGCGATCACGTTCTGCACGACCACCTTGCGGATGTCCGGCGTCTTCGCTTCGAACCCCAGGACGATCTGCGGCAGGCTGGTCTCGGTGAGCCCGTCGAAGACGGTGAGGAACGGGGTCGCCTTGAGCGACTCCGCGCTGCGCTGCGTGGTGGTGGCGACGCTGCTCGCGCCGAGGATCTCCTGCAGCTTGACCTGGTTCTGTGGCTCCAGCGCCCAGCGGATGAAGGTGGCGGCCTCATCCTTGGCCTCGCTCGCCTCGTTGATCACGATCGGCGCGAGGATCGCGCCCTGCTTGCGTACCGGAAACGGGATGGGCGCGACGCTGAAGTTCAGCTGCGCGTTCTGGCCGCGCGTCGCGGTCACGTACCCCCCGTTGTTGAGCTCCATCCCGACCTTGCCCTCGGCGAACATCCGCCGGAACGTCGCCGCGTCCGCTCCGCGTGGGATGACGTTGGCGTCGTACAGGTCCTTGTACGCCTGTAGGCCCTTGAGGTTCTCGGGGGAGTTGATCGTCAGGTTCTTGCCGTCGGACCACGCGCCGCCGAAGCCGTAGACGTAGTTGAAGATGTCCTGCCAAACGCCGGCCTCCTCCGCCTCGGTCTGGCGGAAAGCGAGGCCGAAGACGTCGCCCTTGGTCAGCGACTTGGCGGTGGCGGTGAACTGCTCGTAGGTGGTCGGCGGCGTCGGGATCAGATCCGCGTTGTAGAACATCGCGTAGTTCGACGCCTCGAAGATGACGCCGTGCCGGACGCCATCGTGGACCATGAACTGATCCGGCTGCTTGAGCAGGTCGTACTTGCCGACATCGATCATCTTGTCCAGAGGCGCGATGAGGCCGGCGTCCGCGGCGGCCTCGAACTCGGGCATGTCGAAGCGGACCAGGTCAGGCCCCTTGCCGCTGCCCATCTGAGTGAGCACCGTCTGACCGAAGGTCGGGTACGGCACCGCGGCGGCGGAGACCCGGACCTCGTCCTGGCCCTGATTGAACTCATCGAGCCATTTCGTCAGCAGGGGCCCGCGGCCCGGGTCGCCGAAGGTCGAGGCCGCGAAGGTCAGTTCAGTGACACCGTCACCGGAATCGTCGCCAGAGCCGCAACCGGTCAAGAGAGCGGCGGCCAAGCCGAGAGCACATGTCGCCCTGGCGACGCCAAAGCGAGCGAGCTTATTACTCATCGTCACTCCCCTGTTACGAAGAAGGAGGCAATTCAATGAATTTGCAACGATCGTAGCGCCATATGCAACGGCGTCAAGTGGCAATTGCGTATCGCGTCAAGTACATTGCATATGACGCAACGACAGTGACGGCGTCGCCGTCACATGAGGGGGCAGGGCCTTGGCGCAATCGATCCGCCGCGCGATCGACCTCATCCGTCGATCGGCGGAGCACCCGCTGACACTCACGGAGGCGGCGGACGTACTCGGCGTCCACAAGTCCACGGCCCTGCGGATCCTGCAGACGCTGGAGTCCGCGCGCTTCGTCCGCCGGACCGACGCGGGCACCTATGTGCTCGGCAACGGTCTGATCGAGCTGTCGGAACTTGCGCTCAGTTCGATGGACCTGCGCCAGTTCGCCGCCGCGCACCTACGGGCGCTGCAACGCGAAACCGGCCACACCGTGCACTTGGCGCAACTGACCGGCGATGAGATCATCTACATCGACAAGGTCGACAGCCCGGCGTTCGACGCCGTCAAGCTGCCGTCCCGGGTAGGGCGCGCGGTGTCGATCTACGCGAGCGCCGTCGGCAAGACCATCCTGGCTTACCTACCCCCGGAGGAACGCGACCGCCTGCTCTCCCCGGTCGTCTTCGAGAGGTTCACCGACACGACCTTCGCCGACCGCGACTCCCTCGAAGCCGAACTGGCCCGTATCCACCAACGCGGCTGGGCCGCCGACAACGGCGAGCACGACACCTACGTGATGTGCGTCGCCGCACCAATCAGGGATTCGCGCGGGCTGGTCATCGCCGCCGCCTCGATCACCGCGATCGAGGTCATCGCAAGCCTCGACCAACTGAAGGACAGCCTTCCGCTCCTCCTAAGGACCGCAAACCGGATCTCGTACGAACTCGGCTACACACCTCCGCCCTCCACGAGCCCGGACGGTTCAGATGACGGCCGATCGGTTGATGAACGCATCCCCAGCTGACGATCGAGGATCTGTGCTCCGCGCCGGGACAGACCGCGAACGCCGAGCTGGTGGAGACCGCCAGCCGTCTAGCCGATGAAGCAGGATGGGTCGGGCCCGTACGGTGGGGTGATGGACGTTACGGCGGGGCCGCCGGCGATGCGGTACCGAGTGCTCGGGCCGGTCGAGGTGTGCTCTCTCGCCGGAGAACCGCTGGCCCTCGGCTCGCCGATGCAGGTGCGCCTGCTGGCCATCCTGATGTCGCAGCCGGGCACCGGGTGGTCCATCGACCAACTCGTCGACGAGCTGTGGCTGGGACGCCCCCCGAAGACGGCAGCCGGCAACGTGAAGACCTATGTCTGGGCGTTACGCCGGGCGTTGCGGTCCCCCGGCTCCCCCGACCCCGCCATCCTCGCCGGGGCCACCGGCTACCGTCTGGTCCTCGACGCGCAGGCGATGGACAGCCTGGCCTTCGACGACCTGACCCAGCGCGGGTATCACGCAATGCGGCAGGGCCGTCGCTCGGATGCCCTGCGGGCGTTCGAGGCCGCGCTGGCGCTGTGGCGTGGAAAGCCCTTTGCGGGCCTACCCGGATGGGGGGTGTTGCTCTCCGTCCGAGCGCGACTGGTCAAGAGGCGTTGGCCGGCCGACCGACTGGTTGATCACCGAGAAGGCGAAGAACACCGTGTCGAATTGACGAGTCGCCCGCCGGGTGAGCAAGTCAGCCTCGAGTCCCTTCAAGGCGGACCAGGGCCGGTCTCCCACGATGGGAGACCGGCCCTTGGTCTGCTGGGCGCTCGGAGCGACTCGACCCGCTGCCCTCTGATCGCTTACGTCCGATCGCGAGGCCGCCCGGCACCAGCAGAGCTGGTCAGGCGTTGAGCTTGCTGGCCATCTTGACGACCCGCTGAGCCATGTGGTCGAGGGCGTTGAGCTGGGCGTCGCCCAGCGGAGCGTCGTTGCCTCCGCCGGTGACGTGCGAGACGCCGTACGGGTTGCCGTCGCCGAACTTCACCGGGTCGGTGTAGCCGGGGGCGACGACCAGACCGCCGAAGTGGTGGATCGTGTTGTAGAGCGCCAGGAGCGTCGACTCCTGGCCGCCGTGGGCGGTCATAGATGCGGTGAAGCCCGCGTACACCTTGTCGGCCAGCAGCCCCTGCCCCCACTGCGGACCGAGGGTGTCGATGAACTGCTTCAGCTGGCTTGAGACGTTGCCGTAGCGGGTGGGGGTGCCGAACAGCACCGCGTCGGCCCAGACGACGTCGTCGGCGGTCGCCTTAGCCTCGCTCTTCGTAGCGTCGAAGTGCTGGCTCCAGGCGGCGTTGGAGGCGATGGCCTCCTCGGGGGCAAGCTCCGGAACCTGGCGCAGCCGCACCTCGGCGCCGGCCTTCTCGCCAGCCTCGGCGAGCCGCTTGGCCATGGCGTGGATCGTACCGGTCGAGGAGTAGTAGATGACGGAGAGCTTGGTCATCGAAGGCATCCTTTCAACGAGGTAGTTGCCGGTGATAAATTTGCGTCAGCAACAACATGACTCTAGCAACGGCGGCGAGGCGGTCGCCACCGGGCCCGACCTGGCCGCCCGGGTGTCGCAACAGCGAGCGGAGTACGCCAGCCACCGGACGCCAGATGCACCGCACGGGATCTGTTCGGTCAGCCCCGCGTAACGCAGCGCGGGCGCCAGGATCGGGTTTCTGCCGTCCAACCCGGTGACGATCGGGCGGAGTGCGCCCCGGCGGGTCGCCCGACAACCCGCCTGAGGCCGGTCGAACCGGTGAAGGTGACGCGGCGTACCCGCGGGTCGGTGATCAGTGCCTCGGCCACCGCCGAGGCATCCGCCCGGCCGGCGGTGACCACGCTGACGACGCCGGCGGGCACCCCGGCCTCGGCCAGCACCTCGGCGAGGATCAGCCCGGAGGTGACCGGCGCCGCACCGGGTCGGATCAGCACCGTGTTGCCGACGGCCAGCGCCACGGCGATCACCTGGGCGCAGACGACCATCGAACCGTTCCATGGCACGAACGACACACCACGCCGGCCGCCTGGCGGATCGCGGTGGGAACCCCGCGGTTCACGCTGGTGACGAGGAGCCCCGCGACCGGTCGGATCGCCATCGCGGCGTCCTGCCGCAGCTGGCCAGCGGCCATGCGGATGGTGAACTCCGCCCGCGCACGGCGGCTCGCTGTTTCCTGACGCAGGATGCCGGCCAGCGCCTCCGTGTGCCGCTCGAGCAGGTCCGCCGCGCCAAGGAGGAGCGACCGGCGAGTCGCCGCCTCGGTCGCCGCCCAGCCGTGGAACGCGGCCTGAGCCGCGTCCACGGCCGCGCGGACGTCGGCCAGTTCCGCCGCCGGGTCCGTCACGTCCCGAGTGCGATTCCGCCTCCCAGTCGGCCATGCGGCACCTGCAGAAACTGGCCGGCAGCCGCTGGACCGGCGTCGACCTCCGTACCGGAGAAATCGAGCAGGATGGTGCGGGCACGCCCGCCGGTCCGGCGGGCACGACGCAGGGGTAGGTGTCCGATCGGGCGTCGCGGTCACCTCGCGGCCGGTTCTGGCGCTTGGCGGGAAACCCTCACGGCGCCTTCAACGATTGACTGGTTGCGGACCGGGGCGCTGGACTCACCGTGGTGTCGCCCGTGGGAGCACCACCTGTCGCTGGTGTGGGTGCTGGAACGCAGAGGTCGTGCTGACCGACGAGCCGGAATCCGAGCCGGCGACCCGGTAGCGGTCAGGCGGACACCACTTCGCGGCAGCGCCGCAGGGTGGTCAGGGCGACCGGCGCGTCACGGCCCTCAATGCCGGCAGCGAGTTCGGCGACCACCGGCGCGGCCCGTCCCGGCTCGCCCGCGGTTACGGCGGCCTCGGCCAGCACGAGGACCGCCTCCGCCGCCCAGGCCCAGATGCCCTTGTCCCGGACGAGGGAAACCGCGTCGAGCGCGTGCCGCACCGCGTCGTCGGGCCGGTCGGGCAGCAGCAGGCGGGCCAGCCCCGAGCTGGCCTGCACCAGCGGCAGGATCGCGCCGACCCGCCGGGCCTCGGCGATCACGTCCCGGAACTGGCGCTCCGCCCCGGCCGGGGATCCCGAGCGGGCCAGGACCGTGGCGAGTTCGGCGCGGACGTCGAGCCCGGCGAACGGGATCCGTTCCGGGGTGGCGGCCAACCGGGCGAGGCGGTCCGCCAGCCCGTCGAGCCGCCCGGTGGCCCGGTCGAGCGCCAGTTCGGTCACCTCCACCAGGCCGAGCAGCCGCTCGTACCCGTTCGCCTCCATCAGCCGCCGGGCGGCCGAGGCCAGGGCCGAGGCCCGGTCCAGGTGCCCGGCGTGCAGGGCACCCTGGGCCCAGTTCAGGCAGGCGCGGACGTGTTCACGGGGCCGGTCGGCGAGGACCGACGAGGCGCGCATCTCGTCGATGACCTGCCAGGCCGTCGGGTCACCCAGCTCCAGCAGCAGCGAGGTCCGGGCGATCCGCACCTCCAGGTGGGCGACCGGGTCGCCGCTGGCCGCCGCAGCCTCCTCGGCCGCCGCGCAGCGGGCCAGGTGGTCGCGCACGTGCCGGCCGACCACCGTGTCCGGCGCGGCCAGCACCGCGAGCGCCTGTGCCCGGCGTCGTGGGGCGCGCAGGTACGGCACGGCCCGTTCGATCTCGGTGTATCCGCCCAGCTCCTCGCCCTGCTGCCGCAGCATCCGCCCGAGCACCAGGCCCAGTTCGCCGCGGGCGCCGGGCGGCAGGTGCCGGTCGGCGAGCAGCCGCTCCAGGACCGGGATCACGGGTGCCTGGCTGAGGCCGTCGATGGCCGAGCGGCCCAGCTTCGCGGCGAGCCGGGTCCGCACCGGACGAGGCAGCTCGGCGAGGTCCATGGTCTGCAACAGGAACCGGGCGGCGGTGGCGTCGTCGCCGCGTTCGGTGGCCAGGTCAGCGGCGGCTTCGGCGTTGCGGACGAAGTCGGCGCCGCTGCCAGCGAGCCGGTAGTGGTGGGCGAGCTGCGCCACCGGCCGGGGCAGCGACTGCTCCAGCACCCGGGCGGTACGCAGGTGCAGCCACTGCCGGGTGCCAGGGGAGAGCAGGTCGTACACCACCTGGCGGGCCAGGTCGTGGCGGAACCGCAGCCCGTCGGTGGCCTCGTGCAGCAGGCCGGCGTGCTGCGCCGCGTCCAGCGCCGCGCGGACCGCGTCGCCGGGGAGGCGGAGCACGGCGGCGAGGGTACGACGGTCCGGCACCAGGCCGAGCACCGCAGCGGCGCCGAGCACCTCGCGGGTGGATTTGTCGAGCGAGCGCAGCCGCCAGAGCAGCACGTCCCGGAGTACGAAGGGGACCGTGTCGTCGGCGAGCGGATCCCCGCCCCGTTCGGCGAGGGAGCGCAGCACCTCCTCCACCACGAACGGGATGCCGGCGGTGCGCTCCAGCAGCGTGGTGGTGAGCCGGTTCGGCGGGTCGGCCAGCCGCAACGTACGGGCGGCCAGCTCGCGTACGTCGCCGGCGCTGAGTGGTGGCAGCGCGATCCGCCGCACCGCCCCCGGCGGGGTGCGGGCCAGCGCGTCGTGGATGGGCGTGCCGCCGGTGGGGGCCGGGGGCCGGGCGGTGAGCACGACGGCCAGGTCGGCGACCGGGTGGGCACCGAGGTAGGCGAGGAACTCGCAGGTCGCCGGGTCGGCCCAGTGCAGGTCTTCGAGCACCAGCACGGCGGGCGTGAGCGCGGTGAGCACCGCGGCCACCGCACGGAGCAGCCGGTGCCGCTCGGCCGGCTGGTCGTTCAGCGGCGGCGGTGCGGGGGGCAGCCGGTCGGCCAGTTCGGGCAGCAGCGGGGCGAGCGCGCCGGCTACCGGATTGACCGGGCCCAGCTCGTCGGCGCCGGTCCGGATGGCGTCGAGCAGGGCACCGAGCGGGAACGGCTCCGGCACGTCGTCACACTCGCCGACCAACCGACGCCGGGTGGAGCCGCTGAGCAGCTCCGCGACGAGGCGGCTCTTGCCGATGCCGGGCTCGCCCTCCACCAGGACCAGACAGGGTGGTGTCTCGATGAGGCGGCGCAGCGTCGCCAGCTCGACCGCCCGGCCGACGAACTCGATGGGTCCGCGCAGGCGTCCATGGCGGACCAGTGACTCGAACCCGCCCCGCGTGTCGTGCCCGTCAAACCGCTCGTCGCCGCTCGCGCGGGCAGCCAATCATCCGGCCCTGATCCGGCGGACGGCCGGGCGGGCCGGCGGTGACGTGTGGCACACCGCCGGCCCACCCGGCCGCGGGGATCAGGAGTTACGACCGCACCGTGATCGGCAGGGTCTTCAACGGTTCCGTACCGTTGCTCAGCACCACCACGCCGATGTACCGGCGACCGGGGGTGAGACCGGACCAGCGCAGCGTCAGGTTCACCTTCGCGCCCGCCATCACGCTGACCTTCTTGGGATCGATGGTCAGCTTTCCGGCCGAGGTGCCGGGCACGCCGGGCAGCAGGGTGGTGATGGTGTACGTGTTGGTGCCCTGACCGGCTGGCGTGTTGAGGGTGTACAACTGCTCGACGATCAGGGTGTAGTCGCCGGCGCCGGGCAGCACTATGTTGGCGCCGTCTCCGGTGCCGTACTTGTACTCGACGAGTTTGCCGGTGCTGTCGTAGACATAGAACATGAAGTCGCCACACGCCGGCAGCGGGTCTGCGCTCCAGTCGATGTCCGTGCAGAGCGGTTTCTCCCCGGTGACGACGATCTGCGGGTTGACCGTGCCGACGGGTACGTGCACCGTGCTCCGGTGCAACGATGCCGGCAGAGGGACCGGCAGTTTGTCCGGCGAGTTCCAGTCCCAGATCGGCGCGTCGCCGTGCAGGGTGGCCGTGGTGCTGGTGCCGGCGGTCAGGCCGATCGGCAGCGCGGCCAGGGTGCCCCGGTAGCCGACCTGCGCGGTCATCGAAAAGCTGCCGGAGGTGCCGGTGCCGGCGATCCTGTCGGGCGCGATCAGCCCGCTGTTCTTCACGACCAGCGGGATCGTGACCTGGTGCTGGGAGTTGTCCCGCCACGTCAACGAGCCGTCGGCCCAGGCGTCGACCGCGCCGGCCTTGTTGGTGATCTCCACCTTGAAGGTGGCGGTCCGGCCCGGGAGCACGGTCAGGCTGGCCGGGGTGACCTTGACCGAGTAACCGGCGGGTGCCTGCACCGAGGACGTGTAGGTGCCCTTCCGGTCGCTGACGTTGGTGACGGTGCGGGTGATGGTCTGGGTGCCGACCATGTTGCCCATCGCGATCGACGGGTAGTTGAGCTGACTCGTCTCGATCGCACCGGTCGTGGCGCAGTCGTCGTCGGGTACCTGGGAGCCCTTTGCGGCCAGCCCGCACAGGTACCTCTGCCAGTCCTGCTGGCTGGAGTCGTAGACCAGGCCCGGGTCGAAGGCTCCGCCCGGGCGGACCTCGCCGGCGCCGTAGTTGAACGGCGTGGCGTCCGCGTCACCCAGCTTGATCGGGTTGCCCTTGTCGGTGGTGTCCACGGCGGTCGTCATGAGCGCCGACCGGATCGCCGCCGGTGACCAGTCAGGGTGCCGGGCCCGCAGCAGCGCGGCGATGCCGGCGATGTGCGGGGCCGCCATCGACGTACCCGATTCGAGCGCGAAGTTCTGCCCCCCGATCGCCGGGGAGAACGCCGCGGCGATGCCCACGCCGGGCGCGCTGATGTCCGGCTTGAGCAGGTCGCCGCCGTTGAAGTACGACGGCCCCGCTGAGGAGAACCCGGCGACCTGCGGCGCCTCGACCGCGGTCAGGGTACCCGCCGAGATCGTCGCCGTCGCGCCGCCCGCCGCGAGGTAACTCGCGACGGCCGGGGCGTCGGTGTCGGAGATGTGCACGGTGGGCACCGCGTGCAGGTCGGGGTCCAGGGAGTTGACCGTGTCGTTGTAGAGCACCATGCCGACGCCACCAGCCTTCGCCACGGCGGCACTCTTCGCCACCCGGTCGACGACCCCGCGCCGGCAGAACACGACCGCCCCCTTGACCTTGGCCGGGTCGAGTTCACCGTCGGCGCAGAGTTCGGCGTTCCGGGTGTCGTCGGGGTGCAGCGCGCTGTCCTTCGCCGAGACCAGCGGTGCCGGCCCGGCGGTGGCGCCGCCCACGCCCACCCCGGTGATGGTCGTGCCGTTGCCGAGGGTGAGCGTCCGGCTGTACTGCTGGTCGGTGGTGCTCGCGGCCACCGTGGTCACCCAGGGGGTCGAGTTGTCGACGGTGCCGGCCTCGGGGCCGGCGTTGCCGGCCGCGGCCGAGACGAACACCCCGGCGGCGGCGGCGTTGAGGAACGCCTGCTCGATCGCGCTGAAGTTCTCGATGTCGTCGCCGACCGAGTAGTTGATCACGTCGACGCCGTCGGCGACCGCGTCGTCGATGGCGTGCACGATGTCGATGCTGCTACCCGCCGCCGAGCCGGCGCCGGTGTCGTAGAGCGCCTTGTAGATCGCCAGCCGGGCGGCCGGCGCCATCCCGGAGATCGCCTCCAGGGACTGGTCGCCGATCGAGGCCGGTACGCCGTGGTCGCCGGCGGCGGTGCTCGCGGTGTGGGTGCCGTGACCGTTGCGGTCGCGGGGCGAGTGGTACTCGTCGGCGAACGCGTCGGCCAACCCGCTGTAGTTGTACCAGCGCGCCCCGATCACCTTGTTGTTGCAGGTGACTGGCGCTTCGGTACCGACGTCGCAGGTGCCCTTCCACTTCGCGTCGATGGTCGCCTGATCCGGACGCGGGGTCGGCAGCGCGGCGAAACTCGCGCTCTCCGGCCAGAAGCCGCTGTCGATGACCCCGACGATGACGCCCTCACCGGCGTGGGCCACGTCGCCGAACTGCTGCTGCCACACGCCACCCTGCCCGGTCAGACCGAGGTAGTCGGGGGTGTGCGAGGTGGTGGCGTGCACCTTCTGGTCCTCGTACACCGCGGTCACGCCCCGGGTGGCGCGCAGCCGGGCCACCTGCGAGCGGTTCAGCTCCACGGCGAAGCCGTTGAAGGCGGTGTCGAAGGTGGTCCGGGCCTGGCTGGTGGGGATGTCCACGGCGGACAGCACCGTGCCGCGCTGCCGGCGCAGGTGCTCCCGGTACGCCGTGGCGGCGCCCGAACTCCGGTCGAGCCGGCCGGCGCCGGTCGGCTTGGTGGCGGCAAGTCCGGGTACGCCGCCGGTGTAGCTGGCCAACGGCTGCTCGGCGAGTTGGACGAGGTAGCGGGCGGTCGGTCCGCTGCTGGTCGGCGGTGCCGCCACTGCGGCGCCGGCCGGCGCGATCGCCAGCCCCGCGGCGATCAACGCGGCGGTGGCCAGCACGCTCACCGGGGCGCGCCTGATCCGTCCGGGCGGGGGTGTCTTCGGTCGTGGCACGTCGTCCTCCACATTCGGTGCCGGTCGCCACGGCGGGGTGGCGGTGGCCGAAACGTAAGAGCGGCGGCGATCTTCCAGGAGAAAGTTTTACCTGCCGGCAATCTTGGAAACAGTCTCGTAACATCGCGGGTACTTTTCGCGTCATTTCCCGGAGCTCAGCCGCCCGCGGGTCCGGTCCGAGAAGCTCGGTGGCGGCCTCCCAGACCTCGGCGACCGGGGTGTCGGCGACGAAGCACTCGCCGTGCGGGCGGTCGCCGTCACCCGGCCGGGCCGCGTACACCCCCGGGCTGCAGTCCACCCCGGACAGTGGATGGTCCACGACGCGATCGGCCTGCCGACCCCGCAGCGGGCTCGCGGAGTTGATCAGATTGCCCACCCAGAAGATGCCGACCGTGGGCGTGCCGACGGCGGCGGCGACGTGCAGCGGCCCGGTGTCGTTCGAGATCACCAGCCGGCACCGGGCGTAGGAACCGAGCAGGCCGCCGAGGGTGAGCTGGGACAGCCTTCAGCTACGACGACCTGCCCTACTTCTAAACCGCCAGTACGACCTGGGAATGGAGTACGTCGGACACGCCCCGCCCGAGGCGTTCGACCGGGGTCGTCCGTGCGGGGCGACGTCGCCAAGCGCGAGTTCATCGCCTTCTGGACCGCCGGCGGGCGGGTGCTCGCCGGCATGAACGTCAACGTGTGCGACGTCGTCCCGTCGATCCGGCGGCTCGTCGCGGCAGCCCAGCCGGTCGACCTCGACCGACTGTCCGACCCCGCCGTGCCGCTCGACGAGCTGCAGCCGCCGCCGGTGTCGGCACCCGGGATTCAGATCTTGTAGCCGACGTCACGCCTTGCGGAGCCGGCCGGCACCCACCCGTGCCGGCCGGTCGCGACGTGACCGCCCACCTCGGACGGCGAGAGGATCAGGTGGGGCGCCCCGCAGTCCGCCCCACCATCTGGTGGCGAGTTGCCGACCGGCGACGATCCACTAGTTGCTGCCTTGGTCGTGTGGGACGGTGACGGTGACGGTGCAGCCAACCGGCCGGCCGATCTCGTCGTGGCCGGCATACGTGAGGTGGTACACCCGGTCTCCCCCGTTCCCGGCTCGTTCGGCCCGTAGCTTGCCACTCGTGTCCGGCGTGCCGATGGCGAAGCCACTGACGTCCGCAGCGTCACCCCCGGTCACGCCGGTCAGGGTGAACGCATTCGGGCCGAGCACACCGTCGTGCAGGTCCACGGTGACGTTGACGTCGACCAGCTCGTGGTTCGGCGGCCACAGGACCGGTCCGTCCACGGCACAGTCCAGCTGCCGTACCGGCAACGGGTTTGCCAGGGTGGCGGTGGCGTGTCCGATGGTCGCGGTGAGCCGGCCGCCGGCTTCGTAGTACATGTGCGCGGTCTGCCCATCGAAGTAGAACGTCGGCGCGGCCGAGCGGCCGAGGTCGGGGGCGGCGGACATCGAGTCATGCACGATGCCGAGGTGGACCTCCTGGTCGAAGTCCTCCCCGACGTCCACCGCGTGCATGTTGCCGTCTGCCGCGTGGTAGATCACCAGGTTGCGGTCGTTCCAGTGCAGGAAGAACGGTCCCGAGGCGTTCGGGCCTTCGATGCCCTGCGGGGTCACGATCGGTTCGGGCTGCATGCTCCAGGTTCGCGCGTCATTGGAGACCGCCCAGCGGATCCGCCGGGACACGGGCCCGGTCGGTCCGGGCGCCCCCGCCGTGGGATTGTCCATGAAGAGCATCAGGTACCGGGTGCCCAGGCGTGGCACGGACTGCTCGAACACCCGGGCGTAGGAGGTCTCGCCACCGGTCGTGTCGTTCCGGCTGACCGCGGTCCCGCCATAGTTGAAGTGGATGCCATCGTCGGAGGTCGCGTACCGGGTGATGGAGTTCTCGCCGTGGAAGTAGAGGAAGAGCTTGCCCTCGCCCTCGATCCACACCGCGTGCGGTGAGGAGATGTGGCTGACCGTCGCGTAGTACGGCAGCCAGGTGTTGCTGATCAGGGGATTGGCGACGTATTCGGTCCACGGCCCGTTGATCGAGTTGGAGTACGCGAGGGCGATCCCGCCGGGACGCTCGTGCGGCGCGTAGTACAGGTAGTAGGTGCCGAGCGGGTTGGGGAAGTAGTCGGCGGCCCGGATGACGCTCGGGAAGATGAACTCGTTCGTCGGGTTGTAGGCGAGGGTGCCCTTGTCGAACGCGGTGCCCTGGTAGGTGAACTGGGGGAAACCCAGCTCGGGTTCGGCGGCTGCCGGCCGGGCGCCGGCCACGGCGGCGACGAGCAGGCCGGCACTGGCGGCCGCCAGGACGGCGCGTCGGGACGACGGGGCGGATGGTCTCGTCATGCGGCTTCCTCTTCGGTCGGATCGGCGGCACGAGCGGCGCGGAGTGACGCTCAGTGAGAACACAGGGGGCATCGATCGGCGGGTGCCCCCTGTGCGCCGCCGTGCTAATACGTATTAGCATCTATGTTTCTCGAATGTTGCGCGCCCGGCGGCGTTGCTGTCAAGAGGCGGTTCAGCGCCCCGCCGATCCACCCGGACGACACAGCAGCGCCGGGGTGCCCGACCGCTAATGCGCATTACTCCGGGGGTTTTACCGCACGGAAATCTTGCGGCCACCCCTTGACACACGCCGGTCCACCCGCCAGGCTCCTTCCCAACACCGAGCGCTAATACGCATTAGCAGCACCGGAAGGACCCGACGTGACCGCTCCCCCCAGACGCGTCACCCAACGTGACATCGCGCGGATGGCCGGTGTCAGTCAGGCGACGGTGTCGCTGGTGCTCAACAATCGGACCGACGCCGACGTCCGCATCGCCCCGGAGACCCGGGACCGGGTGTTGCGGGTCATCGCCGAGACCGGGTACGCCGCCGACCCCGTGGCCCGCCGCCTCGCCTCGCGGTTCAACCGGATCCTCGGCGTCTTCACGTACGAGCCCGCCTTCCCCAGCGGCAGCCGGGACTTCTTCCACCCGTTCCTGCTCGGTATCGAGGAGAACGCCGAGCGGGTCGGCTGCGACCTGCTGCTGCTCACCAGCGCACCGGTGGTGGACGGCCGGCGACGCATCTTCCACCAGGACAACCGGCTGCGTCTGGCCGACGGGTGCATCCTGCTCGGGCGCGAGATCGACGGCGCCGAGCTGCACCGGCTCAACCGTGACGGATATCCGTACGTCGCCGTCGGGCGCCGCAACGACGCCGGCGGGCCGGTCCCCTACGTCGGCGCCGACTACGCCTCGGCGGTGGCCCGGCTCGTCGAGGTGGCGCTGAGCCGCGGTCACCGCCGCCTGACGTACGTGAGCATGGGCACCACCGCGGAATCCTCCGAAGACCGGCTCCGTGGGTTCCGCGCCGCCGCGACGACCGCGGAGAGCGCCGGGCAGCTGTCGGCGCTGGCCGGGGAGGCCGACACGATCGTCGACACCCTGATGGCCGACGGGACCACCGTCGTCTTCGTGGAGGACTTCGCCACGGCGGTCGCGCTGGAGTCGGCCGCCCGTCGGCGCGGCCTGACCGTGCCCGGGGACCTGTCGATCGTGACCCTCGGCGACCCGACGGTCCCGGTCCCCACCGACATCGCGTTCACCGGGTTCCGCATCCCCCGCGAGGAGATGGGCCGACAGTCGGTCGAGGTGTTGACGGGCGTCATCGATGGCAGCGCCCCCGGCCTCCAGCAGCGACTTCTCGCCTGCGAGATCGTCGAGGGCATCACCCTCGGCACCCCTGATCGGGCGGTCGACCGACGCTGAGCGGTCGGCCGCGCAACTGGAAGGAAGCAAGTGGTCATCATGCGTACGGACGTCCTCGTCGTCGGGGGCGGACTGGGCGGCGTCGCCGCGGCGCTCGCCGCGGCCCGGGCCGGCCGGTCCGTCATCCTGACCGAGGAGTTCGACTGGCTCGGCGGGCAACTCACCAGCCAGGCCGTCCCGCCGGACGAACACTCCTGGATCGAGCAGTTCGGCGCCACCGCCAGCTACCGGGCGCTGCGCAACGGCATCCGCGACTACTACCGTCGCCACTACCCGTTGACCGAACGGTCCCGGGCCTGGACGGACCTCAACCCCGGTGCGGGTTGGGTCAGCCGGATCTGCCACGAGCCGCGGGTGGCGGTCGCCGTCCTCGAACAGATGCTCGCCCCGTACCTCGGTTCGGGCCGGCTGCGGGTGCTGCAGCCGTACCGGCCGGTCGCCGCCGAGACCGACGGGGACCGGGTGACCGGCGTGACGCTGGCGCACCGCGACCGGGACGAGCGGATCGACGTGGTCGCGCCGTACGTCCTGGACGCCACCGAGACCGGCGAGTTGCTGCCGCTGACGGGCACCGAGTACGTCACCGGGTTCGAGTCGCAGGCGGAGACCGGTGAGCCGAGCGCCCCGGCCGTGGCCCAGCCGATGAACATGCAGGCGGTGTCCGTCTGCTTCGCCCTCGACCACGTCGACGGCGACCACACCATCGACCGCCCCGCGGGGTACGACTTCTGGCGCGACTACAAGCCCGACTTCTGGGGTGACCGGCTGCTGTCCTGGAAGTCGCCGCACCCTCGCACGCTGGAGATCGTCGAGCGCAGCTTCACCCCCAACCCGGACGACGACCCGCTGAGCGTCAACGCCGATCAACGCGTCAACCCCGGTGACGGCAACCTGTGGACGTTTCGGCGGATCGCTGCGCGACGCAACTTCACCGACGGCGCGTACGGCAGCGACATCACGCTGGTCAACTGGCCGATGATCGACTACTTCGAGGGTCCGGTCATCGACGTGCCGAACGCGTCGTGGCACCTGTCCAAGGCCCGCGAGCTGTCGTACTCGGTGCTCTACTGGCTGCAGACGGAGGCGCCCCGGCCGGACGGCGGCACCGGCTTCCCGGGGCTGCGGCTGCGCGGCGACGTGACCGGCAGCTCGGACGGCCTGGCCCAGGCCCCGTACATCCGCGAGTCCCGCCGGATCCGGGCCGAGTACACCGTGGCCGAGCAGGACCTGTCCCTGGCGGTCCGGGGCGATCGCGGCGCGGTCAGCTACCCGGACGCGGTGGGCGTGGGCATGTACCGGATCGACCTGCACCCGTCGACCGGCGGCGACAACTACATCGACGTCGGCTCCTGCCCGTTCGAGATCCCGCTCGGCGCGCTGATCCCGCGGCGGATGGAGAACCTGCTGCCGGCCGGCAAGAACATCGGCACCACCCACGTCACCAACGGCAGCTACCGGCTGCACCCGGTCGAGTGGAACGTCGGCGAGGTCGCCGGTCTGCTCGCCGACTTCTGTCTGGCGCGGGGCGAGTCCCCGCGTGCGGTCCGCAACACCCCCGGTCTGCTGGCCGACTTCCAGGACCGCCTCACCGCGGCCGGCGTGGAACAGCGCTGGCCGCGGATCGCGGGCTACTAAATACACACCCCCGGTGAGGAGAAAATTGTGAGAGCAGGAAAGGCCCTGCGCGGCGTCGCCGTGGCACTGGCCGGCGCACTCGCCCTGACCGCCTGCGGCGGCGGTGGCGAGGCCGCCGACAGCGGCCCGGCGAAGCTGCGGATGACCGTCTGGTCGGCCAACGAGGCGCACCTCAAGCTGTTCAACGAGATCGCCGAGGAGTACCGCAAGAGCCACCCGGACGTGGCTGAGATCAAGTTCGACCCGCTGCCGTTCGACACCTACACCACGACCCTGACCACCCAGATCGCGGGCGGGAACGCGCCCGACCTCGCGTGGGTGTTCGAGAACTCCGCGCCGGACTTCGTCGCCTCGGGCGCGCTGCTGCCCCTCGACGACACGCTCAAGAAGGCCGAGGGTTACCAGTACGAGGACATCTCCCCCGCCACCCTCAAGCTCTGGCAGAACGACGGGAAGTTGTTCGCGTACCCCTTCTCCACCTCGCCGTTCGGGGTTTTCGTCAATACCGACCTGCTCAAGAAGGCCGGGCAGAAGACGCCGGCCGAGCTGATCGCGGCCGGTCAGTGGACCTGGGACAACGCCCTGGCCACCGCTGCGGCGACGGCGGCGAATTCCGGCAAGGCCGGCCTGGTCATTCGGGACTTCGACTACAAGGGCTGGGACAACCTGTCCACCTTCTGGACCGGGTGGGGAGCCCAGGCATGGAGCGAGGACGGCAAGACCTGCGGCTTCAACAGCCCGGAGATGGTCGACGCGATGACCACCCTGCACAAGGCCACCTTCACCCAGAAGGCGCTGCCCGGCCCGGGCACGACCGCCGACTTCTTCGCCGGTGACTCGGCCATGACGATCACCCAGATCTCCCGCGCCTCGCTGCTCAAGGACGGCGGCTTCGGGTGGGACCTGGTGCCGCTGCCGGCCGGGCCGAAGGGAGACTACGCGGTGGTCGGCCAGGCCGGCCTCGGGGTGATGAAGAAGAGCCCGCACGCCAAGCAGGCGGCCGACTTCCTGGCCTTCTTCACCAACCCCACGAACTCGGCGAAGCTCGCCCAGTTCTTCCCGGCGCCCCGACAGTCGCAGCTGACCGCCGAGACACTCGCCAAGACGAACCCGAAGCTCAAGCCGGAGCAGTTGCAGAAGGTCGTCATCGACGGCATCACCAACGGCGTGGTCAAGCCCAACCACTCCGGACAGGCCGAGCTGAGCCAGCAGGTCCGCGCCGGCCTCGACCCGCTGTGGCAGCCGAACGCGGACGTCAAGGCCGTACTCGACGGCGTCTGCGCCAAGATCCAGCCGCTGCTGGCGAAGTAAGGCCAACGATCATGACCCAGACGGACACCAGGGTGGGCTCGGCTACTGCCGGGCCCGCCCCGGGCCCGGCCCGGCCGTTCTGGACCAGCCGCCGCCGGGACCAGCTCGCCGGTTATGTGTTCATCGCCCCGCAACTGATCGGCAGCGTCGTCTTCGTGATCCTGCCGCTGATCCTCGTGCTCTGGTACAGCCTGCACGAGTGGAACGTGCTCGCGGGCACCTTCGAATTCGTCGGCACCGACAACTACAAGGCTCTCGCCGAGGATCCCAACCTCGGCGCGGTGCTGCGCGCCACCGGGCTGTTCTCGATCGGCCTGGTGGTGGTCAACCTCGGCCTGGCCTTGCTGCTGGCCGTCCTGCTGAACCAGAGGCTGCGGGGCACGATCCTGTTCCGCACGCTGTTCTTCTCCCCGGTGGTGGTCTCGCTGGTGGCCTGGACCATCGTCTGGGGCTTCCTGCTTCAGGACAACGGCGGGATCAACGGCCTGCTCGACACCGTCGGCGTGGACGGGCCGAACTGGCTGCGCGGCGAGGGCACCGCGATGGTGTCCGTGATCGTCGTGCAGGTGTTCAAGAACGTCGGCCTGAACATGGTGCTGTTCCTGGCCGCCCTGCAGGGCGTGCCGGCGGAGCTGTACGAGGCCGCGGAGGTGGACGGGGCGAGTCGGATGCGCCAGTTCTGGCGGATCACCGTACCGCTGATCAGCCCGACGATCCTGCTGACGTCGATCATCACCGTGGTCGGGTCGCTGCAGGTCTTCGCGCAGATCGCGGTGCTCACCCAGGGCGGACCCGGCACATCGACGACGGTGCTCGTCTACTACCTGTACCAGCAGGCCTTCCAGTTCCATCACTTCGGCTACGGCGCCACGCTGTCGATCCTGCTGTTCGTCATCGTGCTCGCTCTCACCGTGCTGCAGTGGCAGATGCGCAAGAGGTGGGTCTTCCATGAATCGTGAGCTGTCCCGGCGGAGCAAGCTGGTCCTCTACGGGGTACTGCTGGTCCTGGCGATCCCGTTCGTCTTCCCGACCTGGTGGATGGTCACCTCGTCGCTGAAGCCGGTGGCGGACATCTTCGCGTTCCCGCCGAAGCTTTTGCCGACCCACCCGCGGCTCGACGCCTACGAGCGGGTGTTCGAGTTGCAGCCGTTCGGGCAGCAGTACTTGAACAGCCTCTACATCGCGCTGGTCGTCACGGTCGGCACCATGGCCGTGTCGGCGCTGGCCGGGTACGCCTTCGCGCGCATCCGGTTCCGGGGCCAGAACGTGTTGTTCCTGGTCGTCCTCGCGGGCCTGCTCATTCCCAGCGAGGTGACGATCGTGCCGATGTTCCAGATGTTCTTCAAACTCGGCCTGGTCAACACCCACTGGCCGCTGATCCTGGTGCCGATCTTCGGCGCGCCGAGCGTCCTGGCGACGTTCATCATGCGGCAGTTCTTCATCAGCCTCCCCGGCGAGCTGGAGGAGGCGGCCCGCGTCGACGGGCTGGGCCGCTTCGCCACCTTCTGGCGGATCGCCCTGCCGCTGTCGCGGCCGGCACTGGGCGCGGTGGCCATCTTCACCTTCCTGCACAGCTGGAACCTCTACCTGGAACCGATCGTGTTCCTCTCCTCGCCGGAGAAGTTCACCCTGCCCCAGGCGCTCACCCAGTTCGTCGACGCCTACGGCGGCCCCATGTGGGACGTCCAGATGGCCGCGGCGTCGATGACCGCGCTGCCCGTCCTGGTGGTTTTCGTCATCGCGCAGAAGCAGTTCGTCGAGGGCCTCGCGCACACCGGCCTCAAGGGATGACGACACCGGTGGTCGGCATCGACATCGGCGGCACCAAGACGGCGGCCGCGCTGGTCGACCGGGGCGGGCAGGTGGTGGAGCGCCGCGAGGTGCCCACGCCCGCCCGGTCCGGGCCTGGGGCCGTGCTGGACGCCGCCGCCCGCCTGGCCACCGACCTGCTCGGCGTGGCGGCCGGGCCGGTGGGGGTGGGCACCGCCGGCACGGTCGACCCCGCAACCGGCGGCATCCGGTACGCCACCGACAGCCTGCCCGGCTGGACTGGCACCCCGGTCGCCGACGCGCTGGCCGCCCGGCTGGGTCGACCCGTGCTGGTCACCAACGACGTGAACGCCGCCGCGCTGGGCGAATGCTGGGCCGGTGCGGGACGGGAGCGCGCTCATGTGCTGCTGGTGGCCGTGGGCACCGGGCTGGGCGGGGCGGTCGTCCGGAACGGCCGCGTCGAGGCCGGTGCCCGCGGCGCCGCTGGCGAGGTCGGGCATCTGCCGGCCCCGGGCGCCGAACGGCTGCGGTGCGGGTGCGGCCGGTACGGGCATCTGGAGGCGATCGCCTCCGGCAGCGGGCTGGCCGCCGCGTACTCCATCGAGACCGGCACCCGCGTCACCGGGCGGGCTGTGGCGGACCGCGCCGCGGCCGGGGACCGGGTCGCCCAGCGGGTCGTGGAGCGGGCCGGAACCGTCCTCGGCGCGACCCTGGCGGGGTTGGTGGCCCTGCTCGATCCGGAAGCTGTCCTGGTGGCCGGTGGCGCGGCCGGCGCCCTGCTGCCCGCCGCGTCGGTCGCCTACTCGGCCGAGTTGCCCGCGGGCTGGGCCGGCGTTCCGCTGCTGCCCGCCACGCTGGGCGCCGACGCCGTCGTGGTCGGCGCGGCCCGACTGGTCATGGACATTCGCGACATCGAAAGGACGAACGGGTGACCGTGCTTGACGACCTGGCCGGCGGGCTGGTGGTGTCCTGCCAACCGCTGCCTGACGAGCCTGACGACCCGATGCGTGACCCGTACGTCCAGGCCCGGGTGGCGGCCGCGGTGGTACGCGGCGGCGCGGTGGCGGTCCGGGTCAACGGACCGGACGACGTCAGAGCGGTACGCGCCGCCGTCGACGTTCCGGTGATCGGGCTGTACAAGCACGGCACCGAGGACGTCTTCATCACCCCGACTGCGGCCCACGCGCTCGAGGTGGCGCTGGCCGGGGCGGACATCATCGCGATCGACGCCACCGACCGCCCCCGACCGGACGGGCGCCCCTTCGCCGAGACGGTCCGCGTGATCCGCGAACGGACCGACGCACTGATCCTGGCCGACGTCTCCACCACAACCGAGGGCGTCTCCGCCGTCGAGGCTGGCGCGGACGCCGTCGCCACCACACTGTCCGGCTACACCCCGGCCAGCCCACCGACTGACGGGCCCGACCTCGGGCTCGTGGCGCGACTCGCCGCACTGCTACCCGTGCCGGTGGTCGCCGAAGGGCGGTACCGCACCACGGAACAGATCGGCCGGGCCTTCGAGGCCGGTGCGCACGCGGTGGTGATGGGCAACGCCGTCACCTCACCGCTGTGGATCACCCGCCGGCTCGTGCCGGCCACCCCCCGCGCGGCGAGCGCACCGACAAAGAAGGAGTGAGCATGAGAAGGCGTACCCTCCTGGCCACCGGCATGGCCGGGCTGGCCACCGTGGCGATCGGCCGACCCGCATTCGCCGGGCCCGCCAACCAGCAGCTGACCGTGGCGCTGGTGCCCTTGGACGACCGGCCGGTCAACACCTACGCACCGCAGATGACCGCGGCGAGCGCCGGCGCCCAGGTGCAGCTGCCGCCGCGCGAAATGCTGGGCCGCTTCTTCACCCCCGGCGACGGAGCCGCCATCGCCCGCTGGCTCGGCACCACCGACGGCGTCGACGGGTACGTGATCTCGGTCAGCATGCTCGCCTACGGCGGCCTGATCGCCTCACGCACCGCCGCCCCGACCCTGGCCGCCGCCCTGGAGAACCTGGCCGCGATCCGTAACCTTCGCTCGACCCGGCCGGGGGCGGTGATCGAGGTGCACGACACCATCCAGCGCCTCGCCATCACCAGCACCGGCACCGAGCTGGACAAGTACCGCGACCTGCTGGTCACCTGGGCGAAGCTCTACGACCAGGTGGTGAACCTCGGGCAGGAGGAGCTGCGGGCCCAGCTCGACGCCGCCCGGGCGCGGATCCCCGACCAGGTCGTTGAGGACTATCTCGCCGCGCGGGCCCGCAACCACCAGGTCAACCGGCTGATGGTCGAGTGGGTCGCCGACGGCACCATCAGTCACCTCGTGCTCTCCGAGGACGACACCGCGCCGGTCGGCCTGGCCCGAGCCGAGCGGGTGGAACTGGAGGCGCTTGTCGCCCAACTCGACGTCGGCGACCGGGTGGAAATCTTCCCCGGCGCCGACGAGGTCGACGCGTTGCTGGTCGCGCGGGTGATCGCGGCCCGCACCGCGCCCACCTACCGGGTGGAGTACGCCGGCGTCTCGGGCGAGGACTGGACCGCTCAACTGGAGGGCATCCCGTTCGCGGAGAACATCCGCCGGCACGTGGCCGCCCTGGGGGGACGGGTCGTGAGCGGCGACGCGGACATCGTGCTCGCCGTGAACACCCCCTCGTCGGCACCCGGGCAGCGGGCCGCTGACCTAGACGCCTTCGTCGGGCGGATCGGCACGCTGCTGGCTGCCGGCACCCCGGTCATCGTGGTAGACCCGCTCATCGTGAACAAGGCGGACCACGACCTGGTCGCGCGGATGGAGAGCCGCCTGGATCTCGCGGCGCTGCTGTCGTACTCGGGGTGGAACACCGGCGGCAACGCCCTCGGCCTGGCGCTCGGGCACGGCACCGCCCGGTGGGCGTACCTCCGCTCCTCCGGCAGTGGGTCCGGTGTGCCCGACCTGCGCGGGCCCGGTCAGGCGCACGCCGAGTACCTGCTCTACCGGTTCGTCAAGGACGACCCGTGGAAGAACATCGTGCAGGTCGAGGCGTACGCGCACGCACGGGCGCAGGGCTGGGACCCGCTCGCGCTCACCCCCGAGCAGAAGAGCTACTTCGACGGCTGGGTCAGCGAACGGCTGGTGCCGCTGACCGAGCGGTACTTCGCCGACCACTTCGCCGGGCACCGCATGGTGCTTGGCCAGCGAGGCGCGAAGACGTTCACAGCGACCCTCGCTCGCTTCGAGTCGGCACGTGTCGAGCTGCCGTGGGACCGGCTCTTCGAGGTGATCCTCGAGCCTCAGCTGCAACTGTCCTGACAGGCGCCCGACGAGCACCAGGCGCTGCACACCGGCGACCTCACCGAGGAGCGCGGTTCAACTGCTCCTCGGTGAGCACCGATGCCTCGTCGACGACCACTCCGGTCGCCGGCGAATTCGGCGGCACGGTGCCGGCCGAGAGAGCCTGTGGGTGCGATCCCAACGGAGCTCCTCTCGCCCGGACTGGCGGCCTGGTCCTCCTTGATCGCGGCGGTGCCGACGCCGAACGCCACCACGTAGACCAGCCAGATCGAGCCGACATCGAGCGCCACGGCCATAGCCAGGCCCCGGCCGCGGGCTGCCCGGTCAGGTGGCCTTGACGAACGCCTCGGTGACCAGGGGATAGAGCTTGGCGACCATCGCCTGGGACTTCTTGAGGTCCCCGTCGCCGTCGGAGGCGTCCAGGTTGAGCACGTAGGAACCGCGCGCCATCATGATCGTGCACTGGCTGAGAGGGCCGTCGTCCGTCTGCTGGCGCTCGCAGAAGGTCACCACGTCCGGATTCGCCGGTACCCCGGCCGGGGTCCATGGCACGATCGTCGCGGTCCGGCCTTCGCTCGTTCGATACGACCGGCACGTCTTCAACACCGTTCGCAGCTCACCGATCAGCTTGCGGCCGGGCACGGTCAGGTAGCCGACGACGTGCTGGCGGATCCAGATCGGCGACTTCACCCAGCGGCGTTCGCGACCAGCGGAGGCGAGTCGATCCGACGGCAGGATGTCGCGACAGAGCGAACGCAGCCGCCAATCGTCGGAGTTCTCGCTGGTGTGCTCCGCAGTCTCCTGGCGAAACGTCGACAGGTCGGCAAGCGCGAGCCGCGCCTGCCGGCCCGCCTCCTCCTTGTTCTTCGGCGCGGGTCGAGGCGGTGGTGGCGCCGGCTTGGCCGTCGGCGAAGCGGGGGTCGCCGCCGCCTGCCACTGCGCCCCGGCTGGCTCCGCGGCGCCACAGGCTGCAAGGCCGCCTACGACAAGCAGCGACAGAATGATCGACACAACAGGGCGACGCATCGCGGAGCGTTTCCTTCCGTAGGTGGGCCGGGCCTGCCAGGGGCCCCGGTCCACCTGCGTCGCCGCGCCTCGCCGCGTTACGTCAGGCCGGCAGGTAGTCCCAAGGTGTCCGGGTCGGCGCCGGGCCGGCCGCCGTCGGACGTCGACGCCAAGGCATAATCTCGGCGGCGGAGGCCCCGCGGGTACTGCCGTTCTGCGGGACCCCACTCAACGCCGGCCGCGCCCCGCCCACCTGTTGGTGGGCGGGGCGCGCCCGTGTCCTGCCGTCAGCCCTGCGCCGGCCGGTGCTGAAACGCTTGACCCTTGCGGCACCGTTGCATTGGGGATCGAAAGCCACATTGAGCCCGTGCAGGGCCCGCGGTCAGGTCGCTTGGGCGAGTTCGGTAAACGCAAGGGCGACCCGCGTACCCGGCGGGGCGTCGACGGGGAGTTCGTAGTGGCCGCGGCGGAGGTTCTGCATGAACGCGTGGCCGGCGATGATCACCTGCGATGTGTTGTCCGTTCATAGCCCGCGCATCGGCCTCAACCGGTGTTTGAGCTGGCTGTGATCAGCCTCAATCGGATTATTGGCGTACTGATGGACGTGGTGCCATGCCGACGAGATCAGTTCGTCGAGCACGGCGGGGCAGAGGTCGGCTGGCGTGCGCGTTCCTGTGAGCGTCTGATCTCCGCCTCGGATTCGGTGCGGCCGGCCCAGATCCCGCGTTCGACGTCGACGCTTTTGCCCGGCTCCAGGTCCTTGTACACCTCGAAGAAGTGTTGGATCTCCAGCTTGTGGAAGTGTTCCAGATCCGTGATGTCGCCTAGGTACGCGAGGCGGGGGTCAGCCGTGGGCACGCACAGCACCTTCGGGTCGGGACCCTTCTCGTCCCGCATCCGGAACATCCCGATGGCCCGGCATTGGATGAGGCAACCGGGAAAGGTCGGTTCCTGTACCAGTACCAGCGCGTCGAGGGGGTCGGTGTCTTCGCCGAGGGTGTCTTCGATGAAGCCGTAGTCGGCCGGGTACTGAGTCGCGGTGAACAGGGTGCGGTTCAGCCGGATCCGACCGGTCTGGCGATCCATCTCGTACTTGTTGCGTGTTCCCTTGGGGACCTCGATGGTGACGTCGAACTCCATGCGGCTGCTCCGCCCTTCGGACCTCAGTCTCGGACCGGCTATTGGCCTGGTCGGTGATGAACATGACGATCTCGCTGTCGTGCGAGTGTCGAACACCGACAACAACGCGGCCGGCCAGTAGCTGTAACGGCTGGTTCGGCGGGGCAATGCAGGCACCCCGAGAGTGTTCCGCCGCGGTGGGGGCCCGCCGGCATTCGATCGATGCGGGACCGTTGTGGTAGGTCAGTTCGCCCAGGAGCAAGGTGAGCGCAACAGAGGAAGGAGCAGAGCGAGGACCTGCAGGGCCCGGTTCCTGGATCCGGGACCGTGACGGGAAGTTCGAGGACTTCTACAACTCCCACCGACCCTCATCAAGGCATCGCCAACGCACGCCCGGTCAGAACGCCCCGTCTTCATAGCGCGCATGAAAGCGAGGGAAGTTACGGCAACGCAGCGCAGCTCTGTCACTCCAATTGTCGGCTGAGCACAAGCCTTGAGCACTGCGGCTTGCCCGGCGCTGGTGTCGCACTGCCTTCGCGGATCACCGGTGGTAGCTCAGGTTGACGGCCAGTGCGGCGACCGCAGTGAAGAAGAAGACGGCCCATCCCACAAGCCGGCGGGAACCGACCCGCAGGTGAGCAACGAGCGCACCGAGGAAGTACAGCACGAGACCGACGGCGGCAAGCGTCCCCAGCAGTGGAACGGCGAGCCCTGCCAGCAGCCCCAGCGAGCCTGCCGCCAGCAGCATGCCCAACACCGGTAACCACGACCGTGGTACGCGCTTTATGTCCGCTTGGGCTTTCGGATAGTCGTGGCCGCTCAGGTAGGTGAAGGCGGCGATGCCGTTGAAGACCGAGTCGAGAATGGTGACCGTGACGTAGGTGGCAAACATGGGATCCCCGTGGTGAGTGTTGGCGTGAAGGCTGAGTTGAGGCCACGAAGGCACGGGTGCCGAAGTCGAGCGCCGGACCCGACGTCCTCGCGTTCGGCGTCACGCCGAATAGACAAAAGGACTGCCGGGTCGGTACGTACCCGGCATTGCTGCCTCGGCGGCAACCGTCGCCGCAACCGCGATATCCGGACCCAGCTCGCCCCGCCAACTGAGCGGTCAGCGGTTCCGGGGGCTGACCCGGCCGGATTCGTAGGCGAAGACCACAAGCTGAGCATGCGCGTGCCTAGAAGCTTTGTCATGGCCCGGTTGGCGGACCGAGGAGCAGCGCTTCGGCTCCCACCGGTCGAAACCCGGCGGCTTGGAAGGCCCGCACACTGCGCGCGTTGCCGGCGGCCTGCTGTGACCAGACTGGCTGCTCGTCGGGCACCAGATGCCGAGCGGCCATCGCCAGCGCCCGCCCCAGGCCCCGGTGACGATTTCCCTCGTCGACCTCTATCGACGCCTCCCAACGGCCAGCCACGCCCCGACCAAGAATGACCACCCCGCCGTCCGCCGCCCAGACACGGACGTCATCACGACGCTTGCGTGCCCTGGCCGTACGTGGATGACCGGCGTCCGGAAGCTCGGTCAACGTGAGTGGGGGCGCACCGGCCAGCGGGCTCGCAACTGTCAGTAGGTCGATCGTGTCCATGGACCTCCGGGTGCGGTCGAGCAGCGCGCCCAGGAAGCCCGGATTCATCGTGGCCGCCAGGGCGTCGCAGTCCTGAGCGGCCAGGATGCCGCGTACCCACTGAGGGTCCTCGTCCGTGAACACCACGGAGTGGGCCGTAAATGCGATCACTCCGGCGTCGCGGTGGCTTGGCTGCGGCACCACGCTGGTCCCGCCGTCCGGCGGAGGGAAGTGCCCGTGTGCTGCCGCGTCCAGGATGTCGGCCAATACAGCGTTCATGATCATTGTTCTCCTGGTTGCGGTGGCACGGAGGGGCGAGTCTCCGGACGAGCCAGAGCATTGCAGGCCGGCAGTCGCCATGGTGTCCTGGAACTCGCCCGGTAGGTACCTGGATGAAGCAGTGCGGACTCCATGAGCAGCCACTCCCCGAGCGTGGTAGGTGAGGCGGGGCGACGTCGACCCCGAATCCATGATCGTCGTCCAGACAGAGCTGCAACGGGCACCCCGGTAACCACCGCAGCCGTGGTTGCGCCGTTGGGGTTCGGTCAGTGTCCGAGGGGCGACTTGAACCCCGGACGTTTGGGTGTTGCTCCTCGGTCCGACGTCGTCACCCTGGTCGCCTTCACCGCATGGCGCGCCTGCGATAGTCCACGGCGACGGCAATCAGCAGCGGACCCCAGGCGAGCAGGGGAACGTAGTACCGCAAGATGTCCCAGCCCGGCCGATCGTGCACGACAGCGTCCTGCACCGCTGTCGGACTCCACCCCCGATCGACGAAATGGAACGCCTGGTTCAGCAAGAAGTAGACGCAGATGACCACGAGCAGTAGGCCGCCAGTGATCGCCAGCCGGGTCACCGCGCCAGGCGCAAGTGGTCTGCCGCCCAGCCACCGAGGAAGACGCTGACCCCACTGATGCACGAGCCCGAGCGTCAGCACGGCCAGGGCCATGGACAACACGGACAGGAAGATCAGATACCAGCCGACCGTGCCGCCCACAGGTGCCGTCACCCGCCAGATGGCCGACGGAAGAACACACAGCGGCACAGCGTAGGCAGCCGCCACCGCCCAACGAGACGGGCGGACGGGGGTGGGACTCACGGCTCCCTCCAATCATCGACTGCCCATCACCCTTCCCTGAGCGCCCGCGACCGGACTCCCCCCGCAGAACCAACTGCCTCGCTCGCTCGGGGGACCATCAACCCCGAGCGTGGCGCTCGCCGCGCGGCAGAGCGGGACGCGCCGATGAGGTCGCGATGGGGATGCGGCGCGGCCGCGTGCAGGGCGCTCGTCAAAGGCCGACGAGCGCGTCTCGAGGGCCGAGGCGCGCGGCTGGAGGCTGAGACGGCCCTCCTCCGGGCTCGGCTCGAGGAGCTGAGGAAGAAAGAACCTAGCCCGCACCCGCCCCTGAAAGGCCGCCCCGGCACCGCGCCGAGGAGGCCCTCGGCGTTTGTGAACAAGTCGCCTTTTCCTACCGCCAGGTCCGCCACTGGTCGGGGACAAGCCGGGCGAGCGCCACAGCGGGCACGGCTACGCCGGCGGCTCGGCGACCATGCCGAAGCGGGACTGGTGGCCGTGCCGCTGCGGCCGGCACTCGCCCTCGGCTGCCGCATGCGCCCCGACGCACAAGTGCAGCCGCCGTTCGGCGCGGACTGCGATACAAGCAAGGGGCGGGCCGAGGCGTGAGACCGATTGGTCCGCTCAGCAAGCTAGCCCCCTGCCGAAAAATACCGTCGTACACCATGAATTGTTGCCCGACCTGATGCGACACGTAGGGCAAGTCGGCTATATGAGCATCCGTCGTTTCGTCCTCCAGTAGCAACAGATCGGCTAATCCGCATTGGTGTTCGAAAGTAGCCTGATTAAGTTGCTGGGACAGGGGGTTAACTGACGGGAAATCTTGCGGACCCCCTTACGGGACAAGGGGTTTCCAGGCATTGCCCGTCGCGTGACCGAAAACGGCCTTGTTCCAGATACTGATCCCGGCTGTCGCCCCACTAGTCTTGTCGCGGATAGGCCTTGACCTGCGCCGATAGCAGGACCACCCTGACCTGCGTCCGGCCATTGGGCCCGGAAAGAATAGCGATTGAGCGGCAACCACGCCACCGACAATCGCTACTACGCGTGCGCGAACATTCGACCATCTGTGAATGTGCAAAAACCCTGCACCAGATGTCGAAGCAGACGCTCAAGATGACGGACGACCAGACCAAACGGCCGCCTCGTGGTGGAGGAAGAGGGTGACGCCGGCCAGCTTGAACTGTTCCAAAAACTACTCGATCAGTATGCACCCACACGAGCACACGTTCGTTGCCCGTGGATAGGTGGTTCACGCGGACGACGACATTCGGTACGACCATCCAGTCTCGACAGATAAAGCTAATGGTGATTCCCATGCATGTGCGTGATTTGTTCCGTTTAATCGTGGCGCTGCTGATCTGCATGATCGGTCTTTCGGCCGCCACACCGGCCTGGGCCCAGCCCAGCCCTCAGGTCCCTCTCTGGTCCGAGCAGGCGGGGCGTAGCGCGGACGGCTTCCCACCGAACTGCCAGGAGCCCGGAAATGGTCCCTTTGTCGGCCTGGATGTCTGGACCTTCCGACTGCCAACCCCTGAGCAGGGTGAGTTCAAGGGGCTGACCCTGTACTTCATGACGCCGGAAGGCCAAGAGCTCGCCCCCGTCATCGTTCCCGGACCCGACGGCGACATCACCCAGGGCACGCCGCAGGCCCGGGTCAGGGTGCAGGCAGGGTTGCAGATCATCAACGGCAGCGCCGAGGTCACGGGCAACCCAATAGGCGACTTCACCGTGAGCCAAACCTGTTTGGCGATTCCACTCACGCCCGACATCAATCTCGCGTGGAACAAGCCCGCGATCGCGGACAGTCAGTGCGCGCTGTCCCAGGGCCCGGAGAAGGCAATCAACGGTAGCTGGACCGGCGGCCCGTCGGACAGGTGGTGCTCCACGGGGGCCAGCAAGTGGCTGCGCGTCGACCTCGGATCCAGTACGAACATCAGACAGTTTGTGCTGCGTCATGCTGGCGCCGGCGGGGAGCCGACGTCGTTCAACACCCGCGCCTTCAACATCCAGATGAGCGCTGACAGCACAACGTGGACGACGGCCGTCACCGTGACCGCGAACACCGCGAGCGTCACCACCCACGACGTGACGGCAACCGCCCGCTACGTCCGCCTCAACATCACCACCCCGACACAGACCACTGACCCCTCGGCCCGCATCTACGAGCTGGAGGTCTACGGCGGGGTCAATCTCGCACTGAACAAGCCCACGACCGCGGACAGCCAGTGCGCGCTGTCCCAGGGCCCCGAGAAGGCAGTCAACGGTAGCTCGACCGGCGGCCTGTCGGACAAGTGGTGCTCCACGGGGGCCAGCAGGTGGCTGCGCGTCGATTTCGGATCCAGTGCGACCATCAGGCGGGTCGTGGTGCGTCATGCTGGCGCCGGTGGGGAGCCGACGTCGTTCAACACCCGCGCCTTCAACATCCAGATGAGCGCTGACAGCACAACGTGGACGACGGCCGTCACCGTGACCGCGAACACCGCGAGCGTCACCACCCACGACGTGACGGCAACCGCCCGCTACGTCCGCCTCAACATCACCACCCCGACACAGACCACTGACCCCTCGGCCCGCATCTACGAGCTGGAGGTCTACGGTCAGGCCGGGTCACTGCCGCCGGAGGTTAATCTCGCGCTGAACAAGCCCGCGATCGCGGACAGTCAGTGCGCGCTGACCCAAGGCCCGCAGAAGGCGGTCAACGGTAGCTCGACCGGCGGCGCGTCGGACAAGTGGTGTTCCACAGGGGTTGGCAAGTGGCTACGTGTCGATCTTGGTTCCCCTGGGGGCTCGCTTGTGAACATCAGGAAGTTTGTGCTGCGTCATGCTGGCGCCGGCGGGGAGGCGACGTCGTTCAACACCCGCGCCTTCAACATCCAGATGAGCGCTGACGCCATACAGTGGTGGACGGTCGTCACCGTGACCGCGAACACGGCGAATGTCAGTACCCACTACGTGGACGCATTTGGCCGCTATGTCCGACTCAATGTCACCGCCCCGGCGCAGACGACTGATCCCTCGGCCCGCATCTACGAGCTGGAGGCTTACCCGCCATCGTGATGTGCGGTGCGTCCATTCATACCGGCAACGGGGTCACTGGCGATTCGACTCCCGAGTCGGGGTGCTGCCGGTGACCGCTGGTTGGTTCGGTGTGTGGACGTGACGTAGAGCGGCCACCGCCTGATCGTCGAGATTCATCAAGATCTTCGATGTGGGGCGGTGGCCGTGGCCGTCATTGCGGGTGTGGAGCTCGAATAGTCGGTTCGGCCGTCTGAAGTGCGGTTTGTGGGCGCGGTCGCATTAACTGATCCGGAGACGCGTACGCCCGGATCGGGTCCGCAGTCATCCATCAGATCACCTGAGCGACGCCACTCCCCCTGCCGGGCAACCCTTCGGCGGGCCGCTGTTGCGTGCCAGGCTCGCCCCGTTGGCACGGGGCGAGCCTGGAACTCGGGTCCGATCAGCCGACCCGCACCGGCGCGATTTCGAAGCGATCGAGGTTCGGCGCCCATTCACTGTCGAGCCTCGCCCGGCACGGCGACGGGCAGCCCGGCGCCGTAGCACTGTTGGCCGGGTCGTTGTAGAGGGTGATCTCGTTCCGGCCGGCCTTGAGGGTCACCGGCACTCCCCTGGCCCACCAGTTCCCCCATGACCGACCCCGCCGACGTACTGGCCGCCGGAGGCGTAACCGTGGCTTTCGACGGCCGCGGAACCCTTCAGGACTGCACTCTCAGCCTCGTGCGACCGCACCGGTTGAGCGCCCGTCACGGCCCGCGTGACGATGATCGCGTCGAGTCGTACGGGTGTCGGTGTTATCCCCTGCACAGTGACTCGGTTGACCCCGGCGGACAGGAAGAGCCGATGGGTGTCGGTGTCCCAGAACGTACCGCCCGGCGTGGCGCGCAGGTGCGCCCCGTCGACGGGACGGCGGTCGAGGCCGATTTGGGCGACGGCGGTATCGCGTTTACCGGGACTGTTGTGCCGGAACTGGATGTCGTAGTAGCCGTCCTCCTCGGCGTAGACGGTGAACATGGCTTCGCCACCGCGCTTGAGCACCAGGTGTCCGGCGCCGGACTGCTGCGGATGGTCGTACTCGTGGGTGACGGAGCCTGCCGTCGCCTGGGACAGCTCGGCCTCGTAGCGCCGGGTCCCGGGCCCCGCGCGCGATACGAGCTCCAGATCGACACGGTCCAGGGTCGCCTCACCGACGGCCGCGCCTAGCTCAGGGTGCGACTTGGCGAGGCGGATGTGGTTGGTCCCCTGATTGAGCTCGACGTTGACGTCCTTGCGCGTGCGCCACGTCCAGTTCATTGTCGCCTCGTAGTCGACGAACTGCGCCTGGCCACCGTTGACGGTCAGCACCTGCTGGGACGGCTGCCCGGTCTGGTTGCCGTACATGATGCCCAGCCGGTAGGTGCCGGCCTGCGGGACGTCCACATTAAAGTCTACGGCACTGTCGGACCTGTTCAGGGAACCGACATCGCGATTGCCCGACGCGGCGGCGCCGTTCCAGTTCTGTACGGTGCCCTGCGTGTACACCTGCCCGGCGGTGATGGTCGCGCTCTCCGCCTCGTAGGACCCCTGCCACGGGCGATCGATCGGCTGCCGGGAGCCCCGGCCACCGGGCGAGAGGACGATCTCGTACGCGGCCATCAGGTCCGTGTTCGCACCGCCGTCGCCGTGCACCCCCAGGCCGCGGACCGGCACCGTGATCTTGCCGTCCTTGACGGCGACATCGGAGTCGAGCAGGACGACGGGCGGCGGAGCGTCGGAGTTCTGGCCACTCCAGGTCGTGGCGGACATCGTGACGCCGACCTTCTTGCCGAACAGGTCGGCGTCGACGTTGTCGATGACGACGTCGAAGTCCTCGGCGCCGCCTCCCGCCACGATCCGGGCCTGCCGTCTGTCGTCGTCGACGACGGCGATCCCGTCCAGGGCGTCGATGGTGGTGGTGTCTGGACGGGTGACGCGGACCGTGTCGCCGCCCTTCAGGTCCGCGTACATCTTGTAGAACCACCAGCCGCCACCTGGCTTGTTGGTCTGGACGACGTCACCGGCGAGGCCGCCGGCCGCGGTCCAGTAGGCCTTGCCGCCGGCGGCGACCTTCGCCTCCTCGAACATCGCGGTCCATTTGATGAGCTGTCCGGGCACCGTGAGGTCACGGTTCCCCGCGTACTCGTTGATGTTGATCGGAATCGGCGTAATGCCGCGCTCCCGCTCAAGGTTGCGGTAGGTCCGGAAGGTGGTGCGGAAATAGTTGGTGCTCGCCGGGTCCAGGCTGTTGGATGGCAACTGGTGCCACGAGACGATGTCCGGCAGGACGTTGTTGTCTCGAGCGAACGTCAGGAAGTCGGCGTAGTTGCGCTGACGAAATGTGGCGTCGTTCATTCCCATCACCCGCGCCTCGGGATGATGCGCGCGGATGTACTCGACAGCCCTCTTCCAGTGGTTGAGGAAGGCGTCCATGCGGGTCCGGTAGGCCGCGTTGTTGCCGGTACCCAACTCGTACCAGATGTGATCCGGCTCGTTGAACGGCACGTAGACGAAACGGTCGGCATGCGGGCTGTTTGACGCCCGGTCGACCACCCAGGCCAACTTCTGCATGAAGTCGTCGAAGCAGACCTCGTTGCAGGGGACCACACCGCCCGGGTTCTCGTAGGGCCACGACGCGTACATGTCCTGGACGTAGATCTGGATGTACTCACCGCCTGTCCGGAAGAACGGCTCCGCGACCACCATCGCGTCGCCGTTCGGGTGCTGGGCGCCCGCCGGCGGCTTCTGTGCGATGCTGTGGATCCGGAGCGGTTCGAGGGTGTTGTCGCTGGGTACGCCCTCGTCGCTGAGTCCGTAGAGAGTCCCGCCGCCGGCGCCGACGAACGGGCCGGTGCGCTCACCGAGATCGACGAGTAGCTGCTTGACGTTGTCGGCGCGCGCTTCCTGCTGAGGTGGCGCGGCCGTCGCACCGCTCACGCCCATCGCAACGCTCAACGCAGTGATCGAGGCGATCCATTTTTGCACGTCATCCTCATTTCGTTCGATTCAGACATCCTTCGGAACTGCGGTTCGATTCCTCGCCTCCCTTTCACGGGTCATGGCAATGTGAACCCACGACTCCCTCGACGTCTCACTTCCTCGCGGGAGAGGTTCTGCTATTTGACGGCGCCATTGGTGATGCCGGAAATGATCTTTCGTTGGGCCACGGCGAACACGACGATCAGGGGCAGGCTCATCAAGATGACGTAGGCAAAGATGAGGTGCCAGTTGTTGAGGTAGAGACCGGCGCTGGCGACGCTGAAGAGGTTGAGCGGCAGGGTGTCGAGGCGCCCGCCGACGACGAAGAACGCGTAGAAGACGTCGTTCCAGACGTACAGGCTGATCAGGACGGTGGCGGTGGCGAGCACCGGCCGGAGCATCGGCAGCACGATGCGCCGGAACACCGTCAGCGGGCTGGCGCCGTCGACCTGGGCCGCCTCCTCCAGTGACGTGGGGATGGTACGGATAAAGCCGGTGACGAAGAAGACGACAGTGGACATATAGATGCCCATGTAGACGCCGATCATGCCGATGGCGGTGCCGGCGAGGCCGAGTTGGCGAAGCAGGAGTACCACGGTGACGACCGCCGGGGGCAGGATGATGCCGCTGATCGCCAGGGCGTACAGGACGGCGTTGAGGCGGGTGGCGTGGCGGGCCAGCACCCAGGAGGCCATGGATCCGAGGGCGAGGACCCCGAAGACCGTGGGTACGACGACCAGCAGGCTGCCGAGAAAAGCGGCCGGAACCTCGCCGTCCGTCCACACCTGACGAAGGTTCTCCCACAGGTGCCACTCGGATGGCAGGGACAGGTCCGGGGTCAACGCCTCGCTCCGAGACTTGCCGGCGGTCACCACGACGAGCCACAGCGGGATCCCGATGACGGCCAGCCCGAGCACGATGGTGACGGCCGGCTGCAGCCGGCGCCAGAGGCGCGCATCGCTGATCACAGGATCTCCTCCCGCTTACGCAGTACATAGATCACGGGGAAAGCCATGAAGGCGACGAGCAGGAACAGGATCAGGCTCATGGTGGTGGCCTGGGCGAACAGGCCCTGCCCGAACGTGCGGAAGATGAAGATGTTGAGGATCTCCGTGGTGCGGGCCGGCCCGCCGCCGGTGGTGGCCTGCACGATGTCGAAGCCGTTCATTGATCCCAGCAACGCCGTGGCGACGTTGAAGGTGACCGCCGGCGCCATCAGCGGGGATCTGATGGTCCAGAATGTCCGCCAGCGGGAGGCGCCGTCGATGCGCGCCGCTTCCATGACGTCCTCGGGGATCGTCTTCAGCCCCGCCAGGTAGATGAGCATCGCCAGTCCCATCCACTTCCACGCGTGGATCACCGCCACCACGACGATCGTCCAGGTGGTGTCGCCGAGCCACGCGTAGTCGAACGGGCTTCGGGCAACCGCGCCGATCAGTTGGTTGAGGCTGCCATCGGGCTTGAGAAGCGCCTGGAAGATGTAGCCGACGGCGAGGGCGGACATGAGCACGGGAATGAGGAAGAAGATCCTGGCCAGGCGGTTGAGCCAGGTGTCGCGCTCTAGCAGGACAGCCAGGCCGAATCCGAACAGGTTCTGAAAGATGGCCACCAGGACCGCGTACACGACGGTGATCCGCAGGGCGCGGAAGAGGGTTCCGCTGGCGGCGAGGTCGGCGAAGTTGTCCAGCCCGACCGGGTTGATTTCGCTCTTGAAGCCGGACCAGTCGGTGAAGGCGTAGATGAAGTTGAAGACGGTCGGCAGGAAGAAGAAGACCAACAGGATCGCGAACGCCGGAGCCAGGAACCACATCGGATGCGTCTGCCGGTTGATGGCGCCCGTCGTGGGGCGGCGCCGGGCGCCTGCCGGGGCGGGAGCCGGTGGGGTGCTCCGCTCCCCCACCCGCGCCTGTGCTGCCGTGGGCATCATTACTGGCACTCCTTCAGCAGGTCGGGCGCGGACGCGCCGCGCCCGACGTGCGATTGCTCAGAAGCCGGGCGCGCCGGCTGCCTTGGCCAACTGGGCGAACTGTTCCTGGGTGGCCTGGGCCACCTGTTCCGGCGTCATGGAGCCAGTGATCATGTCAGCGAGGTTGATGTACAGGTCGGGGTTGGCGACCGCCAGTGCCTGCATGGAACCGACCGATGTCGGCAGTGCGGCGTGCACGTCGAGCAGGGCCTTGGGCACGCCCGGCGGGTTCGGCACCGCGGTCTGCAGCGAGATCGTGTTGCGGTCGGTGACGAAGTCCTGGTAGCCCGGGCCCATCCAGTACGACAGCAGTTGCCGGGCCGCGGCCTCCCGCTTGGCGTCGCCGGTCTTGAAGGCGACCAGGGCGTTGGACTGGTCCGGAATGAACGTACCGATGTTGCCGGACGGAGAAATCGGGAAGAATCCGATCTTCTTGTCCAGGGTTGCGGTGTCGGCCTTGGCTTGGAGCTGGCCGAAGAAGGAGTTGACCTGAACCACCATGGCGGCCTCGCCAGCGAGCAGCGCCGTACCCTGGTCCTCGAACTTGGCCGTCTTGATGTTGGAGTTGAACAGTCCCTCGTCGATCAGCGACTTGTAGGTCTTGATCGAGTCGAGCACGACGGGACTGGTGAGCGTCTCCTCACCCTTGTTGATCTTCTCCCACAGGCCGGCCTTCGCGGCGTCGGCGAGCTGGATCTGCACCCACCACTGGGTGCCCCACCGGTCGGCGGCCATCTCGTAGAACGGGGTGACGCCCTTTGCCTTGAGCGTACGAGCGAGGGTGACCATCTCGTTGAAGTTCTTCGGCGGCGCGGCGATGCCGTTGGCGGCGAAGACCTCCTTGTTGTAGTAGACGCCCTCGACGGCCGGGCTGGTGATCAAGGCGGCGTAGCGGGTGCCGTCGAGGATGCCGGTGATGTCGCGCAGGTCCGGCGAGAGCTTGGACAGCCAGGGCGCCTCATTGAGCGGTTGCAGGTTGGCCTTGGCGTTGATCGCGGTCAGCATGGAGGCGGTCGGCTGCCAGAACGCGAGGTCCGGCTTGTCGCCGGTGGCGACCTTGGTCTGGATGCCCTGCTCGTACGGGTCCGGGATCGTGACAACCTCGACGGTGGCGCCGGTCGCCTGCTCGAACCCGTCCACTACCTTGCTGGGCACCGTGTTGCTGTTCTGGGCCGCCCAGATCGTCAACTTGACCCCGTCGAGCTTCGCCGTCGGGTCCGCCCACGTGACGGTGGTGTCGGTGGGAGCCTCCGCGGCTGGGTCGCTGCATGCCGCGAGACCGAGCGTGAGCGCCGCCGCGGCGCCGATCTTGATCCAATTTTTCATCGTGTATTCCTTACGTGGTGGGGACGATCCGAAACAGCCGCGCTGCTGCCGGTTCGGGGCGGTTGGGGCTGACGGTCAGCGAGCCCGTGCCGGCGGCCCAGTCGCACCGCCAGGCCGGCAGCCGCCGCGGATAGAGGAGGTCGATCTCGACGTCCCGGCCGCGCAGGTGCGGCAGGGACAGCGTCGTGGCCGGTGTGCCGCCGGCCCGCCGCCACACCGCCAGGTACACGACGTCGCCCGCGCGAAGGGCGAGACTGAGCCACGGGTCGTCCCACCCTGGCAGGCCCAGCGGCCACAGCGGCACCGCGGCCGCCAGGTCGCCGCGAATCTCCCGGTGGACCTGTACGGCGGCGCGCACGGACTCCGTCTGATCAGCGTCCATGCCGTCCAGACGGCCCGACAGGTAGAGACGGCCGAGAAAGCCGGTGCACATCGTGTACGCGAGTTGCTCGCCGGACATGTCTGGCTGCGGGTACGCCCAGCTCGCCGACTGCTCGGGCAGCACCGACATCGGCGCGGCCACGGCGACCGGCGGGTACCGCAGGTAGTCCTGCTGGTCGCTGGTGGACTGCAGCTGCATGCGGGACAGCAGGGCGTAGTCCATCCGCATGGCACCCGACGCGCAGTTCTCCAAGATCAGGTCGGGGTGCCGGTCGAGAAGCCGGTCCAGCCACGCCAGGTGAGCCCGGTTGTGGCCCAGCAGCCCGGCCCCGACGCTGTCCGCGTCCAGGTCGGTGCCCGGGCCGGGGTCGATGTTGTAGTCCAGCTTGAGGTAACCGACCCCGAGCTGCTCGACCAGCCGGTCCACCACCTCGTCGAGGTGTGCGACCGCGCGGGGATGGCGCAGGTCCAGGTGGTACCGGCCGTGCTCGACCAGCCGCACGCCGCCGCGCTGCAGGAAGGCCTGCTTCGGCAGCTTGTCGGCCATCGGGCTGCGTACCCCGATCACCTCCGGCTCCAGCCACAGGCCGGGCACCATTTTCCGGTGGCGGATTCGGGCGAGTACCTCCTCGATGCCGCGCGGGAACCGGGTCTGCGACGGCTGCCACTCGCCGACGCTGTCCCACCAGGCGGTGCCGTTGTCGTACCAGCCGGCGTCGATGCAGAACACCTCCGCTCCGGCGTCCGCGGCGGCGTCGATCAGCGGCAGCAGCTTCGCGGTGGTCGGGTCGCCCATCAACGTGTTCATGTAGTCGTTGAACACCACCGGCAGCGCGGACCGGTCCCGGTGCGGGCGAACCAGCGCCCGCCGGTGCGCGGTCAGCGCGGCGACCGCGCCGTCCAAGCCGTCCGCTGATACGGCTACCGACACCGGTACCGTCGTGAAGCTCTCGCCGGGCGCGACACGGTGCTGCCACTGGTGGTCGATATCGGTTGGGCCGAGCAGAGCCAGATAGGACCCGTCGAGCCGCTCCCCGACCTCCCATCGCCAGGCCCCGTTGTGTTCCACCTGCCACAGCCAGGCCGGCCCGCCCCCGCGGTGGATTATGCCGCCGGTCGGCAGGTGGGTGCCGGTGGACCAGGTCCCCCTGCTGACGACCGCCAACCGGCCGCGACCGTCCTGGCCGTGCAGCGGGAGGTTCAGGTCGGGTACATCGTCGCGCAGCCGTTGACGGGTCCACCGGCTCTCGCCGAGCCACTCACTGTCGGCCCGTATCACGTCGAGCTCGTCGACCGGATACCCGCCGATCCCGGTGGCGAACGAGGTCACGCCCAGGAGCAGTACCGGCGCCGCTCCCTGGTTGGTCACCCGCGTGCGGACCTGGCAGGCGCTGACACCCTCGGCCGACCGGAAGAGGGTCTCGATGGTCAGGCCGGTCCGCTCGTCGCGCAGGTCGACGCGCAGCTCGCACCACGCCCCGTCGCGGGCCTGGCTGCTACCAACGTAGGCCAGGCGCCGTCCGATGGCGGTCTCGGAGAAGCGGTGCGAGGCCCGGGCGCGGCCCTCACCGGCGACCAGCAGCTCCACCAGCGGCTGCGTCGCCGGCGACTGGCTCTGCCGAACACCGTCTGACAAGGACGAGATCGCGACCGGGCCGTCCGGGGACACGTCGACGACGAGCCTCAACGCCGAGTGGCCCCAGACCAGGCTCGTGACGGGTTCCGACGAGATCACTACTGCTCCTGTTCGATGTCTGGACGAGTTTCCGGCCAGCCATTGGTTGCGGCAGGTCCCGACAATGTTGATCGGACGCGGACTGATGCCGTTCGCGCTGTGGTGCGGAGCCTCACGCCGGCCGGCAGGTCAACCACCACATGCGAGGTAGCGGCGCCGGGCTGGCCCGCCGCCAGCACCGCGCGGAAGTCCACTCTCGCCCTCATCAACCCACCGCCATCCATGTGACCGGTCACACGCATGATTAGAAAGTGTGATCGGTCACATGTACTGCGGGAAGGGGGCGTTACCTCATTGTTACGCGCGCATTTCCTCAACTCACCTCGGCGGCGCCGTCGACTCGCGGACGACCAGGCGCGGTGCGGCGAGCGCCACCGGCGGCTCCGACACACCGGTCACCTCGGCCACCACCGCGGCCAGACAGACCCGCCCCAGCGCCACGAAGTCCATCCGCACCGTCGTGAGGGCCGGCGTCCAGTAAGCCGCCCCAGGCACGTCGTCAAAGCCCACCAGGCTCACGTCTCCCGGGACGTCCCGGCCCGCCTCGAACAGGGCCCGACGCACCGCCAGCGCGGTGTCATCGTTGCCGCAGAGGATCGCCGTGACGTGCTGATCGGCTGCCAACTGCCGCCCCGCGAGATAGGCGGACCGCAGATCCCAACCGCCCCGCAGGACCGTGGGGACCGGAGCGCCGACATCCTCAAGAGCATCACGCCAGCCCGCCTGACGCGCGCTCGTACCGGTCTCGGACGGGATCGCCACATGGTGCACGGTGCGGTGCCCCAGCCCGAGCAGATACCGCGTCGCCTCCGCGGCGGCCTGCCGCTCGTCCAAGAAGAGCATCGTGCGCGGGGTATCCGCCAGCCCACCGGCCTCCGTGGCCGCTACCGCAGGTATGTCCGCCGGCAGCGCCCGCAGGACCCCGGCACCGGCCGCATCGAACGCGACGACGATCACGCTGCCCGCGCTCCGGTCACTGACGTACTCGACTGCTTGGCGGACGTCGACCGGTCGATCCGACTCGACCACTCGGACGCCGACCGCCAAGCCCTTCAGCCGGGCGGCCTCCTCGATGCCCTGCAGCGTGGACGCGTAGCCGTACAGCATGGTGTTCGCCGTAACCACGGTGACCGCGCTCGCCCGGCCCGAACCGAGCGCCCGCGCCGCCCTGTTCGGGCGGTAGTCCAACCGACCGATGGCCTCCAGGACCAACTGCCGCGTATCGGGGCTGACCCTGGGCGAGTCGTTCAGCACCCTGGAAACCGTCTGGTACGAAACCCCTGCGGCAGCCGCCACATCACGGATGCTCGGCGGAGCCTCGCGCCGCCGAACCGGCCGGCCGGAAAAAGATCGCGTCACAGCACCATCGTGAGCCGTCGAGGTGTCGGGGTCAAAGACACCCGTCGCACGAGAAACCGCAGTCGTGACCAGGCCACCGGGCCCCTCACGTCCGGTCGACTGCGCGCCGGTCCCCTGGGTGACCTCGAGGGCTACGCCAGTTGACGGCGTCAACCTCGGACATAGGATCATTCGCCGTGGAAAGCGGTCAGCTAATGCCTTGACCACAAACGTTGCCGGGGGTGACACACCGGGCCGGATCCGCGCGGTGATGAACGGTGCGGTTGAGGCTGTGCGGGTGGCAGAACCAGTTCGAGTACGCCGGTTAAGTAATCAAGAAGGTCAACGGCTGCAACGCCTCGTGCGGCGCGGTACCGGGTCGGTGGCCCGGCTGCATCGGGCCATGGTCGTGGTTGCCTCGGCGGGCGGGAACACGGTGCTGGCCATCGCCCGGCTGGTGCAGGCCGACGAGGACTCCGTGCGGCCGACCAGGGCTTCACCGTGCCCGCGGCGACCGAGGCGATCATCGGCGGGTCACCGGCAGCCTCGCCAATCCGAGCACGCTGCTCCTCGGCCGGTTCGATCGGCGGGGACAGCTGCGCTACACGGCAAGGACGCACCCGTTGGCGATGGCCCAACGCCGGGAGCTCGCGCCGCTGCTGTCCCCGCCCGGGTGCCGCGCCGGGGAATCGTCGCGCACCCCTGGCCACAGCCGCTGCCGGCGAGTTGGAACGGGCAGCTGGACCGACCCGAGCCGCAGCGCTACGTGCAGGTGAAACCGACAGCGGTGGCTTAGATCGAAGTGGACGCCGAGCGACAATGTCCGCGGCGGTGACTTCGAGTTCACCGTCAAGAGCGAGAAGTGTGGGATCTCGCAGGTCGGCTCCCAGTTCCTGAACATCAAGGCGCAGGGCACCTTCTGCAAGGTCAGCGTGACCGTCAAGAACGTCACCAAGAGCGCGCACACCTTCCACGCCGACGGGACTCTCACCGCACAGGACGCCAGCGGCCGGGAGTACGAGGCCGACGGGGAGGCCGGAATCTACGGCAACAGCGATGGGCAGGGCTTCCTCGACGAGATCAACCCCGGCAACGCGGTGACCGCGAACGTCTACTTCGACGTGCCGAAGGGCACCAAGCTGAAGACGATCACGTTCGACGCCGGCCTGTTCACCCTCGCCGAGGACGCCGTCGTCACACTCTGACAGTGACGATGTAGGAGCGGGTCACCCGGCCGGCCTGATTCACCCTCTGACATGCGATGCTGCCTTCCGGCGGAGTCATCGGTATGTCCGTGTGGTCGTCGGCTACGTCACGTCGGTCGGGCCCCGCGTGGCGACGCCGAGTTCGGCACCGACCAGGACGACGCCGCCCGCTACATGGGCCGCGCGGTGCAGGACGTCGCGGCCCGCCTCCGCGCCCGGTAAGGGGTGGTGACGGTGTCGCCCCGGAGACGGGCTCCGGCCCGGCGGAGATCCGCCGGGCCGGAGCCGTCATGCTGTTGACGGGCCGTGCTTCAGCTCGTCGTCACGGAACCGTTGACCTTGCTGTCCCGCACGGTGCCACCGAGGGCGTGCACCGAGCCGTTCACACGGCTCTCCACGATCGACACCACCGAGGCGTCGGTTGCGGTGACCGAGCCGTTGAGGGTCGAGTTGAAGGCGATCAGTCCGGCGCCCGGAGCGACCTTGATCTTGCCGTTGACGGTCGCACCGTCGAGGCAGGTGATGCCGGACGTGACGGTGAGGTCGCCGTTCTGCGGGTTGCGCAGGACGGTGGTGCAGGCCGGGTAGCTGGGCTGCGTCTGCACGTTCAGCTCGGCGAAGGAGACCGCCCGGGCGTTGTTCGTTCGCGGGTCGTCCAGCTTGAGGACGTCGAAGCCCTTCTGGATGTCGTTCGAGTAGATGTACCCGTTGTGGTAGTACGTCGACCACGCCCCACCGAGGATGCGGCGGGTGTCGGAGAGCGGGCCCCGCTCCCAGTAGGCGATCTCGACCGGGTTGGCCGAGTCGGTGAAGTCGATTACCGAAATGCCGCCCTGGTACCAGGCCTGGACCATGACGTCACGACCCATGGCGGGGATCAGCGAGCCGTTGTGCGCGACGCAGTTCTCCAGGGTCGTGTTCAACCGTGGGATCTTGAAGTAGCTCTTGAAGACCAGCTCGCGGTCGGCACCGGAACCCACGATGTCGTAGATCGCGTCCGCGCCCTGGTTGGCCCGGTAGGTGCTGGTGCAGATCGCGCTGCTGCCGCCGCCGAGCTCGTCGGTGAAGACCACCTTGGTGCCGGCGTTGTTGAACGTGGCCGAGTGCCAGAACGCGAAGTTCGTGTCCCGGACCTGGCTGAGGATCACCGGGTTCTCCCGGTCGGAGATGTCGAACAGGACGCCGTCACCCATGCAGGCGCCGGCGGCCAGGTCGAGCTCCGGGTAGGCGGTGATGTCGTGGCAGCCGCTGGTGGAGCCGGCGCCGTTGGTTCCCGGGAAGAGAACCGGGGTGGCGACCACGGAAGCGCTGGCCGGGTTGTCCACCGGCACCTTGATGATCGAGATCTTGTCGTGCGGCGGCTTGCAGTAGAAGGCGCCGCTCGACGGGCCGTACGACTGGACGTAGACGTAGACGCTCTTTCCGTCCTTGCTCGGCACCAGCGTCTGGGTGTGCGAACCGCAGTCGGTCCGGACCGACTTGACGTACCGCGGATTCGCCTTGTCGCTGATGTCGAAGATCCGCACGCCCTCCCACGAGCTCTGCTGCGCGGAGGAGCCGCTCGTGCTGTTGCACGAGTCGTTGCTGCGGGGCGCGTCGACCGCGAGGAACAGCAGGTTGCCCATGACCGACGGGTCGCCCTGCGAGCCCGAGCAGACCACCTGGCTGACCACCTGAGGCGAGCTGGGGTTGCTGACGTCGAAAACGTTGAAGCCTTCGTAGTTGCCGGCGAAGACGTAGTTGCCCTGGAAGGCCAGGTCCGAGTTGTACGCCCCCTCGCTGGCGAACCCGCCGAACTTGGGGATGTTGGCGATCTGCCGGATGTTGGGGCTGCTGGCGATCTCGTCGACGCCCGGAGTGGTGTTCGCGGCGGCCACGTCGTTGGCCGCCTCCTCGGCGATGCAGTATTCGGCGAAGTTGTCGCCGGCGGCCTCAAACGATTCGCAGATGTCTGTGCTGCCGCTGGTATCGGTGGCGCCGCTCGCTGGCGCCGCGGCCACGACGGCCGTGAGGAGAAGGGCGCCTGTGGCGGCCAGGCCGATGGCCAGCCTCCGGCTCCCTTGTGGATTTCGTTTGATCATTGTGGACACCCTTCGTTGTTCGGGTCGGCGAGTAGCGGGACGATAACCCGGTGTTCGGTGCCGAGATTGTGACCCAGCTCACATATTGTGCGGGCTCCTGGTCACGGTTACGCAAACCTGGTGGGCGTGCGGCGGCACGAATAACCGCAGGTGGGGCTAATAGAACCTTTTCGCTGCCGTGATCTTCCCCGTGCAGGTCAGGCTCGCGCTAACATCCCGGCCAACCTCGGTCAGATGGCGGGAGTCGAGTTGTGCTAAGTGTACGGATCCGAGCACTTTTGGGACGCTCGCGGGCGATTGTCCTCGTCGAGCTGGCGGTGCTCGCCGTGCTGGCCGTCGGGGCCGCGGTGGTCGTCTGGTGGCCTGAGGGCCGACCGGAATCGGCCGCGACGGCCAACCCCCAGGCATCTCTCGACCTGCCCGGTCTGCCGGACGCGACCGCGCCGGTGCTGATGCCCGGGGCGCCCGGCGAGCCGGCGAAGACCGTCCGGGCGAACGAGAAGTCGCCCGCGCCGCGCCCGACGTACAACAACGCCGACATCCGGTTCGTCACGATGATGATTCCGCATCACGAGCAGGCGCTCGTGATGGCCCGACTGGCGGCGGACCGGGCAGCGAACCCGCAACTCAAGATCATTGCCGACCGGATCCTGGCGGCCCAGGAACCGGAGATCAAGACACTGGAGACCTGGTTGACGGACCGAGGCCTGGACCGGAACTCCAGCGGCGGCCACCAGCACAGCATGGCCGGCATGCAGACGGCGGAGGCGCTGGAACTCCTCACCGCCGCCCGAGGCGCCGAGTTCGACCGGATGTTCGTCGACATGATGGTCGAGCACCATCAGGGCGCGATCGACATGGCGGGCGAGGTGCTGGCGCTCGGCGTCAACGTCATCGTCAACGAGACGGCCAGCAGCGTCGTGGTCGAGCAGGGCGCCGAGATCAACCGGATGCGGGAGACCCTCACCGGCGCGAAGTAGCCCCTTCTCCGACACCGTGCCAGGCGCCATCCCGCCCGGCATGATGGACGTGTGCTGCCGCTGCTCCACCGGTCGCCCGCTGAGCCGTACCCCGGCTGCGGTGCGACGACGAGCCGGCTGGCGCGCAGCGCGTTGCGCCCATACGTCCTCGGCTACGCGGGCTACCGCACGTTGTCGACAGGGCGCTTGCGGCGCCGGAAGGCGCGGCCGTCAGCGCTGGACGGCGAAGCGGGCGGCCGGAAGACCAGCTACGCCGACGTCCGCGGTGAACACGGCTCCGGACAGCTCGGCGCCGTCCGACCGGGCGGTCGTGACGAAGATCCATCGATAGCCGGGACCGCCGAACGACATGTTCGTGACCAGCGGCGCGGGCAGGCGTAGCGTGCGGTCCGGAGCGAGGTCGGGCGTGTAGCGGAACACCATGCCGGACCCCCACGAGGCCACCCAGACCCCGCCGTCGGCGTCGACGGCGATCCCGTCGGGGTGCTCAACCCGCACCGCGGCAACGGGACGGCCGTCGGGCCCGTACGCGGTGACCGTGTCGGCGAAGCTGTCAGCGTGATAGAGGAGGCGCCCGTCCGGGCTGGTGTCGACGCCGTTGGATGCGCCCACGTGCCCGCCAAGGACGCGATGGTTCAGGTCCGGCTCCACCACGTACAGGGCGGCGCGTTCGGCCCGGGTACGGTCGATCGACCCGACGTAGAGGTTGCCGTCGCGTCCGCACACCGCGTCGTTCAGTGCCAGGTCGGGCGGCCCGGGCAGGGACAGCAGAGGTTGGAAGGTTCCGTCGTCCGGGTCGAGGGTGCCGATGTCCCGCCCGGAGACGCCGAGCCATCCCCCGTCGGCCCGCGGCACCAGGGCGGTGACCGGCCGGTCGCAGGTCGCGCCGGAGGCGGTGCCGGCGGCGGGATCGAGGGCCCAGAGGCGCCGGTCGTCAATGTCCACCAGGTGCAGGCGGGCCGAGGCCTCGTCCCAGACCGGACACTCCCCCAGCTCACAGCGCAGGTCAGCCAGCACCGCCCAGTCCCCAGATGTCACAGCCATCTCGCTCGCAGGTCGGGGCGGAGCCACGCCGCTGGTGAGGCGATCGACAGGCCACCGTCGACGGGCAGCACGACGCCGGTGATGAAGTCCGCTGCCGGCGAGGCGAGGAACGTTACGGCGGCGGCGACGTCGTCGGGTCGGCCGACCCGCCGCAGTGGGTAGCCCTCGGTGACCGAGGGCAGGTCGGCCTTGCCGATCATGCCGGGGGCGACGGCGTTGACGCGGATGCCGGCGGGACCGTACTCGAGCGCGAGCTGGCGGACGAGTCCCTCCACGCCGGCTTTCGCGGCCGCGTAGCCGGGCAGGCCGGGCGCGGCGAGGGTGGCGTTGACGGAGCTGACCGCGACGACGGCGCCGCCGCGCGGCAGCAGGGGCAGGGCAGCGCGGACGACATAGAACGTCGAGCCGAGGGTCGCGTCGAGGGCCGCCCGCCACTGCGCGTCGGTGGTCCGCGTCGCCGGAGCGACGGGCATGACCGCGGCGGCGGGCACGATCACGTCGAGTCGGCCGAGAGTGCGGTGGGCGTCGGCGACGGCGCGGGCCGCAGCCTCCGGGTCGGCGCAGTCGGCCACCAGTTCCGCCGCGAAGGCGGGGTCGCTGTGCTGTTCGAGGGAGACGCCCACGACGCGATCGCCGGATTCGGTGAAGGCGCGGGCGATCGCGGTGCCGATCGGCGAGGAGGCACCGATGACGAGGATGCCGCGTCCGCTCACCGGGCGAGCCCAAGGTCGGCGAGGATGGTGGCGAGTGAGTCGCGGCTGGCCGGGTCGAGCGGGCGGGCCGGCGAGCGGACGGTGGCGTCGGCGATGAGGCCACGCCGCACCAGCACCTCCTTGTGCACTGCCCAGGCGATGCCCTGCTGCAGGCCGAACAGGATCAGCGGCAGCAGCCGGGCGAAGCCTGCGCGGGCGTCGGCGTGCCGGCCGGCCTGCCAGTCTGCGAGCACCGGGCCGAGCAGGTCGGGGAACTCGCAGGCGGGCATGGTGCCGATCGCTCCGCGGGCGTACTCCTCCAGGCAGAACTGGGCGTTCTGACCGCCGAGCACGGCGAAGCGGTCGTCGGCGCGGGCGGCGACCACCGCGACCACCTTGGGCGCGGTCGGCGGCGATTCCACCTTGACGGAGGTGACGCCGTCGAGCTTGCCGAGCTCGGCGATGAGGGTGGGCGGCATCGTCACGCCGGTGGCGCCGGGCGCGTCCTGGACCATGACCTCGACCCCGGCAGCGGCGGCCACGTCGCCGTAAAAGGCGAGCAGCTGGTCGGGGGTCGGCTTCACCATGAACGGAGGAAGCACCATCAGCGCGGTCGCGCCGCCGGCCACCGCGGCGCCGGCCTGTTCGATCGCGGTCACCGTCGACGTGCCGTTGACCCCGGCGACGACTGGGACCGCGCCGGCGACCACCTCGGTGACGGTGGCGAGGATCCGGGTCCGCTCGTCGGTGGTGAGCGCGAAGCCTTCGCTGGCCATGCCGAAGACCGCGACACCGGTGACGCCGCTGGCGAGCTGGAACTCGGTGAGCCGACGCAGGCTGGGCAGGTCCAGCCCGCCGTCCGGCCCGAACGGGGTGGCAAGAATCGGCACGAGGCCGTGGACGGTGTGGGGCACTCAGGACTCCTTGGCCAGGGCGCGAACCGTCTCGACGTCGACGTCGACGCCGAGTCCGGGTCCCGCGGGCAGGTCGAACGCGGCCGGGTGCAGGGGCACCGGCCCGGTGAGGATGCGGGATCCGACCTCCGTGGAGGTCGGCTGGTACTCGAACGCGGCGAGGTCGGCGACCGCCGCGGCGACGTGCAGGCCGGCGGCGAGGGCGACGCCCATGCCGACGGAGTGGTGCGGGGCGACGGGCACGTGCCGGGCAGCGCACAGTTCGGCGATGGCCATCGCCTCGGTGATGCCGGTGCGGGCCACGTCCGGCTGGGCGATCCGCAGCGCCCGGGCGTCGAGCCACTGCGCGAACTCGTACCGGTTGCGTAGCGCCTCGCCGACCGCGATCGGAACGGTGGCGCGGGCCGCGAGTTCGGCGTGCCCGGCGATGTCCTCCGGGGCCAGGGGCGCCTCCAGGAACCAGGCGCTCCGGTCGGCGAGCCCCCGGGCCAGCGCGACCGCCTCGTCCACCCCGTACGCCCAGTGCCCGTCGACCGCGATCCGCAGGCCGGGCGCGGCGTCCCGGACCGCGTCGACGGTGGCCAGGTCGGCGGCGACGCCGTGGCCGAGATGCAGCTTGACCGCAGCGGCGCCCCGCTCGGCCCAGTTGCGGGCCAGCGCCGCGCGCTGCGGGTCGGTGGGGCGGGGCAGTCCGGAGACGTACGTGGGCAGCCGGGTGCGGAACGCGCCGCCGAGCAGCTGGGCGATGCTGAGCCCGGTCAGGCGTCCGGCGACGTCCCAGAGTGCGATGTCCACGGCGGCGAGCGCGTCGGCTTGGTGGCCGACCAGGTGCCCGCGTTCGCGCATCAGGTCGCGCAGTCGGTACCAGGCCGGGCGCGGCGCGGTGGCGTCCATGCCGACCAGCACCGGCGCGAGCAGCAGGTCGATCACGGCGGCCGGCACTTCCGGCGCCACCGGCGCGAGGGCCTCTCCCCAGCCGGTGGTGCCGTCCTCGGCCACCACCTCCACCAGCAGCGTCTCGTAGCGGGACGAGTAGAGGCTGCGCCACGGCTCGCGGACCTCGTAGCCGCCGCCGATGGCGCTCCCGTCGCTCTTCGGCCCCAGGTACGCCTCGTCAGCGCGTACCTTCAGCACGTGGGTGCGCACCTCGCGGACTCGCATCACGCCTCCTGTCCGCAGGCCAGCCGCACCGGCCGGGACCGCCGGTCGCCGATTTGCAGGACGTAGGTGAACGCTGCGGACAGGTCGTCCACGGGCACGGTCCACTCGTTGGGGTGCACGGTGCGGTCGAGCTGCCGCCAGGTGGCGCCGTCGTCGAGCGACCAGTGCAGGGTCGCCGGCTCGCGGTGGGCCGCCTGCACGTAGGCGTGGTAGCGGCTGCCGTCCGGCTTGGGGATCAAGATGCCGCGCACCGGACCCACTGGGCCGTCGTCGAAGTGGTGCGCGCCGACCGGCGCCGCGTCGGTGCGGTGCAGCGGTACGTCCAGCGGGCCGACGCCATGTACGACGATCGCGGTGATGCCGTGCCCGGACACCTCGACGGTGAGCTGGTGGTCGACCATGGTCGCCTCCTGCGGTGCGCAGCGGTCGCGGATCACCGTTGCCCGGTACCGGGTGGCGGCCGTCATGGGCACCCGTGCCGGGTCCAGCGTGACAGTGACCGTGGTCGGGGTGGCCGACGCGTTGGTGAGGCTGACGCAGAGCCGGTCCCCGCCCTCGGCGGCGATCCAGTTGACCTGCTCGGTGTCCAGCCGCACCAGGCCCTTGGGCAGCCACAGCCAGACGCCGTCCTCGCCGTGGAAGCGGCCGGGCCGGTGGCCGTAGACGTGGTAGGCGAACCAGACGTAGTTCTGCTCGAACTCGGCGGGGAAGGTGATCGCGCCGCCGGAGCGGGTCTCGTGCTCGGCGATGAGGTAGTCGATGGCCATGCCGAGTTGGGCGGGTGCGTGGTGGTAGTAGATGGTGGTGTTGCCGAACGGACCGGTCCAGGGGAAGTCCGGGCGCAGGTGGTGGACCGTCAGCTGCCGGTAGTAGTAGCCGGGGTAGTTGGTGAACCGGCCGACCAGCGCGTTGTGCGCCACGTCCCGCAGCAGGTCGTCGCCGGTGTGCGCGGCGAGGCGGAGCAGGAACGGCGCCCACGCCGGGTTGAGGGTGAACCCGTTGAACCGGTAGGTGTTCATCGCCTCGATGCTCAGCCCGGTCGGTGAAACCTGCCAGCCGGGCACCTGCTCGTCGGGCACATCGGTGGCCGGGTAGTCGTAGAGATCGGCCGGGTCCCACCAACCGGTGAGCTCGATCTGCCGGTCGACGAAGAGCGGCCGCTGCGGCACGGTCATCGTGCCGTCTGGCACCGGGCGGGCGAACACCATGGTGACGAACCGTTTCGCCTCGCGGTGCGCGGCGTCGAGGTAGCGGCGGCGGCCGGTCTCGGTGTACATCTCCAGCAGCTCGATCCACGCGCGGCAGTAGTAGATCGCGAAGTCGTGCGGGTCGGCCTCGCCGCCGTATGGCTGGTCGAGTTCCTCCGCGAGGTACCGCTCGGCGGCCTCCTCGGCCTGCTGCCGCAGCTTCGGATCCCGGGTCATCCGGTACGCGGCCAGCGGCGCGCTCATCGGCGTCCGCTTCAGCCAGTAGTCCTGCGCGTCGAGGGCGGAGAGCGCCAGCTCCCGGGCGGCGGTGAGCCCGCCCCGGGACAGCGCGTACAGCGGGCCGAGCGCGGGCGCGCCGAACGGAGTGCCGCACAGCGTGTTCTTCGTCGGGTCGCCGTAGACGGTGGCCTCCTGGCGCGGCGTCCATCCGTACGCGTTGCGGGACAGGTGGAACTCGACCGTCGGCAGCGCCCGGGTCTCGTACAGCTCGTCGTCACCGGTCAGCTGGTACGCGCCGAGCAGCACCGACGTGGTGGTCGCCCGGACCGCCTGGTCATTCTCGATGTCGATGAAGCCCTTCGCCCGGCTCCACCAGCCGCTCGGCGAATCCTGGTAGTCGACCCGGTCGTCGGTGTCCGGGCCGGCCTTCATCAGGTCGATCAGGTTGTGCACCGTGTCGGTCAGCGAGGCGTGGACGTTGCGCCGGTAGGCGGTGTAGCCGTACTCACCGCGCAGCAGGTCGCGGTAGGCGTCGTACAGCTCGGCGCGGCCGGCGTACACCCCGACGGTGAACCGGTACGGCTCGCCGGCGCGCAGGTCGGCCCGCCGGCCGTACTGCGGGGCGTAGAGAGTGGGCTGCACGGTGCCCTCGGGGGTGCCGATGCTCATCCCGAACGGCTGGTCGTCGTCGCCGCGGGCCGACTCGTACTCGAACGGCAGCTCCGCGGCCGGGGCGAACAGCCCGGTGGTGACGGGGCCGCGCTGCACCAGGCAGAGCGGCGCGAACAGCTCGTCGCGGCCGACGGACGCCGGCCCGCCGACCATCCGGGCGTGCCGCAGCGGCCCGCACAGCACCTCCTCGACCTCGTCGACGGGCACGGCGGCGAACGCCCGGTAGGCGACCACCAAGCGGCCGTCGAGCTGCGGGGTCAGCTCGATCTCCACCGTGGGGTGCGGCCCGGCCAGCCGCCAGGTGACCGTGAGGGTGAACAGCTCTGGGTGCCCGCCGCGCAGCCGGACCGCGTCCGGGGCGAGCAGCTCGACCTGGTCGAAGGTCACCGGGTGCCGGTCGAGGCTCCGCTGTGGATTGCGGCGGCTGCCTCCGTCGCCGTGCAGCACCAGCCACCGCTCGCCGAACCGGTCGCCGCTCACCGGTTCCCAGCCGCCGTCCGCCCGGACGAGCAGCTCGGCGGCGTACCCGGACCCGCCGGCCCACCGCAGCCGGGCGATTTCGAGGCGGTGCGCGGCACCCTCGACCGCGGCGTACGACTCGACCACGGCTGTGGTCGGATCCGGTCCGACTGCGTCGGCGCGGTCGGCGGGGATCGGCGTGCGCGGACCGAGATCGACCACCTCCACCGGAGCGAACCCGGCGGCCATCCCGGTCGCCCCGATGCCCACCCCGCCGCCGTCGAGCGGCTCCCCGTCGGTGACGACCGCCGCCGTCCGCCCGTCCACCGCGACGGTGAGCCGGCCGTCGACGACGGTGACCTCGACGGGCAGATACCGCGCGAAGTCGAAGGACAGGATGTCGTCGGCGAGCAGCTCGGCGCGTCCGTCGGCGTGCCGCAACACCGACAGGTACCGCACACCGGTGCGGATCCGCAGCTGGATCGCGTACCAGCGCTCGGCGTCGGCGTTGACCCGCAGTTCGGCGGCGCTGACGCCGGTCCCGTGTCGCGGTTCGGGCACCCGCACGGCGGTGCGGACCGCGTAGTTGCCCGCCATCGCCGGCAGCGCCGCGCTGAGCAGGTGCCGCCCGTCCGGGTGGCCGTGGCCGTCGACCTCCGTCGGGCCGTCGAAGGCCAGGAATCCACGTTCAGATGTCACAGAACCGCCCCCGCGGCGTGGTCCTGCAACTCGTATGCAATCGGCGGTTGACACGATGCAACATGAGCGCCACTCTGACACAGCAATGGATGGAACGTCCAGAAGGAGAGCCGGTGGCGAGTGATCAGGGCACCAACCAGAGCGTGGAGAAGGCGGCCGCCGTGCTGAACGCCTTCCTCGCCGGCCAGCCCGCACTGCGCGTGTCCGACGTGGCCCGCCACGCCGGACTCGGCCAGTCGACCGCGTCCCGCCTGCTGGCCACCCTCGAAGCCTGCGACCTCGTGCAACGCGACCAGCTCAGCGGCCTCTACCAGCTCGGTCCCGCGCTAATCACCATGGCCGGCGTCGCCCTCAACAGCCACCCGGTGCACCGCGAGGCGCGCCAACGCGCGCAGAACCTCGCCGCCGAACTCGGCCTCGGCGCCAACGTCGCGGTCCGCAGCGGCGCGACGCTGTTCTACCTGTGCAACTTCGAGGGCACCCTCGCGCCGCGGTCGTTCGTCCTCATGGGTCAGCACAACCCGCTGCACGCCACCGGGCTCGGCAAGTGCCTGCTGATCGGCACCGACGCCGAGCAGCGCCGGGCGCTCCTGCCCGACCTGCCGCCCTACACCCCGTCCACCATCACCGACCACGCCGCCCTCGACACGGCCGTCGAACAGGCCGCGCAGCGGCGCTACGCCACCGAGGTCGAGGAACTCGCCCTCGGCCGCGCCTGCGTCGCCTCCCCGATCCTCGACCGCACCGGCGCCGTATGCGCCGCCCTGTCGGTCTCCGGCCCGCTCTCCGCGATCGACCTCGACACCCGGGAGGCCGAGTTGTCCCGCATGGTCATCGAAGCCGCCGACGCGATCAGCACGGGACTGGGTTACCTCGGTCCCGCCGACCGCATCCCCACCCGGCTGCAGGCCGTCCGATGAGCACGGAGACCGCCCCCCGCGACACCGACGGCGGTACACCGGCGCCACCGCCGGCCGGCGGTCGGCCGCCCCGGTCGCTCGGCGACGGCGCCTTCGCCGCGCTGCTCATGCTGCCGGCCCTGGCGATGCTCGCCGCCATCGTCGTCTATCCGCTGGTCGCCTCCCTGGTCACCGCGTTCTTCGAGCAGAGCCTCGTCGAGCCCGGCCGCACCTTCGTGGGCCTGCAGAACATCACCGATCTGCTCGGCGGCGACTTCTGGCGGCTGCTGCGCCAGACCCTGGTGTTCACCGTCGGCGCCACCGTCGCGCCTTTCCTCGTCGGTCTCGGCCTGGCCCTGGCGCTCAACACCCGCATCCGTGGCCGGGCCACGCTGCGTGGGCTGCTGCTCATCCCCTGGCTGGTGCCCAGCGTCGTCGTGTCGTTCCTCTGGATGTGGATCTTCAACGCGAACTACGGCCTGGCCAACGGCGCCCTGGAGGCCCTCGGGCTGATCGACGCCCCGCGGGCCTGGCTCGCCGCGCCGGGCACCGCGATGACCGCCGTCATCATCGCCAAGACCTGGGCCAGCTTTCCCTGGATCATGGTGATGCTTCTCGCCGGCCTCCAGACCGTGCCGGTCGAGCTGCACGAGGCGGCCGAGACCGACGGCGCCGGCGCCGTGCAGCGGTTCTTCGCCGTCACCCTGCCGCACCTGCGCGGCATCATCGGCATCGTCCTGCTGCTGGAACTGATCTGGAACTTCCAGCACTTCGACCTGATCTACGTGATGACCGGTGGCGGCCCGGCCGGTGCGACCGAGACTTTCGCCACCGCCGTCTACGAGACCGCCTTCCAAGGCTTCGACCTCGGTCGCGCGGGCGCGCTCGGCCTGCTGTGGATGGTGCTGCTGCTCGGCATGGTCGCCATCTACGTCCGCCGGTCCGAGCGGGAGGGACAGCTGTGAGCAAGCGCTCCGCACGCGACACCCGTGGCTCGCGCACCGCGGCCTGGATCGCCGTGGTCGTCCTCGGCGGCTTCGGGCTGCTGCCCGTCTACTGGATGCTCGCCACCGCGTTCACGCCGGCCCAGCAAACCTTCCGCTACCCGCCGTCGTTCATCCCCACCCAGCTCACCCTGGACAACTTCGCGCGGCTCGCCGACGAGCCCGCGCTGGCCCGCTACCTGTTCAACAGCCTGGTCGTCTCGGTCATCACCGCGGTGCTGAGCGTCATCGTCTCCGCCTACATGGGCTACGCCTTCTCCAAGTTCCGCTTCCGCGGCCGGCGCAGCCTGATGTACTTCGTGCTCAGCTCACAGATGTTTCCCCAGGCGCTGCTGCTGGTCACCCTCTACGCCCTGTTCAGCGCCTATCACCTGCTCGACACCTATACCGCGCTGGTGCTGTCGTTCACCACGTTCACGCTGCCGCTCTGCGTCTGGATGCTCAAGGGCTTCTTCGACACCATCCCTGACACCCTCGTCGAGGCCGCCCGCGTCGACGGCGCGTCCCGGCTGCGCACCATCCACTCGGTCATCCTGCCGCTGTCGGCGCCCGGCCTCATCGCCGCCGGACTGTTCGCCTTCGTCCGCGGCTGGAACGACTTCATCTTCGCCCTCACCCTCGCCGGCCGCGAGAAGACGACGCTGCCGCCGGGACTGGTCAACGCCTTCCTCGGCGAGGCGACCGCGCAGTGGGCCGAACTCATGGCCGCGTCCCTGATCGCGTCCCTGCCCGTCGTCGTCGCGTTCATCGCACTCCAACGATTCCTGGTCGGCGGCATCACCGCCGGCGCCATCAAGGGATAACCCCCACCCGTCCCGGAGGTCCACCAATGAGTAGCAACCTTTCCCGCAGGGACATGCTCCGCCTCGTCGGACTCGGCGCCGGCGCCGTCGGCTTCGGCGGGATGGCCGCCTGCGCGCCGAGCGCCGACGGCCCCGAGGAGGACACCGCCAAGTCCGCCACCCCGTTCTCGTTCGCGTCCTGGAGCCTGGCCGACAACGCCTCGAAGGCCACCATCGAAAAGTTGATGAGCGGGTACGGCAGCAAGGCGGGCATCACCGTCAACGGCGTGCCGCTGGCCTACAACAACTATCTGAACCAGCTCACCCTCCAGGTGCGCGGCGGCCAGTTCACGGGCGCGGCCCAGATGGACATCGCCTGGCTGGCCGGCCTCGCCGCGCTCGGCAAGCTGCGGGACCTCGGCGACATCGCCAAGGACGCCGGCTACACCGAGGCCGCGCTCACCTCCGGCCAGGTGGACGGCAAGCAGGTCGGCCTGCCCTGGACCACCGCCGCGATCGGCCTGATCGTCAACCGCGACCTGATGCAGAAGGCCGGCATCAGCAGTGCGCCCGCGACCATCGCCGACTTCGAGGCGGCGCTGCGCGCCCTCAAGGGCACCGGCGTCATCCCGTACGCCGCGTCGACGAAGGTCGCCCAGCTCAAGGACATCCTCATCTGGATGCAGACCTTCGGCAGCCCGCTGCTCGACGGGGACAAGGTCACCGTCGGCGACGACGCCAGCGTCGAGGCGGTCACCTGGTACAAGAAGCTCTACGACGAGAAGCTGATCGCCCCTGACGTGGAGCGAATCGACGCCCGTACCCTCTTCGCCCAGGGCAAGACCGCGATGTACGACGACGCCATCGTCGGGCGGGACTTCGTGGTGAAGGGCTCCCCCGACAAGTCCATCGCCGACAAGCTCGACCCCATCGCCCGGCCGGTGAAGAACGCCGGCGACAAGCCCCGGGCCGTGCAGTGGGGCCACGCCGTCGTGGTCGTCGAGGGCGAGGGCGCCAACACCGCCACCGACTTCGCCAAGTGGCTCACCTCCGACGAGCAGACCGTCCTCGGCTACTTCAAGGACCTCTCGCTGCCGCCCACCACCACCACGGCGCTCGCCTCCGAGCAGGTGAAAACCGACCAGTTCACCTCGCAGTTCAGCGAGCGGATCACCGCCACCGCCACCCCGAACCCGTTCTGGAAGTACCCCCAGTACGCGCAGATGGAGTCAGCCATCTCCGAGCAGGTCCAGGCCGTGCTGGTGGGCAGGACGAAGCCCGCCGACGCCATGCGCGAGGCCGGCCGGGCGGTGCAGGCCCTCATCAAGTGACCGACACCGCGCTCGACACCCGGCTGGTGGCGGCGATCGCCGAAGTGACGGCCGCCACCACGCCGCGGATCTGGGGCTTCGGCGTCGGCGGCACCCTCACCGCCCTGCTCCGGGCGGGCGACGCGCTGCGCCGCCCCGACCTGACGCAGCGGGTCGTCGACCTGATCACGCCGTCGCTGACCGCGCCGCCGGACCCCACCGACCACCTCATCGCGGTGGAGGCGCTGCTCGCCCTCGCCGCCCGGCGCCCCGACCTCGACGTCGCCGACGCCTGCAGGCGATGGCTGGCGGCGGTCCGCCACGCCCGGCCCGCCCACCCGGGCGGCCCGCGGGTGCACCGGCCGGACCTGCCGCCGTGGCGGTCCACGGTGTGGGTCGACTGCATGCACACCGACGGGCCAGGCCTGGCCGCGCTGGGCCACCATGACGAGGCCGTCGCCCACACCATCGAGTACGCCGCCGCGCTGCAACTGCCGAGCGGCCTGTTCCAGCACGGTTACGACGCCGTGGCCGAGCGGGGCAACGGCGTCGCCTGGGGCCGTGGGCAGGCGTGGGCGCTGATCGGCCTCACCGACACCCTGGTCCGGGCGTACGACGATCGGCTCGCCGAGCGGCTGACCCGACTGGTCGACGCCCTCGCCACGCACGAACGCGACGGGCAGTGGTCGACCGTGGTTGACGACCCGCGCGCCCCGGTCGAGGCGAGCGTCGCCGCGTACCTCGCCTGGGCGGTCCCCCACGTGATCGACGCCGGCCTGGTCGACCCCGCCCACAGGGCGATGGCCGACCGGGCCTGGGCCGCCACCCGGCGCCGGCTCAGCGGCGGGGCGCTCACCGTGTCCGAGGCGACACCGGTCGGCGCGGCTCGCGACTACCACCACCGCGCCCTCGGCGTCTTTCCGTGGGGCCAGGCCCCGGTGCTGCACGCGGCGCTGGACCGGATCACCCTCGAGGAGGACGAATGAAGGTTGTCGACGTCCGCAGCTACGCCGTCCGGGCGAAGCCGGCGGAGACCTACTGGGGTGCCCGGGCGTGGAGCGCCGACCACGGCAGCAAGCTGGTGGACTACCCGCCGATGCAGCGGCGCCGCTACGTCTACAGCGACACCATCGACACGGTACTGGTCCGCGTCGAGACCGCCGACGGCGTGGTCGGCTGGGGCGAGGCGAAGGCACCGGTCGGAGCCCGCGCCACCGCCGCGATCCTCGACGACCTGATCGCGCCGCTGGCTGTCGGTTCCCGGCTCGACGAGATCAGCCGCACCTGGGACCGCGTCTACACCGGCATGCGGGTACGCGGGCACGACAGCGGATTCTGGCTGGAGGCTCTGGCCGGCCTCGACATCGCCCTGTGGGACGCCTGGGCCCGGACCCTCGGCCAGCCCCTGCACGCCCTGCTCGGCGGCCGGTACCGGGACACCCTGCGGCTGTACGCGTCCGGCGTGCCCGCCGCGCCTGCCGGCTCCGGCGCCGAGGGCCAGCGTGTGGTGCGCCAGGAGGCCGAGCGGTTGCGCGACCTCGGCTACGACGCGGTCAAGGTGGCCATCGGCGCCCGGCCCGAGGACGACATCGCCTCCGTGCAGACCGTCCGGGACGTCTTCGGCGAGCAGGCCTCCGTCTACGCCGACGCCGCCGGCCAGTACGAGGTGCCGCAGGCGCTGCGGGTCGGCCGCGCCCTCCAGGAGGCCGGCGTCGGGTTCTTCGAGATGCCGCTGCCGCCGGAAGACCTCGACGGGTACGCCACCCTGGCCGCGCGGTTGGACATCCCGCTCGCGCTCGACTCGCTGGCCACCCGGCACCGGGCGCTGGAGTTCCTCCGCGCCGGCGCGCTGCGGGTGCTCCAACCCGATGTGTGCCGGGCCGGTGGCATCACCGAGACGATGCGGATCGCCGCCCTCGCCGACGCGTTCGGCGCCCAGGCCACCCCGCACGTCAGCATCGGCTCGGCCGTGCACTGGTACGCCAGCGTCCAGTGCGCCGCGGCGATGCCCAACTTCGCGGTGCTCGAACACTGGATCGGCACCAACCCGCTCACCGCGGTCGCCCCGGACGCGGTCGCGCCGGTTTGCGGGCGATGCGAGGTGCCGAGCGGCGCTGGCCTCGGCATCACGGTCGACGAGGACGTCGTACGGGCCTTGGCGGGCGCCTGACGGCAAGCCCGTTGTCCGCCGGTCCCGTTGAGACGCCACGGGGACGGCATCCGGCCGGCGGTAGCACCGGCCGCCGGCCGGGGATCTCACCTGGCCCAGGGTGCCGCTGCGGTGGCGCCCAGGGAGGCATGGGCGCGGCGCCGGAGCGCCGGCCAGTCCCCGGCAGCCACGTCGGTCGGGTCGACCAGTGCGCTGCCGGCGCCGACGGCGACCGCGCCGGCCGCGGCCCACTCCCCCACCGACCCAGGCGTGATCCCGCCGGTAGGCGCGAGCCGCACGTCGGGCAGTGGGGCACGCAGTTCCGGCAGGTACGCCGGGCCGACGTGACTGGCGGGGAAGAGCTTGACCAGGGTGGCTCCCGACGACCAGGCGACGTCGACCTCGGTCGGCGTGAACGCGCTGCAGACCACGGGCAGGTCCGCGGCCGCCGCCTCGGTGAGAACCTCGAGGCGGGTGGTGGGGGCAGCTAGGCCCCGGCGTCACGGGCGGCGCTCACGTCCCCGGGAGTACGGACGCTGCCGGCACCGACGGCGCAGGTGCCGGCCACCGCGTTCCGCAGCTCGGCAATGGCCTCGAGCGCCGTGGGCGTGGTGAGGGTGACCTCGATGCTGTCCAGGCCCGCCTCGGCGAGTTCCCGGCCAGCGCGGACGACGTCCTCGGGCCGGGGAGCCGGATGATGGCGATGACGCGGCCGAGCTGGACGATCATGACACGACCTCTGAGGCGACGGCCTGCTGGGGCACGACGTGGGCTGGCCCGACGTACCCAAGGTTGATGCTGACGGAGTCGGCCGCCTCGATCACCGACTGGACGAGTTCGGTCTCGCGGTTGGGCAGATCGATGGCGGAGAGCGGGCCGGACACCGAGAGGGCCGCCACCACCTCGCCCGAGCCGTCGCGGATGGCGGCGGCGATGCAGGCGCGGCCGAGGGCGAGTTCCTCGATCTCGGTGGCGTAGCCCCGGGAGAGGGTGCGGGTGAGTTCCTCGTCGAGCTGTTCGTGGGTGGTGATGGTGCGGTGGGTGTAGGCGTGCAGGGCCGCGTCGGGTAGCAGGGTGCGCCGCTCGTCCCCGGTCAGCCCGGTCAGGAGTGCCTTGCCGAGCCCGGTGGCGTGGAGCGGGTTGTACTGTCCGGCGAGGAGGAACGGGCGGGGTGCCTGCCGGCCTTCGAAGTTGAGCAGGTAGAAGAGCCGGTCGCCGCGGCGTAACGCCACGTTGACACCGAGGCCGAGTTCAGCGGCGAGGTCCTGGGCGGTCTGCCGGGCCTCGCGGTGGACGGGGTGGTTGTTGAGCACCGCGCCGCCAAACGAGACCATGTCGAGTCCGAGCCGGTACAGGCCGCTGACGGGGTTGCGGTCGACGAAGCCCATTCCTTCGAGGGTGGCGAGGAGCCGGGAGGCGGTGGAGAGGCCGAGTCCGGTGGCTCTGGCGACGTCGGAGACGCGGAGTTCGGTGCGGCCGGCCGCGAGGGCGCGGAGCACGGTCAGGGCCCGCTCGACGCTTTGATTACTGCCCGGTTCGGCCGGCATGCCGACCCCTCTCTGGAATCTGCTTGCGATATGTGGCACCTAATTCTGCACTGTGCACGAGCTTGACCATGGTACGGGGTGAAACGGGTGACGCGAGACGGGCATGGCGCCGGACCTAAAAGGTCGCCGGGCTGGGCGAGGCGATGGCGTTGTTCCAGCCGCCGCCCGGCCAGGTAATCGCCGAAACGGCCACCGTCGAGGTGCACGTCGCGGGCACTGAGCGGCAGGCCACGGACGTGCGGGCGCGGCTTGCCCGGGCAGCGCTCTCGCCGACGGCGTGATCGCCGCCCCGGCGACACCACCGGCCTCCCCGAGCGCGACCGCAACGGCGCTGCTGGCGCGGGCCGTCGACGGCTGACCGGCGACCGCACGGCGGTACGGATCCGGTACGGTGCCGGGCGGCCCAGCCGCCCGGCACCGCGAGCGGGTCAGGCGTCCGGACCGTCCTGGTCGATCTGGTCGGTCCCGCCGCCGCCGACGACCACGTCCCGGTCGGCGCCGCCGTGGAGCCGATCGTCGCCGGGTCCGCCGACGACGACGTCCGGGCCCGGCCCGCCGAGCAGGGTTGCGCCGCCGGGTCCGCCGACCAGCCGGTCCGCGCCCCCACCTCCGCAGATCACGTCATCGCCGCCGAGGCCGACGACCACGTCGTCGCCACCCCGGCCGGCGATCACGTCGGCCCCGGCCGTGCCCACGAGCCGGTCCGGGCCGTCGGTTCCGATGATGGTGGGCTCCCGGCCCGCGCACAGCGGCGCCGCGACGGTCACGGTGACCTGACGCGCGAAGTAACCGAGGCCGTAGGAGACGGTCACCGTGTCGCCGAGCGTCGCGCCGAGAGCGGCCAGGTCCAACTCTGCCGTGTACGTGGTGGTGTTCAGCCCGTCCTGCACGGCGCCCAGCCGCTGCGGTGCGCGGTCGCCGACGCGGACCTCAAGCTCGCCCCGGTCGAGCGCGGCCGGGTCGAGGTTCAGCGGCGCGGTCAGGCGTACGCTCGCGCGGCTGCCCTCCGGCACCCGGTCCAGCGGCCCTCCGGCGGTGTCCACCACCCGTACCGTGGTGGTGTCGACGGCCCGCCAGGCCAGTGTCTCGTTCCAGGCGGTGTTGAAGGTGACCCAGCCCTCGGAGTGGCCGATGTTGCCGACGCCCGGGTTGTACGGGTACTGCCCGTTCTTGGGGCTGCCGTCGAGCACCCCGCGGGCGCCTTGGAGGCGACCCGCCCCGCCCTGGAACTCCGAGTACCAGCCGCGTTCCACGCCTTCGAAGCCCCACTGCTCCGTCGGCCCGCGGTACGAGGCGTGCCGGCCGGTGGGGTTACGGCCGAAGACGTTGTCCACATGGGCCACCGCGATCTGCCGCAGCCGCGCGGCGAGCGGATCGTCGCCGAGCACCTGCGCAGCGGCCAGGGCCGGGGCGGCGAAGCCGGCCACGTTGCCCGTTTCGTTGGGGTCGCTGGCCGAACCGCCGCCGGTGAAGGACGGGATGGTCCACCGGTCCGCGGAGTACTTGCGGAAGTCCCATAGGTTCGCCGAGCGTTCCGCAACGACCTCGGCCCAGCGGCGGATGAAGTCCCGGGTGCCGGGCGGCGCTTGGTCGCGGTGCGACAGCAGCAGCCGTGCGAGGCCGGTGACCAGGTGGTACTCGCCCTGCCGCTGACCCTTCGTGACGGTCGGATCGGCGACGTCGAGGTTGCCGATCAGCCAGGTGGCCTGGGCCTTCGCGGTGGCCAGATACCGCTCCGCGTCAGCGCGACCCTCCCGCTTGGCGACCTCGTACATCATCACGTTCGGCCACACCGAATGGCCGGGTGGCAGCTCCCCCTTGCCGGAACCCATCTGGGTGTAGACCTGCAGCAGGTCGGCGGTGTGGGGAGTGGTGTCGTACCAAGCGAAGCGGTCCTTCGCCGGGTCGTCCCAGATCGGGAAGAGGTAGTCGCGCGCCCGCTCGTAGACGCTGTGGGGAATGTAGTCCGCCAGGTACGGATAGGCGTAGAGGAAGGCGGCCAGCTGTTCCTTGAGCAGCGTGTGGTTCACCCGCCCGCCCAGGTACACCTCGACGGCCCAATGGATCAGCCGGACGATCTCCGGGGTGTCCGCCGGCAGCTGCACCGGCAGCCCCACGTACCGCGCCTCCGGGTCCTTGATCTGCGCGAAGGCGGAAGGGTTGGCCAGGTACATGTCGATCAGCGACGGCAACTCGAAGGACATCTGGTGCGAGTCGCGCCAGCCAACGCCGAGGTAGCAGTTCTGCGGATCGGTGCCGCCGTAGACCATCCTGCTGAAGTCGCCGTAGTAGCAGCGCACGTCGGTCATGAACTGCACGGCGCGGCGGTAGGAGACGCGCTCGATCCAGTCGGCGCCGATACCGAACGGATCGGACCGGCCGGTCCCGGCAGCGCCCTGAACCTCCACCGTGTATGGCCCGGGCTCCGCCGGGTCGAAGTCGGTGAAGTCGCCGACCTGGCCGCGGACGGTGCCCTCGTGGCGAACGTTGCCGGCGGCGTCGATGATCCGGAACTGCTCGCCGTCGACGGCGCGGGGTGCAGTGAACCGCTTGACCTGGCCGAGGTTGTAGCCGCTCTGGTTGACCAGGATGGGCTGGTCGACCTCGGGCTCGCCCGGCTCGGTCCAGGAACAGCCCGATGCGGTCGTGGGGTGGTCGGCGGGCACGGTGGGCAGCGCGGTGACCGCGACGGCGGCGAACGACGCCCGGGCGTGGTAGACGCCGAGGCCGATCGTCCCACCGGCGGCGGGCGCGGTCACCACGGCGACCCGTTGGGCGTCGATCTCCACGACCGTGATGTTGTTGGCCCGGCGGATGACCATCTCGTGCCACTCCCCCTGCCGCACAGGGGCGGGGCCGCGGCACACCGTCTGCGTCACCGGGGCGGAGATCTGCACTCCGGACCAGCCGGTCAGCTGCGCCGCGAAGTTGTTCTGGGTGACGGCGTACGGTTCCCGGAAGTCGGTGAGCACGGAGACGGCGGGTGAGTCGCTTGCCGCATCGACGCGGACCCTGGTGCGCAGCTCGTACGCGTCGGGCAAGCCCACCGGCGTGACCGGGGTGATGTACCGGCCCGACGGCTGGGTGCGGGTGTCGATCGAGACGTAGGGGAACTCGGCGGTGGTGCCCGTCCACTCCGTCAGCGCTCCGGTCAGCGCCCGCCACCGGCTGAGCCCGGTGGTGAAGTCGTCGGTGAACACGGGTGCCGCTGCCGATTCAGGTGCGGCGGCCGCGGCTGACGCCGCCGTCAGACCCACGGTCGCCATCAAAATCGGCGCCATAGCCGCATTGGTCCACGCTCGCGCAGGTGTCGTCAACAGAATCTCCTTGTCAGCGTGTCAGGTGACCTTCACGGTGAAATGCGCCAACCGGCGCCCGTCCGCCGCCTTCACGACGACGACGTAGGCTCCCGCGACGCCGGCCTGCGTCCTCAGGACGGTGTGGATCCGGTTCTGGTCGTCCGTGTCGAACTCCAGTTGCCGTTCGGCGCCGTCCGGTGCCGCCTGCACCACCTCGGTGACGCCGCGGCCGGCGGGGGACCCGGACTGATCCACAAGTCCGAACTGCACGGGCACTGCCCGGTCGGTGACGACCGGCCCGGCCGGCCGGACGTCGACGACCTCGAGGCCCCACTCGGGAGAATCAGCGTCCGAGATCACGTAGTCCAGCCCCGCCTCGACGGAAAATTCGATCGCCCCGGTGACCGGGTTCCTGCTGAAGGCGATGTCGGTGCCCGACGAGTCCCGCACGACGATGTCCTCCGCCGACCACGAGGTGTTCTTCGCGGTGATCCGGCTTCGGGCGTGTCCGTCGCTGCTGGTGCAGGTGAAGGTGGCGCCGGGTGCGGCGACGGGGTAGACGCTGGCCCGTAGGTTCCCGGCGGCGACGGCGTCGCCCGGATCCCGCGCTCCGGGATCGTGGACGAGGATGCCCGTACCGCCGACGAAGGCGGGAATCTTGCCGAACGGCTGCTGGTAGGCGGTGAGGGTGATGGGGCCGGAGAACCGCTCACCGGTCTCGATGTCCATCCACTCACCGGCCGGAAGGTAGACGTCACGGGACATGGCCGTGTCGGTGTCGGCGCCGTACAGCGGTGCGACCAGCAGTGACGGACCGAACATCCACTCGTACTGTTTCCTGGCCGCGGACGCCAGGTCGCGGACCCGGGGGTCGTCGGGGAACGCCACGGGCAGCGGCGTTGCCGTTGAGGGGAAGCCGGTCTCGTACGAGGTGACGGCCGCCGAGTAGATGTAGGGCTGATACTCGGCGTGCCACTGTGCGGCCTTCCGGGTCGCCGCCACCAGGGCGGGGTCATTCATCCGCCACGGCTCGTTGCCGAAGGACATCGCCGGCGACATGGCGGCCATCATGGCGTTCCGGGTCAGGTACCGCTGCTTCGAGGTGTTGGTCTCCAGGTCGCCGATGATCCGACCGCCGATGATGTCCGGATAGAAGTTGGGCTGACCGCTGGCGGCGTAGGCGAGCCCGTTGACGACCGTGCGGTCGCGGTCCCCCGGCCCGTGGTTGTAGTCGGTGTCGTTGATCCGCAGGATGGAGCCCGCCACCGAGAAGGCGCTGTTGCGCACCATCATGAGCTTTCCGTCGTCTTCGAGGCCCTCATTGATCGGGTTCACCAGCGCGTTGTTGACGTACCGGTTCGCGGTGCCGTCGAACATGTGGTCTTCCTTGTACCCGTCCGCGCCCCACTCCCGGCTGCGGGCCACGAACCACCGGACAGCCGCCTCGTTGTGCGGATCGATCAGGTACATCGCAGCAGTGTTGGGGAACGACACCGGCCGGAACACCCGCGGCTTGCCGTTCGCGTCCTTGATGAAGTAGCCCTGTTCGATGCCCACGGCGGTGCCGTCACCGTCCAGAGCGGGGTCGTACGTGCCGCCGTCGGCCGGCAGCGCGCGGAAGGACTGCCGGGCTCCGAGCAGTAGCTTGATCCCGTTGTCGTGCAGGAACTTCTTGTATCGGTCGGGATCCGGGTACTTTCCGCCCCAGAGGCCGAAGCTCGAGGTCGTGCCCTGGGCGGTCCCCGAACCGTACGGCCAGAACCCCGAGCCGGTCACCACCCAGCTGAGGGGGAAGCCCTTGTCCAGGTACGTCGTCACCGAGTCGGTGATGGTCTGCTGGTTGGTGTTGTAGCCGAGCGCTCCGTAGGACTCGTAGCCGACGCCGAAGAGCGTGTAGTCCGGCTTGGAGTTGACATAGCCCGCGCTCTGCCGGACTTCGGCGTAGCGCCGGTAGATCGTCTGCATGTCCCCGAAGAAGTAGTGCAGCCCGGACATCTGCGGGCCGTTGACACCGAGCAGGGTGGCGGCGCTGTCGACCTGCACGGCCAGGCTCTCGTCCGAGAGCACGACCTGGGCGAGCTTCCGGCCGGGGAAGACGGTGAACGTCGAGACGAAGCGCTGGTTCGTCGTGCCCGCGCTGTTCTGGGCGTAGTAGTCGAGGTTGCGGATGCCATAGGCGTTCAGGTCGGTCCGGAATCCGCCCAGGTCACCGAGCCCGTACGCGGGGTTCATGCCGCCGGCCACCTGCGCCCGCACGCTGCCAGTGCTCGCGTCCGCGGCGGTGACCCGCAGGTTCACGGAATGGTCCGCCGGCACCACCGTGACGTCTGCCCGGCGGCCGTTGGAGAAGGTCACGGAGAACCGCGTGCTCGACGCGTCCGCCGCCGTGAGCGTCGCCGCGACGGCGTCGCACGGGGCACGGCCCGGGACGGCCAGTTGCAACCCGGCTGTCGGATGCGGCGCCGCGGCCGACGCGCCGTCGACCTGGAGTCCGTAGCGGAAGCCTCGACGGTCGATTGACACGTTCCAGCCGTCGCCAGCCAGCGAGACCATGGTGCCGTGCTGCGACAGCCGGTAGGAGGGGAAGCGCTGTTCCGCCGCGTCGACGATCGGTGCCGCCGTTTCGTCCGTACCGCAGTCGGCGACCGGTTCCTCGTCGCTGGCCACCTCGAGCAACCGCACAGCGTTGGCCCGGGTGATGACGTTGAGGTTGGGGGTGGTCACCGCCGGACCCGCGGTCGCGGTGACGGTCAGGGTGAAGGTCTGCCCCTCGTCGAGGTAAATGGAGCCGATCTGGCGCCAGGCGTTGCCGCCGACGGCCTGGTTGACCACCGTCGGGGTGTCCGGTCCTCCGGTCCAGGCGTACTCCACCTTGGCGTTGTCCACGCTCGCGCTGTAGTAGACGGCCAGGTCGTACCTGGCGGAGGCGGGTGCCACGACGGTCCAGGTGGCCGTGGAACCGGGAGTCCGGCTGTACCGCGAGGGAGAGCCGTCGTGACCGGGGTCTCGGGCGTTCGCCCAGGTTCCGGTCTCAGAGTAGGCGCCGGGAGTCGAGGGGGTGACGACGACTGCCTCGGCGGCCGCTGCCGGGGACGACGGGACGACGACTGCGAACGGCACCAGGAGCGCCGTCATCATCGTGAGAAGGACACGAAGTGGTGGACGGGCGAACATCTGTTTACTCCATCCTCAGGCGATGGGCTACCGTCGGGCGCGCCGCACCGCCGGGTTGAGCGAACGGCCGCGGTGGGACGGTCATCCGGTCGGCGTGAAGCGGACCGCATCGGCGCGGGTGGTGCCCGAGCCGGACGTCAGGGTGACCGCCGTGATCCCCTCGGTCAGCTGATGCGTGCCGATCGAATGCCATTCGCCGCCGGTGGCGCACTGATCGACGGGGACGCTCGCGCCGGCGACGGTGTACGTCGTGCTGGTGCTGCAGCTGGTGTGCTTCGGTGACCAGACGTCGACCTGGTAGGTCCCCGCAGGCAGGTCAGCTCGCCAGGTCACGGTCAGGCCGGCGGTCGAGGTGTAGCGGGTGCCGGAGCCGTCGAATCCTTTCAAGCTGCTCGACAGCCAGCGTCCCTCCTCGCTGTAGGCCGGATTCTCGGCATCGCAGGTCGGCGGGGTGCCTTCGTTCGTCACGACGACCGCCGCGGCACCGCCACCACCGGTCGTCGGTGTGATCACGTGAAGCGCGGACGGCGGTCCGCTGCCCGCGCTGTTCGTTGCCGTCACCCGGTACGTGCCCGCCACAGCGTCGCTGCCCAGTACCAGGCTCGTGCCGGTCGAAGATCCGATGATCCGTTCCGGGGCGACAACGCACGCCTGCTTCAGCGATGCGGTCACGACGTAGCCCCGGGCATTGTCGGTGGCGTCCCAGTTCAGTGTCGTGATCCCGTCGACCGTGCGGTGCCCGACTCCGGTGACCTGCCCGGGAGCGGTGGTGTCCAGCCCGACGGTGTGCTCAGCGGTCCCACCGCCCACAAGGAGGTAGGTGTGGCCCACGGTCACCGGGAACCGCAACACGCCGGTGACCTGGTCGACCCGGTACGCGACCGACTGCCCGCTCGTGCGGTCGACGACGGCGAGGGAGCCGGTGTCCCAGCCGGTGTTGGCATTCTCGATGGTGATCGCGTCATCCCCACGCCCGGCGGTGTAGCGGGATCCGGTCGACACCGGGTACACCTCGGCCGTCAGCGCTCCAGCCTGCGTGGTCACCAGAACGCCCTTGCCGCCAGCGAACGCTGGGATCCGGTCGGTGCCGATCGCGTAGTTCCGCAGCGTCGTCGGCCCGTGGAACACCGCGCCGCTCTGGACGTCGATCCACTTGCCGGCCGGCAGGTACACGTCCCGGGCCTGCGCTGTTTCGAAGTCGGCGCCGAACACCGGCACGGCGAGCAGGGACTCGCCGAACATCCACTCGTACTGGCGGGTGGTGTCGTTCGCCAGCCCGTAGGTGTTCGGATCGTCGGGATAGGCCAGTGGCAACGGGGTCACGGCGGCGGGGAACCCGCTCTCGTGCCCGTCCAGCACCGCGTCGTAGATGTACGGGCGCAGCGCCTCGTGCCACAACGCCATCTTTTTCACCGCTGCCGCGTAGTCGCCGCAGCCGAGTTCCCACGGGCCCTTGCCGAACGCCATCACCGGCAACATGGCGCTGAACTGCGCGTTGCGGACGAAGTACTGCTGGTACGCCGGGTCCTGCATCGACGGCCCTGGCGTGCCACCCACGTAGTCGCCGTACAGGTTGCCGGCACTGGATGCGGCGTAGTTGAGGAGGTTGACCGGCATCCGGTCCGGGTCCTCGTGGTAGACCTCGCCGGTGCCGTAGATGGTGTCGTTGATCCGGATGATGTCGCCCGGAACGGAGTACCCGGCGTTCCGCACCATCACCAGGTCGCCAGCATCGTGCATCGCGATCTGCACCGGGTTCCAGTTGCCGTCGAGGTGGAGGTTCGGGTCGTAGAGCATCGTGTCCTCCTTCCACCCGTCCACACCCCAGGCGCGCAGCCGGTCGACGAACCAGCGCACCGCCTCCGGGTTGGATCCGTCCAGCACGTAGCTGGCGCCGGCGGGGAACTGCGCCCGAGTCACGACACGGGGCGCGCCGTCGCCGTTGCGTAGCAGGAAGCCGCGCTCCAGCGCCTCCTGCAGGAACGGCCCGTCGTACCGCAGGTTGTAGTTGCCGCCGTCGGCTGGCAGAGCCTTGATGTTGTTTCGCGCCCCCAGCAGCAGCTTGATGTCGTTGTCGGCGAAGAGCCGCTTCAACGCGTCAGGATCCGGGTATCGCGGGTTCGGCAGTCCGTCCGCGCGCCCGTCCTCTGCGGTGTCGTCCCACATGCCAAAACTGTTCGTGGTGCCCTCGACCTTGTTGCCGCGGGGGCCAGGCCAGAAGCCGGATCCGACCACGCCCCAACTGAGCGGATAGCCGTGCGCGAGGAATTCCTGCACCGTCTCGACGACGGACGACTGGTAGGTGTCCCAGCCGAGTGCGCCGTACGCCTCCCAGCCGAGTCCGAAGAACGACTCGTCCGGCCGGGAGTCCAGGTAGCCGTGCCGGTTGCGGACCTGCTTGTAGTCGGCGTACACCTGCGGCAGGTCACGGCCGACGAAGTAGTACAGGCTGTCGACGGAGTCCACGTCGGCGGCGCCGAGCCGGTTCTCGGTTCCGGTGAGGCCGACTCGTTTCCGCCCGTCCTCGAACCACACCTGAGCGAACCGCTGCTTTGGGAACACGGTGAAGTTGCTGACGAAGCGCTTGCAACTGCCCTCGTTCGTCAGGTTGTCCAGCACCAGCCCCGTCAGCTCCGTACTCGGCCTGGCCTCGACGTTTCCACTGCAGGGCGTCCCCTGCTCAGGTTGGCCGTCGGCGAACGACCCGTAGTCGCCGAGCCCGTACGCCGGGGCGACCGCACCGGTACGGAAGTCGATCGTGCTGCTGGCTCCGGGCAGGTTCGGCACCAGGATCCGCGCGTAGCTGTCGGATGGAAGCACGTGCACTTTGACCTGCGACCCGTCCGTCATCGTCACGTTCAGCACGGCCGTGCCGGACCTCGACCTTGGACCGGAGACGAGCCGAGTGTCCTCGGCGTCGTTGACGTCCTGCCCGCCGGCGTACCTGATCCGCAGACCCGAGTCCGGATGCGCCGGTGCAACCGCGGCGCCGGAGGAATTATCGAACGAGTACCGGAAGCGGTCCTTGATGATCCGCATCCGGTAGGTCTCGCCGGTGATCACGATGCTGTCACCGACGTCCACCACTCGCTGGCGCGGCGGGTCGCCGCCGGTCCAGCCGGCAGCGGGGACCGCCCCGACCAGGCCCGACCCGACGGTGACCGCGGCGACGAGGTGAACCGACAGTGCGGGGCGTTTCAGCATGGTGGCTCCTAGCTGAGAGCGTCGCGATGCGGCAGGGCGGGTTCACGCCGAGCGTCGTGCGAAGTCGGCTGCGGTAGGGCCGCAGCGGCGGGCTGTGCCAGCGCGTGGGGCGGAGCTTTCGGTGCGAAGGACCTGACAACATCCAATCTGGATTTCGCTTGCCTGGTACGGAAAGATATCCCGCATGCTGCATGTGGTCAACCGCGTTGTGGAAGTACCGGTTAGGATTGAGCGCGTCGAGACGTGGATCGTGGTCCTATGGCGTCCGTAGACGCACGGCCCCGGACGGGCGGTGGTCCGCCCAGCGCCGAGACTGGCAGTGGTGGATCCGCGACCTCACCGAGATCACCGAGCGCGCCGTCCCGCCCGGGTACGAGTCGCTGCAGCAGTCGACCGACGGACAGGCGTTGCTGCTCGGGCAACCCTCCGGCGCCGACGAGGCGTACGCAGCGTTCACCCTGCCCGGGGGCGAGCTGCGCCCACCGGCGTTACGGCGGGACGCCAAACCGCCGGATGCTGGCATTCCTGGACGGGCGTAAACTGGCCACCGCAGAGTTCACATCGGCCCTAACGCCCGGCCGCACCGCCACTTCACCATTGCAATTCATGACGTCGACGGCCGCACCGCCCGGCGAGCCGGAGCTAGGCCCTGATGCCCGCACGACTCTGCTACGCGGGGGTACTGGGTATCGGTCGCAGTACCGCCGGAGGAGTGGCACCGTCACGGTGAGCCCCGCCTGGTTGGGCGTCTTGGATGTGATGGCAGCTGCGGGCGGCCATGACGGCGAATGACGTAAGGATGGCGAAGGCAGAGGTCAGCACGGCGAACAGGGCGGGACTCGGAAGCAGATAGCTGACCGGCCTCGTGCCTAGGAAGACCGTGCCGAAGGTTGTGATGGCCGCAGCGCCGATGATGAGGTGAGCCATGGCCTTGGGGATCCACAGTGGCGCAGGCCTGGTCGGTTGGCGGAACACCGTCAGCGCTAGCACTCCGATCAGGAGCATGAGCGCTGTGAGCGCGAGCGCAAACCCATAGGGACGGTCGAGGGCGATCTCCGTGTCGGTACGGCACACCGTCGTGGTGCCCTGGCTGGCGGCGGCTCGAGCAACGCATCCACTTATGTGGATGTCCAGCGCTGCGGAGGCGATGAGGAGCATCGCGATCACCGGACCGATTGCGCCGACGAGGATTCGGGCTGACGCGAGCATCGGCGCAAGATGGCCAAAGGGTGCGGCTGCCAGCGCCGTGGCGTAGAACATGCCGAGGATTGCCAGGCTGAAGGCCGGACCGTTGAGCATCGTGCCGGAAAGCGAGTTCCCGGAGTCGGGTGGCCCGCCGGCAAGCACCCCATATTGGACTGCGCAGATGATCAGCGCACCGAGTGTGTTGAACAGAACGACGGTCACTTGGCGATGGACCCGGGTGGCCTCGTCAGCCTGCGATGGATCGACCTCCTTTACCTGTTCCGGCGTGTCCGGCGTCCGGTTGAGGTAAAGCAGCAGGGCGGTGAAGGCGAAGCCAGCCAGGACGCCAGCAATCTGGGAATAGAGGCCAGCGGTAGCGCTAATGTTGGTGAGCGGTTCCGCAACGACCATGGGAGCCTCCCGTGTCGTTCGAGGGCATCGGCATCCGACTCGATTGAGCCTGACCACAAGGCATTGATTGGGCAACTACCCGTTGGGGTTCAACTGATCGCTATTGCGGTGCGACTAGGTGGCCGGATGTCCGTCGGGCACAACTCCTCTTCTTCACCGACCCGGACGGTAACGGCTGGGCGGTGCAACAAATCTCCAGCTGCGGCTGAGTCCGGGCCCGCTGACCTACCGCCGGCAGGCGAACCCCGGCCCATGGCACGCTCACCCACGCCCGCAGCCACCGCCCGGCGGTCGGGCGCGAACGCGAGTTACACCGCTGGCTCGGCACGCGACCGGGCGGGATCGGTTGGGTAGGCAACCCTGTGGAGGGTTACTGGATGTATTCCTGACCCCAAGTCAAGATGATGGTCGCCACCTCTGGTGACCGCGCTGCCGCCAGCTAAAATGACCTTGTTCTGTCCACCCCCTTTGAGAACGTTTGCTCCAGCAGTCGCTCTGCGGTGTCTCCCGTTCGGGCAGTCAGGATTGCGTCGCGGACGAGGCTTCGCCCCTGGAGCCCCGGTGCGACCCGACAAGGTGTGTGAACGTGATCAATCCGCTGCACATTCAGACGCTCCGGGAGGTGCTGCGGGTTGGGTCGTTCGCCAACGCCGCCCGCAACCTGGGCTACACCAGTTCCGCTGTCTCGCAGCAGATCTCCGCGCTTGAGCACAAGATAGGCGTCGCGCTGTTCGAGCGCAGTGCCAGCAGCGTACAGCCGACCCATGCGGCGAGAGTGCTGGCGTGCCGGGGCAATGACATCCTGGCCTCGCTGGAGAGCCTGCGCCAGGAGATGCAGAGCCTGTCCGCGGCCCAGCAGGGGCGGATAACATTAGGCAGCTTCCCGACGGCGAGCCAGAGGATCCTGCCGACGGGGTTGGCCAGCCTGTCGCGGATGGCGCCCGAGGCCGAGGTGCATCTGGACGAAGGTGAGCCGGACGAGCTGCTGCCGCCCCTCCTCGCCGGGAAGCTCGACCTGGTGCTCGTGTACAGCTACGACCTGGCACCGCGGACCTGGCCGGACGCGGTCGTGCCCACCGCACTCACCACCGACGAGCTGGTACTGCTGGTGCCGGAGTCGCACCCCTTCGCAGGCCAGTCGTCGGTTCGGCTCGCCGACCTATCCGAGGAGACCTGGATCGCGAGCCGGGAGGAGACAGCCGGTGCCAGGGCATTGGTCTGCCTCTGCACCAGGGCCGGCTTCATTCCCCGCGTCGCCTTCCGCAGCAACGACTATGACGTGGTGCGCGGGTTCGTGCGGGCGAAGCTGGGTATCGCCCTGGTACCGCGGCTGGCGCACCGGCCGGAACCGGGCGTACGGGACCTACGGATCCGTCGGCGCACCCCGCGGCGGCAGATCAGCACGCTGCACCGGGACGGCAACCCCAACCCGCTGCTCCGCAAGCTGATCGGCTGCCTGCTCGTGGCGGCCAGGACCGTCGATGCCGCACAGCACGGCGGTATCTAACGACCCGCCCTCGCGGCCGGCTAGTGCCTCATCTCTTAACGTTGATCGTGTAATCCCTCGTTCTCCAGTCGTTGCGGCACAACCGAAAGCTCGTGCGGGTCACCGGACGATGACACTACCGCCAAGCTCGCGACGACCCACGACATGCCGACCTAACAAGCACTACTAGTGTCCTGAGTCGTTGGAAGCTTTATTGATCCGGGCGCAGTAGTTGGCGAGGTTGTCGAGGATCTGGTCGGCGGTTTTGGTCCAGACAAAGGGTTTCGGGTCGTCGTTCCATGCCGCGATCCAGGCGTTGACGTCGTCTTCGAGGGCTTTGACGCTGCGGTGCGTGCAGCGGCGGAGCTTGCGGTTGGTCAGTTCAGCGAACCAGCGTTCGACCAGGTTGAGCCAGCTGCCGGAGGTTGGTGTGAAGTGCAGGTGGAAGCGGGGATGTGCAGCCAGCCAGGCGCGGATCGCCGGGGTCTTGTGGGTGGCGTAGTTGTCGCAGATCAGGTGCAGGTCCAACTCGGGCGGCGTGCTGGCGTCGATGGTCTTGAGCAAGCGCAGGAACTCCTGATGGCGGTGCCGACGCTGGTGCTGGCCGATCACCTTGCCGGTGGCGATGTCCAGCGCGGCGAACAGGCTCACGGTGCCGTGCCGCACGTAGTCGTGGGTGCGGCGCTCAGGCGCGCCCGGCATCATCGGCAGCATCGGCGCGGTGCGATCGAGGGCCTGCATCGGGGATTTCTCGTCGACTGCGAGGACCATCGCCTTGTCCGGCGGATCGAGGTACAACCCGACCACGTCACGAACCTTGTCGATGAACAACGGATCGGTGGACAGCTTCCAGGTGTCAACCAGGTGCGGTTTGAGCCCGAACGCCCGCCAGATCCGCGACACGGCCGTCTGGTTGAGCCCGGCCGCCTTCGCCATCGACCGGGTCGACCAGTGGCTATCCCGGTTGGACGGCGCCTCTTCGAGGGTCTTGACGATGACCGCCTCGACCTGCGCGTCGGTAATCTTCCGCGGCGCGCCAGGACGAGGCTCGTCCTGCAGCCCTGCCAGTCGCTGCGTGATGAACCGCTTGCGCCACTTACCAACCGTCGGCAGCGACGCCCCGAGCTGCCGTGATACCTCGCTGTTGGACAGGCCATCCGCGCACGCCAACACGATCCGCGCCCGTAACGCCAACGCCTGCGCCGTCTTTCCACGACGAGCCCAGCCCTGCAACACGTCCCGCTCCTCAGCGGTCAACGCCAGCAACGCCAACTTCGGACCACGACCATCACCCACGCCATCAATCTAGCAATGAACCAACGACTCAGGACACTAGACGGCTGGTACCTACTTGGCCGCGCCGGCTACGCTCAGCGGTCCAGACACCGATCGCCGCGCCCGCCGTTCCGGCCGCGACAGGCGACGGTCGGTGTACTGCGCCAGCCTCGACAGCGCGTACCCGACGGCGACGTACATGACCGCGATCACCAGGAACATCTGGATGGGGTTGCCCAACTCCTGCACGGCGAGGTTGCCCGAGCGCAGCAACTCGGGGTACTGACCGAGGATCAGCGCCGCGAGCGAGGTGTCCTTGAGCACCACGACGACCTGACTGATCAGGGCGGGCAGCATCACGCGGAAGGCCTGTGGCAACAGTACGAGGCGCAGGGTCTGCCACCGGGACAGGCCGATCGCCGACGCCGCCTCACACTGCCCGCGCGGGAGCGCCTGCACGCCGGCGCGGATGATCTCCGCTATGACCACGCCGTTGTAGGCGGTCAGCCCGATGACCAGGTACCACAGGAAGCGACCACCGGGTGCGTTGGCGAACGTCAGGCCGAGGTCGGGCAGCACGCGCGCGGCGAAGTAGATGGTGATGACGACGGGCAGGCCACGCAGCAGCTCGACCAAACCGACGAGCAGGATCCGGCCGGCGCGCCCGAGCATGAACCGGGCGACCGCGATCAGGGTACCGACGGCCAGCGAGCACGCGATGGCGAGCGCGGCTGCGACCAGCGTGCGCCGCAGGCCGCGGCCGATGATCTGCCACACCGCCGCGAAGCTCTCATCGTCGGGGTCGAACAGCGGGCTCCACTTCTCCGCCGCGAACTGCCCCCCGTCGCGCAGGCGCAGGGCAGCGACGGCCAGCGCGATGAGGATGACCACCACGGCCGCGGCGCTGCTAACGCGAATCCGGCGGCGGGCCCGCGGCCCGGGCTCGTCGTAGAGGATGCTTGGTGCCGCGCTCATTGTGTAAACGCCACCCTTCGTTCGATCACGTGGAGGAGGAGCGCGGCGGGGATGGTGATGGCGAGGTATCCCACGGCGACGCCGGTCAGCACCGGCAGGTTCGGATAGCCCTGCGCGCTGGTGAGCGTGCCGCTCACCGAGAACAGGTCCCGCCCGACGCCGAACGCACCCACCACGGCGGAATTCTTGAACATCGCGATGATCACGCTGGCCAGCGGCGGTACGACCGTTCGCACCGCCTGCGGGAGCACCACGGTCGACAGGCTCTGGGCGAACGTCATCCCGATCGATCGGGCCGCCTCGGCCTGGCCCGCGGGCACGGTGTTGATGCCGGAGCGGACCGCCTCGCACACGAAGGCGGCGGTGTAGAGAATCAACCCGGCCACGGCGAACAGGTAGTACGAGGCATTGATACCGAGTTCGGGCAGGCCAAACGCCATGAAGAACAGGACCAGCGCGAGTGGTGTGTTGCGTAGCGCGTTGACGAATCCTGCGGCGAGGGCGCGCAGCGGTGGGATCGGTGATACCCGCATCGCGGCCAGCACCAAGCCCAGGGCGAGCGAGCCGACCAGCGCCCACAGGCAGATGCCGACCGAGCGCAGGTACCCGGACCAGAAAAGGTCGATGTTGTCGGTGAACGCGTCCACGTACCGGACCTCCGCCGTCGATCGTCCAGGCATCGACGTGGATCGGGTGGGGGCCTGACCCGGCCCCCGCCCCGCCACACGATGATCAGCTACACGTGCCGATGCTGGGCAGTGCCGGCGTCTCGACGTTGTCGGCGAGCTTGCCGGCCGTGGAGGTCCAGGCCTTCTCGTACGCGCCGGACTGCGCCGCTTCCCTCAGCACCTGGTTAATGAACTCGCAGAACTGCACGTCGCCCTTGGCGATGCCGATGCCGTACGGCTCGTCGCTGAAGCGCTCACCCACGAGCTTGAAGGCGCCGTTGGACTTGCTGACCAGGCCCAGGAGGATGACGTTGTCGGACGTCACCGCCCGGATCTGCCCGGTGCGCAGCGCGTCCGCGCACTTGGAGTTCACGTCGAACAGGACCAGTTGGTCCGGGTTGGCCAGGTACGGCTTGATCCTCTCTGAGGGGACGGAGCCCTCGGTGGAGCACACCTTGGCAGCCGTGTCGTTCCGCAGGGCCTGCGGCCCGTCGATCTTGTTGTCGTCCTTGGCGACCATCACCTGTTGACCCGCCAGGTAATACGGCCCGGCGAACGAGATCCGCTTCTTGCGCTCGTCGTTGATGGTGTACGTGGCCGCGACGAGGTCCACCTCCTTGCGTTCGATGATCTCCTCGCGGACCCGGGCCGGAGCCTCGGTGTACTGGATGTTCTCCTCCTTGACGCCCAGCTTCGCGGCGATCATCTTGACCAGTTCGACCTCGAACCCGGCCGGCTTGTCCGACAGGCCCGTCATACCGAAGCCGGCCTGGTCGAACTTGACGCCCGCCCTCAGGGTGCCGGCCTCGGCGATCCGGGCCATCGTGGACCCGGCCGGGAACTGCGGTGCGTCGGCGACCGGTCCCGCCGCCGGATCGCCGCCACCCCCGCAGGCGGCGATGGCCAGGCTGGCCGCGGTCACGACGGCCAGGATGGATACGCGTCGTATACCCATCGTGCTCCTTTCTCGAATCACGGATCGGCTGGGCCCCGCGCCCACTGGCGCCGGGTCAGTGGGTCAGGACCTTGGACAAGAAATCCCTAGCCCGCTCGCTCGTCGGGGAATCGAAGAAGCGCTCGGGAGCGCCGGACTCGACGATCTCGCCGTCGGCCATGAACGCGACCCGGTCGGCGGCGCGCCGGGCGAAACCCATCTCATGGGTGACGACGAGCATGGTCATGCCGGTGCCGGCCAGCGCGGTCATGACGCCGAGCACCTCGTTGATCATTTCTGGGTCGAGTGCCGAGGTCGGTTCGTCGAAGAGCATCACCTTCGGATCCATGGCCAGCGCCCTGGCGATGGAGACCCGCTGCTGCTGGCCGCCGGAGAGTTGGGCCGGATACTTGCCGGCCTGCTCGGCAACGCCCACGCGATCGAGCAACGCCATGCCGCGCCGCTCGGCTTCCGCCCTCTTGCGCCGGCGCACCCGGATCTGGCCCAGGGTGACGTTCTCCAGCACCGTTTTGTGCGCGAACAGGTTGAACGACTGGAAGACCATCCCGACATCGGCGCGCAGCCTGGCCAGATTCCTGCCGTCGGTGGGCAACGGTTTGCCCGCCATGCAGATCGTCCCGGAGTCGTGAGCCTCCAGTCCGTTGATGGTGCGGCACAGCGTGGACTTGCCCGACCCGGACGGGCCGATGATGACCACGACCTCTCCGGCGAACACGGCCAGATCGATATTTTTAAGCACGTGCAGGTCGCCGAACCGCTTGTTCACCTTTTCCAGTTCGACCAGGGGCGGGCCGCTGACGCCAGCCTGCGGCCAGTCGGCGGCTCCGCCAGCAATCACACGGTTCACCGCGTCATTCAGCTTATCCGCCATGGCACTTCTGGGAGTGTGCGAACTCTAATCGGATTGGGTGTAGGAAGCTGTGCATTCTTGTTCTTCTTTCACGAAAGCGAAGGGCCTGCGTCTCACGGGGGCTGAAACATGACCTTGTGATGAGCGTGGCGTACCGCTAAGAGTTCCGGTAGACGGTGTCGGCATTGCTTCTCTTATGCACAGCGTCAGAAACTCTTTCGCTGCTGGCGGTGCCGGTGCGGCAACGGGTCGGTCAGGAGCCAACCAGCTCCATCGCCGCCTTCTCGATGGCGGCCTCGGATAGCAGCACGCGCAGCGCCGCAGCGCCCAGCGGGATGAAGCTGTCTTCGCTCGTCACCCGGCTGATCGCGCCCCGGAACCCGCGATCCACGAGCGCCGTGACGACCCCTTCCGAGACGCCGCCCGAGCGCCGCGTCTCGTCCACTACGAGGACGCGGCCGGTGGCCTCGGCCTCCCGCATCAGATCCTCGACCGGTAACGGTGCCAACCACCGCAGGTCGAGCACCCGGCAGCCAACTCCCGCGCGTTCGAGCCGGCGCGCGACCCGCAGGCTCATGTGCAGGCCGTTGGCGAAGGTGACCAGCGTCAATTCGCCGCCGTCGCCGTGCGTGCGTCCCCGGCCGATCGGTGCATCGGTCGCCGCCCACTCCCGCGGGCCGGCGTACCGTACCAACCATTCCCCGTCGCCGTCCGCGAACAGGTCCCGGGTGTGGTACAGCGCGATCGGCTCCAAGAAGACGGAGGTGCGCCCATCCAGACTTGCCGCTGCCGCGCAGGTCCGCAACATGGCCGCGGCATCGTCCGGCCGTGCCGGGGACGCCACGACGAGCCCCGGGATATCCCGGAGGACGGCCAGCGAGTTGTCGTTGTGGAAGTGCCCGCCAAAACCCTTTTGATATCCGTATCCGGCAATGCGTAGGACCATAGGATTGTGGTACTGGCCGGCGGAGAAGAACGGAAGCGTCGCGGCCTCACCGCGCAACTGGTCCTCCGCGTTGTGCAGATACGCCAGGTACTGAATCTCCGGGATCGGCAGGAGTCCGGAGATCCCCGCACCGAGGGCGAGGCCGAGAATGCTCTGCTCGTCCAGCAGCGTGTCGAAGACCCGCGCCCGGCCGGCCCGCTTGCCGAGCCCGCGGGTGACGCCGTACACGCCGCCCTTGCGCCCGACGTCCTCGCCGAACACCATCGACTGTGGATGGTAGGCCAGCACGTCGAGCAGCGCGCGATTGATCGCCTGGGCGAGCGTCAACGGTCCCTCCGACTCCGGCAGCGTGCCACCGAACATCCGCCACCGCCCGTCGCGCGGGGCCGGCGCCGTGGCCACAGCCGTCACGTTCGCCGCGACGTGGTGCGCGAGTGGGGCCATGATCTCCTCGGCCGATCCGAGCTTCGGTGCCTTGGCGACCTCCGCGGCGATGGCCAGCACCTCGACCCGCTTCGCCTCGTAGCGCGCGAGGACCTCATTGGGGGTGAGCAGCCCGGCTCCGATGAGCAGCTCGGCCGTCCTGACCAGGGGGTCGCGCCCGTAGTCCGCGGCAATCTCCCGCTGGCTGCGGTAGGCGTGTTCGACGTCCGATCCGGCATGCCCCATCAACCGCACCGTCCGCAGGTGCAGGAACGCCGGGGCGCGGCGGGTACGGACCCACTGCCCGGCCGCCAACGCCGCGTCGAACACGGCGGTCAGGTCGCCGCCGTCGGCTTCGAAGTATTTCAGGCCGGCGCGGTTGCCGTGCGCCGACCCGATCCATCCCGCCGGTGTGGGGACGCTGATGCCAAGCCCGTTGTCCTCGCAGAGCAGCAGCAAAGGCAGCGACTGACCCTGGTACGCGCAGTACGCTGCGGCGTTGATCGCCCCCAGCGCGGTGGAGTGGTTCGCCGACGCGTCCCCGAAGCTACACACCGCTAGCGCATCGCGCGGCCATGGGCTGGCGACCCCCAACTTCCGCGCGCGTTCGATGGCGAACGCGACGCCGACGGCCCGCGGCAGGTGCGAGGCGATCGTGGAGGTCTGCGGGATCACGGCGAGCCCCTGATGGCCGAAGACCTTGTGCCGCCCACCGGAGATCGGCTCGGCGGCCGCGGCGACGACGCCCAGCAGCACATCCCGCAGCGGGTCCTGGCCCGGCACCTGGCGGGCCCGCTCCAGATAGAAGGCACCGGAGCGGTAGTGCAGCAGTGCCGGGTCGGTGGGCCGCAGCGCGGCGGCGACGGCGGCGTTGCCCTCGTGTCCGGACGACCCGATCGTGTAAAACCCCTTGCCCTGGCCCTGCAACCAGCGTGCGGCCAGGTCCAAGTGCCGGCTGCCGAGTTGCGCGTCGAACAGCTCAAGGCACCTGTCGGCGTCCAGAATGGAACCCGCCCAGGGCAGCGGCTGTGACGGGGCGGACGTGCCGCAGACCAGGCGCGGTACGATCCGCAGGAAGTGCGCGTCGATTGGCTCGGTCATGCCGTCAGCGGAAGGCCGGGAGTGCGGTGAGGGCGTGCCCGACCACGAGGGTATGGATCTCGCTGGTGCCCTCGTAGGTCAGGACCGACTCGAGGTTGCACGCGTGCCGCAGGGGCGAGTAATCGAGCATGATCCCATTGGCTCCCAGGATGCTCCTGCATTCGCGGGCGACGCCGAGCGCCTCCCGCACGTTATTGAGCTTGCCAGCGCTCACCTGCTCAGGTGCAAGCCGGCCGGCGTCCTTGAGCCGGCCCAAATGCAGCGCGAGCAGCATTCCCTTGCCGAGTTCGAGCGCCGTGTCGGCGAGCTTCGCCTGGGTCAGCTGGAACGCGGCGATCGGCCGGCCGAACTGCTCCCGGCTCAGCGCGTAGCCGATGGCCGCCTCCAGGCAATCCCGCGCGGCTCCCATCGCACCGAAGATGATGCCGAAACGCGCCTCGGACAGGCATCCGAGCGGGCCGGACAGCCCTCGCGCACCGGGCAGCAGCGCCGCGGCGGGCAGCCGGACCCCGTCGAGGACCAGCTCACTGGTGACCGAGGCGCGTAGCGATAGTTTGGACTTCACCGCATTTGCAGTGAAGCCGGGAGTGTTGGTCGGTACGACGAACCCCCGGATCCCGTCGTCGGCGCGCGCCCACACGACGGCGACGTCGGCGACCGAGCCGTTCGTGATCCACATCTTGGTACCGTCGAGGATCCAGTCAGTGCCGTGCCGTTTCGCAGTCGAGCGCATACCGGCCGGGTCCGAGCCGGCGTCGGGCTCGGTGAGCCCGAAGCATCCGATGCTGTCGCCGCTGGCCATCCGTGGCAGCCAGTACGCCTTCTGCGCCTCGTCGCCGTACGTGTGAATGGCGTACATGGCCAGCGAGCCCTGCACGCTGACCAGCGAGCGCACCCCCGAGTCGCCCGCCTCCAGTTCCAAGCACGCGAGGCCGTACGCGGTGGCAGACGTGCCAGCGCAGCCGTAGCCTCGCAGATGCATCCCGAGCAGGCCGGCAGACCCGAGCAGGCGGGCCAGCTCGCGGGCCGGCAGGTCGCCGGATTCGTACCAGCCGGCTACGTGTGGCCGGACGTGGTCGTCGACGACGCGGCGCACCGTCTCCCGGATCGCCAGCTCCTCCTCGGTCAGGAGCGAGTCGATGGCGAACAGCGCGTCCGGGGTCACCGTCGTGGCTGGCGACATGCTTGCGCCCCCACTCACCGCGCGCCACCACGCCATACCCGTCCCCGCAGCTCCATCGCCGCGCGGATCCGCCGTTCGGCGAGGCAACGCGCCGTGGCGTGCGGGGTGATGCCCAGCCGGCGGGCATCGGCGAGCACCTGCGCGGTGTTACTGCGCAGCTTCTCCGAGATGTAGGTGTAGATGGCGCCGGGGTCCGGGCGGAAAGGGGATCGTCTCGCCTCCATCGCGTAGGCGGCCGCCACGACCCCGCCGGCGTTGGCGATGAAATCGGGTACGACGGCGATGCCACGCTCGCGGAGCACCTCCTGCGCGGCCGGGTCGGTGGGTAGATTCGCGCCCTCGACCACGAGCCGCGCCTTGACCCGCGTGGCGGTAGCCACGTCGATGACGTCCTGGATCGCGGCGGGCACCAGAATGTCGGCCGGAACCAGCAGTTCGTCCCCAACCGGGATGATCGTCCCGCCGTCGTACTCCTTGACCGCCGCATCACCACGCTCGGCCCGCAACTCAAGCAGGGCGCCGATGTCCAGGCCGTCGGGGTCGTACAGCGCGTCGTGGACGGTGGAGACGGCGACCACGACCGCGCCGAGTTCAGTGAGCCGCCTCGCCGCCGCCGATCCGACCGCCCCGAACCCTTGGACGACCACCCTGGCACCGCGAAGGCTAAAACCGAGGCACTCCCCCGCCGCGTCCGCCGCCTCGGCCACCCCGAATCCGGTCAGGCCGAGCTCGTCGTACGGCACCCCCCCGAGGTCGTGCGGGCTGCCGACGGCGGCGCCCCGGTCGCCGAGTTCGTCCTGCACGATCGCCGCGTCGCGCTCCGTAAGGCCCATGTCGAGGCCGAGCACGTACTCCTTCGGCACCTCGTTCGCCAGCGCGCGAACGAAGGAACGCAACACCAACTCCTTGTCCGGGCCGGCCGGATCGGACACAATTCCCGCCTTCGCGCCACCAAAGAACAGGTCGACGCCGGCCCATTTCCACGTCATGACCCGAGCCAGCCGGGAAATCTCCTCAACGGTTACGTCGGGAGCCATACGGGTCCCGCCCTTGCCCATACCGCGCGAGGTGTTGTCTATCACCAGCGCGCCCTTCATGCCGGTCCGGGTGCTGGAAACGCACACGATCTTCTCCGGACCCCACTCATCCATCAACGAGAAGATGTCGGATGTCACGTAAATGGACCCTTCACTCGGACCGTATGCCTGCCGCGAAGACACGCCCCGCCCCGCCCTGATAGCGGCCGTTGCCATACCATCACAGTCTCCAAGCGCACTGCCAAGGCCGTTGGCGCACCATTTCGTTTGTGTCACCGACAGACATTCTTGGCCTTGACCGCAGCGCCACCCCTTGTGGGTCCGCCCGGGCCGTGGCTAGCGTCACACCAACCTTCCTGGAAACAGAGCAGCCCGACTATTCGTCGGGACGGCATTCGAACGGTCTGGCGTCCCAGGCGCACGTTCCTCCCCCGCCAAGACGTTCAAATACGTGGGGCCGAGTCTCGCGAACCAGGTAAGGCATGTCCGTTAATGCCAGACGTAGGAGGCGGCACTGATGAGTTTCACCAAGCTGCGAAGTACGGCGTTATACCGAAGCTCGCTGGCTGTGCTCGGCGCCGGGGTGCTGTCCGTCGGGGGCATGGCACCCGCCGCCTCCGCCACAGCCAGTGCGCCCAAGGAGGGCGTCACCGTGGTGTATCCGTCATCCTCCGGTGCGGCGGCGGCTCAGGCTGGCGAGGGGTTCGACATCGATGTCGAGGTGCTGCGGGCGGGGACGCTCACCGCGGAGATCCGGGCGGTGTCCGGCAGGAAAGAATGGATACCGCTGAAGGTAGCCACCGAGGCGCTGAACCAAGTGGTCGCTGCGGGTCCGGTGACCGTGCTGGCGGAGGCCCCCTTGGGAACCGGGGCCGGCGAGTATGACCTGCGGGTCCGGGTCGTCGGCGAGGACGGCAAGGTGGTCGCTAAGGGAGACGTCCGCAGCGGCGTGACCATCGAGGATCATGGCCTGCCGACCGGGTTCGAGTCCACCGAGGGAACGACGTGGACCACCTTCGAGCAGGAGCAGTCCTTCCTCGCCGCCGTGGCGGCCGGGTCCTCCCGGACCAGCCTGACGGTCCTCGGCGAGACGGTGAACGGCCGGCCGTACAACCTGCTCACGATCGGCGCCGGCGCATCGCGGTCGTATGCGGACCTCGATGGCGACACAGTGCTGCTGGTCTGCTCGCAGCACGGCAACGAGCCGTCCGGCCGTCAGGCGTGCTTCGAGCAGGCGCGTCGGTTGGCGCTGAGTTCGGACGCGCGCACCCGTGACTACCTCGCGGAGAACACCGTTCTGGTCATCCCGTCGGCTAACCCGGACGGGAGCGCGGCAAACACCCGGCGCAACGCCAACGATGTGGACCTCAACCGTGACCACCTGCGGCTGGAGGAGCCGGAGACCCGCATGATCGCCAAGGTGATGCGGGACGCCCGTCCCGAGATCGTCCACGACCTGCACGAGATGTCCGGCCAGACCCGCCCGCACCTTGAGGTCATCTGGGGACGGCACATGGTCATCGACGAGGAGGTCCGTGCGTACGGCCGGTCGTGGGGCCTCGACTGGGTCCGCCCACGAGTGGAGGCAGCGGGCTTCACCACCGGCCCGTACCTGGCAAACCCGGGCACGGCGGAGAACACCACGCTGACCAACGGCGCAATGATGCGCAACCTGAACGGCGTGATCAGCGAGACGAACACCTCGGTGCTGACCGCGGAGGGGGAGACGCAGCAGTCCTCGCAGCTGCGGCGGGTGAAGGTCCAAGCCCTGACCATCCACGAGACGATCCGGCAGCATCGCGCGCAGCGCGACGAGATGGCGGCGGCCGCCGTCAACGCCGACCGGCGGAACATCGAGATGGGTTACACCCAGGCCGGCCCCTACTTCTTCACCGGGAACTCCGAATCCTCGGAGCCGCTGCCGCCGGACGCGTTCATCATGCGCGTCCCATGCGGATACCTGCTCACCGGCGAGCAGGCGGCGGACCGGGCCCAGTGGGCGGACCTGTTCAACGTGGTAAGCCAGGAGACCTCGGTACCGGGATACGAGGCATTCGTACCCATGTGGCAGGCTTCCTCCGCGGTGATCCCGATGATGGTCGACGCGCGGGCCGCCGGCTCCAACGAGATCGAGGCCACACCCGTGGATGACTGTTCCACCCTGCGACCGTCATCCGTGCCGAGCCCTTAGCGGGTGGGGTTTCCCGCACGCTCCAGATCTGGCCCAGTCGGCTCCGGCCGACTGGGCCGGCTGCTCCCACCCGGCTCCCCGGTCTCGGGCCCCAAGCCCGGCGGCAGCTTCCGGCCATCGCCGACCCGCTCCCCTACCAGAACATCCACGCCCGCCGGCCCGAGGATCGCCCTGAACACGTGCCCATCATCGGCCCTCGGGCGACCGGTCACCGCTCACGCCACGTATCGCGACAGCGCTTCCCACTCAGCGTCAGTCAACGCGCCCGCCAAAAGGGGCTCCCGACAAGTCCAGCGACACCTGGTGCGCAAGATGGCGAGGCCATCGGCCGATCCCGCGGAGGACTGAGCACGAAGGCCCACCTCGCCGTCGACGGACGCGGACGCCCGCTGTCGGTCTTGCTCACCCCAGGCCAGGCCGGCGACAACAGCAACCGTTGGCGCTGCTGGACGCGATCTGCGTCAACGAGCCGGGACCGGGACGGCCCCGCAAGCTGCCCGAGGTGCTGATCGCGGACAAGGGCTACGCCCACGACTCGACTCGCCGAGCGTTGCGACAACGCGGCATCCGCCACGTCATCCCTGAACGATCGGACCAGGTCGCCGGCCGGGCCGCCAAGGGAGCGAGTTCAGCGGCACGGTCGAGGCGCCCCGTCGAGCGGCCGAGTTCGTACCAGCGGCGGCGAGGCCATCACCTGGCGAGGAAGGCGAGCAGCGCGTTGTTGACCTCGTCGGCGTGGGTCCAGAGCATGGACGCCTCGGCCGGGGCGGACGAACCTTCGCCGGACGTCATCAACGTTCTGCCCGGTTGGCAACTACCGGGCGGCAGGCCAGGGGTCGCCCCCGGGGGGCGTCGGCCACGCCCCACGAGCACCGCGGCGCGACCGAGGTGCAACTAAGGTGCGGTCGCCGTCCGCAAGGGACAGAGAGTGTCTGGCGACGACCATCGAATCGATAACGTAACTGCAGTCATCAACATAAGTCATTGATCTAGGTACTACACCTCAGTGTAGAGTTAGCGCCATCGGATCTACCTAAGGAGGTCCACACCTCGGCGGAACCCCGGTGACCGAACAACACGGCGCTCACCCGGCAGCCCCCAGGCCGGCAACCGCCTCAGTCGATCGCCAAAACCGACGACGATCCGCAGCCGTCGGATGCAACCAAAGAGCTTGGCCTGTAGATCCGGTCCCGCCTGTCCGCACACCCGGGCGCGAGTGCCAGGGACGGAAGAAGGAGAAGAATGGGCAAAGCACACGATCTGACCCGCCGGAGTTTCCTCGGGGCGGCCGCGGGAACGGCTACGGCGGCAGCGATTGGCGCCACCGCGAGCCCGGCGATGGCAGGGGGTGGCGTCGCCGAGGGCCAACTCCAGCCCGAGGGCCAGGCGGACATGGCCGCCGCCGGTCATGGCGGCAAGTCCGTCGCGGCGATCACCTACCGGACGACCTCCAGGCCCGGTTGGGTGCCCGACGACTTCGTGGCGCCGAAGAACGCACGGCAGCAGTTCCTCACCATCGACGCCATCGACGGGTTCAAGGTCGACGCCGTACTCTTCGAACCCAGTAACAAGAAGCCGAGCGACACCACGCTGGTGCTCAGGGTCCACGGCAGCGGCGGAAACTACCTGGGATTCGAGATGCCAGGGTTGTCGGCGGCGGGCTACGCCGTACTGGCGATCAACACCCGGCAACACGACGACAACGGCGAGACAGACAACTTCTTCGACATCCGGAAGGACATCGAGGCAGCCTTCTTCACCGCCGTCGACCTGGGATACAAGAAGATCGTCCTGAACGGTCGCAGCCTCGGCAACATCCAGGTCCAGTTCTACGCCGCCACGAACTGGGACCCCCGCATTCGCGGAGTCATCCTACCGTCGATGTTCGCCAAACTGCCGTGGAAGTCGCGTCATCTCCTCACCCAAGACGAGCAGAACTACAACCAGCTCTTCAACGAGTCGATGCAGTTCCTGGCGGCGGGACGAGTTGACGAGATCCTGCCGACCGAGATGCGCGGCGGCGGCGGGAGTCCGAGCCGGACTGGACCGGTGACCGGGCAGCACTTCCTGTCCTACCGGTGGGAGGCCACCAGCGCCGCGGACGGCACCTACTGGATCAAGCGCATTCCCGTCCCCATCCTCATGATGCGTGGCGACCAGGACACCACCATCCGGGACTTCGAGCCCAACTGGCTACTGGCCGAGGCCAATTCCGAGGGCTCGCTGGTCCCGAGCATCAAGTTCGTGGAGATCCCCGGCGGCAGCCACAGCCTCAACGAGAACCCCGAGGCCGTACTCGAAGCCGAAGTGAGCTGGCTGAAGAGCCTGGGCCTCTGATCGAACCACCCCTGGTTGCTCCGACCGGGGCCGGCCAGTGGACCGCCGTTGTCGAGCCCGGGCATGCCGATCCGTCGCACGGCCGGCGCCTGCCTTGAGCGACGGCGGTCCGCTGCTGTCCGACTCGTCGGCGCGACAACGGCGCCAGGCGTCACTGCAGTCGGCGGCCCGTCGCCTGTTGGTGCCGGCCGTGGCCCGCATGATGGTCGACCATCCCCAGGCGCGCGGAGATCTTCGAGCTCGAACAGGCCCCTACCCGGCCTGCGCTTGGGTGCGGTCGACCTCGTGATCGGCGACGAGTATGACGGGCATCCACGGCCCCGCCCGGCAGGGCTGCGCTTCGTACTCCTGCATGAGGAGCCACTGAAGGTGGTGTTGCCAGCGACGCACCCGCTGGCCGGGCCAGGAGAACCTGTCGCGGTCGCCTTGCTGCGGTCCGACGTCTGGGCCACCTCTGCCGAGGGGACCGGCCATCACGCCATGGTCGTCGGGATCTGCCGGTCCCTCGGCGGATACCAGTCCGACCTGCTGCACCGCTCCAACGACGCGACGTTCAACTCGAACTCGTCCCCGTCACGGGAGCCGTCGCGTTGATGCCGGCATTGACCCTACCGGCCAACGACCCTGCTCTCGCTGTCCGTGACGTTGCCGAAGCCAACCTCAGGCGCCGTCTGGTCGTGGTCACCCGAGACACCCCGCCGGCTCCCGCCCTGACCGCCCTTCTGGCCGCCGTGACAGATTAGGCGCACAAGCTCACCTGAGTCGGGTCCGGATCACATGCCCGACCGCCGTCGGGCACGCTGACCGCCTCCGGCCCAGGACGTTCTGACCCGAGCGGGACGCCAAGGACCCACCAGCCGTCAGCGCCGTTCCGGCTCGCTCCTCACGCGCTGCGGCAAAGCTATCGAGCCGCGACCGATCACTTCACCCCAGGCTCCTTCCCCAGATGGCTTTCGAAGCCGCTTGCGTCTGTGTCGCGTGGTGGGTCATAGTCACTGATGATCTCTTCACGGCAGGGCGGCGACGCCCAGGCGTGATGAGCGCCCCCGCGCGGTGCAACGACGCCGCGATGCCTGCACAGGCCGTCTAAAGCAACAACGACGTTCGTGACCTGTGGCAGCAGGCCGTCGGGATCTGGCAGGAGCGGGCTTGGCCACGCTTTGTCCACAGAACCGGCTGACAAGCCGACCGCCGAACGCTGTTTGACCGCCACTTACGCCAGAATGAAGCGGCCGCGACCCCGATTTGAATGTGTCGAGTCGCCCGACAAGGCATGCTCCCCTGATCACCGGATGGCCCACCCTCGACCAACTCTACGAGTGGTTCCGCGACCCTCGGCCGCGCGGAACACCACCAATGGCGAGCGATCTCGCCATGGTTACCTCCCAGCTCCCTGGCGCGCTGAGCGCGAGCGTCACTTACATTGACCCGGAGCTGTCACCGATGCGCGCGGGCAAGATCAAAGAACCATGGTCCGAACTGCCGCCGCTACACGCGCTCGACAGCGGCCTTCCGCTCGGTGTCGTGCTGCACCAAGGCGTACGCACGGCACTGCACCGGAGCCTCGCGCACGGGTACTACCTACCCGTGCGTGCCGCATTGGCCGGCAGCGGTCCGGTCCCCGTTTGCTGGTACGGCCAGCAGGAAGCGTCCTGGGTCGCCTACTACGACACGCTGCATCGGCTTGGTCTTGCCCCGGTACGGGCCGGACGAGGCCGAGCACCTCGACGCGTGGGCCAACCTGGCCCGCTCCTGCGGCTGGTGGTGGCCGGGCGAGGACGTCTGCGTCGTGGTGGACCGGCCCTCGGAGATCCAAACCGAGCCGGTCTCCGCAATGGTGCACGAGCCGGTCCGACTGCGACCTCGTGGTGTGCGCTACCGCGGCGGCTGGCACCCGCTCCTGAAACTGTGACCTGAGCCGATAGCCGGCCGGGTCCAGGGCTCCCATCAGGCCCGGCCGGCACCGCCGTCCACCAGCCAGCCGCTTCCCCTACGCTTTTCACCCACGGAAAGAGCACGCACGAGACGTCGCGGGCAGGCTAGGAAAAGGCGATTCCCACGTACTTGCTCTCGAGATATTCCTCGATTCCCTGGGTTCCACCCTCTCTACCGAGGCCCGACGCCTTCATACCACCGAACGGCGCGGCCGGGTTGGAGATCACTCCCTGGTTGATACCGACCATTCCCGTTTCAAGCCGCTCAGCCAGCCGGATCGCTTTATTCAGGTCGCGGGTGAAGATGTAGGCGGCGAGGCCATACTGTGTGTCGTTGGCAAGAGCTGTTGCCTGCTCGTCGTCGGAAAAGCTGGTGATCGGAGCGACCGGACCGAAGATCTCCTCCGACTGCAGCCGTGCGTCGACCGGCACATCGATCAGCACGGTCGGCGCGTAGAAGAAGCCTTCACTCTCGAGTCGGCAGCCCCCGGTCAGAACCCGGGCTCCCTCCGTCGCCGCGTCGGAGACCAGCCGCTCCACCTTCCGCACCGCGGCCTCGCTGACCAGTGGGCCGGCCTGCGTCTCCTCGTCGGTCGCTGATCCGACGAGGAGAGCGCTCATTCGGTCGGCTAGGCGCTGCGAGAACTGCTCGACGACGGCCTCGTGCACGAGGAAGCGGTTCGCCGCAGTACAGGCTTGGCCGCCGTTGCGCATCTTGGCGAGAAGGGCACCTTCCACCGCAGCGTCCAGGTCGACATCGTCGAAGACGATGAACGGGGCGTTTCCTCCCAGCTCCATGGACACGCGCAGCACGGAGTCTGCTGACTGGGCGATCAGGCGCTTGCCGACAGCAGTTGAGCCGGTGAACGTCAACTTACGCAGGCGCTGATCCCGAATGAGCGGCTCGGCGACACCGCCGGCCCGGCTGGTTGTCACGACGTTGACCACGCCGTCGGGCACGCCGGCCTCGACGAGGACCTGCGCCAACGCAAGAGTGGTCAACGGTGCGAGCTCGGAGGGCTTGACCACAACGGTGCATCCGGCTGCCAACGCGGGCGCGATCTTGCGAGCGCCCATGGCGAGCGGGAAGTTCCACGGCGTGATGGCGAGAACCGGCCCGACCGGCTGGCGTATGGTGAGGATCCGACTGCCGCCCGTGGGCGACTGCGAATATCCGCCACCGACGCGGACGGCCTCCTCGGAGAACCACCGGAAGAACTCGGCGCCGTAGCCGACCTCCCCCCGGGCCTCGGAGATGGTCTTTCCCATCTCCAGTGCCATGAGCATGGCGAAGTCGTCGGCCCGCTTATGGAGCAGGTCGTGCACCCGGAGCAGGATCTCGCCCCGGGTCCGTGGTGGAACGGCGGCCCAGCGGTCCTGCGCTCGCGACGCCGCGGCCAGGGCATCCATGCCGTGGGCCGGACCGGCGTCGGTCACTGCCGCGAGCGGTTGGCCCGTGGAAGGATTCCGCACATCGAACGTGGCGTCCGTGCTCACCCACTGTCCGCCGATGAACGACCCGGTGGGCACGGAGGACAGAAGGAGGCGCTTCGCCTCTGCGGTACCGTCCACTAAGTGCTGGGTCCCGGGGCTCTCAACCACGGTCGGCATGGAACTTCATGAAGTGGTTGACGGCAGCCTGGGCCACCTCGAGGTCCTCCCCCGCGGTTCCGGAGCTGATGCCGATGCCGCCGACCACCTGGTCGTCGACGACGACGGGGAGTCCACCGCCGATCACGGAGAAACGACCGCCGTTCGTGTTGTGGATGCCGAAGGTCGGCTCCCCGGGGACACAGAGCTGGTTGTAGATATGGGTCCCCTTGCGAGCGGCGGCACCGGTGAAGGCCTTGTCGATCGCGGTGGCGATGCTGCTCACCTTGGCGCCGTCCATCTGCTCGAACATGATCAGGTGTCCGCTTTCGTCGGTCACCGCGATGCTCATCGGGATGCCCAGGTCGACGGCGGCCTGACGCGCGCCCTCCACGAGTACGGCGGCGTCGTCTCGTCCGAGCCTGATGACGGTCAGCATCAGAGTTCCTCCACTATCTCTAGGTCGGTCGTCGTGAGGAAGGCACGCAGGTCGTCGAGGTCCTCTCCGGTCACCGGCGAGTACGGCGGGTACGGGGCACCGGCTGGCACGCCCAGAAGATTCAGCGACGCCTTCATCGTTGGTGTCAGGCCGTATCGCATCCACTTCGCCGGATACAGCGAGAACTGCCGTTGTAGCCGTACCGCCTCGGCAACGTCGCCCTTGAGGAACGACTGCAGGATCAGCGATGCGATCTTCGCGGCGGGCGGCGGCAGCGTCACACCGGATCCGCCGAGCTGAAGGCTGATCAGCATCATCTGCACGGTGGTGAAGTAGTGCGCCAGGCCGGCCTGGTCAATTTCTTCGATCAGCCGCGACACTCTTGAGAGATCGCGTGAACTCTCCTTGACGAACCCGATGCTGTCCCGGCTCGCGAGCGCGATGGTCGCTTCGGGGGACACGGTGGCTCCGGCTCCGGCGTTGAGGTAGAGCATGAGCGGCAGCGATGTCTCGCCGGCCACGGCGTCGACGTAGCGCTCCAGATCCCGGGGTGAAGGCTCGCCGCCGAAGGGCCGAAGCGGCGCCAGCAGTTGCACGGCGCTTGCGCCCAGCTCCTCTGCGAAGTGAGTGAGGTCGATGCTGACTTTGAACGACGGGTGGGAGACGCCGACCACGACCGGTCGGCGCCCATCGACGAACTCGATCGTTTTGCGGATCAGCTCCCGCCGCTGCGGGAGGTCGAGGTACTGGTACTCCTGCGCCTCGACGCCCGCCGCGATCACCATGGCAGCGTCACAGTCTTTCACCACGTAGTCGACACCGTGCTTCAGCGCGTCGTAGTCCACGGTCAGCTCTGCGGTGAACGGAGTCAGCGGGGGAACCACGAGACCGGGGATGGTCATGACGGTGCTTGTCATACGAGCGACCGCCTCCGCTTGAGCTGGTCGACCTGGAAGCCCGCGACGGTCTTGTACCGCTCCGTGATCGCACGCAGTTCCTCGTCGGAGACGATGTCGCTCAGGCGCTCGAACGGCTTGTCACCGCTGCGCTCGTGCACCTCGCGCAGGATGGCGTCTGGCGGGTTGGCCCGGTTCATGCGGACGACTTTGCCCGTCGCCTCGACACGCGTGACGTCGTACTCGTGGAGTGCCTCGTCGGTCACGCCATGGCGCTTGAAGCTGCCGGCGAGGATCCGTGCGTCGAGGATCGCCTGGCCTGCGCCGTTGGAGCCTCGCGGGTACATCGGGTGGGCGGCGTCACCCAGCAACGTCGCGCGACCGAAGGTCCACGTGGGAAGTGGGTCGCGGTCCACCATGGGGTAGATCAGGATCGGGTCGGTCTTCTGGAGCATGCCAGGCACGTCGAGGAAGTCGAAGTGCCAGTCCTTGAAGGTTGGGAAGAAGTCCTCGAGCCTGCCCTTGGCGTTCCAGTCGTACAAGTCGGGTCGGGGCCGCTCCAGGGTCGCGACGAAGTTCATCAGCTGGTTGCCCTGGCCATCGATGTTGTTCCTGATCGGGTACACCATGAGCTTGCCGACGCTCATCCAGCCCATGCGGACGGTGTTGGCTCCGCTCAGGAAGGGCGGCATGGGGGTCGCGCCGCGCCAGATGGTGAGGCCGGAGTAGAGGGGGTCGCCCTCGTCCGGATAGAACTGCTTGCGCAGCGCGGACTTGATGCCGTCGGCTCCGACAAGGACCGAGGCGCGGACAGAGGGAAGGTCCTCGCCGTTCGGCCCGATGAAGTGGGCGGTGACCGTGTCGTCACCGAGGTCGACGTGGGTGAGTCGGTGACCGGTGACGACGCTGTCCTCGCCGAGCCGCTCGCGCACGGCGTTCAGGAACACCATCTGCATGTCACCGCGGTGTAGAGAGAACTGCGGCCACGGGTAGCCGGCCGCTTCGCCTGCGGGCTCGGTGAAGATGTGCTGGCCGAACCGGTTGTAGTAGGACGCGTCCTTGGTGCGGATACCGACTTCGTCAAGCGCCGGCACCAGGCCGAGTTCGTCGAGTTCACGAACGGCGTGGGGAAGCAGGTTGATACCGACACCCACGGCCGTCAGCTCGGGCACCGCGTCGTACACGCGGCACTGTATGCCGATCTCTTTGAGGCTGAGGGCGAGGATCAGGCCACCCGCTCCTGCACCGACGATCAGAACCTCGGTGTCCTTCGTTGCATGGGTCATCCAGCGCTCCTATGGAGGAAATCACTGACCTTTGTACGTTACCTAGATTAAGTATCTGGATGAGGAGGGTCAAGAGGTGAGGAGCGGCGAAATAGGTGTGCGGCACCGGTCCGCGAGACGGATGCGTCTACCTCTGGCCCGCTACGCCGTGAAGGACGGCTGGCCGCAGCGTCGAGCCCGGCAGCGGTTCCACGTCAGCCGACCGCGGCGAAGCGGTGGGCCGAGCTTCGGAGCTGGGCAACGTTTCGACAACGGCGGCTGGCGCGTTCGCGGGCGTCAGCAGGGCAGGGGCGATCGCGCCGTCGCCGCCGGAACGCGGCCCTACGCCAAGCCGTCTCCCTCGCGGACCGCCCGAGCGCCGCCATGTCCGCCCGGCTACACGCCTACGACACCAGGCTCACGCCGCACTCGGCGCTCGACCAGCCGCCAGCCGCTCTCCAAGGTCTCAGGCCGGAACACTCATCTCGCGGCCGCCTCTCGCTGTGCGTGGATGGCCGACTGGACGAGGCTCCTGATGGACTCCAGGTCGTCGTCGTTGAGCGGCACGCCGACGTAGAACGCCATGACGGTCAGGGCAGCCGCGCGGTCTTCCTCCGTCAAGTGCGACTGGAAGTAGGCCACGTCGCGCCGGACGCCGTCGGACACCGTCGTGAGGCACCGGCGACCGTGCGCAGTCGCCTCCACCAGGATGACCCGGCGGTCCACTTCCGAGGGACGCCGGACGACCAACTCCTTGGCCTCGAGGTCTTGGACGAGTCGCGACGCGAAGGCACTCGTGACGTTGAGGCGCTCGGCGATCCGGCTCACGGGGAGGGCTCCCTCGGTGACGCCGCCACCGAGGATCTGGATGAGCGCCTGGTGCTGAAGCGGCTCGAGGTCCGAGTTGCGGGCCACCTCGTCGAAGATCCGGAAGGTGCGCCGGATGATGTAGCGAGCGCGTGCGACACCCTCGAAGTAGGCATCCACCTCGGCGGGGGTTCCGCCAGGGCCGCCCCTGAGCGCGGAGATGGTGGCGGCGACGCCGCGGCCTACGCGCCCTGGGTTCCGTACTGTTCGACGAGCCACAGCTATACCTACGCTTCTAAATCGTGGCCGGTCGGTCGCGAACGTGTCCCTACACGTTCGCGATCGCGAATGCGCGGCCAGGCGTCATATTCGCCTCCTGGGGCGCCCTGCTGACTTTATCGGAGGCCTCCCACGGTTAACATCTGCCCGTCTAGCGACGCCTCGAGGCGGAGTCCAGACGATCCACGGCCCTGACTCTGTAGCGGGTGCCGGCGTTGAACCAGGGTCGGGCAGCAAGCTGCTGTCGCCGCGGCGCCTCCCCCGCTGCACGGCGCTCCGGCGATTCGAGCGCAGACGCATCGGCGAGCCGGTGGATCGCCACCCGGGTCCACGGAGTGTTGGATCCCGTCACATCGACCAGGCTGACCCCGCGCCAGGCCGCGGCCTTGAGGAGCATGGGTGCGTGTTCCTCGCGGTACCACGCGTCGAGGTCGTCCAGGTCGCTCCGCGGTGCCGAGAACGCCACGACGAAGAGCAGGGGTACCGCAGCGGCGACGTCGCCGTGCTCCTGGATGACTTCCCCCGTGACCCTGACAAACTGGTCCAGTCCCCCCATCCGCGTCTGCGTGGTCGCGGCCGTCCTGGCCTGCAGGGCTCGGTACGCCTCCGTGCTCAGCACATCCAGACTCGCGAGGTCGTAGATCACCAAACCCATGTCGTGATCGTCTTCAGAGACGTACCTATGGGCGTCGAGAAAGCCCGGCATCGCCAGTCGTCCGGTGACGTGCTCGGCCTCGTACCACGTGAAAAAGTCGTCCACGTCGTCGGCCTTCGGGCGGAGGACCGCGAGAAGTACTGCTGCGCTCACAGTTGTAGCTCCTTGGATTGTTGTGCGTCGTTGTGTGAAAAGGCGGCTCTAGCCAGGTCCTCGCGCACCGCCGGCGCCGGCCCGGGCGGCCTCGGACCCACTGGCGTCATCGGCGTGCCTACCGAACTGCTTCCAGCAGGCCGTGATGACGACGAGGATTACGGTCAGTGCGCACAGGTACGACCACGCGCCGCGGTAGCCGGCCGCCGAGTCGACGAACATGCCGAAAGTGAGCGGCCCGACCATGAAGCCGGCATAGAGCCCCAGTGAGGTCCAACCGGTGGCGCGGCCTACCGAGCCACTGGGCGCGGTGCGCACCACCGTCATCATGATCACGACGTTCGCAGCCAAGGCACTCGCTCCGAAGATCGCGGCACCCAGCCAGACCATCAGGTCACTGACGGCGGCGGCGAGACCGCATACCGCCAAGCCCACGCCCGCCAGGACCGCCAACCCGGTCAGGAGCGACGGCGTATCGAGGATGCGGTCCATCACCCGCCCCCACACAAGGCGTGCCAGCACGCCGGTCCCGCCGAGCGTGGCCGAGACCAGCCCGGCCTCGCTCACCGAGTGGCCGAGCACGTCGTGGGCATAGAGCGGCAGGTAGACGTTCGTCGCCTGGATGACGGCACCGGTCACCAGCGCGTAGGTGGCCAACCACCACACGCTGGGGTCCATGGCCGCACGGGGGGCGCCGGCTCGCGCGGCGCGTGGAGCCGCGGGGCCCACGACCCATCGGGTGGCCGCGAACCCGAGGACCGCCAACGCCCCACAGAGCAGAATCGCCACGCGCCAGCCGAGCACCACGGCAAGTCCTGGGAGGGCGAGACCTGCCAGCAGTTGGCTTGCCTGCACCCCTGACTGCTTCGCTCCCACGACGAGCCCTTGTCGCCCGACGGTCACCGAGCCGGCCACCGCGAGGTTCGTCGCAGGGTTGGAGCTGGCGACCGCCATGCCGGCGAGACCCACGCCGAGCACCAGTGGGACCAGCGAGTGCGACATGCTCACGGCCACCATGGCCGCCCCCGCACAGACGAAGGTGAGCCGAAGCATCCGTTGGGCACCGAGGTGGTCGGTGAGCCGCCCGAATCCGGGGGTGCAGGCGGCCGCCGTACCGAAGGCGACAAGCCAGAGGCCGCCGAACTCGGTCGCCGACAACCCGAGGTCGGAGACGACCAAGGGACCCAGCGCACTCAAGGCATAGTGCGTCAGCGGACCGACCCCCATCCCCAGCGCGAGGTATCCGGCGAGGAGCGGCTCATAGGCGGTCGACGGAGTGCCGCCGTGCCCTCTCATGCGCTGGCGTGCGGCTCTCGCACGCTCTCGAGCAAGGATGTCCTGCGCAGGAACACCCGCTGCGACTCCTCGCTGCTCGCGATGGCACGTAGCTCGTCGAGCCGCTGGGCTCGCACGACCGGGTCCTTCTCCTCGAGCCGCTTCTTGTTGCTCACAGTCTGCTGCTGCACATAGCGGATGTTGAGGTCCCGCCGGCGGCGTTCGTAGGCGTCGAGCACGTCCTCGTTTCGGGAGCCGCGGAAGTCGTCCAACGCCTCGAGGAGCTCGACGGCGTCGTGGATTCCGCAATTGAGCCCGAGGCCGCCGATCGGGTTGTTCACGTGGGCCGCATCGCCGGCGAGGAAGGCCCGGCCTACCCTGAACTGGGCCGCCACGCGCTGATGCACCCGGTAGATCTTGCGGTGCACGATCTCCCCCTGCGACGCGCCGGGGCAAATGCGCTCGAGCCGCTGCATGGACGCCTCGTCGCTCAGGGCCTGTTCGTCGGACTCCCCGACTGATGTGGGAAGCACCACCCGCCAGCGCCCCTTCAGGTCCTCGCCTGCGACCTTGAACAGGTTGGACCACTCGGACGGATCCGCGAAGTAGCTGCGGTAGCTGCAGGACATGGCATCGGCGAAGTCGAAGAGGGAGGTCAGCACCACGAACCGCTCCGGCCAGGTGTAGCCCTCGAACTCGATGCCGAGCCCCTTGCGAACGGCGCTGCGGCCGCCGTCGCACCCGATGACCCAGTCGCCCGTAAGCCGGACCGGCCCGTCGGCGGTCTGCGCATGGACGACGACAGAGTCGGCAGACTGCTCCAGACTCGTGAACGTGCACCCTAGCCGCACTTCGACATTCGGCATCTCCGCGAGCCTGTGCAGGCCGATGCGGGCGAGCTTGTGCTGCTCGGTCTGTACGACGAAGGGGAACCTCGTCTCGTGACGCAGGACGTCGTGGTCGAGCCGTGCAACGAGACTCCGGCTCGGCTTGTCCCAGAAGTCGAAGTGACGGGCGACCAGACCGACGCTGATCAACTCGTCGACCAGGCCCAGGTCGTCGAGCATCTCGAGGGTCGAGGGGTGCAGGGTGGAGGCTCGCGGGTCGTCCTGGACCTGCTCCGCAGCCTCCAGCACGGTTACCTCGAAGCCGCTTCGTGCAGCGGCGAGGGCGGCGACGACACCGACCGGTCCCCCACCGACGACGATCACGTGCCCCATGTCATCCACACTCTTTCGTTCGTGCCGGAGAGAACCACGGGAAGAGACTGTCCGGGAGCGAGTCCAGGAACTCGAGGGTCTCGTCGAGGGTCACCACGTCGGCGTACTTTTGATGCATGTCCAGCAGGTTCACCCGGTGCGACAGCTGCACGCGGTCAAAGGTGCAGTCGGCGACCACGGCCATCCGGTAGTTGTTGGAGAAGCCGTCAATGACGGTGGCCCGCACGCAGCCACTGGTCGTGGCGCCGCACACCAGGACGGAGTCGGCCTTCAGCTCCACGAGTAAGCTGTTGAGCTGTGTGGCGAAGAAGGCGCTGGGCTTCGGCTTTGAGATGACGATGTCGGGATCCTCAGGAGCAATCTGCTCCACGATCTGGTTGCCGCGCCCCCGTGTGACGACTGCGTCCTCAGCTCGCCGGCGGTTCTTGTCCGCCCAGCGTCCGGAGTCGAGTCCGTCGGGACGGGGATCCTGGCCCGTGCTGTAGATGACCGGAATCCCGCGCCGCCGAGCGGCAGCGGTGAGCCTGCCGATGTCCGGCAGCGCGTCCCAGGCATGCTCGCCACAGCTGTTCCGCCACGACCTGATGGAGTCCAGGATCGGCTCGGGGCGGTCGCCACAGAAGTTGTAGTTGACGTCGACGACCAGCAGGACCGGGCGTTCGCCGAAGCCGGCGCGCTGCCCGTAGCCCGCCGTCTCGAAGACCGCGCGCTCATGCTCGTCGAGCAGGCCTTCCAGCACCTCGACGTGGATCGCGGCGCTCACTCCGGGTCCCGCCCGCCGCTGACGCCGGCGTACCAAGGGGCAACCCGCGACTCCAGCCAGCCGACCCCCCGCGTCAGGCCGATGCCGAGCACCATCAGGACGACGACCGGGACGAACAGCGCTGACGTGTCAAACCGCTGGCCCGCGTTGATGATCAAGCCGCCGAGGCCACCGATCGAGGTGAAGAACTCGGCGATCACGATGCCGATGACAGCGCGTCCGATACCCAGGCGCAGACCCGTCATGATGTGAGGCACTGTCGCGGGCAGGATGATCTTCCGCATGATGGCGGTCTCGCTGGCCATGAAGGACTTACCGACCTCGAGGAGGGGCTTGGAGACGGCGTTGACCCCCGCCCACGTACTGATCACGATTGGGAAGACCGTCATGACTACGACCACCGCCACCTTGACGGCGAAGCCGAGTCCGAACCAGAGGATCAGCAGGGGGATGAACGCCACCATCGGCATGGCGTAGCCGCCCGTCACGTAGATGCCGAGGGCTGCCTCGACGGCCCGGTACCGGCCCAACAGCAGGCCGACGGGGATGCCTGCGACAGCAGCGATCAGGTAGCCGAGTAGCAGCGGCTTGAGGCTGTCGAGCAGTGCCGTGAAGAGCGTCCCGTCGGCGAGTTGGTCGCGGAACGAGACGGCGATGGCCGTCGGGTACGAGGCGAAGATGGGGTTCATCCGTCGCCCGAAGATCTCCCACGCCACGAGCAGGACCAACAGGGAGGCGATGGTCACCAGCGTGTAGGTGTGTCGGCCGCGCAGGACCCGGCGCCGCTTCGCGACAGCGGTGGGGTCCGGTCCCTGACGGGTGGAAGTGCGTTTCTGCGCTAGGGAAGTCATCGGTCTCCTCCTCGATCGCGGCCCTGCGGGTCGATGCCGTGCGCGGCTTCACTGTTCTCGTGGACCCGCGCCATGAGCCGGCGCCAGATCTCGTACCTCGTGTGGGCGAACTCGTCGAGACCGCGGATCGCGAACAGGTCCTCGCGCGGCCCGGAGATCGGAATGTCGAAGATGTGATCCACGCGGCCCGGGTTCGGCGACATCAGCACGACCCGGTCCGCGAGCAGAACGGCTTCGTCCAGGTCGTGCGTGACGAAGATGATTGTCTTGCCGGTCTCGCGGTGAACGCGCAGCACCTCGAGCTGAAGACCCTCGCGAGTCTGCGCGTCGAGCGCTCCGAAGGGCTCGTCCATGAGGAGCACTTGCGGTTCAATGCTGAGCGCCCGGGCCAGACCGACACGCTGCTTCATGCCACCGGAAAGCTGGTTGGGACGCCTGTCCATCGCGGCGCCCAGGCCCACGAGTTCGAGCTTCTCGCGGGCGATTCGGCGACGCTCCGCCTTCGGCACGCCCTTCACCTCGAGCCCGAACTCCACATTCTGAAGGGCCGTCCGCCACGGGAAGAGCTCGGCGTGCTGGAACACCAGACCGCGGTCAAAACCGCATCCAGTGACCACTTTGTCGCCCACGGTCACGGTGCCGCTGGTCGCCCGCTCCAACCCCATGATGATGCGCAGCAAGGTGGTCTTGCCGCAGCCGCTCAAGCCGGTCAGGGCGACGATCTCGCCGTCGTTGATCGACAACGACACTCGGTCCAGGGCCTTCAGAGGCTGACTTCCCTTGCGATCCGAGACGGTGAAGTCCTTGGAGACGCTGTCGATGACGACCCTCGGCTGCGACTGGGCCGGTGGAGTCGTCGGAGGGCTCGCCTGCGTCTTCCCGGCGGTGCTGCTTGCCTGCATGGCTTCAGTCCTCCAAACGCTTCAGCGCGGCTTGCTGGTACGAGTCATCGACGAGGGACTTCACATCGATCGACTTCTTGAGATCACCGGACTCCTGCAGCACCTTTTCCAGGTACTCGAGCTTTTTCATGTCGATGCCGGCGTCGGGATCGACCAGCTTCTTCTCGACGATGACGTCGTGGGTGAACGTGACCATGGGGTCGTCCGGGCTCACCTTCAGCGCCTCCGCGGAGATCTTCCTGGCCTCGTCCGGGTGGTCGTACGCGTACCGCAGACCCTCGATTAGGCCCGCCAGGTACCCCGTGGCCAGGTCGTCCTTCTTCTTGAGGCTGTCCTCGCGAGCGATGATCATGTAGCGCGGATAGTCGGGGATGATGTCGGCGGAAAGGCCGAGGACGTTCACGCCGTCCTTCTCGGCCCGGGGGACGTAGTCCGTGGCGTCGGCCGTCGCGTCGACCGTGCCCGCCACCACCGCCCGGTACCGGTCGGGGTTGCCGCCCGCGTTCACCTTCTGGACCGACGTCCAGTCGACGCCGGCGTCTTTCAGCATCAGCTTGGCAACGAGGGCTGGAAGTCCTGTCGGCGACGAGATGCCCACACTCTTGCCCTTGAGGTCCGAAATCGAGTCGTACTTCTTGTTAGCGAAGATCGCGAAAGGGTTGCCCTCCATTGAGGAACCAATCACCTTTGCGTTGAGACCTCCTTGCTGCGCGGCGATGTAGAGTCCGCCGGGGCTCTGCTCGATGGCGTCCACCTCGCCGGAAGCCAGCGCCGGGTAGACCTGCTCCGCGCTCTTGAGCTCGACGAACTCGACGTTGACGCCCTGCTCCTTGTAAAAGCCCTTTGCCTGCGCCATGCGCAAGAAGCCGCAGTCGCTGGTACAGGGCATGACACCCACCTTCCAGGTGGTGCCGTTCGACGCGCTGCCCTTGCCGGATCCAGCGCTGCATCCACTGAGCATCGTGGCCGCGCTGATGGCGAAGACAGCTGCGAGGCGGGGGACGGCTCTCAGCTTCATCGGGGGACTCCCTAAGGGGTGGTTAAGCCAGGTAAGTTATTTCGGTTGAATTTTTGGTGACCTACTTTGGCGATTCGTGATCGACAACGCTGTTCGATGGCGTGGGACGGAGTGGCGGCGTCCTCGGGCGTCCAGCCGCTCCTCGGCACCGCCGCGGCTCACGCCTCGTACCTGACCTCAAAGGTGAGGCAGCCCTCCTCGGACTTCCACGGGCCGTGCTTCATGCCGGGCGGGCGACACGCGTAGTCCCCTGCGGTGAACGTCTGCCCCAACCGCAGGTCCGTGATGGAGCCCTCCAGGATGTAGACCTCCTCCCAGAAGTCATGAGACTGCACACCGTTCGGCGTCGTGTCCGTCTGCGGCTCGAAGCGGAGGATCCGCGTCGCCACGCCGCGCTCCGGGTCGCGGGCGAGGACTCTTTCGGTCAGCTGGGGTACCACGCCCTCACACGGTGTGAACGCGGTCTTTTCAATGGAGACGAACTCCAGCTCGGGCTTCGGCATGTCTTCCTCTCGGCCTTATCTACGGTGGGTGATGGTCAGGAACGCCGCGGAGCAGCGCGGTGCCTCCTCATGAGGACCACAGGGGGGCGAACTCCCTAGCGACCGCTCGCACGAAGGAGCCCCCGGCCCCTGGCAGGGCAGCGCGGCACGCGAAGTCCCGCAGGCTCGCAACGGCGCTGTCGTTGATGGCGGGGTTGTAGAAGGGAAGGTCTCGCTCTACGAGGTTCGCGATCAGCCCTGTCTCCATTGGCGGGAAGAGGCCGTCGGCGACCTTCTCGGCCAGAGACGGATCCTTCCGGAGGGCCCGCTGTGCGCGGACGATCGCGCGGACGGCGGCGGACACGACCTCTGGCGACGTGGCAGCCAGCCTCCGCGACGTCATGAGGGCAGGGAACGTGAAGCCAGCGGCTTCGCCGTCGCAGCGCCGTGCGTCGAAGATGATCTTGCCGATGCCGTCGCGAACCGCGACCTCGGCGCCCATGCCGTTGGCCCAGAACGCGTCGATGCGGCCTTGCTCGAGCGCCTGTGCGGCGGTGACGCCGAACGAAACGCTGGGGGCGTCAGCGCCCGGAACCGGAGCGATGTCGATCCGAGCCTCGTCGAGATCGAGGCCGGCATCGACCAGGAGCTGGCGGAGACCTGTGTCAGGGCCGGGCGCCGCGCCGATCCGCACGTCGCGCAGCGATGTCCACGAGCCGGCGTCAATGGGCGAGTCCGCCGCCACGACGAGGTACCAGTACATGTTGCTCGACAGCGCGGCGACGAGCGTCGTGTCGTCCCACGCTCGCACGTCGTACAGCGGCGCATGCGCGGCACCAGCCAGGAAGTCGATCTCGCCATCGCGCAGCGCGGCGGCCGCGTCGGTGACCGGGAAGAGCAGCTCCAACGTGACGTCGAGGCCTTCCTCGCGCATGAGACCAAGCTCCACCGCCGCAACGGCAGGAAAGTACGAGTTCGAGATCAGGTCGGGAACAGCCAGTCGCATCTCGCGCTCCTCGGTCGGTTGTGATTTAGTTAATCTAGGTACGGTACCTAGAGTCAAGGACTTCGGCGGATACAGCCGCGACGGACTTCCGGCCCACTGGCCCGCTCCGTACGACGTCCTGGCGGAGAGGGCACGCATGCACGACCCGACGCAGCACCCCGAACTCTCGACCGTCTTTGACTCGCTGGCGGCCCGGGCCCCGCGCCTGCTGATCGACAACGAGTGGGTCACGCCCTCCTCCGGGGCCGTGCGCCGCACACTGAACCCTTCCACCGGCACCGAGTTCGCCAGCTACGCCGTCGCCGGTCCGGTCGACGTGGCCGCCGCGGTCGACGCGGCCAGGGACGCCCAGCGAACCTGGGCGCGCACGACGCTCGGTGAACGAGCTCGCTGCTTCGAGCGCCTCGCGCTGGCCATCGAGAACCGCGCCCACGAGATCGCCGTGGTGGACGCGATCGACGCCGGGCTGCCCATCCAGCGAATGTTCGGCGATATCGCCGGGGCGACGAGGTCACTGCGAGGTTGGCCAGGGCTCGCGGGCGCGCTACGAGGTGACGTCCTGCCCGACGATGACACCCTGCACTACACGCGCTACAAGCCGTACGGGGTCGTGGCCAAGATCGTGGCCTACAACCACCCTTTCCTGTTCGCGGTCAAAGGCAGCCTGGCAGCGCTCACCGCGGGCAACGCCGTAGTGCTGAAGGTCGCCGACCAAACGCCCATGTCGGCGCTGCTTCTCGGAGACCTGGTCCGGGAGACCTTCCCTCCAGGAGTCTTCAACATCATCACCGGCGACGCGCACACCGGCGACGCGCTGGTGACGCATCCTGACGTCCGCCGCATCGGTTTCACCGGCAGCGCAGCGACAGGCCGCCTCATCCAGCGCCGTGCCGCCGAACAGGCCGTGCGATCGGTGTCGCTGGAACTGGGCGGAAAGAACCCAATGATCGTCTTCGCTGACGTTGACGTAGCGCGCACCGCCCGTGAGGTCGTGAAGGCGATGAATCTGCGCGCCAACGCCGGCCAGTCATGCGGCTCAACGTCACGGCTGTTCGTCCACGCCGACGTGCACGACGCGTTCGTCGAGGCGTTGGCCCGTGAGTTCTCCGCCCTGACGCTGGGCCCCGCCTACGACCGCGCCGTCGACATGGGCCCTCTGATCAACGCCCGTCATGCCGGCAGAACACGCGACTTCATCAAGGGAGCGGCCGCGGAAGGCGCGACCCTAATCTCGGGCGGACTCGACGACCCCCGTGTTCCGCAACAGGGCTTCTTCGTCGCTCCGACCCTCTTCACCGACGTCGAGCCGCATTCGAGGATCGCGCAGGAGGAGGTCTTCGGTCCGGTGGTGTCCGTGTTCCGCTGGAGCGACTACACGACGATGTTGCGCGACGTGAACAGCGTCGAGTACGGACTCACCGCAAGCGTCTGGACGAATGACGTGAGCAACGCGCTCCGACTCGCCGATGACGTGGAAGCGGGTTACGTCTGGGTCAACGACAGCACGACCCACTACTGGGGAACGCCCTTCGGCGGATGGAAGAACAGCGGCCTCGGACGGGAGGAGTGCATGGAGGAGCTGTTGAGCTACCTGCAGACCAAGAGCGTCCACGTGAAGCTCACCGCCTGACGCGGCGGGCCAAAGAAACGGTGTTCCCGATGAGATCAGCCGACGACAAACGGAGTGGATGGTCATGAAAGCAGCCTTGGTGCAGGTCGCCAGCCCTTTGGACGAGCCGGTCGAAGGTCGCATCGAGCGTGTCGGCGACCTTGTTGCCGGCCTCACCGACGTCGACCTGGTGGTCCTCCCGGAGTTGTGGGCCCCTGGCTACTTCGCATTCGACCGCTATGACGAACTTGCGCAGCACCTCGACGGACCGCTCCTCTCCACGATCAGGGGCTGGGCCCGAGCGATCGGGGCCCACTTGCACGCCGGCAGCGTGCTCGAACGGGACCCAACCGGTCGCCTTCACAACACCGCCGTACTCGTCGATCCGACCGGTGAGGTGCTGTTGGACTACCGCAAGATCCACGTTTTCGGCTATCAGTCCCTCGAGTCGAAACTCCTCAGCGCCGGTCAGCGGGCGGACGTGGCGGACACCGCCATCGGCCAGGTCGGCATGACGACCTGCTACGACCTCCGCTTCCCGGAGCTGTACCGGCACCTCGTCGACCAGGGTGCAGAGCTCGTCATCGTGCCGGCCGCCTGGCCGGCCGCACGCCTTGAGCACTGGAAGCTCTTCACCCGAACCCGTGCGGTCGAGAACCAGGTGTTCTTGCTGGCCTGCAACGCCGTCGGGAAGCAGGGCGACGTCGAGCTGGCCGGCCACAGCGTCGTGGTCGATCCCTGGGGACGCGTGCTGGCCGAAGCAGGCTCCGGCGAGGAGGTCCTGTACACCGAGATCGACCGTGCCACAGTCACGGAAATACGGCACGAGTTCCCCGTGCTTCAAGACCGCCGGCTACGCAATCAGGCGGCCTTCGGCTGAACAGCTTTCCATCTCGTCTAGACGAACCCAAAGGGAAGGACATTTCGTGCCTGACACGCCCCTGATCACTCTCACAGTCGCCGGCACAGCCGACCAGATCCACCTCTCCGATCCCAGGCTCATCGTGGCGGGCTACACCGGCCGCGACCACCAAGCGGTCCAAGCGCACATTGACGAACTGGCCCACATCGGCGTCACACCGCCACCACGCGTCCCGATGTTCTACGAGCTGAACGCTGACCTCCTAACGACGGACGCCTCCGTCGACGTAGCCGGTGACAAGACCTCTGGGGAGGTGGAACCGGTTCTGGTGTTCCACCGGGGGCGCTTCTACCTCGGTGTTGGCAGTGACCACACGGACCGCGAACTCGAAACCCAGAGCATCGCCAACTCAAAGGCGGCGGCGCCCAAACCGATGGGCGCCGCAGTGGTGCCGCTGGTGTCCATCGAAGACCGATGGGACGAAATCGTCGTGACGTGCCGAACCGATCGCCAGCCGTACCAGCAGGGCCGCCTGGCGGCGATGCTGACGCCCCAACAGCTGCTCGGCAAGTTGGAGGCCAATGGCACGAAGCTCACGGCGGACACGGTGATGTTCTGCGGGACCCTGCCGTTGCTGACCGGAGAGTTCGTCTACGGGACCAGGTACGAGATGGAGATGCACCTGCCCGACGGCCAGTCGCTGACGCACGCCTACCAGGTAAAGAACAGGAGCGTCTGATGCGGGCGGCAATCAGAAGTGCTCAACCGCTTCCGCGAAGGCTGTGGTTTCTGCAGCGCGGTACCTGCTTGGGCATGTGATCAGGCGTCGGCGAAGTTTGTCGACGCCTGATGCGATCAGGGGCAGGTACGGGACACCCGGCGCCGTGGGGCTGTGCCGCTTTCTCGACACGGCCCCGAACGTCGCTGTCGGCCGTTCAGCGTCCGGGCTCGAGCTCTATCGGCTGGCTCCAGCTGAAGCTGCCTGGATAGAGGCGAAGCACACCGCGTGCAGCCGGCCGCGTCGTCCGGGCTTGAGGCAGACCAGCCCTGCAATCGAGATCCGGCCGGAGCCCTTGCCCGAGACGGCGACGACGGGCGTGCGCCCGCGTCGGCTCCACCTGCATGATCACGCCGTTCGCAGAGTCTGATCTTGTAGGTGTCAGAAAGTCGGTCAGCCTACGCGGCGGGGAGATGGACGCCGTCGACGGGCAGACGCTGGCCATCGACGGCACGACGTACGCCAAGGGCATCGGCACTCACGCGCCCAGCGACGTCACCGTGTGGCTGGGCGGCGCGTGCAGCCAGTTGCGAGCCGCGGTCGGCATCGACGACGAGGCGCCCAGTCCGGCTCGGTCGCGTTCCAGGTCTTCGGCGACGGTCGGCAACTCGCCGACACCGGGGTCGTCCGGCCCGCTCGGCGTCGACGTCGGCGGAGTGCGCATGGTGACCTTGAAGGTCACCGACGGTGGGGGCGGAGGAACTTCGACCACGCCGACTGGGGCGAGGTTCGGGTGACCTGCGCATAAGCGGGCCGCCGGGAGAGCCGACGAGGGATCAGGAGGGTCCGGTCACCAGACACCGGGCCATCCCGATCCCGCCGGCTCACTCCGATGGGAGGTGCGAGAGGGTGGTCAGGCGGCGGCGGGCCCACCCCTTACCCCCGGCTCACGGCGGACATCTCGACTCCGGCCGGCGCTGGCCAGCATCGTCGTGGTGGTCACCTTGCTCGCCTTGGTCCTGAGCGGACTCGGCCTCCTCTACCGGCTTCGGGTGCCCTGGCCGATGGCAGGACCGAGGTCACCGCGCGGAATGCAACGCCGCCGCCCTCGGGAGTCCGAAGCCTTCGCAAGAGAGATGCGATGGACTCCAACTGATCCCAGTCCCTGGCGATGTCGCAGGTGTGCACCGGCGTGTCGTTCGCACCCAGTGCGGCGAAGCCGCTCGGGCCGGCCGGCCCCGGGGGCAGGCGGGGCGGTCGGTTCCGGTGTGGACAAATTCGGTGACGTCGGGGTGGGTGGCAACGACGGGCGGGGTCATCGACGCGCGCGGACCTCTTGACGGTGCGGAAGTGATCGCTAACATGGGGAGCACGCACGGCAGTAGCGCTCTCACCATCGATAAGACTCCGTCCTGCCTGAGCTAATGCCCCCGCCATCGTCTGCCAAGCCGTCGCCCAATGCGCCGCGATGTTAGCGCGAACATCTCCTTCTGGCGGCGGGGTGGCCGGTGTGTCCCGTCCCGGCCAGCGAGCTGGTCACAGCCCCAGAACAAGGAGAGTGACGTGAGCAAGCAATTCTCCCGGCGGAACCTGTTGCGCATTGGCGCGTTGGCGGCCGCCGCCCCGGCCGCGATGACCCTCGCGCCAACCGCGCCCGCAATCGGTTCGGGCGGTACCCCCGGCGACCGGGGCGGCGCCGGAAGCAAACACCCACGGCCGGGCTGGGAGGCCGCCAACTGGCGGGTCAAGCCCTTCGCGCTGAACCAGGTCGCTCTGCGCGACGGCATCTTCCAGCAGAAGCGCGACCGGATGCTCAACTACGCCCGGAACTACCCCGGCACCGGCGGTGTTTTCGACGGGCCGGACCGCATGCTGCACCTGTTCCGGGTCAACGCCGGCCTGTCCGCTCCCGGGACCTGGCCGGGCGGTTGGGACACGCCAAATCACCTGCTGCGCGGCCACTTCACCGGCCACTACCTGACGATGCTGTCGCAATGTTGGGCCGACACGGGCGAGGAGGTCTTCCTCGACAAGCTCGACTACCTGGTCGAGGAACTGGGCAAGTGTCAACGGGCGCTGGATGCCCGGCCGGTGGGTAGGGTGCCGGGCCGTTCGGGCAAGGCGGTACGGCTCAGCGACCCGCACCCCAACCAGTACGTCCTGCTGCCCGCGGGCATCCTGGCGGACGTCGCGGACGTCACCATCACAGCCTGGGTGAACCTCGTGGCGGCGCAGAACAACGCCAAGGTCTTCAGCTTTGGCACGGGTGGAAACGTCCACCTCTCACTGATCGCGCGGGTCTCGGCGACCAACCCCGGTCCGCGTTTCGCGATCACCAACAGCGGCACCAGCGCCGAGCAGCGGATCGCCGGCGACAGCATTCCCGTCCCAGTCGGTCAGTGGGCGCACGTCGCGGTCACCCTCTCCGCCGCGGACGGCACCGGTCGGCTCTACGTCAACGGGGTCGAGGCCGGCACGGCCGCCATCACGCTCACCCCGGCGAGCCTCGGTGCGACCGGCAACAACTGGATCGGGCGCGGGCAGAGCAACAACGATCCGCTGCTGAACACGTCGGTCGACGACTTCCGGATCTATCGTCGGGCGCTGAGCGGGACCGAGGTGCAGGCGCTCGCTGCTGAACAGGCGTCGGCCCCGGCCGGGTCCCCGGCAGACCTGGTCGCCTGGTACCGCTTCGACACCGACGGCGAGACCGCAAGCGACCACTCGGGCAACCGGCGGGACGCGACGATCATCGGCACCAGCTACCACGGTTTCCTGGCCGCGTTCCCGGAGGGCCAGTTCAGCCGCCTCGAGCCGCCGACACTGCAGCCCAACAGCGGGCCGAACGCGGTCTGGGCGGTCTGGTACACCTGCCACAAGATCATGCGAGGGCTGCTCAACGCGTACCACCTGACCGGCAACGAGGAAGCCCTCGACATCGCCTTCCGGATGGGCGACTGGGCCCACCAGCGGCTCAGCCGGTACAGCCAGGATGAGCTAGATCGAATGTGGAATATCTACAGTGCGGGCGAGGCCGGGTCGATGAACGAGGTGATGGCGGAACTCTCGGCGCTGGCCCACGGCTCCGAGAAACGGGCGCAGTACCTGGCGACGGCGAAGGCTTTCACCTTCACCACCCTGTTCGACGCCTCCATCGCCGAGCGCGACGAGCTCAACGGGCGCCACGCCAACCAGTACATGGCGCCGAACATCGGCTACCTGCGGATTTTCGAGGGGACCGGTGACCGGGACTTCCACGTCGCGGCCAAGCACTTCTGGTCGATGGTGGTGCCGCACCGCACCTTCAGCAACGGCGGTGCCGGCCGGAGCGAGCACTTCGGCCCGCGCGGCGTCATCACCGCCGGATTCACCTCATCGTCGGACCCGAGACACGCTGAGACCTGCTGCGCCTACAACATGCTGCGGCTGACCCGGAACCTTTTCTTCCACGACCCGGATCCGGCCTACATGGACTTCTACGAGAAGGCCCTGCACAACCAGATCCTCAGCTCGCGGCGGGACGTGGACAGCGTGACCAGCACCGAGGTGACGTACCACCAGAACATGTGGCCGGGCCGCTCCCGCCGGATCGGTAACACCGTCGAATACAGCCGGTACGGCGGCAACGGCAGTTGCTGCAACGGCACGGGACTGGAGAGCCACACCAAGTACCAGGAGACCATCTATTTCCATTCGGCCGACGAGTCGACGCTCTATGTCAATCTCTTCATCGCCTCGACTCTCACCTGGCGCGACCGGGGCTTTGTCATCACCCAGGAGACGCGGTACCCGACCGAGGGTTTGAGCCGGCTCCGCTTCGAGCAGGGTGGCGGGCGGTTGAAGGTCCGGCTGCGGGTGCCGGCGTGGGCGACGCAGGGCTACACGGTACGGGTCAACGGGCGCGGCCAGCGGCTGGAGGCCGAGCCCGGCAGCTACGTCACCCTCGACCGGCGCTGGAACCGCGGCGACACGATCGACATCGACATGCCGATGAGCTTCCGGGTGGAGAAGGCCCTCGACGACAAGTCGGTCCAGTCGATCATGTATGGCCCGACCCTGATGGTGGTCCGCGACGCGACGCCGAGCTACCGCGAGTTCAGCTTCTATCGCGACCTCAAGCTCAACGGCGATCTGGCCAATTCGATCCAATCGACCGACGTGCCGATGCACTTCACCACGCACGGCTACACACTGGCGCCGTACTACATCTCCGACCCGGTGCCCGGCGAGTTCAACGCCTACCACCCGTACGTCAAGCGGATCGAGCCCGAGGTGGTCTTCGGCACGGTCGGGTCGGGAGTGCCCAACGACGGCGTACGCGACGAGAACGGCGAGACCTTCCTCGACCGGGTCTGGGCCGAGGCACCGTTCGCCAGCCACGGGCACTTCCTCCACCGTGTGCGGCAGGTTTCGACCGAGTGGGTCACCGCCGGCCGGCACACCGAGGAGCAGCGGCAGGCGATCCTCGACGCCGCCACCCAGGCGCGGCGCGACCTGGACGGCTGAGCGTCGTCGCACGAGTCCGGTCCGGGCGGTGTCACCGTCCGGACCGGCCCCGCGCTGCGGCCAACCCCATCCTGGGCCCCCGGCGACGGCCGTGATCAGGAACGCGATCCGGAAGTTGTGATGCCGTGGCGGCAGCCGATGATCGCGCAATGTCGCACCTGGGCGTGGGCAGCGGGGCGGGGGGTGGTAGCGGGGCGCGCTTGCGCACCTGAAAGACGCGGTACACGACCTACGCCCGCCTATCAAGGGTGCTGGGAATCCCGATACGGCTGTCCCTGTCCACCCACGTGGACGTCCCCACCACTGGTGTTGTCGTTGTGACCTACAGGAGGTCATCTCTTGGATACCAGGATCCAGAACGTCCGACTGAACGCCACGTCAAACGAGCAACTCATGGCTCTGGCAAACGCCGGGGCCGCAGCTTTCGGCCATACCGCCACACTCCAGGTGGACCGGGCCCTGGCCCAGCTTCTGCGGTTACGCGTCGCACAGATCAACAATTGCAGCTACTGCCTTCTGGTGCATCACGCCGCTGCCCGCACCGCCGACATCCCGCCGTCCAAGGTCGAGACCCTCACCGCGTGGTGGGAGACGCACCTGTTCACCGAGGAGGAGCGAGCCGCGTTGGCCTACGCCGAGGCGTTGACCCGAGCGGCCGACGCCACCGTCAACAACCGGGTCCAGGAGGCACACGACAGGATGGCTACACACTTCACGGAGGACGAGATCCTGGAGATCGTGGCCGCTGTGATCAACATGAACATCTGGACGCGACTCAAGCTCGCCGAGGGTGCCATGCCCACGACGGCGCCTCCCGCGTGAGTTGATACCCGGCCCTGTCATCGGAGCAGGCTGGCAGCCGGCCGGTCTGCCTGCTGGCGACCTCGAACTCGAAGCTTGGCCAGATTGCCGGTCTTCGGGGTTCGGCACGCCTGGATACGTGGTCATTTCGCCGCAGCGGTTGGCTGCCAACTGATTCGTTCATAGCAGACCAGGGCGATCAAGATGATGGCGACCAGAGCGAGGGCGGCGAGGGGGGGAAGGTGTCGGGCGACGGGCAGCAGCGCGAGGATGGTGCCGGCCGCGAGGATCGGGGCGGGTGGGGTGTGCCGGACGGTGAGTTGAAGGAACAGGGCCCGACCAATGAGGTAGAGGGCCGGGCCGCCGAACAGGGCTGCGGTTGAACTCCAGTCCAGCGGGGTCCCAGCTGGCTGCTGGGGTGGGTGGTGGGCTACGTGGACGAGGACCACCTCGATGCCGAGGGCCAGGTAGATGATCCCGGCGATGAGCGCGAAGTGAGTCAAGCTGTAGGCGATGCTGCCGGTCCGAGCCCGGTCGGGAGCGGGGATCCGCGCCAGGGCTTGTCCGGCAGGTGCAGCGGCGTTTTCGAAGTACAGCCACCACAGGGCCAGCGCCGTGGTCAGGGCGAGCAGCGCAGCGATCAGGACCGGCCAACGAGTGACCGCCGATCCGGCGCCGACGCCCACCGAGATCAGCGACTCGCCCAGAGCAATGATTACCATCAGGCCGTGCCGCTCGGCGAAATGACTGGGGCTGGGCAACGGAGCGCGTCCGGCAGACACCGCGATGAATAGGCCGCCGACGCAGTCGATGAGGAACGCCGCGGCCCACAACAGCGTCTGCGTGGCGCCGCCGAACACCGCGCCGAACAGCAGCGCAGGCACGCCCACCACGACCGGGATGACCCGGAGGCGCAGCGAAGCGCGTAGCTGCGTTTTACCGGCCGATATGTGCCAGATGAGGGCCAGATATACCGCCCGGACGACGATGTAGACGAAGGCCAGCGTCATGGGCGCGGCCAGTGACTGGGTGCCATGCCGCCACGCCTCGGGGAGGACCAGGGCGGCCACGAACATCGCGGCCATCACAGCGGAGTTTCCGGCGCGGACCAGGCCCACGTCGGCGCGGACCTGGTTGGCCAACCAAGCGTAGTTAGTGAACGGCCACCACAGCAGCAGCAGGAGCACAAGGCTATGCGCCAGCCCGAGTGGCGTCGGCGCCTGTGCCGTGAACGTCGCCACCCGAATGAAGGCGAACACGAACACCAGGTCGAAGAACACCTCGAACGGCGTGGTCCGATGGGTTTCCTCGGTCGGCACCGGCGGCCCGGCCCGGAAGATGTGCCTCATAGGCCAATCTTTGTTCGCCCACCATCCGACAGATCCGGATTCAACATTTAACCCGGCAGCCGCCGCTGTCCACCACGGATGACTTCGGCGCAGCTCGCAGATACGCCACTTCGACCTCTCGACTGCTCTGGGCGCGATGAGGATGCGCGCGTGCGACATCTGCCAACCCGTCCAGGCCCTCATCCCGGTACCAGCGCGCCTGGCTAGCATGGTCAACTCGATCAGCCACGACGAGCAGGCACCGCGCCACCCTGCCCGCACCGTCGACCCGCTGCTGGTGACGGCGCTACTCGGCTTCGGCCCAGGCCACCGTCGATCGGCTACGCCGTCAATGAAACGCGCTTATTTACGGGTCGCTGGTGCCTCCCGGCCGAGGCGGGCCCGGGCTCGGGCCATACGAATGGCGGCGGTCAAGGTCGTGATGTCGTAGGCGCCGTAGTGGCGGCGGCCGTTGATGAAGAACGTCGGGGTGCCGGACACTCCGCTGTTGTCGGCCGAGTCGATGTCGCTTTCGATGCGGCCGGCGTGGGCGTGGCTTATCAGATCGTCGTGGAAGCGTTTCTGATCCAGGTCGAGGTCGCCGGCGTATTTGATCAGATCAGTGATGTTCAGCTTGTCGTGGTGTTCGAGCAGCAGGTCGTGCATCTGCCAGAACTTGCCCTGAGCGGCCGCTGCTTCGGCGGCCTCGGCTGCTAGCCCGGCTTGCGGGTGCACGTCTGACAGAGGCAGGTGACGCCACACGAAACGCAGGTCGGCGTGGCCCAACAACTGCCGGACGACTGGCTCGGCCTTCCCGCAGTACGGGCACTGGAAGTCGCCGTACTGCACCAGCGTTACCGACGCACCGGCTGGGCCGCGGACGTGGTCCCGCTTCTCGTCGACTTCTGGGATGAGGTCGATCAGCTCCGTCATGTCGCCGATGAGCGCCCGGGTGCGCTTGTCCTTGGGCAACATGTTGGTGACGCGAAACGCGGTCCAGGTCAGCGCTGAGGATACGATCGAGGCGCTGAGCACCCCGACTTTGGCCTCGGCCAGTTGGTCGCCGGTGAAGGCCAGGCTGGCGATCAGCAGTGACACCGTGAAGCTGACACCGGCGATCGTGCCGCTGCCGAGAACGCCCGCCCAGCCCACGGCCGGACGGATGCGGCCGTGTGAGATCCAGGTGAGCCCGGCCGAGGTGCCGATCACGGCGAGCGGCTTGCCGACGACATACCCGAGCAGCACGCCCCAGGTGACAGGCGACGCGAACGCCTGGGCGAGGAACGGACCATCGATGATGATGCCAGCGTTGGCCAGGCCGAACAGCGGCACGATGACGTAGCTGGACCAAGGGTGGTAGATGCGCCGAAGGCGGTCGTTGGGCGAGAGCGTATTCGCGAGGCCGATCGAAGCCGTACGCGCGAGCTTGGGCGTCGGCTGCTCACGGAACGACCGGAACAGCCCGCTGACCTGCTCGAGCTCAGCTCGGCCGGGAGAGTAGGCGAAGGCCGTCAACCCGATGGCCAGTCCGGCCACCACCGGGTCGACTCCGCTGACCAGCAGCGCGCCCCACATCACGATGGCGACCGGCGCGTACGCCGAGCCACGTCGGACGCCGGCTGCGCGGATGGCCAGCATGACCGCGAACGCGGCTACGGCCACCACGATGGGCATCATCGTGATGTCGTCGCTGTAGACCAGGGCGATGACGATGAGTGCGATCAAGTCGTCGACCACGAACACGGTGAGCAGGAAGATCCGAACCTGGTCGGGCACGCCCCGGCCGAGCAGTGCCAGCAGACCCAACGCGAGGGCGGTGTCGGTTGACATCGCCACGCCCCAGCCTTGCGCGCCCGGCCCGCCGTGGTTGATCACCAGGAAGATCAGCACCGGGATCAGCATGCCGATCACGCCGGCCACGCTGGGCAGCACGAAACGTCGCCGGTCGCGTAGGTCGCCGAGGTCGAACTCGCGCCGCGTCTCAAGGCCGACGACCAGGAAGAACAGCGTCATCAAGCCGCTGTTGATCCAGGTCTGCAGGTCGCGGGAGAGCTCGAGGTGCCCGAGGCGCAGGGACAGTTGGGTGCGCCAGACGGCTTCGTAGGAGCCGAGGTCGATGTTGGCCCAGAGCAGTGCGGCGATGATGGCGGCCACGAGCACGCCGGCGCTGCCGGACTCAGTTCGCAGAAAGGCTCGCAGCGATGGCGCTAGATCCGGCTTCCAGATCGTTCGGCCGCTCATCTTGGTTTCGGTCACACGTCACCTTCCGACGCGCTGGCCGGGCCAGCATGGATAGCTAGATCACGTGCCGCAATGCGGGCACGCGACCGCTCGGTTCAGTACTGATCGCGCTGCCCCAGCTGTGGCCGGCTGCGGAGAGAGCGACGAGGCCCGCGATGCCCTGCAGGGCGCAGGCGACTTTCAGTGAGCTCATGGGCGGGACGACCGCGCACATGATCGGAGCGATGGTGAACCCGGCGATACCCACGAGGAAGATTCTCCTGCGGCCGTAGCGGTCGCCGAGCGCGCTGGCCAGCAGGATCAGCGCGGCCAGGCCGCGACCTGGATCAGCTCGCTGGCACAGCTCAGCGCGTCAACGTCGAGCCCGGCATGTCCATCGCCTTCCTCGACGAGGCACTGCAACGCTCGCTCGAACGCGGCGCACCGTCCACCGTGGCCCAGCTGATCACACTGCGAGCCATGTACGACGCCGGCCTCACCCCACCGTGTTCGTCGCGCCGATCCTGCCCGAACTGACAGACAGCACCGAGCAGACCGACGAGTTGATCGGCACCCTGGCCGACGCAGGGGCAGGCAACATTCGGCTCGCGCACGCCCCGTCATTACCGCGGCCTCGTCCGGACACGGGTGAACCAGGCATTGCAGCGCCACAGGCTGCCGATCCCCGACGACACGGCCTCCGACAAGTTCGCCCTGCTCGGCAGACGCTCCACCGTCACCGAGCCGACCGCACCGAGTCTGTTCTGAGCTGCCGGCACGAGTCACCGGCCATCGCCAGGACCAGTACCTGCGCCGCATGCACGGCGCCGCATCGCGTTCAAGCTGTCGCGGTCGATGGATTCACTGTCGCCGCCTGGGGCGGAACGACAACTGCTTGCTGCACTTGCCGTGATCGTCGAGCGGCCAGTGGCTTGATTTCAGCGCGGTCCGATGAATTCGGTCCTCACGCTCCATGCGAACTGGATCAGCAGGGTCACCGGGGACTTGTCGGCGATGTCATGCATCACCTTCAAGTCGTCGGGGTCAGGGTCTTCGCTCAGTGTGATCGTGCGCTGCAGGTAGCGCTCTGCGCCGTCCTGCTCGGGTTCGTGGTAGTCGATCTCGACGGTGATGTCGCCGGCGGTGTCGTACTTGTAGTCGACGTACTGCCTGAGGGTCTGAGCGGTGCACGACGCGAGCGCCATCAACAGGTACTCCGTCGGCGTCGGGCCGTCGCCGAGTGCGCCGTGGTGCGGTTCATCGGCGACGAACGTGAAGCCGCGGGTGGTCATGTCCGTGCGCCGGCGCTCAGTGGCCGGAAGGACAGCTCGGGCGGATGCGACGACACGATCCCGATCGGTTTCCATCTGCCGTGCCTTCCTGTAGATCCTGGGTAGTGACGGTCGAGATACGCGGATCCAGCGGCAGCCGTGTCGCTGTCTGAGCGGGGGCAGCGGCCGGGCGTATCACTGCATGACCGGGTACCTCCGCAGGCTAACCTCCGTGGACTGGATAGTCCAAGTCGAGCACTCGTTGCTAGAACCGCTCGGCCCTCGTGAAACCATCACCTCAGGGTGTTAAGGTGCACTGAGAGGCGGCTAGGACCACGATGCCCCCAGGTGAACTCGTTCACCGCCAAACCCCGAGATGGACTCATTGGTCCGTTAGGGGCTAGGATGTGCCGTCGTTCACGCATCAGGCCGGCGATCCTCATCGGGCGGACTCAAATCCGGACACCATGAGGAACATCGATGCTCAATGATCCGCAGTCGCAGTACGAGGCGATCCAACGACGCGAGGAACGACTCGATGGCACTTTTCTCACCGCGGTGAAGACGACCGGCACCTACTGTCGGCATCGTGTCGCGCCAAGACCCCTCGCACGGAAAACGTCGATTTCCACCCGACAGCGGCCAGCGCCCAGCTCGCTGGACACAGAGCCTGCAAGCGTTGCTCCCCCGACGCGGCGACCCCGGCCCCGGCCAGCGCCTGGCCAGTGGACGCTCGTCAGGCGTACTGGAGCGCTCATCGGAGACGGCGTGGTCAATCGGGGTGGGATCGGTTCCGGTCGGGGCATCGGAATCCTGGTTCGACTGCTGCTTCCCTTGGGCCTCGCCCTCATCGATCTGCGGGCTGCTCGCGCCCGCCGTGACCAGCCTGATCACGATGAAACGGGGCTCAGTTAACGGGTTGGCTCGCCGGACGGCTCCGAAAGGAACGATTTGATGTGCTCCAGCGCCATGTCTAGAGCAACTTCCATGGGTGCGACGTTGTGCGCGGCGTTCGCCAGCAGGTAGCCGCCTTGCAAAGCTGCCATCAACCCCGTGGCCAACTTCTCCGGGTCGGCGTCCTGGCGCAGTGCACCGCTGTCCCGCATCCGGTGCAGACCATCACTAATCAGCTTTTCCCATGCCGCAAACGTCTCCAACAGCATCGATCGAGCCTGCTCATCTTGATCCGACAGCTCAACAGCCATCGACCCGAGGCCGCACCCGTATTTGCCGTTGTTCAGCGAGTTGGCCTGGACCAGCGCGTTACGCCACCGCACCAGCCCTGAGAACGATCTCAGTCGTTCGAGTCCTCCGCGCTCGCGCTGAAGCACAAGCGCGCCTCGGTATTTGACCAACGCGCGCACGAGCTCCTGCTTGTCGGCGAAGTGGTGGTAGAGCTGAGACTTGCTCGTCTGGCTTGCCTCGCGGACGTCGTCAAGGGTCGTCGCGTTGACTCCGCGCACGAACATCAGCCGGTTCGCCGCCTCGAGGATCCGCTCTCGCGTCGCGATGCCCCGTTGACTGATCCTCCGCTGATTCGTCGGCGCAGCCACCCGCTCGTCGCTCATCGGTCAAGTGTATCCAGCGCGCCAGATAATCCATGGAGAATGGGACCTTGGAGTCCATCCGGCGTCATGTCGCATTCGCGGGATGGTGAAGGACGAATGCATGCGTCACCGGCTTGATTGAACGGTGCAATGTCCGCGAGACCATCGACAGGGCGCGTCTTCCTGGACTCTTTGGTCCTTTTTGCGGCAAGCTGCTGCTCAAGGGTTGCTCGGCGATGTGTCGTGAGCGGCGCGCCGGAGGTCAACGCTCGTTGACCCGCGTCTGCACGTCACACGCATCACCCGCAGCTGACCTGGCTGCGGACATGCAACAACAGAAGGGAATCAATGGTGATGACGGCGGCTCGTGCGGGCGCGGGCTGCGCCGGATATGGCGATCCCGGTCAGGACGAGGGCAGCAGCGGCGGCGAGCCGGCGCACCTCCCGCAACGCCGCGCGCACCAGCATCTCGTGCAGCCGATCGAATGCCACGTCTCGCTCGGCACCGGGGCCGGAGAGAGCCTGCACCCATCCGGCTGACTCCGCGTCCAGGCCGACCACGTCGGCGTGGGCCGGCGCGCGGACCCGAGGTCCGCGCGCCGGAGGTGTCAGGCCGTCGCCCGCTTCGGGAGCTTCCACCCGGGACGGGGGAAGTGGCAGGTGTAACCGTTGGGGTAGGTCTGCAGGTAGTCCTGGTGCTCGGGCTCAGCCTCCCAGAAGTCGCCTGCCGGAGTGACCTCGGTGACGACCTTACCGGGCCACAGGCCCGAGGCGTCGACGTCGGCGATCGTGTCCTCGGCGACCCGCTTTTGTTCGTCGTTGGTGTAGAAGATCGCCGAGCGGTAGCTGGCGCCAATGTCGTTGCCCTGGCGGTTCTTCGTCGAGGGGTCGTGGATCTGGAAGAAGAACTCGAGCAGCGCGCGGAAGTCCGTCTTCTCGGTGTCGTAGACGACCTCGATGGACTCCGCGTGGGTGCCGTGGTTGCGGTAGGTGGCGTTCGGGACGTCGCCGCCGCTGTAGCCGACGCGCGTGGACACGACGCCGGGCTGGTGGCGGAACAGCTCCTCCATGCCCCAGAAGCAGCCGCCGGCGAGGATTGCCTTTTCGGTGGTCACGTCGTCTCCTTACTTGTCGTCGGTGTCAGTGTTGGTGTCACTCGTGAACAGGGTGCGGTATTCGCCGTACCCTGCGTTCTCCAGGTCGTCGAGGTGGATGAACCGCAACGACGCGGAGTTGATGCAGTAGCGCAGTCCACCCTTGTCGGGGAGACCGTCGGTGAAGACGTGGCCGAGGTGGCTGTCCCCGTGCAGCGAGCGGGCCTCAGTCCGCATCATCCCGTGGCTGGAGTCTTTTCGCTCGACGACGTTCGTCTTGGCGATCGGCTTCGTGAAGCTCGGCCAGCCGGAGTTGCTGTCGTACTTGTCGACCGATGCGAACAGCGGCTCGCCGGACACGACGTCGACGTAAATGCCGGGCTCGTGGTTATCCCAGTAGGCGTTGGCGAACGGGCGCTCGGTGCCATCCTGCTGCGTCACGCGGTACTGCTCCGGGCCGAGCCGCGAAACGGCTTCCCGGGTCTTATGGTACTGGGCCTGCTGTGGCACAGCTCTCCCTTCCCGGCCTTTCGCCGCGAAGCTGGGGAACCAGGCGAAACACACCTGGACGCGCAAATATACAGACACCCCACGGGCCAGTTGTATTCCCGCAGCCCCTACCTACTTTGGACCATAAGGTCCGGACAATGTGGCCCAGGAGTGACCGGCTGAGCGCCGTCGTTAGGGCTGGTGGCCTGGGGCGGCCTCGCCGCCACAGTAGCACCCGCCTGACCCCGAGAGTGGACTTGACCGACCAGTTCTACCGTGACTAGGTTCGGGGACTCCGGCTATGTGCCTCCGCTAGCGACGAGCGGTCCGACTTGCCCCTTGGCGCCGAGTTCTACGGACTCGCGCCACTTCCGGGGAACCGGGTGCTGCCAACACAAACCGCGATTCAGTGGGGAAGGATCAACCGTCATGAGTGAGAGTTTCGAGGGCCGTAAGGTCGTGGTCGTCGGCGGCAGCAGCGGCATGGGCCTCGCCACGGCCCACCAAGTCGTCGCCGGGGGCGGCACCGCCGTGATCACCGGCCGGGACCAGGACAAGGTCGGGGCCGCGGTCGAAGCCTTGTCCCAGAACGGAAAGGCATGGGGCATCACAGCCGAGCTGACCGACCGCGACCACGTGCCCGAGGTCCGAAAGCAGCTCGCCGCCGAGCACTCCGACGCGACCCTGCTCGTCAACGCCGCGGGTTTCTTCATCCCGAAGGCGTTCAGCGAGTACGACGAAGCCTTCTACGACTCGTACAACGAACTGAACCGCGCGCTGTTCTTCATAACGCAGACCGTCGTCGCGGGCATGGTCGCCGGGGGCCGGGGCGGCGCCATTGTCAACATCGGCTCGATGTGGGCGCACCAGGGCATCGCGGCGACGCCGCATTCCGGCTACTCGATGCAGAAGGGCGGCCTGCACTCGTTCACTAAGGCCCTCGCGATCGAGCTGGCGCCGCACAGCATCCGGGTCAACGCGGTCGCGCCTGCGGTCGTGAAGACACCCCTGTACCTACGCTTCGTCCCGGCGGACAAGCTCGATGAGACCGTCAGCAGCTTCGACAGCTTCCACCCGCTGGGGCGTGTCGGCAGCCCGGCGGACATCGCGAACGCGGTGTCGTTCCTGCTGTCGGACAAGTCGAGCTGGATGACCGGCGCCATCGTCGACGTCGACGGCGGCATCATGGCCGGCCGCAACTGACCCTCGAAACGTAACGCCGGGATCGCGCCGGCGGGGCCTCGACTCCGGCACCGTCTTACCGACGACTCCGCTGTCGCGCTCGTTCCTCGACACCCTCGCGCCACAACCGCTACCGATCAACGTGGTAAGACACCGAGGCCTGGCGCCGCTAATGCTGGTAAAACGAAATTTGCTCCTCGTGACCGTGCAAACGAGGACTGGATAAAAGGAGGTACCGGATGAAGGCGATTGTGGTAACAGACGAGGCTGCGGGAACGGCCGGGATGACGCTGGTGGAGCGGCCCGAGCCGGAACCGGCGCTGAACGACGTCGTCGTTCAGGTTCATGCGTCGGGATTCGTCCCAACTGAGCTGGCATGGCCCTCGACCTGGACCGATCGCCTCGGCCGTGACCGGACGCCGTCGATCCCTGGGCACGAGCTGGCCGGAGTGGTCACCGCTCTCGGCTATGGCACGACGGGACTGTCTGTGGGACAGCGGGTGTTCGGCCTCACGGACTGGACTCGCGACGGCACCCTGGCGGAGTATGTGGCCGTCGAGGCACGTAACCTCGCGCCGCTGCCCGCCGACGTCGACTTCACGGTGGGCGCGAGCCTGCCGATCTCGGGCCTGACCGCGTGGCAGGGACTGTTCGAGCACGGCCGCCTTCAGGCGGGGCAGAGCGTCCTCGTGCACGGCGCGGCCGGCGCAGTCGGTTCGATGGTGACGCAGCTCGCACGTGAGTTCGGTGCCTACGTCATCGGCACCGGACGCGCTGCCGACCGTCAGACCGCGCTCGACTTCGGCGCGCAGGAGTTCGTCGACCTCGGCGCCGACGCCCTGGAAGACGTCGGCGGAGTCGATCTGGTTTTCGATGTCATCGGCGGTGACATCGGGAAGCGGTCCGCAGGCCTGATTCGAGCCGGAGGAACGCTGGTGTCTGTCGTCGGGCCGCCCCAGGCGCGGCCCGCGGACGGCCTGGCGGTCGATTTCGTCGTCGAGGCCGATCGCGCCCAACTGGGTGAGATCGTCCGGCGGGTGCGGGACGGACGACTGCGGACGAACATCGGCAACGTCGCGACCCTCGACGACGCCGTCGCCGCCTTCAACCCGACCGAGCGGATCACCGGGAAGACGATCATCCACGTTCGTCCGTAAGGACTCGGGGACAGCGAGCGGTCCTGCCCTCCTTGTGGATCAGCGTCAACCGCGTGGCCAGGTCGGGCGACTCGTACCGGAAGACGTCACCGGACTGGTGCGCCACCTGGGTGGGCACCCGGCGTGACCAGCTCCCGGCAGCACGGAGGACATCACGAACGGGGTGTCGTTCCTGCTGTCGGACAAGTCGAGCTGGATGACCGGCGTCATCGCCGACGTCGACATCATGGGCGGCCGCAGCTGACCCTCGAAACGTGACGCCGGGATCACGCCGGCTGGGCTGCGGACGTGCCCGTACGCGTCCGCAGCCCGCGCCCGCGGGGAAACCACCAGCAAATTCGGCGAGACCGTGGCTCGGCCGACCCGCGCGTGGTCGCGATCGATGCTGACATCAGCGACTCCATGCATGCCGACCAGTTCGCCAAGGCCCACCCCGGCCGCTACTTCGGGTGGTTCATCGGCGAGCAGCAGCTCATCGCGGCCTGCGCACTACCACGGGACGCCTACCCGGTCGTGTACGGCGAGACCGAGACAGTCCCGGTTGGTGGGTCGAAGGTAGTGCGGTCCGGTCCCGACGACGTTGTCACGCTAGATCGGGGCGCGCGTTACGGTGCACGAATGCGTGCCCGCGTCCCGACTGGCGGCTGTGCGGCCATGGGTGACGATCGAGAGCGGCCACGTCAGGCCTGGCACCGCGGCCGTGCCGGGCGTGGCGAGCGGCAAGACGTCGGGCACCCACCGCAACTTGGAGCTCGGGGGCACGTACTTTGGCAGCATCCGCAGGTCGGCCACCTTGAGGAGCACGCGCCTCGGCGGCCCGATCCATCTTCACCGTCCGGGCGACCAGCGCGGCCCGTTCGGCGTGTTGTAGACGACCCCGGCCGCCGCCAGCCCGTCCCGCGGAGCGTCGGCCGTCGTGTAGTCCTTGCGCGCCCTGGCCAGCTGGCGCTGCTCCAGCGTGACGTCGACGAGCTTGCCGAGCGCATCGCGGTACTCGTCGCCGGCGCCAGCTAGCCTTCACGCGATGTACCCGGCCGTTGGGGACGCCTGAACCTTCTCAGCGGTCGGCGCGTTCAGACGCGACGACGCGTGCTCAATGCCCATGCCCGGCTGTGTGCGACCGAGGGAATGCCGGGTCTAGAACGTCGGCATATTCCGGATGAGCATTGACGAATGCTGTCGCGAACGGACACGTGACGGTGGCGGTCTTTCCTTGCATGCGCAGCTCGTCGAGGACGCCGCCGATGAGCCTGGCGGCTACCCCCTTTCCCCGGAACTCGGGGAGCACGGATGTCGCCAACAGTACGACGCGGCTCCCGACCTTGCTGTAGACGAGCCCAGCGGCTGTCCGGCCCCCTATCGCGGCCTCGTAGATGCCGAGCGCACTGTTGTTGGTGATGACGAAGTCTTCCGCGTCGGGCCCGGTGGCTACCGACAGGTTCGAGCCACCCACATCATGCTCGGCACTGGTCAACGTGACCATATCCTCGGCATTGCCCGCCATGTTGTCTCCTGAATCTCGCGTCTGGTCAGCGACCTGGGAGTGCCCAGTCAGGTCGGATGAAGTGGCAGGAGTGACCCGCCTCGGACTATTGCGTTAACCGACGTCAGAGACGTTGACATCATCCGGGTTCGCCACGATTGACCGGATCCTTAGCACTCAGGCAGTCGGCGCCGGGAGGCTGACGACGAGCGAACCACGCAGCTCGACCAGGACCCGGTTGGCCATGCGTACCACGCGCATGACGACGTCCTCGCAGCCGGGACATCGGGCGACGAGGCCGGGCGCTCGGTCGAACACGCGCATCGCGGCTAGCGGACGGGTCGTCCGGCAGCCGGCGCAGGTGAGCTCGGCAGCGGTGAGGTCGGTCCCCATGATCTCGCCGAGCGGTCCGGCGAGGGCGTTACCGTCCACCCAGGGTGCGTCGTCTGCTGCGACGTTGGTGGTCGACATGGTCATCCTCCGGTGGGTCCAAAGCGTTCGGTGCGGATGTTCGCGGGGTCGTGGCCGATGTCGACGAGGAGGTCGGCCACGGTCTCGACGAACCCGGTGGGCCCGCAGACGAACGCCACAGCGTCGGCGTCGCGGGGCCAGGCGACGCGGGCGAGGGCGTCCGCGTCCAGTCGTCGGGGTGGGGCCGGCCAGCCGGGGGGCGCGACCCTGGTATAGACATGTGCGACGGTGATGCGACCATCGCCTGCGGCTCCTGCAGTTGCAAGATCCGCAGAGAACAGCGCATCGGACGGGGATCGGGTCGAGTAGAGCAGCCTGGTGGGATTCGTCGCCGCACGCACCATCGACATCAGGGGCGCCACGCCGGACCCGCCGCCGATCAGCAACGCCGGGCGCGGATCGGCGGGTCGGCGTACGAACCAGCCGCCGAGCGGCCCACGGACCTCGAGTTGGTCACCCGGCTCTGCAACGTCGACGAGGTACGGCGAGACCTCACCGTCGGTCACCGCCTGAACGGTCACCTCGAGCCGGTCTGGCCCCGGGGCGGACGAGATCGAGTAGCTGCGGTACGCCGTGTAGCCGTCGGGAGCCGTCAACCGCACGTCGACGTGCTGGCCCGGCACGTGACCTGTCCAGCCGTCAACGTCAAGGACCAGGGTCCGCGCCGTCGCAGTCTCCGCCCGGATGGCGGCGACGGTCGCCGGCTGCCAGGTCAGTCTGCCCGGTACCGCTGCTCGCGCCATGGGTCGCCGTCGTTGTGGTAGCCGGCCGTCTCCCAGAACCCGGGCTCGTCGTCGAGACGCAGTTCCAGAGCTCGCAGCCATTTCGCGCTCTTCCAGAAGTACAGGTGAGGAACGAGGAGACGAGCTGGCCCGCCGTGCACCGGCACCAGCGGCTCGCCGTCAAACTCGTACGCCACCCAGGCCTGGCCGTCGAGAAGGTCCTCCAGCGGGACGTTCGTGGTGTAGCCGCCGTAGGAGTGGGCGACGACGTACTCGGCCGCAGTCTCGACGTCAGCCAGCAACGTGTCCACCGAGACGCCTCGCCAGCTCGTGCCGAACTTCGACCAGTGCGTGACGCAATGGATGTCCACGGTCGGCTCGTCGGCAGGAAGGGCGGTGAACTCCGCCCATGACCACGTGCTCCGCTCGCCGGTCTCGGTGACGACGGCGAGCTCCCACTCGTCGAGGCCGATGCGCGGTGTCGGTCCCGCCGACAGCACCGGAAAGTCGTCCGTGCGGTACTGGCCAGGTGGGAGGTCGGTGTCGTCGCGTCGGCGGCCGCCGAAGCCGCGTGTGATCACTGCCATGCGCCCCTCCCCAGGTAACCGGGCAGCTGCGATCCCGCTGCCGCCCGTGCTTCCACTCGGCTGGTGGATGTGGATGTAGTACCCGCCCACGACGTCATCGTCAGCGAGTGCCCCGGTGATGAGATTCTCCGCGGTGGGGACGTGGTCGACCGCAATCCGGAATACATTAACTGGACCATCACGTCCAGAGTAGGCTGGCGTGGCACCGGTCTGCAAGCCACGCTGGCCAGCGGTGGGTTTGGAGCAGCAGCGGCAGCAGCGCCTGACGGTCGTGGCGATGCTCCCTATCTGGCGATTGCCTTCCGCAGCGGGCGTATAGTGGACTATACCGTCCGAAGGGTGCGGCTAGAGAGTGTTCCGAGTTGGTCGTTCGACATGTCGTTTGCCGCTGCAAGATGGCGGCGGCCAGTGTCTTGCCCGATGTCAGGAGAGTTCGATGGGCCCTGTTCCTTCCGGTGGGGACGTTGTCGATGGCCAGCCGGTCGATGCGGTGGACATGATCGCCGCCCTGAGCGCTGCACAGCTTGTGTTCCAAGACGGTGCAACTCAAACATTCACGGCGGATGGTCGAACAGCCTACGTCGACAGGGGCACACCGTCAGCTGGCGAGTGGTCTGTGACGGGTGACGGGACCTTCGCTTCATTCTGGCCGCCCACGTACCGGGCGGCGTACACCGTTCGGTGGATCGTCGAGGACGGAGTGCGGGTGGGCATCAGCTTCACGGATACCCGGAGCGGAGTCCGCTACGACGGCCGGTACCGATGATGGGGCTGCCCCCGGTTCGGTTGACTCCTAACCGGTGAGGATGCGCTCCTGACTGGAACGACACCGACGACGCGATCCCCCTGGCACCACCAGCCCCGAGTTGGCGGAGCTGCGGGAACTGCGGCGACTTGGGCAGTGAGGGCGGCAACTACACAGAAGGCCACTGGAAGGAAGAACGTGTAGTTCAGTGGCATGAGGTAGGTGAGGGGTCCCATGATTGCGGGCCCGGCGAGCATGCCGAGGCCGGCGACGCGGGAGACGTTGGTTTCCATGTCGCGCGGATTTCGCCGCACCGTGCGGCACCATCTGGCCACCGACATCGGCGGCCGCATCGCCAGCTATGGCTCGCTGGCCGGCCTAACCGGCAATCCCAAAGCCCTCCGCGCCGTCGGCACCGCCTGCGCCACCAACCCCATCCCCATCCCCATCATCGTGCCCTTTCATCGCGTCGCCCGGTCCGACGGCACGATAGGGAGCTACCGCAGCGGCCCCGTCGCCAAACACGCCCTGCTCGACGTTGAAAGTGCCGTATGACCAGCGCACACCCGCGGTGACCGGCACCCACGGTTAGCTGGCCGACAAGAGAGGACACGGCAAGCCCGGCCGGCACGGGGAGTCCTTCCGGGACGGATTCGGGGCGCGAGCACCGCCGACGCGGAGCATCCGGACGGAAATTCCGCAGCACCCGGCGTGCCCTGGCGACTGCGCGCGCCGCGACCGGTGCACGGTCCACCGCGCGGAGCGTAGTCGAAGCTTGAGTTCTCCCGTACCGCCTTCGGCAAACAATTCCTGAGGGTTCGTCCGCGCAACTAACGTGAGTGTCATCCCTTCCAGTCAGGTCGGCCGGCGCGGACAGCTAGGAGACCTGGATGCATCAAAACGGAGGCAGCATGGACAACTGGTTCCTCTCAGAGGCGGTGTCACGCAGTGCAGAATCCGAAACGGATCGGCGAAGGCTCGCGGCCTTGGTAGATCCAGGGATGTGCAAAGCCGACCCGGCGGGTGGCGGGGCGCCGAGCGACGCGGCTATCCTCAACTTCGCACTCAATCTCGAATATCTCGAAGCTGAGTTCTATCTCCGCGCGACGACGGGATCCGGGCTTCCTGACGAGATGACTACCGGCGTCGGGGTGCGCGGCGAGGTGTCAGGCGGAGGATCAGTCAACTTCAGCAGCAACTTAGTGCAGAAGTTCGCAAAGGAGATCGCCTCCGACGAGATGCAGCACGTGGCCTTCTTGCGATCCGCGCTCGGCAATGCCGCTGTTGCCCGTCCCGCGATTTCGCTGGACGCTAGCTTCACTGCGGCGGCGACTGCCGCTGGTCTAACCAAGCAAGGCGAAAGCTTCGACCCGTACGCGAACGACCTTAACTTCCTCTTTGCGGCGTTCCTCTTCGAAGACGTCGGAGTCTCGGCCTTCAAAGGATCCGCGTCACTGTTGTCAAACAAAACGTACCTTGATGCGGCAGCCGGCCTGCTGGCCACCGAGGCATACCACGCGGGGATTGTCCGATCCGCGCTCTACAGCGCCGGACTCGCCGACGACACAGTATTTGACTCGGTACAAAAGATCTCCGACGCGCGTAACAGTCTTGATGGTCCGGCGGACGACGACCAAGGTGTCGGCACGGCGGAAGACCCGAATTTCATCCCCACGGATGAAAACGGGATGTGCTACGGCCGATCGGCCCAGTCCGTTTTGAACATCGCGTACTTGAGCCCGACCCCGGCGGCTTCGGGTGGCTTCTACCCAGCCGGCATGAACGGCGAGATCGTGGTGAGCGCCGGGACGGCCTGAGGGTTCAAGTCGCCCAAGCTGGTCCCTTGAGGAGGCCGCTGAACTGCAGCTGTGTACCGGCCGCACCCAGCAGGTCCTCGACGCCCTGGCCGCCGATGGCTATCGCACCGTGACCTCGGCGACGCCGACCAGATCCGCGCCGCCATCGCCGGACACGACCAGGTGGTGCTCATCTCCGGCAAGGACCCCCACCGGCTGCAGCAACACTGCGCCGTTATCGACACCGCCGCGGCTGCCGCAGCACTTCTACTACACCAGCGGCGTCCGCGCCGACGATCCGAGCTTCGCGCTCGGCGCCGACCACAAGGCCACTGAGAACGCCATCAAGCAGTCCGGTCTGCGCTACACCATCCTGCGCAACGGCTGGTACATCGAGAACTACATCCAGGCTATGCAGGGTGCCGCGCAGACCGGCGTCTTCACCGCCGCTGTCGGCGACGGCCGCGTCGCCCCGGCCGGCCGACGCGGCTTCGCCGAAGCCTCGCCGCCGTGGTCACCACCGACGACCACGACAACACGACCTACAGCCTCACCGGCGACACCGACTACACGTACGCCGATCTCGCCGACGCCACGGCGAAGGTCCTCGGCAAACCGGTGCGATACCAGCCGGTCAGCGCGGAGCATTACCAGGCCATCCTGACCGGCGCCGGCCTGGATGAGGGAACCGCCGGATTTTCGCCACCCTTGACGGCAACATGGGCGCCGGGATCATGGCCTACGCCGGCGACCTCACCCGCCTCATCGGACACCGCACCATGTCCCTGGCCGAAGCAGCGGAACGCCCAGCATCGTCGACAAGCGCGACAGGCCTAACGTGCAGCAGAAGCTCATCGGGTTCATGGGCCGAAACCTGCTGAGCCGCGCCTACCAGGAGCTGCTGGGCATGTCCGACCTCATCATGAACAACGGCCTCGACTGGACCATCGTGCGGTTCAGCGCGCCCAAGGACGGCCCCGCACGCGGCGTGAACCGCTACGGCTTCTTCGGTACCAACAAGATTGGCATCGCTGTGACTCACGCCGACATCGCCGCCTTCACCGCCGTGCAGCTCACCGACGACCGCTTCCACCACGCCGCGCCGGCCATCAGCAACTGACCCGAGAGCACGTACAGCAGACTGCCAACCGACCTCACGCCGGTGCCGGGGGCAGGCCGGCAGGAAAGCGCGGGTCCCAACGCGCCCCGCTCCCCCCAACCATCGGGACGTACCGTCACCAAGAGGACGACGTGCGCCGACGGGTCGCGACACGCCTACCGCAGGCAAGGGGGTTCGTGTCGGTGGATCCACACGAGCCGACTACCCAACACGGGCTGGACTTTCACGGCACCATCCGGCTCGGCTGATTTGCCAGCCCCGCCGAGTGGTTAGCCGCACCAGCAGGTGCGGCTAACCGCCACTCGCCTTGGGCGGCTCACACGGATGTGCCGCGGCTGGGCGCCAGCCAGAGTGGAGGCATGGATTCCGTGATCTCGCTGGCCTCGGTGTCGCGACGCTATCCCCGTGGCGTGCGCGCGTTACACGACGTGTCCCTCGACGTCCCGTCCGGCCAGTTCGTCGCTGTCATGGGCGCGACCGGCTCGGGCAAGAGCACGCTGCTGCACTGCGCGGCCGGTCTGGACCGGCCTAACGGCGGGCGGGTGCGCCTCGCTGGACAGGACATCACCCGCATGCGCGAGGCGCGCCTCACCCGTCTGCGGCGGGATCGGGCCGGGTTCGTCTTCCAGGCGTACAACCTGCTCTCCCAGCTGACCGTACGGCAGAACGTGGTGCTGCCGGTGCGGCTCGGCGGCCCGCGTGCCCGGGCCGCCGACGAGGTGCTCAGCCAGGTGGGTCTGGCCGGTCTGGGCGAGCGCCCGGTGGGCGAACTCTCCGGCGGCCAGCGGCAGCGGGTCGCGGTGGCTCGGGCGCTGGTCACCGCGCCGAGGGTGATCTTCGCGGATGAGCCGACGGGTGCGCTGGACCCGGCGACCGGTGCGCGCATCCTGGCGCTGCTGCGCGCGGCCGCGGACCGCGATGGGGTGACCGTCCTGATGGTGACGCACGACCCAGCGGCGGCGGCGTGGAGCGACCGGCTCGTTCTGCTACGCGAGGGTGCTGTGGTGCACGACGGGCCAACCCCCGACGCGGCGAGCATCGCCGAGCGACTGCGCGGCGTGTCGGCGGTGGCTGCGTGATCCGCCAGGCGTTCCGGGCGAACTTGTGGGCGTTCCTCGGCCCCGCCGCGACGCAGGCACTCGCCGCCGCACTGATCACCACCGGGCTGTGCCTGCTCGCCTCGTTCGACGGTGCTCCGCTTTCCCCGGAACAGCGGGTCGCGCTGACCGACAGCGGAGTGGGGGACCTCGGACTGATCTTTACGCTCTCCTCGGTCTATCTGGCGGTGTTGATCGTCGGCGTGACTATGGGCACGGCGATCGCCGACCAGGCGCGGGACCTGGCTCTGGTCCGTACAATCGGCGCCACGCCGGCGCGGGTCCGGCGAGCAATCGCCGGCCAGGCCGCTCTGGTAGCGCTGCCGGCGACCGCGGCCGGCATCCCGGTAGGCCTGCTCGCCGGCCACGCGTGGCTGCACGGCTTGGTCGGGTACGGGGTGGTGCCGGCCGAGGTGTCCTTCCGCGTGCCCGGCGGCGCCGTTCCGATCGCGTACGTGGTGACCGTGGGAACCTCGCTGCTCGGCGCGATGGTCGCCGCGATCCGCCCGTCGCGGTTGCGGCCCGCGGTGGCGCTGACTGAGGCGATGGCGTCCAGACGAGGGGCGAGCCGGGTGCGTACGCCGCTCGGTCTGCTCCTGGTGGCCGGCGGCATCGCCCTGGCCGTGGTGATCAGCGACCTCGACGCCCAGACGGCTGACCAGGCCGGGCTCTTCGTCATGCTGGCCATGTCCGTGGGGATGGGCCTGTTGGGTCCGGTGCTGCTGCGCGTCGCGGTCCCGGCGATCCGACGGGTCGGCTCCACCGGTGCCCTGGCGGCCGACTCGCTGACCGCCCGCGCGGGGTCGTTGTCAGGTGCGCTCGTCCCGCTCACCCTGGCGGTGGCCTTCGCCGCGGTCACGATCGTGCGCGGCACCACAACTGCGCACGTCACCAGCGTTTCCTCGCCGGCTGCGGACCGCTGGCTGGAGTATTCGGGGACCGGCGCGTACACGGCGTTCGCGGCGATCGCTGCGGTGAACACGTTGGTGACAGTCATGCACGGCCGTCGGCACGAATTGGCGGTCATCCGGCTGGCTGGCGGAACCCGCGGGCGCACGCTGGCGATCGTGATCTGCGAGGCTCTGGTCGTGACCAGTACCGCGCTGGCGGCCGGGGCCGTGGTCGCCGCGACCACCCTGCTGCCGCTGCTGCATACCGCACTGGGCACGTGGCGGCCGTGGCTGCCATTGTCCTGGCTGGTCGCCGGGGTCGCGGCGACCCTCGCACTGGTGTTAGCCGCAATGGTCGTGCCGGCGGCGGCCGGCCTGCGGCGCGCACCGATCGAGGTCGTTGGGTGATCCTGCTACGCGTCTGGACGAGCCACCGCATGTGGCGGGAACTGCTGTACGTGCTCACCGCGGCGGTGCTCCGGCTGCCGGCGTTCGTGCTGGCCTTGCTCGGAATCGTCACGGGTGCACTGTCGGTTCTGATCTTCGGACTGGCGTTGCTCGCCGGTGTGCTGTTCCTGGCCCGGCGTACGCCGGGGTGGTTCCGCGCCCCGGCCCGCCGGATCCTCGGCTGGGACTGGCCCGATCCGCCGCCGCTGCCAGCGCAGACCAGCTGGGGGCGGTTCACCGCGGTTTTCGGCGACCCCACCGCGTGGCGCGCTCTCGCGTACTGCTTCCTGAGCTTCCCGTTGATCTTACTCGGTGCGTACGGCACGGTGATCGCTCTCGGCAGCGGCCTGGCGGCGATGACGTACCCGGCCTGGTGGTTCCTCAGCCCGGAGTGGTTGGGGGTGGAGCCACACACCTGGGTGCAGACGTGGCGGGAGGCCGGGCTCGGCCTGCTCCTGCTACTGGTCGTGCCGTGGATCCTGCGCCTCGTCGTATCCGTCGACGGCCTGCTCGTGCGCGGTCTGCTGCATCCGGGTCCGGCCGCGCGGCGCATCGCCGAACTCGAGGCGGCCCGGACGGCGCTGCAGGCGGACGCCACGGCGCTGCTGCGCCGCGTCGAACGTGACCTGCACGATGGCACCCAGGCCCGAATGGTTTCGCTCGGCGTCGCCCTGTCCCGCATCGAGCACCGCAGCACCGAGCAACCGGTACGAGACCTCGCCTTCGAGGCCCGGCGCACGGCGACCGAGGCACTCGCCGAACTGCGTGACATCGTGCGCGGCCTGCACCCGCCGGCCCTGGACGACGGCCTCGACGTTGCCCTGACCACCCTGGCCGGGCGCAGCGCGGCGCCCGCCTCGGTCGCGGTAAACCTGCGCACGAGGCCACCGGACGCCACCGCGTCGGCGCTCTATTTCGCCGCGGCGGAACTGCTCACCAACATCGCCCGGCACGCGGACGCGACTCGCGCCGAGATTTGGCTTTTCGACGACGACGACAGACTAACTCTGGCGGTGCGCGACGACGGCCGAGGCGGGGCGACCACCGGGGCGGGTGGCACCGGCCTGAGCGGACTCGCCCGCCGCGCCGAGGCCCTCGATGGCCGCCTGCACATCGACTCCCCCGTTGGCGGCCCCACTACCGTGACCATGACCGTCCCCCGGGAGTGAGATGCGCGTCGTCATAGCCGAGGACAACCCGCTGCTGCGCGACGGGATCGCGCTGCTGTTCGGCGACCACGACATCGAGGTGGTCGCCGCGGTCGACAACGCGGAAGCGCTGCTCACCGCAGTCGCTGCCGAGCAGCCGGACGTCGCCGTCGTGGACGTCCGAATGCCACCCACCCAGACCGACGAGGGACTGCGGGCCGCCCTGACCATCCGAGCCGATCACCCCCGAGTGGCGGTGCTCGTCTTCTCCCAGTGGATCGAGACCAGCTACGCCCGGCGGCTGCTGTCCGAGCACAGCGGCCACGTCGGCTACCTGCTCAAAGACCGGATCGTGAGCACCGGCGAGTTCATCGAGGCGCTGCGACGGGTGGCAGCCGGCGGCACCGCCCTCGACCCGGAGGTCGTCCGGCACCTGCTCGCCGCCCCCGCGGCCGACGCGGGCCTGGCCCGGCTGTCCGCCCGCGAGCGCGAGATTCTCGGTCTGCTCGCCGAGGGCCGGTCCAACATCGCCATCGCAGAGACGCTGCGGCTGGCCGAGCGCAGCGTGGAGAAGCACGTCACCGCCATCTTCACCAAGCTCGACCTGCCACACGACCGCTCCGACCACCGCCGGGTTCTGGCCGTCCTGCGTCACCTACGCGCCTAAAGAGGAATCCTGATCGAACCACCCGAACGCGGCGATCGAGTAGCCGGCGATCGGGCCGAGAATGATCTCGATCGTGGCGGTGCCGGCGGCCAGACATCCGCTGATCACCAGAAGCAGGTCGAGCAGGTCGTCGATCGCACTGGCGGAGACGTCGTACAGCTTCTTGGTCGCCTCTGCGGCCCGCTCGTAGAGACAGTTGCAGTACTCGCACACCGTCTCCAGACTCACGGTCGCCGTAGCGGGCGTGAGCTCGAACTCGCGGAATCCGTCTGCGGCGTTGCCTCGCCATGCCTCCGGTACGTCGGCGACAACCGCGAGGAGGCTGCGCCCGATGGCAGCGGCCGCTCCGCCAGCCTTGCCCATCGCGTTGCCGCAGTGCACCTACCCTTCCAGTCCCCGCTGAACTGGCTTGCCCCCTTCGGACGGGTCGTGATCGAACACCCGGATGGTCGTCCGCCGGCCGTCCTTGCCATCACGCCACCGCCCTGCCGAACATCTGGCAGACGCGACGCCGCCCTCGAAGACCCCGAATCGGTTCGCCAACGAGGCGGCCACCAGGGGCGATACCCGACAGCGCCGAAACGACGCGGCTGTGCTGGCCGAGCAACGCGCCCACCCTGCCGGCCACGCCCTTACGCGGGTAGTGGCCAGCCGGGGGTGGCCAGTAGGGCGCCATCGTCGTCGACGAGCAGGGCCTCGTACCCGGGTAGCGTCGCGAGCCAGGTCACCGCCTCAGGCCCCTGCGCAGCCGCTGCGGTGGCGTACACGTCCGCCCAGGTCAGAGACGGGCCGATGACGGTGACCGAGCGCAGGCCTCGGGCGGGGGCGCCGGTGTATGGATCTACGATGTGTGCTCCGCGGTGTGCACTGCCCGAGGTCGCGATGGCCCCGTCGACGATCTCGAGGGTGGTGAGGAGCTGATCGGGCTGTGCCGGATCCTCTACGCCTATGCGCCAGGATCCGCGTACCGTCATGTCCCCACCGGCGTTCAGGTAGAACTCGTACCCTTCCAGGTGCTCTGCGGCGCGTTCGACGGCCCAGCCCTTGACGAGGCCGGACGGGTCGAAGTGGCTGCCACCGCCGGGTACGGGCAGGTACGCGTTGAAGTAGCCGTTCGTACGCTGCCGCGCCTGCTCGCACAGGTCGATCACCGCGTCGACCAACGGGTCGTCCACCGGCTCTCCCCGGTTCAGGGCGCTCAGCTGGCTGTCTGGGCGGTACAGGCTGAAGACGGCGTCCATCGCGCGCAGTTCGGCGAAGGCCCCGGCGACGGCGTTCGCCGCCGCCGGGGAGTCGGCACCGGGACCGCGCACGTGCGCGCTGACGGGCAGACCCATGATCTGCTCGACGAACGCCTGCCGGGTCACGGCTTGGCCTTGAAGTGAGCGTCGTCCAGCGCGGCCTGGAGCGACTTCGTGTAGCCGTCGCTGGTCAGCGTCGCACCGGACACCGCGTCGATCTGCGCGCTCTGTGCGGCGAGCGCCTCCGTGCGCAGCTGCGGCACCGCGTGCTTGTTGATATCGCGGGAGCGGCTGTTCGTGCTCGGCACCGTCACCGGCGTGATCTCGGTGATCCGGCCGCCGTTGATGCTGGCCCGCACCTGGACGTTCCCCCGCTTCGTCTGCACGACCGGGCCGTCGGCGACGGTGGTGGAACCGGACCGTGCGACGGTGCCCCGTGACGTCCCGGGCGTCGTCGCCGAGCCGAGGCCGGTCTCCGTGGCCGGCGCGTTCGCGCCACTGACAGTCTCGGCCAGAGGCGAGCTGTCGGATCCGGTCGACGTCTTGTAGCTGAAAAGAAGTACCACCACGGCGATCGTGGCGAGCAACCACAAAGTGATCTTACGCATGTCGTCCTCCTCAGGTCGGACTGTGAGCCCATGAGGATGGGTGGCCGATCTACCAGGTGAAGCGTTCAAGATGAATGCGCTTCTCGGGCACGCCTGTCTGTCGCGCCGCGCGTACCACCGTCTGCATCCACTCGTCCGGTCCGCACACGAACACGTCGTGCTGCGCGATGTCCGGAACAAGCTCACTCAAGGCTTTCGCATCATCGCCGAATCCGGCCGGCAACCATGAGTTCTTGCGCCCGCGGGACCCCAACAGGTACTCCACACGCAGGCCACGGACGGCCGAGAGGCGGTCCAGTTCCTGGCGGAACACCAGGTCTTCCGCCGAGCGCGCCCGGTACAGCAGCGTGGCTTCGCCTGGCGCGTACGGCAACTCTTCCAACAAGGTCCGCAGCGGGGTAATTCCAATCCCGGACGCGATCATGGTGACCCGCGCAGCCGTGCGCCGGGCGGCGGTCAGCCGACCGTACGGCCCCTCAATCAACACATGAGTTCCCGGCCGTAACTCAGACACCTTCTCGCTGCCCTCGCCGCGGGATCGCACCGTGATCCGCAACGTGTCGTCATGCGGCACAGCGGACAACGAGTACGGGTGGCCGCGACTCCAACCCGGGCCGCTGAGGAAGCGCCACTGGAAGAACTGCCCCGCGTGTGCCGGCAACTGGTCCAGGTGGCGTCCCCGCATGTAGATCGAATGAACGCCCGGTGCCTCTGCGACCACTGCGGCCACTGTGAGTCGGTGCCGCAGCGTCCGCCAGGCCGGTAGGCCGAGCCGGAAGGCGACAACCGCGCCGGCGCACGCGGCGTACGCGGTCCACCAGTACAGTGTCGCGGCCCGGGAGCTGGTGAAGTCGGCCCCGGTCCAGAGCTGATGTGGCAGCGCCAGGCCGACGCCGAGGTAGGCGTACAGGTGCAGCAGGTGCCACGCCTCGTAGCGCAGCCGCCGCCGAGCGGCCCGCAGGGAGGTGAGCACGACCATCGTCAGGGCCACCGCCCCGGCGACCGCCAGCAGTACTCCCGGGAACGTGGTGACGAGGCTCCACGCCTCGGCTGTCACGGAAACCCCACCTGTCTCGGCGTACCCGACCGTGATCAGCACGATGTGTGCGAGCAGGAGGTTGAAGGAGACGAACCCGACGACGCGGTGCCAACGGGCGAGTCGGTCCTGCCCGTAGGTGCGCTCGATCCACGGCACGCGCGCCATCAGCAGCACCTGGATGAGCAGCAGGTCCGCCGCGACAAGCCCGGTCAACCGACCCAGCGACGTCAGGCCCTCCGCCCAGCCACGAAGCTCCTGCACGCCGCCGCCCCGCACCCAGAGCGCGACGACGATCAGCACGCTGACCGCGCCGACCGACGCGATCACATCGGCCCACCACGACCACGCGGCGGTTCGTACGGGCCTGACCGCCGCGTCGGCCGACTGCGCCCCACCAGTCACAAGACCCCCTCCCGCACCGCCTATTCGCCCGTGAGCGGTCGGTTTCCCATCGCCCCTTCCGGGACCCGCCGGCCGGCGTGTGGTGCCATCGGAGATGATTGGGCCCGTTTGCGTCTATTCACTGGGGAGTCAGGACGAGGCCGTCCCCGTGTGCGTCGCCGTCCTGCGGCGGTGCAGGCCTACCGCATCCAGGCCGTGCCGTGCTCGACCAGCCGGGCTGCGACACAGACCAGCAGCACCGGCTCGACCGCCCACCAGTCCCCTACGGCGACGCCCGGGGGGCCTCCGCCGTGGCGACCGCATGGCCACCGCACAAGGTTGCCGATGATCACGCTGGCGAAGAAAGCACCGAGTCGGTTCCGGCAGACCACGTCGAGGCTCCCGGACGCGGCGGCCGGCCCCACCAGCAACCGGACCACCGCGCGCCTGGACAGGACGAAGTCGCCGCCCGGTCCTGTTACTCCCGGACCCAGCCGTCGCGCGTACGACTGCCTCCTCGACCCAATCCTTCACGACGGAGAACCGCTTCTTCCCGCATTCGCGCCGTTCATGTCAGCGGCGGAGCCAGCTCGCCCTGCTGAGCCGCACGCCGATGGCCCGTCGCTGCCGGCGTACGCCAAGCGGATGGCTCTGAGGCGGTCAGGTCGAGCAGATCTCCAGTGGGCAGCGGCATCAATACCGAGGGCGACGGCGCTGGCCGCGGGGGCGGGGGAAGCTCGGGCGCCGGCGGCAAGGGGTTGGACCAGAACGTGGATGAGGGGGAAGGTGCGGCTGGACGCGGCGGCGACGCGGCGGCGCCCGGCTGCGGGTTGCCTGGACGCCACTGACCGTCGAGGCGACCGGCGACGGCGCCGAGGGAGTCGGGATGGCCGCGCACCGGGCCAGGTGGGGCAACCGGCCTGAGCGGTCAGGTCGTCCAGGACGGCGTCGATGTCGGCGCGCAGGCGATCGACCTCGGCCGGGCCGGTGATCCGGGTCAGATCCTGCTGGGCCTGATCGATCAATTGTTGGGCCTCCTCGAACCATCGCGCCACGACGGCGGCGCGGGCGCGGGCAATGATGCCTTCGATATCGCGTACCTCCGCTCGCTCGCGATACAGGACCTTGTCAGCGACCAGAGCGCACTGTTCGGCCCTGCGTTGCGACTGCCGAATCCACAGCGCCGTCACCAACACCAGGGCTGCGGCCACAGCGGCGGCCAGCCGCAGGGCCCGCCGCATAAACGGTCGCGGCGGGGCCGAGGCGAGGAAGTCGGCGGTGGTATCGGCCCGAACCCGGTCCAGCCGCGCGTCGCCGCTCGTTGGCAGGTGAGGGTCGGGTGCAGCGGGGAAGGCGGCCGGATGGCCGACGATGCGCTGACCCTCTTTCTCGCGGGCGACGTGATGACCGGCCGTGGGGTGGACCGGATCCTGCCCCGGCCGGGCCCGTCCGACCTGCGCGAAGGCGCGGTCCGTGACGCGGAGACCTACGTCGGGCTGGCCGAGTCGGTCAGCGGGCCGATTGCTCGGCCGGTGCCACCGCGGTGGCCCTGGGGCGTCGCCCTGTCACTGCTGGACCAGCTGCGGCCGGACGCGCGGATCGTGAACCTGGAGACCGCGGTGACCGGCCGGGGCGAGCACGCGCCGGCCAAGTCGGTGCACTACCGGATGCACCCGGACAACGTGTCCTGCCTGGCCGCCGCCCGGCTCGACGTCTGCGCGTTGGCCAACAACCACGTGCTCGACTTCGGCCCGGTGGGCCTCACCGACACCCTCGACGCGCTGGCCGGGGCTGGGATCGCCGCCGCCGGCGCCGGCCGGGACGCCGCGGCGGCGTGGGAGCCGGCCCGGGTGGACCTCGGCCGAGGTCGCCGGATGCTGGTCTTCTCGGTGGCCGCCCCGTCCAGCGGGGTGCCCCCGTACTGGGCGGCCACCGCCGATGGGCCCGGGGTGGCGTACCTGCCGGAGACCTCCGCCGCCACCGCCGAGCAGCTGGCGCGGCGGATCGCCGCCGAGGCCGAGCCCGCCGACCGGGTGCTGGTCTCCGTGCACTGGGGCACCAACTGGGGGTACGAGGTGCCGGCCGAGCACGTCGAGTTCGCGCACCGCCTGCTCGACGCCGGCGTGGACGTGGTGCACGGGCACTCGTCGCACCACCTCCGACCGGTGGAGGTCTACCGGGACCGGCTGATCCTCTACGGCTGCGGGGACCTGGTCGACGACTACGAGGGCATCAGCGGGCAGGAGGTGTACCGGCCTGAACTGCGGCTGCTCTGGCTGCCCGCCCTCGACCCGGACACCGGCCGGCTGCGCGGCCTGCGGGCCGCCCCGGTGCGGATCCGCCGGATGCGTCTGGAGACCGCGAGCCCCGACGAGGCGCGCTGGCTCGCCGATCTGCTCAGCCGCCTCGGCACCCGTTTCGAGGTCGACGCCGACGGGCTGCTCACTCTGGCCGGCGACTGACCCGGGTGGCCCGCGCTGCTCAAGCCTGCCTCGATCTCGCCAACCTCAATGCAATGGTGCCGTAGCTTCTATTGTTGGTCTGGCGGGTAGGCCGCGTAGACCCTCTCGCGCTCCCGGCGAGCAGCCCTTCTCGGGTCGGATTGATCGTCTTCTGGCCGGTAGGTCGTCAATGACTCGTAGAAGCCGGAGCTGGGGAGCCCATTGCGACCCGCCTTTACGGCCAGTACCGGCAGGAGCACATGCCTCTCCGCCCACGAGCATTCAGCGACTGCGATCAGCGTCGCGACCATCGAAGGGCCTCGACGGGAGAGCCCAGGGACCTTGTCGCTCAAGGCGGAGTACGACATCGTGCAGCGTTCCTTTGCGACGCGCTTGAGGACCGAATACGCGGCAGTGACGACGGTGGGGTTGGGTTTCACTCGCTCTTCCTCTCGCTAATCAGGTGCGGTGATAGATCGTTGCGCCAGGAGGGGGCGCGGGTGCCGTTGCCTGCTGGTCCGCCGAGGGCGCGCTCAGGCCGGGTCGAGCTGCACGGTGGCGATCTCCCAGGCGCGCATTGGAAGGCGCACGATGCCATCGCCGTCGACGACCAGCTGTGCACCCCGCCGGCCGAGCAGGTCGGCCCGCCACGCGCCCTGCAGGGCCCGCCCGGCCCGGATGACGGCGACGCTGTCCGCCGGTGTCTGCGCCACCACCCGCAGCTCGGTACGGCCGCCTCGGTCGCGGACACTCGTCAACGCGACGCCGGGGCCGTCCACCGCCAGTCCGGTCACCGGGGCCGGCAGCGCGGTGGACGGCTCGGCCGTGCCGGAGAAGGCCAGCAGCTCGTGTCGGTAGGCCTCGGTCGCCTCCACCACCCCTGCCTCATGCCAGGCGCCCCGGAACGGCAGCATCGCCAGCTCGATGCTGCGCCCCCCGCGGCACTGCGCCAGCGCCGTGGGTAGCTGCGGGCCGGCGGGCTCGTCGCGCAGGGCGTGCCGGTTGCGGGACAGCATCCCGATCGAGCGCAGCAGGGTGACGGCGAGTTCGCGACCCGAGTCGGTCAGTTCGTACTCCGTCGGCTGGGTCAGCAGCACGGCCAGCGACCCCTCCGGGCCGCCGGCGGCCACGAACCCCGCCGCTGGGAACGTCGGCAGCGGTACCTCTCCCCCGCCGCCCTCCGCCGTCAGCCCCCGTTCGACGACGGCGAACTGGCCCTCCGCGTACGACGACCGGGCCGGTGACGGCAGCGGCAGGTGCAGGCGTACCCGATGGTCGTCGCAGCGGTTTTCGAAGTCGATGCGCAGCCGGGCAAACCGCTCACCGGCGCGGAGTTCCACCCGGGTGGTGACGATGATCGTCTCCCGGTCCACCGCGCGCGAGCCGGCGTCGACGTCGGCCGCCGCCGGCCAGCGGTACTCGCGGACCACGTCGACGACGGCGACGAGCGGCCCCTCGTGCCGCAACACCGTCCGTACCGCCCGGGGCTTGTCGATCAGCTCGTCAGCAGCCGGTGGGGCGTAGTTGTAGCTGTCGCCCACGTCGCCGCCATCGACGATGCGGCCCACCCCGTGCACGGTCAGGCCGTCCGAAGTGGACAGCCGCAGGGTGCCGTCCTCGACGACCTCGACGCGGAGCAGGCCGTTGTCCATGGCGCGGTCGTCGACCGTCACCGCTCCGGACGCCATCGCAGCACCGGCCGGCAGCGCCACCGGCCGCACGGCGGCGTGCCCGAGCGCGGGTACGTCCACCAGCGCGGCGACGGTCAGCCGGGGGGCGGCGACGATGCGGACCCGCCACTGGTCCGGCTGCCCGGCGTCGGCCAGCGCCAGCCGGACGTCCTCGACGTCGAAGGCGGGGTCGCCGTGCCGGGCCACCTCGAAGGTGAGGGTGGCGTCGGCGCGCGACACCGACCAGCGGCTGATCTCCTGGCCGTAGAGTTCCCGGCCATGGACCCGGGTGAGCACCGCCGGTAGCTCGGCGGTCGGCACCAGGTCGTCCGCGAGCAGCGTCCGGGCCCGGTCGAGGACCTGCGCGGTCACCACCTGGCCGTCCGCGCCGGCCAGCCCCGGCGCCGCGTCGCCGGGCGCCTCGACGTCCAGGCGTACCAGGGCGGTCCGGGGGGTCGGGCTGGGGTTGAACAGCAGGTATCCGTCGTGCGGCACGGCGGCGGCCAGTCGGGCGCCGACCAGGTCGCAGACCGCCCGGCCGAGCTGATCGGCCTCGGCGAGGCGGGCGGCCACCTGCTCGGCGGTCTCGTCGCAGCCGCACCCGGTCACCGAGTCGTGGCAGCTGGCGTCGATCAGCCGGGTCCACGCCATGTCCAGGAAGCGCTGCACGGACGGGTCGTGCCAGAGCGCGGCGAGGGGTTCGGCGTACCGCTCGACCCGGCGCTCGGCGCGGCCCATCGCCTGCTTCAGGTGGGTGCGTACGGAGATCACACCGGGCAGGATGTTGGCCCGGGCGTGCGAGCGCAGCTCGCCAGCCACGACGGGCAGCCCGTCCACGGTGGACGGCTGGGTGGCGAAGTACTCGGCGAGGGTGCCCAGCCGCAGCCGGGTGCCGTTGAGATCGGCGGCGGCGAGCAGGTCAGGGGCGTCGGGGGCCGGCGCCGCGTGGTCGGTGCCGTACATGGCGAGGATCGGGCTGCCGTTGCCGTCCGGTCGCCAGGCACCGAGCCGGGCGGCCAGGTCGGTGGCCCGGCGGGTGACGAGCGTGGCGTCGTCCATCAGGCCGGCCGCGTTGCCATACCCGCCGGGCAGGTACTCGGTGCGCACGGCCGTGCCGTCCGGGGCCTGCCAGGCGAACGCATGGGTGCGGACCCGGTCAGGTACGCCGCGGAACACGCAGGCGTGCGCCAGCCGGGCCCCGGCCAGGATCTGCGGCATCTGCGCGATGTGACCGAACATGTCGGGCAGGTAGCCGACCGGCATGGCTCCGCCCAGGTCAGCGCTGCGGGCCAGCCCGCGCTCCAGGTTACGGACGATGTTCTCCCCGGAGCAGAGGAACTCGTCGAGCAGGATCTGCCAGGGCCCGATGGCCAGCCGTCCGGCGCGTACCAGCGCCGCGACCTGCTCCCGCCGCTCCGGGCGGACCTCCAGGTAGTCGTCCACCGCGGCGAGCTGCCCGTCCAGGGTGAAGCGCTGGCGCGGGTCGTGCTCCATCCGCTCGAACACGTCGTCGAGCAGGCCCACCAACCGCAGCCGGAACCGCTGGAAGGGCTCGTACCACTCCCGGTCCCAGTGGGTGTGCGGTACCACGATGATCTCGACTGCTTCCGCCATCAGCGTGCCGCCTCTCCGCCGATCGCCGCCCCGGTCAGCTCCCCGAAGCGGCGTACCACCTGTTGGCTCGTGCGTAGGTCGGTCGCGCCCTCGGCGACCCCGGTCAACGGCGGGGCGCCCGCGGTGACCATCGCGTGGAACGCGACGAGTTGCTGCTCGAACGCCTCGGTCACCGACCGGAACGCGGCCCGTCGCTCGCCACCGTGCTGGGAGTCCACCGCGGTCAGCGTGGTGGGCGCGTTGAGCAGGTACGGCGAGGGGAAGACCAGCTCCAGGGAGCCCCGGGCGTGGTGCAGGGTGACCGTCTCCCGGTAGGCGGGATAGTCCGGCAGGTTGAGCCACCGGATGCCGTAGCGGGCACCACCGCTCAGCCGTCCGCTGACCTCCACCGACGGCTCGACCGGGCCGTTCGGTGCGACGGGCCAGGTCGCGACGTGCTCCACGGTGGCCGGCGGGCCGGTGAAAAGCCGCAGCAGCGACAAGTCGTGGGAGATGCTGTTGATCAAGATCTGGTAGAGCGTCCGTGCAGCGGGGTCGCCGCCCACCGCGGCGTCGAGTAGCCGCGAATCGGCCGCCCGCAACCGGTCCCCCGCGCCGGGCGGCACGTCGCCGGGGGCCGGCGGCAGGTTGGCGAACGCCAGTTGCCCCTCACCCCCGGGGTGCAGGACGGTCACCTCCACCGCGTGGATCCGCTCGGCGCCGCCGAGCTCGTCGAGCAGACGCGCGGCCTCGGTGACTGCCGGGTCGTACTGCTTCATGTAGCCGACCATCAGCGACGGCGTCGCGCCGCTCAGCTCGGTCAGCCGGGCCGCCTCGGCGAGGGTGTAGGCGAGTGGCTTCTCGCAGAGCACCGGCACGCCCGAGCGCAGCGCCAGCGCGGCCAGCTCACCATGCGAGCCGGAGGTCGCCAGCAGCGCCGCGTCGTATCCGCCCTCAACCAGCATCGCGCTGGCGTCGGTGTACCGCCGCTCCGGTTCGACGCCGTACCGGTGGCCGAGCTCGGCCACCCGGGAGGCAGAGAGGTCGCCGAGCGCGATGACCTCGAACAGGTCCGCACGCCGCTGCAGCAGCGGCAGATGCACCGTACGGGCGACGACTCCGAGCCCGGCCACCGCGATCCTGATCCGCTTGCCCGGCTCCGTCATCGGGCCGCCTCCTCGAGCCACCGCCGGTTGGCGCGCTGATCGGCCAGGATCCGGTCCAGGTCCCGGCCGAGCGCCGGCGCGTCCTGTTCGATCACCAGCCAGCCGGTGTAGCCGATGGCGTCGAGTGCGGCGAGCACCCCGGCGAAGTCGACGTCGCCGGTGCCCAGGGGGCAGAAGCCGCCGGCGGCCACCACCTCGGTCAGGCCGCCGCCGGCCGCCCGGACCCGCTCGTGGACGGTCAGGTCGCCGTCCTTCAGGTGCACCTGCCCGATCCGGCCGGCCCACCGGCGTACCGCCGCGACCGGGTCCCCGCCGGCCAGCAGCAGGTGCCCGGTGTCCAGGCAGACGGCGACGTCGGTGAGTTCGAGCAGCCGGTCAGCCTCGGCTTCGGTCTCCACGTCGGTACCGAGGTGGTAGTGGAACACCGGCTCGAGGCCACGGTCCCGGCAGCGGTCGACGGCCTGCTGGACCCGGGCGGCGAAGTCCGGCCAGGCGCTGGCCGGCAGCGCCGAGGTCAGGTCCGGCGGGATGCCCGGTCGGGCCATCCTTGCGGGGTTGCCGGGGCAGGCGAGTGTGGGTCGGGGCGCGAACCGGGGGTCGTCGACGGGGGCGGCGGCGAACACGTCGAGTGCCGCGTCGAGCTGGGCCAGGTCGTCGGTGAAGCCGTCCGGGTCAGCGAACCGCAGGTCGACCCAGCCGCCGGCGAGCCCGATGCCGTTATCGCCCAGCCGCTGGGCCAGCAGCTTGCCGGTGCCGAGGTAGCCGATCGGCCCGGAGTCCACTCCGGCGTATCCGTCCCGGTTGAGGGCCGCCAGCAGCTCGTCGGGGCCCGGGGATGCGCCGGCCGACTGATAGATGCCGTAGTTGACGGGTGCGCCGGCCACCCGCGTGCGTCCGGTCAGATGCATAGTGCGATCACCTCCATGCGGTGGGACTCCAGGACGTGCAGGCCGTCGCCGGCCGGGAACAGGCACCGGTCACCGCGGACCGCTCGGTGGCTGCCGTCGGGGTAGCCGAGCAGCGTCCCGTCGGCGTCGAGCGCCAGCAGTTCCTCGCCGAGGCGGAGCAGCAGGGGTTCGTCGGGACCGGCGGAGACAGCGGTACGACCGGCGCGCAGCGCGTCCAGCACGGCGCTGTCGGGCGGCGAGTCGCCGTCGACCAGTACCCAGGTCGTGGGCGAGCCGGGCGACACGCCGTCGCCGGGGCGGTGGAAGTCGCTACCGCCGACCGGTACGACGTCCGGACGCCACGCCTGCGCCCACGCCAGCGGGGCGCCCCAGGTGCGGTCCCACCAGCCTGAGTGCCAGACCTCGGCCAGCCGGGTGCGGGCGGTCAACGGCTGCCGCCAGGCGCAGTCGGCGCCCAGGGGATGGTTCACCGACATCAGCCCGCCGGCCCGTTCCGCGGTGGCCAGCCACTCGTCCGGCGGCTGCCGAAAGTCGATCCAGCCGACCCGGCCGAACACATTGGCGTGTCCCCGGTCGGTGGTCACCTCCTGCCCGGGCACCAGCGCGATGCCGTACCGGGCCGAGGAATCGGGCAGCCAGGGGTGGTGGCTGACCGTGTTGTGGTCGGTGACGGCGAGGAAGTCCAGTCCGCGGGAGGCCGCCAGGGCGGCCAGCTCGTCGATGGTCTGCACGCCGTCGCTGTGCACGGTGTGTGCGTGCAGGTCCCCGGGGATCCACCGCTGGCCGTCCACGGCGGGCAGCGCCCGGCGGGGCGGGCGGTCGGGGCGCGGCGGAGCGGCCGGCTGCGCCGGCGCCTCGGGTCTTTTGGTGCTCACGGTGGCGGTGACCTCGAAGTCCAGCCCGTCCGGCGGGATCCGGTGCAGCCGGAGCAGCACCTGCCACTCACCAGGTTCCAGCTCGCCGGGCAGGTAGCCGGGGGTGGCCCAGTCGGGGGCCACGGTATAGCCGTCCCGGGCGCCACCTGACCAGCCCCGGAAGCCGGCCGGGCCGAGGCAGCCGAGGTCCAGCACGCCGGTCTGTCGGGGGTAGTCCAGTCGTACGGTCAGGGCGGCGGTGCCGGGCGGGACGGTGACCGGGAGGGTCCGCAGCACACTTTCGGCGCGGTCCCGCAACGTCCACCTGCCCCGGTGCACCGCCATGGTCACCGCTCCGCGTCAACGCCGGTCCGGGCGGTAGGCACGGCCGGTGCCGGCGCTGTGCTCACCAGTTCCCCGTCCCGGTAGAGCAGCGATCGTCCGGGCCGCGGTACCACCCACCCGGTGTCACCGGGCTCGGGTTCGCGTCCCTCGGGCACGACGACCTGGAGGCTGGTTCCCGCGACCCCGACGGCGTCACCGGCGCCGTCCATCACCGCGTCCCCGGTCGGCACGTCGAGGGAGACCAGCGAGAAGCTGCCCAGGTTCTCCACTACCACCACCTGCCCGCTGAGGGCACCGGGTACCGGTTCCGGGGAGTAGTCGAGGTACTCGGGCCGGATTCCGTAGACCAGCTTCTCGCCGTCGGTCACCCGGTCGTCGGCGTCCTGCGGCATCGGCAGCCGCGTACCGGCGACGGCCAACTCGCCGTCGTGCACCTCGGCGTCGACCAGGTTCATCGGGGTGGAGCCGATGAACCCAGCGACGAACGTGTTGGCCGGGCGGCGGAAAACCTCGGTGGGGGTGCCGACCTGGCGGATTCGGCCGCCCTCCATCACTGCGATGCGGTCGGCGAGGGCGAGCGCCTCGGCCTGGTCGTGAGTGACGAAGACGGTGGTGACACCCAGCTCGCGTTGAAGCCGCTTGAGGAACGTGCGCGCCTCCAGGCGCAGCCGAGCGTCGAGGTTGGACAGCGGCTCGTCGAGGAGGAACACCTGAGGGTGGCAGGCCATCGCCCGAGCGAGTGCCACCCGCTGCTGCTGACCGCCGGAGAGCTGCCCCGGGCGGCGCTCGAGCAGCGCGGACAGGCCCAACTCGTTGGCCGTATCCGCGGCCTTGGCGGCGCGGCTGCGGCGGTCCACCTTCCTGATCCGCAGCGGGTAGGCGATGTTCTCCTGAACGGTCATGTGCGGATAGAGCGCGTAGTCCTGGAAGACCATCGCCACGTCCCGCTTTCCCGGCGGCAGATTGGTGACGGTGCGCTCGCCGATGAGCACGCTGCCGGCGGAGGCCACCTCCAGCCCGGCGATGGTGCGCAGCAGCGTGGTCTTGCCGCAGCCGGACGGGCCGAGAAGGGCGAAGAACTCGCCGTCGGCAATCTCCAGGTCGAGGGCGTCCAGGGCCCGCACCCCGTTGGGGTAGACCTTGGTCAGCTCGCGCATGGCAATGGCGGACATCAGCGCTTGATTCCTCCGTGGAAGCGAAACCCGTACCGGCTGCTGACGAAGACGAACATGAGCGCCACCGGCAGCGAGTAGAGCAGCGAGAACGTGGAGAGCAACCGCAGGTCGGCCTGGCCGCCCTCGGTGTAGAGGGTGTACATGATCACCGCGGCGGGCGCCTTCTCCGGCCCGCGCAGCAGCAGGTACGGCACCAGGAAGTTGCCCCAGACGTTGGCCACCGCCCAGACCCCCACGGTGGCCAACCCGGGCCGGACCACCGGCACCACGATGTGCCGCATGATCTGCAGCGCGCTGGCGCCGAAGACCCGCGCCGACTCCTCGTAGGACGTCGGTGTCGAATCCATGAAGTCCTTGAGGATGAAGATCGCCGCGGGCAGCAGCCCGCCGCTGAGGATCAGGATGACGCCGAGCCGAGAGTCGATCAGGTTGAGCCGGAACGCCAGCTCGAACAGCGGCACCATGGTGGCCGTGCCGGTCACGATCGATGAGAGCAGCAGCAGCCCGTAGAGCAGCGCGTCGCGGCCGGGCACCCGCACCCGGCTCAGCGCGTACGCGGCCAGCGCCGCGAACGTGACCACCAGGGCGGCGGTGCCGGCGGCCAGGTAGACCGAGTTGAGCAGCGAGCTGAGCGCGTACGGGTTGTCCAACAGGGCGCGGAAGTTGTCGAGGGTGAACCGCGGCAGCGACGCGGTGATCGTCGGGGTGTCGTCGAAAGGCGCGGTCGCCAGCCACAGCAGCGGCAGCGCGAAGAACCCGAGGACGGCGCAGAGGAAGGTGTAGCGCCCGATCTGGGCGAGCAGGTGGCGTACGGCGATGGTGGGGCCCTCGCCGGCCGGATCGGTGGCCGGTGCCGGCGCCGGCGCCGGCGCGGTACCGGTGTTCATGCCTTTTCCTTCCGGCGGCCCAGCATGCGCAGGTAGACCAGCGCGATGACCAGATTGATCAGCAGCATGATGAACGAGATCGCGGCACCGAAGCCCAGATCACCGCCGGAGAGCGCCACCTTGTAGACGTAGACCGGCAGGATCTCCGAGCGCTGCTCGGGGCCGCCGGCGGTGATGAGGAACGGCGCGAAGTCGTTGAACGTCCAGAGACTGATCAGCAGCAGGTTGGTCAGCACGTGCCCGCGGATGCGCGGGAAGACCACGTCGCGCAGTTGCTGCCAGGTGGACGCGCCGGCCAGCCGGGCGGTCTCCAGGTGCGAGCGGGGGACGTTCTCCAGCGCGGCGGCGTAGAGCATCATCGAGAACGCCGTGCCGCGCCACGTGTTGAAGATGATGATCGACAGCATCGGGTGGTCGAGCAGCCAGGCGGTGCCGGGGATGCCGAGCAGCGTGTTGAGCGTGCCGGCGTCCCGGTCGAGCAGGGCGATCCACAGGAACGCGACCACCGAGCTGGGCAGGATCCAGGAGAGCAGGACGAACGCCTCGACCACCCGGCGCAGCGGGCCGCGGCGGTCGCGCAGCGCGAACGCGATGGCGAAGCCGAGCCCGGCCTGGCCGATGACCGCCGAGCCGAGCACGAACTGGAGGGTCAGCACCAGCGAGCTGCCGAACCGCTCGTCGCCCAGGGCCCGGGTGTAGTTGTCCAGGCCGACGATCTCCGGGTTGGCGGCGGCCAGGCCGGTGAGCCGGTAGTTGGTGATGCCCAGGTAGATCGTCCAGGCGGCCGGCACCACGAGGAAGAGCAGGATCAGCACCATGCTCGGCACCAGGAACCCGGTGGCCCGGGCCCGGCCGAGGCCGGCGGCGTCGGGGGCCGGGGAGGCGCCCGTGGCCGGGCGCCTCCCCTCCACCACCTGGTCAGGAGGTGACGTTACCTGGGCCACCGACGATCCCTTCGACCTTCTTCTGGTACGCGGTGGCCGCCTCGTCGACGCTCTTGCCGCCGGCCACGTCCGCGGTCGCCTCCTGAAGCGCGACCGACACCTGCGGGTAGACCGCCAGCGGCGGCCGGTACGCCGTGACGGGCAGCACCTTGTCGGTGATGAAGCTCAGCATCGGGTCGCCTGCGAGGACCTCTTTGTTGACGTCCGTGCGCGCGGTGATCCGCTTCTCACCGGCGAGTTCGGCCTTGACGCCCTCCGCCGAGTGCATGAACGACAGCAGTTCCCACGCGTGCGACGGGAACTTGGAGTTGGGGTTGAGCACCCGCACGCCGCCGCCGGACATGCTCACAAAGTCCTGCCCGCGGATGCCGGCGCCGGGCTGTTTGGCGGGGATCAGCGCGTAGCCGACGGTGGTGTCCCGGTCGGCCATCTTGGCGATGCCGCCGCTCGGATTGACGACGCTGCGCCAGAAGTAGTCACCCTCGCCCAGGATGCCGATCTTGCCGGCGGCGAACTCCGCGAAGGACTTGTCGCGCCCCTTCGCCTCCTGCTGGAGCTTCGGGTCGCCGAGGCCCCCGCCGTAGACCTTCGTGTAGAAGTCGAGCACGTCCTTGACCGGCTGGCTGGCGCCGGCCCACTTGTTGTCCTTGTAGATCTCGCCGCCGGCGCCGACGAGCAGCGGCAACGCGCCCTGCATGCTGGTGGCCTCGCCCATCGCCGTGCCGGCGTTGATCTGGATCGGGGTCACCCCGGGAAGGGCCTTGAGCTTGGTGCCGGCGTCGAGGATCTCCTGCCAGCTCTTCGGCTGCCAGTCGGCGGGCAGGCCGGCCTGGGCGAACAGCTTCTTGTTGTAGTAGAGGACCCGGCCGTCGGTGCCGAGCGGGATGCCGTAGCGCTTGCCGTCGAATGAGCCGAGGCCCTGCACGGTCTCGGGAATCTGCGACCAGCCCTCCCAGGAGTCCACCTCCGAGCCAGCCACATCGGACAGGGGCTTGAGGTAGCCGGCCTGGACGAACTCGCCCACCCAGATGCCGTCCAGGGCGATCACGTCGGCGCCGCCCTTGGAGCGCAGGTCGAGGGCCTGCTTGGTCTTGTACTGCTCGTCGTCGACGCCGCTGGGCACGAAGGTGACCTTCGCGGTGACGCCCTTGGCCTTCTGGGCCTCGATGAACTTGGGGATGACCCACTTCTCGATCCACTCGGCGCCGGCGGAGCTCTTGCCGCCCACGATCGAGTTGGCGGCGATGGTGAGGGTGATGTTCTTGGCGTCCTTGCCGGCGGGCTCGGACGAGTCGCCGCAGGCGGTAGCGGCGAGGGCGACGGCGGTTAACGCGGCGAGCACGGCCGCTGCGTGTCTCGGCTTGGCTGACATGGGCTGTTTCCCTTCGCAAGGAGCGACTTCGAAGAGACTCGCGAATCACCCGCCGGCCGCAGGTCAGCCGCCGGCGGTGCTTAGCGGCCACAATGTCATGACAGCCTGACGACGTAAATACCTGTCACTGAAATGAGCGCGAAACATCCACCGTCACCGCTCTGCGACGGTCACCTCGAGGGAGTAGCGGGTGGCCCGGTAGATGTGGGCGCCGTGCTCGACGTAGCGGCCCTGGTCGTCGTACGCGGTGCGGGTCATGGTGAGCAGTGGCGCCCCGCGCCGCTCGCCGAGCATCTGCGCCTCGGCGGCGGTCGCCGCCCGCGCCCCGATCCGCTGGTGGGCGCCGCGGATCCGCATGCCACTAGCGCGCAGGATCCCGTACAGGCCGTTTGCCTGCAACGCGTCCATGCTGAGCCGCACCAGGTCGGCGGGGAGCCAGTTCTCCATCACGGCGAGGGGTTCCCCGTCGGAGAACCGCAGCCGGCGCAGGTGCTGCACGTCGTCGCCGGGCGGCACGCCGAGTGCCTTGGCTACCTCCGGCGGGCAGGGCACGGTGGCCAGTTCGAGCACTGAGGTGGACGGTTGCTGGCCTGCCCGCAGCAGGTCGTCGTGCAGGCTGGTCAGCTCCACCGCTCGCCGGATTTCGCCGCGCACCACTTGGGTGCCGACGCCTCGGCGGCGGACGATGAGTCCCTTGTCGACCAGGTGTTGGATGGCCTGCCGCACGGTGGGGCGGGAGAGCCCCAGCCGGTCGGCCAGTTGCAACTCGCTGTCCAGGCGATCGCCCGGCGCGAGGTCGCCACGCTGAATCGCCGCGGCGAACTGCTCCGCGACCTGGAAGTAGAGCGGGACCGGGCTGCTCCGGTCGACCGCGAAATCAGGGCCCGTCACGGCACCTCCTCGCCTCGGCTGCGCGGGATCTCACGGCGCGATGATGGGCGCCACTGTACCGAAGCGGTCACCGACCGCAGAGGCGGATGTCATGACAACACATTGACACAACTCATAGAGCACTGTTACCAATCAGGGACAGCAGCGAGCTGGCGGGCACGCCGTCGCCGGCCGGGACGAAGGACGCCACATGCTTGATGTGCTCACCATCGGCCGGGTGGGGGTGGACATCTATCCACTGCAGATCGCCACGCCGCTGGCCGAGGTCGAGACGTTCGGCAAGTTCCTCGGCGGCAGCCCCACCAATGTGGCCGTGGCGGCCAGCCGGCAGGGCCTGCGCGCCGGAGTCATCACCCGCACCGGCGCCGACGCCTTCGGCGACTACGTGCACCGGGCGCTGCGCGACTTCGGCGTCGACGACAGTCAGGTACGCCCGGTCGACGGGCTCCCCACCCCGGTGACCTTCTGCGAGATCTTCCCGCCCGACCACTTCCCGCTCTGGTTCTACCGCACCCCGACCGCCCCCGACCTGCAGATCCGGCCCGAGGAGCTGGACGTCGACGCGATCGCCGCTGCCGGGGTCTTCTGGCTCAGCGGGACGGGCCTGTGCCAGCAGCCGAGCCGCGACGCCCACGCCGCCGCGCTGGCCGCTCGGGACCGCCGCCCGCACACCGTGCTCGACCTGGACTTCCGGCCGATGTTCTGGCCCGACCCGGCCGCGGCCACGGCGGCGATCGCCGAGGCGCTGCCGCAGGTCACCGTGGTGGTCGGCAACCTTGACGAGGTGCAGGTGGCGGTCGGCACCCGCGACCCCGACCAGGCCGCCGGGCTGCTGCTCGAGCGCGGGCCCCGGCTGGCCGTGGTGAAGCTCGGGCCGGAAGGGGTCCTCGCCCGCACCGACACGCAGACCGTCCGGGTGCCACCGGTGCCGTTGAAGGTGGTCAACGGGCTCGGCGCCGGCGACGCGTTCGGCGGTGCGCTCTGCCTGGGGCTGCTGCGCGACTGGCCGTTGGAGCGGACCCTGCGCTTCGCCAACGCCGCCGGCGCCATCGTCGCCTCCCGTCTGGCCTGCTCGGCCGCCATGCCCGACCATGCCGAGACCGCGGCGATGGCCCGGACAGACCAGCCGGAACCGGCGCCGTCGACCGCCGCCGTCAGAGGAGAAGCCCGGTGAGCACCGAGTACGACGCGCTGACCCTCACCCGCGCCCACCGGCCGCAGGCGATCGCCGAAGCCGCCGCCGGCCGCAACCGCCGGCCGTGGCCCGACCACGGACAGCCGCTGTTCATCATCGCCGCGGACCACCCCGCGCGGGGCGCCCTCGGCGTCCGGGACCGGCCGATGGCTATGGCCGGGCGCGGCGACCTGCTGGACCGGTTGCGCCTGGCGCTGTCCCGGCCCGGCGTCGACGGCGTGCTCGGCACCCCGGACATCCTGGAGGACCTGCTGCTGCTCGGCGCATTGGAGAACCGCCTGGCCATCGGCTCGATGAACCGCGGCGGCCTCTCCGGCGCCAGCTTCGAGCTCGACGACCGGTTCACCGCGTACGACGCCGACAGCATCGCCGCCATGCGTTACGACGGCGGCAAGATGCTGTGCCGCATCGACCCGGACGACCCGGGCAGCGCCTCGACCCTGCACGCCTGCGCCCGGGCGGTCACCGCGCTGGCCGCCCACCGCACGATCGCTCTCGTCGAGCCGCTCTGGGTGGGGCGCAGCGACGGGCGGGTCCACGCCGACCTGCGGCCGGAGGCGGTCATCAAGGGCGTCAGCGTCGGTCAGGCCCTCGGCGCCACATCGGCGTACACCTGGTTGAAGCTGCCGGCGATCGATGAGATGGAGCAGGTGATGGCCGCGACCACGCTGCCGGTCCTGCTGCTCGGCGGCGACCCGGTGGAGGCGCCGGACATGGTCTACGCGCGATGGGAGCGGGCGTTGCGCCTGCCCGGCGTCCGCGGGCTGGTGGTCGGCCGGGCGCTGCTCTACCCACCGGACGACGACGTGGCCGCCGCCGTCGATCTGGCCCACTCGCTGCTGCCCACGGGCGAGCCGGCATGAGCACACGGAACCCCGACGCCCACCTGCCCTGGGGGACGACCGCGCGGGCGCCCTGGGCGGTGGAGATCACCCCCGAGCGGGCCGGCTGGACCTACGCCGGGCTGCGCGTGCTCTCCCTGCCCCAGGGCGGCCAGGTCACCTTCGACACCGGCGACGAGGAAATGCTGGTGCTGCCGCTGGCCGGCGCCGCAACCGTGCACTGCGACCGGTTGCGGCTCGTGCTGACCGGCCGCGCCTCGGTCTTCGCCGCCGTCACCGACTTCGCGTATCTCCCCCGGGACGCCACCGTGACCGTCCGGGGCGAGGGCCGGTTCGCCCTGCCGTCGGCTCGCGCCACCCGACGTCTCTCGCCCCGCTACGCCGCCGCCCGGGACGTGCCCGTCGAGCTGCGCGGCGCCGGTCCGGCCAGCCGTCAGGTCAACAACTTCTGCGCGCCGAACGCCTTCGACTGCGACCGCCTGGTCGCCGTGGAGGTGCTCACCCCCGCCGGCAACTGGTCGTCCTACCCGCCCCACAAGCACGAGGAGGACCGGGCGTACGACGACGGCCGAGTCGAGGCGGAGCTGGAGGAGATCTACTACTTCGAGGTGGCCGGCGGGGCGCCCGGCGACCCCGACGGCCCGGTCGGCTACCAACGGGTCTACGGCACCACACGTCGGCCAATTGACGTGCTGGCGGAGGTGCGCGGCGGCGACGTGATACTCGTTCCGTACGGCTACCACGGGCCGTCGATGGCCGCGCCGGGCTATCACCTCTACTACCTGAATGTGCTGGCCGGGCCCGCCCCGGCGCGAAGCATGGCCTGCGTGGACGACCCCCGTCACGGCTGGATCCGCGGCAGCTGGGCCGACCAGCCGATCGATCCCCGATTGCCGCTGGCCGGACCCACCCAGGGAGGCGCGTGATGCCCAGGCTCACGGTGGCGCAGGCGCTCGTGACCTTCCTCGCCCGGCAGTGGTCCGAACGGGACGGGCACCGGCTGCGGCTGATTCCGGCCTGCTTCGGCATCTTCGGGCACGGCAATGTCGCCGGGATCGGCGAGGCGCTGGCCGGGCCGGCGGGGACGGACCTGCCGTACCACCTGTGCCGCACCGAGCAGGGCATGGTGCACACCGCGGCGGCGTACGCCCGGATGAGCGACCGGCTGAGCACTCTGGCCTGCACCACCTCGATCGGCCCGGGCGCGACGAACCTCGTCACCGGAGCGGCGGGCGCCACGGTCAACCGGCTGCCGGTGCTGCTTCTCCCCGGAGACATCTTCGCCTCCCGGCCGGCCAACCCTGTGCTCCAGGAGCTGGAGGACCCGCGTTCCTACGATGTGAGCGTCACCGACGCGCTGCGGCCGGTCTCCCGCTACTGGGACAGGATCAACCGACCGGAGCAGCTCCCGGCGGCGCTGCTGGCGGCCATGCGGGTGCTGACTGATCCGGTGGAGACCGGCGCGGTCACCCTCGCCCTGCCGCAGGATGTGCAGGCCGAGGCATACGACTGGCCCGAGGAGCTCTTCGCCGACCGGGTCTGGCATGTTCCACGCCCCCGTCCGGACGACGCGGCAGTCGCCCGGGCGGCCCGGGTCGTCACGGCGGCGCGCCGGCCGGTGGTGGTGGCCGGCGGCGGGGTGATCTACAGCGGAGCCTGCGACGCGCTGCGCCGCTTCGCCGAGGAGCACGGTGTGCCGGTCGCCGAGACCCAGGCCGGCAAGGGCGCCCTGCCGTCCGACCATCCGCTCGCCCTCGGCGCCGTGGGAGTCACCGGCACCAGCGCGGCCAACGAGATCGCCGCTGGCGCGGACCTGGTGATCGGGATCGGTACCCGCTACAGCGACTTCACCACCGCCTCGGGCACCCTGTTCGGCGGGGACACCCGTTTCGTCAACCTCAACGTCACCGGATTCGACGCCGCCAAGCTCTCCGGCCTGCAGGTCGTCGGCGACGCCCGGGAAAGCCTCGCGGCCCTCGGGGCGGCGTGCGCCGGCTGGGCCACCGAGCCGGCCTACGGCGCGTCGGTCGCGGAGCTGGGCCAGCGGTGGACGGCCGTGGCGGATCGGGCCCTGCACGCCGACCCTGACGCGCGGCCCACCCAGACCGCCGTCATCGGCGCGGTCAACGACGCCGCCGGGCCGCGTGACGTGGTGGTATGCGCGGCCGGGTCGATGCCTGGCGACCTGCACCGGTTGTGGCGCAGCGCCGACCCCAAGAGCTACCACGTCGAATACGGGTACTCGTGCATGGGCTATGAGATCGCCGGCGGGATCGGGGTCAAGCTGGCCGCGCCGGACCGGGAGGTCTTCGTGCTGGTCGGCGACGGCTCCTACCTCATGCTGCCCACTGAGCTGATCACCGCGGTGGCGGAGGGGGTCAAGCTGGTCGTCGTGCTGGTCGACAACCGGGGCTTCGCCTCGATCGGCCGGCTCTCCGAGAGCGTCGGCGCGCAGCGGCTCGGCACCGCCTACCGGGACCGGTCGGGTGCTCCCCTTGCCGTCGACCTCGGTGCCAATGCGGCGAGCCTCGGCGCGGACCTTATCCGGGTGGCGACGATCGAGGAGCTGAGGGCAGCGCTGGCCACCGCGAAGGCGGCCGACCGGACGACCGTCATCCATGTCGAGACGGACCCGCTCGTCGCCGGACCGGACGCCGGGGCCTGGTGGGACGTACCGGTCGCCGAGGTCTCCGCGCGCGGCGAGACGCAGGCCGCGCGCGCCGGGTACGAGGCGGGGCGCAAGGCACGCCGCACGCACCTGCGGCCGGGATGAGACAGCGGACACGAAGAAGGCCTCCATCGACCGCTCGCCGCACGGCCGATCACCGCTGACGCCCGTTCGCTGGCCGCCGGCTTTGCCTCACCGACACGGTCGCAGGGATCGAAGCTGGTTCGATCGAGGGCTGCGACGGGAGGCGCCATGACGGCGTCTGCAGGCGCAAACTGGCGGGAGCGGCCGGCGCGGCGGCCAGCCACCGAGGGATGGCTCCTGGGCGGTCCCGCCGACGACCGCATCACGCCGATCGAGCTCGACGCCTTGGGACAGCTGCCCGCAGCAGTGGTGCTGCAACAGAGCGGGGTCTATGTCGGCGCCGACGACCAGCCGAACGCGACCATCCCGCATCGATACATCCTCATCTCGACCGACGATCCGCCGACGTTCCACTACGCCGGATCAATCGACTACGACGATCGCCCGGCCTGACGCGCCACCCGAGTCCCGAGACAGCCGTCTTGGTTAAGTTCCGGGTGCGGCGGCGCCATCGGTCGACCCTCGCCGGGTGACGGGCGTGTTCAGGATGAGCGGAGCTGCTCGCGGAGCCAGGCCCGGTTGGGGTTTACGACAGCCTGACCGCCGAGCACGACGGTGGGCACGGTCTCGTTGCCGTCGGCTACCGCCCGGACGGCGGCAGCACCCGCCGGGTCGTGCCAGATGTCCACCCAGTGCGCCCGCCGGGCGAGCCGGCCGAGGGAGAACCGGAGTTGGAGGCAGTAGCGGCAGCCGGGGCGCCAGTACACGATCGGCCGGCCGTCCGCCGCGCTGGCCCGCTGCGCTTCGGCGGCGGCCACCGAGCGGGGGAAGGCCCACGGCGACAGCAGCAGTGCCAGCGCCAGGAAGATCAGCAACTCGGCGCCGCCGACGGCGGGCATATCGGCGGCCAGTTGCGCCACCGCCACCAGCACGCCGCACGCCGCCATCAGGATCGTCAGGGTCCACCGTCGCAACACGCCGGGAACCCTACCGTCAGACACGCGGATGGGCCGTCATCGCTCGTCACCCCCGACCCGCAGCGTCTCCCGCATCATCGATCAGAGCCTGGCAGTAACGCGGTCAGCCCCGATCGCATGATCGAACACTTGTACGATGCGCTGGTGGAGGACGTGGCGGGACGCTGGTGGAACGGCATCTGGGGGCGCTTGGGCCGCCGGGATGTGTGGCTGACCCGTGAGGTCCGGTGGAAGGTCGTCGCTCGCGCTGGCGACAGCGAGAACGGCCGGGTGCTGCGCTGGGAGTTCGACACCGAGGCGGACGCCCTGGCGATGGTCAAGCGCCTCCTGGCCGTCGACGTGGGCGGCCAGTGGCGCAAGCAGGCCGGCGACAGCGCACCGTCTTCGCCACAGCAGGCATAGTCCGGTCGGCGGGGCGTCCCGCGGAGGACGCCCCGCCGGTCTCGGGGCTGTCAGGAGCTGCAGGTGTTGAGCATGCTCTGCAGGGCTGACTTCTCCGACGATTGCAGCTTCAAGCCCCAGCTGTACTTCACGGTGATCCACATCTTGCTGTAGGTGCACCGGTACGACGACAGGGACGGCTGCCAGGTGGAGGGGTCCTGGTCGCCCTTGGATTGGTTGACGTTGTCCGTCACCGCAATCAACTGCGGACGAGTGAGGTCGTTGGCGAAGCTCTGCCGGCGGCTGGTTGTCCAGGAGCTGGCGCCGGAGCGCCACGCCTCAGCGAGGGGTACGACGTGGTCGATGTCGACGTCGGAGGCCGCCGTCCAGGTCGCCCCGTCGTACGGGCTGTACCAGCGACCCGAGGTCGCTGCGCAGGAGCTGTCGACCACGACGGAGGTGCCGTCGCGCTTGAGGACCTGCTCGCGGGTGTTGCAGCTACCGCTGATCGTGATCCAGTGCGGGAACAGGTCCCGTGAGTAGCCGCTGGTGGAGCCCTGCGCCGCCACGGTCAGGGCGTTGAGCTGAGACTGGGCTGTCGCCTTCGACGGGATCCCGGGAGGTGTGGCCGACGCGGGTTGCGCGCTGACGCCGACCAGACCGGCGCCTGCGATGGCGGCGAGGACGACTGCGGCGGCGTGACGCGTGACGCGTGGGAAACGGGCTGAGACTCGGGTTACCCGCATGGGGGGCCTCCTGGGCGCTGGGTGGATGGCAACGGTCTCTGACGAGCATGTCCATCGAAGGACGTGTTTGGGAAGGGGTGCGGAATCGGCGACAAAACTTCGAAGCGCTGCGCTGGCGTGCGGACACGAGCTGGACGGACCCAACCGGACCTCGTCCGCCTTTCATTCCGCATACCGCCATCGACTGTTCGGCATCTTCCAGCGCCACCCCCGTACGCCCCTCAACCATGAGAGAGGAGGTGAGTGAAATTCGAGTTCGATGTCGTGGGTCGGTCCTGCGGTGACTCCAGCCCGCCGCCGTGTCGGCACCACCCAGGGGCTGCGTCCGCCGCTCACACCGATGCTGGCCAAGGCCGTCGACGCTGTCCCTGAGGCATCGGATCTGGCCTACGAGCCCAAGTGGGACGGCTGGCGGGCACTGGCCTTCCGCCGGCCCGACAGCGTGTACCTGCAGTCCAGAGCCGGCCGGGACATCACCACCTACTTCCCCGACATCACCCGAGCCGTCACCGAAGCCGTCGAGCCGGGTGCCGTCCTCGACGGCGAGCTGGTGGTGTGGGAAGGCGAGCGAACCAACTTCGCCCACCTGCAGCGACGAGTCACCGCCGGCGGCCAGCTCCCCGACATCGCCCGACGCCACCCCGCGCACTACGTCGTCTTCGACCTGCTCAGCACCCCACCAGGCCGACCACTACTGGACCGGACCCTGCACGAACGACGTGCCCTACTCACACAGCTACTCGCCGACGCACCCGCCCAACTCACCCTGTCCCCACAGACCACCGACCTCGACCAAGCCGCCGAATGGTTGACCACCTGGACCGCCGCGGGCATCGAGGGCATCGTGATCAAACGCCTCGACGGGCGCTACGAGCCCGGCCGACGAGGATGGCTGAAAGTCCGGGCATACCGCACCACCGAAGCAATCATCGGCGGCGTCACCCCCAGCACCGACAACCCCGAGACCCTCCTGCTCGGCCGCTGCGACCAACACGGACGACTGCGCTACACCGGCCGAACCACCCCGCTAAGACCGGTACAACGCGCCGAACTGGCCGCCCTGCTCACGCCCGTCAACCCGGAGGGGTCACACCCGTGGCCGCAACCTCTCCCCGCCGCGTGGACCGGACAACTCGACCGCCCCCAACCCCTCCCCTACAGCCCCGTGCTCCCCACCATCGTTGCCGAAATCGACGTCGACACCGCCTACGAACACCACCGGTGGCGACACCACGTCCGCTACCTACGCCCCCGCCTCGACCTCGCCCCCGCCGACGTGCCACCGGCCGACGGTCAACGTTGAGGCCCGGTGCGAGGACCCGCTGCACCCGCATGTCGCAGCAGACGACCTGCCGACTGGTTAGCTTGTGTAACGTCCGTCAGGTGATCTTCAGGAGAGCCTGTTACTGGCAAGGCTTACCGTGACGTCGACATTGCGCCCGCCGTCAGCACGAGCCGGCGGCGCGCCGAGGCCCACAGGGCGGTGCCACCGGACCGGTGGGAGGCGAGAATGCGGGTCAGGTCCCGCGCACGCCGCTGTTCGTCCGCAGACCCCAGTGCGGTCGCCCAATCGCCAGCTTTCCCGCCTGTGCCGGTACTTCGGCCACCCTGGCTGCATATATCGCCGAAAGTCGTGCGAAGGTGCGGGCGCGATCAGCAGAGGTTGTACGCGCTGGTGTACTGAACCGGACCGTCCAGGCAGGTGGCCGTCCGGCGTGGGTCTGATTCGCCCGCAGCCGACGCACCTCGTCGTTCATCGCGTCAACGCCGCCCTGCCTGCCCTTACTCACCGCCACAGACGCGGGCCAGAACATTGGCCGCCCCCCGGGACGATGTCAGTACCCTTGGCGCAGCCAGGCGACACTGCAGTGGGCGCGCCGTGGCTGCGTGTGGCGGGCCGCAGCGGGTAATGGTCCCAGGCACGTTGACCATCGACACAGCGACTAGGAGCGAGTGATGCGCACACGACACGCCTCGGCCGATAACCTCGCTTCCGTAGGCTTCTCGGTCCTGCGCTCCGCACTGGCAACGAATATCTTGTGGATCGGTGCGCTCAAGTTCAAGCAGTACGAGGTCGAAAACAACGAGCCCCTGGTCACCTCGAGTCCGTTGTTCCTGCGGGTCCGCGAGAAGCTGGGCGCACAACAGCTCAACCGACTCATCGGTGTCACGGAGATCACCGTGGGCTCTCTCATCGCCGCAAAGCCGTTTGCGCCCAAAGCGTCGGCGATCGGTAGCTTCGGGGCGGTCGGGATGTTCCTCACCACGCTCAGTTTCCTGGCCACGACGCCCGAGATTCGGCAGGAAGGGCAGGGGATCTTGAACCTTTCCCAACTGGGACAATTCCTGTTGAAGGACACAGTGCTTCTCGGTGCCGCTCTCCTGACCGCTGCCGAGTCGCTGCGCGCCGCCCGCTCTCAATGATCCCCGGAAGGGCGCTACGAGCGGTGGACGCGTAAACAATGACAGTGTTTAGGCCGTCGCAAGGCAGCGAGAGGGCAGCAGGCCCCACGGCTCCCCGCCCACATCGAAGCTGGTCCAGGCGGCCCGGAAGTTCCTTCGGGACGGAGAGGTCAAGCTCGGCCGGTGAAGCTGCTGGCGGAGTCTTGACATCCACAGGAGCATCGCGGACGGTCGCCCAAGGCCAGCGACGCGGACCGCTTTGACTTCTCGTTTACAAGTTTCTGCGCGCTTCGTCCGGCGTTGTCCACCTGGAACACCCACCCACTCCAACCATCGCCGCGAACGATCATCGACGCCAAGCTGGAACGCTACCGGCAGCCCTCGACGCCGGCGCCGACCCAGCGGTCGTCACCGCATGGATCGCTCAGACCCAGGCCGAACGCGCCTGCGCGGAAGCCGACATCCGCGCCAACGCGGGCAACAGCCCCGACGAATGAGCCGAGCAGAAATCAGGGGCTTGGTCCAAGCGCTCGGCGAGGTGGCCGCCGTGCTCCGCGATGCCGATCCCGCCGGCAAGGCCGAGGTCTACCGGCAACTCGGCCTCCGCCTGAACTACCAGCCTGAAACGCAAACGGTGTGCGCTGCGGTCGATCTCAACGAGCACCGTGGGGTAATGGTGTGTGTCCGAGGGGGACGTTGACTCAAATCCATGATCGCCGTTCATGGCGAACTGCAACTCACGCCCAGATGACCGCATCAGCCCTGTCAAACCCGGGCCATGAGGTGGCAGCTGGGCGAGTAGTTGAGCTTTCAGTCGGCGTAGGTCTGGAGCGATTCCGCCTCGACGAGCTGGATCGCTCCGCGCTCGCCGCCGCCGGCGACACCCAGCGGGCCCGTAGCGACCCGGCCGTCCGGCACTTTGGCGCCATGCTCGACAAGGGCGCCCTGGTGCCCGCCGGCGACGGCGCCCGGATCGGTGGCATCACCACCGAGGAGTGGCGCGCCCGGAGCCGCTGACTGTTCCCACGGGCGGTGGCCAGGCCCCGGCCACTGCTTCGTTGGCGTGCTCATGCTCGGACCGCCTCGATGATCGTCTCAGCGACCTCGCTTGGCCGGGACACCGCCATCGCGTGCGAGCCGCCAGCGACCTCGCGCTGGCCCCGCGGGTCGGCCCGCTCGGCCATGAACCGATGCGCGGCGACCGGGATGTTTTTGTCGGCGTCTCCGAACACGAACCAGCTGGGCAGCAATCGCCAGGCTGGGTCGCCGGAGAGCGCGTCATTCAGGCCCTGTTCGGTGATCGGCCGCTGGGTCCGGGCCATCAGCGCGGCAAGGTCGGCCGGCACGTCCGCGGCGAACTGCGCGTGGTAGGCGTTCTGGCCGATTGCCACCTCGTTACCACCGCTCGACACGGGGTACTGCACCAGCGTGTCGGCGAGCGTACTGCCGGGGAACTTCCCGGACAGTGACAGCGCCGACTCGCCGGTGTCCGGGCAGAAGGCGTTGACGTACACGAGGGCCCGCACCGATGATTCGTCAGCCGCGGCCTGTGTGATCACCATGCCGGCGTACGAATGGCCGACGAGGATGACCGGGCCGCCGATCCCGTGTATCACGTCCCGCACGTACGCGGCGTCGCTTGCGATGCCCCGCAGCGGGTTGGCGGCGGCCACCACGTCGTACGCGGCGCCCAGCCGCTCGATCACACCGTTCCAGCTCGCCGACTCAGCGAACGCGCCGTGCACGAGGACGATGGTGGGCTGCGGATCGGACATGACACACACTCCCTCATTCCGTAACGCTGTTCACCCGCCGGCCGCGGCCAGCACGCGTGAATACCCGTTACGCGAGGGTGAAACGTCCGATTCCCCCGGCTCCCGGGCTTCCTGCCAACCTTTGGATTGGCCACGGCGATGCGGGCAAGACCCTGACCCCCGCATGCCATTCGGCGATGCCGAGGAAACAAACCCGATGCACCGGCCGCCCGCCACGATCGCCGCCCTCTCGGTGTGGCGGCCGACGGCCGGCCGACGAGGATGGCAGAAAGTCCGCGCCTACCGCACCACCGAAGCGATCATCGGCGGCGTCACCCCCAGCATCAACAACCCCGAGACCCTCCTGCTCGGCCGCTGCGACCAGCACGGACGACTCCGCTACACCGGCCGCACCAACCCCCTACGACCCGCACACCGCGCCGAATAGGCGTCCTGTTCACCCCCATCGATCCGACGTGGGCACACCCCTGGCCGCAACCCCTCCCCGCCGCGTGGACCGGACAACTCGACCGCCCCCAACCCCTCCCGTACAGGCCCGTGCTCCCCGCCATCGTTTCTGATCATGTGGGCGCTGCGATATCGATGGCACCCTGGTCCCGAGGACAAGCTCGTCAGTCTTCCTGGCGGGCTTCCTCGGGCATCAAGATGACTTGGCCGGTGCTGAGGACGCGTACGCCACCGGGGCCCTGGACAACCTCCAGGTCTCGGAGTTGGATGCTGCGGGATGGGCAGGGGTGCCCGAGAAGCAGGCCCGTAGCTGGCTCGCCGGCCTTTCCTTGTAGTCGGTCTTGTCGAACTTCGGCGGCCGACCGCCGGCGGAGCCCCGCTTCTTGCGGTTTCGGACCTGGTCACCCTTCTCCGGTATCTACTTCCGCGTCGCCGCAGGTAGTCGCGGTTCTTGCGGACGCGTATGCCATGTCTGCCCGGACTCGGTCGGGCCGGGTGCGTGGTCGGCCCGACCCAATGCGAGGCACGCGGATCGCCTTCAGGACGGGCTCGACCTGCGGGGAGTCCCCACGCTGTCCGGCAGTTATGACGGGAGTGCCTGCCGTACGCGGGGCGGCGAGGTCGCGGGCGTTGTGAGTGGGGGTGTCGTGGTGATCGTCACCGGGCGTCGACCGCCGGCCTGGAGTTGGGCGCGGCGACGGGGATGACGGCGCGGTATTTGCCGCCAGCGTTCTGTTGCGGCGGCTCGCTGGCGCGCTCGATGCTGACGTGGCTGAGGCCGTGGCGGGTCAGCAGGTCTCGTACGCGGGTCTCGACCTGGCGCCAGAGGGCGTCGGGGTCAGCCCCGGGCGCGGGGTGCAGCCGGATGCGCAGCGCGGTCGGCGCGGTTTGGACGATCTGGAATAGCTCCAGGCCGGGCACCGCTTCCAGCAGCGTGGCCAGCGGGAGTGGGGCGAGGGTGACCGGCGCCTTTCCCCCCGCCGGGCCGGGGCGGGGGAAGGTGAGCAGGTCGGCGGCGCGGCCCTGGACGCGGATGGCCGGTCCGGGGTTGCCGCACGGGCAGGCGTCGGGGCGTGCGAGGACGGCGTCGCCGAGGTCGTAGCGCAGGATCGGCTGTAGATGGTTGGCCAAGTTGGTCAGCAGGACGGTATGTGATGGCTCGCCGGGTGGCACCGGCCGATGCTGCTCGTCGACGGGTTCGAGGATGGCCCAGTCGGCGTTGAGGTGCATCCAGCTTTCGGCGCAGCCGTAGCTGAGGAACGGGCACTCGTTGCAGGCGTAGCTGGTGCGCACCTTCGCCGACAGGGCGGCCGCGATGCGCGTGTACTCCGACGTGGGCAGACCCTCGGCGCTGAGCATCACGAGGGTGGGGTTGATGTGCAGCCGTCCCGCCTCGGCCTCGCTGGCCAGCAGCGCGCCGATGCTCGCGTACGGGGCCAGCACCGCCGGGCGGAACGCGTTGAGTTCGGCCACGAGGTCGTCCAGCGGCTGGTGCACGCTGAAGGCGGCGATGCGAGAGCGGCCGCGCAGGCGGGCAGCGGCCACGGTGGAGGCGAAGTGCCCGCCGACCGGCGCCACCAGCGCCATCCGGGCGCCGCCGCGGGCGATGCGGATCACGTCCCGCATGCTCAGCATGCCGGCCAGCATCCGCGCCATCATCGCGGAGGTCACCGCGCTCGCGCGGGAGTCTTGCAGGAAGATGCCGTGCGTGCCGGTGGTGCCGGAGGTGGTGGTCAGCGTGTAGCGGCCGGCGAAGGGCTCCCCGATGCGCGCCGGGTCGTCGACGAACGCTCGCGCCTGTGCCAGGGTGACGGCCGGGTCGGTAACCCAGTCGTCGAAGACGGCCATCAGCTCGCTCTTGGCTGTGACCGGCAACAGGGCCGGGTCGTTCACCCTGGCCGGCAGGCCCCGGTACAGGTGCCGGTAGTAGGGCGAGCGGGTGCGCGCCCAGGCCACGAGCTCGGCCAGGCGGGCCCGCTGCCGGGCGGCCATCGCCTGCTCGCCGCCCACTTTCGCGGAGCGGGCATCGGCAAGCAGCCGCAACGTCGAGACCTTCATGTGCTGTGGTCCTTCCTCGCTGGCGGCGCTGGCGGCGCCGCTGGTGGTGGTGGCGCTGGGGCGTGGTGCGGTGGGCAACGCCAAGCAGGGTCGCCGTCCGGGTGACCTACCGCGGTCCGGCCTGGCAGGCCGTGCCGAGGCAGCTCGGGGCCAGGAACTCCCCGGCGGTGAACTGATCGTGCTCCGGATGATCGAACGGGGCGCGGTAGGCGGGCCGGGCCAGCGCTGTGTGGCCGCCGCGCACTACCCGTAGTCGGTCGGTCTGGGGTATGACTGGTCCTACCGACCACCGGCCCCGCACTTGTCGCGCCCGATCCAACCCTGCGAGCTGGGGGTGCGCTGGCCTGCGGTTCGTCAGGTTAGTGCGGACGGATGCCGGCGTGGTTGTCCGCGATTACCTTGCGGTTCCGGTACACCCGCGTTCGTGGGGCGGCATCGGTCGGCCGCCTTCTGCATGTTGGGGCGTGGATCGGGCTGATTAGGGCGCGGGGGTGATGGCGGTGTCGAGGTAGTCGGATGGTGCCGGGAACGGGTGCAGACGACGTTGTAGGTGATGGTCGCGGCGACCACCAGCCGGGTAGGCACCGCCCCGCCGGGCCGCCGGCGGCCCGGCGGGCTCTAGCCAGATCGGAGTGGCCATCAGCAGCAGCCCTGTTCGGGCGCGGCCGGACACGCCGCCGGATCCACCGCCAACACGAGTCCGAGCAGGTCACCCAGGGCGTGCGTCAACCGGGCATCAGCCAGCTCGTAGCGGGTGCGCCGCCCCTCCGGCACGGCAACGACCAACCCACAACCGCGCAGACAAGCCAGATGGTTGGACAGGTTCTGACGGCTGGTGCCCAGCAACTCAGCCAGCTCCGCCGGATACCCCGGCCCCCCGCGCAGCGCCAGCAGAAGCCGGGCCCGCACCGGATCAGACAGGGCATGGCCGAAGCGCGCCAGCACCTGCCCGTGCGTCAACGTCTCCATACTTAGACCATACAGCAAACTCTGTATTCAGCAAGGAATGAACTATGACAGGGGCGGATCGTCAGGTGGCGAACACGTAGTCGTTGGTTTTTCGCTGGAAGCTACGGCCGGGCCTGAACGTGCCACCAACTCTTCCCTGTTCTCGGCGGCGGGCGACAGGGGTCAGTGCTGCCGACGTTCGAGGGGTGGCCTGTAGCCGGTAGAAGTCGGTGCCGGTCTCGATGAGGTAGCCGTTGAAGGTGAGTGGTCCCCGATTGCGGAGCAGAGGCGCTCCTCGGTGAACGTGCGGCCCCATTCGGAAAACGGCGCGTTGGAGGCCACCGCGACGGCTTTGCGTTCCTCCCGTCTGCCCGATCAAGGTGCTGGAATCAGTCGATCAACTGACGCCTCGTCCATACCGGCGGGCGTCCCGGCTTCTTGCCCCTGGGCAACAACGGCTCCAGGCGCGCCCACTGCGCATCGTTCAGATCTCCACGTGCCACGGACCAAGATCATTCCAGCCTAAGATCCACTTTCGATACACGCCCCCTCGTGCGCTGGCCCTGCTGGCGACGCCGACACCAAGTCCTCGCGCGAATCAGTCACTACCGCCGTCGTGAGTTTGGAGCAGCTCAGCAACCAAGCGTGAGCGCCGTACTAATACCGCTCGACCTGGTCCGACACCCGGAACGTGTTACCGCAGTGGGTGCAGGTGGCGCGGCCGAATACGTGGGTGACCGCTTCGGCGACGGACTGCTGTCCGACTTCGGTGCTCATGCGATACAACCGCAGGCCGACGCCCTCAAGATCAACGGATGTAGCCGGCAGCAACGGCGTCTGCGCCACGTCCGACTTCGTCGCATAGTCCTCGTGCGTGGCGAAGTGACCCCGATCGCCGAACGCTATGAACAGCGAAGTCTCACACTGCGGGCACTCAACCTCGACCTCGTCGTGGATGAGCCGTTCGAGTTCTTCGCCCCAGAGCATGTCGCCCTCCAGCGCCATGACCGCGCGGAGACGGTAGATAAACGACTGCGCGTCAGTCGGCGTCGGCAGCCAGTCGGTGGCCAGGTGACGCAGCTGCGCGAGGGTGTCGGCGTGCCGGCGGTGAGACCGCTCATCCATGTCGACCGCTAGCTTCCCGGCGAGGACCAGCACCTCGTCACGATCAGCAGGCAAGAACTCAGAAGCGATGTTCGCCAGCCGCGCGATGAGCAACGCCTCTCCTGCTTCGTCAAAGCCCTCCTGGCAAGCCCGCTCATACAACACGCCCCACGCCGCCGCACGCGGGTCGGCCGCCGCCTCCGCTAACAACTCCTCCACCGTCGTCACGGCGCGATCTAACCAACAAGTCAGACTGCCGTCCACCTACCCCACACCGGACTCACATCGTGAAGGAATCCGGGGTTGTCTCGCTAACGGTGTTTCCGGCGATCTTGGTTAGTGGGTCTGTCTCGCTAAAGGTGTTTCCGGCGTCTTCGGTTAGTAGGTTTCGGCGGCCGGGAACCGGTCGCCGAAGGTGATCGAGAACGCGTTCAGGGCTGGCTTCCACCGCATCGCCCATCGTGCCCGCCCTTGCCCGGTCGGGTCCAGTGATCTGGTCACCAGGTAGAGGCACTTCAACGCGGCTTGCTCGGAGGGGAAGTGACCGCGGGCCTTGATCGCCCGGCGGTAACGGGCGTTCAGCGACTCGATCGCGTTGGTGCTGCAGAGCACCCGGCGGATCTCCAGGTCATAGTCGAGGAACGGGATGAACTCTTGCCAGGCGTTGTCCCAGAGCCTGATGATCGCGCCGTAGCGGGTTCCCCAGGTCTCGGCGAGGTGGTCGAACGCAGCCCGGGCCGCGGTGGCGTTGACGGCGGTGTAGATCGGTTTGATGTCGCGTTGCAGCGCCGGCCAGTCCCGTTTCGAGGCCAGCCGGAACGTGTTACGGATCAGATGGATGATGCAGGTCTGCACGATCGTCTGCGGCCATACGTTCGCGACTACCTCGGGCAGGCCCTTGAGCCCGTCGCAGACCACGAAGAACACATCCTTGACACCGCGGTTACGCAGGTCGGTCAGGACACTCATCCAGAACTTGGCGCCCTCACCACCCGAGCCGGCCCAGAGGCCGAGGACGTCTTTCTCCCCGTCGAGGGTGACCCCGATAGCGGCGTAGACCGGCCGGTTCGCGACTTGACCGTCACGCACCTTGGCTCTGTCGCCGGTTGTGTGAAGCGTTCAGTGCGCGAGTAGGACGCGTTTGCGGAGTAGGTCGAGGCCAGCGCGGCCGAACATCTGGCGTTTGATCATCTTGAGGCGGTTGATGTTGCCTTCGACCGGTCCGGAGCTGTGCGGCAGGGTCAGGCCGTTGCGGACGGCGTCGAGATCACGACGGAGGTTGCGGGCGAATCCCGCCAGGGGCGTGAGGGTGTCGTGCTCGACCGTGGTGATCCACGCGTCAAGGCGGTCGCCGTGTCGGCCGGTCATCATGATCGCGAAGGCCCGCACGTGTTTGACCAGGCGGTTCAGGTCTCGGTCGCGGCTTCGAACGTCGCGTAGCTTGGCCGTGTCGCGGGGGTCGAGGTGGTCGGGATGAGTCATGATCCATGAGGTGATCTGGCGCACCGATGGTGGTTTCGGGCCGGGGTGCGGGGCGTGACCGAGCCCTTTGCGGAAGCGGCGTAGGTATCGCTGGACGGCGAGTTCCCCGCCGGGGTAGCCCTGCTGTTTGATCTCGCGGAACAGTTGGGTGGCGTTGCGTTCTCCGTCGTTCCAGCGCTGGTGCAGGTAGGCGATGTAGTCATCGACCAGGTGCGCGCGTTGCTCGGTGACCGCGGTCAGTTCGGCGACGCTGGCGGCGTTGAGATATTTGCGGACTGTGGCCTGGTGCAGGCCGAGTTTGCGGCCGATCGCCGACTTGTTCAGTCCCTGAGCGGCGAGTTCGTGAACGGCAGTGTGGTGCTCACGAAGGCGGGTCACGATCTTTTTCTCGGGTAGCGGCTGCACCTCGGCGGGCATGGTCTCGTCTGGCAGTGGCGGTGCGGGCGCGACGAGCCGGGAACGATAGGCGTTAACGGTCTTTTCGACCGCCTGCCCCAAGTTCTGCCAGAGGTGGAACCGGTCCGCGACCTGCACCGCATCCGGGGCGCCGCAGCGGGCGCCTTCGCCATAGCCGCCGGCGCGGTCGCGGCAGATCACCTGGATTTCGGGATGTTGCCGCAGCCACGCGGCGAGGCTGTCGCCGTCGCGGCCGTCGAACATGTCAACCGGACGGTGGCTGACCATATCGATCAGCACCGTGCCGTAATGACGTCCCCGCCGGAACGCGAAATCGTCGACGCCGACGACCGTGATCGGTGTCTTCGGCGGGTCAGGTAATGCTTTGACCAGCCGCAGCAACGTGTCGCGGCCTGCGGCGGCCCCGATGACCGACGCCAGTCGAGAACCGGCCCGGCCGGCCAGCGCCAAGCCGATCTGCGTGAGCAGGTCGCGCAGCCCCGGCGTCAACCGCGCGTGCGCAGCGGTCAGCCCATCGACCTGCTCGGCGAAAGTCCTTGCCGGGCAGCTGGCGTTGTCGCAGCGAAACCGCCGGATCTGCACCTGCAGCAGCAACCCAGTCCCGGCTATCGCGACATCGCGCAAGCGGCGCTGATAACGCCCATGCACCCTGCTCGACCACTGCCGGCACCGTCCGCACCGCGCGGTCGCCGCCCGGACCCGACCTGACAACACCACCACGCCCTCACGCTGCTCAACGACCTCGATCGACAGCTTCGACAGATGCGGCAGCAACCGCTCCACAAACGAGCACGCCAGACATGATCAACGAAGCGCCGAGCGGGCGACGGAACCGTCCACATCACAAGATCGGCGACAGAGCCCGCACCTTGACCACGATGGCGTCGATGAACACGGCCGCGTAGACAGCGTCGAGCGGGCGCACGGTCCAGTCGTTCATCTCCTCGATCACCTTGTCGGTGATCCGCGAGACCGTCTCCCGGCTGACCGAGGCGCCGTAGATTTCGGCGAAGTGGGCGCTGATCTCCCCGGTGGTCAAGCCTTTGGCATACAGCGACAGCACGATCTCGTCGACGCCGGTCAGCCGGCGCTGCCGCTTCTTGACGATCTGCGGCTCGAATGTGCCGGCCCGATCACGCGGCACGTCGATCTCGACATGACCCGTCGCGTCGGTCAGCACCGTCTTCGGCCTGGTCCCGTTGCGGATGTTGCCTGACCCAGCCCCGGCAGGGTCGCGCTTTTCATAGCCGAGGTGCTCAGTCATCTCCTCGCTGAGGGCGGTCTCCAGGACCGTCTTGGTGAACTGCTTTAGCAGCCCGTCCGGGCCGGTCAGCGACAAGCCCTGTTCCTTGGCCAGGCGCACCAGCTCCGCCGCGGCGGCTGCCTCCGCTGACGGCTGCGGTTCCTTCTTCCTCGCGGTCACGTCGTCCAGTGTCGTCATCACGGCACCTTCCTCACCAGGCACAAGCCCGGCGGGTCAGGCCGGAAACACCCTTAAATCCACAGGCCCTGGTTAGTAGGTTTCAGCGGCTGGGAAGCGGTCGCTGAAGGTGATGGCGAAGGCGTTCAACGCGGGTTTCCAGCGCGTCGTCCATCGGGTTCTGCCTGCTCCGGTGGGGTCCAGGGACCTGGTTACCAGGTACAGACACTTCAACGCGGCCTGAACCGCCTCGGGCTGGTAGAGACCTCTTTGCTTGAGAGGATCTGACCGTGCCGAAGCAGTACCCGAGAGACCTGCGGGAGCGGGCGGTGCGTCTGGTGCTGGGGCACCGGGGCGACTACGCAACCGAGTGGGAGTCGATCGGGTCGGCCGAGACGCTGCGTAGGTGGGTGCGCCAGGCCGAGGTCGACGCCGGGCGGCGCGCCGGGGTCACCAGCGATGAGTCGGCGGAGCTGCGCCGGTTGAAGCGGGAGAACGCCGAGCTGCGTCGGGCGAATGAGGAAGGCCGCGTCGGCTTTCTTCGCGGCCGAGCTCGACCGGCTACACACACGCTCGTGAGTTTCATCGACGAGCACAAGGCCCGCTTCGGCGGAGTCGAGCCGCGAGGGTGGTGGTCTCGTGGTCGTGCCGCACGACGAGGCCGTTGGCCTCCATCTCGCGCAGACGCTGGGTCAGCATCTTTTCGCCCACCCCTGGCATCGGGCGGCGCAGTTCGCCATAGCGGTGTACGCCCACCGTGAGATGGGACTGGATCACCGGCGCCATTTGCCGCCGATGACGTCGACGGCAAGCTCCACCGGGCAGTGGTATCGCTTGGACATCGTGGGCTCCCTTAAGCACGTACCAGATGGTGCGTACTTGATTGTCGTCGCTGCGGGTGTTGGGCTGTACCCATGGTCATCGAGTACATCAGGTACCGCGTACCGCAGGAGCGGCTGGACGGTTTCGAGGCCGCGTACGAGCGGGCCGCTGACGCGCTACGCGCTGCGCCGCAGTGCGTGGACTACGAGTTGAGCCGCTGCTTGGACGATCCCGCCTGCTACCTGCTGCGCATCATTTGGACATCAGTAGACGAGCACCTGGGCGGGTTTCGGGGTGGCCCGGTGTTCGGGCAGTTCTTCGCCGCGATCAAGCCGTACGTCCAGGACATCGAGGAGATGCGGCACTACGTCCAAACCTCGATTGCCGGCCCTGGTGGCGCCGCGCCGCCGAGCTTGTACGAGTGGGCCGGCGGCACCGACGCGTTCATGAAGCTCTGCGATGCGTTCTACCGCCTGGTTCGCTCCGACGATCTACTCGCGCCGGTGTTCGCGCACATGGACCCCGATCACGCCCGGTATGTAGCGGTATGGCTTGCTGAGGTCTTCGGCGGTCCGGCTGCCTACACCTTGGAGCGCGGCGGCTACCGCCACATGCTTGGCCAGCACCTGGGCAAGGCAATCAGCGAGGCGCAGCGTCGGCGGTGGGTCAACCTGATGATGGACGCCGCCGACGAGGTCGGCCTACCCGACGATCCGGAGTTCCGGGCCGCCTTCACGAGCTACCTCGAGTGGGGCACCCGGTTGGCGGTACGCAATTCCCAGCCCGACGCAGATCCGATCCGGCAGGCACCGGTACCACGCTGGGGCTGGGGTGTTGCCCCGCCTTACCAGGGATGACCCGCATCCCGCCTGACCCCGTGCCAGCAGTCGCTGATCATGGTCCAACTCTCAGCACGGCCAAGTCCTCACATGCCGCGATCCCCGCGCTACACCGTGTCACGAGATGCCGACCCGGCGGGCATACGCACGTGTCGAGATCAGCGCATCAGTGTGTGAGGGATGCGGCGCGTTGGGAAGCTTCGATAATTCGTTGCTCGCTTGTTGGAGGCGGCCGTGCGGCACGCACTCGGCGCGGCGGGTGCGGGTCCGGCCCGTAGCAGCGGGTGAAGGGGATAAATGGGTTGCACAGGCGCCGGGCTGAGAGTTTGACTGCTCGCCATGCCTTTCCCCTCACCGATCTTCGTTGCGGGTACGGGTCGTTCGGGAACGTCACGGATCGCCGACATCATCGGCGAACATCCGCTGATCCATCGGATTCCCATGGAGACCCGGTTTCTCATCGACCCGGGTGGCCTGCGGGACCTGGCCGACGCGCTCACCGATCGATACGACCCCACCGTCGGTGAGGACGCCCTGCACCGGCTGAGCGACTTCCTCACCGTACGAGTGCCCGGCCGGCGCGACGATCGCGGCAAAACCATTCCCGAGCTGGTCGGCGAGCGACGCTACCGGGACGCGGTGCAACAGCTCTGGCCGCAGTTGATCGCATACACATACGACGAACCTGCGCCCGCGGAAGGCTTCGGGAACGCCGACCGGCCTGCCGAGCCGTTCGAGCCGCTGAGCCGCCGGCGGGTACTACCCAGGTATTTCAGCGACCGGGGCGAACTGCTCAGAATCTTGCGGGGCCTGATCGACACCATGTTCGGCGGAGCAGCCGCCGACGCGGGCAAGCCGACCTGGTGCGAGAAGACACCGTTCAACCTGCTGTGCATGGAGTTCCTCTGGGAACTGGTCCCCGAAGCGACAATCGTGCACATCAAACGTCACCCGGTCTCAGTGCTCGCGTCCCACCTGGCCCAGCCATGGGCACCGCCCACCGTCGACGGCGCGATCGCCTACCTCAAGCCGGTCTACCACCGATGGCTCACCTGGAAGAACACGGTCGAGCTGACGGGCAGGCGATACATCGAGGTGAAAGCAGAAGATCTCGCAGCCGACTGGCCCGGGCAGCGCCGCGCCCTGTTCGAGCGGCTCGACGTCGACGACTTCGCCACCCCGTCAACGTTTCAGTCGCACAAGCTGACAAACCGCAACGACCAATTCGACGACGAAACCCGCGAGTTCATCGAAGGAGCACTCGGCGAGGTCATCGCGGCCATGGGATATGAGTGACGGCTCTGGCTCTGGACCTTGACGACGCCGCGTCGCGCCCCACGAACGCCCGGTAAACGCTGGTTCAGCCGAACCGCATCGCAGACCACTCGTTCGTAACTTCCGGCCGTCTTTTGAGCCCGCGCTTTTGGGCGGGTGCACGTTCTGCCGCCGATCGTGCGAGTCGGCGTCGGAGCGAGTGATTGCGCTAGCGGCTGCCTCGCGGATCTTGGTGGTCCGCCATCCGGTACTCCCGGCCCTCACGCCAGGCGAAGTCGGCGTCAACCAGCCAGGTGGGGCAACCTCTTGCTGTTCAGGCCGCCGGCGCGGTAGCGGAGATCTCGGCGGTGGTGCCATTCCTGCTGGTGCGACAGGTCGGTGCCCCGCGCCACCGATTCCGACATACGACCCAGCCGGTTGCGTGTTGGTTGGTATGCCTGTCGGGTGGCGGAGCTAGCGGACGACGAACAGCCCAGCCTGAACCAGGGGCCGGCGAAGAGCGGTGAGCCGACATCCCGGACAGCGTCTGCGGGTCGTCGGACGGCGAGGCTCGGGCTGACGTTAGGCGCGTTGGGCGTGGTGTACGGCGATATCGGGACAAGCCCGCTGTACGCGTTGAAGACGGTGTTCACCCTCGACCGTGGCCTGGTACCGACCGCGCCGGACGTGTTCGGCGTGATCTCGCTGGTCTTCTGGTCGATCATCCTGATCGTGTCGGTCAAGTACGTCATCTTCGTCCTGCGGGCCGACAACGAGGGCGAGGGCGGGGTGATGGCCCTGGCCGCGCTTGCCGGGAGAGTGCTGCTCAAGGGCAGCGAAAGGCGCGCCGCCACTGTGCTGGCGCTGGGTGCCTTGGGTGCTGCGCTGTTCTACGGCGACAGCGTGATCACCCCGGCGATCTCGGTGCTGTCGGCGGTGGAAGGTCTTGAGGTCATCTCCCCGGCGTGGGCGGTGGTGGTGCTCCCGGTGTCTGCGGTGATCCTCACCCTGCTGTTCGCCATCCAGCGTTGGGGCACCGGACGGGTCGGGGCGGTGTTCGGGCCGATCATGCTGCTCTGGTTCGCCAGTCTGGGCGTCGCCGGCGCGGCTGAGGTGATCCGTCATCCGGGCGTGCTGGCCGCGCTGTCCCCCAGCTATGCGGTTCTGTTCTTCGTGGAGCACCCCGTCATCGCGTTCATCGCCATGGGCGCCGTGGTGCTGGCGATCACCGGCGCCGAAGCGCTCTACGCCGACATGGGACACTTCGGCCGCGCCCCGATCCGCCGGGCCTGGTTCGCGATCGTGTTTCCCGCCTTGACGCTCAACTACCTCGGCCAAGGCGCGTTGATCCTGCGCGCACCCGCCGGCCGGGAGAACCCGTTCTTCCTGCTGCTACCGGACTGGGCGCAGCTGCCGATGGTCGTCCTGGCGACCGTGGCCACCGTCATCGCGTCCCAGTCGGTGATCTCCGGGGCGTTCTCCGTGTCTCGGGAGGCCATGCGGTTGGGCTTCCTGCCGCGCCTGCGCATCCGGCAGACCTCGTCCCACCAGTACGGGCAGATCTACGCGCCCGGGGTGAATTGGGGCCTGTTCGCGGCAGTCCTGCTGGTGGTGTTCGCGTTCGGCTCATCCACGAACCTCGCCGCCGCGTACGGGGTAGCAGTCACCGGCACGTTCCTGATCACCACGACCCTGTTCCTCGTCGTCGCCCGGGTCCAGTGGCATTGGCCCTTCTGGCGACTGGTGCTGTTCGGGGTCGTCTTCGGTAGCCTCGAGCTGACCTTCTTCACCGCGAACCTGGCCAAGGTGACCCACGGCGGGTGGCTGACCCTGCTCATCGCGATCGTCCTGTTCACTCTCCTGCTGACCTGGCGGCGCGGAGCGCAACTGGTCACCGCCCGGCGCATCGAGCGCGAAGGCCCCCTGCGCGACTTCATCGACACCCTGCACGCAGCGAACATCCCGCGGGTTCCGGGCACCGCCGTTTTCCCTCACCCGAACAAGGAGACCACTCCCCTGGCGCTGCGGGCGAACGTCGCGCACAACCACGTACGCCACGAGAAGATCGTCATCGTCACCGGTAGCACCGCGAACGTCCCCCACATCCCGTGGGACCAGCGCCTCACCATCGACGATCTCGGCGACCCAGACGACGGCATCATCCACATCAGCGCCGTCTTCGGCTTCCAGGACCCCACCGACTTCCCCGAGGTCCTGCGCCGCAGCGCCACCCACCCCCTCGCCGAAGGAATCGACTGCGAGCAGGTCTCCTACTTCGTCTCGCGGATCACGCTGCGCTGCACCCGTAGCCCGGGTATGGCCACCTGGCGTAAACGGCTGTTCATCGGCCTTGCCCACAACGCCGCCAGCCACGCCGAGTTCCTGCACCTTCCGGAGGAGCTCACCATCGTCCTCAGCGCCGAAGTCCCCGTTTAGACCCGCACTCGTGGACCACCTCGACATTGTCTCCAGCGTCGCCGGTGCGGGGCTGTTGGTGCTGCGTATGCGCGATCTGGAGGGAGGAGACTCCTGTGGCCTTCGTGGCGGTCGCGGCTGGGTTCACACCCCGACTGGAAGCGGCGCGCCCGTCCGTTGACCGGTGTGCGCGCCGCCTCGGGCTGTTCGGGCGGACCGTCAGCGGGCCACGCTGTATGTGGACTGTGTGAAGCCGGCGCCCAGCACGCGGGTCGAGCGGTGCGTGAGGTCGATGTCGGCGTTCAGAGGGCCGAAGAGCGGAAGTCCGCTGCCGATCAGCACGGGCGCTCGGGTGATCGTGATGTCCGACACCAGGCCGGCCTGCAGGAACGTCTGGATCAGTTGCCCGCCGTCGGCGTAGATGCGCTTGGCGCCGCGCAGGTCGAGGCCGGCAACCAGCTCGTCGAAGTCCCGGTGGACCGTGATGCGGTCGTCGGCGTGCGCGTCCAGTTGGGTGCTCAGCACGTGTACGTCCTTGCCGTCGTACGGCCACATCTGTGGGCCAAATCCGGTAACCACCTCGTACGTGGCGCGGCCCATCACGACGGTGTCTATGTCAGCCGTGAAAGCGTCGTAGCCGTAGTCGCCGGCGCCCTCGGCGCGGCTGGTGAGCCAGTCGATGCCGCCGTCGGGGCGGGCGATGAACCCGTCGAGGCTGATGCCGATGAAGACGGAGACGGTGAATTGGTGCGTGCTGGGCACGGATCATGTCCTTTCCGGATGGGGTCGGTCGTCAGGCCTGATGCGGGCGCAGCAGACGGTCGAGTTCGGCGCGGATCAGCTCGGCGGGTGAGCCACCGCCCTCCACTGCCCACAGCAGCAGGGCACCGTTGTACGAGACCTGGACGCCGCGGGCGAGGCCCACGACGTCGGTGCCATCGGCGAGTTCGCCTGCCGCGACGGCGTCCGTGAGCAGGGCGGTGACCTCGGCGCGCATCCGGTGTGCTTGTGCAGCCGCGTGCGCGCGGAACTCCGGGTCGGTGAGGTCGAGTTGCAAGAAGCCGAGGCTGCCGGCCATCTCCTCGGGGGTCTGCACGCCTGCGGCCATGGCCGCCGTTGCGGCGTGCACCGCGGCGAGCCCGGAGCCGTGCTCCCGGCGGGCGCGGTCGAACACCGCGCCGGTGTGCTGCTCGGCCTGCCGGGCCAAGGCGAGCAGCAGGTTGCGCTTGGACCCGAAGCGCTGCACGAGGGTGGCCGGCGCCAGCCCCGCCTCCTCGGCCACCGCCGCGAGCGTCAGCCGTGCGGGCCCGCGGCGGCTGACGGCGCGGGCGGTGGCGGCCAGGATCGCCTCGTCGCTGGTGGTACGGGGTCGGGCCAACGCCGCACTCCCTCCGTTTGTGAACGTCTGTTCGTAAACCTAGCTCCCCGGGGCACCGTTTACAAATGTATGTTCGTTTACTCGGTCGAAAGAGTGAACAACCCCGAGGGGCGGAGCGATGACATCGGGGGCCGAGGCCGAGCTGAAGGTCGGCCCGTTCCAGGAGAAGGTCCAGCTGCGCGACGGCGCCGGCGAGACTTCTTAGAGCTGGGTCGCACATGCTCGAGGTGCTTGAGGCCCTGATGTGACCCGCCGGGGTGGCGTGCCTCCTCCGGCTCGTCGACGCGCCGGCGCCGGTCACGGTCTCAGCGACGATCGGGGCGATTGTCATCTCGCTGATCGTGTTCGGCGTGCGGATGTGATTGGCCCCGAAGGAGCGCGGCGGGAAGAAGGCGGGAAAGCGGTTGCTCGTGGGGCGAGCATTCGCTACTCGTCGTCGTCGGCGGACCGGCCCGGGTGGGCGGCGGCTCCCCCGATACGCCCCCGGACTGTGATCGACGGCGAGTGACGGGTGGACTCAGTTGGACCAAACAAGATGACCCCCGACCGCATTTCTGCTGGTCAGGGGCCGTTCTCGCACCTGGTGGCGGGTAGAAAATCCGAACCTCTGTAGCTTTCGAGACGGATTTACAGAGCGCCAACGCCGCCCTGACCAGCACTAGCGCCCCTCGCCCACATAGAACGACACGGAGACGACACAACTTTTCCGCGGAAGGGTGAGGTCGTTGCCGAGGCTCAGCCGGCGGGCACCGCGTGTGCCCGTCGGTTTGTCCGCCCGGTCGACACCCGGCCCATAGCCTGGCTTCATGGCCGAATCGGACGGGCAGTCGCAGAGCGTCCGCACGGTGATCGTGGCCGGCTCCGTCAACGTCGCTGTCGCCGTGGCCAAGGTGGTTGCGGGTCTGCTGGCGGGTTCGGCGGCCATGCTGTCGGAAGCCGCGCATTCGTTCGCCGACACCACGACCGAGGTGCTGCTGTTCGTGGCGCTGCGTCGTGGCGGCCGCCGGGCCGACCCCGCGCGCCCTTTCGGCTACGGCCGGGAGAGCTACATCTGGGCCCTGCTCGCCGCGGTTTTCACGTTCGTCAGCGGCGCCGGCTTCTCCATCACCCACGGCGTGCACGTCATCGCAACGAACAAGGAGACTGGAGACTACATCGTCTCGTACGCGGTGCTGGTCGTCTCCTTCGTCCTGGAGTCGGTGTCCCTGACGCGCACGGTGCGGCAGGTACTGCGCCGGGCCAAGCGCTGGGGCATCAGTCCAGCTAGGGTCCTGCGGCGCACGCCCAACACCGCCATCAAGGCGGTGTTCCTGGAGGACATCGCCGCCCTGATCGGCCTGGGGTTGGCCGGTGCAGGCCTGGGGCTCGCCGAGCTGACCGGTGACCCGGTTTGGGATGGCATCGCATCGGTCGCCATCGGTGTACTGCTCCTCGTGGTGGCCACCATTCTGGCCCGCAACAACCTCGCCCTGCTTGTCGGCCGGTCAGCAAGGGAGCCAATTCAAGACGAGATTCGCCGGGAATTGGCCGCCCTGCCAAACGTGCAAGGCATCGTGGAGCTGCTGACCCTGCAGCTCGGTCCCGACGACATTCTCGTTGTCGCGAAGATTGACTTTGCCGACCAAGTCAGGGCGGCCGACATCGAGGACCTAGCCGACGACGCCAGACGACGGCTCACCGCGCTTAACCCGGCGATCCGGTTCGTCTTCCTCAGCCCGACGGGCGCCGGCTCCTGACCTGCGGGCAGTTGATGGCGGCTGGGCAGTCGGCGTTCTGCACGCTGTGTCGGCGTCGTCGAGCAGCCGCCGCGCTGCGTGGCAGTTATGCCGCCCTGTGGGGTCGACGGAGATCAGCTTCGTGGTGACCTCCGCGGTTGTCCGCTTGATCTCCTCCAGCACGGAGGGCCCCGCGACTAGGTTCCTCGCTCTTGGACGTTACCGGCTGCGGATTCACTGATCTGGCGGCCGGCCGCACCACCATCAGGTCGCCTGTGCGCCCCAGTTGCGCCCTTTGGACGGCACCGCGAGAGAGAGTCAGAGCTGGATCAAGAACTGCAGGTGTTGATGTCCTCCACAGAGGCCCGGGAGTGGCCATTTGGCGATTGCCGTGTCGGCACACGGACGCCCCGCAGCGTGGTACGAATGCCTCAACCTTTGCCCAAAGCCGGCAGAACGGGCGGCCCTGATGACGACGAGCGCGGCAGGAGAGCTGCTGCGGAGACCAGGGGATCCACGGGCAGCTTTCCTGGAACTGTTCTTCGACCTCGTGTTCGTCCTCGCCCTCGCCCGGCTCTCCCAGGCGCTGCTGGATCATCTCACCTGGAGCGGTGCCTACCAGACGCTGGTGTTGCTGCTGGCCCTCTGGTGGGTCTGGTCCCGCACGTCGGGAGTAACGGACAGGTTCGACCCGCAGCGACCGTCGATACAGCTGCTGGTCATCGCGTCCATGCTCGGCACTCTGGTGATGGCCGCCGCGGTGCCGGAGGCCTTCGGCGAGCGGGGCCTGGTTTTCGCGGGCGCGTACGTCGCCATCCTGATCGGCCAGGCCCTCTACTTCAAGATCGCTTTGCGTGGCCACGAGGCGCAGCGCGCCTTCGTGCGGCTACTCTTCTGGTCCGGCATATCCGCGGTGCCGTGGATCGCGGGGGCTCTCGCACACGACACGGCGCGTGTGGCGCTGTGGACGCTGGCGGTGGCGGTGGATTACACGGCGACCGCACTCCTCTTGCCCACACCGGGCTTCGGACGGATGAGGGCAGCAGAGCTTGCGATCCTTGGCGAGCACCTGGCCGAGCGCTACCGGCAGTTCTTCATCATCGCGCTCGGCGAGTTGATCCTGGTGACCGGGCTGGCGTTGAGCAGGAGCGGATTCGAGGCTGACCGGAGCGCGGCGGCCGTGGTGTCGTTCGCGGCCATCGTGCTGCTGTGGCGGATCTACATTTATCGGGCAGGTCAGTTGTTGGCCGCAGCCCTTACCGCGGCCCGCGACCCGCTCCGCGTCGGCCTGTTGGCGGTATACGCCCATGTGGTCATGGTGGCCGGCATCGTCGTAACCGCCGTCGGCGAGGAGGTTGTCATCGCCCACCCGCTCGTGCACACACAGCCGTCCTGGGTCGCCGTCATCCTCGGCGGACCCGCACTGTTCCTGGCCGGGCGTGCTCTCTTCGAATACCTGGTGTTCGGCCGCGTGTCCCGGGATCGGACGATCGGGCTGCTCGTGCTGGCCGCGGCGGCACCGGCGATGCTCCTGGTGCCGCCATTGGTGGCCGCCCTCGCCGCCACGGCGGTCCTGGCCGGGATTGCTGTCGCCGACGCCGCCCGCGCACGTGGGCGTCCACCCGAGGCGCCGTCGCCGCCCGGGTGACCATCGTAACGGGCCGCGGGTGGAGCAGCGCGGCGTAGCGGAGGGACATGTCGTGACCGATTGCGCCTTTGCCGGGCTGAGGCCGACTTGTCACACACCACGCCGTCCTTGTCTCGGTCGATCGGCGAAACCGGCGACGGGCCGGCGGACAGTGAGGTGGTTTGACCACCAGCAGAGCGGCCTGCCGTATCAGCCAGTCCATCCCCGCGACTGAATTGCCTGGTTCTTGACGCGGAGCCGCCCGGGCCAGAACGGCGGGAGATGACCGGGGGTATACCGCGACCACCGCCTCGCCCGTCCTCGCAGCAGCCAGCAGCGGCGCCGACCGTGGACGGGATGCCGTCGGCGCCCGTGATCCCACGGGGTGCTATGCCGGCTGCGGGCCGTCCGAGAACCGCAGGTGGTAGCGGCTTCCGTCCCACACTCCGAAGCGGCCGAACGCCTCAGCCTCCGGCCCGGTAAGAAACTGCGCCCCGCGGGCTACCTGGCCAGCAGGACGACCACCATCGCCAAGCACCCGAGCAGTAGGGTCACTGTGCCGAACACCGCATAGGGCCACCACTCGCCCGAGCGTTGCGGCCGTTGGGGAAGTGGCTGGGTTGGCAGGTTCCAGACGGCAGGTGCGGCAACGCCGTTGCGGCTGCCCGGCCAGCGCGGCGGTGGGGTACGAGGTGTCGAATTAGCCATAGGGGATGTCTCCCGACGGGCTTGATGGTGCGCTGTTCGGACCAGGTGCCGGGCGAGATCGCGGGGGGTGGTGCGGTCCCGCCCGTTCGTCAGGCCGCGCACCCGACCTTTCCATCATTTACAGGCGTCGCGGGAATGTGGGGCGTTACATCTACACTCGTCCGGCGCCGCCCCCTTCGCCGCCTTCGCCGCACTCACCGTGCGCGCACTCGGCTCGGGTACGGCCAGGAGCGGCAGGGCGTAGCGGTGGGCGCAAGTGATGCTCGGTTGCTCCGTTGCGCCGGGGCTGGGGACTTATCAGTCGCACACCACGCCGTCCTTGTTCCGGTCGATGTACCAGGCGTACTCGGGGTCGACGCCGCGGTAGTACGGGCCGTAGCCGGCGGTGTTGGCCTCTTTGCAGGTGCCGAATCGCGGGTCGGTCGTGGGCGCGGGTGGAGGCTTCGGCTGGGAACTGGTGGGCGCCGGCCGTGGCGTGCTGTGGGTGGCGGTCGGCTTCGGCCGGGCTGATGACGGGCTCGGCCGCGCCGCGGGCGTGGTCGGGGTAGCTCGTGTCGGTGTGGGCAGTTGCTGGAGGACGTTTGAGTCGGTGGTGGCGGTCGCGCCGCCGTCGGGGGGTGCAGCGGCGGAGGGGCCGGTCTGGGTGGGGCTGTTTCCGGCGGAGGGGCGGCTCGGTTCATCGTCGTTGAGGGCGATGAAACCCCCGCAGCAGCAGAGACTGAGGAGGACGCAGGCGGCGATCACCCATGGGACCGCCTTCTTCCTGGCTGATGGCGGGGGCTGGTAGATGGGTAGCTGGACGGTGTCACTCTGCGGCGCCCGGTGGGGTTCGGGGGTCATCAGTGGCGACTTTCTGCCGGTCGAGTAGGAGACGATCTGGTCGGCCAGGCCTGTTGCCTGGCCGACGGACAGCAGTATTTCTTGATTTCCTGTGTCGCGAGGACCGTGATGAGGCGCTCGGGTGTGGCGCCCGTGGCGCTCGGCGCGGTGAGAGCAACCCGCAGCGTCACCGGGTCGGGCGCCGGCGTCGCGCTGTGCGTCATGTGCGTCCAATTTGCTGTGCCTGGTTCGGGTTCGCGGATGCGGGCGGAGAGCGTGGACAGCACCTGCACCCCGGGCCTGGCCGGGTCAGGGAAGCGGCGGCAGGTCTGCGAGGGTAGTTGGCCGAGGTGGTCTCTGAACGGTGATGCGCTCGATAGCGACCCGCCAGGAGGCCGCCGCACGATCGGCGGTGTAAGCGACTGCCCGGCCTGCGGCTATGGGGGCGGTGGTGATGTCGTCGGCCATGACGCTCAGGGTCACCTCGCAGGTGCTTGTTTCGATCATGCCGCGCACGGTCGGCGCGATAACGCCTTCCCACCGGTGCTGAAGCAGCGTCAGCTGATCGCGCAGATCGTCGATGAATGCCGGCAGCGAGCCGTCCTCGGGTGCGGTGATCAAGAGGATGAGACTGACCTGAAAGACCTGCACGCAGGATTCACCCCTTTCCGCGATGAGAGCGGGTCCGGTCGGCGACCGCGGCTGCGGGCCCGAGCAGGTCCGACACGCCCTACCCCAGGTCGGGCTCTGCGCCGCCCCGGGCGGACCCAGTGGCCACGCTCGTACAGCTTCGCGGGGGAAGCGCTGACGGCGGTGGTGATGACCTGCTCGTGAAGGTGCTGCAGGTACCAGTCGAATCTGGGAACGGTCATGGGTACTTCCTCGACGGGGATGCCGGGTCGCGGCACACCGGCGGTGGTGAACACCGATTCCTCGATGCCCCGGCCGTACGTAGAGTACGTGCTTCACCACCAACCTGGAGGAATGCTCAAATCCCGGGCATTTCGGTGCCGCGCATGTCTTCCGTCCAAGGGCCGCCGGTCCACGGTGTTCCTTTCTCCTCGGCCAGCTCATCCTGGGTGCGGAAGGTCAGCGTCTTCCCGCTGTGCCACGCCGGTCACCTCGACGCCGAACGGATCTACCTCATCGACCGGGGCGCCGCCGCCATCGCCATGCACACCGGCGACGGCACCCGTGTTGCCTCCTATCGGCTCGCCGGCTGCCTGACCCCGCCCAGCGTGGACCGCGGTCCACAGCTGCCCTGCGATCGCCGGCCGGCTGCGGGAGCGCCGCGGTGAACGCCCGCGCCCTCGCCGCGATCAGCGCTGCGGTGATCGCCGTGCTGCTGCTGTGCGCGGGCGGGATCGGCAGTCCGAACCAGTTGCTGGAGTGGGCACAGGCCAGCGATGCGACCAACAGGGCATCCGGCTTTCTGCCTGCCTTGACGTTGTTCAGGTGTCCGGATCTGCCGCCCACCGCGCGTGACATGACAGCCCCGGACGACTATCCGAACCGGTCAGCGAGCTTCGACAGCTTGCCGATAGCGGGGCCAGGTGCATCCGCCCTCCGAACCGGCTTCGCTGTACCCGCGGCTCACGGTTGACCGGCGCGCGAGCCTACCGACTCCATTGGCAACCGCGCACGAAGAACTACTTTCGTCCGTCTCGGACGAAAGTTCGGTTGAGTTGAAGGAAAGTTATAGACACGTCTACATGTCTTTTGTAGCGTCGGCCAGGTCGATGGTGTTTCGTCGCGGTTAACCGCGGCGTTGGCGGCCCTGGCTGCCGGCCGACATCTGACCGCACCTGTCCCCCTACCCCTGTCCTCCGCCCGTTCCCGACCACTCAGCCGCGAGGCCGTCGGCAACCTGCTCGACGCCGCGGTGGCGGCGTGCGTGGCGACGGGCGGCTCAGCCATGCCCGCACAGGTCCATCAAGGAGTTGTTGGCTTCCTCGACCCGCCCCGACCAGTCCCGAGCAAGGAGAGGCAGATGAAGAGACGACTCGCGCTCGCAGTAGCGGGTCTGACGACCATCGCGCTCGTCGCCACCCCCACCGTCGCGACGGCCGCGCCGACCAGCCCGCCGCCCGAGGGCGACTTCCAGAAGGTGACCCTCAACGACAACCCGGGCGAGCCGATGGACCTCGCGGTGCTGCCCGACCGCCGGGTGCTGCACGTGACCCGCGCCGGTGAGGTCCGGCTGCACGACCCGGACACCGGCCGCAACACGATCGCCGCGACCCTGGACGTCTACCGGCACGACGAGGAGGGCCTGCAGAACGTCGCGATCGACCCGAACTTCGGCAGGGCCGGCAACAACTGGGTCTACCTGTACTACTCCCCGCCCATGAACACCCCGGTCGACGACCCGTCGACGCCGAACGTCAACGAGGGCGACGCACCGGCCTGGGGCACCGCTGCGGACTTCGCGAAATTCAAGGGAGCCCTCCGGCTTTCCCGGTTCCGGCTGGTCAAGGACAAGCTGGACCTCACCACCGAGCAGCAGATCCTCGACGTACCGGTCGACCGGGGCATCTGCTGCCACGTCGGCGGCGACATCGGCTTCGACGCCGAGGGCAATCTGTACCTGTCCACCGGCGACGACACCAACCCCTTCGAGTCCGGTGGCTACGCGCCGCTGGACGAGCGCGCGGGCCGAAACCCGGCATACGACGCGCAGCGCACCTCGGCCAACACCAACGACCTGCGCGGCAAGATCCTGCGCATCAAGGTCGGCGCCAACGGCGGGTACAGCATCCCGGACGGAAACCTGTTCCCGCAGGGCACGGCCGGCACCCGTCCGGAGATCTACCTGATGGGCCTGCGCAACCCGTTCCGGATCGAGCTGAACCGCGAGACCGGCGAACTGTACGTCGCCGACTACTCGCCGGACGCGCGCCAGGCGGACCCGCTGCGCGGACCGGCCGGGCACGGCAAGTGGCTCGCCGCCCGCGAGGCCGGCAACTACGGGTGGCCCTACTGCGCCACCGCGGCGCTGCCGTACACCGACTACGACTTCGCGACGGGCGTGTCCGGGGCGCCGTTCAACTGCTCCGCGCCGGTCAACGAGTCGCCGCACAACACCGGCCTGCGGGAACTGCCGCCGGTGGCGCAGCCGCAGGTGTGGTACACCTACGGCCAGTCGGCGCAGTTCCCCGAGCTGGGCACCGGCGGCATCGGTCCGATGGCCGGGCCGGCGTACCAGTTCAGCCCGCCAGGGACGCAGGGGCACGCGCCGGTGGCGTGGCCGGCCTACTACGACGGCGTCCCGCTCCTGGCCGAGTGGACTCGCGACTACGTGAAGGGCCTGCGGCTGGACGCTGGCGGCGACCTGACCGGAATCGAGCCGGTGCTGCCGTCGTTCACGTTCGACAACCCGATGGACCTGGAGTTCGGTCCGGACGGGGCGCTCTACGTGCTGGAGTACGGCGACGGCTACTTCAGTGAGAACCCGGACGCGCAGCTGGCCCGGATCGACTACACGGGCTGGACGGGCAACCACACTCCGGCGCCGCAGGTCTCGGCCACGCCCACCGCCGGGCTCGCGCCGCTGACCGTCACGTTTTCCAGCGACGGCACCACGGATTATGACGGCGACCGGCTGAAGTTTGCGTGGGACTTCGACAACGACGGCAAGGTCGACTCGCGAGCGGCGAACCCGACGTTCACGTACCGGGACAACGGGCTCTACAACGCCACCCTGCGGGTGACCGACCCGGGTGGGCTCTCGGCCGCCGCGTCGGTGCCGGTGGTGGTCGGTAACGCCCCGCCGGTGGTGGAGCTCGTCAAGCCGGTCGCGGGCCAGCCCTTCGCCTTCGGCGACACCGTGCAGTTCGAGGTACGGGTGACCGACGACCAGCCGGTGGACTGCTCCCGGGTCAGCGTCACGTACATCCTCGGCCACGACACCCACGGGCACCCGCAGACCACCGCGAACGGCTGCACCGGCTCGATCCAGACGACGGTGCCGTCCGGTCACGACCCGGCGACCGACCACCTGACCGGGGTGTTCGTCGCGTCCTACACCGACCCCGGCGGTGACGGCCTGCCGTCCCTGACCGGCACCGATGAGGTCGTCCTCGTCCCCAGCGCATAACGTTCGAGAAGGAGAGAGCATGTGTTACGGACATGATGGGATGGCCGCGCTGCGGCGCTCCGTCGACCGGCGCAGCCTGCTGCGCGGCACGCTGGCCGCCGTCGGCGTCGGGCTCGCCTCGTCCGGCCTCGGCGCGACGGCCGCGTCGGCCACCGCCCACCGGACCGGACGGCACCACGTACCCCCGGGTCTGATCAGCATCCAGCTGTGGACCATGCGCGACGCCCTGGGGGGTGCGCCCGGCTACGACGCCACCCTCACCCACCTGGCCCGGATCGGATATCCGCGCGTGGAGCTGGCGCTCGGCTACTTCGGTCGGACCGCCGCCCAGCTGCGCCAGTTCCTGGACGGCATCGGCATCAGGGCCAGCTCCAGCCACGACGGGATCAGCGGTACTGCCGCGGAGCTGGAGCAGAAGGTCCAGAACGCGGTCACCCTGGGCCAGCAGTTCATGGTGGTGCCTTACCTGTACTCCGAGAGCACGGACGACTGGAAACGCTGGGCGGAGCAGATGAACGTCGAGGCCGCGGCGGCGCAGGCAGCCGGCCTGCGCTACGGCTACCACAACCACGCCCACGAGTTCACCATCGACCTCGGCGGCGGCAAGCGGCCGTGGGACGTGCTGACCGCCGAACTCGACCCGAAACTCGTGCACCTGGAGGTCGACCTCTACTGGGCGGTCACCGGCGGCATCAACTCCGGCGACGGCGTCGCGGACCCCGAGGGCTTCACCCTCGACGTCATCCGCTCCGCGCCGCAGCGCGTCCTGCAGTACCACGTCAAGGACCGGGACGAGACCACCGGCGACATGGCCGACCTGGGTACCGGGACCGTCGACTTCGCCCGGATCTTCCGCGAGCACTCGGTCCTGGAATACATCGTCGAGAACGACACGCCCGACGTGACACCGCAGCAGACGGCCGAGATCGGCTACCGCTACCTGCGCAAGCTGCGGTTCTGAGGAACCGCCGAGAGGAGTGCTGACGGGCACCAGGGCCGGCGGCCGGAAATGTGGGCTCTGGTGCCCGACCAGCATTTATTGTCGATATCAAACTGACCGCGATAACCACTCCCTCCTCGCGAGGAGAGTGGTTATCGGCATGCCATGAAACGACAGCAAGAAATGCGCCAACGCCGAATGCGGACGCCGTCGGAATATTGACCTGCCGAAATTGATCTCGTAGGGTTCAGGGCACGTGGAAAGCGCTTTCTTACCACCGACCCTCGCCAAGGAGCGCGTGTATGAGACGCCAACGCACGCTACTGTTCGCCCTGCTCGTGGCCGTCACACTTCTGTTGCCGAGCACCGCAGCGACCGCCGCCGAATCCGCGACCGCCGCCAATTTCCGGGTGCTGGTCTTCTCCAAGGTCACGAACTTCTACCACGACTCCATCCCGGCCGGCGTCGCCGCCATCCGGCAGCTCGGCGACCAACAGGGATTCGCCGTCGAGGCGACCACCGACGCGGGCGCGTTCACCGACGCCAACCTCGCCCGCTTCGACGCTCTCGTGTTCAACAACACCAACTCCACCCCGGCGTCCGGCGACCTCCTCGACGCCGACCAGCGGGCCGCGCTGCAGAGGTTCATCCGTAACGGCGGTGGCTGGGTCGGCCTGCACGCCGCGTCGGCCAGCGAGCGGAACTGGACCTGGTACGAGGGACTGGTCGGGACCATCTTCGACCAGCACCCGGACTTCTCCGCCACGGGCGGCACCTTCCCGGGCCGGATCAAGGTCCTCGACCACGCCCACCCGTCCACGAAGGACCTTCCGGAGCTCTGGGAGCGCAGCGAGGAGTGGTACAACTGGCGCACCAACCCCACCGGCAAGGTCCACACGCTCGCCCAGATCAAGGTGCGCGACGGCATTGCCGGGCTCGACGAGGGCACCGACCATGCCTACTCGTGGTGCCAGAACTACGACGGCGGGCGCTCCTGGTTCACCGCCGGCGGGCACAGCTCCTCGTCGTTCCAGGAGCCGGCCTTCCTCGCGCACCTGCTGGGCGGCATCAAGTGGGCCGCCGGCGCCGCCCCCGGTGACTGCGGCGCCACCAGGACCACCAACTTCGAGCGGATCCCCCTGGTCAACCAGGACCTCTCCGACCCGTTTGAACTGGCGGTGGCGCCGGACCGCCGGGTCTTCTACATCGAGCGCACCGGCGCGCTGAAGGTCGTCAACCAGGACACCCTCGCGGTCACCACGCTGCTGGACTTCGCCTACACGCCGGCGCAGACCAGTCAGTCCGACGGGCTGCTCGGCATGACTCTGGACCGACACTTCGCCGAGAACAACTGGCTCTATCTGCTCTGGTCCGACCGGGTGGAGAATCAGCTGAACCTGTCCCGCTTCACCGTCGACGGCGACAGCGTCAGCCTCGCCTCGGAGAAGCGCCTGCTCACGATCCCGACCTGGCGCGGTGAGGCTCGCGCCAACTCGCACATGGGCGGCTCGCTGACGATGGACCAGCAGGGCAACCTGTACGCCGCGATCGGTGACAACACCGACCCCTTCGAGTCCAGCGGCTTCACCCCGATCGACGAGCGAACCGGCCGTCGCGCGTACGACGCCCAGGGCACCGCCGGCAACACCAACGACCTGCGCGGCAAAATCCTGCGGATCAAGCCCCTACCCAACGGCAAGTACGCCATTCCCGACGGCAACCTGTTCGCCCCGGGCACGGCCCGCACCAAACCCGAGATCTATGCGATGGGTATGCGCAACCCGTTCCGCATCACCGTCGACTCCAAGACGAACGCGCTGCTCGTCGCCGACTACGGCCCCGACGCCCGGTCCGCCAACCCGGCCCGCGGACCGGAGGGCACGGTCGAGTTCAACCGGATCACCAGCGCCGGCAACTACGGCTGGCCCTACTGCATCGGCAACAACATCCCGTTCAACGACTACGACTTCGCCACCGCCACCTCGGGGCCGAAGTTCGACTGCGCCGCGCCGGTCAACGACTCCCCCAACAACACCGGCCTGACCAACCTCCCGGCAACCCGGCCGGCCCTAATCTCGTACGCCTACTCGGCCTCCCCGCAGTTCCCGGAGCTGGGCACGGGCGGCGGCGGCCCCATGAGCGGGCCCGTCTACGACTACGACCCGTCCAACAAGCGGCTGACCAAGTTCCCCCAGTACTACGAGGGCAAGTGGATCGTCTACGAGCTAACCCGCAGGTGGTTCAAGACGCTGTCGATCCACGACACCGCCCAGACGTTCAGCGATCCCCGCTTCGGCCCCACCAACGCCGGTGACCTGCAGTCCATCAACGGGATCCTCGGCAACATGTCGTGGATCCAGCCATTCGAGGCGGAGTTCGGGCCGGACGGCTCCCTCTACGTCATCGACTTCGGCGAGGGCAGCGGCAGCGGTCGGGGCGGCAGCAACGAGGGCGCCGGCATCTACCGCATCGACTACGTCGCCAACAGCCGGCCGCCAGTGGCCAAGCTGGCCGTCGACAAGGACAGCGGCCCGGCGCCACTGACCGTCGCCTTCTCCAGCGCCGGCTCCAGCGGGCCGGACGGCACCGCAATCCAGTACGCCTGGGACTTCGACGGCAACGGCAGCATCGACTCCACCGCCGCCAACCCCAGCCACACCTACAGCACACCGGGGCGCTTCACCGCCCGGCTCACCGTCACCGCCACCAACGGGCAGACCGCCGTCGCCGTACAGGAGATCACGGCCGGCAACACGCGCCCGACGGTGACCCTCAGCGTCCCCGACGGGGCCTTCTTCGATTTCGGTGACCGCATCCCGTACACGGTGACGGTCACCGACCCGGAGGAGAGCACCATCGACTGCTCCAAGGTGGTCGTGCAGACCCAGCTCGGCCATGACTCACACGCCCACCCGCTGGACAACTACGTCGGGTGCGCCGGGGTGGCAGTGACCGAGAGCAACGGCGGCGACGGGCACGGCCCGGGACAGAACCTCTACACGCTGCTCTCCGCCCAGTACACCGACGGCGGGGCGAACGGGGCACCGAACCTGGTCGGCTCGACCCGGGCCGAGCTGCAGACCAAGAGCAAGGAGGCCGAGCACTTCGACGGCCAGAGCGGCATCCAGGTCCTCGACCGCGCCACAGCGAGCGCCGGCAAGCGCATCGGCGACATCGACAACGGCGAGTGGATCAACTTCGGCCCGGTCAACCTCCGCAACATCGACTCGGTCACCTTCGGAGTCGCCTCGGGCAGCAGCGGCGGCGACATCGAGATCAGGGCCGACTCCCCCACCGGCCAACTCCTCGGCCGGGCCACCATCGGCGGCACCGGCGGCTGGGACAACGTCGTCTCGCCCACCGTCGAGCTGACCGATCCGGGCCGCACAACCACCCTCTACCTCGCCTTCCTCAACCCGAACCAGACCGGTGGCACCCCCGACCTGATGGCGCTGGACTGGCTGCGCTTCAACGGCGCCGGGGTACGCGAACAGACCGACGCCACCGTTTCGGCCTCGGCCACGCCCACCACCGGCACCGCGCCGCTGGCGGTCGCCTTCGCCGGCACAGCCTCGCCGGCGGCCGGACGCACCATCACGGATCACGCGTGGGACTTCGGCGACAACTCAGCCGTCGCGCACGGGGCGTCGGCCAGTCACACGTACGCCCGCCGAGGCACGTACACGGCACGACTGACCGTCACCGACAGCGTCGGGGCGACGACGTCCTCGATCGTGGTCGTGACGGTGAGCTGAGCGCCACGGGTGGCGGGGCGGAACGCCGCCCCGCCACCACCGACCCGGCGCGGCCCCGACAGCCTCCAGCAACCGCCATCCGTGGCGCTGCCCTCGATGGCCTCCACCTGCCCCTCCGACTTCCGGGAGACACACGATGAACTCCAGCTCCGCCCGCCCGTCCCACCATCGACCGCGAGCCCGTCACCTCGCCGTGTTGCTCGCAGCGACACTCCTGCCGCTCACCGCGGCTCCGGCGTCGGCCGCCGAACCCGACACGTCCGCCGCGGAACAGGTCGCCGCCGACCTCTGCCCGTGGGGCTACACCACCTCGTCCACGGTCTTCTTCGGCCGTGCCGGCGCCGACTCAGGCGTACCCAACCGCGACCTCGGCAACGGGTGCACCATCCTGGACGCCGTCTGGGCGAACGCCCCGTTCGCCGACCACGGCAGCTTCGTGAGCACCGTCAGCGGCCTGACCAACACGCTCCGGCAGGACGACGTCATCACACCGCAGGAGAGCGCGAGCATCGTACGAGCGGCAGCCAGCTCCGAGATCGGCACACCGCAGCCGGCATCGGGGACCCGCGCGCTACCCGACGACCGCATCGGCCTCGTCCTCTACACGGTCCGGGCCACCATGTCGAGCGCACCCGAAGCCACCCTCGGCGCGCTCGCCGCCTGCGGCTACCGCAACGCGGAACCCTCGGGCGCGGTCAACAACTTCTACGGCAGGACGGCCACCGCGCTCGCGCCCCTGGTGGCCGACGCCGGACTGTCCGTTCCCTCCATCGGGATCGGCCTCGGCGACCTTCAGAACAACCTCGACGGCGTCATCGCCAACGCCAAGGCGTTCGGCGCGAAGTACGTTCGCATCTCCGGATCGGGCTCCTGGACCCTGGCCGACTACTCCAGGGTGGCCGCGACCCTCAACACCGTCGGCGCCACGCTCAAGCAGGCCGGCATCACCGTCGCGTACCACAACCACGGCTTCGAGTTCACCGCCCAGAACGGCGTACGCGGCTACGACGTGCTGGTCCGCGAGACCGACCCGAACCTGGTGGCGATGGAGCTCGACCTCTACTGGGCGGCCAGCGTCGGCGTCGATCCGGTGGAGCTGATCAAGCAGTACCCGGGCCGGTTCTCGCTGTTCCACGTCAAGGACATGGCCGCCGACGGCTCCTTCGCCGACGTGGGCGAGGGCACCATCGACTTCGCCCGCATCTTCGCCTACAGCCAGATGAGCGGAGTCGGCCTCTACCTGACCGAGAACGACAGCCCCCGCCCGGACGGCGTCTCGTCCGCCTGCGACAGCTACGCAAACCTCCGCGCCCTGCGCTACTGACAACTCCCACAGATTCGCCCGCTCCGGCCGATCCGGCGTGTCGGCTGGAGCGGGCGATCTTCTGCCTAGTGCTCTGACCACGAACGTTCACGGTGTTGGGGTCAGGCTGCTCGGGTGGCGGGTTGGCCCCATCGTCGTTGGCGTTCGCTGCGGATGCGGGCGCGTTCGCGGCGTTGGGCGGCCAGGACGTCGGGGTGGCGGGCGTTGGCGTTGCGCCAGCGTAGGTAGGCCTGCAGCCGACGGGCCAGGACGGTGTGGTTGGGGTGGTTCGAGCCGGCGATCACGAAGGTGCGTAGCGGCCCGAACTGGGCCTCGATCGGGTTGGCCCAGGAGGCGTAGGTCGGGGTGAAGCAGAGTTTGACCTTGTTCCGGGCCGCCCACCTGCGAATCTTGAGACCTTTGTGCGCGGACAGGTTGTCCAGGATTACGTAGATCGGCGCCCCGTCCGGACGCGCGGCGCGGATCGACGTGAGTGCGGCCAGGGTGTTCGCGGCACTCTTGCGGCGCCGCACGACGCCCCAGAGTTGGTCGTCACCGACGGAGTAGCAGCCGTGGAACTGCCGGACCCCGTGCAGCTTGTGGTAGTTCGCGGGCAACCGGTGCGGGTGCCCGGCCGGCGCCCAACCTGCGCCGGCCTGCGGACGGATCACCAGGGGCCCGAACTCGTCGAACGCGAACACCCGCTGCGGGAAACAGGTGCTCACGTACTCGATCCGGGCGAGTTTGGCGTCGCGCTGCGGATCCGTGGACTCCTTCCACGTCTTGGTCCGCTGGAAGGTGATCCGGTGCCGGTGCAGGATCTGCCGCAGCCGTTCCCGCTCGATCCGGACCCGGCGGGTGGAATGAGCGCGCAGGTGATCGGCGAGCTTGCGGATGCTCCAGCGGGTGAACGGACGCCCCAGTTTCTCGGGGCGGGTGTTGGCCGTCTCGACGATGAACTGTTCCTCGTCAGGACTGATCTGGCGGGGACGGCCACCCGCCCACTGAGACACCCCATGCCGATTCGGTGTCAAGCAGAGCCAACCGACTGGTGCGTCCAGGCGGTGTTTTCGTCGTAAGCGGTGCCGGTCTTGAGGCAGCCGTGCAGGATGCCGACCAGTCGGTTGGCGACTTGCCGCAAGGCCCGGCCGTGGTCGACGTCGCGGGCCCGTTGTTTGTCGTAGTAGGCGCGGGCGCCGGGTGAGCCGTTGATGGCCGAGAACGCCTGGGCGTGCAGCGCGTCGACCAAGCGGTCGTTGTGCACGAATCGGGCCATGACCACCTTGCTCCTGCCGGATGCCCGGGTAACCGGGCTGGTCGCGGCATAGTTCTTGCGCGCCTTGGCGCTGGCGTAACGGTCAGGGTCGTCGCCGAACTCCGCCAGCAGCCGAGCTCCGGTAACCACACCGATGCCTGGCTGTGACCGATAGACGCCGGCCTGCGGGTGCTCGATGAAATGCGCCTCGACCTGCCGTTCCAGCTGCTTGATCTGAGTGTTGAAGACAGTGATCACCGCGCTCAGCGCGGCAACCGTCGCGGCGTAAGCCTCAGTAACCGCTGCTGAGCGGCCAAGGTGTTCACTGCGCAGGGCTGCGGTGATGGCCGCGGCTTTGTTGTGGACTTTGTGCCGGTGGCCCCGCCGCAGCGCCGCGACGACCACCTCGATGTCCCAGTGCCGCTGCCTGTGCTGGAGATGGCGCAGCCTGCAGCAACTCAAGAGTGTCGGCGCCGGCCAGCCCCAACTTCTCGTAGGCGACCAACGCGGCCGGGAAGTACTCCCGTAGTGCCGACCGCAGCCGAAGCATCGCGCGGGTTCGTTCCCAGACCATCGTCTGATGCGCCCGGGCGACCACCTTGATCGCTTGAGCTGACGACGTGTCGCCGGCCACCGGGCGCAGCTGCGCCCGGTCGATGCGGACCATGTCCGCCAAGGCGTGCGCGTCGCCCTTGTCGCTCTTGGCTCCCGAAACGCCGTAACGCTCCTTGAACCGGCTCGCCTGCTTCGGGTTGATCGCGAAGACCTGATAGCCGGCAGCGATCAGCGCTTCGACCCACGGTCCCCGATCGGTCTCGATACCCACCACCACGCTCACATCGCCTCGGCCTTCCCCGGCGCCTTCCGACCCAGCTACACGTTCGGCAACCATGGCGTGAAGCCCGGCAATCCCTATGATTCCTTCGGGAAGCCGTCGCCGCGCCAGCACTCGTCCGGCCTCGTCTTGCAGCTCCACGTCATGGTGGTCCTCGGCCCAGTCATCACCGACGAACAGCAACGTTGCCTTCCTCACCCTCGATGGCATCGACCAGCAGCCAGGAGGAGGACAGCACGCGCCCTAATGGATCAGTGCTCATCCCGAGCGGCATCCAACGCTCGGACGGCACGACACCCCATCAACGGTCAAGCCTCCCCGGGACACCGACGGGGGCACGGTCTCAGTGCAGGACTCAACGTCCAGGGTCCAAGAGTGCTCACCCGCCAGCGGCTACCGCCCGAGTCTCCCGCAGCAACATCAAGAAGCAATGCCGCCCGGTTCCCGGTAAGGCCCATTAGGGTCCAGGCTGGCCATCCCCATCTCGTTGAACCGGTGGACGACCTGCCGGATCGTGTCCTCGTCGGCCTGAACGAGACGGGCGATCGCCGGCACCGTGTTCCCGCCGGCAGACGCGAGCACGACCATGGCCCGACGTAGTCGGATTGGTGAACCGGTTCCCCGGCGGGTGATTCTGAGCAGCTGCTGACCTTCCTGATCACTCAGCCGCCGCACGCGTACAGGATCTGCCACCGCCACAGCCTGACCGCCGCGACGCCGCCCGGCCGACAGGCCGGGCGGCGTGTCATTCAACACCGTGAACGTTCGTGGTCAAGGCACTAGCGCCGCCGTCGGCTTCCTCGGCTACCTGCTGCTCGGTCGGCGACCGCAACGACCATGACTCCATCGGCGTCTTCCAGCAACGCCCCAGCCAAGGCTGGAGCACCATCGCGCAACTGTCCGAGCCGCCTACCAAGCCGGCAAGTTCTTCGACAAGCTCCAGACCGTGCCCGGCTGGCAGACAGCGCCCTGTGCATAACCTCATCGGCATCCTCGGGCAGTTCCTGCGGACCTGGCATCGGCAGCATCAGGATGAGCCGCTGCGCCCAGGCCAGCCGCTCATCCGGCAGCGCCGCTGCGGCGAGCAGCTCCGCCCAGGTCATCGCGGACGTGAACTTGGGATTGAGGCGGCGCTAACAAGGGTTTCATCGTCGGTCACTCGCGTCGGATAGGACGATAGCGGCGAGGACTGCGGCAACGGCGATAGCGGTTAGCAGTGGTGGGGCGAACAGCAGCGGTGCCGATAGTAGGAGCAGTGCGAGCAGGGCGATCGGCAAGCTTGGCGGCACACGACTGAACACTGCGCGTTGTAGGCGGGCTCGTCCCAGTACGAACAGCGCGGGTCCGCCGAGGAGGACAGCGACCCACGCCAGGTGGCTGTGGTCGAGCGGGTGGGTGATGACGAGTTCGTCGCCGACTGCGGTAACAACGATGCCGGCCACCATCGCCAGGTGGGCGTGTGCCATGGGACGGGTCAGCCTCACGGGATCGGAGGCAGCGGCGATGGCTTTGGCCAGTAGTTCTCCAGCGCGGTAGACGTAGATCCTCCAAAAAAGGATGCTGGTGAGGATCGAGGCTGCGAAGGCGCCGATTCGCTCGGCGGTGAACTCTGTCTGGGTGAATGTGAGACCCGTGACGGTGATCATCTCGCCGAGGGCGATGATGAGGAGTTGGCGGTGACGTTCCGCCAGATGCTCGGCGGCGACGGGCCAGTCGGATGCGGTTACCCGTCCGAGCCGTGGTGTGGGAAACCGGAGTGTGAATGCGGCGTAGTCGACAGCTGCGGCGAGGGTCCACAGCAACGAACGTGCGGTGCCGACGGTGACACCGCCAGCGAACCAGAGTGCTGCGGTGCCGCTGGACCAGAGGAGTAGTCGCCATCCGGTGCGCCTTTCTGGATGGGGCAGGGCGACGATGAGGAAGAGCATCACCGCGACGTGCAGTACGGCGGAAACACTCGCGAAAACAATGCCGTGCTCGTCGAAGGCGTCGGTTAACACGGCTGCCATCACGAGGCTGGCGATCATGGTTCCCAGGACGACGACCTGAACTGTGAGGTGGCGAGGGTCCAGCCGGTTGGTCAGCCACGCCGTCAGGGTCCAGACCCACCACACCGCGAGGAGCAGCACGCCGGTCTGGTAGGCCCCTGCCCAGGTCAGATCCTCGACCAGATTTCGGGACAGTTGCGTGAGGGCGAAGACGAATGCCAGGTCGAAGAACAGCTCCAGGAGCGCTACCGGCTGGCGTTCCCGGGGCGCCCTGAGCAGCCCGCCTGGTTGCTCGTCTCCCATCACTGTGCCACTGGGCTGTCCTGACGGTGGAATTCCGGGGCGCGCCAACTTCCGCTTGTCGGCAGCCCGACGCCGGGTGGCGCGGTGCAGCCAACGCCGCGGGCGTCCAGTCAGCTCTGCTACCAGTCGATTATCCGCTGGCGTCGAGCTGGGACCGGCGATGCCTGGCGTCTCGGATGAGCGTCAGGGCGATGACGAGAAGGCCGAGCAGGGCGACGACGGCATTGGCGGTCGTGAGGAACACCGCCTCGCTAAGGCTGGCGTGGTCGAGGTGGGTCAGGTGGAAGAAAAAGTGGGGTATGGCGAAGGTGGAGAATGCCGCCGCCGCGGGGATGGTGAATGCGGCTCGAGGTGCGACGAGCGCTATGCCAAGGACGACGGCCAGGCCGAGGGTAGCTCCGCCGAAGTCTCGCGCGTAGTGCTCGCTGAGCGGCGGGGTAAGGGTGACAGTCGGGAAGTTGTTGTAGAAGTTTTCGGGGAAGGCCTGGTTCCAGAACCCGACAACGAGTTCGTCGAGGAAGAGGACGGCAAGGGCGATCCGGATCAGCACGGTCAGCGCAGAGCCCCGTCCGTCTGTTGACGCGACCTGCGGTGCGGCGGGGATGGGTGACTGGCCTCCGTTCATCGGGTCCGCCCGGTGGTGTTCTGCGCTGCCGGGCTGGCACGCCACTGGTCGAAGGTCTGTTTGCCCTGAGGACCGGGGCCGGTGGGCAGCAGGCCGCCGGTCAGCGCCTCGTCCAGCCCGGAACGGCGGATCATGTCTACGCCTGTGGAGCGGACGAGTATGACCGGCTCGTGGCCGGCAGCCCGTACGGCGTCGACGGCGAGACTTCCGACCCAGCCGGTCCCGCCAGCTACCGCGATACGCACTGAGCTACCTCCCGATCCGCGTTCGCCGTAACGCCGCGGGGGTGCGTCGCCCGGACCGGGCGCCGGGGTGAAAGGGGAATCAACCGCTGTGATGTCACTGTTGGTTCTAGCTCTCCAAGATTTCTCGCCGGGGCTGAAACTGCGCAAGTCGCCCTAAAGGGTGGAGCCGTCACGTGTGGCCGCGCGCGTGCTTGCGGCGTACACACCGCGCGAGAGCGTCATGATCGCGAGAAGGAGAGCAAGTACGGCCACGCCTGCGGCGGCGTAGAACGCGACGACCCCGCCGTGCGTGACCCGGGCCCGAAACGGATTTGCTGCGGCCGCCGCCGCAGCGTCCGCTCCCACAGTGAACTCCGCCGTGCCGGCTACCGGATGTCCGTCGGTGAAGGTTGCTCGCCAACTGATCTCGTACCTGCCGTCAGGCATACCCGCTTTCACCTGACCGATCAGCGTCGCCCCTTGGACAGCCGGCCGACCGCCGGCCCAATCCGTTCCCGCGCGGTCCATGATCGTGACGGCGCTGTCAGACGTGATCTCGGCAGCGAACACCACCTCGACCCGTTCCGGGGCAGTCGCGAGCGCGGCACCGGCGGCCGGCGTGATCGAATGCGTCGCGCCGTGGGCGAACGCGGGAGCGGGCGTGACCGCCAGCGGGAGACCGGCAGCAAGCGCGACCGTGACGATCAATCCGACGGTACGACGAATGCGAGGCACCCGAGCGGTGTCTGACTCGCCGGTCACGCGCGCCGCAACGCTTCTCTTCATGGCGTGCTCCCCACCGCCGCGAACGACCGCGGCATCTGCGAACTGGACCGAGCGGGCCCCCAATTCGTGACAGCAGAGCTTGCCGCTGGCCATCTGTCACGAATCGGAGACCTGCTCGGTCCGTAACTGGTGACACTCGCCCACCACTGGCGGGTATCCGATGTGTCCAGCTACGTCGGCTGGCCCGTCAAGGGCGACACCTCGGACGCCGAGCCGGGACAGCGCAAGGAGCAACAACCCGTGACCATCATCATTCGCATCGCACTGGCGATCTTGTTTGTCGACAACTTCGTGGTCGGGGCCTGGAACGCGATCTGGCCGGCCAGCTTCTACACGAACTTCCCGACAGTGGACCTCACCCCGCCGTTCAGCGAGCACTACGCGCGGGACTTCGGTACGGCATCACTGGCGATCGCCCTGCTGCTGGGCATCGCGGCGGTCAAACCCAAGTCCCACTTCGTCATCCCCGCCGCGGGTGCCTATTCCGTCTTCGCGGTGCCGCACTTCTTTTACCACCTCACGAACATGGAGACGGCGACCGTAGGTGAGGCGATCCTCCTCACCACCGCAAACGCGGCCGTGGCGCTCGTCGGCCTGGTGATCATCCTGCTGACGGTGCTGCGTGACCGTCGAGCGGTCCGGCGCGGCTTCCCCTCGGCTCGGGCCGCCCACTGAACCTTCCGCGTCAACCACTGGGAGAACCGATGGTTCCCGAACCCCGCCGGCCACGTCGGTCAAACGCGCTACCCAGCGCGTTCTGCGTCGTCGTCGCCGAACGACGCCTCCTCAAGAACCTCGCATATCACCTACTCGGTTCGGTCGAAATCGCCGAACACGCGGTGCAAGAGACGTACACCGGCTGGTACACGATGCCGGACGACCAACAGGATGGCATCGGCAGCCCCTTCAGCTGGCTCGTCAGCACGCTCGTGCGGATCTGTATCGGTCTGCTCGAATCGTCGCCGCCCCGAGCCGGTGGCCAGACCGCCGATCGAGCGGGTCGCCTCCATGTTGCGGGCCCTCCGCCTCAGAGGTGGGGGGCCTGGCGCGGTGCGCCGATGCTGTAATGCGGCCGCCCAGGGGTATCTGTATGCGTTGGCGCCCAACGGACAGCAGCGATATCGGCGGTAGTTCGAGCTCACCTGCATATTCAGGGATAGAAGCGACGAGGCGGACGGTCATGGTGGGGCGAGGGAAAGACGGGACACTGGTCGGCGCGTTAGGCATCTTCGGCGCGGTCCGACCGCGGCTCTTCGGCATTGCCTACCGGATGCTCGGAAGTGTCGCGGAGGCGGAGGACGTCGTGCAGGAAGCCTGGCTTCGGTGGCAACAGACCGATCGCAGCCAGGTACGGGACCCGATCGGGTTCCTGGTCACGACGACTTCTCGGCTCGCTCTGAACGCCGCGACATCGGCTCGCGCCCGACGTGAGCTGTACCCCGGACCGTGGCTACCCGAGCCCGTCGACACCTCCGCCGACCCGACACTGCAGGCCGAACGCAACGAGTCACTCGAACTCGCCGTGCTGCTTCTGTTGGAACGGCTCACCCCGGCCGAGCGGGCGGTGTACGTGCTGCGCGAGGCGTTCGACTACCCGTACCGGCGGATCGGCGAGGTACTCGGCATCAGCGAGGCGAACGCGCGGCAGCTCGGCCGACGCGCCCGTACGCACTTGGCCCAAGAGCGGCGCGATCCGGTCGGCTACGCCGACCACGGCCGTCTTCTGCGTGCATTCCTCGCCGCAGCCCGCTCCGGAGACCTGCCCCGGCTCGAGGAACTGCTCGCCGAGACTGCCACCTCCTACGCCGACGGCGGCGGCACCGTCCGCGCCGCCCAGGTACCCGTCGTCGGACGCGACAACGTCGCGCGTTACATCCTGGGAGTGATTCGGAAGTTCGGCCGCGACCTTACGCTGGAGATCGTCGAATCCAATGGTCAGGCCGCGATCCTCGTGTCGCAGGCCGGAACAGCGATCGCGTTGGTCAACATCGATGCCTCACCCGCCGGAATCGAACGAGTGCTGATCGTCCTCAATCCGCAGAAACTAACCCAGTTCCAGCGGTAACCGCCGGCACCGGTGACACAGCGACGGGCAGCCCGGTCCGGCTGGCACGGTCGCATGCGGCCGTCTGCGCTGTCACGAACGGTGACCTGACCGACTCTGGCCCGCGGGAGCACAGCTCTTACGCTCTTCACGACCCAGGTGATCGTCCTCGCGGGTCCGCCGGTACCCAAGATGCAAACTCTCTTGTCGGAACGTGGAACAACTCCTGGTCGAACGCGCGGTCGAGATGGATCACGTGACGGCGTTCCGGTGGAGGCGGCGGTTCACCTCACTGCTGGCCGACGCCGCCCGATTCCACCGGCGCCCACCCGGTGCCCCCATGGTTCGTCGACGGCACGTACGTCAAGGTCGACGGGGTCTGGCGTCTGAATCGTCGCCGAACCCGGCGTCGCTGCCGCACGAGTGAGATCGTTGGCGGGTGGTGGAGTCCCTCGACCTGCATCTGGAGTTTGATCGGGGTGCGGGTTTCCCGGGTCGTTCGCTGGAGAGCGCGTTACGGGAGAGCATTCGGACCGGCCGGCTGCGGGCCGGGTCGCGTCTGCCCGGGAGCCGGAGCCTAGCCACCGACCTGGGCCTGGCCCGGGGCACGGTCGTGCGGGCGTACGCGCAGTTGGTGGCGGAAGGGTGGCTGGTGTCGGCGCCGGGCTCCGGCACCCGGGTCGCGGCTGTGCCCCATGATCCACCCGGCTCGCGCCGGGAACCGCAGCCGTCGACGGTCTCCGGGCCGGTGATCGAGCTGCGGCCGGGGATTCCCGATCTCGGTTCGTTCCCGCGTACGGTCTGGGCCGGCAGTGTCCGCCGGGCGCTCGCGACGGCGTCGCGCAGCGCGCTGGACTACACCGAGCCGACGGGGCTGCCCGGGTTGCGGGCGGCGGTGGCCGGCTATCTCGCGCGTACCCGCGGGGTGCTCTGCGACCCCGACGCGGTGGTGATCACCGCCGGCTTCACCCAGGGGCTCTCCCTGCTGGCGCGGGCGCTACACCGGCGCGGCCTGCGTGCCATCGCCACCGAAAACCCCGGCCTGCCCCACCACCGCATGGTGCTCCGTGCCGCGGGCCTGACGGTCACCCCGCTCACCGTCGGTGCGGGCGGGGCCGACCCAGACGAGGCGGCGGGCCAGGCCGCCCTGCTCACCCCGGCGCACCAGCATCCGACGGGGGTGGTGCTCGCCCCGCAGCACCGCTACCGGTTCATCGCCTGGGCGCGGAAACACGACGCGTTCCTGATCGAGGACGACTACGACGGCGAGTTCCGCTACGACCAGCGGCCGGTGGGCGCGATGCAGGCGCTCGCGCCGGAGCGGATCGTATACGCGGGCAGCACAAGCAAGTCGCTGGCGCCGGGCGTACGCCTGGGCTGGTTCGTCGTACCCGAGCCGCTGCGCCGCGACCTGGCGGCGGCGATCCTGGAGGCCGGCGCCGCAGTCTCCGCGATCGACCAGCTCGCGATGGCCGACCTGCTCACGCACGGCGAGTACGACCGGCACATCCGCCGCATGCGCCTGACCTACCGGCGTCGCCGGGCGGAGCTGGCCGACCGCCTGGCCGAGGTGACCACTATCCCGCTGGAGGGCATAGCGGCCGGCATGCACGCGCTGCTGCCGCTGGCCTCGGCGGCGCAGGAGCGCCGGCTGGTCCAGGCCGGGCGCCGCCAGGGCCTGCACCTGATCGGCCTGCACAGCAACGGCTACTGGCACGATCCGGCGGATGAGCGGCAAGCGGCGGCCCTGGTCCTCGGGTACGCGGCGCCGCCATCGCATGCCTGGAAGGCGGCGCTGACCGGCCTTGCGGAACTGGTCCATCAGAACAGTCGCTGAGTGGTCCATTCTGTTGGTCCGGACCGGGCTACGTTCGATACATGCAGACGATGAAGATGGGAAACAACGAGGTCGTGCTCCTGGGCACGGCCATGCCGCCGGTGCTGCCGGAGGGCTCGCACGTGATGACCGGGACAGTCGAACTACCACCGGGTGACCCCGGCTCGCCGCCGCATCGGCACTCCGGCCCGGTCTTCGGCTACATGCTCGAGGGCGAGATGATCTTCGAGCTGGAGGGCGAGCCGGAACGGGTGATCAAGGCCGGTGAGGCGTTCTGGGAGCCCGGCGGCGACGTCATTCACTACCAGGCCGCCAACAACCTGCCGGACCGGACGACCAAGTTCCTGGCTGTCATGGTCTGCGCACCCAACCAGGAGATGCTGGTGTTTGTCAGCCCCGAGGAACTCGAACAGCGCAAGGACCGCCGGGCGCCCCGGCCGAACTGATACGGGAGCACCGTCATGCGCATCCTTCTTGCCGGTTCGACCGGCGTCATCGGTCGCCGGCTCGAGCCGCTCCTGACCGACCAGGGGCACGAGGTCATCGGGCTGGCCCGCAACGGCCCGGTCCCCGTCGACGTGCTCGACCGGGACGCGGTGGCGGCCGCCGTCCGCGACGCCCGGCCCGACGTGGTGATGCACCAGCTGACCAGCCTGAGCACGGGCGACCTCGTGGCGAATGCGCGGCTGCGCCGGGACGGAACCCGCAACCTGGTCGACGCGGCGCTCGCTGTCGGGGTACGCCGGATCGTGGCACAGGGCATCGCCTGGGCGTACGAGCCGGGCGCCGAGCCCGCGACCGAGGAGACCCCGCTCGACCTCGGTGCCGCCGAGCCGCGGCAAACCAGCGTGGCCGGTGTCGCCGCGCTCGAATCCGCCGTTCGGGAGGCACCTGAGTGGGTCGTGCTGCGGTACGGCACCCTCTACGGCCCGGACACCTGGTATGCCCGCGACGGCCTGATGGCCCAGTTCGCCGCCGCCGGCAGGGTCCCCGCTGACGCGGACGTGAGTAGCTTGCTGCATATCGACGACGCCGTCGCCGCCGCGGTCGCGGCCCTGGAGTGGCCCGCCGGTGCAGTTAACGTCTGCGACGACGAGCCCGCCGCAGCCTCGGAGTGGGTGCCCGCGTTCTGCGCGGCGGCCGGTGTCCCAGCGCCAGCGGTGACTGTGGGCGAGCGGCACGGCTGGGCACGGGGCGCGAGCAACCACTACGCCCGCAAGCACCTCGGCTGGATCCCGACTTATCCCTCCTGGCGAGAGGGCTTCGCCACCCTGTGAGCCGTCCGCTGCCGCTGGCGGACGCCCCAGTCGGAAAGGCCGTGCTAGGGGCCTTGGGTTCTAGGAGTCGGCGCAATGCCCGATCTTCGGGAGAGCGATGGACTTCGAGATCGAGGACCGCTCGATACAGGGACGTAGGAGTTGGTTCGAGAACGGGCCACATATCTTGATCTTGTGGAAGCAACGGAGACGAAGAGTCATGCCGGATCATCTCAAACTGGCCGCGCTGAGCGACGACTACGCACGCTTCGGGCTGGAGTGCGATGTCGTACGCGAATGGGAGGACGGCGCCCGCACCGACGATCACCCCGGGTCGTACGAGTGGTGGTACTTCGACGCCCACCTCGACGACGGCGCGAAGGTGGTCGTGGTGTTCATGAACAAGGACCTCGGCGCGGCGAGTAGCCCGCTGTCGCCGCAGCTCCGGGTCAACCTGGAACTGCCCGACGGCACGATGTCCCACAACACGATCGCGATCCCCGCGGCCGAGTGGTCGGCGGCGAGCGGGCGTACGGACGTCCGGATGGGGCCGGGCAACCGCTTCCAGGGCGAGAACCTGCGCGAGTACCGGATCCAGGCGACCGCCGGCAGGCTGCGGGTCGACTTCACGCTGACGTCCGAGGCTCCGGCTTGGCGTCCGGCCACCGGGCACATGCTGTTCGGCGCGAAGCGCGGACTTGAGTTCAACTGGCTGCCCTCGGTGCCGCACGGAGCCGTGCGGGGCTCGTACACGATCGACGGGGTGCGGCACGAGACGACCGGCGTCGGCTACCACGACCACAACTGGGGCAACGTCGGGCTGCAGAAAATCGTCAATGACTGGTACTGGGGGCGGGGGCAGGCCGGGCCGTACACGGTCATCGCGTCGTTCATCACGAGCGCCGAGAAGTACGGCTTCGCCGAGATCCCCATCTTCATGCTGGCCCGCGACGGCCGGATCATCGGCGACGACCCGGAGAAGATGACGTTCGAACGCCAGGCGGTCTACACCGACGCGAAGACCGGCAAGCCGGTGGCGGGAATCGTCCAGTACACCTACGTGGACGACGACGACACGTACGTGGTGACCTTCGACCGCAAGCGCGACCTGGTCCGCAACCCGCTCACCAAGGACCTGCCCTGGCTGAAGCGGACCGCGGCCCGGCTGATCCGGTTCGACGGCGCCTACCTGCGCTTCGCCGGCCTGCTAACGATTGAGCACCACAAGGGCGGACGCGTGGTCGAGGAGTTCGCCGAGGACGCGATCTGGGAGCTCATGTACTTCGGGCACGCCCGCGTCACTTGCGCGGATCCGTCAAGTAATTGATGTGCGCGCCGCTCTGACCGTTGCCATCCACATCGGCCGCCACCTTTTCCTTGCCATCGCTTGGCAGGGTCACCAACTGGTCCGCGCCGCCGTCCGGGACTGTTCTGGTTCGGCAGATCCGCGCTGCCGTGCGTCCGGGGGGCATTCGCACACGTACGGCACGCGTGGACCCGGGCTGTGGTCTTGGACTACGCCCCATGGCAACGGCAGGTGACTCTCATCGAGCCTGATCGGGGAGGCAGAGGCGACGAATTCATGGCCCGGTCGGTGGGTCGCCTGGACGAAGCCCTGGCTCCATCGGCTTGCGGAGGCGCTCGACCAACTTTTGCGCCGCCTCGGCGTACCGCTGGTCCGATCCGCAGGGCCGGTGTCCCTGGATCGGTGGCGGGACGCTGTCGCCAGGGGGAGCCACCACATCGGCGGGATCGCTCGCAGCCGGCGGTCCACTGTTGCCGCCGGGTGGGCGACGGTGACCGGCGCGATTGTCTGGTGGGCGGAGAAAATCCAGCCGCCGATCGGGTCGGTGTCGCGCCACAGGTTCACCCACCGCCACTCGACTCGGAGCCGATCTCGTGCAGCACCTCGTCGTCGACGTAGGCGGGGAACAGCCGCGCGTAGAGGCGGCGGAGTGGTGACGCGTGGGTGAGGAGGGCGACTCGCCGGCAGACCTGGGGCGGTAACTGGAGCACTGTCGTGGCGGCCAGGACCGAACCGTGGCTGTGTGCGGAGAGCAGCACGGCGTTGCCGCATCCGACCAGGTACGTGATTCGTCGGGTCAGCTCCGGCACAGCTCGTTCGGCGTAGCAGGGTGGCGCGAACGGGTGGGCGGCCCGGGGCCAGAACGTGCCCAGGTCCCATAGGACACCAACGTGGCGTCGGTGGTAGCGAGGAAGTGAACCACGATCGGCACGACGTGGCGGACCTCGACCGTGTCGCGATCGCTGTACTGATCGACCTGACCATTGGCCAACACGTACTGCCGCGATCCCCCCGGGAGGCACTTCGGGGTCTGTGGCGTGGAAGCCGGCGTCGCCAGGTTCCGCCAGGCGCAGCGCCGTGGCGCGAGTACCACCAAAGACGAGGCCGAGGATTGAGGGGCACTGATGTTCGATCCAAATGCACCCGGGCATCTTGGTCGGTCGCCCTCAAACAACAGGGTTACGAGACACCTTTTAAAAGCGATGGCTGGGCCGGCTCGCCGGGCGCCAGCCTGGCAGTGTGTGCAGGGCTTAGCCAGCGGCTTTGGCGACGATGCGATCCATCTCCCCTCGACCGAAGGCCCGAAGGGTCGTGGTACGGACGTTGCCCGCCCCGCCGAGCTGCAGGAGCGCCGCGGTGGCGGTTTCGTCGTCGGGCGCCTCGACGACGGCCACGAGGTCGTACGGACCGACGGTCCAGTAAATGCTCAGGAGATTCGCCCCGAGCTTCTGTGTCGCTGCGGCGAAGGCCTCGGCGCGCGTCGCGGTGTCCTTGTAGCCTCGGATCCCCTGATCGGTCCAGCTCAGCAACGCGATATACGTCGTCATGGTCCTTCACCTCCATTGAAGAGACCTCATCGTAAGGTTAATTCTGGGCATAATGGCCGAAATCTGGTCACCAGTCGGCCTACCGCCCGCTGCGGGCCCGCACCTGCGCCGCGTGCTCTCGGCGAGCGCCCTCAGCTCAAGGAGCTGTGGGAACACCAACCGCTCATTCAGTTCTACTCGAAGGCCAAGCCAGGAAGCGCCCACCTCCGGACCGTCGCCGGCCATGAGTTCGGCTCGGTCGTCCATCCAGACTGGCACTTCAACGCCAAGCTGGACATTCTCATGCTGAGGCCGGAAGCGCCAGGGCAGAGTGTCAGGTCCGGAGGCGACATCGACAACCGGCTGAAGACCCTGTTTGACGCGCTTACCCCGACCCCTCGTCTGTAAGGTGCTCCCGGCGAGAGTCGTAGTGTCCGCTGTCGTCCAGTGGGTTCGGGTCGAAGTCGACATCCGTTCGCACTCATCCAGCTTCGGCCACCACCGTTGATGTCAACGACTGATGTCAGCAGCAACTTCCGGCTCCCTGCCCGCTGCTGGTAGAACCGCCGGATGGATCAACCAACCGACCCGCTGGCCGGGCTCGACGACGTCCCGTGGGAGTCGCTGCATCATGCGTATGGGCCGGCCGTCGACGTACCGGACCAGTTGCGAGCGTTGCGCTCGGTGGACGTGTCGGTCCGACGCCGTGCGTTGTCCGAGCTGTTCGGCAACGTCTACCACCAGGGCACGCGGTGGGGGGCGAGCTGCCATGTGGTGCCGTTCCTGGTAGCGCTCGTCGACGACCCGGACACCCCGGACCGGGCAGCGGTGGTCGACCTTTTCCGTTCGGTGGTGCTCGGCGACCGGCGCGACGACAAGCTGCCGTTTGATCCGCGGCGAACCTTCGCCGCCGCCGAGGGGATCACCGACGAACAGGCGGCGCTGGTGGAGCGGCATCTGGAGGCCGAAGACCTGTTCGAGCACGAGGAGGCCGCAGAGCTGGCCGACAAGGTGGCGGTCCGTTGGGACGCCGACGCCTTCCATGCCGGAGCCCGGCACATCAACCGGTACGTCGGCTGGCTGACCGATCCGGACCCGCAGCTGGCCGGATACGCCGCCGAACTACTCGCCTGGTTCGCATCCGACGAGGCCGCGCTGGCCGGGCTCATCGCGGTCCCTGGTGATGACGTCCGCGCCGCCACCCGCGCCAGCGCCAACTTGACGCTCGGCCACTGTCCGGTCGGTTCGGAGCGGATCGACGCACGCCTCAGCGAGCTACTGTCCGCGAATACTGCGGTCGTCCGGGTCACAGCGGCGGTGGCGTTGGCATACCGGCGCGGCGACCAGCTACCCGACCTGGCCCTCGACGTCCTCACCGACGCCCGCAGCTCGGACTTCGATGCCGACGTACCCGGCTGGGACCGGTCGGTGCGCGGGTTCGTGGCGCTCGGGTTGCACCGGCTCGGTCTCGGCTGACTTGCCGCTGCGACACACGGTTTAGGAAGGAGTTAGCGGCTGGTCACCACAGCTGGCCTACCTGCCCGAATAAGAGCAGCACGACCAGCAACCTACATGATCATTCCGCACATTTTCCGGATCATGAACACCGGACCGGGCAAGGATGGGTCAGGAATACACCCTGCCAGTAGTCATCGTGGCTCTGCTTGAAGTCGTCGGGACGAGCCGCCCGAAGCAATGCGTACCGTTCAGCCAGCATGTCCAGGGCCTCGGGGATGGCGCACCCGCAGGATGCTCGGATTGCTTGCACAGCCTGGATCCTGCGGCCTTCGACGATGAGCCTGTTCAGATGGTCCCAGTCCTTCACCCGCACATGATGCCCCGCGTCGAGTCAGCACGTGCTCCCGCGCGCCAAGCCCATGCAACTCCGCCGGCACGCCCAGCCGAACCCGAGCCCGAACCCGACCCGACTCTCTGGCCCGCGATGCACGCACCGCTAGCCTCTGCGCCGTGGAGCAGCTGCGCGACCTTGCCATTCGACTGGCCTTGGGAGAGTCCGTCGGAGATGACCTGCCGATAGCGGCCGCTTATGCCCTGACCGGCGGCTTCGATTCTCCGGCCTTGCGCGAGCTTGCCGGCCTGTCGAAGGGACAGCCGCGGGAAGCGGTTGACCTGTTCCGGCAGGCGATGGAGGAGCTTGGCTGGGCGGTCCCGGACGAGAGCGCCGCACGGCTGCACCTGATGCGTAAGGCAGCGTCGGACCTTCTTGCTGGACGGGGCGATCCCGAGGACCTGGCGCACGAGATCTACTGGCAGGCCTGCTATTCCGGATTGCCGGGGCTACGAGCGGTTGGCGATCGCTTCCTTGAGCTTTACGCCGGTTGGGGCGCAATGTACGACCAGCCGGACGGAGCGGTGGCGGCCATGAAGGCGACGGCGAAGTCGTTCCTTCACGACCATCCGGGCTAGTGGGCCATCCACCACCTCCGCCCGGGCTGCTTGGGACGCCCAGATGCAAGTGTTGAACTCTTCGTCCCGAACGCCGCTGCGGCGCATCGTCTGTTGCCACCGGTTGTCGTCCCGTCCCTCTCAGCCTGGCTACGGCCCCGCCTGCTGTCGTGGGCAGCATCGCCGGAGAGCGGTGCAGCACGCAGGCCAGCGCGATCTGCTGGGGCGTGGCCGCGTGCCGGGCGGCGATCGGCGCGAGGGCGGCGGCGACCTGGCCGGCGTTGTCCCCGCCGTCGTGCAGGCTGACCGGGTGCCAGGGCGAGAACACCGCTCTGGTCCGCTCCGCCGCCGCAAGCAGGTCCGCACCGGTGCGGTTGCCAATGTTGTACTGGGCGGTCACCGCGGCGATCTCCGCAATCGACCGGGCGAGTTCGAACTGCGCCGCGGTGACGTTGGACAGCCCGGCAACGTCTACCACCAGGGCACGCGCTGGGGGCGACTGTCACGTGGTGCCGTTCCTGGTGGCGCTCGCTGACGACCCGGATACCCCGGACCGGGCAGGGGTGGCCGCCCTGCTCCGTTCGGTGGTGCTTGGTGACCGGCGCGACGGACGAGCTGCCGTTCGATCCGCGGCGGCACTTCGCCGCCGCCGAGGGGATCACCGACGAACAGGCGGCCTTGGTGGAGCGGTATCTGGAGGCCGAAGACCTGTTCGAGCACGAGGAGGTCGCGGAGCTGGCTGACAACGTGGCGGTCCGCTGGGAGGCCGACGCCTTCCACGCTGGAGCCCGGCACACCGATCGGTACGTCCGCTGGCTCACGGCTCCGGACCCGCAGCTCGCCGGGTATGCCGCCGAACTACTCGTCTGGTTCGCACCCGACGAGGCCGCGTTGGCCGCCGGGCTGACTGCGGTCCCCGGCAACGAGACCCGCGCCGCCACCCGTGCGAGCGCCAACCTGACCCTCGCCCACTGTCCGGTCGGCTCGGAGCCGACGCCTGCCTCCGCGAGCTGCTGTCCGCGAACGCAGCGGTCGTCCGGGTCACGGCGGCAGTGGGACTGGCGTACCGGCTCGGCGACCAGCTACCCGACCTGGCCCTCGACGTCCTCACCGACGCCCGCAGCTCGGACTTCGACGCCGAAGTACCCGGCTGGGACCGGTCGGTGCGCGGGTTCGTGGCCCTCGCGCTGCACCGGCTCGGTCTCGGCTGACTTGCCGCCGCGACACACGGTTTAGGAATTCTCTGCTTCGCAGGCCTCTGCTGGCTGACTTGCTGTTAGCGCTGGTCACAGCTGTCGCTATCCAGCGAGCTTTGACCGTCGTTGACCCTCGTCGCCCGTCAGATCGGGCACGCAACGGGCACGCGGACTGTCAGGAGCTGGCAAAGGCGGGCCAGCCTCGCCTGGCACACGCCTAAGCCAGTCAGATATCTGACGTGAACGCAGCGAATCTGACCTTGGCCGCCTGCCGTGTTCAGGATTGTCCTAGATCTCCAGGGATTCCGACTTTCCGGGCGCGCGACGGATTCCCAGCTCGCCGCTACGATGCAGCCCCCGAGGCACGTCGCACCGACGGAGGGCGCGGATGCTTGGAGCTAGGAGATCGGCGAGGACGAAGACCGCCATCTGGCGCTACAGACTGTGGCGATACAGGCTCACCACCGTCGGCCTGCTTCTAGCCTCATTCGGGATGGCGACCGCGCTAGTCGACCCGCCCCGGCCGGTCAGCGTGGTCGCCGGCCTTGCTGGCGCTACTCTCTCCCTCATGGAGACTCGGGCCAACCGCCGTCGTTCGAGAGAAGTGCGGTTCCAGCCACGTGAGGGTGACACCTACCGGGATGTAATTGGCAATTCGGAGGGTCACGGACCGGCCGTGGAGAGCGTCCGTGACGTGGGTATCTTGCTGTCACGCGAGAACAGCGAACTACGCAAGCGCCCCCTCAGAGCCATTATCCAGAGTCCCGATTACAGACTTCCCCGCGATCTGCGAACCTGGTCCCTCGACTACCTGAGCCGGCGGGCAAAGACGGGGAAAATATATAACGATCAAGTGCTCTGTCTTGCGTCGGATCTCTTGGGCGACGATGTCGTCAAGCTAAGGGCCGGTCGCTACTTCGACTTCATGTGCAGCAACCTGTTCGCCCCGCTGGACATCTGGGAGGCCGGGCGAAAGAGCCCCGTCCTTCGTGGTCGGGACCTCATCCTCGACCCGGATGGCCAGTTAATTTCTCTTAAGCGCAGTCGCCTAGCTAACCTCATCGGCGTATCGACGCTGGCATTCACCACCGACGGGCGGTTGCTCCTCGTGGCGCAGACCCACGACAACATTGGCAGCCCTGGTTTGCTCGCTCCGTCCGGCTCTGGCGCGCTCGAACCCAAAGACGTGCCTGCCAACATGGCCGATTGGACCATCCAGAGGATTGTAAGCAATGGAGCTGAGCGCGAGCTTCGAGAAGAGTGCCACCTGAAACCAAGCGAGATAGAAGGCAGTTCGGTTGTTGGCCACGGTCGGTGGATCAGCAGGGGAGCCATGCCCGAATTCTGCGCCGTAACTCTCCTTCGCCTTACAGGTGATCAGATGCTCGACCGTTCACCGCGGCGAGTAGAGCAATCTTACGTTCACGAGTTCATGCCGGTCAGCCTCGCACCGTTGCGGCATTGGGATCCCAGCCGACCACTCGACATGCTGCCTGAGCATCGACAGGCAATTTCCTGGCCTCTGGCACTTGGGCTGGCCTGCTTAGCAGAGTGCATCAACGACGAGTCCTGGCCCCTGCGCAAGCAGTTGTTAACCCGACTGGACGGATAGATTGCTAGAGCGGGACGGCCAATCTTCACAGGGTCCTTGTCCTCCAAGTATCACCGCCATTAGCGCGCCTGAGATCTCGCCAACAATCTCCGTCAGGTCGTCTAATGGGAGCCTCCGCTTCTCATGCCCAATCTCGTACCGGCACTTGCTATATGGCTCCGGCGGCTGATGTCCGCGCCAGCCATGCCCACACTCGGGGCAGTCGCCGTACTAGCGCGGCTCCAGGGCCAGTTGACCTCCGTTGGGGTTGAAACGGAAACAGGGTGCCGACCAGTGAAATCGGGTATCAAGCAGTGCTGAAAATCGCCCGCTGCCTGCCGTTAGCTGCCGGGGCTTCACAGCCTTGACCGCAGCCTTCTTGCTGCCTCTACCTCAGCCGGGGGCATCCGTTGCGGCCCACCTAGCGCTGTGGCGAGGGCGCCTCGTCTGGGTGTCTCCATTCGCGTGTGCCGTCCCACGCCGTAACCCCGGCCAGGACGACGGCTGCGGCGGCGGCGACGATCACCGGCGCCCGGCCGACCATCGCCGGCGTCAAGGCGACAAGCGCGAGCAGTCCGATCACCCGGGATGGGGACACCCGGGCGAACACTTCGTACTCGAGGCGGGACCGCCCGGCCAGGAACAGCGCGGGCCCGCCGAGGATGACCGCGAGCCAGAGCGGATCCTGGTGTCCGCGCGGTTGGTCGATGACGAGTGCGTAGCCGACGCCGGTGGCGAGAATGCCGGTCACCATGACCAGGTGGGTGTAGTACCCAGACTTAACGAGGCGGTTTGGATGGGAGGCGCCCTCGATGGCGGCGGGGAACACCGTCCCGGCGCGGTGGAAATAGATTCGCCACATCAGCACGGCGGTGGCGAAGGACATCACGGTGGGAGCCACCCGGTCGGGAGTGAACTTGTCGGCGAATGTGATTCCCGTGAGCAGGATCGTTTCGCCGATCGTGATGATGATGAACTGCTGGTAGCGCTCGGCGAGGTGCTTGCCCGCGCGTCTCCAGTCCTCCGCTCCGGTCCGACCAAGCCCCGGTACGGGCCAGCCGAGTACGAGTCCCGTGTAGTCCAGTGCGATCGCTAGCGTCCAGAGCACCCCGCGCGCGGGACTCTGCGGGAATAGCGCCGCTCCGACGATCCAGGGCACGGCGGATACCGCGGCCCAGCAAAGGTGGCGCGCGGGGCTGTGCCGCCCAGGGTCACGCCGGGCGAGCAGGAGGATGACGGGCTTGCCGGCCTGGATGGCGACGTACGTGACCGCGAAGACCACAGCTCGATCGCCGAACGCATGGGGCAACGTGACCGCCATGATCATGCTGCCGAACATGGTCCAGACGACCAACAGCTGGGTCACGGGTTGTTGTGGATCGGCTCTGCTGGTCACAAATGCCGCGTGGACCCAGATCAACCACAGGGCCAGTAGCAGCAGCGTCGTCTGACCGACTTCAGGCAGGACGATCCGACGTTCCGTGGTGAAGTCCTCAACCAGGCGCTGCGAGAATCGGGTGAGCACGAAGACATAAACCAGATCGAGGAGCAGCTCCCCCTCACGGCCGTGCAGCAGCCCGCGCGAGCCACCGACCGTCATCTGCCGCTCATCTTCCGTCAGCTTGCCCCAGTATTGACCCAGTCGTACCACGCCGCTCGGGCCTCCGACGCATGTCTGCCAGGCGTCCATCCCTTGCCTGCGCCGATCGTTACCCAGTTGGTCACTCAGGCGGAAGTGTCAGGCGTTGAAGCGGAACTCAGCGCCGCTGTCCGCAGACCAGCAGGAGTGCTTCCCTCGGAAGGGGAGGGTCTGCTGCACCGATAGGTGACATCTGAGATGGCTTGCCCTGGTGGCGGGCTGGAAGGATGTTGCTGTGCCCAAGCCCTACCCTCGTGAGTTCCGCGATGATGTCGCGCGGGTGGACCGTGACCGTGATCCGGGCGTGACGGTCGAGCAGATCGCGAAGGACTTCGGAGTCCACCCGATGACGTTGTTCAAATGGCTGCGCCAGGCTGACGTTGACGCTGGAACCAAACCGGGTGTCAGCGGCAGCGAGTCAGCCGAGCTGCGCGAGGCCCGCAAGCGGATCAAGCTGCTGGAGCAGGAGAACGAGGTCCTGCGCCGGGCCGCTGCCTACCTGTCACAGGCGAACCTGCCGGGAAAAGGCTCTACCCGCTCGTGAGCGAGCTGGCCGCCGATGGAATCCCCGTGGCGGTGACGTGCCGGGTATTGAAGATCGCTCGTCAGCCCTACTACCGGTGGCTCGCCCGGCCCGTCGGCGACGCCGAACTCGTTGCCGCTTACCGCGCGAACGCCCTGGTCGACGCTCACCGCGATGACCCGGAGTTCGGGTACCGGTTCCTGGTCGATGAGGCCCGCACCGCCGGACAGGCGATGGCTGAGCGCACGGCGTGGAAGATCTGCTCGGACAACGGGTGGTGGAGCGCCTTCGGCAAGCGCAAGAGGCGCGGCAAGGGTGGCAAGGTCGGTCCGCCGGTGCATGACGACCTCGTGAAACGAGACTTCACCGCCGACGGCCCGAACCGGTTGTGGCTGGCCGACATCACCGAACACCGCACCGGCGAGGGCAAGCTCTACCTGTGTGCGATCAAGGACGTGTGGTCGAACCGGATCGTCGGCTACTCCATCGACTCACGGATGAAGTACCGGCTGGCCGTCAACGCGCTGCACAACGCCGTAGCCCGACGCGGCCGAGTGGCCAGCTGCGTGCTCCACACCGACCGCGGGTCGCAGTTTCGCAGCCGGAAGTTCGTCCGCGCCCTGCACCAGCATCACATGATCGGGTCGATGGGCAGAGTCGGTGCCGCCGGCGACAACGCCGCCATGGAATCGTTCTTCGGCCTGCTGCAGAACAACGTCCTCGACCGGCGGACCTGGACCACCCGCCAGCAACTGAGGACCGCGATCGTGACCTGGATCGAACGGACCTACCACCGCCGCCGACGACAACACGCTCTGTCCCGGTTGACCCCTATCGAGTACGAGACCATCATGACCGCACCGGCCACTCAGGCCGCGTGACTGAAACTGTCACCTATCGGTGCAGCAGACCCGGGACGACCCCAGCGGGGGAGGCTGGTCGCCCTTGTCAGGCAGTGCCAAACAGGCCGCGTCGTGTGCGCGCATGCTCGGTCGTGCTGCTCGTTCCGCCCGTCATCGTTCGCGTGGCGAGCGGTTTGCTGACTCGCTGCTGGCTACGCCTGGCGTCGAACTCGTGAGGGTGTTAACCCAACACGCTTTCCAAGTCTGCTCGGCCCCATACGGCCTTGACCGGGCCGGTTCGCCACCTAGGCCAACTCGACCGGCCTTCGTCTGCGCTCGCCTCGTACGCTGACGAACGAGACGACAAGTGAGACAAAGGCGGGACGGCGCGCCTCGGTGGCAATCGTCGAGCTGGAGGTGACCAGTGACCAAATGGAGCCCACGCCGACGTTGGGCGGTGGTCGTCGTGGTGACGGTGGTCGCGGTGGCCGCGGGTGTGGTCACGATCGCCTGGGTCCGGCGTACCGCGTCGCCTTGGCCAGCAATGGCCGGCACTCCATATGAAATTCCACTCGGATCGGATGGCTGCCCGGTCATCGACGAGCGGCGCCAGTTCGTCGACGCCCATGGCCCGCTGGTGCCGCCCGGCGCCACGGAGGTGCTGCTGTGCACCACACCCACGGCACTGCCTATCCAGCGTCCCGGGGTGGCGCACCCACCGCGTCAGCGGGTGCTGCGTGCCGGGGCCGCCGACTTCGCCGCGCTGCTCAACCGACTACCCACCCGCAACGATGCCTGGCGGCAGTGGCAGCGGCGACACAGCGGCTGGTGGCCCGATGCCGCCCCAGAGCCGATGGGCGAGGCCTGCCCCTTAATCGGATACAGCCGCGAGCACTCGTTCGTGCTGCGCTACCCGGACCGGCCACCAGTGCCGCTGATCTACACGTGTGGCGGCCGGGCGGGCGGCCTCACGTCGGGCACTCGGACCCGGATGGATTACACCAAACCGCACCTGGTGGACGAGTTCCTGAGCCGCTTCCAGCAGCAGTAGCCCATCGGTCCGAGCGTGCCGCAACTGCTCGGCTGGACGGCGTCGGGACAGGCGCGATGTGGGCTGGGTTGGAGCGCTCCGGCAAGGGACGACCCCGTCGGGGGGAGCCTCGTCCGTGCTGTTGACTAGCGTCGGGAGATGTCGTTTCCTGTGGTCCAGCCTCCGGCGTCTTACCTGCTATGACCGTTGGCATGGGTCACGAATCACCGAGCTCGCTGACTTTTGGCTGACACGATGGCCTCGAGGTAGTCGAGCCCTCAGCCCCGACATCGCGGCAAGGACATCCGGCTGCCAGGATGGCTGACATGGGCGACGATCACCGGCACCTACTGCCCCTCGTGGACGCCTTGCTTGCCGACGGCAACGCCCTGGAACCTCATCCGGCAACCGACGAAGCCTTCCGTCCAAGCCAGGGCGGCTACTACTGCCAATTGACCAAGCCGATTGACTTCGCTGTCGTTCGCGCTCTACCACTAAGCGACAAGGTGCACCTCGTGGAGCATGCGGACTACATCTGGTGCGAGCACTGCTGGGCTGAGATCTACGGCGGCGGATACAAGCGGCCCGAGGTTGGCTAACCTGCGCATTACGAGTTCGTACCCGGCCTCTGGTCTAACGCCTGGCCTTGGCGCTCAACATGGCGGCCCTGTCCACGGTCGTCCGCTCGTGCTCGCCGGTTTGGCTGCTCCGTTGGCTGCTCCTGGTAGAACCACACCATTGCCTGGGGGCTTTCTCGAATCGCCCTGGCCTACGGTGGCCGTGACCTGCGGCCCAGCGGTCACGCTCCCCGCCAGCCCCCGTCAATCACCAACCGCGACCTACTGGCCTGGCATGGGATCTGGCACGCCGCTCCCTTGTCAGCGTGACCGGCCGACCCCGGCCGATGCCGGCCCGAGGTCACCAGCAGGCCGGGGTCGGGAGCGGACTACGAACAATCGGCACAGGCTGGCTGGGTCACGCGGGGCGGTCAGGGCGGTGGCGGGGCAACGACGGCAGACACGCCAAGCGACACGCCTATGGACGAGGTGAGGCGTAAGACGCGGTTGGTCGTCGGATCGACGTGTAGGACACCGTTAGCCAGGTTGGTGTCGATCAGCCATACGCTGTGTTGACCAGCGACAACGGCAAAGGCTGGGTCGTCGGGATCGGCAGCAGTGACCGGCAGCCGGGCGATAACCTCTGCCGTCTGCAGGTCGATCCGTACCAGTTCAGAGCGTCCTTCATCGGCGACCCACAGCGATCCGATCGCAGCTGCTGCACCAAGATCCTGCGACACGTTGGATACTTGCACCTTGTGGACCTGGGGATGTTCGGTCCCGGTCACTCTCACGGCATGGCCGCAGTTTCCCATCGCCCACACATCGTCACCCGCACTGACGACCGACATGACCAGCTCCCCGTCGGGAATCTTGATCGACGATTCCAGGGCACCAGAGTCCGGATCAAGCACCCAAATTTCCGACTTGTTCCAACCAACCGCCAACAGTCTGCTCCGAGCGTCTGAAAGGTGACCGATTTCGACGTCGACGGGAAGCTCACCTGCCACCGTCACGGTCTGCCCCTCCGGGTCCACGCGTACCAGCCGCCGGCCGCCGGCCAGCCACAGCCACCGGTCGGTTGCCGCCGCAACCGTGGCCTTGAAATCGGCCGGAAGCTGAATCGAAGACACCTTGCCGGACGTGCTCACCCGCCACAGCCGCCCCGGCTGCGCTATCCACAGCGCCCTATGCGCGTAGGACAACCGGTTATCTGCCAGCGGCCTGGCCGGCACAACCATGGCCCGCCGCGTCACCCGAGCCGTGACCGGATCGACCAACACAACGCCCCCGTCGTCCCGGTACACCCAAACCAAGCCACCGCCTACGCCGAGCACCGGCGGGAAGGCCGAACGACCGATATCGACGCGCGCTGAGACTTCGTTGGTACGCCCGTCGAAGGCGCGCAGCACACCGGACTCGTCGGCCACCCACAGCGCCTCGGCCACTGGTGAGGGCTGGCCGGGCGCCGCCGGCCCGGTCGAGTCCCGCCCGACCGGCACATTCCCGTCGCCCATGCAGTTGTCGGTCGTCGGCCGCAGCCAAGAGCACGACGCCAGGGAACTAGCCGTGATCAATGCCGCCGCACACAACACGAGCGCACGCCACCGCACATCACGCAGTCCAGCCACCGGGACACCCTGACAGAACGCAATCGCTCCTGCTACCCCCTACCACCCGCCCCGGGGTTGCGTCTCCTCCAAAAGCTGACAACTACAACCCGTGGCGGTGAAGTGGCCCTGCAACACTCCAGGGCCAACCGCCCCGCCCGCCACCGTCAAGTTTGGAAGGTGCCTTGATCTGCACCCTTGGTCGCTCGAGCAGGGCGGCAGACCAGGGGTAGCCGTAGCTTTCCGTGTCGGGCCGTCCGGTCGAGGCTCCGTTGTTGACCCCTGCTGAGGAAACCGAACGGGCATGCGTCGGGCACGCGACCGCCCCTGTGCCCCACACCTCACGGTTGGCACTGGCTCAGCTCGGTGCTACCGCACCTGCCCTGCGGCCGAGCCGGCGAGGTCGTCCAACCAGGTGGGTACGCCGACTCCGCCACCATGGCACAAGCTGAACGACACCGAACGCCACCTGAGCGGAGATGCGGTCGGGGGCCGATCTTGTTTGGTCCCGCCGAGTCCAGCCATTACCCGCCGTCGCTCACGGTTCCGGGGCGTATCCGGGGGCAGGATCGGGAGCCTGGCTCATGGGTCGGAACGGACAACAGCAGCATCCGAGCTACGGGGTCAGGTGGCACGGGCCGTCCCGGCCCCGGCCGACGAACTTCCGGCCCGGACCGGGAGTCTGGCTTGCCGAACTGAACTCGCTCGGCTATGACAGCGGCCGGATCCGGGTGTTCTGGAAGGACGTGTACAGCCACTTGCCGTGACGCTTCAGAGCGATGTTGGTGTTGATGGACAGCGCCTCCGCCGAGCAGGTGGACTCGCCGGGCCAGAGGACGCAGCCGGTACGCACGATGATCGCGATGTCGGGCTCGGAAAAGCGGGTCTGTTCAGTCAGCGTCATGATCCGGGTGCCTTGCAGGAATTCGTCGAAGTAGCGCTGCATTCCGGTGGCGATACCCTGCCGGGTGCGCAGGTGGCCGCCGTTGAACGTGACGACATCGGCGTCGGCCGTGTGGATCGCGGCGTAGGCGGAGCCATCGCCCCGGGCCCAGGCGTCCTCCTGCTTCTCCCGCAGGTGGCGCAGGGCGGTCAGGTCAGCCTGATGTGTTGCGGACGCTTGGGCCTGATCGGCGGACGCGGACGGCGAAGCTGCAGACGGCACGCTGCTGAGAAGGGCGACGGCGGCGGTGACGGCGACGCTGACGGCGACGGTGGTACGCCGCCAATGGCTGGGTGTGGTCACGTGATCCTCCGGTGAAGTGGGGCTGTCTTATTGAGGCAACCTACATGTAGCCGAACTACTTATAGATCGGGGATTTCCCTGACATTGCCGAGGTGCTCCCGGGTGGGCGGCGAGACCGTTCGGGACGAGGAGGTCGGTGCCCGATGCGTGCCCGACCTGCGGTCAACAAGGGTCAGCAACGGCGCCGGTGGGATGACGGTCCGCGACATCGGGCATCATCTGGCTCGCACGCTGGGCACTGAGCTGTCCCACGAGACGACTCCGAAGATCACCGACTCGGTCCTCGACGAGGTCAAGGCCTGCAGTCGCGGCCTCTGGAGGAGATCTACCCGATCCTCTACCTCGATGCCCTGGTAGTGAAGGTCCGTGACGGGCACCAGGTGCGCAACCGGGCCGCGCAAATCGCTGTCGGTGTCGACCTTGACGGAGTTAAGCATGTGCTCGGGATCTGGGTGCCGACCGCGCCGAGGCCGATCGGCTCCTGGATGGAGCGCGTGCCGCCGCGACAACGGGACCGAGCGTCGCCCCGACCGACCGGCTCGCCGGACTGCTCGCCGCAGCGGCCTCCCGGGGTCGCCCGGAGGAGGTGGCCGGGGAGCAGGCCGCGCTGGCGGCCTTCCGGGCGGCCCGCGCTGCCCCGGCGCCGGCAACCGCCCGGGTCCCGGGCCGCCGCCGGCTCACAGCGGGCGCCCTGGCCTGCCTTCCCCGTGTTCGAGCCGTACACGATGGGATACCAGGCCGAATGTGACCACATGGTTGATCTGAGCGAGCTGGAACGAGAAGGCCGCTCCCGATCGACGGGAGCGGCCTTCCAGCCGGGATGAGCTGAGCAGATGTCAGACGGCCGGGGCGGGCGCGCGTCGCCGGCTGACCGTTCGCACCAGGATGATGACCCAGGCCACGGCCGCGATCACGCCCGCGACGACGAACCCCGTCAGCAGCAGCCAGGTGGACCCACCCGCCGTGGCGAAGACGCCGTTGCGTGCACCGGTGTCGCGCACCGGAACGGTGTCGCCTGCCGCCAGCCCGTCGGGTTCGTCGTAGAGGATGACGTCGGTCCGCTGGCCACCACCCTCGGTAGCGGCGAAGTCGCCGTACCAGGTGCAGCTGCGCCGCCCACAGTCCTCGCGGACCGCGGTGAAGGTGCCCGGCGTACCCTGACCGGCCTTCGCCTGCCATGTCGGAACCAGATCGAAAGCGCCGAACATCAGCCCCGCGATGGCGATGACGGGCAGGCCGATCCAGACAAAAACCTTGGTCCGCCACTCGTTGATCTTGTTGGAGGTAGCCATGAGGGCGGAGGGTAGCGGGTCCCGTGGGAGTCGCGCTACCCCGAATGGCGTCCGGCGAGACCGTGCCCTCCGGGTCGCGGGGCACTCGGGTCGAGCGAGTTCACCGCTCCGCGACGGGTGTAGCTTGTTTGCCGCAGCGGGGTCCAACAACGATCGCGACGCGGGCCCGCCGGACCGGCGATCCGCCGCCGACTTGGCTACCTGTGGGGTTCCAAACCCTGCCACTTAACCTGGCCTGGGCTTCTATGCGGGCTCGTTCGTACTCGGTGATCAGCCCGCCGAGGACGGGCCGGCGTTTGATCCGCTCGTGGGTCAGGTCAACGACGGGACGGTCGGATCGCGGGGACTGCAACTGCAGGGCTCGGTGTGGCCGCCGCCCGTTGTAGTGACAGGCGCATTCACCAAGCGTTCTGCGTAGATGTCGTTCGCTGAAGATAGGCATGCGGTCGGTGACCTCGCTGCGACGAGCAGAGCCCGAACTGGTACGAGGTCACCATGTCTGACTCTGTGGCGTCGTCACCCACGTCCTCGACAGTCCGACCGTACGTGGCGGCTGCCTCCAGCCAGACCTCGTACAGCAGCTCGGTGCGGGCGGTGATCGACCAGGTTCCGTCCGGGTTGACGGTGGTCGAGCCACCGCCAATGGCCTGCCCCTGCCGTAACCAGGTATAGGCAGCGGCGCCGCCGGCGACGCCGAGCCTGCGTCCGGCGCGCTAATTCTCTGCGCGGTGACCGGATACCGGTCCAGCGCGGTGGTCGAGGCGGACGGCCACGCCTTGGGCGGCCCGCGCAGGAGCAGGCACCCAACTCGGCAGCGGTCCCTCGCCTTCTGCGAGGGACCGCTGCCGAGTGTGATCCCGACCCTTCATCTGCGCGGGACCTTCGTATCGGTTGCAACCAACAGGTCTGACACGCCAGGCGTTTTTCGTCAAAGCGCCGTATCGGATACGTCAAATCTGACCGCCAACTAGCGCCGTTGCCCGTGCGCTCAGTGCGCGTTGGCCTTTACCACGGACGGGGACTTCAGGGCCGGGACGATGAGCAGCGCCAGAACAGCCGACGCCGCAGCCGTCACCGCGGCGAAGGTGAAGCCATGAGTGAACCCGGTGCCGCTGCTGCCGGCGACACTCGCCGCGGCGATGCTGGATACCAGCGAGACTCCAAGGGCGGCGCCGAACTCGTGGAAGGTGCTGAGGAGTCCAGAGGCGACCCCGGCCTCCTCGTGGGCGACCTGCGTCAGGGCAGTCGCGGAGGAGGCGACGAAGGCGACGCCGATGCCCGCAGCGCCGATGCTCATCCCCGTCACCACCGCCGCCGAGCCGTCCCAGATTGCGGCGACCGCGGTGCCGAGCGCTGCGACCGCAAGGCCTATCCCTGCTACCGCCCGGGCGCCGAGGCGGCCGACGACGTGGCCGGCTACCTGGGCTCCGACTATCGTCGCCACGGCGACGGGCAGGAACAGCAGCCCAGTGCGCAGCGCCCCGTAACCCATGTGGTGCTGCAGGAAGAACGACCCGAGGAAGAACACTGCGATCATCAACGCCGTCGCTACCAGGATGAGGAAGGTGCCCGCGGCCACCGGCCGGCGGGTCAGGATGCGCAGGTTCATCAGTGGCGATCGCACGGTGCGTTGCACGATCGCGAACACGGCGTACAAGGCGACGGCGCCGGCCAGAGTCCCGAGGGTCGAGGCAGTCAACCAGCCCCGGTCCCCCGCGTTGATCAGCGCGTAGATCGCCGTGCCGGTGGCGGCCGTGACAAGAATGGCGCCCGGCACATCGAGACGTGCACGGCTCCCCTGCGGCAGGTCCTTCGGCAGCATCCGGGTCAGTGCCACCAGCACGATAAGGCCGATGGGCACGTTGATGTAGAACACCCACTGCCAGCCAGGGCCAGCGGTCAGGACACCACCGAGCAGGACACCGATTGCTGAGCCTCCACCGCCGAGCGCGGACCAGATGCCGAGTGCCTTGTTGCGCTCCTGCCCGTGGAACGTTCTCGCCACCACCGACAGCGCTGCGGGCGACAGCATCGCGGCGCCGACGCCTTGCGCGATCCGCCCACCGATCAGCATCGCGGCACCAGCGGCCAGGCCGGTGAGCAGGGACGCCATAGTGAACAGAAGCAAGCCGAGCAGCACCACGCGGCGGGAGCCGAACAGATCCGCCGCCCGCCCGCCGAGCAGCATCAGGCCGCCGAACATCAAGGTGTAGGCACTGACCACCCAGGTCAGTGTGTCGCGCTCCAGGCCGAGGTCCGCGCCGATGTGCGGCAGCGCGATCGCCACCACGGTGACATCCAGGATGAGCATGAACTGCGCGATGCCCAGCAGTGCCAGCATCCGCCAGCGGGTTGGATTGGCGGCGGTGGTTTCCGGTTGGTCGACGGCCTGTGCGGACACGGCGCCCCCTCCATCTCGAACAGGACTGTTTGATTTCCGTCGGGTACGGTAACTCGCACAGCACTGTTCGACAAGGGAGTTCGTGTGACGGGAGCGAAGCAGGCGAAGGGTCCGGCCAGGCGAGCCGATGCGCAGCGCAGTATCGCGGCGATTCTCGAGGCCGCTGTGAGCGCTTTGAGCCGCAACCCGGAGGCCAGCGTCAGCGAGATCGCGAAGGCGGCCGGCGTCGGCCGAGTCACGCTCTACGGCCACTTCCCGAACCGGGTCGACCTGGTGGAGGCGGCGCTCGCCAGCGCCATCGAGAAGGGCCACGCGGCGCTCGATTCAGTTGACCTGACCGGCGATCCCCGGCAGGCGCTCGCCCGGCTGATTGACTCCAGCTGGCTCTTGGTCAACCGGTCCCGCTCCCTGTTGCTCGCGGCTCAGGGAGTTCTTCCACCAGGACGGATCCGAATCCTTCATGCCGGCCCTGTGGAGCGCGTCGAAGGCCTTGTAAAGCGTGGCCGGGACGAGGGTGTGTTCAGGAGCGATCTCTCCACTCCCTGGTTGGTCGGGGTTTTGCACAGCGTGATGCACAACGCTGCCGATGAGATCAACGCCGGCCGTCTGGACTCCGAGAAGGCCGCCGCGTTCATCACCGCGACCGTGCTGGCGGCCTTCACCCCGCCGGGAAGTCGTGTTCCCGGTTGAGTCGGCAGCTCGGCTAGTGTCGTGCGTTGGAAATTCGCCATCTAATTGTAGGCTGTGTGGATGGCGGGTCGTGGGCGTCCGAAGACCGAGTTGATTCTCAGCGAGGATGAGCGTTCGACGTTGCGGCGTTGGGCGCAACGGGCGAAGTCGTCGCAAGCCCTCGCCTTGCGGTGTCGGATCGTGTTGGCGTGTGCTGACGGCTTATCCAATGTGGAGGTTGCTGACCGTCTGGGGGTGGACCGCACCACGGTCGGTAAGTGGCGGTCGCGGTTTCTCGCTCGGCGGTTGGACGGCCTTGTCGATGAGGATCGGCCGGGCCGTCCGCCGTCGGTCACGCTGGATCAGGTCGAGGACGTGGTGGTGGCGACCCTGGAGCAGACCCCGCGCAACGCCACGCACTGGTCGCGGACTTCGATGGCCGAGCGGACCGGGCTGTCGAAGTCCACGATCGGTCGGATCTGGCGCGACTTCGGCCTCAAACCGCACCGGGCGCAGACGTTCAAGCTGTCCACCGACCCACTGTTCGTGGACAAGGTCGTCGACGTGGTGGGGCTGTACCACAACCCGCCCGAGCGGGCGGTGGTCCTCTGTGTGGACGAGAAGAGCCAGGTCCAAGCCCTGGACCGGTCGCAGCCGGTGCTGCCGATGATGCCCGGCATGCCCGAACGACGCACGCACGACTACGTGCGCAACGGCATCACCAGCCTGTTCGCCGCGTTCACCATCGCCGACGGCACGGTGATCAGCGAACTGCACCGCCAGCACCGCGCCACCGAGTTCAAGAAGTTCCTGACCACGATCGACAAGGCCGTGCCGGCCGAGCTGGACGTCCACCTGGTCTGCGACAACTACGGCACCCACAAAACCCCAGCCATCAAGGCCTGGCTGGCCCGCCACCCCCGCTTCCACGTGCACTTCACCCCGACCGGATCCTCATGGATCAACCAGGTCGAACGCTGGTTCGGCTACCTCACCGAACAACTCATCCGCCGCGGCGTCCACAAGAGCGTCCAAGCCCTCGAAGCCGACATCCGAGCCTGGATCCGGAGCTGGAACAACAACCCGAAACCGTTCGTGTGGGCCAAGACCGCCGAGGAAATCCTCGACTCCCTCGCCCGATATTGTCGACGTATTTCCGACGCGGGACACTAGTGCCTTGACCACAAACGTTGGCCGGGTTGGGTGACACACCGGGTCGGGTCCGCACGGTGGCGACGGGTGCGGTTGAGGCTGTGTGGGTGGCAGAACCAGTTCGAGTACGCCGGTTAAGTGATCAAGAGGGTCAGCGGCTGCAACGCCTCGTGCGGTACCGCAGAGCAAGCTGACCGGGCCCCAAGCCCCAGCTCAGAGCCAGTGAAGCCATTTTGAAGCACTACGCGGCCTACCCGACCTTCCGGTCGGCACGCAGGTGCGAGTGCTGCCGATCCACGCGTGCGCGACGGCCACACAGCACGACGTTTATCAGGTACGCGAGCCCGGCACGCGGACGGTCCGCGCGGGCTGGCCACGACTGCGCGGCTGGTAGCGCCGGCCACCGGGGCACCAAGCAGGGGTCGAGGACACCATCGCTCAGGCCTCCCCCATCGTGCCGACCCTCGACTCGACAGCGTCGCCCGGCGTACGCCCGACGGCGTACCGAAACGCGTTGACGAGGCGGTAGCCCCCGGGCGGGGTCCGGAACCGTCGGGCGGCGGCGATCACCGTGGGTGCCACGGTAGCCATGGTGGCTGGATCTTCGCCCAACAGCACGCCCCGGACGAGCGCGTCGTCATCGGGTGCGTGCCAGGGGACCTCGACGAGCCCCGCGGACACGACGTCGAGACCCCCGGCGCCGAGCAACTCGCCGAGACCACCGGGTTGCCATAGTCCGCCGACGGGTCGCGGCTGCTCGCCGGCGGCGTACGCGACGGCGTCCTCGATCGTGTTCAGGTCGTTGCGGGCGGCCTCGGCCCAGTTGGAGATCGCGACGAGGCCGCCGGGCGCCGCGACGCGGACGAACTCGGTGAGGGCGTCAAGGATGTCGTCGGCAAATTGCAGGGCGTTGAACGACGTCACCAGGTCGAACTCCCCGTCCGGCCAGGGAAGCTGCTCAGCACGGCCGAGCCGGATGTCGGCCCCGGTCGCCCGGGCCCGGGCGACCTCGACCATGCCGGGCGCCGGGTCAACGCCCGCCGTCGAGGCGCCGAGCCGGTCGAGGTACGCGAGGAGTTCGCCGCTGCCGCACCCCACGTCGAGCACGCGCGAGCCCGGGCCGATCCCGCTCGCCTGGACCACGGCACTCCAGGCGGGCTCGGGGAACCCGCCCCAGGACTCGGCCCAGCCGGCGGCGACGGCGGACCAGCAGTCCAGATCCGCTCCGTCCATCTCGCTCCTCCATGAATTGACCGGGCGCGTCCGGGCGATGTGTCAGCCAGAGTTCAAGCCCTGGCCCGTCTCCCGCGCCGCCTTCTCGACGCCGGCCAGGTGAGAACCGCGGCTCAGCCGCCCAGCAAGATCGTCCCGCACGACCCACCGGTAGTAGTCGTCCCGATGACCTCGGTACGACCAGCCAGGAGCGTGTTCCCGGTCGAACCCGACCGGGAACACGCCACATGGCTGGTCGGTTCAACCACCAAACCTCAGGTAGGCGTTCATGTCCGAGCGATTGGCAAAGGGCTAACCGCCCGTATCACGAAGCCCGATCCTGGTTCTCGCACGATGTTACCGGGTGGCCGAGTTGGTGATGGTCACATTCGTCAGCGTTGCGCTACCGTGAGCGCCACTCATGGCTAATATGCCGGCGCCCTTATTGGACTTGTCGAAGGCCGCGGGCATCCCGTCGGCCGACCGACTGTCACCGCACTCGCTGCGGCACGCGTTCGCCGCCTCGGCCCGCGCCGAGGGGGTGCCACTGGAGGACGTGCAGGACGCGATGGGCCACGCCGACCCGCGCACCCGCCGCTACGACCGCGACCGGCACAACCTCGACCGCGGCCCCGCCCACGTCCTCGCCAAGCGCCGAGCATCCCGGCAGACAGAGCCAGCCGCACCGACCGATGCCAGCGAGGACGGCGCGGCGTAAGCGCGCACCAACGGCAGCGGTATCGGCGCGCAGCGGACGGCACAACAATACGGCCCGTCGATGGGCCTGCCCGGAACCGGCACCAACGACGGGGGCGACATCATCACCACGCAGATCGGCATCGATCTGAGCCACCGGATCGCACCGGACGAATTGAGCTCGAACGACATCGACTACGCGATTCGGGCCAAGTTGCTGGATCTGTACCTGACACCCGGCGCCGTACAGGTGAAACTCCGGAAGTGACCAGGACCGCCCGCTGGGTGATCGTGGCGGTGACCGCGGTATTCGCTGTCACCGCCACCGCCTGGTTCCTCGCGCGCGACGACGAGCCGGCCGACGACCGGCCGGTGTTCGACCTCGACCGGCTGGTCCTGACCGACCCGCCGGCCGGGGTCGTGGGCGATCCGGCCCGCGGGAGCGTCGAACGCACCTGGAGCGACCCGGCCACCGCCGTGCCGAACCTGATCCGGCGGTGGTCGGCCCAGGGCCGGGAGCCGGAACTCACGCAACGCGTCGACCGGCACCGCAGCGCGGCGGAGGCGGAACAGAGCCGCCGATCCGACGACCTGGCGGAGCAGATCGCGCGGCAGCTCGGCAGAGAAGCGGTGATCGCCGACTGCCGGCTGCCGCTGTCCGCATCCGCGTCCGCCGTCTCCTGCGCCGGCACCGACCGGGCCGGCTGCAAGATCTAGGTCTACTAGGCCCGCTACGGCCAGTACACCGTGAGCCTCCAATACAGCAGCCTGTGCCGGGGTTCCGCCCACCCGGTTCGAGGCCCACGTGCGGGCGGTGGACGACCACCTGGCGGCGGCGTTCCGGCCGTGATCGGCGCTCAAGTCCGCCGGGAGCCCGCGTACGGCCGGAAGCTGCCACCCTCCGTCGCCGGGGCCGGCTGGTCGGCGCCCGGGGGTGGTATGGGGTAACCGCATGGAACAGGACGCGCGGCTACTTCAGGCCTCGTCGTTCGGCGCAGCGGCGGTCGCATACGCCGAGCATCGCCCGGACTACGCGCCGGCCGCGGTGCGCTGGGCGCTGGAGCCCGCGCCCGGCCCGCGAGTGGCTCTGTTGCGTAGCCGTTTGTAGGCCCGGGAGACTGTTGACGCATGAGGCACGGGCGGACGATGGCAGGACTGCGCGACATCCTGACCGAATGCGCCTGGTCGGCAGGCAAGCCCCGCAGCTACATCGGCGCCCAGTTCCACCGCCTCCACCGCCGGTTCGGCAAGAACGGTGGCGGCAAGGCTGCCATCGCAGCCGCCCATACCCTCATCGTGGTCGTCTGGCACGTCCTGCACGACCAGGCCCCCTACCGCGAACTCGGCCACGATTACTTCATCCGCCACAACCACCCCGAGGCCGCGAAGCGCCGCCTGATCCACAACCTCGAAGCTCTCGGCTACCACGTCCAGCTCACCGCCACCGCCTCAGCAGCGACAAGAACCCACCCCGGCTCCGCCGGGGTGCTGCCGCCTGCCCACGCAAGGTCCAGTTTCATCTCAGAACCGGACGTGCCCGATTTCCGGGCAACCGGCTCAAGCAAACCCTGAAGGCTTGCTCTGATGCTTTGTGCGCCCTCGGGCGCGTCGAGCTAAGGGCGCGGACCGGCGATCGTGACGGCGATCGTCGTCGACGGCCGACGGTGCGACCGGGGTCCGCCGAGACCGGCGAACCCCGTCAACGGTCGGCGAGGGCGCGGCGGACTGGACGCGTACGTTGGTGCGGTGGCTACCATCGCGAGAGTGCCGATCACGGCCCGTACGGTGCGGCTGCTCATGCCGGTGGCCGCGCTGCTGTTCCTGGGCCTCGCACTGCTGATCCGCGTCGTCGACGACGGGGCACTGCGGCAATACTCCGGCACCGCGCTGTACGCGTCGATGGTCTGGGCCGGGGTGCTGTTCCTGCGACCGCGAACCGCGCCGGTGCCGGCCGGGATGGTCGCCACCGTCTTCTGCTGGGTGGTGGAGTGCGCGCAGCTGACCGGGGTGCCGGCCGAACTGTCGGCCCAGAGCCTCGCAGCGAGACTGGCGCTCGGTGTGCAGTTCGACCCCGTCGACCTGGCCTGGTATCCGGCCGGCGTGGCTCCCCTGGTGGTGCTGCACCACCTGCTGCGCGCCCGAACCCGCCCCGCGTCGCGACTGCCGCGCGACGTCGTACCGCCACCGGCTGCCCTCCCGGTTGACACCCGCCCGTAGCTGCCATCGGAGCCGCCGCGGCACCTCGCGTCCCACTTGTCGCAGGAATGGCGCGTACGCGCTCCATCGCCCGCAGCGCAAGGCGCCTGGGGTTCTCGAACGAGACATCGGACTCGTCCGCATCCTCCGTACCGGTCTCGGGCAGCGCCGCGAGCACCCGCTCAAGGCCAAGGAGCTCGTCGACGTTTCCAGCCTTTAGATAGCCCAGGTTCTGTTAGCTTCGTCTGCCGTCGCTGGTCTGCCCGACTGGCACGAGGGTTGCGAGCAGGTCTTCCAGTGTCCATTCCGGGGACTCGAGCAGTTCCCACAGGAGTATGTGGGCGCTCTGGCCCGCGCAGATCCCAGAAGGCGTAGGCATACCGGGCGATGTCCGACGCCTCATGTAGCTTCCGGGCCGACGCTGATCGTAGGTGTGCCTCGAGTGCGGCCGACACGACGCGGCTCGCGTCCGCCAGCCATCCATGCCTCGCGGTGCGGTGCCGGCAGGGCGGGCCCGACGGTGTCCGGCCCGCCCCACGAGTGACTACTGCGCGATCAGCCTGCGTCCGGTGTCGACGTCAACGCAGGTGGAACGCCCGTACCCGGTCGAGCTCGGCCTGGGTGACCGGCAGGACCGTCCCGTGCCGCGGGCGGGAGGGCAGCTGGTAGTTGGTCGACATCGTCCACTCGCCGCTGTCGAGGTCGGTGCTTTCGAACGGCACGTAGCCGCGGCCACCGAACTCGTCGATGAACAGGTACCACTTGTCCTCGGTGTTGGATTTGAAGATCGTCGGCCCCTCACCTTGGTTGATGCCGGGCTCGCCGTCGTCGCCCTTGCCGATGCAGTCGGCGACGAAGTCCCAGTCGAGGTCTCGCAGCTCGGTCGACTTCTCCGCGGTGATGAACTTGCTGCACGGTGTGGTCGAGGTGTTGTTCCGCTCGTCCTTGGTGAACCGGTAGAAGGTGTCGCCTTCCTTGATCACCGTGGAGTCGATGACCGAGTAACCGGGGTCGACCCACACCTGGGGCTCAGAGAAGGTGCGGAAGTCGCGGGTGGTGGCGTACATCATCCGGTTGTAGGTGCCGCCGGTGTGGTTTGGGTCGTCCTGGCTGTAGAGCTTGGATGCCCAGAAGACGACGTAGGCGCCGATCGACTCGTCGTAGTAGGCCTCCGGTGCCCAGGTGTTGCCCGCGGTGTCCGGCGATACCCGGACGTGCCGCTGCTCGGACCAGTTGACCAGGTCGGTGGACTCCCAGACCTCGATGTACTTGCTGCCGGTGCGCTGGGCGGCGTCCCAGTTGCCATTGCCGAAGATTTTGAGGTCGGTGGCGATGAGGTAGAACTTGTCGCCCTCGGGCGAGCGGATGATGAAGGGGTCGCGGACACCCTTGTCACCGAAGGTGGAGGTAAGGATCGGCTGTCCGCCGTTGAGCTCGTCCCAATGCAGAGGGTCGTTGCCGCGGCTGGCGGCGAGGTAGATCTGCTCGCCGTTGGCGGAGCCTTCGCCGGTGAAGTAGGGGAACGCGTATCCCTTGAGCGGCTCCCGCTTCGGCAGTGGCCGGACCGTGAGGTCGAAGCGCCGCTTGGTTTGCTCATTGCCGAGACGCACGGTCGCGGTGAGCTTGACGGCTACGGGCTGGGCGCCGTACGCGGGACGCGTGACCTCGCCGGTTGGCGTGACGCTCTCGGGCTCTGTCGTCTTCCAGGAGATGGCGGTGCCGTGCAGCCCGGAAGTGGGCAGCGTGATGTTGCCGCGGATGTCGTCGGCGTTCCACACACGCAGGGCGTCAGCTGCTTCGGTGACCTTCTCCTGAGCCGTCAGTTCGGCCGGTACTACGACCGTGAACTGCTTGTCCTGGTGGACCTCGCCAGAGGCGATGGTGGCGGTGAGAACGACGGTGGAGTCGTCGTTGCCCGGGGCGGGTCGGGTGACGGTGCCGTCGGGGGCGACCACGGCATCGTCGCTGGAAGCCCAGGTGATGTGCGAACCGTTCGGTCCCGTGGTGGGCAGGGTGAGGTTGTCGGTGACGGCCGAGGTGTCGCCGAGGTCGAGGGCGGCGATGTCGCGGGCGACGCGCTCGGGGTCACTGACCGCGTTGAGTTCCAACACCTCGGCAGCGGTCAGGGCGTGGTCGTAGAGCCGGAAGTCGCGGACCTGGCCCTTGACGTACTTGTCGCCGCTGTAGAGGGAGCGGCCGATGTAATTTGCCGTGGTTGTGCCGCCGCCGATTGCGCCGGGCGTGATAGTCACCCCGGTCTTGCGGGCTACCTCCACGCCGTCCTCGTAGAGCACGGCGGCGCCGCCGTCAAGGGTGTAGGTGAGAGTCTTCCACTGCTCGCGAACGACGTTGTGGTTGGCGGACACGGTCTGCTCGGTGGACCAGTTCCCGGTCGCGATCGAGGTGCGGTAGGCGTTTCCGGTGGTAAATAGGTAGCCGTTGCCCGCCCCGTTGCTGCTGTTGCCCAAGCCCCAGATGAAGTAGGGGCTGGCCTGGTCGGCAGCGATCCGTACGTCGAGCGATACCGTGATCTGCGAAAGATCACGCATCAGGTTGTCGGGCAGCTTGACGTGACCGTTGGTACCCCCGAGCTGCAGGCCCTCGGCGCCGCGCCAGGTGATGTCACCACTGACGGCGGCATTCCGACCGTTCCCGGACGTGTCGGTAACGGTGCCACCTGCTGTCTGGTCCATCGGGTAGTGCACGATCAGGCCGTCGGCGGGGACCGCCTCCCCGTGGGCCGCCGAGGTGCCCAGACTCAGGCCGATTCCGGCGAGGGCGAGGGGCATGGCGAGACGTAGGAGCCGGCGGCGTGGGCCGGCGCGGTAGCTCGATTGCAACATGGACGTCGTTCTCCTGTCGGGCGACGCGCAGGTCGTCCGCCAGTGGCCAGGGTGTAGGGGTGTTGACGTCGACCCTTCCCCGCTGAGGCGGAGGATGCGGCGGGTGGTCAATGGTTAGCGTTAACATATGAATGTCAACATCTTGTGTCAATCATCAAAATTTCGTCGTCGTGGGGTTGACGCCATCCCTGTTAGCGCTCGCGCCCTGGGCCATGTGAGGCCAGTCGTGTGCGGTCCATCGGTCTTCTTCACGGCCGCGACAGTGCCGGCGTTCAGGGTGCGCGACCGAGCGCGCTCTGCCGGACCACCAGGTCTGGCGGGATGACGGTCGAGCTGCCGCTCTCGCCGTCTCCCTCGATCTCGGCGAGCAGGATCTCGAGGCTGCGTTGCCCGACTTCGCGGAACGGCTGACTGACGGTGGTCAACGGGGGCGTCATGTACGCGGCCTCCGGGATGTCGTCGAAGCCCACGATGCTGACGTCCTCGGGCACCCGGACACCGGCCTCGTGCAGCGCCCGGAGCACACCCAACGCCGTTGAGTCGTTGGCTGCGAACACGGCGGTGGCGACGCCGGCCTTGGCTATCGTCTGGCCAGCAAGGTAACCCGATTTTGCGCTCCAGTCACCGGGCAGCGCCTTCGGCGCCGTCCGGCCCTGTGCCTCCAGCGCGGCCAGCCAGCCCTCCACACGACCGTTCGCCTCGCTCCAGTCGGTCGGACCACGCACGTGGTGCACGGTCTCGTGGCCGAGCGATAGCAGGTAGTCGGTGAGCATGCGGGCGCCGAGCACCTGGTCTACCGAGACGCTGGTGACGTGCGGAAGCGCACTCTCCACCGCGACGACGGGCAGGTTCGTCGGCACAGCACGGATGAGCGCGACCGCAGCGGAGGCCTGCGGGGCGATGAGGACCAGTCCCTCCACGGACTGGTCGACCAGGCGCTGCACGGCCTGCGCCGCCGCCTCGGGCGTCGGACGACGCAAAATCGCGACGCTGACGGCGTACCCCGCGTCCTCGGCCGCGTGCTCGATGCCACTGAGCGTGGAGGCAGGCCCGTACAGCGTGGTATCGAAGCAGACGACGCCGAGTGTCTGGGACCGGCGGGTGACCAGGCTGCGCGCGGCGCTGTTGCGCCGGTAGCCAAGCTGCTCGATAGCGAGTTGGACCCGCTCGCGAGTCTCCGGCCGGACCGTCTCCGGCTTGTTGAGAACCCGGGAAACGGTCATGTGGGAGACGCCCGCCAGCCGCGCGACATCACTCATCAGCGGCAACCGACGGTTGCTCGACACGCTCACTCCGATCGCTTCCAGCCGTGCCGTCTATGGCTCATCATGCTCGATTCCCACCGTTCCATCACGTTCACCACTACTGCCCGCACTGGACGACGACCTTGAGCCCGTCGCGCGCCGCCGCCCCAGCCATCCCTCGCACACATCGCTCAGGCCGAAGGCGGCGGTGATGATCGCCGTCGGACCGATCAGCCGGCGGGCAGGCGAGGCGGTGAGTCGACAGCGGATTTATGCTCGCATATATCACCCACCGCGACCACCACCTCCGTGCTGGAGCCGTTCGTTTTGTCAGACACTTCGTGCCACAGATCAATTTTCCAAAGTAGTGCGGGCATCCGACGCTCCTATTCGTCCGCGCTCGACTCGATCGCCGCAATCGTCCATGACACAGTCGTGGACTCGCCAGGATCGAGAAGGATGAGGTCCTGGTGAGAGTTGAAGGCATCGGGCGGGCAAGTCATGGGTTCGACCGCGAGTCCGACGCGATCGTGGGTTGTTCCCGGCAGGTCAGCGGTGTGGACCTGCACCCATCGGCACCTGTGATCCCATGTCATTTGGACACCGGAACCGGAGTCGTTGGTCACGCGAACGGCATACCGCCCGTTCGCATCGGCGCGCAGATCCGTAAAGGCATGGTCGATACGCGCGTCGGCGATACGGCGTGGGACCCGGAAATCGAAGCGGGCGGGTTCGTCCTCGTCCACCGCGCGCATGCCTGCCGGTATCAGGCGGTCCGCGGTCACTGCGGAGACCTGATCCGCCGGCAGTTCCAGCGTCCAGGCGTCGAGGGAACCCGGTCCCGCGACGAGGTAGGGGTGCGGTCCGGTGCCGAATGGAGCGGTCTGCGCGCCGAGGTTGGTCGCGCGCACCGTCTGCGTGAGTCCGGAGCCATTCAGGGCGTAGGTGGTCTCGAGCCCGACCTGGAAGGGATAGCCAGCCTGTGCCTCGATCGTGGTGGCGAGCACGACGTGGCCGGATCCCTTTTCGATTTGTTTGAAGTCGAGCCACGCGGCAAGGCCATGGAGCGCGTGACCGCGGGATGGCTCCGTCAGCGCGAGGATCTGTTCCAGCCCGGCGAACGTGTAACGGCCGTCCACCACGCGGTTGGGCCATGGTGCCAGCGTGGCACCCCGATAAGCGGGCCGCACCTGATCCGCCTCAAAGGGCACCACGAGGTCACGCGCTTGGAACCGCAGCACCCGCAGCGAGGCACCGACGCTGGCGATTGTCGCGGTGTAGTGGCCAGCACGGATGGTGTGCTGCGTGCCTGAAAGCGGTGCGGCTCCGCTCATAGTCCCTGGCTCAGACGGTAGTAGGCCTGGTTCCACCGGAGCTCTCGCTGGAAGTCCCGGACGGTCGTCTTCTCGTCGATGACGACGAGCTCGGTCTTCGCGATCTCGGCAAAGTCACGGAACACGTCGATCCCCACGGCAGTCGTCATGACGGTGTGGTGGGCGGCACCGGCGGCGAGCCAGCACGCTGCCGAGGTCGCGAAGTCGGGCTGGGGGCGCCACACGGCGCGGCCGACCGGGAGCTTCGGCAGGTCGGGAGCCTGAACGTTCTCGACGACGTTCGCGACGAGCCGGAAGCGGTCGCGCACGTCGCTCATCGCGACGACGAGGGCGGGGCCGGGAGCCGCCGTGAAGACCAGGCGGACCGGGTCCTCCTTGCCGCCGATGCCCAGCGGGTGGATCTCCAGGCGCGGCTTCGTGGTCGCGAGCGACGGCGAGACCTCAAGCATGTGGGCGCCGAGGATGCGCTCCGAGCCGGGCACGAGATCGTACGTGTAGTCCTCCATGAGACTCGCGCCGCCGGGAAGACCCGCGCCCATCACGTTCGCGACGCGGACGAGAATCGCGGTCTTCCAGTCGCCCTCCGCCCCGAAGCCGTAGCCCTCGGCCATGAGGCGCTGCACCGCGAGCCCCGGTAGCTGCTTCAGCGTGCCAAGGTCCTCGAAGCTCGTGGTGAACGCCCCGAAACCGCCCTCCTCGAGGAACGAACGCAGGCCGAGCTCGATCGCGGCGCCGTTGCGCAGCGACGCGTGCCGCTCGCCGCCGGCCCGCAGCTCGGGGACGACGTCGTACGTCTGCTCGTACTCTGCGACCAGGGCGTCGATGTCGGCGTCGGCTGCCGCGTCGACAGCATCGGCCAGCTCGTTGACGCCCCACGTGTTCACCTGCACGCCGAAGCGCAGCTCGGCCTCCACCTTGTCGCCCTCCGTGACGGCCACGTAGCGCATGTTGTCGCCGAACCGGGCGAGCTTGAGGCTGTGGACCGCCGCCCACCCCGCGGCCGCGCGCTGCCAGTCCTCGACCTGCCGGACGACCTGCGGGTTCGAGACGTGGCCGACGACCGTCTTGCGCGCCACGCCGAGGCGCGTCTGGATGTAGCCGAATTCGCGATCGCCGTGCGCGGCCTGGTTCAGGTTCATGAAGTCGAAGTCGATGTCGCTCCACGGCAGCTCGACGTTCGCCTGCGTGTGCATGTGCAGGATCGGCTTCTGCAGCGCGTCAAGTCCAGCGATCCACATCTTGGCGGGGCTGAACGTGTGCATCCACACCACGACGCCGATGACACCGTCCGCCGCGTTCGCCTCGAGAGCAAGGCGCCGGATGGCGTCGGAGCTGGTGAGGACGGGCTTCCAAACGACGCGGACCGGCACGCCGGCGCCGAGCTCGTCGGCGATCACGCGGGACTGCTCGGCGACCTGGCGGAGCGTCTCCTCGCCGTACAGGTCCTGGCTCCCGGTAAGGAACCACACCTCATAGGACTCGAAGGACGTGGCGAGCGCGGTGCGGGTCATGCGTAGATCTCTTCCTGCTCGGGCGCGTTTGCGGCGGGGGTGGCGCGGCGGGCATCATCGGCCTGCCCGTACACGTTCTGGTAGCGGTCGTAGAGGCGGTCGATCGCCTCCTGCGGAATCGGGATGAGGGTGCCCGCCTCACGGGCGAGGTGCACGGTGCGCGCGACATCCTCGACCATGACGGCGGCCTTCACGGCGTCCTTCGGCGTCGCCCCGATCGTGAACGGCCCGTGGTTCTGCATCAGTACGGCCCGCGAGCGATGGCCCGTGAGGGTCTCGACGATGCCGCGGCCGATCGAGTCGTCACCGATGATCGCGAACGGCCCGATCGGGATGGGCCCCCCGAACTCGTCCGCCATCGCGGTGATGACACAAGGGATCTCCTCGCCGCGCGCCGCCCACCCCACCGCGTAGGTGGAGTGCGTGTGCACGACACCGCCCACGCCGGCCATGTGGCGGTACACGTATGCGTGTGCCGCGGTGTCGCTCGAGGGTACCCGCTCGCTGCCGGGGGTCTCGGGGATGACGGTGCCGTCCAGGTCGCAGAGGATCATGTTCTCGGGCGCCAGCGCGTCGTAAGAGACGCCGGACGGCTTGATGACGAACAGATCGGCGCCCGGGACCCGGCCCGACACGTTGCCGGCCGTCCAGACGACGAGCCCGTACCGGGTCAGCTCCCCGTGGAGGCGCGCCACCTCCACCCGGGTGGCTTCGATTGCCGATTGCACGTCATGGCTGAAGATCCCGCTCACGCACTGACCCCTTCGACCAGCTCGGGGACGGACTCCGCCGCCCAGTTGGCGACCTGGAGCGCGTCGCGACGAAGTGCCCGCAGCCGCTTCATCGCCCCGGTCGCGCCCCGGCCGAAGTAGTCGTGCAGCGTGCGGTACTCAGCGAAGAGCTGGTCGTATACCGCGGCAGCCGTCTCGTTCGGGGTGTAGACCGAACGGTCGACCGCGCCCATCGCGGCGGCGGCGGCGCGGATGTCGGGATACGCCCCGGCAGCGAGGGCCGCATGGATCGCCGAGCCGAGCGCGGGACCCTGCTCGCTCGCGATCGTCGAGATCGGCAGGCGCAGCACGTCCGCGTACGTCTGCATGAGCTGCGGGTTCTTCAGCAGCCCGCCGGCGACGATGAACTCGGTCACGGGCACACCGGCGGCGGCGAAGGTCTCGACAATGACCCGCGTGCCGAACGCGGTCGCCTCCAGCAGCGCCCGGTAGCCCTGTTCGGGACGGGTTGCGAGGGTCTGCCCCACGATCACGCCCGACAGTTCGTGGTCGACGAGCACCGAACGGTTACCCGAATGCCAGTCGAGCGCCACGAGGCCGTGGGCGCCGACGGGCTCGGCGTACGCCAGATCGGTCAGGTGCTGATGGATGCTCTTGCCCGCGGCGGCGGCCTCGTCGTGCAGGCGCCCGGGCACCTGGTTGTTCACGTACCACGCGAAGATGTCGCCGACCCCGGACTGGCCAGCCTCGTAGCCGTACAGTCCCGAAACGATCCCGCCGTCGACGACGCCGCACATGCCCGGAACCTCGGCGAGCTGGTCGTGGCTCATCACATGGCAGGTCGAGGTTCCCATGATCGCGACCATCTGGCCGGGCCGGACGGCCTGGGCGGCGGGCGCGGTGACGTGCGCGTCGACGTTGCCCACCGCCACGGCGATGCCCTCAGGCAACCCGGTCCACGCCGCCGCCCGGGCGCTCAGGGTGCCCGCAGCGTCCCCGAGCTGTCCGATCTGGTGGGCGACCTTGTCGTCGGCGAACCCCGCGAAGTCGGGATTCAGCGCCGCCAGGAACTCCCGGCTCGGGTACGCGCCATCCTGATAGATGCCCTTGTAGCCGGCCGTGCAGCCGTTGCGCACGTACATGCCGGTCAGCTGCCATACGATCCAGTCGGCCGCCTCGACCCAGTGCTCCATCCGGGAGTAGAGCTCGGGGTCCTCCTCGCACAGCTGTAGTCCCTTCGCGAACTCCCACTCGCTCGAGATGAGACCGCCGTAGCGCGTGATCCACGGCTCGCGCCGGTCATGCGCCAGGGCGTTGATGCGGTCCGCATGCGGCTGGGCGGCGTGGTGCCGCCACAGCTTGACGTACGCGTGCGGCCGCGCCGCGAACTCGGGCAGGTCGCTCAGTGGGGTCCCGTCGGCGAGGGTGGGCACCATCGTGCATGCCGTGAAGTCCGTGCCAATGCCGATCACCTCGCCCGGATCGACTCCGGAGGCAGCGACCGCGGCCGGCACCGCGTGCTTGAGCACCTCGACGTAGTCCTGCGGCGCCTGCAGTGCCCAGTCTGAACCGAGCTGCACCCGCCCTGCGGCGGCCGGTGCGGCGGTGAGGACGTCGTCCATGACGCCGTGCTCGTACTCGTGGACGGCCGAGCCGAGCTCCGCTCCGTCCGAGACGCGGACCACGATCGCCCGGCCGGACAGGGTGCCGAAGTCGACGCCGATCACGTACCGCTCTTGAATACCACCACTCTGTACCTTCACCCGGCCACCTCCGTCAACGAGTCCCGAACCTGCACGATCGTTACCGTCCTCACTCGCGTCTGCGTGCGGTCAGTGCTCGCTGCAGCAGCACGAAGACGAGCAAGATGCCACCGGTGATGATGGTCGTGGCCTCCGGCCTGATCCCGCCGTCCCGGGTGATCAGCACGTTCATCAGACCGAGAACGAGCGCGCCGACCACCGACCCGAGGACGTACCCCGCGCCCCCGGTCAGGAGCGTGCCGCCGATCACGACGGCCGCGATCGCGTCCAGTTCCCAGCCGATGCCCGTGATGTTCTGCGCGATACCCAACCGCGAGGTGTAGACGACCGCGGCCAGGCCGGCGAGCGTTCCGCTGATCGCGTACACCCAGAGCTTGGTGCGTACCACGGGCAGGCCCATCAGCGCGGCGGACTGCTCGGAGCCGCCGATGGCGTAAACGGTGCGGCCGGTTCGGGTCCGGTGGAGCACGAAGAATCCGACGACGACGACGAGGACGGCGATCAGCACGCCCGGTGTCAGGACCAGGTCATTGACCTTTTCGCCGTCTATGATCTTCAACTTCGTCGCCAGCGATCTGATGGACGAGTCGTCGGCGAGCCGTTCGGGTGTGGTGCTCAGTGTCGAGGCGAGACCGCGGGCGAGGAACATCATCGCGAGGGTCGCGATGAAGGGCTGCACCTTGAAGTACTGGACCAGGACGCCAGACGCGACACCGAAGGCCGTGCCGATCCCGATCATCAGCACCATCACGACCCACGGGTTCCACCCGGCGTTGGCCAGGAGCAACCCGGCGACGCTGGAGAACGCGATCACGGCGCCCACCGACAGGTCGACTCCGCCGGTCAGGATGACGAACGTCATGCCTACCGCGATGATCACCAGATGGGCGTTGTTGATGAGCAGGTTCGACAGCGTGTTGTACTGCAGGATGCGCCCGTAGGCGAGCTCGCCATAGATCATCATGGCGATGAAGATCACGACGGCCGCGAGGGTCGGCACGGTGGTCAGGTTCGTCCGCCACGTCCGCGCCGCGACATCCGTCAGCCGACCGATCCGTGACTTCGTCTCCGCCCCGGGGGGATCGGGGAGCATCGTGATGGTCATGCGGTCACGCTCTCCTTAGGCGCGCGAGCCTTAGGCGCGCGAGCGGTTGGTACGGGGCGCTGCGTGAACAGATTTCGTACCCGCTCGGACTGAAGTAGGCACAGCACGATGATGACCGCCGCCTTGAAGGCGGGCGTCGCCGAGGAGGAGACGCCGAGGAACACGATCGTCTTGTCCAGCGTCGCGATCAGCAGCCCACCGACGACCGCGCCGCCCATGGAGAACTTGCCACCGGCGAGCGAGGCGCCGCCGATCACCACGGCGAGGATTGCGTCCAACTCGAGCTGGTATCCGGTCCTGGAAACGTCGACGGTCATCACGCTCGCCGTCGCGAAGACACCGGCGACCCCGGCCAGGATGCCGCTGACCGCGTAAACCGTGATGAGCAGGCCGCGCGGTCTGATCCCCGCCATCCGGCTGGCCTTCGGATTGATGCCGATAGCCTCGATCATCAGACCGAGCGCGCTGCGGCGGACGACGACAGCAACGATGACCACCACCACGACGGCAAGCAGCACCACAACCGGCAAACCGATGACGTATCCGTTCGCGATCCATCGGAACGGTCCGTTGGAGGCGGCTGTGTTCTGCCCCGAGGTGATCACCTTCGCCAGCCCACGGCCGGCAAGCATCATGACGAGCGTCGAGATGAACGGCTGAAGCCCGACGACGGAGACCAGGATGCCGTTGACGACGCCCAGCAGCGCACTCACCGCCAGAGCCAGGCCCAGTGCGCCGAGCGCCACTCCGCTGGAGGTCGAGTCACCGCTCGCCTTGAGGAACTCCATGGAGACCGCGCCGGCGACGACCATGACGGAGCCGACCGACAGGTCGATCCCACCGGTCGCGATGACCAACGACATGCCGACCGCGATCATCAGGATCGGCGCGGATGCCCGAAGGATGTCGAGGAGGTTGCCCACCAGGTTGCCGTTGGCCGAGTTGACCGAAACCGCAAGGAAGGATGGGTCCTTGAGGACGTTTACCAGGAGGAGCAACAGGATCGCGATGATCCCCCAGAAGTAAGGCCGCCGGATCAGGTCTCGCCCCCCCGCGCCGGTCCGCCTCTCTGTCGTACTCACGCGGTGCTGTCCTTCCCGTCCGGATCGATGATGTCGCTTTCGAGAGCGGCTTCCCCATGCGCGGCGATGATGTCGACGACCTCCTGGGCGGTGACATCGGGTCCGTTGATGATCTCCCCGATCTTGCGGTGGTCCTTCAGGACGACGATGCGATCGCTCAGCCGAATCACCTCCTCGAGCTCGGAGGAGATGAACACGACAGCGACGCCGCCTCCGGCGAGCTCCGCGACGCTCTCCTGGATCTCGGCCTTGGCGCCCACATCGATCCCCCGGGTTGGCTCGTCGAGTATCAGGAGCTCCGGGTTCGTCGCGAGCCAACGGCCGAGCAGTACCTTCTGCTGGTTGCCGCCGGAGAGATTCTTGATCGGCCGCTCGGGGTCGGCGGGTCGCACGTTCAGGGCAGCCATGTATTTGCTGACGATCGCGTCCTGCTCACGGCGCGGCAGCGGCCGCGCCCACCCTCGCTTGGCCTGAACAGCCAGGATGAGGTTTTCGCGGACGGTGAGATCGCCGAGGATGCCTTCGTCACGGCGGTTTTCGGTGGAGAACGCGATGCGGTGCTCGAGGCCGTCGACCGGGGTGTGGATCTCGGACTTCTTTCCGTCGATCTCCACCTCGCCGCTGTCCGGCCGGTCCGCCCCGTAGAGCAGCCGAGCGAGTTCGGTGCGACCCGATCCGAGTAGCCCGGCGAACCCGACGATCTCGCCCCGATGCAGGTCCAGATCCGTGGGCTCGATCGAACCCGTCCGGCCGATCCCGGTCGCCTTCACGAGGGGGATGACGGTCCGGTCGCGCTCCTGGGTCTGACGGTTGGATCCCAAGGACTTCAGCGCCGCGAGATCCTTGCCGATCATCTTCGAGATGAGCACGGTGCGGTCCAGTTCGCGGGTGAGGTACTCGCCCTCGTACTTCCCGTTCCGCAGCACCGTCAGGCGATCACTGATCGCGTACACCTGATCGAGGAAGTGCGACACGAAGAGGATCGCCACCCCCTGGTCACGCAGCCGGCGGATCACCCGGAACAGCCCGTCGACCTCGTTCGCGTCGAGGCTCGACGTGGGCTCGTCGAGGATGAGCACCTTGGAGTCCGTGACCATCGCCCGGCTGATCGCCACCAGCTGCTGCATCGCCAGCGAGACACTGGAAAGGGGTCGGCGCGGGTTGAGATGCCCGAGCCCCAGCTTGGCGAGCGCTTCCGTCGCCGCCTTGTTGGTGGCCCGCCAGTTCACGCCGATCCGGCCGCGCACCTCGTGTCCGAGCATGACGTTCTCACCGATCGTCAGGTTCGTACACAGGTTCACCTCCTGGTACACGGTGGAGATGCCCGCCGCCTGGGCGTCGGCGGTGCCGTTCAGGCGCCGCCCCTGCCCCGCGATCAGGATGGACCCGGCATCGATCCGATAGACGCCTGTCAGCGCTTTGATGAGAGTGGACTTGCCGGCGCCGTTCTCACCCATCAGGGTGTGGACTTCCCCCTGAAAGAGTCGGAAGTCGACGTTGTCGAGCGCCTTCACCCCGGGGAACGCGATGGAGATGCCCTGCATCTCGACGATCGGTGGTGATCCTGTCATTTTCCCTACCTCGCAGCTGCCGCCTGCAACCACCACGATCGACTCGCAGTGGTGATGTCACGCGGTGCCGGGGCCTCCCCCGGTTCGGAAGGCCCCGGCACCGCCGGCCCAGATCGGGGCCGATCGGGCGCCGCCCGGAACTAGTACTTCCGGCTGGGCAGCGCCGTCTTGGCCGCATCCGGCGAGTTGAACGTCAGGCTCGGCACGATGATGTACGGCTCGACCTTGTCACCAGCGAGAACCTTCTTCACCGCGTCCAGGGCCGTCTCACCGAACAACGGGTTGTACTCCGCGACGAAGCTCAGCTTGCCGTCCGCCAGCGCCTGGACGGCGTTGTGCGTGCCGTCGATCGTGGCGATCTTCACGTCCTTGCCGGGCACCAGGCCAGCCTCCTCGACAGCGAGGACAGCGCCGAGGCCCATCTCGTCGTTCTGCGCGAAGACGAGCTGGACGTTGTTCTTGTTCGACTTGAGCACCGTCTCGAAGACGCTCTTCGCCTCCTCCGTCGACCAGTTGGCCGTCTGCGCGCCGAGCTTCTTGAACTCGGTCTTCGCGCCGATCGTCTCGTTCCAGCCACGGTTGCGCTCGTTGACGACGGAGACGCCCGCGGGCCCCTCGATCACGAAGTAGTTCGCCCCCTGGGGGAAGGTCTCCGCGGCCCATCCGGCGACCGACTTGCTGACCTGCAAGTTGTCGGGCGCGATGCGGGTGGCGTAGAGGTCGGTCGCGTCGGGCTCGATGCCACGGTCGATCAGGATGACGGGAATCTCCGCCTCCTGGGCGCGCTTGAGCGAGTCCTCCCAGCCCGAGCCCTCCGTCGCCGACAGCAGGATGACATCCACGCCCTCGTCCACAAAGGACGTGAACGCGTCGATCTGCGACTTCTGGTCCAGGTTCGTAGCCGGGGCGTACTTCAGGTCGAAGCCGGCCTCCTTGGTGAAGGTCTCCTGCATGTTGGCCTCGTTGGCCTGCCGCCATGCACCCTCCGGACCGACGGCCACAAAGCCGATCGTGGTCAGCTCGTCGCCTGCGCCGGTGTCGTCTCCACCGCTGGAACACGCCGACAGGCCAATCGCCATGACTCCCGCGCTAACGACGCTGAGTAGCCGGCGGAATCTCCTGTTCCTCGCCATCTGGTCTCCTCCTCAAAATCGGCTCGACGCAGTCCCGAGCCGGGTGGTGGTCAATATCGTGCAGTCGCGTTCGGTGTGCGCTGACAAGCGAGCAGATGTTATCGCTAACACTGTCGGGACACAAGCCTCATTGGAATCGGTTGAAATGACGGGTTCGTGCGACCGATAGGAGCTGTAACCGGGAGTTGCCAGTTCGAACCGGAGCACGGTTACTGCGCCGCCCAGGGACTGCGCGGCGTGGTTGAAATAGCGATTGCTGCCCACGAAATTGCCGGGCGTTATTGAGCGTCAAGGCGTTTGCCCAGCGGAATGTGGGCGATACCGCGGCCCGGTCGACTCGAGTCGATCGGGCCGCGGCCTTTGGTGGGCGGATTCGACGACGGCCGGTGTCTCCTATGGAGCGAGTTCGTTGTTCGACCGGGCTGCGTGGGAGACGATGAGGTCATTCTCCGCGGCGGTGAAGACGCCCGCATCGAGGAACTCCTCGGCGATGCGGGTGACGGTGCTGACGAACTGGCCGTGATTCTCGAAGGGCGCCTCATCCCAGACCAGGTCGAGGAAGGTCGGGCCGTCGGTGCCGGGTGAGGTGATTCCCTGCACGGGTACGTCGTAGTTCGGCAGGCCGTCGTTGCGCTTGTGGTTCGGTACGCCGGTGTCGACCGACCCGAACACGATCGTCGGCTCGATCCGCCGGAAGTACGACGAGGCGGCCTGGGTGTCGCCGATGTGGTACGGCCGCAGGTTGAAGCCGTGGGTGGTGAAGAGCAGGTCACCCCCCGCCGTGGTGCTGGCCTGGGTGATCGCCGCGCGGGAGTAGTCTCCGTCGCGCTTGAGGTGGCGGTAGAGGGACAGTTCGCGGTAGTTGCCGCTGCCGGGGTTGCCGAGGATCTGCATGAGGAGGGGCCCCCAGAAGATCGACTGCGTGTCGGGACGGTCGATCGCCCGTTCGATCCGGATGCTGAACGGCATCCGGATTTCGATGGTGTCGCCCGGCGCCCAGGTACGGCTCAACGTCAGGTAGCTGGCGGGTTTCGCGTCGACGTCCTGGCTGACGCCGTTGATGGTGACGTGGAAGCCCTTCTGGACCCAGCCCGGCACCCGCAGCTTGATGTCGAGCGGCCCGCTGCCGTTGACGGTCAGCTTGGTGTGGTCCTCGCGCGGGTAGTTGGTCTCCTGAGTGACGACGAAGCCCTTCTCGGCCCAGGTGAGGGTCGACGGTACGTACAGGTTGACCCACAGGGTGTTGCCGTCGGCGGACTTGAAGTAGACCGTCTCCTGGTACTTGGTGTGGTTCTCCAGGCCCGTCCCGCCGCAGCAGGTCCCGGTGTTGCCGTAGCTGCGGGTGATGCCCGGGGTCAACGGTTGGAAGTAGGTGACCTGTGGGTTGCTGACGCTGGTCGTGTCGGCCCGCGAGCCGGCGATCTGGTTGAACAGCCCCCGCTCGTAGTGGTCCATGTACGCCGGGTCGTGCTCGTGCAGGAACAGATTGCGGGCCAGCTTGAGCAGGTTGTACGCGCTGCAGGTTTCCGCGCCGCCCTGGGCGATCGAGTTCGCGATGTTGTCCCGGTTCTGGAACAACTCGGTGTTGTTGTTGGAGCCGGGGTAGTTGCCGCCCAAACCACCGTGTGCGTACCTGCGGTGCGGCACGAGCATGCCGAAGAAGTTCTTGGCGGCCTGGAAGTACTCGGGGTCCCCGCTGTGCTCGTAGACACGCATGTAGCCGACGAACTGCGGCATGTGCATGTTGACGTGCAGCCGATCCGGGCGGCGCCGACCGGGCCTGGTGGCCGGCGTCGTGACCAGGATGTCGCGGTTCTCGACGCAGGCGTCGAAGAGCGACTCGCGGTTGTCGAAACGCTTGGCGGTGTCCAGGTGCTTCGCGTCGCCGGTGAGCGCGTAGATCTCGGGGAACACCTCGTTCGCGCCGCCGGACTCGCCGGCGATGTAAAGGTCCCACATGTAGTTCAGGTTGTCCCGGGTGATCGGGCCCGCGTACGCGGGGTGGTTCTTGTCCCCGATGGTCAGCGCGAGGTGCGCCCAGTCGGCCATCTTGACCACGACGTCGAGGGCCTTGTGGTTGTCGGTGTGGTAATACGCGTCGAGCAGACCACGCATGATCTTGTGCTGCGTGTACCACGGCGCCCACGTGTTGGTAGCCGCGTTGCCGCCGTAGACGGCCCACCGCGGCGGACCGAGCCGCAGCACCGTGTCCTCCGGCAGCGCGCCCAGATAACCCGGGTGGGTCGGCACCCAGTCGGCGGCCCCGCTGCTCTGGGCCACGACGATGCCGCCGTCCCGGCCGTTGGGCGAGGCGTCCTTGATCGCGGTACCGCCCTGCTCCTCGAACCGGTACCAGGCGATCGACCCGCCGGCGGTGCTCCCGGTCGGCGAGTCCAGCATCGACTGGACCTCGGCCTGGCTCAGGGCCCGGTCGAAGATGTGGAACTCGTCGATGCTCGCGTCCAGGAACGCATCGCCGTACTGCGACCGCCCGATCCACCGGTTGCCGGGGTTCCCGAGGTTGGCCGGGCTGAGGGTCATGTTCGTGTTCTGGCCGGCCTGCTGACCGTTGACGTACAGCGTGCCAGTCTGCTGGGTGAGGGTGACGGCCAGGTGCACCCACTGGTTGGTCGGCAACGCCGCGTTACCGTCGATCCGTTGCTCGCCACCGCTGCCGCTGACCGTGATCGCGAACCGCGGCACGTTGCCGGTGACACCGGCGCGCGGAGTCAGGAACATGTTGACCGTGGTGTTCTGACCGAAATCGAACAGCCGGCTAAAGCTCTGGGTGGAGCCGAGGTTCACCCAGGTGGCGATCGTGAAGTCGGCGAGCTGGCTGATCGCCTCCTGCGGCAGGGTCACGTGCTGCGCGCGGCTGGGGCCGTTCAGGCGCAGCGCGCTGCCGAAGCGGCCCGGCACCCGGCCGATCTGCGGCTCCTGCGGCTCCTCATCGCCCGGACCACCATCGCCCATCCGCGCGGTGATCGCGGCCTGGCACGCCGCGAGCTCATCGACCATCCAGTCGAGCTTGCTCTTGAAGATCGGCTCGCCAAGGTCGGCGTAGCCCTGCGCCAAGGCCGTCATGAAGTGGCCGGCCCAGTGACCGCTGAGCAGACCACCGTCCTCCCAGCCCCCCGGGACGGAGACGCCCGCCGGGTTCGGCCGACCAGCCTGGTTGTTGAACAGCACAAGGAAGCGCCGCTCGTCGAACTGCCGGAGCCAGGCCTTCATGCGGTCACGCTTCTCCTGGAGCAGGCCGTCGCCCAGCTTCACGTCCCGCAGCTGGAACGGCCTGACCGGGGCGGTAGCGCCGGGGCCGAGATCGGCCGGGGTCGCGGCGAGCGCGGTCAGGCCTGCTGTCGCCTCGACGGCTGGTGCCGCCTCGGCGGCTGTCGCCGGCAACGCGCCTGCGGTGGCCGCCGCGGCCACACCGATGGCTGATGCCTGAAGAACTTTGCGCCGACTGATGGGGCGCTTGTCGGGTTGGGTCACTTGGAATCGTCCTCACATGTCGGTCCGTACTGACCGCTCGGCCAGCCTCTTGCTCGCGGTCGATCCGCTTGATGGATGGGCCTCGGCCGGGGTGGTCAGCTGTCATGCCGGACGGAGGTAGCGATGACCGAGCGAATGATGGGCCCGGATGACAGCGGTCGGCCAGTAGCGGGCGGGATGCCGCTGGGCGTGTTGGGGTAGTCGTTCAGGGAGTTGTCGACGGTTGGCCCCCGTGGCGGTCCGTCTCGTGTGCAGGTGTCATGCGTGCGGCGCGAGCCCGGCGACTGCAAGGAGGGACGCCGCGGTGCTCGGCGCGTTCCGCCCTCCAAGCCGTGACAAGGCTCGTCGATGGGTTGGCGCTATCTCATCGAAGCTCCTCCACTAAACCGTTGTGCTGGCCCACAGACGCCGGTGCCCGCGGCGGCCCACGGAAGGCGCTGAGTCAGCGGCGGGGGGCCTTGATCACCAACCAATGTGAGCGCTAACTCTAAGGTCGGCAGTGCCGTCGGGCAAGCAAAAACTCTCGATTGACACGTGCCGGAAAGATCTCTATGTTAGCGCTCAACCGGCCTGGCTGGTCGGCCGTCAGCCGTCCGCTCCGAAGCCAGACGTACGACGTGGTGACCAGGCGTGCGCCATCCGACAGGATGCGCAAGGCGACCGGAGCACACAGTGCACTTCCCGCTCATGGAGGCGACGTGGCCACCGAGTTCGGCGTCTCGGAGTTGTGGGATCCGGTGGTGCGCCGTGACCCGCACAGGTTCTACGACCGGGTGCGAGCCACTGGCAGGCCGGTCCTTCAGATCGATCCCGCAGGCAACCGGTTCTGGGTGATCGCCGGACATGCCGATGTGCTGGAAGGGCTGCGTCACCCGGCGATCGGACACGAGGTTCACCGGCGTTGCCCCGGCGGTAGGCAACCCGCCTGGCACGAACTGTCGGAGGTAGCGAGGATCGAGGCCCGCCAGCTCATCAGCCTTGATCCGCCCGACCACACCCGCCTGCGAGGGCTGGTCAGCGGCGGCTTCACGGCACGGGCAGTGGCCCGGTTGGAGCCGTGGATCAGCCAACTCGCCGACCGGCTGGTCGCGCGGGCGCGCCAGCAGGGACGGATCGACGGGATCGCCGACCTTGCCGACCCGGTGCCGGTCAACGTCATCGCCGAGCTAATCGGCATTCCGGAACCGGACCGGCCACAGTTCCGCGCCTGGTCGGCGGCGATCGTGTCGGCCAGCATCGACAGCTCGGCCGCCACGCTGGCATTCGCGGCATACCTCGACGAGCTGGCGGCCCGGCGGCGGGCCGTCCCCGCCGATGACCTGATATCGCAACTGGTGGCCCACGAGGAACAGGGCGACCGACTCGACCGGGACGAACTGGTGGCGCTGGTGCAGCTGCTGCTCATCGCCGGCCAGGAGACAACCGTCGACCTGATCAGCAACGGCATTCGACTCCTGCTCACCCATCCCGACCAATGGCAGGCACTGCGGGACGATCCGCTGCTGGCGGCAGCGGTGGTCGAGGAGACACTCCGGTTCCGGGGCCCGGTCGAGATCGTGCCACCGCGATTTGCCCTCGAGGACGTCGAGATAGCTGGTGGGCGGATCCCTGCGTTCGACCGCGTGGGATTGTCGTTGTGGGGAGCCAACCGTGACCCCACAGTGTTCGACCGGCCGCACGTGTTCGACATCCACCGCACCGACGTTCGCAAGCACATCGCCTTCGGGCACGGGATCCACTTCTGCCTCGGCGCCCACCTGGCCCGGCTGGAGAGCCGGATCATGTTCGAACGAATCGCGCAACAGCTTCCTGACCTGCGTCTCGCGGTCGATCCCGCTGTTCTTGACGGCTTTCGTCTACATCACGACGGACTGCCGCTGGAGGTTTGAAGCGGGACGCTCGGTCACGCCGTCCCGCGCACACCAGCGAACACCACCGCACAACGGGAGCTGCTGACCACGTTCATCGCGGCCGCCCGCTCGGGCGACATGACCGCGCTGGAGCGGCTCTTCGCGGCGAACGTGACCAGCCTCTCCGACGGCAACGGCGCGTTGGGCGTCGCCCGCCGGCCGCTGGCGGGAGTGGTGCGCGTGGCGAAGTTCCTGATCGCGATCACGTGGTTCTGGGACGGCCTCGACGTGGGGTGGGCGAACACGAACGGCCAGACCTCGCCGTGCTGCGGCGCGACGGCACCTTGGCCGCCGTGCTCATGGTCAGCGCCTCGATCGAGGGCATCACGTGCTGTGGATAATGAACCCCGAGAAGGACCTCAGCGGTGTCCGGACTGGCCTGATCCGCCGACGTCACAAACCAGCGCGCTACCTGGTCATATAGGTGTCGAGTGCGAGAGAAACAGAGGACACCGTGCGAACGATTCTGGTGGCCGGCGGCGGCTACGCTGGCTTCTACACGGCCTGGAAGCTGGAGAAGAAGCTTCGGCGGGACGAGGCACGGGTCGTCGTGGTCGATCCGCGCCCGTACATGACGTATCAGCCGTTTCTCCCCGAGGTGCTGGCCGGATCGGTCGAGGCGCGACACGCCGCGGTGTCGCTGCGCCGGCACCTACGCCGGGCCACGCTCATTTCGGGTACGGTCGTCGCGGTCGATCATGCACACCGGACGGCTACTGTGCAGCCGGCCGAGGGTCCAGAGTTCGCGCTCGGCTACGACATCATCGTCGTCACCGCCGGCGCGGTGACCCGCAAGCTGGCCATTCCCGGCGTGGCGGAGCAGGCGATCGGTATGAAGCACGTCGAGGAGGCGGTGGCGATCCGGGATCGGCTGCTGACCGCCTTCGACCGGGCCTCGACGCTCGAGCCGGGGCCGCTGCGCCGGCGGCTGCTCACCGTGACGTTCGTGGGCGGTGGGTTCTCCGGCGTCGAGGGCTTCGGTGAGCTGCTGTCCCTGGCGACATCGCTGATGCGGGCGTACCCCGAGCTGAACCCTGCCGAGCTGCAGTTCCACCTGGTGGAGGCCCGGGACCGGATCCTTCCCGAGGTCTCCGACGGACCCGGGCAATGGGTAGTGCGGTCGCTGGAGAAGCGCGGCGCACGCATACACCTCAATGCCCAATTGATCTCCGCGCGCGACGGTCACGTGGTGCTGTCGACCGGAGAGGAATTCGACTCCGATCTGATCGTGTGGACCGTCGGCAACGCCGCCAATCCGATGGTGCGCAGCCACACCGATCTGCCCATCGACGGGCGCGGGATGCTGATCGTACGAGCCGACCTGCGGGTCGGCACCGAGAGCGAACCGGTGCCGGACGCCTGGGGTGCCGGCGACGACGCGGCGATTCCGGACCTTGCCGTGAGCCGGCCCGGCGCCGTGACGGTGCCGAACGCCCAGCACGCCGTGCGGCAGGGAAAGCTTCTGGCGAGGAACATCGTGGCCACCCTCCGCGGGCGGAAGCCGAAGCAGTACGTGCATCACAGCCTCGGCACCGTCGCCACGCTGGGCCTCGGTCGGGGCATCTTCCAGTACCGGGGCATCGTTATCAAGGGGCTGCCGGCCTGGCTGATGCACCGGGGGTACCACGTCCTCGCCGTACCGAGCTGGGAACGGAAAACCCGGGTGCTGGCGGTCTGGCTGACCGCCGCGTTGTTCGGCCGCGACATCGTCTCGCTGGCCTCGGTGCAGGATCCCCGCCGCGCATTCGTCACCGGCGACGAACCGGTGGAGCCACCCGCGCAGCCGCCTATCCGGTCCCAGCATGTTCAATCGGCATGACGATGTCGTGCGCAGGTTCGCCGAGGCCTGCCGGCTAAGGCGTGTTTCATAAGCGGGTCAGAGCCACTCGGTGATGATGGTGATGGTCAGGACGGCTTGGAAGCGGACGGCGAGTTTGTCGTAGCGAGTGGCAACGCCGCGGTGGCGTTTGAGCCGGTTGATGCCGTTCTCAACGGCGTGGCGTAGCCGGTAGAGATCCTTGTCGAACGCGGGTGGGCGGCCACCGTTGGAGCCTTTGGCCTTGCGGTGGGCGTCCTGGTCCTTCTTGCTGGGGATGCAGGCCTTGATCCCGCGTGAGCGCAGGTATCTGCGGTTGCCGCGGCTGGTGTAGGCCTTGTCGGCCAGGACCAGGTCGGGGCAGGTGCGGGGCCGGCCGACACCGAGGCGGGTCACGCGGATGCGGCGCAGGACGGGGATGAACTGCGGGCTGTCTCCACGGTGCCCGGCGGTCACGGTCAGGGAGAGGACCTTCTGTCCCTGCTCGCAGGCCAGATGAGTTTTGGTGGTCAGCCCGCCGCGGGACCGGCCCAGCGCGTGGTCGGCGGGTTCGTCGTGCACACCGCCGGGTGTTTCCTTCTGCAGATGGCCGTCGGTGCGGGCGCCGGCGGCGTGCTGGTGGGCGCGGCTGGTCATCGAGTCCACGCTCACCGTCCAGGCGATCCGGTCCTGCGCGTCGCCGGCCGCCTGCAACGCGGACAGGATCTTGTCCCAGGTTCCGTCACGCTGCCAGCGGCGGAACAGGCCGTAGATCGTCTGCCAGGGCGCGTACTCGCCCGGGACGTCCCGCCATGGGGCACCGATCCGGATCCGCCTCCGGATCCCGTCGATGAGCTGCCGTTTCTCCCACTTCGGCGGACGACCTGTCGCCGGCGCGGCAGGCAACAGCAGGGCCAGAACAGCCCACTGCCTGTCGGTCAGGTCATGCCGCCTCGTCACCGCTACGCTGGGCACGAGGTCTCCGGTATGAAGTTCTTGCTTGGTCGCAGAACCAGATACCGGAGACCTCTTCAGTTATCGACCATCGCCACGCCGTGACTTCGTACGGATCCCTCGACTTACGAAACACGCCTTAGCTTGATCTTTAACCTCGTGGGTCCTGTTGAGACCCCGACCGAGCACGGAAACAGCCCTTGGTTGATGATCTTCTTGTCTAGGGAAGAACATCAATAACCAAGGGCTGTTCTGGTGACCAGTGTGCATGACCGTGGTCCGGCGGGTGTGGTCGGGGAGTTGGACAGGTTCCGGCGGGAGTTCTACGGATGTCTGACGGCGCGGGCTGACGCGTTGTTCGACCTGACGGACGCGGTGTTGTGCGCCGACGGGCCGGTCCGGTCGCTGGTGGAGTTGTCGCTGGTGGGTGAACACCGTCGCGGTCACGGGGCGTTGTATGACGCCCTCGCGTGCGGGCGACTGGACATCGATCGGCTGCGCACCGCTTTGGCGGCGGTGCCGTTGCCGCGGGCAGCCGACGGCCGGTTGGTCCTGGCGGTGGACGTCACCTGCTGGCTGCGGCCGGACGCTCACACCTCACCGCAGCGGATCCTGTGTCACACCTACGGCCGCGGCAAGGATCAGAGCATCATGATCCCGGGCTGGCCGTATTCGATGGTCGTGGCCCTGGAATCGGGTCGCAGTTCGTGGACCGCGCCGCTGGACGCGGTGCGGCTGGCGCCTGGTGATGACGCGGCCACGGTCACCGCTGGGCAGCTGCGGGACATCGTGGGTCGTCTGATCGCGGCCGGGCAGTGGCAGCCCGGTGACCTGGACATCCTGGTCGTGGCCGACGCCGGCTACGACGCGCCCCGGCTGGCGTTCCTCCTGCGTGACCTGCCCGTGCAGATCCTCGCGCGGATGCGCTCAGACCGAGTACTCCGCCGGGCCGTGCCACCTCGGCAGCCCGGGACGATCGGCCGGCCACCCCGGCACGGCGGCGAGTTCATCTTCGGCGACCCCGCGACCTGGGGTGAACCGAACGCAGCCACCGTTGCCGACACCCGCCTCTACGGCACGGCGTGGGCCCGAGCCTGGGACCGGCTGCACCCCCGGCTGACCCACCGCAACGCCTGGATCGACTCGGCGAAGGCACTGCCGGTCATCGAGGGAACCGTCATCCGCCTGGAAGTCGACCACCTACCCAGCGGCGCGACCCCGAAGCCGGTCTGGCTGTGGTGCTCCGGCGTCGACGCCACCAGCGCTGATGTCGACCGGCTCTGGCAGACGTTCCTGCGCCGCTTCGACATCGAACACACATTCCGCCTGTTCAAACAGACCCTCGGCTGGACCTGCCCCAAGATCCGCACCCCGCAAGCCGCCGACCGCTGGACCTGGATGATCCTCGCCGCCTACACCCAACTCCGGCTGGCCCGCGCCCTCGCCGCCGACCTGCGCCGCCCCTGGGAGAAACCCGCACCACCCGAGCGTCTCTCGCCCGCCCGCGTCCGCCGAGGGTTTCGGCACCTGCGCGCGAAGACCACCAGTCCGGCCGGCGCACCCAAACCCTCCCGGCCAGGCCCGGGGCGACCACCCGGCCGCCGCAACAACCACCCCACCCCGCGCTACGACGTCCACATCGCGACCACCACGAACGCCAAGACACCCGCCGCGAAGAAGACGAAGTCCGTCAATCCCCGTCCACGCCGCACAGGTTAAAGATCAAGTTAGGAGACATCGCCGCGCTCCGGGCGGCCCTGGACGCTGACGCGATCGCGGTGTGCGACGGCGCGGGCTGCTGCCCGCCGCGATGAGTCCCATTCACGGCGCGGAAGAGTTGCCCAGATGGCCGCGGTCCTGCTGGACGGGCAACCGGACGCCGAACTGACGATCGAGGCTGTCAACGGCCGTGCCGGGCTGGCCCTGCGCCGCTCCGGCCAGGCTATCGCGGTGGTCGGCATCAAGACCGCCGACGCCAGGGTCGCCGTCCTCGGGATCGCTTAGAGCGTGTTTGAGAAGGTCTGTTGTGGACGGCGTGTTGGCGTGACCCCGAGGATCTTCAGCGGGCAGGGTGGCTCGGGTGTCTGCTCGTCGTGGTTATCCCTCGGACCTGACCGATGCCCAGTGGGCGCTGATCGAGGCGCTGCTGCCGGAGCCAAACACGGACGGGCGGCGGGAAAAGCATCCTCGTCGGGAGATCGTCAACGCGATCCTGTATGTGGTGCGGGCTGGGTGTCCGTGGCGGTATCTGCCGGCGGATCTTCCGCCGTGGCAGACGGTGTACTGGTACTTCACCCGGTGGGAAGACGCCGGCGTGACGGAGAAGCTCCTGGCGGCGCTGCGTATCAAGGCGCGGGTGCAGCAGGGCCGCGAGCCGCAGCCGTCGGCGGGAATCATTGACTCCCAGTCAGTGAAGGGCGCTGACACCGTCGGCCGAGACAGCCGGGGCTACGACGCCGGGAAGAAGGTCAACGGCCGCAAGCGGTTCATCGTCACCGACACCTTGGGCCTGCTGGTCACCGTGACTGTCCTCGCCGCAAGCTGGCAGGACCGCGACGGCGCCAAGACCGCTCTGCTCAGCGCCTACATGGCCGCCCCGATCCGACACGTCTTCGCCGACCAGGGCTTCACCGGACGACTCGTCGACTGGACCCGCGACATCCTGCGCACCACCCTCGAGATCGTCCGCAAGCCCACCGACCAGCGCGGCTTCGCCGTGCATCCCCGCCGCTGGGTCGTCGAACGCACTCTGGCCTGGCTCACCGCCTGCCGCCGACTGGCCCGCGACTACGAACGCCACCCCGAGGTCTCCGAAGCCATCATCCGCTGGGCCGCCATCGCCGGCATCGCACGCCGCATCACCCGGGGTCGACCCGCCCGACGCCCAGCCCGACGCACCTTCATCTGGACCTGATCAGCCCATCTCAAACACGCTCTTAGCCAATTGGCCTGCAGCGGGTTACACCCTGTCCAGCTGATCCTCCCGGACTCTCGTCGTGCCGGATGCCAGCCACCGATCACACAGGCTTGACCACTCGGAAGCGTTCGGCAACGACGAGAGTGTCATCGTCAATGACGGGGGTGCGACCCAGGAACTCGCTCACGCCATCGCTCTGGAAGAACTCTTCGTGGGCTGTTCGCCACTGTGCAACGTCGGAGTAGCCGCGCCCCTCGGCTCGCGCGAAGTCATCGTCGATTTCGTTCATGGGAACGACCCGTACGTCGACGAACTCGATAGTGACGGCCGGACGACCATCGGAATCGAGCACTGAGAACCGCTGGCCGGTCTGCGGCACTGCCTCTCCGGCGTGCTCATAAATTTCCAGGAGGCCCGTGAGCGCGGTCTTCTGACCGCTCAGGATCGCCGCCACGCCACGGTCACGTTCTGGTCCGGGAAAAGCCAGTTCAAGAGTCGGAAGATCGTCATGTCCCATCGGGAGATGGTACGAAACCCGCTCGCGTTGATCAATGCTCATCGCCTCGCTGGCCCCGACACCCAACAGCAGGCAGACTCTGTGAATGCGAATCGCGCGCTGGTGGTGGATCATCGGGGTTACGGCCGTGGTCGCCGTGGTTGTGGCGACCGTGCTCGTCGTCGTACTGCCGCAGGTCATCCGCCCAGGGTGCTCTTTTGACCGCGCGACATTCGACCAGGTGGTGGCGAAGCTACCGGCACCGCCGACCGACTCAGAGGCGTACGACCCGGTCGACGCACCTAGCAAGATCGGCTCGTGTCGCATTCTCGGGTCGTACGGTGTGACGGGCGGCTACATCTTCTACGGCGAGAGCCCTGGCTTCGACGATTCCGGGTGGGGTTACTTCCCTGCTGGTCCGAACGGTGACCTTGGAAACGGTGCCTGGGAGGCGCCGCAGTTCGAACTGATCGAGGGAAGCTGGTACACCTGGACGGCAAGCTGGTAGGCGGCTAAAACAGCGCGGCCCGACGCAGTGGCCGGCGCAGCGGACGTGCCTAAAGGACGTCTCGTAACTCGCTGAAGGTGTTGCCCCGCCCGGGCTTGCGGTTCAGCCGGCGAGGATGATGTTGTGGAGATGGGCGATGCCGGAAGCAGCGTCGGTCAATGTGTGGGCGGCGCGGCGGTAGTCGCGCAGGATCTTGAAGCACTTCATCCTGGCCAGGGCGTGTTCCACCTGTGCTCGGACGGTGCGGTGCTGTCTGTTCAGGTCGGCCTTCCACTCGGGTAGCTCGCTGCCGTCGGCTGGCTTGCGGTACGGGATGATCACCTCTGGGTTGCCGCGGTAGGCGCCGTCGGCCATGACGGGCCGTCCGGCCAGCTTCTGGTCGATGCCGCTGGTGCGGTAGACGATGGTCGTTGCGGTTGCCGGGTTGCGGGTCGCCGAGGGCCACCACGAGGCGGGTGTGGGCGTCGATGGCGACGCCGGCGTGGTCTCCAAGTACTTCTCCTGACACGCCCATCAGCGGGCCCGGGCCCCGGGAATGCCCGGGGCCCGGGCTGAGGACAACGCATGCGGTCGCCGGTTGGCCCGCGGTCCCCGTATCGCAATTACTGAGTGCGCGGCGCCATGAGCAGCCTCTATACGGCAAAGCACGACAGGCCGTTGCCCGATTGCTGGCCGCCCACGTTCAGGCCCGGCCTCAGCGGGTCACGCGCGGGCCCGCGCTGTCCTACCATCGGCTTTTGGCTGCTCTACCTGGCCTCCCGTCCGGGTAGAGCAGCTTGCGGGTTTCGACCAGCTCACTCGGTGGCCCTGGCGTCGGCGTAGCGAAGGAGCGAGGGGCGGGACTGATCCGACCAGTCCGCAACGACCACGTGCTGGGTTTCGCTAAGGGATGTCTCGTAGCTCGGCGGCCGGTCCATGGTGGATCATGTCGGCGTCCAGGTGGTCTCGGCAGCCCACCCGGAGTGGATCTTCCCGTTCACCGGGCTGCAGCCGGTCAAAAACGTTACTGCACAGCGTCTACGACCAACCCGACGCCGCATCCGTGCACGTCCAGTACGACCGCCTCATCGACACCGTGGCCGGCAAGCTGCCCGCCGTCGCGGACCATCTCGAAGCTGCCCGTGACGACGTCCTGGCCTTCACCCGGCTTCCCGAGGCAGATCTGGCGGCAGATCTGGTCGAACGACCCGCAGGAACGCCTCAACCGCGAGATCCGCCGCCGCGCCGACGTCGTCGGGATCTTCCCCGACCGCCATGCTGCCAGACATCTCGATCGACCAGGGACTGGTAGGAGCGGCGGCCCATTGGGCCGGCCAGCCTCTGTCCGGCGGCGCCTGGCCGCAGCTGTTGCTACGAGTCTTGCTTCCTGCCCGCTGCCCCGCCGGCCGACCGCGCGGCCCTCGGGGCGGTCAGTAGCGGCCGAGGTTCTGGCTAGGTGCCATCACGATGCGTGGAGAGGCGGCCGGGTCCAGCCACTCCAGTACCCGGAGCAGGTTTGACTGTGCCAACGAGACACAGCCGGCGGTACCGCCGCTCCCCATGACGTGCAGGAAGATGCCGCTGCCGCGGGCCGGGGTGGCTGCCCTCACCGGGATGTTGTAGTTGATGACCGCGAAGTAGTTGTACTGCGGCACGGTCTGCCACAGCGCCTCGCTGTACCCGCCCGGGTTCGTGCCGTGCACGAAGCTGTTGTACGTGGACGAGCTGGGGTTCTCGTCCCAGTAGTCGTTCGCCACGAGCTGGTGGTAGCTGTACTTGACGCCAGGGTTGGCGTGCACGCCGTACATGGTGGAGCCGATGCCATAGACACCTGTGGGCGTCGTGGGGACGCCCTCCATATGGCTGTCGCTGAATCCCTTGGTGCCGATCCGCGCGCTCATCACCCCGAGCTTCGGCCGCCACACGCCGTTCACCTTTTCGAACGTCTCGAGGGACGCGACGCTCGTGCCGTAGCCGCTGCTGTAGACGACGATGAGCTGGCGGGTGCTGGCCGGAATGGTGTGTAGCCGGGAGGCGATGTTGCTCTCTGCGGCCGGCGTCGCGGCCTTGCTGGTCGGGACGTGCGACGGCGACCGGCTGAGAGACGGCTTCGTGGACCGGCTCGCCGAAGGCGACGAGGACCGGCTAGCCGAAAGCGACGGGGACCGGCTCGCCGAAGGCGACGGGGAGGGAATTGCGGAGTCAGTCGGTCCGGGGGCGCCGGTCACCGAGGTATCGACTGAAGTCGATCCGGCGTCCACCGTGTCGCTCTGGCCCGGAGCTGCGCAGGACGTGAGTCCGAGCCCGCCGAGCAGCGCCACCGCGATGGCACCGAACACAGCCCGCCTGAACGGCGTTCGCATTCCTACTCCTTCAATGGTTTTTGATGTCCGCCACCGCCGCAGGGAGCATAGTGTTTCCGATACCCATGTCGACGCCCAGGTCGTCTCGGCTGCTGTCGGTCGGTCCGCACGACGATCCATGGCGCGCAGCAGCAACCTCTTCCTCCCGAACGCGGCTGCCGTGAGGTCGACAGCGGGAAGTCTGAGGGGCCCCGCTGCAGCAGGTGACCTGCTGCCCGTAATCGTCGGCCCACAACTCCAGGCCCCAGCCGGGCCAGCGAGCCGACCACGTCTCGGTCACCCCCTCCAAGGGAATGATGCTCCAGAGACCGGCACGGCGCGCCGAAGGGTCGAGGTGAAGTCCTGCGGTCGGAATGCCCGGCACGAGGAAACGAGGCGGCGGTCGTCGAGTTCGGCAATCAGCTGCGGGCCGCCCAGCCAGGGGCGCTGCACTCCCTCACCTGGATGCCGTGGTCGCTTTTGCGGTAATCAGGATGGCATCAGGGCGAGGCGTAAGAGTTTGACAGCTTCGAACCTGGGCTAGCTTGAGCGGCTGCGGCCAGCGCGGGATCGGTGGTCGTGCCGGGCCAGGACGGTGTAGCAGGCCGCGAGGACGATCGCGGTTGTCATAGCGGCACCGCCGGCACGGGTGACGGCCAGGAACACCATTCGCTGCGGTGCCACATCTTCCGTGGCGGCCAGCGCGGCGCCGGCAGCGGCGGCGAGGCCGATGGCCGTCCAGGCCAGCACCACGAGCACCCGATCGGCCGACGGCCAGTGCGCGGTCGCGGCCGCGGGCGACTGCGTACGCCACCATCGGACCAGCCAGACCACGACGGCGCAAGCGCCGACGACGTCGCTCACCCGCTGCGCCCAGCGATAGCCGGGCATGCCGAGGTGCGACTCGGCCAGCCAGCCGATGTGCGTGGCCCCCCACATCCCGTCGTGTGTGAACGAGTCCCACAGCACGTGGGTCGCCGCGCCGAGCACCAGCGAGACGACCAGTATCGCCACGCGGACAGCCGGCCGATGACGGTGACGCGCGGGCGGGGGTAGGCGATCGCGTAGCCGGATCGGCGAGATGGCGATCAGGAAGCGGGCCAGCAGCCCATGCCACAGGGCCACTGCCGCTAAACCCAGCACCACGTCGACGCCGAGGACGCCGGCGAGCGAGTGGGTCAGCGTCGCCTGCACCGGCAGCGGCAGGTAGTAGGGCAGGTCGGGAACCATGCTCCCGAGCACGAGGGCCGACGGCGCCAGCCAGGCTGACCGTGCCAGCGGCAGCACGGCCGCGACGTGACTACCGGTGAACGGCACCTCGCCTCCCTCGCTTGGATGGATCCTGGTGCGCTGTCACCGCTGTTTGACGGTGTATGGGCCGGGCACAGCGGTGTGGCCCTGTGCCGGGGGGGTCAGCCGCGTAGGGAGCCGGTGCTCTTGCCGGCGGGATCCATTGCGACGCAGGTGACGTTGTGGTCGCCTCTCATCCACGCCCGCTGCGTCGGATAGAGAACGAAGAGTTCCAAGGATTCAAAGTCCGCCGTCGGGGCGTAGGACTCGAAACGGTCGTGGCAGCCCTGGTCCGCCTTCTCCAACACCTGCCCCTCGCCCGGCCAGTCCCTTTCGGACAACGCGAAGGCGGCGAAGACCTCGCCCTCGTGTGGTTGCGCACAGGGAACCGCCGGCAGACTGAGAACGTTGTCGCTGTCTTCGAGGTCGTTGACACAGTCGCCCGGCCGCAACTGCCGGGCACTCACCGAACCGCCGCCGGTCAGCTCGCCGGCGGGGTCGCGGTCGGCACCCGACGCGATGGCCACCACGATCAGTGCGGCCAGGCCCAGCACCCAAACACCGGAAAGCACCAGACCGGCGATCGCCAGCCCCTTGCCACGGTAGGGCCGGGTACGCATCTGGACGAGCGCGACGATGCCGAAAATCACGCTGAGCAGGACCCCACCAATGATCCCCAGCACCAGGGAGGCCACCGCGAAGCCGTTCATGCCCGGGTCGGGCGTCACCGGCGGGTAGGGCGGGTACTGCGGATACGGCCGGTAAGGAGACCTCCCGTCGCCGGACGGCGCGGACGGGTACGGCGCCAGCCCGGGTTGACCGGGCGGATCGAGTTGGGCCACGGCCGGGACCATATCAACGATCTTGGGCAGGAGCAGACCCACTGCAGCGCACTTTCACGTGCTGCTCAAGGTCAGAGGGGGCACCACCGCCCTCGGTAGCTTCGGCGGCGGGTCCGCGGGCGCTGCAGTGGGCGCCGCCACAAGCTGGACCGGTCCGGACGCGGTCGCCGGAGCAGCCGGCGGTGCTGCCGTCGGCGGATGGCTCGGTGGCGGAGTGGGAACCGCGCGGCGACGTGATCGGCGACCTGTGGACCGAAGCCGTTGATTGGTAGCGTGAGGCGATGGCGCGAGAAGCCATCTGTAGAGGAACCCCCCGCCACAACCAGATCAGCGGAGCGACAGCACCGGCAGGAAGGCCATCGTCCGGACCACAACGTCTTCGCTGACGATGTCCCGCGACCCGGGCGACGACCCCGGCCAGGGCGAACACCAACACCAGGTCGACGACCAGTTCCAGGAAGTTGACCTGCCGCACGTCCTCGCGACGTTGCAGCAGGTCCTGACCCTTCCACCGCCGTCCCGATCCCCCAGACCGCTTATACTCGCCGGGCACAGCGCAGGCGGACCGGGCGTACACCCAGTGGGAAGCCCCACCGGTGACCGCCAACCACTGGCCCGATTAGGACGCCGCCGATCAGGGGACGGCATGTCTAGTCCCACCCTCTCCCGGTTCACCCCCGATACGCCCCTGGACGCTGAGCGACGGCGGGTAGCGGCTGGACTCAGTGGGACCAGACAAGATCGTCCCCTGCCCGCATTTCTGCTGATCAGGGCCTGTCTTCGCGCCTGGCGGCGGTAGAGGATTCGAACCTCTGTAGCTTTCGCGACGGATTTACAGTGCGGCCCAACGCGGTCAGTACATGGGTAACAAGCCGGGGTGTCGCGAGTGGCCGGGGTGGGTTGGGGCGACTCTTGGGGGGAAGTGCCCACCCCGGCCGACCGGCTCGGCAACGCCGGTCCCCCTTATGGCGACGCCAGGCCAGATTCCGTTACAGGTCAGTCCGAATGCCGGGAATCGGGTGGTCGCGTCGTTGGAGGCATCAAAGCCGCGGGCGACGAGGTCCCGGGCGGGCAGGGATTCGGACCGAGCAATGGCCGCCGGCGAGGGAGCCGCGCGGGGACCGGCTGGCGCACCACCAGGCCACTCGGCCGGCTCTTCGCATCGTGGTTCAGGCCAGACGAGGTCGCGGCTTGTCGTGACACAGCGGGTAGGCCCTGCTGTTAGCACCAATTCTCAGGCCGAGGCTGGTGGTAGCCCAGTCGCAGCCGCGAGCGCTTCTCCACAGGTGGCACTCGACCATCATTTGCCGATTCCTGACGCGGGTCGATCAGGATGCGCCGGTAGGTGCCGGGTCAGCCGGCATAGCGCCGGTCTTCGACGGTGTTGCTCAGCGGGTCTTCTTCGTCGCCCGCTTGCGGGGCGGCGTCAACAGCTCGGCGATCGCGGCGATCGCGGACGGCACTAGGCGGTAGTACGCCCAGACGCCGCGCTTCTCGCGCTCGAGCAGGCCGGCCTCGGTGAGGATCCGAAGGTGGTGACTTACGGTCGGCTGCGAGAGACCTAGCGGCGCGGTGAGGTCACTCACGGACGCCTCGCCCACCGGTGACGACTGGATCAGGCTGAGCAGTCGCAGGCGGGCTGGGTCGGCGAACGCCTTCAGCACTCCCGCGAGCCGCTCGGCATCGGCGCGCTTGATCGGCTCACCAGCAAGGGGCGAGATGGCAGGCGTCGTGATTTCCGCGGTTCCCACGTCTTGCATCGTTGCAGCAACACCACCGGTAGTGGGCTTGACCCGTTTTGACGGACAGGGTCGATGTGTTGATCTTATTCAGGCTGCTTGGCTTGTCGGTAGCCGGTGCAAATCGGTGGCCTCGAACGCGGCGGGGCTGAGGTAGCCGAGAGTGGAGTGTCGACGGCGGGTGTTGTACCAGCCTTCGATGTACTCGAATATTGCCTGGCGGGCGGCGCTATGGGTGGGCCAGGGTTGGCGGTGTAGCAGTTCGGTTTTGATGGTGGCGAAGAACGACTCGGCGACCGCGTTGTCCCAGCACTGCCCACGCCGGCCGACAGAGAGGCGGATGCCGTGGGCAGCGGCGAGGCGGGCGTGTTGGTCGCTGGTGTATTGGGCGGATTCCAGTGGTCGTTGCAACACCTCAATCAAGGGGTGTGTGCATGGGTAGGCCACCAGGTTGGGTGACGGAGGTGACGGGCAGGCCAGCGATGCGATCGCCGGGCCGGCCGGGTGTGAACGAGCACCGGGAGGTGCGGCGGCAGTTCTGGCGTCGGATCGCCGAAGGTCTGTCGAGCGAGGAAGCTGCGGCGGCGTGTGGTGTGTCGCAGCCGGTGGGTGGGCGCTGGTTTCGTCAGGGTGGCGGTATGGCACCTTTGTCGCTGGTTCCGCCGTCGGGCCGGTATCTGTCCTTCGCCGAGCGTGAAGAGGTCGCGCTGCTCAAAGCACAAGGCAAGGGCGTGCGAGAGATCGCTCGAGCGGTAGGCCGTGACGCGTCGACGATTTCGCGAGAGCTGCGCCGCAACGCCGTGACTCGTGGCGGCAGCCTGGACTACCGTGCCGTGGCCGCGCAGTGGCATGCCGAGCGTCGTGGCCGTCGCCCGAAAACCGCGAAGCTGGCGGCGAACCAGCTGCTGCGCGACTACGTGCAGAAGCGGCTCGCCGGCACGATCACCGACGTTGATGGTCGGCCGATCCCGGGCCCGAACGTGCCGTGGAAGGGACGCCGGCACGGGCGTCGCGCAGATCGGCGATGGGGCACGGCCTGGAGCCCGGAACAGATCAGTCGGCGGTTGCGGGTGGACTTCCCGGATGATGAGTCGATGCGGATCTCGCACGAGGCGATCTATCAGTCGCTCTACGTTCAAAGCCGCGGTGCGCTGCGCCGTGAGCTGACGGCGTGCTTGCGCACCGGCCGGGCGTTACGGGTGCCGCAGGCGCGCACCCGTAGACGGGGCAAGCACTTCCTCAGCCCAGAGGTCATGATCAGCCAACGGCCGGCAGAGGTCACCGACCGGGCCGTGCCAGGCCATTGGGAGGGCGACCTGATCATCGGCCTGGAACGCTCGGCCATCGGCACGCTGGTCGAGCGCAGCACCCGGTTCACGATGCTTCTGCACCTGCCCCGCATGGATGGCTACGGTCAGCAGCCTGTGGTGAAGAACGGCCCGCCGCTGGCCGGGCACGGCGCCGAAGCGGTCCGAGACGCTATCGCCGACCAGATCACCAACCTGCCCGAGCAGCTACGCCGCTCGCTGACCTGGGACCAGGGAGCCGAGATGGCCCAACATGTCCAGCTGCGTCTGGACATCGGTCTCGAGGTCTACTTCTGCGACCCGCACAGTCCCTGGCAGCGCGGCACCAACGAGAACACCAACGGACTGCTGCGCCAGTACTTCCCTAAAGGCACCGACCTATCACGACACAGCATCACCGACCTCGAGGCCATCGCCGCCGTGCTCAACAGTCGGCCCCGCAAGTCTCTGGAGTGGAGAACGCCAGCAGAGGCCCTGGACGAACACCTAAGATCAATCCAACAGGCCGGTGTTGCAACGACTCCTTGAACCTAAGTTGACAGCCGCGGTCGGAGTGGAACACCAGCCCGGACGGCGGCCGGCGCCGCACAAGGGCATCGGTGAGCGCGGCGTCGATCAGGTCGGTGCGTAGGTGCTCGGCGACCGCCCAGCCCACGACCCGGCGCGAGGCCAGGTCGATGACGGTGGCCAGATACAGCCAGCCTTGCCAGGTGTTGATGTAGGTGATGTCGCCGCACCAGCGGGTGTCGATCCCCGCCGGGTCGGTGCCGAAGTCACGGTTGACCAGGTCAGGTCGCCTGCCGGCGTTCGGGTCAGGCACCGTGGTCGTTCGCCATCGGCGTGGACTCTTGCCGGCCAGCCCGGCGCACCGCATCAGCCGGGCGACGCGTTTACGGCCGTGTCGCAGCCCGGCGTCGGCGAGGTCGGCGTGGATCCGCGGTGCTCCGTAGGTGCCTTTCGACACCGCGTGCACCTGCGTGATCTTCGCGGTGAGCTGTGCGTCGACGCGCTGCCGCTGGGACTGGACGCCGCGTTGCTGCTGGTAGTAGGCGGACCGGGAGACCTCGAGTAGCTCGCACGCGCGCTTGACGTTGTGCTCGCCGGCTTGCTCCGCCTCGATGAACGGGTACACGTTCACCGGGTCTCCTTCGCGAAGAAAGCCGTTGCCCGCTTCAAAATATCGACGTCTTCACGCAGCCGGCGGTTCTCACGCCGAAGCTGCGCGAGTTCGTCTCACTCATCCGAGGTCAACCCGTCAGTACGGGCGCCGCTGTCGAGTTCGGCCTGCTTGACCCATTCACGCACCGCGGTCTCGGTCAAGTCGAAATCCTGGCTGACCTGCCTGATCGTGCGGTCACCACGCTGACACAACTCGACGATCTCGGCCTTGAATTGCGCCGTGAACGACCGCCGAGGCCGCGACCGCTTCTTCCCCACGTTCTCCATGATGCTGGACATCCTCCCGGAGACCCCAGGTCCCCTGATCTCGGATGTCCGTCAAAACGGGGCAGGCCCATAGACCGTGCAACGAGGGCTGGATCACGCTGAGTTCCTCGGGAGGGACACCTTCCCTCGGCTCGAAGCGAGGGCGGCTTCGGGCTCTACACCGAACCCGACCTCGCCCGCCTCTCCGTTTCAAACACGCAGGTCAGAAGTCCCGCGCGGCGACGGAAAGCGCGCGCAGACGCCGACACCCGCATCGCACCCACGTGACACCCGCCGCCTCGAGAGGCCAGACAGCAGAAGGGGCCTGACCCGCCCGGAAGCAGGTCAGGCCCCTCTTGATTTTGTGCGCCCGAAGAGATTCGAACCCCTAACCTTCTGATCCGTAGCGCCCCAGAGTCCGGCCGCGTCCCCCGTCCGGGGTGCGTCCCGCGCGGATACCCGCAGGTCCGGCGGCTACATAGGCAGCTAGCCATGCTTTTTGCGCATCCATCTGGACCGGTGCAAGTCCTGGCTAGTCCGGCTGTGTCCTTGTCGCTTCTTCGACGTCCGATCCCCAGCCGAGCACCATTGGAGCGGCGCGGGGCCTGCGGAGCGGGCACAGGGCGCTCCGGCGACTTTAGGTTGTGACTTCGGAGGGACAACCTGTGGTTGTCGACTCTTAGGCGAGCAGGGGCTCGAAGATGTCACGGGCCAGCGTGGTGGCCTGGTCCTGGTCGAGGACGGTGGCGGTGAGGGTGGGATGGGCGGTGATCCACACCTGGGCGTTTTCGGCTGAGGTGAAGAAGTTGATGGTGGAGCAGCAGGTGTTTACCGAGCGGCCGGTCGCATGGCTCGCCGCGTACACCACCACCGCTTCCGGCGGCTGGTAGGTGGCGGCGCCTTCGGCGACGGTGACCTGGATGGGTTGGCCGGTGTGCGGGTCTGCGGAGGTGATGAGCGCGTCGGTGTCGAGCATGAACGGCATGCCCAGCGCGTCGATGGCGCACATCGCGAACACGTCGACCTCACCGAGCGACACCGTATGCGGTGTCGGCACCGGGGAGAACGGGTAGGCGGCGATCAGCCGGCCGCCGTCGTCGACAGCGAGCAGATCCACGGCACTGAGTTGCCGTAGGGCGGCTGCCGCGTGGAGGCCGACCGCGTCGGCGGCCGAGCTGGTCTCGGTATGGCTGGGGGCGGTCCCGGTGGCGGCGAAATGGCGCAGGACCGCCCGATACACCTGACGCAAACCATCCGGCAGCTGTGTGCGCGGCGGGGCCGGTCGAGACGGATGGCGTTGCCCGGCTGGGCGCAATAGTCCACCGCTTGCAGGCCCGCCCCAGCCGGGCCCGCCGCTGGTTCCGACGTCATCGCCTGCTGCAGGGCTGCCCGAAGGTGCTCGGCGGTCGGGAGGTCGAGCCGACACGCCGCCCCGTCGTCAACCACCCCGCCCATCACATCCACGCCGTTGACCAGCACCGAGGGCGACGGATAGTCGCCCACCACCTCGGTCACTTCGGCTGAAAGCCCGAGGGCGGCCAACGACGTGTACAGCGCCTTCCGGACCGGGGCGAGATTGGGGCAGTCCGGCACTGAGCGAAGTTCGACGATCACCCCACCAGTGTGAACCCTGTATCTGACTGCAGGGGCAAGGCCACGGCTGGGCGCACTGGCACCACGCGGACCGGGCAAGTGGCAGCCGCCACCGGAGTCACGGCCGAGATTCTGCGCTTCTCCGAACGGCGCGGCCTGCTGCCCGCCTCGGCGCGGACCAGGTCGGTCAGTGTGCGCGTGCTCGGGGCAGGGATTGCAGGGTCAGGCCGATGCGGGCCAGGCTTACCGGAACCGCCACGAGCATTGGCCACACCAGGGTCGGGGCGACAAGCAGAACGGCGGCCACCATCGCCACGTCGAGGGCGACAAGGCCGAGACCGCCGGCGTCCCCTAGCCGAGCGCGCCGATAGCTACGCCGGCTGGTCGCCGCAGTGATCAACGAGGCGACGACGGCCAGCAGCGTGAGGCCGAACACGGCTGCAGCCGGCGCGGGAACTGGCCAGCTCCAGGCGTGGGCGGCGACGAGGGTGGCGCCCCAGCTGGCACCGACAAGGGGGCCCGTGGCCAGCAGCATCCGGGCGGTCCGCCGGCTCGGGGAGTGCACGACGAACGCGTCGGTGATCTGGTCGACCGTGCCGAATTCGGCGATTGCGGCGCGGGCCGCGTCCGCCGGCGGCAGCCCGGCGGCGAGGTGGTGGCGCCAGGTCTCGGTCAGCCCGTCGGCGAGTTCGTCGACCGTGCCGGAGGGCAGACGGCGGGCCAGGACGCCGAGGTGGGCGTCGATCAGCTGGTGGCTGGCCACGGCTTGGTCTCCAGCAGTGTGGTGATTGCGGTGGCGAACTCGCGCCAGTTGTTGCGGTCGGCGTGCAGCCGCCGAACGCCGGCCGGGGTGAGCTGGTAAGTGCGCCGGCGCCGGCCGTCCACACTCGACCAGGACCCGGCGATCAGACCGGCGCTTTCCAAGCGGTGCAGGGCCGGGTAGATGGTGCCGGTGGGCAGGTCGAACCGGCCGCCGCTGCCCTCCCGCAGGGCCTCCTTGACCGCGTACCCGTGCCGCGGACCGCCCTCCAACGCGGCGAGGAGCAGCACGTCCAGATGGCCCTTGAGCTCCTGCGCACCCACCTTCATGAGCGGAGCCTATCCCCTACATAGGTAGTTATGCTACTGTCCGGCCAATAGGTAGCAATCCTAGCTATTGATGGGTGGTCGGGATGGGTAAACGACCGGCGGTCGAGGCGCAGGGCCTGGTCAAACGGTTCGGTGAGGTGCCCGCCCTGGCCGGCGTGGACCTGCAGGTGCCGACCGGCGGGGTGCTCGGGCTACTCGGCCCGAACGGGGCGGGCAAAACCACGGCGGTGCGGATCCTGACCACGCTGCTGACCCCGGACGCCGGGCGGGCCAGGGTGATGGGCTTGGACGTGGTGCGTCAGGCGGACGCGGTGCGACGGGTCATCGGCCTGTCGGGTCAGTACGCCGCCGTGGACGCCTACCTGACCGGGCGGGAGAACCTGCGCATGATGGGTCGGCTGTCCGGACTGCGCCGGGCCGCCGCGCGGCGGCGGGCCGATGACCTGCTGGAGTTGTTCGACCTCACCGACGCTGCCGGTCGCACCGCCCGGACCTACTCCGGCGGGATGCGCCGCCGCCTCGACGTGGCCGCGAGCCTGGTCGCCGCGCCTGCCGTGCTGTTCCTGGACGAGCCCACCACCGGTCTGGACCCGCGCGGGCGGCTCGGGCTGTGGCGACTGCTCGGTGAGCTGACCACGCAGGGCACGAGCATATTGTTGACCACCCAGTATCTGGAGGAGGCCGACCGGCTCGCCGACGCCATCGTGGTCCTCGACCGTGGCCGGGTGATCGCGACCGGCACCGCCGACGAGCTGAAGGCCCGAGTCGGCGGTGACCGCTTGGAGTTGCAGTCACCTCCCGGCGCCGACCCGCATTCGCTCGCCGGAGCGATGGCCGGCCTCGGCTTGGCGCCGCCAACGGTTGACGTCGAGGCCGGCCGTGTGGTCGTTCCGGTCGCCGATGGGCCGGGCGTCCTGCCTGAGGTCGCCGCTCGCCTCGCCGCGAGCGGGCTGCGGGTATCGGACCTCGCTTTGCGCCGTCCCACGCTCGACGACGTGTTCCTCACCCTCACCGGGCAGTCCACGACTGCGCCGTCGGCATCGGACACGATTACGGCCGGGAGCGTCCGATGACCGCGACTATCACGCCGGACAGCGTCGTGCGAATGAGCGGGCCCGGCTGGCTGCTGGCGAACGTTGCCACGGTCACCGGCCGCAACCTGCACCGCCTGGTGCGGGTACCGACGCTGATCGCGTTCGCGACCGTGCAGCCGGTGCTGTTCGTCCTGCTGTTCACCTACGCGTGGGGCGGCGCCATCCACCCGCCCGGCGTCACCCGCTACATCGACTACGCGCTGCCCGGCATCTGGGTCCTCGCCATCGCGTTCGGCGCCTCCCAGACCGGGGTCGCGCTCGCCGACGACCTGTCCACCGGCATGATCGACCGGTTCCGGGCACTGCCGATGGCCCGCTCCGCCGTCCTGGCCGGCCGCGTCGCCGCGGACGCCGCCCGCAACCTGTTCGTCCTCGCCCTGATGACCGGCGTCGGCTACGCGATCGGGTTCCGGTTCCATGCCGGCCCAGCTGCGGCGCTGGCCGCGATCGGGCTCGCCCTGGGGGTCGGGATAGCGTTCTCGTGGATCTTCGCGCTGCTCGGGCTGCTCGTCCGCGATCCCGAGTCGGCGGGTATCGGCGGACTCCTGGCGGTCATCCCGCTGATCTTCACCAGCTCCACGTTCGTCCCGGTGGCCACCTTCCCTGGCTGGCTGCAAGCCTTCGCCACTGTCAACCCGATCACCGTGACCGTCGACGCGCTGCGGGCGCTGTGCCTGGGCGGCCCGACCGCCACCTACGTGTGGCAGGCCGTGATCTGGATCGGTGGGCTGCTCGCGGTGGCCATACCCGCAGCTGTCGTCTGCTATCGGCGCACCGGCGCCACATAAACACTCAGCCGCCGCGGCGACCAACTACCCTCCACCAACGGCGTCACCTGCGGGTGCGCATGCCGGTGGCGGCGATGCCGCAGCAGGCGGCGACGACGGCGCGAGCAGGAGGGGGTAGTCGCCAGTGGTGTGCAGGAGGGCGGCAGCGGCGAGGGGCGCGGTGGCTTTGGCGATGGTGACGGGTGCGGCGAGTCGGCCGGCGATGCTGGCGTACGCGGTAGTCCCGTAGCGATTGGCGAGGAGTGCGGGGGTGGCGAGGCTGGCGACGCCGAAGCCGAGCCCGAAGCCGATGACGCTGATGACCGCGCCGCTGCGGGTACCCGCGAGCAGGGGCATCGCGAGGACAGCGACAGCCTGGACGGCGAAGATGACGGCCACGATGGTGGTGACCCGCACTCGGCGTCGGGCGCCGGTGAGCACGAGCCGGCCGGTGACGGAGAGGACGCCGAGCAGCCCGGCGGTGGTGGCGGCGAAGGTGGGCGGGTGGCCGCGGCTGGTGAGGTAGCCAACGAGGTGCACCGCCATGGTGCTCGTCGCCGCGCCGTGGGCGATGAAGGTGACGGCCAGGATCCAGAACCTGGCGTCCCGCATCGCCGCCCTCGCCGACTGGTCCGACGGGGCGTCGGATGCTACCGGGCTGCGCGGCGTTCTTCGGATGACGAGCGTGTGCAGGGGCACGGTGAGCAGGCCGTGAATGGTGGCGAGGACCAGCAGCGCGCCGCGCCAGTCGAGGTGTTCGACGAGGATCCCGGTCAGGGGAAGGAAGATGGTGCTGGCGAAGCCGGCGACGATGGTGACCGCGAGCAGGGCGGTGCTTCGCCGGTCGGGGGTGAACCAGGAGACGATAACGGCGAAGGCGGGTTCGTAGAGGACCATCGCGCCGGTGACGCCAATGCCGATCATCACGGCGTAGAGCTGCCCGATGGTGTGGACCTGGGACCAGGCGAGCAGTAGGGCGGTGGCGGTGAGCGAGCCGACGGTCATCAGGGCGCGTCCACCGTGCCGGTCGAGCCACCGTCCGACGGGGATGGCCAAGATCGCGCCAGCGAGGACCGATGCGGTCAGTGCGCCGGTGACGGCGGTGGTGGAGGCGCCGAGGGTGGCGGCGATCGGGCGGAGCAGGACCGCGTAGGCGTAGTAGAGGGTGCCGTAGCCGACGGTTTGGGTGACGGCGAGGGCGGCGACGATCCGCCAACCCTGGGCGCGATGCCCGCCGACCGTCGAGTCGGCGGGCACCGTGATGGCGGTGGTGGACATCAGCTGCCGCAGCAGCCGCCGGCCTGGCCGGTGGGGGCGGCGTCGAGGGTGATGAGGCTCAGGGGTGCGGACAGCAGGCCCCCGGAGATGCCGGTGGCGAGCCCGCGCGCTGCCGGGTCGGCGGTCGGGGCCGGTCCGCAGCAGCTGTCGCCGGTGGCGGAGTCGGCGGGGTTGCTGTTGCAGACGCCGGTTTCGGGCAGGTCGAGCTGGACGTCGCGGGCTGCCTCCCAGTCTCCGGCGAGGGCGGCGACGACGGAGCGGACCTGCTCGTAGCCGGTGGCCATCAGGAACGTCGGCGCCCGACCGTAGCTCTTCATGCCGACCGCGTAGTAGCCGATCTCCGGGTGGGTGAGCTCGTCCACGCCGTGTGGAGGGACGGTGCCGCAGGAGTGCTCGTTCGGGTCGATCAGCGGCGCGAGGGCTCGGGTGGCGCCCATGACCGGGTCGAGGTCCAGCCGCAGCTCGGCGGCGATGGAGTGGTCCGGGCGGAAGCCGGTGGCCGCGACGATCCGGTCCACGGTGACCGCCTCCTCGCCGCCGTCGGCGTGCCGCACGACCACGGCGACCCGGTTCCCGGCCGGGGTGAGGGCGTGCACGGAGAAGCCGGTGAGCAGCCGGATCCGCCCGGCGTCCACATGCTCCCGTAGGCGGGAACCGAGGGCGCCGCGGGCGGGCAGTGCGTCGGCGTCGCCGCCACCGTAGGTGCGCGCCGGCGAGGCGGACCGGATCGCCCAGGTCACCTCGGTCCCCGGCTGGTCGGCGGCCAGCTCCGCGAGGGAGAGCAGGGTGTTGGCGGCGGAGTGGCCGGCGCCGACGACGAGGGTGTGCCGGCCGGCGAAGCGGTCCCGGTCGGCACGGAGCACGTCGGGCAGGGCGTGCTCCAGGTACGCGGCGACGGCGGTCTCTCCCCGGGCGGGCAGGCCGGAGGCGCCGAGGACGTTCGGGGTGCCCCAGGTGCCGGAGGCGTCGATGACGGCCCGGGCGAGGATCTCGTCGTCGTCGGCGAGACGGATCAGGAACGGGGCGGTGTCCCGGCCTGCGGTGCGCAGCCGGTCCAGGCCCAGGCGGCTGATCGCCTCGATGCGTGCGCCGTAGCGCAGGTGAGGCTTGAGCTGCGGCAGTTCGGCGAGCGGTTGGAGGTAGTCGCCGACCAACTCCCCGCCGGTGGGCAGGGCTTCCAGGTCGGGGGCGATCCAGCCGGCCTCGTCCAGGAGTCGGCGGGCGGCCGGGTCGATGTTGTAGCGCCACGGGGAGAACACCCGCACGTGCCCCCACTGCCGCACCGCAGCGCCGGCGGTGTCGCCGGCTTCGAGGACGGTGAAGGGGATGCCGCGCTCGTGCAGGTGCGCGGCGGCGGCCAGGCCTACCGGACCGGCACCGATCACCACGACGGGCAGCTCGTTCGGGGCGCTCATCAGATAACTCCTCCGTGTTGAAAACTGTCGAATCAAGTGGGTGGACGGCGGCCCCGACTGGTGGGCCACTGGTTGGTCAGGTGATGGCGGGGCTGCGTCGTTCGAGGAGGACGACATCGCGCCACCGGCCGTGATGGCAGCCAACCCGCTCACGGACGCCGATGACCCGGAACCCAACCCGCTCGTGCGCGGCGAGGCTGGCGATGTTCTCCGGGAAGACGCCGGACTGGATGGTCCAGATCCCGGCGGCCTCAGTTGAGGCGATCAATGCCTCCAGTAACAGCCGGGCCACCCCACGGCCCTGGGCGGCGGGGTCGACGTAGACGGAATGCTCGACCACCCCGGCGTAGACCGCCCGCGTCGAGGTCGGCGAGACCGCGATCCAGCCGACCACGATGTCGTCGCCGTCGACGGCCACGAAGCGATGTTCCGGTAGCTTGCCGGCGTCGAATGCCGCCCAGATGGGTGCGGTGGTCTCGAAGCTGGCGTGGCCGCCGTCGAGGCCGGCCTGGTAGATCGCCAGGACCCGTTCGGCGTCGTCGGCCGTCATCGGGCGGACGGTGATGTCGGCCATCAGCAGGCTCCGTTCGGGCTGGGGGCGGGTCGGCCCATGACGACGTCGGCGGCGGACGGGAAGCACCCGACGCAGGCGTCGTTGATCCGGTAGTGACGGGCCGTTCCGACCGGCTCCATTAGGACGAACCGCACCTCGGTGAGGATCTTCAGGTGCTGGGAGACGGTGGACTGGGCCAGCCCGACCGCGGCGACGATCTCCCCGACGCTCATCGGTCGGGCGTGACGGGCGAGGTACTCGACGATCTGCACCCGGGTCGGGTCGGCCAGGGCGCGGAACCACGACGCGTATGTCTGCGCCGTCGCCCGGTCGAGCAACTCGTCCACCAAACGTCTCCCTCTATCGTTTATCGCCGATTGACGATGAAAGTGTAGCGGGCGCGGCCGCCGCGAGGCAGACGGTGGCGACAACCAGGCGGGCGATCGCCGTGAGAGTGTCCGGATCGACGCGGTCCGGGGCGTCGGCCGGGCTGTGGTACCCGCCCATGCCGGCACCGATGCCCACCGCCGCGAGGCCGGCGGCGCCGTAGCGGCGGTTGTCGGAGGCGACCGGTCCGGCGACGAGGGGGACGCCGGTGTGCCGGCCGGCCTGGTCGAGCAGGGCGAGCAGCCCGTGGGCCGGCCCACCAGCCTCGACCGCGGCGGCCTGATCGAGTCGGCCGGCGCCGTCGACGTTGATGACCAGCGGGTGAGCGTCGCTGGCACGCAGCCGCTGGCTGTGGTGGGCGGAGCCCAGCGCGCCGACCTCCTCGGCGTCGAGCAGCGCGACAGACAGCCCAACCCCGGCGGGCGGCGCGGCGGACAGGATCCGGGCGGCCTCCAGGACCACCGCGACGCCGCTGGCATTGTCCGCCGCGCCAGGCTGACGCAAGCCAGGGTGGTCGCCGACGCCGTCGTAGTGGGCGGTCAGCAGCAGGTCGACCCCACCCGGCGGCGCCGCGTGGACGGTGGCGTGGATGTTCGTGCCGGTGACGTCCAGACGGCGCAGCGGAGCGTTTGCGCTCAGCCAGCCCGCACCGGTCACGGCAGCGGCCAGGACGGCGCGGTGGGTGTCCTCGTCGAGCGTCAGGATGGGCAGCGGTCCCGGATCCGGGCCGGCGAGGGTCGTGTACTGCCAACCGTCGGCATCCACAGCCCGGCTCACCAGCAGGCCGGCGGCACCCTGGGCGTCACCGTAGGCGTCGAACAGACTCATCCCCGTGGGCACCACCAGCCACCGGCCCGTCGGATCGCCGCTACCGGCCGCAGTCAATGGGCCGCGCCTGACCTCTACGGCGTCGGAGGAGGCCGAGTGGACCGCGACCTCCCGGCCGAAGACCAGGAGCGTCGAGGTCGCTCCTTCGCCCCACACGACCGTCGGCGCCGCATACACGTCGGGCACGGCACGGACCGGGAAGTCGTCGGTCTCGACCGTCGCGCCGAGCGCCGCGAGGTGGTCGGCGAGCCAGGCACGGGCGGCGGCCCCGCCGTCCGTGCCGACCCGCCGGCCGGCGAACTCCTCCGAGGCAAGGGTGGTGATCGTGGCGGCCATCCGCCCGGCCGACACCGTCGCGAGGATCGCCTCCACCTGGGCGGCCGATCCCGATACCGGGGTCATCCGCAGCACCCCTGACCCGCGTTCACGGCCTCGACCTTCGCCTCAGTACCGCAGCAGGAGCCCGCCGCTTCGGCGGCCTGCTGGCTGCCGCAGCACGGTCCGGCGGTCGCCGCCTCGCCAGCGGGCGGGAGGATCGATCCGAGCGCCTGCGCCGGGCTGCCGCAGCAGGAACCGGAGCCGGTCACGGCCAGGGCATCGGCCGGGTCCCCGAAGAACCCGCCCGTCGCGGGGGTGGTCTGGGTGTTCTCGCTCATCACCATGTCCTTCCGATCAGGGTTACCGACGGCCGATCAGGGTGTACGCACTGGTGCGGGCACTTTCATAGCGACGCTCCACCCGCTGCGCCGAGGTGGACACCTCGGCGCAGGAGTCGCAGAACCGCACTCCCACCTGGGCGGCCGCTGGCCGCCGAGACTTGCCGAACATGACGATCCCCTTCCCACGGCGTCTGTCTTGACGTCCGTCGAATCAGAGAGTTGCACGTTGCTTAGACAGATGTCAACCTAGAGGCATGTCAAAGCAACCGGCGTCGCTTCCCGTCATCGACCTCACCTCCGACACGCCGTGCTGCCCGCCCCTGGCGCAGCGCCGGGTACCGGCCGAGACCGCCGCCGTCCTCGCGCCCGCGTTCAAGGCGCTCGGCGACCCGGTGCGGCTGCAGTTGATGTCGATGATCGCCTCCGCCGAAGGTGGGGAGGCGTGCGTTTGTGACCTGACCCCCGCGTTCGACCTGACCGGGCCGACCATCTCGCATCACCTGAAGACGCTGCGCGAGGCAGGCCTCGTCGACGCCGAGCGGCGGGGTACCTGGGTGTACTACCGGGCCCGGCCGGCCATCCTGCGCCAGCTCGCGGCACTGCTCACCGTCGAACCGGCAACCGCTGCATAAACCGTGGCCCCCGGCCCGCGTTACGCACGTGCTCGGCCAGGGCGGCGATGACGTGGGTGGCGTCGCGGCCGACGCCGCGCAGGGTGTTCGACGAGAACGACCGCTGGAACTCCAGCCCCAGGTAGACCAGCCCGGCATGGGTCGTGGAGACCCCGCCCACCTGCCGAGGCATCCCGCTGCGCTCAAGCGCTCCGAGTGGGGCTAGGTAGTCGAGGTTGGGGCGGTAGCCGGTTGCGAAGATCACCGCGTCGACCTGCTCAGACGTGCCGTCGGGCCAGGTGACGCCGTCGGGGGTGAAGGCGGTGAACATCTCCCGGCGGGCGAGCTGGCCGGAGGCGATGGCGTCGCGGTAGACGCCGGTGTCGAGCACGGCGGCGTGGCGGACCAAGCGGGTGAGCACCGAGCGCGGGAGGCGGTCGGCGCCAGTGACGTGGAGCCAGTGATGCAGGTCTCGGCCGCGGATGCGCTGGGGCACGAACTTGATCGGCGCCCGGGTGGCCAGGGTGACCCTCGCCTGCGGCGCCAGTTCGTGGGCCACCTGCACCGCCGAGTTGCCGGCACCGACCACGATGACCCGCTTGCCAACGTAAGGGTCGGGCCGCCGGTAGTGCGCGACGTGCCGCACCTCGCCGGCGTAGGCCTCCTGGCCGAACAGCACCGGCAGGTGCGGGTTGCCGAAGGACCCGCTGGCGGCAACCACGCCCGCCGCCGCGATCTCCTCGCCAAAGTCGGCGTGGACGAGGTAGCCGCCGCCCGGACGGGGGTGCACGGCGGTGACGCGGACGCCGGTGCGGATGTCGGCGTCGATGCTGGCGGCGTAGCGGCGCAGGTAGGAGACAACCTCGTCGCGGGCCGGGTAGCGGTCAGGATCTCCCCCGCCGAACGCCAAGCCGGGCAGTGAACTGTAGCGGGCCGGGGAGAACAGGGTGAGGCTGTCGTAGTAGTCCGGCCACGAGCCGACCGGCTCCGCACCAGCTTGCAGCACGATGGGGCGCAGGCGCGCGGACAGGGCGGCGCGAGCGGCGGCGAGGCCGGACTGGCCGCCGCCCACGATGATCACGGGTTCCGAAGCGGTGCTCACCCCAACATCATATCGTCGTTTTGTTGAATGACAATATGATGATGGTGCGGGAGGGTAGGAGTTATGGACCAGCCAACGCGTAGAGCCGAGGTGCCCGGCACCGGACAGAGCGGGTTGGGACTGGACACGCAGGAGTTCCTCAAGGCGCTGGGCAGCCCGACGCGACAGCGGATCATGATGCTGTTCGCGCAGGGCGCCGAGCTGTCGGTCGGGGAGGTGGCCGAGCGCACGGGCATCAGCCAGGCCACCGCCTCACAGCAGCTGACCCTGCTGCGCCGAGGGCGCGTGGTGACGTCGCGCCGCGACGGGAAGACCGTGTACTACCGGGCCGACCGCGACGGCACACTCGCGGCGCTGGCCGAACTGCAGTCATACCTGATGACCTGCTGCTGACCGCACTTCGCCACCGAGCCGGCACGGCGGCTTCACCTCCACCACTGAGGGACAACCTCTCGGGGCGAGTTGCCACGCAAGAACCAAACGTCCAGGGCTCAGGGGGGCAGGCTCCGGTCGGCTGGCGGCCTATCCGCCCGGGCGGGGCGCGCGGATCCGCACCCGAACGACCACGACGCACTTCCGCTTGACAGCTCACATTTGCTCAGCGATAGTTGAGTCAATGACTGCTGAGCTTGCTTCCCTGCAGGGGCGTGCCCGGATCCACGCCGCTCTCGGTGACCCGGCGCGCTTGGCGATCGTGGACGCGCTCACCCTGGGCGACGCCTCCCCCGGCGAGATCTCCCACGACCTGGGCATGCCCACCAACCTGGTCGCCCACCACGTCAAGGTCCTCACCGAAGCCGGACTGGTCGTCCGCGGCCGGTCCGAGGGCGACCGCCGCCGCACCTACCTGCGCCTGCGGCCCGAAGCGCTGGCCACGCTGACTCCGCCGCCGCTGAGCGACGTCGGTCGGGTGCTGTTCGTGTGCACCCGCAACTCCGCCCGCTCCCAGCTCGCGGCCGCGCTGTGGGCGAGCCGGGCTGGCACGCCGGCCGCCTCCGCGGGCACGAAGCCCGCATCCCGGGTTCACCCCCGCGCCGTCGCCGTGGCCCACCGCCACGGACTCCACCTCGACCCCACCGGCACCGCCCACATCAACCAGGTCGCGCACGACGGGGACCTGGTGATCGCGGTCTGCGACAACGCCCACGAGGAACTCACCGGCCCGGTCCGGCCCCGGCTGCACTGGTCGGTGCCCGACCCGGTCCGGCTCGACACCGACGCCGCGTTCGAGGCCGCCTTCACCGACCTCGCCGCCCGCGTCGACCGGCTCGCCCCCGTCATCAATTCGGGAGACCGTCATGGCTGACACCAGCCCGTACCTGCGTGAAGACCTCTCCGTCAACCAGCAGCTCGCCCTGCGCACCGCCTCCACCCGCCTCGCGGCGGAGTTCGACGGCACCTACGGCACCGAGACAGTGGAGCCGTTCCTGCACGCCAGCTACGACCAGTTCGCCACCGTCGGCAGCCTCCCCAACTACCTGCCGCTGCTCGCCGAACGCTTCACCCGCCAGCGCCTGCAGGCCCTCGCCCGCGTCGAGGGGCACCACCGCGACGGCCGCCCGGTCGCCCTGTTCATGTGCACCCACAACGCCGGCCGCTCCCAGATGGCGCTGGGCTTCTTCACCCACCTCGCCGGCGAGCAAGCGGTGGCCTGGTCCGGCGGCAGCGAACCCAGCATCGAGGTCAACCCCGCGGCGGTCGCGGCGATGGCCGAGCGCGGCATCGACATCTCCGAGGAGTCCCCCAAGCCCTGGACCGACGAGGTCATCCGCGCCGCCGACGTGGTGGTCACCATGGGCTGCGGCGACGCCTGCCCGGTCTTCCCCGGCACCCGGTATGAGAACTGGGACCTCGACGACCCCGCCGGCCTGAGCCTCGCCGACGTCCGGCCGATCCGCGACGAGATCGAACGCCGCGTCCGCCGGCTGCTCGACGAACTGCGCGTCCCCGCCACCCGCTAGACCCCACGCCGCGCCGATACGCGGCCCGCGACGTCACTGAAATGGGAGAGAACAGACTGATGACCATCGCACTTTGGCGGCGCCTGCTGGCCGAGTTCACCGGCACCGCCCTGCTGGTCACCGCCGTGGTCGGCTCCGGCATCATGGCCACCACCCTCTCCCCCGACGACGTCGGGTTGCAGCTCTTGGAGAACTCGATCGCCACCGCGTTCGCCCTGGGCGCGCTGATCTTGATCTTCGGCCCGGTCTCCGGCGCCCACTTCAATCCCGTCGTCTCCGCTGCGGACTGGTTCCTCGGCCGGCGCGCCGGCACCGGGCTGACCGGCCGCGACCTCGGCGGCTACGTCGCCGCCCAAGTCACCGGGGCCATCGGCGGGTCGATCCTGGCCAACCTGATGTTCGACCTGGCCGCCGTCGACTTCTCCGGCAAGGACCGCGCCGCTGGGCACCTCTGGCTCGGCGAGGTCGTCGCCACCGCCGGCCTGATCCTGCTGATCTTCGCCCTGGCCCGCTCCAGCCGTGCCCCGGTCGCCCCCGCCGCGGTCGGCGCCTACATCGGCGCCGCGTACTGGTTCACCTCGTCGACCTCGTTCGCCAACCCGGCGGTGACGATCGGCCGGGCGTTCACCGACACCTTCGCCGGCATCGCCCCCGCCTCGGTTCCCGGCTTCGTCATCGCCCAGCTCGTCGGCCTCGCCGTGGGCATCGGTCTCCTGGCCGCGCTCTACCCCGACGCCGGGCAGGCCGCCGACCAGGTCGTCGTGCCCACCGCGGAGCGCGACCCGGCACTCGACCACCGCGCATGACCACCATTCCGCAGGACGGTGGAGCGGAGAGGTCGTACCGCGGCCTGCTCAATCCGCCGCGTCCGGCCTGCCGCTACCGGCTGCTCGACCGCAACAGCGACCCCGACCGGTCCCTGCCCACAGCCCACCCCGAGGCGCCAGTGAACCGGCCCGGCGACCCGTACCTCGAGAGAGGCTCCTGATGTCCGACAAGCCCAGCGTCCTGTTCGTCTGCGTACACAACGCCGGCCGCTCCCAGATGGCCGCCGGCTGGCTGCGCCACCTCGCCGGCGACACCGTCGAAGTCCGCTCCGCCGGCTCCGCCCCGGCCGAGACGGTCAACCCCGCCGCGGTGCAGGCCATGCGGGAGGTCGGCATCGACATCACCGACCAGACCCCCAAGCTCCTCGAGTACGAGACCGCGGAGTCCTCGGACGTCATCGTGACCATGGGCTGCGGTGACGCCTGCCCGGTCTTCCCCGGCAAGCGCTACGAGGATTGGAAGCTCGACGACCCCGCCGGCAAGGGCGTCGAAGCCGTACGCCCCATCCGCGACGAGATCCGCGCCCGGGTGGAGCAGCTCCTCGCCGAGCTGCGCCCCACCGCCTGACCCTGTCACCACCGCCCGCCCGCCGACCACCATCGGCGGGCGGCTGCACCCTGAGCAGGAGCCCCTCGTGTCCGACCCGCACCGCCTGATCGTCATCGGCTCCGGACCCGCCGGATACACCGCCGCCCTCTACCCGCCCGCGCCAACCCCGCACCCCTGCTCATCGAGGGCAGCCAGTCCGGCGGCGCGCTGATGACCACCACCGAGGTGGAGAACTTCCCCGGCGGCATCACCGGCCCTGAAGTGATGGACAACCTCCGCAGGCAAGCCGACCGCTTCGGCGCCCAGTTCATCACCGACGACGTCACCCGCGTCGACCTCACCAACCAGGCCAAGACCGTGTGGGTCGGCGAGCAGGCCCACCAGGCGCACGGGGTCATCCTCGCCACCGGCTCCGCCTGGCGGCCCCTCGGCGTCCCCGGTGAACAGGAGCTCCTCGGCCACGGCGTGTCCTCCTGCGCCACCTGCGACGGGTTCTTCTTCCGCGACCAGGACATCGCCGTGATCGGCGGCGGCGACACCGCCATGGAGGAAGCCACCTTCCTCACCCGCTTTGCCCGCAGCGTCACCATCATTCACCGCCGCGACACGTTCCGCGCCAGCCAGATCATGGCCGACCGGGCGCTGAGCAACGACAAGATCCAGGTGGCGTGGAACAGCGTCGTCGCGGAGATCCTCGGCCACGACGGCACCGTTGTCGGCGCCCGCCTGCGGGACGTCCACACCGGCGAGACCCGGATCCTGGACGTCACCGGCGTCTTCGTCGCCATCGGCCACGACCCGCGCAGCGACCTGTTCCGCGGCCAGGTCGACCTCGACGATGACGGCTACGTCACCGTCGACTCCCCCGGCACCCGCACCAACCTGCCCGGCGTGTTCGCCGCCGGCGACCTCGTCGATCACACCTACCTCCAGGCCATCACCGCCGCCGGCACCGGCTGCGCCGCCGCCCTCGACGCCGAGCGGTACCTCGCCGCCAACTCCTGAACCCCCGCACACATGGGCCTGCCGATCAACTGTCCGGCAGGCCCGTGTGGCAACGGGAAGATCCGCCGTCGCGACGTAGCAGTGTGCCCTGAGTTTGGACCACGACCTCAGCGATGAGCGGGGAGCACGGGTGGACGCGGCAGTGGCGTCACGGTGTTGCCTGAGCGCTGATCCGGGTGGCGATGTCGGCGACGGTGGCCTTCGCGGTGCGGCCGGCGCCCACCAGAGTGGCCGACGCGGGACCGGTCCAGTCGCCGTACCCCAACAGGTAGAGGCGGGGTTCGTCGACCGAGCGGGTGCCCGCAGTGGCGACCACGCCGTCGTGCCGTGGCAATCCGAGGGGCTCGAGGTGGGTGAGGTTCGGGCGGAAGCCGGTGCACCACACCACGGCGTCGCAGGGCTGCTCGGTGCCATCGGGCCATGCGATGCCGTGGGTGGTGAGTCGCTGGAACATGGGTTGGGCGTGCAGGACATCCCGGTCGCGGGCGTCGCGGACGCTGGGCACCATGACGATGTCGCCGAGGCCGGCGACGCCGCCACCCGCCACGCCGTCCTGGGCGGCGTGGCGGGTGGCCACGCCGAACAGGACCCGGCCGTCGACGTCGTCCGGCATCAACCGCGGAGGGCGCAGGGTGACCCAGGTGGTGTCGGCGACCCGGGACACCTCGGCCAGGATCTGGGCCGCGGAGTTACCCCCGTCGACGATCACGGCGCGCTGCCCGCGGAACTCTTCCGGCGAGGTGTAGTCCACGGTGTGCAGCTGCCGTCCGGCGAAATCATGGCGCTCGGGTATGTCGGGCAGGTACGGGCACTCCCACGTGCCGGTGGCGGAGATGACGTACCGGGCTAACCAGCTACTGGCGGTGGTCTGCACCGCCAGCCGTTCACCCGCCGGCCGCACGGCCTGCACCCGGACCGGCCGGCGCAGCGGCAGGTCGTAGCGCTGCTCGTAGGCGCGTAGGTAGTCCACCACGTGGTCGGAGGTGGGGAACCCCTCGCCCTCCTGTCGCGGCATGCCCCATCCCGGAAGAGGGCTGTACTCAGCCGGGGAAAACAGGCGCAGGGAGTTCCAGCCATGGCCCCACGCCCCGCCCGGCCGGGACTGGGCGTCGAGGATGACGTAGTCCAATCCGGCGCGGCGCAGATAGTAGCCCGCCGCCAGGCCCGCCTGACCGCCGCCAATCACCACGACGTCACACGACTCAGGCGTGCGCGGCACCTCCTTGTGTCCGCCGATCATCATGCCGAGTGATCCAGGAACTCGGAGACAGGGGCAGGCGCGGTTAACCAAACCCGGGGCAGTCCCGATGGACCGGCTGGTACCGCTTCATCACCCTGGCCATGCTCGCCCAGGGTTCTGACCGTCCTCGCCGCCACCACCGCCCAGCAACCGAACGCCAACCCAGAGATCATCGGGATGACCGTCGCCGAGATCCGCCGGCTCCTCAACGCCTTCGTCGGGGCAATGTGCTCACCGGAAACGATGAGCCGAAGCTTCTCTGGATGAGACGCAAGTCCAGTGGGGTACCGGCCCGTCCACCCCAGTTCGCCGACGTCCGATCACCACCGGAGCACCAGTCGATCCCTGAGCTCTGCCCATCTGAGCGGTCGCCGTCGCACGTCAGACGAGCAAGGCCGCGACGCCGGCCGCAGAGAGCAATATCGCCTCCCGGCCCTCCGGCCGCCTCCGCCGAGACGAAGCCCGCATCCCGGGATCACCCCCGCGCCGTCGCCGTGGCCCACCACCACGGATTCGACCTCAACCCCCACCGGCACCGCCCACATCGACCAGGTCGCGCACGACGGGGACCTGGTGATCGCGGTCTGCGACAACGCCCACGAGGAACTCACCGGCCCGGTCCGGCCCCGGCTGCACTGGTCGGTGCCCGACCCGGTCCGCGTCAACATCGACGCCGCGTTCGACGCCTGCCCTGTCTTCCCCGGTATCCGCTACGAGAACTGGGACCTCGACGACCCTGCCGGCCTCAACCTGGCCGATGTCCGGTCGATCCGCGACGAGATCGAACGCCGCGTTTGATGCCTACTCGACGGGCTGCACGTCCCGCATCCGGTTCTCGCGAACAAATCTCGACCACGCCTGGGAGGCTCACGTCCAGGGCTCTCGCCATGAGGTCGCCGAGAGCCCTGACCCCGTTCAGCTGGAAGCATTCCGCGACGCCTACACCGCCGATCTGACCAGGTTGCTAGAGGGTGACAAAGACATGGTTCGTGACGGCGAGGTGATCTACGCGTTCGGTTGTAAGCGAAGCCTCGATAGGTGAAGCACTGGCGATGGCTACCCTTCGATCCCTTGATCGGTCCGCGTACTCGCCTCGACCTGCGGAGGCTTCCGCTTGGCGTCATGCTTCGGCCGAACGACGGTTCTGATCATCGGTTGTCTATGCGACCGTCGAGGTTCGTCCGGTGCGGGGGCGTGGGGGCCGGACGCCGCAGCGGTAAGGAGAGGCACATCGTGGTGTCTCCAAAGCTCAGACGGACGCTGGCCGCGACTGCGGTCGCGACTCTGGTGGGGTCGCTGACGCTGGTCAACCCGGCGCAGGCTGATCCCAACAACAACTCGGCGAAGAAGCTCACCAAGGCGGTGACGCTGCACGGGGTGCTCCGCCACCTCGACGCGTTCCAAGCGATCGCCGACGCCAACGGCGGCAACCGCGGGTCCGGCCTGCCGGGGTACGACGCGAGCGCCGATTACGTGGCTGGGATGCTGGAGGACGCGGGCTACCGCGTGGGCCGGCAGCCGTTCGACTTCAACTTCTTCGAGGAGTTCGGATCGAGCTTCGGCCGAATCTCCCCGCCTCCGGCGACCGCGTACGTGGCCGGCACCGACTACGACCTGATGGACTTCTCAGGAGCTGGGGACGTCACGGGTCTCGTCGTACCGGTCGACCTCGCCCTCACCCCGCCGCGGGCCTCCACGTCGGGCTGTGAGACGACGGACTTCTCGGCGGCCGTGGCCGGAGAGATCGCGCTCCTGCAGCGCGGGGGCTGTCCGTTCGGGCAGAAGGTGTCCAATGCCGAGGCCGCCGGGGCGATAGGTGTGATTTTGATGAACCAGGGTGACGGCGACCCGGTTACCAACGTGGACCGGTACGCGTTGTTCGCCGGCACGCTCGGCGCGCCGGTGGGCATCCCGGCGGTGTCGGTCTCGTACTTCCTCGGCGCGCAGTTCGCCGCCACGCCTGGCCTGACCGTAAGGATCACCGCCAACACGACCTCCGAGGTTCGTTCGACCGAGAACGTCATCGCGGAGAGCACCACGGGTCGCGGCGACAACGTGGTGATGGCTGGGGCGCACCTGGACTCCGAACCGGACACGGCGGGCATCAACGACAACGGCAGCGGCAGCGCGGCCCTCCTCGAGGTCGCGTTGCAGATGGCGAAGGTCAAGCCCAACAACCGGCTCCGGTTCGCGTGGTGGGGGGCCGAGGAGGCCAACCTGGTGGGGTCGACCTTCTACGTCAACAGCCTGGAAGACGAGCGGGTCGAGGACATCGGCCTTTACCTCAACTTCGACATGGTCGGCTCGCCCAACTACGTGTTCGGCGTCTACGACGGCGATGACTCCGCGCAGTCCGGCTCCGGCCCCGGCCCGGCCGGCTCTGCTCAGGTCGAGGACGTGTTCGAGGGGTTCTTTGCCAGCCGCGGGCTGCCCACCAACGCAGCCGACTTTACCGGCCGGTCCGACTATGGCCCGTTCATCGCCGTCGGCATTCCGGCGGGTGGACTGTTCACCGGCGCCGAGGTGCTCAAGACCGTGGAGGACGTGGCCAAGTACGGCGGGGTGCAGGGCGCGCAATACGACCCGTGCTACCACGAGCCGTGTGACAGCCTGGACCCGGTCGCGGACGGCGGTAACGCCGCCCTCTACGCGCAACTGGAGGCGGAGTACGACCTCTACGGCAACATCAATACGTACGCGCTCGACGTGAACGCCGACGCCATCGCCACCGCGTTGATCACGTTCGCGTACGACACCTCCATCGTGAACGGGGTGCCGCGATCGCCCGGTAAGTCCCACGGCGCGGGCAGCAGCGAGGACGCCCACGGCAACGCTCTTCAGTGAAGCACCGGCGAGCCCGGGCCAGTCTGCAGTGTCACTGACCCGGGCTCGCCTCTATCCCCGACGGAGCCACGCTGCCCTTCGGCGCCGCGTCCGGGTTTGGACCTAAGGGCGTCCGCTTGCTGCCGTGGCCGTCAGCAGCAGATTCTGGATGGTCTTGACCCGCTTGCGGGAGGCGGCGAAGGGGCCACTCAGGCATCGCGCGCCTACCCACCGACTCGCTCGCACTCCGACCCGCGCTGCCTGCACCGGAACGGCAACGTCAACATTGCCGGTGGCCGGTCGGCTTGCGAACTTACAGCCCAGTGGGGCATGCGTCGCTTGACTGCGGGTTGGCCTGTTGGGCCGGAGTGCCGTACACGAGCGCGATCTCGTCGTGCGCATGCAAGATCATGCCTGCAGGATCGCCCTGGTATGGCTTGCCGTTGACGTAGGCCTGGAGCACCTTGCCGTCGCTGACCTCGAGCCCGCCGGTGTGGTCGGCGGACAGCGAGACGTGCCGCTCGGTGAAGAACTGGCCCCAGGCTGAAGTCGGCCTTCACCGGCGACTCGACATGGAGTACCCCGGTGGTGTCGTGTGTGTGCAACGGACTCAGCTGTTGGGCAGTCTCGTCTATGCCGATGCCTTCAGGCACGATGGCCGGCTGTCCGTTGACGATGACGTCGAGGTGGGGCGTGGATGTGCTCGGTTGTGCCTTCCGTTCCGAGCATGGGCAGCCCGGCGGCGGCCCTGGTCAGGCGAGGATCGCGTCCACGACCTCAATGGCTCGCCACTCGTGCTGGGCGTACAGCCACCCGAACGCCGACACCTGCACGGCTTGGGCCGCGTCGGTCAACGGGAGGTCCTGCCAGCCGGGGATCTCCTGCAGGGCGGTAAGGAATTGGCGGGTGGCGAACTCGGGCTTCATCAGGTCCTGCACGCTGCCCCAGCCACTGCTGGGCCGCTGCTGGAAAAGTCCGACGGAGTCGTGGTCCCAGCCGATGGCTTGGTGGGGGTAGTTCTGCGACTCGGGCAGCACGCCACTGGCGTAGTTGTAGAGGTTGCTCTCCTGCATCGCGGTGGCCACCGCGATCACCAGCGCCCGGCGGGGCACGCCCATCTCCTGCCCGGCGCGGACGATCCGCTTGGCGTTGTCCATCTGGGCCTGGTCCAGCCCGGCCACTGGGACAATCCGCTTCGGCTTCGGCTTCGGCTTCGGCTTCGGCTTCGACGTCGGCTTGGGCTTGGCCTTGGTCGTCGGTGACGGGGGGCTTTCGGGGGCAGGGGTTTCGGTGACCGGGGCGGCGGATTGGCGGGCAAGGCCGCGGGAGGCGGCGTCGGCTTCCGCACGCTGGGCGATCTCGATGCGCTGATCGGGGGTCAGTGACTCTCCGGCGGGGTCGGCGCCGATCAGGGTGACGCCCACCAGCCCCAGGCAGCACACGGCTCCGGTCGCCACCGTCACCCGGGCGCGGCCCGTTCGGGCGGCGAAGAGGTTGCCCAGGCCGCCGAGGCGGGAAAGCAGAGATCTGGAGAGTCGGGGCTGTGACGTGCTGGTTGTCCAAACGATGGAGGGGGTATCGTCCGAACGGTCAGCCGGGCCGCTAAGGCTGTTTGAGTCGTCGGGGTTGCCGTCGTTACGCATCCGACGAGGCTAGGCAAGAGGAGCGTTGATCACCCTGGGTGATCAGGTGGTGATGCTCACATTTTCACGCCTGCAACCGGAGCCTCAGGTGTGGTCAGCCGGCTCCAGGGAGAACACTCGCCATTCGGTCGAATCCCCCAATCCCGAGCAGTCCAGCCGCACAAGGCAGAAACAGCGCGAGAAGTTGACCTCCCTCGGATGATCCATTAACTCACCCTTTCGGGTGATATTTAGCTCGTCCATCCGCCGAAGAGGCGGTACCAGATCGGCGTATTCGCCCGCATTCAATCACCGACTCGTGAGGCGCTGTCATGGCCGGTTCCCTCCACGAGGGCGGTGAGGATGGCGGCGACGGAGACTCGGTAGCGGGACCCGACTCGTAGTACCCGAGCGGGGAAGGTGTCGGTGGTGGCGAGTTCGTAGGCACGGCTGCGGGACAGTCCGAAGATGTGGCCGGCCGTGGTGATGTCGGTGACCGCGCCGAGCGCGCGGATCCGCTCCACCGTCCACACCTGCGATGGGCCGTCGTTGGCCGCGGCGGCCGCCGGGGGGTCGTCGGAGTTCATGAGGGCAGTTCTCCTTCTGTGCGAATTGCGGTGTTGGCGGCAGTGAGCCGGCCGGTCCCGTCGTGGCGCGGTGACCAGGTGGGTGGCCGGGTTCGATTGGGTCGAGGGATGCGTCCGGCATCCGGTGAGTACCTCGAGGCCGTCTCCGAGGTACAAGGCGAGCCGGCCGATCTGCCGGTGCCGGTATGCCTGATGGCGAAAGGCTGCCCAGACCAGGCGGTCACGGCAGCTGCCAGCGGTGGGGGCACCGGAGCAGCCGCAGTGCGGCAGCGGCTTGCTGCGGTACGACGCCGTTGCCGAGGACTCGCAGCGCGAGGGTGCGCGGCAGGCCCAGCGTGGGGTCGGTGACGTGGCCGTCCTGAAGACCCATCAGCCATTCCACGAACGGCGGGGCGAGGACGGGCTCGCCGTGCCGGCCGGTGTGCATCGGCTCCGGCGCGGACCGGCCGAGCAGCAGCTCCCACCGGGCCACGGCGGCGGCGTAGACGCCCCACCTGCCCTCATCGAGGTGCCCCAGCCTGTTGGACAGACCGGCAATGGTGGTGCGCAGGTCGGCGCCGCCGTCGCCGTGCTGGCCGGGCCCGCGCCCGTCGGAGGCGCGTGGCGTGGGCAGCGTCTGGGCGGGGACCCGCACTGCCGCGGCGGGCAGGGTGAGGTCGCCGTGGGAACCTCGTTGTCCGGGGCAGCCCTTCTCCCCGTCGGTGGCCCGCGGGGTGGGTAGGAGCACCTGCGACAGCGGGGGCCGGAATCCCTTGCCGGCCCGCCGGCCCGGGGTGCCGGTGTCGCTGGCTTGCGGGGTGGGCAGAAGCCGAGCCGCGTCGGTCAGCGTCCCGCCAGCGTGCGAGATGGGCGTGATGCGGCCCGCGGTGGGGTTGGCCGACGACCGGCTGCCGGCGACCGTGGATGGGGGCAGGAGCCCGTGCGTCGAGTCGGTGGGGCTCGATCAGGTCGGGCAGGCCGTGCTGGTGGCCGGGGCCTTTGCCGTCACGGGCGCCGCCACGGGCCGTCGCGACCGGCCGGTGGCGGGAGCGGTTACGGCGGGCGGGCCCGCACCGGTGATCCGGTACGGGCCCGCCGTCGGCCGCCGTGGCGGCTACTTGTTTCCGGTGTTGCTGACCCGGAACGTGTAGTCCGCGTCGAGGAAGGTCAGGTCGCCGGTCGGCAGGTTGGAGACCAGGACGGCGAAGTCGTCCTGGTTGCCGTTGGCGCATCTGGTCTTCAGGTTGCTGGCGGTGAACTGGTCCCCGGTGGACCGGTAGACCCAGTTGCCCGCGCCGTCGGTGGTCTCCCCCGCCGTGGTGGTGCCGGGCGTGAGGTCACAGTGCGCGACCACCTGGACGGTCCAGTTGTTGTCCTGTGTGCCGGTGGTGGTGAACCAGTCACCGGTCGCCGAGGAGAGGGCGGCGTCGGCGCCGTTGACCCGCACGTCGTCGACGAACCAGCCGGTGTCCAGGTAGGCGGCGTCGGTGGAGTAGCGGAACCGAACGTCGGTGGCGCCCGCCGGCACGGCGGCGGTGAGGTGCACGTAGACCGGGTCGTCCACGAAGTACGCGCCGCCGGAGGTGCCGGTGAGGCCGTTGCCCTCGGTGTTGTTGCCGTGCGGGTTGTCGTCGGTGGTGACGACCTGCCCCGCATCATTCCGCAGCGGCACGGTGACCCACTCGCCGCCGACCAGGGCCTCGACGAAGCCGTAGTCCCAGCCTTCCTCAATGAAGTTCCAGCTCCAGAAGTCCAGCGAGGTAACCGGGCCGGCGGTGTCGACGTCGAGGATGTTGTCGGACTGGCTCTCGTAGCCGGCGTACCAGTGGGTGGTGCCGGTGTGCGGGGCGATGGTCGTCTCGTCCTCGCCGTCGAAGGCGAGCGCGACGGTCGGGCCCGGGTTGCGGAACCGCTCGACCGACATGCCGAACGGCACGGCGGTGGTGTCTGGCCGGTTCTTCAGCCGGGCCCACTTCGCCTCCGGGGTGGCTCCCTGGTAGCTGCCCCGGCCCGCCCAGAAGGAACCGTCGGCGATGTCGATGGTCCACGTCGTGTCGGCCGGGTCGCCGAAGTTGAATGCCTTGATGTCGTAGACCGGCGAGTCCTCGTCGTCCAGGTAGACCGCCACCGACCAGTCCCGGAATAGCGCCTCGGCGCTGCGCAGGTTGGCGCCCGTCGCCGCGTTGAAGGTGTTGATGGCGTTCTGCACGCCGGCCATGCCGTCGGCCTGCTCTTCGAAGATGGTCTTGATGAGCAGGTCACCGCCGGCGGCGTCGTACTGCTTGTCCGGGGTGTAGGTGCCGTCGCCGTTGCCCCCGGCCTGCTCCCAGAGGTACTGGAAGTAGGTGAAGGAGGCGCCGTAGTTGGCCAACGTGCCGCCCCACCGGGTCAGCGAGGTCTCCTCGTAGAAGACCTGGTGGTTGGTCAGGTGCGAGCCGCCGGCGTCGAGCCCGTTGAGGAAGATGGCGAAGTCGGCCAGCCCCTCGTCGACCCAGGAGAGCTCGCCCGGGTCGCTGTAGTTGTGCAGCAGGTGCTCCAGCTCGTGGGCGACGGTGCCCTCGTACAGCTCGGGCCGGTCGTTGGCCGGGTCGGCGTCGCGCCACGGCGCGTCGTTCGGCCCGACCCGGTTGGCCCAGTCGAGGGCGTCGACCACGATGACGTTCATCCCGTTGCTGTCGATGAAGTCCGGGGCGAAGTAGCCTGCCGTGTAGGACGTCTGAGCGCAGTCGTAGTACGCCTCGTCCTGGATGTTGTAGAGGACCATCACCAGCGAGTCGCTGGCCGGCTCGTCAGGGTCGGCCGCGTCCATCAGGCCGAAGTGCTCCTCGTCCACGGCGACGATCTGGCCGGCGAGCTTGTCGCCGACGTAGTCGATCTGCGCCTGGGTGAGGGCGAACTGGGCCGCCGTGGCGGTGGCGCAGGGGGTGAACCCGTCGGCCGGGTTGTGGTCGAACTGCGGGTCCAGGCTGGCCACCCCGGCCGGCGCGGAGCCGTCCAGCGGGGTGCCCTCCGGGACGTAGATGTAGACCGGGGTGCCGTCGGGGGTGGTGTTGGCGTACACCCGGGTGAAGTCCTGGTTGTACGTCCCACCCGCCGCGCTGTCGTTGATCGGCAGCGTGATGGTCGGCTCTCCGGGAAGGTTCAAGTGGTCGTCCGCCTGTGCGGGGGCCGAGACCGTGAAGGCGAGCGCGGTCACGCCCGCCATCGCGGCCGCGATCCGGCTCGCTCGTTTCATTCGCACGCGGCTGCCTCCTGCGAGTGAGGCTGGGCGGATCGGGCCGCCCAGTCGTTGATGTAACACTTTCGAGCCCTGCGACGCTGCCTCAAACCCGCGCCTGAGCAGGGAATATGTGCTCAGCAGACCACTTCGGACGGTGACTGCACAGGCCCCTTAAGTCACAGCTGCGTCACGAAGACGAGTCATCCGGCGGGTTCGGTGATTGCCCGGCGGCGCAGCAGCCGCCAGGTCGGCGCGACGCTCGCCGCGAGCGCGAGAAGCATGCACAGGCCGAGGACGCTCCCGACCACCGGCCACGGCACGACCAGGTCGACCGGCGCCCCGACCTGCTCGGCGAGGCCGGCCCGGATGCTCAGCAGACCGGCGAACGCCACGGACCCGCCGAGCACCGCGCCGATCAGCACCACCAGCGGCCGACTCCGCGGCGACCAGCCGGACGACCTGCCGCCGGGTCGCCCCGGCCAGCCGGCCCAGCCGCAGGTCCGCGGCCCGCCCGGCCGCGGCCATCAGCGGCGTGTTGACCACCGCGATGCCCCCGTAACCGGCCGACACCCCGATCAGCAGCAGGGTGGCGAGCCAGACCAGCCGGTCCTCCGCCTGGTCCGCCTCGGGCCCAGGCGGCCACGTCGACCACCCGCGCCCCAGCCGGCGGGTCGACCGGTTCGGCCAGGTAGACCGCCGACGTCAGCGCCGAGGAGTCGTGCGCCCGTACGGCGGCCCGGGGCAGGAGCAGGTCACCGGGGAGCGAGTCGTCGGTCACCGCCGCGACGACGCGCAGCGCCACTTGTTCCCCGTCGGCGGAGACCACCGGGTAGGGCTGGGTGGGCAGCCCGGGTGACGGCGCCGCCGAGGCGGTGACCCACCGTGTCGTCGCCGCGCAGCTCCGCCAGCGATCCGGTGAGGACGGTGAGCGCGCGGTTGCCGCGGTGAACGCCGCCAGGTCGACGCCGAGCGCGGTGAGCGGCCGGATCGGCGTTGGCGCGGCGTCGTCGGTGACGAAGACCGTGGTCGGCAGCACGGCCGCGCCGGGGGTCGCCGCGGCGGCCTGGTGGGTGAGGCCGGGCGCCCGGTCCGGGAGGGCCATCCAGGCGGCGCTGACGGCGCTCAGCCGGCCCGCCGCGTAGACCGCGGTGGAGGTGCGAACGAAGCCCGACACCAGCACCGCGAAGGCGACGGTGAGCAGTACGGCTGCGGCGGTCGACGCGGTCCGCCGGGTCGCGGTCATCGCCGACCGCCGACCGCCGACGGATCGTGAGTTGCCGGCCCAGCAGCTTGGCTGGCGCCGGCGCTGGTTCCCGCAGCCGCATGGTCGCTTGGAAAGCACGCTCACCAACGCCGCGTCTTTGTCACGGCAGAAGCGGGTGGCAGGCGGCCCGTCGTGCGACGACGACGAGTAACCTGCCCAGGTCGCTTGAGCACGCCGGAGGATGCTGTGGGTTGGGACATTCTCGTCTTCGACGCCCCGGCCCACGCCAGGTCGGTTGACCAGATACCGCAGGGCTTCAAGCCGCCGCCCTTGTGCACTGGGCCGGATCTTGCGGGTGACCAGGTACGAGCCGCCGGTCACGACGCGCACAGGGGTCCAACTCCCATACCCCGGGGATCGATCGGCTGGGTAAGGCATTGGCACGAGCGGACGCCACGACGCCCGACCAGCGGCAGATGCTGATACCTCACCCCGCCGATTGGCCCTGAGCGGACACCAGCACCACGAGCCCGCGGCACGTGGACTTGGTTCGACGGCACCGGGCCGTGACGTCCTAAGCGCAGCCGCCCAAGCGGGTGATAAACGTACCGAGCCCATGATGCGATCGGCAGTCTCCCCGGCATGTGGGGACCCGCCGTGACCGCTGGCAGCAACCTGGAGAACGACCGCGTCGACATGCACGGGCATACGGCGCATGCGGGCGTCGTCTGCGAGCGGATCGTGCCACACACCGACAAGGCGGTCGTCGCGGCCGGACGCCGCGGCGGCCGGCCGGTGGTGGCGAAACTGCTCACCCGCCACCGGCCCGTACTGGGTAGCCCGCCGCGACCACGAGCTGATGGTCTACCGCCGGTTCACCGCGTATCCGCCGCCGGCGCTCCCTCGTGTCCGGTGTTGACCCTGACACCGTGTTAGGCCGCAGGATAAGGCGGTGTTCAGCATCGGAGACTTCGCCGCACTCGGCCGCGTGTCGGTGCGCATGCTGCGCCACTACGACGCGATCGGCCTCTTGCGGCCCGCCGCGACGGATCCGGTCAGCGGGTACCGCTACTACCGCGCCGACCAGCTGCGCCGGCTCAACCGGATCATCGCCCTGAAGGACCTGGGACTCACGCTCGCGCAGGTTGCCGACATCCTCGACAACAAGGTCACCGTCGATGAGCTGCACGGCATGCTCCGGCTGCGGCGCGCACAACTGGAGGAGCAGCTCAGCGCCGATGCCGCCCGGCTGGCCGGCATCGAGGCGCGGCTGCGCATGATTGAACAGGAGGGGCACATGAGTACCGAAGACGTCGTGTTGAAGCGCATCCCGCAGGCGCGCGTCGCCGAGCTTTCGGCGGTGGCCGCCAGCTACGAAGGGCCGGACATCGGGCCGGTGATCGGGCCGCTGTACCAGGAGATGTGGCGGCGGCTGAAACAGACCGGCGCGACGGTGACCGGTTCGCCGATCGCCTACTACGTGCCGGAACCCGGCGCGGACGGCGACGGCCAGGAGGTTCGGGTGCACGCGGCCGTCGAGGTGGCCGCTAACACGCCTGCCGGCGACGGCACCCTCGACATCCTCGACCTGCCCGGGATCCAGTCCGCCGCCACGATCGTGCACCGGGGCCCGATGGACGAGGCGTTCCGCAGCATGCAGATCCTGGCCCGCTGGATCGACGACAACGGCTACACGCCGGTCGGGTACGCCCGCGAGGTCTGCCTCGAGTTCGACCCGGAGAACCCGGTGAACTGGGTACACGAGCTCCAGCTCGGGGTCGCCCGCCCCTGACGGTTGCGATCGGCGGCTGGGTGGCAGCGGGAGCGGTACTCGGGGGCGTGCCAGCCAACTGCGCGAGTGGTTCGATATCAAGCCCCGCCTCGTGTAGAAGCCGAACCTGACCCCAGAGACTCAGGCACCACGCTGCCTCGACGACGCACTCACATCGGCATGTCCGGTCGTTCGGCAGCGCCCGCTCAGCGGCATATCCGGGTGTCAGCATCAGCCATTAGCGCCCGGCAGGCATCATCGAGGGCGTGCTCATCGAGGATAGAAAAGGTCGCCGCCGGCCGGACGGCTGGGCGGCCACCAGTTGCCAGCGGGTGGCGCTCTCATTGAAAGCGCCGGCCGGGCCTTCTGGCTTTGGTCGGCTTGTTAATTACGGCATCCTTGCCCCTGCGGCGCACCACGATCGATTTCGCCCTTCTTCTCAACCCTTGTAAGACTCTGACCCTCATCGCCAGTCTCCCTTCTCGCGAACGTCAGATCAGCCATTGCGGTTCCGCGCCGAACAATGGGGCGGGTGGCCCCGGTGTGACTGCGGCGCGGGGCATCATGTGGCGTGATCCTTCGTATCGCAGCCCGCGTACCCGACGAGCCAGCACTCATTCATCAGCCTCGGACTACGCTGCCCTCCCCGGCGACACCCTCGGTGTCGACGCCGACTGGACATCGACTACACCGTCATCGCGGGCAGGTCCCGCCCCCAACGGGAGAACACCCCTCGAATGAGTAGGTCACTGGTCCGGTCGCGGGCGGCGCGTTCGGACACCGCCGCCTGACGTGGCGGTCTCCGGCCCCGCGGCCAGTTCAACGCACCGGCACGGCCTCGGCCTCACCGAGGTGCTCACCGACGAACTCGCGGACATCAACACGAACCTCGGTGTCGTCCCACTTCACCCTGGACAGCAGATCGTGCATCCCGTCCGGGCCGGCGTCCCCGACATGCTCCGCGATCGTCCAGCAGTTCTTCCTCGGCAACGGCGCCAGCAAACCACGGACGAACTCGCGCACCGGCGACGCGGCTCAGGCCTGCGGAAACGCTGCCCGACCGTCAACATCAGCTCGTCGAACAACACCCGCCACCGTCGGGCGTCCCCCCTATATCCGGCAGCCGCCGCTGCGTCATGGTCAGTCCACACAACCGTCCACGATCGACGGTGGCTGTCCTTATTCTCCGCGCCGCATCGACCGCAGCTCAACCACTCTCGTAATTTTGCGCAACATCGTCGATGAGCCGGCAGCGATTCTTGTGCGCGGAAGGGGTTATGGCAACGTGGAGTGCATCGTCCCGGTCAATTGGCGGGCCTTAGCACGCGCGCACGAGTTGGTGCGTCGACTGGATGACGGGTCGACGAAAGGCCATGATCACAATCCCCGGCTGGAGTACTAGGCCGCGGAATGGGGAACTCCCGCCGCCAGTGCCCCTCGTTACTCTCAGCCTCGTCACACGAACACTCGCCGTCGAACCACGCCTCGAACCGATCCCACTTGTCGATCGGGTCGTCCAGATACACCTCCGTGGTGCCGCCGGCGTCGAGGCGGTCGGAACCCGACGGCCGGTAGCCGCCGCTCTTAAGATGCAGCCGCCCGGCGAGGGTGAACGGATGCCGCCCATTGTTCTTGACGATCAGGAAAAGGTTCGGCCGATTGGGGTCGCGCGGGGTTCCTCCGCCGAATGGTCTGGGTGACCGACACCGACGCCGGCCCGAAGAAGTGATGGTCGCGCCGCGCCTCGATCCACAGCGACTAATGAACGGCGTCAGCGGAGCGCCGCGCTTCGTCCTTGGCCGCCTCGGCAATCGCGACCTGCTTCTCAGCGGGCGGCGCCTGCACCGTGCGCCGTTGCACTGGGCGATCACCCCGACCGGGGGCACGATGGGTGCGGCGGTCGCGGGTCGCGGCAGCACCCTCGACGGGGACACGTTGATCGGGATGGCCGACGCGACAATGTATGCGGGCAAGGCCGAGCGGCGGTCCGCCGCCACCGCCCCATCTGCTGGTCCAGTCGTGGAGATGTGCTGATCCACCTGCACAGGACGTCGGTACCTACGACGCGTCGAACCGACACGCGTGGTAGCCATTACTGACTGGGCTCCGTGGCGTCGTGATGCCTAACGAGCGGGCGATGGGGGCGGTCGTCGGCTTCCGGTCGGCGTCACCCTCGACACGGAACGGGGTGCGCAGGCGGGTCATCGCACCGAACTTGCGTCAACTGCGGGTGTGTGGTCGAAAGGCGCATCTGCTCCCGGTGCTTCACGGAACAAATTCGAGTCATGCGCGGTTACATCAGTCAAGAACTGCTCCAAGTTTGGCGCGCCAACGCGCGACCCGTTCGCACATGCAAGCCGGGTGCGGAAATGAGCGGGGCGCATCCGGCCGCTCGCCGGGATCCGTTTCGCTCGGCCCGTAACCCTAACCCAGAAAAGCCATCGTTTACGGCTTGGGCTGGGTGTGGGTAGAATTGATCAAGCAGCCCGCCGGTTTTCTACCCGGCCTGCATCTGACGTCGACCACCACGCGCCGCGACCAATCGGTCAGCGCCGTGCACGGCGAGCCCTTCCACGTTCGGAGACTCCCATGGCGGCACGCCGCCCCAGCAAGACACCCCTTGTCACACCCACCTCCTTCGCTGACCTCGGCGTGCCCGGCCGCCTGGTCGCCGCGCTCGAGCAGGCGGGCATCAGCACGCCATTCCCGATCCAGGCCGCGACGCTCCCGGATTCACTCGCCGGACGCGACGTGCTCGGTCGTGGCCGCACGGGATCGGGCAAGACATACGCCTTCGCTCTCCCGGTCCTCGCCCGGCTCTCGGCCGCCACGTCTCCACGGCTGCCCGGCCGCCCGCGCTCGCTCATCCTGGCGCCCACTCGCGAGCTGGCGACCCAGATCGAAGCGGCGATCGCACCGCTGGCCACCGCGCTGTCGCTGCGGACCCTGACGATCTTCGGCGGGGTGAGCGCGCGGCCACAGGTCGGTGCACTGCGTGCCGGGGTCGATATCCTCATCGCCTGTCCCGGCCGGCTCGCCGACCACGTGTCGACCGGCCACGCAATCCTCGACGCCGTCGAGGTCACAGTGCTCGACGAGGCGGACCACATGGCCGACCTCGGCTTCCTGCCGGTCGTACGGCGACTCCTCGACACAACACCGCCCCGCTCCCAGCGGCTGCTGTTCTCGGCGACGCTCGACGCGGGCGTCGACGTCCTCGTGCGGCGGTACCTCTCCAACCCAGTCACCCACAGCGTCGACTCGGCGATGTCCCCGGTCGCCGCGATGACCCACCACGTACTCCGGGTCCGTCACGATGACCGGCTCCCCGTCTTGATCGACCTGACGGCCGCCCCGGGGCGCACGCTCGTGTTCACCCGCACGAAGCGGGGCGCCAAGAAGCTGACCAGTCAACTGGTCGCCTCCGGCGTGCCCGCCGTCGAGCTGCACGGCAACCTGGCGCAAAACGCCCGAACCCGCAATCTGGCGGCGTTCTCCGCCGGCGACGCCCGCACACTTGTCGCGACCGACATCGCGGCGCGCGGTATCCACGTCGACGATGTGGCTCTCGTGATCCACGCCGACCCGCCAGCCGAGCACAAGGCATACCTGCACCGCTCGGGGCGGACCGCGCGTGCCGGAGCGAGCGGCACCGTCGTCACCCTGATGACCGACGACCAGGTCACCGACGTGCGCGACCTCACCCGCCAGGCCGGCATCAACCCGACGATCACCCGGCTTGGCCCCGGTGACTCGCTGCTCACCGAACTCGCCCCGGGCGAGCGCCGCTTCGTGACGCCTCCCGTAGCGACGACGGCACCGCATCACAGACGAGGCGACAGCGCCACGCAGCGCTCGCCGCGCACAGCGACGGGCGGATCGACCGCCCGGGCGGCGCGCGGGACAGGCTCGGAAAGTCGTCGGGCGAGTGCCGTGGAAACCACGTCCGCGCCACGGGGCGCCGCGGCGTTCTCTTCCGGCACGCGGGTTGGTAGCCGGCGCGGTCAGCGTTGACAGCGAAGACACCGCGCGGGCGGCTTGCTCGTGCTAGCCTGCCCGCGTTGCAACTTTTGGTTTGTCGCATACTTTGCCAGCGCCTGGTGGGTACCTAACCCGCCAGGCGCTCTCTGTTCTGCCGGTCCTTCCGGACCAGCAGCGGCGACAACCGAGGGCCCGTATACGTGGCTCCATCAGCTACTCAGAGGAGAAGACATGGCATTCGGCACAGTCAAGTGGTTCAACGCGGACAAGGGCTTCGGCTTCATCACGCAGGATGGCGGCGGCGCTGACGTCTTCGCCCACTTCTCCGCCATCTCATCGAGCGGGTTCCGCAGCCTGGACGAGAACCAGCGGGTCGAGTTCGACGTCGAGCAGGGCCAGAAGGGCCTTCAGGCCGCCAACATCCGTCTGGTCTGACGTTTGACTCCGCCGTGCGTGGCGACGAGGCCTCGCCCGTCGCCACGGCGGTGGCTGAGACCAACGGACCGGCGAATGCCGATCCGTTCCGACACCGCGATCCTGCCCGGCCTCGAACCGCTGGTGCTGCACGCGCTGTAAGCCCCGAGTCGCGGCCGGGACCGCCAGCATCGACCGGCTCCGGCTGGCCCTGGTGCCAGAGGTGCGACTGGTCATAGCCGAGGACGCGATCGCCCTCTAGGCCCGGCTCGAAGCCGAGGCGGGGCACGTCCTCCCGCCACCGTTCTAGGCGTCGGCCTGGACCGGCGGGCAGAGTCTCGCGCGTTACATCCTCGATCACCCGGACACCGTGGCCGGTCGCCATGTCCTCGACGTCGCAACCGGCTCCCGACTGGTCGCTACGGTAGGCGTCAACTTCAGCACCCGCAGGGCCTTCTGCAAGAACCGCCGGGCAGCGGCGGCATCACGGCGAGCCGAGACGAGCACCTCGATGACCTGCCCGTGCTGGTCGACCGCCCGGTAGACGTACCGCCACACCCCGTTGACCTTCACATACGTCTCGTCGACGAACCACCGATCACCCGGGAAGTGGCGACCGAACCGGGCGGCGTCGGCCAGCAACGGGGTGAACCGTTGCGGCCACAGAAAGACGCTGACGTGATCAATCTCGACACCGCGCTCAGCCAGGACCTCCTCCACGTTCCGGTAGGAGAGGTTGTGCCGCAGGTACCAGCGGACCGCGACGACGATCGCCTCTGCGGGGAATCGGAACCCACCGACTTCGGCGGCGACCAGGGACGATGACGACCCGACCACTGCACCAGTCAAGCCTGCCTCGATCCCTCGACACGGGCAACGCAACAGACCCCCCTCACTTATCCTTCCGCTCATGCCGGCGAGTCTTTCGCCCCGCCTCGCCGCGATCGTGAACGCGCTTCCCCTCCAGCCGCACTCCCGCGTCCTCGAAATCGGATGCGGGCCCGGGTCAGCCGCACGAGCGATCGCGGCTCGACTCACCACTGGCCACATCCTGGCAATCGACCGATCGGCCACCGCCATCGCCCAAGCAGAAGCCGCCTCTGTAGAGGAAGTCGCATCTGGCCGCATGACTGTCCGCCATGTCGCTGCCGAAGAGTTCGTCCCGCAGGCTCACGAAGAACCGTACGACGTAGTGTTCGCTGTCCGCGTCGGCGCTCTCGACGGGCGACATCCCCAGGTCGGTCAGCGGGTACTGCAGCGTATCGCCATGGCGACCACGGCAGACGCCCGGCTCTTCATCGACGGCGGCGATCCGCTTCGTGAACTACCCATCCCACGGTCGTAAGGCCGGTCGAAGGGACACAGCGGTCAGTGCTGGAGGGCGGCCAACGGGTGCCCTCACCGCAGTCAAGTCAAGATTTCTCATCCACAAGTATCGGCAATTTCTCCTTGGTGAGGTAGACGCTGCCGTCCGGGGCGCCGACGGTGGCGGTGAGGGCATGGCCCGCGCGCTCGTACAGCTCGATGTTGCGTGCGCTGCGGTGGCCGGTGAACAGTTCGCAGTGCGTGGTCTCCTCGGGGCCTGCTCTTCGACGTGCGAGAGCAGTCAGGAACCGATGCCATTCCCGGCCTGGTCGGGAGCCACCATGAGGCGGCCGATCAGCCACGCCCGCCCGTGTGCCCCGGCTCGGACTGCCGCGACGAGGCGTCCGTGCCGGCGTACGCACCACAGCTGCCAGGTCGACATCGATGCGCGCAGATCATCGAGTGTATCCCGTAGCGGTTCCAGGTCGAGGGTGTCGTTCGCGAGGGCTTCCTGCACCCAGCAGCACCGCTGGAGCACGAGCCTCCGACGTCGTCTACGACCTCTCCATCGCCGGCGAGTACGCCGACCGGATGGTGCTGCTCGCCGACGGCCGGGGCGTCGCCGCAGGCACCCCCGGGAAGCGCTCACCGAGAAGCTGCCCGCCGAGCACTACCGGGCAAGCGTGCGGGTGGTCGACGGCGAGCACGGGCCGCTGGTGGTGTCCGTGCGGCCGGAGCCCCGCACGGTCAGGTCGGCAGAGTAGGCCCGAGGATCGAGAAGAACGCCCCCTGCGGATCGGTGAGCACGGCGAACCGGCCCCGCCTCAGATCGGTCGGCTGGACGGAGACCGCCCCGCCCAACCGTTGCGCCTCGTCCGCGACGGCGTCGGTGTCCGACACCGCGAAGTAGACCATCCAGTGCGACGGGAGGTCACCCCAATCTTCGCCGATCATGGGCATCATCCCGGCGACGGGGCTGCCATCCAGCTGCCAGGTGGTGTAGGTGATCGGGCCCATCGGTTGGTCGTCCGCCGTCCAGCCGAACACCGAGCCGTAGAACTCCTTCGCCCGGTCCCACTCCCGCGTGGTCAGCTCCGCCCAGGTCAGCGAGCCGGGTACATCGAACACCCCGGCCCCCGGGATGCCAAGCGACTGCCACACCCCGAACGGTGCGCCGGCCGGGTCGGCGAAGAGCGCCGTCCGCCGGGAGCCGAGGACGTCGAAGGGCTCGGTCAGAACCCGGCCGCCGGCGGCGGTCACCCGCCGGCCGGCCCCGTCGGCGTCGTCGGTCGCCAGGTAGGGCATCCAGGCAAGCGGAAGTTGCGGGCCGGCTCCCGGCCCGGCACCGGCCACCGGTTTGCCCTGCTGGTGGAAGACGACGTGACCGTCAGCCGGGGGTTGCCGGTCCGCCTCGGCGACGGCCCAGCCGAACAGGGGCGCGTAGAAGCGCGCCGCGCCAGCGAGGTCGGTGGTGAACAGGTCGACCCAGGCGGGTGCTCCCGGTGGAATATCCGTCATGGCTTCGGTTTACTTCCTCTGCTCGTGGGGCGGCTCTGGGCGGGATGCCGGCGGGCGGGCCCGACCGTCGTCAGCCGGCACCGGTGCTGGCTAGGGCGATGCTGGGGGCGGCCATCGCCGGCACGCCCTGCCGGCATCGTGGCACCGACCCGCTGGCGTGCGTGGCGGAAACGGACGAAACGTCCCTGGATCTCCGGCATTCCGACGGCGTACACGCGTACGAAGGGCGCCCGGAACGCCAGGAAGTGCACGTGGTTCAGAAACTGCGCCTCCACAGGCCCTCGGGGGCTCGTAAAGTCATCGCCGCAGGTCGGGATGGTAACGAGATCTCGGCTGGAACCATGTCCGCGTGATCATCTCGATGCTCTACACGGCGGCCCGCCCGGCTGCTGTCCTTCCCCGGAGTGCTGCTGCGCCGCGACACGGCCAAGGACGCCGAGTTGCTTGTACTCCGGCATGAGAACGCGGTGCTGCGCCGTCAGATCGCCGGCTCAGTCCGCTACAAGCCCGCGGACCGGTTCTGGCTGGCCGCCCTCTTCGGCCTGATACCCCGCTGCCGCTGGCGTGAGGTCTTCCTTGTCACGCCCGGGACCCTGCTGGCCTGGCACCGCAGGTTCATCGCCGCCAAGTGGGACTACAGGGCCCGGCGCGCCCGCACCGGACGCCCGCCGACCAAGGCAGCACTCAAGAAGCTGGTCCTGCAGCTCGCTCAAGACAACGCGAAATGGGGGCACAGGCGGATCCAAGGCGAGCTGGCCCGACTCGGTCACCCCATCGCCGCCTCGACGGTCTGGGAGATCCTCCACGCGGCGGGCATCGACCCAGCCCCACGCCGTACCGGCCCGACCTGGCGCCAGTTCCTCACCAACCAGGCCCAGGGCATCATCGCCGTCGACTTCCTGCATATCGACACCGCCCTCGGCAGGCGCCTGTATGCGCTGGCGTTCCTCGAACACGGCAGCCGGCGCCTGCACATCGCCGGCGTCACCGCCCACCCCACCCGGGAGTGGGCGGTACAACAGGCCCGGAACCTGGCCGCCGACCTCGGCACGCGCATGGAGTCCCTGCGCTTCGTGCTGCGCGACCGCGACGGCAAGTACGGCCAGTCCTTCGACGCCGTCTTCGAGGCCGAGGAGATGGAGATCCTCAAGTGTGCACCGCAGGCCCCTCGGATGAACGCCCACTGCGAGCGGGTCATCGGCAGCATCCGGCGCGAGGCCCTGAACCATGTGCTCATCATGAACGAGGCCCACGCCCGGCACGTCCTGGCCACCTACGAGCGGCACTACAACGAGCACCGGCCCCACCGGGCCCGCAACCAACTCCCGCCGGGCGCTGACCAACAGCCCATCACCGTGCACGAGCTCGAAAGCCGCCGACTCCTGCGTACCCGCATCCTCGGCGGCGTCATCAACGAGTACCGCTATGCCGCTTGACCGGCAGCGACGACTTTCCGAGCCCCACAGGTTGTGCACCAGGTCGAATTGCGCCGAGCGGGCCATCGCGTGCGAGACGTGCATCGCCTCCCACACCCGGCCGTCCATGCTCGGCTCGTCGGCGTACACGCGGGGGCACACACCGTCGGGGAAGGCGGAGGTGACCGAGTCCAGCGTCGCGAAGAGTGTCACGTCAACGCCACGGGTGGCCAGCCCCTCGGCGAGCAGCCCGGTCACCTGCTCCCAGGGGCCATACCGGTCACCTGCTCCCAGGGGCCATAGTGGTACGGGGTGTCCGCCAGGCGACCGGCCCGAGCAGAGCCACCCTCACGGGGATGTCGCCTCGGCGAGGTCAGCCGGATCAAGACGCAGGGTCGCGAGCAGCCCGACGTGCTTGTCGGAGTCCACCCGCTCCGGCAGCTCGCGCTCGACCCAATCGGCCCTGGCCTGCTGGCCGCGCTCGCGTAGAGCTGCAACGACCCTGTGCTTGGCGATCGTCATCGTCTGCTCCCTTGTGAAGCCGTTCGGGACGGTCATGGTCACCGGGTAGCGGCGTGGAGGCGCTGGTCGAATCCCCATCACCACGGCGCCGAGGTGCGCGGCGGGCCTTCGAGCTCTCACCGTGACCGGCGAATCGTGCGGTACGGGCGTGGCATCTTCAGGGGGCGGAGCCGGCGTGGCGGGCGCCTCAGATGTGGAATGTCGTCGAGTCTGGGACAACCCAGGCTACGCCGGTCCGGCCCGGCGTGCCGGGCGTCACTGAGATGATCCCCTGAGACGGGTCAGCGGTCAGCGAACACCGTGATGAGCACCAAAGGCAGGAGCAGGACGGTCACCAGGAGGAACACCCGCATACGGAGCGCGCGGACGTCGACAGCCCGCCTGACCCGTACACCGAATGTCGAGGGGACGGATTCCCCTTTGACGGGCGGGGATGGCCCGGTCGCGGCGATCGGACGAACGGCCATGACACCCTCTCCTGGTGATCTCAACGATCCGGCCCTGGTGCCTGAACGGTCCGGGAGGATGACCGGTCAGCTGAGCACCCGGCCCTGAGCTGGGCCAGGGAGCGCTTCAGCAGCCGGGAGACGTGCATCTGTGACAACCCGACCCGGCTGGCGATCTGCGCCTGGGTCAGGTCGCCGTAGAACCGCATGGTCAGGATCCGACGCTCACGCGGGGGAAGCGCCGCGAGGAGCAGCCGGAGTGTCAAATGGTCGTCCACGGCGGCGTATCCCGGATCGACGGCGCCGATGAGCGCGATGCGCTCGACGTGATTGGTCAGGGGCTGTAGCTCGTTCAGCGACGGCAACCGGTAGACCTCGGAGGCGACGAGGGCGGCCAGGAGTTCGGCGACGGTCACCTCGAGGTGGTCAGCGAGCTCTCCGTCAGTCGGTAGGCGACCCCGTTGCTGCCCGAGCTCGCCCCGGGCGGCGGACACCCGGTAATTCAGTTCCTGGGACGCGCGCGGCACCCGGATCGCCCAGGCCGTGTCACGGAAGTGCCGCCGGATGGCGCCGAGGATGGTCGGGATGGCATAGCTGGCGAACGGCGTCCCTCGGTCGGTGTCGTATCCGTCGACGGCCCTGATCAGGGCGAGCGCGCCGACCTGTGCCAGGTCCTCGTAAGGCTCTCCGCGACCGGAGTAGCGGCGAGCCAGTCGACCGGCCATCGGCAGGTTGGCCTCAATGATCCGGGCTCGCAGCCGCGCGCGGTCGGGATCGTTGGCGGCCAGGGCCGCGCGTCGACGCAGCAGTTGTTCGCTGTGCCCCGTTACCGCGTTCGGAGGCGGAGGAGGGATAACTGCCGTCGCGGTCGCGATGGGGGTGACCATTGTTCAACGCCCCTTACGGGCTGGTGGCGGCGACACTGGCGGCCACCGGGGACCCGGGCGACATGCCCACCGTACGCCTCATCTCGCGGATCGGCACCCTCCGCCGGCAGCACTCCCGGGAGCCGGCTGTTCAGCGGGGCCGGCCCGGGGCCGGTCGTCAGCCGGGCCGGTTGACGGCCGGTCCCGGCGCGAACTGCTCGGAACCGTCGACGATCGCCTGGGACAGTTCGGACAGCCGCCGGTTGCGGCTGCGGGCGCCGTCGCGCAGCAGCGCGAAGGCTTCGCCCACGTCCACCCGAAGGCGTTCGGCCAGGACCCCCTTGGCCTGCTCGATCAGGACACGGCTGTTCAGTGCGGTCTGCAGCTGTTCGGCGAGCATGTCACGCCGGTGGATGGCGCGCTGTTGCAGCAGTCCGATGGTTGCCACATCGGCGAGCGCCTGGCCGATGCGGAGCTTGCCCTCGTCGAGGACCCCCGGCTGGACATCGAAGAGGTTCAGCGCGCCGATGACCTCGGAGCGCAGGCGCATGGGCAGGGCGTGCACCGCAGCGAAGCCGACCTCGGCCGCGGCGGCGGTGAACCTTGGCCAGCGATTGGCGGTTGGCAGGTCGGCGACCGACACCGCTTGACCGGTACGGAAGCAGTCCAGGCAGGGACCCTGGTCGGTCTGGAGCTGGAACAGCTCCAGCAGTCGGGTGCGTTCGGAGGAGGCGGCGACCACCTGCAGCGTGTCCCGCTGGTCCGTCAGGAGCAGCCCGGCCGCCGACACACCCAGCAGTTCGACACACCTCTCGGTCAGCACGTGCAGGAACTCGATCACGTCGAAATCGTCGACGAGCGTGTCGGCCATTTCCACGAACACGTCCGCCAGCTGGCTCTCGCCCATGTCACTCACCCTCGTCGTACCATAGTCCCGTCGGTTCTCCGGCGGTACGGGGCCGTGGTCGGCGCCGCCGCCTCGCGACGGCCGCGGTCGGGCTCTCACCCGGCCCCGCCATCCCGTGCGTCGTCGGTGGAGTCGAAACGCAGGCGGCGGGCTACCACGTCACCTGCCACATCCCGCAGGCGCCGGCCGTGGGAGTAGGCGAAGGCGCGTAACCGGATCAGCGCCACCGCCGCGGTCACCCCCAACTGGACCGTGACCATCCCCGTGGCCTGGTGCACCTCGGGATGCTGCAGACCGGCCTGCTCGGGCCAACGCTCGTGCCGGTCCGGCCGCGCGCCATCGAGCAGCACCGCGCACGCCGTGTCAGCCAACACCAGGGCGTCGGTCAGCTGCTCGCCGTCGAGGCCGCCAGACCGCGCACGGTAGAGGTCCAGTACACCGAGACGGATCCCGCCGACCTGGAGCGGCAGCGCGAACACCGCACGGACCCCGGCGCGCACCGCCGCCGGGGCGAACGCCGGCCAGCGGGCCAGGCATTCCGGCGCCGCCAGATCGGCGACCAGATGCGGCCCGCCGGTGATCGCGTCCACGCACGGACCCTCACCGAGGGTGAGGGTCAGGTCCTCCAGTTCCGACGCGGTCCGGTCACTGGCACACAGCATCTCGCGGGGGGTGGCGCGCAGCGTCACCGCGACAGCGGCAGAGTCGACGCCGGCGACCGCCACCGACGCGGCGCAGACGTGCTCGACCGCGACCGTCCCGCCCCGGGCCACGTCCACGACCAGGGTCCACAGCCGGATTCTGCGATCGGAGTTCATCGGTTCGCCGTACCGGGATCGGCCCCGCGACCACAATCGGACGCGGTCAATCGGAGCACAGGCACGCGGGTGCGAGAAGCGACTCGCAAGCGGGGACGGGTCTCGCTGATTCGCTCGTCCAAGACTGGCTCCGACCCGGGTCGTCCGAAGCGGACATATGCCGTGCGGATGACCGGGGTCCCGGGCGACGTTCACACCTTACTCCTGAGCAGCGCCCCTGCGCGGCGGGCACCCGGCGACCTTGGCCGCGAAGGCGGTAGCCGACACGATCAGCGGCAGGCACGCAGAAGCGTACGATGGTAGTTGTCGCTCGGGACCCCGGTGGCTGACAGTTCGCCGCTGGCGGACGCACCCCACCGATCGAGGTCGCCGTGTTGGCCGCCCGACGCACGACATCAACCGGTCACGTCGCCGGCCTCCTCGTGCGCCCCCTGGACCCGACCCGTCCCGTCGCACCGGCGTTCCGGACTGGGACACCGCGTCACACGCCCGCCATCGCCCATGCCTGCGCTGGCTCCTCACGGCATTCAGGCATGTCAGCTGCTCCTTGGAAGGCGGCGGTTTGTGATGACCGCACCCCGCAACCATCCTGACCCGGTTCCCCCGATTAACGGCCGCGACGGCACCGACGCCGCTTCCTGGCCCACGCCGGACCGACCGGCGGCGGCACGCTCCCGGATGGGCGGCCTGTGGGTCGCCGCTGTGGTGTTCGCGTTCGTGCTCCTGCTGCTCCTGATCTTCGTGCTGCAGAACGGCCAGCGTGTCGAGGTGTCGTTCCTCGGCGCGCACGGACACCTCCCGATGGGCGTTGCCCTGCTGCTAGCCGCGGTCTTCGGGATCCTGCTCGTCGCCCTCCCCGGCACCGCCCGCATCGTGCAGCTCCGGATGCTCCAACGCCGTCCCGCCGGAAACCCCGACGCCCGACCCAGGCCCGGTCCGCTGTCCCGGACGGTGACCGGCACCGCCCGCGTTACGCCGCCGCGTACGTACCGCCAGGACAGGTGAGCCATGCCCACCACCGTGATCCCCCCGTCGCCGCCCTCCCGGCCCCGACTGTCCCTCGCTCCCACCAGGGGCCGGACGGTCCTGGACGGCGGATGGTGGCCGCGTTCCTGGGACCCGGTGGCCGAACTCCCCGGCCTCGTCCTCACCCTGACCGAACGGCATGGCCGGATCCGGCACATCATGCTCAACATCCACACCTGGGACAGCCGGATCCGCCGGTTGGCCGTCGGACCGGACGTGGTCCGGATCGGCTGGTTCGACACCCTCGACCCCGCCCTGCTGATCGTCACCACCGGCCGCGACGACCAGGTCGACCTGCTCGTCGTCCCTCCCGCCACGACACCCGAGGCAGCCGAGCGGGCCATGGCCACCGCCGCCGACCCGACCAACCTCAGGCACGCACCCGACATCCTCACCACCGGACCGACCCCACAGGACGCGACAACGACGACCAGCTCCGACGCGTACGCGGTGTGGGACAACGAGGGCGGCAGCCCCGCGTCGGCCCGAATCCACCGAGGCCACACCGAATCCACCACCCGTCCCCGCACTGGGGTGCCCGCATGAACGCTCTAGAGACAACCATCGTGATCGCGATCGTGGCGATCGGCATCATCGGCCTCATCACCGCCGCCCGAGCGGTGCGCGTCGTCCAGCAGTACGAACGCGGGGTGGTCTTCCGCTTCGGCCGGGTGCAGAAGGGCAGCCGCAGCCCGGGGCTGACCCTCATCGTCCCCGGCGTCGACCGGCTGGTGAAGGTCAACCTGCAGATCACCACCCTCAGCGTTCCCGCCCAGGACGGCATCACCCGCGACAACGTCTCCGTACGCGTCGACGCGGTCGTCTACTTCCGCGTCGTCGACCCCGTCAAGGCTCTGGTGAACGTGCAGAACTATCTTTACGCCGTTTCCCAAGTTGCCCAGACCTCGCTGCGCGCGGTGATCGGCCGCGCCGACCTCGACGAACTGCTCTCCGACCGGGACAAGCTCAACTCCGAACTCACCAGCATCATCGACGCACCGACCGAAGGACCGTGGGGTGTGAAGGTCGAACGTGTCGAGGTCAAGGACGTCGCGCTGCCCGAATCCATGAAGCGGTCCATGTCCCGCCAGGCGGAGGCCGAACGCGAACGCCGCGCCCGGGTCATCGCCGCGGACGGCGAATACCAGGCTGCCACCAAACTCGCCCAGGCCGCCGCCACCATGGCCGCCGACCCCGCCGCCCTGCAACTGCGACTGCTGCAGACAGTCGTGGAGGTCGCCGCCGAGAAGAACAGCACCCTCGTCATGCCATTCCCCGTCGAACTGCTGCGCTTCCTGGACCGCGTCACGCCCGCCGCGAGCACGCCGGCGCCGGTCGTCGCGACCCGGCCGCGGGCCCCGGAGACCGTGACGATGCCGGACGTGCGACGCGTGACCAGCGAGCCCGATCCCGAGGCCACGCCGATGCCGGTGGCCTGACCGGACGTGGTCCCGACCCCGGTGACCCCATCGGCAACGGGCGCCGACATCGGTGGGATCGGCTACGACCCGGGTGCTCACCAAAACAGGATCGGATCTGCGGCCACAACGGCTGACAGCGCGCCGCGAGTCAGTTGACGGCAAGAGGGCAAACGGCGGTCAGTCGGTCGGTGTGTGGAAGAAGGTTTCGAGCTGTGCCAGCGGTTCGGCTCCCAGCGCGACGGCGAGTTCGCGACCGAGAAGATCGTCATAGGCGACGCCGAGATCCGGCATAGTGCCGTTGATCTCGCGGAGCCGGTCTGCGGCCCGGCGAGCGGCGATGGCGGTCACCCATGCGGTGCCGTCGAGCTGACGGGAGGCGGGCATCGGCGCGAGCTGCCACACCTCGACGAACACCGCCCGGGTCACCGCTACGGCGAGCGCCGGGCTGCCGAGGCTCTCACACACCTGAGCGAAGACCGCGCGGACGAGACGACGGTGGAAACGGCGGAAAGCGGCCTGGTCGCGGTCGGCGATCCGCTTGACGAGATCGTTGACGGACTCAGTACCCGGCAAGACGTAGATGCGTGGGACAGGCATCCGATGCTCCTGGTGGTGTGCCTGCGGGTTGGGGCACCGCCAGGGACCAGGGCAGCTACTGCGTCCCTCACCCTACGCCACCGGGCAGGCCACGGAGCGCATCGGGCGTCCACTTTCACGGTCGATGGCTCGGCGGGGAGCAGCCCGTATGCGAGGGTCATGCCAAGGCCATTGTTCCCACCCTCATAGGCAGCCAGCATCTGGTACGGCGCTCCATCGAGGATCGGCCGCCGGTCGCACCGCTACCGCCGTGCGCCCACAGGCTGCACTGATGCGGCCGACATCGAGGCCGCAGCGTGCACGGGTGGGCCGTCGGCACGGTGCTTCTCAGGTCGATGGGGCGTATGTTGTCGCTCCAGTCCCCGGTGGCAGCCAACCCCGCCATTCGAGGGATCTCGGAGTTCGCCATGAAGGCACTCGTCTATCACGGACCAGGTGCGAAGGCCTGGGAGGACGTCACCCTTCCCGAACTCGTCGCTGACAGCGACGCGACCGTGCGGGTCGACACGACCACCATCTTCGGGACTGACCTGCACATTCTCAAGGGCGACGTGCCGGCGATGGGACGGATCATGGGGCACGAGGCGCCAGCAACCAGATCTACGCTCGGCGCTTCGGCACCCAACCGCTTCGACTTCGGCGAGTTCATCCGGGCCCACGACACGTTCTCCAACGCTCGGGAGACCGGAGCGTTGGAGGTCGTCCTCAGCCGGAGCTGACCGACTGCCCAGCCAGCCGTTCACCGACACCGTCCGTGACAGCCCTCGTGGGCTGTCACGGACGGTGTCTATCAATGCCGGTACCTCCGGCCAGGTCGGAACACCACGCCGGGCTACCGCGCCGCACCCTCCAGCACGGTGCGGGCCCGTTCGCCGTACCCGACGGCGACGAGAACCTCGAAGCGGCTGGGTACGGTGGCGCTCCTGGAGGTGAAGTCGCGACGCCCGCCGGTCAGGGCATAGCCGGCCGCGGCGAACGCCATCCCGAACAGCACACCCCAGGCGAGACCCAGGGTCATGGCTCGGACGAATCCGATGGTGCCCAGGACGCCGAGGAGCAGCCCGACGAAGACGCCGAACCAGGCGCCGCTCGCGGCACCGGACAGCAGCGCCCGCGGCCAGGTCAGCCGCCCGGTGATCTGCTCCACCAGCCGCAGGTCACTGCCGATGATCTGGGTAGTCCCCACCTCGAGGTGATGCTCGGCGAGACAGTCGACCACCTGCTGGGCCTCGGCGTAGGTGGGATAGCTGCCGAGGGGCACCTGCTCAACGGGTGGCCGGGCAGGCAGTTCGCCCCGACCAGCCAATCTGGTCATACGCCTCATGATCGCCTCCCGGCCTGCTCGTGTGTCCGCTCCGCCGGTGGCACGACCACCACCGGGCACGACGCGTGCTGGACGCAGTGCTGGCTGACCGACCCGAGCAGCATCCCGGCAAGGCACCGTGCCCTCGGCTACCCACCACCAACAGCTGCGCCCCACCGGCCGCGTCGAGCAGCACCTGGGCGGGATGGCCGTGCAGCACACGGGTCAGGACCGGGACGGGTGCGGCATCCCCGGCCTCGTCCGCGACCGACTCCGCGAGGATCTTCTCGGTGACCGCGGCGACGCTGACTCCTCGAACACCGCCGGCGACCAGCCGGACGCGAACCCGTACACCGCCGGGTCCTGCCACGCGCTCACGGCCTCGACCCTCGCGTCGGTCAGCTCCGCCTGGGTCACCGCCCACCGCAGCGCCGCCCTGGATCCCGGCGATCCGTCGACCCCGACGACGATGCGTCGGTCATGCTCCGCAACCTGGTTCATGTCGGACTCCTCGATGCTGTTGCCCGCGTCCCGCATGGGCTACCGGCCGGTCCCTACTTCAGCCAGGCGGTGCGTCGCACCAACGGGATCGCGGCCCAGATGGCGCCGAGTCCGAGGGTGCTGCCGGCGCCCAGCAGGGCCAGGACGATCAGCACGGCCGCGTAGATGAGGTGGTCGTCCATGAACGGATTGCTGGCCGGCGGGAGGACCGCGGTCCACATCATCAGGGTCAGCAGCGCTCCGCCACCGGCTGCCAGCCGCATCGCGACGCCCAGGATCAGAGCGCCGCCGATGGCGAGCAGAGCGCCCATGAACAGCAGGTCGGTCAGGCCGGCCCCGGCGATCGAGTGGTAGAAGCCGGCGAACGGACCCTGGGTGGCGGATCCCAGGAACCCCTCCGTGGGGCTGCCACCGTTGACCCAGGACTTCGCGGCGGTCGTCTCGTGCCCCAGGCCGAACATCTTGTCCAGGAACGCCCACAGGAAGATCCAGCCCAGCGCGAGCCGGATGCCCGCGAGCAGATACCGCACCGGCGCGCTCAGGTGTGGGCCGACCTCGGTCCTGGCGGTCGGCGCCGATCCACGGCCGCGGTCGGTGGCGGTGCCGATCGGCCTGACCTGCTCCCCCGCGGGCTGAAGTCCGGCAACGTCCGGCACCAGCGGTGCCGGCCCGGCGCTCGGTACGGGGGTGCGTAGGGTGCTGTTGTGGTCCTTGGCGATGTAGGCCATCGCGCTCACATTCCTTCGATGCTCATCGAGCAGTCCCACGAAGCGAACGGCCGTGGGTGAGTCGTTTGGTCTGGCCAGCGAGTCTGTGCCACAACGGGTCAGTCGGCCGCGCGCAGCGCGGTGCGACAGCAACGGAACCTGGTCGGCTCGTGGGCGGATCGACGGCGGCGGGCGGGCAGCCACCGGGGGCCCGAGCGACACCGTCACCATACGCGCAGTCAGCGGGAAAGGCACCGCGCGAACGGGGACGCATCGACCGGGCTGGTCCGGAAGCGGGTTCAATCCGATCATCACCGCCAGCGGTGCGGGAGCGTAGGCTACGGGTGTCGCTCGGGACCCCGGTGGCTGACAATTCACCGCTGGTGCACGCGCCCTCGGTTGAGGTCCCGATGGCGGCCTGTTCCCCTTCTGGGACGCAATCGCGGCGCGACGTCGCGGATCACTCCCGCCACAGGCCTCGCCGGTCGAGCCGGGCGCAATGAACCGATGCCACCAACCGCTGCGCCTCGGGCCGCGCCATGACCGAGCGAGGCGCGTGACCGGCATCGCCCGGCGACACAGAGATCCACGAAGGGACGCTGTCGTGCCGACGCAGACTCAACCAACCGACGCTCGGGCCGTGACCCAGGCGCTGGTCGGAGCAGCAACCGTGGCGGGCTACGCGCCGTCGATCCACAACACCCAGCCCTGGCGGTGGCGGGTGGGCGGGACCCGGTTGAGCCTCTTCGCCGACCGCGCCCGGGCGCTCGCCGTCACCGACCCCGACGCCCGGCTCGCGACGCTGAGCTGCGGGTCCGCCCTGCAGCACGCCCGGATCGCCCTGGCGGCCCAGGGCTGGCGCGCCATCGTGACCCGGATCCCCGACCCCACCGAACCCGACCATCTCGCGCAGCTACGCGTCGTCGGGCGGGCGCCGGTCGAACTGCAGGCCGTCCGCCGTACGCACACGATCCGGCTACGGCACACCGATCGCCGCCCGGTGACCGGACCGCCGGTCGGGTCCGACGACCTGCGCGCCATTGCCGACGCGGTAAAGGCCGAAGGCGCGTGGCTGCACGTTCTGCGACCAGACCAGGTGATGGACCTCGCCGCCGCGGCCAGTCACGCCCAACATACGGAGACCGCCGATCCGGCGTGGCAGGCGGAGCTGGCCTACTGGACCGGTGGCACCCGACCAGCGGGCACCGGTGTTCCCGACGACACGATTCCCCTCCGTGCTCCGCAGACCACCGTGCCCGGCCGCGACTTCGGCCACCGCGGCGACCTACCCGTGAGCACCGGGCACGATCGCAATGCCGTGTACGCGGTGCTCTACGGTCCCAATGACCAGTCAGTGGACTGGCTGCGCGCGGGCGAAGCCCTGTCGTCGGCCTGGCTCACCGCGGTCGAGCTCGGGGTGTCCGTCCTGCCGCTCAGCGCCGCCGTCGAGGTGGCCGGCACCCGCCAGTCGGTGCGCCGGCTGGTGGCCGACCTCGGTCATCCGTACCTGGTGCTGCGACTGGGAATGCTCGACACCGACGACGTCGGGCCGCCGCACGCGCCGCGACTGCCCGCCCAGCCGCGCATCGACCGGCCGCCGCCGAAGGCATCTCGTCCCGGCCGGGCTGAAGACGACAGGCCCTCCGGGCCGAAGGGTGGCGGCCGACATGACCCCGCATCACCACCGACACCCCGCTGACCAGCACCGGCACGATCACCGCACCTCCGGACAACGCCTGGCCGACTCGGTCACCCCGGTGTTCGGGTCGCATGCTGACTCGGCGACCTACGCTGCCGACGCGGCCGAGGAACTGCCGGCCGCCGGCAGCGTCGCGGACACGCGCCCGCCGGCAGGGGTGCGGTTCACCCCCAACGGGTATTCGGCATGAACTGTCGCGAGCCGAGGTTGAGCCCGACCATCCCGCACCACCGTTGCGGAATGGCACGGGCGGCGGACAGCGGTTGTTGAGTTGCGTTCGAACGCATCAACAGCGCCCTTCGCGCGGGGTCCCACCGCGCCCCGCTCCCCACCCTCGGGACGTCCCGTCACCAAGAGAACGACGTGCGCCTACCCGTCGCGACCGGCCTACCGCAGGCAAAGGGGTTCGTGTCGGTGGGGCGCGTTCAACCCCAACTACATGATCAGGATGGCCGCTGACCTGCAGTTGAGTTGACTGCCGCTCCTACCGTCAGCACGGCCAGGCGAGCACGGCCAGGCCGATGTCTCGGTGCCAGCCGGTCCAGCCGCGGATTTGGTAGTGGTCCAGGCTGGCTTGACCTTTGCCGGTGCAGCCGCCGGTACGTACGCCACCCGTACGCGGTACCGTCCCGGTTCGGCGTGCGGCGCGTCATCCAGGCTTGGTGATTCGGTACAGCCGACAACCGAAACCGCTCCGGTCGCTAAGTCGAGATCTGCCTCGACGACATGCTCCGCTTCTTCAAAGCCGACCACCGGTGGTGACCCACTCGAGGTGGGCACCAGGTCGTTCGCGTCGAAGGCGACGGTGGTGTCGATCACCCGGACCAGCTGGTCCGGCGGCACGCCGACCGCCGTGGCCACCCGGGTCAACTCTTCGTCGGCGGCGTCAGCGGTGGACAGTCTGGCCCGCCCGGTCTGCACACCGTCTCGGTTCATCGCCAGCAGGCCCTTGTCGCTCCACTCGGCCATCACGACGCCGTCACCCAGGTGGACGGTGATCAGGCCGTGGCCGCCGCCGATGAACTCGCGGACCAGGACAGCGCGCAGCCGGTCGTCGCGTTCGGTCAGACCGAGCATAGCCGTCGAACAGGACGTCCTTGAGGCGTACGTCGGTGAGCCTGGTGCCGGTGAACCGTGAGCCGGTGATGGCGCACCGTTCGATGGTGACGCCGGTCAGGGCCGCGCCGGAGAAGTCGGTGCGGGTGATGTCGCAGCCGTAGAGGCTGCCGGCTTCCCAGGTGCTCTCACTGAGGTCGCCACCGGTGATCAGGCTGCTGCGGATGCTGCAGTTCTCCAGCTGCACACCGCGCCACGACGCGCCCTCAACGAAAGCCTCGGTGAGGCCATCGGCCAGGTCGGTCACGCGGTCGAGGTCCTCCGGGTCGAGGTCCGGTAGCAGGATCTTCACGTCGCCGACTGTCGTGGTGCGCATGTGTCCTCAACCTGTGTGGGCGCGGGGTGGGCACGCCACCCCGCGCATCCGGTCGTTCTCTCCTACAGCGGCTACTTCTTCTTGTTCCAGTTGCCCCAGCCTGGCCGGCTGTCGAACTTGCCCTTGTTGGCCCAGGCAGGGCGGTTGTCGAACTTCGCTGCGCCGATCGACGCTACCGACCGGTCTGGGTCGACGCCGAGGCGGGCGAGCTGTTCCGGTGCGGCGTTGACGAGTGTGGCCAGTGCGCTGGTCATGGTCCTCCTTCAGGGATGAGGTGGTCCGCGGTGGCGCGGACGAGGGCTTGTCGGGTGGTGCGGCAGTAGGTGGTCTCGCGGGCGGTGAACGTCGCGTGCTCGAAGTAGCGGTTCCCGGCTTGGGCGCCACCGCAGAAGTCGTGGAAGGTGCAGTGGTCGGCGCAGCCGTTGAGGGCGGTGACGAATTCGGTGACGTAACGCAGGTGCGATGTTGAAGCCCACCGACTGGCAGCCCGGCAGGTCGGTGAAGACGTCGACGAGGGTGTCGGCGTGATCAATGGTCTCCGGTGTGACGACACAGATCACCGAATACTGCAGACCGGCCTTGGGTCCGCATCCCACGCAGGGTCCGGCTGTCCGTCGGGTTGCCGGCCCGGTCCAGGCGGTTGCGGTTCAGCGGGCCGGGCCCGTCGATGCTGACCCCGACGTCGAATCCGTAGGCGGCGAACAGCTTGCACCACCGCCGGTTGATCAGCGTGGCGTTCGTCTGGATTTCGTGCCGCACACTCCCTGCACGCCGCAGGTCCTCGAATGGGGCCAACAGATCCCGGAACACGTCGACGGGTGTGGCGGTGGGTTCGCCTCCGTGCCACACGACACCCACGGGGAAGTTGCTGTTCTGCTGCGCGATCGATTCGGCGCACGCCTGCGCGACCGCGTTGCTCATGAGGCGGCGGGGGGGTAAGCCAACCGGGCTGGGGTGCGCGCCCGGCTGCGGCCTACGGGTCAGCGACCGGGCGCGATCCGTTCGATCCAGTACTCCCGTGCCAGCGCGTTGACGCCGGCCTTTGACACCGAGCGCAGCCGCACGGTGTTGCCGTCGGTGCCGGCGATCCGGCCGTGCTTCTGCAGCTCGAGGATGTGGTAGCGCTCCGGGGCGAAGTCGAGCTCGACGTTGACCGCGAACCGGCCGCGGACGTCGCGCTGGTCGCCGACGCCCGGGGCGACCTTGCCCGCTGCTTGTATCCCCAACCAGGCCTGATAGCCGACCACCAGGAGCAGGACGATGGCCATCCGCCGGGCGGTGGGCGTCCGCCAGGCCCTACGCAGCAGCGAGCTCAGACCCTTCACTTTCCCCTCCCTCCGACAGCAGCTCAGTGATGTGGTTAGCGATGCGGCGGAACCCGGGGAGTTCGGTGGTCGCCTGCCACTGTCGGGGCCGGGGCAGGTCGACGGTCACGATCTCCCGGACCCGGCTCGGTCGCCGGGACAGCACGATCACCCGATCGGAGAGGAACACCGCCTCGTCGATGTCGTGGGTCACGAAGAAGACGGTGGGCCGGCGCAGCTCGAACACCCGGGTGAGGTCGTCCTGGAGCTTGCGCCGGGTCTGAGCGTCGATGCTCGCGAACGGTTCGTCCATCAGCATGACGGCCGGTTCGTTGGCCAGCACCCGGGCAACCCCGAGGCGCTGCTGCATACCGCCGGAGAGCTCATGCGGGTATTTGTTCTCGAAGCCCGCCAGCCCGACCAGGTCCAGGTACTCCAACGCGGTGGCCCGGCGCTGCGCGGCTGGCACGCCCTTCATGCGCAGCCCGAAGACCGCGTTGCCCAGCACCGTCTTCCATGGAAAGAGGGCGTGGCTCTGGAACACCACGCCGCGGTCCGGGCCCGGGCCGTCAACCACTCGCCCGCCGACCTTTACCACGCCCGAGGTCTGCTCCACGAAGCCCGCGATGATGTTCAGCACCGTGGTCTTCCCGCAACCGCTGGGGCCGAGGATCGAGACGAACTCGCCCTCCTCGACGGTGAAGGAGACGTTGCCGATCGCCGTGACCTGGTCACCGGTGTAGCTGTCGACGTAGTCCTTGGCGAGCTCACTGATCTCAAGCGCGGTCACTTCGCTGCCTCCACTTGTCGCACCATTCCCCAACGCTCCACGGTGGCCCGCTCGAACGGGGCCAGGATGAGGGCGTCCATCGCGTACCACAGGACGCCGAGAACGATCATGCCGAGGAACACCTCCGAGACGTCGCCGACCCGGCGCGCGTCGAACATCATGAAGCCGATGCCGCTGGTGCCGACGATGATCTCGGCGGCGATCAGGGCCCGCCAGCCGTAGCCGAGACCCGTCCGGATGCCGCCGGCCACCGACGGGAGCGCCCCTGGCACGATGACCTCCACGAAGACCCGGAACCGGCCGGCGCCGAGGCTGCGCGCGGCCCGGAGCAGTTCCTGGGGCACCTGCTCGACACCCGCGACGACGGCGAGGATTAGCGGGAAGACGATGGTGTAGACGATGACGAAGGTGACCGCGGTCAGGCTGAAGCCGAACCAGACGATCACAATGGGCAGCCAGGCGATGTCGGCGATGGCCTGGAAGAAGAGCAGCAGCGGCCAGGTCAGCCGCCGGGCCCAGGCCGAGATCGCCACCAGGAAGCCCAGCGGTAGGCCGATGAGCAGCCCGACGCCCACCCCGTAGGCGAGCCGGGTGAGCGAGTCCGAGAGATAGCCCGGCAACACGCCCTTGCGAACTAGGTCGAGGAACTCGGCCAGCACGGCGTCCGGGCCGACGAAGAACGCTCCCGGGAAGAGCTCCAGCTCTGCGGCGAGCCACCAGAGGAACATGATCGGCACGAAGGGGCCTAGCGTCCGGACCAGGCCGTTACGGGTGATCCGGTGCCGCCAGGCGGTGATCCGACGGTTGCGGCCGCGCTTCGCGGCTCGCCCTGGGAGGGCGCCGCCCCGACCGGCGCGGTCCCGGTTTGCGACTGCGTCCGCCATCTCAGCTCACCGCCATCTTCATGCCCCACCGCTCAACCGTGCGCCGCTCCAGCGGCGCCAGGACCAACCGGTCCATCAGCAGCCAGAGCACGCCGATGATCGCCATGGAGGCGATGACCACGTCGGTGTCGAAGCTCTTCTGCGCCAGGAACAGCGCGTACCCAAGGCCCGCGCTGCTGGCGATGATCTCGGCAGCGACCAGGCCGCGCCAGCCGTAGCCGAGGCCGATCCGCAGCCCGGTCACCACGCTGGGCAGCGCCCCTGGCAGCAGGATCTCCCAGAACATCCGTAGCCGGCCGGTACCCATCGACCGCGCCGCGCGGATCAGTTCGATCGGAATTTGCTGGACGCCGAGCAGCGCGTTGTAGGTGAGCGCGAAGAACATCGCGTTCCACACGATGAAGATCACCGCTTTGTCGGTGTAGCCGAGCCAGAGCGTCGCGATCGGGATCCACGCGATGCCGGCCAGGGCGACCGAGAAGCGCAGCAGTGGCGTGAAGAACGCCGCGAGTCGGGGGCTAGCGCCGAGCGCGATGCCGAACGGCAGGGCCGTCGCCACGGCGAGCAGAGCGCCGACCCCGACCCGCCGCAGGCTGGCACCAAGGTGCCGCAGGAGGTCGCCGCTGGCCCACATGTCCCGGATGGCGGCCCCCACGTCGCTTACCTGCGGGAAGATCCGCATCGGCGTGTCGGTCGCCGCGACCACGACCGCCCAGACCATCAGGAGCAGGGCGAAGGGCAGCACGAACCAGAACGCGGATACCAGGCGCGCCCGGGTGCCCCTGCCCGCCGGGGAGGATGTTCGTCTCCGCGGGTCTCGGCGGGCTGTCCGGGTGAGGGTCATGGACAAGCCTTCACCGCCTCGTCCCGACTGAAGGTGAAGCTGGGGCCGATCGCCGCAGTGGCCGGCACGGGGGCCAGGTCGTCGAAGAGCGCCGGCTCGGCGGACATGACGCCGAGGATCGGCTCCGGCTCGAAGTACCGGCTCACATCGAAGCCGGGCTGCACCACCTTCTGCTCGGCGAGCAGGGCGCTGATCGTGTCGAGGGCGAGGTAGTTACACGCGCTGAGCCGCGGGTCCAGCTGCGTGGTGTTGTACTGCATTGCCTTCTTCGCCACCTCCGGCTTGGTGCCGGGCAGCCATCGGGTCGCCGACTCGCCGGCCTGATCGGGGTTCTTGCGCATCCACTGGTCGACCGCCGCCCGGGCGGTGAGGAACTTCTTGATCAGCTCGGGGTTCTGGTCGGCGAACTGCCGAGTGGTGGCGATGTAGCCGACGAACGGGATGTGCCCGCCGCCGCGCAGCACCTCTCGGGCGCCCTGGACCTGCTCGGTGACCACGATCGGCCACGGGTCCCAGATGATCGCCGCGTCGATGCCGCCGGTCTGCAGGGCCACACCCATGTCCGGCGGCGCGGTGTTGACGATCTTCACCTCGCTGGCCGACAGGCCGGCGGATTCGAGCAGGCCCAGCAGGTAGAGATGGTTGATGGAGGCGACGGACACGCCGATCCGCTTGCCGCGCAGCGTGGTGAGGTTGGCGCCGTCAATGTCGGCGTTGGGAGCAGCCACCACCGCCATCGTCTCGTCGATGCTGCGCTGGGTCGACGAGCCGGTGTAGTTGCCAAGCAGCACCAGGTCGATGCCCTTTTGCGCGGCGGCGATGAGTGGCGTGCCGACCTGGATGATGTCGATGGTGCCGGCCTGCAGTGCGTTGAGCGCGTCGACGCCGGTCGGGAACGGCTGTGCGAGCTCGACGTCGAGGCCCTCCTCCTCGAAGTAGCCGCCCTCGAGGCCGACCGGAAGGCCGATCTGGTCGATGGCGGATACGTAGCCGGCGCGTACCTTGGTCAGCGCCGCCCCGTCGCCGCCGGCGCCATTGTCGTCGTCGACCGTGGAGCCACCGCCACAGGCGGCAGTCAGCAGGGCCGCAGCCGTGGTGGCGGCGGCCAGCCGCAAACCCTTCGCAATGGACATCGATATCGCCTCCGCTAATGGTTCAGAATCGGGTCCTTCTCCAGGGCCGAGCGAATTGCCGCGTCCCGGGGGATCGGATGAACGGCTCCGTGGCCCTGCGTGGTCAGGGCGCCGGCGACCGCGGCGTACCGGGCGGCGTCGGCCGGTGTGGCTCCCTGGACCAACCGGGTGACGAACGCCCCGTCGAACGCGTCACCGGCACCGGTACTGTCCACCGGGACCACCGAGTGCGGTGGTATCTCACTGGTCCGGCCGTCGTCCCACAGCAGCGCGCCCTGGTCACCCATCTTCAGAACTACGGTCCGGGGCCCGAGTGCGGCAAACCAGGCGAGGATCGCCCTGGGATCGTCTAGGTCGGTCAGGGCGCGCCCCTCCTCAAGGTTGGGCAGGGCGACGTCGCTGAGCTCGACGCTGCGCGCGACGATCGCGCGGGCCCGGTCCAGTGGCCAGAGGGCGGGCCGGTAGTTCGGGTCGTAGCTGACCAGCGTGTTGTGTCGCCGAGCCACCTTCATGGCGTGGAACCCCGCATCACAGGCCGACGCGCTGATCGCCTGAGTGATTCCTGAAACGTGCAGCGCTCGGGCCGTGGCGATTGCCGTCTCCGGTACATCTGCCGGGCTCAGTCGGCTCGCCGGGGAGCCTGCACGGTAGTAAGTGAAAGAGCTGTGCGCGGCGTGGCGGGAGATGAAGTAGATGCCGGTGCGGCCGCCAGGCTCGCGGACGACATGATCGGTCCGCACCCCCTCGCGCTGCCAGAGCCCTAGCAGTGCCGTGCCGAAGTGGTCGTCGCCGATTCGGCTGACGTAGCCGGCGGCGGCGCCGCAGCGGCTGGCCGATACGAGGAAGTTGGAGGTGTCCCCGCCGTAACCGACCGCAAAGCTCTCCGCCGCGTCCAACGACTGCTCGTCGGTGACGCTGAACTCCAGCAGCGGCTCACCGATGGCCAGGATGTCCATCGCGGTCAGACCCGGTTATGCTTGGCGAGGCCGGTGAGCAGCGACTTCGACTCGTGGATCAGCTGAGTCTGCTCCCGCTCGGCTTTCTCGATGAGCTGCGCGATCTCCAAGGTTTCGATGATCCGCGCCGCCGACACCCGGACGACGCCGTCGCTGTCACCAACGATGAGATCACCCGGGGCCACCACCACCCCGCCGAGCTCGACCGGCTCGTTCAGGCTGACCGTGCGGTAGCGGCCCACTGTGGTTGACGGGACCCCGCCTCGGGCGTAGATCGGAAGCTGGGGGTAATCGCGACGGATTTCCTCGATGTCGCGAACCCGGGCGTCGAGGACGGCGCCGGCGATTCCGTTGACTACTGCGCCGGCGGCCATCAACCCGCCAAAGACCGCGACGTCCGCCGCACCGGCGGCGATGCACAGAACGCTACCAGCGGGCGAGTCGTCGATGGCCCGCAGAGCGAGCGTCGGCGGCTCCGCGGTGTCGCACGGTTCCTCGAGCACGGTCACCGCCGGGCCGACCAGCTTGCCGGGCAGGACCGGACCGATGGCGCCGGTCATATAGCCGCGCTCACCGGTCTTCTCGACGGCGTCGGCGACGGAGGCGGTGGCCAGGCCGCGGTACGCCTCGATGATTTCCTGCGTGAGTACCGGAGTCACGTCGGTTCCCGCTCCTTTCTGGGTTGTCGACAGAAACCGTGCGTCAGCGGCAGAGCCAACCACCGTCGACGACGAGGATGTGCCCGTGGACGTAGTCGGCCGCCGCGGAGGCGAGAAAGATCGCCGGCCCGGCGATGTCTCGCGGGGTGGCCCATCGGCCGGCCGGGATGCGGGCGGTGATCTGGGCCTGGCGCTGCCGGTCGTCGCGCAGGTCCTCGGTGACTGCGGTCTCGACGTAACCGGGCGCGATGGCGTTGACGTTGACGCCGCGTCCGGCCCACTCGTTGGCTAGCGCCCGGGTGAGGCCGGCGAGGGCGTGCTTGCTGGCGGCGTAGGACGGGACGAACATGCCGCCTTGGAAGCTGAGCACCGAGGCGATGTTTATGATTTTCCCGCCGCCGCGCTCGAGCATCCGCCGGCCGGCCGCGCGGGCCAAGTGGAAGGCGGCGTGGGTGTTGACCTCGATGACGTCGTACCAGTCGTCGTCGGCGAAGGTCTCACTCGGCGCGCGCCGGATCAGTCCGGCGTTGTTGACTAGGACGTCGATGTCGTGGTCGTCGAGGAGTGCCTCGACGAAGCCCGTACGACCGTCGGCGTCGGCCAGGTCGAATCGTACGCAGGCGGCCTTGGCACCGAGTGCCTGCACCACTGCCGCCACCTCGTCGAGATTGTCCCGCTCCGACAGCAGCACCAGGTCAGCGCCGGCCGCCGCGTAGGCGACCGCGATCGCTCGGCCGATGCCGGTTGCGGCGCCGGTCACCAGCGCCTGCCGCCCGTTGAGGGTGAAGGTCGGAGCTGGCTCCTGCGACGTGCGCACCGTCCCTCCTCCCCTCCTCGGACCGCGTCCGGTGGATGTGTGCCGATGACACTAGGCGAGTTGTTGCGGGGCGTTAACAACGGAAACGGGATGGTCCCATCCGCATAACGGATCGGCGGGACGCCTGCTCACCCGGGCGCGGCAACGGTCTCCGCCCCGGACTGGGGCGGCTGTGTGCCCGGCGGCCGCGGCGCCTGGACGATGCGCTGAAGAAGGCTGCGTGCGGCCGGGTTCATCGGTCGGGACATGTCGCGATACGCGGCCACCTGGCGCCCGCAGTTGCCCTCGATCCGGCGTATCCACACGCCCTCGGTGTCGGCGATGTGCACGGCCAGCCAGTTGGTCACGCCCACCCCGAGTCCCGCACGGATCAACTCGACGAGGGTCTGCGGCTGGTTGGTCGCCTGCACCGGTTCGAGCTCGAAGTTGTGCTCGCGGAAGAGCCGGTAGACCTCGAACTCCGCGGACTGCGCGTCGTCGAGCCGTCCGATGGAGATCAGCGGATGCGTCGCCACGGCAGCGACGGTCAGCGGCTCAGGAAGCTCGGCGAGCTGGTGGTCCGGCGGGTGCAGCACGACCAGCGGCTCGCGCCACAGTGGATGGCCCACCATCGACGGCGCCGTGGGCGGAGGCGACATCGGCCGCAGGCAGATGTCCACCTCACCGGTGGTCAGCGCGTGGTCGAGTTCCAGCGTCGCGCGCTCGACCAGCACCACCTTAACGTCCGGGCTGGTTCGAGAGAGATCGCGAAGCAGCGCCGGAACGAATGCCGCGCTGGCGCTCGGGTAGCAGCCGAGCGTGACCAGGCCGCGAGCGCCGCCGCGCCATGGCGCCATCGCCGCCTCGGCGGCTTCGAACTCGCGCAGCACCGCCCGGGCGTGCATGGCGAGGACCGCGCCGGCCCCGGTCAGCTCGACAGGCCGCTTGCGGCGGTCGAAAAGGGGGAGGCCGACCTCGCGCTCCAGCGCGGCCACGTGCATGCTTACCCGCGGCTGGGAGCGGTGAGTCGCCTCGGCGGCGGCCACGAAGCTGCCGGTGTCGACGACCCCGAGGAACGAGACGAACCACTCGAGCCGGGTATCCGTCCTGAGCACGTAGAACCCCCTCGCAGGCACGCCGCCGCTCCGGTTCGCACGCCGCAGGTCAGGGCGAGGACCACCACCGATGACGAGTAATCAAGGATGCGGATGACTCCATTCGTAACTCGTTCTTAACAAGCGACGACGGTCGAGGCTAGCGTCTGCCAACACGAACCCAGGTTGATCGTTACTGCGTTGTTATGGGAATCGATCGGCCCCGGCCGACGGCGGTCCGGTCTGTCGAGAGTGGTCATTCGACCGCCACCGGGAGGAACCGTGGCAGGAGACCCGATCGGCGGAACGGGTGGCATCTCAGCAGGTTGTGGCGGCGTCTTCGGCCCCGGCCGAGGCAGCGGAAAAGGGGGATCCACCCCCAGATAGCACATGGCGACATGCTTCGGCCCGCGGAAGGCACCCGTTACCACCGAACGCGTTGAACGAATTTCTGCACCCGATCGTCCGTACCTTGGCATCGTTCGATTCTGTCCCGAAAGCGGTCCTCGACGGCCCGGAGAAATGGTTTCGGGCTACCCGATGATCGCTCCGTTCCGCCTTCGCCCACCGGCACCAACGCCGACGAACGAGAGGTACCGCATCATGGCGCAATCCCGCCGGGACGTCCTCAAGCAAGGCGCATCACTGGCCGCCCTCTCGGCTGCCGGTCTGACCGTCGCCAGTAGCGGCGCGGCCGCCGCCGCGGCGGCACCCGCGGAGACCGTAACGACCGGGCCGGGTGGCATGCCCTACCCCTACCTGAAGTGGCCCGAGCAGGTGAAGGAGAGCACGAACACACCGCGGCTGTGCCAGTGGTTCTCCCGCAACCCGACCCAGGCGACCGTGCGTCGGTGGCGGCAGGCCGGAGTCACGGGCGCCCTGATCACCAATCCCCCGCCGCTGCCCTGGACCGCGGCCACCCTCATCGCCGATCGGCAGCGACTGGAGGCGGCCGGGCTGCACATCACCGCCTATCTGATCAGCATCACAGACAGCATCGTGCGCGGTCAGGAAGGCCGGGACCAGCAGATTGAGTACATCAAGCAGTCGCTGGTCGCGGCCGGCCAGGCCGGCATTCGCGTGGTTGAATACAATTTCTACGTCCACCGCCTCACTGAGGGCTACTACGAGCTGATCGACAATGAGGATCGGCTAGGCGCCGGCTACACGGCGTTCGACTATCACCGTGAGGTCGACGGCGTGCCCGTGAAGGACCTGCCGCCGCGGCCCGGCACACCGCTGCTGACCTACGAGCAGGTCTGGGACAACTACAAGTACTTCCTCGACCGGGTGATGCCCGTTGCCGAGGCGGCCGGCGTCCGGCTCGCCGTGCACCCCAACGACCCGCCTGCGGTGATCAGCCGCGGCAACCCGCAGGTGCTGGCCTCGGTCGCCGACTGGAAGCGGCTCATCGACACGTACGACAGCCCCGCCAACGGGCTGACCGTGCACGCTGGGGTGACGCCGGAGGTGGGCCACGACGCGGTCGACTTCCTGCGCTACGTGGGCGCCAAGGACCGGGTGAACCACATCCACTACCGCAACGTGACCGTGGACAAGCCGCGGGAGCGGTACGCGGAGGTGTTCCCCGACACCGGCGAGACGGACATGTTCGCCTTCATGCGGGAGCTGGTCCGGCAGGGCTACGACCGCGGCGTCCTCGCCGAGCACCCGCGGGCGCTCGACTTCGACCGGGAGAACGGCTCGATCGGCGGCCAGTACGCCGGTGTCGGTGGCGGCGGGCACGGCGGCGAACTCTACGACACCGGGTACGCCCGCGCCATGCTCCAGGCCGCGCTCATCATGGAACGCGGTCGCAAGCCGGTGCTCGACGACGCTGAGACGCTAGTGAACCGTTTCTACGCTGCCGGCGCGGTCAAGCTCAGCGACCGCGCCCGCCTCCAGGCCAACCTGAAAGTGGCCGATCAGCTGGCCGAGCAGAGCGAGGCGGCGATCGACCGGTTCGCCGGCGTCGCCCAGGGCATCGAGGATGCGGAAGCGCGCACCTCGCTGACCTCGATGGCCGCATACCTCAAGGCGCAGATCCCCAACTGACGCCGCCCTCGTAAGGGGAGCCGGCCTGCGCGTCGGCTCCCCTTCCCACCGCCCACGGCCGGAAGGACGCGCGCCCATGCCCGAGATCCTGTTTGATGAGCCCGCCCGGCGTCGCCTCCAAGCAGGCATCGACGCGCTGGCCGACGCCGTCAAGGTGACGCTCGGTCCCCGGGGCCGCACCGTCGTGCTCGGCAGACCGGGCGGACCGCCGAGCATCACCACCGATGGCGCCAGCGTCGCCGCGGAACTCACCCTCGGCGATCCTTACGCCGACCTGGGCGCGCGCCTGGCACGAGAGGTCACCGGCGCCACGAAGACCGAGGCCGGCGACGGCACCACGACCGCGATCGTGCTCGTCCAGGCGATGACCCGGCACGGGTTACGGGCGATCGCCGCAGGCGCCTCCCCGGTCGCCGTCCGGCGCGGCATGGACGCCGCGGTGGACTCGGCCAGCGGGCATCTGCGGCGCAGCGCCCGGCCCGTGGCCGGATACGCCGACCTCGCCGCGGTCGCAACCAACGCGGCTCAAGACCGGGAGATCGGCGAGTTGGTCGCCACCGCGCTCGAAAAGGCCGGGCCGGACGGGGTGGTCACCGTCGAGGAGTCGGAGGCGGCCCGCACCGAGCTGGATCTTCTCGACGGGTTGCGGCTGCCCACCGGCTACCTGAGCCCGTACATGGTCACCAATCCGCAGCGGTTGACGGCGGTCCTCGATGACCCCTACGTCCTGCTGCACTACGGCCGGATCGACACGCTGGCGGAGTTCTTGCCGCTGCTGGAGCGGGTAGTGGCGACCGGGCGGTCCCTGCTCGTGGTCGCCGACGATGTGGTCAACGATGCCCTGGCCACCCTGCTGCTCAACAACGTGGAGGGCTCGTTCCGCAGCGTCGCAGTCAAGGCGCCCGAGCTCGGCAACAGCCGCAAGTCGATCCTGCGGGACGTGGCGGCACTGACCGGCGGCGAAATGATCACGCCGGAGGCCGGCCTGCGGCTCGACCAGGTCGGCTTGGAGGTGCTCGGCCGAGCCCGCCGCATCGTCGTCACCCGCGAGGACACCACCATCATCGGCGGCGCCGGGGACGTGGCCGCAGTGCACCGGCACATCGCCCAGATCCGCACCGAACTCGCCGTAGCTACCTCCGATTGGGAACGGGAACGGCACCGCATGCGGATAGCCCGGCTGGCCGGCGGGGTCTGCGTGCTCCGCGTCGGCGGGCACACCGAGCTCGAGCGGCGTGAACGCAAGCAGCGGGTGGACGAGGCCGTGTCTGCCACCCGCGCGGCAGCCCGCGGCGGTGTCGTCGCCGGAGGCGGGACCGCGTTGGTAAAGGCACGGGCGGCACTGGACAACCTGCCGGCAAGCGGCGATGAGCGAACGGGGGTGGGCATGGTCCGGCGCGCGCTCGCCGAGCCGCTGCGATGGATCGCGGCGAACGGCGGCGCGGACGGGCCGGCGGTCGCCGAGCACGTCGCCGAACTGCCGGAGCACGTCGGGTACGACGCACGCACCGGCAGGTATCTCGACCTGCTGGCCGAGGGCGTCGCCGACCCGGTCAACGTGACGCTCTGCGCCCTGCGCAACGCCGCCTCGGTGACCGGGATGCTGCTCACCACCGAGGCGGCCGTGATCGGCACGGCGAGCAGCCGGGTGGTCGACTTCAACGTCGGACACAGCCACAGCGAGGACGGCCACCACGGCCACCACGGCCAGGCCCACGTGCACGGCGACAGCCACAGCCGCGCGCACGGCCACGACCACGTGCACTGAGCGGCCCGGAAGCTTCCAACCGACGGGCCTGACCGTCGACGACTGATCCGCATCGGCCGGACCGCCCGTCATGCCCTGCAAGGTACCGGCAGCCGCATTCCATCGCACCTCAAGGAGAGTCATGGGAAACCTTCACCCCGTCGCGGACGCGCTGGTCCGGGCAGCGGATCTGCCCTGGATCCCGCAGGGCTCCGCCAACGTCTGGTTCAAGCCGCTGCGGATCTCCCCGCACACAGGAAGTTGGGTCAACCTGCTCAAGGTTGCCCGCAGCGGGGTGGTCAGCCGGCACCGCCACCTTTCGGAGGTGGAGGGCTGGGTCATCCAAGGCCGTTGGCACTACGAGGAGCATGACTGGCAGGCCGAGCCTGGCTCGTACGTCTACGAACCGCCGGGCGACGTCCACACGCTGGTCGCCGACGTGACCGACGAGGAGGCAATGTTGACCCTGTTCGCCATCCACGGACCGATCGAGTACGTGACGGAGAGCGGCGACGTCGCGTACGTAGAGACGGCGGAGACGAAGCTGAAGCGGTACGAGGACCACTGTCGCGAGCACGGCATCGCTGCGCAGCCGATCGTCTTTTGACGCGATGATGCAATCGGAGTCCCTCACCGCATCTGCACTGGCCCGCCTCGGACCGATCATCCCGGTCGTCGTGCTGCACCGCGCCGACGACGCCGCAACCCTGGCGCGGGCCCTGCTGCGCGGCGGCGTCCGGACCATGGAGATCACCCTCCGGACGCCGGCCGCGCTTCCCGCGCTGCGGGCGGTGGCCGCCGAGGTGCCCGAGATGGTGGTGGGCGCCGGCACCGTGCTCACGGCCGACCAGGTGGACGAGGCCGTCGCGGCAGGCGCACGGTTCCTAGTCAGCCCGGGCGCGACCGTGGGGCTCGCCCGGGCCGCGGTCGACTCCGGGCTGCCCTTCCTGCCCGGTGCCGGCACGGTCAGCGAGATGATGACACTGGCCGAGCTCGGCCTCACCACGATCAAGTTCTTCCCGGCGGCAGCGAGCGGCGGCCGCGCCTACCTGGCGTCGGTCGCCCAGCCGCTCCCTCACCTGACCTTCTGCCCCACCGGCGGCATCACCGCGACCACGGCACCCGACTGGCTCGCACTGCCCAACGTTGCCTGCGTCGGCGGGTCCTGGTTGACGTCCGCCACCGCGGTCCGAACACGCGACGGGGAAGCGGTCACGGCGCTGGCCCGCGAGGCGGTGGCGCTGCAGCCCACCCCCGGCGCGCCGGCCGGCTGACCGTCGCCACCTGGTATCCGAGCCACTCCAGGGCAACCCGTACCCGGCGATAATCCCACTCGGGCGATAAGTAGTTTAACTTCCAGCGGTGAAGGGGCGATCGCGCTGCAAGCCTTCGCGTTTGCTGGGTTTCACTGACTGGGGACGGCCCTAATCCATCGTTTCCGATGCGTAAATAACGAATCGTTGAGCCCTTTTCATCCTGGGTAGCGGTTGGCCTCGACGTGGTGCAGAACGAGGATTGCCTGCACGATCGCGGTGGCTCGGCGTGGGCAGCAGCGCAGCTTGGACAGGATCTTCCAGCCTTTGAGGGTCGCGTTGGCACGTTCACCCCGGGCGCGTATTTACGGGGGGCGTGGCCGCGGTCAGGCGCATCCAGAACCTCACCCGGGAAGCCCGTGAACTGGAACTACAGATCACCGCGGTCATCGACGCCCACGCCCCGCACCTGCTGCAATGCAAAGGCGTCGGTCCCGACAGCGCCGCCCGCCCTGCTCATCACCGCCGGCGACAACCGCGACCGGATGAACAACGAAGCATCCCTTCGCCGCCCTCTGCGGCGTCAGCCCCATCGAGGCGTCCTCGGGCACCCGCCGACGTCGCCTCAACCGCGGCGGCGACCGCCGCGCCAACGCCGCCCACCGCATCGCCCTGACCCGATCACGCTGCGACCGACGCACCCGCGACTACCTCGACCGACGCACCGCCCAAGGCCTCACCCGCCGCGAAACCATCCGCTGCGTCAAACGCTACGTCGCCCGCGAAATCTACAACCTGATCCGACAGCTCAACCCCACCACCGAGTTTCCCCGAACGGCTTGCCAAACATAGGGGCATCGGCGCCGCAGCAACTACTCGAAGTAGATAGAGAACGATGACCGCTACGCTGGTAGCGGCCATCGTTCTACACCAGTTACCTAGTCCCGGTCCCGGCCGGGCTTCCACTCGGTGGCAGCGATCCCGTTGAGGTCCCAGACGACGTCGCCTTCCCGCAGGGTCAGCTCAGCGGTCAGCTTCTCTTTTCCATCCAGCCGGAAGCCGAAGGAGTCGACGAATCCGAACCGTCCCCGGTCAAGGCTGAACACCGCGACGTCGGCAGGCGCCCCGACCGACAGGTGCCCCAGATCGGGGCGCTGGATCACCTGTGCCGGCGTCCACGTGCTCGCCTTCACCACGTCTTCCAGCGACATGCCGAGGGTCACCATCTTGGACATCACGTTCGCCATGTCCTTCATGCCGCTGTTCATCGACGTGATGTGCAGGTCCGTGGAAATCGTGTCCGGCGGCAAGTCTTCCTTCATGCCCTGAACCGCCACGTCCCACGAGAAGCTTCCGCCGCCGTGGCCGACGTCGTAGACGATTCCCCGCTCCCTACCCGCATGCAGGGCAGGATTGAGGCGACCGTCGTCGCCAAGCTCCCGACGGAGGCCGGAATACACGTGCGTGTAGACGTCACCCGGCCTAAGCTCCTGGGTCAGCAGCTGCTCGATGGTGCGCTGTTCCGAGTCCGATCCAAAATCGACCATGACCGGAACATCGGCGATCTCGCCGGCTTGAACCGAGCGGCGCACCGGATCCCACTCCGGACCGGAGTAGTGCGCTGTCTTGATGCCGACGATGTGGTCCGGGTTTTGCAGTGCTACTTCGGCGGCCGGCCCCGCCTGCATGTTCTCGAGATCCTGCTCCCGCTCTCCCCCGGCCATGCCCTTGCCGACGATGTTGAGGAACGAAAGCACCCGGGTCTTCGATCGATCGATGACGTTCGTCTTGAATTCCTCGAAGTTCTCCCAGCCGGCGGAACCGGTGTCCACTGCGGTGGTGACACCGGCCCGGAACGTGAACCCGTCCGGGGCGACGCTGTTCCAGCCGGCGGCGTAGTCGTTGGCTGGTCCGACGAACATATGGGCGTGCATGTCGATGATGCCCGGCGTGACGTACTTGCCCCGGGCGTTGACGACCTGCTCGGCGCCTTTCGGGTTGAGAGACTTGGCGACGGCCACGATGCGTCCGTCGCGCACCGCGATGTCCCGGACACCGTCGATGTTGTTCTTGGGGTCGATCACGTGACCGTTGTCGAGGATGAGGTCGTAGCGGGGCTCGGCTGCGGTGCCGGCCGTGCCAGGCTGCTGGATCGGTGTCGCACTCGCCTGGGTGACCTGCCCAGCCCCGACCAACCCCATCGGGAGGATGACCGAGGCGGCCAGAGCGACCTTCCGACGCCATGAATTCAGTTTCATCAGCTGACTCCTTCTCCGAACGTTGCACCTGCGGCGCGTTCTCGCCGCTGGTGCTGATCGGACGCCCGGTGCGGTTCACCGGGCGTCCGAAATGACCCCATGGGATGTGTCAGATGGCGGCGATGCAGTCGATCTCGACCAGGGAATCGCCTGGGATGCCCGCAGCAGCCGCGATGGTGGTCCGCACCCCGGGCCTCTTTCCGAAGCGACCGAGGTAGACGGCGTTCATGCCGTCGTAGTCGTCCAGACTGTTCAGGTACACGTTGACCTTGAGCACCTTTTCCATCGACGACCCGACCGCTTCGAGGTTGCGCTCGAGCTCGTTGAGCACGTGCTCGGTGTGCGAGGTGATGTCACCGTCAAAGTGGGCGCCGATACCGGAGAGAAACACCAGGTTCCCGAAGGTGACGACCGGGCTGAAGAGCGGGTTCTCCGGAGGTTCCCCGCCTGGCCAGTGGGCCTCCTTGACTGGCGGCTTGCACTTGCACTTGTTGCGGTGGTCGTCGTCCTGTCGGTCCAGGGCGACGGCGCCCGGTACAACGGCAGCCACGGCGGCCACTGCGGGAGCTCGGCGGATGAACTCCCGCCTAGTCGACTCGCTCATGTTCCTCCCTCTTGCTGATTTTGTGCGGTGCTATTTGTGTGTATGGCGTGACGGACTGACTGGCCCGCGCCGCTCGGCAACGCCGTCACCCACGTCGTTTGGCGGACCACTTGGCGGCCAGGTACTCCCCCATGTCGAGGGCGCCGGCCATCGCCTGGCCGCCGGCCGTGCCGGTGAAGGTGAAGCTGAGGGCATCGCCGTTCGACTCCGGGTAGTTGCTGCGGAACCGGACCTGGCGGTCGCTGATCGTCCCGGAGAGTGTTCGCGAGACGAACTCGCCCTGGTGTGTACCGGTGACCTCGTTGCCCTGCTGAGTCAGCTCGAAGACGTGGGTGGACGAGCTGGCCAGGTACTCGATCTGGACCTCCCACCGACCGGTGAGGTCGACCGCCGGCGGCAGCGTCGGCGTCTCCGGCTGGGGTGGCGGGTTCTTCAGCAGCTTGTAGAGCTCGTTCGCCACCGTCCGCTCATCGCCGGGCATCATCATGTACGGGGTGATCGAAACCCCGGTCAGTCCGTCACTGCTGGTCGAGCTGCAGGCGATCCGGGGTTCGCCGGCGTCGAGCGCGCTGACGGCGGTACTGCCGGACAGGCGGAGCTCCTTCTCGTTCCAGAGCACCCGAAGCGACGGTGTCCGATTGGACAGGCCCGTTGGCTGCACGATCCTCGTCGTGACGCCCCGGACCTTTTCCACCCGGCTGGCGATGTGCTCGAGCCATGACGTCCATTGCGCCCACTCGGCGTCGTGGTCACGCCGTACCCACATCTCCACGGCCATCAGCATGCCGATGGCCTCCTCCTTGCCGACCTTGAAGCCGCGGGCGAAGCCGTGGTGCGGGGCGCTGTGCACCCAGGCCGCGCGCACCAGGTCCTCGCGGCCGAGCACCAGCCCGGCCGATTGCGGGCCCCGGATGGCCTTGCCACCGCTGTACGCGACGAGCGTCGCGCCGTTGCGCAGGTGGACGTTGGGGATGGTGAGGATCTCGGCGGCGGCGTCCACCAGGAGCGGCACCCCGCGCGGCTCGGTGATATCCGCGATCGCCCGGGTGTGGAGTTCGCTGTCGTCCACACGTGGTCCGGCCATCACGTAGACCATTGCGGTCTGCGGCCCGATTGCCGCCTCGAGCTCGGCGCGGGTGTTCACCTCGACCACGCGTACGCCGACGGCGCTGACCGCGGCCTCGTAGACGTTGCGGGAGTGCCGAGGGATGATCACCTCGGTCTTCTGGAAACCCGCCAGGTCGGGAATGCGAACGTGCAGGTCGGGGTTGCCGCCGGCGACGCAGGCGGCGGTCGCATGGGTCAACCCCGCCGAACAGCCGGAGCTGACCAGGCCGAACTCCGCGCCGGTCAGCTCCGCCAGTCGGGTGCCGACCGCGTCCGCCAGCTCGTCCAGGTGTACGTAGTGCCGCGCGGCCGCGTCGATCGCGTCCCGCACCTCGGGCAGCATCAGGGATCCGCTGATGATGGTGAACGTGCCACGAGCGTTGATCATCGGACGCACGCCGATCGACTCGTAGATTCGCTTACCAATGCGGAGTCCGTCGCCACCTGCCGGCGCGCTCGCCATTGTGGGGGCCGCCATTGCCACTTCCTGCAGAAGTGGACTCAGGGCGAGTACGCCGCCCACGACGCCTCCGCGTTTCAGCAACTCACGTCGGTTCAGTGTGCCTACCTTTTTCACAGCTCCTCCAGTCCATCGCGCGGACGCGGATGCTTGTGCCGGCTCCTGCGGGGCTCCGAAATTGTGCGGCGCCTCCACGGCGGGCCCGCAGCGGACAATCGAGACGGCGGTTGGCGACCACCGTACGATGGCTTTGGCGAGGCGTTAAGCGCATCTCCCTGATGCGAGTATCAGCAAATCTGATCCACACGCTGAGTTGCGTTGATCAATGGCTCGTATCGTTTCCGAAGGGTGATCGACATCGACCCTGCCCGCCCCCGCACGGCCCCTGCAAACGGCCGGGAACTGCGGAAACACCCCCCGTAGGGGGTCTGCGCACCCAGCGCGTGAGGGTCCACCGGACGGCCGCGACCTCGTCGGGCAGGCGTTCATCAGTTGCCTGGATGGGTCCATTCCATTTTCGTTATTCACGGCGCGACACCTCACCTACTGTCGTCGGCGCACCGGTCGCCATGAAGGGAGCGGATGGGTACGACGGATGGGCGGCACCGTTGGCGCTCACGCTTCGCATGGTCACGCCATCGCGCCCGGCCATATCCACGGCGACATTCCCGTTTGTCCACGGCGGCTGGCGGTGTCACTGAGGACGTGAGCGAAGGCAACGGGACGGGCACGCCGATCACCCGTACCGACCGGGGAAGCCGGCGGTGGGCCCGCCCTCACCGCTGGACGAGACGACGGTGAAGGCGGGCCGCCGCGGGCACCTGGCGCTCTACGCGACGCCCGGCAGGCGTACGGACTGGGTGTGCCGGAAGGTGTTGGTCGGGTCCCAGCGCCGCTTCACCTGCTGGAGCCTGGGGTAGTTCTCCTTGTAGTAGAGGTCGTGCCACGGCACGCCCGATGTGTTCCACTGTGGATCATTGAGATCGGCATCCGGGTAGTTGACGTAGCACCCGTCGGTCACCCCGTTGAAGACGGGAACGCCGCCAGTGCTGCGGTAGACGTCGCGGTAGAAATCGCGCAGCCAGGCGACTTTACCGGCCTCCTCTGCCGGATCGCTCCAATAGTTCTGATACTGCAGCTTCAGGATCGAGTTGCGGTGCGCCACCGCGGTCGCGCCCGCCTGCACCGCGTTAATCTGACAGCCGTACGAGCTGACCTGGAGCAGATCGCTGCTGTTCTCGGTGTTGGTCAGGTGTCGGTAGATGGTGGCGATCTGGTCGTCCGGGAAACCGGTGAGCATGTACGTCGACTTGTAGTCCGAGCGTCGCGTCCAACTGCCCCCACCGCCGGAAGATCTGATCGACTGGTACCACTGCACCGCCTGCGGAACGAAGAACTCTGGCCTGGCCTCCTGCTCGCCGGCCCGGACCCGCATCGGTCGCGGCGCGCTCAACCCCGCGCTGACCGCACTGATGAACGCCTCCAGCCGCTGCGCCGCGCCCGGCCTGCTGGCCTCCATCTGAGTAGACATCGAGATCTCGCCGCTCGCCGCCGTGTTCAGCGCCAACGAGCTGTGCAGTCCCGCATAGGGCGAGCCCGGGGAACTGTTGGCCTCGTGCCAGGTCCCGAAGTTCTTCAGCAGCGTACGGAACCTGCTCTCCGTCATGTCGGCCCAGTCCCAGGAGAGGGAGTGCGAGTACACCTGTCCCGGTGGCTTCGGCAACTGCTCGCTCGGCGGCCGGTTCTCAGTGCCCGGGGTGCGGAGGAAATAGCGGGTGACGATACCGAAGTTCCCCCCGCCGGCACCGGTATGCGCCCACCACAGGTCGCGGTTGGGATCACCCTGGTCCCAAGTGGCGATCACCGAACGGGCCCGGCCGCGCTGGTCCACCACCACGACTTCGACCCCGTACACATGGTCGACGGTCAGCCCGTGCAGCCGGGAGAGCAGCCCGAAACCGCCGCCGCAGATGTGGCCGCCGGCGCCCACCGAACCACAGGACCCGCCCGGTATCGTCACACCCTGGGACCGATACAGCTCCAGGTAGACCTCGTAGAGCGTCGCGCCGGCCTCGACGACAAATGCGCGTCGCGCGTCGTCGTAGTACACGGCACGCATGACCGACAGGTCGATGACGACTTCCACGTCCGCGTTGTAGACGAAGTCCTCGTAACAGTGCCCGCCGCTGCGTACCGACAGGCGCTTGCGGGCTCGTACCGCGTCCTGGACCGCGTCGACCACCTGCTGAGTGTTCTGCACCACCCGGATGTACTCCGGGCTGCCGGTCCACCGCCGATTGCTCCCGTAGACCATGTCTGCATATCGGGCGTCGCTCGGAGTCACCGTGACCGCTTCTCCCGAGCTGGTGAGCTGCGGTGCGCCCACCGGCAGGCCGGCTGCGGCGGGGCGAGCTGGCGCGCCGGCGCTCAGGCCGATCCCGGCCGCGCCGCCCAGCGCCGCCGCGCCACCCAGAAGCACTTTCCGACGGGACACGTCACTCATCCACAACTCCCATCCATAGGAGGTAATCGGGCCGCCCCACAGCCGACGGACGACAGCGCCAGCCTGGGCTCCTGATCCGTACGTCATTCATCAATCTGGCCGGAATTTCGGTCGGCCTGATGTCGATGCCCCGGTCAGCTATTTCCGAAAGCTGCAGTTCGAGTGCTGCCGGACGTCCGCGCTTGGCTCATTTCCTGGCGCAGCCAGATTCTTGAACCGGGCCCGGGTCCGACTCTATTACGTCCCATGCAACGGGTAAATAGTCAATTATTGATGTCTACATCAGGCACTCTGATAATGCCCGGCACATCAGGCGCGGCGACCGCAGAGCGCAAGCGGCAGCGGCCGGCGCGCGCCCTGGCGGCGGCGCGTGCGGCCCGTTAGCGGGCCGCCTTGATCGATGTAAGGAGAGTTCTCCCACTCGGCCGGCAGCCGGCCCGGCCTCGCCCTGCAAGGATGACGGCATGGACCGCGTCGAGGGCCGCTGCTGGCTGGACTGGTGGGCGAACTCATCCACCCTGCTCGTCAGCATCGAGGTGGCCGTCGTGATTACCGCCGCCGACGCCGGCTGGGAGGCCCGCGGTCACCTGGTCAGCGACCGCAACGAGGACCGCGACGCGTTCGCATTCCTGTGCGACCTCGACCCCGTCTTCACGCTGCGATTCGAAGACGAGAGTGCTGTCGCCGTCACCGTGCATGCCGCCGATGGACATCGCCGCTTCAGCCTCATTGAGTACACCGGTCCGGTTCATCGATCGGTCGAAAATTGCATCGCTCTATAGGCAGCGCCGAACCAAGCCTGCGACCGATTGGCCCGACAGCAGTTTCACGGCGGGTTGACGTGTCAGTGCCCGGTGCTACTCTGGCGCTCGTCGTGTAAACCAGCGCGGCCCTCCCGTCGGATCGCTGAACTCGACCTCCGAGACGCCGAGCGGCCTTCCTGCCGCTGATGCGGGCGGAGTCCCGCCGGCTCTCGATCGCACCGGCCGCTGTGCCGGTCCCATGAATCCGCTGCGCGGCCCAGCACGGCCTTTGCCTGCCGTCCATGATGGCCCGGATTCGCGCACGTCTCACGGGTGGGGCAGCCTGCGGCAACCCGCCGGATGCCGACATCTCAGGCTCCCCACCCGTGCCGGCACGATCAACGAGTCCACGAGCGCGAAAGGACACGACCCATCGGCGGGAAGTGGCACCACCACAATCCGCCCTCCGGCGTCAGCCGCCCTCCCTGCGGTGCCAGGAGACACGACGAACACCACCAGCGGACCAACGTCCACGGCTGATGGTGTTCGTCTCCCGTCCCTGCCACCCCTGAGGAGGAAGTCCTGTCCATCCCGCTCGACCTGTACCCGCCCGGTCTCGCCGCCGGCCGCGACGCCCGAGCGCTGCTTCGCGCCACCCTGCCGGAGTTCTCCGGATGGCTGGAGCACACCGCTCCTGCGGGCGGCTGCGCCCGCCCGATCCGCCTCACTGGCACCATCGCCGCCGTTGACGCCGACAGCGGCAGGATCCTGCGCGAGCAGCAAACCGACGAGCTGCCCGACCAAGCGCTCTACAAGGCATGCGGCAACCGCCGCGAAAGCCAGTGCCCGGACTGCGCCTGGGTCTACGCGGGCGACGCCTACCAGGTGGTCCGCTGCGGCCTGAGTGGCGGCAAGGGTGTCCCCGCCTCGGTCGGCCGGCACCCGGTCGTCTTTGCCACCTTCACCGCCCCCTCCTTCGGCCCGGTCCACCACCGGCACATCCCCCGCCACACCTGCAGCAGCCGGCCGCGCTGCGACTGCCGCCCCGCCGCATGCCGCGCCCGCCGACAGGTCGGCATTTGCGAGCACGGGCAGCCTGCGGTGTGCTTCGCCCGCCACGACGCCGACGATCCGCGGCTCGGCCAGCCGTTGTGCCTGGAGTTGCCGAAATGCTGCTGGGAGCTGTCCTGCGACGACGCCCGCGGCAGCTGCGCCGAGTACCCAACCTACGGGGTTCCAGAAGAGGGCTAACGCTGGTACCGCAAGGGCGCCCACGCGCGCCTGAACCAGGACAAGGCGGCGGCCGAGAAGCGACAAGAGGTCGTCACTGAGTGCACGCAGCGCGCTCGCGACACCTGGCAGCCGTTCGTCGACGACGTGCGTGAAGCGATCGTCGCGGAGACGAGAGACCAGGTCGACCTCGACGCGAGCCTGCGCCAACTCGTCGAGCAACTGCAAGAAGCTGTGGCGGACGGCGAGGATCTCTTTCGAGCGGGTACCGTGCCGCTGCTCAAGACAGAGGCGTAAGCGAGCGGGACACTGTGGCCCGACTTCACGGAACATGTCATTAGCGAAGCCCTCGTAGCGGCCGGCGCCGGCGCCGAAGAGGAACACGAAGAGCACGAAGGTGGCGATCACCGGCAGCAACCGGGCGGGGATCGACCGGCCACCCGGCAGGCGCCCGAGCTCGGTCTTGTCCTTGACCGGTGCGGTTGTGGTCGTCATGACACGGCCACCTTCTCGGCGATCGGTTCGGTCGGGGTCTGCGCCGGCCGCCGGGCGGCGAGTTCGGCGTCCGCCTCCGCGGGCAGCTGCCGCCGCCGGCCGCGGCGGCTCAGGGCCGCTCGCACCTTGGGTGCCTGCAACAGGCACACGGCGATGACGACGACGGCCTTGAAGACCAGCGTGATCTCGGGCGCGATGCCCATGCTGTAGACCGTGGTGGTGAGCGTCTGGATGATGAGCGCGCCGAGCAGGGTGCCGGTGAGGCTGTAGCGGCCGCCGGCCAGTGAGGTGCCGCCGATGACGACGGCGAGGATGGCGTCCATTTCGGTCCACAGGCCGGCGTTGTTGGCGTCGGCGGCGCTGACGTTGGAGCTGATCATCAGGCCGGCGACCCCGGCGCAGACCGCGGCGAACACGTACACGGTCCACCGGATGGTCCGGGCCCCCAGGCCGGGCAGCCTGCTGGCCTTGGGGGTTGACGCCGACTGCCTCGATGAGCAGGCCGAGCGCGGTCCGCCGGGTCACCAGCGCAACGATGACGAACACGGCGATGGCGATGAGGATCGAGACGGGCAGCACCAGGAAGCCGGCGCCGACGGTGCGGAACGTCGGGTTGCGTACGGTGATGATCTGGCCGTCGGTGATGAGCATCGCGATGCCCCGGCCGGCCGTCATGAGCACCAGCGTGGCGATGATCGGCTGGATGCCGAGGACGGCGACGAGGAAGCCGTTCCACAGGCCGAGCTCGACGCAGAGCGCGGGCGCGTTGCCCATGGCGGTGAAGGCGGTCCCGGCGCTGGTGGGGTCGCCCGCGTCGGCGATCCAGGAGCAGGTGACCGCTGCGGCGATGGCGACGACCGCGCCCACCGAGAGGTCGATCCCCCGGGTGGCGATGACGGGGCACATGCCGAGGGCGATGAGCATCGTCGGCGCGCCGTTCTTCAGGATGTCGACGAGGCTGCCGTGGAGGTGGCCGTCCTGGAAGCGCAGGGCCAGGAACGACGGGCGGACGATCGCGTTGGCCGCGAGCAGCACCACGATCGCCACCAGGGGCCACAGCAGGCCGTTGCGGCGGAGGCGCCCCCCTCATGCCCGCAGCCAGCGCCCAGAATGACGGTGATGGTTACATCCCCTACCGTTCATGATGACAATTCCCGACATACAGCTCGGTGACGCGCCTTCCGGCAATTCCTACCGGCTCCGGCTTTGACGCGATCACCGCTAGGCGTTGGTTGCCGGCGGGAGGCCTGTGATCGCCAGCGGCCGTATGTCACGCCGCCACGCCACCACCACAAACGCCCAGCCCAATACAGTGATCAACTTAGCCTACGCCGCATTGACACCCTTGACACCCTCTGGATGGCAGCGCTAACATGGCACGAAATGTTAACGCTAACAGCGAGTTGGCCCGTGTTCCAGAACTCACGCAACCCAGACGGAAGGTTAGGAGCCTAATGGCTATCGAGAGAACTGCTGGAAAGAGCCGTCGAGGTTTAGCGGCTATTGGCCTTGCTCTCGCGGTAGGAGTAGGGGTGGGCCAACTGACACCAATTGTGCCGGCCTCGGCGGAGAAGCCCGTGCAGCCGGGGACGCAGGGCGTCGGACCCCAGACCCCGTCCGCCAAGGTGCCGCTGACTGGTGTCGACATGGCGCAGACGTATGTGAACCCGATTAATCTGCCCGGAATGGCGGTCCGCAACATCGTAGGGACGATGCCGGCCACGGACGCGAATGTTGCAAACACATCGCAAATTCCAGCCAGCTTGAACCTGGAGACGTGGACGGCAGCGTCCGGGCGGACTCTCGCGAGCCGATCCACCGTCGGTTTCACCAGGATTTCGGAGAACTCGGCCCGGACCGGGGCGGACTGGTCCGCGCTGAACGTCGACGGGACCATCTATCTCTACGCATCCGGCGCCATGCAGAACGCACCGAACAACAACCGCACGGTCTGGTCCACTACCGACTACCTCACGTGGACGCCCCATCAGATGAACCTGGGCCTGGTCGCACCAACCGTGGTGCAGATCGGCGACAAGTTCTACATGGCTGGCAACAACACGCCGGTCTATCAAGCGGACTCGCCCATTGGGCCGTGGACCAGCATGGGGAATTTCCTGCGCCCGACCGGCCAGACCCTGAGCGTCGGCGACGTGCAGTTCTTCCTTGACACGGACGGTCGGCTGTACTTGACGTACAACATCGGCTCGCCGATCATGGGCGCCGAACTCGACCCGAACAATCCTCGGCAGCTCATCGGCGACCCGGTCGTGCTGTGGACTTTTGACCCGCTCCAGGAGTGGCAGCACATCGGTGACAACAAGGCGACCTACACGCATGGGTACGTGGAGGGTTCGCAGCTGTTCAAGGTGGGGGATACGTATTACCTCTCGGTCGCGTCCGGTGGCACCGAGTACACCACGTACTCGACGGGGGTCATGTCGTCGGACAAACCGCTTTCAGGGTTCAAAGTAACGCAGCAGAACCCGATCGGCTACGGGAACAACCACCCCAGTGCGGTATATCCTAACGCCGGGCACGGCAGTTTTGTACTCGACAAGTCCGGTAACCTGGTGTTCTTCTACACCTATGTCATCGCATACGAGGAGTTCTTCGAGCGACGACTGGGAATGGACATCTGCAACGTAATTCCCGCTGGCCCGCAAGAGGGAGCAATCGATTGCGAGTTGTCCAACACGCCGCAACTGGCTCCCGGGAAGAAGATCTCGGGTAGGGACGACGTCGGGCTCTACAATGTGGCTACCAACAGCCAGGTGTACTGGGCAAGCAGCTATGCCCCCGGGCGCAATCCGTACTACGGAGGGGACCGATCCCTATCGACCTGGTGGGAGCCGGCTGACAGCGACACTGCGCCGACGTACATCAGGGGCTTCGGGACTGTCTTCCACATCTCTGCTGCGCAGATGCAGTGGAAGGAGCTCGGGCGCGCGTTCACAAAGGACAATGCCGTGCAGTACACGCTGGAGTACAAGGACATCGCTACGAACACGTGGCGGCCGCTGGTCGACAGGAGTACGAACACCACTGCGTACACGGCTGACTACGTCACCTTCGACCGGGTGCTGACGAACGCAGTCAGGCTGAAGATCCTGGGTACGACCGAGGACGTCAAGGTCGGAGTCCATGAGCTCAACGTGTTTGGGGAGAACTACAACCTGGTTGCCTCAAAGGGCATGATCACCCCTTAGTCTGAAGCAGTAGGTAGGGAGCGGGCGAGATCAATCGATCTCGCCCGCTCCTTTTTGTCGCTCATCTCAGCACGCCTCGGGTTGCCTCCAAGTCCGCCTGCAGAAGGTGGATGTGACGACAGACCTGGGACGGTGCTCAAGCTCAGGCCCGGGAACCTGCGGAACCGGACCGAGCAAGGGAGCTATCGCCAAGACCTGTGGATCAAGAACTTTCTATGCTGGCTACCGCACCGTCAAATTCTGATAGTTGGCGGCGTAGGGCTGGTAGGTCGGGTTGCCGGAGTAGGCAACGTGGACCCTGTACCTCCCGGGCTGTAGATCGGCAGTCTGCGGTGTGACGATGGCCTTGCCGTCCGTCAGTGGTACGACCTGCACGGTGCCGCCGAAGGTGACGGTGACCTCGCCGGTCGGGGTCGGAGCCTGCTGCTTCTGCCCGCCCGCCGGCCCAACCGTCACGTTCAGGCTGAACGTGTCCCCGCGGACAACCGATGCCGGCGCGGTTCTCGCCTGGACCTTGACGGCGGCCGGGCCGGAGGGCACCTTGAACGACGCCGTACCTTCCGACGCCTTCAGGTAGTCGAAGCCGAGGTACTCGGCCTTAACGGTCCGGGCGCCCGCAGGCAGACCCGTCGGCAGCGTGACCGTGGCCGCGCCGTCGTTCAGGTAGGCGAGCTTCGACCACGAGCCGATGCTGAACCGCACCTGACCGCCGGTCTCGAACCCGTCGGCTGCCTTGACCGTGGCGGTGGCCGTGGTCGTCTGGGCCCCGCTCGCGTACGGCTCGACAGCCACCTCAGTGGTGGTCGTGACGTCGCTGTTCGGGATCTTTCGGATGTCGTTCCACTCGCGGAGGGTGAGCGGGATCACGGTGCCGTGGCGCGGACGGACAACACCCGCGTTCGTCATCGTGATCGCCTTGGCGTTCCAGGTCGGAGCTTCGATGTTCTCGTGGCACGCGGCCTGGTATCCACCGCCGTTCGTGTACCGGTCACCCCAGAGGTAGAACTGGCCGGGGCAGGAGGTGTCACCAGGGTTGGCCTTGAAAATGACCGGCCCCTCGTACCCCTGATTGGCGACCCAGGTCGTGCGGCCCAGAGCCGGAGCGACCAACTTCCAGTTGTCGATGTTGCTGTCCAGGAAGTCGGTGTGCTTCTCGGAGAAGATGTCCGAGCCCTGGTTGCCGGCCTCGTTCTTGGTCACGCGGTAGTAGTAGTCACCGACCCGGATCGCGGTCGTGTCGATCCGCGACTTAGGGGCCGGGTTCTGCCAGACCTTGGGACCGGAGAACGTCTGGAAGTCGCGCGTCGTGGTGTACCACATCTGCGCGTTCCCCTGACCGGTGCGGTTCACGGGGTCGTTCCACAGCGACTGTGCCCAGAACACGGCGTAGGCGCCGATCTCGTCGACCCACAGCGACTCGGGCGCGAAGGCGTTGCCCGCGTTGTCGGGCGCGACCTTCACGTGCCGCTGAGGAGTCCAGTGCACGAGGTCGTGCGACTCGAACACCTCGATGTACTGGGTGTCGTTGATGGCGTATCCGCCCTGGTCGTACCAGTTCAGGTCGGTGGCGATCATGTAGTACGTGTCGCCGCCGGGTGAGCGGACGATGTGCGGGTCACGAAGGCCCTGGTCGCCCAGCTGGGAAGTGAGCGACGGCCAGCCTCCGGTCAGACCGGTCCAGTCCAGAGCGGTGTTTCCGTTGGACGTTGCGAACATGATCTGTTCACCGTCGGCGATTCCCTCGCCCTTGAAGTACCCCATGAAGTACCGCTCGTACTCCTCGGAGCGGGGCATGGCGGTGATGGTCACCGGGAACGACCTCGTCTGCGAGGCTGAACCCTTGGTGATGGTCGACGTCAGGGTGGCGGCAACATCCGCACGGCCGAAGGCCGGGCGGGTCACCTCACCCGTCGGGGTGACGAGCTCGGTGGTCGACGTCCAGGTGATCTTGGATCCGAACTCGCCGTTGGCAGGGAGGTTGATGTTTCCGCGCACGTCGTCGGTGTCGTACAGGGTCAGGTCGAACCTGTCACGGTCGACCGCCTGCGCGTCGTCGAACTCGGCCTTCACCACGATGGGGATCTCCCGTGTGGTGACCTGATTGGTGCCCTTGCGGACAGTCGCCGTGAGCGTGGCCGTCGCGTCCGGCTGCCCCTGCGCGGGGCGGGTGATCCTGCCGGTCACCGCAACTTTGCGTGCGCTGGCGACGGCTGGCGGGGTGTAGATCGCGACGACCGACGGGTCCGAACTCGTCCACGTGATGGCCGAGCCCGCCACGGAGCCCACCTTGGGCAGAGTGATGTCGCGTACGATCGCACTGGTCAGGCCGAGGTCGATGGCGTCGGCGTCGGCGTGAACGCCAGTGGAGACGGTCCTTTCCGCCAAGGCGAGTGTCTCATCGAGGCTCACTGCTCGGTCGTAGACCCGGAAGTCCCGGATCGTTCCGCGGAATGAGTAGTGGCCCGACGTCTGCGAGCGAGCGAGGAAGTTGCAGTTGGTCCCCGCTGCGTTCACCGAAGGCGGCGTGGTCAGGTTCGTCGACATCGCGTGCAGCACGCCGTCGAGGTAGAGCCTGCCGGTCCAGCTCGTGCCGTTCGGGTTCAGTGACTGGGTGAAGGTGACGTGCGTCCACGCTCCCTCGGGCATGCGGACCCGGGTCTGTTGGAGGTTCGCCGAACCCACCGCGACGCGGAACCGCTGGGTGTTCGACGCGAAGATGGAGCCTTGGGCGCCGGTGTCGACGTCGCACGAGCCGGACTTGGCGCCGAAGCCCCACATCTGGTGCTCGCCGACGTTCGCCGGGTCAATCCACACGTCATAGTCGACGGTGAGGTTCGACATGCCGGCGGTGATGTCTTTCGGCAGGGCCACGTACGCACCGTTGAGGGCGCTCTCGTAGGAGTCGGGGTTGAACCTGACTCCCTTCCCGGTCAACGTCGCCTTCTCCGGATTCACGAGCGTGGCGTTCGCCGCCGAGCCCGCGCTACCCGAGTTGACCAGCGTCGTCCCACTGGTCTCGTCGAGGGCGAAGTGGTGCACCAGACCCTCGTTGAGCCCCTCCGCGGCCGCGTGCGAGGGCGTCGCTGCGAACGAGACCGAGAGAAGCGCACCCAGTACCAGGCCCGCGACACCTCTACCCTTCCGACTCAGCGTGTGACGTGACCTTTGCTGTCGCAATCTCAATTGATCCTCCTTGGTCGGTGTGAGACTCCCTCTGAAGTGGATGAGCGTTGTTCACGCTAACAATGACGGCACTACAAGGTCAACGAGACGATGCGTTGCGGTCCGAGCTCCTGGAGTTGCGTCGCCGGTTGGGGATCTCGTGTTTCGCACCTAAAGGTCGGGGGGCCGGCGGGAGGTCGGCCCAGTCCTGCCACGGGCCGCCCAGATCACCCGGAACCCGCTGGTCCGGCGGGCACCACGACGCCGCAGACCGCTCGCCCGGTCCGCCCGACCTCGGCACCGACCACCCGCCACACACAGGCACAGGCCGCAGCCGGCGCGCCGGTCCGGGTCGGCGCCGTCGCCGCGAAGACCGCCGGGAACACACTCGACAGTCCGCGCATCTCTGGGACAGCGCTCGGGATCCCGTTGGTGTTACGAGATCGGACGTGGTCGCACCGGCGGCACTGTCCCCCGGCCAACTGATCGCGCGGAGATGGCCGCACTCGCTATGCATGACGCCCGAAAGTGACGACAAATGCATCGCTCGGGAAAGTCGCTCCGCGCCGGAAAACCGCCATATGCCGCCGCAGGGGCTTACCCGGAACTCCGTCGCGAAGTGGACGGGACACTGACGATGCCGGCGCCGCCGCCGGTACCGATGGGAGTATGTCCCGGCGCCATGCGGCGGCCAATGGCGAGCGGCACCGGCCAGAGGCCGGTGCCGCTTCCTTCCGCGTTAGCGCTAACAAGATTGTTTAATCGGGGTGCCGCGATTCCCTCTTGTTTCCACCCCGCACCCGTCGCGACCGTTCGCCGGGGCTGCGGCGCGCGGACACCGGGCACCCGTCAACGGCGGGCCGGCCCCGCCACGCTCTGCCGGGCGACCAGGGTCGGCGCGATGGTCTGGCGCAACGCACCGACGGTGTCCGTCTCGATCTGGGTGAGCAGCATCTCCAGACTCGCCCGGGCCACCGCCGCGAAGTCCGGCTGGATGGTGGTCAGCGGTGGGATGAAGAACGAGGCCTCCGGCACGTCGTCGAAACCGACCACGCTGATGTCGTCCGGCACCCGCCGGCCGTGTTCGTGCACGGCGCGCAGCACACCGAGGGCCAGGTGATCGTTGGCCGCGAAGACGGCGGTGACCTCCGGCATCCGGGCCAACATCTGCCCGCACCGGTACCCGGCCGCCGCGGACCAGTCCGCCGGCAGCAAGGGCGGCACCTCCGCGCCCGCCGCCTGCAACGCCTCCCGCCAGCCTTCGATGCGACCGGCGCTGTCGAACCAGCCCGGCGGCCCGGACACGTGCCAGACCGTCCGGTGCCCCGCCTCGAGCAAATGCTGTGTGGCGGCCCGGGCACCGGCGACCTGATCGACCGTCACCAGCGGCACCGGCCGCTGCGGGTCGCCGTCGATGGTGACCAGCGGAACATCCTTGGGTAGGCGCTCCAGCGCCTCACCGGCCGATTCGACCGGCGCGATCACGACGATGCCGGCGACCCGGTGCCCCAGGTGCCGCTCCACCGCCGCGGAGATGGACTGGTGGTCGAGGTTGCGCACGCTGCCGACGCTGACCGCGAAGCCCGCCTCGGCAGCCGCCTGTTCGAGGGCGGCGAGCAGCGACGCCGGACCGTAGAGGGTGGTGTTCTGGGCCACCACGCCGATCACCTGCGATCGACCGGTGACCAGCGCGCGCGCCGCGCGGTTGGGGCGATAGCCGAGTTCGGCGATCGCGGCCTGCACCCGCAGGCGGGTCTTTTCGCGCACGTTGGGATGCCCGTTAAGCACCCGTGACACCGTCTGATGGGAGACACCGGCGAGGCGAGCCACGTCCGTCATCGCGGGATCGCGTACGGTCATGTCACTCTCCTCGGCCTACCTGTCGCACACCGCGGACCGCCGACGTTGACTGAATCAGCTACCCGAGGTTCTCTCGCAGCTGCCCGGTTGGCGTGGTTCCGCCTGGCCAGCGCTAGATCACCGACAGTCTACGGCAGTTTCCGCACCTGCCATGGCGTGGCCGGGCTGCCCCCATCGGAACATGCCAGGAGTCCGAAGCGATTGTAGGAGCCGAGGTTGTTGGTGGACGCGTGTCGTGCGCTCAGTACGGTGCATCGTAACAAGTCGATGTCAGCGTAGATGTGGCGATGTTTCGTGGCCATTGCCCGGTGACAGTTGAGTCGCACGTTTCCCAGGCCATATCCGGTGATGAACAGGTGCGAGGCAGTCACATCAGCTTCAGAAGTCATCAATCGCATGGTGGGCGGTGTTGGCCCCCGCTCGGTTCGGCGTTAGTTAGCCGAAGACTGGTCAGCCGCGTTCGACGAGGGCGGCGAGGTTGTCCAGCGCCATGCGAGTTCCCACCTCGTTGGCTTCGGGTGAGATGACGTCGGGCACTCCCTCGTGGACGATGAGGACGTCGGTGCCCCCATCGGCCTCGGTAAGGGTGGTCGTCATCGTCATCGGACGACTCAGTGCCATACCCACGCGGATGACGTTGGCGACGGACCGGCGGACCCGGAGCGTTGCGATTCCTATCCCTGAACCATCAGCAACTTGTCACCAGGTCTGAGCCAACTCGGCCCCCGCAGGTGTGACGAGCCCCCGAAGACGTGCGGGGGCCGGCGTCAGCCGGCCCCCGCAGCGAGGGATCCTTCTTGACCCTACTTGATGGTGATCTCATACTTCGCGGTCTTGCCGCCGGCCTTGACTAGGACGTACTCAGTGCCCTTGGTCTTGGCCACCATCCAACCGACCTTGTCGATCACCAGAATGTCAGCCTCCGAAGTCGCATACGTCACCTTCACACCGGTCGCCCCCCACGGGGAGCACTTCCCCGCGGTGTAGACCGTCTGGCCGACCTTCAACGACTTCGGCTCGCTGGCGGTCACCTTCGTCACCTTGGACGTCGGCTTGTTCCCACCTTCACCTCACCGGCGCCGGCGGGGCCGGCGATAGGCCGGTCACTGCCGAGGTCAGATCCTCGACCGCCCGGCTGATCTCCGTTTGCGTGGCCGACGAGTTGTCGAGCACCCGCTTGGCGTCGGAGATCTCGGCCTGGAGGTTGGACCAGGACGCGGCGGTGTACTTGATGCCGGAATTCGACAGCTTCTTCACGCTGTCGTACACATGCTGCAACACCGACTTGTCAGCAACTGGGGCCTTCGCAACCAGCCCGTTCAACGCCGTCCGAAGATCCGACGACGCGTTGTCGAGTTGAGCCTGAGACTCGTTCTTCCGGTCAGCGTAGGTGGCCTTTGCATCCGACAACGCCTGGCGCAACGCGTCAGCTGACGCATCCGTGAACCCGCCGAGGTTCCCGACCAAGCCGTCGGCTGCCGCGATCATGGCCTTCAGCACCTTCACTTCCACCTTCGGCTCGCCAGGCTGCACAGTCACCTGGAAGGCTGCGGTCCGGGTGGTGTCGGCCACCGTGAAGGAGACCGTCACCTGCTGGGTTCCCGCCTTGTCCGGATCGTAGCCGGACACCGAGTAGCCACCGAAACCTTCGGCGATCTCGATCCCAGGCTTGCCGTCGGAGTACGTCGCCGCCACTTCCAGGCCAGTGGTGTCCAGAGCCTCACCCGAGGCATACGTGGTCTTGTCCGGCGCCTTCGTCACCAACAGCGACTCCAGGTCCGCGCCACGGAACGCCGCGTGTTCGGCAGCGGTTAGCGAGAACACGTTGCCATGTGCGGCTCGAGCGGAGGTCTGCCCAGTGAAGATCGGGGGATTCCACTTAAGCGAGGCCGCGAAGTTGCCCGTTGTGATGTCAGTCGCGAAATACGGCTGGAGGCCCCGATGGCGAACGCCGTCAGTACCCGTCCAGCCACCGTCGGCCATCATGTAGAAACCCTGACCGTTGACGTCACCCGGGTTGGTCTTCACCACATTGGGGCCCTCGTTGTAGGAGGCGGTCCCAAGGCCAGCGCCGTTGATCGCGTTGATCGTCAGGCATCCTGCGATCAACTGCCAGTCCTGCGCGTCGGCGAGAATCGAGCGGGAGCGCTCGATGTACAGGTCGGTGGTCGTCTGCAGGCAGTTGGGGTAAAGCCTCTCGAAGATCTTGTCCCAACGGTCCTGGACGGCACGGTAGTAGTAGCCGTCGTCGGGGTTGTATACAATCACTGGGTCAAGATTCCCGTACCCGTAATCCCAGTCACAGCCATTACTGCCGCAACGGTCGTACATCCGCTTGGATTCCGAGAAATGCACGAAATCGCGCGTAGTTGTGTAGTACGTGACATTACGGCCCCACTTCATCGAATCAGTGTCCCTGCGATTCGGATCGGTGAGATCTGTTGTGTAGTACGTGCCCTCGGGATAGATGGCCGACGACCAGTAGACGATGTACTGACCCAACTCCGGATCCCAGATGGCCTCGGGGGCGAAGGTCATGCCAGTCTCGGGAGAGGTGTTCACCAGCACGTGCCGCTGGTTCGACCAAGTCTTCAGGTCGGTTGATTCCCATACTTCGATGTACTGGCTGCCGCCCGTCTGGGCCCATCCCCAGCCGCCCTTGGCGTTGAAGTTCGGATCCTGCGTCCACAGGTCCGTGGCCACGAGATAGAACTTGTCCCCTTCCGGCGACCGCACGATCGACGGATCACGCAGTCCGGTGGAGCCGAGGGCTGACGTGAACACAGGGTTGCCAGAATTGATGGCCTCCCACGTGAGAGCATCGTTCCCAACGCTGCTCGCCCCGTAGATCTTCTCTGAGGCGGAATTCTGGAATGTGTACATGCCGTAGCCGGTGAATTCCGCCATGTCACCTATCGACGGCCTGACCGTCAACTCGATGTCGCGGCAGCCGTGAGCAGAGTCAACGACCGTACAGGCAGTCAGGATGACGTTTGCGGGCTCACTTCCCGCCGCAGGCCGGCTGACGACACCCGCGGCGATCTTGCCGTTAGCCCTGTCACTCACAATGCGCGGATTGGATGACTTCCAAGTCACATCGGCGTCGCCGACCTTCAGCGGCAGATAGACATCCCCTCGCACATCATCTGAATTCGGGATGTCGATGGCGGCCAGGGCCTCGGTGGCAGCATTAGGTCCAGCCGCGAGCGCCGTCTCAACATTGACGACGGCCAACCCGGTCGACAGCAACGCCATGCCAACGACCAGCCTGACTGCACGAGCGGGGGTTCTACGAGCCATGCCGCACCCTCTCCTGCGAACCAGAATCCGTAGCCATCTCGTTCTCCTCTCTGAGCAACTCGATCCGCGCCGATCTTGGTCTTGGGCCATGACTGCAGTGCCCACGGACATCGCTGCGTACGCCACGGCTGAGCCGGCGTGGTAGTCGATGTTAGCGCTAACATTCCGAAAGCGAGCGCTAACAGGCCGGACGTTAGCGGTAACAGGCCCCTCGGTCAACGGCCTCGGCGCTAACGCGGATTTCCACGCAGGGGTGGCCCTTGTCGCCCGAGCTCTCCGATATGCGGTGCCATCGGTCGATCGCAGTGCGGCGCGACCTGCTCGATCGACTGGTCCGCACGGGCTGTACACCTCAACGATCTCCGCCTTGAACTCCGGCGTGAGCGCTCAACGCGGCCGACGCGACTTCTTGCCCCGGTCCTCCATGTTGGACATCCTTCCATGGGCCCAAGGGCCACAACGCCGTTTGCAGCCGGGTGGTGCTTGGTGACAGGGCGCTGATTGTGGGCGCTCACAACGGAGCAGACTGGAGGTCAGGACTATGACACGCGACTCCGCCACCAGCGGTGGCGTAGCTCGCCGGGGCGTTCTCAAGGCAGCTAGCCTCGTCGGTGTCGGTGGCGGCGCCGCTGCGGTGTTGGGACCACCCGGCGCCGCCGCTGCCGCCGAGGGATCCGGCGGGGCTTCGCGGGTCGCCGACGGCGATCACCAGGCGGGTGCTGGCATCAATGGCGACCTGCAGGTTCGTCGAGTACCGGTAGTTCTTGCTCCGGGCGGCCAGGCGGTGGTCCCGGGTCGGGATCAGGGTCCCGTCGACGATGGCGATCTGGTCGACCGGCCGCCGGCGCACCGGGGCGAGGGCCAGCAGCGGCCCGAGGGAGTCGATCACCCGATACGCGGCGGAGTGCGACACCCCGAACAGCGGACCGATCTGGCGCATCGTCAGGTTCGTGCGCCAGTACGTGGCCACCAGCAACACCCGGTCGGCAAGGTCGAGGGCCCACCGCCGGCCCGGCCGGCCATCCGCGATGGCGTCTCCGCCCCGGTCGGCGACCACGCGGACCAGCCGACGAAACTGGGCCGGCTGCAAACCAGTGAACGGGAAGATCCACTCCGGGCGGGCTGCGGAGATCACCTGCACCCCGACATCCTCGATCATCGTCCTCAACAGACACACGCCAGGGTTACGAGACGTCCCACGTCACCCCGTCCACACCCGCCGCGGCGTTCGGGCTTATCGCCCAGGAGGCCACACGCAGACGGCTCAGGTCAACGTGATGCAACAGCGCTGTGAACCGCGCTTCCTTGTCCCTTCGTGCCACTCGCCACCTCCGATGACCAGTGAACCGGCCCACGGACGGTCCAGGCGCTGGCGTGGACGGTTTGGGGCCCCTTGCCGTGCGCCGCTTCCTGTGGCCGCTCCCGGACAGGATCGGGGATCGACATCGGTTCTCGTTCCCGGTCTGCAAGCGGGATGGCGCTTTTCTGCCAAGCCTCTGGCTTTGCTACCCGTGGTCTGCCCGGGACGGTGACGGCGCCGACCAGAGGGCGCCGCCACCGCCGTCAAGCTAGCCGCCGAGGGCGCCGTACGGCGCCTCAATCTGTGCAGTCACCGTGGATCCGTCACGCGTGCCGGTGACCTTTACGGTCGCGATGCCGGCCGGCACCAACGTTGACCGTGTATTGAACGCCTGGTAGGCGGCCTTGCCCGGGACGACGCCGGCCACCGTCCGGGAAGCGTAGGACGTGATCAGCTCGATGGTGAGCGGCACGTCGTCGGCATTGCGGGCGTTGACCGTGACGTAGGCATTGGTGCCGATGTGCCGGCTGCCGGCTTCAACCTCAACGTCCCAGACGGGGGGTCGGATCGAGTTCCTTCTCAGCCTGAGCGGCGGCAGCGGCGACGTTGGCGTCAACAGTGGGCGACGGTTGAAGCCGACCCTGCCCCTGCCGAAAACCCCATCCGCCCTGGTGAGGACCGGTGTGTGGTGTCGGAGACGTTGGCCCGGTTGCTGGGCGCTGAGTCCGCGCGTAGCTGGTGATCGATGCGGCATGATGGGCTGCCGTGCTGCTGCGACTGGTGTATCTGGGCATGACGAAGGCGTTCGCGGTGCTGCGACTGCTGCCGATGAGCGACTGGGACTAGGACGTGGAGATCCTTGCCCTGCGCCATCAGATCACGGTGCTGGAGCGCCAACTGGGCAAGGAGAAGGTGCGCCTCGACGCGAGTGATCGGGCGTTCCTGGCGTTCCTGCTGCACCGGCTGCCGCGCGACGTGCTGCGGCGGTTGCGGTTGCTAGTGCGCCCCGACACGGTGCTGCGCTGGCATCGCGATCTGCTGGCCCGCCGGCACGCAGTTGCCTCCCGGCCCAAGCGCCCGGGCCGGCCGCGCACGGTTCGTTCCATACGTGCCCTGGTACTGCGCCTGGCTCGGGAGAATCCCAGCTGGGGCTACCGGCGTCTGCACGGCGAACTGCTGGTGCTAGGGGTGAAGGTGGCCGCGTCGACCGTATGGGAGATCTTGCAGGAGGCCGGGATCGACCCGGCGCCCGAGCGGGCGGCCAGTACCTGGGCCGACTTCCTTCGGTCCCAAGCCGACGCCCTCCTGGCCTGCGACTTCCTGGAAACGTTCACCCTCACCGGGACACGGATGTACGTGTTCGCGGCGATCGAGCACGCCAGCCGCAGGATCCGGGTCCTGGGAGCTACCGCGCACCCGACCGCCTCCTGGGTGGTGCAAGCCGCGAAGAACCTCGTCATGGACCTCGAGGACACCGGCTGCCGGGCACGCTTCATAATCCGCGACCGCGACGCCAAGTTCCCCGAGATGTTCGACGCCATCCTCGCCGACGCGGGCATCGACGTCGTACTCAGCGGCATCCAGATGCCAAGAATGAACTCAATCATGGAACGCTGGGTACAGACCTGCCGTCGCGAACTACTGGACCGCACCTTGAACTGGAGCCAGCCGCACCTGCTCCACGCGCTGCGCGAGTTCGAACAGTTCTACAACGGACACCGCCCGCATCAGGGCATCGCCAACGCCCGCCCGGTGTGCCCGTTGCCAGCGCAGATCGCCGACCCGAACAAGATAACCCGCCTCGACATACGACGACGCGATCGCCTCGGCGGCATCCTCCACGAGTACCGACATGCCGCCTGACCTGCGCGGACGAGTTTTTCGGCAAGGGCAGGGTCGTCGGTGGGTAAAATGCGGGCCCTCTACGAGGCGGTCCGCACCACATTGGCCGACTGGTGGCTGGCTCACCTCGGCAACCCCACCGACATTCACAAGCTGGCCGCCGCGCCGACCCCACGCACCGTCGTGTGGCTCAACGAACTGCAGAAACTCGCGCCACGTGGGCAGCGTAGTCGGCCAACAACCAATCGCAACCAATGCTCGTTCCCGCCGGCGGCGGCGGCTCACGTTGCGCGCCAGAAGACCGAGTGCCGGAGCACGCCACGCGTGCCCCGGCACCGGTCGGGAGCCGGCCGGCACCGGCTCGCCGTCATCTCCTCAGAGTTGGACTCGCAGGTAGGCGCCGGCCGCAAGCAACTGGGTGCGTGCCTGCTCGTCGGCGATGGTACGGGCGAACGTCGCGAACCGGTCGAGTGCGGCCTCGGCCTGCGGCTTCTGCCCGGCCTTCGCCATGCGCTCGGCCACCTTGAGCTGGCCCTTCAAGGCAGCCTCCCGGTGCGGCAGGATCAGCCCCTCCTCGCGGTACCGGTCGATGAGCGCCTCGGTGTTCGCAAACGTCGCGACCACCTCGAACGACGCCGTCGACTCGACTTCATTGCCAGCCTTGTCGGTCGCGACCGCGGCCACCTGGTGGGTGCCGGCGGTCGGCGCGACCGCCGCCGTGACCGGTTCGCCATCGAGCCGTACGACGAGAGACGCGACGCCGGATGCCGGGTCCTTCGCCGACGCCGAGATCGGCAACATCTTGCCCAGTTGGTAGGAGCCACCGTCCGTCACGCCGGCGAACGACACCACGGGTGCCGTCGAGTCGACCCGCAGCGACACGGCTGACTCCGGCGAGGTGTTGCCCGCCTCGTCGACGGCCCGGAACCGCAGCTCGTGCGTGCCGTCCTCGGTCACCTTCACCGGTTCCCGGTAGTCGGCCCATGCGCCGTCGCCGACGGCGTAGGAGATGCCGACCGGGCCGGTGCGGTCGTCCGTCCCGGTGGCCGACATGGTGATGGGCGAGACGTACCAGCCGTCCTTCCCGTTCGGTGCCGCCGGGTCGACCGCCACCGACACCGTTGGCGGCGTTGTGTCGACCACCCGGAAGTAGTCGAACGCCACCGTCACCGGCGACACCTGCTCCGGGCCGAGCGCCATCAGACCAAACGACGTCATCGCGGCGTCGTTGGTCACCGGGGCACCCAGCGAGGTCCAGTTGACCCCGCCGTCGCTGATGTCGGCAGAGTAGGTGTTCCCGGTCCGCGTGAGCCGCAGGTCGTACCAGCCGCTCTCGGTCGCCTCCGCGACGTCGATCGACCGGTTGCCGCCGTTGCCGAACTCCCCGTTGCGCTCGGACACCAGCTCGGCCCGCAGATCGCTCGGTGCGCCGCTGGTGTTCGTCGCCACCACGTCGAACTTCACGTAGTTGTCGTCATCGGCGTACATCAGGAACCCGGCCAGCTGCCAGCGGTGCAGCATCGTGGGCGTCAGCCGGGTCTGGATCGTCCAGTCGCCGTCGGGCAGGTCCTGGAGGATGAAGTTGCGCGGCGAGAGCGTGTTGCCGCCGTTGACGTCGCCCGGCTGCGTCTCGATGCGCAGTTGGCCGTCGGTCACCGCGACCTTCGACGAGTCGTAGCGCACCACGGCGTCCCACCGGCAGCCGTCGAGCGCGTCGCCGTCGAACTCGTCGGTCGGCCCGCGCACGCCGTCGTCGGTCGAGTCGGGTGTGACGGTGAAGTCGTCGAACACCGCGTTGGCCGCGGCGGTCTCCGTGTCGCCGGCGGCCATCAGGCCGATGGTGGCGCGCGGGATCACCGTCGCTTCGCCGGCCAGCGCCGTCCAGCTGGCGCCGTCGGTCGAGTACGCCGCGGTCAGCTTCGATCCGTCGCTGACCAACTGCAGGTGGACGGTTGACGGAAAGTCCGCGGGCACCTCCACGGTGGCGTGCCATCTGCGGGTGCCTGCCGCTTCGGTCTGGAACTCGAGTAGCCGGCCGCCGGACGAGTTGCGGGTGAACGCCAGCTTCACGTAGTCGTTGTCGCTGCCGTGCATCAGCAACCCGGCATGCTGCCATTCCCGGCTGTGCGCGATCGACACCTTCGTCTCGACCGTCCACGCGCCGGCCCGTGCCGGCTGGCCGACGTAGCTGATCGGGCCGGTCGCATCCTCGTTGATGTCACCGTTGGTCACCGGCAGCGCCAGGGCGCCGTCCGCTACCCGCGCCGGCAGGTTCGGCGCGTTGCGCACCACCGTCCAGCGGGTGGTGTCGAGCGTCGCGCCGTCGAACGTGTCCGAGCCCTTGACGACGCAGCCCGGTCCTGGCTCGGGCTCGGGATCCGGCCCGGGGTGGATGGCCTCGTCCACCAGGCTGAACCCGGAGAACTCCGCCTCGCTGGTGGCCGAAGTGCTGTGTGCGGTCACCGCGAGCCCGATGTCCTGCGGGCTTGCGGCGCCGGGCAGCGTCACCGGGTCGCCGACCCGGGTGAAGGTCACGCCGTCCTTGCTCCAGTAGCCGTAGTACTGGTTGCCGTCGCGCACGATCCGTACCCATGCCGGGTAGCTCGTCGTGCTGGCGCCGGTGCTGGCGTCGAGCTGCCCGTTGCCGTCGGTGTCGCGCAGCCACTCGAAGCCGAGTCCGGCCCGCAACGTCATCGCCGCGTAGCCGGGCGAGGTGCCGGGCTGGGTGACGTCGTTGCGGACGATGAGCCCGGCCTTGGCGGAGGGGTTGGAGTTGGTCTGTCGTTCGATTTTCACCGTGGCGGTCCACTGGTTGCCCGCGGCGGCCGGGAGGTACACCGAGCCGTACTGGTCGGTGCCCTGCCACATGTTTGCGCCGCCGGAGTTGATCACCCAGGTGTCGGTGTCCGGCCGGTCGTACGTGGCGTTGGTGTTGCTGAAGGTCTGCCAGTCGCCGTACAGGTCGCCGACCTCCACCTCGACGATGCGTGAGGTGGCGCTGGCGCCCCTGTCGTTGGTGGCGACCGCGGTCAGCCGGTAGCGCTGCTCGGTCGTGGCGTTCCACGTCAGCGAGTACGGCGCCGTGGTGTCGGTGCCGATCGACGTGGTGCCGACGAAGAACTCGACCTTCGTGATCGTGTTCTCGGCGTCGCTCGCGTCGGCGGTGACCTGGATCGCCCCCGGCTCCAGGTCGTCGTCCGGAGTCGGGGCGGTTACCGTGACCTTCGGCTTGCTCGTCGGTGAGACGCCCTTGCCGTCGGCCTCGATGAAGTTCAGCCGCCGCTCCCCCGCGCCGGGGAAGACCGCGTACAGGGCGAACGTCTCGCCGGGGTCGGTGACGGCGACCGGTACGTCTAGGTAGCGGCCGGCGGCGGTCGCCGGCACCTGCGCGGTGCCGAGAAGGGCGCCGTCCGGTGCGCCGCGGCGCAGCTCGACGGTGCCCGCGCTGGCCGCGCTGACGCGCAGGACCAGCTTGTCGACGCCGCGCAGGTTCACCGGGTCGTACGACGCCCAGGCGTCGTTCTGGCCGGTGATGGCGTTGGCGTGGCCCTCCACGTCCCGCGAGGGCGCCACGGTGACGCCCTGGGAGGTGTCGAAGAACTCTGCCTCCCGCTGTTTCGGGAACAGCAGCGTGGTGTCCGACCCGGTGAGCGGCGGGATGCCGCCAGGGCCGCCGGAGTCGGTGTAGCGGCCGTCGAGGGCATAGAAGACGTTCATGTCGTCGCTGTGCCCGCCGCCCAGCGAGGCGGCCACCGTGCCGGTGCGTCCGTGCAGCGGTTCGGCGGGGTGGGCGTGTTCGTCGTGGCCGAGCGCCGGTTGGATCACCACGTCGGCGTCGTCGATCTGGGTGTCCTCGGCGTCGGTGACCTGCAGGTTCCAGCTGATCTCGTCACCGAAGTCGAAGAACGCGCCGGTCGGCGGCAGCTCGAAGCTCACCTCGGGCCGCTTGTTGCCGACCGTGATCGGCACCGTCGTGGTGCCGGTTTTGCCGTGCGGGTCGGTCACCGTGAGCCGCGCGTTGTAGACGCCGTTGTCGGTGTACGTGTGGGTCGGCGCCCGCTCGGTCGAGTCGATTGTCGCGTCGCCGTCGAAGTCCCATGCGTACATCAGCGGCTCGCCCTCCGGGTCGGACGACGGCGCGCCGTCGAAGCGCACCTCGAGCGGCGCGTGCCCGGAGTCCGGCGTGGCCGTGGCCTTCGCCTCCGGGGAGCGCGAGCCGGAGATGTAGTCGATGCGGTACAGGCCCGAGTTGGGGTTGTCGCGGCCGAAGCCACCGCCCCAGTCGAGCACGTACAGGGAGCCCTCGGGGCCGAACTTCGAGTCGATAGGCGCGAGGAACTGCTCCTGCGGCAGGAACGGGTTGACCTTCTCCACGTTCCCGTCGCCGGTCGGGATGATCGAGTACATCTTGTTGCGGGACCACTCGTAGAAGAAGGGCTTGCCGTCGTAGTACGCCGGGAACTTCGTGTCCGACTGCAGCTGCGGGTCGTACTGGTAGAACGGCCCGCCCATCGGCGCGAGGCCACCGCCCTGCGGAATGACCGACGGCACCGAGGACCGCTTGTAGCCGTACCACATCTTGGCCGGCTTGGCCGCCGGCAGCTGCGTGAGGCCAGTGTTGCGGATCGAGTCGTTGACCGGGTTGGCGCAGTCGAAGTACGCGCCGACGGTCACTGGGTTGGTGCGATAGTCGACGTCGCGGAAGGGTTCGTTGTTGCCCATGCACAGCGGCCAGCCGTAGAAGCCGGGCTCGGTGATGAGGTTCCACTCGGCGATGCCCGCCGGGCCGCGGTCGGGGTTGTCGTTGCCGTTGTCCGGCGAGTAGTCGGCCATGGCCAGCGCACCGGTCTGCGGGTCGATGGCGAACCGGAACGGGTTGCGGAAGCCCATCGCGTAGATCTCCGGGCGGGTCTTCTCGGTGCCCGGCGGGAACATGTTGCCCTCGGGGATGGTGTAGGTGCCCTCCGGCTCCGGGTGGATCCGCAGGACCTTGCCGCGCAGGTCGTTGGTGTTGGCCGAGGTCGCCCGCGCGTCGTGGAACGTGCCGTCCCGCTCGGACAGCGGCGCGTAGCCGCCGGAGGGCTCGGAGTGCGGGTTCACGTCGTCGCCCACGCCGAGGTACAGGTTGCCGTCGAGGCCGAAGTCCAGCCCGCCGCCGGTGTGCCCCGGCTCGTCGGGCAGCCGTCGCGCGGGCACCTCCAGCAGCACCTTTTCGCTGGCCCGGTCGATCTGCGAGCCCTCGCCGACGGTCAGGCGGGACAGCCGGTTGACGAAGCTGGCCGGGTTCGTGTCGTCGCTGCTCGCCGGCGAGTAGTAGACGTAGAGATGGCCGTTGTCCGCGAAGTTCGGATCGATCGTGATGCCCAGCAGGCCATCCTCACCGCCGGAGTACACCGGGATGGTGACGGCGGTCGACGTAGTCTGGGTGCGCGGGTCGTACACCCGGATCTCGCCGCGGACGAGCTCGGTGTAGAACACCCGGCCGTCCGGCGCGACGTCCATGGCGTACGGCGCGCTGGTGTTCTGGTCCAGCGGCACACGCTCGAACTTGTCCCACGTCGTCCCGCCGCAGTCGCCCTGGACCATGCCGGCCGCCCACTTCACGCCGCCGGTGATGTGCTGCACGAGCTGCGGCTCGCCGGTGTAGTGCGCGCCGAAGTGGCCCATGCCGGTCATCCAGGCGCGGCCGCCGTCGTACGGCTTGCACCAGGAGATCGGGTGGTCGTAGCCCATGGCGTTGCCACCCGGGTCGTACGTCGTCTCGTCCATCGTTGCGAGCACGTGCGCGTCGCCGCGGACGTTGAGCGCGTAGTTGTACCACTCGTCGGCGCGCTGCCACCGCTGGGGCAGGTGGCTGGTCGACGGGTGGGCGTGGTCCTCGACGCGGACGGTGCCGGGCAGGCCAGGGCTGCTGCCGGTGGCGGCGTGCCCGGGCATCAGCGTGCCGATCATGTTGTCCCACCACGCGTAGTTCCCGCGCATGTCGGTCGCGTTGTGGATGGCGACGATGCCGTGGCCGGCCTGCGTGTAGCGCTCCATCGCCGCCTTCTGGTCGGCGGTCCACGGGTCGCCGGAGGCCTGGAACATCACCAGGGCGTCGAAGTGCGCCAGGTCCTCGTCGTTGAAGATCGACGAGTCCTCGGTGTGCTCCGACGTAATGCCGGCGTCGGCGAAGGCGGCCTGCAGGACGGGAACGCCCTGCTCAATCGCCTCGGTGTGCCGGAACTGGGTGGTCTTGGTAAAGATCAGCACGTGGGCGTCGCCGTGCGCGCCCGGGTGGGCGGCCGCCGGCGTTGGGCTGATCATGGACATCGCGAGTGCGGCGGCGACCGGCATCGCGAGCAACCGTCCCCACCGGGGACGCCGGGTCACGTTCATGGGGTGCGGAACCTCCTGGGACGCGAGGAATTGATGCTGTCGTGACCAGGCGGCGTGCCGGCGCCGTCAGGCTGTGTAGAGCGCGGGTTTGTCGGGTCTAAGGCATCACCGCCCGTAGGAACTTCAGGCCGTCCACGGCGATCGCGTCCTGGCTCTCGCCGAGGGGACGCCAGATAGAGGCGGCGGTGGCGATCGTCGCGTTGTCCGCGGTGAACGACTCGATGCACAGCGGGCCGGTGTAACCCGTGTAGTCGATCGCGGCGAGGATGGCCGGCCAGTCCAGGTGGTCGGTGCCGGGTGTGCCGCGGTCGTTGCCGCAGACCTGGACGTGTGCCACCCGGCCGGCGGCCGCGCGGATCGCTGCCGGGATGTCGGTCTCCTCGATGTTCTGGTGGTAGAGGTCGAGCGCGACCCCGCAGTGCGGCAGGTCGCCGATCGCCTCGAGGGTCTGACCGATGGTGTTGAGCAGGCTCGTCTCGTAGCGGTTGAGCGGTTCGACGACCAGCGTGACACCGGCCGCGCCCGCGTGCTCGACGACCGGGGTGAGGCTCTCCCGCAGCTGGGCGTAGGCCGCGGCCCGCTCGGCCGGTGACAGCCGCCAGGTGCGCCCGACCGACGCGTACGCCGGCCCGGCGATCACCGCCGAGCCGACCGTCGCGGCGACGTCCACCACTGTGCGCAGGTAGTCCTGTGTGGACCGGACCGTGGCCTCATCCGCCGCGACGAGCTCACGACCCGGTGGCATGACGAGGCAAACGGTGGCGCCGAGACCGTGGTCGGCGAGCACCTGCGCGGCCTGCTCCGGGTCCCAGTCCCCCGGGTTCTCCACGGGGAGTTCGAGCACGTCGAAGCCCCACCCCGCGACCTTGGCCGCGAGGGCGGCCAAGGTCGCGTCGGTCAGCGGCGAGGTCCACACCCAGGTGTTGACCCCGAGCGGATGTCCGCTCACTTCCACGGCCCCGGGTAGCCCGGCATGTCCTCACAGCCGCACATCGCGTAGTGCAGCGGCGGCATGTCCTGCTTGACATACTCCCGGACGTTGTCGCTGGTGATCCGCGGCTGCGGCAGCACCCACTCCTTCGGCACCTGCTCGCCCTTGAGGATCTTCACCGCGGCGATGACCGGGGTGCGCCACTGGTAGGTGGGATACGTGGGCGCGATGGCGTTCAGGCTCTCGTCGACCCAGAGTCGCAGGAAGTCCTGCTGGTCCTCGCCGACGATGGCGGGCACGTCGACGCCGGCGTCCTGGAACGCCTCGACCGCGGCGACGGCGGTCGCGCCGGCGTCCATCCACACGCCGTCGATCTGTCCCTCGCGCTGGATGTAGTCGGACACGATGCTCTTGGTCTTGGCCGCGTCGCCGTCGGTGAACTCCACGCCAACCACGTCGAGCTCGCTGCCGCCAAAGATTTCGTTGGCGGCCGCCCACCGCTGCTCGAGCACGTCCACGCCGGGCAGGATGCGCAGGGCGAGGACCTTGCCGCCCGGCTTGACCTTCTCCTTGAGGAACTCGGCGCCGTTGGCGCCGAAGGCGAACCCGCCGATGGGGTGGATGAAGGTGACCGGGCAGTTGGTGTTGACGCCCCGGTCGAACACGATCACCGGCACGCCGGTCGCGCACGCCTGCTCGACGGCCGGCGTCAGGGTGGCGGTGGTGTTCGGCGAGATGATGATCGCGGAGCAGTTGCGGCCGGTCAGCGACTGGATGTCGCTGATCTGCTTGTCGTCCTTGGCCTCCGCGTCCAGGACGACGAAGTCGGTGATCTCCGGGTGGAGCTTCACCTCCTGCTGCATGGTCTTGAAGCCCACCTGGCGCCACGGGTTGTCTACGGCGGCGTTGGAGAAGCAGAGGGTGTACTTGCCGCCGGGTTTGGCGAACTTCGCGGTGTCGACCATCTGCGGCTCGAGCATCTGCTCCCACGGCTTGCCGTCCGGGCCCTGCGGCGTGGTGTTACGGAACACGAGTTGGCGGTCGTACTCGGCCTGGTCGAAGAACTCCGACTTACGCGTGTCGGAACTGGCTGATCCGCTGCCCGAGGGCTCCTCGGGCAGATCGCTCGAACATCCGGCGAGGGCGAGCACGCCCGCCAGGGCCACCAGGGCCCATCTCTTGGTCATAGTTCTCGATCTCCTTACCAGCCGGTGGGACGTCAGGAGGGAGCGGGTCGCGCAGGTTGCACGCTGTTTCGCTGTTTCGGCCACAACCGCAGCCGTTGTCGTAGGCCGCCGCCGAGGGAGGCGTAGGCGACGGCGCCGATGATGATCACGCCCTGGACGGCCGACTCGAGGGCGCCGCTCACACCGAGCAGGTTCAGCAGCGTGAACAGAGCCTCCAGGGACAGCGCGCCGGCGGCGGCCGCGACGACCGACCCGCGCCCGCCGCCGAGGAGCACGCCGCCGAGCACGACGGCGGTGATCGCACGGAACTCCAGGCCGTTGCCGACCTGGGCCGAGACGCCGGCGAACCCGCCGAGCAGGATCGCGGCGATTGCGGCGAGCAGCCCGGAGAGGACGAACGCGAGCAGCCGGAGCTGGTCGACCTGGCCGCCGGAAAGCCGTACGGCGGCCTCGTTGTCGCCGACCGCCACCAGCGCCCGGCCGGTGCCGCTGCGCATGAACAGCACCGCGGCCACCAGGATCGCCAGCAGGATGAGCACCGACCAGGGGACCTCGCCGAGCACCGGGACATCCAGGGCGCCCCGCCCGAACGTCCGGAAGCCGGCGGACAGCGCACCCCGGGGGGCGCCGTCGGTCCACAGGAAGGTCGCGCCGTCGAGCACGAGCAGCATGCCGAGCGTGACGATGAACGACGGCACTAAAAGCTTCGTCGTGATTAGCCCGTTGACCAGGCCGACCAGTAGGCCGAACCCGAGCACGAGGAAGATCACCCAGGTCGTCGCGGACTCGCTGCCGTCGATGAGCCGGGCCGCGATGACCACCCCGGCGGTCACCAGTGCGCCGACCGACAGGTCGAACCCGCCGGAGACGATGACGAAGTACTGCCCGATCGCGAGGATCATCAGCGGCGCGGCTCGCTTGAGCAGTGCCAGGTAGCCGGACGGCCCGTCGTAGGCCGGGCCGGCGATCGCGAGGCCGACGAGCAAGAGAAGCAGGACGACGAGCACCGGCGCGGTGCCCTCGGCCAGGCGTGGACGCCAGGTCATGCCAACCTCCCGCGGGCGCGATCGGCCATCATGCGGTGGGCGTACAGCGCGACCGCGGTCACGAGGACGACACCGCGTACCACGTCCTTGAAGAACGGGTCGACCTCGAGGTCGTCGAAGATCGTGTCCAGGGTGGCCAGGATGAGGACCCCGCCGAGGGTGCCGACGACACCGCCCCGGCCGCCGGCGAGCAGCGTCCCACCGAGCACGACGGCGGCGATCGACTCCAGGTCGTACCCGGCGTCGGTGCCGACGTACGGGGCGCCCGACCCGAGCCGGCTGGCGAGGTAGATGCCGGCGAGGCCGGCGGCGACCGAACACAGCACGTGCGCGGTGACGACGACCCGACGGGTGGGCACCCCGGACAGCCGGGCCACCTCGATGTCGCCGCCCACGGCGTAGATGTGGTAGCCGGGGCGGGTCCGTGTCAGGTACCACCAGGACAGCACGGCGACGGCCAGCATGAGCAGCGCCGCGACCGGCACCGGGCCGATCCGGTCGTACCCGAGGTGTTGGAAGCCGCGCGGGACGTCGCCGGCCGGGCCGGTGTAGTTGTGTTCGAGGTAGCCGCGCAGGATGAGCGCCACGCCGAGCGTCGCGATGAACGCGTTTGCCTTCAGCACGGTGATGACCAGGCCGTTGACCAGGCCGACGCCGGCGGCCACGGCGAGCGCGAGCAGCACGCCAGGCAGGATCATGCCCTCCCGCCCGGCCATCGTCTCCGCCGCTATCAGCGAGGTGAGGCCGATCAGGTAGGCGACGGACAGGTCGAGGGATCCGGTGAGGATCACCATCGTCTGGCCGACGGCGACGACGCCGAGCGCGGTGGCCCGGGTGAGGATGTTGAGGATGCCGGCCTGGTCGAGCAGGACCTCGCCCCGCAGCCCGACGAGGACGCTGCCGACGACAAGCAGCGCGACAAGCGCGAGGTAGACGATGACGACGGGGGTGAACCGCCGGCGCACCGCCGGCCGGGCGGTGGTCGGTCGAGCCGGGGAGACGTTCTCCTGGAGAATGCTCATGCCACCTCACCAATCCCGTGCCCGGTGGCGAGCGCCATGACGGCGCCCTCGCTCGCGCCGGCCGGTAGCTCGCCGGCCAGCGTGCCGTCGTGCAAGACGAGGATCCGGTCGCTCATGCCGATCAGCTCGGGCAACTCCGAGGAGATCATCAGCACCGCCACGCCGCGCCTCGCGAGATCGCGCAGCAACTCGTGCACGGCCCGCTTGGCGCCCACGTCGATGCCGCGCGTCGGCTCGTCGACGATCAGCACCCTCGGCTCGACCGCCAGCCACTTGGCGAGAACCACCTTCTGCTGGTTGCCGCCGGACAGAAAGCGCACCTCCTGGTGCTCGCCGCGAGCCACCACGGTCACCATGTCGAGCAACGCCGGCAGGTCCGACCGGGCGCGGGAGCGCGCGCCGCGCAGCGCGGCGCGACGCACCAGCAACGTGTTGTCCCGTACGGACTGGCGAAGCGCCAGCCCGTCCCCCTTGCGATCCTCGGTGACCAGCGCGATCCCGAGGCGTACGGCGGTGCGGGGCCGGGTAACCCGCTGCGGCGTCCCGTCCACCTCCACCACCCCGCGCGTGAACGGCTCGACACCGAACACCGCACGGGCGACCGCGGAGCGGCCCGACCCTTGCAACCCGGCCAGCCCGACGATCTCCCCGGCGCGTACCTCGATGCTCAGGTCGCGTACCCGGGCGTTGCCGGCGCCGCGCAGCGCGAGCCGGACGGGCCCGAGGTCGTCGGGGCCCGCCCGATCCGGGTAGTACTCGCCCAGGTCGCGGCCCACCATGTGCCGGACGAGGTCCTCCGAGGTCAGCTCGCCCGTTGGGGCGCACGTGACGAACCGGCCGTCCTTGAGCACGGTGATCCGGTCGGAGAGGTCGAACACCTCGCGCATGCGGTGCGAGACGTAGAGGATCGCGATGCCGCGCTCGCGCAGCCGGCGCACCAGGTCGTAGAGCAGCTCGACCTCGTGGTCGGCGAGCGCGGCGGTCGGCTCGTCCATGCCGAGCACCCGGGCGTTGGTCGACAGCGCCTTGACGATCTCGACGACCTGCCGCTGGGCGACCGACAGCGACGACACGGCGTCGTTCGGGTCGATGCCGTCCTCGCCGAGCCAGTCCAACAGCTCGCGGGTGTCGGCCACCATGCGCCGCCGGTCAACCTGCATCCTCCGGACGGGCTCGCGACCGAGGTAGACGTTCTCGGCGACGCTGCGATGCGGCAGCAGGGTGAACTCCTGATGGATGATCGCGATGCCGGCCCGCTGCGCGTCCGTGGGGCCGGCGAAGGACACCGCGGCGCCGTCGACCTCGATGGTGCCGCCGTCCGGCCGGTGCACCCCGGCCAGCACCTTGAGCAGCGTGGACTTGCCCGCGCCGTTCTCGCCCATCACCGCGTGCACCTCGCCGCCGCGCAGCTCCAGGTCCACGCCGTGCAGCACCGGTACGCCGAGGAAGGACTTGGTGATCCCGGTCAGCCGCACGTACGTCGCGGTGCCGGACGTCATGTCGGCACCTCTGTCCACGCGCCGTCCGCGGCCGCGGAGGCCAGCACCGTGTCGGTGATCCGGGCGGCGCGCAGGCCGTCGGTGAACGTGGGCAGGCCGTCGGGGACGTCCTCGCCGCGCACCGCCCGGTAGGTGTCGGCGACGAACGCGTCGAAGCAGTCCTGGTAGCCCTGCGCGTGCCCGGCGGGCAGCCGGACGTAGCGGGCGGCGGAGGGGTGCAGTGTTCCGGGGTCACGCAGCACCGTCTGGCCGCCCTCACGCCGGCCGACCCACAGCCGCTCCGGATCCTCCTGGTCGAAGCCGAAGCTCGCCTCGGTGCCGGACAGCTCCAGGTGCAGCCGGTTCTTGCGGCCCGCGGCGACCTGCGACACCACCAGCGTGCCCACCGTGCCGGCGGCGGTGGTGAAGTGCACGGCGGCCAGGTCCTCGGTGGGGGTGCCGTTGCTGCGGGCCCGCTCGTGGACGACCGCGGTGCGGGCGGACAGGCGGGCGATCCGGTCGTCCGCCACGAATTCGAACAGGTCGCACCAATGCGAGCCGATGTCGGCGAACGCCCGCGACGGCCCACCGAGCGCCGCGTCGACCCGCCAGTCGTCGTCGGATGGGCGGGACAGCCAGTCCTGGAGGTAGCTGCCGGTCACGCTGGCGACGACGCCGGCATCGCCGGCGGCCAGCCGGGCCCGCAACTCGCGCACCACTGGGTGGAAGCGGTAGACGAATGGCACCGTGGCAACCCGAACTCCGGCCGCCTGCACCAGCGCTGCGGCCTCGACGCTCCCGGTGGCGAGTGGTTTCTCGCAGACGACGTGCACGCCGGCGGAGAGCGCGGCGGCGACGACGGAGGCGTGCGACGCGTTGGGCGTACACACGTGCAGCACGTCGATCTGGGCGTTGCCGAGCAGGGCCGCCAGGTCCGGGTAGCCCTCGTCGGCGCCGACGGCGCGAGCCGCGGCGGCGGCGCCGTCGGGACGTGACGCCACCGCGGCGACGACACGTGCCCCGGCACGCCGGGCCGCCTCCGCGTGCACCTGCCCCATGAATCCCGCGCCGACAACCGCCACGCGCACCGTCTGCTGATCGGATTCGAGCCCATCGGACGCCATTGCCAGATCGGCCATAGACATACGTCGACGGTAGCGACGACTTCTGTAGTAGTCAACCAAAAGTCATGCCGCCACAGCGGATAGTTAGACGGTTGATGACGAAAGTCCGGACCGACGGAGCACAACGCGGGCGAGGGATGGACCCAGAGGAGGGCCATCCTCGCCAGCCGGCTCGGGTCGGGCGCCCCAGACGCTGCTGACAACCGCAGCCACCGACGGTGAGCAACTCGGTCGGCTGGTGTACAACCCCTGGGCGTTGCGCTGAGAGCGTAGATCGCTTCCGCTGTCGGCCGGCTGCGGGCAGAGTCGGCGGCATGAGGCTTCTGGTCCTGGGCGGAACCAACTTCGTCGGTCGGGCCGTCGTCGCCGAGGCGCTCTCCCGCGGGGCACAGGTGACGGTGTTCAACCGGGGCCATACCGTACCTCCGCCGGGCGTCACCTCCCTGCGCGGCGATCGGGACCAGCCGGGCGGCTTGGCCACCTTGGCCGACGGCGATTGGGACATCGCGGTCGACACCTGGAGCGCGGCGCCGGTCGCGGTGCACAACGCGGCCCAGCTACTCAAGGGCCGGGTAGACCGGTATGCGTACATGTCCAGCCGGTCGGTGTACGCCGACCCGGGCGGGCGGTACCTCACAGAGAAGGGCCCGTTAGTCGAGGCCTCCGCCGATGCCGGCGCCGACGGCGAGGAGGTCGAGTACGGGCCAGCCAAGCGCGGCGGGGAACTTGCGGCCGAAGCCGCCTTCGGCAACCGGAGCCTGCTGGTACGGGCCGGTCTGATTCTGGGGCCACACGAGGACGTGGGTCGGCTGCCGTGGTGGCTGCGTCGCCTCGCCCGGGGCGGCCCGGTACCGGCGCCCGGACCGCACGACTTGGACCTGCAGTACGTCGACGCGCGGGACCTTGCCCAGTGGACCCTGGACGCTGTCAAGGCAGGGTTGAGTGGGCCGTACAACGTGGTCAGCGATTCCGGACACACCACGATGGGTGAGCTGCTCGACACCTGCGTGCAGGTGACCGGCAACGTTACGCAGCTACATTGGGTCACCCCGGAGGCGGTTCTCGCCGCCGGGGTCGAGCCCTGGACCGAGTTGCCGATCTGGCTGCCGCCCGGCGAGTTGCACGACCTCCTGCACCGAGGCGACGTGTCCAAGGCGCTCGCGGCGGGGCTGCGGTGCCGTCCGGTGGCGGAGACGATCGCGGATACCTGGGCTTGGTTGTCCAGCCTAGACCGTGAGCCACCGCGGCGATCGGACCGACCGGCCCCGGGCCTGTCCGCCGAAGCCGAGGCAAAATTGCTAGGACTCTGACCGGCCTAGATTTCTGACCCCTTCATCCGGACCAGCCGCAACGGCTACTCGCGGCGCACCGCCGGACGGCCGTGGTGCTCGTGGCCGAGGCGTGCGGGATCGGAATCGCGTACCGGGCGTGGAGGCCGGCCTCGACGTAGCAAGCTAACCATCGCTCAGAGTAGAGGGCCGCGCACCCTGTCGCACAGGTCAACAGGTAGGAATGTCACGGTGCTCAGCGATGAAACTGGCTGGCTCAACTAATGCGCTGCCGGATCTGCGCGGTTCCCGAGGCGCACTCTTCTCGGCATGTGCAGACGTCTCCCGCCTGACAAGCGGGAGCCACCAATGCTGACGCCTTCGGGTCCGCCGAAGTGGTCACAGATCGGGACAGGCCCGATCCGGGATTGGCGGCTTGCTGATAGTTGATGCCCGTTCGAGCGGGTGGGTCGTATCGTCGAGCGCATCAAGCGGGCTGATCCGTGGCAGAGGAAGCGGGCGGTGGCGGTGAGGATCGCGACGTTCAACGCCAACAACCTGTTCTCTCGCTGGTCGTTCCAGGCAGAGATTCCGCGGACCGTCGCCAACCCGCCGATCGCCGAGATCGCCGCCGACGGCACGACGGGCGGCGCAGGGGACGCCAGCAGCGGGCAACCATCGGTCGTCGAGGTGGTCCTGCCTGACGGCACCCACATGAGCGGCGTGCTGCGCACCTTCCGCGGCAAACTCGTCAAAGGCAAAGACCCCAAAGCCCGGGCGTGGATCGCCCAACGCATCGCCGCCATGAACGCCGATGTGCTGTGCCTGCAGGAAGTCGAAGACCAGGACGCCCTGGACACATTCAACCGCGACGACCTGCGTCCCCTCGACGTCGACTACCGCTACCGCGTTGTGGTGGAAGGCAACGACCCGCGCCGCATCGACGTCGCCATCTGCTCCCGCCTGCCCATCACCCGCATCAGCTCGTGGCGGTTCTGGCCCGCCCCATCAGGAGAGCCGGTGTTCGGCCGCGACCTGCTCCAAGCGCAGATCGCCGCCCCCGACGGCAAACCCCTGCACGTGTTCGTCAACCATCTCAAGAGCAACTTCATCGCCGACGAGCACACGCTCACCCCGGCTGAGGTCACGGCCGAACGAGAAGCCATCGCCGAACGACGCAGCGAACAGGCCAAGGCGGTCACCCAGATCCTGCGCCGGCAGCGGCTGACCCGCCGCATCGTGGTGACCGGCGACCTGAACGACCTACCAGACGCCGAGACCCTCACCGCGCTCCGCCATGCAGACCTCGCAGAGCAGGTCCACCAGGGCAGCACCGTCGCCGGGCCCAACCGCAACGGCACCCTGATCGACGACACGTTCGTCGACCTGTCCCCCACCATTTGGACCTACCGGCACCGCGCCAAGGCCGTCACCACCTACGCCCTCTACGACCAGATCTGGACCAGCCCGGACCTGACAGTCACTGCCGCGCACGTCATGCGCCGCACGCAGATCAGCGGCGACGGCTCCGACCACGACCCCGCATACATCGACCTCGACCTCGACTGACGCTGGCACCACGATCGTGCTGGCTGGCGAGGGCCCCAGGCAATTCTCGTTCCGCCTGCATTCGAGGTTGCCCGTCATCGTCGAACTCTTCGACGACCCCGCCGTAGCCCGATGGACGCCGCTGGCCTACCCGCTCGACCGGACAGCCGCGCGAAACAACCTCGACCAAACCCGCACCCGCCGCGCCGAAGGCCACGGCCGCAACGCAAGGGTCGCCTACGCCGTCGGCGCAGCCCAACGCCGGCAAGGAATGATCTGGCGCGCCGTCCGACTGACGACCGCGTAGGTCTACCAGCAACTCCGCATGCAGCAAGTGATCCTGCGCACCGATCCCGGCAACCCCGCCAGCGCCGCCGTTGCCCGCGCTACCGCCGCACCACGATCACGATCGCCTACCGGTTGTCGACCCTGCGCGACGCCGACCAGATCGCGGTGGTCGACCACGGACGCATCATCGAATCGGGTACGCACCAGGGCCTGCTCGACCGCAACGGCCGGTACGCCGTCCTCGCCGTCTGACAGCGCGTCCCCGTGGCCGAGAACGGACGCTGCCTCGCGTCACGCCGGCCGTGGCACCGACGCGAGCGGGGACAGGGAGAACCAGTGGGGCACCGCCCTGCGCAACGCCTCCGGACCCTGCAGCTCGACCGTGCCGCCACGCAGGGCGTCGGCCCATGTCGAGTAGCCGCGCCAGATGTCGATCATCGCGCGCAGGCTGGCGCGGACTTCAACCGCGAGCGGGAAACCGGGGTCCACGTCGCACACGTCCGCCTCCGTTGACCTTGACGTACGTCTCGTCAACGAGCCGCCTGTCGCCTGGCGAGTGCCGGCAAAGGCGGGCCGCGTCGCCCAGGAGCGGCGTGAGCCGCTGCACCCATCGGTAGACGGTGACGTGATCAACCTCCACGCCGCGCTCGACCAGCAACTCCTCAACGTCGCGATAGGACAGGTTGAACCGCAGATACCAGCGGACCGCGACCACGATCACCTCCGGCGGGAACCGGAACCCGGCGAACGCCGACTTCGGTCGATGACGTCACTGCTCAAGCCTGCCTCGATCTTGCCAACGCTCAACGCAACGGAGCTGTAGGCGCCGGCACGCCTCGCGGACGACCCGGCTTTCTCGCATCGACGCTGGCCACACCCTGGATCGGCCGCGCTGTCCATGGGGACTTTTTTCAGGTATCGAACTTAGCCGTGTTTTGTTACGCGGCCGTTATTGACGTGACCGCCGCCACTTCGGTTGACTGCGACGGAACCGCTTCCGCAACCGGTTCCGAAACAACGCCCTCACCCCTTCGACCCGGGAGCGTGACGTGCCGATAACCATCGCCGATGTCGCCGCCCGCGCGGGGGTGAGCAAGACGACGGTCTCCCGGGTGCTCAACGGCAAGGGCGAGGTGCGCGTCCGCACCGCCGACCGGGTCCGCGCGGTCATCAACGCCCTCGGGTACGTGCCGAGCGCCCGCGCGGTCGGCCTGGCCCGCGGGCGTACCCGGGTGGTCGGCATGCTGGTGCCCGCCCTGACCTGGCCCTGGATGGGCGAGGTGCTCCAGGGCGCGGCCGACGTGGTCGAGGCCGAGGGGTACGGCATGCTGCTGTTCACCTGCACCCACGGCGACGAGTCGATGCGGCGGTTCGCCTCCCAGGTCTCCGCAAAGTCCTTCGACGGCCTGCTCGTGGTCGAGCCGGAGGGCACCCTCGACTACATCACCGAGCTGCACGAGCGCGGCCTGCCGGTCATCCTCATCGACGACCGCGGCCACCAGCCCGGCTTCCCGTCGGTGCGCACCACCAACGAGTCCGGCGCGCGAGCCGCGGCGGCGCACCTGCTGGCGCACGGGCGGAAGCGGCCGCTGGTCGTCACCGGCCTGAGCCGCTTCGGCTGCACCCGGGAGCGGCTGGCCGGCTTCGCGGACGGCTACGCCGACGCCGGCCTGCCCATCGACCCCGCCCTCGTCGTGGAGGGCGACTTCACCTTTGAGTGCGGGCGGATCGCGGTGGAACGCCTGCTCGCCGACGGCGTGCCGTTCGACGCCGTCTTCGCGCACAACGACCTCTCCGCCGCCGGGGCGCTCCAGGCGCTGCGCGACGCCGGCCGGCGGGTCCCGGACGACGTGGCGGTGGTCGGCTTCGACGACCTGCCCCTGGCCGGGCACACCCACCCACCGCTGAGCTCGGTCCGTCAGCCGTTGCGGGAGATGGGGGCGGCCGCCGCCCGCACCCTCATCGCCCACCTCGCCGGCACGCCGCTGCCGGACACCCCGACCGTCATTCCCACCAAGTTCACCGTCCGCGCCTCGACCGGCGTTACCTGACCTCTCCACCGCTGTATCCACCACCCACACCGGCGGAGCACCGCGCCCACCGGTGGCAACACCGCACACCCTCCATCCACCACATCCCGCTCGAGGATTGCGGGAGCACCGAGGGAGACCTCCATGAGAAGAAGGCAGTTCCTCGCCGTCGCGCTGGCCGGCGCGATGGCCACCGGCGTCGCCGCGTGCGGCGACAGCCCGAACGCGAACAAGAACAACGGCCAGGCGGCCACGGTGCTGAACGTCGGCATGCCGAACGGCCCGCAGGCCGAGAACAACAACCCGTTCCTCACCACGTCCGCCGCGGCCTCGCTGGGCTACCGCTGGCAGATCTTCGAGCCGCTGATGATGTGGAACCCGGTGAAGCCGGCCGACCCGTTCAAGCCGTGGCTGGCGACCAAGGCCGAGTGGTCGTCGGACTACACCTCGGTCAAGGTCACTATCCGAGACAACGCCACCTGGTCGGACGGGCAGAAGGTCACCGCCGAGGACGTCGCCTTCACCTACAACCTGGTCAAGAAGTACCCGGCGCTCAACGACCAGGGCGTGCCCTACACGGACGCGACCGCCAGCGGCAACGAGGTCACCATCAAGATGGCCAGCCCGCAGTTCGTGAACCAGCAGAAGGTGCTGTGGCGGGTGCCGATCGTGCCCAAGCACATCTGGGAGAAGATCAGCGACCCGACGACCGACACCGTCAAGCAGCCGATCGGCAGCGGCCCGTACACCCTGAAGTCGTTCACCCCGGCCAGCATGACCCTGGCGGTGCGCGACAGCGGCTACTGGCAGGACCTGCCGAAGGTCAAGGAGCTGCGCTACACGTCCTACACGGACAACAGCGCGCAGACCACCGCGCTGGCCAACGGCGAGTCGGAGTGGAGCTTCGTCTTCATCCCCAACTACCAGGCCGTCTTCGTGGCCAAGGACCAGGAGCACCACAAGGTGTGGGCGCCGGCGATCCTGGGCATCCACGGCCTCTACCTCAACACCACGAAGAAGCCGTTCGACGACCCCACGTTGCGCCGCGCCATGAACATGGTCATTGACCGTGCCGACATCTTCACCACGGCCGAGGCCGGCTACTTCCACCCGCTGGTGAAGAGCGTGACCGGCCTGCCCAGCCCGGCCGGTGACTCGTTCGTCGCGCCCGAGTTCAAGGGGCAGGAGCACAAGGTCGACGTCGAGGGCGCCAAGGCGCTGCTGACCGGCGCCGGCTACAAGCTCGAGGGCAACACCCTCAAGGACAAGACCGGTAAGGCCGTCACGCTGAAGCTGACCGACCCGGCCGGCTGGTCCGACTACCAGACCAGCCTGGAGATTGTGAAGGACAACCTGTCGAAGATCGGCATCGCCGCCACGGTCGACAAGGCCAACCAGGACGCCTGGTTCCGAAACGTCGAGCAGGGCAACTTCGAGGCGACCTTCCGGTGGACCGAGGGCGGCGCCACGCCGTACGACATCTACCGGACCGTCATGGACGGACGGCAGCTCAAGCCAATCGGCACCGCCTCCCCCGCCGGCAACTTCGGCCGCTTCAACAACAAGGAGGCGACCGACGCCCTGGTCGCCTACGCGAACGCGACCGACGACGCCGCGCGCACCACCGCGATGAACACGCTGCAGAAGATCTTCGTCGACCAGATGCCGATGATCCCAGTCGGCGCGGACAACATCGGCGGCGCGTACAGCACGAAGAACTGGACCGGCTGGCCGGACGACTCGAACCCGTACGGCGCCATGCAGCCCACCCAGCCCAACGCGCTGGACGTGGTCCTGCACCTCAAGCCCGCCAACGGCTGACCTCGCCAAGCGCCTCCCCGGCCGGCTCCCCGGCCGGCCGGGGAGGCGCACCCCACACTCAGACAGGAACTCGGCATGACGTTGAGCGAGAGCGCGGCGGCGCCGGCCGACGAGGTGGTGCTGGACGCCGTCGGCCTGACCAAGCACTTCCCCGTCCGCAGGCGGCTGCGTGGCCTCTTCTCCCGGACGCCGGCAGTCGTGCACGCCGTCGACGACGTATCGTTCGCGCTGCGTCGCGGCCGGGTGACCGCGCTGGTCGGGGAGTCCGGCTCCGGCAAGTCCACGGTGGCCCGGCTGCTGGCCCAGCTCTACCCCCGCACCGCCGGCGACCTCCGCCTGCACGGCACGTCGACCAGGGTGCGCGGCGGTCGTCCGTTCCGGTCGTACGTGCGGCGGGTCCAGCTGATCCTGCAGGACCCGTTCGCGTCGTTGAATCCGGTGCACACCGTCCGCTACCACCTCACCCGGTCGCTGCGGATCCACGGCAACGCCGGGCGCGGCGCCGAGGAGCTGGAGGCGGCCCTCGGCAAGCTGCTCACCCGGGTCAGTCTCACCCCGCCCGAGCGCTACCTGGACGCCTTCCCGCACGAGCTCTCCGGCGGCCAGCGGCAGCGCGTCGCCATCGCCCGGGCGCTCGGCGCCGACCCGGAGGTGCTCCTCGCCGACGAGCCGGTCTCCATGCTCGACGTGTCGATCCGCCTCGGCGTGCTCAACCTGCTCCAAGACCTCAAGGAGCGGCTCAACATCGCCATCCTCTACATCACGCACGACATCGCCTCGGCCCGCTACTTCGCCGACGAGACGATCGTGATGTACGCGGGCCGGATGGTCGAGGGCGGCGACAGCGAGACCGTCACCCAGAACCCGGCCCATCCGTACACCCGGCTGCTCACCGATTCGGCGCCGGACCCCGAGCGCATCACCGGCGACGGCGCCGGCGTCGACGCGGCCGCCGGGGAGGACCGCGGTCAGGGCGAGCCGCCGAGCCTGATCACCCCGCCCGCGGGCTGCCGGTTCCACCCCCGGTGTCCGCACGCCATGCGGCGCTGCACGGTGGACCTGCCGCCACGGCTGACCATCGACCGGCTCGGTCACTGGGCGGCCTGCTGGCTTTACGACCCGGCCACCGTCGCCGCCGACACTCCCGGCTCCGCCGCGCCCGACGCCGATCCGGCCGTGCCAGCGCCGCCGGCGGCGGTCGAGCGGGACGACACCGCCGCCAGGGGGGAGACACGATGAGATTCCTCCTGCAGCGCACGGCCTTCTACCTGTTCACCGCGTGGGCGGCCATCACGCTCAACTTCTTCATTCCGCGGCTGGTCCCGGGCGACCCGGTGCAGTCCCTCATCTCGCGCAACCAGGGCCGGATCAGCGCCGACGCCATCGAGTCGCTGCGCGTGCTGTTCGGGCTGGACGCGAACGAGAACGCCTGGCGGCAGTACCTGCACTACTGGGGACAGCTCCTCCACGGCGACCTAGGGCTGTCGTTCACCTTCTTCCCGGCGCCGGTGTCGACGGTGATCGGCGACAGCCTGCCGTGGACGGTCGGCCTGGTCGGCATCACCACGATCATCAGCTTCCTCCTCGGCACCGCGCTCGGCGTCGGCGCCGGCTGGCGGCGCGGCTCCTGGGTCGACGGCCTGCTGCCGGCCACCACGTTCCTGTCCTCGATCCCGTACTTCTGGCTGGGCCTCGTCGCCATCGCCCTGTTCGCCGGCCCGGGAAGCGTCTTCCCGTCCTCCGGCGGCTACGAGGCGGGCCTGGTGCCGGCGTTCGACCAGTACTTCATCCCGAGCGCGATCCAGCACAGCATCCTGCCCGCCGCCACCATCCTGGTCTCCTCGATGAGCGGGTGGATCCTCAGCATGCGCAACATGATGGTCACCGTCTCCTCGGAGGACTACATCACGGTCGCCCACGCGAAGGGGTTGTCCGAGCGCCGGGTCGCCCTCAGCTACGCGGCCCGCAACGCGCTGCTGCCCAACGTCTCGGGCTTCGCCCTGTCGCTCGGATTCATCGTCGGCGGCACGCTGCTGGTGGAGATCGTCTTCTCCTACCCCGGGCTCGGCTACCAGCTCTTCCAGGCCGTTGGCGCCAAGGACTACCCGCTGATGCAGGGCATCTTCCTGATCATCACGATCTCCGTGCTGGTGGCGAACCTGCTCGCCGACGTCGCGTACCTGCTTCTCGACCCGCGGACCCGAAAGAGCTGAGCGATGACAATCTCACCGTCGAGCATCGAGCAGGTCATCCCCGGTCAGGGGGCGATGGCCCAGCCGTCGGCCGCGCCGGGCCGGGCGAAGCGGCGCCGGTTCCGGTTCATCGCCAACGCCAAGGCCGCCACGGGGCTGGTCATCCTGGGCATCTACTGCCTCTTCGCGGTGATCGGGCCGTGGGTGGCGCCGTACAACCCGGACGCGCGCAGCGGCGACGTGCTCCAGGCGCCGTCGCTGCGGCACTGGTTCGGCACCACCCACCTCGGTCAGGACATCTTCAGCCAGATCCTGGTCGGCGCGCGCAGCGTCATGGTGGTGGGACTGGTGGCCGGCGTGCTGGCGACGATCCTGTCCATCCTCATCGGCGTGACCGCCGGCTACATCGGCGGCGCGGCCGACGAGGGCCTGTCGGCCCTGTCCAACGTGTTCCTGGTCATCCCCGCGCTGCCGCTGATCATCATCGTGACGTCGATCGTCGAGCAGGCCAGCGACACGCTGGTCGCGCTCATCATCGGCTGCACCTCGTGGGCGTGGGGCGCCCGGGTGCTGCGCGCCCAGACATTGTCCCTGCGGCGCCGCGACTACGTCGAGGCGGCCCGGGCCACCGGCGAGCGGCCGTGGCGCATCATCCTGTTCGAGATCCTGCCCAACCTCACCGCGATCATCGCGTCCGGCTTCGTCGGCACCGTCATCTTCGCCGTCATGTCGGAGATCACCCTGGCCTTCATCGGCATCTCGTCGATCTCGTCCTGGAACTGGGGCACCATCCTGTTCTGGGCCCAGGGCCAGCAGGCCCTCGCGCAGGGCGCCTGGTGGTGGTTCGTCCCGGCCGGGCTGGCCATCGCGGTGCTCGGCACCGCCCTCGCCCTGATCAACTTCGGCATCGACGAGTTCGTCAGCCCCCGGCTACGCAGCGCCGGCAAAACCCGGATCCGCACCGCCGACGGCCGCAGCGTGCGGATGCGGGTCGGCTTCACCCCCGTGCTGGCCCCGACCCCGTCCGTCCCGACGCCACGGGCTGCCACCACCCGAGAGGACGTTGTGCGATGAGCGATCCGGTGCTGGAGATCCGCGGACTGCGCGTCGACTACGGGCTCGGCGACGCGGCGGTGCACGCCGTGCGCGACGTCGACCTGACCCTGCACCGGGGCGAGGTGCTGGGGCTGGCCGGGGAGAGCGGCAGCGGCAAGTCCACCCTGGCGTACGGGCTGACCCGGCTGCTGCCGCCGCCCGGCGTGGTCAGCGGCGGCCAGGTCGTCTACCACCCGGTCGACGGCCCGCCGGTCGACGTGCTCACCCTCAGCCCGGCCCAGCTGCGGCAGTTCCGCTGGGCGGAGACCTCGATCGTGTTCCAGGGCGCGATGAACTCGCTGAACCCGGTGCACAAGGTCTCCACCCAGCTGCTCGACGTGATCAAGGCGCACGAGCCGCGGAGCACGGCGGCGAGTCGGCTGGCCCGGGCCCGGGACCTGCTCCGCCTGGTCGGCATCGCCGCCGACCGGCTGGACAGCTACCCGCATCAGCTCTCCGGCGGGATGCGGCAGCGGGTCATGATCGCCATGGCGCTGGCGCTGGAGCCGCAGGTGGTCATCATGGACGAGCCGACCACCGCGCTGGACGTGGTAATGCAGCGGCAGATCCTCGGTCAGCTCGCCGAGCTGCGGGAGCGGCTGGACTTCGCGGTGCTGTTCATCACCCACGACCTGTCGCTGCTGGTCGAGTTCTCCGACCGGATCGCCATCATGTACGGCGGCCGGATCGTCGAGGAGGCGCCCGCCGCGCAGCTGTACGGGCGGGCCCTGCACCCGTACACCGAGGGGTTGCTGCACTCCTTCCCGGCGCTGCGCGGCCCGCGCCGCGAGCTGACCGGCATCCCCGGCTCCCCGCCGGACCTACGGGCCATGCCGGAGGGCTGCGCGTTCCACCCGCGCTGTCCAAAAGCGTTCGACCCGTGCGACAAGAAAGTGCCGGCACTGGGAGCGCCCGGCGGCGACCCAGGCCGGGCCGTCGCCTGCTGGCTGCACCCCGCCGCCACGCCGGTCCCCCACTGACCTCCCTTCGTCCGACCGAACTACCCGCAACCGCTAGGAGAACCATGGACACCGACCTCACCCGCCCGACCACCACCGGGCAGGCCGACCCGATCGACACCCTCCCGCCGACCTTTCGGTGGGGGGTGGCGACCTCGTCGTACCAGATCGAGGGCGCGGTGGCCGAGGACGGCCGGACGCCATCGATCTGGGACACCTTCTGCCGGGTCCCCGGGGCGGTGGCCAACGGCGACCACGGCGACGTGGCCTGCGACCACTACCACCGGATGCCGCAGGACGTCGCGCTCATCGCCGACCTGGGCCTGGACACCTACCGCTTCTCGGTGGCCTGGCCGCGGGTGCAGCCGGGCGGGCGCGGGCCGGCCAACCCGGCCGGGCTGGCCTTCTACGACCGCCTGGTGGACGAGCTGCTGGGCCGCGGGGTCGACCCGTGGGTGACGCTCTACCACTGGGACCTGCCGCAGGAGCTGGAGGACGCGGGCGGCTGGCCGAACCGGGACACCGCCTACCGGTTCGCCGACTACGCGGAGCTGGTCTTCGGCGCCCTCGGCGACCGGGTGAAGACCTGGACCACGCTGAACGAGCCGTGGTGCTCGGCGATGCTCGGGTACGCGTACGGCAACCACGCCCCGGGCCGGCGGAACCTGGGCGACGGGATCGCCGCGGCGCACCACCTGCTGCTCGGGCACGGGCTGGCGGTGCAGCGGCTGCGTGCGGCGGCGGCCACCCCGATCGAGCTTGGCCTGACCGTCAACCTGTCCACCGCCGACCCGGCCACCGACAGCGCGACCGACCGGGACGCCGCCCGGGCCGCCGACGGGCTGGGCAACCGGCTCTACCTCGATCCGGTGTTCCGTGGCTCCTACCCGCAGGACGTGGTGGCCGACCTGGCCGCCGAGGGGGTCCGCGTCCCGGTGCAGGAGGGCGACCTGGAGGTCATTTCGGCCCCGATCGACGTGCTCGGCGTGAACTTCTACTTCGGGCAGGTCCACTCCGGGGTGGACGAGCAGGGCCGGGACCGGGACGAGCACGGCAAGCCGGTGCGCCGGGTGATCCGCCGGGACCTGCCGCGCACCGCGATGGACTGGGAGATCGTGCCGGAGTCCTTCACCGAGCTGCTGGTCCGGCTGCACCGGGACTACCCGGGCGTGCCGCTGGTGATCACCGAGAACGGGGCGGCCTTCGACGACAAGCCGGACGCCGACGGGTTCGTGGCCGATGACGACCGGGTGGCGTACCTGACCGAGCACCTGCGGGCGGTGGCCCGGGCCCGGCAGGCCGGCGCGGACGTGCGCGGCTACTTCGCCTGGTCGCTGCTGGACAACTTCGAGTGGGCGTACGGCTACGACAGGCGGTTCGGCATTGTCCGGGTGGACTACGACACCCAGCGGCGTACGCCGAAGCGCAGCGCGCAGTGGTACCGCGACACTGTCCGGCGGGTGCGCGGGGAGCGCTGACCCGGCCGCTCGGGGCGGCCGCTCGGGATCTCCCGGGCGGCCGCACTGGCGTCCACCGTGCTTCATCGCGGAGAGAACGTCGAACGATCGAGTACTACCCAAACATTCCTCGGGCACCTGACGACACTTTCAGCACCGGAGGCAGCTTCGACGCTGGCCCGATTAATCAGAGCGCCCGAGTACCGCAACCCGGACCCATGCAGTGGTGCTGCTTGCGAGATATCGACAGCGCAGCCAGTCGGTGAGAAGGTGCCTTCCCGCCACTCCTTTGCCCCGCCGAGGGCGTGGAAGACGCAGATCTGGAGCTGCACCAGCGGGGCCAAGCAGAACCCTCCCGTCCTGAGCCGGGGCCGGGTCGGCGGCACTCCCGCCGCCGGGCCGGTGGCTCAGCGGGTCCGCGACCGGGGCCGCCGCGCCGTCAGCGCCGGCGCCAAGGTCACCCGGGCGGCCGGCTCGCGCGGCACGCCGCCGTCGCGCAGCAGCCGGGCCATTGGCAGGGTGGCCGCGCCCATCGCGACCGCGTCCGGTCCGAGCCGGCACAGCTCGATCGAGGTCTGGGCGTACGGCTGGCGCAGCGCGTGCCGCGCGGTGACCTCGCGGATCTGCGGCAGGTAGCGCTCGCCCAGGGCCAGGCCGGCCCAGCCGCCCAGCACCACCCGCTCGGGGTTGAACAGGTTCACCAGGTTCGCCACCCCAGCGCCGAGGTAGCCGACCGTCTCGTCGAGCACCTTGGCGGCGGTGCGGCTGGTGGCGCGCAGCAGTTCGCCGAAGGCGGTCTCCTCGTCGCCGCCGGTCGCCGGGCGACCGCGGTTGGCCTGGCGGAACCGGTCGAGCACCCCTTCCGCCCCGACGTACGCCTCGAGGCAGCCGAGGTTGCCGCAGCGGCAGCGGCGGCCCCCGTACACGATGGTGGTGTGCCCCCACTCGCCGGCGCTGCTGTGCGCGCCGCGGTAGCCCACGCCGTTGGCCATCACGCAGGCCCCGACGCCGGAGCCGACCAGGGCAACGACCGCGTGCCGGACGTCGCGGCCCGCGCCGAACCACATCTCGGCCTGGCCGAGGGTCTTCGCGCCGTTGTCGATGTGCACCGGGATGTCGGTGCCGGCGCGCAGCATGGCGCCGAGTGGCACGCCGTCCCAGCCGAGGGTCTGCGCGTGCACCACGGCGTCGGCGGCACGCTCGACGGTGCCGGAGACGGCGACGCCGAAGCCGAGCACCGCCGCCGGGTCGATGCCGGCCTGCTCGATCACCGCGGTGAGACCGTGCAGCAGGTGGTCGGTGACCTGCCGGGGGTCGGGCTCGGCGGCGGCGATCGGGTACTCCGCCTTGGCGAGGGCGGTCATCGCCAGGTCGAAAAGTTCGACCTGCACCCGGGTCTCGCCGACGTCGGCTCCGACCAGGTAGCCGTAGCCGGGGGCGACCCGCAGCAGCACCCGCGGGCGGCCGCCGTCGGACTCGACCAAGCCGGCCTCCTCGACCAGGCCCTCGGCGATCATCTCGCCGACCAGGTTGCTCACGCTGGCCAGGCTCAGCGCGGTGGACTGCCCCAGCTCGTGGCGGCTCAGCGGGCCGTCCAGCCAGATCCGGGTGAGCAGGACCGACCGGTTAGCACGACGCATGTCGCGCACGGTGGTGCGTCTGGCGTCCACGTCCGCCGCCATCCTCTCCCGGCCGCCCCGGCGGCCTGCTTCACACCGTGAACCAAGTGCTGACAGATTACTGCGCATTCACATTTAACAAAGTTAACTGCTTGCCTCCGGCGCATTGATCAGGAGGCATGTCATGCGACTTAGACGTGGGTTGACCGCCGCGCTCGGCGGCGTCGCGCGGCTCGCTACACCGGGCTCGCCGCCCCGCAGACCGCCTTGGTGGTCTGCTCCGCGCCGGCCTAGGCTAGGTCGCGTTTCAGAAGTCGTCGAGCTCTTGCATCGACCCGCTGTTGTCTACTGTGCCGATCATGAACTGTTGGGTGTGTGACAACAATGACCGGTTTGACGTGCTGCCGGAGTGGGAGCGGATCGCTGCAGATGAGTACTGGCGGGTGGCGCATGCGATCGACACTGCACTGCCCGGATGGCTGGTCCTCATCCCACGCAGGCATGTCACGTCCATCGCCGACTTGACCGATGCCGAAGCTGCGGACCTCGGCGCCTGGCAGGTGCGCCTGTCTCGTGCGTTGGGGACGGTGACTGGGTGCATGAAGACCTACGTGGCGCAGTTCGCTGAGAAGGAAGGCGTCAGCCACGTCCACTTCCACGTCGTCCCGCGGATGGCCGATCTTCCTGACGATCGGCGTGGCGGTGGGGTGTTCGGGTACCTGGATCCCTCACGCGAACTGCGCGTGGGCGACGAGCACAAGAGCGAACTCACGCTGGCGTTACGGGCACATCTCCAATCGGTGGGAATGGCTCGCAGTGCTACAGCCACTCATTGACCACGGCGACGTGGATGGTCGCCTGGTAGCGGACTGCGAGCTTGTCGTACCGGGTGGCCAGGCCGCGGTGGCGCTTGAGCCGAATGATGCCGCACTCGAGGACATGCGCTGCTTGTAGATCTCAGGGTCGAAGGACGGTGGCCGACCGCCCTTCGACCCCTTCTTGCGCCTGTTGGCGGCCTGATCGTCCTTGATCGGGATCGTCGCCTTGATCTCGCGCTTTCGCAGGTGCTCGCGGTTGGCGGCCGAGCTGTACGCCCTGTCGGCCAGGACCCGGTCCGGGCGGGTCCGCGGACGCCCACCCCCGGCCACGCGGCACCCGGATACGAGCCAGGACCCGGGTGAACTGGGGGCTGTCACCGCGCTGCCCACCGGTCACCACCACCGCGAGAGGTTTCTGGCCTTGCTCGCCGCCCAGGTGCAGCTTGGTGGTTAGCCCGCCGCGGGAACGACCCAGGGCGTGGTCGGCGGGTTCGTCCTCGATGCCGCCGGGCGGCTCCTTCTGCTCCTGCGGCCGGATCCGGGCGCCGGCGGCTTGCCGGTGAGCACGGGTGATCGTGGAGTCGACGCTGACGTGAGGCTCTCCAGGTTGGCGACCTCGCCACCCCGCACCCACCGGCAATCGAACACTTGTACGATGCGCTGGTGGAGGACGTGGCGGGACGCTGGTGGAACGGCATCTGGGGGCGCTTGGGCCGCCGGGATGTGTGGCTGACCCGTGAGGTCCGGTGGAAGGTCGTCGCCCGCGCCGGAGACAGCGAGAACGGCCGGGTGCTGCGCTGGGAGTTCGACACCGAGGCGGACGCCCTGGCGATGGTCAAGCGCCTCCTGGCCGTCGACGCGGGCGGCCAGTAGCGCAAGCAGGCCGGCGACAGCGCACCGTCTTCGCCACAGCAGGCATAGTCCGGTCGGCGGGGCGTCCCGCGGAGGACGCCCCGCCGGTCTCGGGGCTGTCAGGAGCTGCAGGTGTTGAGCATGCTCTGCAGGGCTGACTTCTCCGACGATTGCAGCTTCAAGCCCCAGTTGTACTTCACGGTGATCCACATTTTGCCGTAGGTGCACCGGTATGACGACAGGGACGGCTGCCAGGTGGAGGGGTCCTGGTCGCCCTTGGATTGGTTGACGTTGTCCGTCACCGCGATCAGCTGTGGGCGGCTCAGGTCGTTGGCGAAGCTCTGCCGGCGGCTGGTCGTCCAGGAGTTGGCGCCGGAGCGCCACGCCTCGGCAAGGGGTACGACGTGGTCGATGTCGACGTCGGAGGCCGCCGTCCAGGTCGCGCCGTCGTAGGGGCTGTACCAGCGGCCGGAGGTGGCGGCGCAGGAGCTGTCGACCACGACGGAGGTGCCGTCGCGCTTGAGGACCTGCTCGCGGGTGTTGCAGCTACCGCTGATCGTGACCCAGTGCGGGAACAGGTCCCGCGAGTAGCCGCTGGTGGAGCCCTGCGCCGCCACGGTCAGGGCGTTGAGCTGAGACTGGGCCGTCGCCTTCGACGGGATCCCGGGAGGTGTGGCCGACGCGGGCTGCGCGCTGACGCCGACCAGACCGGCGCCTGCGATGGCGGCGAGGACGACTGCGGCGGCGTGACGCGTGACGCGTGGGAAACGGGCTGAGACTCGGGTTACCCGCATGGGGGGCCTCCTCGGCACTGGGTGGACGGCAACCGTCTCTGACGAGCATGTCCATCGAAGGACGTGTTTGGGAAGGGGTGCGGAATCGGCGACAAAACTTCGAAGCGCTGCGCTGGCGTGCGGACACGAGCTGGGCGCACCCGGCAGACCTCGTCCTGCCTCTCGTTCCGCATGCCGCCATCGAGCGTTCGGCATCTTCCAGCGCCACCCCCGTACGCCCCTCAACCATGAGAGCGGAGGTGAGTGAAATTCGAGTTCGATGTCGTGGGTCGGTCCTGCGGTGACTCCAGCCCGCCGGCGTGTCGGCACCACCGAAGCGCTGCGTCCGCCGCTCACACCGATGCTGGCCAAGGCCGTCGACGCTGTCCCTGAGGCATCGGATCTGGCCTACGAGCCCAAGTGGGACGGCTGGCGGGCACTGGCCTTCCGCCGGCCCGACAGCGTGTACCTGCAGTCCAGAGCCGGCCGGGACATCACCACCTACTTCCCCGACATCACCCGAGCCGTCACCGAAGCCGTCGAGCCGGGTGCCGTCCTCGACGGCGAGCTGGTGGTGTGGGAAGGCGAGCGAACCAACTTCGCCCACCTGCAGCGACGAGTCACCGCCGGCGGCCAGCTCCCCGACATCGCCCGACGCCACCCCGCGCACTACGTCGTCTTCGACCTGCTCAGCACCCCACCGGGCCAACCACTACTGGACCGGACCCTGCACGAACGACGTGCCCTACTCACACAGCTACTCGCCGACACACCCGCCCAACTCACCCTGTCCCCACAGACCACCGACCTCGACCAAGCCGCCGAATGGTTGACCACCTGGACCGCCGCGGGCATCGAGGGCATCGTGATCAAACGCCTCGACGGGCGCTACGAACCCGGCCGACGAGGATGGCAGAAAGTCCGCGCCTACCGCACCACCGAAGCGATCATCGGCGGCGTCACCCCCAGCACCGACAACCCCGAGACCCTCCTGCTCGGCCGCTGCGACCAACACGGACGACTGCGCTACACCGGCCGAACCAACCCCCTACGACCCGCACAACGTGCCGAACTGGCCGCCCTGCTCACGCCCATCGACCCGACGGGGGCACACCCCTGGCCGCAACCCCTCCCCGCCGCGTGGACCGGACAACTCGACCGCCCCCAACCCCTCCCCTACAGCCCCGTGCTCCCCACCATCGTCGCCGAAATCGACGTCGACACCGCCTACGAACACCACCGGTGGCGACACCACGTCCGCTACCTACGCCCCCGCCTCGACCTCACCCCCGCCGACGTACCGCAGGCCGACCAGCGCCCCTGACCGCGGCTATAACCATCCGGTCGTCGGCGTACTCGTCGTGATCGGGTCTGTCTCGCTAAAGGTGTTTCCGGCGTCTTCGGTTAGTAGGTTTCGGCGGCCGGGAACCGGTCGCCGAAGGTGATCGAGAACGCGTTCAGGGCTGGCTTCCACCGCATCGCCCATCGTGCCCGCCCTTGCCCGGTCGGGTCCAGTGATCTGGTCACCAGGTAGAGGCACTTCAACGCGGCTTGCTCGGAGGGGAAGTGACCGCGGGCCTTGATCGCCCGGCGGTAACGGGCGTTCAGCGACTCGATCGCGTTGGTGCTGCAGAGCACCCGGCGGATCTCCAGGTCATAGTCGAGGAACGGGATGAACTCTTGCCAGGCGTTGTCCCAGAGCCTGATGATCGCGCCGTAGCGGGTTCCCCAGGTCTCGGCGAGTCGGTCGAACGCAGCCCGGGCCGCGGTGGCGTTGACGGCGGTGTAGATCGGTTTGATGTCGCGTTGCAGCGCCGGCCAGTCCCGTTTCGAGGCCAGCCGGAACGTGTTACGGATCAGATGGATGATGCAGGTCTGCACGATCGTCTGCGGCCATACGTTCGCGACTACCTCGGGCAGGCCCTTGAGCCCGTCGCAGACCACGAAGAACACATCCTTGACACCGCGGTTACGCAGGTCGGTCAGGACACTCATCCAGAACTTGGCGCCCTCACCACCCGAGCCGGCCCAGAGGCCGAGGACGTCTTTCTCCCCGTCGAGGGTGACCCCGATAGCGGCGTAGACCGGCCGGTTCGCGACTTGACCGTCACGCACCTTGACCACGATGGCGTCGATGAACACGGCCGCGTAGACAGCGTCGAGCGGGCGCACGGTCCAGTCGTTCATCTCCTCGATCACCTTGTCGGTGATCCGCGAGACCGTCTCCCGGCTGACCGAGGCGCCGTAGATTTCGGCGAAGTGGGCGCTGATCTCCCCGGTGGTCAAGCCTTTGGCATACAGCGACAGCACGATCTCGTCGACGCCGGTCAGCCGGCGCTGCCGCTTCTTGACGATCTGCGGCTCGAATGTGCCGGCCCGATCACGCGGCACGTCGATCTCGACATGACCCGTCGCGTCGGTCAGCACCGTCTTCGGCCTGGTCCCGTTGCGGATGTTGCCTGACCCAGCCCCGGCAGGGTCGCGCTTTTCATAGCCGAGGTGCTCAGTCATCTCCTCGCTGAGGGCGGTCTCCAGGACCGTCTTGGTGAACTGCTTTAGCAGCCCGTCCGGGCCGGTCAGCGACAAGCCCTGTTCCTTGGCCAGGCGCACCAGCTCCGCCGCGGCGGCTGCCTCCGCTGACGGCTGCGGTTCCTTCTTCCTCGCGGTCACGTCGTCCAGTGTCGTCATCAAGGCACCTTCCTCACCAGGCACAAGCCCGGCGGGTCAGGCCGGAAACACCCTTAAATCCACAGGCCCTCGTGATCTCCGAAGGGCCGGTTCCGCCGGTACGGCGACGGCTCGGGACCCGTCACAGAAGGGTTGGGTCTACCTCGGCGAGCGAGGTGACTCTCAGCCGCGGCTTGTGTTCCAGCCAGTGTCGGAGCCTCAAACAGGCAAGGTGCGGATTCACCTCGACATCTCCGTCGACGACATCGACGACGCTGTTGCCATGGTCATCAATCTCGGTGGCCGGTTCACCGGTGAACGGCACGACTATGACGAGGGTGTGGTCGTTGTCATGGCCGACTCGGAGGACCACGAGTTCTGCCTCGTTCAGTACTACAGCTGACGGTGGCGTACGGAGGCGCGCTCATCGGCAGATCCGTACGGTTCCGATACGAGCTGGCTTGTGCCGCGGCGCTGCTGGGGCCCTTAGGCTGGCGCCATGCCTGAGGAAGCTCCACATCAGAGTGACTCGCAGACGCAGCGCCGGGCTGAGGAGGAGATCGTTGCGGGGCTTGCCGCGTCTCTGGGTGTGGTCCTGACCAAGCCGGCGAGAATCGCTCTGTCTGGGGGTGTGTTCGTCGAGGTGGATGCGGCGACACCGGACATGGGTGTGGTGGTCGAGGCATACGCCCGGCAGGGCAGGTTGAAGGGGGCGCAGCCGAAGAAGATCGCGCAGGATGTGCTCAAGCTGGCTCTGCTCAAGCGGGAGCCCGGCTGGGAGGGCACCCGGACGATCATCGCCTTCGCCAGTCATGACGCACGCGACTCAATCTCGGGCTGGCTCGCCCGGGCAGCTGCGGAGTTCGGCGTCGAACTGTTCGTCGTGGAGATTCCTGAGGCGCTTAGGGCACGGATTCTGAACACTCAGCGCCACCAGGTCATGGTCAACGCGAACTTGCTCGCGGACGACCTAGTGGTGCAGACGGACGTCGATCGTTGACGTCATTGCAGGGCTGGGCGCTGGCCTGGCCAGGTTCGGGTGAAGCTGGTCGCGAGATGCGGCACCAGATCGTCGCAAGTTCGGGCAGCACAATCTAGGTCGGGTAGGCGCACCGGCGGCTGCGGCTGATTGCGCGACGGTAGGAAAGACATGCGCCGTTCGGGTGCCCGGGCCCGGTCCGCCCATCCCGAAGCCCTACTGGTCTGCTGCCTCATGTGGGTGACTCTGCCCTCGCCAGTCCGGCCGGAGCGGAATTGGAGCGAACCAGGGCGCCGCGCCGTCATCGCCGCCCGAGGGTCGCCTGCGAGGCCAGGTCGCCTTTCCGACAGCGTCGGCACCGTCCGGAGAGCGCCGCCAGGGAGCAGCCCCGAGTAGCATCGCGAGCAAGCCGAAGCCCCCTCGACGTGCCCGCCTCGCACCCCATGCCGGCGCCCAACCGGCCATCCAATCACCACGGGATAGTGGTTCAACACCGCAATCGATCACGCCAGTGGTACCGGTTTGTCCACACCGCTTCGGCGACCAGCCACGCAGACGACGGCGCTCAACGGGCACCGGCATCAAACACCGTGGGGAGGATGACAGTGGAGAGACGTCGACGTGCCCTGGTGTGGGCCGGAGCGTCAGCCACCGCGCTCACAGTCACCGTGATGTCCGCGTACTTCCTCTCGGTCGGCCTCGACGAGGCCGACAAGCTGGCATCGTCGATCGGGGCCCTCATCGGAGTCGCCGGGCTCGGCGCAACCGCGTGCGGCTTGCTTATGGGCCGCAGCGACGGAAACCGTAGCGACAGTGCGGCACCCGCTACAGACCTCGCAGAGGGAGGTGCCATGTCAACAACTCGTGGGGCCCGCGACTTCACCGTCCACATGAATGCGGAGGTCAATGACCACGGGCGGGTGTTCCAGTCCGCACGCGACCAGCACATCGAAGAACGGTGATCCGGGTATGACGACCGCCGACCGCGATCCGCCGACCGAGACCACCGTGCATCTCCACGCCCGCGTTGACGGCACCGCTCGCGCCTATCAGGTCGGGTACGGCACCCAGGTCATCCACCACCACTATCCGGCGGAACTAGGACGCAAGCCGCTGGATCCGGCCAACCTCCGGCTCTGGATCGATCGCATGGCCGCCGACTACCGCGACCTCATCTCCGCGGGTCGGCGACCCGCTCGTCGCCGGGAAACCGCCACCCAGGCCAACCGGCTCGCCTCGATCGCCGGCAGCGTGGCCGGCGCACCGGGCCGGACCGACCCAATGACGGTGCTGCGTCACTTCCTCGCGGCCGGCGCAGCACAATACCTGTTCCGGACCGGCCCTCTGCCGCAGAACGCGCTTCCCGAACACATTGTCCTGGACTTCACGGTCTTCGCGCTCTGGCCGGTCGTGCAGGCACCGTCGCTGCCAGATGGATGGGAAGTGGAACTCGCGGAAATCACCTCGCCCCGGCTGGCCAGACTGGTGGCGCGAGCCCGCATCGGGCATGCCCGCCAGCCCGAGGCGACCATGCAGGCCTTCGCGCGCGAGATCGCGGACAAGCCGTTCGCACACGGGGTGCTGAGCCTGCTCGAGGACTTCAGCGATCCTCGTCTCGGCGGCGCCTACCTCACTCCGCTGGCCCTCGCCGCCGGCTACCCCGCGCCACCCCGGGAGACCAGCGCGAGGAACATCTTCACATGGTTCCTCGCGGGGGCGGCGGCCGGCCTCGGCATCGCCACGGTCGATCACACGGTCGATCTCGTCTGGGAGTGGATGCGCAACCGACAACACAACCCGCTGACCCAGGTGTTCGAGGAAGCCGTCGCCGGTACCTCGACGAATGGTGAACAGACCATTCACGGCGGCCGTCGGCTCGCCCCCGACAGGCAGGGCGACGGAGCCAACCTAATCGACAACATCATCGACGAACTGTTTCATTGACCCCCGTCTTCCCGCTCGTCCCCGACAACCGCCGGGCGTCGACGCACCCCTTTGGAGCAGCCGATGGATGCCATCGTCGCGTTCTTCGCAGACCTCGGTACGACACTGCTCATCGCGGCCGGGCTTTGGATCGTGGCACACGCCTTCCTCACGCTGGTCACACTCGGCAACGTGGGCCTTCTCCGCATGCTGCTGCGACTCCGCAAGGTCATAGCCGCCGCGCCGTCCGGAGCCTCGTTCCATTGCCGAGACGGGCAGGTGTCGATGATCTATTACGACCGCGCCCGAGACGAGGACCGCAGCGTCGACCTGTGGCGGTTCCCCCGGCCCTCCCTGCTGCGCTGGTCTGGACGGCCGAGGCGCTCCCTTACCGCGGTCCGGCGACGGATGAACACCGAAATTGCCTGGCGCGCAGCGCTTCTCTGCCTGGTGGCGGTACCGCTCGTGGTGGGCACCAGCTGGCTCGCCGTCACCGTGCAGTGGACGTGGATCTACCTCACCGTCCTGCTCCTCGGCCACCACGCATTCACGGCGTACTCGCAAAAGTTCTTCATCGTCAAGCCCGGCACGATGTTCCTCGCCACTGGCCTGCTGCTGATAGATCGGACGAACTGGTGGAATTTCTCCACTGTCACCCTGACGACGATCTACTTTGTCTGGGGTCTGCTGACCTTCGTCGTGCTGACCTGGCTGGTCCGCGGCGAACGCGCCGAAGCCGCCTCGCGGCGGTCCGCTGTGGGGACGCCCGCGCCGGCACGCTGAGCCAAGGGCTTGATCCGGGGCTTGCATCCGGTACCTAAAGGACGTCTCGTAACTCGCTGAAGGTGTTGCCCCGTCGGGGCTGGCGGTTCAGCCGGTGAGGATGATGTTGTGGAGATGGGCGATGCCGGAAGCAGCGTCGGTCAATGTGTGGGCGGCGCGGCGGTAGTCGCGCAGGATCTTGGAGCACTTCATCCTGGCCAGGGCGTGTTCCACCTGTGCTCGGACGGTGCGGTGCTGTCTGTTCAGGTCGGCCTTCCACTCGGGTAGCTCGCTGCCGTCGGCTGGCTTGCGGTACGGGATGATCACCTCTGGGTTGCCGCGGTAGGCGCCGTCGGCCATGACCGGCCGTCCGGCCAGCTTCTGGTCGATGCCGCTGGTGCGGTAGACGATGGTGATGCCCCTATGTTTGTCAAGGTGGTTCCTGGGGTTGTCCTGGCTCTGTTGCGTTGAGCGTTGGCAAGGCCAAGGCAAGCTTGCCTGGTGAAACTGTCGACCCGTCCGCGACCGTGGCTGCCACCGAAGTCGGCGTTCGCCGGTTTCCGTTTCCCGTCCGAGGTGATCGTCGTCGCGGTCCGTTGGTATCTACGGTTCAACCTCTCCTACCACGATCTTGAAGAGTTGCTGGTTGAACGCGGAGTCGAGGTCGACCACGTCACGGTCTACCGGTGGGTGCAGCGGTTCACTCCACTGCTGGCCGACGCCGCCCGATCCTGCCGGCACTCCCCAGGTGACCGGTGGTTCGTCGACGAAACCTACCTCAAGATCAACGCTGTGTGGCGTTACGTGTACCGAGCGGTCGACCAGTACGGGCAGGTCATCGACGCGCTCGTCTCCACCCGACGGGACGCCGACGCGGCACGCCGGTTCTTCCGCCGGGCGCTGTCGACGTCGACGTTGAAGGTGACACCGAGCGAGGTCGTCACCGACGCCGCGCCGGTCTACCCCAGAGTCCTCGACGAGCTGATCCCGCAAGCGTGGCACCACGTCGAGCAGTACGCGAACAACCCGATCGAGGCCGACCACAGCCAGCTCAAACACCGGTTGAGACCGACGCGCGGACTACGAACCGACAGGACAACGCAGGTGATCATCGCTGGACACGCCTTCATGCAGAACCTACGACGTGGCCACTACGAACTCGCCGTCGATGCCCCGCCGGCAACGCGGGTGTCGACGGCGTTTGCTGAGCTCGCCCAGGCGATCTGACCTCGGCCCCCACCCGGGGTACAACGCGTTCATCGATCCGGCAGGCTCCGTTGCGTTGAGCGTTGGCAAGATCGAGGCAGGCTTGAGCAGTGAAGTCGTTGACCCGCTCTCGGCCGTGGCTACCTCCGAAGTCGGCGTTCGCCGGGTTCCGGTTCCCTGCGGAGGTGATCGTGCTCGCGGCACGCTGGTATCTGCGCTACTGCTTGTCCTACCGGGACGTTGAGGAGCTGCTGGTCGAGCGCGGCGTGGAGGTCGATCACGTCACCGTGTTCCGGTGGGTCCAGCGGTTCGCCCCGCTGCTGGCTGACGCCGCCCGATTCTGCCGCCACTCACCGGGCGACCGGTGGCACGATGATGAGACGTACGTCAAGGTGAACGGGGTGTGGCGGTACGTGTACCGGGCGATTGACCAGTACGGGCAGGTCATCAACGTGCTGGTCTCGACCCGCCGCGACGCCGCCGCGGCCCGGCGGTTCTTCCGACGCGCGCTGTCCACGCTGAAGGTGACGCCCAACGAGGTGGTCACGGATGCCGCGGCGGTCTACCCCGGCGTGCTGGATGGGGCGTGTCAGATGGTCTGTGTAACGAGATCAGCGTGAGCTGAAGGAGTACACAGATGGCCGTGACTGGTGATCAGCGCGGGAGTGAGTCGTTGTCGTCGCCGTCGTTGGCTCGTGCGGCGGTCGAGGAGATGGTTGATGCCGGTTTGTTCGACGAGGTGATGCGTCGGGTGGATGCCGGTGAGGTGGCGTTGACCGGTGAGGGTGGGTTTCTGGCGGAGATGCTCAAGGCGGTGTTGCAGCGGGGTCTGCCGGCGGAGCTGACGGGGCATCTGGGTTATGAGAAGGGTGATCCGGCCGGGCGTGGGTCGCCGAACTCGCGTAATGGCAGCACGCCGAAGACGGTGATGACTGAGGTCGGTGCGGTGCCGTTGGAGGTGCCGCGGGATCGGGCGGGCACGTTCGAGCCGCGGCTGGTCCCCAAGGGGGTTCGGCGCGCCGGCGGCCTCGACGACATGATCATTTCGTTGTATGCCGGTGGGATGACGGTCCGTGACATCGGGCATCATCTGGTTCGCACGCTGGGCACTGAGCTGTCCCACGAGACGATTTCGAAGATCACCGACTCGGTCCTGGACGAGGTCAAGGCCTGGCAGTCGCGGCCTCTGGAGGAGAGGCGGTTTCTACCGGTCGTTGCGAATCCTGATGGGACGGGGTTCGCATGCCGAGATACGCGCCGAACAAGATGTCGACGGACGTCAAGCGTCGCTATTTCGAACTGATCAGGACAGGAGTGCGGGGTGCTCGAGCCGCCCAGGAAGTGGGCGTGTCGCTGAGTTGTGGATCATTGTGGTTCATCGACGCTGGCAGCGTGAGCTATGTCGAGACCCCGATCAGCGGACGGTATCTGAGCCAGGACGACAGGATCGAGATCGCCGACGGGCTCGCCCGAGGAGAGCAGGTCAAGTCGATCGCCGCCCGGATCGGCAAGAGCTACCAGAGCGTGTACCGGGAGATCGCTCGCAACCGCAAACCCGACGGCCGGTATCAGCCGTGGTATGCACACAACCAGGCTCATGTGCGCCGACGGCGCCCGAAGCCCGGCGGCTGGCGGCCGACAACGCGTTGCGCGAGGCGGTTGCCGGCAAACTGCATCGGGGATGGTCGCCTGCGCAGATCAGCCGGTGGCTGCGACGGCGATACCCGCGCCGGCTGGCGTGGCAGGTGTGCGCCGAGACGATCTACGAGGCGGTCTATCGAGGCCTGGTCCTTCACGCCGATCCCGTCAATCTGCGTACTGGCCGCACCTATCGGCGTCGCCGTGGCCGGGGCCGGTCTCGCGAGGGCGCGCTGAAACAGTCAACCAACATGAAGTCGATCCGTGAGCGGCCAGCCGCGGTCGAGTCCCGCCGTCAGGCGGGGCATTGGGAGGGCGACCTGATCATGGGTGCCGGTCACCGATCAGCGATCGCAACGCTGGTGGAGCGCAAGACCAGGTTCACCCTGCTGGTGAGGCTGCCCGGCGATCACAGTGCCCGGTCCGTCGGCGACGCGCTGATCAGCACGTTCGCGAAACTACCTGCCAGGCTGCGGCGCACGTTGACCTGGGATCAAGGCAACGAGATGTTCCACCACGAGCGCATCGAGCAAGCGACCGGCCTCAGAATCTTCTTCGCTGACCCACACTCGCCCTGGCAGCGTGGCTCCAACGAGAACACGAACGGGCTTCTGCGCCAGTACCTGCCGAAAGGCACCGACCTGAGCAGATGGACCGACGATCAACTCCAAGAGATCGCCGGCGAGCTCAACGAACGGCCACGCCTGTGCCTGAACGACAAGACGCCGCAGCAGATGATGGGACAATGGCAACGCCAAATGACAACGAGCTGATTCGCAACGACCGGTAGAAACCGCCAGATCTACCCGATCCTCTACCTCGATGCCCTGGTGGTGAAGGTCCGTGACGGGCACCAGGTGCGTAATCGGGCCGCGCACATCGCTGTCGGTGTCGACCTTGACGGGGTTAAGCATGTGCTCGGGATCTGGGTGCAGGCCGCTGAAGGGGCGAAGTTCTGGGCCGGGGTCTGCGCCGAGCTGCGCAACCGCGGTATCCGCGACGTGTTGATCGTCTGCTGTGACGGGTTGACCGGCTTCGCCGAGGCGATCGAGGCGACCTGGCCGTTGAGTACGGTGCAGACCTGCACCGTGCATGTGATCCGGGCCGCGATGCGGTTCGTGTCCTACACCGACCGCAAGAAGGTCGCCGCGGCCCTCAAGCCGATCTACACCGCGCCGACGGTTGAGGCCGCCGAGGCCGAACTGCTCGCGTTCGGCGAGTCCGATCTCGGCCGCCGCTACCCGGCGGCGGTCGCGACGTGGACCAACGCCTGGCAGCGGTTCGTGCCGTTCCTGGCGTTCCCACCCGAACTCCGAAAGATCATTTACACCACGAACGCGATTGAGTCGCTGAACTACCAACTGCGGAAGATCATCAAGAACCGGGGGCATTTCCCCACCGACGACGCCGTGATCAAGCTGCTCTGGCTGGCCATCCGCGACATCGAAGACAAACGCGCCCGCGACCGCGCCAAGGAGAAAGGCCTACCCGCCGGCCAACGCCGCGCCCAGGCCCGCCTCGTCGAAGGCGCCACCGTCCCAGGCTGGCGCCAAGCCCTCGGCGCCCTCGCCCTGGCCTACCCCGACCGCCTCGGCCCCTACCTGACCTGACAACCCATAGATCAACTTACACAGAAATCTTGACAGGCCCGCTGGATGAGCTGATCCCGCAGGCATGGCACCACGTCGAACAACACGCGAACAACCCGATAGAAGCCGATCACAGCCAGCTCAAACAGCGGTTGAGACCGATGCGCGGGCTACGAACCGACAAGACCGCACAGGTCATCATCGCCGGACACGCGTTCATGCAGAACCTCCGACGCGGACACTACGAACTCGGCGTTGACGCCCCGCCCGCTCTGCGAGTCGCCGCTGCGTTCACCGAACTCGCCCAAGCGATCTGACCCGCCGATCCGACACAGGCTCAACACGTCCGCCGGTCCCCCAACGCAACAGCGCCATTCCCTCCGCGTGGCATGACGTCGAGCAACATGCGAACAACCCCGATAGAAGCTGATCACAGCCAGCTCAAACACCGGTTACGGCCGATGCGTGGGCTACAAACTGATCGGACAGAGCAGTTGATCATTGCCGGGCACGCCTTCATGCAGAACCTCCGCCGCGGACACTTCGAACTCGGACTCGACGCCCCACCCGCTCTGCGGGTCGCCGCAGCGCTCACCGAACTCGCCCGAGCGATCTAACCCCGGGCCGGAGCCCCAGGTCCAACGCGTCTCCAAATCCGACAATGCGACAGCGCCTGATGGCCTCCCTGTGAATGGTGGATGGAGGCGGACGTCACGGGGTCGCCGTGACGTCCGCCCCGGACGTCAGTGCGTCAGCGGCGGGACGCTCTCCAGCGTCGGCACGACCTTGGCGATGGTCCCGTCCGCGTTGAAGCGCAGGCGGTCGATGGTCACCTCGCGGTGCGTGCCGTTACCCCCAGGGATGGCGAAGCGGTGGTAGGCGATGTACCAGTCATCGGTGCCCGGCACCTGGATCATGCTGTGATGCCCGGTGCCGAGGATGCCGAGCGTGCCGTCCTTGGTGAGGATCTCGCCCCGGTTGACAAGCCCCCCGGCCATCGGGCTCGTCGCGGTGGCGTAGCCGACCCGGTAGTTCTCGCTGCCGGTGTCGTCGATGGACCAGCTGAGGTAATACGTGCCGCCGCGCTTGGCCATGAAGAGGCCCTCGCGGAAGCCGGTCAGACCGGTGATCCGCTTGACCTTGGTCGAGTCGAACGACGTCATGTCGGGGTTGAGCGGCACGACGTAGGCGTTGCCGTTGCCCCAGTAGAGGTAGCTCTGGCCGTCGTCGTCGGTGAAGACCGCGGGATCGATCGCCTGGCCGCCGTCCGGGTTGGCGGCGACCAGCGGCTTGCCCAGCGCGTCGACAAACGGACCGGTGGGGGAGTCGGCGACGGCTACGCCGATCTTGGCGTCTGCGCAGAAGTACAGGTAGTACTTGCCGTTCTTCTCGATCGCGGCCGGCGCCCAGGCCCGCCCGTCGGCCCAGGACACGTCCGGCCCCAGGTCGAGGATGGTCGGGTGCTCGGTCCAGTGGACCAGGTCCTTGCTGGACCAGGTCTTGAAGGTGGTGCTGGACCAGCCCGGGAAGCCGTCGGTGGTGGCGTAGATGTAGTAGGTGTCGCCGAAGCGCACGATGTTGGGGTCGGCGTTGTATCCGGGCAGGACGGGGCTGTTCATGACGACCGCCTTGACGGTCCAGGCGCGGCTGGTGCCGTTCGCGCCGGTGACCGTGTAGGTGACGGGCTTCGTCAAGTCCTGCGTCGAGCCGTTGCCCGGGGCGAGGCGGGCGCCGTCGCTGATCCCGAAGACCGGCGCGAGCGCGGTCACGTCGGTGCCCGGCTTGACGGGCAGGGTCACGGTGTTCGTGTCGCCGTTGATGATGGCCGCGGTCTTGAGGGCGTCCAGCTTGACCGAGCCGATGGCGGTTTCGTTCCCCGCGAGGGAGAGGACGTCGTTGGCTGACAGGCCACGGTTCCACAGCGTGAAGCTGCGCATCCTGCCCTTGAAGTTGTTGTCGCCGGTGTAGAGGGAGCGGCCCAGGTAGTTGGCCGTGGTGATGCCGCCCCCCAGGTCGCCCGGCTTCGTCGTGACGCCGCTGTTTTTGGCCACCTCGACACCGTTGTCGTAGAGGCGGGCCACCCCACCCGACAGGGTGTAGGTGATGGTGTGCCAGCCGCCCCGTCCGAGGTCACGACCGGCGTCGGTGTTCTGTTCGGTCGTCCAGTTGCCGCTCGCGATGGCGGTGCGGTAGGAGTTCCCGGTCGTGAAGAGGTAGCCGTTGCCGGCGCCGTCGGTGGTGTTGCCCAGGCCCCAGATGAAGTTGGGGGTGGACTGCGCGGGGTCGACCCAGACCTGGGCGGAGACACTGACGTTGGTGAGGCCGGTCAGCAGGTTGTCGGGCAGGTCGACGTAGCCGTCGGTACCGCCGAAGGTCATCGCGTCGCTGCCTCGGGTGACGCCGCCGCGGATGGTGGCGTCACGGCCGTTGCCGGAACTGTCGACCACCGTCGTGCCGGTGCCTCCCGCGAGCCGGTAGTCGGCGATGACGCCCTTCTTGGTCGCCGGCACGGGTGGAGGACCCTGGCGGAGGCGCTCGAGCTCGGCCTTGCTGACCGGCAGAACCGTGCCGTGCCGCGGGTGTGTTGGCAGGTCATACCCGGTCGACATGGTGAACTGCCCGCCGTCGAGGTCGGTGGTCTCGAACGGCACGTAGCCGCGCCCGCCGAACTCGTCGATGAACACGTACCACTTGTCCTCGGTGTTGCTCTTGAAGATCGTCGGGCCCTCACCTTGGTTGATGCCCGCGGAGGTGTCCGTCGCCTTGCCGATGCAGTCCTTGACGAAGTCCCAGTTCGTGCTACGCAGCTGGGTCGACTTCTCCTCGAGGACGAACTTGCTGCACGGGGTGCTCGAGGTGTTGTTCCGCTCGTCCTTGGTGAAGCGGTAGTAGGTGCCGTTGTGCTTGACGACGGTCGAGTCGATCACCGAGTAGCCGGGGTCGACCCACACGTTGGGCTCGCTGAACGTACGGAAGTCGCGAGTCGTCGCGTAGAGCATGCGGTTATAGGTGTTGCCGGCGTGGGCGGTGTCCTCCGGCGCGTAGAGCTTGGAGGCCCAGAACACGACGTAGGCGCCGATGGTGTCGTCGTAGTAGGCCTCCGGGGCCCAGGTGTTGCCGGCGGTGTCGGGCGCGACGCGCACGTGGCGCTGCTGCGACCAGTTCACCAGGTCGGTCGACTCCCAGACCTCGATGTACTTGCTTCCGGTGCGCTGGCTGGCGTCCCAGTCGCCGTTGCCGTTGATCTTGAGGTCGGTGGCGATGAGGTAGAACTTGTCGCCCTCGGGGCTGCGGATGATGAACGGGTCGCGCACACCCTCGTCACCTTCGTTCGAGGTGAGGACAGGGCGGCCGCCGTTGAGCTCGTCGTACTTGAGCGGGTCGTTGCCGCGGCTCGCAGCGAAGTAGATCTGCTCGCCGTCGGCCGTGCCCTCGCCGGTGAAGTAGGCGAAGGCGTAGCCCTCGAGCGGCTGCTCCTTTGGCAGCGGGAGGACGGTCAGGGTGAAGTTGCGTACCGCGCTGGCCGAACCCTTGGTCGCGCGTACGCTGAGGCGGGCCTTAACCGCGCGCGAACCATACGGCGGGCGGCTGATCTCACCGGTCTTCGTGACGACGTCGGGGTCCTTCGCGGTCCAGGTGAAGGCGACGTCGCGTGCCCCCTTGATGGGCAGGGTGATGTTGCCCCGGATGGCGTTCTGATCGTGGATGACGACGGCCGCGAGAGCGTTGTCGACCTTCTCCTGGTCGGTGATGTCCTGGACGACGGTGACGGCGAAGTTCCGGCTGGCGGTGTAGCCGGCGTAGGAGACGGTGGCGGTCAGCGTCACGGTGGCGTTGCCGGAGCCCGCCGCGGGACGGGTGACCACGCCGGTGCTCGACACCACGGCCGGGTTGCTGGAAGACCAGGAGACAGCGGAGCCGCCGGCGGCCCGGGTGGGCAGGCTGAGGTTCTCGGTCACCGCGGAGGTGTCGCCCAGGTCGAGGGCTGCCGCGTCGGCGGTGGCCCGCCCGGCGGCGGTCTGCTCACCGAGGGCGTGGGCCTCGTCGGCGGTCACCGCACGGTCGTAGATGCGGAAGTCACGGACCTGTCCCTTGAGGTACCGGTCAGCGGTGTAGACGGAGCGGCCGAGGTAGTTGGCCCTGGTGGTGCCGCCACCGATCGAGCCGGGGGTCAGCGTGATGCCGGTCTGGCGGGCGACCTCGACGCCGTCCTCGTAGAGCGCCGCGGTGCCGCCGCCGAGGGTGTAGGTGATGGTGCGCCAGCTGCCGCGGCTGAGGTTCCGGCCGGTGTTGATGGTCTGTTCGGTCGACCAGTTGCCGCTGGCGATGGAGGCCCGAAGGGCGTTGCCGGTGGTGAACAGGTAGCCGTTGCCGACCCCGTTGAGGGTGTTGCCGAGGCCCCAGATGAAGTACGGAGCGAGCTGGTCGGTCGCCATGTTGACCTGCACCGAGACGGTGATGTCGGTGAGGCCCTGCATGACGTTGTCGGGCAGGCGGACGTGGCCGTTGGTACCGCCGAGGCGCAGGCCGTCCGCGCCTTGCCAGGTCGCGTCGCCGCTGAGCGAGCCGTTGTGGCCGCGGCCGGAACTGTCGGTGACGGTCGTGCCGCTGGCCTGGGTGAGGTCGTAGCGCAGGACGAGGCCGTCGTCGAGGTTGGCCGCCATGCCGGGTGAGGACAGGGCCACGAGACCGACCAGGCTGGTGGCCAGAGCGGTGAGGCCGGCGAGCAGGGGGCGGACACGGTAGCGCGCGGGCTGCCGAGCCCGACTGGAATGGGATAGGGACATGCCGGGCTTCCTCCTGTGGGCGCCCGGCCGAGGCCGGGCGTCGGGACGGGTCATGCAGCCGAGTGTTGTGTCCGAAGTAGACGCGCACGGTGAGGGCGACCTCGCTCGAAGTGAGCGCTAACATATGCAGCCCTTGTTGAAATGTCAACGCCCTGCCTGAGAAGGAGTCTGGGGGTTGGCGAAATGGAATGTTAACGCGCGCACTTCGGTGCCAGTGGTAGAGCAGCCCGGGTGGCGGAGCTAACGACCTCGTGCACAGTTGCGAATCCTTGAGTATCGATGATCGAGCCATGGTTGGTGCTGCGATCATGATGGATCGTCGGATGACAGGGCTGTCTCGGCAGGTGACTGAGGGCTTGGTCGCGGAGCTGGCGCCGCGGTGGCAAGCCCGGCACCGTGACCGGCTCGCCGGCCGTGCGCGTCGTCGCCGCATCGGCGCCGGCGCGAGGTACCGGTTCGGGTTCCCGGATCGGCTGATGGCCACGCTGGTGCATCTGCGGCACGGGTTGACGCATGACGTGGTGGCCGCGTGGTTCGGGGTGCACCGCTCGACGATCACGCGCAGCGTCGCGGAGGTGCGCCCGCTGCTGGCCGAGCGTGGTTGCAGGGTGACCCGCGTGCAGTCAGGGCGTCTGGCCCCGTGCATGACCTTGCCGTCGAAGGCGATCCGGCGGCGTTGTCGCTGCCGGTGTGGGCGGGTGCGGTCATCGGCGACGGCGCGTTGGGCGCGGCGGGCCTCCCGCTCGCGTGCCGGCGTTCGGGCGGCCGAGCCCAGGCCGAAAGCTCGCAGCCGGCAGGCGACGAACCCGCCGGCGGCATCCTCGAGGGCCTGCGCATCAACGCGGGCGACCGTGCGGCGGATCGTGCGTTCCGAGGGCGGCTTACCCAACCCGGTCAGCGGGCAGACCCGCACGCCCAGCCGGGCCAGGACCGGCTGCGGGGCGTCGTCGGCCCACTGCCACACCGCGGTGAAACCGTCAGCGTCGCAGGTCACCGCAAACGCCGCGATCAGCAAGACCGCCACCAGCGGATGCCAACGGCCGCGGGGCGAGCGCGGGTCGGGCACCGCGGCGAACGCCTCCGCGAGGCTGATCAGGCGGGCCGGTTCCACACCGGCCGGGCCGGTCTTTCCCAGCGTGGTGGTAGTAGGTGATGATGTCAGGGCAGGCACGGCACCCCTTGCAGATTACGAAGCGTCAGATACTTCGCGATCTACTGGTGCCGTGCCTGTATGTCAAAGAACCATCGCTGGTCGGGACAGCCTCACACGAACCGCACCCAACACGGCCAAGACGTCAACTTGCCGGGGCCCTGTTCCGATACTGGGTCCGCAGAGCGGACCCGGTATCGGAATCTCGCCCATCCCGGCCAACGTTTGTGGTCACGGCACTAGAGGTTCCTACCGACTCCGACGCCATGGCTCCCCGGGCGCCAGCACGTACTGGGTCAGCACATGGCGCCAGGGGATGACGGCGATGATGATCCCGACCCAGAGGACCGCCGCGGCCTGCTTGCGGGTGGCGCCTTCGAGCTGGTTGTCCAGCCACAGCGGTAGGGCGACGATGCCGAGCCAGAGCAGCTTCCATGCGACTTCGAACAGCAGGACGGGAAGCATGCGCTGGGGGTACCGGAGGCCGATCAGTGCCAGGATCGACATCGCCACGAGCAGGCATTCGGTGGTGCCGTCCATCAGCCCCCACGGCTTGTCAGCGAAGAGCAGTGGCCACTTGACTACTGCGAGGCCTACCCCCATGACGAAGTAGCCCACGCGAAGCAGGTTCAGCTGCCAGAGGGCGAGCTGCGCCGGGGCGCGTGCACCGCGCGCCTCGGGCCGTTCCGGCGTCGGCGACGTGGTCAGTGGTGGTTTCCGTATGTGCAGCATGATGGCTCCTGGTTAGTGTTCGAGACCTGACGGGAATGGCTGCCGGGACTGGCCGGGGTCGACGGGACCCTCGCTGCTGAGCAGCAGCCGGTGCCTTACGAGCGGGATGACTGGGCGCGGCCGGTGACGAGACGTGCGCGGAGTCGGTGGAGCTGGGGCATGAGGCCGTAGATGACGATCGGGACTGCGATCGTGACGAGGACGAAGGTCCTCGCGACGGCAGGTAGTCCGTCCAACGAGCCGCCGAGGACCAGGTTGAGGGCGACCAGGGTGGGGAAGACGGCCAGCCAAATCATGACCGCCAGTTGGTGCTTCGACGGTGGTGGGACGGGCGTGCGCTGCGGGGTCGTCCGCTCAGGGGACATCGTCGGAACTCCTTTTAGGAATGACGTCAGGGCTGGATGGTGCTCGGATGGTTCTGGACCGCATCGCGGATGTCGTCGGTGACCAGGTCCGCATTGATCGCGATGGCAGCAGCGGAACCCTCACCGGCGGCGGTGATGACCTGAGCCCGCGGGTTGGTCACATTGCCGGCCACCCAGACACCGGAGACTGTGGTGCGGCCGGCAGCGTCGATCACGACCCATCCGCGGTCATCCACGGCACAGCCCATCGCCAGGAGCAGGTCGTTGTTGGGGACGAAGCGCGGTCGGACAAACACCGCGGCGCGGCGGATGAGGCGACCGTCTTCGAGTTCGACACCGCTCAACCGGTCGTCGCCCACGACGAGCCGGCGCACGTGACCGTCCACGACGCCGATGGCCCGGGCCGCCAGCTGGTGGCGCTGGTCGACCGTCAGGGTGTCGGTGTGCGGGAAGAGGACAATGTCGGCCGACCACTGTCGGACGAGTTGGGCGTGTGCGACGGCGTCCGGCGTTCCGCCCAGCACGGCGACCGGCTGGTCGCGCACCTCGTACCCGTGGCAGTAGGGGCAGTGCAGCAGATCCCGTCCCCAGCGCTCACGCACACCGGGGATGTCCGGGAGTTCGTCACGCAGGCCGGTGGTGATCAGGATGCGGCGGGTGCTCAACGTGGGGCCGTCGGCCAAGCGAACGTGAAAGCCCGCACCCGTATCGGGGTCGATACCGGTGACCTGGCCGCCGATCAGGTGGCCACCGTAACCTTGCACCTCCTTGCGCCCGGTGGCGAGAAGGTCGTGCGGGGGGAGGCCGTCGCGGGAGAGGAAACCGTGCATGTGGGTGGCCGGAGCGTTGCGTGGTGCGCCGGCGTCGACTACCGCAACGCGGCGCCGGGCACGGGCGAGGACCAGGGCCGCTGACAGTCCGGCAGCGCCGCCGCCGATGATCACTACGTCGTACTCGCTCATGTCATCAGCGTGGGCGCCTGCGGGGACGGCGACAACGTTTGTTGCTATTTCCGGGAAACCGGCGTGGGATGAGCAGGTGGACGACCCATCGCGGATCGCTGCCGCGCTTGACCTGGTGGGGCCGCGGCTGAAGCGGATCCGCGCCCAGCGTGGTGTCACCCTGACCGATCTGTCGGAGCGCACCGGCATCTCCAAGAGCACCCTGTCCCGGCTCGAAAACGGCCAACGCCGCCCCAGCCTCGAACTGCTCCTCCCCCTCGCCCAGGCCTACCGGGTGCCGCTGGACGACCTCGTCGGCGCCCCGGAGGTGGGCGACCCCCGGATCCGGCTCAAGCCGCGACGGGTGCACGGTCGCACGGTGCTCCCGCTCACCCAGCAACCGAACGGCGTCCAAGCATGGAAGATTGTCATTCCGGCCAGTCAGTCGACACCGAACCCGCGAATTCACGACGGCTATGAATGGCTGTATATGCTTTCGGGCCGGATGCGGCTGATCCTCGGCGACCGAGATTTCGTCCTCGGCGTGGGCGAGGCGGCCGAGTTCGACACTCAGCTGCCGCACTGGTTCGGCAGCACCGGCGAGGGCTCGGCGGAGGTCCTGAGCATCTTTGGCCGACCGGGTGAACGCATCCATGTATGTGCGGAGTCCGGCCACCAGCACAGCGGCGGCCACTGAGCCGGGTCTGCGGCGCCGCCCCATGGTACTCGCCGCCACGACAACGGGGACCGGCGTCGATGGAACGCTCGCGTACGGGTGGAGTGATGCCGACCGAACCTGCCGCGGCCGGGCGTTGGTGCGCCCGGCCGGGTTGGCGACGGTCAGACCGGGACGACCTGGCGGTCGGTGGGCGTGCTGAGAGGGGCCATCGCGGCGGTGATGGGTGAGGGTTTGAAGCCCTTGACGATCAGGTAGACGCCCAGCGAGAACTCCCACAGAGCGATCGGGATGGTCAGCAGCGCCGACCGCGTGGACACCTGGGTCCAGAAGCCGAACAGCGTAGCGATGACGGAAGTGACGAGCAGAGGCGCTCCGATGAAGCCGACCAGCGGAAGGATCCGCGGGACAAGGCGGGACTGGTACAGCAGGGAGCCCAGCAGCAGGGCATTGACGGCGGGAATGAAGCCCTGTCCGAGCAGGAACGTCCAGTTGTGCATGGCGATCAGCGCGTTGCCGGTGACCACTGCATCTGGTCCGGCGCCCGCCTGCCCTAAGCTCACGATCGTCATCACGATCACGACGCCGGAGATGATGGTGGCGGCTTCCAGGACTCGCGTGCCGACGAAGCCCAAAGCGAGGCTTTGGTTCTGCTTCTTGACCACGGGGTACAGCGCGACCGCGGTGCCGATGCCGGCAAGGGCCACGATCATTTCCAGGACACCGCCCCAGATAACGCCGGTGCCCGGGTTGGGACCGACGATGTAGCTCGCATCGCGAATCGGAGCGTACAGAGAAAGGGTCGGGATCGACACAAAGCTGAGCAGGTAGAACGCGCCCGCGACGAGCGCGGTCTTCCTCAGCGAGGTCATCGGAACAGCTGTGGCCGGTGGGGGTCGAATGGCGGTGGTGGACATATCGGTCTCCTTCGTAGATCGTGCGGTGACTTTGGCGTTCTCCGCCGTGCGGAACGTCCCTGGGCAGCGGTCACCGCGAGCAACGCCCCAGGGCCGCGGTCGCCCACGGGAAGCGCTTGACGAACGTGAGTGCAGTGTCGGTGACCTCGCGCCCAGCCGTAGTCGACGGTCAGAGAGTGTCCCCCGTTGGGCATCTCGACGAACTCGGTCATGCCAGAGTTGCGTTGCTGCTTGTCCTGGATGGCGTTGGAGACGGTCGGTGGGACGGTGTGGTCCTTCTCGCCGGACATGATCAGCATGAGCCCGCGGTCGGGGTTGAGATCACGTGACTCCACGGGTGTCAGCTCGCTGTCGCCAACGCTGGTGGCTTGAATTCCTTCGCGGTCGGTGGTGACTTGAATCCCTTCGCGATCAACCAAATAGGCAGGAACACGAACTCGAACAGTCCGCCGGGAGCAAGTAATGCGAGCCCTGGCCCCGCGTTCATGTCGAGGACGCCGAGCAGGTCGAGCGGTACTCCCAAGAGAAGCGATGCATACCCTATGAGGCCGAGTATTGCGATGGGTCGAGGGACCAGCTGTGACACATAGAGGAGGTAGGTAAGGATCACTCCGCCGATGCCGGTCGGTATATAGACCCACAAGAGGTGGTTCGGGACTACCTGAAGTTGGGCCAGCAGGTATACGCCGCATGCGGTGGAGACGGCGAACTCGACAATTCTGAGTCCCGGGTACCAGAGAGCCAGTTGTTGATTGACGGGCTCCAAGACCTGGTACATCAGCAGGCCGATGCCGACGACGGCAATGCCGGAACACATCATGAACAGAACGCCGACTGTCAGCGGCCCTCGGTCGGTGTTCCCGTCCTCAAATGCCTGGATCAGTGAAGTGCCGACGATGGCGGTGGCCATCTGGATGAAAAACAGAATGCCCACGGTGACCGCGATCATCCTTCGTGACATGACGCTCCCTTCGTTTGGACGGTGATTCAGCCGCGCCGAGCCCACATGGCGGCGATGTCGTCGGATCGGCTACCTGGCCGGTGTGATGACCGCGGTTGCCGGGTCTGTGCCGCCGGAGTCCAGTCGGAACGGTGGGTAGGCGTCCGTCATGAGTGAGGTGTACGCGGCGACCCGCAGTACCCAGCGGTTCAGGCCGAGGATGAGGTCGTAGAGGCCGCGGGGGTAGCGGCCGGTGAAGGCCAGGGTGACGGCGGCGATGAGGACCAGGAGCCCGATGAGGCCGGCGGCGGTCCAGGTGTAGCTGCGGGTGTCGGAGCTGCTGGCGAGGGAGGCGCCGCCGCCGATGAGGATGCCGACGATCAGCAGGTGCGGCAGTGCGAGCAGCCACCATTTCACCAGGACGAGCCCGCGCGACAGGTGGTCGGGGTAGGGCACGTGCAGTTGCGCGGGGTTGTCGGGGACCTCGGCCAGGGTGAAGGGCGGGTACTGGTCGGTGCCGAGGGCGCTGTACGCGTAGTAGTTGACGCGCCAGGTCCAGCGCAGGACGCCGACGTTGAACTCGAAGATCGGTCGCGGATACCGGGCGGTGAACAGGATCGCGAAGAACGCGACGATGGACAGCGCGGTGAACGCGATCCACAGGAAGAACAGCACGATGACGTGCGGGATGACCAGGACCCATTTGACGAGCCACAGCCAGCGGGACAGGTGCGGGTCGAGGTGTGCGTCCACGCGTACTGGATAAGCGGTCGCTACAGTCATGATGGTCTACCTCTCTAACGCTGGCCTGCAGGTGGGGAGCCCGGCGGGCCCAAGCGGTTGATGGATTGCCTTCTGGTGTGCGCCTTGTAGGTGTGGGCCTGCTTGCCGCCGGCCAATCCGGCGGCCGGCTGGTGGCCGCAGCGTCTGCTGCCAGCAGCCGTGACCGCAGGAGAACCCGTGTCAGGCCCGAGCGGTCACCGGGTCCTTGACGCCTCCGCTCGTGCCGGTCTCGCGGTGACCGCTCGGTCGGCTGGTCCGGGTGTCGGTCGTGTCCGGAATCGTCTTGCCTCTGATCACCAGCCAGAGGGCGAGCACGAGTTCGCCGACGAACGTGAACAGGGCCGCTGTGGCGACATATTCGGGCACCAGGAAGACGATGGAGCTGTCCGCGGCGTAGCCCAGACCTGCGATGACCAGCAGGATGCCCACCAGCTTCGGCACGTAGCCGGACTTCAGCGCGAGATATCCGACCAGGATCAGGTGGATGCCGAAGAACACCAGTGCGACGGCCCAGCCGGCGCTGAAGGCATTGAGGGACGCCATCATCTGCGCGTTCAGCTGGGTGGGTTCGAAGGCGGCCCGGTAGGTCGGATCGGTGACGAGGTGGACGGCACTGAGGAGGTTGACGACGGCGACCGCGAAGATCACGGCGAACACGAGCCGGGACCAGGCCATGAGGACGGAGACGCTTCTGCTGACCGGCTTGAGCAGGACGTACAGCCCCCACGCCACCACCACGTCGAGGATGATCACCACGAGGAAGGCGACGATGCCGAGGCGGAACAGGGCTTCGTGGGCAGTGATGTTCGTGGCCGTGGCGCCTGCGTCTCCCGGCACCACGAGGCGCTGACGGACGTAGAACTCGGCGAACGGCGCGATGAGAGCCATCGCCAGGATTCCCCATCCGGCGATTCTTCCGGCGAGGCGCGGTGAGACGTCGATTCCCACCGCTGTGCGCGGTGAGAGGTTGGCAAGATCGTTTCTCATGTCAGATCTTCCTGCTTATCGTTCCCTTGATCGAGCGAGCACGAACGTCGCGACCTTCGCCGCTTGCCTCAGACCCGGATGACGACTTTGCCCCTGGCGCGGCCCTGCTGCAGGTAGCGGATGGCTGCGGCGAGGTCGCCGAGCGGGTAGGTCCGGTCGATGACGGGTGTCACCTTGCCGGCCTCGACGAGTTCGGCGAGGGCGGTCAGGTCCGGTGCGCTCTGCGTGGCCACGAACGTCCCGAGCTTCTGGCCGACGAACGGGGAAACGGCCATCGCCCGTAGCTGCCGGTCGCTGCCGCCCAGCCATCGGCCGTCTGTCTCGCCGCCCATGATGACCAGCGTTCCCCTGGGCGTCAGGGCCTGCCGCAACCGCGTCAGTGAGCGGTTGCCTCCGATGTCGAGGATGACGTCGTAGCGTTGCCGCCCGTCGGTGACGTCGCCGCGCGTGTAGTCGACGACGTGGTCGGCGCCGATGGACCGGACCAGGTCGAGCTTGGAGGTGCTGCACACGCCGGTGACCTCGGCTCCGAACGCCTTGGCGATTTGCACGGTGAACGTGCCGACGCCGCCCGACGCGCCGATTACCAAGACGTGCTGTCCGGATCGGACCCGGCCGTGGTCACGAACGCCCTGCAGGGCCGTGCAGGCGGAGACGGGAATGGCCGCCGCCTGCTCGAAGGTGAGCCGCTTCGGCTTGAGTACGAGCTTGTCCGCTGCGGCGCAGGCGTACTGCGCGAACGAGCCCCGGGCGACGCCGAACACCTCGTCCCCGACCCGCAGCCCGGTCACGGTCGCGCCGACCGACTCGACGCGTCCGGCGACGTCGGTACCCGGGACCCGGTTGTTGGGCGTGCGCAGGCCGTAACCCGCCAGCCGGATCGGGTAGGGCAGGCCGGCCATGGCGTGCCAGACACCCCGATCCAGCCCCGCCGCATGGACGCGAACCAGAACCTGGCCGTCGGCGATCTCGGGCCGGTCGATCTGTTCGAGTCGCAGGACGTCCTCGGCCTCGCCGTACTCGTCCCGCACCATCGCCGTCACCGTGTCGGCCGCTGGTGTCACGGTCGATGCATGTACCGCTGGGTTCCGCCTGTCGGTCCTCATCGTGACCTCTTTGCTGTTGGCTTGCCCGTTCGGGGCCTGTCAGCGCCGGGTGCAGACCCCGCGCTGTGGAGAGCATGTTGTGCCACTCCGGCTGCCGGAGCGTCAGACCACCGGCGAATCCGCGGCGACCAGGTCGGCGCTCACCTGCCAGAGCCGTGTCGCGACGGCCCGGTCGTAGCTGCGCTCGGACGATTTCCTGGGTCTGCTGTGGGCGAAGAAGCGACCCGTCACCTGCGCGAGATCGGGAGCGGAGGCTACGTGGATCGAGGTGGCGGCACCCCGGTTCGGGGTCTTCATGAAGGGCCGCAGGAACGGCACGAGCAGGCGCTGTACAACGGCCGGGTCGTCGGCTCCGAACGAGGTGCTGACCACGCCGGGGTGCAGCGCGTTGGCGGTGATCGAGGCGGCCGGCATCCGCCTGGCGAGCTCGTAGGTGAACAGGACGTTCGCCAGTTTGGACTGGTTGTAGGCGTGTGCGCCGGAGTAGGACCGTTCGCCCTGGAGGTCGTCGAAGTCGATGCGCCCCATGGCGTGCGCGTTGGACGAGACCGTGACCACGCGAGCCGGCGCACTGTGCTTCAACTGGTCGAGGAGCAGCGTCGTGAGCAGGAACGGCGCGAGGTGGTTGAGGGCGAACGTGTGCTCGAGCCCGTCGGCCGTCACGTGCCGGGTGTTCCAGTACCCCCCGACGTTGTTGACCAGCACGTCGATTCTGGTGAGGGCGTGAAGGACCTGGTCGGCAAGCCGTCGTACCTCCGCCTGGGACGACAGGTCCGCGACGAACACGTCGACCCGCCCGCCGCCGGCTGCCCGGATCTCGGCGGCCGCGGCGTTGGCGCGATCGCGGTCCCGTCCGGTGACAGCGACGTGGGCGCCCATGGTGGCCAGGCCCAGGGCGGTCGCCTTGCCGATGCCTGCGCTGCCACCGGTGATCAGCACTGTGCGGCCGGCCATCGGCCTGCCGCGGATCAGCTTCATGGTTCGTGCTCCTTCGGCGCGTGGCCGAACTCAGTGCCCCGTAGTGTCCTCGGCCGTGGATGAGGGTGAACGTTCCGGGTTGCCGACCGCGCTCGCGGTGATGCCGTCGAGCATGCGGTGCAGTCCCCAGATGTATTGCTGGGTGGAGACGTATCCGGCCATCACGTCCGCTGCGGCAGCGGAACGGGGAAACCGGTCGGGCTCTGCGGCGGCAGACGCGCGGTGCCGGCTGTCCGTTCGTTCCGCTTCTGGGGGCAGGGGTCCGGCCTGCCCGTGGTCGGCGACCTCGAGGGCGATGGATCCGAACACGTAGACGAGCAGCAGGTGAGCCGCCCGTGCGGCGTCGAAGGTGGTCAGTCCGGCGTCGGCGAGGAGTTCGAGGAGCCGTTCGTTGAGGGCCCGAGCCTGCGGCCCGTCCATCGGCCCGCCGATCACGAGGCCGACCGCGCCGGGGTGGGCGGTCAGTCGGGCTCGCAGTTCCAGTGCGAGGGATTCCACCCGTTGCCGCCACGGTTCGCCACGGTCGGCGAAGACGCCGTGGTCGACCTGGCCGAGCAGGCGCTCGACCAGCGCTTTGAACACGGCGGCCTTGTCGGGGAAGTAGGTGTACACCGCATTGGGGGACACGTCCACCTTGGCGGCGATGCCTCGCAGGGTCGCGGCGTTCGGGCCGCCCTCGTCGAGCAGGGTCAACGCGGCGTCGAGGATCTCGTCCTCGGTGAACGCCCGCCGCGGACCGCGAGGACGGCGTTTGACCGATGCTTCCATGATCCCTCCTGTCACTCTTCACAGCGTACACTATTTGTACAGTGTCCAGCGCGATCGGCGAGCAGATCGGACCGAGATGACAGCTACCGGAACGGGCCTCCGCCGAGCGACCGGCGGGCTACTCCTGACAGGGGCCGTCGCGTTCGCCGCCGCCGCGACGGTGTTGTCCTCGACGTTCGACTGGCCGCACATCCTGCGGGAGCCCGGCAGTGTGGTCCTGCCGGCCTTCGCCGCCGGCGGCACCAGCCTGGTGTGGACCTGGTTCGCGACCGCATGGACGTACGCGATCCTGGCCGTGCCGATCCTGTTGCTGCCTGCTGTACTCCGCCGGCGCGACGACCCGGTGCTGCGGGCGGCCACCTACCTCGGCGCCACCTCGGTGGTGCTCTCGCTGGTCGGGTTCCTGCGCTGGGTCTTCGCCGTCCCGCCGCTGGCCCACGCCTACGTCACCGGCGACGCCACCACCCAGGCCGCGGTGGACGCCGCCTGGACCGCCCAACACCAGTTCGGCGGCGCGCCGCTCGGCGAACACCTCGGCCAACTGCTCATCATCGGCTGGTCGGTCACCCTCAGCATGACCATCCTGCGCAGCCGGGTACTGCCACGCTGGCTCGGCATCACCGGCCTCGCCGTCAGCACGATCTACCTGCTCAACCAGGGCGACATCCTCGCCACCGCCGTCCCGGGCTTCCCCGTCTGGGACCTGGCCGGGCTGCTCGGCAGCACCAGCTGGGGGCTGTGGATCGCCGCCCTCGGCGTGACGCTCCTACGCCGACCGATCTCCAACCCGATCCCGGACACCAGCGACGCCCCCTTGGCACGCACCTCCACCCCACGCCGGCCAATCACGATCGGCCCGAGGAGCTGAGCACCATGACCCGCTCCGAAACATCCCCACCGTCGTTCCTGCGCACCTGGCTGATCTGGACCGCAGGAACACTGGTGTTCCCCCTCGCCGGCCTGGCGGGTACCGCCGTGGCCGGCCGGGTCGACAGCCCAATGTCGGCACTCACCGGTGGCGCGGTCGTCGGGTTGATCATCGGCACCGGCCAAGCGATGCTCAGCCGCCGGCGTCTCGACCCGCGCCGGTGGATCCCGGCGACCACCATCGGGATGGGCCTCGGTCTGCTCCTCGGAGCCGCCGCGGTCGACTACCGCACCTCCCTCACCGACCTGATGCTGATGGGCGCGATAACCGGCCTGCTGCTCGGCGCCGCGCAAACCGCCGCCCTACCCCGCCGTACCCGATCCCGGTGGGTCTGGGCTGCCGCCATGCCCGTCGTATGGGCCCTGGGCTGGGCAATGACCACCCTCATCGGTGTCAACGTCGACGAACAGTTCACCGCCGTCGGCCTCAGCGGCGCCCTGACCGTGTCCGCGCTGTCCGGGCTCCTGCTGCACCAGCTGCTGCCGTACCGCACCGCCGTCGGGCCACGCCCCGCCAGCACCCCGATCGAGGCGACGGCATGACCACCGCACGGCACGTCATCTTCGGCACCGGCGCGATCGGCCTGGCCACCTACGACGCCCTGCGCCGACGCGGCGAATCCGTCCGGCTCGTCAACCGCTCCGGCCACGCCCGCGTACCCGACGACGTCGAGGTCATCGGTGGCGACGCGCGTGACTCCGCATTCACCTGCGCCGTCGCTCAGGGTGCCACCGTTGCTCTACCAGACCCTCAACCCGCCATACCACGAATGGACGGCGCAGCGGCCCCCACTGCAGGCCGGCGTGCTCGCCGCGGCCCAAGCCACCGGCGCCCGCCTGCTCAGCATGGAAACCGTCTACATGTACGGCCGCCCCAACGGCCGACCGCTCACCGAGGACCGTCCCAACGCCGCCCACACCACCAAAGGGCGGCTGCGTGCCCGGATGGCCGGCGAACTCCTTGCCGCACACTGCCGCAAGGCGGAGAACTCTGCCAGCGGGCCGTCGTGGCCATCATCGTTCGTCGGCGTCCTCTGTACACCGACCGACATCGGTTCCTACCGTCGCATGCCCTTGATGGTACGAACAGACCACCACCCAGCATTGGCAAAGACCCGCCCGTCTTGACGTCGGCTTAGGTCACCTCGCCGGGCCTGGTCGCGTTCGTAACGTGCGAGCACAGTGTGCACCACGACGCCGGCACCGTCTCGTGAGCCATAGCCCGGAGACCGCTGTTCGCATCAGCTGACGCCTACGGGGTCCCCCAATGAGGTCACCGAGCAGGAAGCCCCGGTCAGGGCCGTGCCGCTGAGATTGATCTTCCAGAAAGCAGGACGACTCCAGACTGACACACAGACTCACTCAGAGACAGTCACCTATTGTTCGACTGCACCGCCGGCGCGCCCCAGCCCACGCCTTGGTTTCTGACGTGGCTCAGCGCCTACAAGCCGGGCGGCTGACCACTTCGGTCTCCTCTGGGAGGTCACGCCGGACCGCTCGCCTGTATCACCGCATGTCAGGGACCTCCGTTCTGCCCGGCCTCGGTGAGCTCTTCGGGCGCGGTGACCACTTCGCCAACCTGCGCCCAATCTGCTCCCACTGCAAGGCCAGGCCATCCAGCAGCTCCTTACCGCCTTGACCTGCACATACTCCCCCGCCAGGCGACATAGATAGCTCTCGACCACTGCACAAAGCCGCGGAGCACTTTGTGTGAAACAGGACGCCGCACCCACCCTGACCTGCGAAAACGAGAACCCGCAGGTCAGGGTGGGCGCAGTTGAGTGCGATTCGGTGCCGTTGAGCGCTGTTCAACGCCGTTCAGTGCAGGCGGTTGCTCCCAATCTGCTCCCCAGTTTCGGGCCTCGGAGCCGGGGACAACTGATCGCCTGGACCGGCCTCCCCTCGGGCAGCCCGACGCCGTACGGACCGCCTCGCCACCACGCGGCGCCGGCACTCCACTCGGCCGCGACGCAGGCGCCCCCGCGGGCCAGCGCGCCCGTAGCGCCCAACCCGCTCCCCCACGGATACGCCAGTAGGCTGGTCGAGCCGGCCGCGGCCGCTCCAGCGCACGGAGCAACTCCAGCCTCCCCCGAGGTCCCTGCATGTGCGGATGGCGCCTGCGCGCACTGTCAGCAGCAAATTAGCGCATCCCGGCCTTGGCTAAGCGGTGTCGCGTGACGCGCGATTAGGGTCTGCGTATGCGCGATGACATCGTTCTGCGACTCGACCGCGCAACGCCGAAGATCGGTACGTCGCGCTGTACGAGGCCCCTTCGGCGCCTGCAGGACCGCGATTCTGCTGGGCATCGACACCGTCGACCTGTCGATCGACTGGTACCACTACCTGTGCCCCGACGGACGCCGCTGACTCCACGCTCCAGGCCCCGGCCTAGTCGAGATGAGGACCTTGGCTGCGACCCAGGAAGCCCCGCCGTCGGACCCGAGCGCATGTCCACGGTCACGGCACCATGTCCACCACCGACCGGAACGGTCCCACCGCGCTGCCGCATGCAGACCCGCTTCTCACATGCCAGCCGGTCCTGGCCCTCCCTGGGGGCTTCTCGCCACACTCCGTGCGCGATGACTAGCGAGCCCTGGTCGGCCCGCCCTGAATCGATGAGCCGACCATGCGCCGGCTGTGAGCGTGATATGAGCCCGTGGTGAGCGCGGGGTGCCATCTTCAACTGTGCTGTGTGGAAACCGAAAGTAGCCTCGCCAGGCTGACCCGAGAGTGCTGAGCCGGACTCGAGGGGGTGAAGGCGCCCGAAACGCCCGGCGGGACGGCGGCAGCAGGCTAGCTTCGGGCAAAGACACCTAAACCGGGCGGCGCAGGGGTGAGCCAGGTCCCCCCCGGTACTCACGCGCCAGCCGAGGCGCACGACCACAGGGAAACAACGTACGAGCTACAGGGGGTCAAACCATGACTACTGCTGTCTCACGGTCCGCAAAAGCGGGGGCAATCCTGACGACGCTGGGGTTAAGCGTGGGTCTTATGACCGGCGTCGCGGAGGCAGGGCCACCCCGCAACCACCAGTGCACCAGCCCCATTTTCCTCGGAGGGAGCGAGGAATGGCGGGATCTAAACCAGCGCTACGGCGTCAGCGAACGGATCATCGGCCCTCCTGCGCCCGCGACCGACGATATAGCTGACCCCCCCGGAGGGCCTGGCTGCCGCACGGCGCTGGTCGGGGACCAGTGGGTCCGGGCCGTCCCGCCCTGGATCACGGCGACGCCGACCGAACGGGATGCTTTCGTCACCAACTTTAAGAGCGCCCGCTATGTGATCGACGCCGGGACCGCCCAAGAGCAGTCCGTCACGGCGGGCCCGGAAATCTTGCAATCCGGGATGGTTCCCGTTGATGTGGTGCAGCCGCCGGGAACCGGCGGGCTGCCCTTCGTCGTACCCGTGTCTCCTGTCTTTCATCCGCTTGGCCCCGGCACTCACACCAGCACCCTCTTCGTGGACATGAACGAGAAGGTCTGCACCGGCCGCGGGCCCGCCCCGGGCCTTAGCACGGACTGTCTGGAGGCAGGCGAATCCGAGTATCCCATCATTGACAACGGGCCTTTCACAGTTTTGACTGGTCCCCCGCCACCAACCGCCTAGACCACAACCAGCCCAATTCCCACCACCACAACCATCGGCGAGCACTGAGCCAGGCGCGCAAGGGGCCGGGGTATCCGCAACTCGGCTAGCCCACCCGTGTAGGGGCCCTCAGAACGTTTCTGAGGGCCCTTCACTGTGTCCGGGTACCGTGGGGCACCCACGACTAAGGGACGTCTCGTAACTGGGTGAAGGCGTTGCCGGCACGGGCCCGGCGGTCAGCCAGCGAGGATGATGTTGTGGAGGTTGGCGATGCCGCAAGCGGCGTCGGCCAATGTATGGGCGGCGCGGCAGTAGTCGCGCAGGATCTTGAAGCACTTCATCCTGGCCAAGGCATGTTCGACCCCGGCTCGAACGGTCCGGTGTTCGACGTTCAGGGCTTGCTTCCAGTCCGGCAGGTCACTGCCGTCGGCGGGCTTGCGGTACGGGATGATCACCTCAGGGTTGCCGCGGTAGCCGCCGTCGGCCATCACGGGCCGCCCGTCCAACTTTTGGTCGATCCCTGAGCTGCGGTAGACGATCGTGTCGTTGCGGTTGCCGGGCTGTGGGTCGCCGACGGCGATGACCAGGCGGGTGTTGGCGTTGATGGCGACCTGCAGGTTCGTCGAGTACCGGTAGTTTTTGCTCCGGGTGGCCAGGCGGTGGTCGCGGGTGGGGATCAGAGTGCCGTCGACGATGGCGATCTGCTCGAGCGGCCGCCGGCGCACCGGCGCCAGTGCGAGCAGCGGGCCGAGGGCGTCGATGACCCGGTGCGCAGCCGAGTGCGACACCCCGAACAGCGGCCCGATCTGGCGCATCGTCAGGTTCGTGCGCCAGTACGCCGCCACCAGCAACACCCGATCCGGCAGGTCCAAGGCCCACTGCCGGCCCGGCCGGCCATCAGCGATCGCACCACCGCCACGCTCGGCTACCAGACGGACCAGCCGGCGGAACTGGGCGGGCTGCAGCCCGGTGAACGGAAAGATCCACTCAGGGTGGGCTGCGGTGATCACCTGCACCCAGGCATCCTGACCGATCATCCTCAACGGACAGACATCGGGGTTACGAGACGTCCCTTAGTCGCCGGGGAGGATCACCAGTGCACGGTCGGGCAGCGAGGTCAGCACTCGACGCTGGCCGGTGGCCGGGTCGGCGGCCAGCTGCTCACCGCCGCCTGCGGTCCTGCCGGCCTTGGAGGCACCGCCTCCTTCTCTAAAGCCGGGTGGTCGGTGACTGATCGACATCGCATTCCCTCCGCCATCACGGTCATCGCCTCACCCGGAACCGAACCGCAATGATCGTCAACCATTCGCGGTGGTCTCGTTACGACGCCGAAGGTATCCGATTTGGCGTAGACAGACTCCTTATCTGTGGGGGCTCGCCATCCCCCGAGCGACAGAGATTCCGCGTCCCTGGCGGAAGCGGCGCGACCGCGAACAACAGAGCGCCCGGCCGAGGAACGCTGGTTCCTCAGCCGGGCGGGGTGAAGGGTCAGGACTGGGTGTTTCCCCGGGACACGGGGTCGGCAGAGTCGTAGAAGCGCAGCCGAACGTCGCGAGCCGCCGTGAAGTGGACGTTGGCGCGTTCGCCCGCTACTTCGACATCGCGAGCCAGGATCGCCTCCAACAGCGCCTCGTGCTCGTCGCGGGAGTCCTGGTATCTCCCGGCGTGGTGAAGCGCCGTCGCCGGATAACGGCGGAGGTAGAGGTCGAGGCGCTTCAGGAAGTCGATCAGTGCGCTGTTGTGCGTGGCCGCCCAGATGGCTTCGTGGAACTTCCGGTTCGCGGCGTTCAGCGCGGCCACGTCGTCGGGCGGAACCTCTCGCAGGATCTCGTGCAGTCGGATGAGCTGCATCCGGTCGAAGCTGGTGTGCCGCTCCGCGGCCCCACGGGCGGCCGCGGCCTCCAGCGGAATACGTACCTCGTAGATGTCGAAGAGTGCCTGGGCACTGCGGCCGGCAACGCGGAGTTGCCGCTCTGATGACTCGACGAGGCCGTCACTGGTAAGCAGGCGCAGGGCCTCCCGAACTGGTGTCCGGCTGACGCCCATGCGCGTCGCGACCGTCGTCACGACCAGCGGCGCCCCGGCTTCGAGTTCGCCGCTGATGATGTCGTCCCGCAGCGTCGCGTAGACGTCGGCGGCCAACTCTCTCGAACCGTTGGTCACCCCTTCGTCCCTCCCACATCTCTGCCTTCATTGCTCGACGGGAGCCATAAATCCAGCTCTGCAGGAGAGCCGATCTCCATCACGATGCGCGATACCATCCCCGTTTATAGCACCTTTGAAAGGAACGACTGCGTGCGGCCATTTTGCGGTCGGGCCAGAACTTGCTGCGGGTCGCCGTACTCGACAACGACTCCCTCGTCCATGAACACGACCGTGTCGGCGACCTCCCGGGCGAAGCTCATCTCGTGGGTGACGACGACCATGGTCATGCCCTCTGCCGCCAGCGACTTCATCACGTCCAGGACCTCGCCGACGAGTTCCGGGTCCAGCGCACTGGTCGGTTCGTCGAAGAGCATCAGCTTGGGCTCCATCATCAGGGCGCGGGCGATGGCAACGCGCTGCTGCTGGCCGCCGGAGAGTTGGCTCGGGTAGCTGTCCGCCTTGTGGGCGAGACCAACCCGCTCCAACAGCCGCTGAGCCCGCTCGGTCGCCAACTGCCGCGAGTCCTTCTTGACCCGTACGGCGGCCTCCAGGCAGTTGCCGAGAACGGTCAGGTGGGGGAAGAGGTTCCACTGCTGGAAGACCATCCCCACCTCGGCACGCTGCCGGCACACCTCCCGGTCACGCAGTTCGTGGAGGTTCTCGCCGACCTGGCGGTAGCCGATGAGATCGCCGTCGATCCAGATGCGGCCGGCCTGGATCTTCTCCAGGTGGTTGATGCAGCGCAGGAACGTGGACTTCCCCGAGCCGGACGGTCCGATCACGCACGTGACCTCGCCTCGGGCTACCTCGAGGGAGATCCCCTTAAGAACCTCGACCCGGCCGAAGGACTTGCGTACGCCCTCGGCGCGGACCATCGGGCCCGACAGGCTCGATGATGCGATTTCGGTCGTCAATGTCGTCTCCACTGTTCAGGCACCGGCCACCGCAGCCGGCGCGGGTTCGTCCCGCCGTGGCTTGCTCGACTGCGCCGAAGACCGCCCGATGTGCCGTTCCAGGCGGCCCTGCAGGAATGAGGTGATCGAGACCAGCAGGAGGTACCACAGGCTGGCGACGATGAGCAGGGCGATGATCTCGAAGTTTCCGGAGTAGATGTTCTGCGCGGTCGAGAGCAGGTCTCCCCCGGCGATGAACGCCACGAGCGAGGTGTTCTTGAGCAAGGAGATGAACTGGTTGCCGGCGGGCGGCACGATCACTCGAAGTGCCTGGGGAAGCACCACCCGGCGTAGCAGGAGCGCTCGGTTCATACCGAGGGCCTGCGCGGCCTCCACCTGGCCGCGGTCGACAGCGGCGATGCCGCCGCGGACGATTTCGGCGTTGTAGGCGGCCTCGTGCAGCGTCAGGCCCAGGAGCGCGGCGACGAATCCGGTGATGACGTCGTTGGTCTCGACGACGAACGACGTACCTGGGATGCCGATGTTTGGGAACAGCAGCCCGAGGTTGAACCAGAGGACGAGCTGCACGAGCAGGGGGACGCTGCGAAAGACCCAGACGTAGATTCCACTCAGCCAGGACAGCACCCGGCTGCTCGACAGCCGCATCACGGCGAGTCCGATTCCAAGCAGCAGACCGGTGATCTCGCAGATCACCGCCAGCTTCAGCGTCACCAGCAGGCCCTGCAGGATGGCGTCGGAGAACTGGTAATTCGCGATGACGTCCCAGTGCACGTTGGGACTGGAAGCGAACGTCCAGACGAGGAACGCCGCGACCAGCACTGCGACCACCGTCAGCGCCCACAGTCCGGGCCGCGGGACCGGTTTGGCGCGGATCTCATTCTGGGGAGCCATGGTCAGCTGGTGCTCCCCTCCAGCGAGTCGCCGCCGTTGACGACGACCTTGTCCACGGCGCTGTCCTGGACGTCCCACTTCTCCAGGATCTTCTGGTAGGTGCCGTCCTTAATGATCTTGTCGAAGCCGTACTGCAGCGCGGCGATCATCTCTTTGTCGCCCTTTTTCACCGCGACCGCGTCGTATGAGGTCGCGAACGGCTTCCCGGCGACTTCAAGCTTCCCGCCGGACTCCTTCGACTGGTAGGCGGCCTTCCCGAGGTTGGCGATGTTGGCGTCAGCCCGTCCGTTCGTCAGCTGCAGAAGGGCGTCGGCGACCGTCGGGAACTTCAGGATCGTGACCTGCTCCTGGCCCGCCTGGACGCACTTGGCCGACTGGGCCTCGGCGAGGTCCACGGAGATGGTGCCGGTGACCAGGCTGAGGGTCTTTCCGCACATGGCGTCCTGGGAGTCGACCTTGCCGGGGTTTCCCTTCGGGACGATGAAGACCTGACCCGACTCGATGAAGTCGACGAAGTCGACCTGCTTCTGCCGTTCGGCGGTGTCGGTGATGCCGGACATCGCGATGTCGTAGCGGCCGGCCTGCAGGCCCGTGATAAGGGAGGCGAACTTCGTGTTGACGAACGTCGCCTTCACGCCGAGTGCCTTGGCGACCGCGTTGCCCATGTCGACGCTCACGCCGATGATGGTCTTGCCGTCCGGGCCGACGAAGTTGTTGGGCGGAAGTTGGGCGTCCGTGGCGATGGTCAGGGTTCCCGCCTCCTGAACGCTCTCGGGCAGCAGGGTGCTCACTGGACCGGGGGTACCGGTGGAGCTTGCGTCGGTCGTTTGGTCGGTCGATCCGCAGGCGGCCGCCCCGAGGAGCAGGGCCGCGCTGGCCAGGGTCGCGGTGGCGATGGAGTACGTACGTTTGGGACGTTGGTTGGGCATCAGTAACCTTTTCTGTCCGGTGACCCGTGACTGGGGGCAAGCTGTCGAAGGCCCGACATGAGGTCGGTCATCGACGTCTGTGGGAGCCGCTGGAGCGCCTTTTCGAGTGCCTCCACCTGCGGCGCAGGCAGTGCGGTCGAGGCGTTGGAGCGGAACTTCATGAGGTGCTCGTCGGCGGTGAGCGTGCGAGCGCCGAAACCGCGGTTGACTGGGATTGCGATCTCCCCCTCCTGGCCCTGCTGGGTGCCGTAGCGCAGGACGCAGGAGATCCTTCGGGGGAAGGCGGCGGTGGCGGTGTCCGATTCGACCATGCGTACACGTCCCGCGAGCGCCCGCCGCTGTGGCTCGACCGCGGCGGCGTCGGTAAAGTCCTGCAGGCCCACCCCGAGCCCACCGCCCCCGAGCATCGCGGCCGCGAAGGCGTAGGGCCCGCTGAACTGGGCCTCGTAGCCGGTGGTCGGATTGGCCTTCTTCTCCGGCGGTTCGGCGATGGTCCGCAACGTGGGCTTGGCGACTCCGGCCTCGACCCAGTCGAGTTGGTCGGCGGTGATGCCGCGCTCGCGGAGCATGAGCGCGGCATCGATCACCGGGTGCGTGTAGATGTTGCAGGGGTACGGCTTGAAGCCGACGTCGCCCAGCGTCCAGCTGGTCCCCAGGTCGTCGGTCAGGGCGGCGAGGTCGACCCGGTCACCGCAGTGAGCCTGCAGGAACCCGAACCGTCCCTCGAGCACGGTGGGCGGGCCGGTGAGCCCGGCAACGGCCAGTTCGGCCGCCACCGTGCCTGCGTGGGCGGCCCATCCACAGTGGATTTTTTTCACCGTGCCGCCGGTGCGGTTGGCCTCCAGCAGGCCGGCGCCCATGCTCGCCGCGAGCCCGATCGCGTGCCCGATGACGTCCTGGTCGCCTCCGAGCAGCATCGCCACCGCGACGGCGGATCCGAGGGTGCCGCAGATCGAGGTCGCGTGCAGGCCGCGTTCGAAGAAGACGGAGTTGCCGAGTGCGTCGTCGTAGCCTGCCATGCCGAGCCGGTTGGTGATCTCGATCCCGACCGTCGCGGCCGCCACGAGGGCGTCGTAAGAGGCGTCCACGGCTTCGGCGGTGGCAATCACCGCCGGAATGACCGAGGCGCTAGGGTGTAGGACCGACGGCAGGTGGGTGTCGTCGAAATCGAGGGCGTGGGCGAGGGTTCCGTTGTGGAAAGTCGCGGAGGCGGTCGGCACACGCTGGTTGAGCCCGATCGCGGTGGCGTGTGGGGCGCCGCCCCAGGTGCGCACGACGGTCGAGGTCACCGGGAACACGGCTGTGGTGGTGGCCGCGAGGGAGTTACCGAGAACGTCGACGATCCGGCCGTGGATGTCTTCGCCGAACCGCTCCACCAGCATGGGGTTGGCGCGATGGTCCGCGGCAAAGCGGGCGAGCAGGTGCGCGATCGGTTTGTCGTGGGAGGTCATTGTGCCGTCACCGCCAGCGGACGCAGGGGCGATCCCGTGCCGCCGAGGATCTTCAGCGGAATCGCGACGAACAGGAACTCCGCGATGTTGTCGGCCGCGAGCTTTTCGAGGTCGAGCATCTCGATGAGGTAGATGCCGCGTTCGACGAGGAGCAACCGGTGCACGGGCAACAGCGAATGCCCCTGCCCGGCGGGGATCTGTTCAACCGATGTCGTGTCGCCGCCAACGGCCACCACACCGGTGTCGGCGAGCCAGGCAGCCGCGTCGGTCGTGATGCCGGGTACGCCGTCGTGGAGGCCGAGGAACCGTTGCGCGTCGGCGAAGTGGCGGGACCAGCCGGTGCGGACAAGCACAACGTCGCCGGCGCGTACCTCGACGCCGGCAGCGGCGGCCGTGGTCTGCAAAGTGGCGGTGTCGACCGATACTCCGGGGGCGAGGACTTCGACGCCGGCAGTTGCCGCGACGTCCAGCAACACACCTCGGTGCAGGAACGGTGGGATGGTTTCGGCGCCGTGCTTGGTGAACCGTCCGGTCTGCTGGGCGGCTGCCGCATCGACTCCTCCGTGCAGGCATCCCGCGTCAGAGAAGTGGGAGAGCGCGTCGATGTGGGTGCCGACGTGCCCACCGGTAATGATGAGTTCGCTGGCCGAGGAGGTGCCGTCGGCGCGGTTCTGGTCACCGTGGCGGCGTTGCAGCGCCATGCGGAAGCCGGGGTGGTTGGGTGAGCAGGCCATCCCGGTCTGCAGGGTCTGGGCGAGGTCGTAGACCTTGCCGGCGGACAGGCTTGCCAGGACTGACGCTAGGGCGGGACTCGCGGTCACGATGCCTTCCCGAGTACGCCGCGCCGGATCAGTTCCTCGTCGATGCCGGCTCGTCGGGGTGAGCCGCCCCGGATCTCCTGAAGGCGTTTGGCCTCCCGTTGCTGGATCGCCTGTGCTTCGGCGAGCACGGCGTCGACGTCCTCGTGGGGGACGATGACCACGCCGTCGGCGTCGGCCACGACGAGGTCGCCCGGAGCGCAGACCACGCCGCCGATGGCGACCGGTCGCCCGATCTCGCCAGGCCCCTGCTTGAAGGGGCCGGCAGGGCTCACGCCGCAGGCGAACACGGGCAGCCGCAGCTCCGCCAGGGACGCGACGTCGCGGACGGATCCGTCGAAGACCAGGCCACCCACGCCGAGCGCGGCGGCGCTGTGCGCCATCAGTTCTCCGAACAGGGCACGGGTGAGGTCTCCTTGGCCGTTGACGACGATCACGTCACCTGGCTCGGCCATGTCGATCGCCTTATGGATCATCAGGTTGTCGCCGGCCCGGGTCCAAACCGGCAGGGCCGACCCGGCGCATCGTGCGCCTGGCCAGACGGCCTGGATGCGCGGATCGACCACGCCGAGCCGGTTCATGGCGTCGCCGATGTTGGGCGACGGCACGTCGGCGAAGGCGGCGACGGTGGTGGGGTTGGGTCGGGTCCACTCTGAGGTGATGCGAAATCCCGGCGTTCCGCTCATGCTGCGACCTCCTCGAGCTCGCGCTCCGTGGCGGCGATGGCTGTGGCTACGTCCACCACGTGCCCCTGCTCCTGTACGGCGCCGGCGAGCTGCCAGACGTCCAGGCGGATATCGTCGGGTCGGCAGTAGCCCATGGTCCCGATCCGGATGACGGTTCCGTCGAGCCGAGAACGGCGAGCGCCGGCGATCTGCGTGCCATAACGGTCGCGCATCGTGGCGACGATCTTGGCGGCGTCGACTCCCTCTGGCGCGCGGAGCACGCTGACGCAGGGGGACGCAACGTCGGCGTTGGGATACAGCGACAGCCCGAGTTCGGCGACGCCAGCCGCCAGTGCTCGGCCCAGGTGCGCCTGTCGAACGAAGGTCTGGGTGAGGCCGGTCTCGTGCACCATCCTCAGCGCCTCGTGCAGGGCGCGGACGAGGTTGACGGCCGGGGTGAAGGTCGCCTGTCCCTGCGCCGCCATGTCGCGCGCTCGGCGCAGGTCGAAGTACTCCCCGCGTGGATCCACCTTGTCGATGCGCCTCCAGGCCTTCTCCGAGGCAGTCACGAGGGCAAGCCCTGGCGGGCACATCAGACCCTTCTGCGAGGCAGAGACGACCAGGTCCAAACCCCAGGCGTCCACCTCGATCGGGAGGCAGCCGAGGCTGGACACGGCGTCAACGACCAGCAGGGCCGAGGTGTCCCGTACGACGTCGCTGATCGCGGCCAGGTCCGTGACCGCCCCGGTGAAGGTGTCGTTGTGTGCCACCAGGACGGCGACGAACTCTCCACCATCCGGAGCCGACAGACGCCGACGCAGTGCCTCGGCATCGGCGCCACCGCCCCAGGAGGAGGACATAGCTTCAACGGACGCGCCGAGCGAGGCGGCGAGGCGGCCGAAGCGTGCCCCCCAGTGACCGTTGTCGAGGGTGAGCACCCGGTCGCCAGGTCGCAGACTGTTGGCGAGCACGGCCTCCAGGGCGCCGGTCCCGGACGACGTGAGCACGATCGGGTTGGCCGTCCTGGTCCCGAACAGCGGCTGCAACATGGCCGCCGTGTCGTGGAGGAGCTCCTTGAACTCCGAGCTGCGGTGATAGATCACCTGCTGGCCCAGTGCCCGTAGCACCCGTGGTGGGACTGGAGTTGGTCCCGGAACCCGAAGTCGCATGCGTTACCTCTCATCACTTTGCATCCATGCCTGTATACAGCCGTGAACAGACGTATGCAATAGGCTGCCGGTGCAATACAGCCACGTTTTGAGCAAGTCGTGGAGGTGCGTATCCCGTGTGTTCAGACGGGATTGCACGGCACGCTGCGACTCCGCCGCCCAGGGCCGGCGCCGGTGTGACGTTGCGTGAGCAGACGACGCGGTCAGCTCCGACCGGGGTGGATGGGCGTCCGGTCGGGAGGACCTCACTGGTAGCGGAGACTCAGATCAGCCGGCTCGTGTAACCGGCCGCCACCAGGCGACCAAAGGCCGCCTGTACCTCGTCCGGCATCTCCTGCGGAACCGCGAACCCGCGCTCCGCATACACCTCGATCCGCTGCGTGTCACCGACCAGCATGTTCACCACCCGCTGTGGGTCGCCGATGCTGCGCACGTAGTCGTCAAGGTCCAGAGGATTCGACGCGCACACCACATCCACCTCTGGCCAGATCAGCTTGCAGGTGGCGTAAGCCCGTCGCTGCTGGTACGGCCGCGACATGATCAGCACCGACTTCACCGCGATACGCCGTACACCCAGGAGCTGACGCGAGTACTCCAGGTTCTCGGCGGTGTTCGTCGCCCGCGGCTCCACGAGAATCGACTCCGCCGGCACGCCCTGCTCGACCGCGTACTCGCGGTAGTGCACCGCCTCTCCACGCGGGAACCGCTCAACGGTCGTCGGCGCGTTCGCACCGGTGAACACGATTCACGGGAACAGGCCCGCATGAAACAGGCGCGTCGCGATCACCGCGACGCCGAGATCGTGGCTGCCCAGCCCGATCCCCACGTCGCACGGGCGCAACTCGTGGTGCATGTCGTGGTAGCGCCACAACGTCTCCACGTCGGCCCGGATCGCGTCAGGGATCGCCTCGGCCGGCGCCGCATGCCGCTCCATCAGCACCTACCAGACAGGACCGTCACCGCGAACCCTCGTCGGACCTGCCCAAGGACGCCAGGCCCGCCCTCGCCACCTCCAGAGGAACGACGGCGGCCACCAGCTCATCCCGCTCACTGAGGCACACGACCTGGCCCTCGCGCACGCTCCGCAGCAATTCAGGCAGCACAGCCGACACCGGAAGGTCGTCAGGCGTGGGGTAAGTCCGGCCCGCGCTGGGTTCCCTCATGCCGCCAGCGTAGGGGTGGCAAGGCAGCAGGGCGACGCTGACTCCACGCTCCAGGCCACCCGGCCTGTGGTCGTCGCAACTGCCATTCCCCTCGGGCGTGGAGGCCAAAGCTTGAGGGATAGAGGTTCATGGCTGAGACGAGACGCCAGTTCGATCCGGAGGTCCGGGCGGGCGCGGTGCGCATCGTGCGCGAGACGGGTAAGTCGATCCCCCAGGTCGCGCGTGACCTGGGGATCAACGACGGGACCCTTGCCAACTGGGTGAAGAAGGACCGCGAGACTCGCGGTAAAGCCGCTGCCGGGCGGTTGTCGGAGGATGAGCGGGCGGAGCTGGCCCGGCTGCGGCGGGAGAATGCGGAGCTGGCGATGGAGCGTGATGTCCTCAAGCGATCCGTGGTCCTGTGGGTGTGCCGAATAACCAGGATCTGGACAACGCGATCGAGGCGATCGTCGTTGACGCCTACGGCGCCGACGAACAACACAGCGCTTTCCTCACCGTGTTCGAGGACGAAACACTCCTGCCCACCGCGGCCGCCCTGCTGCTCACCCCGGTCACCGTCACCTCGATCGACTACACGAACGAGGCACGCGGCATCGTCGCCATTTGCCAAGGCGGGTGGTGCGGGTGAGGTCACCCTCGCCGACCTGGCGTTTCCGCCGCACACGGTCACCGCCTGGATCCACGCCGCCTACCGGCGCTACCTCGGCCTCACGCCATTCCCGGCCAAGCCCAGGCCCGAGTGGACCTGGCCCGGCACGTGACGGCGCCTCAGCGACGGCGGGCGTGCGCGGCCAGCCGCTCGCTGACCGGGCTGACCCGCGGTCGCGGCGCCCGTCGGAAGTGCTCCGGCTTGTACGCGCGGAGAAGTTCCTCGCCGTCGCGGGTCCAGTCGAAACGCGGCTTGCGCAGCAGCCGCCGGAGCACCACACTGGCCCGCTCGGGATCAGGCGCGGCCAGCCGACGCAGCACCAGAGGGTCGACGCTGTCATCCTGCAGGTACGCCAGCGTGTGCTCCCGGTAGCGGCGGCGGCGCAGCAGATCCGGGTCCGCGAACACCGCCTCCACCAGCCCGAACTCGGCGTAGAAACCCAACCCGTCGACCTCGTCGTAGAGCATCGCGACCGTCTCCGCGTCCACGACATCCGGCGGCAACTCGAACACCGTCTCGTCAACAGCCACCGTGGAGGACGACGTGCCAGACACTTCGGCACGGCAGAAGGCGTAGAAGTCGGTCATCCGGTCGGCCACCTGATCGCCGGCCACCACCACCAGGTCGCTGCCGAAGAACCGCACAAACCGGTCCCGATCCTGATGTTGCAGCTCCCACGCCTGAGCCAGCTTCTCCGGGTTCCGGTACACCGCCTCCGGCGCGCGCAGCGACACCTCCAACGCCATCTGGTACGCGACGCCCCGCTCCTGTGCCCGCCACACGCTCATCGGGCCGCTGATCATCCACTCCTCACCCACCGCTACCAGCCGAGCGAGCAGAAACGACCGACGCGGCGTGCGCCGGAACACCGACGGACCCATGTTGGAACGCACCCGGTAGGTCAGGTCATCCACAAGGTTCACCACGACCAGCGTCGCCCCGTCGCGCTTCTGCACCTCGAAGGGCCCCTGCACCACGTCCCGCCACCCGAGGAGCATCCGGTGCTCCGGCTCGGACAACTCCGGGTGCGCGGCGACGAACTGTTCCACCACCGTCCGGCCGTCACGCAGCCGATGCTCCAGGACGAAGTAGTCCCACAAGATCATTAAGGTGTGCTCGTCGAGCGGAGCCCGCTCGTCATGCTGATCCGCCAGCACATCGTCGAACGCTCGCTCATAACGTCGCTGCTGCGAGAACGCCACCAGCTGCTGCTTCAGCTCACCCGCACGGTCGAACAGATCATCATCAACGGCGATAGGCACGGCCCGTTTCTACCACGACGCGGCATCCGCGGAGAACCTAGGCAGGACAACGGCGTGCGCCATGAACGACGCGCCCAACCACCCACAGACACGTCACAAGACCCTTTTTTTGAACACCGTGACCAGTTCGCGGTCGCGCTCCTGCTACGGGTCCTGAGCATCGGCGCCTCGACCTACTACGCATGGGTCAAGCAGGCCGAACAGCCCTGCGACCGCGACGTGGTCGACCTGGCCTGATCTCCAACATCCACGAGATCTGGGAGGCGTCCGGGCACACCTACGGCGCGGACCGGGTGCACCGGCAGCTACGCCGCGACGGCATCCGCGTCGGCCGCAAGCGGGTTGAGCGGCTGATGGCCGACCAGGGCTGGCAGGGCGCGTTCCTGCGTCGAGGCTGGCGCGGCGGCTCCACGAAGCAGGACCCGCGGCACACGCCAGCACCGGATCTGGTCAACCGGCAGTTCACCGCCGCCCGGCCGAACCGGCTCTGGGTCGCCGACGCCACCCGCATCCCCTACGGCAAGGGCGTGTTCTGGCTCGCCGCGGTCCGCGACGCGTTGACGGCTCTATCTTGTCTGAAGGGGTGCGCGGTCAGGACCTACTGGAACATCCTGTGGCTCATCGATTTATGTGCCCCCTGATGTCAATCGTTGACACAGTAGTCGGGTGGGTGGCGGCGATGGGGAAGTGGCGTCGCGCGGCGCCTTCCCGCCGGCTGGGCGGATCAAGGCCGCGACGCATGGCGGGGTGACGCGCCCGGAGCTCTTTCTGGATCTGGTATTCGTCTACGCCTTCATCAACGTCACCCATCTCATGTCGGAACGCCCAGCTCTGGACGCGCTGCTTCAGGGAGGGTTGGTGGTGCTGCTGCTCTGGCGCAGTTGGATCGGCTACGCCTGGGTGGGAAACCTGGTGAGGCTTGACCGGGGCAGCCTGCCGGTCACCATATTCGCGGCGGCCACCGCAATTTTGCTCGCCGCCGTCGCCATCCCGGAGGTCTTCGTTGACCAGCCGGGTGGGCTATCCGGGCCCCTCGTTTTCGTGGTCGGCTTCTTGGCGGCTCGAGTCGGGTCCCTGTTGATCATCTCTCGCGAGCAACGAGGCTCGGCAAAATCGTCCGCTCCAGCCAGGCGCGCGTGGCTCCCGCTGGCCGGCAGCGCCCCACTGCTGCTGTGCGCGGTCCTGCTGCCCCACCACCTACCACCGGGCCGGAACGCGGAAGTTCTTCAACTTCTGCTCTTCGCGGTCGCGATCGTCATCGACTACGCGGGCCTGCGCGCGCCAGGTACCGGTAGTTGGCAGCTGACATCGGTGCGACATTGGGCCGAGCGACACAACCTGATCATGCTCATCGCCTTAGGCGAGACGATCATCTCGATCGGCACGAGTCGCGGCCTCACCGGCGACCATCCGATCACCTGGTCCGTGCTCGGCGGGTCGGTGCTCGGTCTTGTCGTCGTGGCGTTCCTGTGGTGGGCGTACTTCGACATCGCAGCACCCAGCGGTGAGCAGGCATTGCAGTCCACCTCACATCACGCGCGGTCCCGTCTCGCCCGCGACGCCTATTCACTTTTGCACCTGCCGATGATCGGTGGGCTCATCCTGGTCGCGTTCGGGCTCAAGAAGGCGCTGAGCGGAGGCCCGGTCGGCCACCTCGAACGGTGGGATGTGACCGACCTGGCATCTCTTTACGGTGGTGTGGTCCTGTACCTACTAGGGCTGGTGGCGTTCGAATGGCGCATCGTCCGACGGGTCGGCCGCGGTCCAGTACTCGGCCTTGTCCTCGTCGCACTGCTGGTTGCGCCTGCCCGTCACCTGACAGCTCCGGGATCCCTCGCGCTCCTCGCCGGCGCCCTGGTCTGCGTGGTGCTCGCCCATGTGACGCTGCTGCGACGGCGCCACCGCCAACTGCACCGCGCTATCGCGGTAACGGTCGGTCAGGAGGTCGATGCCACCCCGGAGGAACTCTTCCTGGATCTGGTCTTCGTGTATGCGTTCATCCAAGTCACCGTGCTGATGACCCGGCACCCTTCGATGAGCGGAGTGCTCCAGGGACTAGCTGTCCTGGCGCTGCTGTGGTGGTCCTGGGTCAACTACACCTGGTTCACCACGACGATCCGCAGCGCGGGAAACCTGCTGCGGCTGGTCGTCCTCGCCGCGGTGGCCCTGATCCTGATGCTGGGCATCGCCACGCCACAGGCGTTCAGCTATGTATCCGCAGGGCTGCCCGGGCCGCTGATCGTCGTCACCTCGTATGCGGCGGTGCGCCTCCTGCATCTGGTGTCGTCCTGGCTGGCGGTCCGGCGCGACGCCACCCTTCGCGCCCCCGTGGTCAGGGCGGCCGGACCGACCGGGGTGGGAATAGTCCTGCTGCTCTGCGCGGTGGTGCCCGCCCAAGCCACTGGTGATCCGCTCACCCCGTTCACCACATTGTGCTGGGCCGCCGCCATTCTCATTGACGTTGGCGGCGGGTACCTCATCGGATCCCGAAACTGGTGGTTGCATTCCGTCAGTCGATGGATGGGTCGCTACAACCTGATAATCCTCATCGCGCTCGGCCAAGCGGTCATCTCCACCGGAACGGCCATCGGCGATCCGCCCATCTCGATTGCCAGCCTCGGCGCCGTCGCACTCAGCGCCGGACTGCTCTTCACGTTGTGGTGGACCTACGTCGGCACCGACGTCGTCATCGGCCAACGATTCGCCGAACTCGCCACCAGCCGCCAACGCGGCGCCCTGGCCCGAGATGCCTACGCGTACCTTCACCTGTTCCTCGTCGTCGGCCTCGTGCTGGTCGCCTTCGGGCTGCGCACGACCTTGCCGCATCCGACGCAGCATTTAGGTGCCGCTGTGATGATGGGGCAGGCCACACTGGTGTGCGGAATCATTGTCTACCTACTCGCCGATCACCTCATATGGCGGCGCGCCCGCCGCCCAGTGGGTCGCCGGCGGGCAGTGAGTCTAGTGGTCGCCGCGCTGTCGCCGGTGACGATACTGATGCCAATATTGTGGGCGTTGGTCGCGCTCACATTGGCGCTGCTCGCCGCTCACGTGCTCGGGCGTTCGGCCACCCCGCCACTGGACACGGTACTCAGCGACAGGCCATGACGTGGCATGCGAGACAGGCCCTGTCCCTGTTGCCCTGGTCGTCCCCCGCGGTGCGAACGCGGCTGGCGGTACGCACACCATCGCGCCGACCCTCCCCAGCGGACGAGCCGGCGCGGTGGTGTGAAGGTCAGCGGACGCGCCGACGGCCGTAGGCGCCAGCGGCGATCGCGACGCCGATGGCGGCGAAGGCGACCTGGAGGTTCAGCTCGATCCAGTCGATACCGCAGGTGTCGTCGACGCCGAGGACTCCGGCGACGAGGGTGCCCAGGATCGCGGTGACCACGCCGATGAGCAAGGTCAGCCAGATCGGGATGTTCTGCATGCCCGGTACGACCAGCCGGCCAGCGCGCCGATGAAAGGACCGGTGATGATGGCCGTGAAGAAGCCCGTGACTTCCACGAGGGCCGTCCCTCCAGAGGGGTCGTCGTCGGCCCGATCATTGCCCAGCCCACGTGGGGCAAAACTATCGGAGGTCTGCAGCGCGCTCCGACAGAGGCACGGGCGGCGCCGGGCGACCGTCGGGGCGTTCAAGCAGACGCGCGGCAGGCGCAGGACCGTCCAGCTTTCAGTGCTGCGATCAGCTTGGCGTTGCCATCCTCGCCAATAGACCCGGCGCAACGGTTGCTCAGCAGCGAAAGAGGCTGCGCATAGGTGGCGACGTGAGCACAAGGCTCACCCGGCCGACCGCGGACGCGGGCACCAGGTCGAGCAGACCGGTTGCGTCCCCGGTGAATACCGTCGCCGTGCCGGTGGCGTCCTGCGACGCGGCAAGGGCGACATTGACCTCGGCCGTGCCGTGTAGCGGGGTTCAATGTCGATCCCGATGCCCTGCCGGCCGAGGTGCATGGCCTCCACCAATGTGGTGCCGCACCCGCACATCGGGTCGAACACCACATCGCCCGGCTCGCTGTACGAGTTGATTGCGTGCGCGGCCAGGTGAGGCAGCTTCTTGGCCGGATGGCTGGAGGTTTCTCGGACGTAGCGGCCTCGCCGTTGGTCGCGGACGGGGTATTGGGCAGGTCAGGCACACCGAGGTGATCGGCAGCGTCTCAGCCATCGGCGCCTCCGGTCTCCGTCGCGCTGCGGGTCAGGATCAGCACGTCGGTGTCGCGGATGCTGGCCTGAGCGGCATCGGCTGGCGAACGCCTCGGCGACCACACGGATCGGCACGCCGTCGTCGCCGACCGCGTGCAGCACGGAGCCGGTCGGCGCAGACTCGACCGCGAGGCGGAACAGGCGCGCGGCGTCATCTCGGTGGACGGCGGGCCAGCGGTTGCTGCCGTCGCCGACGTACGCAGCGGCGCCCTTCTGGCGGGCGAAGCCGATCGCGGTGGTGGTGAGGCCGTTGTCACCCTTGCCGTGCATGGCGGGTGGGAGCCGCACGATTGAGGAGCGGACCCCGTGGCCGGCGAGCGCGAGAGCGTGACGGGCGTTCGCCATCCGTCCGCCGGCGCCTCTGATCGGGCCCGTGCTGCCAGCGTCCGAGGCCAGCCCCGTCGCGTTCCGTGGCGACGACACCGGACGGTAGCCCGAGCACACCGAACATGCCGGAGGCCATGACGAACGGCTTGTCGGTGCCGGCGAGGGCTTCGCCGGCGACATCGATCGCCGCGCGATCGGCGTCGGTGGCGCCGGCGAAGTCGCCGGCGAAGAACGTGTCGTGCTTGAACGCGAGGTGGACGACGCCGTCGGAGGAGGCAGCCGCGTCGCGCAGGGCGTCGAGATCGTCGAGTGATCCCGGGCGGACCTCGGCCCCCATCGCCCGCAGGGATTGGCCGCCGCATCCGAGCGTGCCAGCCCGGTGACCTTGTGGCCGGCGGCGATCAGCTCGGGGACAGCCCGGACGGGGGGGCGCCGCTTCCCGACTGGTCGATCCCTCGAATGCCGCTCAGGGCCGCTCGACCTCCGCCGACGCACCGGTGATCATCGAGACGATCTCGTTGCGGCTGGTCTCCTCGATGTGCCGGACACCGACCTGGCGCCCCCGGCGCAGCACGGCCACCCGGTCGGCGATCCGGAACACCTGGTCGAGGTTGTGGCTGACGACCAGCACGGCGGCACCGCGGTCACGCAACTTCATGATCAACTGCTCCACCTTGGCGGTTTCGGCCACACCCAGCGCGGCGGTCGGCTCATCCATCAGCACCAGGCCGCTCGCCCAGTGCGTGGCACGGCAGATCGCCACCGCCTGCCGCTGCCCGCCGGAGAGGTCCCGGATCGTCGCCTTCGCGCTGGGGATGCGGACGTCCAGGGCATCCACCAACTCCTGGGTCTCCCGCGCCATCCGGCGCCGGTCGAGCAGCCGCAGCGGGCCGCGGGTCAGTTCCCGGCCGAGGAACATGTTCATGTAGACCGGCTGCGAGTCGGCCAGGGCCAGGTCCTGGTAGACCACCTCGACACCCTGCCGCCGGGCGTCGGAGGCGTCCCGGAACGCCACCGTCCGGCCGTGCATCCGCAGCTCGCCCTCGGTCGGCTGGTACACCCCGGAAATGATCTTCACGAGGGTGGACTTGCCTGCGCCGTTGTCGCCGACCAGTGCGGTGATCTCCCCGGCGGCCAGTTCCAGGTCGAAGCGCTCGATCGCGACGACCCCGCCAAACTGCTTGCGGATGTCGCGTAGTTGCAACGGCGGGGTGCCCGTTCCGGCCGCGTCGCCGGCCGGAACGGTGTTCTGGGTGACCGTGCTCATGATGCCCTCCCTGTGCTGCCAGCCGCGTGGTTGCGCGCATCGGTGCCGCTCGGTGTGTCGGTGCCGTCGATCCGGATCGGCGTGGACCCGTCGGCGGCGTAGACGCCGGGCACGGCCGGGGTACCGGACCGGACGCCGGTCACTCCCGCGGTCAGTGCCCGGGTGACGAACACCTGTGGCCGGAACCCGAACAGGACCGTGTCGCCGGGCGCGACGGCCGGTACGGCACCGACGTCGGCCATCGCGTAGTAGTCGATCGCCTCCGGCGCGGGCATCTCCACGTCGACCAGATGCGCGTCGTCGAGACCGCCGCCCCGGGGCACGATCAGGGCGCGGGTGCCGCCCAGGCCGAGCACGGGGTCGACGTAGAGTCCGCCGCCGAAGACGTAGGCCCGACCGTCCCACAGGTGGGACACCTCGCTGACGTAGAGCACGGCCGGCTCCTCGACCAGGTCGGTGACCGCGTGCCAGGGCGTCGTGCCGGTCAGCCCGTGGCCGGGCTCGACCTGCGTGGCGCCGGCCTCGGCGAGCATGGCCAGTATCGCGGTGGACGTCGTACCCGGGGCGTTGATCTCGACGTGCGACCGCCCGGCTGCGCGTAGCGCGGCGGCGGCGGTCCGCAGGGTGTCGAGGTTGGGGGTCGGCACGACCCGGCCGGCGGCCGGGTCGAACAGCTGGGTCGGGAAGCTGGTGACACCCGCGAACCGAGCCCCGGGAAGGGCGTCGAGCCGGTCGGCGACCTCGACGATCTCGTCGGCCGGGTAGCCGCCCTCGTGACCCCGGTAGAAGCGGTCGCCGGGGGCCATGACCCGGGCGAGCAGCGCCTGCTCCCGCCCGGTCGCGGCATTCGCGGCCGCCGCCTCGCCGGCCTTGGTGTCGTTGAAGACGGTCCAGTACTTCGGGGCGAGCGCGGCGGCGGTGGCCGCCTCGTGCCGGGGGATCTGCACCAGGTGACCGAGGTGGCCGATGCCGAGCCCGCCGCGCCGGTCGGCGAGCGCGCACTGCAGGTCGACGCCGACCGCCTCGGTGATGCCGGCGTCGCGGATCGTCCGGCAGAAGTCGGGATTCCGCCCGACCTGCTTGGTCATCGCGTACGCGGACAGCCCGAGGCGGTCGGCCTCGCGACGGATGGCGGCGGCGTTGGCCGCGACGGTGTCCAGATCCAGCGCGTAGCAGTTGGTCGGCAGGTCGCCCCTCTGATGCAGGTGCGCGGCAGCAGCCAGGAGGCCCGGGTTGCGGCGTCGCAGCAGATCCAGAAACATGCGCTTGCTTCCTTCCGGGTCAGCCGCGCCTCTCGCGCAGCGAGAGGGAGACGGCCACGAGGATGATCGCGCCGCGCGCCATCATCTGCTGGGACACGGACAGCCCGGCCAGGATCAGGCCGTTGTTGAGCATGCCCATCAGCAGGCTGCCCAGCAGCGCCCCGACGATGGAGCCCTTGCCGCCGAACAGGCTGGTCCCGCCGACGATCACGGCGGCGATCACGGACATCAGGTCGGCCTCGCCAAGGGTGTACCGGGCGCCCTGCAGGCGGCCCGCGTACAGCAGGCCGGCGAGAGCGGCGCACATCGCGCTGCCCATCAGCACCATAATCTTGACGCGGACCACCTTGATGCCGCTGACCCGGGCCGCGGCCACGTTGTCGCCGATCGCGAGGGTGTGCGCCCCGTACCGGGTCTGCCGCAGCACGATGTAGCCGACGACCACGGCCGCCACCGACCAGAGCACCAGGCCGGGAATGCCGAAGATCTCGCCCTGGCCGAAGAGTGTGAGGAACGCGTCGTTGCCGACCGGCACCGACTGCAGGCCGGTCACCTCGCGGGCCAGGCCGGCCACCGCCCCCATCGTGGCGAGGGTGACCAGGAAGGAGGGCAGCCGGACGAGGGTGACGAAGACCCCGTTGACCAGGCCGACCGCCGCGCCGGCAGCCAGCCCCGCGGCCGCGCCGAGCAGCATGCTGTCGGTTTCTCGCAACGTCACCGCGCCGACCAGCGCGGAGAGCGCGACGACCGAGCCGATCGACAGGTCGATCTCGCCGGCTGCCAGCACGAAGACCAACCCGACCGCCATGACCGTGATCGGTGCGGTCTGGATGACGATATTGGTGAGGTTGCTGGTGGTCAGGAAGCCGTTGCTGCCCTGGGTGATGGCAAAGAACAGGAACACGACGGCGAAGCCGATATAGACCACGTAGTCGCGCCAGTTGACCCTGCTCCAGGCCGGTCCGCTTCTGGCCTTCACCGCCGCATCGGTCTGGGTCATCTATCGTCCCTCCACTGATTCGAAAGAGGTGTTCCGGTCGGGCTGGGTCGCAACGGGCCACGCCGCCGAATCGGGGTGGGCCGGCAGAACGGGCTTGGCCGGCAGATCGGGGTGGGTTCCGGCCTCCTGGCGGGCGACCGCGACGGCGCCGAGCAGGCCGGCCCGGTCGCCGAGCTGGCTGGTCTTGATCGCCGGGACGTCCGCGCTCAGCGCGGCGACCCAGCGCCGGACCGGCTCGACCAGCTCGACCCGGGAGCCGATCCCACCGCCGAGGATGACCACCTCCGGGTCGAGGACGGCGGTGACCGCGACGACGGCCAGTGCGATAAACCGGGCCTCCTCGTCGATGGCCGCCTGGGCGCCGTGATCGCCGGCCGCGGCCCGGTCGAAGACATCGGGCACGGTGGCCTGCTCGCCGCTCAGCGCTCGGTACCGGGCGGCGAGGGCGGCGCCGGCCACCGCCTCCTCCAGCGCGCCATGGACCTGGTTCGCCGGGTCGAACGGGTCGGTACCCAGCGGCAGGTAGGAGATCTCCCCCGCCGCGCCACGAGCCCCGCGGACCAGCTCCCCGTTTAGCACGATGCCCATGCCGATCCCGGTGCCGACCGCCACGAACACGAAGTGCCGGTGGGTACGTCCGCTGCCCAGCCACCGCTCACCGGCGGCCGCCATGTTGACGTCGTTGTCCAGCACCACCGGGTGTCCCAGCCGGCGGGTCAGCTCGGCCCGCACGTCGATGGCCCCGAGTTCGGAGACGTTCGGGGCGAGGTCAATGGTGCCGGTCGTCGGGTGCGGGGCGCCGGGCAGGCCGATCGCGCTGGCCCGGATGTCGGACCAGTCCACGCCGCCCCGGGCGGCCAGGTCGCGGAGCAGGGCGTCGATCTGCGCGGCGACCGCCACCCCACCGCGGGGGTCGGTGGCCAGCACATCCTCGGTCACGATGTGACCGGCGAGATCCGCGAGCGCAGCCCGGAGCTTGGTGCCGCCGAGGTCCACCCCGGCGACGTACCCGGCCGGACCGGACGGCGGGCGCGAGTTCCCGGCCATCAGCCGACCGTCAGGAGTCGGGCCGGGTTGGCCACCAACATCTGGTCGAGCGCCTCCGGCGGCACGCCGAGCCGGGCGAGCCCCGGCACGATCTCCCGGCCCAGATACGAGTACCCGAGGCGGCCGTGCGTGCCCGGGTTCAGGTACGCCTCGGCGCCGGTCAGGTCCATCGAGAGCAGGATCCGGTCGGCGTACCCGTCCCGGACCAACCCGGCGAGCATGTCCAACCGGGCGTGGTCCGGCCGGTGGTACGCCCGCTTGCCGAACTCGCCCTCCGGCGGGTTCTCGGGCAGCGGAGCGAGCACGAAGTCCCAGAACTGCTTGCCGAGCGTGTCGAAGGCGATGTTGACGCCGGTCGCCAGCACCGCCCGCAGGTAGTCCGGGTCGGGGTTGATGTCCAGGTGGCCGATGACGATCCGGGAGAGGTCGGCCTTTTCCTGGCGCAGGATCTCGACCTGCTCCAGCGCCATCGTGCCGTGCGTGGTGTGGGTGTTCACCGACAGCCCGGTGGCGACGTGGGCGCGGGCGGCGGCCCGCAGGCACTTCTCCTCGTGCGGGGTGATCTCGTTCAGCCCGGTGGCCTGCTCCCCGAAGATGCCGACCTTGACACCGGTGTCCCCCACCCCGATCGTGGCGTCGGCGACGAACCGCTCCCGCATCTCGTCCACACTGGCGTTGAGCGCCCAGCCCGGCGAGTACGGCTCCAGGTAGATCGCCGACCCGGCGACGACGTGCAGACCGGTACGCCGGGCCACCTCGCGGAGCAGGGCCACGTCGTGACCCACCACTTCGTACGGGGACAGATCCACGATCGTGCCGAAGCCCAGTTCCGGCAGAGCCCGTACCGCGTCGACGGCGAGGTCCGCGCGGTCGTCGCCGGCACCGCCGGACAGCCACGGCCCGGGCACCAGCGCGCCGAGGTGCTCGTGACTCAGCACCCGGCCGAGCGACTCGGGGGACACCGGCCCGAGGACTGTCTGGACGTACCCCATCTGGCTTTTCCTTCCATCGCTTCGCAGCGGCCACCGCGTATACGGCCGAGGCCGTGTCGCGTGGCCGGGGTGAGGTCCGAGGCCTCTTCCCAGAAAAGGCCCCGGACCTCGCGTTACCTGCCGTCAGTTGCCGCGCACCTCGGCCGGCGGCTCCTGGCCGTAGTCGTCGCGCCAGGCCTCGGCGATGTTCTCCTTGGTGGCGGCCATCGGCGATCCGACGACCAGCTCCGGAGCCTTCTTGCCGATCAGCCCGTAGGCGGCGACGATGCCCAGGTTCTGGCCGAGCCGGGTGGAGCCGTTGGCGACGACGCCAGCGATGTTTCCGCCCTTGACCATGTCGGCGGCGAGGTTCGCCTCCAGGTCATTGGTGACGATCTTGACGTCGGTACGCCCCTGCTGCCGGGTTGCGGCGAGCACGCCCTCGGCGGCGGTGGCCCAGGCGACGTAGACGCCGTTGAGGTCGGAGTGGCGGGTCAGCATCGCGGTGGCGATGTCCTCGGTCCGCGCCGGGTCGGAGAAGCCCGTCTCCTCGACGATCTTGATGTCCGGGTAGAGGTAGCCCAGCCAGTCCTTGAACGCCTTGTCGCGCTGGTTGGTGAACCAGAAGTCGGCGTCGTGGTAGATGTAGCCGACCTTGCCCTTGCCTCCGAGCGCCTTGCCGAGCATCTCCGCATTGGCTTTGCCGAACGCGGTCAGGTCGGCGGTGACGATCCCGACGATCTGCTCCCCGGCCTTGTAGTCCTTCGGCGGTGTGGTCATCACGACCAGCTTGACGCCGGCGTCCACGGCGGGCTTGAAGGCCGCGGCCGCCGCGGTGGGATCGACCGCGATGGTGACGATCAGGTCGGGCTTGAGCGCCAGGACGGTCTGCACGTTGTTGGCCTGCCGGGCCGCGTCGAACTCGGCGCTGGTGCTGGCCAGCACCTTGATGCCGAGCTGGTCGAACTCCTTGCGGACCCCGGACTCCACCGCCTTGGTCAGCGCGGAACCCTCGTGCCAGACGAAGGCGGCCGAGTAGTTGCCGTCCTTGACCTTCTGCTGCTCCTCGGGGGTCAGCGAAAGCTGGTCGGCGGCGGTCGGCGTCTCCCCGCCGGGGCCGACGAACGACAAACTCGGTTCGGTGCGGGGGCCGCTCGACGCGCCGCCACCGTCGCTGGACGTCTCGTTCGAGCAGGCGCTGACCAGGAGCGCCAAGGCACATATTGCGCCCAGGGCGGCCCCACGTCTACGGGTGAGTTTCATAGCTCTTCCCTCCACAGCAACGGGTCCCGGAACCGGTGGCTCCGGACTGACACGGGGTTCCGGCGCGACCGGCACGGCACGTGACAGGGACCCGTGCCGTCACCCCGGGCTCCGGTGCGTACCGGTGAGGCGGCGGCCTCCATTTCCGTTCAGGCTGAAAGTATTAACGTGGTCGTCATGCTCGTCAAGGGGGTTGGTCGGAGATTCCGTCCAATCGCTTCGACCCAAAAGATCCATATGTTGCGGGCAGCGGGCCGGGCGGCGGTGGCACGGTCGGTGCGGGGCGAACGGCCAGCGGCAGCCGCGACTCGCCGAGCCGGCACGGGATCGGGTATTGCCCAAGTAGCGGCGCGGCCTTAGCATTCGGACGGAAAAGAAAGCGGGGTGGACGTGGAAGCCCGAGCACCTCGGCGCGCGAACCGGTCGACCGTGCTGGCCCACGTCCTGACACACGGCCCGGTGACCCGCACGGCCATCGGCCAGGAGACCGACCTCTCCCCCGCCACTGTCTCGCGCATCGTCGAACAGCTCCTTGACGAGGGGCTGCTGACCGAGACCGATGGCGCCCCGACCGCTACCCGGGGCCGACGGGCGACCCGGGTGGCGATCGCCGCCGGACGGGGCGTGGTCTGCGGGGTCGACGTTGGCGGTTCCAACGTCCGCTTGGTGGTGGCCGACCTCGCCGCCACGCCGCTGGTCGGCCGGACCGTCCCCACTCCGGCCGGCTACGACGCCCCTCGGCTGGCTCAGTGGCTGGCCGACCTGATCCGGCAGACCGTCGGGGACAACCTGGACCGGCTCGACTGCGTGGCGGTTGGGCTACCCGGCGCCGTCCGGCAGCACGACCGCACCGTATCCAACGCGCCGAACCTTCCTCAGGTGGAGGACCCGGAGTTCCTCCGGCTGCTGGAGAAGCGGCTGGCGACCGGGGTCGAGGTGGACAACGACTCCAACTACGCGCTCCTCGGCGAGCTACGCTTCGGCGCCGCCCGCGACGCGCAGACCGCGGTGATGTTCACCATCGGGGCTGGCCTCGGCGCCGGCGTCGCCATCGAACGGCGGCTGTTCCGGGGTCGCAGCGGCCTGGTCGGCGAGTTCGGGCACCTGCCGGCCGGTCCGCTGGGAGTCGCACTCGAACAGATCATCACCGGGCCCGGCATCCTCGCCCGCGCCCGAGACCTCGGCCTACCGTTCGACAACCCGGCCGACGTGTTCCACTCCAAAGACTCCCGACTGGTGCCGGTCAAGCAGTACGTCGAGCAGGCGCTGCTGATCATCCTCACCGCGGCGGTGGTCGCCTACGAACCCGAGGTGATCGTCCTTGGCGGCGGCATCTCCCACGCGCTCAAACCCGACCTCGGCCGGCTGGGCGGCCGGTTGCGGGAGATCGTGCCCGCCGCTGCGGCGGTCGTACACAGCGCGGAGCTTGGGGACCTCTCCGGTGCGTTGGGTGCCGTGGTGGCGGCGTTGCACACCGCGTACGGGCGACTCGGGCTCGCCGAACTCGACCTCGCCCACGTACCCCAGTCGGACGCCCTCGCCCGCTCCGACCTGCCCGCGTTGTCCGCCAAGGTGATCGCGTAGTCCGTCAGTAGCCCACCGCCATGAGGCCTCTGTGGGACAGCCGGCCGGCGGACGCGGTCACGGACCAAGCGGGTCCCGGAATCCACGCTGGACGGCTAGAGCACCGACCACGTCGGCTACGACAAGCACGGTTCGGCCGGTTCGTCGCCAGCGGCTCCTGGACGACGGCCACCACCCACACCGGTTAACGACGTGACAGCGGACGGTCAATCGGATCCATAAGCCGTACGCAGAGGTCGCCGTCCGGCTCGGCTTCGGCATCGATCGCGGCATGAGAGTGCATCTCGGCGGCGGCCGTATTCCTGTCGTCGGGACGCCTGGTGGTCGATATGGTCAACAGGTGCCCGATGCGATCTTTGCCGATCTTCGCGCTGTGGCCCCGGCGGCTTGGATCCGCCTTCTACTAGCCAGACGATCGGCGGACGAGCGCTTGAGACGGCCGCCAGGAGAATGTTTGCCCGACTGTCGCCTGGCCTTCGGGCACATCTGAGCGGCAGGTGTAGTCTGGCGGATTTCTTCGGCCGCGTCTCGTGTTCGGCGGCGCGCCGATCGTCATATACATGAGGACAGATAGCCGAGCTGCAGAGAAGGTGGAGGGCGCCGTGCCGGACGACATGACGCGAGCAGCGCACCGAGCGCTGGTGGATCGCATCCTGAACGGAGAGGGCAGGGCAGCCGCGCAGCAGCGAGCCCATGCCTTCGGCAACGACGGCCTGTCCCCGCCGTTGGACACGCTGATCAGCAAGGTCGCCACGAGGCCCGCGCAAGTCACCGAGGCGGACTTCGCCGCAGCAAAGGCGTTGGGCCTCAGCGAGGACCAGCTTTTCGAGCTGGTGATATGCGCTGCGGTCGGCCAGTCCGCCCGGCTCTATGAAGCGGGACTGGCGGCCCTGGCCGAAGCAACCGTCAACGGAGAGGCCGGATAATGCGACTTGACATCCTCAACCGCGGCTACAGCCCCGCAACCAAGGTGCTCTTCGCGCTCATCCGTCTGTTCTCCGGGCACCCGGTACCGGACGCCGCGAAGCTGGTCTTCTACCGGCCCGATTTCTACGGCGCCCGGGCGAAGGAGTTCACCCACGAGGCGATGCGCGGCCCGTCTGACTGGTCGGTGGGCGACCGGGAGCTGATGGCGGCCTACGTGTCCAAGGTGAACGAGTCCGCGTTCTGCGTCGGCGCGCACACCGCGACCGCAAGTCAGGCGTACCAGGACGGGCTGCGGGTCGCGGCGGTGCTGGCCGACCTGGAATCGGCCCCCGTCGAGGAGCCGCTGCGGGCAACGCTGCGGATGCTGGGCAAGCTGACCGCCGAAGGAAAGGTGAGCGCCGGGGACATGCGGGAAGTGCTGTCCGCCGGCGTCTCACCCCGGCAGGTCGAGGACGCGCTGGCGGTCTGCGTCGCGTTCAACACGACCGACCGGCTTGCCGACGCCTTCGGCTTCGAGGTGCTCAGCCCCGAGGGCTTCCAGGCAGGAGCCAAGTACCTGCTCAAGCGCGGTTACCGATAGCGCGTGCAGCGCCCGCCGCAGCGGCGCCTTTGCCGGGCCACGGCGGCCCGGCCGTCCAGGGACGCGGCCGGGTGTGCTCGCCCTTGGCCTCGGCCAGATGGCGCAGCACACACCGCCAGGGCGGCCTGAGCCGCAGGGATCCTACGGCCGGGCAGGCCGCGGGCGAACGCGGTGACCAGCTGGGCCGCCTCACCGGTGCGCTGGCCGCGATCGGCGCAACGGTGCGGGGGCGGGAGACGATCTCGGCGGCCCACATCCAGATCTGCTTGCGCTGCACGATGGCGACGGCCTCGCTGGTCACCTCCAGAGCGTCTGCTGTCCGCCAGTCGGCCACATAGCGCCTGGCCAGCGCGGCGCCCGCACCTGGAGCGCCTGTCGCGCAGTGCGGCGCGCAGGATCGCCTCGACCTTCGCCGCGTTGATCGCCGGCTGGCGGCCCCGGGCCGGGCGCGCCCTGCCGAGCTTCGCCGCGCCATCCACCGGGGATAAGAGCTGGGCTGAGGTGGCAGCCCACACCCGGCGCTGTTGCGTTAAGGGATCGTCAAGATCACTTGTCGCAAGACTTCCTGCAAGATCGAGCTTGGGGCCCACATCTCGGGCTACAGGATCGGGACAAAAGGTGTCCTATTGGCTGCACTATCCAGCGACCGATGGCCGCCCTGCCGCCCGTCTGGAACCTCGTGACGGGAAGATCTGCAGCGCCGAGACGGCGCGATGGCTTAATGCAACAGCGCCGCCTGCTGCCATTCTCCGCGGCCGTCGTCTCCGCCCCGCGCAGCCGGCTTCACCACGGCGACTTCTTCGCCATGACCGCCGAACCCGGCGGCCTCGACCCACAGCGCCTGGGCCGACGGTTCCATGCAGTGCTGGTCGACATCGACCATAGCCCAAGCCACCGGCTGCATCCCAGCCATGCCGCGTTCTACACAGTGGACGGGTCGCGGCGGCTGGCTCACCACCTGCACCCGGGCGGCGTGTTCGGGCTTTGGTCCAACGACCCACCCGACGACACGTTCGGCGCCGCCCGGGCGCACGTCGTCACGTTCGACAACCCCCTGCAGCGTCGCAACTCCACCAATACGATCTATCTCGCCCAACGGCCGTAACTGTGGCCATGGGGCGGCCCATTGTCACAGGATTTGCCGGGCAATTCCGAGAGGTTACCGAGCTGGTGCCGGGCGACGTCGCGACTGCGACCCCACTTCGCTCCTTCGTCCGTCACATCTCGCCACCGCCGAGGCTCATAAGGAGTGAAACCACAGCCGGTCGATGCAACAAGGACCGCCCGGCGAAGCCAAAGGAGGTTGCCCGATGAAACTGATGATGGTTCGGGCCAAGATCAAGACGGACAGCATCGACGAGATCGAGGCGGCGGGAAGGAAGCTGTTCTCGGCGATAGATCGGGAGCAGCTCCAGGGCATCCGCTACGCCTCGTGCCGACTTCCCGACGGCGTGACCTACTTGAACCTCCTGGAGCTCGAGGACGGCATGGAGAATCCCCTCCCGGCACTGCCCGAGGCCAAAGAGTTCCAGGAGAAGCTGAAGAGCTGGCTGGCCGAACCGGCGACGTCGGAAGCGCTCACAGTCATCGGCTCGTACCGGCTCTTCTGAGCATGCACCACGTGCCGAGGGGTGGCCTTCGGGGCCAGCTCCCTCTCGTCGCTAGGCGACCGAGTAGATCGGCCTCGGTAAGCCTGGCCGTCTGCTGCTGGCCGACAGGGTGGCCGAGGACCCCTGACACTCGGACTGACGATCCTCACCTCGGCCGCCAGGCGCAGACCGCAGGTGCTGGAGCCGGGTGGCAGCGCGCCATGTCCGTCGTCCACCCGCTCACTCCAGAGCCGCACCCTCGATCCCGACACCCCGTCAGGGCGTCATGGGTGCTCGAACCTGCCGCCTATTGGACCCGCTGTGTTCTACCTCGCTTGTGCACGTCAAGCGCAAGCGAGCACTGCGGCCCCGTCGGAGTGTTGGTGCTAGGCCGGATTATCCGATCGTGGCGAGGAGGAGGCGGGCTGGGCTCTGCGGTTGATCTCGCACAACCCCGCTGCTTGTCACATTCGTGGTGTCTGAAGGTTCACCTCTTATGAACGCTGGCGACGGGATGGTGTGACCCATGGACGAGACCGAGTGGCTGGCCGAGCGCTTCGAGCAGCACCGCCCCCGGCTGCGGGCGGTGGCCTATCGGATGCTCGGTTCGCTTGCCGAGGCCGACGACGCCGTCCAGGACGCCTGGATACGGCTGAGCCGATCCGAGGCGGAACGGATCGACAACCTCGGCGGATGGCTGACCACCGTCGTGGCCCGAGAGTGCCTGCACATGCTGCGCTCCCGCCGACACCGCCGGGAGGATTCGTTCCCAGCGCACTCGCCCGACCCGGTCCTCATTCCTGACGGGGACCTCGACCCCGAGCAGGAGGCGTTGCTGGCCGACTCGGTGGGCCTGGCCCTGCTCGTCGTGCTCGACCGTCTCACGCCGGCCGAGCGGTTGGCGTTCGTGCTCCACGACATGTTCGAGGTGCCCTTCGAGGAGATCGCCGGCATGGTGGGCCGCACCCCCGCCGCCGCGCGACAGCTCGCCAGCCGAGCACGGCGCCGCGTAATCGGCGCCGAGATCCCGCAGCCCGACCCGGATCTGGCGCGCCAGCGGCAGGTTGTCGACGCCTTCTTCACGGCGGCGCGGGCCGGCGACTTCGACGCCCTCGTCGAGGTCCTCGCCCCCGACGTCGTACTGCGTGCCGACGTCGGCTCCGGCCGGCCGCCAACTGTCATCCGCGGCGTGCCGGCCGTGGCCAAACTGGCCCGCGCCCCGCGCGGCGCCCAGCTGCACCCCGCGCTGGTCAACGGCACAGTCGGAACGGTGATCACCGTTAACGGGCGGCCGTCCGCCATCCTGGCCTTCACCGTCGTCAACGACAAGATCGTCGCGATCGACGGCATCCGCGATCCCGGCCGCGTCCGCCGAGTCGCGGCCACCGTCCTGCGGCCAGACGTAGTTGTCGCGACTGCGACGCGATGCGGTAGCGGCGACGGAATTGTGTGATCGATGTGTGATCGACGGTTCCGGTACGGGGTGACACGGCTATGCACCGCTATCGCGGTTCACCTTGCGGGGCGGCAGCAGGAGGCGACCTCGAACGGGACCGTCCGCCATGGGACGACCCACTTCGGACCGCGGCCAAGGCTTGCGAACATGGCCCGCGAGCGCTCAGGCGGACGGACCGACCCTGCTTGCGCTGGAAGACGAGCAGCTCGCTGGTCTCGTATTGAGGCCCGTCGTCGAGTAAGGGCAGCACTGCCTCGATGCTAGCGAAGCCCGCTTCGAGGACCTCCTCGCTCATGTGCTCGAAGAGCGAGACGGCACGCAGCTTCAACTTCTCGAAGTCCTCGGCCAGGTTCGGATGCCGAGGGGCCGCAGCGACGTCGAGGTTGACGTGCTGGTCGTCGGATGCGGACCGGTTGGTGGAGTGTTGGCGGCGCTTCTCGGTGTCCACGGAACCGGTGTGGTGGTGGTCGACCAGAACCACGAGCCCTATCCGAGGCCGCGTGCTGCCACTCTCGACCGCGAGGTGATGCGGATCCTCGGCTGGGTGCCGGGCTTGGCCATCGGGACGTGGACAGTGGGGGTGCGACGGTCGCGGGTGGTCGGGCCGCCAGCGGTGCAGCGCGGCCTTGATCGGCCTGGTCTCCAGCCGGGTGACGGTGCGTTCCGCGTAGCGGCCGCCACGTCGTCGGCGACCCGGTCAAAGACGGGCGTACACCTCGGAGGGGTCCAGGCCGCGGCGTCCGAGCCCGACCAGCTTGAAGCGGCGCTCGCGCACCTGCCAGGGCAGCAGGCTGGTGTGCGCTGTGGAGCGGTAGGTCACTCCGCTCCACCGGACCGGTCGCTGGTTGCGTGAGGCGCGCTCGATGCGCCAGATCCTCCGCCGGCTGTATTCGAGGGCCTCGGCGGCGGCGCCCAGGGTCATGCCGGACTCGGTGCGAAACTGGCGCAGCAGCCGGCCGAGCTGCCGACGCGGACACCGACCGCGAGCCCGACCCCGACGCCCGTCGCCATCCCGTCGTTCAGGGGTCCCATCGGGGGCACAACTCAGGCGGCGTTGCTCTGTGCAGCAGGCCGGGCAGCGGCGCGAGGAGGATGAGTTCCTCCAGGCACATCGGGCACTGCCGCAGGTGGGTTTCGAGTTCCTGCCGTTCGAGCGGGCCGAGGGCGCCGATGAGCAGCGAGGCGACCGAGGTCGTGAACGGGCACGGCGGCTCAGCTGTCATGGTGGGCTCCGCGTTGCCGATCGAGCCAGCCCGGCCAGAGCCGCTGGGCGACCTGTAGCGGCAGGCGGCCACCGAGGTGCATGGCTCGGGCCACGCCGCGGTAGCCGGGCGGGAGGCCGGCAGCGATGACGATGTGTCCGATGAGGACCGGCGTGATGAGGTACGTGGCCCAGCGGTGCACCCGCTGCAGCCAGACGAACCAGGGGCCACCGGTGACCACGAGCTTCCTACCTGCGGATATTGATGGTGGGCGATACTGGGACCGAACCAGTGACCTCTTCGGTGTGAAGCAGGACGCCGCACCGGCTCTGACCTGCGAAAACGAGGACCCGCAGGTCGTGGTGGGTGCAGTTGGATGCCGTTCAGTGCCGTTGAGCGCTGTTTAACGCCGTTCAGTGCACCCGGTTGCTCCCAACCTGCTCCCCAATTTCGGCCCGCGAGACCGGCGGCGGTCGATCGGCTGACACGGCCAACTCGACCGGGGCGGGGTAAGAGAGCTGCTGGACCCGACCCGACCACGGTGTGACATCGAGAAGCGCGCCCTTGTCCGGCTGGTCGAGGCAGCGCAGGGTATGCCCGACGGGACCCGGGCGATGGGGTCACCAGGTCGAGCGGTGACGTCTCTTGGTCGAACGCCTAGTTGATGCCTGCTCGACGTTGCAGCCAGTTCGGATCGGGTTCCGGTTGCGAGGGGCGCTGTCGCCGAGTCGTCTGGCTCCGAGGTCCGGGCCGCGTCGATGTCGGCGCCCCGAGATGGGCTGACCACTTCGATGGTCGGCACCGCCGCTTCGCGGGTGACCCGCCCGTCCGACATGCCGGGCGGGCGGGTCTCCGGGTCAGACTCGTCAGCGGCGGTAGACCGTGTAGACCGCGCCGTTAGTCAGCGAGAGAACGGACAGGTTCCCGTCCGGGGCGGTCTCGATGTCCGTGACGACCCCGAAGTCACGGCCGATCAGAAGGCTCTCGCTCTCGGTGATCTCGTGCTTGGCGAGGTTGTCCGCCACCCGGTCGTTCAGTCGTGGGTCGTCGACGGCGATCTTCTGGCCGTTGCCGGTCAGGTTGAAGTGGAACAGGTAGCCGCCGTTGAGGGCGGGCGTCGCGGCGCCCATGAACAGGTCACCCTTGAACTGCGCCCCGAGCGCTCGGCTGTTGAGGAAGCCCATCCCGCCGGGTGCGACCTCCCACTTCCAGCTGAACTCGGGATCGCTGTAGTGCGCCCCGGGGAGCATGTACAGCCTGCCGAGCGCTTGTTGCGTGCTGTCGGCGATGTTGCTCGGCGGCCAGCGCAGTTGCTGAAGGTTCTGCCCGCCGAACGTCGTCTCGATCTCCTTGAACTGGGCGACGCGCTGCACCGGTCCTGCGATCTGGATCCAGCCGCCGTTCATGCCCGGCTCCAGCCGGTTGATCTCGCTGAAGCTGTCGTCGCCGTTCTCCTGCATCCACACGTTGCCGGTGTCGGGGTCGACGGCCATGCCGAAGCCGTTGCGGTGACCGTAGGAGAAGATCTTCTGTAAGGTGGCGCCGACCTCGCCGCCCATGGCGGCGCCGGGACCGTAGAAGGGGTTGTCGGTGGGTGTGGTGCCGTCGTCGTTGAGGCGCAGGACGACGCCGCTGAGGTGGGCGTTGTCTGTTTGCGGGCCGCCGAACTGGTCGTCGGGCACGGTCGGTCCGGGGCAGACGGCGGTGGGGCCGCAGGTGAGGTTTTGCAGGTGGCCACGCCGGCCGAGGTCGCCGGTGAAGGTGTACAGCTTCCCGTCGCGGCCGAAGTCGATCACTCCGCCGTTGTGGTTGGCGCGTGCGGGCTGGCCGGCGTCCTCCTGACGGGCTCGGATGCGGATCAGGTTGCGGTCGAAGGTGAGTGTGCTGCCGTTCCATAGGAACCGGTCGACCCGGTTACCGAGCAGTGGGGTTTCGCTGAGGACGGTGGTGTCCGCGCCGGTCGTGCTCTCCGTCCAGTACAGGTAGACCCCGGGGTTCGCGGGGAAGTTGGGGTGTAGGGCGATCCCGAGCAGGCCTCGCTCGGAGCCGGAGTTGACGGCGAGGTCCAGTGGCGTGCTGGCGACGGCTCCGTTGACGACGCGTTGGATCCGCCCGGTCGTCTTCTCGAGCACGAACATGTCGTTGTCGCCGATGAATGCCAGGCCGGTGGGGCTGGTCAACCCCGTTGCGGCAGTCCGCACGGCCAGCTTCGGGTCGAGCATTGTCGGGCCGCCCTCGGCGTGGGCTGGGGCGCCGATGGCGGTCATGGACAGGGCTGATGCGGCCAGGGCCAGCATCACGGTGGCGGCTCGGGTTCGGCGGCGGGCGGGTGTTACGCCGTTGGGTGATCCATTCGGCACTTGCAGGGTCTTGCGGCGTGGGACGACGGTACGGCGAGGTCGTGCGTGCATGCCAAGCTCCCTCTTGCCCGAGTGGTGGCGAGTGTTCTGCGGGCGGCGGGGGCCGGGGTGCCATCCGACTGCCGCCGCTTGGCGCGGTTGTGTTGTGGTGCTCCCCCTTCCGTTCAATCCGGGCGCGGCCGACGGCCGGGGGGCCGTTGCGTCCGGGCGAGTCTGCTGGTGGCTACCGGGTCTCCCGCCGTGGAGACCCGGCATGGCCTGAGGTCGACAGCCCGCAGAACGATCGTCGGGGAAGGCGCGCCGGGACCTCGGGTCTCACTGGTAGGCACGCACCCCTGGTACACCCGGTTCACCTTCGATCGAAGAAATTCGACGGAGGCAGGGCAGGGCAACGAAGAGGCCCCTGGCCAGCGGTCATGCCGGACAGGGGCCCCTTTGAGGCGATCAGCCTACGTCAGCCGTCGGACTCCGCCGACGGGATGTAGGCGCCCGGCACGTCCTCCGTTGCGAAGATCTTGTCCTCGCCGGGGTACGGCTTCGTCCACTCGTGCGTCTCGTACCACGTGAAGTGGTTCATCTGCGCGGGGTTCGCGAAGTCCGGCTTGGCGTCGGGCCCGGTCAGCCGCTGCTGCGACTTCCAGTCCTCCCACTTCGTCGCGACCTCCTGCTTGTCCGCCGGCACAATCGCCGACGGCGCGGCTGCGGCGTTGGGGTTCTGCGGAGCCGGGGTGTCCAGGACGCAGGCAGGCGGGGTCTTCAGACCCGCGGTCAGCGAGGTCCGGTTGGGCAGCGCGGTGAACGGCGTGAGGTCCGCGTTCTGGGTGAACGCCGTGGCCGGGGTGACGATCCGGTGCGCACGCAGTGCGCGGGGCAGCAACCGCGTCAGCGCGGACAGCACGGCGGCGGCTGAACAGCCGCCGCCCGCTTGTAGGGTCGGGAACGTCGACATGGCTGCGGACCCACCGAATGTCGATGTCTGCCTCGCCGCGTAGGCGGCAGTACCCGCCGCCTGACGGCCCTCGCCCTCATCAGCATCGTGAATGCCGCGTCGCCGAGAGGAGGCCACGGTGCCTTCCGCGTGGAGCCGCGACGCGGCATCCGACCTGGGAGTTTGCCGCGTGTTCGCGCAAATGTCTACCGCCACCTGCGAGGCATTCGCACCGGAGGACTTGAGTCGGGTCGTACGTATGGATCTTCAGCGGAAGGACGTTCTCCCTTGACCTCCTCCATCTCCCGTCGCAACCTGCTGCGCTCCGGCGCGGCGGGTGGCCTCGGCATCGTCTTCGCCGGCAGTATCGAGGCGATCGCCGGTTCCGGTGCCGCCCAGGCCGCCCGCGGGTCGGTCGGCTACGGCGCCCTCGTTCCGGACGCGGCCAAGCTGCTCTCCCTCCCGCCCGGCTTCTCCTACAAAATCGTCGCCCAGGCCGGGGTGACGCTGCTCGAATCGGGCGAGCCGACCCCGAGCGACGCCGACGGCACCGGCTTCTTCCGCAGCCAGAACGGCGGCGTCCTGGTCAACAACCACGAGATCGGCGGCGACGAGCCCTACGGCGTGCCAGCCCTGCCGGGCCTGACCTACGACCCGGGTGCGCGCGGCGGCACCACCAACATCGAGGTGGACTCCGACGGCAACCGGGTCCGCGAGTACGTCAGCGTGGCTGGCACGGTGCAGAACTGCGCCGGTGGTATTACCCCCTGGGGCACCTGGTTGACCTGCGAGGAGACCGAGCAGCGTGCCGGCGGGGCGTTCCAGAAGGACCACGGGTACGTCTTCGAGGTCGACGCGTTCGATCGCGAGGCCAACAAGAACCCGGTGCCGCTGAAGTTCCTCGGCCGGTTCGCGCACGAGGCCGTCGCGGTCGACCCGGACACCCACGCGATCTACGAGACCGAGGACGCGGGCGGCCCGAACGGGCTGTACTTCCGCTGGACCCCGCCGGCCGGCTTCCGCGGTGGCAAGGGCGCGCTGCGGGCGCTCGCGCTCAGCCTGGGCGGCGACACCGCCGGTACATTGCAGGCGATGAACTGCTTCAAGGGCAGCAAGCACATCGCCGATCTGGCCGAGGCTACCCAGCCGGGCACCCGGTACAACGTGACGTGGGTCGAGGTGCCCGACCGCAACGGGACAGCCGTTTCGGTGCGCAAGCAGTTCACCGACGACCAGGTCACCCGGAGCCACAAGCTTGAGGGCGCCTGGTGGTCTGACGGTGGGGCCTACTTCGTCGCCAGCTTCGCCCGGCACGACGACGGCAGCGTGAACGAGCACGACGGGCAGGTGTGGTTCTACGACCCGAAGTCGGAGACGATCACGCTGAAGACCATCTTCGGCGTGAACCCGGACCCGGACCAGGACACCAACTACGATGGTCCGGACAACATCACCGTCTCCCCGTACGGTGGGGTGATCCTGGCCGAGGACGGCGAGGGTCTCTCGCACCTGGTCGGCGTCACCGACGAGGGCAAGGCCTACCCGATCGGCCGCAACGAGCTCAACACGAGCGAGTTCACCGGCCCGACGTTCAGCGAGGACGGCAAGATCCTCTACGCCAACATCCAGACCCCTGGCTACGTGTTCGCCATCACCGGGCCGTGGGGTCAGCCGAGCAACGCCGAGCAGTGATCACCGCATGACAGCATGGTGCCGCCCCGCTCGGCAGACCGGGGCGGCACCGCGCCAGCCGGCGGGCCTGAGATCAACCCACACGTACCGGCGGGTCAGAAATCGCCGTCGGCGACGTCGCCCGCGAAGCGCAAGCCACCATCGCTGAGGCCTTCGGGCCCGCCGAAGAGGTCTCCAACCAGAAGTGCCTGGTCAGGGCGTTGCCCGTGGGATCAGCGTCCCGGATAACGGCACACCGGCGCGCTCCATGAAGGCCAACCGCAACCGCGTTTGTCTATGCCTACCCGAGGTGCTGCGGCGGAGTTCGACGGTCCGAGATGTCGGACGGCGCTAGCCGTCTTGGGAGCAGCGACAGGTGACCACTTCGGACGTCACTGGGAGGTCAAGCGCCCCGGAGCGCGGCGTCGTTGCTGCTCAGCAGCTTCACTGCGATACGGCCGGGTGAGCTCTTCGATCGGGTGACCACTTCGCTGGTCTGCACCCAATCTGCTCCCAACGCAAGGCCCAGCCGCTGCACCCGGTCGTTACCGCCCTGACCTGCTCACGCTCCCCCACCAGGCCAGATAGACAGCAGTTGCCGTCTGGTTAAAGTCGTTGAGCACTCCGTGTGAAACAGGACGCCGCAGCCTCTCTGAGCTGCGGAAACGTGAAGCCACAGGCAGGCGTGGGTGCAGGTGAGCACCGTCCGATGCCGTTGGACGCTGTTCAAGGCCGTTCAGGGCACCCGGCTGCTCCCGACCTGCTCCCCCGAACCGGGCTCGCACCGAGCCGCCTACCGCCGACGGATCGGGCGCTGCCAGCCCAGTGCCTTAACTGGCACAAGCGCTGGTCGGGCGCCGTGCCTGGGCCCGGCTGCCGAAAGCCTGCTTACATAAGCGACGCCCTCGCTTGCCTCCGGTGGACGCGGCCGAGAGGTGGGGCCGTCAGGCCGCGGCCGGGTCGCCCCGCCAGCCAATCAGCGGTGGCGTGGACGGCGTCGCGGCCAGTTCGGCGGCATAGTCGCGGACCAACGCTGGCAGCCGGTAGCCGCCGGGCCCTTCCCGTTGGACCAGGTGCGCGTCGGCAAGGTGCTCAAGGGCTTGACGCACCCGCTGCGCGGACGCGCCGAGCTGCGCGGCGGTCCGCTCCACCACGATCGGCGCGTCGGGTGACGCACCGAGCAGTTCGAGCAGCCGACCCGCCACCTCGTCGTCGGTGCGGACGGCGGCCACGCCCTTCGCCAGGCTGGCCCGTACCGACAGGTCCTCGTAGGCCAGCAGGTCCAACCGGTCCCGGCTGTTGTCGAGTTGGCTGACCAGTGCGGCCACCGGCATCGATGGCCACCGGGCAAGCCGCGAGCCGGCGACTCGCAACGCCAGCATCAGACCGCCGCAGAGGCCGACCAACGTGGAGGTAGCGGCCGGATCCGCGGCCAGCCGCTCCTCTCCAGCGAGTGCGGCCAGCAGATCCCGGGCCCCGGTCGCGGGCAGCGGAGAGTACGTCCGTTGGAGGCTGCGTCCACGCGTCAGGGAGGCGCTTCGAGTAACCGAGAAGCTGCATCACGACAGTGGCGGATCTTGGACTGTTGGACCGCCCAGCCGTTTGAGGGTCTGCTTGGCCTGCTTGAGGTACTCACGAACCGCCTGGTCGAAGGCACCCGCGGGCAGAGACCAAGCGCTGTCCTGCGGCTCGCCGAGTCGGCCCAACGCCGGAGGGATCGCGTCCATCCAGCCGAACAGGCCGCGTCGTTTCATCCGCTGTCGGTACAGCGCCCGACCGGTCTCAGTAAGCCAGTAGCGGTCGGCTTCGGCATCGGCCCCGATTAGGCCCACGGCCAGAAGGCGGGGCACTGCACGGGTGAACTCGGCTTCGGTCAGGACGGCGTGATTGATGGTGTCGGCCGTCATGAGGATCTCGCTCAGCCTGTAACCATCGTCCGGACCGGTGCCCTTGATCGACGAAAAGACCCAGGCATCCGACCATGTCCACGTGGCCATACTGCCAGCGTAGGGAGAAAGGGTCGCCGTCGATGGCTGACCACGCGGTCAGCGGCATGACGGATGCTTTCGACCCGGTCAACAAGCTCCAGCGTCCGCCGAGCGGGGCAGCGCCTGAACGCCGACTACCGCAAGGCGATCGCCAAGCGCTGATCAAAGGTACGCCCGGTGCCGGGCACAACGGTGTGCAGCGCTGGGGCTACCGGCTGGCCCCGCTCATCTTCATCGCCATGGGCAGCCTGATCTTGATCCGGGGCTATGCCTGACCGACGGCCTGAGCGATGGCGAGGGTGTGCTGATACTCGCGCCAGTGGGCCAGTTTGCCGTCCCGGGTCCGCAGCACCCCGATGAACGGCGCCGAGGCGGTTACCCCGGTCGCCGTATGCGTGCCGACCAGTTCGTACTCGACCACGATCACCTCGGGGTCAGCGGTCTCGTGCACGACCACGTTGCGGCAGTCGTCGAACCGGACCGGGAACACCGCCCGGCCCGCTTGCGTGTACTCAAGGACCCGTTGCTTCCCCTCGGTACGTGTAGGGCGGCCGGGTGCGGCGAACGGTGTCTCGATCACCACGTCGTCGGCGAGCGAGTCTGCCTCGCAGGTGGGCAGGTTCGCGAGCCACCGGGCGCGCATGCTGTCGAAGATCTCGCTTGGTGTCATGTCGTCCTCCTGGATAATGAGTCATGACTCGACTTGCACGACCGAGAATAATGAGTGGAGACTCACTTTGGTAGAGGGGTCGCCGCTGCGTGCCGACGCGCAGCGCAACCGGGCACGCATCCTGGACGCCGCCGAGGCGGTCTTCGCCGAGTTCGGCACCCGCGCCTCCACCGAGGAGGTGGCCCGGAGGGCCGGCGTTGCCATCGGCACGGTCTTTCGTCACTTCCCCACCAAGCACGACCTGCTCGCCGCGATCATGAAGCGACTGCTCGCGCAGCTCGTCGAGGAGGCCGGAAAACATGACCTCTTCGCGTTCTTCACGCACATGGTGGCGCAGGCCGCGGCAAAGAAGACCGTCGTCGACCTGCTCGCCGGGTCCGGGGTGGACATCCGGCTTCCGGACGCGGTAGGTCACCTGGAGGAGGCGGTGGGCAGGCTGCTGGAACAGGCCCAGGCCGCCGGAGCCGTCGCCGACTCGGTACGGCTACCCGAGGTGATGGCGCTCCTTGCCAGCGTGTGTCAGGGCGCCCTGCAGGGTGGATGGGACGAGCAGCTGCAAGCCCGTACGCTCGCGGTCGTCTTCGCCGGCCTGAAGCGCGACTGACCGCCAGCCTCGTGGATCAGGTGCGCCCCTGGCAGGCACCGATCGACCGAATCGTCGTCAAGGCGACGCGGTACCGCTGCGGGAGTTCCTCACTACGCGGGTGGTCGAGTCGGCTGTGAACGCCTGGACGTCGCCGACGCGCTGGGCCAGCGACGCTACCTGACCGCAGCGGCCGGGCTGCCCGATGCACCTTCCAGTGCTTGATCGAGCATCCGCACATCGGCATGAGCGGATGTCTGTTAATCCGGACGGCCGTCGGTTAGGTGGATGTGACGCAATCCCGGACCAAAGGCGGCGACATGGTCCGCGAGTGGGCATCCGTGAGGTCTGCCGGCTTACGCGCGAGGATCAGCGTGCACCGTGAGCTGCCGTCCCGGCGCCGGCCCAGGACGGTCAAGGCGACGGCCGTCACGGTAAAGCCAGCCGCTGTCAGGTTGTCGCGGAGTGCGGGCAGCGGGCTGGTGCGGTAGTACATTACGAACGGCGGTCGCCACACGGCATTGCGTACCCGCATGGCCAGGTCGAATCCGAGCGTGGCCAAGTGCGAGACCGAGGCCAGGGGCGGCGGTGCGCCGATCGGCAAGGCGAAGAGCCCGCCGGGCCGCAGCGCGCGGTACACCCCCTCGAAGAGTGCCGGTCGCTCGGTTGGCAGAAAGTGCCCGAGCGCTCCGAAGCTGACGGCGAGGTTGAAGTACTCAGTGAATGGCAGGGCCCGAGCGTCGGCCCGAACCCACGTGGCGTCCGGGTGAGCGCTCCGCGCCTGCGCGAGCATGCCAGCGCTGAAGTCCACGCCCGTGATGCCTCCTTGGCACACAGACCTGAGAACCAGCATGCCCGCGCCGGTACCGCAGCACACGTCCAGCCCATGATCGAACGGCCCGAGTTCGGACAGCGCGTCGGCGGTCGCGCCGAGAAAGCTATCCGGCGTGCGAAAGGGCGTGTGGTCAAACTTCGGAGCTAGCAGGTCATAGCCGCGCTCGACCGAGGACAACGCCTGGATGCAGAGTTCACGCAGAGACGGACCCTGAGGCGAAAACACCGACCAAGGGTACCTGCCGGAGCCCGCGGGGGGCCTTCCTACGCGATGGCCAGTGTCGGCATACCCGCAGGCTCCGATCAGCCGATCTGAGCGAAGACCCCGGGGCATGCCGGCCTGCACGCAGAGCAGTCGCCCGCACGGCAGATGCGATGTCGCCCGCGTCGTCCATCCGTGCAGCCATACGAGCACGTAATTCCAGCCACCGACATGCCCGCCTGAGCCGCAGCCTTCCTCCGACCGGAGGTGGCCGTTGGAGGAATACCGCGCGGTTCGAATACCGCCGCGCCGTCTCCCAGCAACGGCCTTGAGCATCGCCGGCGTACCCATGGCCACCCTCGCTCGAACGGGCGTCCCGCCCCGGAACGACCGGCCGCAAGCCCTATCCACAGATCCCTGAGGAGGAAAGGCAAGTCAGCGCGCCCCGGTGCCTCCTCTGCCATCTGCCGGCAAGCCGTGATGAACCGCTCGCCGCGCACGCGATCGCTCCACGGTGGCGCGTCCCAGCAGCGCAGCACGTAGGCGCTGCGCTGCAACACGATGAGATCGTTTGCATCCGCGTCGTTGACGGGACGCAGGCGAAGGCGAGGGCTGTGCAGCGTGGGAGTGGGGCAGCGACATGGGGTCATTTCCTTCCGGTGAACGGTGGCCGATCAACCAGCCGTCCGGTGCCGGCCACTCGCAATGGTTCTCGGCAGGGTGGACGGAACGACGTGCTCGCTCATCGGCCATGAGCAGACGTCGCCCGCGAAGCGCAAGCCACCATCGCTGAGGCCTTCGGGCCCGCCGAAGAGGTCTCCAACCAGAAGTGCCTGGTCAGGGCGTTGCCCGTGGGATCAGCGTCCCGGATCACGGCACACCGGCGCGCTCCATGAAGGCCAACCGCCACCGCGTTCGTCTTTGCCTACCCGAGGTGCTGCGGCGGAGTTCGACGGTCCGACGGCGCGTACATCCGTTGGCGCATCTACCGCGCCCAACCGAAATCCGGATTCGCCATCAACTCCAAGATCCGCCACCCGGACTACCCGTTCAAGGCTGCATGATGAGGCGCTAGCCGGACTGCCGCGCCAAGTTGTCGGCGGTGCGCTGTCGCTCTCCGGTGGGCTGTCCGGGGACCCGGGCGAACCGCGTCCAGGCGGAGATCACCTGTACGGCGGCGTGCCACGGAACCGGGTCGGCGACCTCGGAGGGCTCGGCGGGCCGGGTCACCGTCACGCCCCAGTGCCGCAGCCGCTCCAGGCTCTCCAGGAAGGCGGGGTGCCGGGCGAGCGCCGGCTCCGGGGCCGGCACGGCGACGACCGGCAGGCCGACGGCGATCGCCTCGTTGAGCAGCCGCAGGCCCAGGTTGTCGTTGAGGCCGTACGCCCACTTGTTCACCAGGTCGAAGCTGGCCGGCACGACGGCGAAGGCGTCGGCCGGCGGCAGGGGATGGAGCGTCTCCGGCTGGTCGTCCTCGCGTACCGGATGGTGGGTGAGATCGGCGAGCCCGTCCCGGTCGATCGAGTCGACCGCGTCCGGGGTGGCGATGAGGTGGACCTCCCACCTCAACTCCTGGCAGGCCGTGATGAACGGTCCGAGCTCGACAGCGGGCTCGGCGTGGCAAACGACGAGGTGCAGGACAGGCGATCGTAACTTCCCGGGCATGGCGCTCCTATCGGCCTGAGAGGTCCCCGGCGCCAGTCGTGGCGAGAGCCGGCTGCGCGCCGGGACGTCGATCGCCCGCGTCACCGGCGATCTCGCCGATCGAGTGGCTCCGGATGTCCGTGTGGATCCCGAAGCCGAGAGTATCGAGCCGGCTGCGAACGCGAGCCGTTATCCAGTGAACTGGCTGGATGGATGTGGCGCCGCTCCATCCGAGGGACTGACCGAGCGGTCGGCCGGGCGTCCTTAAGTGGAGGATTCGGCGGCGCGCCGCCGGGAATCAGGTCGCGGACCAGGACGTGCAGGCGGTTGAGGACGCGAATGCGTTCACCGGCCGGGTCGTCACGGCGTTCGGCCAGCAGCCGCAGCTGGGTGGTGTGGTCCTCGGCGACCACCGCGCGCAACCGCTTGTGGCGCATCGCGGCGTGCGCGACGCTGGCGGCGTCGGCGGGATCGCTCTTGCGGGCACCGCCGGTGTCCAGCAGCCGGGCGCGAGCGGCGAGCGTGGCCGGCACGTCGACGACGTCTTCGCCGCCACCGACGAGCAGCTGGGCGATGCCGCGGCCGAGACCGGCGGCGCCTTCCACGGCAGACCGCCGCTGCGGCCAGCGGGCGGCCCACCCCATCAACGTCTTGTAGGTGCCGGCGTTGACCGCCACGCGTCTGACCGTCAACTGCCGGCCGGTGGCATCAGCGGGATTAGGGCAGGGTCGCGCATCCCAGCCGGAGCACAGCGACCCGTGCAACCATGCTGACCCACTGCTGGCCGGCAAGCAGGTGGGCGAGCCACCCCTCGGCTGGTGGTGTACGTGCCGGGAACCGGCCGCGGCACCGAGGCCAACCGCCACGGGCCGTCGCGACCGGCCGGTGGCGGGAGCGGATACGGCGGGCGGACCCGCACCGGTGATCCGGTACGGGCCCGCCGTCGGCCGCCGTGGCGGCTACTTGTTTCCGGTGTTGCCGGGCATCGGTTCCTTCAAGGACACCTTCGGCGCCTGCAGGACCGCGATTCTGCTGGGCATCGACACCGTCGACCTGTCGATCGACTGGTACCACTACCTGTGCCCCGACGGACGCTGACTCCACGCTCCAGGCCCCGGCCTAGTCGAGATGAGGACCTTGGCTGCGACCCAGGAAGCCCCGCCGTCGAACCCGAGCGCATGTCCACGGTCACGGCACCATGTCCACCACCGACCGGAACGGTCCCACCGCGCTGCCGCATGCAGACCCGCTTCTCACCAGACATGCCAGCAGGTCCTGGCCCTCTGTCGTCTGCCAGTTGTTCTGAGGCACCACCTTGCGCGTGACCTGCGGTGCCTCAGAAGAACTGGCAGACGCTGGGGATGCTTTCTGCCATTCAATCTGCGGCATCTCGGCTTCCTTCCGGATCGGGGATGACCTGGCAGGCGTTGGCGATCTCTCCCTCGCGGACGAGTCCGTCGATGGCTTCGATCATCGCGGTGACGCCGGGCCGGGGCGTGATGACGAGGTCCGTTGTGTAGAAGTATTGGCCTCCTGCCGCTTCGCCGGTCTGTTCCCATCGGCGTAGCACGGCGTTGATGGCGTCGAGGGTCATGAGGCTCGCGTAGGTCGGACCCCCGGTGACGGTGACGTATATGTCCTGGTCCTGGAGTTGTTCCAGGTCTGTCGTGGCCAGCCGGGAAACGGGCGACGAGCTGGTCGCGCTTGGCTTCGTTCGCGAGATTGGGCGCCAGATGTGCGCGACTTTCGGCGCCACGTTGCTGTCACCGCGTGCCGAGATGTTCGTGAGAACCGGCCCACTCGTGGATCTTGACCGCCAGTGGTGCCGGCGGTAGCTCCAGAGCCCGTTCACCCTCCGTGCAAATGATCATGAAGCGACCCGGGTGCGGGGTGCGCGGATCTGCCGAGATGAGGGCGTCAGTACTGGGGCCAATTTCGCCAGCGGTTGCCGGTCGGTGATTGACGTGTTGGCCGCAGCGCAGATGCGCGAGCTCGCCGAGCGCCGCTGTGGCAGGCACCTGAAGGTCAATGGTCGACGACGCGGCCGAGGAAGCGCTCACCAACCTCGGCGATGTCCTCGGCGGTCCACTCGAGGGCGGGTGTGGCGACGGTGACCTCGGTCATCGCCATACCCGGCACGGCTGTTTCCTGCCATCCGGCGACAAACCACACCTTTTCCTCCTCGGCGAGTGCCAGCGTAGCGTCGTTGAGCGCCTGCGCCGGGTGGGGCAGCCAGAGGCGGAATCGATGGGTGTGCGGAGGTTCTGGATACACCCGCGCGCCGGGAAGCGCGGTGAGTGCCGCGGCGACTGTTCGCGCGTGCCGCACATACTCGGGGATGCGTGGCAGCTCCCTGTCGAGGCCGGCGAGTGCGGTCAGAGCGGCTGGCCACTGCTGGAACACCTCGCCGCCGTAGCGGTGCCGCCAGATGCGGGCGTAGGAGGCGAGCTGCGTGGTGCCCGCGAGCGCCGCCCCGCTGATACCGCCGATCGTCTTGTAGAACGAGACGTAGGTGCTGTCGGCGAGGTCGGCGATCTCGCTGAGGGTGTGTGCCAGGTGTGGGGTGGATTCCCAGATTCGGGCGCCGTCGAAATGTACGCGGGCGCCGATGGCGCGCGCTGCGGCGGATGCGGCGGCGAGCTCGTCCCAGGAGAGGAGGACGAAGCCGGCGTCGCGCAGCGGGAGTTCGATGACGACGGTGCTCACGGGTTCGGCGAGGGCGGTGATCTCCTCGGCGGTGGGGTTGCGGGGCGCGGTGGTCGGCCAGGTACTGCGCAGGCCGCTCAGGTGGGCGTAGGCATGCCGTTCGTCCACCTCCAGGTGGCCGAGCGGGTGGAGAGCGACCGTCGGGTGCCCGGTGCGGTCAGCGCCATAGCGCAGCGCGACCTGCTGGGCCATCGTGCCGGTGGGGAAGAAGACCGCGGCCTCGGTTCCCAGTAGTTCTGCCACGCGTTCTTCCAGCGTGTTCACCGGACCGTCGCCGTAGAAGTCGGGCTGACCGTCCAGATCACCGCCTGCGTCCATGTCCGCGAGCCGCTCCCTCATGGTCGTGGGCCGGATGCCGGAAAGGATCTGGTCGCAGGCGCGCAGCGCGGCAAGCCGACGCTGCCTGGTGTTGTGGGACATCGGCGGATCGTCGCATGTCAGCGCAACAGGGGCCAATCGGTTTTCCAGCGGCAGGCGATCAGCGTCGCGCAGTCAAGTTGCCACCGAGCGGTCGCTACGACGACCGCATCTGCGTAATAGAGGACGTCGGCGACCAGCTACGGGTCTTTAGCGAACGAGCTGCCCCAGTCGGAGTCGGCCTGGCTGGACGACATCGGCGTAGGTCCCGAAGCAGGCTGCCCGCCCGAGCCCGGCCACAGGGATGCGGTAGTGCCGGGCCAGGGCGCTCAGCACCCAGCGGATTACCGGCAGCGGTCACGCCCTCCATCAACGCGGTCGGTCGCGCGAACACCCGCCGCAATCGACCAGCTTCTTCCGGCCGGTAGTACCGGGGATGCCGGTAGCCCGACAACCAGCGCAGATTCGCCGCGAGCACCGGCTCCAGCGCCCCGACCCGCTCATAGCCCCAGCCCACCGACTCGCAAGCCCGCGCCGTAGCCGCAAACTTCACGGCGTCGTCAGGCGCGATCCGATCATCGGCGCGGACGTCGATCATCACCGCCGAGCCGTCACGCCGCCGGACGAAGAAGTCCGGCGCATGCCGTAGCGGACGCTCCTCCGGACCATCCCAATGCAGCCAAAACGGCTGGGAAGCCACCGCGACAACATCCGGGTCAGCGTCCAGCACCATCAGCCGATCGCGCTCCAGCCACGACTCGAATCCCACATGTTCACCGCTGGACGCGAAGAACCACAACCCGGAGAAACTGCGCTGCCCTTGCCGCGACGTGAACCGGCGCACCGCGCCGGCACGCTCGAACGAGACACTCCAGCACGACCCCAACGGCTCGCGCTGGCGTACGCCAGCACCATCGACATAGGCCAGCTCGAACCCGTCACCCGGCCTCGCCGGCGAAACCGCCGCCCTCGCAGCCTGCACCGCCACCCTGCCTCGCTGACGCCACCTTCAAGGTGCCTCAACTTAAATGGCAGAAACCGCGACATGCCTCAGACACGCTGGCAATGCCTCACATCAACTGGCAGCAGACACCCTCCCTGGGGGCGAAGGTCGGGAGTACCGGCGCCACGCCGCCATTGGCGAGCCGAGGTAGTCATCTGCCACGCGACCGGTGACCATAAGAGTGTTTATGTTGCGGTTCCGCCACTGGTCACGCGGACAGTCCTTCCGCACGTGCGGTCGTTCGGGCGCTGGAAGCGTGGGAGTTCACCTCCGCTGATCGACACAAATCATTACCCCATGGCCGCCGCTATTGGATATCGACGTATTACTAAAATAGCGGACCGGGCGGCTCTCCAGCATCCCCCGATAGAGTACGTCTTGCGAACCACTGACCTAACGCGCGCCTGATCCGGCGCAGCACCGCAAGCTGCGCCAAGCGCAGCCAGTGCTCGCCTCGCGGTACGCTTCATCTCGGCCGCTCATTCGCTGGTCTTCGACAGGGCGAGCGTCATTCGCGCTCGGTCCAGCAGCAGGCGCCCCCTCCCCTCCTTGACCTTCCGTAGCGGGTCGGCAACGCGGGTGATGGTCGGAGCTTCGGCGACGGCATTGGTGACGCGGTAGATGTAATAGCGGCTGCCGTGGAGGCTGGCTTCGAGGAGTTCGGCCTGGGAGAGGTAGAAGGGCTCGTCGGGGTTGTCGGCTTTAGTGGATTTGACCTCGATGTAAATGAGTTGATCATCGGCGTCGACGCTTTGGATGTCGAACGGTGACAGCTCGTCGTCATTCGATACCCAGACGACGAGGTCTGGGTTCTTCCCCGCTTCGCGTAGCCTCTCGCGTTCCTTGTGGAACACCACCTCTTCGCCGCGCTTGCCAATTTGTCGTTTCTCTGCCTCTGACTGTACGGAGGGGGCGGTGGAAATCTCGCCGCCCGCCCAACTTTGGCTGTTGCCGCCCGTCGGAGGAAGAAACTCGCCCAGCTGCCCGTCGACGATACGCACCTTGCTGTAGTCCACGGTTGCCGGCGGCGTTGTCGCCAGCGAATGTTGAGGGGTTCCGGTTGGCTTCGCGGCGGCAGGTGTGGACGAGGGCGGCGGAGACATGGGCGCTGAGGCTGGCGCCGTCGTGGCGTTCACCGGCGGGGTCGATGCCTGTCGGTCGACCTGTGACAGGAGCGAGTCGAGGATGTTGCCTGGTTCGTCGTCGTCAGCCGTGAGCCCGAGTTGCTCGCGGGCCTCGGTGATGTCCTTGGGCCGAATCTGCCGATCGGTCATCATGCGCTGCCGGTCGTCCGCCTTGGCGGTGAGCAACATCGTGACGGCGTCGGCCAGAGCAGGAGTGCCGAGGTGCTGGGCGAGCTGGCGGCCGAACGGGAACCAGTGAGGTGCCCCGGTGGTGGGATCGAGTTCGAGGTAGGCGGTGCCGATCTGGTTCGTCCGGCCGCCGCGCTCTGGACGGGTAGCGATGTAGCAGACCGCATCGTCGCGTTCAACCGTGACGCCGTCGTACTCGTAGCGGAGCACGAGACTGTCACAGATGACCAGTTCCAGCCGTTTGAGGGCATTGCGGGCCATGCTTTCGGCCCGGAGGCTCTCTGCCCGTACCAGCGCCAGGAGGTAGGGCTTGACGTCGTCGAGCAGGCTGTGGACTGCGGTGGAGGGGGCGTCGTAAAGGTGGTGGCCGTAGGGCATGGCGGAGGCCGTGACGACGTTGTCTAGTTTGGTCAGTGACAGATATCGCACGAGCCGGTTAAGCCGAGCCTCGGCGCTGAGGACGGGAAACTTCCGCTCCCAGGTGTCCCGTAGCAGTGGGTCGTCGGCGACCAGCGGCTGTGCGACGAAGGTCGACCGGCCGTTGTGGCTGGCGAGCACACGGACAGTCTCTGGCGCGGGGTGCGGTTTCGGCTCGCCGTCGAGGACGTCGTCGAGGGTGCGCTGGACGTAGCGGGCGGCGAGTTCGATCTCCCGGTTGGTTTCACCGAGTTCGTCCGCTTCGGCGGCGATGCTGTTAAGCAGCGCGAGGAGGTCCTTGACCTTTGGTCGCCCGGCGTCCGTGAGCCCCAGAGCGGCCACGAGCGCGGCGCCGCCGTGCATCTGGTACATCGTCCCGCTGATTCGGGGGATGCGGTCCTTGATGCGGCGGGGCGCGTCGGTCGCGTCGACCCATGCGTCCTCGGGGCGTACGACGTCGGTGTTGGGGCCGCGGGCGACCGGAACCCACGGCCGGGAGCGGAGGGTGTAGGCGAACAAGGACTCGCAGGTGCGGTTTCGATCGCCCGAGTGGCTGCCGTGGACGCAGCGAAAGATCGCCTCCATCGCTGGCTCGTAGGTGGCACCCCAGCGTGTGGCAAACTGTCTCCACAGTGCGAAGAGCCGGTGCTCATCCCGGCTTTCGATGAGGTCCAAGTGCCGATCAAGCTGGTAGGACAGCCGCAGTTGCTGGGACTGCGGATGGCCTTGCGGGCACTGCGCCGCCTCCCTGACGTGGGGCTGCGTCATCCATTCATCGAACAGGGGCCCACGATGGGGGTGGCGATAGTGCCCGACCATGTAGCCGTAGGGATCGGCGGGTTTCGCCTCGTCCAGCCGCGGATGGTCGGCAACGCCGAGCATCCGATAGAAGCTGATGTCGACCTGACGGCAATCGGAGTCCTGCGCAACCTCGACATCAAGGAATTCAGCCCGCCCGAATGGCCCGTAGAGCACCTCCAGATCGTTCGACCGCGTCCAGTCGGCACCGAAGTACACCTCGGCCGCGGCCCGCAGCTCCCGCCGCGTGCCATCAGCGGAGCGAACCAGTAACAGAACGCGCCCCAACACCGGCGCCAGTTCCTCGTTCCCGGACTGGCGTACCTGGTGGTACGCCCGCAGGCCGAACATTGCTCGGTGGCGTTCCTCCGGGTCGGCCTTCGGGTCGGCCAGAATCCTGACCAAGAAGTCTCGGATCAGATCGCGCCACTCGAACGGCCTCACTCCCAGGTCCTTCAGGAACGCCTCGACGCCCTCGATCGGGGGAACCTCGGCGATCGGCACCGGCATATCCTCGGGAATAGACGAGTCGCTGCGTCCCCGCGGGAAGAACACCGGCTGCCCGGCGGGCGTCACAAGCTGCCCGCTCGTGGTCAGCACCCGTGACTTCATGCGCAGCGTCGCGACCAACTGCTGCCCGATTTGGTCGCGCCAGTTGAGAAGGAACCGGTAGTAGTCGCTGATGGAGTCGTGGCTGGGCGGCTTGAGGTGCGCCAGAAATTCATCGACTCCCATGACGCGGGCCACCGAGCCCGACATGAGAAACTTTTTCGCGGCTGCCAACTCCTCGATGTCAGGTCGCAACGTACGGCTGCCGTCAAGAACCGCTAGCGCATGGGCCTGGGCCAGGCTGGGCATGCGGGGTGGAAGCAGGCACACGTCGGCGGGCCTGGCCAGCGATCCATCGACGACCGGAAGAAAGCGGGTTCGCTTCAGCGCCTCCTCCCACAGCTGGCGCAGCTGAGCTCCGGCTCCCGCGCTTGGCGGCTTGGTAGCTGGCACGACCGCCGCTACAGCGGCCGCGCTGGCCCGGCTGCGGACAACGAGGTCGACCGCGACGCGGTTCTCCAGGAACTCCACTACGTGGGCCAGGAGCATTTGGTTGTAGGGTCTGGCCTCCGGCGTTGCGGCCAGTTGGCGCCGATCCATGCCCAGCACCCACTCGGCGTGCACTATGACGTGCAGGCCTGGAGCCTCCTCAGTCGGAAAGTAGACGTGCAGGGGAAACGTCTCATCCGTCTGCGGCTGGCATGCCTCGTCGAGGGGAACTGCCACTGCCCATCGGACAGTCTTGAGCCTGGTCCACGCCTCACCCAGCGGTTCCAAGACGCCTTGGTCGGGAGTTGCCTCGCTGCGGTAGAATGAGCCATTCTTCGACTTCCCCGCCGGCATCGAGCACAACGTGCTCCGCGCCGCCGTCCTCGCGGCGAACGACCGTTGCGGTGAAGTCCGAGCGTGTTCCGTGCAGGTCGAGTCGGTCGATACCGGGCAGGAACAGCAGCAGCCGCGGACGAAGGTTCTCCACCAGGTGTGCGGCGACCGTCTTCCGGTCGACACCGTCGCGCAGTGGCAACCGGATGATCGTCCGAAACCCTTCGGCCTGGAGCCGGCGCACCTGCGCCGCATCCGATCCGAGATCCACGTCTGCGACAGGAAAGGGGAATGCGTAGACGGGGAATCTCTGCTCGGCGGGCAGCGTCCTGAGCAGTTCGAGTACCTCGCGTCGCAGCCTCTCGCCGTCGAACTGGAACGACGTCTGCGCCGACACGACCTGCGGGCGGTCGGTAATCTCGCCGACCGACTTGAAGCCGAGCCCTTTGTGCCCAACGGCTGTTCCGGGGCCCTTCGACGATCGCCCCAACGAGCAGATGGCGTCCACTTGCCGATCGCCGAAGCCCGACCCGTCGTCCGCCACGATCAAGGCGGAGTCCGTCAGCAGGAAGTAAGCACGGCCTCGAATGCCGGCGTCGACCGCCGCGTCGTTGGCGTTTTGGAGCAGTTCAAACGGATAACGACCCGAGTACTGCTGGCGTACCAACTCCTGCGCACCGCCGCGCTCGTCGAGGCTTTTCAGGATGTTCTCGCGGAGGCCCCCTTCCAACTGGACGCGGATCGCCGCAAACTCCTCCTCGCGCAACCGCGTCGCCAAATCCATCTCCGGACTCCTCCCGACCGACCCCCAAAGAAGGATGCCGCATGTGGCAGCGTCCGCGAATCCACCAATCGTCGGTTCAGCCACAGCCCTCTGCAGCGACGCGCGGTTAAGAAGATCATGGTGACCGGAGGTGGGCGCGATGTGAGTCGGCCATTCCGGTGCCCGGCTGCTCGCCGATCTCGCCGACGTGGCGGGGTTGACCAGACGTTCAGTTCCGCTCTAACGGGTCTGCGGCAGCGTAGCGGCGGGCACGACCCGGGCCGGATCGCGGTCGATCTCGCGGTGATACTCGGCGACGGCGGTGAGGCTATCGCCGATCTCGCGGTCTTGCGTGACCAGGCCGGTCTTTTCGAGCCGGTCGCGTCTGACCCGCCTGCGTGGCCGCTGCTGTCACGGTTGGACGCTGCGATGCTGGCCGAACTGCGGGCCGCGCGGGCTCAGGCCCGGGAGAACATCGACGCGACGATCGTGATCTGCCACCGACAAAGAGCCGGCGACCCGCACGTGGATGAGGACTTTCGGCTTCCACCCTCTGCTGTGCTTTCTGGACAAAACCGGCGAAGCCCTCGCCGGACTGCTGAGCGAGGGCCGCGCCGGATCGAACACCATCACCGACCTCATCACCGTCCTCGACCAGACCCTCGCCCAGATCCCCGACGAGTATCGGCACGGGCACCCGGATGCTGCTGCGTGCTGATTCGGCCGGCTCCAGCCACGGGTTCCTCGCCCAGATCCGGGAGCTACGCGAGCAGCAGATGAACATCCGATTCAGTGTCGGCGCCGCGATACCGAACCCGTGCGTGAAGCAATCCGAGCCCGCGGCTCCTGGTGCGGCCCGACACGATCCCACGCTGGCAGCGTGACCTGCATGCTCACCGCTACGCGACGTCGCGGCCCCGGCGGCGCGGCCGGCCGTCAGGGGCAGTATTCGCGGAGCAGGGACAGGAAGTTCTTCAACATGGTGACCATGTCATCGGGCAGGGGGTCGCCGTTGAAGTGCATGATGTTGTTCCGCATCTCGCAGATCCTCCGGAGCCACTGGGAGAACACCCTCCGGTCCAGTGGCCAACCGAGCGCCGCCCACGCCTCGGGGTTCTCCAGGACCCGCTGGTAATCGCCCATCGTCAGCCGGGAGAAGCCGTCGATCTGCCGTGTCCCGTCCGCGTCGCAGAGCACCTGGACCTGCTCGATGTCGATGGCGTCCTCGAGGATCCAGCGGAGAATCTGATCGATCTCCCCGATGATGAAGAACGGTGACGTCATCACCCCGTAGGTCTGCACAACATCACTGGCCGTGACGATTCCCGAGATGGTGTTGTGCGGCCCCCGGACGAAGACGAAGTCATGGGCTGTGATCTTGGGGAGGGCGTCGATCAGGTCCTCCGCATAGCTCACCTCCACCGCTGGGATGACGGCGGCGGACAGAGGGGCGTCCCGCTTCTGGTGACGGGCCTTGGCGATCGACTTCCAGGTGACCGCGCCGCTCAGGTTCCGCTGCCCGGACATCACCGCCAGCTGCGAATAGTCGTGGAGCAGCATCGTGGTGATGGCCTGCTCGATCGTGGCCGCCGGTTTCACCGACTCGACGCCCAGACTCGCGGAGGGAAGGTTGCCGACCACCAGACCGCGTTCCGGCCGCTGCCGGATCTTCGAGGGCTTTGTCCTCTCGGTGATCCTCGTCGTCCCGGTCGCCGCTGTTAGAGGAGTATCCACGGCGTCCGGTTCAGCGGCGTCCGACGGCGAGGTGGCCGCGTCGGCCGACAGTCCGACCGTGACCTGATCCTCCATGGTGATCAGGCGGAAATCGGGAACCGTGACGAGTCCGTGGTTTGAGAGATCAGTTTCGATGATTTCGATCAGATGGGCGTCGCGCCCACGGGCGCCCCAGAGTGCGATGAACTCCCGGACACTCAGCGTGTGTGGCTTGCCGGCATCCGCGTCCCGGCGCAGTCTCCTCAGCTCGGCCAGGCATCTGACCCGCTCCTCTGTCTCACTGCCCGCCTCGGAATCCGACCCATCGGAGCTTCCCGACTCCTCGGCGTCGGTGGCCTTCCGGAGGGTCGCGGACTCCTGACCCAATTTGTCGAGGTCGTCCACAGCTGCGCTGAGCATCGTCTGTCGCAGCTGATCCAGCGGCGCGTCCTCTTCCTCCGTGACCCAGGCGGTCCACCCGTTGACCGGGTAGCCCGCCACAGCCGAGGCTGCGGCGGACGGAGACAAGAACACTCGTCCGTCGAGGAGATCGAGGCTGCCGTCGTCACGCACCACCGCCGTCGTGACCGATCCCGTGCGGCGGGACTTGAACCTGAGGTAGGCACCGACCGACAGGACACCGCCGGTAAGGAGATCCGACAGCCGGAACCGCCGCGTGGTGAGACGGTGATGGTCCTGCCGGGGTATGCGGTCGGCCGTGGCGAAGTGTCCTTCGGCCGTGACCCCGACCGCGTCGAAGACTGCGAAGAAGGTCTTCTCCCTGGCATCGGGAGTCACAGCCTGCAGAGAGTCACTGTCGATACGGCGGGTTCCCCGGCCCAACATCTGCTGGTAGAGCAGCTCCGACCTGATGGGCCGCAGAAACACGAGACACTCCACGGCGGGCATGTCGACGCCTGACGCCAACATGTCGACCGAGACGGCGATTCGGGGTCCCCGCTCCGTGCGGAAACGGTCCAGCACTTCATAGGGGTTCGTCAGATGAGCAGTGATCTTCACCGCGAAGTCCTGCGTCTCCTCGAACACCTGCTGGCAGGCTTCGACGACGGCATTCGCGTGCGCGTCGCTCATCGCGAATATCAGTGTTTTTGGGACCATCGTGCGATCCGGGAAGGCTTCCGAGAACAACTTGTCCCGGAACTCGGTCACTACTTCGTGGATCCTCGCCCGCGGCCCGGCCGACCCTGCAGCCGTCTCCGGCGCGGACGTCAGGCGATAGATGCGAGGAGGAAGGTTGTATCCCTCGAGTATTGCCTGCTCGAAGCTCTGCTTCCAGAGCGGCTCCCCGCCGAACAGGTCGAGCGTCCGCTTATCGGCACTGATGCCGAAGGCGATGAGGGGAGCGGCTATCTTGTCCGAAAATTCGACCAGAGCGGATTGCGTTGTCCGGTGGGCTTCGTAGACAAGAACAAGGTCGATTCCGTCGAGGATCTCGTCGTCGATCAGGGAGGCCCGGTCACCTTGCTCCTGGGCCTTCGCATGGCTGAGAAGACGTTGACTGGTGGCAACCATGACGTTCCCAGGCGCAGAGGCCCCGCCGACGTACTGGCCGACGTGGAGCGGCCCGCCCGGGCGGCCTCGGTCACCAGCCGGGTGGTAGCGGCGAAGAGCGTCATAGATGGCTACCGCGTCCCACCTCAGATCGGTGACTATCAGGATCTTTCGTGCTCGCCCGGCCTGGATCAGGCGCGAACACAGCTCAGCGATGATGATCGTCTTGCCGAACCCGACCGGCGCCTGGACCAATGCCCGGCGTGGATTCTCACCGGCGAGAAAGGCCATGATGGCGTCCATAGCCCCGATCTGCGCCGAGCGGAGCAAGACCCGCGCGGGTGGTGGAGAGTCCCTATGGTCGGGTGACGGCGTAGCGGAGTTGTTGTCATCGTCAATCGCCACCCACACAGCCTACGGACCTCACTGCGCCGCACGATCAGCTGGTCCTTTGTAGATCTCCGTGGCAAGGGGCCCTGGACCGGCCAGTCTGCGGTACCAGCCTGCCACGCGATCACAAACGTAGGGAATCTGCAGGCCCGCGAGGAGCCCGGTCACGAACCCGGCGCGCCCTGCGGGCTCGATCCGGCTGAACCGGACCGCAGCGAGGAGCAGTTCGTCGCAGCTCAGGCGATCCACACCGCGCCCATCCCCGCTGATGGCGCTGCTCGCCGCTACCTCATGGCCGGCCTCGTGTGCTGCGGCGTTTGCGGTCGGATCATGGACTCGCACTGGGTCCATGGCCGTCCCGGTTACCGCTGCCGGCACGGCCACACCAGCAGCCGCACCAAAACCTCACCACAGCCGAAGATCCTCTACATGCGCTCGGACCACCTCCTGGACCGCGTCCAGCACGACCGCGGGCTACACCGTCACCACCCCGCGCTGCGCAGCCCCGATCCGGAAAAGGTCGCCACCTACCTGCGCGCCAACCACATGATCATCGTGTGCGACCAGCACACCTGGACCGTCGAATCCGAGACTGCAATCTACCCGCTCAACCCTGCGGGGTGCTTCCTCGCCGCCACAGCGAAAATCCCCGCCCAACGGGATGGGGATCAGGTCAAACACGAAGAACCATCACGCCTCGTGTGGAAATAACGTGTCCGAGTCCGAGTCCGACGCTGTCGGCGTCGATCCAGTTGATTTAGCAGCTACACACGGCGGCGTTCCGAGTCTCGACACCTTCACGGTTGAGCAGCTCCTGGGGGCGCCGCCTTGCCAGCCCCTATGAATTTGTGGGCCCTTCCCCCTCTCCACTCCTGTTCTCCGGTTCTGCATAAAGGCTGTAGCTCGCTGCCACCCACGTCCGATCGGCATCGGTGATCTCATGGTCGACCCAGACGAATCGGCGTCCCGCGGCCACTCGACGAGGCGGCGCGTCTTCCAGCGCAGCCGACCGCCGTCGTCATCGTCGTCCGGCCAGTCGATGATCGGGGCCTGTGGCTGTCTTCGGGGTTGAGCCCGGCCAGCAACGGGTAGACGTTACCGCCCATCTGCCGCCCGGCGCCGACGAGCGGTACGAGCGTTCCGCCCACGTCGAGGAACAGCAGCGGACGCGAGCCTCCCCCTTCGACACCATTTACGCGGCGGCTGCTGAATCTGTCCATCAGTCTCTGCACGGCGCGATGATCGGCGGCCGCAGCCGCCCGTTCTGCGGTGCGTGGTGCGACGTCGGCACCGCTACGCTCGGCAGCTTCAAGGTGTCCAAGGAGGACGCGTGACCCCCACGAACCACCAGAAGCACCAGGCCGGCCGCCACCTCGCGGTCGCACACGCCATGCTGCACGGCTACTCTGCCGAGATCGTGGGCTCGCACCGGTACGTCGAGGTCAACGGCCTGTCCGCAGTCGTCATGCTCGCCGGTATGGGCGCCTGGCAGATCGCTGACGTCACTGACTTCATCAGCTCCGGCCAGGAGCGCTACATCCTCGTCGATGTCACCGACGCAATGACAGCCCTCTACCTCGTGCCCGGTGACGAACTCCGCAAGGGCGTACGGGAGCGACACGAGTCCTTCCTCGAACGCGTCGGTGGTACCCGTCCGCGCAATCCGCAGAGCCGACACGCAGCAATCGAGCCAGCCCACGTCGCGCAGTGGCGCGACCATTGGTCGCTGTTCGAGCGCTGATCACCGCAATCCGCCAGAGGGACGAAGTATGACCGAGGACGAGTACGCCGAGCTGCTGCAATACATTCGTGACGCGGTGATCGAATCGCGGCGCGGCGACCTGGACCAACTCCTGGTCGGATCGGCCCGCTCGGCCGACCCGCCAACCGCGCGACGGCAGCTGATGAGCTACCTGCACGGGCTGCGCGACGAGATGCGCCTCGGCAGCGACCGCACAGCACGTCGCATCATGGAGCGCCTCGCTCACGTCCGCACCGAGTCCGGCGGCCCAGTGGAAGGCATCGTCCTCGACCTGACGCCCGCCGACCAACTCGCCTACGGCACGGCGACGATCGACCTGGTGGGTTCACCAGATCTCGACGCCGCCGTCCAGGAACTCGACGACCTGATTGCGCTGCTGAACGAAGGCGAGGAGCAATGGGACTGACGGTTGACGACATCAAAAAGCGCATTGACGCGGTCATGGCCCGCTACCGGCATGCCTCCGTCACATCCGCAGGAGGTCTCACACTCAGCATGACCCCCGGGAAGCTCTACGAAGCGTGGGTCCTCAGTGTGATCCTGGAGAACCTACGGACCCGCGAGCGATACGAGGTCATCCTCGTCGGCTCAGACAAAATGCGGCTTCGCTCATCAGGCGGACCCATCGATCGTTCGTTCGCGCACTTTGAGCTGCGTCAATGGGGCCAGTCAGTGTTGGAGGTCTGGACCGACATCGAGTTTCTGACATTGAGCCACCACCTCCGCCGAGGTGAGTTGCCCCCGCAGCGGGGCGACTGCCATGAACTTGACATCGTGATCCTCCCGGCTGGCTTCAAGTCGGGCTACCCTCCCCACCACGTGATCCGGATGGCCGTGGAGTGCAAGAACACTGCGTTCCAGAAGCACATGATGCGTGCGGCACTCGGAGTCCGGCGCGAACTCAGCTACCTGAGGGAACCCCGGCCGACGTCGTTCTCCATCTGGCCGCGTAGGGACGTCGCGGCCGATCCGGCTTCCGTGTTCGCTGTCTACTCAACGGACCCGACCGTCGCCGAGTATGACAAGGCAGGGCAGGTGTTCGGGGTCGACTTCATCCACGAGCCGATGTAGGGCGTAGCTTGTGAGACCGTCGTCATCGTCCCTGGAACCTCACCGGTCCGGATCAAAGGAGTCAGCTGCGTGCGTTCGGCAGGCGGTACGGCATGCCACCCTGAGCGGCTGATGCATAGGCGGCTGTAATCGCATGTGCGCCGACGAGTGCGGATCGCGCCGGTTCTACTTTCATCACAGCGGAGATCACCTAGCCGAGTACATCCTCGGCGAGTGCGGGTAGCCAGTCGTCGTGGGCGTGGCGGCTCCTTGGCGCGTCGGCCAGTTGCCAGGTTCGCCGCCCGGGCGCACTCGTGATCGTGAACGTATGCCGGCAACGCCCGTGTTCCTGCCAGACTGCCCAGCGTGCGGCCTACTCCAGCGCGAGCAGGTCGCCAATCAGCCGGCCGCCGGGACGGAAGTACGACACATGCACCCGGCCACGGTCGTTTGACCGTGCCGCCACCCATCTTGGTCGGCGGTCCCCCACCTACCGAGACGCCGACTTCGCCGGCACCCGGCTGAATGTACTGGCTGTACTGGTACTGCTGTGGGGGCGCGGTTGACTTTTACTTCGGCCGGCGCAGCGGGTACGCCCCCGGCGGCGAGGACTACCGGTGGGCAATCCTTCGGGCGCGCCTGCCCGCGTACACGGCGCTGACCCATCCGCGGCCGTTAGGGGCCGCTCGACGCCGTGCTCGCGGTGGTGTTCCTCGCCGGTAAGACCGTCGCCGACCAGCAGCAGTGGAACTCCACCGACGCAAGCACGCGACGATTGCGACCGGTCGCGAGCCCGAGTCGCGGTTCGCGCGCACGGGCCTGTTCCGGTACTTGCGCCACCCCATCTTTTTCTTCGAGCAGGCGCAATGGCGGGTGGTGTTCGGCTTCGGCACGGTCGCCGCCGGTTCGGTGACGCAGTGGACGGTTCTGGGTGCGGTCCTGCTCACCGCACTGTTCGTCGGCTCGACGGTCTCACGGAGAGCATCACCCGCTCCCGCTACCCGGAGTACGCCGACACCAGGCGGTCACCTCGCCGATCGTGCCCTGGCCGCCGCGACGCGACCCGCACGTGCCCACGCCTCACGGCGTGGGCACGTGCGGGTCGGTGACGACCCACGACGGGGTCAGGCGGCCTCACCGAGCGGGCGGTGGCGCGTATAGGCCGAGGTGAGCGTCGCCCGGGCCGTCGCGAACTCGGCACGGCGCGCTTCGATGGCCGCCGTCTCGTTCTCGAACGGTGCGGCCAGGCGCAGCGCCTCACGTACCTCCGTGATCGATTCTGCCCATGGCGCGCCGGGGCCGTCGAGCATAAGCTCGGCGATCTCGGGCGCACGGGCGGCGATCTGGTGGGTCAGCTCCTCGCGCTTGCGCTGCTGCTCTCGGCTGAGCTGCTCGCCCTTGTGGTCGCTGATGCCCAGACGGGTCAGCGAGAACAGGACCGGTGCCGCCTCACCGATCGCCGACGTCCAGCGCAGCCGCTTGGCGAGATTGGCGGCATGCGCCGGGCTGGTCACGCCGCCGGGCCGGCTCAGGAACTCGATTAGCTGGCGGGCGGGACCATCGTCCTTCAGTTTCGCGAGTTGGCCCGCCGCCGCGTCGCTGGTGAACACATCGGCCTGGTCCAGCAGTTTCAGGGCTTCCTTGGCGGTCTCCGGCTTGAGCGCCGCCACCAGCGCGTCAAAGCGGCCGAGCTCCAGGCGCGCGTTCTCCAGCGTCATACCGGCGCCCGCCTCATAGACCTTGCTCAATATCGTCTGGGCGTTGCCCGCCAGCAGGTCGACCGCTTTCATCAGCCGCTCGGTGCCGCGTTCGGTGCCCGCCGCCGGTGCATGACGCTGGGCCAGCAGTTCGTTCACCGTGCCACGCAGATACTCGGTGGGCAACTGGGCCTGGGTCCCGCTTTGCAGTTCGACCTTGGCCCGGCGCGTCAGGTCGACCAGGATCTTGTTCGACTGGGCCAGCCACGCCTCGACGTGCTGTTCGATGCGGCGAATGGCCTCGTTCACCAGGACGTTCTGGTCCTCTCCGACCGAGACGTGCACCACGGCGGTCAACTCACGCACGATGAGACTCTGCAGACGCGTGCGAGCGCTCGCGTCGGCGGTGTCCAGTTCGTGCCGCAACGCCGCTAGCTGCTCGGTCAGTGCCCGGCGCCCATCCACTTCGGCGGTCAGCCGCTCGATCTCGATGCCGGCCTCGGTGATCGCGGCGTCGGCCAGGTGCCGCCAGTGGCGTGCCGCGGCAGCGGTGCGCAGCTCCGACCTGCGAGCGGAGAGGCCGGCCAGGGCCGAGCTGAGCGCACCCACGCCGTCCCACGGGCGGGAGCGGTCGTACGCGGCCGGCTGGGGTTGCGCGCGGCGCGCCTGTGCCCCGCTGCTGTCCGCGGCGATGACGACGATCTCCGGCAGGAGACGCCCGGGCAGCGCCCGCTGCAGGGCAGAGTGCAACTGCGCCCGCTTGCGTTCACACAGCTGCCGGTAGCCCTCCGGACCGTCGACCGGGTCCGTGCCCATGGTGTCGCCCCGGGCGATCACCAGTAGCAGCGCTCCCGGCGGGAACACCGCGCCGCCTGCCGCGGCGAGGAACGTCCCCTCGACCAGTGCTGCGGCGCGCTCGACGTCGTTGAGCACCAACTGTGGCCCGATCAGCAGCACCAGCGCGTCGGTGAGGGCGATGGCGTGCGCCGCGGCCGCGTCATGGCTTCCCTCTCCGCTGTCAAGTCCGGGGGTGTCCACATAGGTGATGTCACCCGCGGCCACCGCCTCGGCCAGGAACGTCTCGCGGCGGGCACTGGCGGTCAGCCACCCGGGCACGGTCGCGCCGGCATCCACCAGCAACCTCTTGAGCAGGCTGGACTTGCCGGTGTTGTACGGTCCGGCAACGGTGATCCGCACCGACGGGGTGCCGGCGAACTCCTGCCACCGGCCGTGCCACTGATCGACCGTGGTGGAACCGAGGACGGTCGCCGCCGCCGTGGTCACCTCGGTCGGCGCCCAGACTTCAGACATCGATGTTGCTCCCCTTGCTCAGATGGGCGGCGGCGGAGTCCGCCGCAGCGGCATACCGGTGGGCGCGGGTCTGCGCTTCGGCGAGGTCCCGCTGGTCGTGCTGGCCTTCGCCGCGCAGGTCGGCGGAGAGTTCTGCCAATGCGGCGCGCTGGGCGCCCAGCTCGGCGAGCTGGGGCTCGGAGTCGACGATCCCGTTGGCCCTGAGCTCGACGACCTCCCGAAGTTCCTTGAGGCCCTTCTCCCGGGCCTTGGCGGACTTGCCCTCCTTCATCCAGCTGTACCCGAGGTCAGCGAAGGTCGTCACGACCCCCAGGTACGGAGCGACCCTGGCGACGCGGCCCAGCAAGGTCGCGAACCGGCCCGCCTTGGCCACCACCGGGGCCGCTTTGGCTAACCGGCCGACCAACGCCGACAGCCGGCCCAGGTCGCCGAACTGGAGGAGCGCGCCGTGGCGGCCGAGGAACCCGGCCGAGACGGCGGCCTGCGGAGTCTCGAACGCCGCCCGGAAGTCCGCCTGCTCGGTGCGCCGGTCGACGACGGCCGCGGTGGCCAGGCCCCAGGCCTCGATGGCGCTCCTGGTGGCGGTACGCCATTCGTCGATGATCTGCAAAGCCTCCGGGTGGGTGTCCAGCTCTTTGATCATTTTCTGGACACTGGCCTTGCGTTCGGGCGTGGTGGCCTGTTCGCAGTCCATGAGCAGGCGGTCCACCAGGTCGTTCAGGCTCGCCGACAGGGCCAGGCGTCGCTGCGCCGCGAGCACGTCGGCCGCGTCGGTCCGCTGCTCGGCGTCAGCCGCCAACATGGCGCGCTGCTCGGCTCGGGCAGAAATCGCCGCTTCCTGCGCCTGTGCCTCCTGCCGCAGGGCGGTGAACCGGGCCACGCCCAGGTGCAGCACCGCGGCGTCGGTGCCGTTGGCCGCCAGGGCGGCGCGGCGGTCACGCAGCACCTCGACCAGGTCGGCGAACCCGTCCCAGTCCTGGCTGCCGCGGGCGTAGCGGAACGGGTCGGCGGCCATGCTGACGACCTGCTCGGCGATGCCGCCGGGGTCGGCGCCACCCTCGGTCATGAGTCTGGTCAGCTCGCCGGACAGTTCCCGCTCCCTTCGGCGGCAGCGGGCGGCGAAGGTCAGCGGCGCGTCGATGGGGTCGATGCCGATCTCGTCGACACGGTGGATCACGAACAGGCAGCGACCGTGTTTGGCGGTGAGCCCGGCCTCGGGGTCACCCAGCAGCAGCGCCTGGAGTTCGGCGCGGTCGCCGACGGTGATGTTGGGAGTGAACAGGTAGACGATCAGGTCGGCCTGTTCGAGGGCGACCCGCGCGGCGGCGCGGTGCGCTTCGGTCCCGGACTGGAACCCCGGCGTGTCGATCACCGAGTACGACTCCCACGCGTAGACACGGACATGGTCAGTGGTCGGGGCGGCGCCGACGACCAGACCGTCCGGGACCGCCGCGCCCGCCTCCCGGAACAACCGCCGCACGAACGAGGTCTTGCCGCTGCTGTAGTCGCCGCACAGCACGATCCGCGGCGGCCTGCCCCCGCTCGCCGCGGTCAGCTCCCGCAGCACGTCCCGGGCCCGGAAGTCACCCGAGAGCCCGGTCAGGCTGTCCAGCCACGTGCGAGCGCTGCCGGGCGGAGGCGAGCCGGCGATCCGCGTGAGCAACGCGCCGGTCCGTGGGCCCACGAGGCGGTGCTCGGCGGGGAACGGCTCTGCGGGCGGATAGTCGTCAGTGTCGGTGTCGCTGAGGAAGGCGGGGTCGGCGCACCAGTCCTCCCCGAGCCACACCTCGTGACGGCACTGGCGGTCGTCCATGCGCCACGCGGCGGCCAGCCGAGCGGCTGTCCGCGCGGCCAGGGTCCGGGTTACCCGCTCCGCGGCGAGTTCATCGGTGAGTTTGCGCAGGCGCCCCACATGTGCCTCGGACCGCCGGCGCAGCGCGTGGACCGCCAGCCCCACATCGATGAGGCCGGTCACCTGCGCGGCGAGGGCGTCGACGGTACGCAGGACCAGCTCGGCGCACAGTTCCCGTTCGAGCTCGTCGAAGTGGCTCTCGATGGCTGCGCGTACCTGTGCCTTGGCCGCTGCCCGGGACTCTTCGAGCTTCTGCGCGGCTCGGCTGCGCAGGAACCGGCCGATCAGGTCGCCGAGCAGGCCCGCGACCGCGCCGGCGAGGATGCCGACTGGGCCCAGCAGCACCGCCGCGGCCACCGCCCCGATCGCGATCGCGCCCGGTACGGCGTACCCGGCACCGCGAAGCCTGCGCCCGGCCTTGCCGTCGACGCCCAGCGGGTAGCGGGACGCCGGACCGGTGGCCAGTTCCATCCGCTTCGCGACGACGTTCAGCCGGTGCTTGACATGTTCGGCGAAGGTCTGCCCCACCTCGGTCACCGCGTCGTCGATCGCCTTGTGCGGCAGGATCTGCGACAGCAGGGTCGCCGCGTCGGCGACCTCCCCTTTGGCCATCAGCCGGTCGACGATGAGCTCGCCTTGGGCTCGGGCCTCGGCGCGGACCGCGCCCAGTTTCGCGCCGACCAGGTTCTCGGCGTAGAGGCTGATCGAGCCCTGACCGCCGGGGCTCAGCGGTTCACCGCGCCCACGTTCGAGTTCGCGCAGGCGACGTACGAGGCGGCCGAGGGCGGTGGCGGGGTTCATGGCGTCGGGGCCGAGCAGCGCCGGGTCGCCGACCATGAGCTGGATCTGGTTGATCGCGTCCTCGACCGTCGCGGCGGCGCCGGCCGCGGTGACGGCGAGGTCGTGCCAGGTGGCCGCCAGTGCGTGGGCTTCACCGGCGATCTGACGCTGCTGTGACCCCAGCCGCAGGGCCACCGCGTGCTCCCGGATGGTCTCGGTGAGCAGCAGCTCCAACCGATGGAGGTTGGACCAGGTGAGCACGGTCGAGGTGCCGAACCGTCGGCGCAGCAGGTCGCGGGTCTCGGCGGCGGGCCCCAGGTAGACATCGCCGCGGGCGAACGCAGCGCGCATGCTGCTCACGGCCACGACGGGAACGTCGGGCAGACCGAGGACGGCCAGTTCGGCGCGGACTCGTTCGGCATGGTCGGCGACGTCCTGGCTCATGTCCAGGCGGCCCTGCAGCCGGGGCACGCGGTCGGGGCGGCGCCACTCGTGCTCGCGGACGTTGAGCACGGCAACGGCGTGCTTGCCGTAGTTGGCGACCCAGCGGGCGACCTGGTCGAACTCGGCGGCGGTGGCGTTGGAAGTGTCGAAGCACAGCAGGACCAGGTCCGCCCGGATGAGGCCGCGGTAGGCCTGCTCGCGCAGCTCTTCGACCCCGTTGGCACGACCCCAGCCCAGGATGCCCGGGGTGTCCACGAGTACGCCGCCGGGCCAGGTCACGTCGGCGACCTCGACGGTCCAGTCGTTCTCGCCGGGCGAGATGCCTGAGCCGTCCCCGCTGACGAAGGCGTTGATCAGCGTGGTCTTGCCGGCTCCGGTACGCCCGAACATGACCACGGTGAAGTCGCCGACCTCGGTCAGCCGCTCGTCAACGATCTGCCGGAACTTGTCGACCGACAGCGCAGCCACGTCCACCTCGACACGGAGTAGCTGCCGTACACCCTCGTCGGTGCAGTCCGATGCCAGGGTGCCGAGGTCGGCGATGACGCGTTCAAGCCGGCGACGCAGCCGCTCGGCTTCGGGGCGGCTACGGGCAACGGCGTCGCGGCAGGCTGCCTGCAGCGCCGTGATGCTGGGGTCGGGGGTCGTCATGGGTGGTCCCCTCCCGCCTGAGCGGCGGCCAGCCCTTCCGGCGCCTGGAGGTAGCGGTCGTGGGTCATCTCGGCTTCGGTCAGCAGGATCTGCAGGTCGAGCAGGTGTTTCTCGGTGTAGTTCAGGGTATGCGGCTGCCCACACAGGACCAGATGCAGGACCGCCTCGTCACCGCCGTCGACCTTCGTCCGCCAGGACCGAATCTGGTCGAGCACGTCGAGTCCGGCGACGTCACCGTGCAGGAGCTTGGCTGCACAGGTAGCGCACAGGCACAGCGCGTTACCGGGTCGGTCGACCCACGCCGCCTTGGTGTAGGGGACAAGGGACACGGCCTCGAAGTAGGGCTGGCCGTCGCGCTTGGGGAAGGTGTCGTCGCAGATCTGGCACCGCCCGGCGTACTGCTCCATGAGGAACGGCCGGACGGCGGTGTCCTTGGCGTCCCAGACCTTCCTGGGCAGGACGCGGTGGCGGTCCGCCGGCAGCGGCTCGGCCTCCCGTGCGTCGGCGATGTCGACGACGGTCCGTTGCCGGCGCAGGTCTGGTACGCCGATTTGACCATGGCCGTGCGCCGGGGCGTCGTCGTCGAACGCGACGCCGTCGCTGGGTCGGGCGAAGGCGCTCGCCAACTCGGCGGCGTAGTCGAGCGCCGCGACCACTTCAGAAATATTCTCTGTGGACGGCTTCGCGGTTGCTAGGGCTTTGGCCATCTTCCGCTCCAGTTCGGTGCGGATCTCTGGGTTCTCGGCGAGGAAGCGGAGCATGTCGACCGGCAGGCCGACGTGGCTGCTGAGCTGCTCGACCTCGGAGCTAATCATGCCGAGCGCATCGGCGAGTCCCTGGTGGCGCTGGAACTCCGCCGGCAGATCTTCCAGACAGAGCTCATCGGGTCTCGCCCAACCACCCGCAGGAGCAGGGAGCCACGCATGCTCGGTCGCGTAGCGGTAGGGGAGCGTCACCTTTCTCCGACGTGTCGCGTTCTCGTACGTGGCCCTGGTCGCGGTCTCGACGAATCCCCGGAGCCGGTCGGCGCGCCGGGCGAGCAGGCGGTTCCACACGTACGCGCTGCGCCGGAGATCGGGGTTAGCCAGTGCTGCATCAAGCCCGTCGACATCTAGGTCCGGGTCGAAGCCACGGATGCCGCGTTGGTGAAAGCCCCGGAAATGCGCATCCACAACGTAACCGGCGGCGGTAGCCAAGCGCTCGGCGACGTACACGTGCTCACTGACGCCCAACTCGGTGAGCATCGCGCGATAGGGCTCGTAGTCTTCGCCAAGGAACCAGCGCGTGGTCGGCTTGAAGTAGTGCTCCAGGTCCTCGTCAGCCCAATAGCATCCTCGAGGCAAGCGGTAGGCGGTAGCCGTGCCGTTGGAGGCCCTTGCCCGCACGATCGCTGTCTGCCGTAGCTGTTCGACCAGCGCGGACCGGCGTTCCCTTGAGACGTCCCGCAACGCCTGCTGGATCATGTCGAGGTCCTGGCGGTGGCGGGTGTCGTCGACGGACACGGTGGACCCGCGGTAGCGGGGCAGGACCTTGTCGAGCACCTCGTCCACCAGATCGGGTTCCTTCAGGCCCAGGCTGGTCAGGAAATGCCGGGCGGTCGCGTCGGCGACGATGGTGCGGCGGACCGTCGGGTACTCGCTCGGTGTCGGCCCGGGCAGGTAGGCGCCCGGCCGGTCGTCGGCCCCGAACGCCGCCGCGTGCGAGCCGTCCTCCAGCCGGATCAACGAGGGCATCCGTCTGAGCTGCGACAGAAGGTGCGGGCTGCGCGCGAGCACCGCGTAGAGCCGGATCAACCAGCCATCGTCAGCGGTGCTCAGGAACTCCGGATTGAGGTGACCGACCAACCAGTCTGGGGTGATCACTGCGACCCCGAGCTCACGGTTCAGGTAGTCCCACAGCGTGCGGTGCCGTTCGTAGCTCAGCTCGGCGGGCGGCCAGCACACAGGCTCATCCGCGCCGACCAGGCGACCCAACAGCTCCGGCGAGAGCAACTCTCTGATACCGGCACCACGCGGTAATCTGAGCAGGTCGATGGACACGTAGAAGCCGCCGTCAGCGGTAGGGAAAAACGCCTCGCCCTCGTCCCGCAGGGCATCGCGCACACCGTCGAAGAGGCGGCGCAGCAGACCACCCTCCGGGAATGCGCCAGGGTCGATCGGCAGGGCGTCGAGAACATCGAGGTCCAAGAGGCCATCGTCGCGCAGGGTCTGTAGCGCGTTGACGAGCAGCCCGGTCGCCTCATCGATGAGGGCGATGTTGAGCGGATCGCGCTCGGGCACGTTGTCGCGCGCCGGTGTGGTCCGGAATGGCGCCTGCAGGAGGAACCCGAGCCGGGTCTCCTTGTCGGTGGGAAAGTACGCGACAAGCGGTGACGAGCCCGGGCGTTCGAACGGGGCGCCTGCCTCGGGACCGGACCTCTGGAACGCGACCTCGACTCGCCGGCCGGCCAGGTCCTCTCGATCCATCGTGCGACCGTAGACCCACCAGTGTTCGGTCTCCGACACGTCACCGTCGACCTGGCATTCCAAGGCGACCCTCGTAGGGTCGTTCTCGTCGCGGATCCGGCTCATCCGAAACGAACCGTCGTCGCACTCGAAACTAAGGCTCTGGATGTTGTGCAGGAACAGGAGAGCCACGGAGTCCAGGTCCCACAGGCCGTCGGAGATCTCCTCGTACGCCGACTCTGCGGGCACGTCGGGGCGGTCGAAGGGAAAGACGAAGACCGTACAGTCGTCAGCCACCTCCTCGTGCGGATCGGCGGGTTCGGGGCGCACGTAGTGCCGGATCCGGAGGTGCTCGTCGCCGGAGTGCACCTCGGGCATGGTGGTGTAGGCATAGACTGCCTTGAAGCCGATGCCGAACCGCCCGATCGCGGTCAGGTCACCGTCCTTCGTGGATTCGCCGACTCCGCAGATGCCCCGCACATCGGCCTCGTCGAAGGGCCGCCCGTCGTGGCTGACAATGAGCCGCTCCGGTTCGAGTACGAAGCTCACCTGCGTCGCGCGGGCGTCCTCGGCGTTCTGCAGCAGCTCGAAGATGAAGTGCGTTCGGTCGGCGTAGAGGCGTTGCAGGAAGCCGAGGTGACGGGTGCCTTCGCCGTATTCCCGGATGTTCTCCTGGCGGATGCGCGCGTAGTCACTGGTCATGGATGACCCTCAGCACTCCTTCGGTGATGCGATGGCTGACGATGTCGGCCCCGCGGCGCTCCTCGAGGTCACGGCGGCGCCGGCGGTAGTCCTGCTCGACTCGCTCACGTTGCGCGGCACGCATGCGCGCGATCCGGGGCTCCGCTGCCGACGTCACCCGCTCGTCTAGGCGCTGCGCGACCCGCTGATGGTGCGCGTCGAGACTGGCCAGCCGTCCCGCCGCGTAGACCTCGCTGGTCTCCGCGGCGGCGGTCGCCGCCGCGCGCCGGCGCTGCTCAGCGTGCGCGTCGAGCACATCACGGGCCTTGTCGAAGGCGACACCGGGTGGGGTCCGCATCGTCGCCGTGCCGGCCAGGAGCGCCAGCAGCAGCCGCTCCACCGCCGGTGCCGGCGCGAGGGTGGCGGTGTGCACGGCGAACCCGACCGCGCATACCTCGGGGCGGGCAGCGATCGTTTCCCACGCATGGACGGCGAAGGCGTACTCCCCCGCCGGCACGCTGGCGTCGGCGACCTCGAGCCGCGCGGCCAGCACATGCCCGTCGCGCGGGGCCAGGGACGCCACCGCCAGCCGGATCAGCGGATGGGTGGCGGTGACGAAAGCCAGCGACCGGTGGTTGGTGGCTTCGTCGACCGAGAACGTCACCGGCAGGCCCGGCCCGCCGCCGGCGAGCCAGTCGCGCAACTGCCGACCCGGCCGCCCGGCGAGCAGCGACGGCCGTACCTCCAGCATCCCGGCGAGCTCGGTGCGGGCCGCCTTGTTCAGGTGGATCCGGCGTACGGTGTCTGATGTGGCCTGCAGCGTGCCCTGCAACGGTGGCGCAGCCAGGAACGCCCTTAGTAGCTCCTCCAGTTGTTGCTCGGTGACGGCCCGACCTTGCGCCACCAGGTCGTCCAGGTCGCGGGTCAGGCTGTCGTCGAGGCCAAGCAGGTCTGCGGCCGCCTCGTCGACATTGCGGGTCTCCTCGGCCAGGCGCACGGCGTTGTCGGCGAGCTGCCGAGCCCTCTCGTCCACCTGGGACGGTGTCAGCTCGGTACTGGCGAGCAGGTTGTTCAGGTCCTGCACGACGTCGCCAAGCACACCCTCCAGGTCGCCGAGCGTGTCCTGGAAGAGCCCCAGCCGCTCCCAGCAACGGTGAAACACGCGCTCTTCGACCGTGCCCGGCGTGACGAAGTTGAACACGAGCACCTTCGGACTTCGCTGGCCGAACCGGTCGATGCGGCCGATTCGCTGCTCCACGCGCATCGGGTTCCATGGGATGTCATAGTTGACCAGCCGGTCACAGAACTCGTAGTCCAGACCCTCGCAGCCGACCTCGCTGGACAGCAGCGCGTCCAGCGCATCGGGATCGGCCCGGTCGGCCCGGAACCGGTCGCGCAAGCTCTCGCGCTCGACTTCGTCGGTGCGCCCAGTAACCAGACCGACCCGCACCCCGGCAGAGGCCAGCCGCTCGGCGAGGTAATCCAACGTGCTCAGGAAGAAAGAGAAGACCAGCACCTTGCCCGGCCCGTCCGCGGCTAGCGCGCTCCGAGCGATCCGGAGCAGCCGGTCGAACTTCGGGTCGTCGGCCGGCAACGCGCGGGCCAACGCGCGCAGCTGGAGGTCGGCGGGCAGCGCCGCGTCCCGCGCGTCGCCCTCCGCCTCAGGCGCGTCGGTCAGGTCCTGGGCCGTGAGCGTCTCTCCCGTCGCCAGCCGCGCGGCCAGGGCGGGCAGGCAACTGGCCGCCTGGCGCTCTAGCGTCACCAGCACCAGCCCGGCCGCGGTCGGGTCGTGCCGCAGCAACAGCTCGTCGCGCCGCGCCTGGATGAGCCGGTCGTAGAGCTCCTGCTGCGCAGGCGTGAACGGCACCGCGACGGTGTGCGGCTCGCGCAGGGTGAACGGCCCGATGTCCCGGCGCCGCGTCCGGTTCACCAAGTGCGACAGCAAGTTCAGTTCCTCGATGTCGGTGACACAACGCACCCGCTCGTCGCCAGTCAATTGGGGTTGCCCGTCAAGCCGAGCCCGCACGGTCTGGTACCTCGGGTTTATCGGGAGGGTCCGCGTTCCCCACCCGGTCGCCGCCGCCAACTCCAGGTATCGAGCCGCCTGCTGGGCTGAGCCGTCGCCTGCCTGCCGCAGCACCCGGGCCGCGGCGGTCAGGTAGCGGTTGGGCTCCAGCATGTCGGCCAACGACTGCGGCTCGGGGAACAGGTCGGGCCGCAGCAGCCGTAGCAGGGTGAACAGATCGCGTGAGCTGGTCTGGATCGGAGTCGCCGACAGCAGCAGCATGGCCGTGCTGGCCTCGCTGAGGTACTCGGCGAGCAGATGCCCGTTGGTGCCTGGGGTGCGCACATGATGGGCCTCGTCGGCGATCACCAGGTCGAAGTGCGGCGCCGGGTCCAGGTCGAAGAGTCCCACCCGCCGCCGCCGCCCCTCCCCCTCGCCACGCAGGTAGGGATCGAGCCGCATAAGTTCATAGTGGACGATCGACCGCCGATACTCCTGCGGCCACCGGCCCTCCACCTCCGCCTCGTTCAGGCAGTAGCGCAGACTGGCCGCGTCAAGGATCCGGAACTCCTCGTCGAAGCGGCGCATCTCCTCGCGCCATTTGACGACCAGCGCCTTGGAGCAGACGACCAGTACGGTCTCCAACGGCTGCCGCGCCGCCAGCTCCTTGAGGATGAGCCCCGCCTCGATCGTCTTGCCGACGCCCACGTCGTCGGCGATGAGCAACCGCGGCTCATCGGCCCGGGCAAGCCGCAGCAGCGGGCGGAACTGGAACGGCACGTACTGGATGCGCGCCGCCCGCAGCGCGTAGATGTGGTCGGTCAACGGATGGCGCAACCGTGCCGCGGTGAGCCCGGTCCGGAACTCTTCCGCGTCGAGCAAGACCTGGTCACCGACCGGTTCCGGCGGCGCGGGGACGAGCTGGTCCTCGGCGTAGTCGCGGATGTTGCCCGGGGCATGGAACACCCGGTAGCGTGCCAGCCCGTCGACGGCCGGCAGCACCTCGACCACCGGCCCGATCCTCGACTGGTCCGCCCGCACCACCACGATATTGCCGACCGCGAACACCACCGGACTACCTCTGCTTCACCGACCCGACGCGTGTCTGACCAGTTCAGCCAGCTAGGAAGTCGAAATTCACGGCGGATCTTGCCGTAGCCGACGGCGGAAGGCAACCCCTGCCTCGACCGCGGCCCGCATGCCCTTGACGCGGGCGTCACGGATGGCTCGGCCACGGCCGTGGTGCTCGTCCTCCGATATCCGACGCCCTGATGCAACCTGACCGTGTTGTTGAAATCCGGATCTATCGAATTCCGCCAACTTGGCAACAGAAGATCCGGTTCGAGCCTGCGGACCGGTCATCTGCCCGCAGCGCTTGCTGCACCCGCGTCCCCGGTGTTGGACGGCGCTCAGGATGAGTACGAACAGGTGGGCCCGCGGCTGCTGGTGCGCCCCACACCATCCTCAAGTGGCACCGGGGACTGCCCCGGTTCGGTGGGCGGCTGGCCCAGGTACTCGCCGCGCAACGCGGCGACGATCACCTCGGCCTCCGCGGCGCTGTTGCGGCGGCGGGCATGCCTGAGCGCGCCGGTGATCTGTTCGATGGTCAGGGCAGCGGCCGAGGCGGGGTCGGGCGCGGCGCCGAGCAGCTCGAGGGTGTCGACGGCGGTGAGGTCATCGAAGGCGACCAACGCTGCAGGGAAGAACTCGCGCAGCGCGTGACGCAGCCGCAGCAGGTAACGGGTGCCTTCCCAGATCATTGTCATGTGTGCCCGAGTGAGGACCTTGATCGCCTCGGCCTGCACGCTGTCGTCGGCGATGGGGCGTAGCAGGTGGCGGTCCGTGCGCATCATGTCAGCCAGAACGTGCGCGTCGGCGGTGTCGCTCTTGGCCCCGGACACGCTGTGCCGTTCGCGGTAGCGGGCCACCTGCAGCGGGTTGATCGCGTAGATCTGGTAGCCGGCCGCGATCAGCGCCTGCACCCAAGGCCCGCGGTCGGTCTCGATCCCGACCGCCACCGTCGCGTCGTCGTCCTGCTCGTCGCCGAGGGGCTCACCGATCATCGCGTGCAGCCGGGCGATACCCGCGACGCCCTCGGGCAGCTTCGCCCTGCCCAGGACCTGGCCCATAGTGAACAGTGTCGCCGCGCATAGCGAGCGGAAGAACTACCAGCGACCTAATAGACGAGTGCTCACGCCAACCGTCAGCGGGCACGGCATCCCATAAGCGGTCCGCTCTCCCGACCACCAGCGGGGGCACGGTCTTGACATAGGACTGCAAGCGTCCTGGGTCAGGGAGTGCTCACCCGCCGGCGGCTACCGGATCCGAGTCTGACTCATCGCCGACCCGGTAGTTCTTATTAGAGTCAGGACGAAGTCATCGACTTCCACCTTGGCGTCAGGAGAGTCGTTGCCGGCGCGGATGCCGGCGGCAATAATTGCCTGTTCGTGTCGATATTCCGATGTGTCAAACCCTGCTAGCTTGTTGTGTGGAGCGACTAGCTCTTCACGATATGCGATCAGGTGTTCGAATGGGCTGCGGGTGGGGCTCAGGGGCCTCCGGGGGAAACGATGTCCGACAGCCTGCACTCGGTTTCCGGTCAGGGTGATGCCGGGAGGACAGTTCCTCCGCCGCGGGTGTCGTCGCCGCATAGCGATGGCCGGGGGACCTGGGTGTCGCCGCCAGGTCTTTCCGGGGACGTGTCGCTGATTCGGGTGGGTTCCAGCGCCGTCGGGAGTGGCGCTGCCTATGCCTGTCCCCTGCAGCGCTCTGTCAAGGCACGCCCCGCATTGAAGGCTGCGGCGAAGCCCAAGGTTGAAGAGCCGCCGATGGCATTGGGCCACGTCATGGACGTACTGGACCGTGTCGAGTCTGGAGAATCTGTCGAGGCCGCCGTGACTTCAGTTCGCGGTGCCGTCTTCTGGCACGAGGGCCTGACATCCTACGTGACCTCGGCGGTGCAGGCCTATCTGTCAGCCACCGATTCTTCGCAGGATCTCGTTCCGGTTCGCCAGTGGTGGGTTGTTCAGCATCGTGATGACGTCGTGCGCGAGCTGTGGGCGTGGGGTCGTCGGTACAGCTCGCCGGATGGCAGTCGGCGCGAACTCCGATTCCTACGATTCGGCTGGGCGGACCCGCAGCGGCGTAACGCCGCGGAGGTGGCGGTGGCCGCCTACGTCGCCGCGTATGGCCGTCCCGCTCAGTGGCCGGACCCCTGGGAACGGCACTTCGCGGTCGGTGGGCAGCCTCAAGTGTCGAATGTGGTCGTCGCCGAAGTCAGCCTGGCCGACGGGGTGCGGTCTGTGCTGTTCGACGGCACAGCGGCAGAAGCGAGCGGGCTGTACGCGCAGACCGGCCAGCTGCCGGTTGCCAAGTCGGTCGACGGTACCAGCCGCAGGGCGGGCGGGGACTGCCTCAAGTGCAGGCTGTTGGCGGTGTGTCCCGAAGTTCCACGGGCTCCCGGGTTGCTGGGCCTGCCGGCCTACCCGAAGGCGAAACTTCGGTCGGTCTCTGTGAGTGATCTTCGCTACCACGACTGCTGCCCGGCGCAGTACCACCTCCAGGCGATGCGGCTGCCGAAATCGAATGAGTACAGCGCGGAGGCGCGGCTGGGTCTTGCGGTCCACGACTATTTGGAACGCCTTCATCGGCGGCACTCCGGCCCCTGCGTCGCGGCTGACATGCCGGTCGACGCATCCTGGCTCGGCGCGACGTGGGCACTGGACGAGCAAGACGCGATGATCGGCGCGAAGATGCTGGCCCATCACCCACAGGTGTGCCCTATCCAGGCCGGCGTCACCGACGTCTGCGTCGAGAAGACTTTCACCTTCTACGACACCGCGGCGCAGGCGCTCGTGATCGCCAAGGCGGACCTCGTTCACCGCGACGGGTCATCGTGGGTCTGGCGCGAGACGAAAACAACGCAGCGCCCGGCTCGCGGCCACAGCGTGCTCAACGTGTACCCCCAGATCGCCCTCGCCACCGCAGTGCTGAGTCGAGGATTGCTCGGCGGCTCGGTCGACGGGTCGAGGGTGGAGGTCGAGGTGCTACGGCCGACCGGCGCGGACCTGATTCTGGTCGATCCGTCCGACCCGACTCAGGTCGCAGAAGCCCACGCCTTACTCGGCAAACTCACCCGGCCGTGGCGCGAGGACAGTACCTTCCCTGCACGTCCGGGGGGAAGGTGTCATACCTGTCCGGTACGCATGTGGTGTCCGAGCTCAGTTGCGGCAGCGCCGCCGCTCTTGGAGGAAACCCCCTGTGGTGATAACCAGCCCCCCGGAACCTGATCTGGCAGCGTTCACGGGCGTCAAGTTGCTGCGCATGGTCGCGACAGCACTTGTTGATCTCTCTCGACGGAGTCGACTGCCGGATCCGATCTATTCGGACAAGGTGCAAAAGGCGTACAACCACCTCGTGGTGCAATGCCTGCGACACCAGGTCGATCCGCCGCCGAGCGTTCCGGACATGGCGCGGTGGGCCGCGACCCGACCGCTCGCCGAATGGCCGCTGGACCTGCCGCCCGACGCGGAGAGCCTGGACGAGTTCCTCGTGGATCCGGTCACGAAGGTGCCGACCCAGCGCTGCTACGAGTGGGAGGTGGCCGGTCCCGACGCTGCGGCGGAACTGTTCGAGAACGAGATCATCCGCCAGGTGTTCGTGCAATGCGAGACGGCGAAGTCGCCGCAGGCGTACACAGCGTTCCGCTACCTGCTGGTCAACAGGCCGGTGCTGACCGGCCTGGAGATGGCAAGCCTCATCGGTGAGACACCCGCGTTGGGCATCGTGCTCGAGACGGTGAAGCAGTGCTACGAACCCGCCCCGGCCGCGTTCCGCGGTCACGACGGTCTTTTCGCCACGTGCGCAAGATGCAAGTGCCTGCTCAAGCCGCTCGGCGCGGGGTGGCGCTGCGAACTGGATCGGTGCCGGCGCGAGACCTACGCGGCGGTCGAGAAGCACATCGATGACCGGATGACCAGCGGCCTGCTCCAGCTCCGGGCGCCGCTGCGGCTGTTCATCACCGGACCAGGGCTCGCCGAGGTCGACTTGGAGGAGGCGCTGAAGAAGAAGGGCCTCGTCGCGGAGATGTGGCCCGGCTGCGACGCCTACGACCTGCGGATCACGCTGCCGAACCGCCAGGTATGGGCCATCGACGTCAAGGACCGCGCGAACCCTGCCCTACTCGGCTACGGCGCAACCGCGTTCCGGCGGGAACCTCGCTACGACACCGCGTTCCTCGTGGTACCGCAGTACCGGTTCGACGACCGCGAGGACTACAAGCGGGTGTTCGACCACTACTGCCCGCCCGACGTCAAGCGGCAGGTCACGCTCATGAGCGACAATGCGTTCCTGAGGCATCTCGTTAGGACGCTGAAGCGGCTGCCCAACTCCACCAGCAACGGAGACGCGCGTGCGTAACCGCAGCAGCTGGCACGAAGGGCTCCTCGGCGAGGTGCGGCCGAGGTGGCAGCAAGGCTACGGAATGCAACCCGGCGACCTCCTCGACGTCGAGCTGGGCCTGCACCTGCTGACGCAGGTGATGCCCACACGACCTGTCGCCGACGCGTGGACACTGCTGAGCGGATACCCCTACGAGGAGGCGTTCGGCGACGTCCGCACGCCGCAGGCGCAGCTCATGGTTCGCCGGGCACGGCACTACCTCTGGGACCGCAGCCGCCGTTACACCTGGCACAACTCACTGACCGCCTACCTCGGTGTCGACGAGAACCTCCGCGGATTCGCGTTCGATGACCTCGACGACCTTCCCCGCCGACTACAGCCGTCGTGGGCAGCCGACCGACACACCGTGTACGCCGGGCTGCTGACTCAGCCGCCACCACTCGAGGAACGGGCTCTGCCGATCGCCGGCGCCGGCGACCACATCTTCTACGTACGCGATCAGCGACACTCCGCGAACATCCCGGCCGACCTCCTCAGCGAACAACCCCGGCCTCGCCACGACATCGACGCGCTCCCCGCCGGCAACGGGGAACCGATCACCGTCACCTGGGAGCAACTCGAGTCAGCGGCCTCGGCGATGGACGGCCTGGAAGCCGGAACGCCTGGCAAGATCAACTCCTGGGCCAAACGGCTCAACAGGGTGGCGCTGCTGGTCCGCGACGAGATCCTCGGCGAGTTCACGACCAGCCGGACGCTGACCGTCGACCGCTTGATGCACATGGTGGGCATGGTGGGCGCCGGTAAGTCCACGATCCGCGACATCCTCGCCTACCACCTCGTCACCGACCAGGACCGCAAGCGTCGGATCACCATCGTGGTGGGTGACGTCGCCGAGGTCCTGACCGTCACCGAGCAGTTCCGCCGGCTCCGTGTCCCCGCGGCGCCGGTCCTGGGCCAGTCCACCCTCGAACGCAACATCCAGCGGCTGCACCGCCGTTCCGAAACACCGGCCGACACGATGCTCACCCAGCACCATGCTGGCTTCGCGTACCTCTCCAGCGCCTGCCCGCTGGACGCGCTGCGCGGCTTCGAAGCGCGACGGGCACTGCGCATCAACGACGCCCCGTGCAGCGGGCTGCACAGCGCGGACGACATCGAGAAGGCAGAGTCGGCCCGCGAAACCGAGCCAGATTCAACCGTGTTCCGACGGCGGCGCCCGCCGGCGAAGCCCAAACGGCACGGCTGCCCGCTGTGGTTCACCTGCCCCCGCCACGGGGGCTCGCGGGACCTGGTCGACGCGCAGATCTGGGTCGCCACGCCCGCCTCCCTGGTCCATACCCGCGTTCCGGACCACCTCAACGCGGAGAACCTGCGATACCTGGAACTCGCCTGCCGGCGTAGCGACCTCGTCATCGTGGATGAGGCCGACCGGGTCCAGATGCAGCTCGACACCGCGTTCGCACCTGCTGCCACCCTGGTGGCCCGCGGCGCCGAATCCTGGCTCGACGAGGTCGGCAAGCACAAGCTGACCGAACTCGCCCGCCAAGGCCGACTGCAGCTGTCCAGTCACGACATCGACGACTGGAACAACGCGATCAACACCGTGATCACCGCCACCGACCGGATCTACTCGATGCTCATCAACGACGAGCCGCTACGCCGATGGATCACCCAGGACTACTTCAGCGCCCAGACCCTGCACCAATGGCTGCTCAACGAGTGGTTCCCCAGCCTTCGGCGCACTCGCGACATCTCCGAACCGGAAACCTCGGTCGACCCCGGAACGCCTGACGCGCAGTCCGAGGACCTCGCCCAACTATGGGCTGAGATGAGCCGTGTCAGCGCGATCCTCGACGGATTCCGCGACAACCCGCTGACGCCCGTCCGCCTCGCCGGACCGGATGACGCGACCACTCCGGTCGTGAACCGACTCGTCGGGATGGCCACCGAACTCCTGCACGCTCAGCGGACAGTGTTCGTCCGGGAGTACAGCCGGGAACGCCTCAAGGGTCTGCTCCGGGAAGTCGTGCCCGGCAACAAGCAGGTCCTCGGTGACTTCGACGCCAACCTGCACCGCTTCGAGTTCACCCTGGTTCTGGCGGTCCTACACAACCGCCTCAGCTTCATGACGACCGTGTGGCCCAGGGTTGAGGCCGCCCTCAACCTCGAATCGACCTCTAACGTTTTGTCGCGTCGCCCGCCCAAGGACTACATGCCGGTAGTCCCCGAATCCCCGATGGGGAACGTCCTCGGATTCCAGTTCCAGGCCGGCGATCCCAACCCCGACGGAGACCGCAGCGGTGAACTGCGCTTCTTCCGCTGCAACGGCGTAGGCCGAGAGCTCCTCCTCGAGCTCGGGAACATCCCCGCCGTCGACAACCGGCCCGGCCCGCACGTGCTCCTCATGTCCGCGACCAGCTGGGCGGGCACGTCGAGCCGCTACCACCTGCACGCCCAGGTCGACGCCATCCTGCGCCCCCACGACAGCGAAATCGACGCCATCAAGGGCAGCACCTTCCACCGGCAGTTCCTCTACCCGAACGGCGTCACCACCGCCCTACGCCTGTCCGGCGTCGACCCCGACAAACGCCCCCAACAACTGGAACAGATGCTGCACGCCCTCGCCGTGCCCGACCGCAGCCTCACCGGATCAACCTCGCTCCTGCACCAGGAACTAGAGGAGATCGAGGATCCGCAACGCCGCCGGATCCTGCTCCTCGTCGGAAGCTACGCCGAAGCCGACCGGGCCGGCGCCTACCTCAACAACCAGCCCGAGTGGGCCGGCAACGTCACCGTGCTCGTCTCTGACGACGCCGACCTCGACCAGTCCTGGAACACCCTCCCCACCGACAAACCACGCCTGCACCTGCGACGAGGCGACGTCACCGCCTTCCCCGACACAGGTGGGCAACTGCTCATCGCCCCGCTGCTGTCAGTCGAGCGCGGGCACAACATCGTGGTGCCCGGTGGGAAGGCCGCCATCGGCAGCGTCTACTTCCTGGCCCGACCCCACCACCGGCCCGACGACATCACCCTCGCCACGCAGGCGATCAATGACTGGGCGGTGCGGCAGGTACGGGGCCCCGGACGAGAGTTCCACCAGCTCGCCCTCGCCGCCGGAAGCCCCGGCGCCGCCGGAACCCGATTCCGCGCCGCCGCCGCCAAAAAATGGCACCGTTTCCTGACCCGCCGCCTGTCCTGGACTAGCCTGCCCCAGGACGAGAAGTCGGCGTTCACCTGGGACCAACTCGTCGTCATCTGGCAAGTCATCGGCCGACTCGTCCGCGGCGGCGTCCCTGCCCGCGTCCACTTCGTCGACGGCGCGTTCTCACCGCGCGAAGCGGGCCTCAAGGGCGACGACACCCCCGCGACCAGTCTCCTCATCAGCATGCGACAGGAACTCGAGCCATACTTCGACCCGGCCTCCGCGATCAGCCCGATCGACCGCTCGTTGGTGAGGGCACTCTACGAACCGCTCTACCAGGCCCTCCGCGACATGAACTGACCGCCCGTGCCCTTCAGGAAGGATCCAAGTGGCCTACAACAACATCCAGCCGGCGGCGTTCATCGCGACCCAGGAGCTGAAGATCCCCCTGCAAACCCTCACGATCCCTGCGTCATGGCGCCAGCCGATCCTCGACCTCCACACTGCGGGACGCGGTGAGTCAGCACGCGCCCGCGCTCGTCAGGTCCCCATCAGGCGGCTCAACGCCCTGCTGCGCACCGCGGCGCCCGACCTGGTCTCGACCACCACCCGCGCTGGCCTCGACGAGGCAAACCCGTGGCTCTTCGCTACCCGCCCGTTCTCCCCAGCCGTCCTGCGGACCTTCTTCTTCGCCTGGCTCCACGACCTGCCCTACACGGACGAGGGCAAGGCGCTCATCCTCCCGACGATCGACAAGCTCGACCCCGCGGCGCTGCAATGGCAGCCCGACACCGTCGACCTGCTTGCCCACAACGTTTCTCCCGGCGGCACCGCGCTCCCGCAGCCACACCTCTACACCCTCCTGGCCGACTACGTAGCAGGGCTCATCGCCGCCGCCGACGTCCCGTACGAGCACGACGGACGGAGCCTGAGGTTCCGGCAGATCGCCGTCAACCCGGCCAGCGACTGCGCCGAACTCGTCTCCTGGCCCCCGCTGGAACACAAGAAGACCTACAAGGGGACGAGCCGCAGCTGGTACTACAGCGCCACCATCAAGGTCGCCCTGCGGACCGTCGTCGGCGACACGACCCTGCGGCTGCACGTCAACAGCGGCATCCGCCGCTGGACTGCCGGTGAGGTACACACCAAGGGCCGCTACGGGGCCTCCACCTACCTGCTGTCGACCAGCCCGTTCGTGGCCGGCGATCCGACTCCCCAGAAGTTCGCAGTGGCGAACCTGTTCTGGAACCGCCACACGAAGGACATGGATTGGCGCAACGGCGGACCGGGACAGTTGCTCACCAGGGTGGGCGCCCTGGAACGCCTCCCGGCGCCCGACCTACTCGGCCGTAAGTCCGACGCATGGATGTTCGGCCGCGACGGCGTCACCGCCGCCGTCGCCTACCACACCACCATGCGCGGTCCCGACCACGAAGTCGGCACCGGCCTCATGCCCCTGGAACGGAGCCGCCTGACGCAATGGGTACGAGAATGCCTGGCTCCTCGCTTCGATCTCGACAAGCCTCTCGCCCGAGTGAAGACCGGCGGCAAGCCGACCAGAGCGCTGCACAAGCACGCCAGCGTGCCGAAACCGAAGGCCGGCATGAGCGATGCCGAACTGGAGGAACTCGCCGCCCGCCAGAACACCGTCCGAGAGCACAATGAGGAACTCGACACAGAGAACGCGCGGACCCGGCGCGCTCACCTCACCAAAGCCGTTCCGGATGGCCACCTGACTGTCTTCCTCCTCCACCAAGGAGAAGGCAGCAGAATGCGCAACCGGCTGCTCGACACCATCGAGAAGCTCCTCGACCTGCCACCCCGCACACCGTCCGCCAACAGCTGGACGTGGCGGCAGGACGACTTCGTCCTCACGATCCACGCCCGGGCGCTCGGCGCTCTCGGCGCCCCACTCGGCAACGGCACCAACCCCACCCGAGGGCACAAACACGACGCGGCCGTGGCCACCCGTCGCCGCGACGTGGAGACGACCCTGCGCAAGATGACGGAGACAACGGGGGACACGGCTCAACTCGCTCTGGTGGAACTCGACGGCGCCAAAGCCTTCAAGATGCGTACCACCGATCCCAAGTTCGCCCTGCGGCTGGGATGCGCCGATGCCAACATGGTGAGCCAGTTCATTCGTCCCGACACCGGCACGGACGATGACGTCGCCAGCACGCAACACCGCGCCGAAGCCGCATGGCAGGACGGGTTCCGACAACTCGGAGTGCGATTCGTACCCAAGCACCGCATCACCACCGGCATCCCGGACGACCTTCAGCAGCTCGCCTTCTGGATCATCAAGCGCCGAAACGACGACACCAACACCCACCAGCTCTTCGTCCCGATCGCCGTGCTCATCCGCCCCGGCCAGGACCACATCATGGGCAAAGCCGACGGCATGGACAAATGGGTGCCTTACCCCGACCTGCTCAAGCACCTCTCCGACTCCGACTACCAGGCCAGCCCCAGCAACGAGGACGACCAACAAAGAACGCTCGCCGCGTTCATCCGAGCGACGATCACCCAGTTCCGGAACACACAGACGTTGATCGTCACCCAGGCCCATAACATCCGGTACCGGCTCCCTGCGCTCCAGAACGCCCACCTGATCCACGAGCAGATCCAGTTCGGCGACGTCAGCCCACAACGACTCAGCCTCTTCGGCAAACATCTCCGCCTTGTCCGCGTCAGTGGCAGCGAACGCCTCGAAACACCGCAAAGCTGGGCCGCCGGCGATGACCGCGTCGGTATCTCCGAAGGGCTCTGGGCGCGGCCCGACGGCAACGGCGACACCACGGGAGCACGGGTCTTCTACAGCACCGTTGAGAAACCCGCCACCCATACCAAGATTGCGGTTGAACTCGCCAAGCTGACCCACCACCAAAAGGTCGTCGAGGGCGCAGGTCCCGATGACCGAAAAGAGAGGGACCTCTATGACCCGTCGAAAAGCGCCTGGAACCCAGAACTGCTGGAACTCATCGTCGCCGCGCTACCCGCAGGTGAGGATCCCGCGACCTGGGCCGGATTCCTCCACCAACAACGCTTCTGCTTCGACGACTACCGCGCCGCTCTCAGCCAACCACTGATCCTCCACCTTGCCGAACTGGCCACCGAGTACGCCATCCCTGCCGATGACGGCGACCAGGGCGACGACGACCCAGCCGAGCCGGCCGAGCCAGCGGAGAAACAGCTCGCCTTCGATTTTGACATCTGAGCCACCGGGTACGGCGGTCCCGTCGCGACAGCGAGTCCCACGCAATCTCCCAGGGGGTGGCCTTCCGGCTGCCCCCTTGGTCCCTGCATTCGAGCCATTCGATAACCGCGTGCATGAGGTCATCCAACCAGCCGATCATCGGCGCAGGCGTCCCGCTCGTACCCCTTGCACCCGCTCGCCGCCGTTCCAGGTGCGTCCCCCGATAGCCGGTATGGCGGTGCAGCGGCACCGTGGCGTGGTGCCTATGCGTCAAGCGGCGTCGGGTCCGCAGGGCAAGGTTGGGCGGCAGGGCATCTGATAAAGGGCCGATCATCCCTGGCAGGCCGTAGCCGGGCGGCATGGACGATTGGGCCGCCTGGAGGCCGACTCGGTCGGCGAGCGCCACCACACGAGGGGTGAGGTCGCATAAGCGCACAGGTTAGGGTGCTTCGGTGACACTCTCGCCCACCAGGGCGACCGCCACGTCAGGGGTCGCCGTACTTGCCGTTCCCGAGCCGGGTCAGGTTGTCGAAGTACGCGGGTCGACCTGGGCGGTGGCGCAGGTCAAGCCGCAAGGACTGCCGCGGAGCCCGGCGGACGAAGCCGTGGCCTCGCTGAACCACGCAGTAACCCTCCAGGCGCTCGACGAAGACCGGTTGGGTGAGGAGTTGACGGTCGTCTGGGAGCTGGAGGTCGGACACACCGTCACGCCCGCTCAAGGACTGCCGACGCAGGTCAACCCGGACGCCTTCGACGACCCGAACACCCTGGCCGGGTTCGTCGACGCGATGCGCTGGGGTGCGGTGACCTCGGCAGACGACCGAAGTGTGCAGGCTCCGTTCCACAGCGGTGTCGCCGTCGAGGCTTACCAGTTGGAGCCGTTGCGGCGGGCATTGTCGTCTCCCCGGACGAACCTGCTGCTGGCCGACGACGTGGGTTTGGGTAAGACCATCGAGGCCGGTTTGGTGGTGCAGGAGCTGCTGCTGCGGCACCGGGCGCGTACCGCGATCGTGGTGTGCCCGCCGAGCTTGTCCCTGAAGTGGCAAGACGAGATGCGGGACAAGTTCGGTCTGGACTTTACGATCATCAACAGCGACATGATGCGCGAGGTACGGCGCCGCTACGGACTGCACGCAAACCCGTTCCAGCTCTATCCTCGAGTGATCGTGAGCATGGCGTGGCTGCCGCAGGTGCGCGCCCAACGGATGCTGCGTGACGTGTACGCGCAGGCGGCGAGCACGAAGACCGCCCGGCGGTACGCGTTCGACATTCTGATCGTGGACGAGGCGCATCATGTGGCGCCGGCCAGCCCGTCGGCGATCGGGGGTGGGCGCGGCTACGCCGTGGACACGCAGCGCACGATCGCGATCCGGGAGCTGGCGGACAAGTGTGAGCATCGCCTGTTCCTCAGCGCCACCCCCCACAACGGGCATCCGGAGTCGTTCACAGCACTGTTGGAGATGATCGATTCGCGCCGGTTCAGCCGTGGTGCGCTGCTAGACGAGCGGGCGTTGCGGGAGGTGACGGTTCGGCGGTTGAAGTCGGATCTGCCGGAGAAGGGTTTCCGCCCTCGGGAGCTGCGGATCATCCCGTTCACGCCGCGCGCCGACGAGCAGGAGATGTTCGCTCTGCTGCATCGGATTCTCACCGAGAGTGCGAAGGCTAACGGGACCGGCGAGTCCGGTGACATCACCGCGATGCTGTTCAAGAAGCGGTTCTTGTCGAGCCCGTGGGCTTTCGGCATGACCTTGCAGTCGTACCTCGCCGCGCGGTCGGTGGGCCAGGCGCCGACGGACTGGGACTACGACGACATCCTCGGCGAGGGGCAGGCCGACGAGGAGGAAGGCCTGTGGGAGCAGGACGAGGCGACAGCCCTGCGGCACAGCAAGTCCACCGACCCGCTGGTCGCCGCCGCGCCAGGCGAGTTGCAGCGGCTGGCCGAGTGGGGGCTGAGTTTCGAGAGCCGACCCGATTCCCGCCTCAATGAGCTGATCACGGCCCTGGACGCAATCTGCCGACCGGGCGGGTTCTGGTCCAACGAGCGCGTCGTGGTGTTCACCGAGTACGCCCACACTCTGGAATGGGTGCACCGGGTGCTGGTCCAGCAGGGCTACGGCGACGTGCTGGAGGTCATCCAGGGGCAGACGCCAACCGACGAGCGGGAGCTGATCCGCGAGCACTTCACCACCGAACCGTCGGCGAAGAACCCCGTGCGGGTGCTGCTGGCCACCGACGCAGCCGGTGAAGGAATCGACCTGCAGGACCACTGCCACCGGCTGATCAACCTGGACATCCCGTTCAACCCGTCACGGTTGGAGCAGCGCATCGGCCGGATCGACCGGTACGGGCAGCAGCAGACCCCGCTGGTGTTCCAGTTCTCCCCGGACCGCTCGGCGACCCTGTACGCCGCCGACATGGAGTTCATGGGCCGGATCGCCCGCAAGGTGGTGACGGTCGCGCGTGACCTCGGGTCGGTCAACCAGGTCATCGCCGACGAGATCCAGGACCACTTCACCCGTTCCTCAGCGGGACGGCGTAAGAAGGGCGCGTTCGACGGCAACGCCGTGATCAACAAGGCGTTGGCCGGCGGGTTAGACCTGAACAGCCGGTTGACCCAGTTGGAGAAGGGCTACGCCGACAGTCGGGCGGAGCTGCACCTGGAGCCGGAGAATCTGCGGCGGGTGGTCGACACCGCGCTGCGGATCAGCCACCAGCCGCCCCTGGTGGTGGTCGGCGACGACCGGACCGATGCAGCCGTGTTCACCGTGCCGCCGCTCGGTCCGGCCTGGCAGTCGACGTTGAAGGGCCTGGGCACCCGCTCCGAGCCGGGCGTATTGCGGCCGATCACGTTCGACGACAAGGCTGCGGCCGGTCGCAAGGACCTGGTCTACGTCCACCTGGGTCATCCGCTGGTGAAAAAGGCTCAGCGGCTGCTACGCCGGTCGCTGTGGAGCGCGGACGCGCCGTTGCACCGAGTCACGGCAGTCGTGGTGGATGGGCTGGAGGAGTCCTTTGTCGCGGCCGTCACCCGGATGGTGCTGGTCGGCCGGGGCGGGCTACGCCTGCACGAGGAGATCTTCCTCGCTGGCGTACGCCTGCGGGGCCGCCGGACCATCGCGGAGGAACGCGCCGAGCAGCTGCTCGACCAGGCCCTCGACGCCGGCAGGCTGACGTTGGCCGCTGCGGACGTCCGCGCCGACCTGGCCAGGGAGTGGAACGAGCCGGAGTCCCCGCTGCGGTCCCGGCTGCTCGACTCGATGACGCGACGCGCCGAGTCCCGCCATCAGCGGGTCAGCGACCAGCTCGCCAAACGTGAGGAGGCCGACGTCACCCGGGCGCGGGAGATCTTCGCCGCGTTCCGCCGCAACCTGAACGAGTCGCTGGACCAGCTCACCAGCGCCGAGATGCAGGACCAACTGGCTCTCTTCCCCGATGATCAGCAGCGGCAGCGCCGCCGCGACATCGAAACGATGCGCCGCCGGCAGGAAGAGCTCGGCGACGAGGAGCAGCGGGAGATCGCGGCGATCACCGAGCGGTACCGCGACGTCAAGCCACACACCACCGCCGCGGCGGTGGTGTTCGCGCTCACCCCGGCCGACGCCCGGCGAGGAGGTTCACGCTGATGCGGACCGCCCGTACCTTCCGCCCGAAGACGGCCACCGAGCTGCACCGGGCGTGGCTGGAACTGGTCGAGACAGACGGCCCGTTCCTGGCGATCCCGCCGCTGAAACGGGTGTGGCCGCAGGGCATGCCCGCCCTGGCTCCTGAACGCCTCGACGTCCTCCGTGAGGCCAGGCCGGCGTTCGACCACGCCTGGGAGGCCCTCGACATCGACCCGGACGACGAGATCGTTCAGGCCAAGTACGCCGAGGTCCGCGACGTCTGGGTGCAGACCGTCCTGCGGGACGTCGTCGGTTGGCGTACCTCGCTGGCCTGGGGTCCCGACTGCGCGCCCGGGGTGGCCGCGCACTCGCCCGACCGGCGGATCTCCGTCACCCCGCAGGCCGCGCTGCACGGGCCGGACGGCATCGGCGCGCTGGTCGGCGTGGTCGACAAGTGCGACAGCCTGCACGCCACCGGCACCGACGGCTGGGCCGCCACCGCTATCGACCGGATGGAAGCGATGCTGCGCGGCGCCGGCGTCGCGATCGGCATCGTCACCGACGGCCGCTGGTGGGCGCTGGTCTGCGCCCGGCCGGACACGATGGTCGCCTCCGGCATCGTCGACGCCCAGACCTGGGTCGAGGAACCGTTGACCCGCAACGCCTTCCTCACCGTCGTCGCCCGGCAGTACACCATCGGCGGTGACCCCAACGAGCGGCTCCCCAAGCTGTTCGAGGAGTCCGTCGCCGCCGCCGAGGAGATCACCGAAGCTCTCGGCGCCCAGGTCCGCCGCGCCGTCGAGCTGCTGATCCAGGCGTTCGCCGAGACCGCCGCCGACCACCACAGGCGCGGTCTGCGTGATCCGCTCCCGGACGACCCGCACGACACCTACTCCGCGGCCGTCACGGTCATGATGCGCGTCGTCTTCCTGCTCTTCGCCGAGGAGCGCGGCCTGCTGCCGCAGAGCGAGCTCTTCCTGCAGGGGTACGGCATCAGCGGTGAACTCGACGACCTGGAACAGCGCCGGCTGCGGGACGGCGAGGAATCGCTGGACAGCACCTATCTGACCTGGCACCGGCTGCTCGCCACCAGCCAGGCCCTCTACTGGGGCGCGTCGTTCGAGAACATGCGAATGCCCGCGTACGGCGGATCGCTGTTCGACCCGGAGCGGTACCCGTTCCTGACCGCGTCGAGCGACAACGGCACCCTCGCCCTGCCCGTCTCCGACCGGGTCATGCTGCACGTCCTACGCTCGGTGCAGGTCGCCCAGCTCAAGGGCAGCGACGCTCGCCGAATCTCGTTCCGTGACGTCGACGTGGAACAGATCGGCTACATCTACGAAGGGCTGCTCGGCTACTCCTGCACCCGGGTCACCGGCGACACCCTGGTCGGCCTCGTCGGCGCGACCGGCGCCGAGCCGGAGATCCCGCTGACCGTGCTGGAGCAGCTCGCCAACGCCAATACGACTCCGGCGAAACTGGCCACCGCGATCATCGCCTGGCTCAAGGAGAACCAGCCCGCTGCCACCCCGCCGAGCGCAAACGTCTTGGCGAAGCGGCTCGCAACCACGCCCGGCGACGACGCCGACCGCATGCTGCGCGCGGTGACCGATGACGACGACCTACGCGCACGCCTGCTCCCCTGGGCCACCATCACCCGGCCCGACCTACGCGACCGCCCCACCGTCATCCTGGAGGGCGGTCTGGTGGTCATTGAGACGCCGTCGCGGCGCAACGCCGGCGCCCACTACACCCCGAAAGACCTTGCCGAGGACGTCGTCAAGCACGCCCTCGAACCGCTCTGCTACTCCCCCGGCCCGCACCAGGTCCCCGAGAGCAGCGGCGCGTGGAAACTGCGCGGCTCGGACGAGATCCTCAACCTCAAGGTGGCCGACATCGCCGCTGGCTCCGGCGCATTCCTGGTCGCCGCCGCCCGCTACCTCGCCGCCCGCCTCGTCGAGGCATGGATTGACGAGGACCCCGCCAACGCCGGGCAGCACGACCTCGGCCAACACGCGATCCGTGAAGTCGTCGCCCGCTGCCTGTACGGCGCCGACATCAACGCGATGGCCGTCGAGATGTGCAAGCTGTCGCTCTGGCTGGTCTCCCTCGACCGCGACCTGCCGTTCTCCTTCGTCGACGACAAGATCCTGCACGGCAACTCCCTACTCGGCCTCACCGACCTACGCCAACTCCGCACCCTGCACATCGAAGGGCCCACCCACCAGCAGCCCAGGCTGACGGCGAAGGACGTGGACGGCACCATCCGGCGGGCTGTCGATATCCGCCGCAACCTCGCCAGCGAGGTACGCGAACACGACCCCATGCGTAGCACCACCGCAAAGCGCCGCCAGCTCAATCAGACTCGCACGCTCACCGCCGACCTACGTGCCGCAGCCGACGGGGTGATTGCTGCCGGGCTCCGTCTCGGCGGCAAACCCGGCAAGGCCCTGAACGAAGCATACGAGAACCTGGCCGAGGCAGTGGCCGCCGCGATGCCGACCAACGACATGGCCGCAGATATCAAGTTCCTGCGATCGATCCTCAATGAGGGTCTGACGCCAACCGCCCTAACTGACTACGGACGTTGGCAACCGTTGCACTGGGTGCTCGAAGTTCCGGACGTCTTGATCGACCATGGCGGCTTCGATGCGATCATCGGAAACCCACCCTTCGTTGCTGGATCTAGCATCTCCGGGGCCATGGGCGGCAACTTCCGAGATTGGCTTGTGCACCAGATCGCAGGAGGCCGGCGCGGAAACGCTGATCTTGTGGCCTACTTCTTCCTCCGATCGGTCGAACTCCTGCGCAACGATGGCAATATGGGTCTGATCGCCACCAACACCATCGCTCAGGGCGACACCCGCGAGGTCGGCCTAGATCAGATGCTCATTCAAGGCGTTGAGATAACCCGGGCAATACAGAGCAAGAAGTGGCCTGTCGCTACGGTCAACCTCGAATACTCGGCCATCTGGGGAACCCGCAACAAGGTGCCGTCCACAGTTAGCAGATGGGTCGACGGGATCGAGGTGGAGCGAATAACGAGCCTCCTTGAGCCAGCTGGCCGCACGGCAGGGAGCCCGAATCGCCTGAGCGCCAACCGTGAAGTCGCATTCCAGGGCATCAAGATCGACGGCATCGGTTTTGTCGTCTCCGACAGCGAAGCAAGGGAGTGGCTGAGGACTGACCCGCGATACGCCGAAATTGTGTTGCCGTACTTGAGCGGCGAGGACTTGAACTCAAGAGCGGACTGCACGCCTTCGCGTTGGGTGATCGACTTCTATGGAAAGTCGGAGGAGGAGGCCGCTCACTTCGACTGGGCATACTCCCGCGTAACGGAGTTAGTCAAGCCAAAAAGGATGGAAAACAACCGGAAGCTATATCGGGATCACTGGTGGCAACACGCTGAAGGCCGCCCAGGCCTCCGCCGGGCCATCTCCGGCCTGAGTGAAGTCTTGGCAATCACTCTCCATGGCAAGACTCTCATGCCCGCACGGATATCGACGACATGGATTCCGAGCCACGGACTGGCAGTATTTGCTACTGACTCATACGCGGATCAAGCAATTCTCTCGAGCAGCCCACATCAGATGTGGGCAATCAGGTATGGCTCCGGCATCCGGAGCGATCCGAGATACACGCCATCTGATGTATTTGAGACGTTCCCACGGCCGGAACCAACGGTTCAGCTGGACGAACTAGGCCAGATGCTGGATGAGGAGCGGCGAGCGGCCATGCTGCGTCGCGGGCTCGGGTTGACGAAGCTGTACAACCTGGTCAACGACCCGGGGATCGCTGAGTACGACGACGCGGACGTGGCCCGGTTGCGGCGGATTCACGTCGAACTGGACGAGGCGGTGATGGCGGCGTACGACTGGTCGGATGTGCCGCTGAAGCATGGCTTCCATACGTACCGCCAGATGACGCGATGGACGGTGAGCCCGGCGGCGCGGGTGGAGATCTTGGACCGGTTGCTCGCGGAGAACCTGCGCCGCGCGGCAGCGCAGCGGCCGAAGGCGGCGAAGAAGGCGACTGCCCGCCAGCGGAAGCCGGTGGTCCACGAGGGCCAGGAGCCGCTGCTGTGACTGACTCGGCACCGGGTTTCCGGCTCGCGCATGAGCCGGATGGCACCTCGTACAACGTGCGGGAGAACCTGGTCGACGTCCTGGATCGGGAGTTGCTCGGGCCATCAGGTGGTCCGGAGGAGCTGTTGGCGGTGAGCCCGCGTCAGCTGTACGTGGTGGGGCATATCGCGCCGGTGAAGCTGACCGAGCCCGATGCTGATTTAGCCGGTTCTGAGGACGGGTATGGCCTGGTGGGCATCCGATCCGATGCGGCAGGTTTTCATGCGCAGCGTGGGATTCCGGCCGAGTCCGCCGATGTCACCGACGTCGAGGGTGAGGAGGATGACGCCGACGACAAGGCTCCGAGGCAGGGGCTGATGATTCCGTCGTCGATGGGGTTGCGGTTCCAGGTGCCGAACGATCTGGCGGAGTTCACGGTGACCGCGTCGTGGGGCACCTACGAGAGTGTGAAGACCGGTGAGGTCGACAAGCGGGGCCGGGCGGTGCGGCGGTATCGGCGCACGCCGGTTGGGATCGTCGAGAAGATCGCGGCGGCCGAGTTGACGTCGGGCCGGACGTACACGCGGGTGCTGACCGGGCAGATCTGTTTGCGGATTGATGCCTATGACGACGCGCGTTTCGGCCGGCGGTTGATCGAGATCGCGCTGGTCAATGACCGGGAAACGCCGCCGACGATCCCGGTGCACGAGTGGCTGTTCCAGACGAAGCTGCACGTCGACGCGGGCGGTGCGGCGGTGTTCCTGCCGGTGCGCGACGTCATGGAGCAGGAGTGGCCGGAGCACGACGACGAAATGCGCCGGCTGCACTTGCAGTACCGCAACCGGCTGGAGTTCGCGGTCGGGCGGACCTGCTCGGTGGACTGGCGGGCGGAGCCGGGGGCACGGCGGGCGACGGCGGTGTGGACGACGTGGCTGCCGGTCGCGGAGACACCCCAGACGCAGGCACGGTCGGTCACGGGCGCAATGCTGTCCATGGACGCACTGGCCAAGGCCAGCCCTGAACAGGTTCGTGACGGTCTTGCCCCGCTGGTTGACGGGTACCGGACCTGGCTCGACGGTGAGGCTACGAAGGCGGCGCAGCTCCCCGAGCATCTGCGGGACCTGGCCGAGGAGGTCGTGGACGAGGCACGCGCGGCACAGCAGCGGCTGGCGGACGGGCTGGCGCACGTGGTGGCTGATCCGGAGGCGTTGGCGTGCTTCCGGTTCATGAACGAGGTCATGCGGGACCAGCGGGTCCACTCCCGGATCGGGGCGTTGCGTAGCTCCGACCCGAGCCTGTCGTTCGACGACGCCCGCGATCAGGTCGAGGCCGACGAGCGGGAGAAGCCGTCGTCGTGGCGACCATTCCAGCTGGCGTTCATCCTCATGCAGCTGCCAGCGCTGACCGATCCCACCGCGGCGGCGCGCAGCGGCGAGCTGTCGCGGGTGGAGTTGTTGTTCTTCCCGACCGGTGGTGGCAAGACCGAGGCGTACCTGGGTCTGGCGGCGTACACGTTCGCGATCCGGCGCCGGCAGCAGGTGGTGGCGTCCTCCGATGGGCCGTTGGACGGGCGTGACGGGGTGGCCGTGTTGATGCGGTACACGTTGCGGCTGCTCACCGCGCAGCAGTTCCAGCGGGCCACCACGCTGGTGTGTGCGGCGGAGCTGGTTCGCCGCCGGGACGAGGCAACCTGGGGTAGCAAGCCGTTCCGGATCGGGTTGTGGGTCGGCACCGACGTGAGCCCGAAGCGGTGGGACGAGGCGGACGAGCAGTTGCGCAAGGCCAACGCGTACGGCGGGCACCGGTTGACGGTGTTGCAGGTGCAGCGGTGCCCGTGGTGCGGCAGTCCGATCGGCGCCGCGAGCGTAAAGCCGGTCAAGACGACTCGGCGGGTGCTGGTCTTCTGCGGCGACGATATGGGGCAGTGCCCGTTCGCCAAGGGCGGTCAGGTGGATGAGGGCCTGCCGATGCTGACGGTGGACGAGGAGATCTACCGGATGCCGCCGGCGTTCGTGATCGCGACGGTAGACAAGTTCGCTCGGTTGGCGCGCGAGGGTGAGGCGGCATCGCTGTTCGGCTACGTCGGCCGGTACTGCGGTCGGCACGGCTACGTTCACCCGGACTACGCCAGTTGCAGTGTGACCACCGGTCACCAGGCTGAGCCCGGCCTACCCGCCGCGACTGTACGGCCGGTGGGACGGCTCCGGCCCCCGGATCTGATCATTCAGGATGAGCTGCACCTGATCACCGGGGCGCTGGGCACCGCCGTGGGGCTGTTCGAGGTGGTCGTGGAGACCCTCGCGTCGTGGGAGACCGCCGACGGCAAATCGGTCCGGCCGATGATCGTGGCGTCGACGGCCACCGTGCGCCGCGCGGACGATCAGGTGCGAGGGCTGTACGGGCGCGGCGTCCAAATCTTCCCGCCGCAGGTGTTGGATGTGGCGGACACGTACTTCTCGCAGGAGCTGCCGATCGGGCCGACCACCCCGGGCCGGCGTTACATCGGGGTGAGTGCGCAGGGAGTGCGGCTGTCGAGCGCGGAGATCCGGGTCGCCGAGGTGTTGCTGCTTGCCGGGCAGTTGCTGTTCGACCGCAGTGGTTCCGCCGCCGATCCGTACATGACGTTGGTGGGCTACTTCAACGCGACCCGTGAACTGGCCGGTATGGCCCGCTACATGGCCGACGACGTGCAGAACCGGGTCCGGCAGCCCCGCCCTGGCTCAGGTTTCCCACGGCGGCTCGGCTCGTACGGTCGCCTGGTCACCGGCGAGCTGACCTCCCGCATCGCCTCGGTCGACATCGGACGCACCCTGGACAACCTGGCCCTGGAGTTCGACCCCGACTACGCCACGACCGCGGCAATGCGGCAGCGGCTCGAACAGCAGGAGGCCGGCGGGCGAATGGAGCGGCCGAAGGCCGACCCGTTCGACGTGGTGCTGGCCACCTCGATGCTGCAGGTCGGCGTCGACGTGCAGCGGCTCGGACTGATGCTGGTGGTCGGGCAGCCGAAGAACACCGCCGAGTACATCCAGGCGTCCTCGCGGGTGGGCCGTGATGTCGGCCGCCCGGGTGAGGACTGCGGCCGACCCGGGCTGGTCGTGGCGCTCGGGAACTGGGCGCGGCCCCGCGACCTGGCCCACTACGAGCAGTTCCGGCACTACCACGAGACGTTCTACGCGCAGGTGGAGGCGCTGTCGGTCACCCCGTTCTCGCCGACGGCTCTCGACCGGGGCATCGACGGGGTGCTGGTCAGCGCGGCGCGGGTGCTGCAGGCGCACCACGACGACGGGCTGTCGCCGGAACGGGCCGCGTGGCGGGTCCGTGACGAACAGGACGCTCTCGTCGCCCTGGTCGATCGGCTCTACGCCCGAATCCGGCCGGCGGCCCAGCTGGACGACCTGATGGCACAGGCGCACCAGCGGCTGATCAACCGGCTGGACCAGTGGAACGCTCGGGGAAAGTACGCCGGGAAGCTCAGCAAGACCCTGGTGTACGAGCGCACCGGTGACAACGACAGCTACCTGCCGTTACTGATCAGCCCGGAGAACGCAAAGGCCCACCAGGGTCAGCCGGACCGCGCGCCGTTCGTCGTCGCGCACTCGATGCGGGAGGTCCAGCCGGAGATCAACCTGCTGGTCAGCCCCATATCCGAGCGACTGTTCGTCGTCGAACCCGACGACGCGCCGTCCTGGGAGCTGCCCCAAGGAGAAGACGAGTGACGGACGATGACGCGGCGCAGATGATCTTCGAGTCGGCGCAGCCGTTGGACCCGCTCGCCGACAGCGAGCAGTCGAACGTCAAGAACCGGGCCAAGGTCGGCTCGGCCCGCCCGTCGTCACTGCTCTACACCTACGGCGTCGGCTCGATCATGGACCTGCCGCAGTTCTCGATCATGCCGGCTGGCCTCGACGACTGGGAGCCAATCTGGCGACGGCGGCCAACCGTCCCGACGATCGAGGAACCACGGCTGCTCAAGGTGGTCCAGCTTCACCTCGGGTCCCGCGTGCAGCAACTGCGGCCGTTCCCCTGGCAGCCCAAGGCCCGCGCAATGTCACAGGAAGGCTCCGACCTCGGCATCCCGGCCCGGGTATTCCCGCAGTGGCTGCGCTGCACCGGCTGCGACTACCTCGGGCCACTGTCGCGGTTCAGCTACACCAACACCCATCCGTTCCGGCCCGACCTGGCGACCTTCGAACACGTCAACTGTCCCGGCCGCACGTTCGTGGGAGCGGCGAAAGGAAAGACCAAAGCTCCCGCGAAGGGAAAGGCTAGGCGCAGCCCGGCGGTGCCCGCCCGTTACCTGCTCGCCTGCGCCAACGGCCACCTCGACGAGTTCCCGTACGCGCTGTGGGTACACCGCGGCAGAACCTGCCCCGCCGCCCCGCACCCGGACCTGAAACTGCGCGACAGCAACATCGGTCAGGGAGCCGGCGCAGTCGTCACCTGCGAACGTTGCCAACAGCGGCGCGGCATGAGCGAGGCGCAGGGCGAGGCCGGCAAACGGAAGCTGCCGACCTGTCGGGGCCGGCATCCGCATTTGAACGCCTTTGACCCCAAGTGTGGGCTGGACACCTCGCTGATGATGATGGGCGCGTCCAACCTCTGGTTCGCCTCCACCCAGTCGATCATCGTCATGCCCCGCACTCCGGAGCAGGACCAGACCGCGCTCGCCACGAGACTACGCACGCACCTGACCCCGGAGGAACTGACCGACTACGCGACCATGCCGAAGGTGCTGCGTTCGCTACTCGTCGCACACAAGTGCGACATCGCCGGAGTCACCGATGAGGAGCTCACCGCAGCGGCGGCCGAGGCACTGGCTCCGCCACCGTCGGAGGAGGAGCGCCAGGAGAAGCTACGCCAGTGGGACCCGGTCGAGCTGCTCGTCCCGGAGTGGGACTACCTGCAGAAGCCGAGCCTGTTCGCGCAGCAGCAGGACGCCAGCGGGCTGATGGTCACCGAGATGCCCACCGCCGTGGCCCTCCCGAAGCAGGTGCACCGGGTCATCGCCGTGAACCGAATGAAGAAGGTCAACGCGGTGATCGGCTTCACCCGCATCGACGAGATGGACCGGGTCAACGACCTCGCGAGCCGACTCGTCAAGCTCACCCGGGACGGCCGCCCCACCTGGGTGCCGGCCACCGAGGACCGCGGCGAGGGCATCTTCCTACAACTGGACGAGGCCGCCGTCGCCGCCTGGGAAGCACAGATCCTGCCCACCGCGCTGTGGCGGGCGCACCGCGAAGCCCACCGGCACAACTTCTCCCGGCGCTTCTCCGCTACCGCCGCCCAGATCGACCCCGACACCCGCTTCCCCGCCCCGCGCTACTGGCTGATCCACAGCCTGGCGCACATCCTCATCCGCGAGATGGCGATGTCCTGCGGTTATGGCGCTGCCAGCCTCAGCGAACGCCTCTACGCCTGGCCTGCCACCCCCGATCGGCCCGCCGCCGCTGGACTGCTCATCTGCACCACGGCCTCTGACAGCGAGGGAACCCTCGGTGGCCTGGTCGCGCTCAGCCAGCCGGAACGGCTGCACGGGCTCCTGCTCGACGCGCTGCGCAGAGCAGCCCGCTGCTCCTCCGACCCCGTCTGCGGGCAACGCACACCACGGCACGGCGAGGACTTCCTGCACGGCGCGGCCTGCCACTGCTGCAGCTTCGCCTCGGAAACCTCCTGCGAACGCGCCAACCGATTCCTCGACCGCCGATTCCTGCTCACCCTGCCCACCATCGACGACGAACGGGTCCCCGGATTCTTCGGCACCATCGATGTCTACTGACCCCTACACGGCGCTCGGCGCCTTCCTGACCGCCTACGAGGCACAACGACTCGCCACCGTCCTACAAGCCGGCGGAACCACTGGCCAGGCACTAAAAGAAGTACACGCCGCCCGCCGCAGCGAGGCGAAGCGCCTACTCCTCGCAGCCGAACTCAGTCCGGAGCACCGGGACGACTCGATCGCCGTACTCCGGGCCATCGCCGGCGCACGATCCGTCCGGACCGCCATCTCCCCCGTCTGGACCATGCCCGGCGTCGAAGCCACGACCGGCCGCCTCACCAGCGAAGCTCAGCGCATCATCGACGACGCACGCATGTCGATCGTCTGCTCCAGCTTCAACTTCACGCCGCACTCGGGCATGTGGACTGCCCTCAAGAACGCCGCAGTGCGCCCCGGCCTGATCGTCACGGTGTACCTCGACGCCCACGCCGGCTCCCCGGCAGCCGTCGCGGCCCACCTGCCGAAGGCAACCGTACTCCGAACGCTGACCCCGCCCGGAGGCCACCATCCGCTGGTCAGCCACGCCAAGTTCATCGTCGTCGACCGCGTGATCACGCTGCTAACCAGCGCGAACTTCTCCTACAGCGCCGAGAACACCAACATCGAACTGGGGCTGCTGGTGCACGACACCAACCTCGCCGCGTCGATCGAAGCTCTCATGCGGAGCAAGCACGGGGTGCTCTACGAGCAAGTGAGCTGACAGGTGCACGCGCGACCTACCAAGATCACCCAATGCCGCGCATCACAATTCCGCCGTCGCAGGAGACGAAGACTCCTTCCGGGCTCGCAGGCCTTACCTGCGGCAGGCCGACCGCTCGAACCACCAGTTGCCCAGGAGCCCTCTGGCGCAGAGCTGCGTCTCACATCCGCTGTCGGATCACACGCACACGGACGTGTCGTGCCGACCCATATCCAGCCATCGATTCTGTCGTACACATGTACTACTCTTGATGGTAGTCAGGTCGACCGGTTGGCCAAGACCACGCAACCTGCCGGCCCAGCCCTGCGGCGCGATGTAGCAGATCGCGAGGACGGTCTGCGGACCAGCCTGTGAGCCCGTACGCTGTGTCGACAGCTAAGGAGGTGTCAGCCATGAGCTCCGTTAGCCGTTCTGCATGGTACGACTCACTGCTCACTGCACTTGGCGCTGCGCGATACACAACTGATGAGGTGCGGGCCCGCGTTTCCGCTGAGCTCGGAGACGAACCAGAGTGGCTAGCTGACGCCCTAAGCGGCTCCGCCGCTCCGTCCGCGTATGGCTACCTTATTCTTTCTGCTGTCACCTCGATTCCGATCTCGGTCTTGGCAGGAACCGTCGACCCGGCTCGCAGCACAGGCGTCGCATTACGTGCTGGCACCCTTGCAAACCCTTCCGCGATCACGGCGCAAGCGCAGCGCCGCGGAGTTCAGTTGATTGAGGCCTCGCGCCTGATCTGCTCATGGCTCGGTGCCGATGCTGCAGCGAAGGCGTCCCACTTGGCCGCCGCCCGCGCTGTTGTCTCCCGAGACGCCTTTGCCCCTCATGCGGGCAGGAATACCGCTCAACAGGTTCGTGCGATGCTTGATCGACTCGGCCTCGTAAGGAGAAGTGGGCCGGTCGGAGACTTGGTTTCCCTTGCGGAGTCCCTAGGCATACCTGTTGAGCTGAGCACCGACCTACCGGAGGGAATTCACGGAATAACTGTTCACGATGAATCACTCGGGAACTGGGACTGCGCAATCATTATCCGCGTTCAGGACTTTTGGGTTCGGCAGCGTTACACGTTGGCGCATGAGCTGTGCCATGTTCTGTTTCGCGACTCGGGCCTCGTATCTGTGAACGACGACGGCGTTGAAGACAGCACTCAAGACGAGGAGTCGAGGGCAGAGTTCTTCGCACGCCACTTTTTGGCACCTGCCCCCGAGGCGCGCCGGGTATGGCTGTCGAATTTGCGAGCCAGCAGAGGTGACGGCGCCCAAGCGCTGTGCGAGTTCATGCTGCACTTTGGAATCAGTCGCCAAGCTGCCTTGCGAATTTTGCAAAGTGGGCAGCTGATATCGGCCGAGGCTGCGGCTAGCTTTCGGCAGCCCTCCGTTGGCGATCAAATGGAGTCATCAGGACTTGGCCAGGTATGGCAGGACCTGGTCGATGAGCAAAGCGAGCCAAGTGCATCTGTCTGGCTTCTCGAAGCAGCCCTGAACTTGTATCAGCAGGAGCTAGTTCCCGTTGGAGTCGTCGCTTCAGTGCTAGGGCAGCCCGAAGAGGCAGTCAGAGAAGATCTGCGAGCACAGGGCTGGCACGTGAACAGCAGAATCTAGCTCACGTCGCAGGCGCTACATCTTTGGCCGACATCATCAAATGCGCACGTCAGGAAAGCCGTGGCATCTGCGGGCTTTGCGCTCGACGTGATATCGGAGACGGCGCACGCAAGGTCGAAGGCGGCAGCAGCGGCAGCAGCGGTAATGCCACCACGGCTGTCACAAACCAACTCCTTCAGCACATCAGCAAAATGCAAGGATGGGATGCTAGGTTGCTGAGCGCCGGCAACGAAGCTGGCACCGCTATCGTTCGTGAGTATCACCACGTTGTTTTGGGTCAATGCTAGCGCGATCAGCGTGGCCTCGCCGGCGTGCTTTTGCAGTGAACTCGCTCCTTGGAATCCCGAAAGAGCCGATCGCGCCGCCTCATGATTCCTGAGCTGGGCGAGAATTAGCTGAAGGCTTGCCGCAAACGACTGAGAAGCCTCAACGACATGTATCGCCACCCGTCCGGAGTTTATAAAATAATTGCGAGCGAGGGTAGCCGCCGGCCGAAGGTCAGGCTTGTCGGGCTTTCCCTTCAGCGCATTCGTGCGTACCTCATCACGAATTGCATCCGTCGTTGCAGCTCGACTATCGTAGAGACTGTGGAACAGGGCTACGGCATTTATATTCACTGCGGCGCCCAGAGAGAAGAAGATGCCAGAGTCGACGAGGGCAGATAGTTTTCGGTTTCCTCGCGGCACTACGTTTCCCCTAAAAGCGTGTACTGGCTGGCGGGAAACACCCGGCGCCGCCGGCACTGCATTCACACGCCTGTGTTTGAACATGCTCGGGTTCGGGCGCTGGTTGCTGGGCATCATCAGAGCGTGGCCCCCGTCTCATCGAAGCGCGTCGAGCCGTGCGGCGGCGCGTCGAGATAGCGCTCGCGATCAGGGCACCACAACGCCATCGGGCAAGTCCTACAGTGCTCGCTTGGCTTGGTTCGCCATTCGGTATCGTAGTGCCAGCCTGCAACCCTATGCATGATGCGGGTATCGGCAATGAGCATCAGGGTTGAGTCAGTTGTCGGATACGAATACAGGGCAGAGCCGGAACGACCGAGCACCTCTAGCTCAACCGTCGCGGACTCAACACCGTAATGCTGACGCCAGCCTCGGTCCACAAGCGAGAGGAGCCAGTAAACGATCTCATCGAAGCTGTCCCTAGCCGACGCTTCATCCCCAGGTAAGCCGAGGTTCGTGGTCTTCGTCTCTCGGACTACCAAGTTGCCGTCTCGCATGTAAAGCAAGTCTGGCTTCGATACGACCACGGCGTCTGCTGTTACATCCCAGCCGTATTGGCGTTCATCAGCAGACAATATCCGAACACTTTCCCCCAGGGGGCAGTGTTCTAGGTGCTGACGCAGGAAAGGTAATGCTGCACCATAGCTATCTTCGTCCAGCTCGCTGGCCGCTACGTGGTGCGGATCTCTCACATCTGGCAAGTCTGCTTCATCACATCGGATACCCCGCGAATGCGCGATCTTCAGCCACAGGTGAACCGCTCTCCCGCGATCCGCATCGGTGCCATGAGACTCGGCCTCCTCGTCGGCCGGCAGGTGCAGCTTCTGCTGCATGTACCAGCGCGCCGGGCATCTTTCATAGGTCCGAAGGTCTGTGGCTGAAACCGATCTGGTGTACGGCCCCTTCTCCACCTGACCCAGAACACCGTCCATTGGGATCAGCCCATCACACACGCCAACGGCTTTGCAGCTCGCGCAGTCCCGGCCGGGTGTCGGGTCTCCGCCTTCAATGAGTTCCAGCGCCCGGGGACGGGCAGTCGCCTGAAACAGGCCATCCGACTCTGCCGGCGACACGCGCTCCAGAAGCATGGCTTCGTTGTGTCGGATCAGCGAGGAGTGATGGAGACTCACATCTATCACCGTTACCGAATTCGCCGGCCGACCGCCGAGCTGGGAAACGACATACGCGGCAAGAACCGCCCACCTAGTGACGTTGGGCCGCGCCTGCTTAATTCGAAGCCGGTGCACCTCGATGTCGCCTGCACCACTTCGGTACGTTGGCGCCCCCCAGAAAGAGAGTGCCCCTCGTTGGGTTGTCCTTCGAGTGATGTTGTGTCCCAGATAATGGAGCGGGGCGGTGTGAGCTTCTTCCCTCGACTCGAAAAAGTCCAAGTAGTTGTCAAGAGCCCTACTCAGGTAGGCGCGCAGCCCAGGATGAGGCGGCTGAATCACTGCGGCTGCGGCGGACTGCGCAGACGCGAACGAAGCTCCACTCCTCCGTTCGGCGTGGAACTTGTCGAGCGCAGCCAAGAACTGCTTAAGCGGTATGTCCTCGGGGTCGTAGGTCTTTGACCAGCCGTGCGCCCCAATGATCTGCGAGTCGACGTGTGTCTTGACATACGCGTGTTGAGGGCAGATCTCATCATTGTCTACGTCTGACGCGCTGACCTTCAGGAGTGTTGCCGGAGTAAGATCAAATCCGGACGGTCGCCAAAGCGGCATGTCTGCCCCTCCCCCCGAGCCGGCCCCCGGCAGAGTAGTTTCGCACACACTGGGGGCTACTGGGTACCCTTGGGAGCTTCGTCAAGATCTCCTGTCGAATGGCTTAGCCCGCCTGCGGCTGTGGCCGAGTGCCGCGACGGCAGGAAAGACTGATCCAGTGTCGGCCGGCGGACCCGGAGGCCAGCAATCCGATGTTGGAGGGACAGACTCTGGGCCGCGGGACAACCCCACGACAAGCGCAGCGCCAAGGAAGCCGGTCTATCTGACGCGTACCTTCCTGACCGAGGTGAGGACGCCTACGACAGGCCCCGGCAGCCAGGGCCCGGGCAAAGTCGTCAGGTGATGCCGAGCAGTGCCAGCGGGCGGGTGCTGTCGCGGGCGTGATGCCGGTTGGCGGCGGCGATGTTGGTGACCCGGTCAGGCGTAGGGCGCCGATGGCGGCGTTGCGCAGTGCGGCCATGACCTGGGGTTCGGTGCCGTGCGGATCTGGGATCGGTCTTCGTCGGAGGTGACGTCTCGCACCCAGTGGACCTTGTTCACGATCGACCAGTGACCGCGGATCCATCCCGCCAGTTGGGTGGGTTTGGCCTGGTGCACGCGCAGGTCGGTGATCGCGCGTAGACGGTTTCGGTGGTGAAGCGTTTTGGCTGGTCGAGGCGGCGGCTCTGGCGGCGGATCTGGAGGGCCTGGGCGGCGTGTGGGAAGTCGATCCCGGCCGCGATGGTGAGGATTTTGCAGGTGCGGATCTCGCGGCGGCCGTGGCCGCGGTCGGTGTCGCGGGTGGCGTCGGGGACGGCTTGCCAGGGCAGGCCGGCGAGTTGGGCGTGCAGGCTGGGCTGGTTGCCTTTGACGGTGAGGATCCAGTGCGCGCCGCGTTCGGCGAGGTAGGCGACGTGGTCACGTTGGCAGTGCAGCGCGTCGGCGGTGATCACGGTGTCCGCGGAGGTCGCTGATCTGGTCCAGCAGCGGTGCGAAGCACCTGATCTCGTTGGTCTTGCCGTCGACGTCGGTGCTGGCCAGGGACTACTCCGGTGGCCTGGTCGCAGGCGGCCAGGACGTGCCGGGCCGGAGTGCTGGTGGTGCGGGGAGCCGCGCAGGGCCTTGCCGTCGAGCGCGATCGCTCGCCTGCCCGCTGACGGTGTGGCTATGGTCCGGCTGGCGAGCCAGCCGCTGACCGCCGCGGTGAGGGTCCCATCATCAGCTTGGTGTAACAGCCCTGGCCTTCGCACGCCCGCCCGAACTGGCTCCTGTATCAGTAGCTCTGCAACCGCTGGTTGGCTCGCTCGCTGGGATATGTCATGCAGGCCGAACCGGTCTGACAGGCTTTGCTAGGTCCTGGGCGCGTTGAGGTCCAAGAACTTGACGAACTCTCCGCCTACGTCGCGGCATCGCTCTACATCTTCGGGCATGATAAGCACTCTGTCGCCGTCGAGCCGCACCCCGGCGGCTGCGAGCTGCCTAATCACTTCGTCCCGATGTTGGTCAAGTTGACGTTCGGTGAGCCGGCCTAGGCCATGCTCAAGGGCGTTCCGGACCTCAACAAAGCCTAGAACGGCCTGGAACCGCGGGTAGGCGGCCAGGTCTACGCCGCCATACTTCTTCCACATCTTGATGCGGTCGGTCCATTTCATGACTTTGTTATATGCGATCCCGGGCCGCAGGTTGAGCAACCGATTGACCGTAAAGGATTCCAGGACAGCGACGATGTCGGTGAGGGCGTTGCCGTGCCGCACCGCAGCAAATCCTCGGAGGTGTCGACCACTGCGGCCGTTGGGCGCGCTTCCTTCCAGTCGCAGGAGGGTGTAGTAGTCAGCGGTACGGATGACGAGCTGCCCGAGGGCCGCCTCTCCGAGAGCGGTCATGCCGGCGGTGCTAGGCACTGGTGTGCGCCCATTCATACACCCACCGGTGCAGCGGGTTGTCCTGAGTGACCGCTTTGGTAATGCGGGTGGAGGGCTTCGTCAGCGCGATGGCGGCGACCAGCAACGGGCGGGCAGTGACACCTGTCCGGTCGTATAAACGAAGTAGCTCGTCAGCGTTGATCTGGCCGTGGCGGGCGAGGGTGAGGGCCGCGTGCGCGCGCGGTGTTGGGGCCTGCGCTCCAAGAGCCGCGTGAACCCACTGGATCCTTCGATTGGCGCGTTCACCGATCCCGAAGGCTGGGTTGGAGGCGATTGCCGACTGTAGCCACCAACACTGCCATTCGTTCAGGTAAGCCCTGGATGTTAACAGTTTGTCGAAGGCGGCGATCACTGGAGCGGGATCCGCGCGTTCCGCGAGGTACCGGCAGACCGCCGGTGTCATTTGGCGGGCGAATCGCAACATCCGCATGAGGTGATTCAAGGTTTCGGGGTCTGTCGTAGGTTCCGTCTCGAGCGTCGCCAGGGCTGAGGGCAACAGTTCGAGCAAGGCTCGATGTTCCTTTACTCGCCTCGTTGCGACCTGGCTGCGACCACCCACCTTGGCCCAACGCTCGATGATCCGCGCGGCGGCTTCTCGATCGACATCGGTTGGGTCCGGCGGCTGTGAACCGGTCTCGTCGCCGTACGGGTCATACTCAAACAACGTCAGGTCATATTGAGCGTCGGCGGCGATCTCCTCGCGGAGATCCTCGGCCTCATCGAGGGACCGCTGGTAGGTGGCACGCTTCCAGGTGAGGGTCTTTAGATCGTTCATGGTAAGGCCGTGCCGTCGCGTTTCCTCGGAGAAGACCTCGATCGCGCGTACCGCATCCGACCAGGACCGGCAGGTGAACCGGAAGTCGTCGTTGTACCTGGCTGCCTGGATCCCTCGGCGAACCAACACGCGCTCTAAGCGGTCCAGCACTACCTCTGCGAGCAGGTCGCTGGCCGCCGATTGTTGCGGGATCCCGTACGTCCGGCCTTGAGTGGTCGAGAGGAGCTCGCCGAGCGTGTTGACGGTGGCATGCTCGCCTACTTGTACCAGCAGTTCGTCCATCAGGATGTTGTGATCGATGTACTGGTAGCAGGAAGCGATGTCGGTGGCGATGATGTACGAGCCGTCATGGTCTAGCGGCGCCCGTTTGAACGCAGCCCATTGCGCCTGTCCACGGTCGACTGACGGCAGGGAGGGTTCGAGGCGCATCGCCAACGCGCCGTAGAGGACCCGGGTTGGCATGTCCCAGATCGCTACCGGGCGGACCCCATGGTTGATCTTGCTGGCAACGACCGTCTCCTCTACAGACGGCAGAAACCTGCCGCCCACGACCTGCTGCACCCACGTCGCCGCCTTAGGGCGGCGTCGCGACAACGCTTGCAAGGCGAAATTCTGTGGCAGCATGCGCGGAGGCTTGTCGATCTGCCGGTCTAAAGAACCGGCGAGATTAAGACCTTGCAGCAAGATGGGGTCGATCTTCACCGCTCAGGTCTACAGCATCTGACGCGATAAAGGAACGGCTCGGCCGTCGAACGGCGGCGTGTCTGGGAACTTCCGCGGGTGCATCGCGTGGTGGATCTGTGATGCTGCGTGCTGTGACCCCATCGTGCTGATGATCACCCGGACGGTCCTCCGCAGCGTGTTGCCGTATCCCGACCTGCTTCGACGTGCCCGTATCCGGCGGCGTGCCTGTTACGTCGCTACCCGTGCCCATGGCCGCAAGATGCAACGGCCGTTGCCGGGCTAGACTTTGCGCAGTTGGCGCTGCTGCGGTTGCTGTGGCTGGAGCGTCAAACACATGGTGCGGCATGGACCCGCCAGCGGGAAGCTGCAACACTGTTCCGTCAAGAACCAGCGTTGGCCTGCAAAAACACAACCAGCCGTCGATCATTACTTGTCATTCGTGGTCAATGCCCAGCACAGGTTTTTCGGAGGGCGCTGTCGCGATCGCCGGTGGGGACCGGGACGGAATGATCGCGCAGTTGGTGCCCTGCCTGCGTACCTCGCAGGACCACCAAAGCGCAGCGTGGCAGGTCAATCACTAGTCGTGGAAGCGTGTTTTGCAGCAGCTAGTTGAAGGAGATGCCCCAGGCCAGAGCGCCGGGCATTTCTGTGTTGTGGGTTGCGTGCCACGGGCGGCGCGGTGGTCGCGCAGAGTCGCCCGCGAGCGAACACTCAGTTCAATGACCGGACACGACCAGGGCCCCCGGAGACGGATCTCCGGGGGCCCTGGTCGTGTCGGTGCGGCGTCGATCAGTGGTTGTATTCCAGCGTGGTGTAGCCCAGGTGCCGCAGGTGGCTGGTGAACGCCTCCGTGTCCAAGGTCTGCAGGTACGCGATCAGCTTGCTGCGTGTGTCCTCGACGACGTCATGCAGTCCGAGTCCGGTCATCTCGGCGGGCGCAATGGTGCGGCGCAGAGACTCGTCGTTGATTGCATCCTTGATCATCTCTTCGGCTGCCCAGTACGGGGTGCGCTCGCCAATGGCGATGGTCAGGTGCACGCTGTCCTCTGTGTCGCCGATGTTGTGTGGGTCGTGCACCCAGCCTCGGGGCAGGACCAGGATCTGGCCGGCCTTGAGGTCGATGGTGACGTCCGGGCCGGCCGCGGTCCAGTCCTCGCGCCATTTCTCCTGCCAGGTCAGTGACGAGTCATGGTAGTCGCGCATCGGGGCGGGGAAGAGCGGCTCCCACAGGTTCCATCGCTTCTCGCCAGCCAGTTGGATGGCGAGGGTCATCTGCTGGTCCCAGTGGTGCCGCAGACCCTGCTCACCGGCAGGAGTCACGAACGCGTGAACGAAGGTGCTGTAGCCCGTCTCCTGCTGCACGGCTTTCGCCAGTCGATGGATCTTCGGGGTGACGCGTTCCATGTGGCCGAAGCGGATGGTGTAGCCGTTGTCGAGCAGGTAGCGCAGCCGACCGGGCGTGGTCCGGCCGTTGGCGCTAAACGACAGCGGATTGATTGACGGGCTCGGCGACTTCACGACTGCGACCTCGGCGGCGGGCACGCATCCGGTGTCGATCCAGTCGTACAGATCCTCGGTGCTGACCACGCGGTCCAATTCAGCGGGCACGCCGTCGTAGACGCGGACCTCGTCCGGCCAAGTGGTCATCAGGTCCTTGACGCCGGCCTCGGGGAGCAGAAGCTTGAGCGACATACTCCCTCCCTTCTCATGGCTTCGGGGGTGGCAAGGGGCAGGGAATGTTCGGGAAGAAGCGGTTCGGGCAGCAGATGATCGTGAAGTCGACGTAGCTGAAGCCAGGGGTGTAGTAGCCGGTGCAGACGTCGCTGCCGAGCAGGAGCGCTTCTCGCTTGTACTCAATCGTCTTCTCCAGCGGCAGGACGTCGCCGCCGGGCGGATTGTCGATCCAGGTCTTGGCGAGCCAGCTCAGGGCGTCGTCGATGTCGGTCCACGTCCGATCGGCGGACACCTTGGTCAGCTTCAGCAGCGAGTGGCCGAGCTGCACCGGGGTCATGTCGTTCGCGAGGAACGTTCTGGTGTAGTCGTTGGCTCCGCCTTGGGTCAGAAGCCATTGACGGAATGCGCCGGGCGCCATCTCGCGGGATAGGTGTTCCCGGATGTGCGCGTCCGTAAGGTTCGCGCCCGGCCGTCGCAGGTACTCCTTGTTGAACTCGTCCCGCGCGCCGACCCAGGGCCCGAACCCGTGCCAGTGTCCGCTCCAGTTGATCATCTGCGCCTCCCGCTGGCAGGCGGGCCGCCCCCCGATGGGGGCGGGGGCGGCCCGCTTCATGCTGTGATGGTGCCGTAGGCCGAACGGTCAGGCGGTCAGGCCACGCTTCGCGATGTAGCCGAGGGCGAAGTCGTCCAGCTCACCCTCGGTGAAGCGGAGCTGCCCGGCGTCCGGGTTCTTGCTGTCGCCAAGGACGTACGCGCCCCCGGCTCCCGGGATCGCGCCGACCTCGACACACTGCTGGGTTTCGCTGCCGAGGTTGCCGCCGCAGAAGTTGCTCAGCTGCACCCCCTCGACCGGCAGGCCGTACAGGTCGATCGCGCTAGGGTCGTTCTTCATCAGGATCCTCCGATCCTCGATGGCGTGCGGAGAGTCGGTCTCCGCGCCGTTGTGCACCCGGACGGGCCGCGTCCCTCAAAACAACGGCCCGCCCGGGGGTTCATGGGTGTGCTGGCGGCACCCTTTTGATTCCCTCGATGACCAGGTGGTGCCGCCACATAGCCACCGCTTCCGGCTCCCGATTCGGCATCCGAGACCGGGCGAAGGCGGCCCGCAGTTGTCCCTCGACGGCCTGGGCTACCTCATCCTCGGGATACTCGGGCGTGGCCCGTTCAAGCGCGGGACGGGGGCGGCCGGCGGCAGGGGGACGGGGGTGCCCCTGCCGCCGACCGGGACCGGCCGCCGCGCCGAACTGCGGCCGATCGGGCAGTCGCCGCACGGCGACTACCGGGTGAGGGCTGGTGGGAGGTGTCGGCCTCCCAGCGGCCCCTGTCTTGGAGTAGGAAAGTGCGGTGCTTGCCGTTGTGCGTGCCGCAGGTTCTGTCGGCGGCAGCGCCTCGCCCGCATCCTGTACGGCGCATGTCGTGGGGTTGCCTTTGCGGGCGTGGACAGCCCTGCGTTCGTAGGAGGCCAGGAGCACGTTTGGGTCGGCCATGAGCGTGACAAACCGGTCGAGTTCGGCATCGGTGGCCTCGGGTGTGGTCAGGACGGGGCGGAGGTGGTCGACGGCGTCGGCGAGCAGCTGGCATCCGGGACCGCCTCCGGTCCAGGTCTCGGTCGACGCGTGGACGCGCACCTGCGCCATGCCCTTGCCGACGAGCAGGGCGGGGGCGTATGGCATCCAGGTGCCGGCGCTGCCGAACCCGGCGATGGTGCGGTAGATGCGTCGCATGACGGTGTGGATCAGCCGGGTGTCGTCTCCGGTTGCCCGGACGATTCGTGGTGGGGTGTCTGTGACGTCGGCCAGGACGAGCCAGCCACCAGGGCGCAGTCGGGCGATCATCTGTTCCAGCGCCTCGGCCCGGCGTGGCAGTGCACCGTGCAACCATCGGGCGACGACGACATCGAAGCTGTCGGGCTCGCCGGGAAGGTCATCACCGTTAAGGTCCCGTTGATAGACGTCGATGATGCTCGTTGGGTTGAGGTAGTTGGTGTCCATGTCGACCGCGGTGAACCTGGCGTGGGGGCCGACAAGGCGGGCCAGGTAGGCGGTGACCTCGCCGCCGCCCGCGCCGATTTCCAGGACGCGCTGGCCGGGTTGGATGTCGAGCCGGTCCAGCTCCTGACGGGATGATCGGGTCGAGCAGTTCACGCAGCCGGGCAGGCCGCAGTTGGCCGCTGTGAGTAGTCGCCATCGCGGTGCTCCTAGAACGATTCGTGTGTGGTGGTGTGGTGGTGGTGCGGTTGCTGCCGGGGGCGCGGGATCGGCCTCGGTGGTGCGGTGGCGGTGAGGTCGGCGACGAAGGCGTCGATCTGGCCGTGGGTTATTCCGGGCATGCAGATGAGGTGGCTGGTATCGCCGTCGGTGGCGAGTAGCCACTTTTTGCGTACCTGCTCGGGTGGGGTGGGCAGGACGACGGTGAAGGCGTGCGGGTGTCGCCAGGCGGGCCAGCCGACGGCGGTGAGCTGCTCGACGGTGTAGGCCGCGAGTCGGCGGGCGTGGGTGGCCCGCCAGCGGTGTCCTTCCCGGCCGTGAGTGGCGATGGCGTGCCACAGCAGCGCGGCGGCCAGGCCGCACCGCGAGCCGGTGATCGTGGTGTCGACGGTGGCGGTGTAGGCGACGTGAGGATGGTGGGTGCGCAGGTGGTCGCGGATAAGGACGACTCCGCACGGTGTGGGCACGCCGAGGAACTTGTGGCCGCTGATGGCGATGCTGCCGATGCCGCCGGCGTCATCGAGACGCAGCCGCCCGTCGAGGGCGAGGGGGATGCCGGACAGGGCCGCGTCGACGTGCAGGTGTCCGCCACCGGTGTGCTCGGCCAGGACGGCGCGGATGCGAGCGGTGTCGTCGACCGCCTCGGTCATGGTGGTGCCGGCGGTGGCCACGACGATGGCGGGCCAGCGGCGCCGCGTGCGGAGCTCCGCGGCGAGATGCGCGTAGTCCATCTCCCCGTCGGTGCGGGCGCCGATGACGACACACCGCGCGCCGAGCACTCCGACGGTCTTGGGAATCGAGTAGTGCGCGGCGCTCGAGTAGTAGATTCGGGCTGTGGGGTGGCGGCGGTAGGCGGCGTGCAGGGCGGACAGGTTGCCCTCCGTGCCACCGGTGGTCACATAACCCCACCGGTCGTCCGCCGGCATGGCGAGGATGTCGGCGATCCAGGCGATGACGGCCCGCTCCAGCACTCGTGTGTGCGCGGTTCCACCTGCGTCGGCCGGGTCGCCGATGTTGTTCCACAAGCGGTTGCCGAGGCGGGCCATGACCTCGCTGTGGTCGAGGTCCACGGCGCCGGGAAACCCGATGCTCGTGGCCGCGGCGGCATCGGCCTCGCGTACGAGGTGGTCGAGGACATCTGCGACGTCGATCGGAGCTCGGCCGAGGTCCGCGGCGTCGGCAAGGTTCAGGGTGTGAGTCGCACCGGCCGCCTGGAGTGCAGGTGGGCGGTGAGGGTACGGTCCAATGCGCCCAGCTGCCGCCACACATGCCGGATGGCCTCGTCACAGTCCTCGGTCAGGTTCTCGTGCCGGTTGAAGTAGGTGACCCGGTCCGGGTCGAGGGTCCGGTTGCAGCGGATACCGTCCACGCCGAGGCGCGCGTGCGGATCGCGGTCGATGTGCATCGCAGTGCCGTCGGTCAGCAGCACGTAGCACTGGCCTTTGAGGTCGAAGACCGACAGGCGGCGACCGGTCGCCGGCAGGTCGCGCAACGTGTGGGCGAGCTGGTACCAGCGGCCCTGGTCGGAGTCGAGGGTGCTGACGCCGACGCCGACGTAGGTCGACCCATGAGGCAGGCTCATGTCCCCGCCGTTGACCATTGAGCCGTCCGGCCCAAGGGGATGCCAGCGGCGCCGCGTAGAGGCCCCCCGCGCGATATTCTCGCTGGCCACCTCGGCGAGGTCGGCGAGCAGCCGAGGAAGGTCGTCGGCTTCTGGGGAGGCCAGCCACAGCCGGTAGGCGGTGTGCAGCTGGTAGCCGTGCGGCTCGGCGAGGGCGTCGGAGACGAAGAACAACACCACCCCGTGCGGGCCGATCGCGTCGGGTTGCCCGAAACGCTGATCCGCCTCCACCATGTGGCCGGTGTTGATCCGCTTGCACCGGTACGCGACCTGCTTGCGAAGGTCAGCCCAGCGACGGACCTCCGGCGACACCTCGTCGCCGACCGGCGCCTGCTCGTACGCCGACGACGGCGCGGGCGGACGAAGCGGGGGCGGTGGCGGGGTGACCAGGGCCTCAGGCGGTCGCGGATACTCGGCAGGCACACGAGCCCCTCGGTAGCCCGGCGGTGGCACGTGGGCCGCGAACCCAGGCGGGCCGGCGGGCGATGCCGCCGGTGAGTGCTCTAATTGCCAGCCCGAGTTGACGGAATCGACGGCGTCATGCCTGCCAGCAGGTGGCACCGCAGCGTGGGTCATCATCGTCGCCCCTTTCAGATCGAGACGTTGATGGCGTCGGGGACGGCGTGTGTCTTCGGGATGCCACGGCCGATGCCGGGGTAGACCTCCGGCTTGGCCTGCCGTAGGTGCCCGGCCCACACCCCGCCCACGATGGCGGTGGCGGTGAGGATCGCTGGCAGGAAGAACGGATACATCGGCCCGGGGGCGGCACCGAGCAGGGAGCCGACGTTGCCGACCATCAGGGCCAGCACCACCGATCCGCCGAGCACGCCCAAGGCGGGGGCGAGCCGCCACTCCCACGCACCGGCCTGCGGGCCGCGCACCCTAGCCGGGGCCGTCATCGCGGCCACGGAGGCGGCCAGCAGCAGGCACAGCAGGCCCATCGCTCCCAGCGTCGACAGCCAGGTGAACATCACCCCGATCGGGTCAGCGCCGGCCAGCGCGAACGCGCCCACCACCACGGTCGCAGTGCCGGTCTGCGTCAGCGACCCGCCGCGCGGCGCGCTGACCCTCATCGCGCTGCCGGTCTGCGCCAGGCCGGCGGGCAGGACACCTTCGCGGGCCATCGCGAACACGTACCGGGCGACAACGCTGTGAAAGGCCAGCATCGAGGTGACGACCGCGAAGATCAGCACCAGCTCCGCGAGGGGAACCCACCAGCCGCCGAGACGCTCCAACACCGCGAACGGCAGCCCGGCCGCAGGGTCGGCAGCCGCCTCGGCAACGGAGCCGGGGCCAACCGCCACACCCATCGCCCACGCGGCGAGCGCATAGACCCCGCCCAGGACGACCACTCCCCCGATGGTGGCCCGGCCGACCGACGTGCGGTCGATGGCCTCTTCGACGAACGACCCCGGGGCGTCAACTCCCATGAACGCGGCCACGCAGAACGCGACCGCACCGCCGATGCCACTGACCGCCAGTCCCGAGGCATCGAAGCCCTCCCAGGACAGCCCACCGGCCGCAGGCCGTCCGACACAGGCCAGCACGAACGCCGCGACGATCAGCAGCGACACCGTCAGAACGGCAGCCAACACCCGGGTGGACAGCACGATCGCCCGCACCCCCATCACCCCGACCACGGCTAGGGCGATGCCCGCCCACACCCACCACGCGCCGCCCAACTGCGCGGCCATCGTCGCCCCGAACAGCCCGAACAGGCTGGTCTGGATGGCGTTGTACGCCACGAGGGCGACCATGCCGGCGGCGACACCCCAGCCACGGCCGAGCCCGTTGGCGAGGATGCCGTAGTAGGCCGCCGGGTGGCCGAGCTGGCGAGCCATCGCGGTGTACCCGACCGCAAGCACCGCGACCGTGCCGGCCACGAGCAGAAAGGTCAGCGGCAGGGCCGTCACCCTCGTGGTCGCATACGTGGCCACGATGCCTCCGGCGAGCACCACCATGGGCGCCGACGCCGCCGCCCCGAACACCCACAACCCGAACGGAGTCAGCGTCCGCCGTGCGAGGGCCACCTGCATGTGCCTCGACTTCACCGCTGCCCCCGCTGCGTGGAGTCCGGGCAGCAGGAGTGCCGGCAGCCGTTCACCGGATGCCGGCTCACGTCGGCGGCGTTGGCGGCCACGAGGTACACCGCCGTCGGCCTGATCGGCCCGCTACGCCAGTAGCCCCGATCCCGGTCGAGCCGCCGCCGCGCGAGGTCGGCCTGAGGTGTGAACCCGAACAGGTCGTGAGCATCGTCCGGCCACTGCCGCCGGACCGCGTACCCCCACGCGTACTCCATCGACGTCACGTCCCCCGTTCTCCTGACGGTGGTGGTACGCGCGGTGGGCAACCGGGCCAACCATCGCCCGACCTTCAGCCGACTTGGTGGGCACGTGGAGTTGGAACGGGTAATAGCAGACAGCATGACGGGTGCCTCCTTCGATCAGGGCATGCAAGGGCGGACTGCCGCAAAGCCAGCACGGCAGGTGATCAACAACTGGTGCTCGACCTGACGGTCAGGGAAAACGAGGTGCTGCCGCCGCTGCGACCCGACCGCGAAACGGCGTCGCGGAGCGATGCAGGCGCACCCGGCGCGGTAGTCCGCCGGGTAGCCGCTCGCCTGGCTGAGGCCGCCACATCCGCCACAGCGCCGGGCCGCCCGGCTCCAGCAGGATCGGCGAGCGTGGCTCGTAACCGAGCCAGGCGAACAGGTCCTCTCGAGGACGGGTGCTGCTGATCTCCGTGTACGCCGGCAACCCCTCCGCATCCAGCCTCAGGTGGTGGCTGACCAGCAACGCTCTCGCGGCACCGCCCTGCCCAGGACGGGCCGCGACATGCGCGAGATGGTGGTGTGGTGTATGGGGCAGCACCGCGTCGACGTAGGCGTGCAGCAGGGCGAACCGGGGAGCGTGCGGTCCGAGGAGACGGTCCAGGTCGTACATCCACGTCGCAGCCGGCGGGGCTGGTTCCAGCCGCCTGTACCAGACCGTCACAGCAGCCAGGTCGTCGGTGGTGTCGACCTGGCCGTGCTCGAACCCGTGCGTCAGTACGAGATGCGCATAGCGGTGCAAGAGGGCCGGCCGCTCGGCCACGTCCGGAACCAGCCAGGCCCCTATGGGCCGGGCGACAAACGCGTCCGCCATGACCGTCGACAGCGCCGGGAAGTCCTCTTCGACTGCGGGGCGTACCGCCGCTTCCACCAGCTTCATGGCGCGTCCCTCGGTGTGCGGTCGGGGCCGGTGCCTTCGGCCGCCGTGTCCAGCCCTAACGTGGCCTCCACGGCGCGTGCTGACCGTTGGCGGGACACCCACAGCGCCGAATCGAGCGCACGCTGGAAGGTGGCGGCGAGGTGCAGGCTGTCGGGTGCGACCCCTGCCACGGGCAGGCGCTCCCGGGCGACCTCGATCAACCGCGGTGAGCCGCAGACGTAGAACGCCTGCCCTGCGCGATGGTGGTACAGGGCCACGCTGAGCAGGTCGCCCTGCACGGCCGGTTCGACGTCACGGTCGTCGGAGAACGCCAACACCACCGTCAGCCAGTCAGCATGCGCCTGCTGAAGCTCGTCCAATGCCACCGCGTCGTAAAGATCGAGCAGCGTGCGTGAGCCCACGACCAAGGTCACCCGCCGGTTGATCGGCGACGCGGCCACCTGCTCCACCAGCGCACGCATCGGCGCAAGACCGGTGCCCCCCGCCGCCAGCAGCAGATCGGCCTCACCGGCGGCCTCCAGCGACAGCCCGACATCGATTGCCGGCCCCAACCACAGCAGCTCCCCCGGTGCCACCCGCTCGACCAGCACGGGCGAAACCGCACCGTCCGCGAGCGCCCGGATGTGAAAGTCCACCGTCCCGTCTGGGCGAGGAGCGTTGGCGGGCGAATACCATCGCCACTGACCCGGCAGTCGAGGTGTGCAGACCGGCATCGCCTGGCCAGGTAGGTAGCGAAGGCGCCGCATCGGCCGGACGGTCAAGACTGCGACGTCATCGGCCGCCGCGTCGCATGCCACAACTTCGCCGACCGTCACGTGGGGACCATCGCCCATGGCCTCCGCCGCCCTCTCCGCCAGACGGATCGCTCGTCGACAACCCCGCTCCCAATAGGTCGCCAGCTCCGGCTCCCAACTCGCGCCCGAGAATCGCCGCACCGTGTCCGCCATTGCCGCCGCGACAACGGTCCCGTGGTACGGGTACAGCCCGAAACGCCTGTGCATCCGACCCAACACCGCCAAAGCGGCACGCCGACCAGCTGGGTCGCCCCGACCAGTTACCACACGCCCGAGCGTCGAGAAGAACATCGGCGCAAGTTGTTGCGGGAGGAACCGCACGCTGCGGTCCTCCATGTACGACCAGAAGTGATCTGCGGCCAGGTCGTGCGCAGCGAGTGCCATCTCCAGCGGTGCCTCCGGGTCAGCCATCGTGGCAACCGTTCCTCAGACGAAGGCCACCCTGAGGCTGCGCCAACCATGACGAATCTATGAACGAGTCACGACGGCCGTTCGCTGCAACCCAAGAACTAAAGCCGACATGATCACGGCCAGTCTGATCGCCGACGGAGTTGGGATTGTGGGAGCTGCCTGTCGGCCGCTTTGCCTTCGAACTGTCATCGATCGCCTGGATCAACGGCCTGGTAATTCCGTGCTCGGGTGGAACATCGCCGATCGGGTCGAACGACCGGTCGTCGGCTGGAAGGAACCATTTTCTCCGCCGCATTCCACGCCACCCTTCTCCACGATCGCCACCTTTCAGCAGGGCCATGACCGTCCTTGGCCAAACAAATGCCGACACCACACGAACGTCGGGCTCGATGGGCCTCGTCGCACTGGCCACCGCCTACCGCGCCTATTTCCGTCGTGTCGGGTCTGCCGATGGACGTAGCGTCGTCGATAAACTGGGCCGACAGCAGGCGTGCACCGTGTGCACACGCAGCTGCACACAACGCTTGGGGGCGACGTGGAATCTTTCGGGCACATGCTCAGGCAGCACCGCACCGCAGCCGGCTTGTCGCTACGAGACCTCGCAGTCCTCGTGAGGTTCCAGTACAGCCACATCTCCCAGGTAGAACGCGGGGAACGCCGTCCCACCCAGGCAATGGCAGACGCGTGCGAGCGGGCCCTAGCGGCCGGGGGCGTACTGGTAGCGGCATACCTACGTGAGCAGTCAGGTGACACCGACATGCGCAGACGCACCGTTCTCCAAGCCATGGGTGCGCTCGCCGCAGCACCCACTGTGGACCGGGTCGTCGGCTTGGAAGCGTTACGGCACGGCCTCGGCGCCGCCGTCAACGTGGAGCACGACGAGTGGACTGACATAGTCGCCGCGTACGGCCGAAGCTACTATCAGCAGCCGCAGAGCCAGGTAATGGACCAGCTGGGACGCGATATGGCCGTGTTACAGCATCAGATTGCCGTCGATCGCGGCGACCGCCGGCTTCTGCTGCTACAGGCTGCCGGCCGACTGTCGGTCATCATTGCTCTCGGGCTGGTCGCATCCGGCCAAGTGATGGTGGCTCGCCGGTGGTGGCAGACCGCGCAGCGGGTCGCCGACGAGTCTGGTGATCCGGACACGCAGGTGCTCGTGCGAGCCTGGGACGTAGTGAACGGCTGTTACGACGGCCGGCCTGCTGGCCAAGTGGTGTTGCTGTCGAGCGAGGTGCTGCCGCTGCTCCGCGGGCAAGCCACCGCTGCGACGTGTGGCCTGCTCGCCGGGCGGGCCCAGTCACTCTCTCTGGCCGGCAGGCACGCGGAGGCGATCAGCACGGTGGAACAGCTCGGTAGCAGGGTTGATCAGCTCCCGGCGGCGGTAGTCGACGACGTAGAGAGCTTGTGGGGCTGGCCAGAGCATCGGCTTCGACACACCGAGTCGTGGGTGTACACACACGCGGGCAACTACCGAAGGGCAGAGCAAGCGCAGGACCGCGCGCTCACGCTGTATCCAGCGTCGCAGACGCGGCTACGCACTCAGGTGCAGTTACACCAGGCGGCGGCGCTTATCCGCAGCGGGCATGTGCCGGACGGGCTGCGTCTCGCTGCCGACCTGCTGGACGGGCTACCGGCCGAACAGCACAACGAAATAGTTCGTAGCGTCGCCCGACAAGTCGCTGCAGCCGTGCCCGAGGCCGAGCGAAGCCGGCCACTATACGACGATCTGCTCAGCCAGGTACGGCACTGACTGCCACACGAGCACAACTCGCCAGCGCTGCCGCACCGCAGGGATCGGCCCGTAACATCCGGTCATGCTCAGCTACACCGCCCGCACTGGCCCTGCCGCCAGCCCTCTTTTCGGTCCTCTCGAAAGCCTGTACGCCCTCGTGTATGCGGAGCCCCCCTACAACGAGGGGCCGGAGCAGGTCGCCAGATTTCGCGAGGGGCTACCTGAGGAAGCCATCCGGCCCGGGTTCACGTTGATTGCTGCGGAGGAAGGTGGGCATCTGATCGGAGCGGCGTACGGATGGACGATGCCGGCTGGCACCTGGTGGTCCCGCGCCGAGCAGGAACCCTCCCGCGAGATGCTCGACGCAGCCAAGTTCGCAGTGATGGAGTGGATCGTGCATCCCGAGCGTCGAGGCGAGGGCGTTGGTTCGGAGCTAATGCGGCGCTTGCTCGCAGACCGGCTCGAAGATTGGGCGACCCTCGCTTCGGATCCCCGGTCGCCCGCCCGAGCAATGTACGACCGAGCCGGATGGAGACAGGTTGCCACGTCGGTGCTCCCGTGGGGGCCGCCCATGGACCTTCTGGTCCTACCGCTGCCGGTCGTCGACGTTTGACGCGTCCGTTGGGACCACGCCGAGGGTGCGAGGATTTCCCCGAGTCTCCCCGCGTTCCTGAAGGAGTTGTTGCACCGCAGGCGGAGGTACGCGCGAGGCGGCGGCCGTTCAGCTATCTGCGGCGTTTGCATGCGATGCCGGTGATGGCGAAGCTCGGTGACCGACGCCACCACCGGCATCGCTGTCTACTACTGCTCTTCGGGGCTCGGACGGCGGCTGCTGAGCATGCGTACGGTGGTGCTCAGCTTGATCGGCGCATCGTCGGGCCCCCTGAGGAAGGGGTGGATGTAGACAGGGCGGCGCAGCGATCGGCCGGGGCCGTGGGCTTGGTTACGCCAGTGGCCGGAGACCCAGAACCGGCTGGTCTGAGAGCGCTCTTGGCTGTCTGGCGTCGGTTTCTCGTCCGGCCCTGGGTTGGTGCGGCGGCCGCGGATGCGCACGATGCGCAGTTCGGGTACGGGCCGGTTGGTGCGGGCGTAGGTCTTGGCGACGGCTTTGTCGACTCCTGTCGTGGTGACTTCTGCGGTTTGCTGTGCGATCAGCAGCCACGTCGAGATCAGCGCTGCCGCCGGATGGTCACCGGGTATCAGGTGCTGTTCCGAGAGGTGGGCTGCGTTCATCGGTGCGAGCCAGCCGACCTGTTCGCGTAGCCGCTGCAGCGGTTTGCCATGCAGTCCCGCGCCGATGGTGCGGTAGAGGACGACGTGCCAGCCGTCGATGGTGTCGGTCCAGGATGCGCCGGTGAGCTGCCGGTGTGTCACCGGCCGGGGCCAGATGAGCATTCCGTCTGCCGAGGGGATGAGGTCGCGGCCGATGCGTATGTCGGGAAGTTGCGCTGCGGCGTGCTCGGCCAGGTCGGTGAAGTCGTTGTCGATCCAGTACAGGTGTGATCGCTCGAGGCCGGAGGCGATCTGGTCCCGTGGGTCGGTGATTGCGAGCGCGGCGGGCAGGTTGTCGGGGCTTCGATAGAAGCGGGTGAGCCGGTCACGGACCTTGGGCAGCTCGCCGGGGGTGATGGTGGTTGCCGGCCATGCGGTCGTCGTGATGAGTGTTCGGCCGGGGAGTCGGGCGTTGAGGAACGCTTGGTGCAGTTCCTCGATTCGTTCTCGTGCCTGTGGATGGTTGGCGTGGCCGAGTGCCCGTACCGCGCGGTCGATGACCTTGTCGGTGCGGCCTTCGTCGATGTGAGTTTGGCACGCCGCGCATGCTGCCCAGGAGTGGCCGAAGTCTTGGACCAGCCCCGCGGTGGGGCCGATGGCGATGGCGGTGACGTCGCCGCCGTGCAGTGTCCAGATCGGGTAAGGGTCGCCGCAGAAGTCGCAGCTTCGGCGGACGGTGTCGAGCTTGCTGACCGGGATGGGCGCTGGTTCGTGTCCGTCGGTGGCGAGGTGGGTCGGGTGTACGTAGGTGGGTGGCACGCCGAGGGTGTTCAGCGGGGAGAGGCAGGTATGGCAGGCCATCTCTTCGTGCGGGGCGGTCATGCCGTGACCCCGTCGGTCGGCTGGCGGCGGTCGCGGAGGCGAGGTCCGCGACGGTGCTGTGCGGGCGGCATGGTCATGCCCGGCTGGTAGATGGCGTGGCGGTTCCAGCCATTTCCTTTGGCGTGGTACATGGCGATGTCGGCGCGGTGCAGGGCGATCTCAGTGAAGGGGTCGCTGGTGTCGACGAGTGCCAGGCCCACGCTGGCGGTGATGGTGACCGTGGCGGGGCTGTCGTCTGCGGGAAGCGCGATGGGCTGGGAGATGATTGTGGCGAAGGTGTCGGCGATGCGGTCCAGGTCGTCGGTGCGGGCCGGCAGGAGCGCGGCGTATTCGTCGCCGGCGAGTCGGGCGGCGGCGCCTCCGTGAAGAGCGGCGATGTCGGTGATGCGGTCACCGACTTCGATGAGGAGGTCGTCTCCCCGGCCGTGGCCGTGGGTGTCGTTGACACGTTTGAAGTCGTCGAGGTCGATCAGGGCGACAATGATGGGCTGCGCGGGGGCGGTTTTGGCGAGGGTCGCGTGCGCGGCCTGCAGGCCGGCGCGGTTGAGCATGCCGGTGAGCGGGTCGTGGAGCATCGACCTGGTGGCGTCGGCGAGTTGGGTGCGGAGGCCGCGGATCGTGGGCCAGGCGGTGAGCCTTCCCAGGGCGAGCGCCACCACCGCGGTGGCGATCATGATCAGTGGTAGGGACACTGGGCTCCTCCTTCATGGAGAACCCGGGACGCGGACGTTTCCAGGCGGCGCGTCCCGGGTCCTGATACGACGACGGCCCGCCTTGGGCGGACCGGGTTACGGGTTCGTGCCGCTCGGGCTCACGGCATCGGTGACGACGACCTCCCCTGAGGAGGCGTCATCGGGGCGGTTCAGTCAGCACTGCTCGTCGCGGCGTACCTGCGAGTTGGTTGCCGCCGTTGGCGCGCGATGCGACATCCGCCGACCGGGAGTTGGTGTCAGCGGGGCACCGGGTGCGCGGCCTGGTCGGCGCAAAGTCTGGCGGGTAGGTCGGCTGGTATCTCGGCGTAGGGTTCGACGGCCAGAAGCACCTCGGCCGGGTCGAGAATCGTCTCGATCCGGCCGAGGTGGATGGTGTCGGGTTTGTGGTGGGGTTCGGTGACCGGGTCCCAGGTGAAGTCGACGACGGTGGCGACGTAGGTGCGGTGGGGGTTCCAGCCGACCTGGATGGTGTACCGCTCGAACCCGGGTTTGGGTGTGAGGGTGTGAAGGCTCATGAGTTCCTTTCCTGGGGTTGCTACCCCTGCCCGGCACGTCCTGCGCCCCGGCAGGTCGTGTAGCAGCGGCCGCTGACCTTGATGGTTCTGCCCAGGCGGGTTGCGCCGTCGTGGCTCACTCCCCCGTCATGGCCCACGCTGTTAGGCGCCGGCCGGGCCTCGTCCGCCGCAGCCGGGGAGTGAGCACGGCGTGCTGTTGCGCTTCGGGTTGAAGGGCGAGTGGGTGTGCCGGCGGCAGGTGCGCCGATGCTCATGCCGGCAGGTGGCGGGCGCATTCCTCCGCCATTTCGATGATCTTGTCGCGTCGCGCAGCGGGCAGGTCGACGAGCAGGTCGACGTAGTGCTGTTCCTGCACGGTTAGCGGCTCGGCGAACGCCGCCTTGTAGGCCAGCCGCGCTGCCTCGTGTGCGGCCTCGATCGGCCCGCTGTGGTCATAGGCGGAGGTGACCTGGCGAAGCTGTGCGGCTGCGGTGAGCGGGTCTCGGGACAGGGTGGTGTCGTAGAGGCGGAAGTTCGCCGGAAGGTTCGCTGCGGTGATCGCGGTGATCAGGCACAGGTTGGCCTGGATGTCGTAGGCGAATGCCTCGGTGCGGGTGGGCGTTTCGCCGCGGGCGCGCCGGGCGGCGCGTTCGGCGTGCCAGCGCAGTCGGGCTTCTTCGGCGGTGCGGGCGAGAGACAGCAGGATGCTGCGGATGGGATCCACCGTGGTTACTCCTATTCTGAGGGCGTATTCGGGGTCGATGGGCTGGGGTGGGTGCCGGTGATTGCCTGCTCGACGGCGGATGGCGGCAGACCGGCGTGCAGGGCCTGTAGGAGCAGGGCGGCGAGCTGGTAGTCGGGGTTGACCTGCAGGGCACGCTCGGCGGCCATGGCGGCCAGGACGCCGTCACCGCAGCGCCATGCGGTGAGCGCGAGTACGGTCGCGGGCGCTGGCACGAGCGGCTCGTCGGCGCGGCGGGTGATCTCGGCCCAGAAGGTGACGTGCTGGTCGTGCGGTTGGGTGAGGTTGGGGGCGAGGTCCCGCACGGGCCTGTGCGTCAGCAGCACGGTCAGCCAGGCCACCTCGCCGTCGGTGAGACGCGTGCCGCCGTCGTGCTGTCGCAGCGCGCCGCGGACCGCGTGCATGCCGGCCTCGTACACCGCGGCGCTGCCTGCGGTTTTCAAGGCCGCCATGCGGGCGGTCGCGTCGTTCGTGGCCTGTCGGATGCCGTCACCGGTGCTGTCGACCGCGGTGAAGCGGCTGGCCACTGCCGCCCGGTCAGGCCGTGCGACGAGCCCGGCGACGGTCGCTTGCACGGCGACGAGCGAGGTGGTGGGGTCGAAGGGGGTCCGTCCGGTGGGCAGCAGTCGGGATCGTCGCAGGTGAGGCTGAAGATGCGGGTTTCGGTGACCCGCAGCAGTTCCCGCACGGCCAGGCCTGCGGAGGTGAACGCACCGCCGACGGCACCCAGTGCCGGGTCGACGTGTGCCTGCGCGCCGTAGCCGACGATCACGAGGTCGGTGATCGGCTGCTGCCGCTGCACGACCGGGACGAGGTGAGCGGTGAGTTCGCGCAGCTGGTGGGCGGGGGATCCGGGGGCCGGCAGGTCGCCTCGGGCGGCGAACACGATCCGCCGGTCTCGGCAGGCGATCACGACGATGCTGCCGTCGCCGGGATGGAAGCCGATGAGGTACGGCGCCGCGGTCGCCAGGTCGGCTGAGGATCGGACGGTCAGTTTGTTCTCGGAGAGCGACACGATGGTCTCCCAACAGAAGGTGGGTTCGGTAGAGGAGTGGGATGTCGGCCGGATGGCGTAGTCGTGGCTGGCGCCGCGCGCAGCGTCGATTCGCGAGCAGGCGCCAACTGAGGTCTGCCCGTGGGAAGCAGGGCTCGGATGGCGCCTGCTCAGCCGTGGAGATATCCGGCGGGCGGTTTAGTCGCTGTCGGGGTGCAGGTGCAGGTCGATGCCGCGGCTCTCGACGGTGGCGGTCACCGTGACCAGGTGATGGTTGATGCCGACCAGTGCCCGGGACAGGTCCGCGCGGACGAGGGCTTCGGCTGCGGTGGTGGCGTCGGCGGGGGTGGAGTGTCCGCGTAGCCACATCTCGTACTCGTGCTGCCACGGAATTCGCCAGCCGTCCTGGTCGACGGTGGCGTGCGCAGGGAGGGTCCAGCCGTATGCGGTCCACGGCCGTGCCTGGTCCGGGCTGCTGGCGGTGACCGTGCGCATCCTGTGTCGTGCCGCGTCGCAGGCATCGCGGGCGGTGCCGTCGCCGACCGGCAGCGTGAGGTCGGCGATCACCGTGACGTGGTGTGCTCGAGGCAGGGGGTCGAGCCCGAGGTCGACGAGGAACTGGTCGACCCGCTGCGCGGCGTGCTGATAGATGCCGCCGAACTCGTCGTCGACCAGGGCGCGGATCGCGCGAACGCGGATGCTGCGCCGCAGGCCGGTGAGGGCCTGTACGGCGGCGTCCCGTGCCGCCGTCGCAGCGGTGAGGCGGTCGACGTCGGTCAGGTTTACCGCGCCGACCAGGGGTTGCGCATCGGTGTCGATGTCATCCGGCGGGGCCTCGTCAGGGCTGTCGGCGGTCTGCCAGGTCAGCCTGGTCAGGGTGATGCTGGGGTCAGCCAGCTCCTGTAGATGGGTGTCCATCGTCGTGCGAGCGGCGTCGCGCGCGTCCGCCTCCCGGGTCGCCGTGGCCCAGGTCTGGAGCGTGACCTGCACGGTGACGCGGTATCGGTGCGGCCCAGGCTCGTCGTTGGCGTTGAACGTGGGTGCCACGTCGATGACGTGTTGCGGGTAGACCGCCATCGCCGGCTGCAGCAGGCGCACCTCGTCCGGTGCACCCCAGCGCGCTTGCTCGCGGGCCTCGTCCTCGTCGGTGTGCGACCGCGTGTACGACAGGTGCGCTTGGGCGGAGATCGTCCACCGTTGCGGCAGCGGTTCCAGGCCCCATGTCGCGAGGGCGTCATCGCATCCCGGGCGGCAGACCAGCCTGTTGCGCAGCGCGGCGATGAGGCCGGAGCGGGCCTCGACGGCCAGAGCCGCCCGTTGCTCGATGGCAGCCATCGTTTCGGCATGCAGGGTAGGGACCTGGTCCGCCGGGGTCCCGCCGGTCATCGCTGCGCCGCCCGACTGCCGGCAGTAGCCGAGGGCGTGCCCGTGACCAACCCGGCGCACGTAGCCACCCGCACGGTGGCCATGTCGCGGGCTGGGCGCATTTCGGTGTGTTCGCCGACGGCCGCGGTGGTGCTGCGCAGGAGGTCGGGCGAGGTGGCATGGTGGAGGTCGGCGGGGAGGTCACCGTCTCTCAGGTGCCGGGTGGGATGAAGCATGGTGTCCTCCGTAGGACAGCAAGAAGGCGGCCACCGGTTGGTGGCCGCCTGAAGGGATGGTGGTGCCGCGCCCCAGTCGCGTGGGCGAGGGGCGTGGGGTTTGTGCGTGCCAGATCCGAGGCTGGCAGCGGCGGCCGACCGTAGCTGGTGGGCGCGATGCCGTCGCGCGAGGCGTCAGATCAGAGGCACGTGGAAGTAAGGGGAGCTCTCAAGGTAGCCGTTGCGGGAGCGCCTTCGGCTGGGCTGTCAGGTGCGGCCTCCTGGCAGGACCTGACAGCCCGGCAATCCCCTCCCCCGTGTCAGGGCTGCTGGCCGGAGTGGAATCCGCCGGACCTGCGGCCCGCCTGACTGATCTCGTCAGCCAGCGAGCCTTCGCTGCTCGGCCGGTGACGGGAGACCGCTGCGGGACTCTTCGCCGCGGGCGGCGCGACCGGTCCCGCTGTGAACCGGACCGGGGCGGGCCTACCGATCACCTGGTAGGCAGCTGGTGACCTGTGCAGCGGAACCGGCCAGCGAGACCGCCCACCCTCTGGGCCACCGCCGCGACGGGCCAGACATAAGGCGGGGACGGTGGCTTGAGCCGCTGACACCGGAGCCTCGGGCCGCTTGTTGCGTCCTATCCGACCTTGAGGGCCAGCTTGCCGACATAGTGATCATTGAGGGGCGATGCGCATCCTTGACTCGCTCCAACGGGAAGGTCCGTGCGACGTGGACCTCGAGGGAGCTGGCCTCGATGATCGCGTTCAGCCGATCGGTGGCGGTGCGGCTTCGATCCCCGTCGTAGTAGGACACCGTCGCGCCCGGCGACGTTACAGGCACGGGCAGGACACCGTTCGGCCAGGCGATCCGTCCCGAGTTCTTGATCGCGCGAAGAGACCGTTCGGCAGCCTCGCCTCCCATCGTGACCAGAGCCGCATCGAGCCCGCCTGGTGCGAACTCGAATGCCGCAGCCAACACATCGTCTTTGCGACCGTCGATGGCGTCGTCGGCGCCCAACCGCCGGGCCAGGGCGACACCGTCGTCACCAGAAGCCACGGCCAGCGCTCGGATGCCGCTGTGCCGCGCCAGCTGCACGGCCATGTGCCCGATACCCCCGCTGGCCCCGAAGACCATAAGCGTCTCGTCCGGCCGCAGGCCAAGCAGATCGAGGCCGCTCAGTGCAGTCAGGGCATCCCAAGCCATCGCGCCGGCCTGCTCGGCCGGCAGCCGGTCGGGCACGCGCGCCACGAACTCCGCCTCAACGACGCCGTAATCGGCGTAGAAGCCGCCACGCGGTACCGGCATCGTCGCAGCGTAGACACGCTCACCCACGTCGAACCGGGTGACGTTGCGTCCGAGCGCGGCCACCGTGCCCGCCGCGTCCCAGCCGAGGACATAGGGAAAGGTCGACTGGACGCCGAAAGCGCCGTCGTAGTCCCCCTCCCGCTCGGCCGCGTCCCAGGACCCGACCCCTGCGAACTCCACCCGGATGAGGACGTCGTCGTCGCCGACCTCGGGGAGCGGTATCCGGCGCGACGAGAGTTCGTCGACTCCGCCGAACCGGTCAAGGACGACCGCGTTCATCGGGCACGACACGCAGGCACAGGCAGGCGACAATGACACGGCGAGCTCCCGGTGGACGGTTGGCGTAGGCAACCGCCGATTTACCGGGAGCTCGTCCAACTCTGCCCGCTACACGCGCGCCTTCATCAACCTGTGATCAAACAGTTTCCAGTCATCGCCCATCGTCGTCGGCCCACGCAGCGAAGGTGCGTTCGGCCCAGGCACGGACCCTGAGTTCGTAACCCCGGGCTGGAAAGCTGCCGTCAACGGCCACGTCGACGATGGTTGTCTCAAACGCCGCGGGTGCCCGACGCTGTGGCATGGGTCGAGCCGCGTAGAACAGTGGTCGGTCCTGATCGTCGCGGCGTCGATGGCGATGAGAGTTACGTCGGCGTGGTGAGCGGCCGCCGTGGATCGTGCCGGACGGGTTGTGGCAGCGCATCGAGCCGTTGCTGCCCGAACCGGGTCGCTACCAGCGGTGCCCGGGGCGCGTCGTCCAGCGCTTGCGTGAGCCGGATCTGCGCCGGTGACTCCGGGTCGCGCTCCTCACCGGCCAGCGCCAGGGCCGGGTCGCCGGGCAAGGCCCGGATGCTGACGAACACCAGCATGCTCGCCAGCGCCAACAGAGATGCGCCGTCCGCGGCGGGCGAACGTGAGCATCTTCAAAAATGCCCGGCCCGGTCCGAGTGGGCGGAAACCCGCCGCCCGGACCGGGCCGAAGCAATTGGCCTTACTCGCCGCCGAGGGCGGACGCGAGTGCGGATTTGCCCCCGACGATCGGGAGGTCGACTGTGGTTTGGCTGTGGTGTGTGTACAGGCTCAGCTGCGTGCCTGGCGGCGGCCGGAGGGTGAAGACCCGGTCGCTGGAGTACACGACGAGCCCGATCTGGCTACCTTCGTTGAACACGTAGTCGTGCGGCTGCAGGTCGAAGTTGTGAGTGAACGGGGCTCCCGGCATGATGCCGTAGCTGCGATCCAAGCCGAACCGCTTCAGCGGGTCCGACCAGCCCCGCGCGATGATCTTCGGGTTGCCCGACTTCGGGTACTCGACCAGCATCGCGCTGACGATCCCGGCCCGGGCGTTGATCGACATCCGCGTCGAGACATGCACCGTCCCGCTGAGATGGACGGGCTCGGTGAGCGCCGGGGTGCGGTAGGCGAGGCGGTTCGGCGACTGCTCGGCGCGGGCGAAGGACGTCGCGTCGATCGTCATGTCGTCGGTGAAGGTCTCGGTGACCGGTCTGTCTGCGGCGTTGCGTGTCAGCGTGAGCCTGCCGGTGGTGTTGTCGCCACTGGCTCCTAGGAAGAGCGGTGTGGAGGCAGAGCCGGGCGTCGGCCAGCTGTCGTACGGCGTCCAGGTGCCGTCTTCGCGCTCGATGACTGCTGCGGGCTCGTCCAGCACATCGTTGTTCACCCCGTGCAGCCAGTAGGTCCACCAGCGGTTGAGCAGGTCCAGCCAGGCTGCCCGGTTGTTCGAGAGCGCCCGGTCGCCGTGCCCGCCCTGGTGCAGCCACACCTGGTGAGGGATGCCGTTCTCTTCGAGGGCGTCAACGAGCTGGGCGGCGTTGCGAAGCTTCACGTTTTGGTCGTTCAGGCCGTGCTGCACCAGGACGCCGCCCGCGATGTTGCCGATGTTCGGCAGGTAGTTGCGCTCGTGCCACCATTGGTTGTATTCACCGGTGAGCCGGTCCTGACCCCGCCGGACCTCTTCCTTGGTGTAGTCACACACCTCCGGGTACTTCCGCGAGATGTTGGAGTTGTGGTTGGAGTTCTGGTCGCCCCCAACGTTGGTGTTGGTCGAGATCGGCGTGCCGTTCATCCGGCGGTAGTCGTAGTAGCTGGAGATCGCCGCGATGGGCACGATTGCCCGCAGTTCCTTCACACCGGTCGTGGCCACCCCGATCGGTAGCGTGCCGTCATAGGACGTGCCGATCATCCCGACCAGACCGGTGGTCCAGTTCGCCTCGACCGGGTTGCCGTCGATGTCATAGGCGTCGGCCCGGCCATTGAACCAATCGATGACCGCCTTGAGCGAATTGTGCTCCTCGGGACCACCCCCAGTAGTGCACCCCGTCGAGCTGCCCGTACCGAGCATCTGTGCGTGGGCGAAGATGAAGCCGCGTGAGAGGAACTCGTTCTGGTACGTGCCGCCGTTGATTGTCTGGTGCGGTGGCTCGGTGCCGTCGTACGGCTTGTCCGGCGGCGGGAAGTACGGGAACGGGCCGGGATCCGGCGGCGGCGCGTAGCCCGGCCGCTCCGGGGCGTAGAGCGGGACGTGGACCTCGTTGTTCAGGAACTCCCCTCCGTCGCCCCAGTAAGGGCTCGCCTGCATGATGATCGGCAGCTGGATGCCCTTGTCGGTCGACGCCGGTCGCCGGATCTGCACCCGGATGCGGTCATTGGCACCGTCCCGGTCGGTGTCCATGCCCTCGACCTCGACCCAGACATTCTGGGTGATGATCTCTTCACCGGCGTACACCGGCTGGGCTCGGCCGTTCTCGAACACAGGGCGCTGCCCGGTCGGCTGCTCCTGGGCGCCGGCCGCCGGGGCGGCGAACCCAATCGAGGCAACGAGCGCCAGCGCTACGGCGCCGGGCAGCCAGTTTCGTGGTCGTGATCGTCGCTGTCGATGGATGGGCAGATGCATGGTCACGGGCTCCTTCGGTGCGCAGGGCATGGGCAGGACGTGTCGGGACCACCGACGAGTCGGTGAGGCGGGCGGTTTTCAGGCGGGGCAGCCAGTTGCCGGGGAACTCGAAGCCGGTCATGGCCGAGGTGCCCGCCACGAAGCCGTTCGGGTGGTAGTGGTGGATCGTGCTGCGGCGTTCGAGAATCTCCTCGATGGCCTGCTGGTAGCGCCTTTCGCGCGTCGAAGTCCACGACCGCGCGGGCCTCCGTCGAGCAGTGCGTCGGTCGAGTCGTCGGCGGCCCTGCTGTAGGGCCGCCTGGTTCTCGCCGGATGTGCTGCCGCCCCCGCTGTCCGACACCGGAGAGCAGGCTGCGACGGTGCAGGGCAAGGGCGACCGTCACCACCACGATCCGGAGTGGACGGAGCCTGCGTGGGCTCGTTTCGCTCGGGCAGGGGTTCGATGGCAACTCCTCGAGTCGGCGACTCTGGGAGCGTATGTTGTATACGAAGATGTGTGCAAGACCTCCTTCGATGCCCTGCGACCACCACCCTGCACTTGCCGAAATCTCGTCCGTGCAGGTCACGCAGCATGCTTGCATTCGTGGGAGAACACCGCCGAGACGGTCGTGTCTGCGTATGGCGAGGCGGGCGAGTCGTTCGGGTCGGCGAGCTGCGCGGGCATCGGGTGTAACGGGGGTGCGTTGGCGATGCCTTGGAGAGGGCCGGTGGGAGTTGTAGAAGTCCTCGAACTCTTTCAGGGCGTGCAGGAGATGCCGCTGGTTCCAGATCAGGGTGCGGTCCAGGAGTTCACGCCGGCAGGTCTGTAGCCAGCGTTCCATGATCGAGTTCATACGGGGCATCCGGGCGCCGCCGAGGACGACGTCGACGCCCGCGTCCTTCAGGACGGCGTCGAACAGGGCAGGATCTTCCCGTCACGGTCCCGGATCAGGAACCGGGCCCTGCAGCCAGCGTGGCGAGCAGAGCCTCCTCGACCATGTCCAAGCCTCGGCCCAGCATGCCTGGGCCGAGGCTCTGCTGCGGACGGCCGGGCCGGCGCGCCGGTACCCGGCCATCCGCGTTCTGGCAGCTGGCGAAGCTACCGGTCCAGCGGCTCGATCCAGATGTTGCGGTACTGGACCGGATTGCCGTGGTCCTGCAGTCGGATGGCACCCGTCGCCGGGCCCTCGGGCCGGCTGCCGCCAGTCGGGCCGAGGATCTCGACGTCGTCGTGCACCCTGACGCCGTTCCACACCACGGTGACGCGGGGGTTGTCGACCTTGTTTCCGGATGCGTCGTAGCGGGCCTGCCGGTACACGATGTCGTACGTCTGCCAGGCCTGCGGCGGCAGCGCCGCGTTCACGTCGGGGGCCTTCTGCGTGTAGATGGCCGCGGCGTCGTTGGTCTGCGGCGGGTCGATGCCGAAGGAGTCCAGCACCTGGATCTCGTAGCGGTCCTGCAGGTACACCCCACTGTTGGCGCGCGCCTGGCCGGTCACGTCCGGCGGGTACAGCGGCAGGTTGAACTCCACGTGCAGCCGGAAGTCGCCGAAGGCCTGCACCGTACGCAGGTCCCCGTTGCGCACAGTCATGGCGCCGTCGGCGATCGCCCACTCCGGTTCGCGCCCGTCGCTGTGCTGCCACTCGGTGAGCTCGCCACCGTCGAACAGCGTGATGCGCTTGCCGTGCGGCCGAACGGCGAGCACGTCCAGGTTCACGTGCCCGGAGTCCGCAGCCTCCTTGCGGTACTCGACCAGGTTGCGACCCTTGTTCAGGCGCACCTTGGTGCTGACGGTGCCCCACTCCTCCCAGGTCACGGTGGAGGGGAAGACCATCTGCTCGACCCGTTCGCCGTTGACGAACAGGCTCAGCTGCTTCTCGCCGGAGTAGGGATTCGGGCCGTTGCTGTAGCGCATCGCCAGGTCGTACGTCCCGGCCTCGCGGACATCGACGGACATGCGGGTCGACGCGCCGTCGCCGGCGAACCCGGCGGCGAAGCCGGCGCCGGAGTAGGCGGCGTGGTCGGTCGCCATGCCGACGCCGGCCGTACGGCCCTCCTCGGCCTCGAAGAAGGTTTGCGGCTGCACCACCCGGCCCGGGATCTCGTTGAGCGTGTACCAGGCCTCAGTGTTCCACAGCTCCTCGCCGCCGGCGGATGAGAACGGACGCGGGGAGCGCACGTGCACCACGCGGTTCTCCTTCAGGCCCGGGATCTGGAGCTTGACGGTGCGGCCGTCGGCCGACAGCTCGGCCTTGGCCACCTTGAGCGTCTCCAGCTCGAGCTTGGGACCGCCGTACTGGCTCGTCGCGCCGTAGCGCCACTGCGTCACCTGGTACGCGTCGGGGAGTTCCTGCGCGGTCTCGGCCGACAGCGGCTTGGTGTATTCCAGCTCGAACCCGACGTGCGACGCGCGCATCTGCTTGACCTCGAAGACCGAGGTGCCGTTGGGTGTGAGCTTCTGCAGGCCGTAGGTGAGCTTGCCCTCCTGGCCCCAGTTGCCGCCAGCGCCCAGGCCACCGGTGTAGAGCGCGCCGTCGGGGCCGAGGGTGACCTCGTTGACGCCGGCCTCCAGGCCCTGCGTGTGCCGGAACACCGCGCCCTGGTACTGCCCCTCGATCTTTTCAAGGAAGACGCGCTGCAGGCCGCCGTAGGTCACGTCGCCGACGACCAGTTGTCCCGCGTACGGCCCCTGCTTCAACAGCACGGGAGTGGACGGTGAGTTGCCGATTTCGTTCTGCGGGATCCAGACGATGGGACGCGTCACCGGCTTGTCGTCGAACGGACCCACAGGCGTCGTGTAGTGGTTGTAGAACGCCCCCTGCTGGATCTGGACCAGCTTGGATGCTGGCAGCCAGCCGCCCTGGTTGTCGGTGACGAAGACCTCGCCGCGGGGGCCCCACCCGATCCCGTTGGGGGTGCGCAGCCCTCCGGCGACATACGTGATTTCGCCGGTCTTGGCGTTCACCTTGATCGAGGTTCCGCGATTCGGAGCGGGCTGGGGCACGGTGGTGGCGCCGCCCTGGTTGATGGCGACTGACAGGTTGAGGTAGAAGTACCCGTCCCGGTGGAGCAGGCCGAACGCGAACTCATGGAAGTTGCCGCCCCATGGCCAGGTGGCAACGGTGCGGCGGTCGTCGGCGAGGCCGTCGCCGTCGGTGTCGCGCAGGGCCGTCAGCTCGTGCTTCTGGCTGACGTAGACGGTGCCGTCGACCACCGCAACGCCCTGGGGTTCGCGCAGCCCGTCTGCGAACTTGCGGTATGTCACCTGCCCGGGGCCGGTCTGGCCGGTGACGCCCTCGACCACGTAGACCTCGCCGGTCGCGGTGTCGGTGCCGCCCCAGGTGGAGATCATCAGGTCGCCCTCAGGCAGGAACGCCATGCCGGTGACCTGCGGCTGGAGCCCTTCGGGGCGCAGGTCGGTGAGGGTGTAGCCCGGGTGCACCCGGTCGAGCGGCAGGCCGTCGCCGGCCGAGTCGGTCGCCCCCTCGCAGTACTTCCATCCCGGGGCGGTGACGCGTACGACACCGGCGTCGGTGCTCAACGCGGAGTTCGGTACGAGCTCGAAGTCGGCTGCACCCGGGCGGCGCCATTCGAGCCGCAACACCTGGCCGCCGCCATTGTCGAAGAACTCGAGGCGAAGTGGGTGCAGGCCGGCGCTGAGGGTGGTCGACCCTTCCTTGAAGGTTTCGCCGTGCAGACCGTCGTGGTCGACGACACGCTGATCGCCGATCGTCAGCCGTGACCCGTCGTCGCTCGTCAGCCGGAATGTGTAGTCGCCATCGACGGGCGCGGCGAGATTGGCGATGACGTGGCTGATGAACCGGTCCGAGAGTCCGAACTCGTCTGTGGTGTTCCAGTTGATCATCGGCATGAGCTTGTCGACGTTCGGTGTCTGCGCCGGCTTGAGGGTGCACAACGTCGACAGCGGAGTTCCCATGTCGTACGAACGCAGGGTGACGCCGGGTTCCTGCGGCGGGACATCGACGGTGACGGGTGCGGCCCCGGCTGGGGTGATGGTGACCGCGGCGAGCAGGGTCGATAGAGCGGCACCTGCGGCCACGAGCCTGACGCGACGGCGTCGGCGCCATCGGTTCGGTGCGGTCATGCTTCCTCCCGGTGGGTGCGGGTCCTGGCCGAGGTAGGAGCCGGGGAGCTTTCTCCCCTGGACCGGCCAGTACGGTCTCCGAGGACAAAAGATCGATCGCTGACGTTAACACTTTGCATTGATTGAACGGAACTTTTAGATTTGTGGATGGAAGTTACCCCCTGCTGGTCGATGTCCTTGGCTGCATCTGGGCAGCGCGCAGCGTGGTCCAGAGGGGTCGGATGCGGAAGCGGGCGTCGTCATCGGTGCGCCGGTCGTCGATTCGACGGGCGGGCCAGGCGACGAGGGCTGCGTCACGAGAATTCGGCGTCTGCACCACGTGTTCGAGTCCGCCTGCGACAAAGATCCATCTGCCATAGCACTCGAGTGCGGCGACGAGCAGCTGACCTACCGGGAACTGGACGAGCGCGCGAACCGGCTGGCCCACCACCTGCGTTCCTTCGGCGTCGTGGGTGGCGCGCGGGTGGCCATCCTGCTGCAGCGTTCGGTCGACACGTACGTGGCGTTACTCGGCGTGGGGAAGGCCGGGGCCGCCTTCGTGCCGATCAACCCCGAGTCCCCCGCTACGACCTGTTCCACCGATAGGCACGCGCCGGAGCCTGGGCTGCGATCCACGACGCGCTACGCGATCTGGTGCGCGTCTACGAGGGCCGAGACCCGCTGCCCACCGCCGCGGTCATCGACTCCTAGTCGGTACGCGCGGGCGACACCGTGACACGTGCCAGCCGCGGCTACGACGCCGGGAAGAAGATCAACGGTCGTAAGCGTCACATCGCCGTGGATACCGGCGGCCTGCTCCTCGCCGTGATCGTCACCATCGCCGCAGTCCAGGACCGCGATGCCGGACACCGCCTCCTCGCACCGGTCCGGGAGAAGTTCTCCACCATCACGCACTGCTGGGCCGATGGCGGCTACGCCGGGCGCCTGGTCATCTGGGCACGCGAGGTCCTGGCGATGACCGTCGAGATCGTGAAACGCACCGACGACGTCAACGGCTTCAAAGTCCTGCCCCGCAGATGGGTCGTCGAGCGGACCCTGGCCTGGATCAGCAAGCATCGCCGCTGCGTCCGCGACTACGAAACCCGACCCGACCACCACGAAGCCATGGTCTACATCTCGCTGATCATGACCATGTCACGCCGACTCGCCCGCACCGGCAACTGGTAACCGAAGTTCCCGAACGCTCACCTAGACCCGGGCCGCCGTGGGCGACTACCGCGGCTTGGTGAAGAGCTCCGGCGTCTGCCTTGCCAGGCCCGACAGCTCCTGAGCATGGCAAGGCTTTCAGCGGCGGCGAAGGACCAGCACGTCCTCGTGCGCCACCAGGTGCACGGGGATGCCTTCGTCGCGGGCGCGGCGCACGGCTAGGAGTCCGAACATGTTGGCTCGGTGCACGATCTGCCCGTCGCGGACGGCGGCGAGCATCGCAGCCGTCCGCTCCACCGGGACAAGCCCGGCTGACTGCGCGACGGCGAGCAGCTCGCCGGGCAGGTCGATCAGGTCATCGCGTTGGCGGCGTACCGGTCGGGAGGTGATCACCACGGTGCCGCCGGGACGCAGCAGCTGGTAGCTGGCGGCCAGGATCGCGGCGAATCCGTCGAGCAGGCGGGACCATCCCGCATAGGCTAGATTGCCACGCTCGCGGTCCCCATACAGGTGGTTCCGCTTGCGTACCCCGGTACTCGTGGTCTGCACGAGGCCATGCGTTCCGCGCCCATAAGGTGGCGACGTGAGCACAAGGCTCACCCGGCCGACCGCGGACGCGGGCACGAGGTCGAGCAGACCTGTGGCGTCCCCGGTGAACACCGTCGCCGTTCCGGCGGCGCCCTGCGACGCGGCGAGGGCGACGTTGGCCTCGGCAAGTGCGGTGTAGCGGGGCTCGATGTCGATCCCGATGCCCTGCCGCCCGAGGTGCATGGCCTCCACCAACGTGGTGCCGCACCCGCACATCGGGTCGAACACCACATCGCCCGGCGCGCTGTACGAGCTGATCGCGTGGGCGGCCAGGTGGGGCAGCATCTTCGCCGGATGGCGGGAGGTTTCTCGGACGTAACGGCCTCGCCGCTGGTCACGGGCGGGTATCTGGCAGGTCAGCCACACCGAGGTGACCGGCAGCGTCTCAGCCATCGGCGCGCCCGGTCGCCATCGCGCTGCGGGTCAGGATCAGCACGTCGGTGTGGATCGCCAGCTGCGCCTGCTGGCCACGCCGGGGCGGCCGGTCGGCCGCCACGATGTGCTGCAGGTATGCCAGCCCGGCCCGCTTCGCGGCGACGACGACGTCGACCGGCAGGGTGACATCTCCGTGCGGCAGCAGCACCGCCACGCAGCCACCCGGCGCGAGGCGGGCGCGGCAGCGGAGAAAGAACTCAACCGGGCAGGGGTAGGCGACCGGCCAGCCGGTGACGATCAGCGTCGCCGGCTCCCGCCCCCAGCCAACCGGGCGGGCCGTCTGCAGGTGGTTGCGGCGGTGTGCCGCGATGACCGCGCGGGCCAACTGCGGCCCCTCGGCCAGGTCGATGATGAGGTCGCACGGGTGGGTGAGGTTGTGGACGAGCCGCACGCCCATCGCGTTGGACATGGTCTCGCCCTCCTGCGCAGCAGGGACCGGCCAGACGGTGATCGGCACGGGCGGGTCGCCGGGCACCACGTCCCCCACGGGGACCGGTGCGCGGTGGACGCTTCTATCGGTCATGGGCACGGTGGCCCCCGGACCGGCGGGCGTACTGACGATCCCCAGTGCGCCGCTGACAGGCCCATCGAACCCGCCCCTCCCCTGACAGGAACGGTCAGCCCGGCCGCCAGACAGCCCCGCGGGCAGGCGGCGCACCGGCGAACCTGACACGAGCGGACACGACCTGTCCTGGTCTGACACACGCTCGTGGTGTCAGGTCGGGCTGTCCCAATCGGGGGTCTCGAAGCGTTCGCGCAGGGCGAAGCGCTCCCGTAAAGGAGGCATCACCATGGCCACAACCCCCCGCACGAGGACAGGCGACACGGCGCTGACCACTGCCGAGACAGCCTTCGAGCTACTGACCTGCGAACCGGCTCCGCTGGTGTTCGACGCTCGCCCGGTACCAGGTCTGCCGGACACGACGATGCCGCTGCACGAGCTACGCAAGCTGCTGATGGACGGACGCTACGACAGCAACACCACCGATGAGCTGTGGCGGCAGTTGGCCCACCACGCCCGCGAATGGGGACCGGCCTGGGTCGTCGGCGCGATCGGCGTGGCCCTGCCCGCCCTGACACACCTCGCAGCGAAGATCAGCCGCGGCTACACCCGGCACGCCGACGACGTCGACTCCGCGGTCCTCGCCGGGTTCCTTCAGGCACTGCGTGCGGCGGACCTCACCCCGCCCCGGTTATGGCTGCGGCTGTGCTGGGCGGCCTGGCGCGCCGGGGCCGCGGTCGTCAAGGCCGACGACGGCGAGGAACTGCCGCTGGACCTGCCCACCGGCTCGCGATCGCCGAGGATGCCCTACGGGCATCCGGACCTGTTGCTCGGCCGGGCAGCCGCCGCGGGCCTGATCACCGCCGAGGCCGCTGAGCTGATCAGCGCCACCCGCTTCGGAGACGCGCTGATTGAGCAGTTGGCCGCCGAGAAGGGCGTCACCGCGTCGGTCCTGCGGATGCGCCGCCGCCGCGCCGAACGCGTCGTGGCCGCCGCAGTCACGCGGGGCGACCTGTCCGGCCCGAGCCGCTCGTCCGGCTGCCAAGAAACCGCCATGGCGGCCTGACAACACCGCCCTGTGGGCATACAGGTTGAGCACATCGGTTGTGTTGTTCATGAGCACGCAGACCGAGCGAGTGCCGGGTCGTCGCTGCGGATGCGCGGACGCGGCGCCGCATGTCGTATCAGCGGTGCGGAAACCGGTATGGGTGTCCCGCGGTTGCGACAGCGCCGGGTCGAGTGCCCGGATATGGTCAGCAGTCGTCGTGCTGCCGCATTCGCTGGTCGCGCGGACTGCTGGGCAAAGGTGGACCGTTTGCTTCGCGGAAGCACAGCCGGAGGCGGCGAGGACCCAGAGGGCAAACCTCGCCGCCCCCGGAGTTGACCTCGACAGCGGTCGTACGTCAGTGCTGGACGGCGACGATGCGGCCGTCGACCCGTCCGCGTTCCAGCCGCCCGATCGCTTCGCCGATCTGCTCGAAAGAGACAGTACTGAGCAGAGGTTTCACCTTGTTGCGGCTAAACAAATCGAGTACGGCCCGGACGTCGTCGAAGGTGCCGCCAGCCGACCCGAGGTAGCGCAACTCCTTCGACAACAGCGCCCAGGTAGATATGGTGGCGGTACTGCGACCGAGTCCGACCTGAACGACGGTGCCCCCGTGGCCGATTGCCTCGAATGCTTCCGCCGTCGTCGTCCCGAAACCGGCGAAGTCAATGATGACTTCGAGGTTCTTGTCGGCGAATTCGCCGATGCTCCTCGCGACGTCGGCTACGCCGACGTCGAGAGCACGGGGCCAGACGTCTTCGTTGATCTCGACCCCGTACACCTCGGCACCGAGGGCCAGCGCGAACTGTGCTCCGAGAAACCCCAGACCGCCCAGCCCGATAATACCGATCCGCGTGCCCTGCTTCGTCCCGCCGTACCGGACCGCGTGGTACGACGTCATCCCGGCGTCCATTGCGAGTGCCGCGTGGACAAAGTCGACGTCGTCCGGTATCCCAAGGATGTGTTCCTGGCGGGCGACCACATACTCGGCGAAGCCGCCATCGCTGGCATTACCCGGGGTCTCGAGAGTGGACGGGATCGCGACCCGCTGTCCGATCTTGAATCCGGTAACGCCGGCGCCGACTTGGGCGATGACCCCCGACATCTCGTGCCCTAGCGTGATGGGAGCGAACGGAAGATGCGTGATCGTCCCCTCGAGATATCCGATGTCGCTGTGGCAGAGCCCTGAAGCCTTGACATCGATAAGGACCTGGCCCGGCCCCGCTTCGGGCACATCGACATCACGCAAGGTCAGAGGGCTCCCCACACCTATGAACTGCCACGCTTTCATTTGCGGCACACCTCTCTCATCATGGGCCGAGGCGACGGGATCGTCCACGCTCCGACACGCCGTGTTGACGCGTCACCAACGTTACCCCGGTCTGATGACACGTCAATGACTGACGTATCACATAGAGGTCAGGTGTCGATCCAAGGCATCCAGAATCTCGGCCAACGACGCGAACTGCTGCGCACTCAGTGCGTCGGCGAAGTAGCGCTTGACAGTCGCCGTGTGGATCTTGCTGGCTGTTTGAAAACGGGTCTCGCCCTGTGTTGTCAGCGTCACGTGGGTTGCCCGACTGTCATGTGGACCGGAGCCCTCGCGACGAACCAAGCCACGCATCTCCATGCGTCGAAGGTGATGCGACAAGCGACTGCGTTCCCAATCGATGCTGTCGGCCAACTCGGACGAGCGGATCCTCTTCCCGGGGGCCTCCACGAGGGCGAGCAGCACCTGGTAGTCGCCCGACGAGAGTCCTGACTCAAGCGCCAGTTCGGCAGTCAAGGCACGAGCGAGCGCCGACGTCGTATCGAGGAGGGAGCGCCACACCGCCAACTGTTGTTTCGTCATCGCCTCGCGCGGCGCTCGGGCTGGTCCGTTCGCGCTCGGTGTCGAATGAGTATCCCTATGGGCCTTTGGATCGGTCACATCCCCGATCATCTCTTGCGCGAGGTCGACCGTCTCCGCTGGCACGCTTAATGATGAGAAAGCGATGCTTGTGCGAGTATGCGGCCTTCATGTGTGTTTCGTTTCTGAGCCACATGGGCGGACTTGTTTGCTGTGAGGTGTTGACGGCCCGCGCCGTTGTGCCCGGTCACCAGTGACGGCCCGTTGGTCGAGCAGGTCAAGATCATCGCCAGAGGGGACAGGACACGGGTCGGGGATCGGTGCCGGCACCCCGCCGCGACCGTGTCAGCGCGCGGAGGTATCGACAGAGCGGAAAGCACGCCGGTAGGCCACGGCGCAGCCGCAGATCGCCGGGCCCCGGACCCCCGACGGGCGCGAGTGACCGGAAGCGATGCCGCAGGCAGGCAGCGGGGCCCGAGGACCCCCGGGTGTGTGCCCGCCGGGACGGTGCGTCAGAGCAAGGCGAGCCGGTCCACCAGCAGTTCCACCCTCTGCTCGGTGTGCTCCGGCGGCAGCCGTCCGGCCCGGGTCAGGGTGGCCAGCCCGTGCAGGGCCGCCCAGAAGGTCTCGGTGAACAGCCCCGGGTGGACGCCGTCGCCGGCGACCTCGCCGAGGCTCTCCAGTAGCGCGGCGAAGGCGTCCTTGAGAGGTGCCGGGGTGTCCTCGTGCGCGAACGCCAGGCCGCCGTCGAGCTGGAAGATGGCGTCGTAGACCGCCGGGTTGCGTGCGGCGAAGTCGAGGTAGGCGCGGGCGAGGGCGGTGACCCGGGTACGAGGGCCGTCCGCGGCGGCGGTCGCGGCCCGCACCGCCGCGGCCATCTCGGCGGCGCCCTGCAGGGCGACGGCGCCGATGATCTCGCGCTTGCCGCGGAAGTGGCTGTAGAGGACGGGCTGGCTGTATTCGATGCGCTCGGCGAGCCGGCGGGTGGTGACCGCGTCCCAGCCCTGCTGCTCGGCGAGTTCGCGGGCCGTGGCCACGATGAGGCGCTCGCGGTCCGCCCGTTCGCGCTCCTTGCGTTCCTGTACCGACATGATTCGATCCTAGCACCGCTAGACGATCGAGCGGCAGCAGTGCTAGCGTTGCCACGCCAGCTATCAACGCTAGGTTCCAGGAGGGCTTTTCATGCTCAACGCACTCGAGGTGTTCACCACCGTGGTCGTCGGCGTGATGGTGGGGGTGGAGTTCTCCGTCGCCTTCGTCATCAACCCGATCTTCAACGCCCTCCCGGAGGACAGTGGCCAACTCGGCCGCGCCCACGGGGGCCGGATGCTCGGCGCCGTGATGCCGGTCTGGTACATCGGCTCGCTCGTCCTCGTCGCGGTCTGGGCCATCGCCGGATGGCACCACCACGGCACCGGCCTCGTCGTCACCGCTGGCGCACTGCTGATCCTCAGCGTGATCATGTCGATCCTGCTGCTCGTCCCGATCAACAACCGGGGCAAGACGTGGACCCCCGAGAACCGGCCCGCCGACTGGAAGCAGCAGATGAACCGCTGGGACCGCTTGCACTACGTCCGCGTCGCCGTCATCATCGCCGCCTTCGCCCTGCTGGTCGCCGCCCTCACCTGAGCCCGCGGGCCGACACCGCGCCGGTGGGCACAATCCCCACTCCCCGGGCGGCAGCGGGCCCGACATCCGGGAATACAGCTGCCGCTGAGAGCCCCCAACTGGATCCCGACGAGCTACGCCCCTCGATGACCTGCGCGGCTCTCGGCTCTGGTTCGGGTGAGGTCTTTGATCCAGATCACCGAGGCACGTTGCAGGACGACGGTGGCTTCGAACGCCTTGCGGGTACTGGCGATTCGGAAGCGTCCGTTGGGTGACACCGGGCGCCTGGTGTCACGATCGGCGACCCCGCTGGTGGCGACGAGGTGCCGGCCGTCGGAGTGGTCACTCGGGCTTGAACGCCGGTCACCCCGAGGGCGTGGATCGCGTCGGTGTCCCGTCGCAACCGGGCCGTGGCGTGGCCGGAACCGGTCGCCGATCCTTAATACTCCAACGTCACTTGGCTGAAGTCGTCCTCATCAAGCGGGATTCGCGCGGTGCTCCTGGACCGGATAGCGACATCGAGGCAGTGCGCTCCGTGTAGACGGGTGCGGTGGTAGCGTGCGGCGAGTCTTTGCGATCTTGGTTGCGTCCCTTCAGCGGCCCGATGAGGAGATTCACGATGGCAGGTGTTCCGGCCGATCCGGGCGTGCTGCATCCGATGCCCGAACAGCCGCGCGTGGTGCTACTGAAGCCGCTGGTCACCTCGCCACTGATCGAGGTTGGGGAGTTCACCTACTACGACGACCCGGATGATCCAACCGCCTTCGAGACCCGCAACGTGCTGTATCACTACGGGCCGGAGAAGCTGATCATCGGGAAGTTCTGCGCGCTGGGCGAGGGCGTGCGGTTCATCATGAACGGCGCCAACCACCGCATGGACGGCCCGTCGACCTTTCCGTTCCCGATCATGGGTGGTTCCTGGGTCGAACACTTCGATCTCATCACCAACCTGCCCGGACGGGGTGACACTGTGGTTGGCAACGACGTGTGGTTCGGATACCGAGCCATGGTGATGCCCGGCGTCCAGATCGGCAGCGGAGCGGTCATCGCTTCCGGGTCCGTCGTCGTCGACGACGTCCCCGACTACGGCATCGTCGGCGGCAACCCAGCCAGGCTCATCCGCCGCCGCTACAGCGAGGAAGACGTCGCCCGCCTTCTGGCACTTGCCTGGTGGGACTGGCCAACTCAGGACATCACCGAGCACCTTCGCACGATCATGTCCGGCAGCATCGACGACCTCGAGGCCGTGGCGCCCAAGCATCGGTAGTGCCAGGTCGAGCCTGGGCGGGCTGACCCATACCAGTCGGGTGCTGGGCGTGGCGAGGGCATGAGGACGACTACCGCGTTGATCATCGATCATGGTGGGAACAACCGAAGATCATCCGGTGCCGAGGGCCACAGGCCGGACCTTGACCGGTGGCGGGTCATCCTGAACGAGGCGGTGACGCGCGTCGCTGGCGGCTTCGTTCGGGAGGAGCCGCGTCGGACTGTCGGGCAGTTCGTGGAAGGGCTGCTGTCGGGCGTAGATCGGAAGACCTGCTGGTCGTTGGCGGAACGGGCTGGTCACGCCGATCCGCAGGCGATGCAGCGGCTGCTGCGTACGACGGTGTGGAATGCCGACGTCCGCGATGACGTGCGTTCCTGGCTGGTGGAGCAGCTCGGCCACCCCGACGCTGTGCTGGTCACCGACGAGACCGGCTTCCTGAAGAAGGGGCGTGGGCTCGGTCGGGGTGCAGCGGCAGTACACCGGCACCGCCGGCCGGATCGAGAACAGCCAGGTCGGAGTGTTCCTGGCCTACGTCTCACCCAAAGGGCGAGCCATGATCGACCGCCGGCTCTACCTTCCTGAGGCGACCTGGTGCGATCGCCCCCGACCGTCTCGCCGCCGCCGGTGTCCCGGACCAGGTCGGGTTCGCCACGAAGCCGGCCCTGGCCCGGCAGATGATCGCCGCCCGCCCTTGACGCCGGTGTTCCGGTCGGGTGGGTGACCGGCGACGAGGTCTACGGCGCCGACCCTGGCCTGCGCGCTGACCTGGAACACCGGAGGATCGGCAACGTCCTGGCGGTCGGCTGCGACCGACGCGTGGCGGTCAACGGCGGCCGCACCCTTGTGCGCGTCAACGAAGTCGCGCAGCGGATCCCCAGCCGGGCGTGGCAGCTGCACAGTTGCGGGCCAGGAGCGAAAGGACCCCGTGACTACCTGTGGGCCTGGATCACCACCGCCACCCAGCCCGGCGAGTATCGGTGGCTGCTCGTCCGCCGCAACCGCGCCACCGGCGAGCTGGCCTTCTACCTGTGCTGGTCACCCCGCCCGGTGCCGCTGCACACCCTCGTCAGGGTGGCCGGCTCCCGCTGGAGCATCGAGGAGCTGTTCCAGACCGTCAAAGGTCAGGTCGGCCTGGACCAGGTCCGCGGCTGGACCGGCTGGCACCGGCACATCACCCTGGCCATGCTCGCCATGGCCGTCCTGACTATCCTCGTCGCCCAGCAATCCGACGCCGACCCGCAGGTCATCGCGTTGACCGTCGCCGAGATCCGCCGACTCCTGAACGCCTTCGTCCTCGCCCTGCCGCTACCACCAGCGCACACCCTGCGCTGGTCCACCTGGCGACGAACATCCCAAGCCCGAGCCCGACGATCCCACTACCAGCGCAGACCCAGTCACATCGCCAGCCGAAAGATCAAGTGACGTTGGAGTATTAGGCCCGGGTCGAGCCCGGTGACCGTGAACGTGAGGGCGACAAGGCCCGCCGTCGCACCCAGCGCGACCCGCTGCCTCGATAGGTTTCTGCTGTTCAGTCTCATGGCACTGACGCTAGGAGCGGCGTTGACGCGGACCGATACCTCGTACCACCCGATATGCGGTACAGCTGGCTGTGGCGTCGCCGGCGTCACTCGCGAACGCCAATCGCGTCGACCGGCTGCGACCGCATGGCGATCCGGGTCGAGGTCATGATGGCGGCCCAGCCGAGCAGCGCGGCGACCGCGACGATTCCCAGGTAGATGAGCAGTGGGATGGACGGGATCAGCGTCCTGGTCAGCCCGATGCTCGTGCCGATCAACGACGGGATCGCGGCCAGGGTACCGATAAGAACGGCTGCGACGACGATGATCCTCGTCTCGCTGCGCATCATCGCGAACACCTGGCGACGGGTGGCGCCGACCAGTTGAAGCAGGGCGAATTCGCGAAAGCGTGCGGCGGTCGCCATCACCAGGGTGTTCACCACGGCGATCGCGAGGTAGCCGAGCATGACCGCGTTGAGGATGAGGCCGACCGCCGACTCGCCGGTGGCGGCATCGCGCTGCGCGGCGACGAACGACTCGCGGTTGTTGACCTGGACGCTCGGGAGGTGTTGGACAGCCGATCGCAACGCATCGCCGAGTGCCCCGACGTCGGTTCCCGTGGCCGGCGCGATCAGCACCGCGAAGTCCAGGCGGTCGGTGGTGTGCTCCAGGACGAGGTCGTGCGGCAGCGTGACGTCACCGAAGCCGAGTCCTCTCTCGTAGAGCGCCACCACCGTGGGTCTGATCGGCGTGCCGTCACCGAGACGGAGGTCCACGGTGTCGCCGAGAGCAGCGCCGAGGGTGCCCGCCGCGATCCGGCTCAACGCCACCGTGTTGCCCCGCACATCCGCGACATCGCCCTGGAGAACGGCGAGATCCATGGTCTCGGCGAGCCGGTGGCCGATGGTCCCCTGCGCCGGGTAGGTCCTGATCTGAGGGTCGTCTCCCGAGGTGAACGCCAGCGTCCGCGTGCGGACGACCGGGGTCACCGCCGAGACGCCGGGCACGTCCCGGAGCACGTCCGCGACCTCGGGCGAGACACCGGCGGACGTGGACGTGACGACGTAGTCCGCGCGCAGTCCGTCCGCGGCCTGATCCTGCGCGGCCGAGCTCGAGGTCGTCGCGCTGAAGAGCTGCGCGGCGGCCAGGGTGATGCCCATGATCACAGGAGTGGTCGCCGCGGCGAGCCGCCGGGAGTTGGCGTGCGCGTTCGCGGTCGCGAGGAACCCGCTGACGCCCGACCTGCGGTTCAGCGAGGGGCCCAGCACGGTGACGGCACCGCCGAGCAACCGCGGCCCCAGCAGCGCGACGGCGAAGACGAGCAGGAACGCCGAGAAGGCCGCGCTTTCAACGGCCCCTTCACCGGGTAGCACCAGCGGCAGCACGGCCGCGGTGGCGAGACCGACGGGGACCAGCAGCAAGCCGATGGTCAACCGAAGCCATCCGAGTTTGGGCGGCTCCACCGCGGCCTCGCCGAGCGCGTCCACCGGCCTGAGCTTGGCCGCTCGCCGGGCGGCTATCCAGCCGCCCAGACGGGCGCCGACCAGGCAGAGCACCATCGCCACGAGTACCGGAAGCGGGCTGATCGACAGTTCGAAGTCGTCCGGTACCGCGCCGACCAGGGTGAAGGTTTCGTGGAAGAGGAAACTCAGCCCGATGCCCGGAATCACGCCGAGCACTGCCCCGAGCGTGCCCACCACCATGGTCTCGGCGGCGATCATGCCGAGCACCTGCTTCGGGGTCGCGCCGATCGCCCTCAGCAGCGCCAGTTCCCGCAGCCGCTGCCGAACGGACAGGGCGAGTGTGCTCGCCACGACGATCATGATCACCAAGACCATGCTGCCGCCGAACGCCAGCGACAGTTCGCTGATGAACGAACGCGTGCTGCCGATGGCGAGGAACTCGACCTCGCTGCGGTCACTGCCGGTGTAGACGACCACATCGGCGGCCGCCGCCTTGATGGCGCTTGCCAACTCGTCGGCATTGACACCGGGCGCGGCCAGCACGCCGATCGCGTCCACCCGGTCCGGTTGGCCGGTCAGTTCCCGGGCCCGGTCATCGGTGAAGAACAGTGCGGACTGCCGGACGAGACTGCCTGCAGGCAGACCCGCGATGCCCGTCACCCGGTACGTCGACGTGTTCGAGCCGAGCACGAGCCGAACCGACGCGCCGACGGTGACGCCGGCCCGCTCGGCCAGCGCGGAGTCCAGCACCACGTCGTCCGGCCCGGTCGGGGCCCGGCCGGCGCTCGTGGTGAACGGGCCGAGCGTGGCCGACTGCCAGCCATGCCCGAGCGCGGGGGTGCCGTCCGGCCCGGCGAGCACCTCGGCGTCGGCCATCACGAGGCTGACCGGGACGTTGACGTCGGCGATCGCCGCCCGGACGCCAGGCACTCGCGCGATATCGCCGACCCGGTCGGCCGGCAGGGTGGCCCGCTCGCCGAATCTGGGATCCACGTCGTCGGCCACCGGCAGTGCCTGCGGGGCGCCCACCACCAGGTCGGCAGCCTGATAGCGCTCGGTCGGCACGCCCGAGCGTTCGCTGCTTTCCAGCAGGATCCCGCAGGCCGTGATCACCGCCGAGCCGAACAGCACTGCCACGAACGCCGCGACGAACCCGCCCTTTCGTCCCTTGACCGTGCTCCAGGCCAGCGCCAGCATGCGCTTGGACATCACGCGGCGGCCCACGGCTCGCCTAGGTGAGTCATCCGCTCGGCGATCTGCTCGGCGGACGGCCGGGGCATCTCGCCGGCCAACCGGCCGTCTGCGAGGAACACCACGGTGTCAGCCTGCGCGGCCGCCACCGGATCGTGCGTGACCATCAGCACGGTCTGCCCCAGGTCGTCGACGATCTTCCTGAGCAGTGCCAGGACCTGGCGGCCGGTGCCGCTGTCCAGCGCGCCCGTCGGCTCGTCGGCGCACACCAGGTCGGGCCGGTTGATGAGCGCTCTGGCGATCGCCACCCGCTGTTGCTGGCCACCGGAGAGCTGACTCGGGCGCCGGTCGTGATGCTCGGCGAGCCCGACCGCGGCGAGGACACTCGCTAGTTGCTCGGGATCGACCGGTTTCTCGGCCAACCGGACGGGCAACGTGACGTTGTCCGCCACGCTCAGCGCACCGAGCAGGTTGTACGCCTGAAAGACGAACCCGATCCGGTCCCGGCGCAGCTCGGTCAACTCGGTCTCCGACCGGCCGGACAGCTCCGTGTCACCCAGCACGACCCGGCCCGATGTCGGGCGGTCCAGACCGGCCGCGCAGTTCAGAAACGTGCTCTTGCCGGACCCGGACGGGCCCATGACGGCGGTGAACGTACCGCGCGGGAATCCGGCTGTTACCCCGTCGAGAGCGCGTACCTCATTCCTGCCCGACCCGTATACCTTTGACACCGAATCCAACTGCACTGCGTACGGATGGGTCGTAAATGTCGGCATTGCATCCGGGTATAGCGAGTGGGTCGCGGTGGCCTCGACCAGCGCCCCGCGTCGTCTCGATGGGTTTCTGCTGTTGAATCTCATGTGGTCCGACGCTAGATTCCGCGTCGTCGGATACCGATATCCCGTACCACCCGATGTGAGGTACAGCTGGCTGTAGTGCTGCGGGCGGCGGCCACGGGGCAGACTTGGCGCCGTGTCGGGAACGCGAAGGGACGCTGCCCCGAGGAGGGTACGCAGAAAGGGCATCCTGTGACGTCGGGTCGACGGTGGGTGCAGGCGTGGCGTGGCGGGGCCTACCTGCTGAGATCACTGGCCACCGGGGTCGCCACGCTGCTCGCGCTGCCGCTGCTGTGCCATCCGAGGCGCGCCCGGCGATGGGCGAATTGGCACCGTGACCGCGCCGGCCGACTGCTCGAGACGCCGTTGGCATCGCGTCCTGCCCTGCGCGCGACGGGACGCCGAGCATGGGCCGATCCGGCGGCGCCCCGCGACCTGCTCTGGCTGCCGGTGAACGCCATCACCGCAGTGCCGCTCGGCCTGCTCGCGCTGCTGTGCGTCGGCAATCTCCTGACCGCCGCAATCGCTACACCACTGTGGTGGGCGTTCGCACCGCAGGATCGGCCACGGCTGTTCATCGATATTCCGGTGACCAGTTGGGCGACAGCCCTCACACTCGGTCCACTGCAGATCGTCCTGCTCACCGCGCTGGCGTACCTGGCCTTCGCGCCGATCGCTCGCGCACACGCCCGGATCTGCCTGGTCGTGCTGTCGCACTCGGCGGCCGAACAGCTCGCCGACCGGGTCGCCGTGTTGACCCGCACCCGGGCAGACGTGCTCGACGCACACGGCGCAGAGCTGCGCCGGATCGAGCGCGACCTGCACGACGGCACCCAGGCGCGGCTGGTGGCCATCGCGATGCGGCTGGCCGTGGCCCGGCGGGCACTGTCCGGCAATCCACGAAACGAGCAGTTCCTGGAAGGACTTCTTCGGGACGCGCACGAAGGAACCGAGGAGGCGATGACCGAACTCCGCGACGTGATCCGAACCGTCTACCCGCCGATCCTCGCCGACCGCGGCCTCACCGGTGCACTGACCGCAGTGACGGCTCGTTGCGGCGTGCCAACCCGGCTGGACATCGACAACCTCGAAACGGTACCGGCGGCCGTGGAGTCTATCGTCTACTTCGCCGTCGCCGAGGCACTCACTAACGTCGCCAAGCACAGCCAAGCGACTACGGCCGGCGTACGGGTGAGCCACACGGCAGACCGGTTATCGGTGGTGATCACCGACAATGGCGCTGGCGGCGCCGACGATCGGCTGGGCACCGGCCTGGCCGGGATCCGTCGCCGGGTGCTCGCTCTCGACGGCACCGTCGAGGTCGATAGTCCGGCCGGCGGGCCGACGACGATCACCATGGAGCTGCCGTGCGGGTTGTAATCGCCGAAGACAACGTGCTGCTGGCCACCGGACTGGAACTGCTGCTCAACAGCGTGGGGTTCGACATCGCCGCCATCGCGGGCGACGCGACGGGCTTCCTCACCGCCGTGCGGGACCATCGGCCCGACGTCACCATCGTCGACGTCCGGCTGCCGCCGTCATTTCGCGACGAGGGCATCCGAGCCGCCCTGCAGGCCCGTCGAGAGCACCCTGGCCTGCCGGTGTTGGTGCTGTCGCAGTACGTCGAGCAGCAGTACGCCGCCGAACTCCTCTCCACCACCGGCGGCGGCGTCGGCTACCTCCTCAAGGATCGCGTCAGCCGGGTGGATGAGTTCGTCGACGCGCTGCGCCGAGTGGCCGCCGGTGGCACCGCCATGGACACCGAAGTCATCGCCCAACTCCTCGCCAACCGCGGCCACCCGATCGCCGTCCTCACCCCTCGCGAACGCGAGGTACTCGCGCTGATGGCACAGGGACACGACAACAACACCATCGCTGACCGGCTTTTCATCACCGACAACGCCGTGCACAAGCACATCGGCAACATCTTCAACAAGCTCGGCCTCGCCGCCACCGACAGCGGCCACCGCCGCGTCCTCGCCGTTCTCACCTACCTCAACGGCGCGGGCCAGATCGGCGGCGACTGAGTACGCCGGTGACTCCTCAACCGCGGCGACCAGCGCCGCCGGGGCAGCGCGCATCCGAGCTTTCTCCACGGCAGAAGGATCTCCAACTCGGCGACGAGGCCGATGACGTACGCGCGACTGACTCCGCGAGCAACAACTCCACGTGATCACGCCGCCTGCCCATGCACACTCCATGAATCCCATAAAAGAGTGCCCAGCCGCACAGAACTCACGTGATCACGGCCCACCGACCGCCCACTTCCATGATCACGTACGTTTGTGCTTGGTCAGCGGCACCCAAGGGCAAGCCCGGGGCCCATTCCGAAACTTGGAAGTCTAGGCACCCCACAGCGGCCCTGGAGCTCCAAAAATCGGCCCGCCAGACACCAACTACTGAGACGTCGGAGGGTGCAGTTCGATCAATCACCCGACACCCGCCCATCGGCACGACCGGACGTCCTCGCACTCGGACGAACCACCTTCGGCGGCTACCTAGCCGTGACGGGGCGCTCCGACGCCGACGCGCACGATCGGCGGCAGTTGAGGATGACGCGGGGAGGGCGACCACCGGCGGCACCTGACGACGCACGTCAAGAAACGTCGCCGTTGCACTTGATCATCGCGCAGCGACGGGAAGCATCTATTCCGGGCAGCGACGCTTCGTGTTGCATCGCGGCTGCCAGCTCGCGTCCGATCTCCGCGCCGAGTAGCTCTCGGTACCCAAGTGTCCGGTAGTAGGGGCCGTTCCAGGGCACGTCGCGAAATGTCGTCAGGGTCGTCGCTGGCCGATCGTTGCGCCTGCCCCATGTCTCGAGGTGCGATATGAGCCGGCGGCCGATGCCCCGCCGAGCGTGAGTGGGAGCTACCGATACCTGCTCTATGTGGGCATTACCGTCCAGCACCCTTGCCACGATGTAGCCGGCAATCTTCCCGTCTTCCTCGGCAACCCAGATCAGCCCTTGCTGCTGACTTCGACTCAGGGCCTGCTGATCGGGGACATGGTCGGCCACCTCTGACATGCCAACCGAGCGGAAGAGCTCGCCAGCCTGGACCTCAAGCAGGGCCAAGTCATCGAGCTCCGACTGTCTTGCCGAACGGATCAGCGGGGAAGCCACATCCTCACCTTTTCACAGAGGCAAGACGGCGTGTCATCGGCATGACCGCGCGGATCGCGGCATGAGAGTTCATCGACTCAGTTACTGCATGATGGTGACCGGTGGGTGCTCCTGCGAGGCGGTGCAACGGTAGACCTGGAGTGTGTAGCCACGACCAATTTCCACCTGGGTCGGGGTGTGGTCGACCGACTCGTCCTCCTCAGTGATGGGACGCCAGCTGCGGCTGTCGCCGTCCCATTCGTCGCTGGGGATGGTGAGAAGGGGTTCCAGCGGAGCGCCGCAGCACCGGAGCTCATCAGGGCCCGCCGGGCTCCGGAAGGTAAAGAAGGCGGACCAGCCACCGACCTTCCAACCGGGAGCGATTGACAGATCGCCCCTGTAACCCGGTTGCTTCTCGTCCGGTGACTGGAGAAGCTCCCTTTCTCGGGAAATGATGCGTTCCGCCAGCTTGTCATCCAGCTCGTGATAAGCCGGGTACTCGATGACCTGCTCTGGGTGCAGAACGCAAGGTTCCGGCACGTAATAGCCCTAGCCGACGAAGGCCGGCTCGGGCGGGTGCATCAGCAGGTTCCGCACGCTTGTGGACCGCCGCCACCGTAGGTGCACCGCCGACCGCGCATCCATGATTTCGTCGAACGGGCACCACAGCACCTGAAGCATGTCCGTGCCATCGGGACAGGGCAGATCAGGGACGTCCCGGGCGTAGAGCTGCGCCAGCGGGATGAGCGGCAGCGGCTCCCCCGGCAGCAGCGCCGGGTCGTAACCGGCAGCTACGCGGTCTACGACCACCTTCTCATCGGGAGTGAGCAGATTCGTTCCCGGCGGCCTGGGCCGTTGCCACGCCGCGGCGAGGATGCGTCGACGCGTGCGGACGTCCTCCAGCGTCGTCAACTCGTACGGCTCGTGCTCGTCGCTGCATGTCGGCCAGGCCTCGCCTACCGGCCACAGCAAAGGCCCACCCACCGAGCTGTCATGCACGGTCGGGTCTCCTGGGCGGGGATGAAGGCGGGTGGCGGTCCTGGCCCTCGCTGCCAGTTCCGGAAACAACGAGACCACATCCAACGGACGCGGTGGGGTGGTGCGCGTCATGATTCCCTCTCCTGATCACCGGCCTGCATCCAACCACGTGGCGCTGACAGGAGAGGAGCCGTCACAGAGCCCGCTGGACATCCGGTCAGATCTTTTGTGATTGCTGCTTAGCGCGACGAGACGTTCCACCTCCGTAAGGCGAGATGCCCGGGTTCCCGCTACCGACTGCTACACCCCAAGGCATCAAGGCGCCCATCACCCCTCAGGCGCGGACAAGGCATCATCGGCATGTCCGGACACTCCGAGGGCAGCTGCTGGGCGATCACGCTCCGCAGCGCGCGGATCGCGGCAGATGCGAGGATGCGTAAGCCCGGACTCACCGTCGAAGCTCGGCCACCTCGCCCAGCCGCTCGAGCTTGTGCGGGTTGCGGATCGCGTAGATCTGGGTGATCCGGCCGTCCTCGATGACGAACGACACGGCCGTGTCGTTCTCGCCGCCGGGGTCGATGCGCGCCGCGATGCCGCCGTTGAGGTCGACGATGAAAGCCCCGGCGCCGGGCGCGACCTCGGCGAAGCGGGCCATCACCGGGGCGAGCTTCGCGGCCCCGCGGACCGGCTTCGGGATTGTCGGGGCCAGGCCGCCGCCGTCGCCCACGACGAGCACGTCGGGAGCCAGCACCTCGAGCAGTCCGGGCACGTCGCCGGTGGTCAGCGCGGCGAGGAACCGCTCGACCACCTGCTCCTGCTCGGTGCGGCTCACCGACATCCGCGGCCGGCGCGCCGCCACGTGCTTGCGGGCCCGCGTCGCGATCTGGCGCACCGCCGCCGGCGACTTGTCCAGCGCCTCGGCGATCTCGTCGTACGGCACGTCGAAGACCTCGCGGAGCACGAAGACCGCGCGCTCCGTCGGCAGCAGCGTCTCGAGTACCGCCAGCATGGCGATCGACACGCTCTCCGCAAGCTCGACGTCCTCGGCGACGTCCGGGCTGGTCAGCACGGGCTCGGGCAGCCACTCGCCCACGTACTCCTCGCGCTGCCGCGCGAGCGTGCGCAGCCGGTTGAGGCAGAGCCGGGTCACGATCCGCACGAGGTACGCCCGAGGGTCCCGGACCTCGCAGCGCTCGGCATCGACCAAGGCTGCCCACCGCATCCAGGTCTCCTGCACCACGTCCTCGGCGTCGGCGACCGAGCCGAGCATCTCGTAGGCGACGGTGAACAGCAGGCTGCGGTGGGCGACGAAGGGATCCTCGCTCATGACGCGGACGCTACTCCCGGTCGCTCGGCCAGCGGCTTTAAGCCGCACGTGGCGGCGAAGCCGTCGGACTCGATGCCGAGCGCCACGTTGCCACGCGTGCTCATGTTCGCGAATGCGATCACCGAGGTGAGCTCGACCACGGCGGAAGGTCCCAGCTCGGCGTGCAGCCGGTCCACCAGCTCGTCGGTCACGGTCGGCGGTGTCTGGCTCATCGCCTCGGCGTACTCCAGGACGTCCCGCTCCAGCGGAGTGAAGACGTCCACCTCCCGCCACCGCGGGATCTCGCGCGCCTTCTCCACGTCGAGCCCCTTGTTGCGGGTCTCGAAGTAGTTGAAGTCCAGGCACCACGTGCAGCCGACTAGCGACGCGACCGCCATGTGGGCGAACGACTTCAGGCCCTCGTCGCAGGCGTCCCACTTCTGCAGCTTGCCGCCGAGGCCGAAGCTGGCGAACAGCACCTTGGGGTTGTGCCAGTAGACGCCCACCGCCGTCGGCACCTTGCCCAGTTTCTTCTCGATCATCCGCTTGATCAGGGCTCCCTTGACGCCGGTGATCTCGGCCGGGGGGATGCGGGTCGTGTGCTCCATGTCTCCTCCTGTGTCGGTGGCTGTGTCGACGGGGTGATAGGTCGTCATGCCATGGAGACACCGGCCGGGCCGCGGATGTGACAGCGAGCGGGAGAAACGACTGGTCTGTTCGTCGTAGTCGGCGTCGGTGTACTCGATCGTGGTCCAGGCGTCCTTCGGGATCGAGGAGATCGCGGTCTTGACCTTGGCGTCCAAGCGCACGGTGACCGAGACGTCCGCGCCCGACTTGAGTGCCGCGGCCGGGGCGCAGCGGAATGACCTTCCGTACGGGCGAGCGGAACGCGGCAGAAGCGTGCATCTGATCATGGCCGAGGTGCGACCAGTGGCGAAGCCGAAGCCGGGCACGGGTCAGCAGGGAATCCTCTGCAGTCGCTAGGGTCGTCATCGTGAGCGATCATCACGGCGGCACTTGGACGCTGCACCGGCGCGACGACGGCCGGGTACTTGCTGGTCTCGTGGTGACCGGTGGCGACTTCCCGTGGCTGAACGCTCGTGTCGACCCGAGGGAAGGGCTCGCGGAGGTCCGGACGCTCTTCGCCGAGGAGCTGCGGCTGCTCGATGGTGTCGATGAGGACGTGGAGTCCTGGGAGCGCGCGTACGAGGCAGTTCGGAACGCCGTGACGCTTAGGTACCCGGCGGGCCAGGAGGTTCCTGAGTTCCTACTTCACATCGATGGTAACGAGGCGTGGTGGCGGTGGAGCGACGAGCCGTTTAGCGAGGAGGAGGAGAAGCCAGCGCGCCCGCTCGGCGGCAGATGAGTGCACATGATCATGAAGATGCCGATTGCGGCCAGTTCGGAGGCTTGGCCGTCTGCGGGCAAATCGTCTCGTGACGGGCCAGCATGGCAACGAACTCGCCGATCTTCCGCTCGCGGGTCTGCGCCCGTTTGACGGCGTTGACGCGGTGGATGAGAGCGAACCGGTTGGTTTTGGTGAGTACGTCGAACATGGCCTGGGCGGGGTCGGCAGCGATGGCGGCGAGGAGGTCGGCCGGCACCTCGGCCTCCGACGGCGGGGCGTAGGCGGCCGCCCACCGCCCGTCCGCCTTCGCGGCTTCTACCGCGACGCGGCCTGGGGGCAGCATTCGTCCCTGCGCCCCCAGCCGGGCCGCGTGGGCGACGTTGCGTTGTGACCAGGAACTGCGGGGCCTGCGCGGGGTGAACCGGATCCAGGAGGTTTCCTGATCCCGTTTACGGGCCTGCCCGTCGATCCAGCCGAAACACAGGGCCTCGTCGACCGCCTGCTGCCAGGTCAGCGTCGTGACTGTGCCGCCCTTCCTGCTCAGGGCGAGCCGGGCGACGTGGCGTGGTTGGCCAACAACCACGCGCAGCGCGTCGGCGTCCGCGACGATCAACTCATCCAGTTCGGCACTCGCCATGACGGCAGGCTATCGCTGCGCCGTGGCCGCAGCCTCTGCCTGTTGGACCGCCCGACTCGCCGGGCTGCCGGTCGCTCGGCGTACCGTCGGGGCAGGGCCTCGATGCTCACGACGGTCTCGACGTCGGGCCGGCATGTCGGACTCCTCGTGCACGTGCCGGTTGCGGCGAGCGTCGTCCACGACCACGGGCCTCTGACAATCGCCAGCGCCATCCACGGTGGCGGCCAGACGCCGTACGAGGCGGCGACGCCCGGTGATCCAGCCGCGCACCTCAACCGCTCGGTCTGCGGCTGATGAGCGCATGTTCTTAAGCAGATCGAGTTCCGCAATTTCACGGCAGACTATCGGCCAAGGTTGGGCGGCCCCGGTTCATCAACTTGAGTGGTGGGACGCCCTCATGATCCGAGTCGCATGGCGCAAGCGGTGAGATGGCGGCGCTCGGGCAGGCTGGTGGCGCGTCGCGCGGCCTCGCGGTATTCGGCCGCGGCTGTGGTGTGCTCGCCTGCCAGTTCGCGCAGGTGGGCGCGGGTCGCGAGGAGGCGGTGGTGGCGTGCCATCCGCTGGTCGGATTCCAGCGCTGCCAGCAGAACCAGCCCTGCTGACGGGCCGTGCACCATGGCGACGGCGACCGCACGGTTGAGCGTGACCATCGGCCCCGGCGCGAGCTGCTCTAACAGTTCGTACAGGGCGAGGATCTGCGGCCAGTCGGTCGATTCCATGTGCTCGGCCTCGTCGTGGACCGCGGCGATGGCCGCCTGCACCTGGTACGGGCCGACCGGGCCCCGGGCCAGCGTCTCGGTGACGAGTGCGACCCCATTGGCGATGAGCTTCCGGTCCCAGTTGCTGCGGTCCTGCTCGGCAAGCGGCACCAACGCACCGTCCGGTGTTGTACGGGCGGGTCGGCGCGCCTCAGTGAGCAGCATCAGGGCCAGCAGCCCGCTCACCTCGCCGTCGTCGGGGAGCAGCCGTCGCAACCAGGTGGTGAGCCGGATCGCCTCGTTGGACAGCTGAGGCGCGGTGAGGTCCGGGCCGGTAGTGGCGGTGTAGCCCTCGTTGAAGAGCAGGTACAGAACGTGCAGCACGGCGCGCAGCCGCTCGGCGCGCTCCGGGCCCTTCGGCATCACGAACGTCGTACCGCTGGTTCTGATGCTTTGTTTTGCTCTGCTGATGCGTTGCGCCATGGTCGCCTGCGGGACCAGGAACGCGGCAGCGACCTGCGCGGTGGTGAGGCCGCCGACCGCGCGCAGGGTCAGCGCAATCTGGCTGGGCGGCGACAGCGCCGGGTGGCAGCACAGGAACAGCAGGGTCAGGGAGTCGTCGCGGTCGGCGCCCGGCTCGGCGTCCGCGGGCCGGCCCAGCAGCTCCGACTGCGGGGTGGCGGCGATGATCGCGTCTTCGCGCCGCCGCCGGGCCTGGTCGCTGCGGACCTCGTCGAGCAACCGGTGGGACGCGACGGTGACCAGCCACCCGCGGGGGTTGTCCGGAGGGCCCTCGGCGGGCCACCGCGTCGCGGCCCGAAGAAGCGCCTCCTGCGTCGCGTCCTCGCAGGTGTCGAACTGCCCGTACCGGCGAACCAACGCGCCGAGGACCTGCGGCGCCAGCTCGCGCAGCAGGTCCTCGACGTCCCGGTCAGGAATCACAGGTCGGCGGCCGCCTCGTGCAGGACCGGCCACACCTCGACCGGCTCGACGTCGGCCCACGGCATGTCCGCGGCGATCTCGTACGCCCGCTGTTCGTTCTCGCAGTCCAGCAGGTAGAAGCTGGCGAGGTACTCCTTCGTCTCCAGGTACGGCCCGTCGGTGACCGCCGGGGCACCGTCCGTGCGCCGCACCAGGCGGGCCGCTGCGGCGTCGGCCAGGCCGTATGCGCCCAGCAGTTCGCCGGTCCCTTGGTATTTCTTGTTGAACGCGTCCTGCTTGGCGATTTCCGCGGGCCAGGTCTCAGCCGGGATCGAGCTCCACTTCTCCTGGTTGCCATAGATCAGCAGCATGTACTTCATCAGGCTCATCCTTCCGTCCGCGCCACAGCCGGCGCGCTGTCACTTCGCAAACGGAGCCGGCACGCCACCCTCGACATCCCTACCAAAATTCTTCTGTGCCGGCGATGTCGAGCCCAGGGTCACCGCTCCGTCCATTTGGAGAAGGCAGCCACGACCAAGGGAGAACCATCATGGGTACCACGACGGTCCCGTCCACCGACGTCCTCGCCACCCGGCCGGTGTGGCTGATCAGCGTGCTGGCCGGACTAGCCGCAGCCGTCGCGACCGAGCTCTACGGCCTGGCCGCCCGCGCGGTGGGGATACCGATGGTGGCGGGCACCATCGGTGCCTCCGTCTCCGGGCCTATCACCATTGGCATGTTCGCCATGGGCACGGCGACGTCGGTGTTCTGGGGCACGATCCTCGCGGTGCTTCTCGCCCGTTACGCCCGCCGCCCAGCCCGCACCTACCTATGGACCACCATCGCACTGACCGCGGTGTCCATGGCCGGGCCGTACTTCGCCGGTGCCACCGCGACCTCGACCAAGCTGATGCTCGCCCTGGCACACATCATCGCTGCGGCGATCGTCATACCCGTCGTCACCGGTCGGCTAAGTCACTCCCCGGCCGTCTCAACGGTGTCGGGACGGGCGGGCCGCCGCCCGGCGGTGGGCGCTGAGAGGCTGGTCCACCCAGCCGACCGGCAACAGGACTGAGATGAGATTCTGCGACCGCCGCGCAGACACGGAACCGCATCGAACGTCCGCTCATCGGCACGTCCGGACGCCGGCGACCGGTGCCCGACCTCACCTTCGGTGACGAGCGCTTCGCGGCATAGAAAGACGTTCTGCGTGTCGATGCAGGACGTAGGAACGTCCCCCTGATGCGCTTGTCGGGCTTGGTGTCCCATCGCAGGAGGAGGACGTTCATGGGTAACGGTAGCGGTGTGTCCCGGGGTGATCGCAACCGCAACGCGCGGCTTGCTCGGCTGCGGGCGTTGGTGCCGGTGACCAACGCGATCGTGGGGATCGACTTGGCCGACGCGAAGCAGATGGTCGTAGTCACCGATCACGACTCGAAAGTGTTGGCCCGTAAGACATTCCGCTGCCGCGCCTGGAATCTCGGGGCAGTGTTGGACTGGGCCGCCGAGCGGGCCGCGGCGAAAGGCTGGGCGGGGGTGACGGTGGCGTGCGAGCCGACCGGGCACCGCTGGCGGGTCCTCGGCCAGCTCGCTGCGGACCGGGCGATGCCGTTCGTGTGCGTGCAGCCGATGCTGACCTCGTGGGCGCGGCGCAGCGAGGACCTGACCTCGGACAAAACCGATGAGAAGGACGCTGTGCTCATCGCTCGGCTGACCGCGCAGCTGCGCTGCTACGTGCCGGAGCCGATCGATGAGACCTGGGGCCGGCTGCGGCATCTGGGCGCCCGCCGCGAACAGCTCATCATCGAGATGGTCAGCCAGGTCCAGCAGATTCGCGCCCTGCTCGAGTGTGTCTGGCCCGCCGCGCTCGATACCGCCAAGCAGCCGTTTCGGTCGGCGCACCTGGGCTGCAGCGATGACGGTGATCTGCCAGCGTGACGGCGGCGACCTCGCCCGCACCCGACGCCTCGGTGCGGCCCGGTTCGAGCAGGCCGTGCGCCGTGAGATCACCCGCCGCGGCGGGTGCAAACCCTCGCTGCGCATCCTGCGGCACCTGTTCACCGCCTTGGCCGACCCCACCGGGGTGATCGCCCACCGGCCCGGTGCACTGGAGCGGGTCGCGTTCCTGCTGCAGGACTGGCACACCGCCACCGACAAGCTCACCGACACCGAGACCCGGATGACCCGCGTCCTCGACGAGCTCAAGCTGACCGATCTGGCCACCTCCCTCCCCGGCCTATCGGCCGTCGGCGCCGCGGCGATCCTCGCCGAGACGGGTGACCCGAACCGGTTCGCCACCGCCCGCGCCCTGGTCAAGCACGCCGGCCTCGCACCGCGGGAGAAACTGTCCGGCACGTTCGTCGGCCGCACCAAACTCACCGGCCAGGGCCGACCCGCGCTGCGTCTGGCCGCCTGGCGGGCAGTCTGGGGCGCCCAGCGCAGCAATGCCGTCTATGCCGCCCGCTACCAGCATTTGACCACCCGGGAGACCAACAAGCTCACGGCGACCCAAGCCCAGACCGTCATCGCCGCGGCGATCCTGCGCCAGTTGCACGCCGTCATCACCACCGGACGAGCGTGGAACGCCGACATCGCCACCTACGGCAGCCACCACCGCAGGCAGGTGGCTCTAGCCGCCTGATTCTTCGTCGCGGCGTTCAAGCTGACGGCCGGGGCGAGCCCTACGCGGCATTGAGACACGCACTGTGACCTCGCCTGTCATCATGGGCAGCCCCGGCCCGTCGTCTCATCAACCCGATTACACGCTGCCGGGGACCAACCCCATCACCGCTATGCAGGGACAGACGACGGCCGAGGCACCGACCAGAAGCTTGACCAAAACGACTTACGCTGATGACAGTACGTTCCGTTGTGGTCTGCGCGGCCGATGGGGCTTGCGTCTCGGGCCGGTGGTGCCGAGGTTGGGCGAGTTCCTACGTCGGTGTGGTGGGTCTTGGGGCGACGGTGGGGATCGATGGAAGTCGGCGCAGTGCCCGGATGGCTATTACGGCGAGCGGTACGCCCACCGCCAGGACGGCGATTGCCTGCACGGAAGCGATCGTGGCGAGGGTTGTGTGCTGTGCCTGGTCGCTGTAATCGAGCAGGGTTGCGGTTCGCAGGGCGAGCGTGGCTACGGCGAGCAGGGTGAGCGCCAGCGACCACGGCAGCGTGCGAGGACGACGACGGGATACTCGAACGGTCAGGTGTATCACCATGGCAGCAGTAACCGCCGCGCAGGACAGGCCCGGCCAGTCCACGAGCCTCAGCGCCGGTGTGGTCGCCTGGATGGTGAACAGCGGCACGGGGACGAGGAGGATGCCGATCGGCAGCGCGAGGAGCCAGGGGCGGCGCGGCACCGGTGGGGCGCCGTGGTGGAAGGCCGCCATGGCGAGTAGCAAGACGACGTCGATGAGCAGCATCGCCCAGGGCGACACGGACAGCGGTACATCACCGGCTTGTTGCACGGCGGTGGTGATGGCGGGAGGCACGACGGCGAGCAGGGCGACTGCCTGGGCCACGCGTCGGTGTCCGAGGACGAGCGCGATGTAGGCCGGTAACCAGGCGTAGCCGGCCAGGTCCCACGCGGTGTGCCAGATGCTCCCCGGCGGGATGAGTGCCCATTCGGGTGCAGGCGCCGGCAACCAGGCGATCTTCCCGGAGAGCCACAGTGTGACGGCGATGCTGGCGGTGACCATGACGGCGTGGGTCAGCATCGCCATCAGGGTCGCCAGTCGCGCGGCCTGCCCCCAGGCGTACGAGCGGGGTGGCGCGTCCGCCCCGCCGAGACGCAACCGCACGGCGAGGGACACGATGCTGGCGACCTCGGACAGGCTCGGCCGGCCGTAGTCCGTGACATACGCGGTGGTCTCGGAGTCGCCGGTGTCCATGCTGTCCAGGAAGGCGGCGACCATGTCGTCTTCCCATTCCTGCCGGTATGCGGCGGGCAGCAGCCGAAGAACGAACCGGTAGCGCTCCTCCAGCCGGCTCACGACGGCGTCCCCGTGATCGGGTTCCGCCGCTCGCGCAACCGGGTCGAGGCGAGGCGCGCGTTGGCGGCCAGCCGTTGAGCCTCTGCGTCGAGGGCGTCGCGGCCTTGTTCGGTCAACCGGTAGTACCGGCGTAACCGTCCTTGCCATGCCTCCTCGCGGTCCAGCTCGACCAGGCCATCACCGACGAGTCGGTCCAAGACCCCGTACAGGGAGCCGATTTTCAGCTGCACCCGCCCCCGCGACAGTTCTGCCACCTCCGCGACGATCCCGTAGCCGTGGCGCGGAGCGTCGAGCAGCGCGGTGAGGATGAAGAAGGCTGGTTCCGTCATCGTCCGAGAACTCATCCACCTAATATAGTGGAAGACAAGATATGCTGTGTGCCGGAGGCCGAGCTGGCGCGGGCGGGTTCACCGGGCCCCGGCAGGCGCGGAGCCCACGACAAGAAGGAGTGATCATGGGCGACGGTGACGCGGCGGACGCCGGAGACCTGGGCGGGCCGGATTTCGCTCCTGCGATACCGGCGGTGGAGAGCAGCGTCGTCGGCGCCCCGCCCACCAACGGGGCGGCCATCGTCCTGGGTCCCGGATACAGCGGTCAGGTCATACTGCCCGGGACCCCGCAACGGGTTCGGCCGCTGCCCCCAGTCGCAAGCAGTGACCTTGGCGGCGGAGCTGGAGTGGATTCACGGGCAGCGCCGACGATCATCCGTAACGGGGCCCGGAAGCTAGCGAATGACCGGGTCGGCACGTCCGGACGTCGCAGACCGGTGCCGACGTCACCTTCGGTGACGAGCGCTTCGCGGCAGAAGCGTGCATCCGACCGAGACACGTGGCTCCGGGACCTTTCGGCATGGGTCGTAAAGCGGCTCGTTCAGCCGACCTGACCTGCCGCCTGCAACGGACATGCCGCACCTATGCGAGCGGACAGGTCGGCCCGCAGCGCCGCTAGCGCGGCCATGCGCTCGTCGATGATCCGAATCTTCTCCTCCAACAGCGCCGACAACGCTGGTCCGTCATCCGTCGCGTCGCGCAGTTGCTCACCGTGCTGAGCGATTTCCGCCAAGGAGAAACCGAGCCTCTGCGCGGTGCGGACGTGTCGCAACCAGGTCACCGCCTCGGGCGGATAATCGCGGTATCCGTTTGTCAGCCGCCGCCCCACGACGAGGCCGAGCTTCTCGTAGAACCGAACGGTGTCCCTGGTTGTGCCCGCCTGCGCGGCCAACTCGCCGATACGCATGCTCTCTCTCCTCGCAAGCTCGAGCTTGACCTTGGACCGTACTCCACCCTTTAGCGTGAGGCGTCAAGTCCCGAGCCAGCAGGAGCCTCCGTGATCCGCGTTCGCGACCCCTTCCGCCCTGCCTACCTTCACGTCGTGCGCGCGAGCGCCTGGTACGACCTCGTCGTCACCGCAGGGTTCGCCACACCCTGGACATATGTGCTGCTGCACCGCTTGCTGACGTCGTTGGGCGAGGCGCTCGGGTTGGGCGCACTACCGCCCGTCGACCCCATGCAGACCTTGTATGCGAACCTGATGGGTTCCGTTGTGGTCGTCTGGGCAGCGCTGCGCATCGTCAGGCCGATGCCGGTGCATGGGCTCCTCGACGGGGTCGCGCGCGCCTTGTTCGCGATATGGCAGGGGTACGCGCTCGCGCAGGGTGTCTCGGGTTTGCTGTGGCTGTTTCTCGTCGTCGAGGTGTCGTTCGGTATCGTGCAGCTCGGGCCGTGGTGGCGCGTCCGGCGCGCCACACCAGCAGGGATTCAGCACACGCTCCCGCGCAGTCCGCGATCGGGTACGGCATTCGAGCGACCTGACGCGTGACCAACCCACCTTGTGGGCGTTGGCAGCGGGCAACTGAACAAACCGAGCGCGTCTAGTACCAACGCCGTTCAGTTAGGCGGTTGGTGCGGGCGTCAAGGGTCGGGGATGACGATGTCGATGCTGGTGGTGGCTTGATAGCTGCGTCGGTCGGTGTTGGGGCCGCGGGCTTGGTATTTGCTGTTCGAGCGTTTGATCATGCGTGTCTTGGTGCGCAGGCGGCGGTCGGGGAGCAGGTGGGCCAGAACATCGGCGCCGATGACGCCGACGAGGTCGATGGCGGTGTCGGCGATGACGCCGGCGGCGTGCACGATCTGGTCGCGGGCGGTGTTCAGGGCGGTGGTGAAGCTGGCCCGGTCGGGGTCGAGGCCGGGCCGGCTGTCGGTGGCGTCGACCATCGCGGTGCGGAGTAGTTGGTAGACGCTGAGCAGGGCGTAGATCTCTTGCTGAACGCCGTCGGGGGTGCGGGCGCGTAGGACACGTCCGCCCAGGATCGAGGATTTGAGTTCGAGGTAGGCGGTCTCGATCTCCCAGCGCTGGTGGTAGAGCCGGATCAGTTCGGCGCCGGGATGGGTGAGCGGGTTGAGCAACGTGGTGATCAGTCGGTAGCCGCTGGTGCGGGTGTCCTCGGTGGTGGTGATGCTGATCTGCGCGTCGATGACCCGGATCGGTAGCCCGCCGATGACCGAGGAGAAGGAGCCGTCGCGGTGGCGGCGCAGAGTCGGTAGTTTGCGGCCGTTCTTGCAGCGGATGAGCAGGTGCGCGCCGGTCGCGGCCAGGGTGGTGACCAGGTCGGCGGCGGCGTAGTTTCGGTCGGCCAGCAGCAGCATCCCGGGCCGTAGGCTGCGGGCGAGGTGGCGGGCCTGGTCGAGTTCGCCGGTGCTGACCGGGTCGAACACGGCGTCCAGGACCGAGCGGGTGCCGCAGGACTTCAGGGCGCTGAGCCGTAGTTGGGGGTAGCCGGATGCGCCGTTGTTGCATCGCTGTTTGGCATAGCGGCCGGTGTTCGCGGCTGAGTCCGCGACCGTCAGGAGGGTTCCGTCGATTACGGCCAGCAGCAGACACCACGCCAGCGCACCTGGGCGGCGTTGGTGGCGGCCGGGCCACGCAGCAGATCGAACAACGCCCGCACCGGTTGCGGGCCGAGGCGTTGCCGGGCCTGGCGCAACGCGCTGCCGCTGGGCGAGACGATCGGCAGGCCGGACAATCCGCTGGTCAGCTTGCGCCATACCTGCTGGTATCCCAGTTCGGCGAACAGGCATCCCGCGAGCAGTAAATACATCACGACCCGGGCCGGCAACAGCCGGACCCGTGACTCGGTACGCCTGGTCGAGGCCAGGACATCATCGACCATCTCGAACGGCACCAGACGAGTCAACTCGCCCAGGTGACCTGGCGCGAACACACCCGCGGCTACCGTCACCGTCCGAGTTATGGCAATCTGATCAGCCAGCGGAGCTCCAGGTGCAAGGGCGTCTTAGAGTGACCACCCTCTATACCGGAGCTCCGCTGCTTCGTCTCCACGACACGCTTGACAACCCACCACGCCGCCTAACTGAACGGCGTTGCGTCTAGTACTCCAGCCGGGGATCGTGATCACGGCTCGATGAGGGCTTGTCGGGCGTAGTGGCTGGTCATGGCTCTGGCTTGGTGGCGGCGTCGGCGGATGGACCAGGAGAGCGGGTCGCAGCGTCGGCGGGCGGGTTCGGTGATCAGAACGTGGAACAGGTGGCGTAGCTCGTTGACGGTCAGCGGGATCAGCCCGACCGGCTTGTAGCGGTTGCGGTGCTCGGCGGTCGCGGCGGCGAGGAACGCGTGGGCGAGGATGGCCAGAGTGGTCCAGCGGTGCCAGGAGGCCCAGCGGCGGTGTTGGTGCTGGTCCAGGCCGAGGCCGGTCTTCGCGGACTGGAACGATTCCTCGATCTTCCAGCGTCGGCCGGCGACCGCGACGAGAGTGCCGAGCGTGACGAACTCGGGTGCCCAGCAGCGGTAGAAGGCCAGCTCACCGGTGCGGCGGCTGCGGCGGATCAGCAGCCAGTGGTGCCCGCCCTGGCCGTCGGTGGCGTGGGGCAGGGCGATGAAGGACCAGTCGTAGTAGCGGTGGCCTTTCGCGCCCTGACCAGCGGACACCCGCTGCCAGGCGGTGGCGGGCAGCTCGGCGGCGAGAGCGTCGACGCGGTAGACGCCGAGGCCGGTGATCACCTGATGTGAGCAGGCCACGGCCAGGACATAGGCCAGTCGCAGCTGACGCAGCCGGGCGGCCAGGCGGGGATCGTTGCCGTAGGCCTCGTCGCCGGCCGCCCACCGGCACGGCAGCCCAGCGGTGACCGCGGCCTCGATCATGTGGGTCGCCAGCTGCGGTTTGGTCGCGAAGCGCACCTGCTCAGGAACACCGGCCTCGGCGCGGCGATCGGGATCGTCGCACCACGACTTCGGCAGGTAGAGGGCCGTGTCGAGCATCGCGTGAGCAGTCTCGGTGGCATAGACCAGGTGCACGGCGAGCTGACAGTTCTCGATCTTCCCGGCCGTGCCCGAATACTGCCGCTGCACACCGACGGTGTGCCGGCCCTTCTTCAGATCACCCGTCTCGTCAATGACCAGCACGGCCTCGACATCACCGAGATGCTCACCGACGAACTCGCGGACATCGGCACGAACCTCGGCGTCGTCCCACATCACCCGCATCAGCAAGTCCTGCATCCCGTCCGGGCCAGCGTCCCCGGCGTGCTCGGCGATGGTCCAGCAGTTCTTCCGCGGTAGCGGCGCCAACAGCCCTCGAACGAAGTCACGCACCCGGCGACGCGGCTCGGGCCTGCGGAAACGCTGCCCAACCGTCAACATCAGATCGTCGAACAACACACGCCACCGCTGGGCGTCTACCCTGTATCCGGCAGCCACCGCTGCGTCATGGTCAGTCCACACAACCGTCCATGATCGACGGTGGCTGCCCCCGTACCCACACCGCATCGAACCGCAGCTCAGCCAAGGTCAACATCCCCGGCTGGAGTACTAGAGGACGGTTCCCCGGCGGATGCTGGCTCAGGACCGACCGAGCAGAATCGCAGCAAGGTCGAGTATTCGCTCATCGGCAGATCCGCTCGTCATGTTTTGCTATGTTCCGGAGGCCATGTAGGCGGCGAGGATGTAGTTGGGATGGCGGTCGAGGTTCTTGCGGGCGCGGTCGTAGCGCATGGTCGTACGGGGATCGGCATGGCGGGCGGCGATCTGCACGTCGCGAAGGCTGACGCCGGCGTCGAGCATGGTGGTGACGAAGTTGTGACGCAGCATATGTGGGTGCATCCTCGGCATCCGAATCCCGGCGCTGGCGGCGAGGTGTTTGAGCCGGCGGGTTGCAGCGTGCCGGTCCATCCGCGTCCCGAGGGTGTTGCGCAAGATCGGACCGTCGAGGCGGCCGTCGACCGCCCGGTCCACGGCCCTGGCAACTGCGGGTGGCAGCGGAACCAGGACGACCTTGCCGCCCTTGCCGCGGACGCGTAGGACGCGGTGGCGGTGTTCCTCGCCGAGGTCGGCGATGTTGGCGCCGCATGCTTCGAAGATCCGTAGCCCGAGCAGGCCGAGCATGGCGACCAGGGCGAAGTCGTTCGGGTTGGCCGATAGGCGTGCAGTGGTGATCAGGGCTTCGAACTGTAGGTGGCCGAGTCCGAGGGTGGGTGATTCGGGCGGCATTGTAGGTCTGCGGACGTAGTCGGCGGGAGAGTTCGGCAGGATGCCGTCGATGACGCAGACTCGGTAGAAGCCGACCACGATCGACAGGCGGCGGGAGGCGGTCGAGGGCTGGAATCGGCGTACGTCCTGCAGCCAACGCACGTACCGCTCGATGTCCGTGCGTGCAACCGACAGCGGATCCAGGTCATGGTCGGTGCACCAGGTCAGGTAGACGCGCAGGTCGGACTGGGTGTGCAGCCGTGTGTCACCGCGGTAGCGGCCGAGGTAGGCAGCTACCGCCGCACGCCGAACAACACGATCAGGGGAGACGACTGAGCCGGAAGCGGGAGAGGTAGTCATACCTCACGGTGCGTTACCACACATAGTCAGTGTCAACGCCCGCTGCGCGGCAGTTGAGTGTTCCTGATCTTGGATCGGGGCTATCCGATTTTCGGTGTAACTGGTGGTTATTGACGACAGTGTGGGTCCGACCCGGGTCGTGGGTTTCGGCGGCGGAGGCAACGTACCGCCAGCGGCAGCCAGCGCCGGAGTTGTCGCCCAGCTTCGTGCTGCTCCGCTGATCCTGGACGGCCGTCTGCGCGTGTTCGCGACGCAATCGTGTGCGCCCCAGCCGTCGACGCTGGTCGTTGGGGGTGTAGTCAGGCACCGCTGGCCGAGAGGTCGCGGGTTGCGGTGAGTCCGGCGTCGGTGCTCTTGCGGAGGAAGTCAGCGAGCAGTTTGAGTTGCTCCTCGTCGTAGTCGGCACAAATCGAGTCCATCGCCGAGTTCATCCCGGAGAACAACCGGTAGACCTCCTTTCCGCGGTCGGGAAGCGCCCGGACGGTGACGGCACGCCGGTCCGCGGGGTCGCGTTCGCGGGCGATCCAGCCGGCGCGTTCCAGCCGGTCGAGGATCCCGGTCACGGTGGCCGGGTGCAGCCCGGCCCGGCGGGCCAGGGTGCTGGGGCTCAGCGGCCCGTGCCGGCTAATGAGGTCGAGGCAGTCCATGTCGATGTCCTTGAGGTCGAGCTGGATCCCGACCTGCCGGTTCAGCATCGACAGCTGGTTGCGCAGGTCGCGCAGGGAGCTCTTGATCTCTGCGGTGAGATGCCTCCGGACGCGCCGGTCTCCAGATGTTACGTTACTCATATTGTTTGGGTTCCAAACTCAGTTAGTATGACGACCGTATAATACGACATTGAAGGGATTCGGCTTATGATCTTGGTTACCGGCGCTACCGGCGTCGTCGGCCGGGAAGCCATCCGGCTGCTGCTCGACGGAGGAACGAAGGTAGCCGCCGTCACCCGCAATCCGAACGCCGACCTCCCCGCGGGCGCGCAGCTCGTCCATCCCGACGAGGTTTCCGCCCTGCACGGCGTGGAGGGCATCCTGCTCAGCCCGCGCGCCGTCGGAGCCGCCGCCGCCGGCCTGCTGGCCCATCGCGGCAAGACAGGTACGAGGAGAGTCGTGGTCCTGTCCGCCGTGACCGTGCAGTACCCGGCCGGGCACGCACGCTTCCGGCAGCAGTTTCAGGCCGTTGAGAACATCGCTAGGGACTGCGGCTTGGACTGGACGATTCTGCGCTGCACCGACTTCGCTGCCAACACGCTCGTCTGGGCCAGGCAGATCCAAGCGACGGGGACCGTGCGGGGTGCGTACCCGAGCGCCAGGACCTCGACCGTCGACGAGCGGGACATCGCCGCGGTGGCCACCCTCGCCCTGACCTACCCAGAACACGCGGGTCAGACGTATCTGCTCACCGGCGAGCAGTCGCTGACCCAGTCGGAGAAGGTCGCCGCAATCGGTGGAGCGCTTGGCCGAACGCTGTCGTTCGTCGAGGCCGGACCGGACGAAATACACCGCGGCATGCTCGCCGCCGGCCTACCCGACGAGGTACCCGACCGGCTGCTCGGCTCGCTGGCCGACTACGCGCGTGAAGCCGGCCCCACTACCGACACCGTGCGGCGACTGCTGGGCCGCCCGGCGCGGGCCTACGCCACGTGGGCAATGGATCACAGCGCCGCCTTCGCCGGAGAGGGACACCGATGAAGCTCACGATCGTGGCCGCCACCGGCGGCATCGGCAGGCACCTGGTAGAGCAGGCAGTGGCCGGTGGGCATGAGGTGACCGCCGTGGCCCGCCACCCGCGTGACCTGCCGGCCGGCGTCCGGGCGGTCGCCGTCGACTTCGCCCAGCCCGACATGCCGGCGCTCGCCTCAACCGTGCGCGGAGCCGACGCCGTGCTATCCGCGCTCGGCCCGCGGGACCCACGCGCGGACGTGGGTATCACCTCGCGCGGCACCCGCGCGATCGTCGCGGCCATGCAGGCCGAGCACGTCCGGCGGATCATCATCGTCAGCGCCGCACCGGTCGGGCCGGTACCGGTGCCCGGCCAGCCGACACCATCCAAGCACGATCCCGGAGACGGCTTCTTCATGCGGCACCTGGGCAGCCGGTTCGCTCGGACGCTGTTCGGCCGGCACTACGCCGACCTCGCCGTGACCGAGCAGATCCTACGGGACAGCGGTCTGGAGTGGACGGTTTCGCGCCCGCCGAAGCTCACCGACAAGCCGCTGACCCGCACGTACCGGACCGCATTGAACCGCAACATCCGGGGCGGGTTCTCCGTGCCTCGCGCCGACGTCGCACACCACATGCTCGCCATGGTGAACCAGCCGGAGACGACCAAGCAGATCGTCGGAATCGCGAGCTAAGAGTTCAAGCTACGGATGGAGTTGGACCACCGGAGGGTTCCCCACAGCGGGAACCCTCCGAGCCGGCGCAAGCGCCTGCTCGCCGATTGGTTCGATAGCGAAGAGACGACGAGCGGCTTCATCCCGCCAAGATCGAGCGCACTCATCTCGGCATGTGCGTGCGTTCAGGCATGCTGGCCCCACCCTGGTCGGCGTGGAAGGCCCGCAGGGTACTGACCGGCTCTACGACAACGCCCTGCTGCCCCCGCGGGCCTCTCTCGCACGTCCCGCCACCACGGCGCTTTCAGCACGGTGTGCCTAAGGGACGTCTCGTAACTGGTGAAGGCGTTGCCCGGCACGGGCCCGGCGGTCAGCCGGCCAGGATGATGTTGTGGAGGTTGGCGATGCCGGAAGCGGCGTCGGCCAATGTGTGGGCGGCGCGGCGGTAGTCGCGAAGGATCTTGAAGCACTTCATCCTGGCCAAGGCATGTTCGACCCCTGCTCGAACGGTCCGGTGTTCGACGTTCAGGGCTTGCTTCCAGTGCGGCAGGTCGCTGCCGTCGGCGGGCTTGCGGTACGGGATGATCACCTCAGGGTTGCCGCGGTAGCCGCCATCGGCCATCACCGGCCGCCCGTCCAGCTTCTCCTCGATCCCTGAGCTGCGGTAGACGATCGTGTCGTTGCGGTTGCCGGGCTGCGGATCGCCGACGGCGACGACCAGGCGGGTGGAGGCGTCAATGGCGACCTGCAGGTTCGTCGAGTACCGGTAGTTTTTGCTCCGGGCGGCCAGGCGGTGATCGCGGGTAGGGATCAGGGTGCCGTCGACGATGGCGATCTGCTCGAGCGGCCGTCGGCGCACCGGCGCCAGAGCGAGCAGCGGGCCGAGGGCGTCGATGACCCGGTGCGCCGCGGAGTGCGACACCCCGAACAGCGGGCCGATCTGGCGCATCGTCATGTTCGTGCGCCAGTACACGGCCACCAGCAACACCCGATCCGGCAGGTCGAGGGCCCACTGCCGGCCCGGCCGGCCGTCAGCAATCGTGTCTCCGCCGCGTTCGGCGACCAGCCGGACCAGCCGGCGGAACTGGGCGGGCTGCAGACCAGTGAACGGGAAAATCCGCTCAGGGCGCGCTGCGGAGATCACCTGCACCCGGGCATCCTCGATGATCGTCCTCAGCCGACAGACACCGGGGTTACGAGACGTCCCTTAGTGGAATGTTGAGTGGGAGAAAGTCCAACGAGCAGCCCTCCGGAGAGATTTCAAACCGCAGGTCACAGACGCTGCCCACTGAACTCTCTGGTAAGAGCCGACACACAGCCGCAAGAGGTCACGAGCACGACCAGGCTCCACCAGTGAGCGGATGTTCCGTTCATCGCACGCTGACCTGATCCTCGCCGTCCGCATTGGCAACGACCTGGCCGCCGCCCTCGCCGGCACCCACCCGCCTCGACCTGCCTGCTGCCGAAGGCGACGGTCCGCGGCGGCGAACCTGCTCGAAACCGAGCATCATCGCTGGACCCATGGCGCCGGACGGAACTGGCTTTCTCTGGTGTCGAAGCGATACCCGACGGCGTGATAGGTTCGCCACCGCGCCCGTAGCGACGAAGGAGGTGAGCGCGATGGTGTTCCGTTCGTCCGTGCTCCCATCCCGTCCGGGTGACCGCTGATTCACGGGAGCACACCACTTCTCCCGTAGAGGATGTTCCCGTGACCGACCTGGTCATCCGCCCGCTGCGCGCGGGCGAGCACACGCTGTTCCAGTCCATGCCCGAGTCGCCCACCGTCGGCATGGCCCTGCTCGGCCGCGACTTCGCCGAGACCATGGCCGCCCGCCAGTACCGTCCCGAGTGGACCTGGGTAGCCCTCGACGGCGACACGGTCATCGCGCGGGCCGCCTGGTGGGGCGGGCCCGACGACAGCGCCCCGGTGGCGCTGGACTGGTTCGATCCCGGCACCGACCCGATGGTGGGTGCGGAGTTGCTCCGCGCCGCCAGTTTCACCGTCGACTACCACCTCATGCTGCCGCCCGACTGGCGCGACGTCCCCGAGACGCACCGCGCGGCCCAGTCGCGCATCACCGCCGCCGGCGCCGCGGGATTCATCCCGGTCCTGGAGCGGCTGCGGTACCGGTGGACGCTGGCCGACGGCCTGCCAGAGCGCCCGGCGCGGCTGACGTACCACCCCGTCTCCGACGACGCGGTACTCCACGACGTGCTGCGCCGCATCCTGACCGGCAGCCTGGACTTCCACCAGCATCAGGCGATCGAGCGGGACGGCGTCGAGGCGGCCCTCGCCGACGACCTGGAGTTCCTGACCTGGCTGCCGAGTCCACGCGACTGGTGGCGCCTGGCTCGCGACACGGCCGGCAACCTCACCGGCATCGTGATACCCGCACGCAACCACGCCTCGCCGATCATCGCCTACGTCGGCGTGCTGCCGGAGGCGCGGGGGCACGGCTACGCGTACGACCTGCTCGCCGAGGGCACCCACATCCTGGTCGAGCAGGGCGCAGAGGCTATCACTGCCGACACCGACCTGACGAACACACCGATGGCCGCCACGTTCGCCCGAGCCGGGTATCCGGTGGCGCAGCGGCGACTCATTCTGAGCCAGCCGGCGTAATCCGGTACGGCATGAGGCTCATGGCCAGCCAGCCGTGGGCCTCATGCCGTTGGCCATGGACGCCTCATCGGCCGGTGATCGACGCGCTACGCCGAAACCTCCGCGTCGATGGCAGCGCCGGGCTCTCCTGGAAGAGGCTCGATCACGATCCAGTCGTCGCCCTTCCCGCCGGGGCGGGCGATGGCCCAGCGAACCCATACGCGACGCACGGCCGCCTCGTGACTCCACCAACGCACGCACTCAACTCGGCAGATCCGGTCGTCTCGGACGCGCGGTCAGCGGTAGTTGAGGATGTTCGGGCAGCGGCATGCCCAGTCAACTGGAACAGTTGGCGAACCGGCCGGTAGGGTCTTTCGGGTGCGGCTAAGGGTTCTCGGCGGGTGCGGTGCATGGCCAGAGGCGCGCCAGGCATGCAGCGGCTACCTCGTGGAGCACGACGGGTTCCGGCTGCTCGTCGATCTCGGCTACGCGACCGTGCCGCGGCTGCTGGAACACATCACCGCGGACCAGGTCGACGCGGTGTACATCAGCCACGGACATCCCGATCACTGCGCCGACCTGAACCCGCTGCTACGGGCGCGAGCGTTGCGTGATGATCCGCCGGCGCCGCTACCGGTGTACGCGCTGCCTGGCGCGCTGGATGCGGTGTTAGCGCTGGACCGCCCCGGGATGCTGGCTGCCGCCTACGTTCTGCATGAGATCACCGTCGGCAGCCGCCTCGACATCGGCCCGTTCCGGGCCCAGACCCGTTTGCTGCCGCACTGGGTGCCAAATGCCGGCGTACGGCTGGCTGCGGGCGACGGGGTTCTCGCGTACACCGGTGACACCGGCCCGAGCCCCGACGTGGTGGAACTGGCGCGCGACGCCGACCTGCTGCTGGCCGAGGCCACCTACGTGGATGAGGTGCCGGAGGACTCGCGGCGCTACCTGTCGAGTGCGCGCCAGGTAGGTCGGCAGGCCGCCGATGCCGGCGTCAGACACCTACTACTGACCCACCTGTGGCCAGGCACGGATCCGGCGGCTGCGCGAGCCGCGGCCGGTGACAGGTACGACGGTGAGATCGGCGTCGCCAATGCTGACCTAGTCCGGGACCTGCCCTAGACCTCGGCGTTCCCTCGGCCTCAGAAGCGTCCACGCCGGACGAACTTTCGCTCCGTCACAGTTCGCAAACGTACGCTCATCGGCACGATCGGACGCCGGCTTGGATCCGCTTGCCGTGACGCTCGGTAGCGCGCGGTCGGCGGCAGAAGCGCGCACCTGACCTTGCCGTCGACCCAGGGCCAGCCGCATGGCCGTGCGCCCTCCCAGCCGGTCGCGCCGCCGCTCGCGGCGTCACATGTTGATCATGTGTCCGGCGAGCCCGTGCAGGGCGTCCTTGACCGCCTCGCCCAGGGTCGGGTGGGCGTGCACGTTGCGGGCAAGCTCGTGCACGGTCAGGTCCCACTGCTGCGCCAGGGTCAGCTCGGGCAGCAGTTCGGTGACGTCCGGACCGATCATGTGCCCGCCGAGCAGTTCGCCGTACCTGGCGTCACTGATCAGCTTGACGAAGCCGACAGTGTCGCCCAGGCCGTGCGCCTTGCCGTTGGCGCTGAAGGGGAACTTCGCCATCCGCACGTCGTGGCCTCGCTCGCGGGCCTGCGCCTCGGTGAGGCCGAAGCTGGCCACCTGCGGCTGGCAGTACGTCGCCCGCGGGATCATGGTGTAGTCCAGCTCCATCGTCTCGGCGCCGGCGATCGTTTCGGCGGCAACGATGCCCATCGTCTCGGCGGCGTGCGCGAGCATCAGCTTCGCAGTCACGTCGCCGATCGCGAACAGGTGCGGCACGCTGGTCCGGCAGCGGGCGTCGACGTCGACGGCGCCCCGTTCGGTGAGTCGGACCCCGGTCTTCTCCAGGCCGTAGTCATCGACGCGGGGCGCGAAGCCGATCGCCTGTAGCACCCTGTCGGTCTCGAGCACGCGCTGCTCGCCGCCCTTGGACGACACGGTCACCCAGACCCGGTCGTCGGTCTCGTCGATCGACTCCACCCGGGTCGACGTGAGTACCTCGATGCCGAGCCGCTTGTAGCGGCGGGCAAGTTCGGCCGAGATTTCCTCGTCCTCCAGCGGCAGCATCCGGTCGAGGAACTCCACGATCGTCACGCGCACGCCGTAGTTGTGCAGGACGTACGCGAACTCGACGCCGATCGCGCCCGCCCCGGCGATGACGATGCTTTCCGGCAGCTCCGGGGAGAGAATCTGCTGCTCGTACGTGACGACCCGGTCGCTGAGCGCGGTGCCGGGCAGCAGCCGGGTGGTCGCCCCGGTGGCGATGATGCAGTGGTCGAACGTGACGGTGTCGGTGCCGCCGTCGTTGCGGGCCACGGCCAGGGTGCGCGGGTCGGTGAAGCTGGCCCGTCCCTCGTACTCGGCGATCGCGTTCTTCCTCATGAGGTACCGGACGCCCTTGGCGCGCCCGTCGGCAATCTTACGGCTGCGGTCGAACGCGGCACGGTAGTCGAGGCTGACCTGCCCGTCGACCCGGATGCCGTACGTCCTCGCCTCGTGGGTGACCAGGTAGGCCAGTTCGGCGTTGCGAAGCAGCGCCTTGGACGGGATGCAGCCGACGTTGAGGCACACGCCGCCCCAGTACCGCTCCTCGATGATGGCCGTCGACAATCCCAGTTGAGCCGCGCGGATCGCGGCGACATAGCCTCCCGGACCCGCCCCGAGCACCACCACGTCAAAGTGTGCAGACATACCCCGATCCAACGCGCCGCCCGCACCCGCTGTCGATGGCGGCGGTCGGGGTGTGGCGACCGTCTCCATCGAAGGCCGCCCGGTGCACTGTCATCGGCAGATCCGCTCGTTGTGGTCGCTACGTTCCGGAGGCCATGTAGGCGGCGAGGATGTAGTTGGGGTGCCGGTCGAGGTTCTTGCGGGCGCGGTCGTAGCGCATGGTCGTACGGGGATCGGCGTGACGGGCGGCGATCTGCACGTCGCGCAGGCTCACACCGGCGTCGAGCATGGTGGTGACGAAGGTGTGTCGCAGCATGTGCGGGTGCATCCTCGGCATCCGGATCCCGGCGGCGGCAGCCAGGTGCTTGAGCCGGCGGGTCGCCGCATGCCGGTCCATCCGCGCCCCGATGGCGTTGCGCAGAATCGGACCGTCGATGCGGCCGTCCACTGCACGGTCCACGGCCCTGGCCACCGCGGGCGGGAGCGGGACGAGGACGACTTTGCCGCCCTTGCCGCGGACGCGAAGGACGCGGTGGCCGTGTTCCTCGCCGAGGTCGCCGATGTTGGCGCCGCAGGCTTCGAAGATCCGCAACCCGAGCAGGCCGAGCATGGCGATCAGCGCGAAGTCGTTCGGGTTGGCCGACTGCCGTGCGGTGGTGATCAGGGCTTCGAACTGCAGGTGGCCCAGCCCGAGGGTGGGTGATTCGGGTGACACTGTTGGTCTGCGGACGTAGTCGGCTGGTGAATGCGGCAGGATGCCGTCGATGACACAGACGCGGTAGAAGCCGACCACCACCGACAGGCGGCGGGAGACGGTCGAGGGCTGGAAGCGGCGTACGTCCTGGAGCCAGCGCACGTACCGCTCGATGTCCCTGCGAGCAACCGACAGCGGGTCCACCTGGTTGGTGCACCAGGTCAGGTAGACGCGCAGGTCAGACTCGGCGTGCAGCCGCGAGTCACCGCGGTACCGACCGAGGTAGGCAGAAACCGCGGCACGGAGAACAACACGATCAGGAGAGACGACACCGGGACCGGAGGCGGGGGAGGTAGTCATACCTCACGGTGCGTCACCAGTCACAGTCAGCGCCAACGCCCTCCGCGCGGCAGATCCGCGCACGTGATCATGACGGCGCAGGTGGTTAGGGCCGGGGTACTGCGGCACGTCGGTGATGGAACAGGGCGAGTTGGTGGTAGACCGCAGCCGTGACGCGGTCGTGGTCTTCGGTGGCCAGCAGGTCGAGCAGGGCGCCTCTGAGTATGGCGAGGGCAAGGGTGCGGCGGGCGGCGCCCTTCTCGCTGTCCCTCTCGCGCGGGGGCTGGCATGCAGCGAGGACGGCGAGCCAGTCGCTCACCGTGGTGGCGGCGAAGCCACCCCACACTCCGTCGGGTTCGATCAGGGAGCGGGTGTACGCCTCGGCCCACAGCCTCAGCAACTGCCGATGCTCATCGGTGGCGAGCCACGCCCAGAGGCGCTCGATGGCGGCGGCTAGGCCGATGGCCGTAGTGTTGCTCGGCTCTTGGATGTGGTCGAGCATCGCAAGTTCGTCGATGCGGGCGCGTTCCAGCAACTCTCGCAACAGGCCGTCCTTGTTCCCGAACAGGAACATGAGCACCCGGGGGCTGGAGCCGATCGCCGCAGCCAGCGGGCGTAGTGACAGGTCGGCCAGGCCGTGCGCGAGCGAGTACCGATAGGCGGCTTCCAGCAGTTCGATCTTCCGCGCGGACGCGAATGTCGTCTCCTCGAACACGGGCGTAGCCTACCCTCCACTGAAACAGTCGTGTCAGTGCCCTTGGGAGGGGTTCATGATGGCGCAGCAGAACCAGCCGCCGGCGAACGTGACCGTGCGCCGAGCCGACCACCCCGGCGACCTGGGCTGGGTGGTGATGGCCCATGGTGAGATCTACGACCGGCAGTTCGGATGGAACATCGACTTCGAGGCGCTGGTAGCCAGAATCGTCGCCGACTTCGCCATCGACCACGACCCGGCTCGCGAAGCGGCCTGGATCGCCGAAGTCGACGGCGAACGGGCCGGCTGCGTCTTTCTGGTCTCGGGCGACGAACCAGAAACGGCCAAGCTGCGTATCCTGCTGGTCACTCCGACTTCCCGCGGCCTCGGCATCGGCACCCGCCTGGTCGACGAATGCCTCACCTTCGCCCGCAACGCCCACTACCGACGGGTCGTCCTCTGGACCAACGACGTGCTCGTGTCCGCACGCAGGATCTACCAGGCCTTCGGGTTCACCCTCACCGGCGAGGAACCACACCGCAGCTTCGGCCACGACCTCGTCGGCCAGACCTGGACCCTCGAACTGGAACATCTAATACGGCAGCCGCCGTTTGAGATGCCGCTGGTAGAGCGGGGTGGACGCAAGGCGGCCACCGCGTGATCGTCTGTATGTTGTGGACATAACTTCAGATCTGGCGGTGGCCGCGGGTCACAGCGTAAACCCTGCCGGGTGGCGACGAGTGCTGGCTGGGGTGCTCGCCTCCTTCGCGGGCAGGTTCGGACGGGTCGAGCCGCGTCGCACGGCGGTGGCGTTCGTGACCGGGCTGCTGGCCGATATCGAGGTCAAGACGTGTTGGCAGTTGGCGGAGCAGGCTGGGCATGCTCGGCCGGATGCGATGCAAAGGTTGTTGTATCGGGCGGTGTGGGACGCTGACGCCGTCCGTGACGACCTGCGTCAGGTGATCGTCGAACGGTTCGGTGACCCGGACGGGGTCCTGGTCGTCGACGAGACCGGGGATCTGAAGAAGGGCGTTCACTCGGTCGGGGTGCAACGCCAGTACACCGGCACCGCCGGCAGGATCGAGAACGCGCAGGTCGGGGTGTTCCTCGGCTACGCCAGCGAGCACGGGCACACCCTGATCGACCGCAGGGTCTATCTGCCGGTGTCGTGGACCGAGGACCGGGACCGCTGCCAGGATGCCGGTGTCCCGGACGAGGTCGAGTTCGCCACGAAACCCGAGCTGGCAGCCGACATGGTCACCGCGGCGGTCGACGCCGACGTGCCCGCACGGTGGGTCGCTGCGGACGAGGCCTACGGCAACAGCAGCGCTTTCCGAGCTCACCTGCGCCAACACCGACTCGGTTATGTCCTGGCCGTGTCCCGCAGCCACCTGGTGCCCCTCGACGGCGGCAAGGTCAAGGTCCGGGCCGACCATGTCGCCGCCGACCTACCAGCCTCGGCCTGGCAGCGCCGCAGCGCGGGCGCCGGATCCAAGGGCCCGCGCTTCTACGACTGGGCCTGGCTCGACGAGGTCACCACCGACGCCGACCCTGACGACAGCGGCCGACACAGCCTCCTGATCAGGCGCAACACCTCCACCGGGGAACTGGCCTTCTACCGCTGCTGGACACCGCAATCGGCCACCCTCGCCCAACTCGTCCGGGTCGCCGGGATCCGCTGGACCGTAGAGGTAGCCTTCCAAGCCGCCAAGAGTCAGGTCGGCCTCGATCAGCACCAGGTCCGCCGCTGGGACTCCTGGCACCGCTTCACCACTCTCGCCCTGGCCGCCCTCGCCATCCTGGCGATCTGCGCCGCCGACGCCGCCGACGAACCCCCGAAGAGCGACTTGATCAAGCTGACCGTCAACGAAGTCCGTCGTTTGATCAACGCCTTCATCATCCGACCGATCCACGAACTCGCCCACCGTCTGCGCTGGTCACAGTGGCGGCGCCGCCATCAAGCCCGAGCCCGACAAGCCCACTACGAACGACGCCTCAACGCCGACCTTCAGCCATGATCCCGAACGGCGGCTGCCGTACTAAGCTCGATCGTCAGGTAAGAGCCGACATCCGCTCATCGGCTACTTGTTTCATTGACCTGCGACCGTAGCCCGGCCAGGCTTCGGTCGAGGCGCCCGGGCTGTCGCTCACTTTTCGGCTGCCCACGCTGGTCGTGTGGCTCTCATCTGGCCTGCGCGACTCGGGCGTCGCCCCAAGGCGGGGAGAGGCTAAAAAGGGGTTTTCTCGGCTCGAAGTAGCGTTGCCCTCCCGGCTCGAACCGAAGGCCGCGCCTACTTCGACGCGAAGAAGGCCGCCGGGAAGACCTCCATGGAAGCCATGCGCGCGCTGAAACGGCGGCTGTCCAACGTCGTCTACGCCCGCATCGTCACGACCAGAAACGCCGACAGGCGGCGGATCCGGGAGGGCACTCGGGGACGATTCTGCAATCCAGCGTGACCGACCTGACCCCGGACATCGGGCCTTCGGACAAGCCACTTCCCGGACCCGCCACCAACCACCCTAACCCCCTGAAGTCAGCGGCGCCTTGACATAAAGGGGTGCCATGAGCGGATACCGGCGCGACGGGCCGCCGCGTCGGTATCCGCTGGCTGCGACGATGCGTGCCGCGTGCCGGCTCAGGCTGATGGCGGGTCGGCGATGATGCGCGCGAGAGTGCGTCGGCCCATCCGACTCATGGCTGGGTTGGTCTGGTGGTAGTACCAAACCACCCCCATTGCCTGCTGGAAGGCCCACGCTTTGCCGCGTTCCCATTCGAGATCGTCGCAGCCGAGTTGCTGCCGAAATGCCTGGCGTGGCTCGCGTTCGAGCAGGTGCCAGGCACTTACGAGGTCAAGGGCAGGGTCGGCAGCCCCCAGTCCGCCCACGTCGAGAACCCCGGCCAGCCGCCCGTCGGAGACGAGGACGTTTCCCGGAATGAGATCACCATGGTTCATCCTGTCCGGGGCCTCGCCCCGCGGCAGTTCCCTCATGACCTCCCAGATCCGGCGGAGCAGCGGGACGTCCAGCAGCGTCTCGCTGTGCCCGAAGCAGGTTTCCATCCACCCGTCGTGCGCTGGTAGCTCGCCACCGCGACCCTGGCCTGTAAACGGGCGTCCCCGTGTGTCGATGGCTCGCACGCCACTGACGAACTCGGCCAGATCGTGCGCGAACGCGACCGAGTCGCCTGGGTCCTTATCGGTGGCTACCACACCGGGTACCCACGTCTGTACCGACCATGGAAGCGGGTAGCCGGCGCCGGGTTCACCGATGGCGACCGGCTCGGGGGTGGGAAATCGCGTACGACCCATCAGTTCTCGGGCCGCTTCCGCTTCGCGTTCCAGCCAGCCCTGCGCCGCGTCGACCTCACGAGGCTGAAGGGGGAACCGGGCCGTGAACCGTTCCCCGATACGGAAGATGGCATTGACCGTTCCCTGCGAAGCGACGCGCCTGAGAGGCAGGCTCCGCCACTCGGGGAACTGCGCGTCCACCAGCTCACGCACCGCGTTGAGTGAGACTGTGAGCTGGCCATCGTGCATCGGCACATCCGGCGATAGGGGTGCGCGGTGGGTAGAGGCTGGCACGACAATCATCCTTAGTCAGGTGTTCTGGGCGGCGACTGTGGCTCGAGGGTGGCCGGTGGCAGGGCTTGACGCCAGGTGGCGGGCAAGAGCGATCGCGGCGAGGAGCGCCAGGACCGCGCATACGCCCAGCCACCCGAAGTGGGCGTAGGCGCGGGCTCCGAGCCAGGAGCCGAGGCTGCCGCCGAGGTAGGCGCAGGTCATGTAGGCGGTGTTGAGTCTGCTCCGGGCTTCGGGCCGCAGGGCGTAGATGCGTACCTGGTTGGCGACCATGCCGCACTGCATTCCGACGTCGAGCAGCAACGTGCCGAGCGCCAGCGCCGCGAGGCCCCCCGCCCCGCCGAGACTGGCGAACGCGAGGACGGCGGCCGAGGCGATGATCCCAAGCAGGCAGACCAGGTTCACCGCGTCGCTGCCCCGACGGTCCACCTGCCGTCCGGCGACCGGGGTGCACAGCATTGTCGCCGCGTTGACCAGTGCGAGCGTTCCGACCGCCGGTGCGCCCAAGTCGTATGTGGGTCCGGTGAGCAGCAGCGCGACGGCGGTCCAGACCGCGGAGAAACCGGCGAAGACCGTCGCCTGGTAGAAGCAGGAGCGGCACCGAGCAGGGTGACGATCAGCGGGCGGTGCGGGAGCCGGTCGCCGAGCGGCACCAACAGGAAGATCCCGGCGGCATAGCCGAACTGCACCGCGGTCACCACCGGGGCGGCCGAGTCAGCGCTGACGTGCAGGCTGGCGGCGACCAGCGGGCTGATCGTCTGGGGGAAGTAGATGTTTCCGACGGCGACTCCGCAGGTGAGGGCGAGGAGCATCAGCAGCCTGCGACTCATTTGCGAACCGCCTGTCCGAAAGCGTCGATCACGTCAGTCCACCGGCCCGCCGGCGACGTAGATGACCTGGCCGGAGACGAACCCGGCTTCGGTGCTGACCAGGTACGACGCGGTGTGCGCGATGTCCTCGGGCTGGCCGACCCGGCGCACCGGGATGGTTTGCGCCACGATCCGCTGGTGCTCCTCGAAGCTGCGGCCCCGCCGCTGGGCCCCGACCCTGGTCATGTCGCTGACCACGAAGCCCGGGCCGATGGCGTTCGCCGTCACGCCGTGCTGCCCGAGCCGCAGCGCGAGCGATTTGGTGAAGCCGATCAGACCGGCCTTTGCGGCGGCGTAGTCAACGCGGCCGGAATCGCCGAGCGCGGAGATGCTCGACATGTTGACGATCCGTCCCCAGCCGGCCGCCATCATGTAGGGGGTCACGGCCCGGGTGAGGAAGAACGCCCCGCGCAGGCTGACCCCGACGACCGCGTCCCACTGCTGGGTGCTCGTCTCCTCGACGCCGGCGTTGGGGCCGCCGATGCCGGCGTTGTTGATCAGCACCGTCGGTGGTCCCAACTCGGCGGCGATCCGAGCGACAGCGGCGGTCACGGCCGACTCGTCGTTGACGTCGGCGGCGAACGCCGCCGCTGTTCCGCCGTCGCGGGTGATGGCATCCACGGTGCCGGCGCAGTCTTCCTCGACCAGGTCGACCACGGCGACCGCGAGGCCATCACGCGCCAAACGCCTGGCCACTCCAGCGCCGATGCCGCGTGCCGCGCCCGTGACGATCGCTGTGCGCCGAATGGCCTGGTCTGTCATGTTGATCTGTGTCATGTTGATCTGTGTCATGCCGGAGAGTCCACGGCACCCTGGCGCGATCGCCAAGCGATGTAGCATGCAGCTTAATGATCAGCTTCAGGCTCGGCGTCGAAGACCTCGCGGACACCCGCTTCGCGATCTCGCCGATCCACGAGGCCGTGCTCAGCCTGCGAGTGTTACGTGAGCCTGGCCTGTACGCGCTGCATGTGCCCTGGCGCAGGTCGGTTCTCGGCAGACTCGACGCGCCCGGCGCCGACCTGCTGATGTCCCTGGTCGGGCCAGACCGCTGCGTTCCGGACTTCCTCACGCCCCGGCCGGCGAGCTTCGCCGCGACCTTCGAGGACGAACTGGCCGCCGTACGCCGAACACCTCCGGACGTCGTACGCCGCGACGTGCTGGCCGTGTACCCACGTGGCGGGCTACCGGCCGTCTTTCAGGAAATCACCGCGAACGAGGATGAGCCGGTGCTCGCACTCCGCGACGCCATCTGCGACCGCCTGCACCACTATTGGCAAGCAGCGATCAAGCCGACCTGGCCGCAGATGCGACTCGTCCTGGAAGCGGACACGACCTACCGCGCCCGACAACTGGCCGTAGGTGGCGCACGCCTGCTCTTCGCCGACATGCATCCGAATCTGCGCTGGCAGGACGGCGTCCTGCACATCGACAAGCTGATCGGCAGGCACCACGTCGCGGCAGCCGGCCGAGGACTGCTGCTGGTGCCATCCATCTTCTCCCACAGGCCCGCCCCGCCAGTCAGCCCGGACGACCCCCCACTGCTGGCATACCCCTGCCGTGGAGTAGCAACGCTCTGGGCGCCGACACCGGCCGCCGACGCGACCGCCGTCACATCGCTCCTCGGCGCGCCCAGAGCGCGGCTGCTCCACCTCCTTGCCGAACCGCTACCGACCGTGGAGATCGCCCGCCGGCTCACAGTCACACCCAGCGCCGTGTCACAGCACCTAAAGGTCCTCCACGCGACAGGCCTGATCACTCGCGCCCGCGACGGACGGCACGTGCTGTACCGGCGCAGCCCTCTTGGCGATCAGCTAGCCGGCCAGTCGGTCAACCAATGACCAGGCACCGACCTGTCGGACTGCAGATCAACTCTCGGCACTGTCCACGCATCGACAGAGCCGAGTCGCTCATCCGATAAAGATCAGCTTCCCGACAGCCGGCGCAAGATCATTAGCGAATGTCCGGGTATGCCGGGGCCCCTCCAAGTGGATCTGCCTCAGATGCACTGCAAATGATCTCGATCAAACGAGGCGGACGCTGATCGACGCCGGAATCATTGCGATCGACGAAGTCGAACGCCACCCAATTCGCTGAACACGACGTACTCACATCGGCAGTTCAGGATGCTGCCGGTCCCAGGGGCCAGTCACCGAGTGTGACCGCTCTCGGTCGAGCGGCCCGCGCGGACAGCGGCAGATGTGCGCGCCTGATCACGGCTTGCGTGGGCGTGATCCCGCCTGGCCGCCGTCGGCCGACGGCGTACCGTTGCGGGCTGCCCGGGCAGCCATCCGGTCGCGATGCCACGCTCGGTGGCTTGGCGGATCGCCGCACGAATGGATCCGCCATCGCCATCCCGACCGAGGAACGGGTGTCAATCCCGTGCTCACGCAGGCCACGAATGTGGATCAGGAAGTCTTGGGCGCAGCCGGCGCACCATCACGGCCGGGTCCTTCTCTATCGCGTCGTGCCCTGCTACGGGTCGCTGATTCGCCCGGCTTCGTGCTCAAGGTGCTGGGAAAGCCGTTGCTCGGTCGTCGATCGCGGAGGCCGAGCTGCCCACGGCGGCGTGAGCAGCCAGGCGATGTGCCCTCAGCTCCACCGGTAGCGAGTCTGGGACGACTCGCTACCCGTGACGAAGGCGAACCCCTTGTCCGGCTGGACCCGGTAGAGCTGAACATTGCCGGTCCGAACGGCGTCGCCCAGTTGATACCAGGTTCCGTCCTCGCGGGTGAGCTGCCAGCCATAGGCCTGCTCGAACGCGGTCGCCACGGCTTCCCTGGTGGCCTGGTCGGTGACCAGGCTCGCAGTGCCTTCGATGATGTAGTCCATGCCGGTCAGGGTGCCGGTTCCGGCGGTTAGCGCGCAGTGCGGGTTGGCGCTGAGATTCTTGGCTTTCTGCTCGTTGTCGCCGGTGGTGAACCACATCGCGCCGTGCGACCAGATCGCCAGCAACGGTGTCAAGTGTGGGCGGCCGTCTCGGCGCACCGTGCACAGCTGGAATTTCTGGATCCGGCGCAGTGCCCACTCCGTCGCCTCCCACGGCGTCGGGGTGGCGCCTGGCGAGGAGAACGGACCGAGGCTGGTCTGCGGCGCGGTCGAGTCGTCGGCCGGATGAGCGGACATGATTTCTCCTTGTGATCGTCGGCGAATTCCGCCCCGGCGCATCCGCAGGGAAGGTTCAGCGGGTCCCGGCAAAATGGACGGCCAGGATCGTGGTGACCGACAGCGCGGTGTCGAAGTTCGGAACGAGCCGGGTTTTCGTCAGCGCGAAGGCGACTCCCCGCGCGGGGTCCGCGTAGGCGTAGCTTCCGCCCCCGCCCGGCCATCCGAACGCCACGGAGTTCTCCTCGGCAGGGGCACCGATCCTGCCGATCGGGAAGCCCAACGCCATCCGCGCCGGAGTGCCGAAAACCTGGTCCACGCCCTCGAACGCGAGCGCGGACAGTTCCGCCAGGCGCGCAGAATCCACGAGCTTGCCCTGCAGCACGGCGTTGTACATCGCGGCAAGGCCGTGCGCGGTGGCGATGCCCACCGACGGTATGTCGGCGCGCAGGATCTCGCCGTTGTTGCCGAAATCGGCACTCGGCTGGTTTTCCCACGGCGCGAGGATCGCGTCACCGTCGTCCGGGCCGGCAGGCCATTGCCGCGCCTGCTGCTCCAGGCGCGCCAACCCTGGCAGGGAATCCTTCGGAGCGGCGAAGTAGAGCTGCCCCTCGATACCGAGCGGCGCAGTGATCCACTCACGCAGCAGCTCGCACATGGGCCGCCCGGTCGCGCGGCGGGCCAGCTCGCCGACGAGGTAGCCGAAGGTGTAGGAGTGATAGCCCATGGCGGTGCCCGGCCGCCAGCGCGGTTCGGCGGCGGCCAGCGACTCACATACCCTGGACCAGTCGGGAAGCTCGCCCGGGGTGATCTCGCGCGGCATGGCCGGCAGACCGACCGTGTGGGTCAGCACGTGCCGCAGTGTCGCCGTGGCCTTGCCGTGCACACCGAACTCGGGCCACAGGTCCGTGACCGGGCTGTCGTAGTCGAGGAAACCCCGCGCGACGAGTAGGTGCGCGAGCGTGGCCGCCACGTTCTTGCCAGTGGAGAAACTGAAGATCGGCGTGTCGGAGGTAACTGGTCGGCCGCTGGCCGGGTCGGCCGTGCCGGCCACCGCGTCGACGATCAGCGCGCCATCCCGATAGACAGCGACCTGCACACCGGTCTCCGCGCCGGTACCGACCAGCGTATCGATATGACGCTGAATCTGTTCCTGTATCTCACCCATCGCCATCCTCGTCACTCTCCCCCGACCGCGGAGGATTCGCACCTCCCCCGGAGCGCCGCCGCCCGCCCGCACCCTCCCGCCCAGCAAGCCACATCGGCCGCCGTGGTGTCTCCGGAGGCCTCTCCTAGTGATTGTGGATTGCAATCAGTGCCGATGCTAAGGGACGTCTCGTAACTGGTGAAGGCGTTGCCCGGCACGGGCCCGGCGGTCAGCCGGCCAGGATGATGTTGTGGAGGTTGGCGATGCCGGAAGCGGCGTCGGCCAATGTGTGGGCGGCGCGGCGGTAGTCGCGCAGGATCTTGAAGCACTTCATCCTGGCCAAGGCATGTTCGACCCCTGCTCGAACGGTCCGGTGTTCGACGTTCAGGGCTTGCTTCCAGTGCGGCAGGTCGCTGCCGTCGGCGGGCTTGCGGTACGGGATGATCACCTCAGGGTTGCCGCGGTAGCCGCCATCGGCCATCACCGGCCGCCCGTCCAGCTTCTCCTCGATCCCTGAGCTGCGGTAGACGATCGTGTCGTTGCGGTTGCCGGGCTGCGGATCGCCGACGGCGACGACCAGGCGGGTGGAGGCGTCAATGGCGACCTGCAGGTTCGTCGAGTACCGGTAGTTTTTGCTCCGGGCGGCCAGGCGGTGATCGCGGGTAGGGATCAGGGTGCCGTCGACGATGGCGATCTGCTCGAGCGGCCGTCGGCGCACCGGCGCCAGAGCGAGCAGCGGGCCGAGGGCGTCGATGACCCGGTGCGCCGCGGAGTGCGACACCCCGAACAGCGGGCCGATCTGGCGCATCGTCATGTTCGTGCGCCAGTACACGGCCACCAGCAACACCCGATCCGGCAGGTCGAGGGCCCACTGCCGGCCCGGCCGGCCGTCAGCAATCGTGTCTCCGCCGCGTTCGGCGACCAGCCGGACCAGCCGGCGGAACTGGGCGGGCTGCAGACCAGTGAACGGGAAAATCCACTCAGGGCGCGCTGCGGAGATCACCTGCACCCGGGCATCCTCGATGATCGTCCTCAGCCGACAGACACCGGGGTTACGAGACGTCCCTTAGGCGGCGTGGTGGTAGATTGCAACCACTAGCCGGGAGGGTGGCAGATGCACAGGGCGCCGCGTTCGGGATGTCCGATCAATGCCGCCGTCGAGGTGCTCGGCGATTCGTGGGCGATGCTGGTGCTGCGCGATGTCATGTTCGGCAATCGCCGGTACTTCCGGGAGCTGCTCCTGGGCTCCGAGGAGGGGATCGCGAGCAACATCCTGAGCAGCCGGCTCAAACAGCTCACCGCCGCGGGTCTGCTGACCCGCGAGGACGCCCACCGAGGGCAGCGGGCGATGTACTCCCTGACTGAGGCGGGGATTCAGGTCCTGCCCATCATGGTCGCCCTGGGCAACTGGGGCCTCGCATACCGGGACGGTTCCCAGCGTTTGCGTGTCCGCGCCGAACTTCTGCGCGACGGCGGCCCCAAGCTCGTGGCCGAGATGATGGACGAGCTCCGCGAGCTCCACCTCGGCATCCCGCGACCAGACCCCATCGCGCCGCCCCCGAGCCAACGGCTCCAAGCGGCCTACGACAACGCCATGTGCGTCAACGTTGCTATGTAGCCCTCGCCGCGCGAAGGCAAGCACGAGCGACTGGCGTTGCCGGCCCTCCACGGGCCGGCTGATGCCAGCGGTCCCAACGAGACACCGACTGCGAGCAACCAACATCAGGTGCGCTGTATTCGGCAATAGCGGATGCCCAGCATATGACGTCGGCATCGCCGGCAACGCAGATCGTGGCCGTATCCGGCGCCGCCGGTGTTCTATGGGATCAACTCAGCCACGGAAAGCGCCTCGTCCAGCCGACCAGCGGCCAGGTCGTCGTGACGGATCACGAAACTACCGTCACTCCGGTAATAGAACTCGTTATCTACGGGAAAGCGAGCGAGCGACACCCACTCACTCGTCAGCCGGTGCGTCTCCTCCTCCACATGGGAATACCATTTCGCGACCGGGATGACGATCTCGCCGGTCTTCTCGCGCCACGCGAGGGTCTGCTCCGCAAAACTCTTGACTACCTCCTCGTCGGCATACCCGCCGATATAGGCGCTGGCGTACCCGTTGTCAGGCGGCCAGAGATCGTTGGCCAGAGCACAGAGTTCATCCAGGTGCGGCAGGTCACGCTCGATGTCACGGGCCAACTGCTGCTGAAAGGGCGACAGGTCGTCCTCGTCCTCATCGTCCGCCCCGAACCAATCGGGGAACTCCGCGCGCAGCGTGGCGCCGACGTCGTACTGCTCGCCGACGAACGCGTCGTCGGTGGATCCTGTCGCCACCTCGGTATCGGTACCGGCCGGCACATACACGACTCGCCCGTACCTCCGCTCCCCGGTAGCAGCGGCCTGCTCGTGGTCCAGGAAAAACAGCAGCGAGCCGTCTGCCGGCAGGCCGAAGCCGTCGACTCTTGGCAGCGCCGCACAGTCAACCGAGAAGATGAACGGCAACGGACTGACCCCGTCGGACGGCCAGTCCATGCCCACCGGCAGCCGGGGCAACCCACCGAACTGCCCGACCGGAACACCGCCGGATCCCCCGCTCAACCGGATCGACAAACGGAGGTGCTGGATGAACCGGCTGACCTCGTCGTCCGGGATGCCCAACGCGAGCGCTGCACGACGAAACTGCCCCTCATGATCCATAGCGCAACATGGTGCCACGAAGACACAACGATCTCGTCGAGGCGTGGCAGCATGGCTGGGCTCGGTTCAAGGACGGGGCAGCGGATGCAGGCTTAAGCGAAATTGCCCGACCCGCTTGACATCAGGGTTGCCTGATTCGTCGAAGGATCGCGCTTGAGCGGCTGGGGCCTTCATCGCCGCGCCTCGCGCCAGTTGGATCGGCCGACCGGCGGACGTCCGGCATGCCGAGAGAGACGGGCGCCTGGCTGGCGATTCGCATGGCTGCGAGCTTCTGGGCTGCGGCGGCCATGGTGGTCTCGATCGCTGCGACCTCGCCCCTCCAGCCATGCTCCTTGGCCTCCTGAGGTCGATCGGCGAGGTTGGGCGTGGATTTCCTCCAGTCGCGGGATCTGGGCTGAGTCGACTCGAAGGAGTGGGCATCTGTCGTCGGGATTCGGCCAGTAGCCAGGCGCCGAGTTGGCACGCCGAGACCAGGCATGCTGATCATGGCCCTTGCATCGGGATGGGCGGGTGAACACCTCGTCGATCACCATGACGGCCACGCGTCCATTTCGATCTCCAGGGTCACCGCTCCGAGGGTTCCATCGGCGTCGGCATTGGTCATGATCCTCAACGAGGCGCCGATCTCGCTCTCCCGGCTCGACGGCCATCGGTTGGTACGGGCGTCCTCGGTTGCCAGACGGCTGGTACAACTTGCACGGCTGCACAGCAGCCTGGGCCACCGCAGTCCCACCGACCACGAGGCCGCCCTGGCGGTCTGACCACCACAACGAGGGTGGCCGGTCGAAGCGGTACGAGCGCAGACCACAGGAGTGTCAGAACGTATGGACGGAACTGCAGGCAGCCCGTGGGCGGTAACCGGTCTGGATCCACTGGCCGGGCGGGTGTTGGAGCACCTGGTGGCGGTGCCCTCGGCGGAGGTCGGCGAGGTGGCCGCGGCGGTCGGGGTGTCCCGGGCGCAGGCGGAACAGGCACTGCGGCAGCTTGCGGACTCCGCACTGGTGCTGCAGATCGACGGCACGGCACCGCGATGGACGGCCGGCCCCCCGCGGTCATCGCTCAGCGCCCTGCTGGCGCGGCGGCGGGCCGAACTGGCCCACGTCGAGGGTCTCGTGGAGCGGCTTCACGAGGTGTACGAGGCGGTGTCCGGGCCGCGCGCTGCGCACCTGGTGGAGGTGCTGGACCGCGAGGATGAGGTGCCGGCGCGCTACGGGCAACTGCTGAAGGGGACTTCGGTCGAGGTACTGCATCTGGCAAAGCCACCGTACGTGACGGCCACGCAGGCGTCCGTCGGCGAGTCGGGAGTGGCGCCCGGGGTGCGGATGCGGTCGGTGTACGAGACGGAGGGCTTTACCGACGCAGTGTCCCTCAAGACGGCGCTGCGCGGTACGGGTCAGGGCGGTGAACTGCGGCTGGCGTCCCGGCTGCCGGTGAAGTTGGTGTGTTCGACCAAGCGGCGGCTCTGCTGCCGGTGCGCGGGGACCGCCCTGCGGCGGGTTCATTGGTGGTGCACGCGCCCGCTGGTGTTGGCGCTGGTGGCGCTGTTCGAGAGCGTGTGGGAACGCGCCGACCCGGTGTCGCTGGCGAGCCGACACGATGGGCCGGCCCCGAAGGGCAGTCTGACGACCGTGGGGCCGGACCGGCGAACACGGGAGATCCTGCACATGATGGCAACCGGGATGAAGGACGAGGCGATCGCCCGCGTGCTCAAGGTGAGCCGCCGCACCGTGCAGAAACATGTCAGCGATGCGGGTTCCCTGCTCGGCGCCCGGACCCGGTTCCAGATCGCGCTGCTGGCGGCGGAGCGGGGGTGGCTGAAGGAGTCGGTGGGAACAGGATTTGGCCCAGGGCCAGTCGCTCCGGCACCCGCAGCCGCCCCTCCTTCATTGAGCCACTTTCATCCTGCGTAGCGGTTGGCTTCCCCAGGACGAGGAGGGTTGCGCGATCTCAGTTGCGCGGCGCGGGCAACTGCGTAGCTTGGCATCGCACTGCCGCCGCCGCACGGCACCGACCCGCGGGACGCGCTGCGCCGGGCCGGCGACACGATGTACCGGACCGATTGGGTGGGCCGGCACGGGCGGCTGGCTCTACGCCTCAGAGGCCCAGCTGAGCCACTCGGGATCGTGACCCCAGCCGTTGCGCTCGTAAAAGGGCACCGCCCGGGTGCTGGAGTGCACCGTCACGTGCTCCAACTTGAGGCGACGGGCCTCGTCCAGCACGGCCGACATGAGCAGCGCGCCGACCCGGCGGTCGCGAAGCTCGGGGACGACGAAAACGGACTGCACGTCGCCGCCGCGCCGGGCGTACTTGTTCGCTGTGGGCACACGGTCGAGTACTGCCAGCCAGGCCATCCCGATCACCTCTCCGTCGGCCTCGGCCACGAACGCCCGGTGCTCTGGGTGGCCACGCATCCAATCACCGAGCGTCGCGACGAACTCGTCCAGGTTGTCGCCCTGGTAGCCGCGCTCCTGGATTGCCCGCCGCCAGCGCAGCCCCGCCAGGGCGGGCGCATCCGCGTCGGAGGCCCGGCGCACCGTCACCTCGGTATCGATCACGCGACGAGCGTAAAGCCACTGTCTTCCTGCGTAGCGGTTCGCTTCGACGTGGTGGCTCGTCACGGTGCGCTCGGATGAGGTCGGCGAGGTGGTTCAAAGGTTCGTTGAACTCCGCCCGCGCCAAGGCGCACGGCCACCGCATGATCTCCAAGGGTCACAACCCCTCGTGACCAAGCGGTGGCCGTTACGCCCTCTACCGGGGCGGACGCCGGTGACGACCGTTGGGCCGAAGCCTCAGAAGGTCAGGCTCCAGCGCTGGAGATGGCCCGCATCCAGGTCGTAGAAGCCCGGCGTGCCGTCGGTGACGCGCAGCTTCCAGGTGCCGACCGTCGGGACCGCCCAGGCGTCGACCGTGTAGGTCTCGTGCAGTCGGGGGTCAGCACCCAGGGTCCCCAGGGCTTGACGTTGATGACGGTCGCGCCGGGACCTCCTCAGAGGAGCTCCCGGCGCCCGTCGTGCGTCGCACTTCCCTAGCTGGGACTCACTGGCAGGACTTGGCTCCCTTCGCGTACGCCAGGCCGAAACCGCCCGCCGACGAGTCCATGAAGATGACCTCGCGCCCGGCACCCGCGGTCGCGAACATCTGCGCGCCCGGGCTGCACGACGCCGGACCGACGTACGTTCCGTTGAACGTGTACTGCTTGAGCTTCGGGTTGAGCGAGTTGTCCGGGTAGCCGCCCGTCCCGAGCCAGAGGTCCGCGGGGGCCTCCTCGGTGACCGTCAGGGTCGTGTCGGACAGCGTGAGGACGTCGGCACGGATCGCCTGCGGCGAGTTCTCCTCGAAGAGCAGGCGGCTCGTGCCGGCGGCGAAGTCGAAGAGCCGCACGGAGTCGTTGAACGTCCCCTGGCTCCACTCGCCGTCAACGTACGAGCCGTAGTCGCGGTTGATCACCCAGGCGACGCCGGTGCCGGACACCTGCGGGTAGCTCATCGTCTCGGCGCCAGGGTCACCGCCGGCGAAGGTCGTCTTCCCGGCCCCGATGTCGTACACCTCGACGCCCAGCGACCACCGGTTGCCGTTGGCGTCGGGCTGCGCGTAGTCCTCGTACCGGACGTAGGAGATCTTCCCGTTCTTGACGCTCGGGGCCGTCGCGTTCCCGAGCCAATCGGGGTGCGCGAGGGTGTGGACGGTCCGCGAGCTGCCCTGCAGGTAGCGCACGACGTCGCGGTACCCCTGGGTCGGCTCGTACTGGCTCCACGCGACGACCGTGCCGTCGAAGCCCAGGCCGTCGATCCCGTACGGGGAGCTGTAGAGCTCCTCGACGGTGCCGCCGCCGATGGGCGCCGACAGGATGCGGTTGATCTCCCACGTCGGCGAGTCGGGGTTTTCCTCGACCGACAGCCACACGACCCGCTTGCCATCGGTGTGCGGGAAGCTGTGCCTGTTCCCGTCGTTCGGGGAGATCCGGTACGGCGCAACCTTCCCGTCGGTTCGGCCCACCCAGATCGACGGCGGCTGGGTGTGGTTCGCGTCCGACCGCGGCACGGTGAACCAGCCGCCGGCCATGCTCGCCGTCATGTCGACGTACAGCCCGGTGTTGAGCCGGTCGACCAGGAGGTCGGTGTTCTTGCCGTACAGGTTCGCCTTCCACGTCGCGGTGATCCCGCGCGAGTCGAACGCCGCCTGCACCACCTTGAGGTCCTTGTTGCTCAGCCCGGCGGACTTGGCGGAGGCGAGCACCGCGTCACGGGCGTCGACGAAGTCGGACATGGGCGTGAGGTAGTCGGTGAGCGCCCGGTAGACGATCTTGTCGGCCACCGGGCCGCCGAACGCCTGGCGCAGGTCCCACAGCGCCCCGGATACGATCGTCGAGTTGAGGTGCACGCCGCCGTCGTCCATCTGCGGCGTGTCCATGAGGTGCTGGAAGTCCGCCGTGGTGGCGCCGTCGTCGAGGTTGCGCAGGGCGCACCTGGTGGGCGCCAGGGTGCGGCAGAGGTCGCCGCCGATCAGGCTCGCCTCGGGGTCGGACATCGACGTGCCCGCCGCGTCGAGGTCGATGGCGTTGCCGAAGTAGTCGGCGATCGCCTCGTTGAGCGCGCCCGGCTGGCCGGCGTAAACGAGGCTGGCGGAGTTCTCCACCACACCGTGCGTCATCTCGTGGCCCACGACGTCCGGGTCGGCGGCCAGCGGCAGGTACTCGTCGTCGCCGCTGCCGTACACCATGCGGGTGCCGTCCCAGTACGCGTTGACGAACGGGTAGCCGCCGTAGGTGATGCCGACGATCGAGTTGATTGGCATGCCGTCGTCGTCCAGGCTGTTGCGCCCGAGCTTCGTCTGGAACCACTCGAACACCTTCGCGGCGTCCCAGGCCGCGTCCACGGCGCCGGCGTCGGTCAGGTCCGCGCCGAGCGTGCTGGACGGCGACGCGAACGGGCCCACGCCCTCGGGCAGCTGGCCGTCGAGCAGTTCGTAGTAGTCCCGGCCCCGAGCGTCCCAGGTGGTGATCGGCACCGTCCGGCCGTCCGCGATGGTGTGGGTCTGGTCGATCATGAGGTAGGAGCTGGCGTCGTCGGTCCGGACGAGCGGGACCGGCACCGTGGCGCCGTGCAGGCTCGTGCCCTCGCCGACGACCGGCGTCGTGCCGTTGCCCGCCGGGGTCGACTCCGTCGCGGCATGCGGCGCGACGGCGGTCCCGTCGGCGGCCAGGGCGGCGGCCTGCTGCGCGGTGGCGAACGCCTTGATCCGGCTGACGCTGAGCAGCGTCATCCCGTTCTTCGCGCCCACGTACACGTCGCGGAGCACGGGCTGGCCCGTGGCGACGTCCTTGCCCTTGACGAGCACGCGCCGCGCGAGCAGGCCGGTGCCGGTCGGCATGACCACGAGCCCCTGGTCGGTGCCCCTGAGGTCGGCGTGGGCCGCGTCGGGCGTCGTGCCGGGCCGCGGGGCGCCGGCCACGACGGCCGCGCCGGGGTGCAGGCTCTTGCGCACGTCCTCGACCGCTCGGGAGATCGCAACGTTCGCGGGCATCGTGGTGCCCGTCGTGTCGACGTCGAGGTCCGTGAAGTAGTTGCCCGACGTGCCGGTGACCGTGCGCTTGCCGGCCTTCTTCTCCATACGCACCACGTACTGGGCGCCGAACACGGGCAGGCCCTTGTACTTCTGGTTCAGCCGGACCGTCTCCCGCGCGCCCTGCGTGTCGACGCTCGCTGTGGTGAGCGTGCCGGCCGGGTCGGCGATCTTGTAGCGGTCCTTGTGGCCCGCGAGGTGAGCCTTGGCGGCCTTGTTCGGTGCGATCGTGGCGTCGACCGGGTCGGCCAGGTCTTCCACGAGCGCGGGGGTGTCCGTAGCGGGCGCCACGGTGACCGGAAGGAACGCCTCCGCGGCCGTCGTCATGCCCGTCGGAGACGGGGTCGCCGCGTTCGCGGCCTGGGCGGTGGTTCCGAGGAGGGCGGCCGCCGCCAGGATGGCGAGGGCGGGTGGTGCCTTGGGTCTGCGCATCTGTTGCTCCTGCAAGGTGGTCCAGCGCCCGGCCGACTCCTTGCGGCACGGGTTGCGCTCACCCTCACCGCGGTGTCGCCACCGCCACAAGGACCACTTTGCGCAGCTGCACAAGTCGGAAGCTCACCGAGGGAGAGCCGATCCGAACGGCATACCTGGTCGGGGCCGATGGTGGGCGCAGTGCCATCCGCAAGGCGTCCGACATCGACTTCGTCGGAGCGTAGGCGACCCGAAGCCACCCGATCGCCGAGGTCGAGGTGACCGAGCAGCAGGTCACCTCCGCCACCGAACCGACGCTGACAGATCTCGGCCGGATGGCCGCGAGACGGTCGCCGCTGACCGGTGGCCCTGGTCGGCGGGCTGCCGCCGACCAGGGCAGCCCGGACCCGACAACACCAGCGCTGCTTCACCACCCACGACATCCCCCGCCGTTCACAGTGCGTCGACGGCAGCGAGCGGCTCGAGCGTTCTCAGCGGATGAGCGGATGCCAAGAATCGATGAGCTGGCAGCTGGGGGCGAGCGAGCGGCGACGGGTTTACAGCCCATGCGTCAAAGTGGCAATGACCTGCAGCGGACGCCCGCTCGGGCAAGTTCTGTCCGCGGAATGTCCGTACGACTTCCTGCGGCCTCGCCCACATGGGGGAGCCGGATGTTGCCGAATCTCGATGCAATGGACGACATGACGCGTCGATGGGCAGCAACGGCGGGTACGTGGCTGCGTGGTCTATGGGATGGGTTTCGTGCGCGCTCGCGATGCTGGCTGTTGCCGTTCAGCGCGCTCCTGCTCGCGGTCGGTGCGGTCACGGTCGCGCCGAGCTGGTGGGGTGCGGTCGGGCGGACCGCGATCACGTGGGCGGGCCGGCACTGGCCGCCGGGGCTACTGCTCGGTGGCGGTGCCCTCGTCCTGGTCTGGTGGGCGATACGGACATTGCACCGGCGCCGGTGGCCGGAGTCGGTCCGGCGGGATCGGCGCGTGCCGACGATGGTCTGGTTGCCACTTTGGGCGCACGTCGGCGGTTTGCTGGTGCTGTCGGTCGCGATCGCGGTCGGGATGGGAGCGCTGCTGTGGTGGGCGCTGGGCCGTCCGAGGCTTGAGCCGTTGCCGACCGGGTTGGGTGCGCCAGCGTGGACGGTGGCTAACACGTTCGACGCGATGAAGATTGTGTTGTCGGTGGTGGCCGGGGTCGGCGCGGTGGTGGCGTTGACGGTCGCGTACCGCAAGCAGGATCAGGGCGAGGCGGCCGAGCATCGGGAAGACACGAAGCTGTACAACGAACGCTTTGGCAAAGCCGCTGATCAGCTCGGCTCGGACAGGGCCGCCGTCCGGCTCGCGGGTGTGTATGCGCTGGCCGGCCTTGCGGATGATTGGCGCGAGGGTCGGCAAACGTGCATCGACGTGCTGTGCGCCTACATCCGGATGCCGTGGCCGGAACTGCCGCCGCCGCAGGAACCGGCCGATACGGAATCATCGCAGCCCGAGGACGGCACGGTCGCCGCCTCGGTCGTGACCGGGCGGGAGATCGCTGAGGAACGGCAGGTGCGGCACACGATCATCCGCGTGATTCGTGACCATCTCCGACTCGGGAAGCGGAGCGATGTTGAGCGATGGCAGGGACACCAGTTCGACTTCACCGGCGCCGATTTCCACGAAGGCAATCTCAGCGGCATCGACATCGCCAACGGCACGACGCTCGACTTCGACGGCACGACGTTCTCCGGCGGCGCGGTCGACTTCCACGGCGCGACGTTCTCCGGCGGCACGGTCGACTTCCACGGCGCGACGTTCTCCGGCGGCACGGTCGACTTCCACGGCGCGACGTTCTCCGGCGGCACGGTCGACTTCCACAGCGCGACGTTCTCCGGCGGCACGGTCGACTTCCACGGCGCGACGTTCTCCGGCGGCACGGTCGACTTCCACGGCACGACGTTCTCCGGCGGCACGGTCGGCTTCCCGTACGCGACGTTCTCTGGCGGCACGGTCGACTTCCGGTACGCGAGGTTCTCGGGCGGCATGGTCAGCTTCTACGAGGTTATGTTCTCCGGCGGCACGGTCAACTTCGACGACGCGAAGTTCTCTGGCTGCGCCGTCGGCTTCCCGTACGCGTTGTTCTCTGGCGGCACGGTCAACTTCCACGGCGCGAAGTTCTCTGGCGGCACGGTCGACTTCGAGCTCGTTGACGGATGGTCAGTGCCGCCGATCGGGCTGCCCGCCGATAGCGCTGCGGTACGGCTAGGCTCTCAGAGCGGCAAGGCCGAGGAAGTCGCGAGCTAGTGCCCTGACCACAAACGTTCGCCGGGTTGGTTAGGCGGCCTTGGCTGCGGGGTGGCCCCAGCGGTGTTGTCGTTCGCTGCGGACGCGTGCGCGTTCGCGGCGTTGAGCGGTCAGGACGTCGGGGTGGCGGGCGTTGGCGTTGCGCCAGCGTAGGTATTGATGCAGGTGGCGACCGAGGGCGACGTGGTTTTGGTGGTCGGATCCGGCGATGACGAAGGTGCGCAGCGGGCCGAAGTGGGCCTCGATCGGGTTGGCCCAGGATGCGTAGGTCGGGGTGAAGCAGAGCTCGACCTTGTTCCGGGTCGCCCACTGCCGGATGGCGGCGCCTTTGTGCGCGGACAGATTGTCGAGGATGACGTAGATCGGGGCGCCGTCCGGCCGTTTCGCGCGGATCGATTTCAGGGCGGCGAGGGTGTTGGCCGCGGATTTCTGCTGGTGGATGACGCCGAACATGGTGTCGTCACCGACGGAGTAGCAGCCGTGGAACTGCCGGACGCCGTGCAGTTTGTGGTAGTTCGCAGGCAGCCGGTCCGGATGGTTTTTGCGCTGCCATCCGGACCCGGCCTGCGGTCGGATCGCCAGCGGCCCGAACTCGTCGAACGCGAACACCCGGTGCGGGAAGTGGTGCATGACGTGCTCGATGCGGGCCAGTTTCGCCTCACGTTGCGGGTCGTTCGACTCCTTCCACGTCTTCGTGCGCTGGAAGGTGATCTCGTGTTTGCGCAGGAGTTGCCGCAGTCGTTCGCGGCCCACCAGGACGCTCCGGTCGGGGTTGGTGGCCAGGTACTCGGCGAGTTTGCGGATACTCCAGCGGGTGAATGGGCGCCGGAGTTTGGTCGGGCGGGTGTTGGCCGTCGAGACGATGAACTGCTCGTCGTCAGGACTGATCTGGCGGGGACGGCCACCCGCCCACTGAGGGTCCAGGCTGGGCATTCCCATCTCGTTGAACCGGTGAATGACACCACGGACGGAGTCCTCGTCGGCTTGGACCAGCCGGGCGATGACCGGCACGCTGTTGCCGCCGGCGGAGGCCAGCACGACCATCGCCCGGCGCAGCCGGACCGCTGAACCGGTCCCGCGACGCACGAGGCGTTGCAGCTTCTGGCCTTCTGGATCGCTCAATCGGCGTACTCGAACGGGTTCTGCCACCTACACAGCCTTGACCGGCCCCGGGTCCACGCAGCGGACCCGGCCCGGTGTGTCACCCAACCCGGCCAACGTTTGTGGTCAGGGCACTAGCCGACGGATCTACAGTCCGCGCCCAAACCCACGACCTATCGGCTGTGGCGCAGCCTTCCGCAACGTCCACGCACGCCCCCTCGGCCGTCACCACGACTAGCGGAGCTGAGTAAACGTCGCTGCGTTCGACAACATGATTCCGTGCACGCACATCGGCATGTGCGTATGCCGGTCGAGTCGGCACTTCGTGACGCCGGGTAGCGCGCGGATCGCGGCAGTTGAGTAAGTCGGCGGTTGGCAACGCGATGCGTACGATCCGCGAGCAGCGGCGTCGACCCCTCGCCCTGCGCACGTTCGACTGCCTCAGCGAACCTGGAACGCGTGTCGCCGACCGCTGCCACTTCGACTGACCTCCGTCGCCGTGGACTCCCCCGAGAAAACGCCCAGCTCCCGGAGGCACTCGACCAGTACCAGATCTCCGCCGCTACGACGTCTGGTACGCCCACATCACCCTGGCCATGGCCGCCGCGTTCCTCATCGTCACCCGCACCACTGGGAACGCCACCAGCAAACACCCGGCGACAGCGACGAGGACGGCCTGATCCCGCTGACCGTCAACGAGATCAGGCGCCTACTCGCCGCGCTCGTCCTGACCATCCAGCACACCGCCGAACACGTACTGACCTGGCCGACCTTCCGCCGCGGCTGCCTCCAACGAGCCCGTAACTTCCACTACCGCATACGACTCAGCACGCTCGGAAGCTACGAACCGCCGCAACAGTATTAGAGGGCCGGCCCGCCGTATGGGTCGTGGCTGAGCTGCTGGATGCCGCCCTGCGGGGGCCCGCTGTACGGGCCGGGGAACCCGTCGGCCGGCGGCCTCGTGTGCAGCACCGCGGTCGGTGCGTCGCTCATGCCCGCTCCGGCCGGCGCCGTCAGCTGAGTCGCCGCGTGCGGAGCCGGCTTGTCCGGCGTGTTCCGGCGGCGGTTCACCATCAGGGCCAGTGCGCCCAGGCCGGCGGCGACCAGCAGGCCGCCCAGGATGAACGGCAGCGAACCGCTGCCCTCGTCGCTGACAGCTTCGAGGGCGGGGGGTGCCGCCGCGGCTACGCTGGTCTCCGGCTCGGGAGCCTCGTCCGCTGTCGCCGTTGCGGTGGGCGACGGCGGGGTCTTGGCGGGCGCGGCCACGGCGGCCAAGGTCAGCCGAACGCTCGCGGTGTCACCGGCGGAGCCCCGTACGGTCGTGCGGGTGGTGCGATAGCCGTCCAGGGCCGCGACGACCGTGATCCGGCCCTCGGCGATCGTCTTGCCGGCGCCCGACTTGATCGAGAACCGGCCGCTCCGGTCGCTCGTCGTACGGTATTCGTGCCCGGCGCTGTCCCGGACGGTCAGGGCCACGCCGCCGATCGCCTTGCCGCTGGTGTCGCCCACCTGGCCGGACACCCCGTCCACCTCGGACGATGGCTTGTCCGCACCGGGTTGCGGCGCGCCCGCGCCGGGTTGCGACGTGCCCGCGCCGGGTTGCGACGTGCCCGGGCCGTGAATGTAGACCATCTTGTAGTCGAAGCTGTTCTGCCCGCCGAGCCGTACGGCGACCGAGATGTTGAGACCGAGGGTCTCGCCCGCGTTCACCTGGGGCGCGACGACGGTGGCCTGGAAGTCCTGGCTCTGGCCGGGTTTGAGGTTCGGCTCCGCCCGGCAGCCCGTGGTGCATTGCAGGCCGCCACTGACCACCACGATGGCCGTTTCGGCCCCGCTCCCGTTGTTCGTGACGCGGAACTGAACGCGAACCTTGTCGCCGGGCTTCACGTTCTCCGCCGACACGCTCAGGATGCTGATGGGTGCCGGGGCGCCCGCCACGGGTGCCGCGGAAACCGCGAGCGTCCCCCCGGTCAGCGCGATCAATACGGCGGCCCGGGCCCATCGGGCACGTAAGCGCGTCGTCACTTCCTACCACCCTCTCCACGGGCAGGCGACATCGGCCGATGACGCCGCGGGACACTATGCCCTGTCGGGGATGGGTTGCGCGACTCGCGGGCCCCTACCCGGCCTCTCGCAGGGGGACCTCGCGCTGGGCGCTGCTTGATATGCAGCCTCGTGCCATCCTGGACGGCACGCTGATCCCGATCGACCGCGTCGCGGATCACAAGCCGTACTACTCGGGTAAGCACAAGCGCCATGGCGTGAACGTGCAGGTCGTCGCAGACGCGTTCGGCCGACTCGGGTGGGCATCGCCGGCGCTGCCGGGCTCAACCCACGACCTGACCGCCGCGCGCACCCATGACATCATCGACGCGCCAACCAACGCGGATGTGATGACGTTCGCCGACAAGGGCTACCAAGGCGCCCGGGGCAGCGTGCGCACCCCGTTCAAGCGGCACCGGCGCCACCCGAAACTGTCACGCAGGCAGAAGGCGGTCAACCGAGCACACGCCAGGATCCACGCCCGCGGCGAACGCGCCATCGTCACCCTCAAGACCTGGAAGATCCTCACCAAGCTGCGCTGTTGCCCACGCCGCGCGACCGCCATCGTGCAGGCCATCCTCGTCCTGCACCACGTCCAAGCCAACCGCTACACAGGATGAAAATTCAGAGATGAGGGCCTATCCGAGCGTCTCGACGTACTCAACTCGGCATGTCCGGACCCTCCGAGGGCTGCTGCTGGGCGATCACGCTCCGCAGCGCGCGGATCGCGGCAGATCCGTGCACCTGATCTCGGCGGGCAAGGTTCGTACGATGATCAGCTAGGCTGCGACACCGTGGGACATGCCTTCGCCCGGTTGGCCGGCTACGGAATAGCGCTGACACCGCACTGGCCGTACATGTTCGAGCGACACCAGGCCGGCTCGGCCGCCGTACGGGTCACTCGCTGGACTCCCTCCGGACCCGCACAGGTGGTAATCGATCCCCATCAACTCACCGACGGTGGAGACGTCGTGGACGTTGCAGTTGGGCCGAGCCATCCCTGCTGGTTCGTCGAGACGTCTGCCTTCCGTCTGCGCTGGCCCACTCAGTTCACCGTTGAGTCACCGCAGGACCAAGGCGACGGCACACCGTTCTACCTGCACGGCCCGGGCGAGGCGACCGTCTTCCCTCAAGGCCCGGTAGCGAAGGAACGACTGGTAGATCCGCACGCCCTTGTCGCCGCTGGGCAGACGGTTCTGGATCAGCGCGTGGCCGACGACGGCTCCAGATTGATCGAGTTGGGCTATCAGCACAACGAAGAGCCGTGGTGGCAGGGGCACTGGACGATCTCGTACGACTCGGACCGGGTCTTGGTCTTGACGGCTCAGGCGCTCTTGGCGCATTCGACACAAACTCGCGAAGCTGCGGAGGTTATCGCAGCGACTTTCGAACGCTGTCAGTAGAGGCCCTGGGCATCCGCTCTTCGACATGTGCGGACGTCGCCCGACTGACAACCGGAAGCACCAACGCTGACACCTTCGGGTCGGCCGAAGAGGTCACCACGACCGATGCGCTGGTCATGGCGTTTTGCAGGTGGGATCCGGGTCTCAGCTGACGGGACCAGCTACCGGTTCGGCATGGCGGGCAAGACGACCCCTGTCGGTGAATGGCACGTCTCCCTCTGTGACGCTAGGCGACCCGTGACCCCGGCAGACACGAGCCATCCTGGGAGCAGCGAGCCCTGACCACTTCGGCGTCCACTGGGAGGTCAATCGCTCCGGAGTGCGACATCGTTGCTGCTCAGCCGCTTGGCCGGGACACGGCCGCGTGAGCTCTTCGCAACGGTGACCACTTCGCCGGCCTGCACCCAATCTGCTCCCAACGCAAGGCGCGACCACCACACCGGGTCGTTACCGCCCTGACCTGCTCACACTCCCCCACCAGACGACATAGACAGCAGTTGACGTCCGTTCAAAGCCGTTGAGCACTGCTGTGTGAACCGGGACGCTGCACCGCCTCTGACCAGCTAAAACGTAGAACCGCAGGTCGGGCCAGTGCCGTTCACAGTAGTTCAACGCTGTTGAGTGCAGTTGCGCGGCGTTCAGTGCACCCTGCTGCTCCCCATCTGCTCCCCCGTGCCGGCAGATCTACGCGGTTGGCGTTCGGGATCACCGCTGTCTGGGCACCCGAGTCAGGGCAGATCGGGGTCCGGGTGCTCGGTCACGAATCGCGTGGCCGTTTCGTCGTCGATGAGCGAGTTGTCGGCGAGCCACTCAACTGCCCGACGCTGGGCGCGGGCGTCGCGGAAGGTGTGCCACACCGGCAGCAGGTGCGGATACTCCTCGTGCAGCTCGTCCTTGAACCGGCGGAAGGCGCCCTTGCCCTGGATGGCTCGCGCCAGTCCCCGCCCGGCTGCCTCGTCGCTGATCCTCTCGGCGAAGTCGGCCATGTCCTGGTACCAGACGTAGGACGGCAGCGGCTCGATACACACCAGATCCAAATCGTCGAGGTCAACCGGCGTCCGCCCATCGACGCCATCGTCCGCCGTCCAGAACACAATCGCGCCCGTCTGCGGGTTGATCAGCCATCGGTGCTCGTAGTCAGTCTGGTCCGCCAGCGCGGTGGCGATCTCCTCCAGGTCAAACCTGCTGAAATCAAGCATCGGGCCACGATAATCCTGCTCCCGGCAAAGCTTCGAACGAACGACCCCACACGCGCAGCCCAGAGTAAGCAGGGTCGCGCTCTTCGTCGCATGACCTGTGACGACGGCACGTCAACCGCGGACGGCGGCCGAAAAGTGATTTGCTCCGGCTCGGCGGCAGGCCGACGATCGAGGACTTCCTCGCACGGGAGACTGCACGGATGGCAGCTACCGGACTCCCCGAACTCGACGTGGCCCGCGTCCGCCGTTGGTGCGACCAGCGCGTCCCTGAACGTGCCCGCGACCAGGTACGCATTGAATGCGAGGAGGCGGCTCGGCACGTCACCGTCGTCGAATGCCGAGCGCCGTGGCGTGCCCACATCGGGCCGGAGTGGACGAGGCTCCCCCTCGCACGCATGAGGTACACCAAGAGCAACGGCACGTGGGCCCTGTACTACCGAGACCGCAACCTGCGCTTCCACCGATACGACCTCGCCCCGCCCACCACGAACATCAACTACCTGCTCAACGAACTTGACCAGGACCCTACGGGCATCTTCTGGGGTTGACACCTGGCCTAACCGCGCGACCAGCGGCTACTTATCTACTGGTGGTACGACCGCAACCCGGCCAGGCTTGGTCGAGGTGATCGGCAGGGTCGCTCTCTCAGCGGCTGCCCACCGCTGTTTGGCTCACAGTTGCGTTGTGGGATCGACGGACGCGTTGAACCTGGGTCGGGTCCGAGGTCAGATCGCCGGGGCGAGGCCGGCGAACGGGTTGGCCGGGCCGCACAAAACTCATCGGGCCGAACCGGGTTTCCGAGCGCTACAAGGTGCACGTCGTGGCAGACCCACTCGGATGCGGCCAGCTTCGAGGAGGGCTTGAACCTCCGAGCACGCGGAGGCGATCGTGGCCCAATCGCCGTGATCTGATCAGCGGATCGTGAAACCGCCGTCCACCACCAGGTCGGCACCGTTGATCATGTCGGCGGCGTCGGAGGCGAGGAATACGGCCGTCGCGGCGATCTCCTCCGGGAAGGCGAACCGTCCGGTGGGAATCTCGGCCTTGTGCGCGTCGCCCTTGGGCCCCGCCCAGGCCTTGCGGCCGAGGTCGGTGAGCACCACGGTCGGGCTGATGGTGTTGGCGGTGACGCCCCGGCCGGCCCACTCCGACGCGAGCACCTTGGTGAGGCCGACCAGCCCGAACTTGGACGCGCAGTAGGCGGCGTGCTCCAGCAGCGCGACACTGGCGGCCTGCGAGGCCAGGTTGATCACCTTGCCGCGCCCCTGCCCGAGCATGACCCGGCCAACGGCCTGGGAGAGCAGGAACGCACCGGTGAGGTTGACGGCGAGCGTCGTGTTCCACGAGGACAGGCTCAGCTCCTCAGCCGGCGCCAGCAGTGCCACGCCGGCGCTGTTCACCAAGATGTCGATTTGCCCGTACCGCTCCGCGATCTGGGCCACCACGTCCGCGACCGACGCCTCGTCGGTGACGTCGCACTTGAAGGCCGCGCTACTGGCGCCCAGCTTGGCGACGCGCTCGTCGTCGGACGGAACGGCGAGATCGAGAACGACAACGGACGCGCCCTTGGCGGCGTACGCCTCGGCAATGGCCGCGCCGATGCCGGAGGCGCCGCCGGTGATGACCGCGACCTTGCCATCGAGGCCGAAATTCAGATCAACCCTGGTCACGACGTCACTCCTTCGGCTGTACTGCGGACTCGTAGTCGTTGATGGCGGCAACCTTGGCGGCGGAGGCCGACTGGGGGTCGAACCGGTAGTCCAGCCATTCCTTGGCAAGGCGGCGCGCGAGCTCCAGGCCGACCACGCGCTCGCCGAAGCACAGGACCTGTGCGTCGTTGCTCAGCACGGAGCGCTCGACCGAGTAGCTGTCGTGCGCGGTCACGGCCCGGATGCCGGAGATCTTGTTGGCGCTGATCGCAACGCCGAGGCCCGTGCCGCAGATGAGTAGGGCCCGGTCGGCCTTGCCCTCGGTGATGAGGTGGGCGGCCGCGACGGCGATGTGCGGGTAGTAGGTGTGCTCGTCGAGGTCGATGCCGACGTCGATCACCTCGCTGACCCGGTCGTCGGCCTTGAGGTCCCGGCTCAGGGCCTCCTTGTACCGGACTCCCGCGTCGTCGCTGCCGACGACGATACGGAGCTTGGTCTCTGCCACTGACTGTCCTTTCATCGTGAGTTGACGCGAGTGTCGGCCAGCACACCGCCGACCACCCGCAGGCACAGGGCCATCGACACGGCGCCGGCGTCGGGCGTACCGACGCTCTTCTCGGCCAGCGGCCGGGCCCGGCCCACCTGGGGGCGCAGTTGCGCCGTGGCCTGTGCGGCCTCCTCCGACGCCTGGGCGGCGCCAGTCCACGCTGCAGTCAGCGGCTCGCCGGCCGCGGCGGACGCGGCCAGGCTGTCGGCGAACGGCAGCAGAGCGTCCAACATCGTCTTGTCGCCGGGTTTCGCGCCGCCGAGGGCGGTCAGGGCGCCGTAGCTCGCGCGGACACCCTCGACGACGGCGGTCGCGTCCGGCTTCCCGTCGCCGATCCGGCTTCCGAGCGCGGCCAGCGCCGCGCCCCACAGAACGCCGGAGGTGCCGCCGGCCCGGGCCGCCCAGGCCTCGCCGGCGGCGACCAGGACACGACCCGGCCCGTTCCCGGCGGCCTGCGACTTTCGCGCCGCGTCCACGGCGGCGGCCGTTCCACGTACCATCCCTCGGCCGTGGTCGCCGTCGCCGGCGACGGCGTCGATCCGGCCGAGCTCCTCCTCTTTGTCCGCGACTGCGGCCGCCATCGCGGACAGGGCCGCGACGACGATGTCGGCCGCGGCGCGGGTGGCGTCATCGGCGACACCCTGCGCGATGGTGCCCTGCTCGGCCTCGGTCACCGTCCGTCGATCGCGCACGGAATCCGGCGACAAGACACCTTTGCGGTACGCCGGAGTGTCGGCGGGTGCGTGCCAGAGCCGCTCCAACTCCTCGTCGAGGTACACGACGGTGAGCGAGCACCCGGCCATGTCGAGGCTGGTGACGAGCTCGCCGACCTCGGGGTCCACGATGGTGTAACCGGCGTCGCGGAGCAGCCGGGCGACAGTGCGCCAGAGCACGAAGAGTTCCTCGTACTTGGTGGCGCCCAGGCCGTTGAGGATCACGCCGATCCGGCGGCTCTGCTCCTGCGGCGCCTCGGCGAGCACCCCGTCGACGAGCTGGCGGGCCAGGTCGGCGGCGGACGGTAGGGCGGCGTCCTCGATGCCGGGCTCGCCGTGGATGCCGAGCCCCACGCCCATGGTGCCGTCCGCGACGTCGAACAGCGGCGTCGCCGCGCCCGGCAGCGTGCAGCCGGCGAACGCGACCCCGAGAGTGCGGGTGCGGTCGTTCGCGAGCCGGGCCACGCGCTCGACACCGTCGAGGTCGTATCCCGCCTCGGCGGCGGCTCCGGCCACCTTGAAAACCACGAAGTCGCCGGCGATGCCGCGCCGGCGTTCGATCTCGGTGGCCGGCGCGCTGGCGATGTCGTCGGTGACGAAGACGACGCGGGTATCGACGCCCTCCTGCTGGAGCTTCTGCTGGGCGAGCGTGAAGTTCATGACGTCGCCCGCGTAGTTGCCCGTGCTGAAGAGCAGGCCGCCGGTGTTCGCCGCGGCCCGGCCGACGGTGTACGCCTCCTGGGCCGACGGCGACGTGAAGATGTTGCCGACGACGGCGCCGTCCGCGAAGCCGGGCCCGACGACGCCGCAGAAGGCAGGGTAGTGGCCGGAGCCTCCGCCGACCACCACGGCGACCTTCCCGGCCGGCGTCTCCGTCGCGCGGACCACGCCTCCGGGCACTCCGACCACGCGGTCGGCGTGGGCGTCGAGGAAGCCCGCCAGCATGTCGTCGCTGAAGCGGTCAGGATCGTCGTACAACTTCGTCATGATCACGCCTTCTGTCCGCGGGACACCGTGACAGTCGAGCGACGTTACGGCCTAGTTAACATGGCAGGCGTGAGAGATGACGTCAAGGCGTTGACTTCTAACAAGAACCTAACATAGTCTCCGCTCACGTCCGGCCGGGCTCGACCCGGCGGCCATGAGAGGAGACGACCCGATGACGCCCGCGCTTCACCTCAGTGACCTGGCCAAAGGGTTCGGCGGTGTGCCCGTCCTGCGGGACATTTCCTTCGACCTGAACGGCGGCGAACTCACCGTCCTGGCCGGGGAGAACGGCGCCGGCAAGTCGACGCTCATGAAGATCATCACCGGCCAGCTGAAGCCCGACGCTGGCGAGGTCGCCGTCGGCGGACAGCCGCTGGAGCGAGCCGACCCCCAGCACGCCCGCGCCCTCGGGGTGGGCATTGTGCCGCAGGAGCTGGCACCCTATCCAGACCTCACCGTCTACGAGAACCTCTTCGTCGGACGGGAGCTGCGCAACCGCATGGGCGGTTTGGACCGGCGCGAGATGATCAAGCGGGCGCGGGCCATGCTCGACACGTACGGCGTCGACATCGATCCCCGCAAGCGGATCGGCGACCTGTCGATCGCGCTGGTCCAACTGGTCGAGATCGCCAAGGCGACGACCTGGGGCGCGACGGTGCTGTTGCTGGACGAGCCCACGTCCGCCATTCCCGACCGAGAGGTGGAGCGCCTCTACGACGTCGTGCGCACGCTCAAGCAGCAGGGCGTCGCCATGCTCTACACGACCCACCGCATGGCCGAGATCCAGGAGTTGGCGGACCACGTGATCGTCCTGCGCGACGGCCAACTGGTGCTGCAGGCACCGCTCGCCGACACGACCGAGGACGGCATCGTGCGGGCAATGATCGGCCGCGAGCTGGACGACCTTTTCCCCGACGTCACGCCGCCCCGGGAGCAGATCGGCCTGCGTATCTCCGGGCTCCGGCTGGACAACAGCGGCCCCGACGTCAGCTTCGAGGTCCGCAAGGGCGAGATCCTCGGCCTCGGCGGCCTGGTCGGCGCCGGCCGCACCGAGGTCGTCGAGGCCATCTTCGGCATCCGGCCGTCGGTGGCCGGGACGGTCGAGGTCGGCGGCCGTCCGGTCCGGCGCGGCCAGGTCGCCGCGGCCATCCGCAGCGGCGTCGCGCTGGTGCCGGAGGACCGCAAGGGTGCCGGACTCGTACTGACCCAGTCGGTGCTGGACAACGGCAGCCTTCCGCACCTTGACTCATTCTCCGCCCTCGGCTGGCTGCGCAACCGCAAGCGCACGGAGGCGGTCGCCGAGGCGACCCGGTCGGTCCGGCTCAAGTCGAGGGGACTCGGCCAGCTCGTCGGCAACCTCTCCGGCGGGAACCAGCAGAAGATCGTGCTGGCGCGCTGGCTGACCGAGAACTGCTCCGTGCTGCTGCTGGACGAGCCGACCCGGGGCGTCGACGTCGGCGCCCGCGGCGAGATCTACGCGATCGTCCGCAAGCTGGCCGCGAACGGGCTGGCCGTCGTTCTGGTCAGCTCCGACATGCCCGAGCTCGTCGGCCTGAGCCACCGGGTGTACGTGCTGCGCGCCGGTGGCATCGCGGGCGAGCTGTCCCGCGACGAACTCGACGCCAACGACGCCCAGGAAAAGATCTTCCGCTACGCGAGCGGCCAGGAAGCGGCCGTCGCCGCCTGATCGCGCCCTCCGTAACGCGCCACTCGACCTGACCCGGAGTTCCTATGACCAGCACGCCAACGCCCACCATGGAACAGCTACAGCTACCGGCCGCGGACGCCGTTCCGGAGAAGAAGCGGTTGGACCGGACCTCGTTGACCAACTTCGCCATCCGCAACTCGATGGTGCTGGTGCTGATCCTGGTCATGGCGTACTTCAGCTACCGCAGCATCCGCTTTGCCACACCCGAGAATGCCCAGACCATCCTGGTGTCCGCGGCCCCGTTCGCGCTCGTCGCGCTGGGACAGACATTCGTCATCCTCACCGGCGGCATCGACCTGTCCATCGGTAGCGTGATCGCCGCCAGCGCCATGACCGCCGCCTCGGTGGTGGTCAAGCAGCCCGACGCCCCCTGGCTCGCCGTGATCGCCGGCATCGGGGTCGGACTCCTCCTGGGTCTCATCAACGGCCTGGTCGTGAGCCGGCTGAACGTCGCGCCGTTCGTCGCAACGCTGGGCACGCTGACAGCCGGGTCCGGTCTCGCGTACGTGATCGGGCACGGTGCGCCGATCAACGGCCTGCCGCAGAGCTATGGAAAGATCGCCAACACTGCGATCCTCGGCATCCAGATCCCCGTACTCATCATGATCGTCGGCTTCGTCATCGCCTACCTGGTCCTGCGCAAGACGTCCTTCGGCCTGCGGGTCTACGCGGTCGGCGGCAACCGGACTGCAGCCGAGGTGGCCGGCGTGCGGACCAGGCGCATTCTGACCAGCGTCTACGTCATCAGCGGTGGACTCGCGGGCCTGTCCGGCGTCGTGCTGTCCTCTCGCGTCATCTCCGGCCCCCCGAACCTGGGCTCCGGGTACGAGCTGGACGCCATCGCCGCCGTGGTGATCGGCGGGGCCAGCCTGCTCGGCGGCCGCGGCTCGGTCTGGGGCACCCTGCTCGGTCTCCTGCTGATCCAGACCCTCAACAACGGCCTCGACATTCTCATCGTCCCCGCGTACTGGCAGTCCGTCATCAGCGGCGTCCTGATCGTCGCCGCCGTGGCGGTGGACGTGTGGGCGACCAAACGACGCAGCAGCTGAACACTTCCGTTCCCCCATCATTGAAAGGGCGCACCATGCCTTCGTCACTCCTGCGGCGGATCGGCTTCGCCGCCGTACCGCTCTCTCTCGCCGTCGCCACCGCCGCATGTGGCGCGGGCGACCCATCCGCCCAGCAGGGCGGCGAGAAGCAGCTCCGGGTGGGCATCACGGTCTACGACATGTCCTCCTTCATCAGCCAGGGCCAGGAGGGCATGAACTCGTACGCCAAGGCCAACAACATCCAGCTGCTCTGGAACTCGGCCGGCGGCGACGTGTCCGCTCAGGCCAGTCAGGTCGACCAGCTGGTCAACCAGAAGGTCGACGCCATCATCATCGTGCCGGTGCAGGCCGACTCGCTCGGACCGCAGATGGCCGCAGCGAAGAACGCCAATATCCCCGTGATCGCCGTCAACACCGCGCTCTCCGACACCGGCTCCCTCACCTCGTCCGTGCTTCCGGACGACGTGGCCGCGGGCGCGCAGGAGATGGAGATGATGGCCAAGAAGCTGAACGGCAAGGGCAACATCGTCATCCTGCAGGGCCCGCTCGGTTCGTCTCCCGAGCTCGACCGCACCAAGGGCATCACCCAGACCCTGGCCAAGTACCCGGACATCAAGGTGCTGGCCAAGGACACGGCCAACTGGAAGCGCGACGAGGCAGTGAACAAGACCAAGAACTGGCTCTCCAGCTTCGGCGACCAGCTCGACGGAATCGTCGCGGAGAACGACGACATGGGCCTGGGCGCGCTGCAGGCGCTGTCCGAGGCCAAGAAGCCCCTGCCCGTGGTTGGCATCGACGGCATCCAGGACGGACTGGACGCAGTCAAGAACGGCACGTTCATCGGGTCGTCGCTGCAACACGGCCGCGTCGAACTGGCGACCGGCCTCGCCGTGGCCCAGCAGGTGGCAAAGGGTGAGGCGGTCGAGAAGACCTACACCTACACCATGCCGGCCATCACGCCCGAGAACGTCGACGAGTACTACCAGAACGTCGTCAGCCAGAAGGACGCGTTCCTGCAGCGCCTCCCCGAGCTCATCGCAAAGAACCTCGCCTCGGGCGACATCGCCAACGAGAAGTGATCCGCGAGCGCCGGCTCGTGGCACCTCGCGACCGCGAGCCGGCGCTCATATAACGGGCGATTGATTTAACATGCGATCCCGCTAGGATCACAATGACATCCGGACGGAACACCGGGAGGGCGATCCGCATGGGGGAACCGGCCGACGTCGGTCGTCTCAGGCGCAACGGCAACGACGACATGCGCGTCGGACGAGACGCGCGGCATCACGCCATCACCGAGATGGTGATGTCCGCCGGCTCGGTCCGGATCGAGGTGCTCGCCGAGTCCTTCGGCGTGAGCCTCATGACGGTGCACCGCGATCTCGACGCGCTTGCCGCCCAGGGGCTGCTGCGCAAGACCCGCGGCATGGCGACCGCGCTAGCCAGCACTCTTTCGGAGTCCAGCACCGAATACCGCAACCGGCTCAACGCGAGCGACAAGGCTGCCGTCGCAGCTGTCGCGATGACCATGGTCGAGCCCGGGCAGTCGGTCATCCTCGACGACTCGACGACCGGCCTGCATCTGGCCGCCCAGTTGTCGGAGCGGCAGCCACTTACCGTGATCACCAATTTCCAGCCGGTCATGGACGCCGTCGTCACCCATCCGGAGTTGACCCTGCTCGCCCTCGGCGGCCAGTACTACCCCTGGTGCCGCTCGTACATGGGCTCGGTGACCCTGGACGCGCTGCGCAACATCCGGGCCGACATCTTCTTCATGTCCACCTCCGCAGTCACCGACGGCATCTGCTTCCACCAGCACCACGACACCGTCCTGGTCAAGCGGGCGATGTTCGAGTCCGCGCGGACCCGGGTCGCGTACGTCGACCACTCCAAGTTCGAGCGGCGCGCTCTGCACGCGCTGGGGCCGCTGAGCGACTTCGACGTCGTGATCGTGGACTCGAAGACGGCCGACGAGCACGTGCAGTCGCTGCAGCGCGACGGGGCCAAGATCATCGTTGCCCCCGACCTCTCCGTCGGCGTCCCGGTGGCCGCTGAGGCCTGACGGTCCGCCAGCGTGGGCCCAAATGCGATCATATGAGCGTGACCGTTCCCGTCATCGTGGCGCTCGATTGCTCCACGACCGCGTGCAAGGCCGTCGTGTTCGACCTTGAAGGCCGCACGGTCTGCGAGTCGCGCCGCTACGTGACCACGACCTCGCCCCAGCCGGGGTGGTACGAGCAGGACCCGCATGAGTGGTGGGAGGCCGCGACGGACGCGCTGACGTCCGTCGTCGACCTGTTGCTCCCTGAGCAGCAGCCTGTCGCGCTCGGCATCACGCACCAGCGCGAGACCTTCGTCTGCGTCGACCGGAATTGGCAGCCGATCCGCCCGGCCATCCTCTGGCTCGACAACCGGGCCGAGGACCAGGTCGCCCGCCTCGGCGCGCCCGACGTGCACGCGTTGACCGGCAAGCCGCCGTCGACCGTGCCGTCGCTGTACAAGCTGGCCTGGCTCGCGGAGCACGAGCCCGACACCATCCGGCGCACCCACCAGGTGCTCGACGTGCACGCGTACGTGGCGCGGTGCTTGACTGGCGAGGCCGTGACTTCGTGGGCCAGCGCGGACTCCACGGCGCTGGTCGATCTGAGCACCCGGACCTGGTCGCCGTACCTCCTAGGTCTCTGCGGCCTCACTCCGGATCAGGTCCCGCGGCTGGCCGCGCCGGGCGACACCATCGCCGGCCTGCTGCCCGACGTCGCCCGACGTACGGGGCTGCCGCCGGGGCTGCCGGTCGTGGCCGGCGCGGGCGACGGCCAATGCGCCGGAATCGGCGTGGGCGCGCTCGAGTCAGGCACCGCGTACCTGAACCTCGGCACCAGCTTCTCCCTGGGCGCGTTCGTGGCTGGGCACTCGACCTACCCCGGCCTGCGGACGGTCGCGACCGCCGCGCCCGACGCCTCCGCCGTCGAGACGCTGCTGACCAGCGGCGGCATGACGATGACCTGGCTCCGGCAAAAGCTCCTCGACGCGGACGACCCGGACCTGCAGGCCGCCGCGGCCCAGGTCCCGCCGGGCGCGAACGGCCTCCTCTTCCTCCCGTATCTCGGCGGCCGCGAGACGCCCCGCCACCTGCCCGACGTGCGCGCGGCCTTCTTCGGGCTGGGCGTCGAGCACGGTCGGCCCGAGCTGCTGCGTGCAGTGATCGAAGGGCTCGCGTACGACCAGCGCGACAGCCTCAACCACCTCGAACAGCAGGTGGGCGCCGACGTGAAGCGCATCACCATCACCGGCGGGTTAGCCCAATCCACGCTGATCGCGCAGATCTTCGCGAACGTGCTCGGCGTGCCCGTGTCTGCCGCACCCGAGCGCGAGGGCACCGCGCTCGGCGCAGCCATCATCGCGGCCGTAGGCGGCCACCAGACGCCGTACCGCTCCGTCCGCGAGGCGGCGCGCACCATGACCCGCACGGCAACGCCCATCTCGCCCAACCCGGCCGATGTGAAGTTCTACGAGGCCGCGTACCATCTGCGCGCCGACGTGCTGTCCACCTTCGACACCGCGACTGCGGCGCTGACCGCCCTGCGCCGCCTGTGACGACCTGCGTCGAGCACGAACGAGACCGCATCCGGTGTTGATCCTGAATCCTGACATGTGAGGTGCCGGGTCTTCGTTCGGTGACCTTGCCCCCCGCCGAAAACCCCATCCGCGAAGACCGCGCCCTCCGATGTGTCGGGCGGAGAGAGGCAGACTTACTGATCTCGGCACGTCCGGACGCCGGCGACCGGCGCCGATGTCACCTTCGGCGACGAGCGCTTCGCGGCTGATGAGCGTACGTTTCCTTCGCCGCAGGAACGCCCGTGGCTAGGTCGAGGGATGGTGGGTTGGGATACTCTCGCCCGGTTCCTATGAGCGCGGGAGGCATGGGCGGTGGCGACGTTGCGGCGTGGCGGTGGGGCCTGCTTGCTGGTCATCGATCTGCAGGTGGATGTGGTCGCCGAGTGTGTCGATCGGGACGGTGTGCTGAGCAGGACCGCCGCCTTGATCGACCGGGCCAGGGTCGAAAGGGTGCCTGTCGTCTTCGTCCAGCACCAGGATACGGATCTTCAGCCGGGCACCGCCGGCTGGCAGCTCGCCGACGGCATCGCGCCCGCCCCGGGTGAGCCTGTCGTGTCCAAGGAGTATCGGGATTCCTTTGCCGGTACGGGGCTGGAGGGCGTCCTCGCCGAACTCGAAGTTTCCCACTTAGTAGTCGGCTCCGTAAGTCCTTCGGGGGTTGCTCTGGGGGTGCGCGTCGTGCCTGACGTGCGGACCATCCCTGGGCACCCGTGAAGCTGCGTCCACTTGGTGATGGTCCGTCCTTCGCGGGCTGGAGCGTGAGTCAGGCATGAGGATGCCCCGGACGCTCCCCTCAGCGCCTGCTCGGGGTAGTTTGGCCCACCATGGATGATCTTCATGCCCTGGCCTCTGGCCCGCTCACCGTGGCGGCCGGTCAGGCGACCTGCACCGCACTGGATATCCCCGCGAACGTCGCCATCGCCGCCGACTTGGTCCGCCGCGCCGCCGACCAGGGAGCTGACCTGCTGGTCCTTCCGGAGCTCTTCCTCACCGGCTACGAGCTGCCAGAAATCACGGCCGACCCCGAGACCTACACCCTGAACTCCACGGACCCCCGATTGGACCCGCTGGCCGCCGTCTGCCACGAGACCCGCACCGCCGTGGTGGCCGGAGCCCCCACCCGCAACCCCGAGTCCGGGCGGCTGCACATCTCCGCCCTGGTCCTGGGCCTCGATGGCCGATTCGCCGCCCACTACGACAAGCAGCACACCACGCCAAGCGAGCGCGCCGCCGGCTTCAGCCCCGGCACCAGCGGGTGCACCCTCACCCTCGACGGCTGGCGTCTTGGACTCGGCATCTGCTGGGACTCCGGCTTTCCCGAGCATGCCCGTGCTGCCGCGCTGGACGGCTGCCACGCGTACCTGGTTGGCGCGATGTTCGGCCGAGGCTCCGGTGCCCATCAACGCGCCACGGTCTTCCCGGCACGGGCCCTGGACAACACCAGCTACGTTCTCCTCGCCAACCACAGCGGACCCAGCGGCCCGTACCACGGCTGTGGCCAAAGTGCGGTCTGGAACCCGGACGGCACCTTGCTCGTTGACGCGGGCACCGCCGACCCCGGACTGGCCACCGCCCGTCTCGATCCGCAGGTCCTGGCGAGGTGCCGGGCCGAGGAACCGGTACTGGTCGACCCCTCACTCAGCACCCCGGCATACCCCCGAAGCGGCATCACCCTCGTCTGAGACGGCCGAAGCGGGAACCCTGCACGACGCACGGTCCAGACCCCGGTCGCCACGCCAGTCCGTCGTCATTGCGCATCGCTCTGCCACAACGTCCACGTCGACGTCAGGACACCGGAAACGTGCGATCCCGACCGGTTGCTGACGGTCCGTCGCGCCCCCGTGGTCCACTCATCGAGATCGGCCACCGCCCTGATGCCTGCGATACCCGCGTGCCCGGTGACCTTGACCGCCGCCGAGCGGCACCGGCTCAAGAAATCGGCATACGGTCACAAGACGCCTCACCAGGCCAGGATCAGGGCCCAGATCGTGTTGCTCGCGGCCCGGCCGCTACCGAACGCTCGGATCGCTGAGCGGGCGGGGGTGCACGTGGACACCGTGCGCACCTGGCGGGGCCGCTTCGCCGAGCTGGGCCTGCCCGGTCTGGCCGATCGCAAGCGTCCGGGCCGGCCTGCCTCCTTCACTGCGTTGCAAGCCGCCCAGGTGAAGGCGCTGGCCTGCCAGCTCCCGCCCGAAACCGGGGCGCCGCTCTCGCGCTGGACCTGCCCGGAGCTGGCCCGTGAGGTGGTCGCGCGCGGCATCGTCGGCGCCATGTCGGCCTCCACCGTGCGCCGCTGGCTCGCCCGGGACGCGCTCAAGCCCTGGCAGTACCGCTCCTGGATCTTCATCACCGATCCCGACTTCCGCACCAAGGCCGAGCGCGTGCTGGACCTGTACGCCCGCACCTGGCAGGGCCGGACACTGGACGCGGGCGAGTACGTCATCAGCGCGGACGAGAAGACCTCCATTCAGGCCCGCTGCCGCTGTCACCCCACCCTCGCACCGGGGCAGGCCCGGGCGATGCGGGTGAACCACACCTACGGCCGCGGTGGCGCGCTGGCCTACCTGGCCGCCTACGACGTCCACCACGCGAAGGTGTTCGGCCGCTGCGAACCGCGCACCGGCATCAACCCGTTCATGGCCCTGGTCGCCCAGGTCATGAGCCAGGAACCGTACGTCAGCGCCAAGCGCGTGTTCTGGATCGTGGACAACGGCTCCTCCCACCGCGGCAAGAAGGCCGCCGACCGGCTGACCGCCGCGTTCCCCAACGCGGTGCTGGTCCACACTCCGGTGCACGCCTCCTGGTTGAACCAGGTGGAGATCTTCTTCTCCGTCGTGCAGCGCAAGGTCGTCTCGCCCAACGACTTCACCGACCTTGCCCAGGTCGGGGACCGGCTCCGAGCCTTCGAAGTCCGCTACAACGCCACGGCACAGCCGTTCCAGTGGAAGTTCACCACCTCCGACCTGGACGATCTGCTGGCCAGGCTCGACCGGCACACCGCCGATCACCCAGACGAATCCTCCGTCGCCCTGGCAGCTTGATCAACCCCCGAAGGACTTACGGAGCCGACCACTTAGTTGTGGCCGGTGCCGCCTCCGACTACTGCCTACGCACGACCATGCAGCGGGCCGCGGCCGACGGCTACGACGTCACTCTCGTGCGTGACTGCCACACCACGGAGGACTCCGAGTTCGACGGCGTGCAGGTCACCGGTGAACAGATCGTCGCGCACACCAACATGTATATGAAGGGCCTGCGCTATCCCGGCCAAACCTTCGGTATCGCATCCCACGACGCGGCCGACTTGTTCGGCTGACCCGAACAGCCCGGCCGGCAACTCTGCAGGAGCCAGAGGCGCGTGTACTCGCCGTCCGTGCCGGGCGATCCTCTATTCGGCATGACCGCGCGGATCGCGGCAGAAGAGCGCACTCACTGGTCGTTACCCTCGCCAGCATGCCAGCCCCAGACCTCATCCCGATAGCGCGCGAACCCGGCTACCGCACAGACACGATCGGACGGTATGCCGACGGCCAGTTTTACGCGGCGGTGCACGGCGTCCGCCGCGATGACGATCACGAGCCTGACATGGGCCGGGAACGCATCCGGTGGTATGCCTACCTACATCTCTTCGACGCTGACGGGCGTCACCGCAGATCCGAGATTTCGCTGATCGGCATCGCCCCGAACTTGCGAGGCGAACTCGGCGAGCAGGCTGAGCGCCGCCTGACGGCACTGCTCGATCAGCTGTCTGACCGCCAGTTCACCGACGTCTCGATCCGGCCGTTTCACATGCTCTACGATGGTGTCACGTTCGGTCTGATCGACGAATCCGATGTCGAGCGGGGCGACTGGGTTGAGTTGTACCCAGACGGTCTCGGGTTCTCCGAGCCGTGGGACGGGCTCTATAGCACCTGACCGCGAGCAGGTCGTCTACCAGCAAAATCGGCGTGGTCGCGCGGGACGCAGCATGAGAGCGCGGGCTCGACGACGCAGCCGGACGCAATCACAGCATCCTGCTCTCGGCTCCCCACAGGTAGAAGGCAGGGACACCGCGCTGCAGTCCCAGTCGGTAGATCCCGACTCCATGCACCGGCACTGCATCCCCGACGTTCGGCGCCTGGATGGTAGCGGCCTTCCGTATCAATTCCTCGGCGGTGAAGGAGATCCCGCTGTCCGCTCGCACGCGGACACCCGCCTTCGAGCCGCCTTTGGGACCGAACGGGCACAAGTACACCTCAGGCGTCTGCAACCCTGCACCGTCCGGGCGGCCGGTGGTGGCGCGAAACTCGGCAGCCCAGGCCGGTGTCTGCGACACCTTGGCCGGCCAAGACAGCCTGGCGCTCTGCGCGACGGCGAACGGGAGGTCAGGACGATGGACCGCCCGCTCGTCGGCCGTCAACGGCTCCGACCGCACGAACGTTGCCTTCTCCGCCAACACGGAGCTGTGCACGACGTAGTAGCTGACACGCCCCTGCTTGATCTTCTGAAGGTCCGCCAGTCCCCAGTTGCCCAAATGCGACCACCAGGCGTCGTACATGACGACAGCACCGTCGTGTACGAGCGCACGCATCAGCCCGTCGCGGTCCGGCCATCGGAACACGGCTCCAGCTTCAACCCATGACGGATCCACGAGCGGACCCTACCGGCACACCCCAGAACCAAACGTCCGCTCATCGACACGTCCGGACGGCAACCGGGCCAGCTCGGCGTGACGCTGTGTAGCGCGCGGATCGCAGTATGAGAGGACGGGACGGGCCAACTTACCGCGACGTCATCGCGAGCCCAACGCCGAACAGGAGCACGCCGAGGATGGTGGCAGCGATGGTGACGGCGTTCCACCGTGAAAAACGTCCGGCGAGCCCAGTCTTCGAAGTCAAGTCTCACCGGCCGAGCCAACCACGCTCGCTAGGAGGCACAACCGCGCGGATCGCGGCTGATGTGCGAACCCGATCAAGCAGCCAGATCGTCTCCTCCTGGCGTTGTTGTCGAGATCGGGACAGCCCCTGGGAGGGGCGCCGCAGCCATGCTGCGGAGGCGTTGCGGCAGCGGTTGGTCGCCGTGGTGGTTGATCGTTACTGTGCATCGGTGGCCCGTACACAGCTCACCGCCGAGTTGGTGGTTGACGGTCGTGTTCCGCGCGCATTGGCGCTGTCGCCGGACGGCAAGTGGGTCGCCTACGTGGTCACCCCGGTCGGGAGGGCTGGTGATCACCCCGTTAGCGAACTCTGGGTCGCCGCCACCGACGGGACCGGGTCGCCGCGACGATTAACTTCGGGTGAGGCGCACGATTCGGCGCCGCGGTGGGCCGCAGATTCGCTGCTGGTCTACTTTCTCTCCGAACGGGCCGAGCGTGGCACGGCGCAAGTACACCGGGTCGGGCTGGTCGACGGTGTCGTGGAGGCGGTGACGTCCTGGGCCAGTGGGGTGTCAAGTCACCTCCCACTGGCCGATCCCGACCTGGTCGTCGTGATCGCAGCCGATGAACCGTCCGCTGAGGACGAACGTCGGGACAGGGAGCGTGACGACGCTCGGGTGTGGGGTGAACGCGTACACCCGGACCGGCTGCGGCTGCTCGACGTACGGAGCCGGGAGGTTCGGACACCGGATGCGTTCGGCGATCGCCATGTCGTCGAGGTGGCCCAGCGGCCCGACGATGGGATGCTGGCGGTCCTCACCTGGTCAACCCCCGACGTGGACCCGGGCCTGGTCAAGCCCGGTCTGCACCTGCTCGACCCGGGCAGCGGCATGACGCGGGACCTCGGCCCGGCCGCGGCGGACGCGTCGTCACTCGTCTGGTGGTCCGCCGACGACGGCTGGCACCTGGCATATGTCGCGAAGACCCCGCCAGCCCTGGTGGGCGGACACGCGGTTCTCGATGTCACCGAACCGGTGAGCGGGCCGGTGGGCGAGCACCGTAACCTGACCGCCGGCACGGTCGTCTGCCCGAGCAACCTGGTTCAGGTCGACGCCGGTCCGCCGCTGGTGCTGGTCGCCGACGGGCTCGATACCGCGATCCACCGGCTTGATCCGGTCGGGCGCAACCTCGTCGAGCTGTCCCGGGTCGACGGCCTCGCGAAGTCGTTGGCCACGAACCGGCACGGTGACGCCGTCGCGGCGGTGGTCAGCACGTCCTACGAGCCCGGAAACGTCTACGCCGGCCCCACTTGCGGGCCGCTGACGAGGCTGACCGACCTCAGGCCCGAACTCCACGACGTCCGGTGGGGTGTCCAGGAACGCCTGTCATACGAGGCATCCGACGGGCTGGCCCTCGACGGCCTGCTGATCCTGCCCGCCGGCCGGTCCCACAAGGACGGGCCCTTTCCACTAGTGACGCTGGTTCACGGCGGCCCGTATGACCGGCACGCCGACCGGCTCATGCTCGGCTGGGACCCGTCCGGCCAGTGGCTGGCGACCGCCGGCTACGCCGTGTTCCTGCCGAACCCGCGCGGCGGCCAAGGGCACGGCCACGACTTCGCGGCGCTCGTCGCCGGCGCGGTCGGCCTCGACGAGTGGACCGACATTTGCGCCGGCATCGACCTGCTCATCGCCGACGGCGTCGCCAACCCCGACCGGCTGGGCATCGGCGGCTGGAGCCACGGCGGGTTCATGGCCGCCTGGGCGGTCGGGCAGACCAACCGGTTCAAGGCCGCCGTGATGGGCGCCGGCATCAGCGACTGGGGAATGCTCGCCGCAACCGGAGAAGAGGGACCATTCGAGTCCGCCCTCGGCGGCAGCAGCGGCTGGGAAGGAACAGGTCCACACCGCCACGACCGGCTCAGCCCGATCTCGTACGCCTCCAAGGTCCGCACGCCCGTGCTGATCCTGCACGGCGAGAACGACACGAACGTCCCGGTATCACAGGCGGAGTTCTTCCACCGCGCGCTACGCAGGTTCGGAGTCGAGCACAAGTACGTCGTATATCCCCGAGAGAACCACTCGATCCGCGAACGCAACCACCAACTCGACGTGCTCCGCCGCACCCGCGCCTGGTTCGACCGGTGGCTCGGATGACCCCGACGTCCGACCGCCACGACCCACCACGACCGATGCGGCTGACCGCGACAGCTAGTGTCCTGAGTCGTTAATTCGCCGGCAGTACGTGGCGAGGCTGTTGAGGATGTCGTCGGCGGTTCTGGTCCACACGAAGGGCTTCGGGTCGGCGTTCCACGCGTCGATCCAGGTGCGGACGTCCGCTTCGAGTTCGGCGAGGCTGCGGTGGCTTGACCTGCGGAGCTTGCGGTCGGTCAGTTCGGCGAACCAGCGCTCGACGAGGTTGAGCCAGGACGCCGAGGTCGGCGTGAAGTGCAGGTGGAACCGGGGATGCGCGGCCAGCCACCGCTGCACCGCGGGCGTCTTGTGGGTGGCGTAATTGTCCAGGACCAGGTGCAGATCCAACTCTGCGGGCGTGTTCGCGTCGACGACCTTCAGGAACTTGAGGAACTCCTGATGGCGGTGCTTGCGGTGGACCTGCCCGATGACCGTGCCGGTCGCCGGGTCGAACGCGGCGAACAGGCTGGCCACACCGTGGCGGACGTAGTCGTGGGTCTGCCGGGCGGGGACCGTGGGCATCATCGGCAGCATCGGTCGGGTCCGCTCGAGTGCCTGCATCTGCGACTTCTCGTCCACGCACAGGACCATCGCCTTGACCGGCGGATCGAGATACAGGCCCACCACGTCGCGGACCTTCTCTACGAACAACGGGTCAGCCGAGAGCTTCCACGTGTCCACCAGATGCGGCTTGAGGCCGAACGCCCGCCAGATCCGCGACACCGCGGTCTGCGACAGCCCGGTCTCCTTGGCCATCGACCGCGTCGACCAGTGACTGTCCTGGTTGGACGGCTGCTGCTCCAACGTGCGGACGATGACCTCCTCGACCCGGTCGTCGGTGATCCGACGGGGCGCCCCAGGTCGAGGCTCATCGGTCAACCCCTGCAACCGGCGGTCCAGGAACCGGCTACGCCACTTGCCCACCATGTCCCGCGAGACACCCAACCGCTCCGCGACATGCGTGTTGACCAGGCCATCGGCGCACAACAACACGATCTTCGACCGCAACGCCAACGCCTGCGATGACTTACCCCGCCGCGCCCACCGGGTCAGACACGCACGCTCGTCATCAGTCAGTTCCACCACACCACGCGGACGACCAGCCATCCCGACAGCCTACTATCTGTCGGCGGATTAACGACTCAGGACACTAGTGCTCCAACGTCACTTGGCTTCGGCGTTGGGCGTGGCAGGCATGAAGACGGCCACCGCGTGATCATCGATGGTTTGTGAAGACAACCCGAAGATCGTGCGGTGGCTGCGGGCCACAGCGTGGACCCTGACCGATGGCGGAACATCCTCGACGCGGCGGTAGCGCGTGCGGCTGGCCGGTTCGCTCGCGCCGAGCCACGCCGGAGCATGGCAGCGTTTGTCGAGGGACTGCTGTCGGTGTGGAACGTAAGACGTGCTGGTCCCTGGCCGAACGCGCCGGCCACACCGATCCCCAGGCGATGCAGCGGCTTCTGCGCACTGCGGTGTGGGACGCCGAGGCTGTCCGCGACGATGTCCGTGCCTGGCTGATCGAGCATGTCGGGCACCCGGATGGCGTTCTGGTCACCGACGAGACGGGGTTCCTGAAGAAGGGCGTGGGCTCTGTGGGCGTGCTGCGGCAGTACACCGGTACTGCCGGCAGGATCGAGAACAGCCAGGTCGGGGTGTTCCTGGCCTACGCCTCACCTCTCGGACGTGGGCTGATCGACCGCAGGCTCTACCTGCCCGAGACGACATGGTGCGATCGCCCTGCCCGCCGCACCGCCGCTGGTGTCCCTGACGAGGTCGGCTTCGCCACGAAACCGGCCCTTGCCCGGCAGATGATCGCAGCGGCGTTGGATGCCGGCGTTCCGGCCGGGTGGGTCACCGGCGACGAGGTCTATTGCGCCGATCCCGGACTGCGCGCTGACCTGGAGCATCGCGGCGTGGGCTATGTCCTCGCGGTCGGTTGCGACCGGCGCGTCACCGTCAACGACGGCCGCACCCTTGTGCGCGTTGACGACCTCGCCGGCCGGATACCCACCCGTGAATGGCAGCTCCACAGCTGCGGCCTCGGCGCGAAGGGACCCCGCGACTACCTGTGGGCCTGGATCACCACCAGCCTGAACGGTGAGCACCGATGGCTACTCATCCGCCGCAATCGCACCACCGGCGAGACCTGTGCTGGTCGGCGACGCCGGTTCCGCTGCACACCCTCGTCCGGGTCGCCGGGTCCCGCTGGAGCATCGAGGAGCTGTTCCAAACAGGCAAAGGCCAGGTTGGCCTGGACCACTACCAGGTCCGCGGCTGGACCGGCTGGCACCGGTTCATCACCCTGGCCATGCTCGCCCTGGCCCTACTGACCATCCTCGCCGTCACCTCCGCTGACCAAGCCGACCCCGACCGGCAGATCGCGGGTGACCGTGGCGGAGATCCGCCGACTCCTCAACGCCTTCGTCCTCGCCCTGCCGCTACCGCCGGCGCACACCCTGCATTGGTCAACCTGGCGTCGAACATCCCAAGCCCGAGCCCGCCGATCCCACTACCAGCGCAGACTCGGCCATCACGCCAGCCGACGGGCGAAGTGACGTTGGAGTACTAACGTCGGTTTTCGTGAAGCGCCATACCGCCCGAGCCGCACCCGTTCATCACGTCCGCAGCCTGAGTCCACCAACACGACTCCACGGAACCCGGGGCACATCAGTCTCCACAGAACCCGGGGCGGTTCACGGTGACCGGCGGGGCGCATGCCAGATGAGAGCCACACCAAACCGCGGTGGGCAGCCGAAATGGAAGCTATCCCGCCGGTCACCTCGACCAAGCCTGGCCGGGCTGCGGTCGTACCGCCAGTCAACAAGCAACCGATGAGCGTGAGTCTTCTGCGTGGCTGTTGACTGTTCTTGCGCGGGCCGTTGAGGCCTGCGGCCGTCACGGGATGAGTAGTCCCCAATAGGCCGCCCAGGGTAGGAACAGCAGGCCGGCTGCGGCGAGTAGGCCGAGTCGGGCTCGGTCGGCGCGCGTGAGATCGCGGCGGTGACGTCGCCAGGACAGCGCGGTCGCGACGGTGGCCACGACGGTGGCGACGGCGAGGACCTGTAGAACGAGCCAGGCTATCGGGCGGCCGATCAGAACGGGTCCGACGACGTGCGCTGCGGTGGCCATCACGAAGAAGAGGTAGACCAGGAAACCCAGTGTGGTTGCCAGGCCGGTGGCGGCCAGCCAGCGCGCGGGACGCCGTACCGGCGGTGCGCCGCGGCGGCCACGGATCCGGCGTACGGCGGCGGTCAACGGGTAGCCGGCGAAGGCCACCAGAAACACCAGCAGGGCGGCGAGTTGGAGCCAGGGCGACTCGTACCAGGCCAGCGGCGTGAGGGTCGGGCTGGGAATGTGCTGAGGCGGCGCCGGGTCGGCGCTTGCGTTGGGCAGGGCGTGCGTCAGGCGGTCGATCCAGGACGCCTCGTAGTCGCCGTAGTTGGCCGGGATTCTGGCGAGTCGGTCGAACCCGCCGTTGGCGGTGACGTACAGGTTGTGCCGGACCTCGGGGACGAACCGGATCGTGTAATGGGTGTTGCCGCCACGCTCCAACGCCTGCCGGATGATCTGGCTGCTCTCCCTCGGGAGGGCTTCTCGGTCGAGTTCACCCCATTGGGCGAGTACCGGCTGGCGTACCTGTTCCCAGACCGGTGCCGGGTCGAAGAAGGCCTCGGGGAAGATGCCCGCGCCGATCGTCATCCGCACGGCGGTCACCCGCATCGTGTGCGTGAAGGACCCGGAGACTCCGGCGTGCCGCAGTTGCTCGTCGTAACCCCACGCGGTCTGGGCGGCCGGAGTGATACCGACCGCGCCGGCAGTGATCAGGAATTTCACGTCGGTGGAGCGGCTCGCGGCCAGTGGTGCGACAAACGCCCCCTCGGACAGCGCCCACATCCCGAGCCGGGCCGGATCGACGTCGGCGCGGGAGCGCAGCAGTCGCAGGCCGGCGAGCGCATCTTCGGCCAGCACCGAATAGTCGCGATGTAACAGGTTGTAGCCTTCGGTCCGCTTGTCGTAAATGAGCGTGACAATTCCGCGCTGGGCGAGTGCTTCGGCCGCGAGGCGCAGCTCCCGTCGGCCTCGATTGCCCGCTCCCTCGATCATGACCATCGCTGGTCGGCGCTGTGTCGTCGACACTGGTGCCAGGACGGTGCCGTGCAGGACCACGCCACCGTTGCCGGCGAAGGACACTTCGGTGGCGGTCGGTCCGTCAGGCGCGGCGTTCGCGGGAGCAGCCGGAAGGACGAGGACCGAGCAGACGAGTACGGTAAGAGCCGCCAGGATCCGCGGCAAGAGCCAGGCCCAGCCCGTTCTGGATACGGTGGTTCCCCCGGTTCGACCCGTCACGCTCGTACGAGCCGTTGTGTGCCGCATTGCAGCCATCCTCTTCAGGTTGTTGGACGCGTCCGGCGGCGCGCCATTCGCGGCATTCAGACTCGCCTGCTCGCCGGACACGGACCAGGGCCGCCGCACCTGAGGTCGTAGGGGTGCAGGCACCTGAACGGATCGGGGTATCTGCCTCATCGACTCCGACCGGCACGGCAAATAGTGTCGATCTCTGTTCGGTAAGGGACGTCCGACCTGGCGTCCGCGAATACGACTGAAAGAATCATCAAAATGCGGCAGAAACTTATACGCGGGGCCAACGAACTCGGACAGTTGCTCGCCGGTACGGCCATCGGGCTGGCCGCGCCGTTCCTGCTGTTCCTGACGCTGGTCTCGGTGCCGTCGAGCCTTGCGGCGGGCCTGGGCATCTTGCTCTTCGTCGGCGTGGTGTGGCTGACCCGTCGACTGGCCGATCTGCAACGCCACCGAGCCGCTACGGTGCTGGCTGAACCGGTGCCGTCCCCCTACCTCCCGTTGCCCAAGGGCGTACTTGCCCGGGCCCGGACGTTGATCGGCGAGCCGGCCACCTGGCGCGATCTGGCCTGGATACTGTGCCAGTTCCCGGTGGCTCTGCTGAGTGTGACGGTGGCGATCGGGCTGTGGCTGGGGGCAGCGGAGTGCCTGTTCGCGCCGTTGTTGCGGGCGCTGCAGCCGACCCGCACGAGCTTCGATCCCGTGGTGCTGGAGATCACCGGCAGGTCCGGCCCGTTGACGTGGCTGATGGTGCCGGTCGGCGTCGGGTTGGTGGTGCTCGCCTACCGCCTGCCCCGGCACCTCCTCACCGGTCAGGCCCGGCTGGCGAGCGCGCTGCTGGGACCCACGTCCACCGCCCGGCTGTCCGCCCGGGTCGACCGGTTGACCGCCACCAGGGCCGCTGCCGTTGACGCGTCCGCCGTAGAGCTTCGCCGCGTCGAGCGTGATCTGCATGACGGCGCGCAGGTACGCCTCGTCGCGGCAACCATGAACCTCGGCATGGCCGAGGACGTCATCGACGCCGACCCGGCCGGCGCCAAGGTCCTAATGGCCGAGGCGAAGGCCAGCGTCGGCGCCGCCCTCACGGAACTCCGCGACCTGGTACGCGGCATCCACCCGCCGGTGCTGGCCGATCGGGGCCTGACCGGGGCGGTCCAGGCCCTGGCACTGAAGCTGACCAGCGGCATCACGATCGAGCTGGATCTGCGACTCGACCGACGGCTGGCCGCGCCGGTGGAGTCGGCGGCGTACTTCGTCATTGCCGAGTCGCTCGGCAACGCCCTGCGGCACAGCAGCGCCCAGCACATCCAGGTCACCGTCACCGACCAGGGGAACCTGCTGCACATCACCGTCGGCGACAACGGTCACGGCGGCGCCGACCCGTCACGCGGCACCGGACTGCGTGGCATCCAACGGAGGTTGTCCGCCTTCGACGGAACCCTCCACATCACCAGCCCCCTGGGCGGGCCTACCGTGCTGGACATGGAACTGCCATGCGCGTCCTGATCGCCGAAGACCAACTACTGCTGCGCGACGGGCTGACCCGGATGTTGACCGCGTACGGTTTCGACGTGGTGGCCGCCATCGACGACGGTTCACAGCTGGTCGAGGCGCTCGTCTCGCTCCGGCCAGACGTCGCCGTGGTCGACGTGCGCCTACCGCCCACCTTCACCGACGAAGGGCTACGCGCCGCTATCGCCGCCCGCGCCGAGGTACCCGGCCTGCCCGTCCTGATCCTCTCCCAGTACGTCGAACGCCTCTACGCCCGTGAACTGCTCTCTGACCGTGCCGGTGCGGTCGGATACCTCCTCAAGGACCGGGTCGGCGACGTACGACAGTTCATCGACGCGATCCGTCAGATCGCCGCCGGCGGGACGGTCATGGACCCAGAGGTCGTCGCCCAACTGCTACACCAGCGCGACACCCTGGCCGCGCTTACCCCACGAGAGCGGGACGTGCTCGGCCTGATGGCCGAGGGGCGCACCAACGCCGCGATCGCCGAACACATGGTCATCACCGAAAAATCGGTCAGCAACCACATCAACACGCTCTTCGCCAAACTCGGCTTACCACCATCAGGCAGCGGCCACCGCCGCGTACTCGCCGTTTTGACCTACCTCGACCAGTAAACCGGGCCGACGGCAGCATCTGGGAACCCCCGCCCGCCTCACATAGACCATGACTGTCGTTCTAAGGAGCCAGCCTGGCGTGTGAGCCGAGGAAGCTACCCCCCCCCCCCCCCCCCCCGTGCTGACAAGTGTCACCCCTCAGCCATTGCCCCGAAACGCACGCTTATGGCACCCCAAAGCGGCAAGCCGCGGCAGGCGTTACCGCAGTTGCTGATCGGCGTCGAGGTTTCACAGCAGCCACGCACTCATCTCGGCACGAGCGGACGTTGTCCGGGTGCGCGGTCACCGGCACGGCCGCGCCTCGAGTGCCACCGCGAATTCGTGACGGACCGTGACGCCCAGTCGGCGGCAGATGCGTGTGTTCGTCGTACAGGAAGTCGCGCGGCGCGGGCGCCAGCTCATGGAAGGTCGGGATCTGGGTGCTCGGCCACGAAACGCTCGCCCGTTTCGTCGTCGACCAGCGAGTTGTCGACCAGCCATTCAATCGCCCGCCGCTTCGCGCGCACGCCGCGGAAGGCGTACCACGCCGACAGCAGGTGCGGATACTCCTCGTGCAACTCGTTCTTGAACCGGCGGAAGGCGCCCTTGCCCTGGATAGCTCGCGCAAGTCGGCGGCCGGCCACCGCGTCACTGATCCTCTCAGCGAAGTCGGCCATGTCCTGATACCAGACGTAGGACGGCAGCGGGTCGATGCCGATCAGGTCGAGGTCGTCAAGGTCGACGGGCGTGTGTCCATCGATGCCGCCGTCCGTCGTCCAGAACACGGTCTCGCCGGTCTGGGGGTTGATCAGCCATCGGTGCTCGTAGTCGGTCTGGTCCTCGAGCGCGGCGGCGATCTCCTCCAGGTCTAGCCGGCTCAGGTCAAGCATCCGGCCACCATAAACCCGCTGCCCGCCGCGCTTCCACCAGCGACCGCGGGACCAGCGGCAGAAGCGCCAGTCAGCCTCGATCAATCGAGACGGCACATGCTCGGCAGCTCAGCTGGCGGGCGTCGGCGCTCGTAGCGCCAGCCGACCCGTGCGAAGGTTTCATGGCGCTGTCAAGCCGGAGCTGTGTGAGGGCTACCCGCGCTGCGAAGGTTTGACCCGAGCGAGCCAATGCGCGGCCTCATCGGCCGGCAGCATGCCATCCGCGGTTACCGTCGGGCGCATCAACGGGTATGGCCGGCCGGCGTTCCAACTCCGCGGGTACGGCGGCGGATCGATGACGGCGACTCGCTTTCCTTCCAGCTTCGGGATATCCGCAGGACGACCCTCGTTCCAGATCCATTCGCCGTGGGCGTCGACCAGGTTGAAGTTGCCTCGGATGCCGCCTGCCGGTGTCAAGTCCTCGCCGTCGGAGGCCGCCGCGATCTCCGCGGCGCTTGGCCGTTGACCGGGCACCAGGCCCTGCGACTCGTCGCCGATCAGGGCGGCGGCGAGGAGCGTGTGCAGCTGAAAGTTGTCGCCGACGCCGCTTATCGTCACCCGATAGCCGCGTCGGGTCGCGCGGTGCAGCACGACCAGCGGTTCGTCGTCCAGGACAAGCAGCAGCCCGTACAACCAATGCGCCGTGCCGAAGTGCTCACGCGTCGCGTCGATGGCGGCGGTAAGCCGCGACCGCTCGGGCAGCACGGCCCGCACGTCCTTGCGCTGCGAGAGGTACAGCACCGGCTGAACCCACTTGCCGCCGGAGAACCACGCCTGCACCAGGTTATAGGCGTCCGGCTGGGCCATCCCCCGGTTGGGCGCCGTCTCGACGAACCGCTCGATCGTCGGGCCGATCTGCCCCGCATCATCGGGGTCGGGCAGGTCCCCGAACACCGCACCGTACAACTCGGCGAAGCGTGCCGCCTGCTCCATCGCGTTGGCGGCCCGACTAACGAGCGTCGGCACCACCACCGCCGCATCGGTGCCGTAGTCCGCCATGCTGCCGGCAATCTGGGCCAGGTCGCCGCCCATCCCGAGCGGGATCTCGGCGAGCACCGAAGTCAACCTGGCCAGGGCCGCGTCGACCTCGTCAGGGCGCGCCTTCGGCGTGGCACCCGCGATGCCCCGCAGGGCCGCGCTGAACCGCTTGTCGTCGCGGCTGTCCACCGCGCCGACCAAGTGAGCCATTTTCATCGTGCGTAGCGGTTCGCTTCGACGTGGTGCAGGACGAGGATGGCCTGCGCGATCGCGGTGGCGCGGCGCGTGCAGCAGCGCAGTTTGGCAAGGGTTTTCCAGGTCTTGAGGGTGGCGATGGCGCGTTCTCCGCGGGCTCGGATCCTCGCGTGTGCCCGGTTGACCGCCCTCTGCCGGCGTGACAGCTTCGGGCGGAAGCGGCGCCGCTTGAACGGAGTGCGCACGCTGCCCCGGGCGCCCTGGTAGCCCTTGTCGGCGAAAGTCATCACGTCCGCGCTGGTCAACGCGTCGATGATGCCGTGGCTGCGGGCGGCGGTGAGGTGGACTGACCCCTTGGAGGATGCGCTGCTGCCACTGGCCGCACTGGGCGGGAAAGTTTGTACGGGACGCGGCGTCAGGAGGTATCTCCCCGGGCGGTTGCCGGCGGTGCGGCCGGTGACGCCGGCGGCGTTCCGGTGATCGAAAGCGGCGTCATCGCGACGGCAGGTCAGTTCTCCAGGCGGTCGACTGGCCCTGCGCGCCATTGCGATCCGGAACGCGGGTGCGCCGCGCCGAGCTCACCCCGGTGGCGTGCGGCTCGGCGATAACCGGAGCAGGCGTACGTCAGCTGTGCCACCTCCTGGCCGACCTGCTGCCGCGGAGCGAGGAGCGGGACGGTCCGCCGGCGGGTATGGTCTTCGCCGTTGACCGGGACGGCCACGGCCGGCGGGGCCTGGCTGCGATTGTGGGTCCGGGCGTCTGCGGGCACGGGATCGGGTGCAGGTCGTTGGAGCCCGCCCCCAGACGGTGACTGAGATCGCCGTGATCGAACCCGAAGGCGTGCTGGTGCGCCCCTCGGTGCCCGCCGGGCAGATCGCCGCGGTGCGCGGCGTTTCGGCCCGGATCGGCCAGCACATCGGGGACCCGCCACGGCGGCACGTCTACCGGTTCCCACCACCGATCAGGCAGGCGGTCGTCGAGCCGGTGGAACCGGAGCAGCGGTTGGCGATGTTCGCCGGCCTGGCCGAGCTGGCCGACGAGGACCACTGGTGGACCTGCGGCTTGACGAGCAGCAGGCGGAGGCGGTGATCCGTCTGCACGGCGAGGTCCAGAAAGAGGTGCTTGCAGCTCCCATGCAGGACCGGTACGGCGTCCCCGTGCGGTTCTCCGGCACGCTAACGGCCTGTATCGAACGGGTCGCCGGCACCGGAGCCGCCGAGGATCGGGTGCACGAGCGCGGCAACCCGTACCTGGCCGGGCTGGGTTTGCGCATCGAGGCCGCCCCGGTCGGGCACGGCTTCGAGTTCCACCCCGGGATCGAGCCCGGCCGGCTGCCGCCGGCATTCGTCGTCGCCACGGAGGAAGGCGTGCGGGCCGGACTCCGGCAGGGCCGGCACGGCTGGCCGATCGCCGACTGCACGGTCACCATGACGGCATCCCGGTACTGGCAGCGACAGAGCAAGCCGCATCAGAAGTTCGACAAGTCCGTTTCGACCGTGGCGGCGGCCTTCCGCAATCTCGCCCCGGTCGTGGTTGCCGCGGCGCTGCGCCAATCCGGTATTCGAGTGTGTCAACCGATCGAGCGGTTCGACGTCAGCCTTCCGCAGCATGCGGTGGTGACGGTGATGGCGTTGCTCGGCCGGCTGGGGGCGGTGGTCCACGACACCGCCGTCGCCGGCAGATACCTCGAGACGAGCAGCGCGGACCCCAGCCGGGCGACCGGGACGCGTGGTTCCGTGCCGTACCGCGGTAGGCCGCTCCACAGCGGGATCGGCAACATCAGCGGCCGACGAGGCGGCAACCCCGGCACCAGCACCGGGGGCTGGAAACGAGCCGGCAATGCCCTCGCCATCCACTTGCCCGGACGTCGACCCCATTGAGCAACCACCATCAATCATCCAAACAGCTACATCCCCAACCGCAGAAAATCCGGCAGGCTCCGCACGGCACGTGATCGACCGATGACATGACGCCAGGTCGTCTCTATGCTGCTAGGTGGAGTGACGCTCATCGCTCCGTCGCCGACCGATCTGTCCGCTCGTACCGGCATTGAGGGGGAACCGCCGTGGCCCATGCCGTACCCGTCGAGGCCCAGCAGACGTTTTCCGATCTCACTCTGCTCCTGCGTACACCGCTGCGCCAGCTCACCCCGGACCAGGTTCGTCCCCTCGTACGGCGGATCGTCGAGGACCGCAACCGCTCCGAGGCGGTCGATGTGGCTGCGTTCAATTCGGCGATCTGATGCATGGTGTCCACCACGCCAGAGGCATTCGAGGTGCGGCCGCTGCCACTGAACCAGTACGTCCTCAAGGTGCACAGCCGGTGTGATCTGGCCTGCGACCACTGCTACGTCTACGAGCACGCGGACCAGAGCTGGCGTGCTCGGCCGCGGGCGATCGCCCCGGCGACCGTCGATGCCGCCGCCACCCGGATCGCCGAGCACGCCCGGAAACACGGACTGCGCCGGGTCCGCCTGGTGCTGCACGGCGGAGAACCGCTGCTCCTCGGGGCGGCCGGACTGGCGATGGTGCTGACCCGGCTGCGCGCTGCCATCGAGCCGTTCGCCGAACCGGACCTGCGGATGCAGTCCAACGGGTTGCTGCTCACCCCGCAGTTGTGCGACCTGTTCGTGACGCACGGCGTACGGGTCGGTATCTCGCTGGACGGTGACGCCGCCGCCAACGACCGGCACCGACGCTTCGCCGGCGGGGCGAGCAGCCACGCCCAGGTACGACGGGCGCTGGCCCTGCTCCGTCGCCCGGAGTACCGCCACATTTACGCGGGCATCCTCTGCACGGTCGATGTGCGCAACGACCCGATCCAGGTCTACGAGGCGCTGCTGGCCGAGGCGCCGCCCCGGATCGACTTCCTCCTTCCGCACGCCACCTGGAACAGTCCGCCTCCGCGACCCGACGGGGCCACCCCGTACGCCGGCTGGCTGCTGTGCATCTACCGACGGTGGGTCCGCGACGGCATGCCGGTCGACATTCGGCTGTTCGACTCGCTGTTGGCGACCGCAGCGGGCGGGCAGAGCGGCACCGAATCCGTCGGGCTCGATCCGGCGGGCCTCGCAGTGATCGAGACGGACGGCGCGTGGGAACTGGCCGATTCAATGAAGACCGCGTTCGACGGTGCGGCCGGAACCGGGCTGGACGTCTTCCGCCATCCGGCGGACGCCGTGGCCGCCCATCCGGAGTTCGCCCGCAGCCGGCGTGGCCTGGCCCAGCTCTGCCGGATCTGCCGGGACTGCCCCGTCGTCGACCAGTGCGGTGGCGGGCTGCGGGCGCACCGCTACTCCGATGCCGGCGGGTTCGACAACCCATCCGTCTACTGCGCCGACCTGAAGGAGCTGATCACGTCGATCAACCGAGAATCCTCGACGAGCGCAGTGCGCGCCGGCGCGCCGTTCGACGCGGGCGGGCCCGGCGGCGACGGGCTGCTCGATGGCCTGCCAGCCGACGACCTGCTCGACGATCTTGGCACCGGCTACGGCTCGGCGGCCAACCTGCGGCGGCTGGCGACCGCCCAGGTCGCCTATGTCCGGGGACTGCTGGTCGGGATCGCCGACCGGGTCGCCGGTACGCCGATCGCCGAGGCCTGGGACCTGATTGCCCGGCTCGACGAGGACGCGCCCGACGCGGTGGCGGTCGCCTTCGCCCATCCGTTCCTGCGACGGTGGGCGCGACACTGCCTCACCCCGCCCGCAGGCGAGTCCTCCGACTTGGCGCACCTCAGCGCGCTGGCCGCGGCGGTGGCGGTCCGTGCCGGCGCCGACGTCGACCTCGAGGTGCCGGTACGGTCCGGTCTGGTTCACCTGCCGGGCCTCGGCGCGCTCGCGCTCGACGAACCGGGGGAGCAGGAAGCGCGCCTGTCGATCGCGGGCGGCGGTTTCACGGCCCGCGCCGGGACTTCGGCCGTCACGGTGCCGCTGGCCGGGCTTGCGCCGCCACCGGCGGCCTGGTTACCGGTGCGGCAGGCCGAGCTGGACGGCTGGCGGGTCGTCGTCGAGGATCTCGACCTGTACCGGGACTGCTACGAGTGGCCGGTGGCTGACCGGCTCGACCCGGCGCAGCTGGCGTTCTGGCAGCGATCGCTGGCGGCTGCGTGGAGCCGGATCCAGCGCCTCGTACCCGGGCAGGCTCCCGGCATTCGGGCGGGGCTGCGGGCCGTCACACCGCTGCGGGTCGATCCCGCCGGCCGACTGCGCAGTGCCGCGTCCCGGGACACCTTCGGTGCGCTCGGCGCCGTGCCGACCGATGCCGGCCCGCTCGCGGAGCTGCTGGTGCACGAGTTCCAGCACGTGAAGCTCGGCGCCCTACTGGATGTGAGCGTCCTGTACGACCCGACGTACGCGCCGCGGCTCACCGTCCCTTGGCGGGACGAGCCGCGACCGCTGGAGGGGGTGCTCCAAGGCACGTACGCGCATCTGGCCGTCGCCGACATCTGGCGGGCCCAGCCCGGCGCCCGTTCTCGGCAGCAGTACCGCCAGTATCGCGGGTGGACGGTACGTACGCTCGATGAGCTGGCCGCCACCGGCGCGCTGACCGCGCACGGGGAACGGTTCGTCCGGCGCATGCGCGAGACCGTGGACTCGTGGTCCGATGACCCGCGCTGACCGGCCGACCCGTGTTGGTCACGCCGACCCCCGAGACGTCAACCGGCTCACCGCCGATCTGGCCGCAGTCGGGGTGCGGGCCGGCCAGGACCTGTTGGTGCACTGCTCGATGCGGCGGATCGGGCCGGTGGTGGGGGGCCCGGCGACACTGCTGGCGGCGCTGCGCCGGGTGGCCGGTCCGGACGCGACGGTTGTCGTGCCGGCGCACACGGTCGGTAATTCCACGACAGGTCCGGCATTCCGCGCTGCCACCAGCGGTCTGAACGCGGCGGGCCGGGCCGCGTACGAGGCCGGGCTGACCGGATTCGATCCGGCGACCACGCCGTCTGAGGGGATGGGGATCCTCGCCGAATACGTCCGGCAGCAGCCTGATGCGGCCCGCAGCGGCCACCCGATCACGTCCTTCGCGGCCCTGGGCCGGCGTGCGGTCGAGTTCACCGAGATCCACGACCTCGACTGTCACCTCGGGGAACGCTCCCCACTTGGCAATCTGTTCACGGCGGGGGCCGCAGTCCTGCTGCTCGGCGTGGGTTACGCCAGGTGCACCGCGCTGCACCTGGCGGAGTACCGGCCCGAAGCGCGCCGGCCGGCGGGCCCCCCTCCGGAGCGAATGTATCGCTGTTACGTGCTGGTGGGCGGCCGGCGGGAGCGGCGGGACTTCCGTGCGCCGCTGCTCGACGCGAGCGATTTTCCCGAGATCGGTGCGGCGATGGAGGCCTGTCTGCCCGTTGGGCGGGGCCTCGTGGGCGCCGCACCGTCGAGGCTTCTTGATCTTCGCGTCGCGGTCGATTTCGCGACAACCTGGATGGCCGGGCATCGGCGACCGTAAAGCGGTCTGGACCCGCGGGTGTCGGTGTGCTTACCTTGGGCAACAGGAACGGGCGAGACCCGCGGTCGATGGTGGGAGAATGGCAGTTGGACGATGGCAGGGTGGTGGACGATCCGCTCGCTCCGCTGTTCTTTGTCAGCTATGCCGTGATCAAGCCGCCGGGGCGGGCGACGGGGGGCCGGCGGGAGGCCAACTCGAACGCCCTGCGGCTATTCACCGAGCTGTCGATCCATGTCAATGCCCTGGTGAGCCGACCGGCCGGCGCGGATCCGGGCTTCATCAACCGGAACATGCGCGGTGGCGAGAGGTGGACGCCGGAACTCCTGGAGGCCGTCGGCACCTGCCAGGTCTTCGTCGCGCTGTTGTCGCCGGCCTATCTCGACAGTGAGTGGTGTGCGATGGAATGGGACCTCTTCGCCAGCCGTACGATCGTGCGCCGCGACGGCCGGCCCACCCACGAGACCGGCATCCTGCCGGTGAGCTGGGCGCCTGCGGATTCCTGTGAGCCACCCAACCGCCTCCAGTGGTTCTCCCCCGACGGCACGCCCGACGAGGACGTGGTCCCGAACTACCACCAGGAGGGCCTGTACGGGCTGCTCTCCATGAAGTACGACGCCAGCGATGTCGTGATCTGGAAACTCGCTCAGCGCGTCGTCGAGCTGTCCCGATCGCACTGGGTCGAGCCGCGGGTCCTGACCGCCCCCAACGGGCTCGCCAGGAAGTTCTCCAGGAGGGGTGCATGAGCGGGATCGGGGCAGCCGCGGCGCCGGTGGCGACCGACCAGAGCACCTACTTCTTCCTCAGCTACGCCCACTCCGCTCCGATGCTGGAGGATCCTCGCCTCGACCCCGACAAGTGGGTCAAGGTCTTCTTCGACGACCTGTCGGCGGCGGTGCGTGGTCAGATCTCCGCCCCGGACGACCGGCGGGTGGGGTTCTTCGACGCGCAGCTGAGCTCCGGAGCCGACTGGGAGGAGACGCTGACCGTAGCGCTCGGCAACACCCAGGTCTTCGTTCCGCTCTACTCGCCCGCCTATCTCAGCAACTCCTGGCCGCTCGGTGAGCTGGAGGCGTTCCGCCGCCGGTTGAGGGCGTCCCCGATCGTCGAGAAGTATCGGCACATCGTCCCGGTGCTGTGGATTCCGCTGCCGTCCTGGGACCAGACGGCCGAGACCCGCGAGGCACTCGAACTCGCCGGGGACGTCGCCGGGTACGCCGAGAACGGGCTGCGGGCGCTCTGCATGCTCGCCAGCTACCGCCCGGCGTACGAGCAGGTTCTGGGTCGGATCGCGACGGAGGTCACCCGGATCGCGCAGCGGTATCCGCTGCCACCCTCCGTGGTACCGAAGGTGGCCGAGGCGCGCCACACCTCGCGGGCGGACGCCCAGTTCGTGGTCGTCGTCGCCGCACCGACGGGAGCCGAGGTGCCGGTGGATCACGAGGCCGGGGTCTATGCCGAGCGCAGCGAGCAGTGGCGCCCGTTCGGGCAGGACCAGGCGCTGCCCGCGGCCAAGTACGTGGCCAGCACCGCCGAGCGGCTGGGTCTGGCCACCCACATCACCAGCTTCGCCGATGCCGGGGACGTGATGGCCCGCTGTCCCTCCGTGCTGCTCATCGATCCGTGGATCGTCAGCGACAGCGCCGGCGAGCACGGTCTGGCGCTCGTGTTGAAGCGCCTGCCCCGGTGGGTGATTCCGCTGATGGTGCTGAACGGGGACGATCCGCTGACCGCGGGCGAGGGCGACCGGTTCGCCGACCGGGTCGCGCGGATGCTCCAGCGGGCGAATCGGCCGCCGGCGAAGCGGGTCACCCAGCTACCGGAATTCGTCCAGATCATGCCGGAGCTGGTGACCGAGGCACGCCGTCAGTATCTGAAGAACGCACCCGTCGTTCCGTCGGACCGGCCCCGCGTCCGGCGACCGCAGCTCGGCCGGCCCGAATCGTCGGGCAGCGCATTCCCAGGCACGGAAGAGGAACGATGACTGACGAACGCAACGGCCAAGTGGTCACGTTCTACTCGTTCAAGGGTGGTACCGGCAGGACCATGGCACTAGCCAATGTGGCCTGGATCCTGGCGGCGAACGGCAAGAAGGTGCTGGTCGCGGACTGGGATCTGGAATCGCCCGGTCTGCACCGGTTCTATCACCCCTTCATCGACCTGAGCGTCCTGCCCGGCACCGGCGGCGTCATCGACATGATCCGCGGCTTTGAGAATCAGGCCTCGGCGAAGGACGCCGACGGTCTGCCGAAGAGCCGCTCCCTCCCCAACGGCTGGGAGGCGGAATTCGCGCGGGTGCGGCATTTCGCGTTTTCGCTGAACTACACCTTCCCCGGCGGAGGCAGCCTCGACTTCCTCTCCGCCGGTCGGCAGAACCAGGACTATGCCGCCGGGATCAGCGGGCTGGACTGGGACGTCTTCTACGACGGGCTGGGCGGGGAGGCGTTCATCGACGCGTTGCGGGCGGACATGCGCCGCAACTACGACTACACGCTTATCGACAGCCGGACCGGGCTGAGTGACGTGGCCAGTATCTGCACCATCCACCTGCCGGACGTGCTGGTTGATTGCTTCACCTTCAGCGACCAGGGAATCGAAGGCGCGGCGCGAGTGGCCCGCGAGGTGACCAACCGATACACCAACCGGCGGATCCGGGTGCTGCCGGCCCCGATGCGGGTCGACCCGGCCGAACAGGACAAGGCCAACGCCGGACGGGCGTTTGCCATGCACCGTTTCGCCGGTCTGCCCGGCGGGCTGAGCGAGGCGGATCGGCGCGACTACTGGGCCGAGGTCGAGGTGCCATACGTGGCCTACTACGCGTACGAGGAGACGCTGGCGACGTTCGGCACCGATCGGGCGATGCTCTCGGCGTACGAGCGACTGACCTCGGCCATCACGGAGGGTGAGGTCCGGTCGCTGCCGCGGCTCGACGACGCCGTGCGGAACCAGCTGCGGTCCCAGTTCGAACGCAAGAGGTTCCTGGCGCAGGGGGAGATCCTGCTGCGGTACGCCCCGAAGGACCAGGCCTGGGCGGAGTGGATCGAGCGGGTCCTCGGCCTGGTTGGCATCCAGGTCATCGACGCGGGATCGGCGGACACGGGCCGTGACGTCGTCCCGACCAGGACGCTGACCGTCGTCTCGACGGCCTACGCGGAGACCACGCCGGGTGCGCTGCCGCCGGCCGAGAGTCCCGGCTCGGGGACTCCGCTCGCGGTGTACGTCGACGACGTTAGGCCGCTGCCCGAGTTCGTGCCGGAGACGTCGGTCTTCCTCAACGGGCTGACGAGGGCGAGCGACGCGGCGGCGAGTCTGCTGCGGCTCGTGGGCCGGGTCGAGTTGTCCGCCGACAAAGTGCCCACGGCGAGCGGGGCCCGCTATCCCGGCATTGGTCCGGAGCTGCAGAAGACGCCGGTGGCCAACGTCCAGTTCATCGGGCGCGACGAGGATCTGCGCAGGCTGCGGCACCTGCTCCAGTCCGGCGTCAGTCGCGGATACTCGCTCGTCGCCCTACGTGGCATGGGTGGCGTGGGCAAGACCCAGATCGCCCTGGAGTACGTCCACCGCTTCCGGACGGCGTACGACCTGGTGTTCTGGATCGAGGCCGATCCGCAGATCTTCGTCGACTCGACGCTTGTCGATCTCGGCGAGCGGATGGGCCTGCCGGAGCCGGCGAACATCCCGGCCGCGATCCGTCAGGTGCACGACACGCTGGTTCGCGGCGACCGCTACCCACGATGGCTGCTGGTCTTCGACAACGTCGCGGACTACCGGCAGATCGAGGACTTCCTGCCCATGGGCGGTCGGGGCCACATCATCATCACCGCCCGGGAGAAGACCTGGGAGGAGAGCGCGGAGACGATCGAGATCAGCCCGTTCAGCCGGGCCGAGAGCGTCGAGCACCTCCAGCGACAGGTGCCCGGCATCTCCCCGCGCGACGCCGATCGGGTTGCCGAGGCACTCGGTGACCTACCGATCGCCCTCGCCCTCGGTGGCGCCCTGATGGCCGACAGCGGCATCGCGGTGGACGACTACCTGGCCCAGTTGGCCGAGCACGGCGCCTCCCTGGACACCTGGGGGCCATCGCTGGACCGACTCAGGCAGGACTCGCCAGGCGCCTATCGCCTGCTGGAGATCTGTTCGGTGCTGTCGGTGAAGGTCTCCATCGAACTGCTGAACAGCAAGGGCATCGGGAAGCTGCTACGGCAGGCCGACCCGTCGGTGCCGACCCGGTCGGGCGCCGCGAGGCTGATCCAGCGCATCAACCGGCTGGCACTGCTCCGGCTCGACACCCGGGCGCAGCAGATCGAGATCCACCGGCTGTTGCGCGACGCCGTGCAGCGGCGGATGACCGAGGATGAGCAGCAAACCATCCGGCGGGAGGTGATCAGCGCTCTGGCCGCGGCCCGCCCAGACAGCGACGTGGATTTGGCGGACAGCTGGGAGCGGTTCCGGATGCTCTGGCCCCACCTGGAGGAGTCCGAGGTGGCCATGCGCGCCGCGCTCGACTCCGACGACCCGGCCGTGCTGGATCTGCTGGTCGAGCGTGTCCGCTACATCTGGCTGCGGGGCGTGCTCAGCCAGGCCCGCGATCTGGCCGAGCGGATTCTGAAAGCGTGGACCGCCCGGTTCGAATCGAGCACCGACCCGGACGAGCGCGAGATGCTGCGTCCGCCGCTGCTGCGGCTGCGCTTCAACTTCGGCAACATCCTGCGCTCCCAGGGCCACTTCCAGCAGGCCTACACGTACGACGAGGAGACCCTGGCCCAGCAGCAGGAACTGCTGGGCGAGACGCACGCCGACGCACTAATGACCGCCGGTGGCCTGGCCGGCGACCTGCGCGGCCTGGGCCGGTACGGCGAGGCCCTGGCCCGGGACGAGCAGACCTATCGGATGTGGTCGCGGGACTTCGGTAACGACTTCCCGCGCACCCTGACGGCACTGAACAACCTGGCTGCCTCGATGCGGCTGGCCGGCAGGGCGAAGGAGGCCCAGCGGCTCGACGATCAGGCGTACGAGCGGCGCCGGGTGGTGCTCGGCCGCAACAACCACTGGACGCTCGCCTCAGCCGTAAACCTGGCACGCGACCTGCGGGAGTCCGGTGAGTACGAGCGTTCACTCGTGCAGTCACAGGAGGCCCTGACCGACTATCAGAGCCTGTCCGGACCGAACGCGCTGGCCACGTTGGGTGCACAGACGAACCTGGGGGTCGCGCTGCGAACCGTCGGTCGGCCGGTCGAGGCGGCCCGGTTGCTCGATGCCGCGTGCGACACGCTGCAGACGACGTTCGGCGAGGACAGCCCGGACACGCTGGCGGCCCGGCTGAGCCGGGCGACGAACCGGCTGGCGCTCGACGACGCCGCCGGGGCCGAGGAGGAGTTGCGGGCGGTGCAGGCGCTCTACCGGGCGCTGCTCGGTCCCCGTCACCCGCACACGCTCATCTGCGAGAACAACCTGGCGGGGGCAGCTCGGGCGCAGGGCCACCTGGAGGCCGCCCGCATGTCGGCCCATGTGGCCGTCAGCGGACTGGGCGAGATGCTGCACCCGGAGCATCCGTTCGTGCTCGCCGCGCAGATGAATCTAGCGGTCTGCAAGGCGGAGACCGGCGATCTCGCTGGGGCGTTCGACATGGTGGACAACCTGCACAAGGTGATGCGCACGTCGCTCGGTATCCGGCACCCTGACACCCTGCGTGCTGCGGCCAACCGGGCGTTGATCCGGAGTCTGCGCGAGCCGGACTCCGGACCGGAGGAACTGGAGGCGGCCGTGGCGGAACTGGTCGAGCGGCTCGGCGGCAGCCACCCGGACGTGCGCGCGATGGGCCACCGGAGGCTGCTCGACCGGGTCCTGGACCCACACCCGTTCTAATCCGTCGTCCGCGGCCCGGGCGGCACGTGGCGACCGCCCGGGTGGTCGGGTCAGACCCGGCGGGCGGGGCGGGCGTCGACCAGTTCCGGCTGTGGTGCGGCCAGCCAGGCGAGAATGTCCGGCAGGATCAGCATCGCGGCGAAGTGACCCACCCCGGGTTGCTCCTCGAACTCGGCATGCTGGATCTGCGACTTGAGCCAACGGGTGTGGGCGACCGGCGAGAAGGCATCCTCGGCACCGTGCCAGAGTCGGACCGGCACCTTGATCGACGACGGGAGGAAGCCCCAGTCCTGGCTGAGCGCCAGCGCGTCATCGATCCAGCCGTCGGCGCCGAAGCGCACCGCCTCGGCGTAGCTCTCGGTAAGCTGGCGGCGCAGCGCGACGTCCTCGACCACGTTCCGGTCGGCGGCGCTCAACTCGCCGTCGATGAAGCTGACCACGCTCGCCGGATCCCGTCGCGTGCGGTCGGCCCGGATCGTCAGCGACTCGATCAAGCTGCGCTGGTCGGACATCGCCTCCCGATACGCCTGGATGTTGGAGGGAGCCATGCCGGCGTACCAGTCAAGGCCGGGTGCGTCAGTGGGGGCTGGGGAGACCAGGACCGCGACCCGGGTCAGCCGGTCGGTGAACAGGTCACTGGCGGCGCAGGCGAGGGCGTGGGGCCCACCCCCGGAGCGGCCCACCACGGCGAACTTGTCCAGCTCAAGGTGATTGGCGATCGCCTGCACGTCCAGGGCGGCATCGACGACGCGCCGGCCGGGGTGGCGGGTTGATCTGCCGTAGCCAGGTCGGTCGTAGCAGATCAGCCTGATGCCAAGCAGATGCAGGATCATGCTCCGAGGCTTCGGGCCACTGCGGCTGCCGGGCATCCCGTGCATCAGGAAGACCGGAAAACCGTCCGCTTTTCCCGATGTCTCGACGGCGAGGGTTCGGTCGTCCAGTGGGACGTCCCACTCAGTCGGCCGCTCCTGTGACACCCTGTGCCCTCCCTCGAACCTCCTGGAAGGCGGCGTCGGTGGGCACACCAGCACGCACCGCCTCGGCTGAGGCTCCCCCGTCGATTGTGATGGGGCTGATTCCTGAAGAACTCAGCGTATCGCCTGTCGAGGCAGGTACACCAGCAGTCCGGAGAGACACGCCGGACCCGTGCCGGGCGGCCCCGCCAGGGCCCGTGTTGCCCCTGACCAGCAGATCCACTCCCGGATCGTTGATCACCGGAGCGTGGCCCGGGTTCCTCCGCACCCCGATGCGAGGCTGCGGGGGCAGGCCGGTGACCGGCGGATTCGTCGCTCCGGAGGCAGTTGCTCGGATCTCGTTGCGCTACGTGCCCTGCATGAACAGACACAGCCGATCTATCAACCTATTATTGTCTATATCGGGCGTCTTCGGTGCCGCAACTAGCCGGCAGTGAAACGCCAGCGCTTTCGTTGCGTCGCCATCAGTTGCCGCTGCTCGCGCTTCAACGCATCGAATGACCGTCGTACGTAGTCGACGTATGGGGCGCCGGGGTGCCTGATCAGGGTCTTCCGCCGCTGACCCACACCCTGATCCGGACTGGACAACATCACCTCGTACGCGGCGACGTGGGCACAGAACCCTCGCAGCGGTTCCGGCATGCCGTCCTCGATCACCAGGTCAGCATGGCCGATGATGAGATCGCGCATCCTAATGTTCGCCGGCACGAGGGCGTGCTGGAGCCAGCGCATCCACTGTTCCTGCTGCTCGACCGGCAGGGGATCGTCGGATTTGCGCTGCTCGCTGTCGGGAAGGTCGACGTCACGGAGGGCTCGCCAGAGACGTTCGTTGACATCGACCAGTGCATGCAGCGGACCGTAGAGGTCACGCAACTGCCTGGCGACCCGGTCTAGACGGGCGAGCCGACGTTCGGCTCGCAGCTGAGCACGCTGGTTGAGTACAAAGACCAGCACCGCGACCACAATGCTTGCGCTGGCTGTGATCACAGCCGTCGTCATGCCACGCTCCCGTCGAGGCCGGCCAGGCCACCAGTCCGTCATGGGGCCGACACCCGCCACTCTCCACAGGAATCAGACCCTGCCGCATGCCGCCGCGCCAGTCCAGATCCGGGTGAACTCGAATCCGTCCGCCGGTCTTCCAGTTGGCCGGAGCTGGCGGTCGAGCAGTTCCCGCTGCATGGAGCCGAAGAACAACTCGACCTCGCTGATGCCGTGGCACCGGTCGGTCCAGCCCGTGACGCGACCGCTTCGCCCGGGCGTACGTGCCCGGCCGGTGCCAGCGCGCCAGCGATGGCACAGCCGACGAGGAACACGTTGCGCCACGCGTGGTGCCGGCCCAGCGGCGCGGCGGTGCGGCCGAAACAGCGGCAGGTGGCACCGCCCCGCCGCAGGTTCGTGGCGATGGCGACGGTGAAGGCGAGCAGCAGGGCGGCCGACAGGAGGAAGCCGGCCGGCGGGAACACCGCCAGCAGGACGACGGCGGTGAACTCGGCGGCGACCACGGCCCCGGCGAGTGGGTTGGCCGGTCGGTAGCCCAGGTCGCGCACCGAGCGCGTGAACTCGCGGAAGGCGGCCCGACCGCTGGCCTTACCGACGGCCGCCGCCAGCAGCACCGAGCCGAGCAGCACCCGAGATCCGATCTCGACGTACACGTGTCATCGCCTCCTCAGGGCCACGCCGAGGACCGCCCCGCGTGGCACCGTCCCGAAATGCCGCGAGTCCTGGCTGTGGGTGTTGTCGCCGCGTACGGTCACGGCGCCGTCCGGCTCGATCCGGTCCACGCGTTTGACCATCCAGGTCAGGTCGGCGTCGGGCACGACGTCGCGCGCCCGTTAGACGACCAAATCACCGGGGGTCGGCCCGCGCCCGACGCGGACGACGAGCCGGTCGCCGTCGCGCAGGGTCGGCGCCATGCTGTGCCCGCGGACCACCACCAGCCGCCACCGGCGGCACAGCCAGCTCCTCATGACACCGTCAGCTGGTAGCCGTCGGCCTGGAGGCGGAACAGCCGCGCGTACTCGCCGTCGGCCGTCATCAGCTCGTCGTGTGCGCCGGACTCGATGACGCGTCCGTCGTCCAGCACGACGATGCGTTGCGCGTCGCGCAGGGTGCTGAGCCGGTGGGAGATCAGGAGCCCCGTGCGGCCCCGACGGATCCGGGTCAGGGACGCGTGCACCCGGGTTTCGGCGTCCGCGTCGAGCCCGGAGCTGGGCTTGTCCAGGATGAGCAAGTCGGCGTCGGCGCGCATCAGGGACCTGGCCAGGGCCCCATCACGCCCGAGACAATCAGTGAGCCCTTCCAAGCTGATCTTGCAGCTCAGGGCGGGTGCGGCGAGCCCGGAGATCGATGAGGGCGAGGCTCCACGTAAGACAGCAGTCGACCAAGATCCGATGCCCCGACCGGGAGCCTCGCCTGTGCTGTCTTACCCTTCCACGATCTCGCTGTCCAGCCGCACCCTGAACCACCTCGCTGACCTCAACCGCCAGCACCGCAACCAGCATCGATCCCGGTGGCGGCGCCTCGACCCGGGCCGGCAGTCGCTGCTCGCCCTTGCCCACCTGCGCAACGGCGACACCTACACCCGGCTCGCCGCCGGGTTCGCCGTCGGCGTCGCCACCGCCTGGCGCTACGTACAGGAAGCGATCATGCTGCTCGCAGCGGTCGCCGAGGACCTGGCCAGGGCGATGCGGCGCATCCGGCAACTGGCGTACGCGATCCTGGACGGCACGCTGATTCCGATCGACCGCGTGGCAGACCAGAAGCCCTACTACTCGGGCAAGCACAAGAGGCATGGCGTGAACGTGCAGGTCATCGCCGACGCCGCCGGCCGGCTCGTATGGGCCTCACCACTGGCGGGCTCGGCGCACGACCTCACCGCCGCCCGTATCCACGGCATCATCGACGCGCTAACCAGCGCGGACGTGATGACCTTCGCCGACAAGGGCTACCAGGGCGCCCGGGGCAGCGTGCGCACCCCGTTCAAGCGGCGCCGCTTCCGGCCCAAATTGTCGCGCCGGCAGAAGGCGGTCAACCGGGCGCATGCGAAGCTCCGGGCCCGCGGCGAACGGGCCATCGCCACGCTCAAGACCTGGAAGATCCTGGCCAAGCTGCGCTGCTGCCCACGCCGCGCCACCGCGATCGTGCAGGCCATCCTCGTCCTGCACCACGTCGAAGCGAACCGCTACGCAGGATGAAAATGGCTCAGTTGTCGACCCGCTTGCCCAGGTCCGCCTTGAACAGCATCCGGCGATCTTAGCGTTCGGTCTCACGGAGTCGTTCCCGTGCTGAAGACCAGCATGAGACTGCGACCAACGCCCTCAATTCGGCACGACCGGACGTCCTCGCACCCGGACGTACCACCGCTGGCGGCTACCTAGGGTGACGGGGCGCTCCGATGCCGACGCGCACGATCGGCGGCAGAAGAGTGCGTGCGTCGTCCCGTGAGGGTTCGCTGGGATGCTGGATGCGTGATGCGCGAGATCGGCGCGCCGGAATGCGAAACCTACCGAGCTGCGGACAGCAGTGCCGCAGCGCATCTTGCGGACGAGGACGCCGACGAGTGCCCTGATCAGCACCCGTCGCCCGCAGTCCAACGCCTCCTCAATGCGGCATGTGCGGACGCCGTCAGTCAAGTTCGTGCGTCTCGCGGCGAGGATCGGTCTCGGCCAGCTCGACTAACTTGGCCGGCGAAAGGCGTTCGGGCAGCTGCCCGAACCTGCGTCGCCGCAGGCTGTCGTACTCCTCGTCTGTCGGGTCATCCGCCGGACGCCTGCCGCCGTATGACTCCTCGAAGTAGTCAAGTCCCATCCGGAAGTAGTAGCGGTGCCGTTCGACGAGCTCGATGTCGAGCAGCATCGGGTTCAGCTTCCCGCTGTGGTCCTGCGCGGCCTGGAGAGCCTGGTCGATGCCCTTGCTGGCGGCCTCGATCGTGTTGAGCGCATCGAGGATGTCCCTGTCGCCCACTACTGACCACCTTCGGTCGTGTCGGTCAGGCGGACGGTACGGAAGCGGTCCCAGGCCACGTTCTCTTCTATCCGGAGATCGTTCAGTTGCACCAGGTCGAGCGGGGTACTGATTCGTTGGAAGATGGGCTCCATCGCGGCTTCGAGACGAGATCGGGCATCGAGCCAGACTTCAAGTGCCTGCGCCACCGGGTCCGTGTCCTGACCCTTCACGGGGTAGTGCCGCTCGCGCTGGGCGTGTCCGGGCGGCGGAAGCCATCGACGATCCGGCACTGGATGTCTTTCCATGGTTGCCTTGTCACGTCGAGGCCCCTCCACGGATCTGGCTGACTGCCACTGTTCTACGCCGCCGGGGCAAACGCCACCTGGAAACGCCTTGTCATCGGCACGACCGGACGTCCTCGCACCCGGACGTGCCACCGCTGGCGGCTACCTACGGTGACGGGGCGCTCCGACGCCGACGCGCACGATCGGCGGCAGAAGCGGTCGTGTCTGCGGCGGTGGGAGCCGGATGGATGGCTGGAGACCAATGGGATCATGACGTCATGTCGACCCAGCATGATCCCGGTGACGCTCAGGCGACCGACCGGGCCCGAGGAGTTGCAGATCGTGGTGGTTCATGGGGAAGTCTGCGGAAGTTTGGTTCGGCCGGCGAGGCTTTCGGCCGCGGGCGATCCGGTCTGGTGTTCCTGACCTGCCTAGCGCTGGTAAGCGGACTCTCCGTGGCGGCGGCTACTGTCCGGATCAGCTCGTCCCTGATCGCGAGAGCGGAGCAGGGCGTGGCCGAGGAGATCGCGGTCGAGGTCACCTACTGCGCGGGATGGGATCCGGGGAGCCGAAAGCCCGTCGGCGTGATGGGTGTGGACGCGGCGCGCAAGCGCGATTCGGCCGGAGAGCCTTACGCGGTGCTGCTCACCGCCGACGCACGGCCGAGGGCGCTGCTGCAGATCGACTGGGGGCGGCGCTACCTGGGCCTGTTCCTCTTCGACGAGCACAGCCGCCGCGACCGTGCCTTTGACTACCGCGAGCTCGACGAGCCGGGCCTGCTCGATCTGCGCCACTACGAGCAGTGGCGCTATGCGTCTGCGGACGAGCCGGAATTCCCCGAGCGCGGCTGGCACTTCACCCTCACGGCCCGGCCGGACAGTGACACCGCCGATGTGCAGCTGGACCATGGCGGCCTTTTCCAGACCGGCCACGACATCCCGGAGCGGCACCGCACCCTGCGCAGGGCCCCGTTCGGCGACTGGACGGCGTACGCGGACGGCCGGCTGCTCGGTTTCAAACGCAGTGCGGGGGGCGCCGGCGACGTGACGCTCGTACCCGCCAGGCACAAGGAAGATCAGGGGCACCGGGAGGCCCCAACGCCGCTGTGGAGGGCTCCATCGGGCATGCGTCCCCGCGATCTGCAGGCGATGTTCACCCCGGGCAGTCGGTTCTCAGACACCGAACTCGGCACCGCGATCGTTTCCGAACCCGAACCCGCCAGAATGCTGCGGCTGCCCACCGGTGCGGTGATCGCTGCCGACCCCGGCACCCTCCGCGGCAGCGACGAGCCGTTCACGGTGATGGTCCCGGCTGGGGACTACCCGGTGCTGATCGCCGGCATGCGGTGGGAGAGCAGAGGCTGGGGCGAGACGACCGCCGCGATGCTGCGGATCCTCGACACGCCCACCGCGAGCTGGGAACTCGCGGTCCGTCCCGGGCAGGACATACGGCTGCTCGGCGACGACGAGTTCTACGGCTTCGGAGTGGACAGCGGCATGGGTGCATTCCTGGACGCGTCAGGGCGGGACGCCCTCGCCACGGCGTACGAGCACCGGCAGCAGAGCGACGCCTGGGACGACGACAAGGAGCCGGAGATCGCCGATCCGAACACCGGCACCAATCTGATCGCCTACCCGAGCGGGAGAGGCGACGGCTCCTACCCGGTCTGGATCGGCCGCACCGCCGACGGCGAGGTCACCTGTCTGGTGGCCGACATGCTCGTCCTCCACGACATGAAGCCCCTGCCGCCCACCGCACCCGACACCACCGTCTTCCTCACCCCCACCCCGACGCTCAGCGGCGTGCGGCCGGAGCCGAAGCCAGCAGAACCCGAGGCAACCGCCGAGTTCCTGGCCACCGTGGCTGCCAGCATCGAAGCCAAGCAGGAGCAGGTCAGCCGTCGCTGACCTACCGCCCGCCCAACGGCGTCCCGGTCCCGGCGAAGCCCCGCCGGCGGGCCCAGGCCGAAGGTCCCGGTCCGCCCCTGCCGGGTCGACCGGACAAAGAGGTCCTAATAGCGATATTCGGCATGCGCCCCGCCGGTCACCGTGCCGGCCAAACGTCCTCAACTCGACAGTTTCGGACGTACGCCACTACCTGAGCTTCCAACGCACGACCAGCGGCAGATCCGGTCATTCACCACGGCGTACTCCCCCGCTACGGTCACAGTGTGGGACCTCACCGCATGCCGGCTGCCGACGTACGCGTCTCCCTGGACCTGGTGCGCCGGCTCTTGGTCGCCCAGCACCCGGACGTTGCTCACCTGCCCATCGAGGTGATGGCGAACGGGTGGGACAACCTCATGTGCCGGCTCGGCGACGAGCTCGTCGTTCGCCTACCCAGGCGTGCCCTGTCCGCCGAGCTCGTCGTTCACGAACAGCGGTGGCTCCCGGTTCTTGCGCCTCGGCTGCCGCTGCCAGTTCCGGCGCCCGTGCGGGTCGGACGGCCGGCATTTGGTTACCCGTGGTCGTGGAGCATCGTCCCGTTTCTGCCGGGGCAGGTTGCCGCACGCAATCCCCCAGCCGACCTATGGGAGGCGGCGGTCGTCCTTGGGAGGTTTCTGGGGGCGTTGCATGTTCCGGCTCCATCGGACGCCCCTGCCAACCCGTACCGCGGCGTTGCGCTCGCGAGCCGTAGTGAGGCGGTCACTACTCGGGTGAGCCAGCTGGAGAGCATGATCGACCGGGCCGCGGTGATGCGTGTGTGGGAGGGCGCTGTAGCAGCGCCGGAGTGGGACAGTCCGCCACTGTGGCTGCACGGCGACCTCCACCCCGCCAATATCCTGGTCGACTGCAGCCGCGTCAGCGGGGTGATCGACTTCGGCGATGTCACCTCGGGTGACCCTGCCACGGACCTGTCAGTGGCCTGGATGCTCCTGCCAGCTGAGTGCCACGGTGCTTTCCAGGACGCCTACCGCGCGGCCAACGAGTACGCGGCCCACGACGACACCTGGGCACGGGCCCGTGGCTGGGCGCTCGCGCTGTCACTCGCGTTCCTGGCCCACTCGGCTGACAACCCGCTGATGGCGGAGATAGGGCACCGCACCCTCGACGCCCTGCTCGCGTAGGTCACCACAGCCGCGCCCGGGCACCGCGAAGTAGAGCGGGAGGATGCACCGCCCGTAAACGCCCGCTCATCGGCAGTTGCGGACGTCGGACGCCGTCCCGGGTGCGCCTGGTCGTCAGCTCCACCATGACTCCGCCGACTCGATTACGGATGGCACGTCGTTCGGACCATCCCACGGCGTGCTGCTTCTCACCGACGTGACGAAAACGCCGATGGCAGCCACGTTCGCCCGAGCCGGTTATCCGGTCGCGCAGCGGCGACTCGTTCTGAGCCAGTCGGTGTAATCCCGTGGGCGCTAGTGCGGTGTTCACTAACGATCACCGGGTTTGCGGTGGTGTTGTGGATCCTCGCCGTTGCGGGCGAGCGACTCCCTACCAGGGGGTGGGGCGGGCCTCCGCGGGCGAACTGATCCTCTCGCCGTCCGGGGTGGGCGTCAGCTCAAGTCACGGAATCGCTGAAGGATGATGATGACGAGTGCGACGAGCAGCGGCGCGGCGAGCACGTCGAGGATCAGGAGGGTTTTTCGCCGAGCCTGCCGTGCGGTGAGCTGCACCACGATCCGCGCAGTGAGCGCCAGCACCAGCAGGCTGAGCACGGTCGCCTGGACGGGTCCGGCCCGCGCCACGCTGAGGGCGGCATCAGTCATTCCGCCTCCGTCCGTCGCCACCGATGGTGGTGCAGCACGACCTGAGCCAGCTCGATGAGGGCGACCAGCGACGCGATCGTCGTGAGGGTGGCGAGCCCGAGCAGCGGCGACCATCGATGCAGGTGGATCATCCCCTGCGCAACCAGGACGCCGAGGGCGAGGCTGAGCGCGACGCCGACGACGAAACGGCTGGGGCCGTCGGGTATCCGGATGAGACGCGCGCAGGCCAGTCCCGGCGCCGCCGCGATGTAGACCAGGACGCTGACCGCCCGCAGGATGCCCGGGACGTCCCAGACGACGAGGGCGAGAACACCGCCGCTGGCGAGGAGCGTCATCAACGCCGGCCAGGCCGTACGCGGCGGAAAGCCCGCCAGCGAAGAGGATGGCCGTTGGCCTCCGGAACCTCGATTGACGTCTGAACCGACCTCGGCGGTCTCTGTCACCGGTCACCCCTTTCGCTGGTGCTGGCCAGGACGTAGACCCTCGCCTCGGGGTTGGTGTAGACAAGCCTAAATTGTCCTGAGTCGACCACTTCGCGTTCCAGGTTCTCGCCCCAGCCCCGCGGCTTGCCCAGGAACGACTCCGCGAAGACGAACTGCCCCTCCGTGATGATCAGGTAGGCGCCCTTCGGGTTGTGCCGCATCTCCTCCTCGATCGCACCGACCGTCGTCGGGCCGAGATCCTCGCCGAGCGGTCGGTACCGGTACCGTTCGACGCCCTGCGCCCGCCAGGGGACGTTGGAGGTCACCGAGACGAACGAGACGCCCGCTGGGGCGTGCGCGTAGAGCCACTCCACCGCCCGGTGGTCGGCCGGGCGCACCTGCTCGAAGGCTTCGTTCCCGTATCGGGCGACGAAGAACGCGGCGATGAGGACGGTGCTCAGCGTGCCCGCCAGGAGGGCCGCGGGAACCCGCCGCCGTGCGGGCCACGCCGGGACCAGCAGTGCGGACAGGAGGATCGCCATGAACGGCAGGGCGAAGGCGTAGACCCGAAGGAAGATCTCACCGCCGTAGCTCTGCATCGCCAGGAGGAGGAACGGTGCCCCGGCGAGCGTCAGAAGCCCCAGGTCGGCGTGTCCCCGGCGCATGCGTCGCCATGCGCCGACGACCGCCAGCCCCCAGACCACCAGCGTGAGGACGAGTCGCAGTAGCACCACCGTCTGGTGGCCCTCGTCGCCCCGTACCCGTTGTACCGCCCCGTGGTTGATGGTGCCGCCGACGTTCCCGACGGAGCCGAACATGTCGTCCAGGTGCCCCGCCCAGTATGCGACGGCGCCGTAGCTGATGTAGGCCATCAGCACGACGGCGAACAGGACCGGCAGCGTGCGGAGCGTGCAGCGGCGGACCAGCACCAGCGCACCGACGCAGACCACTATCGCTATGGGGGTGAGCTGGTGGCTCACGGTGCTGGCCATGAAGACGGCGAGGACGACCGCCACCAGACCGACCAGCGACGCTGGGCTGGAGCGGTGGGTCACCGGTTCGAGCCGCAGCGGCCTGGGTGGGAGCAGGAGCAGGCGCAGCAGCAGACCGAGCGGACTCCTCGGGGACCGCTCGCGGTGCGAGCCGTCGCGCCGGCCTGGGCGGAACCAGCGCAGCAGCATCATCAGCAGGACCAGATAGAAGAGGTAGTTCATGGCCTGGGGACCGAGGTAGTCCTGTCCCACCCAATTGGCCGGGAAGAACAGCCAGAGGGCGAGCCACGCCGCCCGCGCGTCCGGCGATGTCAATCGGGCCAGCCGGAATACCGCGATGCCGTAGGCCAGGTTGAACCCCACGGGAGCCCAGGCGAGCAGCGGCATGGCGTCCGGCATGCCGGCCACCCGCGTCGCCATGGCCGTCAACGCGAAGAATCCGGGCCAGCTGAAGCGGGCGTCCAACTCCGGCAACGTCTCTCCGGTACGGGCGATGTAGTCGGCGAAGCCGACGTGCAGCCAGCCCGGGATCATGCGCGGCAGTGGCTCGATGAACGGCGCCGCACCGAAGAGCAGGACGACGAGCACGATCACGTACGCGGCGAGCAGGGCGTCGGAAGCCGGGCGGGTGCGGAACACGCCGTGGAGGAAGCCCGCGGTCAGCAGGGCCAGTGCGACGTACAGCTCGGGGCGCAGCGCCGTGACCAGTCCGAGCGACCCGATGTCGGCGACGTCCCCCCGCCGCAGGGCCCAGACCCCGAGCGCGAGCGCGGCCGCAGGCGCAGCCCACTCGGCTCCGGCGAGCAGGCCGTGTCGTATGCGCTGACCGGCTGCCGCACCGGCGGTCAGCAGGGTGGCGTCGCCGCTCACGATGGACCTTTCAGCAGGCGCATCATCGACGGCAGGACGGCAGCCGTCACCACGATCTGTCCGGCAAGGTAGGCGATGCCGACCCCGGCAACGCCGACCTCGGCCATTGCGACCAGTGCCAGCGCCACGACCAGGGTGCTCGTGGACGCTTGCACGGCGATGATGCGCCCCACCCGGCGTTGCACCCGGGACGCCGCGACGAAGATGGTCAGCACCAGCTTGGGGAGCACCGCGACAGCGAAGAGGCGCAGGGTGTCCGCGCCGGTTGAGGCGTAGTCGCCGCCGAACAGCGCCAGCAGCAGTGGCGCTGACAGGCAGAGCAGGACGACCGCCGGCACGAAGAGGAGCAGGCCGCGTCGCAGCACCTGCCGCGCGTATGCCGCGAGCCGCGATTCGTCTGTGGCGGCCTCCACTGTCAGGGAGGTGCCGAAGTGGTACGCCACCAGTTCCAGGGAGCCGCCGAGCAGCCAGGCCACGTAGAAGACGCCGTTGGCCTCCGCGCCCAGCCGGGCGGTCACGATCAACGGCAGAGCGTTCGTGCCGGCCTGCATGAACAGGTATCCGACGTAGTCCAGCGCCACGAACCGGGCGAGCACCCGGCGGTGCGGTAGCGCCGCTCCGGTGGGCCGTGCCCGCTGCCGGGGCAGCAGCCGGCGGAAGACCAGCACGTTGACGGGGATGAGCGCCGCGACGACCGCCAGGTTCCACGAGATGAAGATGCCCAGGCTCGGTACGGCGCCGGCGAGCAGCACCAGCAGCGCGATCTTGGCAAGCCCGAAGACGGTGTTCTCGAGCGGGACCCAGACGACACCGCGCAGGGCGGTCAGCACGCTGTCCTGCAGCGTGAAGACGCACCAGCCGGCGACGGAAAGGGCGAACGCCAACGCGATCAGGGGGCTGCGGTGCAGGAAGTCGAGCTGGTCCGAGACCAGCGGGGCGAGCAGCAGGAAGCCGGTGCTCAGGACGAGCGCCGCGAGACAGGTGACCCCGTACGCGTATCCAACCAGCCGGCTGCCCTGTCCGCCCGCGGCAGGCAGGAAGCGGGCGAGGGCTCCGTTCAGGTTGAGTTGGGAGAGGTTGCTCAGGAATGTCATCGTCGACACCGTCGCCGCCCCGACACCGAGCTGGGCGGGCGAGTAGAGGCGGGCGGCGAGCGCCCAGTACGCGATGCCGAGCAGCGAGCTCAGCGCCGTGTTGAGCATCAGCGCGTAGACGTTGCCGTTCAGCGGGTCGCGCAGGTGCTGGCGCAGCCGGACGGCGATCGGCTCGGCGACGGTGCCAACGCCGGGAGCCGCGCGGCCGAGCGCCGGGTCCCCGGCGGTCCCGGCGCGTTGGCTGCTCACCACGTCACCCCTCCTCCCGTCCCTGGCGCGATCTCCCGCCCGTCAGGAGGTCGGCTGGCTCAGCCGCGGACGCGCCGTGTGCAAAAGGTGGCGGGCGCGTCGGTACGCGCGCCAGCCCCGGGTGCGCAAGCGCTCGCCGCGCCAGGCCAGCGGCCAGCCGGTGCCGTCGAGCAGGGTCCGGATTCCGGCGACGCCGGTGTCCCGCTCGATCAGCACCCGGGCGATGGCGAAGACGTCATCGTCCGGGTGGCTCAGCGCGTTCTTGACTCCACAGGCCGAGGAGTAGCCGGCGGCGCCTACCGCGGTCCGCACGGTGACGCTGTGGTAGCCGTACGGATAGGCGAACGATCGGACCGACGTTCCGATACCGTCCTCCAGCAACTCTCGGCTTCCGGTGACCTCCCGGTGCAGCTCGACAGGGCCGAGACAGTCGAGCGCCTGGTGGCTCCGACTGTGCGACCCGATCTCCACCCCGTGCGAGTGCAGCGCACGGAGGCCGTCCCAGTCGAGTGACGGATCTCCGCGCGGCGGGGGCGCCGCGCCCACCCGCGCGGCGATGACGTATGCGGTCGCCGTGAGCTGGTGCCGGCGTAGCACCGGCAGTGCAGTCTCGGCGAGGTCGGGGAAGCCGTCGTCGAAGGTGATCAACACTGGTCGCGGCGGCAGCGGAGCGTGCCCGCGCAGCACCGTCGCGTAGCCGCTCACCGTCATGGGCGTACGCCCGCGTTCCCGGATCAGTGTCATCTGCTCGTCGAAGTCGCCGGGCGACACCGACCAGCGCAGCGTGCCGTCTCGGCGTACGTCCCCGACGCTGTGGTAGCAGAAAACGGGCACGACGGTCTTCGGTGAACGGTTCACGCGCGGCTCCGTCCGGATCGGGCCGCCGCGGCGGCGTAGTACGCCGGCCCAAGCACCAGCCCGCAGAGCTCGAGGGCGGTCAGCGAGGCGGGATAGCCCTTCTGCTTCCCGCCGTTCTTCGCCGATCCGGGCCAGAGGGCGTAGGCGAGGCCGCGAGGCAGCCGCCGCAGTAGATCGCGACGGGTGGTGGGGTCGCTTGCGATGCACTTCGTGAGGACGGCGCCGAGCCCGACGCCGTACTGGTACATCGTCCGTCGCAGTGCCCGAAGCTCACGGCGGTGCGTGTGCCAGACCATGGCCCCCGGCTCGTAGGCCAGCGTGTGTCCGGCGAGCACCGTACGCAGCAGCACGTCGATGTCCTCCCCGCTGCGCAGCCGCGGATCGAAGCCGCCGAGTCGGCGCAGCACGTCGGTACGGAACGCCATGTTGGCGCCGGATCCGTACGATCCGGGCAGGTAGGGGTGGAGCGACCGCCGTGGCTCGACCCGATGAGCACCCCCCACCTCGACCGTGGTGGACCCGGCCCGGTTGAACCGCCGCTGCTGGCAGCCCTTGCCGTAACCGCCGTACTGCTCCAGCCAGATCTGCGATGGCGTGTCCAGTTCCCGGGCGAGGACCTGACCGGTCACCCCGGCCACGTCGTCGTCGGTGAAGCCGTCGACGAGGGCGCGCAGCCACCCGCGGTCGAGGAGGAGGTCGTCGTCGGCGAAGGCCACGAACGCGCCCCGTGCCTCGGCCAGCCCGCGGTTGCGGGCGTGCGCGACGCCGGGCCGTGGTTCCCGGGTGTAGCGGAACCGGGGATCGTCGGCGGAGCGACTGATGAGGATCCGTGCCGTATCGGTGGGATGCGGCGCGTTGTCCACGACGACGATCTCGTAGTGGGGGTATTCGAGCGCGGAGAGCGAGTCGAGGGTGGATGCGAAGAGCGGGGTGCCTCCACAGGTGGGCACGACCACGCTGACAAACGGGGCGTACTGCACCGCCGGCCGGCGGGAGGGACACGATCCGGTGGCAGCGGCTGCCGCCAATTCGGCGACACCCGCCGGTCCGGGGCCGCCGGTCTCTCCGGGCGGGCCGGGGTCGAGCCGGTCGAGCGTGGGAAGGCCGTCCTGTCGCAGGTGTGCGTCGATCGCCGCGGAGAGGCGGGCCCGGATCGCGGCGGTGAGCGCCGGCGCGGTCAGCCCGCCGGCCGGCAGCGTGACATCGACCAGCCCGAGCGGCTGCCCGTGCAGCCGGACCAGGGCCTGCGTTGCGCCGTACCGGCTGCCGTCCGGCCCGCCCGTGTCAGGCACGTCCGGAACGCCCTCGGAGAGCTCGACGGCAAGCACCCGTACCGGCGGCGGACCTGGCCGGCGCCGGGGGGCCTGCTCGCCGACCGCGTGAGAGGCGCGCCGGGCGCGGGCGGTGAGGTAGCCGGCGGCGGTGACCAGCAGCCCGGCGACGATCGCGCCAGACCGCAGCAGCCCGGCGCGATCGCCGTCGCGGACCTGGCGCAGGCCGCGGCGCACACCGGCGGGCAGGGTGCGGCGGGTGTACGTGCGCTCCGTGGCGAGCCCGGCGTCGCTACCGACCAGCCGGGCGACGACGGCCTTCGAGCGTCCCTCGGAGAAGCAGCGCTGCCGGAAGTAGCGCCAGGTCCCCCGGTCGACGGTCACCCTGTGCCGGACCCGCGCCGCGGGATCGTAGAGCACAACTGCATCCGGTTCGAGCTGCCGGACGCGGATGCAGAGCTCGGTCTCCTCGCAGCCGACCGGCGTCCGACCGACCCGGCCGAGCGCCGGGTCGAAGCCGGTGGTGCGGTCCAGGACCGACCGGCGGAAGGACATGTTGCAGCCGATGACGTTCCGCACGGGGGCGACCTGCGTGGGCAGGCCGGTGAAGCTGCATCCGACAACCCAGTCGAACTCGGGAGGCAGCCACAGCGGCCGTTCCTCCTCCCAGGCCGGTGCGGCGTGCCCGCCGACCGCGAGCACCCGCTCGTCCCGGTAGTGCGGCAGCAGCCGGGCCAGCCAGTCGGGCTCCGCCTCGGCGTCGTCGTCGAGGAAGGCGACGATGTCGCCGGTCGCCCGGCCCGTTCCGGTGTTGCGGGCCGCCGAGAGGCCGCGCGGGCCGCTGTTCGCGACGACGGTCAGCTCGGGGAACGTGGCCCGCACCCGCGCCATCAGCGCCGGGTTGTGGTCGACGACCACGACGACCTGTGCCGCCGGTACGTTCTGTGTCAGCACCGAGCGGACCGCTTTGACGATCTGTGGCCACCGCCGGTCGGTGTAGACGCAGATGACCACGGTCACGGTCAGAGTCGAGCCGGGCCCGGCCGGCGCTTGCGGATCGAGGACCGTGACCGGGTCAGACGTCGACGAGGACGCGTTCGACGTTGCTGCGGATCCAGCGTGGATCGTCATGGTCACCTTCCGAGTCGATGAAGAGCAGCATGTGGCGTAGCCAGTAGAGGAGCAGGGCCGGTCGTGGCGGGATGCCGTCCAGCCAGCTGGCCGCCTCGGCGGCCGGGACGTCGAGCGTCCGGTCGATGCCGTGCCGCAGCGCGTGGACGACGATCTCGCCGAGTTCATCGCCGCGGGCCAGGCGACGGGCGAGGATGTGCAGGTGCAGCAGGTCGTGCAGGGGGAGTTGGCGGGCCGCGGCCCGGTCCCAGTCGACGATCCCGGTCACCTCGCCGGATGAGGTGGCCAGCAGGTTGCCGGGCCAGAAGTCGCCGTGGATCCAGGAGATGCTGACGGTGCGGCCGACGAGCGCGGCGAGGAGTTCCTCCCGTAGTCGCCACACCGTGTCGAGGAGCCGGTCACGTCGGGGGTGGGTGGCAACGTACTTCTCCAGCCGTCGGAGCGGGGCGTCGACCCAGTCCGCCACGGCGTCCCGGTCGAGCAGGGTCCGTTCCCGCGTGCGCTGGTGCAGGTCGCGGATCACCCGGCTGGCGGAGGCGAGCAGCGCGGCGCGTCGGGTACGCCGCAGCATCAGCCCGCTCGCCGCGACACCCCGCAGCGCCCCCTCCACGCAGTAGTAGCGCCCCTCGACTTCCCCCTGCGCCGCGCAGGACGGCAGGAGAGAACGTAGGTCGGGCAGGCGCTGGTTGCTCCCCAGCAGGTCGAGCACCTCGGCCTGGCGCCGCAGCCCTTCGACGGCCTGATCGGTCCAGGGCACCTTGACCACGTAGCGGCAGCCGGTCGCCCGGCACCGTACCGTGGCCACGGCGACGGACGTGCTGGTGAAGGCGACGGTCTCGGTTCGCCACCGCGTGTTGTCGGTGGCGGTCGCCTGGGCGACCAGGCGTGGGGCGACGGCGGCGGTCCAGCTGCGTTCGCGCCCGTGCAGCAGGCGGGTGAGTTTGTCCCGGAGCACTGGCTGCGCCCACTGTACGGCTCCTCTCACCGGGCGGTCCGTTCGGCGTAGTGCCGCCAGATCCGGCCGAGCGCGTCGGCGAGCACCAGTTCCGGCGCCCGCTCGGCGTCCAAGCGCTCGAGGTGCGGAACTCGCCGGCGTAGCCGCCGGTACTGCTCACGTTCCCGCTCAAGGTGCTCGGGGTCGTACTCGCCGGAGCGGCGGTACATGACCGGCCCTGGAACGTCCAGGAACAGCACCACGTCGGGTGCCGGGCAGAGTCGGCTCAGCAGATGGAAGTACGGCCGTTTGAGCCAGACGAGCGGCCCGCGTGGCGGCAGCAGGGCGTCGTAGACGTAGCGGTCGAAGACCACCGTCCGGCCCAGCGCCCGGTGGCGCACCGCCGCGAAGTAGCGACGCCACACGGCGAACGGGCGCAGCAGAATTCGTACGCCCTGCTCCGCGATGCTGCGCGGTGCCTCGTTAGACGGCCATAGCCCCATATAGACGCGGCGTACCGGAAAGTAGAACGCCGACTGGATGCTTCGGGCCAGGGTGGACTTTCCCGATCCGTCGGGGCCGATCAGGGCGACGCTGACACCTCGACGGCTCCATGCCTGCAACGGCCGCTCGATCGAGCGCAGGGCGGCCGAGGTGACGAGACGACGGGCCGCGCTGCCCGGGTGGGTCCGCCACCAGGCGGTGAGCAGGTTCCGACGTACGGCCGCCAGCGCCGTCGGACGGCCGGCCCGCCAGTAGGCCAGCAGCATCCGGGCCGCCCGGTCCGGTAGCGCCCGGGCGAGTGGGCTGTCGAGCGTGGCGTGGTCCTCCAGTTCTCGCAGTCGACGGAGGTGGTGGCCGGGGACGGCGCCCTTGTCGAGAACGCAGTGCAGGAGCAGCGCCCAGAATTCGTCTGCGGGTGGGAGTAGCCACATGTCGTCCTGGCGTACCCGGCGGCTCAGGCACTGGTCGCCGGCCCGGGTGCGTACCTCGAATCCACGGCCGTAGGCGAGTTCCGTCACCAGGTCGAGTTCGACCCACGAGCTGGTGGCTGCGTCGAGCCCGAGGAAGAACCGGTGACTGCCCCGGCCGTGACTGGCCAGGCGGATCAGGCCATGGGCCTGCATGACGGCAATGGACCGCGCGAGATCGACCGGCGCGACGAGGAGGTCCAGGTCCCCGGGGGCGTTGAGCGTCTCCGGACCGCCGCGCAGCAGGCACCAGCGCACGCCGGCCTCGTCGAGGCCGGCCAGCAGCGCCCGGGCGAACCGGTGAGCGGCCGGCGAGGGTTCCGCTGGCCGTGGTGGTTCCGGATGGCCCGCCACCGCGATCGTCGTCGGCGCGGTCGTGTCGTCGCCTCTCATCGTGTCTCCGAAGGCTGCGCGGCTGCGTCGGTCAGGCGCAGGCACTGGCCCGTCGGTACGGCGGGAGCCGACGGGCGGGGGGTGACGGGGAACGCAAACTCCACCGGTGCGTCGGTCCGCAGCGCGACGTATCGCACCTCGTACGGCTCGAGGCGGAGGGGCCGTCCCTGTACCTGCAGGTCGATCCGGTCGTCTTCGGTGTGCACCAGGAGAACGCCCTCCCGGCCCTGGGCCAGGCCCAGCTCCGGCACCGGCCAGGAGACCGTGTCGGGCCCGGTACGGCCTGCGAGCACTTGCTGCAGCCGGGCGACCGCCTCCGCGTATGCGAGGGGACGCCCCCCGCCGTGGCCGTCCGTCGAGCTCCAGAGCGCCGGCCCGTGCGTCTCGTCGGTGTCGCGCTGGGGTTCCCAGATCAGTGCCGTCGTCGCGCCCTGGTCAGCCATGTGCAGCAGCGCGGCGACGGCGCGGGCGGTCAGCTTGGGTTGACCGCCCGCTTCGGCCCGGCCCACGTGGAACTCGCTCCACCAGATGGGCAGGGACGTCCGCTGGCGTAGCCACCGGGTGAGTGCGCCGAACAGGGCGCTACTGGTGGTGGTCGCCGTGATCCTCCCCTGGTCGCGGGTGGACAGTCCGGCGTCGACGGCGACGAAGTCCGCGCCGTGCTTGTGCCGCAGCCAGTAGTCCAGCACGTCGAGACCACGCTGGTCGACCACGCCGCAGGCGCCGGCGAGCGCCGACGGGTGAGAGGTGGTCGTCCGTCTCGCCCAGGTGTCGATGACGACGTACGGACCACCGACGGCGATGGTGGGGTCCACCGCCTTGAGCGCGTCGTACACGGTGTTGTACAGGTTGGTGTAGGACTCGTAGTCCCACCGGTTCCGGGCATCGTTCCAAAAGCCCTTCATCTCGTTCCAGACCTGAAAGTGCCGCACGTCGGGATAGCGTCGGGCGACCGCCGCGGCGAGCGCGGCGAAGTCGGCGTAGTGCTGTGGGCGGGGCGCGTCGTGCAGCCGGTCCCAGTTGGTCTCCCCGGGGCGTCCACCCTTCATCCAGTCCGGCGCGCAGCAGAGCGTGATGACCGGTGTGCCCCCGGTCGACCTGATCAGTTCCATCCGCCGGTCCAGCGAGGACCAGTCGAACCTGCCCGGGCTCGGCTGCGGGTTTTCCGCCCCCCAGCCGAAGATGTGCTGGTTCTGGTAGCTGGCCGTCGCTGTCAGGACGGCCTTGGCGGAGACGGTGGCGGGCGGGCCGCCCCAGTCGTCGATTGAGTACTGGGTGTGGGTGACGCCCACGGACAGGGTGCGCGGGTCGGGGCGGTGGCCCTGTGGCGCTGACCAGTCGTATCCGACCGGGTCGGCGCCGACCGGTGAGGGTTCGCCGGCGCGGGGAGCCTCTGGCGTGGGGCCGCTGGTAGTCACGAGCAGGGTGATCACGGTCAACACTGCGGGAAGGGCCAGCCAGCGGAGTGCGGTCGCTCGGGTCGGAAGCGGGCAGCGAGGCGGTGTACGGCTCATGACCTACCCCCGCACGGGCCGGAGCGCGAGAATCCGCCGTACGCCGACGCGAACGCGCCGGGCCAGCGGGGTGATCGGCAGGCGCTCGATGCGGTAGCTGGCGTAGTCCTGGCTGACGGCTCCGAAGCGGCTCTTGAACAGTGCCAACGAGGAGACCCGTGCCGAGTCGCCCATGTTGTAGGTCGCGCACCCGGCCTCGATTGCGTCCGCGATTGCCGTCTTGTGCAGCAGGTAGTTGGCGTAGACCGGGCCGGCGAGCTTCTCCAGCATCGCGCCGCGCCAGTACATCGCCGTCGTCGCTGCGCGCAGCACGACGATCGCGGCGACCGGTTGTCCCTCGTGGTATGCGACGTATATCCGGCACCGGGGGCCGAGCATGGCCGCGACGGTGGGCAGCTTCCGGTTCGGCTCCCGCCGCGCCGACAGCCGCCGGGCGAGCGGGAGCGGGAGGCGTTCCCGCCGCGCCCAGCGGTCGACGGACTGGTGGTAGAGCTGCTGGAAGACGGGGACCAGGCGGCCCTCGTCGTCACACTCGACGTGGACGCCGGCGCGCTCCGCACGGCGGATCCGGTTGCGCGTGTCGCTGCGGAACCGTTTGCGCCACACTTCGTCAAGTCCGCCGTCGAGGACGACCGTCTGCGTCATCCGCTCCTCGCGTAGCACGCTCGCTGGCACCGCCGCCTCCCACGTCCCGGCCGTCGCGGGGTCGGGGCGGATCATGGTGCTCAGCACGTACCGCTGCGCGAGGTCGCCTACCACCATGCGGACGTCCTCCGGGCGGAGCTCTCCGCCGTCGCAGACGAGCCCGCCGGGTCCCCACCCGATGGGGAGTCCGAAGTCCGTCGCGAGGATCGGACCGAGCCCCGGGCGTCGTACGAGCGGAAGAACCAGGCGCCTTCCGTCGGCGGTCTCGTAGAGCCGCGAGACGTCCTCGTAGCCTTCTACCGTGCACACGCAGCGCAGCCAGGTCGGCGTCTGACTGGGCAGGGCGTTCGACGCGGAGGCGAGCACCTGCTCCCAGGCGCCGACCGGTGCTGGACTCGTAACCCGTAGCGGTCGCAGGGCGCCCGGTGCCAGCCCGAGGCGGGGCTCGAGGCTGGTCCCGGCGCTCACGACGAGCCCAGCTGGAGTTCGGCGTGCCAGTACCGCTGGGTGGAGTCGTTGCTGGCCACGACCACCATGCCGGTGGTGCTGGTGACGTCCTGCTTGGTGGTCGTCACGTTGTTCATGTTCGGCGAGAGGGCGTCCCTGATGACCGGCGTACCGCGGCCGTCAGGGAAGGTGATGCTGCCCATCGGAGAACTCTTCATGAAGATCGTTCCCGGGTAGCCCGAGTAGGGGCATCCGCTGTCCGGTGCGGTCATGAAGACGTACAGCGTTTGATGCTCGGAGTCGAGCAGCAGGACCGGCCGGGTCTGGCAGTCCCTGATCCGCCCGACCGGGTAGCTGGACCAGTCGCCGGTCGACGCGTCCCGGGCGAGAAGCATGATCAAGGGCGCCGAGGACGTGCCGCCGGCGTCGTCGAGCCCGGTCTTGACGACCGCGAAGACCCGCCCGGAGGCGTCGGCCTGGAGTGCCTTGATGTTGATGTGGTCGTCGGCACTGTTCGGACCCTGGATTGCCGTACGCGTGACGTTCCAGGTGGAGAGCGGCATGCCATCGGTGTGCTCGGCGAAGTACACCGCGGATTTCGCCTGGTTGCTCCACATCACACCGATTGCTGTGCCGCCGAAGCTCACCACCGACGAGATGTCGTCGCTCGACAGGTTGGCGGCGTCGGTGACCGGGAGCACGAACGGCGCTCCCCAGATCGTGTCTGCGCCGGTCGTGTTGTTGACGTAGACCTTGGAGCCCTGTGTCCAGGTCGCCCAGAGCACGCCCGTCGAATCCTTGTCGATGGTCAGGGTCTCGCTGGAGTAGTTGGTGATCTGTGCCGGGAAGCCGGTGTCGCGGGTGTAGGTCTTCGTCGCGACGTCGTAGCTGAAGCGATAGAGCCGCGCCGGGTTTCCGGAGGCCGCGCCCGTCGAGGAGCTGGCCCGGACGTGCGAGGAGACGTAGAGCTTGGTGCCGTCCCACAGCACGTCGGAGCGGGTCTTCGGCCGGTTGTCGACGATGGTTCCGGTGTCCATCCACTGCTGGCTGGAGCGGTCGAGTCGGAAGATGTGGTGGGTCTGGCTGCCGGTGTGGAAGAGAACCGCCCACCAGGCGCCGTCGTTCCACCACAGCTTGCTCTCCGGCTTCTCACCGGTCGCCGCCGAGCCGTCGCCTGAGGTGGACGGACCGACGTAGCCGAGGTCGCCGGGGGCCGCTGCGGCCGGTGTGGCCAGCCCGGCGGGTACGGGTGTGGCGCCGAACAGCACGCCCAGCAGCAGGGCGAGGGTGTAGGCGCCGCGTGCCACCGGGGCGCGCCGCAGAGGACTCGTCATGGGGCCACCTCAGTCAGCGCCGGACTGGTCGTGTCGGCGGCGAGGGGTTGCCACCGGTGCAGCACGCGGTGGTCGATCGGGTCCACCACCGGTCGAGGGCGCCGTAGGACCCGCTCCCGGATCAGCGTGCGGAGCACCCGCTGACCGTCGCGGAAGGTGTGCAGGTTGGAGACGCCGCAGCGGCGGGGGAATTCCATGCTCGGCACCTCGGCGATGCGCAGGTTCGCCTTGAGCGCGTGGACTACGAGCTCGGTCTCGATCTCGAAGCCGTGCGCGGTCAGGGCGAGCGCCGGCAGGCAGCTGCGACGGAAGGAACAGAACCCGTAGCACAGGTCGGTGAAGCGGACGAGGAAGAAGCTGTTCGTCAGTCGCACAAGCATCTGGTTCCCGGTCCGGCGCAGCGCAGTCAGGTCGGTTGATCCGCCGCCGGCCAGAAACCGGGAGCCCTTGACAAAGTCGTAGCCGTTCATGAGAGGGGTCACGAAGCGGTGGATCTCGGCGGGATCCATGCTGCCGTCGGCGTCGATCATCACGATCAGGTCGCCGCTGGCTGCGGCGAACGCCACCCGCGCCGCGTCGCCCTTGCCCCGGCAGTGCTGCGTCAGCACCACGATGTCCGGCCGGATGGCGCGGGCGACCTCGACCGTGCGATCCGACGAGTGCCCGTCGACGAGGACCACCTCGTCGACGATCCGCGGCATGCGCTCGAGCACCCAGGCGATGTTCTTCTCCTCGTTGAGCGTCGGGATGACCACGCTCACCGTCTGTCGCTCGGAATGAGCGTTCACCAGTCCGGCGTCGCCGGCGGGGCGCTCCCGCATCCGCAAGATGCTCCGCTGCCGGTCACGATGCCCCGTCGGCGTGGTGAGTGGGGGGTCGGACAGCAGGCTGGGGACGTGGGCGTCGATGTCCCGGTTCAGGGTCACCGCATCCCCTTCCCGAGGGACGCTGTGCGGCCGCGCCGCGGTGCGAGGTCGGTCTCCCCCGTACCGCTGGCGGTGACGTTCGGTTTGTCTCTCATGGGCCCCTCATCTCGTTGATGCTCGCAGCTCCGGGCTATTTAGTCCGTGGTGTCCGGATTACGCCAATTCGGGCTATTCCGCCCCGGGCAAACCGGGGTAAACAGGAGGCAAAGCTAACATTGCGCAAAGTCGAACATGCCGGGTTTTCGTGATGGATCGGACGATTGTGGACGAGGCGGCGGCTGCGCCACCCGCCGCCCGGCCTGACCTGGTCAGGCGGTCGGCCGACGTGGTCGGTCGGAGTGGCCGCCACCCCCGTCGCGGGCGCGGTCCGAGCCGTGGACCGCAGGCTGCGGAGGGGACACACCTCGAGACGGAGCACTCGCCGAGGTGCCATCGATGCCGGGTCGGCGAGGGCACGTCCCGCGCAGGCGGCGGCATGGGTGGAACGGCAGGCGGTCGCGCTCAACTGGTGCCGAACAGTTCTGAATGGTGCCGGCCCGACCTGCAATTTGCGTGTCGCAGACCATGCAACACGACGGACACTGACCCGGGAGTCAGCAAACTCTATATTGCCTGGTAGGGCAGTACCGGTAGATCGCCACGATAAGGGACCGGCGGCGGTGGGGCCCAGCTAGACCCAACTAACGAGGACGTCAGGCGGCAGCGTAGGTGTCGGCGGCCGGGCGGAGGGACTGCTCCCGCAGCCCCTCCGCCCGGTAGCGGGGCTTGCGCGCGTCACGTGAGTCAACGCCAGCCGTAGATCTCCATCTCGATGACCCTGGCCAGATTGTCGGTCGGGCTGGGCTGCGTGAACACCAGCCGTGCCTGTTGGATGCCGCGCGGCGCACCGCTCAGGTCGAGCCGGGCCGGGTTGGCGCTGTTCTGCCCGACCGTGCCCGCCGACTGCCAAACCCCGTCGACCAGGACCTCCACCCGGAAGGCCTGTACCCCCAGCGCGTCGGACCCGGCCGTCGGGGGAATCGTCGAAGTGGCACGCACATCGCCTCTCGCATTATCGGCAACCTCGGCGAACTGAGGCGCGCCATGGACGACCCCAACACCGTGTTCGAGTTCTAGCGCGATGTGCCCACACCCCGAAACGCCGGCTCATCGGCAGATCCGTGTGTCTGATCTTCGGCGAGGGGCAACGATCGGCGTGATCCGTTGGGTAGCGGGCGTCATCGTCGTGGCCGCCTTTATCTGAAAGTCCACATTGGCGTCCTTGCACAAGGGCTACGGCGTCAACAGCGGCTCCACGAACTTCACCGAGTGCCCACGCGGGCCGGTGGAGGGTAGCCGCTCGACCGCGCCGTCGCGCACCGACAGCCGCACTCCGCTCGCGGGTTCGCGCGGGAAGTGCCAGGGGTGGTAGCCGAACAGCACGTGTTCGGTGTCCTCCCAGACCGGCTCCCGATACGTCCCCTGTGGGGACCGCCGGCGGTCCTCAGGTAACCACCACACCTGCGGCTGCACCGTAGCTCCCGGCTCGACCGGGAACAGCGTGAGCGCCGGCGGGTTGGAGCGCACCGTCCACAACCGGTCACCGCCGGGCGCGAGCCGGGCCATCTGGTCGACCGGCACCGTCACCGTCGTCCCGTCTGGCCGAACTACGGTGATCCCCTCCACCTTCCGCGCACTGCCGGTGCCGGTGAGCGGGTCGACCTGCTGCACCGGGTGCGCGTACCGCTCCGGGTCGGTGCCGGGTGTCCAGCGCATTGTGGCCCACCGGGCCTGGTGGTCGGTGAAGAAGACCGTGCCGCGGTACGCCCCGACGAGGCTGATCCCCCGATCGTCTGGCCATGGCATGGTCTCCACCGGGCCGCCGCCCAGGTCGATCACCCGCAGCTGGTACCGCGACACCCGCCGGCGGTGCTGACTGTCGACCACCGCCACCCGCCGCCCGTCGCCCAGCAGCATCACGCCCGGCATCCGCACCTCGTCGATCTCGGTCACCTCGCCGGCCGCGGAGACCAACCGGGCCGGGTGCCCGTGGCTCACCACAAGCACGCCCTGCCTGGTTTGCAGTGCCCGGCTCCAGCGCGCGGCTTCGAGCCGGGCCAGGTCCACCCGCGCGCCGTCGCGCCACCCGACCAGTGTGCCGTTCGCCTCGATCACACCGGCCCGCGGCGGCGCACCGAACGGCGGGCCGGGCGGCTCCTCCCGGTTGCGCTGCGGGAACCTCACCAACATCCCGCGGCCGTCCGCTGCGTCGCCTGCCACCCGCGCCATCGCACCCAGCATGAAGCTTCTGGTCGAGCGGCCGGCCGAGTTCGGCGCCGGACCGGACAGCATCGGCGCGGCGACCGACATCCTGGTCGGTGTAACGGGCGCGGCCGGCGCGGTCGGGACGGCCGGTACGGTTGGGGCGGCCGGCGCGGTCGGGGCGGCCGACGCCGGGCTCGGGCGGCGTCCCAGCCACAGCCGCAGCGGCTCCCCGCCGTCGGCGTGCAGCAGGCCCGTCCGCTGCGCGAAGACCAGCCCGTCGCGCAGCTCTGCCTCGCTCACCAGCAGCCGTTCGGCCAGCTCGGCGGCCGTGGTCTGCAGCGGTGCCGGGAATGCCCACCTCAGCACCGCCTCGAGATCCTCGGCCAGCGGGCCGTACCGGCTGCGGGCGTCCTGCAGCCGCACGGACCGGACCCGGTCGGGCGGCAACGACAGCACCGTGTCCACCCGGGCCGGGCGCCCGGCGCGGTAGCCGTCCGGGCCCTCGCGAACCAGGATGCCGGCCGCGGCCAGCAGCGGCAGCAGGTCACGCTTGCGGCGCACCAGCGGCACGCCCAGCTCGGCAGCGATTTCGTCAAGCCGACGCTGCTGCCCGGCCAGCCGAGCCACCACCTCCGCGCGCTGGGCGGCGTTGCGCTCATCGAGGTCGGCGTGGCCGGTGGTCAACGGCTCCCGGGGTGGTTGCCACAGCGGCGCGTCGAGCCATCCCGACGGGCGCGAGTGCGTCCGGCCCCAGTCGTCGATGTGCTCCACGGTCACCGGTCCGCCGTGCTCACGGGCCGCGGCGTTGACAATGCCGGCGAATTCCATCGGCTCGTACTGCAGCTCGGACTGCCAGCCGTCGTAGCCCGGACCGACGGCGGGCCGGCCGCGCGCCAGCCAGACCGGCGGCTCAGGTGCCAGATCCGGCCAGAAACGCAGCAACCAGCGATCCCCGAACCCGTCCTCGGTGCCGCCCCGCCGGCGCGCCACCCGGACCCGGTAGCAGCCGGCGCCACCCAGCTCGAGGTCGGCCGGACCGGCGCCGCCGGTCAGCACGGTCAGCGACAGACCCCCGGAGCTCGCACGGTAGGGAGTCTCCAGCACATCGTCGAAGCCTGCGTGGTCAGCTGGCGGCGGGCCGTCGTGCAGCTCCAAACGCACCATGTGGTGGCCGTCGCCGGCCTGACACAGGATCCAGCCGGCGCCAGCTCCGGCGAACGTGCCGGTCGGCTCGTCTTCACGGTCACGCCCGCGCGGCAACTCCGGATCGTCGCCCGGCTCCCCCGGGTCGTCCGGGTCCCGCAGGACGACGAGTCCATATTCGGGAGAGTAATCGTCGTGCTCGAACACCCGTACGACGGCCACGGCGGTCAACCTAGCAAAATCCGGCCGTGACCGTAAGGCGGCAGCCGGGGCAGCAACAAGCGCGTCAGGCCAACCAGTCGTGAGAACCGCCCGTCGGCCCCGACGGTCCACAGCACCGGAGCCACCAGCGCGCGCTGAAGCGGCGACTGTCCAACGTGGACTACGCCCGGATGGTCGCCGACCAGAAACGACGGCAGGCGGCGGATCCGGGAGGGCACTCGGGGACGACTCTGCAATCCAGCGTGACCGACCTGACCCCGGACATCGGCCCTTCGGACAAGCCACTTCCCGGACCCGCCACCAACCACCCTAAACCCTTGGTTCGAGCGGCGCCTTGCCATAAGTGCCATAAGTGGATGGCCAGCTCGCCCGCTGGTACGCGGTACCGGCGGGTGAGCTGACGCCTACCGGCCTGGCAAGGTCAACGCGTAGGTCAGCCCGCGCCGTACCCAGGTGACCAGGTCCGAACGCGTGGCACAGGCCTGCTCGGCCACTGTGATCCAGCCCCGCAAGGGTCGGCTGCGCATCACCATTGTGGCGGTACCAGGTTCGGCGAGCATCATCTCGTGGTCGGCTCGGGCGACCCGCACCATCAGGCCTCCGCCGTTGAGGGCGACGACGGCCATGTGGCCGTGCACCAGCCAGGCGAGCCCGCCGAACATCCGCTTCTCGGTAACGCCTGACTGGTCGGCGAGGGCCTCCCGCACCCGGGCGGCCAGTTGGTCATCGAACACCATCACTGGCCCGCCGGCGTTGGAACTCTTCGAACGGCAGACGGTCGAAGATGAACCGGTTGTGGACGATCTTTCCGCCCCGGACCGTGACGCACTCGGCCGCCGGTGCGCTTTTGGCCGGGATCGTTTCGGTGTCGTACATGAGCAGGGCTGTGCTGTCGTCCCCGAATGCGGCGATCATCTCCGCGCTGATCAGGAACTGTTCCGCGAACGGCACGAGAAACTCACGGTAGGCGTGGATGCCGGCGAGTCGCCCGGGAGGGGCATCGAGCACGACGTTGTCCGCGATGTAGGTCATCGCCGTTTCGAGGTTCTTGCCGGTCCACGCGCGGTGATGAGCTAAGGCGATCTGCAATGCTGGGCTGGTCATGATCTCTCCTTCGGTGTCGCCCGTTACGACACCTCCGAGCCGGGAAACGGAACGGCTGTGACGCAGGTCACGTTCGAGGATCTGGTGGCAGAGCACCGGCGCGAGTTGCTGGTGCACTGCTACCGCCTGCTGGGCTCGGTGACCGATGCCGAGGACGTGTTGCAGGAGGCGCTGCTGGCGGCCTGGCGCGGCCTGGACGGGTTCGAGGGCCGCTCATCGCTGCGGTCGTGGCTCTACCGGATCGCCACCAACCGCTGCCTCAACGCGCTGCGGGATCGCGGCCGACGGATACCGTCCGAGCCGCAGCCGCCGTTTCAGCCGCCGGAACCCAGCCGCCGCACTCACGTGACCTGGCTGCAGCCCTACCCGGACGCGCTGCTGGAGCACGTGCCCGACGCCGACCGCGGCCCCGAGGCGCGCTACGGCGCGCGGGAGGACATCGAGTTGGCGTTCATCGCGGCGTTGCAGCGCCTCACACCGCGGCAGGCCGCCGTGCTGGTGCTCTGCGATGTGCTCGGTTACCCGCTCGGTGAGGTCGCGCCGATGCTGGACACCACACCGACCGCGATCAAAGGTCTGCTGCAGCGGGCACGCGGCGCGATCGAACGTCACCGCGACCCCGCCGGTGAGGCGCCGCCCGCGCCTGGATCGACGCGGGAACGTCAGGTAGTCGAGCGCTTCGCCGAAGCCTTCGCAGGTAACGATTTTGACACCCTGGTCAGTCTGCTCACCGACGAGGCATGGCTGGCCATGCCGCCCGCCCCGCACGAATACCACGGCGTGGCCGCCATCATCTCGTTCCTGCGGACCAGCGCCGCTTGGCGCGTCAGCCAAAGGCTAAGAATCCGGCTGCGCCCTACTCGCATGAACGGGCAGCCTGCGTTTGTCTCGCACCTCGTCGGGGACGGCACCGAGCGACCTGGCGGGCTGGTGGTGCTCACCCTGGCCGGCGACCGCCTGAGCGGCATGACCCTGTTCCTTCACGACATCTGAGCCCAGTTCCCTGGCGACTGCTCGACGGCTACGGCTATCGCCTCGCCAAGATCTCGAAGGCCCGAACGGGCTGCCACGGTGGCGGTTGAGGCGCCATGCCGTCAAGATCGGATGCGCTGATCTCGGCATGTCCGCGCACGTCGAGCGCACCGCACGGCCATCGCGCAACGTGACGCTCGCTCCGCGGCATGAGAGTGATGTCGATCTTGGAAGGAGTGCTGCTACTGCCAGGTGAAACTGAAGAAATTTGGGGCGGATTGAAGTCTGGCTTCAGGTCGGGAGGCGGATGCCTGTGCCGTTGCCCGGCCGCCGGTCGAGGATGAGATCGCCGGCGCGACGCACCACCTGCGCGCGGGTGCGGTCGCCGTGGTCGGCGGCTAGGAAGTGTTCTCCGATGAGTAGGCAGAACGCGAGCACGCTGCGGGCCTCCACCTCCTCCGGATCGTCGCAAAAGGTGCCGATCATTTCCCGCAGCAGACCCATCCGCCGGTTGTCGACCCGGCGTAGGCGATCGGCGACCGCCTGGTCGCGGCGGGACCAGTCGCGGATCGCGAGGTCGATCGGCAGGAGTCGGTCACTGGAGAAGGTCAGAACGCCGGCCCTGGCAATCCGGGTCTTCGGGTGGCCGCCTTCGCGTTCGATGCGATCGAGCACCTCGTCGGTGCTTTCCCGCTCCCACGTGTCCAGCATGGCCGTCAGCAGCGCGTCGCGGTCGGTGAAGAATCCGTAGAAGCCGCCCTTCGTGACGCCGAGCTGCTTGGCCAATGCTTCGACACGGACCGCGTCCGGGCCGCCGGCCGCGAGCGCTTCCAGCCCGGCCTCGATCCATCGGTCTCGCGGCGTGCGCGTCTCGAACTTGATGTGACTCACCTCACTCTAGCGTATACGCCACCGTATATGGCCGATATCCTCGCCCTGTACGGCAGCGTATATGAGGTCAATCGGCCACTCGGGAGGGGCGTCATGGATGTCTTCGGTTCGGTGGCAGAGCTGTACGAGAAGGAGCGGCCCGGTTATCCGGCTGAGGTCGCCGACGCGATCATCGCGTACCACGGCGGCGTTCCCGCCTCGGTGGCTGAAATCGGCGCCGGCACGGGAAAGGGCACCGAGGTCCTCGCCGCCATCGGCGCTCCGCTGACCTGCATTGAGCCGGACCCGCGGATGGCTGACCTGCTCAGTGCCAAGTTTCCGCAGGCACAGGTGCACGTCGGCAAGTTCGAGCAGTGGACCCCGCCGCCCGGCGGGGTGGCCGCGCTGGGCTGCGCAATGGCTTGGCACTGGCTCGACCCGGTCACCCGTAACGCGCAAGCACGCGACGCCCTGACGCGGGGCGGGGTCCTCGCCCTGTTCGGGCACCGGTACGGCTACGCCGACGCCCGGCAGGCCGCCGCGATCCGGTCGTTGCTCCACTCACTCGACCCGACTATGAAAGAGCGCCCGGCGGACTGGATGTACCACGACGTGATGGCCGGCGGTGAGTTCGCCGACGTCCGCGTGGAACGGTTCCGCCTCGACGTGCCGCTCACCCGGGACCGGTACCTCGCGCTGGTACGCACCCTCGGCCCGTTCCTGGCCCGCCCGCCGGAACTGCAGCAGCGCGGCCTCGACCTGCTCGGCCGGTTGATCGACGACTTCGGCGGCACCGTGGTGCTTGACCTGGGGACCAGCCTGACGCTGGCCCGCAACTCCGCCGGGGTGACCCCGTGAACCCGATCTGGCTGCCGGTCGTCGCCATCCAGGGGCTATGGCTGCGCTCCACTCTTCGGCTCACTTTGGCGCCGGGCGGCGGAACCAGCGGCACCGCGCCCGGGCCCGCAGGCACGCCGCTGCGCCTGGCCGTACTCGGCGACTCCACCGCCGCGGGCTGCGGCGTCACCGGCGACGACGAGGCGTTCGCGGCCGGGTTCGCGCGGGAGATCGCCGCCCGCACACGGCGGCCGACCAACTGGCAGGTGGTGGGCCAGTTCGGCGCCACGGCCCGGCGCATCCGCTTCCGGCTTGTACCGCGCCTCGGCGACGACCTTGACATCGTCGTCCTGCTCGCCGGCGCCAACGACGTGATGGCCGGGCGCGGGCCGGCTTTGTGGCGCGACGATCTGACCGGCATCCTTACCGACCTCGCCCACCGCACCCACCGGTTGGTGATCGCCGGGATCCCGCCGTTCACGCGGTTCCCCTCCATTCCGGCGAGGCTCGCGCGCTACCTCGGCGAGCGTGCGGACGCTCTGGACGCGGTCTCCCGGGAGGTGTGCGGACGAAACCCGGAGCGAACAACATTCATCGGTGCGCCCGCCGGGACGCCGCCGCCCGACTTCTTCGGCGCCGACCGCTTCCACCCATCAGCCCTCGGATACCGGCTTTGGGCCCAGGACGTCGCCGCCCGTGTTATCCCGGCTCAATGATTTGCTTATCCCTCTACCCACGCACTCATCTCGGCATGACCGCGCGGATCGCGGCATGAGAGTTAACGGTTTCTGGCAAAGTCTACCGATCAACACGGTCCTGCCCTCGTCGCTGCGTGAGAGCAGGGAGACCGCGTCGCGGCGGCGATGTGCGGCGGCCGTGCGGCACACGATCAGAATGGTGCGGGTCCGCGGCCTGTCAACGACATCAACACCTGCGTGGCGAGTAGCTTGCGTATGCCGGTGACGGCGACTGTCCCCATCCGATCGTAGGGCAGTTCCAATTGCAGCCCTTCGACTGCGTTGCGAAGGTCTGTCGTGATCTCGTCCGGACGGAACGTGCCGCCCCAGCCGTTGAGTCCTCCGCGCTGGTTGGTACTGAGGGAAGCCATGCCGGATATGCATGCGCCGTCGACCAGGATCAGCCTCGCAGGACCCGAGTAGGTCGTCGTCATAGTCATCAACCCTTCAGGATGTAACGTCGCGCACCCCGGGTCCCGGCTGTCTGACAGTCATCAGGAGGCGAGGCGTCGAGTCCGACCATGGTGTGCTCCACTTGGACCGCGACCGTACGTGCCTCGACCGTCAGGACGACGGCGATGCGGAATTCGACTCGTCAGCGATAAGGGTCGACGTCTGTGTCTATCTGGTTCATGAGCCAAAGGCGCGCCTTGGGCGAGAGCTGACAATCGGCCTGGGCAGACTAGCGCCCGAGGTCCGAATCGATCCGAAGAAGAGAACACGGGGCCAATGCTGAGCTCGCTCCACACCGAGATGGCCGGCCTTCTGCCGATCAGAAGATTTTCGCGATGCCGTGGTGAGCGCATGAAACGCCGAACGGCGGCCCGCTGAACCAGTCGGGCCGCCGTTCGCAGTGTGGATCAAAGCGGGCGGATGTTCTCCGCCTGCGGGCCCTTCTGGCCTTGGGTGATGTCGAACTCCACCTTCTGATTCTCGTCGAGGCTGCGGAAGCCGCTCGCCGAGATTGCAGAGAAGTGGGCGAAGACGTCGGCGCCGCCGTCGTCCGGGCTGATGAAGCCGAAGCCCTTGTCGGCGTTGAACCACTTCACGGTACCTGTAGTCATGTCTGCTCCTTCGCAGGCTGTTAGAGACCGCACTCTGCGGACCCTTACGCCGCCGCGTTGATCACCCGCGTCGAAACGACACGAAAAACGAAAAGCGCCTGGATGGGTTTCAGATGCCCCATCAGGCGCCGGAAAACGTCTACGGAAATCAAAACTGCAACTCGGTTACCGTAGCACATGATCTGTCGTCGATCCCATGGCAGTGAGTGGACCTGGTCACTCGTCTGCTGCCACGCCGCGTGCAGTACCTGTCCGCCACCGCAAACGGGGGCGAGTACATGCGCACCGTACTGGCCGAGACCACCCTGCTGCTGGTCGCCGCATCCGTGGCACTCGTGACCACCACGACCGCCGGTATCCAGGTCGTCCGGCGCACCGCAGCAAACCAGCAGCACAACGCCGTTGCCGGAGTCACAACGGCGTAGTCGTCCACGTGACGCACGGTCGGCGGCAAGAGAGTGCATTCTGGGCCAGCTCCGTCGGCGCTGATCGCGTACCTTGCAGACATGCCAGTGGCATCCGCCGACTCGCTGCAAGCTGTGGTCGCTACCCCACCACATCGCCGCCTCGCCACGCTCGCGTTCTCCCTAGCGCTGGTCGCCGTAGGGCTGATCGGCGGCTTCGGAGCAGCCAAGCTTGCCGACGATCCGCACACCGCCAAGCCGGAGCTGCTCGCTGGGACGGTCACCTGGTCGAATGACCAGACTAGGTCCATCGCCTTCGAGGAGAACGGGGCCCTACGGGGCCCTCTCGATGGCGACACGATCTATTCAGTGATCGCCGAAAGCTGGCAGGACGTGAACGGGACACTGCACCAGGACGGCACCTATCCAACCTGCCTGGCCGGCGAGAAGGACGACCCCGTCTCAATGGACCGGCACCGAGTCGAGCTTGAGGTCCTACACCGAGACACGGGCGGTCAGCCACAGCACATCGCCGTCCGCGTCCACTGCCTCGACTAAGGCGTGTTTCATAATCAGGTGGCTTCGGTCGTGGAAACGGGGCCCAGATAGGCGTCTCTTCTGGACCCAGGGCGGAGTGTTTCTCCATGATCAATGTGCGGGAATTTGGGTCCCGTCCTGGAGGCGTCGGCGGGTGAGCGCAAGGATGTCGATCAATTAGCCGGGGTCGCCGATGATGTCGTGGCCGCGGAGAAGGGCATCGACCTCGTAGTAGCCGTTCGGGCCGATGCTGCGCCGCTGGCGACATCCACGGAGCCCTCGACCGGGCTCTTCGAAGACGTCCTCGCCTTCGAGGAGTCGTTCGGCGCTGCACGGCGAGCGCGAGGAGGACGCCGCGCTGCCGGTGAGCTGGCGGCGATGGACTCCTGTGATTCAGCGCGCGCGGCGGTAGTGCATGGCCACCACGCCGTTGCGGAGCGGCTCCGCCGAGAGCAGCTCGAGCTGGCGCGTGCCGGGCAGCCCGCCCTGGTACAGCGTCGGGCCGTGGCCGGCGATCCTGGGATGGACGAGCATCTTGTACTCGTCGATCAGGTCCAGCCGGTCGAGCTCGGTCGCGAGCTTGCCGCTTCCGAGGAGGACCCCGGCCGGGGTCGCGTCCTTAAGCTTCTGCACGCCCTCGCGCAGATCACCGGCGATGTGGTGGCTGTTGGCCCACGGGAAGTCCTTGCGCGTCGACGACACCACGTACTTGGGTTTGGCCTCCAGCTTGACCGCCCACTCGCGCATGGCCGGCGGCGCCTCCTCGTCGCCGCGGGCGACGGCCGGCCAGTAGCTCTCCATCATCTCGTAGGTGACGCGACCCCACAGCATTGCCCCGCCCTCGTCCATGAGACGGGTGAAGAAGGCGTGCGTCTCGTCGTCGGCGATCCCCTCCTGGTGGTCGACGCAACCGTCCAGGGTGAGGTTGAGGCTGAAGATGAGCGGTCCCATGGCCGGCGAGTCTAACGCCACTACGGCGTCGGCCCAGGCTGTCCGCCAAGGCGCGGGTGTTCGCCACCGGGCAGGGCCGCAAGACCGACGCCACCGACGCCCACTCCATCGCGCTGGTCGGCACCCGCATGGCCGGGCTGCGCCCGGTGGTTAACGATGAGCAGCTGGCCCTGATGCGGATTTTGGTCGACCGGCGCCGCTGTCTTGGCGAGGACCACACCCGGATGGTCTCCCAGCTGCAACAACTGCTGCTGGAACTAATTCCGGGTGGAGCGAAGAAGAGTCTGTCCGCTGCCCAGGCCAAAGCACTGCTGGCCACGATCCGGCCTCGCGACGCGGTCGGCAAGGCCCGACGCCGGGTGGCCGCGGAGCTGATCGGTGACTTCGAACGGGTCTACCGGCGCCCCAGGGAGGCAGACAAGGAACTGACCGAACTGGTGGCCTCCACCGGCACCACGCTGATGAACCTGCATGGCATTGGACCGTCCGGCGCCGCCCGGTTGCTGGCCGAGGTCGGCGACATCACCCGGTTCCCGAACCGGCCCAATTCGCCTCCTGGAACGGCACCGCCCCCATCGACGCGTCCCGCGGCGAGCAGGTCCGCCATCGGCCCTCCCGCGGCGGGAACCGGCAGATCAACCGCGTGAACAGCGGTGTCAGCGCCGCGTGCGGTCGATCTCGGTGCCGGACTCGCCGGGCCGGGCCCCGATCGCCTCCTCGGCGGCCCGACCGCCAGTGCTCTCGTCACCCAGGTCCAGACTGCTGCGGGGCAGGCCCGACAGTCCGGCCGCGTCCTGGTTCTCACCCTGCACGCCCCGCGCGTCCTGGGCGCGGTCGTCGACCACCGACTCGCCCCGCCGGGCACCGACCGCCTCCTCGGCGGCCCGACCGCCAGTGCTCTCGTCACCCAGGTCCAGACTGCTGCGGGGCAGGCCGGACAACCCGGCCGGATCCTGCGTCGGCTGGTCGACGGCGGCGGCCGTCTGCGCGCCCGATCCGCCGGCCGACTCGCGGCGTCCGACGCCCTCGGCGCGGTACGTGCCCGAGGTCGGTGCGCCGCCCTGCTCGGCCAGGTTGGTGTCGACCGGCCGGCCGGCCGGCTCGGCCAGTCCGGCCCGGCGCAACATCTCGACCAGCTCGTCGTGCGGCATCCGGTCCGTGTCCGGTATCCCCGCACCGCGCGCAATCGACCGCAGGGTCGTGAGGTCCTGATCCGCGAAGGTCTCGGCCATGCCGCTGGCTTCCCCCGTGCCGGGGACGGAAACCCGGATCAGGCCCGCGCCGCCGACGTCACTCCTCGTCCTGTTTGTCCATCCCGCCGGTGGCCTCGTAGTGCCAGCCGTCGCCGGCCGGACGAACCTTGCGGTACTCCACGTACCAGGTGCCGTCGCGGGCACTGTTGCGTTGAGCGTTGGCAAGAGCGAGGCAGGCTTGAGCAGTGAAGCCATCGACCCGGCCTGACCCGTGGCTGCCTCCGAAGTCGGCGTTCTCCGGGTTCCGGTTCCCGCCGGAGGTGATCGTGGTCGCGGTGCGGTGGTATCTGCGGTTCAACCTGTCCTATCGCGACGATGAGGAGTTGCTGGTCGAGCGCGGCGTGTTGGTCGGTCACGTCACGGTCTACCGCTGCGTGCGGCGGTTCACCCCGCTGCTGGCCGACGCCGCCCGCTTCTGCCGGCACTCACCAGGCGACAGGTGGCACGTTGATGAGACGTACGTCAAGGTCAACGGGTGTGGCGCTACGTGTACCGGGCGGTCGACCAGTACGGGCAGGTCACCGACGTGCTCGTCTCGGCCCGCCGGGACGCCGGCGCTGCCCGGCGGTTCTTCCGCCGGGCGCTGTCGACGTTGAAGTGACACCCACCGTGGTGGTCACCCACGCCGCCGCCGTCTACCCCGGCGTCCTCGACGAGCTGATCCCGTCCGCGTGGCACCACGTCGAGCAGTACGCCAACAACCCGATCGAGGCTGATCACATCCAGCTCAAACACCGATTGAAACCGATGCGCGGGCTACGAACGGACAAGACAGCACAGGTGAGCATCGCTGGACACGCCTTCATGCAGAACCTCCGACGCGGACACTACGAACTCGCCGTCGACACCCCGCCCGCTCTGCGGGTCGCCGCTGCGGTTACCGAACTCGCCCAAGCGACCTGACCGCCGACCCGACACAGGTTCAACATGTCCGCCGGTCCCCCAACGCAACACCGCCGTTCCTAGACTCGATCCGCACCGGGGCAGTCGTCGGCAACGCCAGCTTGGGCAGTGTGGGGTGTTCCCGCCCCTGGCGGCGGCACCGAAGTCGGTGCCAGCCGCCAAGCCGTAGCGGTGACACGCTCAACCCCTTGGGGCGTAATGAATACAAGCGCGCGTGCCGCGTTACAGGGTCGTGCTGCCGCACCTCGGACGGGTTCATCTGGCCAGGACGACAACCAGCGTGGCGAGGGCCCCGAGCAGCAAGGTGGCTCCGCCGAAGATGAGGTACGGCCACCGCTCGCCGGAGCGGTGCGGCTGCGGCCGAAGAGGCTGGGTCGGCATGTTCCATGCCGGAGGTGCAGCCACCCCGTTTCGGCCGGGCCAGCGCGGCGGGGGGTTGTGCGATGTCGAGTCAGCCATCGTGCAATGCCTCCGCGGGAGCGTGGTGATGCGCTGTTCGGCTGTGATCCGGGCGGGGACTACGGGGGTTGAGCAGTCCCGCCCGGTCGAAAGGTCACGCACCTCGGCCTTCCACCACCACAGGCGCTGCCCGTTTGCATGCCGTTACACCCTTGGCGCGGCGATCATCCGCAAACCTTCCAGGTAGGCACACATGTCCGTAGCTCAACTCCTGCGCGGGCAACGGTGCCCTGACCGATCAAACGAATGACCGCCCGCCCATCAGTGAATAGCCGGGTCGTTTTCGCTATCTGCGAACACGGACATGTCTCGGGTAAGTCTTTCCTAAAGGTCCCCTAAGTCGCGACAAAGGTGTTGCCCCCTAAGGCTTTTGGGCCCCTCCGTCATCGGCAGGCAGCGCCTGGTGGTGTTTCCGCTGGTCAAGGGCCACTTCTGCCTGATTGACCCTTGCGTGTGGCGCGGCTAGCGTCTGGCCCCGTTCAGCCCGGCCGCACCATCCGCCAACGAGGGAGATCAATTGCGCACGCTCAAGACGATCGGTGCCGCACTCGGCGCACTGACACTCAGCACCCTGATGCTGAGCGCCCCCGCTCAGGCCAAGCCCGGCGACCCGGTGTGGACGGCCAACGGGGCGTCCGCCATCACCGGCAAGAACGAGGTCACGCTCAAGGGGGCCAACACGTCCGTCGAGACCGCGAATCTCAACATGGAAATGGCGGCGGCGACCACCGTCAGTTTCCACTACGAGCTGGCCGACGGCGCGACGTGCAGCGCTGGCGCTCCCCGGGTCTACCTGGTCGTGAACGGCGTCAACACCAACTCCTGGGATCAGCTCATCGGTGGCAACACGCAGTGCGGTGAGGACGGCGATGTCTCCTTCACCGTCGCAACGCCCGGCACGATCAAGGAGGCCGGCGTCGTGTACGACAACGGCACCGCCGGCACCGTGGTGGTGAGCGACTTGCAAATCGGTGACGAGCTGGTCAACTTCCGGGCTCGGGTGCCCGGCCCGCCGGAGCCGCGCGACTGCGAGGCGTACCTCTACACCGGCACGAAGCAGAACCTGTGCGCCGACTTCCCGAACCCGCCCGGCAAGGTCAACTGCTCCGACGTGAAGTACCACGTCACCCTGGTCGACGTGAAGAACGACCCGTGGGGTCTGGACGGCAACCAGGGCATTCCGGGTATCGGCTGCGAGTCCAACCCGCTGAAGCCCAGCAAGCCCACGAAGCCCACGCCGAAGCCCACCCCGACCGCCACGTACACGCCGGCACCTCCCGTTCCTGCGCCTGGCGCTGGCGGCGGTCTCCCGGTCACGGGTGCCAGCGGTGGGACCCTCGCTGGTATCGGCCTGGGCGCCCTGGTCCTTGGCCTTGGCGCGGTGCTCCTAGCGCGCCGTTGGAAGGCCCGCTTCGCAGCCTGACGACAAAATGGCCCCCGGCCGCCTATCACTGGGGGCGGTTTCGAGGGGTCGTTGCAACACGAGGTCTAGCTGGTGACGGCTAGGAGCTTAGCGAGGCGCTCGGCTGGGGTGTCCCAGCCGAGCGTTTTGCGTGGGCGGGCGTTGAGTTCGGCGGCGACGGCGGCGAGGTGTTCGCGGGTGTGGACGGCCAGGTCGGTGCCTTTGGGGAAGTATTGGCGCAGCAGTCCGTTGGTGTTCTCGTTGGAGCCGCCTTGCCAGGGTGAGTGCGGGTCGCAGAAACGGGGCGACAAGCGCCGCGCCGATTAGCATGCCGACCACGACCGTGCCGACCGCGATTATCGACAGAGGGCTCAAGCCGCGTTTCGCGGGAGGTTGGGGGCGGTTCGTCGGTCTCCGCCGACCGCCGCTGCTCGGACATACCCTCGCTGCAGGCGTCGGCGGGCGGCCTGCCCTGCTGCGGGGTCACGCGGTTCACCGCCTCGGCCAGAAGCGGACGCGGAACTGTTCGATGTCGTCGAGTCTCTCGGACATGTCCATGTGGGCCAGGCGCTCACGCAGCTCGGCGCGCCCGGAGACCTCAGCGCGGGCCACGTATGCGCCCGGTGGTCCGACGGTCAGCACCGGGCTGACGCGAGTTTCCATCATCGAGCAGACATACACCTGGCCGGTCGTCAGCTCGAGCTCCACCGTCTCGAACGCCTCGTCGGCGCGGCGCACCGCCGGCGCATCGTCCCACGCCTCCAGGGTCACCATCGCCCGATGGTGCTGGCTGATGCTGGTCAGGTAGACGATGTCACGGTCAGCGTAGCAAAACCGGTCGCGGGTGAACTCGGGCGCGAAGCTGTCGGTATAGCCCGTGCCGAGGATGCTGATGAGCCGATGGTCAGGCTTCACCCGTCCGGTCGCCATCCCGGTCAGTTGTGCCACCGCTTCTCCATCGTCGTCGTTTAGGCGGGACTGCGGGGGCGGGCGCACGCGAGGTGCGCCCGCCCCCCGACATTCACTAGGGGCTGCGTCGCACGCGAACCGCGCCCGAGTTCATCACCGTCGGTGAGATGCGGTCGACATCGAACTCATTGCTGCCGGGGCTGTGATCGTAGACGACCTTCCCGGTGGCACTCTCGAAGACGACCAGTCGGATCTTGTCCGACGGAATATTCTGGCAGCCGGGGCTGTTCGATCCGTCACAATAGTCCCAGCCGTAGAGGACCCAGGTGTAACCGACCTTTCCGTCCACTGTGCTGGTCCCTCGGCCAGCGACCTTGCCGTCCTCGGTGATTACGAACCACTCCATCGCCTCAAGTTGCAGGCGGAAGCTAGTCCCGTCGACCCAGGCGAGCGTCTGGCCGTTCACCTCGGTGACTGGAACCCGCCCGCCCATTGGGTATTGCGCGGCGTAGTGGACCGAGGTCTCGCCACTCGCGTTCGGATCGGTGGCCAGTGCGCCGGTCGGAGTGGCGGTGCTACCGGCGATGCTCGCCGGCCCCTCGTTCGGGTCGTATACGACGATCATTACCGACGTCGAGCCCTGTGCCAGGTCGTCGTCGGTCACGACCAGGTCGACCGTGTACATGCCGGCGTGCTCGTAGGTGTGCGTCACCCCGCAGTTACGGCCGTTGGCGTCGAACTGCTCGTCCCACGCTTCGCCATCGTCCCACCCGTACTGACAGCGGTGCACGTCGTTGCTGCCACTGTCGGTGATGGGGGCGTCGAACACGACCGGCTCGCCGACCCGGAACAACTGCCACGGGGTCGGAGTGGTGAAGCTTACTTGAGGCGGATCGTTGCGGACGATGACCTTCGTCTGCGCGGTGACCGGCGTGCTCACGCCGTCGTCCAGCACGACTGTCGCGATGAACGTGCCGCTGTCATTGCAGGTGATGGTCGGGTTGCGACTCGCGCTGTCGCTGAAGACGCAGGACGTCCCCGGGTCCACGTCCCCGTCCGGGCGGTAGGTCCAGGACACGGCGCCGCCGGAGCCGGAAACGTACAGCCCGATCGGCTCCCCTTCCAGGCCCTGCACCTCCGGCAGAGTACGGACGATCGGCACGGTCCATTGACTGCTCGCCGATGCGAGGATCGGCGGTGTGATTGAACTGCCTGGGGGATCATGGTGGGACTGGGACGTGCTGCACTTCGACGGCTCCCAGCTTCGGTTGGCCGCGGGACACGACCTGACCTACCACCACGGTCTCGAGGTGATCTTCACCGACGTCGCATACATGGCCTGCCCGACCCAGTTCTGGGATCCTCGGTTCCGAGATCCCACCCTCGACGAGCGCGCACTGGTGCGTCGGCACGTCGGTGAAGAATCACCAGTGGTCGTTGCCTTCGACGTCGATGCACCGGCCGGGGGCGATCTTCCTTCCTGTCTCGTCGCAGCAGGGTCGGTCGAGGTGGTACACGGCCGGGTCTGGCTCCGCACGTGCGACCGCCGGAGCCATCGTGAGGTCCGCACTTTGCCGGAGCCGAGGCTGCTGCTGCTGCAGCGACGCCCAGTGCGACGGCGAGCGCGCACGACCGGCGGCACAAGCGTGCAGCGGTGAGCGTTCCGGACAGCGTGGCAGCGTCAGATCATCTGCCGCATCCGCTCCTTGCAGACCGGCGAGCAGTTGCTCCGACTCCGTCGGTTGCGGGCAGCTCGACCTGGAGCCAGGCGTCCATTGGTCAGGTCCTCGCTGCTCGGCCCGGGCCCGCAGTGGGACTGGCAGGCTTACTGCGGCTCGACGGTCGAGCGTAGCCAGCTGCCGTCGGGCTGCCGCCAGGCGCGCCAACCCACCGGCAGGTCCAGCAACTGGCCGACGTCGTGGTGGGCGACGAGGTGGACCAGATGCGCGGTGGTCACGTCCGGCTGCTCCATCGCGTCGCCGTCGAGGAACTGCCAGCTCCCGTCGTGATCGTGGATCACACGGTTGACCGGGCGGCCGCCGTCCATGATGCGCTTGAGCGTGAACACGACCTGGCAAGGATCAAGTTTCGGGTACATCCATGGCGGCGTCGGCTCGGTCCACATACTGCGCGGGTGCTCGTCCATCGGCAGCCACAGCGACGGCTGGGTCTCATGCGCGCCGTCATCGAGCTCGGGGTGACCCGGGTAGCGGCCGGCCCTGTCCGGCCACAGCAGTTGCACGACCGGAAACGGCGGACGCTGATAGTAATCGATGGCCGCGCCGAACAGTTGCCCGTACCAACTGCTGTGCACCGGAGCGAGCGCGAGCTCGTACCCGTCGATGACGCCTGCCAGCCTGCGGCCGGGGGTCAGCGGCCGCCCGTCACGGATCAGGCGGCCGACCGTGTTGACGATCTCCATGGCCCGCTGCTGCGGGATGCCGAGCAGGCACAACTCGACGCTGCCGTAGCTGTGCCACAGACCGATCGAGTAGGCCCAGTCGGGCGTGGTCATGCCAAGAACGCCGGTGACGCCCCAACCGTACTCACGAACCAGCCGGGCATTGCGGCGCTCGCGCTCCGGCCAGGACTTCTCTGCCCGCCGCCACCGAACCCGCGGTGCGCCGTCGCCCTCGCAGAGGAGGCAATGACACTCGCGGTCGGGCGCGTCGGGCATCCGCGGAGCATACAAGGCGACCACCCGGTTAGCGGCTAATGAGGATTCCAATCCGTTGGAGAACGGCGTGGTCTCGTGCAATCATCGTCAGCATGACGATGATCAGAAAGGACTGTGGCGCGTAGGCCGCCTTCGGGGGTGCGCGCTGCACGTCCACGTCGGGCTGATCGCCACATCAAAGTACCCGAGATAGACGGGCTCCCTGTCGCAGCCGCCAGACAGATTTCGCGGTACGAGCGTTCGTCCCTGTGGCCTGGTGCCGTGGCCCGTGCTCTGGCGGATTGGAAACGAGCCGTCCACCGGCCGGTCGCACGCCTCTTGCAGGACGCCGCGCAGGCCGGGTGTCCGTGCTGCGACCCCCTGGAGCACCGCGACGTGTTGGCCAAAGCGCTGGGAGCGCTGGGCCCGCGGGCACGCCGCGAACTGCTAAAGCGGCTCCGCCCGCTGGACGAGGTCTTCGAACGCCGCACGATCCACGATCCGCAGGCGCCACCCCAAAAGCCCTGGTGGCACCGGCGTGCTTGAGGCCTACCGGGCAGCCCTTCCGCGCGTGGTGGCCCATCGGCGTAACGAATTCAGGTATAGATCTGGGAGGTGCGTACGGACGGTGATGGAGCGCTTCGCTTGGCGCCCATTATCCGCGGCAGATGTGCGCACCTGATCAAGTCTGGACCGCGCCCGCTCGGCTACGCCAAGGACCAGCGGCAAGCTGACTCGCAGCGTTCGGATGAGCCCTCCGGGTGGACTTGCCGTCCAGCGGCCACTGCCGGCCCCGCCCGCTCACCGCTGCCTGGCGGCTCCCCGCAGCCAGTCGGCCCACTGGTCGGCCTCCTCCAGCCGGGCGAACCCGTTCAGCGCTGCGGCCGCCAGCCCGGCCGGCAATGAACCGCGCCCACCCACTCCCGCCACTGCGCCAGGTTGAGCTCCAGCACCCGCAGGCCCGGCAACTCCGCGACCCGGTGCAGGTCGCTGACGTCGGCCCCGGACAGGTCGAGGTGGGCCAGGGCCGGCAGGCCGGCCAGCGCCGCGATCGCGACCGGGGAACGGGACGCGAGCTTCAGCCCCCACAGGGTCGGATGCCCGCCCAGCGGCGGAAGGTCAATCTCGGCGGCGTCGATCGACAGCCACTCGATCGGCACGCCGGACGGGAGGCTCGCCGTGACCGCTGTCGCACGGTTGATCGAGACGCTGCGCAGGTGGCGGAGCGGCGCAAGCTCCGCCAGATTGAGGCGACCGCCGTCGTTGAGGTAGAGCTCCTGCACGTCGAGTCCGGCGACGACGTCAGCGACCCGCCGCTCCCCCACCTGCTCGGAGTGGCTGTACTGCGGATGGATCGAGGCGCGCCGCGGGGTACCGTCGTCCCGCAGCACCGCGAGCCTGTCGTGCAGCGCCGCCGTCACGGACTCGGCGGTATACCCCACCGGCCCGTAGAAGTCTCTGCCGTACTGGATGATCTGCCCGGACGTGCCCTGCGGCCCGGGATCGAGGTCGACCGCGCAGTAGTTGCCGCCCCAGTCGGTGCCGACCTCCACCCACCAGTCATTGCGGGAGACCCGCCGCACCCGGCCGGGCGGGTACGCCTCGTAGACGACCGGGAACACCGCGAACAGGTCGTCGGACCCGAGGCCGGTCCCGGGCTTGCCGCTCAGGTACTCCGCCACCACGGAGTCCAACGACAGCAGGGCCCCCGCGCCGAGCAGCCCGTACTCCTCATCGTCGGATACGGTGCGGTACAGCGCCCGCAGGTCCTCGGGCAGCCGCAGGCCCATGGCAGCCTCAGCGGCGCGGATCTCCTCTTCCGAATGCCCGGCGCCGAAGTCGGGCGTGCGCCCCGTCTTCCGCGTGTAGCCGAGCGCGAACTCCGCCACGAGGGCGCGAATGGTGGCGAGGACTTCCGGGTCGGTGGGCCGGTCAGTGACAGCGGCACCGGGCGGTGCCGGCATCGGCGACGCGGGGTGGTTGGGGTGCCGGTAATCGGGATCGAGTACCAGCCGCACCGGCGCCACGGTGGGCAAGTCGAAGGTGTACCGCAGCTCCGCGCGTCCTGCCTCGTCACGGGCGAGTTCGACCACGATCGGGCGGCCCTCGCCGTCCGGGCGCAGCACCTCGTCCACCCGACGCAGCAGGTCGTGCACGGCGAACCCGGTGTCCGCGAACGCTGACCGGCCGGCAGCATCGAACGTGTGCAACGAACTGCCGGCCCCGGGTCGGTGACACCCCTGCAGGACCGCCACGCCCGTGCCGGCCAACGCCGACGCCATGTCTCCCACCAGCCCACGCAGATCCGTCATCGCCGATCCCTCCCCAAGATCCACGAACAAGATAGCGCGCACTGTTCCGGCATGACCGCGCGACCAGCGGCAGATCAGTGCATCTGTCACGGCCAGGGATGAGGCCGCAGAGACCGCACCGGCGGACTGAACACAACCTCGCCGATGGGGCTGCATGAGCGGTGCCCCCCGGCAGGTCGGCGACCGGCCGTAGGGCGCCGATCACGCATCTTGCGCCGGCTCGCAGGGAGCCTGCGGGCAGGCCCGCCGTCTCGTTCGTCCAGCCGCCGGACGTCGGTCACGGCCGGTTGGCATTCCCGATATCCGCCGCTTGCCACCCGGATCCGATGACACCCTGAACGCGGGGAGTGCGGTCGCGCGTTCAGGAGAGGCGGCATCGGAATCACGTGGACGGCCTCTGATGCGTACCGCGTTGATCGTGTTGGCCGCGCTGGCGGCGGCCGTGGTCGTGGACCTGGTCACCGGCGTGCTGATCCGCCGGGCTGCCCGTGGCCGCTACAAGTGGCTGCTGGAACCGCTGCGGCACGCCTGCCGCCGCCCAGCGGGCGCGGCCCTGCTGGTCGGGGCGCTGTACTACGCGCTGCCGCCCGGACCGGCCGAGTGGCAGCGTTATCTGCGGCACACCGTCCTGCTGGTCCTGATCGCCCTCAGCTCGTGGCTGGTGATCAGGACATTGAACGTCGCCGAAACGGTCTCGTTCAGCAAGCTGCCGAGCGATCTGGTCACCAGCCGACGGATCCGGCGGGCCCGGACCCAGATCCGCCCCGTGCGGCGGCTCACCGTCGCCGTGATTACGGTCGTCGCAATCGGCCTGATCCTGATCACCTTCCGGCCGGTACGCCTCGCCGGCATCTCCATTCTGACCTCGGCCGGCGTGATCGGCGCGGTGATCGGCCTCTCCGCGCGAACCGCGCTCGGCAACGCGTTCGCCGGCATCCAGGTCGCCTTCGCCGACGGGATGCACGTCGGCGACGTGCTGGTAGTGGACGGCGAATGGGGCCGAGTCGAGGAGGTGAAGCTGACCAACGTGGTGATCCGGCTCTGGGACGAGCGGATGCTCATCCTGCCGACCACGTACTTCACCGAGCGGCCGTTCCAGAACTGGACCCGGAACGAGTCCCGGGTGGTCGGCAAAATCCAGATCCATGTCGACCACACCGCCGACCTGGACGAACTGCGCCGGGAGGCCCGCCGATTGGTCGAGTCCTCACCGCTGTGGGATCGAGACCAGTGGGTGCTCCAGATGGTCGACGCCACCCCGCAGACCGTGGTCATCCAGGTGCAGGCCTCGGCCGCGGACGGCGCCAGCGCCTGGGACCTGCGCTGCGACCTACGCGAGGGACTGGTCCGCTACCTGCGCGACCAGCACCCCCAGTGGCTGCCCCGCACCCGTAGCCAGTACCAGCCCTGACCTGCGGGTCCGGCGTGGCCGCCCGGGCGCAGATGAATGAGTCGGCGCCTACCGGGGACTAGCTGGACCGGGCCGACAGAGACGGGAGGCGGCGATGGGCGTCGACCGGGACTGCACCGAGGTGGGGGACGACTTCGTCTGGGTCACCGGTACCGTGTTGGCGACGGCGCCACGGACCGGCGCCGCGCCCGGGGGAGCGGCCGAGCCGGCTGCGGGAGTGTGGTGACCGGGCGTGGGTCCGTGGTCGTGGGTGTCGTGGCCGCCCCCGGGGCCGCGGCCGACCTGGCGCGGGAGGCCGCCACGGAGCTCGCCGACCGGCTCCGCAACCGGGTCCCGGAGGTCGACTGGGCGGTACGCCTCCAGGTGGCGCGGCTCGTCGAAGGGCCGGCCGACCTCGGCCAGCTCATCGAGGCAGCCCGGCGCCGGATGCTGGCCGAGGGCTGGAGTCTGGTCCTCTGCGTGACGGACCTGCCGTTGCAGACCGCGCGGCGGCCCGTGGTCGCGCACGCCAGCACCACCCACGGCGTCGCGGTCCTTTCCATGCCCGCGCTCGGCCCTGTCGCCGTGGCCCGGCGGATGGCCGAGGCCGGGGACCGGCTCCTCGCGGCACTGCTCGGCGATACCGACGCCGTCGGCGATCCGGTACGGGCTGGCCCGCGCCGCCGGCGCCTGGCCACCGGACGGCGGGCCCGGGAACTCGGCGCGCGCGTGAACCCCCAGGCGTCCGGCATCGGCCTGCTGGCCGGGGTGATCGGCGGCAACCTGCGGCTGCTGCTCGGCATGCTCCGGGCGAACCGGCCGTGGCGGCTGGCCGTCCGGCTCTCCCGGCTGCTGGTTGGTGCCTTCGCGACCGCCGTCCTCGCCCTGGTGAGCGCCGATATTTGGCAGCTGTCGGCGGCTTTGGGCAACCTGCGGCTCGGCCTGCTCGCGGCCGGCTCCGTCCTGGCGGTGGTGCTGACCATGGTGCTCGGCGCGCGCCTCTGGGAGCGGGTTCCGCGCGACCCGGGGGCCCGGGAGCAGGTCGTCCTCTTCAACGTGGTCAGCGTGCTCACCGTGGTGATCGGCGTCCTCGCGCTGTATGTGGCGCTCGCCGCGCTGACCATCGTCGGGGCGATCGCCCTCGTCCCCTGGGACCTGCTCGCTGAATCCACCGGCCGACCGGCCGGCGTCGCCCACCAGGTCAAGCTGGGCTGGCTGGCCAGCTCGCTGGCGACGGTCGGCGGCGCGCTCGGCGCCGGACTAGAGTCCGACTCGGCGGTACGCGAGGCGGCGTACCGCTATCAGCCCGACGCGGAGCTGACCGGCGAGCAGGGTCGGCCGGACCCGACCGGCGGGGCCGGACCGGGACCGAGCGGCGAGTCCGGGTCGCCGCGCAGAGGCAGGTCTGAGCCGGAGCGGAACCACGAGGCCGGCTGACGGCCCTGGTCGGCGCTGTGATCAGGACCCGGTCACGGCGTTGCCCTCGGCGGCCCGGATCATCGCCAGCAGGGCGATGCCGTCGGTGGGCTGGTCCGCGGTGAGGCTGGCTATCACGGTGGCGCACCGCGGGCCGGGACGGGCGTGGGTGCGCGCCCAACGGAGTGATAAACCGCGACGCACGCCGACGGGCGGCGGCGAACGACGGCGGGCGTCGACCGGAGCGTTCGCGACCCAGCGAACCGCCGCTGACCTGCTGCGGACGGTCGCCGAGCGGGAGCCGCGGATCCGGTGCCGTGGCGCCGCTGCCCGCGGTCGACCCGGAGCTGCTGAACCTCGCCATCCCCTGGGTACTGGGGGGCGGTCCCCTACGTGCTGCGGCCGCTGGCCGACGGCGTCTTGGAGCTGCCCCGCTGTCCCGAGGCGGGCGCGGCACCCGGCTGCGCCCGACCGCGACGGCCGGTGGGAGGGCCTCAACGGCTACTTCGCCGGCGTGCGGCTGCGGGTCGAGCGCGACGCCGCAGGCGCGGTGAGCCACCTCGACCTCGGCACCTTCGTCTGCACCCGGCAGCCCCTACAACTCGACGGCGCCGGTGCCGGCGGTGTCGACCCGGCCGCTTGGCGAGTCGGCTGACCCTATGAACGCACTGATCCGGCACGACCGGACGTCCTCGCACCCGGACGTACCCACCGCTGGCGGCTACCTAGGGTGCCGGGGCCCTCCGACGCCGACGCGCACGATCGGCGGCAGATCCGGATACTCGATCACCCGCCCGTTCGACCCGCCCGTTCGGGTTCTTGGCGACATGCCAGGTTATTCCGCGAAGGCGGTGCCGGTTGCGGTAAGTGTGGAGGAGGAGGTGTCCGATGACGCTGCCGTACGCGACCTTGCCGGGCGACCTCGACCACCTGATCGCCGACGAGCACGTGGTGGCGAACCGCATCTTCGAGCACCTCGAGGCCGGACGCGGTGACCGGCGCATGCTGGTCGACCAGGTGAGTTACGGCCGCGCCCTGCACGCCCACGCCGAGGAGGAGGTGTTGTATCCGGCGCTGGCCGAGATCGGCGCCGCCGCGGACGCCGAGGAGGGGCGGGACGAGCACCAGGCCCTCAAGAGGCTGCTCGTCCTGCTCGACCATGCGGATCCCGGCAGCCACAAATTCGAGCGGGCGCTGAACAAGCTGATCGGCGGTATCCGGCACCACATCGAGAAGGAGGAACGGGAGTTCCTGCCGGCGCTGCGTCGGGCGGTGGGCGCGGAGGAGATGGGTCGGCTCGGCGAGCGGTACCTCGCCGCCAAGCGGTCGGCCCCGGCCCGCTCGCATCCCACCGTCCCGCCCACCGGACGCCGTCGCAGCCTCATGCACGTGGCCGCCGGGTTCATGGACAAGGTACGCGACCGGGTATCCGGCCGCAGCAACGTCCTGTCGACCGACGCCTCCTGGCTGCTCGACACCCAGGCGCAGCGGATCCTCGACACCTGGTCCCGACTGGTACTGGCCCCGTACGAGCTCCTCACCGTCGAGCAGGCCCGCCAGCAGCCGAGCCTCGCCGACGCGGCGATGGAGATCCTGCAGCAGGACGGGCGGCCGACGGACCCCGAGGAGGTCGGATCGGCAGCGGACGTCACCGTGCCCGGCCCGGGTGGTGATCTGGTCGTACGCGTCTACAAGCCGCTCGGCCAGACCTCCGATCCGGTGCCCGTCGTGATGTGGGTGCACGGTGGCGGGTGGATCCTGTTCACGAACGACGACTATGACGCGTCCTGCCGCGCCCTGGTCAACCGGACGGGCGCCATCGTGGTGTCGCCGGAGTATCGCAAGGCTCCCGAGCACGTGTTCCCGGCCGCCCACGAGGACGTGCTGGCCACCTACCGGTGGCTGCGGACCAACGCCACCGGGCTCGGCGGCGACCCGTCACGCATCGCCATCGGTGGCGAGGGCGTCGGGGCGAACATGGCGGCCGCGACCTGCGGTCAGCTCAAGCAGGCAGGTGAGCCACTGCCCGTGGCGCAGGTGCTCGTCTGCCCGCTGACCACCACCGCCCAGTACGGCGCGTCCATGCGGGACGCCGCAGACGCCCGGCCGCTGAATCGTCCACTGCTGTCCTGGCTGATGATGCACGCCTTCCGTGGCGTGACCGACAGCCTGAAAGACCCCAGGGTCGATCTGCTCCCGCTCTCCGCGCAGAGCCTCGCCGGTCTGCCGCCGACACTGATCGTCACCACCGACCGCGACGTGCTGCAGAGCCAGGGCGACGAGTGGTGCGCCCGCTTGGAGGCCGCCGGCGTGCGGGCCACGTCGGTCCGTTACGGGGCAGTGATGCACGACTTCTTCGGCCTTGCCGCGGTGCTGGACAAGGCCGCGCACGCCCAAGAGGAGGTCGCCCTGCACCTGCGCCAGGCGTTCGGGGAGGCCCCGGCCGCACATCCGTTGGATGGTGCGCCAATGCGAGGGCCCAAGGTCATCGGGTGACGCTGGCTGCCATGCCGCGGATCGTCCAGCTGCTGGCCTCGCCCGTACATCGGTATGTGGGCCGGCCCGCGGACGGTCCGGCGCCGGCGCCGTCGGGCGAACTGGTCGAGGAGGTCCGGATTCGGGCGGGCCTGGGCATCGTCGGCGACCGGTACTTCGGCAAGCAGGCGCATCGCAACGCGAGCGTGACCGTGATCGCGCAGGAGTCCTTGCCACCCGGCGTTGATCTGGTGCAGGTCCGGCGCAACGTCCTCACTGCCGGCATCGCCGTTTTTGGGTCAGCCTGGGGTGAGGAGGCAGAATTCGTTGCCTTGCGGGTCTGCGAGGACGGTCCACGGGACATCGTTTTGGCCTAGGTCGATGGCGGTGGCGCCGAGAGTCCGCAGTCTGGCCGCCTCGGCCTCCAGGTCGTCACCTGAGTATGGGCGGACGTCGAGGTGGACGCGGTTCCACACGGTCTTCACGTCGGGTGTGCGGAGGAACTGCAGATATGGGCCGACGCCCTTGGCGGAGCGCAGTACCGCCTTGTGATCGGTCACCTCGTGCAGGGCCCAGTCCATGGCCTCGCCCCAGAAGCGGGCCATGGCTCGCGGATCCGCGCAGTCGACCACTACCGCGGCGATCGGTCCGGTGTCTCGGTAGAGCGGTCGGGGGTCCAGCACACAGAACTCGTTGCCCTCTGGGTCGACCATGACCGTCCATGGGACGTCACCCTGGCCTACGTCGGCAGGTGTTGCGCCGAGATCCTTCAGGCGCGCGACCACCTCCGCCTGATGGGCAGCCGAGCTGGTGGCGAGGTCGACGTGCACGCGGTTCTTCACCGTCTTGGGTTCCGGGGAGACGATGAGGTCAAGGCAGACAGCGACAGGGTCGGGGTAGACGAAGCCCTCAGGTTCGAGGTTGGTCACGCCGGGTCCCTCGCTGGAGACTCCCCAGCCGAGCGCCTCCGCCCAGAAACGCCCAGCGCGGAGTCGTCCCGAGCCTTCATGTTGATCTGAACAAGCCGCGTTGCCATCCCGACGATGCTAGCGGCAGTCTGGCACGTCAAGATCAGCCGTACTGATCTCGGCACGACCGGACGTCCTCGCGCCCGCACGTACCACCGCTGGCGGCTACCTAGAGTGACGGGGCGCTCCGACGCCGACGCGCACGAACGGCGGCAGATCAGTGAACCTGGTAGCGTCCGCGATCGATCCGGCGCCGATGCTGAGACGCGTCCCCAGGGTAGGACGCACTTTCCTCCCAGGGAGACAACCATGTCCGACTCCATCCGGCTCGCCTCGGTCACGCTGGACTGTCCCGACACGAAGCTGATGGCGACCTTCTATGCCGAGATCACCGGTGGCACGATTACCAATCTGGATGACCACTGGGCCACGGTCATCTGCCGGACCGGCCGCATGGACTTCCAGCGGGTGGTCGGTTACACGCCCCCGATTTGGCCCGACCCCACATCGTCCATCCAGTTGCACCTTGAGTTCTACGTCGAAGACCGCGCCGTCGCAGAATTGCGCGTGTTGAAGGCGGGAGCGAGCAAGTACGAGTTCCAGCCCAACAGCGAGCAATGCTATGTGTACGCGGATCCGGCCGGTCATCCGTTCTGTCTCACGACATGGGTTGACATGAGGCCCCAAACGAGCGGACCGGCCGCATAAGCGGCGCGCTCTTCTCGGCACGACTGCGCACCGAGCGGCGAGAACGAACGCGCGGTTCACGGCAGATGCGGATGTTGGGACCTGTGGTCGTAGGCCCCGGGCCTAAGGGACGTCTCGTAACCCCGGTGTCTGTCTGGTGAGGACGGTCGGTCAGGATGCCTGGATGCAGGTGATCACCGCGGCCCGGCCGGCATGGGTATTTCCGTTCACGGGGTTGCAGCCCGCCCAGTTCCGCACACTGGTCCGCTTGGTCGCGGAGCGTGGCGGGGACGCCGTCGCCGATGGCCGGCCGGGCCGGCAGTGGGCCCTGGACCTCGCCGACCGGGTGCTGCTGGTCGCCGCGTACTGGCGCACCAACCTGACGATGCGGCAGATCGGCCCGCTGTTCGGGGTGTCTCACTCCGCTGCGCACCGGGTCATCGACACCCTCGGCCCGCTACTGGCACTGGCGCCGGTGCGCCGCCGGCCGGTTGACCAGATCGCCATCGTCGACGGCACCCTGATCCCCACCCGTGATCACCGCCTGGCCGCCCCGAGCAAGAATTACCGGTACTCGACGAACCTGCAGGTCGCCATCGACGCCAGCACCCGCCTGGTCATCGCCGTCGGCGATCCGCAGCCCGGCAACCGCAACGACACGATCGTCTACCGCAGCTCAGGCATCCAGGAGAAGCTGGACGGACGGCCGGTCATGGCCGACGGCGGCTACCGCGGCAACCCCGAGGTGATCATCCCGTACCGCAAGCCCGCCGACGGCAGCGACCTGCCGCACTGGAAGCAAGCCCTCAACGTCGAACACCGGACCGTTCGAGCAGGGGTCGAACATGCCTTGGCCAGGATGAAGTGCTTCAAGATCCTGCGCGACTACCGCCGCGCCGCCCACACATTGACCGACGCCGCTTCCGGCATCGCCAACCTCCACAACATCATCCTCGCTGGCTGACCACCGACCCGGCGCCGGGCAACGCCTTCACCCGGTTACGAGACGTCCCTTAGGCTGGGCCGCCATGAGTGAAGAACTGCTCAACCAAGTCGTGTACACCGACTACGGCCAGCTGACGTTGGAGTGGGGCGAAGATATCTGGGACGGCGACGCTGATCGATTCTTCAAGGACCAACAGAACGGGCTCGTCGGCGCGGCGGTCCCCGACAACGTCGTGATCATGCTTGCCCGTCGGTCAGGCGGTTCCCCCGTACGCATCGTGCTGGAGGCCACCGAGCCAAGAGCAAGTGCCGACTGGGAAGACGTCGTCGAGGCATCGTTCGATTTGCCCCTAGGTCGCGTCATGCGATGGTCGACCTGGGCGGGCGAGTCCGGCGGGCCGCTCGCCGTGCCGCCAGGGCAATACCGTCTGAGAGTGTCGGCCGCGGGTCGGGACGCCGGCGCGCAGGGCGAGTTCGCCGACGAGGTGGTTGATAGGTATCTCATCGAACTGTGGCCTGCGCCAGCGGCGCCGGATGCTGTACTTCGTGTGGGCAGCGACAACGCCGGCTACTGGCACAAGACATGGGGAAGTCGCCGCTGAGCCGCCTCACCGGTCTTTGGCACGGGCCGGCCACGGGCTCTCGGACGTCGGACAACGGCGTCTGCTCGGAGACCCATGGCAAGGTTCTTAACTGCCCGCACGACCCATCCGCTCATCGGCCAGGTTCGAAAGCCGAGCGGTCAGCCGCGCACAGGGCGTCCAACACATTGGGTGCCCACGGGGCTGACCGTCAGATGCCGCGGACCTCGGACAGTTGATCGCTGAAGGAAGGCCGGCCTGCTGCGAGGCTTCACTTCGAGCTTTTCCGGCTCCGTTCGTGTGCCGCACGCCGATCCCCTACTGGTTTCGGCGCAGAACCGTCTGGGGGCGAGCGCCCGGCGCGACCTCTTTGCGTTGTCGGTCCACCCCAACCTTGCACACAACGTGAGTCGCTGACCGATCTTGTCAGGCCGTGACAGGCGGCCGGCGAGTTCGTCCGACCTGACAGCCGAGACCTGGGCGGTGCATGTCATCCACGACATGCCCGCCCGGTGGGGACCTGCCCATCCGGTGAGGCCTACGGTCCGGCACGGCTGGCGCGGCGTACTGACACCGCAATCCATCGCCACATGCGAGGGAGGAGCGCCCCCACCGGACCGGACAAGTCCTCGCTCTGGTCCCCACCGCGGCGGCCCGCATATTCCTTGTGGAGCGCTGCAATGCACACGTCTCTCTCCCTCCTGTCCGACCTCGCCGCCGCCGTGCCACAGCCCTTGGCGGCTCCCAAGAGCATCAACGAGGTCATCTCCGGAATAACGGGCTGGGTCATGGGCATCATCGCGTTGGTCGCGACGATGTTCCTGGTCATCGGCGGCCTGCGCTACATGGCGGCCGGCGGGGACCCCGCTCAGGTCGAGCAGGCCAAGGGCAACGTCAAGTCCGCGCTGATGGGCTACGCCCTGGCTGTGCTGTCTCCGGTCATCCTGCAGGTGCTGCAGGGCATCATCGGCGGCTGAGGCGCCGTCATGGTTGATTGGCTCATGAGCGGCCTGGTCAGCTGGCTCGCCGAGAACGTCACCGACCTGCTCGGCGGCCTGCTGGCCTTCCTGGCATCGTCGATCTTCGTATCGCCGGACTTCACCGTCCTGCCGCAGGTGCAGTCGATCGCCGAGAAGGGCGCCCTGGTCGTCAGCGCCTGCTTCATCCTCGCGATCATCACCGTGGGTATCACCACGATGCTCAGCAGCTCGGTCGAGGTGCGCTACGGCATCAAGGAGCTGGTCCCCCGGCTCGTCGTCGGGTTCGTCCTGTCCACGTTCGCCCTCCCGTTGACCGCTGTGCTTATCGGCGTCGCCAACGCTTTGACGGTGTCGATGGCTGGTGAGTCGGCGCCAACCACCGAGGCGGTCACCTTCGCCCAGGCTCGCATCGCCTCGGCGATGACCGACCAGGGCGCCGCCCTGCTCACGGTCATCATCGGCCTGCTCATCGTCGTGCTGATGTTCATGCTCGTCGGCACCTGGCTGGTGCGAATCGGGGTGCTGGTCATCCTGGCCGGGGTCGCGCCGGTGGCGCTGGCCTGCTACGCCACCCCGTGGACGCAGGGCGCCGCGGAGCTGTGGTGGCGCACCCTGCTGGGTTGTCTGGCCACTCCCACGCTGCAGGCGGTCGCGTTCTCGGCGGGCATCAACCTGCTGATCGATCCCGGGTCAAACCTGCCGATCCTGCTCGGCCTGCCCGGCTCGGACACGGTGAACCTCATGCTCGTCATCGTCGTGCTGTGGGTCACGCTCAAGGTCCCCACGATGATGCGCCGCTACGTCAGCGGCGCCGGGTCGTCGAACTCCGGCGGGGTTCTGCTGCGTGCGGTGGTTGTCCAGGGCGTCACCCGCCACCTGCCGCTCAGCCGGTTGGGGCGCGCCGCCCTGCGAGGCGGGCGATGAACGCCGAGGACGCTGCCCCGCGTGCTGTCGTCCCAGCCAATGTCAACGAGCCGGACCGCATCGCGTTCGGGCTGACGTTCCGGCAGCTCGCCATCATCGGCGGCGCCGGGATGGCCGGGTTCGGTTGCTACCGCACGATGGGTCATCTGCTGCCTGCGGTGGTCTGGATCGTCGCCGGGGTCATCGTGTTCGCTGTCGCGATCGTGGTGGCGCTCGGCCGACGTGACGGCCTGCCCCTGGACGTGTGGCTGCGACACGGGTTCACGCTCAGCCGCAGCCCCCGCACTCTCACCCCGGGTGCGGCTCGGGCCAGCTCCGTCGCGGTCGTGGCTGGCAAGGCGATCGTTCCGGCGCCGCTGCGCTCTGCGGTCACGACCGTCAGCCCGACCGGAGTCCTCACCAGCGAGGGCGGCGCCAAGGTGCTGATCGGCTGCGGCACCACCAACATCCACCTGCGCAGCGGCGGCGAGCAGGGGGCGCTGCTGGACGGGTTCGGCCGGTTCCTGAACAGCCTGACCGGCGCGGCGCAGATCGTCGTGGCCGCGCAGCGGCACGACCTGAGCGTCTACGCGCAGGCCATCGTCGAGCACGCGCTGCGCCTGCCGCATCCGGCGTTGCGGGCCGCCGCCGACAACTACGCGCAGTTCCTGCTCGACCTCGACAGCCAACGTGATCCGCTGCGCCGCCAGGTCCTTGCCGTCGTCACCGGTGAGCACGCGGCCGATACCGCCGTGCGCGCCCTGTCTGCGCTCGGCGTGGAGGCCGCCGCCTTGGACGGGCCGGCGGTCGCCTCGGCCCTGGCCAACGCCGTCGATCCGTTCAGCCCACCGGTGCCTGGCCCGCGAGCGGTGCCCGGCGCCCCGATCACCCTACGGAGCCCATCGTGAACCTGGTGAAGCTCAAGAAGAACAGTGTCGCGGCCGGGGAGGGCATGCCCTGCCCGGCTGCCCTGTCGGTCACCCCGTGGCATGTGCGGGTCGGTGACGGGTACGCCGCGACCTACGCGGTGTGCGGCTACCCGGCCGAGGTCGGCCCCGCCTGGCTCGACCCGCTGCTGTCCTACCCCGGGCGGGTCGACGTCGCGGTGCACCTGTTCCCGGTCGCACCGCAACTGGCCGCGCCGATGCTCAAGCGCCAGCGCGCCCGCCTGGAGTCCTCGCGCCGCCTCGACGCTGAGCAGGGCCGCCTCGGTGACCCGATGGTCGAGGCGGCAGCGGCCGACGCCGCCGACCTCGCCGAGCGCGTCGCCCGCGGGGCGGCGAAGCTGTTCGACGTCGGCATCTACGTCACCATCCACGCCCGGACCCTCGACGAACTCGCCACCGTCACCGCGGGCGTGAAGTCCGCCGCCGCCAGCGTGCTGCTCGACCTGCAGCCGGCGACGTTCCGCCACCAGCAGGGCTGGGTGGCCACGCTGCCGGTCGGCGTGGACCCGCTGCGGATGCGGCGCATCCTCGACACCACCGCCCTCGCGGCGGCGTTCCCCCTCGCCTCGGCGGATCTCGCCGCCCCGGCCCCGGGCACCGTCGCCCCGCCAGAAGGTGTGCTGTACGGGGTCAACACCACCAGCAACGGCGTCGTGATCTGGAACCGGTGGGCGCAGGACAACCACAACAGCGTGGTCCTGGCGCGCAGCGGCGCCGGGAAGTCCTACTTCGTCAAGCTTGAGGTGCTGCGCAACCTGTACCAGGGCACGACGGTGTCGGTCATCGACCCCGAGGACGAGTACGCGCCGCTGGCCGAGCACGTCGGCGGCAGCGTCGTGCAGCTCGGTCAGCCCGGCGTCAGGGTCAACCCGTTCGACCTGCCCGCCGACAACCGTCCCGACACCCTGACCCGGCGCGGGCTGTACCTGCACACGCTGATCTCGGTCATGCTCGGCGCGCCCCCGCCGCCGGCGGAACGCGCCGCGCTCGACCGGGCCCTCACCGCCACCTACAACCGGGCCGGGATCAACGGCGACCCGGGCACCTGGACCAAACCCGCGCCGCTGCTGCGCGACCTGGCCGCAACCCTCGACGCGGACGACGACCCCGCCGCCGGGCAACTGGCCGCCCGGCTCGCGCCGTGGACACTCGGCAACTTCGCCAGCATGTTCGACGGGCCGACATCCACCCGGCCGCAGGGCCACCTGGTGGTGTGGAGCCTGCGGCACCTGCCCGACGAGCTGCGCACCGTGGGAACTCTGCTCGCTCTCGATGCGATCTGGACCGGCATCGACACTGCGCCCGCCGGCGCCCGCCGGCGTCGACGGCTCGTCATCGTGGACGAGGCGTGGCTGCTGATGCGCGATGGCGAGGGCGCCCGGTTCCTGTTCCGGATGGCCAAGGCCGCCCGCAAGCGGTCCGCCGGGCTGTGCGTCATCACCCAGGACGCCTCCGACGTCCTGTCGACCGATCTCGGCCTGGCGGTGGTGTCCAACGCCGCCACCCAGGTGCTGATGCGCCAGTCCACGCAGTCCATCGACGCGGTGTCCGAGGCGTTCGGCCTGACCGCCGGGGAGTCGAGGCTGCTGCTGTCCACGCCGCGCGGTGAGGGCCTGCTCGTCGCTGGTCGGAGCCGGATTCCGTTTCGCAGTGTCGGATCGGCCGCCGAGCACAAGCTCGCCGTGACCGGAATCGGGGAGGCCGGATGATGACCACCCCCAGCTGGCCCGCCGACGTCGGGCAGTGGATCATCGCCCGGCCGTGGCTGGGCTTCATCGCCGCCGCCGCGATCGTCAGCGCGGTGTTCGGCCACGACCGGGTGCTCGCCTGGCGGCACAAGCGGTTCGCGACCGGCGCACGGTGGCTGACCATCGCCGCACCGCCGCAGGTCACCGCCGAGGCTGCCGCGGCGTTCTGGACCACGCTGGTCGGCGTGCTGACGTCCTCGGGGTGGCAGCAGCGCCTGTTCGGCATCCCGCACGTCGGGTGGGAGTACATCTGGACCGGCCGATCCCTGACCATCCGGGTCTGGGTGCCCGGCACGGTGCCGGACGGCGCGGTCGAGGCGGCCGTCCGGGCGGCCTGGCCCGCGGCCACCCTCACCACCACGGACGCCGCGCCGCCGATTCCGCGCACCGTCGCCGAGGAGGTGGGTGGGGCGCACTGGCCGCAGCACACCGACGGGCTGCCGCTGCGCAGCGAGCACGACACCGACCCGCTGCGGGCGTTGCTCGCCGCCGGGGCGCAGGTACGCCACCGCGAACACGCGTGTGTGCAGATCCTCGCCCGCCCGGCACCCACCCGCCGCGTCCGCGCGGCCCGCAGGGCCGCGGCGAGCACCAGCAACTATCCCCGCGGGCGGCCTGACCTGCCCACCCGCGCCGTCGCCGGGGCGGTGCGGCTGGCCATCGAGCCCCTGCTGTGGTTCCTCGACGTGTTCACGCCCGGCTCGTCGCGGGCACGCACCGCGGGCCGCGCCCCGGTGGTGCGTGCGGCCGAGCGGGACCCGGTGGCCACCGCGGATGCCCGCACCATCGTGGACAAGGCCGTGCGGGTGCCGCACTACGAGATCGCGGTCCGGTTCGCCGTAGCGGCCGACGCCGGCACGTCCCCACCAGACCCGCAACGGGCCACCCAGGTCCGCGCACGCCTCGGCGGGCTCAGACACACCATCGCCTCAGCCGCCGCGACGTACACCGGCCCCAACCGGCTACGGCGCATGAAGATGCCGCAGCCGGTGGCCACGATCGCCGCACGGCGCCTGCGGTATGGGTTCCTGGCCACCGTTGCGGAACTCGCGGCCCTGGCCGCGTTGCCGCAAGACCTCGCCGTCGCGGGACTTGATCGGGCCCGGGCCAAGGCCGTGCCGGCGCCCGTGCAGGTGCCCTCCGGCGGGCGAGGCGTGAAGGTGCTGGGCCGCTCGCAGATCGGCCATCACAGCGTCGGCCTGACCGTCACCGACGCCCGCCAGCACGTACATGTCGTCGGCAAGACCGGCGTCGGCAAGTCCACGCTGCTGCTGAACATGATCCTCGGCGACATCAAGGCAGGACGCGGGACGGTGGTCATCGACCCGCGCGGAGATCTGATCACCGACATCCTCGACCGGCTTCCGACGTCGTACGCCAATAAGATCGTCATCATCGACCCCGACCAGGAGAATCCCGGCTGCTTCAACCCCCTTGATGACGGCGGCGATCCCCACCTGGCCGTGGACAACCTGGTCGGGATCTTCGCCAAGATCTTTCAGGGCCAGTGGGGGCCGCGCATGGACGACACCATGCGGGTGGCCTGCCTCACGCTGATGCGGCACGCCAAACCGACCCTGAGCCTCGTCCCGTCGCTGCTGCAGGACCGGGACTTCCGGGCCCGGTTCACTCACGGCCTGGACGACCCGGACGGGCTTGGCGGGTTCTGGCTCTGGTACGACGGCATCAACGAGCAGTTCCGCGGTCAGGTCATCGCACCCGTCCTGGCCCGACTCCGGGCCTTCCTGCTGCGGGACTTCGTCAAGAGCGTGATCGGCAACGCCCACTCGTCGTTCGACATGGGCCGCATCCTCGACGGCGGAGTGCTGCTGTGCCGGCTACCCAAGGGCATCCTCGGCGAAGAGACCAGCCGAATCCTCGGCTCGATGATCGTCGCCCGGGTGTGGCAAGCCGCCATCGCGCGGGCCACCGTCGCCGAGGACCAGCGACGAGACGCCAGTTTGTACGTGGACGAGTGCCACAACTTCCTCACGCTGCCCGGCAGCGTCGGGGACATGCTGGCCGAAGCGCGCGGTTTTCGGCTCGGGCTCGTCCTGGCCCACCAGGACCTGGCGCAACTGCCCCACGACATCGCCGCGGCGGTGTCGGCCAACGCACGCACGAAGCTGTTCTTCAACGTCGACCCGGCCGACGCGCGGGAGCTGTCCCGGCACACCAAACCAGAGCTGGACGAGCACGACCTGGCCCACCTCGACGCCTACACCGCCGCCGCCCGGCTGTTGGTCGGCAACCGGGAGCTGCCCGCGTTCACCTTCGTGACCAACCCGCCGACGCCAGTCGTGGGCGAGGCGACCGCGATCCGGCAGGAGTGCACCGCCGCCCACAGCCGCACCAACGGTGAGCCGCCGATGCAGCAGCTCGCCCGTACGGCGATGAAACGGCGCATGACCGACCGCGACCGCTGATGCCCGCCGCTCCTGCCGGGGCTCGGTTGGGTGCGGCACCGGGGGCTCGTGTGGGGGTGTCCGCGACACGAGCCCCCACACGAGCCCTCCACACCTGGCCTGTCAGGTGCCTGACCTGCCCCAACCCACCCCACGGCAGAACCAAAGCCGAGATCAACTCATCCAGACTCCCTACGGGACTCTCTCTCCAAGGGCGAATCCACCTATGCCTCAATCTCGCTCGGCCAGCCTGCTGGCCATCTACCCCCACATCACCAGCCGTGACCGTCAGCTGCTCCAACTGCTCGACGACCACCGGGTCCTCACCACCGATCAGATCCACCGCATGCTGTTCCTCGCCCGCCGGACCTGTCAGATCCGCCTCGGCGAGCTGACCGCCCTGGGCCTGCTGGACCGGTTCCGGTTCGCCCGCGCCGGAGGCGGCAGCCATCCGTGGCACTGGACGCTCGGCCACCAAGGGCAGCGTTTCCAGGCCGCCGCTCACCACCGCCCCGAGCCCACCGTCCGCGCCAGCCGCCAGAGCGTCGACCGGCTCTCGGCCAACCCGAACCTGACCCACCTGCTCACGGCCAACGAGTTCTTCGTCCGGCTCACCGTGTACGCCCGCTGGCACCCCGAGGCGCGCCTGGACCGGTGGTGGTCCGAGACGATGACCACCAAGCAGTTCCGCACCATCACCGCTGACGGACACGGCCTGTGGAGCGCCACCGACACCACGGTCGGGTTCTTCCTGGAGGCCGACACCGGCACCGAACCCCTCGGCAGGGTGGTGGCCAAGCTCGACCGGTACGCACAACTGATCCACCGCGGCGGCCCCCGCTACCCGGTGCTGTTCTGGCTCGGCAGTGAACAACGCGAGGAACACCTGCACCGGCTCCTGCGCGGCCGGCGCGACAGCGCTCCCCTTGCGACCGCCACCCACCCCACCGACCCTGCCGAAGCGGTCTGGCTTACTGGCGGCGGCACCGGCCGAGTCCGGCTCACCGAACTGCCCAGCGACCACGGCCAGCCCGTGGCGGACAACCCGAACTACGACGAGAGCGGCTTCGTGCTCTGACAGAGCCTGACAGTCCCGCGACGAATCCTGTCAATGCAGCTCAAAGGCATGCTCGCCACTCCTGACAGAGCTGGTGCTGTCAGGTCACGCAGCTACGGTGCAGCTTCTTCTCTCTCTGCTCGCACCGCCGCCCATCTGTTCCCCCTGGACCTGCCCGCGCCAGCAGGATCACCCAGCCCACCTCCCGGTCGGCTCGTGATCCACGCCCCGCGCCTCCCACGGCAGCTTCCCAGCACAGACACCGCGATCGGTGGCACCACGACGCAACCCATCCCGGCCCACCCCTGTCGAAGGGAGCACCCTGCCATGCCCACGCCCATACCGCAGTCCGAACAGGTCGTCGTCACCGTCTGCTTTGCCCCCGGCGAGGACGCCGACTGGTTCGCCGCCTCGGAAAAGGTCAACGACCTCCTGCACGCCAACGGCACCCCGGCCCGCCGCTACCACGTCCGCCACCGCCGCCTCATCGGCTGGCTGACCCGCTTCCTCGGTTACTACCTGCTCGACGCCGCCCGCCGCTTCGGCGCGGTCACCATGGCCGCCGGCGGCCGCAAGGGTCGCCTCGACCTGACCGGCACCGCGGCCAAGGCCGCCAACGACGCCGCCCTGCGCTGGCGTGCCTGGAACACCCACATCGCTGCGGCGACCCGTCCGGCTCAACCGTGGGAGGACTACCTCGCCCAGCACCACGCCGACCCGACCAAGCTCCGCCTGGCCGAAGCCCGCCGCCGCTTCGAGCAGCAACCCCGAGTCCTGGCGATGCTCGCCCTCTCCTTCGACCCGTACGAGCTGTCCGTCTACCAAGCCGGCGAAGCCACCTACGTCGGGCTGCACTGGCGCATCGCCCTGATCGGCGACGCGCTGATCACCACCGACGGCCGACTGCTCACCCCGGCCAGTGACTCCGTCGCTGACCAGTTCCGCTTCCTCAACGACGCGTGCGGCTACCTGCGCAGCCTGCAATCCCGCGCCCGACTGTGCGCCGTCGCCATCGCCTAACCGCCTGAAGCACCCAGGACCGGTCGCAGCCCCGCTGCGGCCGGCCTTCGCCATGCCCACCACCCGACCGCCTGCAAAGGAGAGACCTCGTGTTCCTGACCGATCCCGCGCTGCGGCGCATCGCCGCCGACACCAACGACGTCCTACCCGAGCACCTCTGGCGCCACGACACGGCCACCCTCGACGCCCTCGGCGACCTCGCCCGCGTCCTGCACAAAACCGCCCGCGAGTTCACCGCCAGCACCACCGCGCTCGACCAGGCCCTTGCTCGCACTGGTGCACTCGCCGAGCAGGCACGACACGGATTGGCTGCCCGCGCCGACCTGCACCTCGCTGGCTATCACCAAACCCTCACCGACGCGCTCGTCGCCCGCGAGCGGCACCTCGTCCTCGGACCTGCGCTCCTTGTCGCCTACCGGGCCTGGCGCAACCACCGGCCAATCAGCGACGACGACCAGCGGCACCTCCTGCTGTACCCGGGTGACCCATCGCACGGTGTGGCCACCCTGCGGCGGCGCGAGCCCCGCACGTGGTTGGTGGTGCCCGACAGCGAAGCCAGCAGCGCCTTCGACATCCCTTACTCGGACCGCGTCATCGGCGAGGTCAGCGAAAGCGCCCTTGGGTGGACGCCAACCGCATACATCGCCTCGCTGCACCAGCCCCCGCCCACGATGGCGTATCCCCTACCCGCGTGCGACGACCTCGCCCCGGCCTGCCGGTCCCTGCTGCGCTGGTGGCACCTGCGCCACTCCGACACCTGGCGCAACCGCACCCCGAACCAACTCGACCCCGCCGAACTCGCCCACCTCACCACCTGAAGCGGGGGACCCCATGCCGCACTGCGACACCATCAGCCGCTGGATCACCGCGACAACCGACCGCACCCTCGACCAACACGCCGCCGACCCCGTCCCCGCCGCCGCGCACCTGCCCGAAGCCGCCGCAATCTGCGGCACCTGCGCACCGAGCTGCTGCTCGCGGTGGACCGGCTGCGCGCCCTACTGATCAACGAAGACGACCTGAACGGTTCCACCGACACGGTCGCCGGCCCGGTGCAGACCATCAGGGAGCTGGCCCGCGAGTACCGGTACACCCGCAACTGGATCGACACCCTCATCGGCGACGAGGCGCGGGCAGCGTACGCCGAAGCGAACCCGGGCCGGTCGGTGCGGCGGCGCTACGTCAACCCCGGTGACCCGGTCCTGGTCGTCCTGCCCCACACCGACTTCTGCCGCCGACAGAACCTCGCCGGGCACGCCACCCACATCAGGGTCGGCCCGTCCGACGCCATGCTCCGCCCGCCCGGCAGCGTCAACCCGCTGTGGCTGTCCCACGCCGACGCCGGGATCTACCGCGACCCGACCGAGGACCGCCTCTACATCCTGCAGGCCGCCGACGACGAGGCCGTCCCCGGCCACTGACCGGCCGGTCCGGCCCACCGCCACGACCACCGGGCCGCACCTGAGCGGCACCCCTTAGCAGCGCACCACGACACGCGCCTGCCGCGTTGACCGCTGCCCGCGACCCGGCACACCACCGCCCGGCACCCCACCGTGCCGGACGTCCCCACCAGTTCCCGAGGAGGAAACCCTGATGGAACACCTGTCCCTGACGCCTGCCACGCAGGCCGTCCTCGACGCCCTGACCGACCTCGGTCAGGGCAACCTCCACGAGTTGGCCGATAAGTCCGGCAAGGCCCGCTCGACCACCGACAAGGCGATCAAAACCCTGGCCGACGCCGGTGTCATCGTCGCGGCGGACACCGACGCCGACCCCGCCGAGGGCACCCCCACACGGTGGACCCTCGCCGCGCCGACCGACGCCACCGCCCGCACGCCCGTCGACGCCGCCGACGAGACCGACTTCGGCGACCCTGACGCCGACAACGCGGCCGACCGTCCGGACACGGAGTTGAGCGACCAGCGCACCGAAGTGGTCCACGACGCCGAGAACGACCGACCGGACCACGGCAGCGATGCCAAGCCGGTCACCGAGACGACCGAGCAGCCGGGCAGCCAGATCGACAGCGACGACGCCACCGACCACGACGACACGCCCGACGACGACGCCGACAGTGGCAAGGACGAGCAGGCACCGACGGTCGCCGCCGTGCAGCCCACTCGCCCTGGTGACCGCAAGGTCATGGCCATCAAGGGTGTCCTGGCCGACTACGGCGACGACGGCGCGAGTCTCGACGTGATCGTGGCCGAGAGCGGTATCAGTCACCCGAGCGCCTCGCGGCTGCTGACCGCGATGGAGCAGGCCGACGCCGCCCGCCGGCTGCCCGACCTGCCGCAGCGGTGGATCGCCGGCCCGACCAAGGCCAGCGAGGTCGACCCGAACCCGCAGCCGCCCCGCTGCCCGCTGTGCTACCAGGTCATCCGTGGCCTGGCGACTGCGCCGAGCGCCACGGCGGCGGTGCTGCCCCTGATCCGGACGGACGGCACCCTGCACGTCCTCGCGCCGGACGGCGAGACCCACGTCGTCACCCTGCCCCGGCGCACGCCGCCGCGCGCGCCGGGCATCACCGCGGGCGTGGGCCGCCGCAGCGACGCGACCGCCAACGCCGACGGCAGCCAGCCGTTCGGCCGGGGCGAGTTGGAGAAGCTGACCCTTGACGTCTTGGCCGCGACCCCGGGCCAGGCGATGAGCCCGCAGGACATCGCCACCGCCATCAGCGGACGGCTCGGTCGCGCGGTCAGCTCCGGGGCGGTACGCAACAACTGCACCAAGGCCGCCGCCGCCGGCCGGATCCTCCTGGTCTCCGACGCGCCGCTGACCTTCGCCTACCCGGCCCAGCCCGACCAGAACCCCACCCCGAACACCAGCGCGGACCACCCCGGCCAGGACAACAACGACGCCGAGCAGTCCTGACCCGCACCATCCCCAACCCATCGCGGGGGCCGAGCGCCTGCGCTCGGCCCCCGCGGCACATCGAAAAGGAGAACCCCGTGCCGCACGAACTCGAGACGTACGCCGACGGAACAACCGCCTTCGCCAGCGCCCGCCTGTCGGCCTGGCACCAGCTGGGCACCGTCACCCAGGACACGATGAAGGCAGAGGAGATCATGTCCGCCGCCCGGCTCGGCGACTGGGGCGTACGCACCATCCGCACCGTCGGCATCGACATCGTCAACGGGGTCGAGGTGCAGATCCCCGCCGACGACAAGCGGATGACCGTGCGCCGCAACCCCGTCACCGGCGATACGGAGTACCTGGGCATCGTCGGCACCGACTACACCGTGGTCCAGAACGAGCAGTGCGCCGAGATGCTCGATCGCCTGGTCGATCAGGTGGGCGGCGCCCATTTCGAGACCGCCGGCAGCCTCCGCCGCGGCAAGAGCGTGTTCGTCACGATGAAGCTGCCGGACGCCATGGAGATCGCCGGGGTGGACCGGCTGGACCTCTACCTCATCGGCACGACCTCCCACGACGGCACCGCCGCCCTGCGGGTCGACGCCAGCCCGATCCGGGTGGTGTGCGCGAGTGCGGCCTGAAAGCCGCTCCACTCCAGTGGGATAGGTAAATAAGGAATGCCTATCCCCTCGCCAGTGACCAAGGGCGAGTCCCCTAGGAGGCGGGCGGTTCTGGTAACGGAGCCGTTCGGAGCCCTCCGATAAAGAGACCTCAAGACCGGGTGGGCCATCACCTGGCACAAGGTAAGGGGAAGGACCGAAGGATGAACGAGAGTGAACCTCTGACGAGGCCTCGTCAACGACAACGCCGCATGGTGCAGAACACGGCGGTAGGGCAATGGCTGTAAAGCCAACGTGCCGGCCAGCTACTTGCGCAGCGGTCGGACGGTCACCACGGCCCCGGGGTATAGGAGGCATCCTCCCGGTCCGCACCTGGACGGAGTGGAACAGGACAACCCCGTAGCGGTCCAGGGCAACCTGGTAAGCCTGAGGCAACGAAGGCCGAATCCCGCTGCGGGCGAAGGAGGGTCCGAGAAGCGAATGCCACTGGGGCGAAAGCCTAGGGGAAATGACGGAACGCAGGGCACCTTGGCCCTCCGTCCATAACCCGGTGGATACGGGCGCCTATATGGCCCGGCCCGAAAGGGAGCTGACGCGGACTTGGTGGACCTTTGAAGAGGACAAAGCACAGCAGCCAGCATCAAGAAAACCCGATTAGACGCAAAGGAGGTCGACATGACCGCGACAGTGGCCGTAGAGGCCCCCGGAGTGAAGAAGGACTTGAACGACACCCAGCTCTGGCACAGCATCGATTGGGCCAAGGCAGAGGATGACGTACGGCGACTGAGGCAGCGCATCTTCAAGGCGGCACAGGACAACGACCTGAAGAAGGTCAGGAATCTACAGAGGCTGATGCTGCGCTCCCGCAGCAACCTGGTGGTCTCCATCAGGCGGGTGACGCAACGCAGCATGGGCCGCCGCACACCCGGCGTGGACGGGTTCATCGCACTGCGGGACATCGAGAGGGGATCGCTGCTCAGACAGCTCTCCGGCAAACCGAGGTTCAGCAAGCTGCCAGTGCGGCGGGTGCACATCCCAAAGGCGAACGGCAAGATGCGACCGCTCGGCATCCCGACCATGAGGGACCGGGTAGAGCAAGCCAGGGTGAAGAACGCCCTGGAGCCGGAATGGGAGGCGCGCTTCGAAGGCCGGAGCTACGGCTTCAGGCCCGGACGAGGGTGCCACGACGCGGTCGAGCGGATCTTCAAGACGGTGTCGCGGAAAGACTCCCGCAGACTGTGGGTGCTGGATGCGGACCTGTCGAGTGCGTTCGACCGAATCAACCACGATCGCCTGCTGGAGGCCATCGGCGATTTCCCTGCCCGCAGGGAGATCGAGGGATGGCTCACGGCCGGGGTGATGGAGCACGGGCGCTTCGCCCCGACAGAGGACGGCACACCGCAAGGTGGTGTGATCAGCCCTCTGTTGCTCAACATCGCACTACACGGTATGGGAACGGCCGCAGGGGATGATCCCAGTTTCACCACTGAGCAACGACTGTGGAGGAACAGTCCCTTCCTGATCCGGTACGCCGACGACTTCGTGGTGCTGTGCACCACACAGGAGGAAGCACTAAAGATCAAGGCGGACCTGGCCGCGTGGCTGGAACCCAGAGGTCTGGCGTTCAACGATGAGAAGACCAAGGTCGTCCACATCGACGAAGGCTTCGACTTCCTGGGCTTCAATGTCAGGCGGTACGACGGAAAGCTCTTGATCAAGCCGAGTAAGGACGCGGTCAAGAGGGTCAAGACGAAGATCCGGGTGATCGTCAAGGAGATGGCCACGGCCACCACCGGAGACCTCATCCGGCGTCTCAACCCTCTGATTAAGGGATGGACCACCTACTACTGCCACGTTGCGTCCAGCTGGACCTTCGACGGTCTGGAGAACTGGATGTACTGGCGGATGATGCGGTGGGCCAAACGGCGGCACCCGATGAAGAGCACGGACTGGATCGTGCACAACTACTTCGGGCGCTTCAATCCCACCCGCAAGGACAAGTGGGTCTTCGGTGAGAAGGAGACCGGCGCGCATCTGCGAAAGTTCTCCTGGACGCGCATACGCAGGCACGTGATGGTGAAGGACTCGGCCTCCAAGGACGATCCGGCACTGTCAACGTACTGGGCCGAGCGCACCAGGAAGGGCACGTACCCCCAGACAGATCGGCAGCTGAATGTCTACCTGGCTGCGCAACAGAAAGGTCTGTGCCCGCTGTGCGGGCTGGACCTGATCGAAGGGGCCGCATACGAGCCCGACAGCGTCCGCGAATGGGCCGACTGGTTCATCGCGACCGCAAGAACTGTCAACGCGCACCATCTGACCTACCGCTCACGCGGAGGATCGGATCACAAATCCAACCGTGTACTCATCCACTCCGACTGCCACCGGAAGCACCATGGTTCCGCTAAGGGTGCCAGTCACGATTCCCAAGTGCCGCCCCAGGGTCCGCTTGAGCCGGATGCGATGAGAGTCGCACGTCCGGTTCTGAGGGGGGCCTCTGCCTGAGAGGGCAGGGGCCTACCCGACACACCCAGCGCGCGGCCTTCGCCCACTCGGTCGGTCACTACACGTTCCGGCACACCTCCAACGTCACCTCGCAGATCAGCCAGGCGCGCGAGGCGCTGGGCCTGATGTGGAAGTACATGGCGACCTTCGAGAAGGCCGCCGAGCGGATGCTGCAGACCGAGCTGACCATGCGCGAGTTCGAGAAGGTCGTCGGCCAGGTGTGGCCGGTCAAGGACAACGCGTCCGAGCAGACCCGCAACAACGCCAAGCAGCGCCTCGGCACCCTGAAGTACCTGATCCGCGAGGCCGACACCCAGAAGGCCATCGCCGGCAGCCGGTGGGCCGGCTACCAGGCCATCACCGAGTACCTCGACCACTACCAACCCGCCAAGAACGACATCGCCCGCGCCAACCGGGTGCTCACCGGCAACGCCGGCGAGCTCAAGGTGGCCGCCTTCGACCTGCTGAAGGTCTGACCGCACCTCGACCCGTCGGGGCAGCGGTCCACCGACCGCTGCCCCGACCCGCACGGAGCGGACACACCCATGGCACCGCCGAGCAACCCACGGCGCGGATCAGACGAGACGGCCCGCCGATGATCCGCCACATCCGCCACACCCGCGACCTCCGACAGTCCGTGTGCGGCCTGCCCGCCGCCGTCGTCCAGGGGTCCCGCCACGCGTCGAGTCCACCTGCGAGGACTTCTACACCCTGCTGCCCGAAGCGCAACGACCCGACGACGCCAACCACCCACCCGGAGACCCCACGCTCATTGACACGCTGCGGCGCATCGTCGCCAACCGGCAGCACGCCAAGATCGACGGCGTTCTCGTCGACCTCTGGTCGGCCAGCGTCACCGTCCTCATCTGGGACCAGCTGCGCGACGACAAGCGGCAACGGCTGCTGAGGCTGCCGTCACACGAGCTGATCCTGCGCTGCATCGCGATCTACACCCGCGTCACCGCGACGAAGGACCACCAGTGACCGGCCCTCGACTACCCCGTGGTTCCACTTCGGGCCGTGGGTGTTCTCGATCGACGCCGCGCAGGCGCTGATCGCGGCGTCGCCCCGCGACACCCGGCCCCTGGACGTGCCGGCGTGGGCCGCCGCGTACGGCCTTGCCCATCTCGACAACCCCAATCCGTGGGCAACCAGCCTCATCGGCCCGACCAGCACCGCCCTCAACCGGACCTACGCCATGACCACCGACCTGACCAAGCCTCTGATCGTGGCGCAGATCAGCGTCAACGGAGCGTCGCCCGGTCCGCTTCTCATCGACGGGACCCACCGCCTCTACCGGGCCTGGCGCGAACACGTGCCCCGCCTGCCGGCCCACCTGCTCACCGTGCAGGAGACCTGCCAAATCCGGGACGACCTGCTCCTCGGACCACACGGAACCTCCAGCACCTCGCCGTCGACCCGATGACGGCCCGACACCACCGCGCACGCCTCGGAAGCCGCCCCTCCGTCGGCGGCGACCGAGGCGTACGCGCATTCACCCCTTGCGGAGGAACCCGTGACGTACACGCCACCGTGGCGCAGGGTCTGCGACTGCCGCTGCATCATTCACCACCGCCTGCCGCGCACCACCTACAACGAGCCCGGCTGCGCCTGCACCATCACCTGCGCCACCCAACCCCTCACGCTGATGGCCCACCAGCGGGGCCGCGCATTCTTCCTCGACCAGGGCGGCGACCTCTGGCGCGTCCCCGGCATGGCCAACGGCACCTGGGACTGGGACAACGCCACCGCGATCGACACCCGCGCCGACGTCGTCATCGAGCACCTGCTACGCCAGGCCGCCAACGTCCTCGGCACGTCCACCGACTGACCAGACCGCTCAAGGTGGGCCGCCCACCCGGCGGCCCACGACCTTTTCGTGCTTCACGGCCGAGGGAGACATCTATGCAGTGCACCTACCGCAATGCCCGCGAGCGCGCCTGCGACTGCCGCTGCCCGATCCACCACGGCCAACCACGCTCGATCTACAACAACCCCGACTGCCACTGCCTGGCCACCTGCCCCAGCCAACCCATGACCCTGCTCGCCCCACAGATCAACGGCGCCGTGTTCCTCGATGCCGCCAACGCCCTCTGGTACCTGCCCAGCTCAGAACCCGGCCACTGGGACTGGCGCTACGCCACCCCCGTCGACATGGGCCACCCGCTGTTCCCGGCCAGCACCCTGATCGCCGACTTCCTCCGCGCGACCTACACCGAACTACTCCCCCTTTTCTACGCCTCTAGAACGCACGTTGCGGCGTCCGGCCGCGCACCTGCACGCAGACCGGCCCTTTCTTGCTATCCCGAGAGGTCATCACCATGACAAAGATCGTCATCGGCGTCGTCACCGTCGTCATCATCGCCTGCTTCGGCCTGCCCCTCCTGCTGCTGTCCTCCGTCACCGGCGGCGGCCCCGGCGGATGTGCCATCGCCGCCCCGCCCGCCGTGCGCCCCTTCGGGCAGCCGTCCGGTGCCGGCCGATGGGACACCGAGCAACTCGACATCGCCGCCACGATCATCGACGTCGGGGTCGCCAAAGGCATACCCCGCTGGGGCTGGATCGTCGCCGTCGCCACCGCAATGCAGGAATCCGGCCTGCGCAACCTGCCCTACCTCGGCGAACGCAACGACCACGACTCCATCGGCGTCTTCCAGCAACGCCCCAGCCAAGGCTGGGGCACCGTCGCGCAACTGTCCGAGCCCGCCTACCAGGCCGGCAAGTTCTTCGACAAGCTCCAGACCGTGCCCGGCTGGCAGACGATGCCGCTCACCCAAGCCGCGCAAGCCGTCCAGTTGTCCGCATTCCCCGACGCCTACGCCACGTGGACCGACCATGCCCTGCACCTCGTGGAGCAGACGACCAACACCCTCGCCGACTGCGCCACCGACACCCTCGACGCGCTCCCCGCCGGGTTCGCGTTACCCGCCAACACCCCACCCGCCGTAGCAACCGCCATCGTCTGGGCCGTGAACCAACTCGGCACGCCCTACCACTTCGGCGGCTCCTGCACCGACCCGCACTCCAGTGACCCCGACAAACAATGCGACTGCTCATCGCTGATGCAATCGGCATACCGGGCCGCCGGCATCTCCATCCCGCGCGTCACCACCGACCAGGTCAACGCCGGCAAGCCGGTGGCCGACCCGACGCTTCTCCTACCCGGCGACCTCGTCTTCATCCCCGGCAGCCAAGGCACCATGGCCAACCCACGCCACGTCGGCATGTACATCGGCGAGGGGCTCATCATCCAAGCCACGAGAACCGGCGACATCGTCAAGATCAGCGAGTTGAGCAGTTGGATCGACGAGGTCGCGGCGATTCGTCGCATCGAGATTCGCTGATCGCCGGTGGGCCGAATCACCGCGGCCCGCTCCCCGGTGGGCGAGTCAATGGCAGACGGGATGGCAGCTTTCTCGGGCTGGTGCTGACAGTCGAACCGGATCCTTGGAATTGTCAGGCGATCCACGGGAGGTCCGGTGCTCCGGTCCGGTGGGCGCCGGCGCCCGCTGCACGCTGATCCTCACGGCGCGAGAACGCCGAGGCGGTCGGCCGCCTCGATCACCTCACCGAGCAGCCCGAGCCATTGGTCCACGTCGCCGGCCTGCAGGCCCTCGTCGAGCCCGAGGCCCTGGCCGCCGCAGAGGTACACCTGGGTCGCACCGATCTCGCGGGCGACCATGAGGTCTTCGGCGATCTGCTGAGGCGATCCGCTGAGGAAGGTCAGGCCGTCCCCGATCGGCTCACGGGTGATTGGAGTGACCGGCCAGGGCGCCTGGTTGACCACCACGAGGTCCTTGGGGTCGCGGCCCGCCTCCCGGGCCGCGTCATGAAACGTGGACACGATGCCGCGCAGGTCCTCCGCCGAGGAGGCGACCGGGATCAGGCCGTCCGCGATCCGGCCGGCGCGTTTGACGGCGGCCGGCGCAAACGCGGCCAGCAGCACCGGAATGTGGGCCTGGACCGGCTTTGGGTTCACCTCTGACGGCGCGATCTGGTAAAACTCGCCTTCGTGCCGGACCGGGTCCGCGCCCCACGCGGCCCGCATCGCCGTAATAAACTCCTCCGTGCGGGCGCCCTTGCGGCTGGTCGGCACGTTCGCCGTCTCGAACTCGCGCCGCTGCCAGCCCTGTCCAAGGCCGGCGATGACCCGGCCGCCGCTGAACTGGTCCAGGGTGGCGAACCGGCGGGCGAGCGACACGGGTACGTGCAGCGGCGCCACCATGACCGCGCTGCCCAGCTTGATCCGCTCGGTCACGGCGGCGACATAGCTCAGCGTCTCCAGCGGCTTGACGGAGCAGTTCCTCGACAGCTCCACTCCACAACCGGAGACCTTCGTCATCACGCCTATCTACGTCGTGTCGTCACACAACCTCGACCAACCTCCCTGGGCAGAACACCTAGGGCGTGCCCTGCCGATCTTGTAGCGGTGCCGGTGGTGCGTCGTGGTGAGGCGACCGACGAGGCATGGGCGGTGATCGCGCCGCCGCTTCCCGAGCCTGGTGGGTCGCGGGGACGCCCCTCTCAACTGCCCCCTGCGAGACCACAGCCCAGACTGCCCTCCACAACGCGATCGCCCGCCCACCTCGGCACCGCCATGCAGAACCACCCCCACTCCGGTCGCGCTGGTGCCGACTGCACGCTGGCAACGGATACTTCAGCCTTCCCCGCCGGCCCGCTTGGCGGCGGCTTCGGTCGCCGCGGTGCAGACCGGTCTGATGGCCTTCGCGATCGCGTCCCAGTGCTGGCGGCCGGCATAGCAGAAGCTCGCCCGCAGCAGGTGGACGACCCGCGTGCGGCTACTGCGGGTGTGAGCCCACTGTGAGCAGAGCGTGAGCGGCCGTCGTCAATCTTGACCCTGGTCGGCAGACCGACGAACTCCAACTGAGAGGTCTCGGGCCATGATGCGGTGGATCGTCGGGTCAAGCGTCAGATATCAACGGCTGGTGGTCGCCATCGCCGTCGCCCTGATGGCCGTCGGCTTCGTACAGCTTCGCAACTCGTCGGTCGAGGCCCTGCCGGAGTTCGGGCCGGTGCGGGTGGACGTGCAGGTCGAGGCGCTCGGGCTATCCGCCGAAGAGGTGGAGAATCTGATCACCAACCCGATGGAGAACGAGTTCTTCAATGGGATCCCGTGGCTGATGAAGCTCGAATCCCGCACCCTCCCGGGACTGTCGTCGATGGAGATGACGTTCGAGCCCGGCACCGACCCGATCCGGGCCAGGCAGGTCGTGCAGGAGCGGCTGACCATGGTCGCCATGCTGCCGGCCGCCTCGTCGAGGCCACCGCTGGTGGTGCAGCCCCTCTCGTCGACCGGTCGGCTCATGATGATCGGTCTCTCGTCCCAGGATCAGTCACTGATCGACATGTCGCTGCTGTCGCGCTGGACGATCGCGCCCCGCCTGCTGAGCGTCCCTGGCGTCGCTAATGTGGCCATCTGGGGGTTCCGTGACCGTCAACTGCAGGTGCAGGTCGATCCCGCCAAGCTGATGCAGAACGGCGTCACGCTGGACCAGGTGCTGCGCACGTCGGCGAACGCGCTGTGGGTCTCGCCGCTGACCTTCGTGGAGGCGTCGACCCCTGGACTCGGCGGTTTCATCGACACCGCCAACCAACGGATCGAGATCCAGCACAACCAGCCGATCAAGACCGCGGCAGATCTCGGCAAGGTCACCGTTCAGGGTGCCGAGGACCGCGGGGTGCTGCTGGGCGATGTCACCCAGATCATCGAGGACCACCAACTTCTCATCGGCGACGCGGTCGTCAAGGACGCCCCGAGCCTCATGCTCGTGGTGGAGAGGTTCCCGGGCGCCAAGGTCGCCGACGTGACCCGGGACGTGGAGGCCGCGCTCGACGAGCTGCGACCCGCCATGCCGAGCGTCGAGATCGACACCACGGTGTACCGGCCGGCCACGTTCATTGAAAAGATGGTCGACCACCTCACCACGACGCTGATCCTCGGCATCATCCTCCTGCTGCTGGTGCTCGGCGCCTTCCTGTTCAGCTGGCGCACTGCGCTGGTCAGCCTGCTGACCATCGCGTCCTCCGTGGCGGTTACGGTGCTCGTGCTGTCCTGGTTCGGCGTACCCCTCAACATGATGTCGCTGGCGGGGCTGGTGATGGCCCTCGCCATCGTCGTGGACGACGCGGTGGTCGCCGTCGACAACGTCAGGCAACGGCTGCGGCAGCGCCACGAGGATGGCTCCGACGAGCCCGCCTCCGACACCATCCGGGGAGCCATCCTCGACGTACGCGGCCCGCTTTTCGTCGCGGCCCTGATCGCCGCGGTCTCGATGGTGCCCCTCCTCATCCTCGACGGGGTGCGCGGGGCGTTCCTCACTCCGGTCGCCCAGGGCTTCCTGGCCGCCACGGTGGTCTCACTGGTGGTCGCGCTGACGGTCGCCCCCGTGCTGGCCACGCTCCTGCTCTCCCGGGCGTCGCTGCAGCACGGCCAGTCGCCGCTCGCCCGAGCGCTGGAGCGAGCGTACGGCGCGCTGCTGCCCCGGCTCCTCCACCGGCCCGTCTGGTCCTACGCCCTGGTCGGCCTCCTCGTGATGCCGGGCCTGGTCGCCCTGCCGTTCCTCGGTTCGCGGCCATTGTCGCCGACGCTTCAGGAGCGGGACCTGCTGATCACCTGGCAGGCGCCGCCCGGCACGTCCCGACCGGAGATGAACCGGATCACGAGCGCGCTCAGTGCGGAACTGCGTGCCGTCCAGGGGGTACGCAACGTCGGCGCCCACACCGGGCGGGCACTGGCGTCCGACCAGGTCGTCAACATGAACTCAAGCGAGGTGTGGCTCAGCGTCGATCCGGGGGCCGAATACGGCACAACTATTGCCGCCGTGCAGCGGGTGGTGGATGGCTATCCCGGGGTGCAGAGCGACGTGATCACCTACTCGGACAAGCGGATCCGGGAGGTGGTGACCCGCGGTGCGACGGAGGACCTCATCGTGCGCATCTACGGCAACGACTATGCCGTTCTCAACGAGAAGGCCCAGGAGGTCCTCGGCATCATCTCCGGCATCGACGGCGTCACCGAGCCACGGGTACGGACCGCGCAGGTCGCGCCGACCATGGAGATCGAGGTCTCCGTCGCCGAGGCCGCGAAGTACGGCCTCAAGCCGGGCGACGTGCGCCGGGCGGCCGCCACCCTCATCTCGTCCACCGTCGCGGGCAACCTCTTCGACGACCAGAAGGTCTTCGAGGTCGTGGTGTGGGGCGTCCCCGAGGTGCGCCAGAACCTCTCCACCATCCAGAACCTGCTGATCGACGCGCCGGTCGGTGGCCCGGGCGGCGGCCCGGCCCAGGTGCGCCTGGCCGACGTCGCCGACGTCAGAGTCGTGGCGAAGCCGGAGGTCATCACGCACGACCAGGTCTCCCGCAGCATGGACGTCGTCGCGAACGTACGCGGGCGGGGTCTGGGTGCCGTCACCAGCGAGGTCAAGGACCGCCTCCAGCAGGTGACCTTTCCCCGTGAGCACCACCTTGAAGTGCTCGGAGAGGGGCAGGCACAGGCGAGCTCGGATCTCCGGGTGTGGACCTTCGTGATCGGCGCCGTGATCCTGATCTTCTTCCTGCTGCAGGCCGGCTTCGGTAGCTGGCGGGTGGCGTCGCTGTACTTCCTGCTCCTGCCGACCGCGCTGGCAGGCGGGCTGGTGCTGGCGGCCATCGACCGGTCGGCCGTCTCGGTGGTCGCGCTGCTGGGGCTGCTCACCGTGCTGGCCATGGCCGTTCGGGGCGGCACCCTGCAGATCAGGCGGTACCAGCGGCTGGCGGACGAAGGCCATGCGCACGGTGCCGAACTGGTCGCGCTCGGGTCACGGCAGCAGTTCATCCCCGCCGTGACGGGCATCCTGGCGGCGGGGCTGGCTCTGCTTCCCATGGTGATCTACGGCAGCGTCGCCGGCCTCGAGATCGTGAGCCCGCTGGCCCTGATCATCGTTGGCGGCCTGGTCACGACGGCGCTGTTGAACCTGCTCGTCCTGCCCGTTCTGTATCTGCGCTTCGTGCTTCGGTCTCGACCGGTAGCCCGCTCTGAACCTCCGGCCGGAGCACCACCTGCGTCCAGGCCGCGATCCGGTGCCCCCGGCACGGATACAGGTCCAACTCCGGCCCCGGCCTGACGGGAAAAGGGAGTTCCGATGCGCGAACAAGGAGGCGGCCGCATGCGACACGGTGGTCGATGGACGACAGCGATGCTAATCACGATGGGCCTGGCGTCGGCGGGCTGCGCGTCGGCCGCCTCGACCGCCACGGACGGCCACACGGAGAGCCCCGTCAGCGTGATGGCGATCCCGGGCAAGGACGTCAAGAAGGTGATCTTGACGGCGCAGGCGGCGCAACGCCTGGACATCCAGACGGTCACGATCGGTGCCGCGCAGACAGCACCGACGGGCGCGCCGAGCCCATCGCCGGATATGCCGGCGACCGTGGTGCCCTATGCCGCGGTGCTGTACGACCCGAACGGCGAGACGTGGGTCTACGCCGTTCCCCAGCCGTTGTCCTACGTGCGGCAGAAGGTCGTGGTCGTCACCGTAGGGGGGGCTGACGGGACAGAGGCGGTGCTCTCAGAGGCGCCGCCGGCGGGGACGATGATCGTGACGACCGGTGTGATGGAGCTCTACGGGGCCGAACTCGGGGTCGGCAAGTAACCCATCAATGGGTATGAGGGTAGGGAACCCGTGATGCGTTGGATCATCGAAACGAGTTTGAAGCTCCGGTTCCTGGTCGTCGTGGGCGCCTCGATGTTGATGTTCTTCGGTGTGCTGCAGATCCGCGACATGCCCGTCGACGCTTTCCCCGAGTTCGCGCCGCCTCGGGTGGAGATACAGACGATCTGCATCGGGCTGTCCGCGCAGGACGTCGAGGAGCTTGTCTCCGTCCCGCTGGAGCAGGGGCTCTCTGGGGTCGAGGGCCTGGACGTGATGCGCTCCAAGTCGGTCTCCCAGCTCTCGTCGATCGTCCTGATCTTCAAGCCCGGGACCGACCTCATGGCGGCCCGTCTGCTGATCCAGGAACGCCTCACCGCCATCACGCCGAGGCTGCCGCGCTGGGCCAACGCGCCTTTCATGATCCAACCGCTGTCTTCGACCAGCCGGGTCATGAAGATCGGGATATCCCAGGCGGACAAGTCCGATGCGGCTCACGTCGACATGGCGCTGCAGGCGTACTGGACGGTCCGACCCCGCTTGATGCGGGTACCCGGGGTGGCGAACGTGGCTATCTGGGGCGATCGATGGCACGTCAAGCAGGCTCTCGTCGACCCCGAGCTCATGAAGCAGCACAACGTCACGCTGGCCCAGGTCATGGAGGCCGCCGGAGACGCGGTGGACGTGGGCCAGCTCAAGTTCAACGGCGGGTTCGAGATCGGCACCGGCGGGTGGGTCGACACCCCCAACCAGCGGCTCCAGGTGCAACACCAGTTGCCCGCCCTGACAGGACAGCAACTGGCCGAGATTCCCATCGAGGTGCCGAAGGGCGCCAAGCCGGTCTACCTCAAGGACGTCGCCTACATCACGGACGACATCATGCCGCCGTCACTGCTCACCGGCGACGCAGTCATCAACGACGGCCCCGGCCTCATGCTCATCGTCGAGAAGCTGCCCTGGGGCAACACCCTCGAGGTGACCCGCGGGGTCGAGGCCGCGCTGAAGGAGATGGCGCCGGGCATGCAGGGCCTGAACGTGGATACCGAGATCTTCCGGCCTGCGAGCTTCATCGAGACCTCGGTCGAGAACCTCGGTCGGGCGATGGTCATCGGGTTCGTCCTAGTGGTGCTGATCCTGGTCTTCTTCCTTTTCGAGTGGCGGGTGGCGCTGATCAGCGCCATTTCGATCCCGCTCTCCCTCGTCACTGCGGGACTCGTCCTGCACTGGACCGGGGCCACCATAAATACCATGATCCTGGCGGGGCTCGTGATTGCCCTCGGCGTGCTCGTCGACGACGCCATCATCGACGTCGAGAACATCGTGCGCCGCATCCGCGAGCATCGACGAGCGGGCAGCACGAAGTCGACCGCCGCCATCGTTCTCGACGCGTCGGTGGAGGTGCGGGGCCCGATCGTCCAAGCCACGATGATCATCCTGGTCAGCACGGTCCCGATCTTCCTGCTCACCGGGCTCACCGGCTCGTTCTTCCGGCCCATGGCGTTCTCCTACGGGCTGGCGGTCCTGGCCTCGCTGCTGGTGGCCTTGACGGTCATCCCGGCGCTCGCCCTGATGCTGCTGGCCAGGTCGCCGATCGAGCGGCGGGAATCGCCCCTGGTGCGCTGGCTCCAGCGCGGCTACACCGCGTTGCTGGCACGCATCATTCCGCGTCCCGCTGTCGCCTACGCGAGCGTCGCGCTCGCGCTGGCGGCCGGCGTCATGGTGGTACCGATGCTGGGGCAGAACCTGTTCCCCGCGTTCAAGGAGCGGGACTTCCTCATGCACTGGGTGACCCAGCCCGGCACCTCGCGTGAGGAGAGCGTCCGCATCACGGAACAGGTCAGCAAGGAGCTGAGGGCGATCCCCGGGGTCCGGAACTTCGGCGCCCACATCGGGCAGGGCACGTTGGCCGACGAGGTCGTCGGCATGAACTTCACCGAAAACTGGATCAGTATCGACCCGAAGGTCGACTACGACGAGACTCATGCCGCCGTGCAGAAGGTGGTCGACGGATACCCCGGACTGCAGCGCGATGTGCAGACCTACCTGAAGGAGCGCACGAAGGAGGTGCTCACCGGCTCCAGCGACGCCATCATCATCCGGATCGTCGGGGACGACCTCGACGTGCTGCGCGACAAGGCCAACGAGGTCAAGGAGCTCATCGCCGGGGTCGACGGCATCATCGACGAACACGTGACGCTGCAGACCAACGTTCCTCAGGTGGATGTCCAGGTCGACCTGGCCAAGGCGGCACGGTACGGGATCAAGCCGGGCGACGTACGCCGAACCGCCGCCACGTTCATCGCCAGCGAGGAGGCGGGCGACATCTGGCGGAACGGCAAGAACACCGAGGTGCACGTGTGGAGCGTGCCGAGTGCGCGGTACAGCATCGAGAGTGTCCGCAACCTTCTGATCGACGCGGCAGACGGGCGCAAGGTCCCGGTGGGTGAGCTGGCCGAGGTCAAGATGGTGCCCACGCCGAACCAGGTCCTGCGGGAGAACGGGTCGCGGTACATCAATGTGGGCGCCAACGTGGCGGCGGGAAAGGCCCTGGGTGACGTCGCGGCCGAGGTCGAGCGCCGCTTGTCGACGGTGGAGTTCCCGCCCGGCTACCACCCCCAGCTGCTCGGTGAGTACAAGGAGGCCACGAGCGCCCAGGACCGGCTGCTGCTCTTCGCCGGCGTCGCGGTTATCGGGATCCTCTTCCTGCTGACCACCGCCTTCAACAGCTGGCGGCTGGCGTTCCTCGTCCTCCTCACGCTGCCCATGGCTCTGGTCGGCGGGGTCCTCGCGGCATACCTCGGTGGCGGCATCCTCTCGCTCGGCTCGCTGGTGGGATTCTTCACCGTGCTGGGCATCGCTGCCCGCAACGGCATCCTGATGATCAATCATTTCCAGTACCTGGAAAGCGAGGAATCGGAACAATTCGGCCGAAGTCTGGTCCTCCGCGGCGCGAAGGAGCGACTCTCGCCGATTCTCATGACCTCGTTGGCGACCGGGCTCGCCCTAGTTCCCCTGGTCATCGCCGGCAGCCTTCCCGGTCACGAGATAGAACACCCGATGGCCGTTGTGATTCTGGGCGGCCTGGTCACCTCGACGCTGCTGAACCTGTTCGTCCTACCGTCCCTCTATCTGCGCTTCGGACGACACGAGGATTCGTCCACGCCTCACCGACCTCCGCTTGCAAAGCGCGTCTGGCCGACAGCCCGGCGGCCCGGAGCGGCCCATGCCTGACCAGCGGACCCTCATCGGCAGCCACGACGAGTCGCCGTAGTTGCCGACGGGTCGGCCGGGGCCGTTGGGTCACGGCAGGTCCAGCCGAGGATCGCCGCGAAGTATCGCCCTCTCCAGCTGCTGCAGCTGCGGCGCTGGGTCGAGTCCGAGTTCCTCGACGAGCCGGCTCCGCGCAAGCCGGTAGGCGACCAGCGCGTCGGCGGCGCGGCCGGCGCGGTACAGGGCCAGCATGAGCTGCGCGAGCAGTCGTTGGCGGTACGGATACTGCCCGGCGTACTCGGCGAGTTCGTCGAGTACGGCCTCGTGCCGGCCGAGCCGCAACTGCGCGTCCAGCCAGTCCTCCACGGCCGTCAACCGCGCTTCCTCCAGTCCCCGGCACAGATCTTCGACTCGCGGGGTCGCCACGTCGGCCAGCGGAGGTCCGTGCCACAAATCGAGCGCGCGCCGCAACATCGCCGCCTTCTCCAGGTCGTCCGTCTCAAGACGAGCCCCGGCGAGGAGGGCGCGGAAGCGGTGGGTGTCCACGCTCATCGGGTCGGCCCGCAGGAGATACGTCGGGCCGCGCGTGGTGATCTTCACGCCTTCACGGTCCGCACCAGCCATGGCAAGGACGGTGCGCAGTTGCGAGACGCGGACGTGGATGGCATGACGTGCGGTCTGTGGCGGCGATTCAGGCCATGTCAGGTCAACGAGGCGGTCGAGCGGCACGAGCTGATTCACGTTCAGCGCGAGGATCGCCAGCATTAGCCGCTGTTGGCGTGGCCCGAGATCGACTTGTCGATCCCCCGCCCATACCTCCACTGCCCCCAAGAGCCGGAACTCCACAACCTCACACCCCCCTGATGCGTCTGCACCTCCTCCGCCTCGCTGCGCAGGGTCACGGAACCACGCCGTGGGCGCTCGTGATGGTCAGGCTGATCGGCCGATTGTCACGTTCGCCGTATTCCGCCGACACGAGCCGCACGTGGTAAACGGGGTCAACGCGCCTGAACGGGTGTAAACTGGGCTGTAATACGATCTACGCGGGACCGTGAAGTTAAGTCTACTTTGTAATGCTATGTTGCAGCTCAGCTGATTGGCTGGTCAAGAGGTTCGCTGGATCGCTAGGAATATCCGCCGGCAAATGCCTGTGCGCGCCCTCACGGCCTTTGCAATTTTGTGAGAAGTCGTCGGATCACCCCGAGCGAGGTCCTCGGTCAGCGCGCAGGTAAGCAGATGACGAACCCAACCTTGTCGTGCACCGGGGACGGATCACCAAGCAGGGCTCCACCCTGGTGCGGTGGGCCGCGGTCGAGGCCGCCCACGGCGTCCCGCACACCGCCGCCTGGCTGACCTGCACCCGCGCCCGCATCGCCGAACGACGCGGAGGCAACATCGCCACCGTCGCGGTGGCCCGCAAGCTGCTCACCCTCGTCTACTACGACCTGCGCGACGGACAGGCCCGGCCGACCTCCAACCGGTCGGCCAGGTCCCGCTCGTTGGGCAGCTTGTCACCCGCGTCAGCGTGGCGGCGAGGCCTGCTCTAATGGGCGTCCGTGGGCTCGGATCGCGTCCGAGACGGCGACGCCGAGCAGGACGGCGGCAGCTGCTGCAACGACCCCGAGTGGCGGCAGGCCGACCATCACCGGCGCCATGGCCGCGAGGACGAGGATCCCGATCGGCCGTGGCCGGGACACGCGGGCGAAGGCCACGTACTCGAATACTGAGCGCCCGGCGAGGTAGAGCGCGGGCCCGCCGAGGATGGCGCCGACCCAGGCGGGTTTGGCGTGTCCGGACGGATCCATGAGGACGAGTTCGGAACCGGCTGAGGTGGCGAGAATGCCGGCCACCATGAGCAGGTGTGAGAACTCGGCCAACCGACCGAGCCGGCCGGGGTCGGCGGATGCCGCGATGGCCTCGCCCAAGATCTGGCCGGCTCGGTAGAAGTAGATCCGCCACAGCAACACCGTGGTGAGGAACGACAATGTGAGGGCCAATGTTCGTTCAGCCACGATCGGACCGCGTAGAAGACTCGATCCGGAGGTCAGGATCGTCTCACCAAGCGCGACGATGACGAGCTGCCAGTAGCGTTCGGCCAGGTGCTCGCCCGCGACGGCCCACGGGGACACCCGCGAGCGACCCAGCCGCGGTACCGGCCAGCCGAGTCTGGCCCCCAGGTAGTCGATCGCCAAGGCTAGCGTCCACAGCGAATTGCGCGTCACCTCAGGTGCGACGAAAGCTCCGGTGAGCCACGGCACGGCCGACGCGCCGAACCAGACGAGCGCCAGCATGTTGACGCGGCGCAGATCGTGACCCCGCACGACGAGGACGAAGAAGAGGGTACGGCCCACCTGAATCGCGACGTACGTGCTCGCGAAGAGCAGGCCAGTCTCCGCGAGAGCCCCGGATATCGCGACCGCCAGGAACAGGCTCCCAAGCATCGTCGCGAGGACAACGAACTGGATCTCCGGCTGGAACGGATCGAATCTGCTGGTCATCCACGCCGTCTGGGTCCAGATCCACCAGAGGGCCAGGAGCAGCAGCAGAGTCTCGCCGTTTTCCGAAAGGGAAGTGGTCAACGTCTCGGCGACGTGACCCCTGGTGTAGTCCAGCACCAACTCGTGCACGATCCGGGTGAGCGCGAAGACGTACACCAGATCGAAGAACAGTTCCAGGAACGTCGGCCGCTGCGGACTCTCACGCCTGCGCAGCAGATTGGCCACTCTATTCGTCGTCACCGGCCCGCCCGCTTCGTCGGCTTTGTCGCTGAAGCAGTCGTACCACGTCGCCGCGCCGCCCACGGATAAGACGCACCCCCGATGACTAAAGGGCCTGACGGCCGACGAGGGCTGCCGCCGCGCCCAGCATCGTGCTCTCCCATTAAGGCAACGGCCAGCTGACCGACGTGCTATGCGCGTTCCGCGCAGGGATGACCCCGCCGCAGGCAACGACTACAGGACGCGGCAGCACGGGCCGGCCTGCCCGCCCCGCGCCTGGTCACCGCATCCGCCGCCCTCGCCGCCCACCTGTCAACTCCCCCAGCAACCGCCCCGACGGATCCTGTGTGCTCCGTGCGAGGCCGGCGCCGACCCACTCACCCTGACCGTGCTGCAACACACCGGCGGCGAGTACCGCGAACTGGCCATCACGGACCGGTTCGGGCGCAAACCCGTCCAGGTCGCCGGATGGCTTTGCGGCCTGCCCGCGCCACTCCTGCTGATCTGGGCCCCGTCGTGGGGCTGGGTCGTCGCCGCCAACGTCCTGCTCGGCATCAACCAGGGCCTGACCTGATCGCTACCCGCGCGGCAGCGGCGCGGAGGGCATCGCGGTGGACGCTGTCACCACCGTCGAGGCAGGATGCGCGAGATGCTCGCACCGATCCCGCGCCGCGCCAGCATCGTCGCAACGCTGTCCGTCGTCCTGATGGCCGGTTGTGGAACCCCGCAGCGGACGACCACCGCCGCACCCACCTCCAGCGTTCCCGTCCCGGGCACGGCCGCGGCGCAGAGCGCCGCACCGACCGTACCGGCGCCAAGCCCGACCGCACGGACCGGCATCGGCGCCCGCCCGCGCCCGCCCGTCTCGGCGTGCCCCGTATTCCCCGCCGACAACGTGTGGCACGCCGATATCTCCCGGCTACCCGTGCACTCCCGCTCCACGGCCATCATCGGCAGCATCGGCCCGGCCGCCGCCGTGCACGCCGACTTCGGCGCCGGCACATGGCAGGGCGCACCGATCGGCATCCCGGTCACCGTCGTCGACGCCGGGCAGCGACGGGTGCCGGTCACCTTCTCCTACGGCGACGAAAGCGACCCCGGGCCATATCCGATCCCGCCGGACGCAGCGGTCGAGGGCAGGCCGCGTGGCGACGGTGACCGGCACGTCATCGTCTGGGACCGCGACGCGTGCCGCGTGTACGAGCTCTTCGACGCCCATCCGGCCGGAGAAGGCTGGCGAGCTGGATCCGGGGCGGTCTTCGACCTGCGCTCCAACCGCATGCGGCCGGCCGGTTGGACCTCCGCCGACGCCGCCGGACTCTCGATCCTCGCCGGTCTGGTCCGCTACGACGAGGTGGCCGCCGGGCGGATTGACCACGCGATCCGGGTCACCGTGCCACGCACCCGCAGCGGTTGGACCTGGCCGGCGTCGCACTCCGCATCCGGCAACAAGGAGCCCTCGTTGCCTCAGCTGGGTCAGCGACTGCGACTCACGCGCTCTGTCGACGTCGCCCGGCTACCTCGGCAAGCCAGGATCGTCGCCGAGGCAATGCAGCGGTACGGCGTCATCGTCGCCGACCACGGCTCGGCGCGGTTCATCTCGGGTACACCCGACAGGCGATGGGACAACGACGCGCTGCACACGCTGGGCGCTCTGCGCGGCAATGACTTCGAGGTTATCGACGCTACCGAATTGATGGTGAGCCGCAGCTCCGGCGCGACCCGCTGACTTGGCAGTTCAGAGCGCGGCCCGATAGCGCGAAGGTCTATGACGGGCATACCGCCGCGGGCGCTGGGGACTGTGAGGGTGCGTCCGAGCTCACCCAGCCTGCGTTCGAGCAGCGCCAGCAGCCGCTGTGTGAGTCCTTCCTCCTCGGCGGCTCCCTGCGCCTCGACCACCTTGGTGAAGTCCCAAGTGCCAGGAACTGCCGCCGTTCCGCGCATGATCACGAACCACGCGAGCGACCATCCGGCCAGCGCGCGACCGCCGGCCGGCGGGTGTGTATCGCTGCTGCCACGCTCACCATGCCCCGACCGTGTCAACGTGCAGCTGAAAGTTCGCTGACGCCGTTGACGCCCCGGTGCGGTAGCAGCAGGTTGCGGCAGCAATGGTGAGCCGTCCAACCGCGTCACGCGGGTTGGCCGAGCGCACGAACCTCACCGTCGCGTGACAACGCGGCACGCGAGCCGCGATCCGCTCGTCCAAGACGAACGTGCCCCGTGGTGTCACCCGGACGAAGTCGGCCCTCCCGGCTGCGTTGCACGCACCAAGGACACGTCGGGTTGACTCGAACGCCGGCGCTCGGGACGTCCACAGCGCGCGGTGGGGCGCAACGTGCCCTTAGCGCCTCACCGCAAGGCCCTCGGTGATCGCGCCGCGGCTGCCGAGGTGGCCGACAACGCGATCCTGAGCCGCGGTGTACAGAGCATGCCGACGATCGGCGCTGGGCAGGGAACCTAGCTCCGAGGACAGGTCCAGGACACGGATGTTCGGTTTGAGAGAGAGCCAGGTAGGAACTGCCTCAGCGCGGGTGACGAGCCACCGTCCATTCGACTGCCGAGTGAACGTGAATTTGGCGAGGACACCCTCGCGGTTGGCGTCGCGGGGAAAATCGTGGCGAGCGAGCAGATTCCCCACTCCGTAGGCGATCCACTTGTCGCCCACCCGCTCCATGGGCTGCACGACGTGGGCGTGATGACCGATGATCAGGTCAATGTTGGGGTCCGCGATGAGTTCTTTGGCCCACGATATTTGCTTACCGTCCGGTGTGTTGACCATTTCGGTGCCCCAATGGGCAGAGAGCACGATGATTTCGGCACCCGCCTTGCGGGTGGCCGCTGCTGCGGCGCGAATCGCGTTGACGTCGATCCGGTTAGCTAGCCACGCCTTGCCCGGAGGTGGTTCGATGCCGTTGAAATGCAGTGACCAGGAGAGATGACCAACTGAGACTCCGTGCAGCTGGTAGATCGTCGGGGTTGCCTGCTCCGCTGCGCTGCGGAAGGTGCCCGAGTGGCGCAGGCCGGCTCGGTCGAGCGCGTCGAGGTTGTCGTACACGCCTCGCTCGCCCTGATCAAACGCATGATTGCTGGCGGTGGAGCAAGCGTCGTAACCAGCTTTCTTGACCGCAGGTGCCAGTTGCACAGGAGCGTTGAAACGCGGGAAGTCCTTGGGCTCGCCCGGTCCCATCGGTGCCTCCAGGTGACAGATCGCTAGGTCCGCCGATTCGACAGTCGGACGGATCGACGCCAACATCTGATCGAAGTCGTAACCCGACTCACCTTCCGATCTCGCATCAACCTGCGCCTGTCGCCAGGTCGGTGGATGCACAAGAATGTCGCCGGATCCCAATATGCTGAACTCGCGTTGTTTCGCAGGATCCCGGTTTTCGGCGACTATTGGTACATGGGTTGACAGGCTCTGCGGGCCGTGTGCCGCGGGAAAGCCCGATACGGCCGCGACGAATGCTGCCATGACGCGGACGAAGGTTGCTCGCATTGCGTCTCCTCCTTCCTGCGGAGGCATCGTCTCTCGCGCGCCGTCTGCAGGGACGATCCGCCGCCGCCCTGAGCTAGATCACAGGGCGAGGTGCACGAGGCCTGCCGGAGCAACGCGCCGTCGTTCAACGAGATCGTGCCTTGCGCGCTACGACTGCCCTGGCGCGACGCCGAGAACCGCCGCACCCGGTCAGCGGCAGCGCTGCGTTGCCGCTCCGCGTTGCAATGACACGGACGGCATGTCCCAAGCCCTCAAATTCAGGAGAAAGGGCGAGGTTACTGCTTCCAGCATCCCGCGATGCGTCCGCCGGTGGATATTGTCGATCAGTCTCGGCGATTGGTCAGACGTCGCATACCGTGCGTTTCAAAGGGCCACGTGCGTCAAGCGTCGAAAGCGTCGCCCGCTACACCTTCCCCGCCGGCCAAGGTTCACACGTATGTCTTCCCCAAAGTTCACCGGCACACCCGGCCGCTCCGGGCGCCGTTGGGCGACCCTCCGCGTCTCACTCGTGTCGATTCGGCTGACGCAAACGAGCACGTCGATGTCGGTGGCATCCCATGCGCACGGCCCGCAGTCGCGTATCCACCTGAGCAAGACGCGGACACGTAACGCTAAGGCGATCATCGCCACAACGAAGAAAGTCGGGAATGGGCCAGCGCGCGGCGGTCATCGCGGTCGCCACCGCGATGCAGGAGTCCAAGCTGCAGAACCTGGGCCACCTGGGTTCCCGCAACGACCACGACTCGCTGGGTCAGTTCCAGCAGCGTCCCTCCAGCGGCTCGGGCAACGCGGCGCAGGCCACCATCCCCTCCTACAGCACCAGGGCATTCCTCAAGGGCCTACTCCAGGTTGACGGCTGGAAGCGCATGCCGCTGACCGAGGCCGCCCAGACCGTACCGGTCTCGGCCTACCCCGACGCCTACGCCCAGTGGGAACGGCAGTCCGCGGAACTCGTCGCAACCTACTGGAACAGCTGACCACACCACCACCGCTGGCCGGCACCCCCCAACGGGGCGCCGGCCACCGGCCTACCCGCCATCACGACCGCTCACCCGCCGGTCTTGATGTTGTCCCTCGCGGCTCGTTCATCGCCGGAGGGACGCGCACGACCGCGCCCGGCGGGAGTTTGCGGCGGCAACGTATGCCCGAACAATTCCACAGTGGATGCGCGGTGCAGGTCGGGCGGTTGCGGCCAGGTAGCCCGACTGCGGTCGCCTGCCAGGTCGTCCCCAGCTGATAGTTGACATTAACTAGTCAGAAGTGGATAGTCGGAGATAACCATAGAGAGATCGGTGTCTGGTTCCAGGGAGGAACACTGCGATGAACGCAACCCAAGCGGCCCCTGCCCCCGTCCGGATCGCGACGAACCACACGGTGACCAAGCGGCTCGGCAACTGGACCACCTCGCGCCGGTTCCAGGTGCGCGCCCACCGCGGGTACGCGGTGCTGGACCTGCGTTCCCCGCAGATCCCGGCCGGCGACATCCAGGTCGACATCGACCTCGACCATGCCGTGCTCAAGCTGCTGGTTGCCGACAACGCGGTGATCTACGACTGGGACGTGCGGCGCATCGGCCGCGGCGGGGTCAAGGACTCGGAACGTCCGAACACGCCCGGTGATCGGCGCATCGTGATCACCGGTCAGATGCGCCACGGTGAGATCCGGGTCCACCGTGGCGGCATCGCCGTCCTGTCGGCCATGTTCTCCCGCGAATTCCTGGCCGACTTGCGGCGGGCGCGCAAGGAGGGCCGGACCCCGACCGTGGCCGACCCGGCCCACACGCCCTGACCACTCACCACATCGAAGGCGCGTGCCGCGGCGCGCGGCACGCATGGCGGAGGAAGATATGGCGAAGAAGCGGAAGGTCGGCAACCTGCTGGCGCTGGCCGTGCTGTCCTACCTGACCCAGCGGCCCATGCACCCGTACGAGCTGAGTCGCTCACTGCGCGAGAACGGCGACGCCCGAAGCATCAAGTTCAACCACGGCTCGCTGTACATGGTGGTCGGGCAGTTGGCGAAGGCCGGCTTCATTGTCGAGCAGGAAACGAGCCGCGAGGGGCAGCGCCCGGAACGCACCGTGTACGCGCTCACTGACGCCGGCCGGCACGAGTTGCGCGACTGGCTGCGCGAGCTCATCGAGCAGCCGCAACACGAGTACCCGCACTTCGTCGCCGCGCTCTCGCTGATCGCGGCGCTGCCCCCCAGCGAGGTTCTCACGCTGCTGCGCCGGCGGCTTGACCTGCTCGCCGAGCAGTGCACCGAAATCCGCACCATGGTCGGCGACACGCTGGCCACAGGCGTGCCCGGGCTGTTCCTGGTAGAGGAGGAGTACCGGCTCACCCTGCTGGAGGCCGAGTCGTCGTTCATCGAGCGGTTCATCGAACAGATCACCAATCCGGAGACCGGCTGGGGTCTCATGTGGGCCGAGTTCCACGGCGAGCCCGCTCCCAACGAGGAAAGGCAGCAGTCATGACCCGTACACGGACCGCGCTGGTCATCGGCGGCGGCATCGCCGGCCCAGTCGCCGCAGTCGCGCTGCAGAAGGCCGGCATCGACCCCGTGGTCTACGAGGCCCACCCCGCCCGCGCCGACGGCATCGGCGTGTTCCTCACCCTGGGTTCCAACGGGGTTGACGCGCTACGTGTCCTCGGCGCGGACAGGGGTGCCCTGGCCGCGGGGTTCCCCAGCCCAGCGATCACGCTGCGCAGCCGTACCGGCAAGCACCTCGGCGAGAGCCGCACCGGCCAGTCGCTGCCCGACGGTACGACCAGCCAGACCATCAAGCGCGCCGACCTGTACCGGGTGCTTCACGAGGAGGCTAGCAGCCGGGGCGTGCGCATTGAGCACGGCAAGCGCTTGGTCGCGGCCGAGGAGACCGGCGGCGGGGTACGGGCGGTGTTCGCCGACGGTAGCGAGGCTGTCGGCGACGTGCTCATCGGCTGCGACGGCGTCCACTCCACCGTCCGGCGCATCATCGATCCCGCCGCGCCCGCTCCGACCTACGCCGGGCTGCTCACCAACGGTGGCTACGTGCGCGGCGTGCGGGTGGACACCGAGCCCGGCAGCTACGAGATGATCTTCGGCAAACGCGCATTCTTCGGCTACGCCATGGCCCCGAACGGGGAGGTGTGGTGGTTTGCCAACGTGCCCCGCCGCGACGAGCCCGCCTGCGGCGAGATGAGGGCCATCAGCGGCGAAGAATGGCGACGCCGGCTGCTGCGGCTCTACGCCGAGGACGCCGGGCCCGCCGTCCCGCTCATCCAGGCCACACTCGAGATGGCGAGGATGAGCCCCATCCACGCCGTCCCGCACCTGCCCGCCTGGCACAACGGACGGATGGTCATCATCGGGGACGCCGCGCACGCCCCCTCGCCCACCTCCGGACAGGGCGCCTCGCTGTCCATAGAGGACGCTGTCGTGCTCGCCAAATGCCTGCGCGACCTGCCCGACCCGCAGGCGGCGTTCGCCGGGTACGAGGCGGCGCGCCGGCCCCGGGTCGAACGCATCATCAAATGGGCCGCCCGCATCAACAACAGCAAGGCCGCCGGCCCCGTCGCCAGGGCGTTCCGCGACGCCACGCTGCCGATGATCCTGAAGATGACCGCCGACAGCAAAGCACTCAAGCAGACCTACGACTACCACATCGACTGGGACAGCCCCACCCTCGCGGCTGCCTGACCGCCGTCACATCGGCTGAACCACACCGACCGGCGACCGGTGCCCGCCGTCGCCGACGACAGACCCATTATGGGAGGCCAGATGAGACTCACCATCTTCGGATCCACCGGCCGTACCGGCCGCCAAGTCTTGGCCGAGGGTATCCGCCGCGGCCACCGGATCACCGCGTTCACCCGCCGTCCCGATACCATCGCCGACCCGGCGGCGCTGGCGGCCGTCGTGGCCGGTGACGGACGTGATCCGGACGCCGTTCGCACCGCCGTCGCCGACGCCGACGCGGTCGTCGCCATCATCGCCGCGGCCTCCCGCAAAGGCCCGCACCACGTCGCCGACGTCGCCCGCACCGTCACCGACACGATGTCCGCGACCGGCGTCCGGCGTCTGGTAGTCACCAGCGTCTACCCCATCGTCGCCACTAAGCCGCGACTGCCCATCGCGCTGCTCAAGCTGGTGTTTGCCGACGCATACGCCGACTGCGCCGCGATGGAGGACATCGTCTCCACGAGCAGCCTGGACTGGACCATCGCGCGTCTCAACCGGCTGACCGACAAGCCTCCACACGGGACGTTTTACACCAGCCGCGCCCTACTGGACCGACCCTTCGCGATCACACGCACCGACGCGGCCGCAGCACTGCTCGACATCGTCAAAGACGAAACCCTCGCCAAGACCGCGATCAACATCGCCGGTACCCGTTGAGAGTCCGGGCCAGGACTGCGACGCAGATGCGAACCCGGCACCGATACGACCGCCCGACCCCCAACCCGGCGACCGACGCTGCCCATCCGCTCATCGGCAGAAGCGGATGCCGGGGGCACGCGCCTGGGCTCGGCGACTACTTCCTTACTGAACTGATCTGACGCCCGGTGCGATTCGGGCTTGGCGCGCGGACCTCCTCGCTGACGGGGTGAGCGCCACAATGACGGCCAAGGCGTACCGCCTTCTTCGCGCCGTCCTGAATACCGCCGTTGACGACGAACTGATCCGGCGCGACCCCTGCCGCATCCAGGGCGCGGGCATCGAACGGCCCACGGAGCGGCCGACTGCCACCGTCGCCCAGGTCTTCCATCTCGCCGACATCGTTCCCGGACGCCTCCGCGTCCTCATCGTGCTTGCCGCCTTCGCCCGCCTCCGATACGGAGAACTGGCGGCCCTGCGCCGTCGCGACTTCGACTCGCGCTGTCAGACCCTGACGGTCCGCGCGACTCTGGTCGAGCGCCAAGACGGCACCCTTCTTTTCGGCCCGCCCAAGACCGATGCCGGCATGCGAACCGTCACCATCCCTGCGGCCATCCGCCGAGATGTGCGCGCGCACCTGGATGACTTCGTCGACGAGGACCAGGACGCGCTCGTATTCATTGGCGCGACCGGCGCGGTACTGCGCCGCTCCAACTTTCAGCGCACCAGCAATTGGCGGGTGTCCGTGGCGGCGGTCGGCCTGCCCGGTTTCCACTTTCACGACCTGCGGCACACCGGCAACACCCTCGCCTCGCGGACCGGGGCAAGCCTCGCCGACCTGATGGCGCGCATGGGCCACGCCTCCACCCGCACCGCGATGATCTACCAGCACACCGCCCGCGAGCAGGACAAGCAGATCGCCGACGCGCTCACTTCGCAGATCAAGAAGAGCCAGGATCGGGCACGTAGCGGGCACGGTAAGCGCAACGAGTGATAGCAACGGATGAGGCCCCAGCCAGGAAACATGTCCTGAGCTGGGGCCTCACGCTGGAGCGGGTGACGGGAATCGAACCCGCACTGTCAGCTTGGGAATCTCACAAGATCGGCTCGGAGCGTGGCGATACGCCTGTTCAACGCGCTCTCAGGTGGCCTGGTTTGGCCCCCGGTGACACCACGTTGTGGCCCGTGGATGGCCCGGCGGGTCCTCTGATCCGTGGGAGCGAGCGTGGCGGGCGGCCCTGCCGATCACCTCGCCGCCGGCTTGGTGCCGGCGTTCCTGGGACGGCGCGGCGTTGCGCTCCGCTGGGGTCAAGCTGGGGTCACCTGACCCCCGCTCAGCATCACGGTTTAGGAAGTGTGGACATGGGCGGAAGTCGTTCGGCAATGACCTGGCTTGACCTGCATCGCCATGCCGGCACCCACGCCCAGGAGCTGACCGCCATTGACCCTCGGCTTCCGTGCCAACGGGCACGCAACGGGCACGCCGCTCCCCTGCCTTGCAAAGATCAAGACTGCTGTCGGCTCGTCGGCGCTCATGATCCCGCCTCGCGTCGATCCGGGTCGGGCCCGCTCGATCCGGGCTCGGCCCGGCCAGCGTCCCGCCGGAGTGCCGCGACCGGGGTGTGCGGGTCTCCCGCCCGCCCCGGTCGCGGATCTCCGATCCGGTCACCAGCGGTAGCACCAGCTGGCCAGCGGAAGGCGGATCAGCTGCCCGGTTACGTGAAGGCGACCGGGCTGCGGTGGCCGTCCCGGTCGACGGCCCGGACGCCGAAGAAGATGTTGTCCTTGGACAGGTTGATGATGGTCGCCGTGGTGACGTCGCCGACCGGAATGACGTGGGTCCAATCCGGCGAGGTCGTCTCCCGCCAGACGATCTCGTAACCGGCGAGGTCCGGCTCGGTGCCGCGCAGCCAGCGCAGTTCGGTGTCGTTCGACTGGCTGGAGCTCATCCTGGCCCCCTTCGGCGTACCGGGGGCCTGAGACAGCGACCAGAGCGCCGCGCCGTTGACCTTGGCAACCCGGGTGATGAACGCGAAGTCGCAGAACTCCGGCAGGTCGCCGAACTGCTTGCCGTCCTCCACCCGGACGTCCTGGTGTTGGTGGGCGAAGTCCTCGATCGGCTCGGTGAACCGGGCGGCCGGGTAGCCCTGCTCCAGGAACGAGATGTGGTCGCTGCCGCGCCCATAGCGGTCCCGGCGGTAGATCACCCGGACGTTCATTCCGGTGGCGCCGTTTTGCGCGACATCGGTCACGAACCGGGCGAGCTGCCGGCTCGCCCCGTCGTTTTCGCCGCCGACCGACCGCCGGGTGTTCGCCTGCGCCGACGTCTCCGAGGTCGGCACGCCCTCGGCGAAGAGCCGGACCGTGCGCGGGTCGCTCTGCTCGCCGTCGTCGCCCTTGCCGCTGCCGACGATGTCACAGCTGAACATGCCCTGTATGTCGGCGTTGGCCGCCTTGAACTGTGCGGCCATGTAATCGGAGCCGTAGAGGCCCTGCTCCTCACCGGCGACGGCGGCGAAGACGATGGTCGCCTTGGGCCGCCGGGTCGCCATCACCCGGGCCAGCTCCATCGCGACCGCCACGCCGGAGGCGTCGTCGTCGGCCCCGGGCGAGTCGCTGGTGAAGTCCATCACGTCGCTGCAGCGTGAGTCGTAGTGGCCGGTGACGACGTATATCCGCTCCGGGTTGGTCTCACCGTGCAGGGTGGCGACCACGTTGGTGATCCGGGTCGGAACCGGGATCCGGGAGGCCGGCTGCTGGATGTAGGACTGCAACTCCACGGTCATCCGCCCGCCGGAGAGGGCCGCGTAGCCCTGCATCTGCTGATAGATCCAGTCCCGGGCCGCGCCGATCCCGCGAACCGGGTCGTCCTGGCTGGACAGGGTGTGCCGGGTGCCGAAGGCGGCGAGCCGGCGGATGATCGCCTCGATCCGCTGCTCGTCGACTTCCCGGAGCAGGTCGAGCAGCTCGGGGTCCGGCGGCTGCGGGGTGATCGGCTGGCCGGGGCCGGTGCCGTCGGCGGATGCGCCGGCGCGGGTCGGCTCGGCGATCAGCGGTACGGCGATGGCGGCGGCGGCCGTGGCGGCGGAGGCGGACAGGAAGGCGCGTCGGCTCGGCTTCGTGGGTCGGACGCCGAGCGGCTCTGAGGAAGTCATTCACGTATAGTGATCAGTCGACGCGAAAACTGTCAATGTTTTCGGCCGTTCACGCGACCCGGACGTTTGAGCGCCTCGGTGCGGTTTCGGCCGCTCGTGCCCGCTCATGACCGCTGCGCACCCCGCTTACTGGCCCGTGGATGGCCCATGACGGCCTTGGGGTTAGAAGAAGATCACGGATGGCTGGTCAGGTAGCTGCGTGCCTGGTCGGCGCGTCTGCCGTTGTCGGGTGGCGTCGGCGTCAGCAGGTGGTCTTGGCTGTACGGATGGCTGTACAGCTACAGGCCGGAGTCCTCGCCTCGCAGTACCTCGACAGCGGCCACTACGTCCGTGACGGTGCGGTCCGGCGGGGTGAGTTCCGCCGGCCATTCCTTCCCTCGACTGACCCAAAGGGTGGCAAGTCCTGCCGCGCGGCCACCCTCGACATCAAGTACAGGGCTGTCACCGATCGCCCAGCCCCCGCGCAGCAGATCGAGGCCGCACCCACGGGCCGCCGCCTCAAAGATCTCGCATGCTGGCTTCCGGATACCCAGCTCTCCGGACACTGCCCAGGCATCGACGCATCGGTCCAGTCCGGTACGCCTGATCTTGCCCAACTGGTTGTCGGCCTGGCCGTTGGTCACGATCGCCACCGTCCAGCCCTCGTCACGCAGTAGCGTCAGCGACCTCAGCACCTCTTGGCGGCAGCTCACCAACTCCGGCATCCGGCGTCGGTACTGCCTCCATGTGTCTTCCGCCGATGCCAGTCCGAAACGCTCCGTCACCTCGCCGAAGAACCAGTCACGGGGCACGGTCCCGTCCTGATCCGTAGCGATCAGCCAGGCCAACGCGTCGTCCGGCAGTTCGCGATCGGCGCAGAACTCGACCGCCCAGCGCCGGAATGCTTCCGAACGGTCCACGAGCGTGTTGTCGAGATCGAAAAGCGCCAACCGCTGCATGGTCAACAACCGTACCGGGCGGGTAGAGCGGATCTCCTCGTCGGGCAGTCGTCAGACCGTCCAGCCTCCCGGGACGGGGACAAGGTGGAGCGCCCTACCGGACGAACGACCTTGGCCCCGTCCCGGGAGGCTGGTAGCCCTTGTGGTGCCCGGCGAGGTGATCCGTGGCGGCATCTCTGAGGAGGGTCGGGGTTCGGGGCGGAGCCCCGAGGTCTTCAAAGATCCTGCGTCTGTCAGTGTGGCCGGCCGGCCCGGCCGATGCCGGCCGGAGGTCGCCAGCAGGCCGGGGCCGGGCCGGCGCGGCCCGCTTGCGGGCCGCCTTGATCTGATAGAGCGGAATTCGGCAACGCAAATGCGGTCTGGGCGGTCTGGGCCGTGTCCCGTCACGTGACGTGCTTGACACTCGCGGCCCACCAGACGCTTGACATGATCTTCAAGACGCATCGCGGAGGCGCTCACAGTCCGCGACAGGGCCGCGCTCATCGCGGCAGATCAGTGCACATGAGTGTGAAGGTGGCTGTAAGCCACGATCACGTCGTCAGAGAGCGTAGGAGTGCGGTCCGCCGAGCCAACGGCTGAGGTACTCGGATTGAATTTCGCCGGTGAGCAGGCCGACCAGTGTCGCGGAGAATCCGACGCGGTACTGCTCCCAGTACGGCCCTCGTTCCTTCAGCACCACAGGCCAGTCGTAAGGCGCCGTGCCGTGCCTGACGTGCCAGAAGAGGAAGTCACCGTTGACGGAGCTCCCCCACGAGATCAGGTTGTCACCGGGCTCGAACCAGGACGGGACATCTTCACGGTTCGGTGTCCAACGCGATGCGTCACCCAGCGGCCAGTCTCCGGACCAGCTGCCGGGCCCCGCGAAGTCGAGGCGGACGCACTCGTGCGCCCAGGTGTTGTGTTGCACCAGGTCCGCCCAGTCGTGGGCCGCGTCAGGGGCGCAGACGATGACCTGGTCATCGACGGAGCCGGCGCCGTACGCGTCGACGAACATCTTGTAGTCGTCCGGAAGCACAACGCCCAGCTCTGTCTCGGCCGGCGACCAGTCGCATCCGGTCTCGGCTGCCGTGGCGAGCGCTGGCAGACCCAGAATCTGGGACAGGCGTTCAGTGGCATCAACCGGCGGCTGGAGCCTTTCGCCGGCCCGGCCGCTGTCGTCGACGAGACGCTCGCCGGAGACGATGTCGTCGGGCCTGAGTAGGTCGCCACCGACGCCGGTGACGATGGCGAATGACCCGGTGAGCTCAACCACGACCAGGTCCACATCCCGCGGCTTGCGGCCGTGCTCGCGGCAGGCACGGTCGAAGCGGTCTCCCGGGCGATCCCGATGCCGCGGGTGATAATCCGGCTCACCCTCCAGCCGCCAGCCTCCCGGCACTGCCTGGACCGACTCAACGGAGAAGCTCAGACGCTCCCTACGCACAAACGGTATCTTGCACGGCTGGCGTGGCACCCGTCATCCGGCCCCACCGCTTTCCACCGACATCCGCTCTTCGGCATGTCCGCGCACGTCGAGCGCACCGCACGGCCATCGCGCAACGTGACGCTCGCTCCGCGGCATAGAAAGACGTTCTGCGTGTCGATGCAGGACGTAGGAACGTCCCCCTGATGCGCTTGTCGGGCTTGGTGTCCCATCGCAGGAGGAGGACGTTCATGGGTAACGGTAGCGGTGTGTCCCGGGGTGATCGCAACCGCAACGCGCGGCTTGCTCGGCTGCGGGCGTTGGTGCCGGTGACCAACGCGATCGTGGGGATCGACTTGGCCGACGCGAAGCAGATGGTCGTAGTCACCGATCACGACTCGAAAGTGTTGGCCCGTAAGACATTCCGCTGCCGCGCCTGGAATCTCGGGGCAGTGTTGGACTGGGCCGCCGAGCGGGCCGCGGCGAAAGGCTGGGCGGGGGTGACGGTGGCGTGCGAGCCGACCGGGCACCGCTGGCGGGTCCTCGGCCAGCTCGCTGCGGACCGGGCGATGCCGTTCGTGTGCGTGCAGCCGATGCTGACCTCGTGGGCGCGGCGCAGCGAGGACCTGACCTCGGACAAAACCGATGAGAAGGACGCTGTGCTCATCGCTCGGCTGACCGCGCAGCTGCGCTGCTACGTGCCGGAGCCGATCGATGAGACCTGGGGCCGGCTGCGGCATCTGGGCGCCCGCCGCGAACAGCTCATCATCGAGATGGTCAGCCAGGTCCAGCAGATTCGCGCCCTGCTCGAGTGTGTCTGGCCCGCCGCGCTCGATACCGCCAAGCAGCCGTTTCGGTCGGCGCACCTGGGCTGCAGCGATGACGGTGATCTGCCAGCGTGACGGCGGCGACCTCGCCCGCACCCGACGCCTCGGTGCGGCCCGGTTCGAGCAGGCCGTGCGCCGTGAGATCACCCGCCGCGGCGGGTGCAAACCCTCGCTGCGCATCCTGCGGCACCTGTTCACCGCCTTGGCCGACCCCACCGGGGTGATCGCCCACCGGCCCGGTGCACTGGAGCGGGTCGCGTTCCTGCTGCAGGACTGGCACACCGCCACCGACAAGCTCACCGACACCGAGACCCGGATGACCCGCGTCCTCGACGAGCTCAAGCTGACCGATCTGGCCACCTCCCTCCCCGGCCTATCGGCCGTCGGCGCCGCGGCGATCCTCGCCGAGACGGGTGACCCGAACCGGTTCGCCACCGCCCGCGCCCTGGTCAAGCACGCCGGCCTCGCACCGCGGGAGAAACTGTCCGGCACGTTCGTCGGCCGCACCAAACTCACCGGCCAGGGCCGACCCGCGCTGCGTCTGGCCGCCTGGCGGGCAGTCTGGGGCGCCCAGCGCAGCAATGCCGTCTATGCCGCCCGCTACCAGCATTTGACCACCCGGGAGACCAACAAGCTCACGGCGACCCAAGCCCAGACCGTCATCGCCGCGGCGATCCTGCGCCAGTTGCACGCCGTCATCACCACCGGACGAGCGTGGAACGCCGACATCGCCACCTACGGCAGCCACCACCGCAGGCAGGTGGCTCTAGCCGCCTGATTCTTCGTCGCGGCGTTCAAGCTGACGGCCGGGGCGAGCCCTACGCGGCATTGAGACACGCACTGTGACCTCGCCTGTCATCATGGGCAGCCCCGGCCCGTCGTCTCATCAACCCGATTACACGCTGCCGGGGACCAACCCCATCACCGCTATGCAGGGACAGACGACGGCCGAGGCACCGACCAGAAGCTTGACCAAAACGACTTACGCTGATGACAGTGTGCCTGATCTTGGCAAGTCCTACCGGCCACTCATGTAGTCGCGCAGGGACCAGCCGCTGGCGGCGGGCTGCTTCCCGCTCACGGAGCACCTCGCCGACGCCGACGGCGTCGTCCTCCTCGTAGTCTGAGACGATGCGGGGGCCGTGCCCCCGCGCCGTCCACTATCGCCAGTCGGTGTGCGCAGCCTGCTTGCGGCCGACGGCCATCCGCATCACGATCACGGTGTACGCGCAGAGCACGGCGAGCCCGGCCCACCCGGGGAGCGGGAAGTACCCGGCCGACGGCGCATAATGCGCGGTCACCTGCGGATACTCCACCATCGTCTGCTTGACGGCGAAGCCTGCGGCCGGGGTGAGCCGCAGCAGCCACTCGGAGAGTGTGTCGGGCAGTAGCGGGAACGCCGCGACGGCGTAGGGCAGGGCTGCCAGCGACAGTCCGATGAGGATTGCTGCCCAGACACGGCGCAGCCACACGCCGAGCCCGTACGCGAGGACGGCGCAGAGGGCGAGCACCGCCGCGACGCCGACGATCACCCGAGCGCCGGTCAGCACCGGCACAGGCTGCACCGGGATGCCGTTGCCCTTCAGGATCGCCATGCTCGTCGGGAGGACGACGCCGACGGCGACCAGACCGGTGACGAAGGTGGCCGCCCCGACGACGGCCGCCCGGGTGGCGATCACCCGCCGGGAGGCCGTCTCGCGAGCCGTGCGGGCGCCGTAGCGGGCCGCGGCGATGAGCACGATGATCAGCGCGACCGTCAGGCCGAGCAAGGTGTTCTCGACGCTCCGCGCGCCCTCGTCGCTGAACGGCCCAATGTCGCCGGTGCCGCTGACCGTGATGACGTCGTCCTTTTCCACGGCTCCGGAAGCGTTGTGGTACTTCTCCCAGTCGGTGTGGTTCATCTGGCCGATCGAGTCGCTGGCCCACGCGCCGGTGGCGCCGCCCTCGACGGCGACGTTGTCGAAGACGCCGACGGCCTGGGTGAACCGGACCTCCTCGATAGCGCCGCCGAGGCCGATTTCCCGGAGCGTGAGGTCGCCAGGGGACGTGGCGAAGAGGCCGACCTGCACGTTGTCCGGCAGCCCGTCGAGCTTCGCCGTTCCGACGGTGTGCCACTGCTCGCCGTCGGCCGACTCGGAACCAGTGATGGTGTCGCCCGAGCGGGTCAGGCGCAGCCAGCGCGGGGACTGCTCCGAGACGCCGCCTGAACCTCCGGCGACGTCGTGCTTGTAGTCGTACTGGAAGCGCACGCCGTGGCTGCCGGTCATCATGAGCGCCGCGTAGTGCGAGCCCTGCCGCACGCCGTCCTTGACGATGATCCCGGCCTTCGCCCACGGCACCAGCCCGGACACGATCTGGTCGTGGTTCGGCGGGGGATAGGTGATCGTCCCGGTCATCAAGGTCATCCGTACCGTGATGCTCCCCTCGCGGCCCAGGTCGCGATGCAGGAACCAGAACCGGTCGCTGACGATGGAGCCGTCGCCGGCGACGGGAGCGGCCGGGCAGGGCCCGTCGCAGGACGCACGGGTGCCGGAGGTGAACAGCAGGCCCAGCGCGATGACGGTGAGGGCCGCGGCGGCCAGGGCGATCAGGCGGCCCGGGCGGCGGAATGCGGTCCATTCCCGCCGGAGGAGTTCAGTGGTCGACATGCCGTCCGTTTTACGGATCGGCGCGTAACACGGCCCGAACCGGCTCTGTCATGCTGTTGTTAGGTCTTCCAAGGCATGCTGGAGGCATGATCAGGCTGCGCAACGGGACCGTGGGGGTAAGGTTCACGATCCTGTACGCCGTTGTGTTCCTCCTGTCGGGTGTCGGGCTGCTCGGCCTGACCTTTCTGCTCTCTGACGGCAGCCTGAGCAGCGTCGCCCCCGCCGGGAATCCCCCCGCCCACGGCAGCTTCGCTGTGGCGCAGCAGCGCATCCGGGAGCTGGAGGACCAGCTGGCCGAGGTGCACGCGCAGCAGGCCAGTCAGCTGCTCGCCGGTTCGCTGGTGGCGCTGATCGTGATGGCCGTCGTGTCACTGCTGCTCGGCCGGGCGCTGGCTAGGCGCGTCCTGCGGCCGCTGCGGATCATCACCAGCGCCACGCGGCGCATCTCCGCCGACAGCCTGGACCGGCGGCTTGCCGTCATCGGCCCGGCCGACGAGGTGAAAGACCTCGCCGACACCATCGACGAACTGCTCGAACGGCTCGAAGTGTCGTTCGCCGCACAGCGCCGCTTCGTCGCCAACGCCTCCCATGAGCTGCGTACGCCGCTGACGACCATGCGGGCGTCGCTGGACGTCGCGGTCGCCAAGCCCGACCCGGCCGCCTCGACGGTGGCGCTCGCGGACCGCCTGCGTACGCAACTGGACCGGGTCGATCACCTGCTCGACGGGTTCCTCGTGCTGGCCCGGGCACAGCACGGCGCGCTGGCCGACGCCGCCCCGGTCGACCTCGGCGACCTCATCGGCGCGGCACTGTGCGACAGGTACGCCGACGTGGAGACGAAGCGGCTGAGCGTAACGGTGGACGTGCCGCCGGGAACGGCGACCCAGGGCAGCCCGGCGCTGCTGGCGCGGTTAGTGGAGAACGTCGTCGACAACGCCGTAACGCACAACGAGAACGGCGGATGGATCGGAATCACCGGGTCCGCGAGCGAGGAGGAGACGGTGCTCGTCGTCGAAACCGGCGGGCGCGTCCTCGACCAGCGGGAGGTCGACCGGCTGACGCAGCCCTTCGAGCGGCTCGGCGACGAGCGCACCGGCTCCTCGGGACTAGGCCTGTCCATTGTGGCCGGCGTTGCCGCCGCCCACAGCGGCCGGCTCATCCTGCTCGCCCGGCCGGAGGGCGGCCTGCGCGTAACGATCACGTTTCCGGTCGCGAAGGTACCGGCGGCATGACGTGCAGAGCGCGGCATGCCGCGGTCTTCCTGGTTGGAAGGTAGGTCGGCATGAGGATTCTCGTCGTCGAAGACGATCACGCACTCGCCGAGGTCGTCGCGGAAGGGCTGCGCGACCAGGGAATGGCCGTCGACCTCGCCCACGACGGGCTGACCGCCGCCGCCAAGCTCGACCTCACCGCGCACGACGTGGTGGTCCTGGACCGGGACCTGCCCGGCCTCCACGGCGACACGCTGTGCCAGATGATCACCGAGCGGGCAGACCGACCGATGGTGCTGATGCTGACCGCGGCGAGCGCGCCCGGCGACCGGGTCAGCGGGCTGACCCTGGGCGCGGACGACTATCTCGCCAAACCCTTCCACTTCCCGGAGCTGATCCTGCGCATCCACGCGCTGGCCCGCCGCAAGCCAGACGCCCGGCCCCGGACGCTGCACGCAGCCGGGATCGAGCTAGACCCGATACGCCGGACCGCCGTTCGCGACGGACGGCAACTCAACCTCTCGGTGAAGGAGTTCGCCGTGCTGGAGGCGCTGCTGCGGGCAAGCCCGGGCTTCCTGAGCACCGAGACCCTGCTCGAACAGGTCTGGGACGAGAACGCCGACCCGTTCACCAACACCGTTACAGTGACGGTGGGCCGGCTGCGGCGCAAACTCGGCGGTCCACCAGTCATCGCGACGACGCCAGGAATCGGCTACCGGATCGCCTAATCCCCCCCCCCCCCCCCCCCCCCCCCCCCCCCCCCCCCCCCCCCACACACAACGGCACCCAGGCGAATGATTCGAGCGTGACACCCTAACTGGACGAGCCGACACACTCATCTCGGCAAAGTCGGACGTGTCCCGCACGCGGATTCACCAAGGCCCCATCAGCGGCTCGATGAGTGCGTTGCCGCGGGTGGGGTGTGCGGGCTGTCACCCGCAGCGCCAGATCACCGGGACGGGTAGGTCGCCGGCGGGCGATCCGTCGCCCGCGATGAGGTGACCGTTCCGGCTGATCGCCACGGCGTAGTTGGCCAGGCTGCTGTTGTGGTTGTTCAGGTCCGGCAGTGTCAGCGTGCCCGGGTGGCTGGCGAGCACCGCCCGCCCTTCCCGGTTGTTCCCAACGAGCCAGCCGTCGGCGCTGACGCTCCGGCCGCCGATGCTCATCTCTGGGAAGGTCTGGACCTCCCCGGTGCGCAGGTTCCACCGCGTCGGGACATCGCCGTGCGGGCCCCTCGCGGTACCTGCGACCCAGCCGTCCGAGATGGACATGGCGCGCGACGTGGTGGCCTTCGCGCCGTCAATGACCGGTAGCCGTAGTTTTCTGAGCGTGCCGTTGGGCAACCAGGCATACGCCTGCGGCATGCTGGCGCCCTGGCGGTTGAGCGTGCCGACGATCGTGCCGTCGGCGGCGATGTCCCTCGCCTCACCCTCCCAGGCGCCGCTCGGCATCGGCAGCACGGTCGGCTCGGTCGACGGTGATCGCCACACCACGGGCTGTCCACGGCCGGCCGAACCGACCACCACACCGCCATCATTGATGGCGTTGGCCCTGGTAGGGCGCTGGCCCGGCAGATACGTCGCCGCGCCGTCGCGGTACATCCAGGCCTGTTCACCCGTGGTACCGCTGACGCCAACCGCCACGCCGCTGGTGTTGATGTCGGTGGGTAGTTGCTGGTCCCCGGGCACGTGAACCACATGGAGCAGGCCGTTGTCCCAGATCAGCATGTCGAGTATTGGGCTTTTGCCACCTGGGTTGGTCCGACCCACGATGTAGCGCCCGGTCGGGTCCATCCCGATCACCATGTCCATGATGCTGCGTGCCGGCACCGCCAGCCGTTCGACCGGGCAGCGTGTGGGCAGGCCGCGCGGCGGCGTGGTGGGCCTGGACGCGACCGGCGCCGGGTGGGCCGGCTGTGGCACCGAGTCGACCACGGTGGGCGCGGCCACGCTTGCCAGCACGGTGACGCCAACCACCGCCGCGGCCGATATCCACATCTGCGAGGTCCGCCGCCGAGCCGCTGCCCGCCCGGCCTGCACAATCTCCTCCGCGGAGAACCGCGGTCCGTCCACGATCAGGCCGGCCCGACGCTCCAGCGTGCGGCCAAGCCGATCATCCAGCCGGTCATTCACGGCGTCACCGCCTCCTTCTCCGCGTCTTCTTCGTGTAGCTGTCGGCGCAGCGCGGCAAGGCCTCGCGATGCGTGGCTTTTTACCGTGCCGCGCGAGATGTCCAACACCTCGGCGATCTCCGCTTCGGCCATGCCCTCGTAGTAGCGCAGCACCAGCACGGCGCGCTGCTTCACGGGCAGGGCCCGCAGGTGCTGCCACATCGTGTCGCGCTCCAGCCGCGCATCCATCTCGTCCGCGTCGCCGCGCTCAGGCAGCGTGTCGACCAGTCGTTCTCGGTGCGACCGGCCCCGCCACCACGACGTCGCGGTATTGACCATCGCGCGTCGCACATACCCCTCGACCGCAGCGGGGTCTCGGATACGCGGCCACTTGACATACGTCTTGACGAGCACCGTCTGCAGCAGGTCCTCGGCCCTGCCCCGGTCGCCGACCAGCAGGTACGCGCTGCGCAGCAACGCCGCCGAACGCGCTGCGACAAACCCCCGGAACGCGTCTTCGGCAACCTCGTCCATCGAACCTCCACCAGCCAATCCGACCGCTCGAATGAAGGACGCAGCCACTTACCGATCGGTTGTCCGTCGGCCTACTAAGGGACGTCTCGTAACTGTGTGAAGGCGTTGCCCGGCGCCGGGTCGGTGGTCAGCCAGCGAGGATGATGTTGTGGAGGTTGGCGATGCCGGAAGCGGCGTCGGCCAATGTGTGGGCGGCGCGGCGGTAGTCGCGCAGGATCTTGAAGCACTTCATCCTGGCCAAGGCATGTTCGACCCCTGCTCGAACGGTCCGGTGTTCGACGTTGAGGGCTTGCTTCCAGTGCGGCAGGTCGCTGCCGTCGGCGGGCTTGCGGTACGGGATGATCACCTCGGGGTTGCCGCGGTAGCCGCCGTCGGCCATCACAGGCCGCCCGTCCAGCTTCTCCTGGATGCCTGAGCTGCGGTAGACGATCGTGTCGTTGCGGTTGCCGGGCTGCGGATCGCCGACGGCGACGACCAGGCGGGTGGAGGCGTCAATGGCGACCTGCAGGTTCGTCGAGTACCGGTAGTTTTTGCTCCGGGCGGCCAGGCGGTGATCACGGGTAGGGATCAGAGTGCCGTCGACGATGGCGATCTGCTCGACCGGGCGCCGGCGCACCGGCGCCAGAGCGAGCAGCGGGCCGAGGGCGTCAATGACCCGGTGCGCAGCCGAGTGCGACACCCCGAACAGCGGCCCGATCTGGCGCATCGTCAGGTTGGTGCGCCAGTACGCCGCCACCAGCAACACCCGATCCGGCAGGTCCAAGGCCCACTGCCGGCCCGGCCGGCCATCAGCGATCGCACCACCGCCACGCTCGGCTACCAGACGGACCAGCCGGCGGAACTGGGCGGGCTGCAGCCCGGTGAACGGAAACGATCCACTCAGGGTGGGCTGCGGTGATCACCTGCACCCAGGCATCCTGACCGATCATCCTCAACGGACAGACATCGGGGTTACGAGACGTCCCTTAGCCAGGGCGTATCGTCACGGCGGCGCGCGAATGATACTTGCGCCCGCATGGGACTTCGACAGTGACGGCTGGTTGCACAGTCGGGATGGCGGTGGTACGAGGTGTGGAGTCCGGGCTCGCGCTGGCTCGCATCGCTCGCGGTGGGCTGGCTACGATCAGCGACGCATACGGTCGGGTGATCGCCGAGGCGGATACCGCCCAAGGCGTCTCGCTGGACGCGGTCGTCCCCATGCCGGAGGTGAAGACCGCCTACGGCCGGTTCGGCGACTGGTTCGCGTGGTGCTGCGTGATGATGACCGCCGCGCTGGTCATCCTCGCCGTGATCTGAATCCGTCGATGAGTCTTGGATCTGGTTCAGCGTGAACCGAGCGGCGTCCGTGACGCCCTACCGCGTCCGTCGCTGTATCGGATCAGGAACCGTGCTCGGCGGGCGGCGTCCTCCAGCTCCATCACTAGGTTTTCGCGGTTCTCGGCGCTTCACGACCCAGAAGATGCCGTGTCCACCGCCCGCTCCGGGCAAGCCTCTTCACCAAGCCCTGTCCGTGCACTCATCTCGGCATGACCGCGCGGATCGCGGCATGTCAGTGCGTTTGCTTGCGCGGCAACGTCGCACGCAGCATCTCGCGGGTGTAGCTCTCCGACCTGTTGGCGAGCGTGAACTGGCTCAAGTGCCCCCGCGCCGACGGGCGAATTGACCTCTGCGGGAACGGGCATTGCGGGCCGCTGACTGGTGGAATCGGCGGCCCGATCCACCTCAGCGGGCGGGTGCGTGGGCGCTGACCGCGGACCTGATCTCGGTGAGGGTGTGATCGAGGGAGCGGTCGTCAATGACCACCGGGGCGCCGAGCGAGGCCAAATCGTTGCGGGCCTCCCAGCGCAGCCACCAGCGCGCCTGCGAGACCGTGGCGACCGGGTCGGTGGGTACCACCAGCAGCACGGGGGTCTGTGTCCGGCCGCGCATCTTGACGCCCGGCCGCACCTCGGCGATCTCGGGCCATTCGAGCCGGACACCCATCAGCGGCAGCCGGATCCCGTCCGGACCGACCACCACCGCCGGCACCCGCAACAACGTGCTGGCCGCCACCGGGTAACCGAGCAGCACCGCGAAGACCGCGCCCCACACGACCAGCGCCAGGCCCAGCACGCCGCCGCTCATTGCCCCGATCACGATCAGCGCCGCGCCGAGCAGTAGGAACGACAGGGACGCGGCGTTCGGCCGGACCCGCACGGTCAGCGCCATGTTGTCTCCTCCCCTGGTCCGCCCGGCATCATAGCGATCGGTCCCGGCGGCGGCGCGACGCTCGTCGGAGCGTGTGCGCTTGAGGGCCGTCGCCCGTATGGTCTCGTCGCCGGTCCGTCGGCGTGTTCACCGTTGGAAGTGTCGGGACTTCCGATTGATAACGCGGGCGATATAACGCACTTCATTGAGCGCGGATCGCGGCATGAGCGTGCGCTGCCTTCAGACCCCGCGGTCTCGGCGGAATTGAGCCTTGAGTTCCTCGCGGCGTAAATGATCGGCTAGGCGCCACGCCGCCATGTCGGTCTCTGAGCGCCGTGTCAGCTCCGCCCACGGGTCTAAATTGGGTTCCAACTTCTCGACACAGTGCGCCGCGTCATCCATTGGCACGCCGTGGGCAAGGAGGTGGATCAGCACCTCGCCGGGGTGGCGCAGGCCGCCGGTGACGGTGGCCCCGTGGACGACGGTCATCTCACCGTCGGCCCGGCGCATGTCGATCTGGTACTGCTCGCCGGCCCGCTCGACGCGTACGGCGACGACCGGGCTATCCGCGGGATACGTCACCGGTTCAGCCTAGACGCTCGTGCAGAGCCCCGAACGCACGCTCATCGGCAGAGTCGCACGTCGCCACGTCACGTTCCGGAGGCCATGTAGGCGGCGAGGATGTAGTTGGGGTGTCGGTCGAGGTTCTTGCGGGCGCGGTCGTAGCGCATGGTCGTCCGCGGATCGGCGTGGCGGGCGGCGATCTGCACGTCGCGCAGGCTCACGCCAGCGTCGAGCATGGTGGTGACGAAGGTGTAGCGCAGCATGTGCGGGTGCATCCTCGGCATCCGGATCCCGGCGCTGGCAGCGAGGTGCTTGAGCCGGCGGGTTGCGGCATGCCGGTCCATCCGCGCCCCGAGGGTGTTGCGCAGGATCGGACCATCGAGGCGCCCGTCGACCGCACGGTCCACGGCCCTGGCCACCGCGGGCGGCAGCGGGATGAGGACGACCTTGCCGCCCTTGCCGCGCACCCGCAGGACGCGATGGCCGTGCTCCTCACCGAGGTCGCCAATGTTCGCACCGCAGGCTTCGAAGATCCGCAACCCGAGGAGTCCGAGCATGGCGATCAGCGCGAAGTCGTTCGGGTTGGCCGACTGCCGTGCCGTGGTGATCAGAGCTTCGAACTGTAGATGGCCCAACCCGAGAGTGGGTGATTCGGGTGGCACTACCGGTCTGCGGACGTAGTCGGCCGGTGAGTGCGGCAGGATGCCGTCGATGACGCAGACGCGGTAGAAGCCAACCACCACCGACAGCCGGCGGGAAACGGTCGAGGGCTGGAAGCGGCGTACGTCCTGCAGCCAGCGCACATACCGCTCGATGTCCACGCGAGCAACCGACAGCGGCTCCAAGTCCTGCCTCGGACGCCTCGGGGCCGACGTAGTGCGGCAGCACCAACGCTTGAGCGGCGATGACGCGTTCACCGTTGAAGGTCAGCGCCGGGGACCCATACAGCTGATAGCCCTGGTCGAGAAGGCCGCTGACGCGGGCGCAGGATTCAGCATCATCGGGTCCGGTGATAAGGCGGTAGCCGAGCGGCTCAGAGAGATCTGACACTGTCGCAGTGTGCCCGCTCGGCTATGCCTGAACCCAGTCCCGGCTACCACTCCGTCTTGGTCGGCCGCACGACCAGCGGCAGAAGAGGGTGTCGCATGCCCGAAGAGCGGGGCGAGCTGGCGCAGTGTCAGGTTGGTGCGCCAGTACGCCGCGACCGGCAGCACCCGATCTTCCAACGGCAGGCCCCACGGCCGGCCCCGGCGGACCGCGTCCGTTCCTTCACGCCGCAGCATGGTCGCCAACTTGCCGAAACTGCGCGGGCTCAGCCCGGTGAACGGGGCTATCCAGGACGACTGCGACGCCGTGATCACACCAGCCATTCCAAGACCATCTCGCCCGCGACCAGCAGCCATACGACAGCCCTTAGGGTGAGCGGGTGGTCGAACATGATGTGAGGACGGTGCGGGCGTTGTTGCCTGCCCACGTGGTCGAGGTCGGGACCGAGCCGCTGGACCGGCCGATGCGGAACTCAGTGGGCGGCTGGCCATTCCTCGACGACGCCCAGGAATGGCCCGAGTGTTTCTGCGGCGAGCGGATGGCTCTGTTCTTTCAACTCGACATACCCCCGGACGTGGAGATTTTCGGCGGAGACCACCTGCTGGTCTTCCACTGCCGTGCGCACAACGACGCATCCGAACCCGAGTCGGCCAATGGTCGGCTTGTACCCCGGTACTGGGACGCTCCGCAGCCGCCCTACCCGCGCCCGTTCTGGCGTGTGCTGCTCCAGCGCCACGCGGCGCTGCCAGCGGCGGAGGCCGAACCGTCCTTGTGCGCCCTGCCGCTGACGCTGCGACCCTTCATGGATACCCCCAACTCGCGAGGGCTCGGAACCCAGAGTTTCAAGGTGGGTGGTACTCCGTCCTGGGCGCAGGATCCCGAGTACTACAGGTGCGCGTGCGGCGCCGATCTGGTGTACGTCTGCCAGGTGCCGGAGGGCATGGAGTTCGCCGTCCACCCCGGCCAGCCAGAGCAGCCCTACAGCATCCGCGCCGACACCTACTGGCTGTTTCTTGGCAACGAGGTCTACCTGCTGGCGTGCCCGGCCCACTGCGATCCGGCGGCGGTCTGGCCGGTGAACCAGAACTGACCCCTCCGCATCACCGCCCTGCACACCTCCATCACCGCCGATCCCGCTACAACGAGCAGGTCAGCCAACACTCCATAGATCACTTACGGGACAACCTGTAGATCGGCAGCACCAAGTCAGGATCAAACGCCCGGCGACCGACTGCACGATCGCTGGTCTGCGACGCACTCACGGCGGCGTTCTGCCGACACCCAGACATCCGCTCATCGGCACGTCCGGACGCCGGCGACCGGCGCCCGTCCTCACCCTCGGTGACGAGCGCTTCGCGGCAGTTGGGTACGCCCGGCGGTGGCGCTCTTCGGCCAACCGGGAAACCCGTGGCCCGAGGTTTACTTGACCCTCGACCCGGTCGAGGGCTCACTCTGCATGGGTGACGTCCGGAGAACGCGACAAGAGAACAGACCCGCTCTTGATTAGCCTGGAATTGCTGCAGCCGATACTGCGGGCCGGCTGGGGAGCGGATACCTGCGACCCGCATGATGTGCAGGACTGGCATCCAGACAACGCAGCCCGTGGTCAATGCGGAGTGACCGCACTGATCATTCAGGACCTGCTCGGCGGGGAACTGATCCTCGGTGAGGTCTTCGCCAGAGACGCCAAGGTCGGCTACCACTATTGGAATCGGTTACCCGACGGCCGCGACGTCGACCTCACCGCTGATCAGTTCTACCTGCAGGAAGTCGTTGTCGGCGGTCAGGTGCAGCAGCGCCCGCCCGGCCCTCCCCGGCGATGTCGCCAGCAGTACGAGATCTTGCGGCATCGTGTCCTCGCCACCCTGTACGGCAGCACGGCAGAGGAACCCGCGTCGCTGTGACAGTCGACCAACAGCCACGCGCACGGTCGGCGGCAGATGAGGATGCCTGCGAGGGTTTCAACCAGCGTCCTGTCGGGCTGATGTCTCGAACCACCGCGCCGTGAGTTCGCGTGCCCTGCGGTGGACGTGGGCGATTCCCGGCTGGCTGTTGAACGCAGCGAACGGCGGCCACAGGAAGACGAGGATGGCGAGCTCTTCCGCCAGCAGCGCACGCTGCAGCGCGCGGCGTTCGCCCGGCCGACCATCCAGGTAGGTGTCGACCAGAGCTCGGGGAACGGTCACGCCAGCGGGTGTGACACGGACGCTGAGGAAGGCCAGGTCGGACACAGCTCGACCGATGCCGGCCGCCTGCCAGTCACAGAACACCAGTGAGCCGGCGGAGTGCACGATGTTGTCTGTGTGGCAGTCGCCGTGGATGAAGACCGGCGGTAGTGCCCCGATTTGATCCTCAAGTTCAAAGCGCCGTGAGACGAGATCGGCAAGCTGCGGTAGCACGGGGGCCCAGAAAGCCCGGATTTCTTCCAGATCCGCGTTGGCCAGGACCTCAAGTAGCGCATCGGGGCGGTTCCAGCCCGTGCCCGTCGGTAGCGGCATGCTGTGTAGCGTGGCCAGCTCCCGGCCCAGGTTTGCCCACATGCCCGCAGTCCATGATGGCGCCTCCTCGGGCTCGCCCGCCGCCTCAAGCAGCACGACTACAACATCCTCGGCATCCACGCAATCGAGAAGCCTCGGCGTGCGCACCGAGGTGACCGGCGCGACGTCCCGGTAGAAGCGCAGTTCCCGCCGAGCTGCGGCCAGCGCCGTCGGCCCCAACGCGGCGGGTGTGACCTTGAGGTACGCGGCCTGCCCGCCGGGCGTACGCACAGCACGGACCCCGGCGCCAGACCGAGACTCGAGCCGAGCCCCAGACACCTCGCCGACCAGCCCCAACCTATCGAGAATGCTCGTTATGAAATCACTCGACATCAGACCAGTTACACCTCGAACTGCCTCACTGCGCTCTTGGGCTTGACCCGTTTTGACGGACAGGGTCGATGTGTTGATCTTATTCAGGCTGCTTGGCTTGTCGGTAGCCGGTGCAAATCGGTGGCCTCGAACGCGGCGGGGCTGAGGTAGCCGAGAGTGGAGTGTCGACGGCGGGTGTTGTACCAGCCTTCGATGTACTCGAATATTGCCTGGCAGGCGGCGCGATGGGTGGGCCAGGGTTGGCGGTGTAGCAGTTCGGTTTTGATGGTGGCGAAGAACGACTCGGCGACCGCGTTGTCCCAGCACTGCCCACGCCGGCCGACAGAGAGGCGGATGCCGTGGGCAGCGGCGAGGCGGGCGTGTTGGTCGCTGGTGTATTGACAGCCGCGGTCGGAGTGGAACACCAGCCCGGACGGCGGCCGGCGCCGCACGAGGGCATCGGTGAGCGCGGCGTCGATCAGGTCGGTGCGTAGGTGCTCGGCGACCGCCCAGCCCACGACCCGGCGCGAGGCCAGGTCGATGACGGTGGCCAGATACAGCCAGCCTTGCCAGGTGTTGATGTAGGTGATGTCGCCGCACCAGCGGGTGTCGATCCCCGCCGGGTCGGTGCCGAAGTCACGGTTGACCAGGTCAGGTCGCCTGCCGGCGTTCGGGTCAGGCACCGTGGTCGTTCGCCATCGGCGTGGACTCTTGCCGGCCAGCCCGGCGCACCGCATCAGCCGGGCGACGCGTTTACGGCCGTGTCGCAGCCCGGCGTCGGCGAGGTCGGCGTGGATCCGCGGTGCTCCGTAGGTGCCTTTCGACACCGCGTGCACCTGCGTGATCTTCGCGGTGAGCTGTGCGTCGACGCGCTGCCGCTGGGACTGGACGCCGCGTTGCTGCTGGTAGTAGGCGGACCGGGAGACCTCGAGTAGCTCGCACGCGCGCTTGACGTTGTGCTCGCCGGCTTGCTCCGCCTCGATGAACGGGTACACGTTCACCGGGTCTCCTTCGCGAAGAAAGCCGTTGCCCGCTTCAAAATATCGACGTCTTCACGCAGCCGGCGGTTCTCACGCCGAAGCTGCGCGAGTTCGTCTCGCTCATCCGAGGTCAACCCGTCAGTACGGGCGCCGCTGTCGAGTTCGGCCTGCTTGACCCATTCACGCACCGCGGTCTCGGTCAAGTCGAAATCCTGGCTGACCTGCCTGATCGTGCGGTCACCACGCTGACACAACTCGACGATCTCGGCCTTGAATTGCGCCGTGAACGACCGCCGAGGCCGCGACCGCTTCTTCCCCACGTTCTCCATGATGCTGGACATCCTCCCGGAGACCCCAGGTCCCCTGATCTCGGATGTCCGTCAAAACGGGGCAGGCCCAGCCGCGGAAGCCTTCACGGTCCGCGACACGGGCGCGCATCGCGGCATGGCCGAACCGCCGGCGATGGGCTGCCACGCCCCGTAGCGATCGGATCGCGGCGGATCCGGATGTGCGCGGCGGCCAGTCCGGCGAGGCGACCAGTAGGATCCCGGACATGTCCGATCTTGCTGCGCGGTTCGCCCAGCTCGCTGGCGAGTACGACTCCCGAAAGGGAGCGGCGACCGCGCTCGTCGGGCGCTGGGACTGGTACACCTGGCCGGGCCTTGATCTTCGTCCGTTGCACTTCGAACGGGACCTACTCAAGGCTGGCCGCCGGTTGGACGCCAGACCGCCGGTGGATCGGGATGTCCTACGCATCGGGTTCGACGCCGAGGGCCGCGCGGTGGTAATCGAGGAGTACAGCGGCTTTCTTCACGGCCGCCTGTACTACGAGACGTTCGTCGGCCACGACGGCGACGTCGTCGAGGCGGCGCACTTCGATACGGACGGGCCCATCTACCTGCACGAGTACCGCTCTGTGGACGAGTTGATGCGCTCGGCCGACACGGTCGCGCGGGGCGGCTCGGGGCGGGAGTCGTACGCATACACCGATGGGCGGATCAGCCGCATCGAGATCGAGCACGACGGCCAGGCGCCTTCGGTGCTGACGGCGGAGCACGACGACCGCGGCCTGGTCCGCGTCGTCGAGGTCATGGGCCGTCGGTCCGAGGTGCGCTATGAGCGGCCGCCGGCCGGATTCGACCTCGAAGCGGCGTGCCGGACCATCGAAGACGCACTCCTCACGCTGATCCCGGACGCCGTGGCGCGCCTGGCGGTCGACGGTCCCGCCGCCTGCGTCGCGCTAAGCTACTACCGATCGGACGCGCTGTCCTTCGAGGTCCACGGGGTTACTGAGGACGAGCGCGCCGCCCTAGCGGCGATCGACGCCCAGGCAGCATGGTCGCCGGCCGACTTCGAGGCCAGTACCGACGTCGACCTCGACGACGCAGGATCGGTGCGGCTGGTACGACAGGAGCTCGCCCTGCTCGACGCCGGCGACCTCGATGCCGCCGCCGGATCCGAGGTGGGCCGGCGACTGTTGTGCACGGTGGCGGCTCGGCTCAACCTCCGCGACTGGTCGGACACGCTGCCAGTCGCCGACGACTTCGTGGTGTACCCGGTCGACCTTGAGCTGGTCGGCTTGGAGCGGAACCTGGCCGACTGCCTGCCGCCGGACCGGCTCGCCCGGCTACGCGAGCGCGGCCTGCTGTGACTGACCCCGGCCAGGCCCGACCTCCGCATCCGCACATCGGCAGGACCGCGCGTCGAGCGCTGCCGTTCGCCCGTCACTTACCGTGACACTCGGTCGGCGACCATGAGCGTCCGCCCCTATCTGGAGCTGCCCTCGGCCGACTCGGGCCCGGCTAAGTTTGGCAGGACCAACGCTTGAGCGGCGATGACGCGTTCCCCGTCGAAGGCCAGCGCCGGTGAGCCGTAAAGCTGGTAGCCCTGGTCGATGAGGCCGCTGACGCGGGCGCAGAAGTCAGCGTCATCGGGTCCGGTGATAAGCCGGTAGCCGAGCGGCTCAGAATGATCTGACACCGTCGCATTGTGCCGCTCGGTCGTGCCTGAGCAACAGTCGTGGCCACCAGCCAGTCGTGCTCGCGCGCGACCAGCGGCAGATCCGTGTACCCGATCAAATGGTGTCGCTTAGCCGTGCCGTGCCGGGCGCGGCCGGCGCCGCCGCCGCCCACCCGCGGCCGGCGCCGACGAGCGGCACGGCGACCCCGGTGGCGAGCGCGGCTGTGGCGAGCGCGGCTGTGAGCAGGTGTCGGGGGGTCAGTGCGGTGGTCATCGGTCCTCCGGGGTGTCGGTGGTTTCGACGCGGGCGATGAGCTGCTTGAGTCGCGCGATCTCGTCGGCGAGCGCGGTGCTGCCGGCGGCGGTGAGCGTGATCCAGGTACGGCCCCGCCGGCCGGCGTACCCCTTCTCGACCTCGATCAGGCCGGCCGCTTCTAGCACGCTCAGGTGTTTGGAGAGGTTCCCGGCGGTCAGGTCCAGCTGGGTGCGCAGGTAGCCGAACTCCGCCCGGCGGGCCTCGTGCGCGATGGTGAGGATGCCCAGCCGGACCCGCTGGTGCACCACCTCGTCCAGCCCATTGACCGGGTGGGCGGACGGCTCGTGCGGGTCCGGGGCCCCGTTCTCGGCGGTCACCGGCGCCGCCGGCCGGCCAGCCAGAAGCCGATCGCGCCCAGCAGCAGCACGGTGCCGTTGATGATCTGCTGCGGCAGGAACGCCTTGCTGTCCTGGCCCTGCCAGTGCCAGCCGAAGTCGATCGGCACTAGCGCCACCGTCAGGTAGCCGAGGGTGAACACCAGCAGCCCGACGTTGCGCTCCAGCCGGGCCAGCACCAGCAGCGCCACCCCGATGGTGCCCCACGGTGCGATCAGCCGGTCCAGCACGAGCATCCAGTACGGGAACGGGTCCTGGCGGGGGTGGCTCGGGAGGTACAGGCGCGCCGCCACCCAGGCGGCGGTGAACAGGACGGTCAGCGTGACGCCGGTGATCGCGTACGGCAGCACCCGGGCGCCCAGCCCCCGCGACCGGGCGACCCGCACGTAGCAGACGGCGATCGCCGCGTACGCCAGCAGCAGCGCCGGCGGCCAGTAGTACAGCACGCCTTGACGCGAGAACTGGCACACGGTGCCGTCGCCGACGCAGTGGAGGACGAGGAAATACCAGTCGAACGGGATCCCCACGAACGTCACCGCGGCCAGCACCAGCAGCGCGAACCAGGTCACCCGCTGGTCGACCCGCACCCGGCGGGCGAGGCCGCGCGCCTCCGACAGCAGCCGGCGGGGATCGCCGCCGGCGGGTACCGAATCAGTGGTCATGCCAATAGGTTTCCATAGCAAACCCGTTTCCGCTAGTACTAGCCTGGGCGGGTACCGCACAATCAGCCCGCAGCAGTACCAGCCCGCGTGGGTCTCGGCTCCGCGCAAGGACGCGACACGTTAGTCATCGCACACCGACACCGCGATCAAGATCAGATATCCGCTCATCGGCATGTGAGTGCGCCCGCAGGCACTCAGATGTCCCCCCGCCGCCGCCCAGGGGAGAACTGGCCTTCCCCATGAGGAGTGGGTGGTGCGATCAGGTGGTGTCAAAGCCCGCGACCGAACCAGCGCCCCGTAGCAGGGTGCGGGTGGTCAGCCCGGCGCGAACCGGTCTGGTGGCGCTGACCGGAGCGCCCTCCCGTCCCTGATGCGAGACGGGAGGGCGCGGCCGGGCGGGTCAGCGGGTGAGGATCTGGGCGAGCACGTCGTGCACGTGGGTGTTCGGGTGCTTGCCGCTGAACTGCTCGGCCAGCGGACCGACCGCGGTGACGGCACGTCGGCGCCGGTGTGCCCGCTGGTGGTCCAGTCCAGGTTGAAGCTCAGGCTGCTGCCCTTGATCGGGAAGGGGCCATCCTCGGCCGAGATGCCGTCGCCCGACTCGTCGGAGGTGGCGGTGTCCTCGACGGTCAGGCCGCCGCACTCGTGGTCACCGGTCACCACGACCAGGGTGTCCGGGTGGCTGGCCGCGTAGTTGCGGGCCACCGCGACGGCCTTCTCCAGCTCGCCGAGGGCCTGGAGCATTCGGGTGCCATTGTTCGCGTGGGCGAACTCGTCGATGCCCTCCTCCTCGACGAAGAGGAAGAAACCCTGCTTGTTCTTCGACAGGGTGGACAGGGCCTTGTCGGTCATCGTGGCCAGGCTGGCCGGCGGGTTGTAGACGTCGCCCTCGCCTTCGGGGCGCTGCTGGAACAGCTCCTCGTTGGCGAAGAGGCCGAGCAGCTTGCCGCCCTTGGCGGCCTGCAGCTGATCGGCGGTGGATACGTACTGGTAGCCCTTGGCCTTCGCCTCGGTGATCAGGTCGCCCTTGGTGCCCTTGCTGGCCTCGGACGTGTCCTCGGCCGGCTTGTCCGGATACGCCCCGGCGGCGCCGGCCGGCAGCCACCAGTCCTCGCCGCCGCCCAGGATGACGTCCGGCTTGGTGACCTCGAGGTACTGCCGGGCGATCTCGTCCTGGGCGGAGCGGTTGGCGGTGTTGGCGAAGAAGGCGGCCGGGCTGGCGTCGGTGACCTGGGCGGTGGTGACCAGGCCGGTCGCCTTGCCGGCGGCCTTTGCCTGGGCGCCGAGGGTGGGCAGCGGGTTGCCGTCCACGTCGACGCTGATCGCGCCGTTGTAGGTCTTCTCGCCGGTGGCCCAGGCGGTCGCGGCGGCGGCGGAGTCGGTGATCGGCGATGCGGGGTCGTGCGGGCTGGTGGTGAGCTGGCCGGAATAGGGAAGCTTGTCCATGGTGAGCTGGCCGTCGAGACCGGCCAGGTAGAGGCGGGCGGCCTCGCGCTGGGCAGCGGCCATACCGTCACCGTTGATGAAGATGACGTTGCGAGCCTTGCCCTTGGCCGGGCCGGCGTCGGCCGCGGTGATCGGGTTGACCAGGCTCAGGCCGGCGGCGGCGACCGCCCCCGCGACCACGGGGGCCAGCAGCCAGCGGCTGGAACGGAAAGTCACGGGTTGTCCTCCTGACGGACGGGCGTTTGGCGGTCACCACGCAACCACAACCGCCGGTCAGGCGCCTGACCTGCAAGTTAACGCGGGACGGCGGTTCTCCGACTTCTGTTGCCCCGAGCAACGGCATGGCATCCGGCCCCGGGCGTGGCCGCCGTCGTGCGTCTACGTGGTCGACGGGGCCTGCGCCGGTTCACCGTCACCGACGGCGGCGCACTGCGCGCGGGCGAGGTCTTCGGCACCTGCGACGCCGGCTCCTTTGACGGCGTACGCGTCCACGACGCGGGCCGGGTCTGCGTCGCCAGGCACGACGGGCTGCACTGCTTCCACCCCGTCGGGCAGTCGCCAGACCGTCCAGCATCCCCGGGCGAGGCCAAGGGCGGAGCGCACTACCGGACGACCTTGGCCCCGTCCGGGAAGGCTGGACGGTCTGGTGGTGCCCGGCGAGGGGATCCGCGGCTGATGTCTGAGGAGGGGTCGGGGGTTCGGGGCGGTCCCCGAGGTCTTCCCAAGGTTTTGTGCCGATCAGCGTGGCAGGCAGGCCCGGCCGGTGCCGGCCGGGAGCCGTCGGCAGGCCGGGGCGGGCTGCTAGTGCTTTTGCCCGCTCGATGCGGCGCGCGGCTGCCGGACTTCTTCTTCGGGGATGACGTGCTCCAGGCCGGCGTCGGTCAGTCGGCGGTTGAAGGTGGTGAGCAGGTCGTCGGCAGCGGCGTGGTCGCCGAGCGCGGCGAGGGCGTGTATGGCGCGGCGGTGCAGGTCTTCGTTGTACGGGTCGACGCGGATCGCGTCTTGCAGCAGGGACAGGGTGCGCCGCGGGTCGGGCTGGGTGGCGGCCAGGGCGGTGTAGGCGTCGATGACGTGCCTGCGTAGGGCTTCTCGTGGCGGGTTGAGCCACGGCCAGTCGTGTTCGGCGGCGAGGTCGCCGGTGTAGGCGTTGATGACGGCCTGCCAGGCGGCGGGGCGTTCGGTCACTGCGGTGGCGGCATGTTCTACCGCAGCGTGGAACCGCCACAGGTCTACCTCGATGTGGTCGCGGCGCAGGCGGTAGCGGTCGCCGGTGTGCTCGATGAGCGGAATCTCGCTGACGGCGGCGACGGCTTTTCTGAGGTCGTTGAGGGTGGTGTAGAGGCGGGCGGTGACGGTGTGTGCGGGAAGGCCGGGCCAGATGGCGGTTGTCAGGTCTCGGCTGTTGGCGCCGCCGGGAGACACGGCGAGGAAGACCAGGGCTTGGAGGGCCGCGGTGCGTCGGATCGTCAACGGCTGGCCGTGGCTCTGCAGCGTGGTGTCGCCGAGGATTTGCAGGTGCAGAGGCTGTTTGGTGGTGTGGCGGGGCGTGGTTGGCGCTTGGCCTCGAGCGGTCTGCCGTGGGACGCGCGCCCGGGTCGGCGGTGGGTCGGCTGCCGGAGCGAGTGGCGTGTTGGGTCCCGGGTGGGGCTGGGCCTGGCTGATCACGGTGAGCAGATCGGTGGCAGCCGCCGCGTTGAGAACGCACATTCTTGGCGGTGCCGGCTGCTCCTGGGTGCCGTTGGAGGCGTGACCGGTTGCCGTGATCTCCCAGGTCGCGCCGGGTGGCCAGGCTCCGACGAGGACCGCGACGGCGGTGCCGCCGGCGGCTGCGAGCGCGGCCTTGAGGCGGCGTGCGGTGCCGGGATCCTGCGGCGTGTGGGTGAGCAAGACCCGGGGCGCCTGGCGGGATGGCCCATTCGCCGAGCTGCTGCCCCGCCCAGTGGTGGTGTCAGGAGTCTGATGGTGCGGGTGTTCCTCCAGCACCGTCACTGCTTCCTGAAGTGATGCGGCGACGGTGAGACCCGAAACCGAGTGGATCCGTTGTGCGGAGGGGCCGAGCAGCCTGGTCAGGTCCCCGATTGTGGTGATGAGCGCCGTCCCTGCGCTGCGGCGGTGCAGGGCGCGCAGAAGGACGGTGACGAGAAGGCCGCGAGCGGCATCGTCGGCGGCAACCCCTGTGAGCCCGACGCCCGTTGGCGGCACATCCGCCAGCAACGAGTCCGGCGGCTGTTCCGTGCGCTGATCCGGTGCGGTGAGATCGGATGGACCGGTGCCGTCAGAGGCGGCCAACGCTGCGTGGGCTGCGGTGACGGTCTCTGGCAGCGGGGCGAGGTCGAGGTTGTCGCGTTGCGCCGGCCCGGCCTCATCCGGGCGGTAGGCGCGCCGGCGGCGCAGCCACACGAGTGCTGCGGCCGCGGCGACCTGTTCGGCGCTGGTGTGCGGTATCCAGCCACCCGGCATCGTGGTGTCGCCGGGCCCGGCGGAGGCGACCATGGTCTGGTCGGCGACCCGTGGTTCGGTGAAGACTGTTGCTCGGCCTGGCCAGCTTCTCCCACGTCGAAGTCTCCTTCGTCTTCGACCGGGCCACGGAACGGCCTCACTACCGGTCCCGCGCGTCAGGCGGTCGGGAGCACATGCACAAGATCAATCAGTGGCTCAGGTGAGTCGTCGATGTCCTATCCACCGCCGCGATATTCCGGCGGCGCAGCGAACGCTGACCTCGGTCGCGACCACGGACGACGATAGCGCCGATGCTCCACCCGTCAACTGTGCCTCCGCCCTTCAACCGGGAAGGCAACAGAACGTCCAGCTGCTCTTCCCGTTCGGCGACCTGTTGGTAACTTACGGCTCATCCATGCAGGTCGCGGCGCCATTCTTCTCTTCCTAGACACCATCCGGTCAGATCACGCCCGAGATCTTGTTATCCGTCCCACCTAGGTTTCTCGGTCATGCCCGCTTGCGATTTCACCCGTCGCGACCTGCTGCGTTGGACGGCCTTGGCCGCCGCCGCCGGTCCGCTAGCCCTCGCCAGCCCCGCCCGTGCCGCCGAGGCGGACCGGGGCCGGCCAGGAGATGTTCTGCCCGTCAATCTGGAACTCGTGACCCTGGCCGAGGACCACGCCGTCATCACCTGGTACACCGGCCTACCGGGCACCGATGATGGCCTCGGGCGTATGCAGCCCGCTCCCGCCGATGGCGAGATCATTTACGGCACCCACCCCTCGCGGCTGAACCGGGTCGCCCGGGGAATCAGCTCCAACACCGCCTACCACTACGTCGAACTCACCGGGCTCGAACCCGGACAGACCTACTACTACCAAGCCCGGTCCCGTGGCCGAGCCGCGTCACCCACCCCGTTCACGCTGATCAGCGGCAACGCGGTCGGCACCTCACCGTACGGGCTGGACACGGAGGTGGGACCTTTCTCGTTCACCACCCCGCAGCCGCCACCCGGGAAGTACCTCTTCTCTATCGTGCTCTGCAACGACCTGCACATGGGAGAGACGCAGGCCGGGCTCGTCGGGGGCCAGCCCCAGTACATCGGCATAACCCAGGAACTCGGGCTCCCCCCGTACCCAGAGGTCATGCTTCAGGCCCTGGTCGAGGACGTACGGCGACACAAGCCGTCCTACCTGCTGGCCGCCGGCGACATCTCCGCCGAGGCCGTGCCGTCCGACCTCAGCCGCGCCGGACAACTACTCGACGGCTTCGGCGATTACGGCACCGACTACTTCGTGACCCGTGGCAACCACGACCGGGCGCACACCGGTGACCCGTATTCCACCTGCCGGGTCGGCCAGTGGCAGGGCAACGACTGCTTTCACGACGGATTCTTCTCGCGGAACAAGCTGACCTACTTCTCCCGGGACCTCTCCGGTCTGCACGTCATCGGCCTTGACACGTACGACAAGCCAGGCAACGGGGGCGACGCGGGAGCCCTCTCGGCCGACCAACTCGCCTGGTTCCGCGCCGACCTGGCCAAGCACGCCGAGCAGCCCACGCTCGTGTTCGGCCACCACCCCCTGGTCATGCAGGACTCCGCATTCCCCATCACCGCCGGCAGCTCACTGCAGGCAGACCAGGCGACGACCATTCTGAACGACTACGCCAAGACACCCGGCGTCTTCCTGCACCACGCGGGGCATACCCACCGCAACAAGCGTACGGTCAGCCCGATCGCGCCGAACGTCACGCAGATGGAGGTAGCCGCGGTCAAGGAGTACCCCGGCGGCTACTCGCTCCTGCGGCTCTACACCGGTGGTTACGCGTTGAACTTCTACAAATCCCGCAGCGAACTCGCCCGTCGATGGAGCGAGCGCAGCCGGCAGGAGATCATGGGTTACTGGCCGCAGTTCGCGTTGGGCGCGTCCGTCGCGGACCGCAACATGATGGCCAAGCACGACCTGTCCCACCTCAAGCGCCCGAACAACCACCCCGAGCACCCGTAACACCCGAGCCGCGGGCACGGCGGCGACGCCCCGACCGTGATCTGGGCCGGCACCCGGCCAACCTCGGTACGGCAGCCCGCCCCGGCCTCTCAACTGGGGCGGGCCAATCGGGGGCCCAACTCAGGCCGTGAACGGTGCCGGCTATAGCTGTCTGAGTCCCAGGGTCGTGCCGATCGTGATTGGCGGGTCCCCCATCGGAGACCGCGCCTTCTGCTGTATCGGTCTGCGTCCTGGGTCCCTTGCCCGGCCTTCGTTGCGGTGGATCCACGCGCTGCGCGTCGTCGAGCCGATCTATCGGCTGGAGGTTCGCGGATCGCTGGTGCGGGCGCGCAGAGCGGGACGCCTTCCCGTTGACGGTGTCGACCGGCGTGGCGGGGACCCTGGCAGCGGCCGCCTGCGGCGGCTGGTCAATGCCGCGCGCAGCGGAATCAACGTCGGCCGTGTCTCCGGCATCCTGGCGGGCACCGTCAGGTGCCGCGGTGGGTCCGCAAGCCCTTGGCGAGGCGGTTGGCACGGTGACGGCTCTGAGCGGCCGCCGAGTCCGTGTGCCGGGTGGCGCGCCCTCCGCCCGAGCGGCGGGGCGCTGCTCGGGAGCGAGTGTGCTGGGCTGCGCCGAACCCTGTCGGATCACGTGGGTGGCGGGCTCTGTGGCGGCCGGTGGGGATTCGGGCGACGCGATCAGCGCAGGCCGGTGGTCACCTGTCGACGCGCGGATCCTGGCGGTGAGCTCGACGAGGCTGACGCTGGCGACGATGACGAGTCCGTCGACGGATATGGGCAGCAGGTATGCGGCGGCGGCTTCGGTCTCCCCGTACCGCGTGGCGACGCCGACGAGATGCCAGTAGCTCACCCATGTCGCGATGGCGGCGATGATGGCGGTCGCGATGATCCGGATGGTGCCGAGGGAGCGGCGGTGGTGCGGGACGCGGGAGATCAGTTCGACGGTGAGCAGCAGCGCCTGTGGTGGCCATGCGGCGATGATCTGGCTGATCGGGTTCGGTCGGGCGTGCAGGACCTTTGCCGCCACGGAGGCGGCGACGCCGAGGGTGAGCGTGGCCCGTACGGCCCAGCGCAGCCGCCGCAGATGCGCGCCGGTGTCAGCCGACGCCGCAGCGCCGGCGGTGCTGGTCGGATTGCCGGTGTGCGGTGCGGTGTTCATGCGGACGCTCCGTCTGTGCGGGCGGAGCTTCGTGTCCGTGCGTCTTGGCCGGAGCGGCGCAGGTCGGCGGTGAGCTGGTCGGCCAGGGCGAGGGTGTCGTCGGCGGGTTCGGCGTCGATCTCGGCGAGCCGGCGGGTCAACGTCCGGCGTAGCGCGCGGATGGCGTCGAGGTGGCCGAGTTGCGCGCGGGCGCGCATGGCGGCCTGGTACAGCTGTTCGGCGTAGGGGTGTTGGCTGATCGCGGCGTCGAGGACGGCGAGTTGCTCCGTGGGTTGACCGGCGAGTTCCTCGGCGAGGGCCACGGCAGCGTCGAGCGCGTCGTGGCGCACGGTCTCCCGGTAGGGCTCGAGCCATTCGTATTCGCGGCCCTCGCCGAGTGGCGGGTAGGTGTCAACGGCGCGGCGCAGCGCCGCTACCCGTTCGAGTTTGGATCCGGCGGCGTCGGCGGCACGGATCGCGGCGCGCATCCGCCACAGGTCGATGTCAAAGCGTTCAGGGTTGAGCTCGTATCGGCGGTGGGGGTGGGTGAGGTAGGTGCCGGGGCCGCCGTTGTCCCGCAGGACGCCGCGCAGGTCCGAGACGTAGGTGTGCAGCCGGTGCACGGCCTTGCTGGCGGGCGCGTCAGGCAGCAAGTCGTCCAGGATTGCCTCCGTGGACGCGCTGCCATCGCGGACCGCTAGATACACCAGCAGTTCGAGGGACTTCGCGTGCAGGCTGCGCTGCGGGTCGCCATCGACGATGCCGGGTATCCCGAGCACCCTCACCGCCACCCTTCCCGGCTGCGTCGTCGGCTCGGCGTCGACGCCGCGGTGCCCTGCGCTGGCGACCGCCCGCCGACGGCAGCCCTCCGGTGGTTGACTGTCGCCGTCGCGTCGTCTGTTGGGCGGGCGTCGCAGCCCTGGCTGGCTGCGGCGCTCAGCTCAACGGGAACCGAGACGTCGGTGACGCCAACGGCACCGGCCTGGGACTGTGTCTTGTAGGTGTCGCCGCGCCGGTCGTGGCCGGCCTCCACGTCCTGCTCGGCGTCGGCGTCCGCGTCAGCCGGTGCGACCACCGGCGTGTCTGTCGGTGTGGCCGCAGCCGCCGCAAAGGTCGGAGTCGCGCCCCGGAGCGGCGGTGGTGCGGGCTCGGTCGGGGGCGGCGGCTGAGGTTGGCCGGTGTGCGACTCGGCGAGGGTGGCCAGCAGGTCCGCGGTTTCAGCAGCCGTCAGGATCGCGAGCCGGCCGACGTCGGCGGGATGCCTGCCAGGGCGCTGGCTCTCTCCATCGGCGGGGGTGGTGACGCCGTCGTCGGCCACCATGACGGTGTTGCCGTCGGACCATGGGCCGAGCAGCACCCCGTGGATGTCCAGGCGTTGGCCCTGCGCGAGCAGTGCGGCGACGCGGGCGCGTTCGTGGCGGGTGCTCGCGTCGGCCAGGAGCATGATCGGCGGCTGCGGCTCCTCGTAGGGTTCGGTGTGCCGCAGCTCGGCGACGGTGTTCACCTCGTGCCGGTCGAGCAGCCGGGCACGGTGCATGGTCTGCGCTTCGAGGATCTGAAGGGCTTCGTCGAGCCCGGTGGTGATGGTCAGCCGGGGTGTGCGCGGCAGGTTGACCGCCGCGGGACCGAGCGGCGTGGCCGCGGTCGGGGACGGCATCACCACCTCGGTGCGGGCGTCGGGGTCGTGCAGGCCGCCGGCGGCCAGGGCGGCGGTGAGGAACCCGCGGGCGGCGGCGTGCGCACCGGGACCGGTGAGTCCGAGTCCGGCGGGCGGCCACAGAGCCGACAGCGGCTTGGCCAGCGACGGCACGACCGGAGGCACGTCGCCGCTTGCTGTGGTTTCGCGGCGGGCGTCGGCCTGGTTCGGCTCGTCAGCGCCGGGACGGGTATCGGGGTGCGTGCCGTTGCCTTCGTTCTCCGTGGCGGCGCCACTGCCTACGGTGAGGTCATCGGGGTGCATGTCGACGCCCGCCTCGGTGATCGTGTGGGGGGCGTCGCTGGTCGGCGCGTTGGCGTGGCCTGCGGTGAGCCGGCGCAGTCCTCGGCGGATCTGGCTGATCACCGGCGGCATCGGCGCGAGGTCGGGGTCGTCGGTCGTGCGCGTGGTGGCCGTGGGCGGCCGGGGAATGTAGCGGCGCTGGCGGTGCGCCCACACCAGCGCCACCGCGCCCGCGATGGCCAGGGCCAGGCCGATGTCTACCCAGCTGCCGCTCGGCAGAGACACGCCGCGCGCATCCCGATCGTGGGTGGGGACATCGCCCGCATCGGCGTTGGCGGCAGAGCCGGTCGCGGTGGGGGCGGGTTCCGGGGCGCCGCCGCTCGGCGGTGCGGCCGTCGTGGTCGACGCGGGTGTGTTCGGCGTGACCGGGGCCGGAGCCGAGCTGCCTGGGGCCGGGGTGGGCCTGTTCAGCGAGGGTTGTGATGCCTCGGCGTCCGGTTGATCGGTCGGCGGCTTAGGCGGCCCCGCATCTCTTGGGGGGCCGTGTGGGCTGGTGTGGGCTGGCAGGTTGAGGGTCCAGCCGGGATAGATCAGGTTCGGGTTGCGCAGCGTCCCGCCGACGGCGGGAAAGCGGGCGCCACGGTTGAGGGCGAAGATGTCCGGCCAGCGGCGGGCGTCGCCCAGGCACCGCTCGGCGATCTCGGACAGCGTGTCTCCACGCTTGACGATGTAGATATCCCCCTGGCCGGTCGCGACACGGGTGAGCTTTGTGCCGCTCGCCGTCGCGTGGCTGGGGAGGGTGTGACTGGCTTGCGGCGGGGTGAGGTGCACCGCGTCGGGCGAGTTGGTCATGTCGGCGTTGGCGGGCGCGGCGGCGTGGGCGGGGATGGCGCCCGTGCTGGCGCTGACCGCGGTGGCTCCCAGCATGGCCGCGGTCAGTCCCTGCAGCGGTCCCGGCAGGTGCAGCGTGGGTGGCCACCGCAGCGTGCGGGTGACCCGCGTGTAGGCGCGGGCACCGACGGCGGTGACGAGCAGCGCCCAGATCAGCCAGGCGGCGCTTTGCGCGAGGCCGGCGAGGAATCCGGCGGTCAGCGGTTGTCGGACCCAGTCCCGCATCGCCCCGGTCGGTGGCACGTCAGGCGTTGGCCATCCACCGAGGTGCAGGAGCGCGGCCGGAACGGCCGCGACCAGGAGCACGGATGCCATCGTTGTGGCGATAGAACCTGCTCTGGTTCGCATCACTGCCTCCTGCCTGATTGGTGTCGCCTGGCTGATCTGCGCGATCACGGGAAATCGCAGGCGTGGAGCTACAGGGGCGACGGACGTGAGTTGGGGTGCGTGGCTGGTGGGTCGACGGTATGACCACAGGCGGTCGAGGAAGGTGTCGTGAGGGCTGACAGTGCCTCACACGGCGTTACACGACCTCACATCAGCAGGTCAGAGGCCCGCGCCGCGACCACCAGAGAGGAGTCGAGGGCCTCCCGAGGCACTCGCCCACGCCCTTCCCTAGGAAACTACGTAAGGAGCTTGGGCTCCCTCCGGTGCTTCCGCCCGCACATGGGGTGGCGTTACTGTGACGCGGTGCCGACCTATTGGCGGGGTGGTGAGCTCCTGGCGTTGCCCGACTTGGTGCCGCTTCACCGCGCCGGCGTGGCAGTGCGCCGTTGGCCGTTCGTCGTGGCGAGTGTCTGGACGTGCCACCCGGGCCGCCGCAGCCGCGAACGCGATCAGGTCAGTGGGGGGCTAAGAGGCGTGGACTCAGGTCCGGTCAGCGGACCAGGCAGTCATCGGGTTCGCCGGCTCCGGCGTCCGCCGGTTCCCGTGACCGGGGAACGGGCATGGCATGGCCGGTGAGCTGAGCGAGGCCGTCGCCGCAGCGCAGGCCGGTGACGAGGACGCCTTCCGCTTCCTCTACCGCACCCTGCAGCCGAGCCTGCTGCGCTACCTGACCGCGCTGGTGGGCGCCGACGCGGAAGATGTGGCGTCGGAAACCTGGTTGCAGATCTCCCGGGACCTGCCCAGCTTCACCGGCGGCGAGTTCCGGGCCTGGACCGTCACCATCGCACGGAACCGGGCCATGGACCACCTGCGCCGGCAAAGCCGGCGCCCGTCGTTGCCGGTGCCGGTGCACGCGCTCAGCGAGCTGGCTGGCGACGCCGACACCGCCGAGCGGGCCGGGGAGACCATAGGCACCGACGCCGCGCTCGCGCTGATCGCCACGCTGCCACCCCGGGAAGCCGAGGCGGTCCTGCTCCGGGCCGTCATCGGCTTGGACGCCGAGACCGCCGGGCGGGTGCTCGGCCGGCGGCCCGGCGCGGTGCGGACCGCCGCGCACCGGGGGTTGCGGCGGCTCGCCGGGCTGATCGAGCGCTACGACCCGAGCCAGCAACCGGGCGCGCCCGAGAGCAGCGCGCCGCCGCGGCCGCGCGGCGACCGGCGCCGGCAGGTGCCGCACGCCGAACCGGCGGATGGTTGACGTGAGGGGATTCAGGATGAGTTTCCGCCGCTCCGGCCGACTCGTCGACCGCGCCGCGGCCGACCGGCTCCTCGATGCGGCGCACGCCGCAAAGCCCACGGAGGGTGCCGCTCGGGCCGACCCGCTCGCCGGGCTGCTCGCCGCGGCGGCCGCCCCGGCGCGCCCGCAGGAGCTGGCCGGGGAGCAGGCGGCGCTGGCGGCCTTCCGGGCGGCCCGCGCTGCCCCAGCATCCGCGCCCGCCCGGGCCCCCGGCCGCCGCCAGTTCACCGCCGGCGCCCTGGCCTGGGTCGCCGGGATTTTCGCCACCGCGACAGCCGGCGCCGCCTTCGCGGCGGTCACCTTGGACGCTCCTCGGGAGACGAACCCACCGCCCGGCCCGGCCACTCCGGCCCCCACCACCGGCCACCCAGGCGGATCGCCGACCGAAGGCGGCACGCCCACCAGCGGCGACCGCAGCGGATCCCCGACCGCCCCGTCGTCCCCGCCGAGTCCCAGCAGCGGCCAGGCGCACACCACACCGCTCGGCGGGCTCTGCCGGGCTTACATCGCCAAGAAACCAGACCAACGGGAAAAGGCGCTGAATACCCCGAGGTTCCAACCGCTGGTCGTCGCCGCCGGTAGCGCCGCTCAGGTCGAGGGGTACTGCCAGCGCCTGGTCCCCGACGCCAACCCCGGCAGCAAGAATGGGTCCGGCACGGGGAACGGGCCCGGCACCAACGAGCGCGGCACGAAGAATGGCGCCGGCACTGGAAACGGGTCCGGCGCGGGGAAAAAGCCCGCCGCGACGGCCGGGCCCGGCGAAGGTCAAGCCGGCTCACCCGGTCACGGGCCGGCACAGCGACACCGCTGGGCTGACGAGGCTCAGCGCCGCGAGCGGAAGCGGGCGTAGATGAGAGCCGGCAGCAACGCCACGCAGGCTACGATCATCCAGGTAGCCCACACCTCACGCATCCACCCCGGTGCCGGATTGGGATTCTTGGCGAAGAGGGCGATGGCGACAGCACCAACCACGCACATCACGAGGGGTGTTAGCAGAATCGCCGCGCCGAGCGGACCTGGAGCCTGCATGCTGGCCTGTGACTGCCGGATGTCGGCAAGGAAGGAATGGAACGAGGCCGGCCCTTCGGGGAACTTGGTACTGAACTCGGCATGATGCTGGGCCGCAGCAGCGAAGAACTGGCTCGCCGACGGGTTCGCGGCGCTGATCATGCCATCTGTCGGGTCCGGCGCTAGCGAGCCAGAATCCGTCCGGCGCCTTCATCAGGGCCATCACGGGGACCTGTGGCCGTTGAGGGTCTGCCGGAGGGTGCCGGTGGCCGGATCCCAGATCCGCACCGTCCTGTCGTATGAGCTGCTGACCAGCCAGGACCCGTCCGACGCTGCCACCAACGCCGAGACGCCCTTGTGGTCGGTATGGATGTGCCGGACGGTGCCGATGGTCGGATTCCAGATCTGCACCGTGCCATCGTGAGCGCCGCTGGCCAGCCAAGACCCGTCCGGCGCTGTCACCAACGCCCCCACCCAGCCGTCCTCGACGGCGAGCTGGTGGTGTGGGAAGGCGAGCGATGTTCCCGTGGCACGCCCGCCCGCGCGTGATGCACAGCGGATCGCCACTCGGGCTGCTGCCGCAGGTGCCGTCAATTCGCCCGATTTTCGCCGGTCCGCGCTCTCGTTGACGGCATGCCGGCATGGGAAGCGCGGATCTGCCGACGCGCTGGCGAGCTACTCGGCTCGCCAGCGCGTCGTGCGGGCTTACGCCCGCCGGCATGATGACAACGGGGGCTACTTCTTGTTCGTGTCGGGGTTCGCGCTGATGGATTCCTGATAGACGTCCGCGTAGGTGCGCGAGTCCTTGACCAGGTCGTCGCAGAAGGCGGCGACGTCGCTGCCGATGAGTTCCAGAACCCCCTTGCCGGCCGCGGCGCCCTCCTCGAAGAAGTCGACGATCCCGGGGAGCAGGGGCCCGTCAGGCAGGTCGATCGGTCCGACCTTGAACAGGTATTTCTGCATCTCCTTGTAGACGATCTGGTAGTCCGGCGGGAGCGCCTTGACCCGAGCCACGTGCGCCCGCCACTGCTTCTTGCCCTCGATGATGTCTTGGATGCCCACGTCAGCCTCCTAGCCGGCCCAGTTTCCTTGCGAGGTTCCTGTTCAACTGCTCGCGCCACCGGTCGCGATAGGTCCGGGCCCCCTCTCCGCCGGCCAACGCCGTACAGAAGCCCGGGATGTCGTCGCCGAGCACCTCGTGGATGCTCTGCCGGTCCGCCGATGCTTCTTCGAGCAGCCCCAGGGCGGCGTCGAGGATCGGCATCAGGTTGCGACCGGTGAAGCCCCCGTAGGGCAAGAGGTGGCCCTTGATCTGTTCCCACGCCGCCTGGTAGTCGGCCGGCAACGCCTCTGCCCGGGCTTCGAACACCTTCCATTCCCTGGTGAGATCGTTGCCCGTGATGGTGTCCCAGAAGCTCATCTCCCGCCCTCCTTGAGCCTGTCGATGCGTGATGAGACGTACTGCCATTTCGCCCAGAACGTCGCGAGTTCCTCGCGCCCGGCGTCGTTGAGCGCGTAGAACTTGCGCGGCGGGCCCACCTCGGATGGTCGTTTGGTCACCTGGACGAGTCCGTTCCGCTCCAGCCGCAGCAAGATGGTGTACACCGTCCCCTCGATGACGTCGGTGAAGCCGAGCTCGTTCAGCCGACGCGTGATGGCGTAGCCGTAGGTCTCCTCGCCGCCGATGATCTCGAGCACGCAGCCCTCGAGCGTGCCCTTCAGCATCTCCGTCAGGTCGTCCATCGCGACTCCTCTTCGGTCCCCCTGGTACCCGGTACTACCGAGTACCACTATACCGTAGCACCGAGTACCGCTATACGGTAGTACCAAGTAGCGCGTGGAACAGTTCCTCGGCCTGGATCTTCGCCAGGCGCGCTTCGCCCTCCGGCTGTGACGGGATCAGCGATTTCCTGCCGAGCGCTCTGCGAAAGTCGTTGAAGGCCACCCACACGACCGGGGCGGCTTGGAAAGGTTCAGACAGCGACTTCGGCGCTGAGGACGATCGTGCGTTCCTCCGGCAGGTGGATGAACTCGGCGTGGCTGGCGGCGTTGTGGGCGAGGGCGATGAACAGGCGTTTGCGCCAGATGGCCATGCCGGGCTGACGGGTGCAACGCAGGGTGATCCTTGAGACGAAGTAGGAGACCTGGTTGGGGTCGAGGTTGAGCCGAAGACGAGGCCGAACAGCGCCAAGGGCGACGCGGTGCGTTGTACAACCTCGGACAATGTCGACTACTGGCCCGCGGTCAGTTCGGCCAGGTCGACGGCGTTGATGAGTTCGGTGATTGCCGGCTCGCTGGCGAGGTTAAGGGGTAGCAGCTCGCCGGTTCGAGGTCGGGGGTTGAGCAGCAATTCATTGCTGGCGTCGTTGACGATCGCAGCGGCGTCGGCGTCCGCCCATCGCACGCCGTTCAGCGAAGCGCGGTGGATCCTGGTGGCGAGAAGGCAGGACACGAGGGGTCGGGCGTAGCTGTCCGGCCCCTCGTGGCGCAGTACGGCCACCCGCGCGGAGCCGATCGCGGGTGCGACAGCGAAGGCCTCCCGGACGGTGACGGGGACCTGCCCGCAGACGAACTGCCGGTAGTAGGCGGCGCGGTCACGCTGGGGCAGCTTCCGCAGGGACAGGTTGCCGGCCTGGGTGGTGGTGGGCATGCGCTCGGGCACGACCTGCTCGACGGTCGGCACGAGAACTACGAGGGAGACCTCGTCTCCGGTGACCCCGACGGCGGCGCTGGGGGCCTCGTTGTCGTCGAAGGCTTCTTCCAGGGTTTCCAGAACTACATCCGCGTTGTTGCTGCACAGCTGCTGCCACCGCTGGTCGAGGTATTGCTGCCAGCCGGCCCTCTGCTCCACCGCTCTCGACCGGTACAAGCCGCTTGACCCCGGACGCAGCCTTACCAGAAGCCACCGCCGAGAGTTCGGGACGAAGAGGTCAGCGTGCGGGACCGGCGTGCGGGTCGGGTATCAGCTCGCCGCCGACGGACGACATCCGCGGTACTGGTACACCACCTCGCCGGCCAACTCACCGACCCGGCCGTAGAGGTGTTCTACGGCGGGTGCCGGGACGTCGCTTGCGCCGACATACATGCCCGTTTGCGGCACCCTGACGACGTCGGGTAACAGTCCCGCGGCCGCGGCCTCGACCGCCATGATCCGTCCGTCGATAGGTTTGACCTGGGCGACTAAGACAGTCAGGCGGATGGTTGGTGCGCCACCGAGCCCGTGCCCGAGCAGTCACGGGAAAGCAAACGGATGCACGCGAACTGGAGATGGCGCGACCGAAGTTGGGGATTCGGGCCGATCAAGCTGGCGCATGTGGACGACGTCTGGTCACTTGCCGAGATCAGGAGAGTAGGTCTCTTCCCAGTCCCGACGTTCCACGTCGAGGTCGAAGTCACCGGGAGTCTCGACGGTGACATGAGTCATCGCAGTGCTCGGAGTCGCACCGTGCCAGTGCCACGTCCCAGGTGGGTTGCTGATGACGTCCCCCGCTCGGACCACATGCACGCCTTGCTCGTCGGCAACCACGCCGACGCCGTCGGTGACGATCAAGTGCTGACCGTTGCGGTGCAGGTGCGGCACGGTCCTCGCTCCGGCGCCGAAATGCACCGCCAACGATCCCCAGTCTGGCAGCTCATTCGGGAGCATCTGGACCCGTACGTTGTCCGGCTTGTTGAACAAGCTCCTCAGTTCGTCGGGAACGGGATCCGCCCCGTCCGCTGAGACCGTCCCGAACTTGTCCATTCCCTCGCCCCTCCGGCGTGCGCTCACAAGATGGATCCCGAGTCAACATGATCATGTGACCGGCACTGAAAATCCGGTACGGGTGCGACGGTACTGCTTGTCCGTAATGCTGGTCCGATTCTTGCCGGATTGTCCCCCGTCGGAGCCGAGGGGCCGGCGCGCCTCGCGCTGCGTCTCCGGCCGACCTCGACAGGACGAGAAGAAGAGGAGGGCCTCGACCGACGGCAACATGACGACAACGACCCTCACCGAGACCGCCAGACAGGACGCGCATCGGCCGCCTACTCATCAGGCAAGCAGGCACAGGTCCGGTTGCCTGGATCTGAAAATCGGAAGGTCGGCGGTGGAAACACCGCGACGCGCCGTCGGGCCCAATGCCCCACGAGTCAGCAGGAAGTCAGCGAACGCCATGGTGCGCGATCGACGGCGACGGTCGCGGCCGGCAGACACCGAGGGCAGGACCACAGGGAACAACACCCGCTGACACTGGCCGACAACGCCGACCAGGCTCCCCCCGGCGGGGGTCAGACGCGGATGACGGCCGACGGGGTTGGGCAGCAGGGCTGACGGCCCAGATCGCACCCCGGGTCTCGCCCATTACCGTGCGGACGACCCTGCTGCCCCATACAGCTTGACACGCGACCGTCGGCAGACGCAGACCCCAGACAGCAACGGCGACAGCAACGGGCCCGTATCGGGAGAGCCCTCACGCACTGCGCCTACACCACGGACGTGACCCTATGCCGCTCCGCGATCCCGCTCCCACTGCTCTAGCCGCGCTCTCCTCGCGAGGCCCGCAGGCGAGTCTGGGCGGCGTGCAGCCTCTACGATCTCTGCCAGCCGCGGGCCGCGACCGGCAAGCACGTCGAGGACGGCATTCACCACGGGCGGCTCCAGCGCCAGCTCCAACGTCCACTCGCTGCTGTCGTAGCAGCCGAAATCGCGGTTCTCTTGGTCGAACTCGACGAGGCGGCTTCCCGGAACGGCCTCGCCGTTGTGGCCTCCCACACTGGCCTCGACGAACAGCTGCGCAAGCATCTCCTCCCCCCGAGGCGTTTCGAAGAAGGTTGTCGAGAGTGAGCCATCCAAGAGCCACTCGACGAAGACGACCGCGTCGTCAGTGCGTCGTTCGAGTCTGACGTCTTGGGGCTCCGTCTCGTCCAAGTGAGTGGTGCTGGCGATGACACCGGGAGTGACAAGGCCGATCGCCGTCCGGTCGATGCCGGACGTCATGCTGCCCGTTTCGGTGAATCTCAGCTCGCCCCACTGAGGGGTCAAAAGCGGTTCCGTTCCCCACGACTTGGGATCCTCGGGGAGAAACCGCTCCCCCTCGGAAGTGGAGAAAACAGGCCAGCGTGCTCCGTTCACGTACAGCACCCGGTGCACGTCTCTTTCTCGTGCACTCGCGGCTTGTTCGATGTGCTGCTCCCACATCATCGGGGACCACCGGCTTTCATCGACCAGTTCGCCGCCACCGGGTGCGGAGAGGACCAGCGACAAGTCTCGTAGCGACTCCCGGCTCGCCTGAATTCTGGTGATTTGGTCCGGGTGAACCTCGCCGAGCGTGGGGTCGGAGCCGATGAGTGCAGCTACATCCTTGTCAGGACAACGGATCTCGTCCCCTTCGGCACCGCGTCGCCACAGCGTCTCGCCCCTCCGCAGCACCTGTGTGCGCTCGAGCAGCTGCTCTTCGTCGCCTCGGGGGCTGTAGCGGGCAATCTCATAAAGGAGGTCGCCGTCCATGCTTCTTCTCCTGATGCCGTCTGAGCTGTCCCGCCACTACTGAAGACGGGTTGGCTAGGACGTGGCCGCTCTTGAGCCCACTGGACATCCAAGGGCTGTCGCCGTACGTCCTGGTTGTAGCGGGGACCATAGATCATGCCCCTGACAAGACTGATCATGAGGGTGTGGCAGACGTATGACGTGCACCTACTGCAGGCGGAAAGGAACCTTTGTGCCGCCAGCGGGCCGGTGGCACAGCATGGTGAGCAGCCCGCCGAGTAACGCTCCCCGCTCGTGGACGAGTAGCCACGCGAGTAGCCAAGGCAGTGCATCCCGGCGGACATGTCCGTACCTTGGCGGAGTCGGTGAGCAGCGGCGGGCGAGGTTGACCAGGCCTCGCCCGCTGCTGGCAGTGTGGGGCACACGGGGGGCACAAGACGCTGTCAAACGTCGTCAACCATCCACCAACGCTGGCAGCCCGAGACGCCGTGTGAGCAGGTGTCGCAAGCCGTTCACGCTGGTGGCGGGACAGCGGCTCTATGTTCCGCTTCAACTCCCCGACTTGGTTGCAACCCTCAGAGGCGTCCGCGTTCTCGCACTGCCGCCTCGATGCGCAGCAGCAGCCCGCTAACCAGCGTGACGGCGGCCACGAACCGCCACTCGGGGAAACCGCGGTCGGCGAGCAACACGAGCCAGCAGGCACCAACAACCGCTGCGATCGTCCCGACGATGCCTACACCCCGACCTGATCTCGTATCCACAGCGGCACTCTATGGGCTGGCGGCAATGTTGACGGCACCTCAGGCCAACGCCACTTGCTCGGCGAACCTGGGCCGCCGCTGGGCCGTCGGGGCCGTCAGTGGGCCGTCGAACGACGACCAATGGCGACCGACGACGACCAGCAGTGGCCGAAGAAACAGCAGGCCAGCCGCCATGAGAGGGCGGCTGGCCTGGTAGGCGACGGACGAGTCGACCTGTACGCCGGATACTGCTGGTGTGAACGAGGATCTTCCGAAGGTCGCACTAGAACTCTGGCGGGCCGATGCGCTCGTTCTGTTCGACTGGCTCCAGGACGTCGACCTGAACGCTGTGCCGATCAGCCATTCGGCTCAGAAGCAGGCGTTGATGGACCTCCTGACCCGTCTGGAGGAGACGGACGCAGCGGGGGCTTCGCACGACGAGATCGAGGCGGCGAAGGCAGAGGTCAGTCGAGACATGGGCTGGTGACGGTCAGATGAGACTGTGCGGAGCTGTCGACAGCAACGCTGACAGCAACTGACCCGGACTGGGGCGACCGTTGGCCGCCGGCCCCGGCCAGTCTTCCGAGGTCGCGGACGAGGGCGGACCCCGCCGGACGGAGCGCCCAGAACTTGTAAGCGAGATGTCCGACGGGTGCCGCAAGGCGGCGATGCAGTGGCGTGGCGGCCTGGCTGGGGGGTCGCGGCAGCGGTGCTGCTCGACGGACCATGTCCCCATGAACTTGCTCACGAGCGTCGTCGTGCCGCTTGCCTCGATAGCAGTGGGTGCAGTCCTCACCTACTGGCTCAACGTGCGGACACGCAAGGCGTCGCAAGTCGAGGAGCTGATCAACGCTGCCATCGGGGCTGTGGCAATGGAGGAGGCAAGCCGGTCGGCAATAACAGCGGTCCGAGGGGTGGAGCACTTGCCTGACGCCGAGCGCGTGGCCCTGGAGCACTCGGTGATCAGGGCGGCCATCGAGAACCACAACGCCAAGAACATGCTCGCTCGAGAAGCGCTAGCCCGAGTGATGGTGATCGACCAAGGCGTCAGGCGGTACTACTACGAGCCCGAAACCATTAGCCAATACTCAGCGGAGATCTTGGCTTACCTCCTCCGCCTGCGAGGCGACCGCAGACGAAGGAGGGGTGGTGCCGGGCTGGGGCACGAGCAGCCAAGCGAGCAGCCAAGCCGGCGACCATCAGCGGACGACCGCGGACCAGCGCAGCACTCTACGCAGGCCAAGTAGGCGAGCGACCACTGCTCCGGTGCCGACTCGTAATGCGCGGATCGTCCCGTCAGGACCCTTTAGAGCATTCGTCTCACGCGCAGGTGTCGGCAACCCGTCACCGCTGCTGCTGTTTCGGTCCAGTGACTATCAGTGATGTGTCATGCAAACGTGTGTGGATGACCACGAACGCGTCCGTTCTAGTCATCATCAGTGTTGCGATCGGGTTTCTGGCCGGCCGGGGCTATCAGGTCGCTCACCGGGCCTGGTCGGACTACAAGAAGGCCAAGGCGCTCGTACCACAGCGGTTGAAGGCGTTCTGGGCGGCCGTGCGGGGGGCTTTCGTGATCCTTGCCGTCGCCTTGGCCTGGATGGTTGGCTCCGCATGGGCGGCCGCATCCAGCAACTCGACCGAGGGCCCGTCGCCATCGCCATCGCCGTCACCGTCTTCGGCGGCTCCGTCACATAGCCGGTAGAGCGCGGGCGACGTCGCCGACTTGTCGTGACGTCGACATAGAGGAGGTGACAGCCCGTTACCCGGACCAGAAGGTGCCGCGTCAGCAGAAAGTCAGCGAACGCTGTGCTGCGCGACCGACTCCAATGGTCACAGTCGGCATGACACCGAGGGCAGGACCACAGGGAACGACACCCGTTGACATTGGCCGACAACGCCGACCAGGCTCCCCCCGACGGGGGTCATGAACGACAGGTCGGAGGCGCGCCCGACCGGATGAGATGCGTTGCGGCGGGTCACCACAGCTCATCGAGGGCCGCGAACTGCTTGCGGAGGGTTCGGGAGTCCTTCGGCGGCAGGACGGCAACGGCGACGTCCAGGATCCAGCGCAACTCGGGCGGGTTCGGACAACACTCCATCACCCCACAGCCGGCCGTCGGGTCCCATAAGCGATGCCAGGGGTGGCGCACGAACCATGACCAGGCTCGTAGTGCATCAGACAGGCCTGGTTCCAGAGGCGGGTGCGTTCGAGGTAGGCGATGGCTTTCAAGCCGCGGGCCGAGAGCCCGGGGATGACAGAGGTGGACCCGTCGAGCGATCGCCGGTAGATGGAGTCGGCACGCAGTTGTGCGGGGCGCCTACGCGGCATTGCCCTTTCGTGGAGTCGACATGACGATCATCGTTGCACACCCGGGCTCGGCTCACCGGCCCGACGACCTACGTGCGTGGGGACCGGACCACGATGGAAGGCGGGCCGGAGCCAACATCTTGTCGTGCTCGGGGATCGCCGGTCCTAGTCATCGGCGGTCTCGGTTCCGGTCCATCGGAGATCCTCAACCATTTGCTGCAACCGATCCTCGTGATTTATGGCCGACCGCATGCCCGGTAGCGATCTGGGCGGCAATAGCCCATGACCTCGGCATGATCATCGGGCACACGCGGGCACAAGTGACGCCGACAACGGCTGTCAACCGCCGTAACGCAGCGGAAGATCTCGCCGAGGTCAGGCGGCCAATCCGCCCGATCGGAGTCGATCAGCACCACGCCGGAGGGGTTCAGGGTTCCAGTCCCTGGCGGCCCCGCACCGCGCCAGGTCGTCCGCCCTGCGACAGGGGTCGCCTAGTTGATCGAGTCAGATCGTAGCCAGATGGGCCGAGACGGACGGGCCGGGACGTAGGGCACGCTCGTCGTACGAGCACCATTCGAGCACCAACACGTCCATCAGGACGAACAACAAGAGGCGGCTGACCCCTGTTGTGGCAGGTCAACCGCCTCATAATCTTGTGCGCCCGAAGGGACTCGAACCCCTAACCTTCTGATCCGGTCGAACACCCAGTCGGCCGAGGCGGGTCGGCCCTGACGGAAAGATCCTCAACGGCCTGATCAACAAATACTCCCAGGCCGCGTAGCTGAAACCGAGGACGTCGCTGACCTCGGCAACGACCTCGAATTTGACCCGGCCGCCAACTTGGCCGCTGGCCAGGTCGCCGAGCGGGTTGCTGACACTAGGTTCTCCCCTGGCTGGACGGGATTTGTTAAAGGCGGCGGGAGCGGCAAGTGCAGCGCCCGGGCCGGACACGAACGTTGACATCGCCCAGGCGCAGCTTGACGTTCTGGACGTGTGCGGCGACCTGTACGGTGACGGCCCCTGGTCGTAGAGAGCCGGCCCGACACAGCAAACGGCCCCGCCGGGGTCGCGCCCGCCCAGCCGCACCGCACGTCAACGAGGCCCCGGCAAAGCCCTGCGGAGGCCGGGAACCGCGCGATGAAACGCGACCCCGGCCCCCGCATTCCGCAAAGGCCCAGCTCAAGCGGGCCGCCGGTCAGGCGCCCAGGAGCCCGCCATCCACGCTGGCATGCGCGTCGCCGTTGACACCGAGGTCCCCCGCGATGCTGCCGATGCCGTGCACCGTGCCGCCCAGGTCGCCGGTCACGCCATCGACGCCGAGCCCGCCGACCGTGCCGTCGAGAATCCCGCCGAGGTCACCGGTGACGCCGCCAGCCAAGCCGGTCACGCCATGCACCGTGCCGCCCAGATCGCCCGTCACACCACCGACGCCGAGCCCGCCGACCGTGCCGTCCAAAGTCCCACCGACATCACCGGTGACGCCGCCAGCCAAGCCGGTCACGCCATGCACCGTGCCGCCCAGATCGCCCGTCACACCACCGACACCGAGCCCGCCGACCGTGCCGTCCAAAGTCCCACCGACGTCACCGATCACGCCGCTGACACCGAGCCCGCCGACGGTGCTGTCCAAGGTGCCACCGACGTCGCCGGTCACGCCGGCTGCCAGGGCGGTGGCGCCGTGCGCCGTGCCGCCCAGGCCGCCGGTGACTCCGCTGACACCAAGTCCACCGACGGTGTTGTCCAGGGCGCCGGTCACGCCGCTGAGGCTCACGCTGTCGAGGGTGGCGCCCACGTCGCCGGTCACACCGGTAAGGCCGAGGCCGCCCAAGGTGCTGTCGAGGGTGCCGGCCACGCCGCCGAGCGCCAGTCCGTCGACGGTGGCACCCGCGCTAGCTCCGAGGCTGTCTCCGGGCAGAAGGGACGTGACGCCCTGGACAGGAACGTAGTCGGCGACCAGCGGAACGATGTCCTGCACGTCGGCCGGGGTCACATCGTTGAGGCCCGCGCCGTCCAGCGCACCTTGCGGGTCCGCCTCGTACCCGGCCCGGGCGTCGACGTTGGTGAGCAGGCCGAATACGAAATCCTGCAGGTTCTGCGGCGCCATCATTCCAGCGGTTACGCCCATTTCGGCGGTCGACCCCGCGTTGGCGGTGGACTCCAGACTGGTCGTCGAGTTCGCGTCGGCAGTTACCTCCGTGTTGCCGGTCCAATTGGCGGCAGTGGTGGAGTTCACGTCGGCAGTTGAATTTGTGCTGGCGCTTTCGCTCATGTTGCCGGTCCCCTCGATGGGTTTTAGGACGTGGTCCAGGCAAGCTCGCCCGACCCACGATCGACCGTAGGTTGAACAGGGGTATCGGGCATCGGGGGTGCACCCCAACGTTGTCCCGCCGGGTTAGGGCATGGGTGGCGTTTGGCGTTAGGGGATTACCGGGTTCCTGGGCGAAATCCCCCGTCGATAGCCCCAGGGTGGTGAGGCGCAGCAGCCGGTCGGGCCAGGCATCGACGGATCTTCGATGGGACGATCAGCCTGTCGTCGGTGGATCAGTCGGCGGAGACTGTGGCCAGGTAGGTGTCCGCGGCGTCAGGTGTCATGAACCAGTTCTGGAAGTCGTTGGGGTCGGAGAAGCCGTTGGCGAACCGGCGGGCGATGGTCGGGTTGGTGGAGGCGGCGCCGAGGATCTGCTGTACGTGCGGGGGTAACGGCTGGAGCATGGCGTTGGTCCAGGTGGTCACGGCCTGCCCGGCGCTCTCCCAGAACCGCTCGAACGTCTGAGTCATCCAGGGTCCGTCGAACGGCTGGTCCCCCCGCTCCAGGATGGACCCAAGGTATGAGTAGGCGCACTTGGCGGCGGTGTTGCTGCCCTGCCCGGTGATGGGGTCGTTGGCGACCACGACGTCGGCCATGCCCAGGACGAGGCCGCCCGAGGGCAGCTCCGCCACGGGGTGGCGCACGGTTGGCGTGTATCGACCGGACAGGGTGGCCCGCCCGTCGGTCAGCTCCACATCGGCGCACCGGTCATAGATCCATGGGGTGTACTGGCGCACGAGCTCGAGGGTCAGCTTGAGATGCTCCGCCGGGTCCCGCCGGTCTTTCCACAGGTCAAGCGGGCCGTCGGGCACGGCTTCCCAGAAGAGAATCTCGCAGGGCCCGGACAGGGTCAGCCCGGGGATGACGAAAAGTTCCCCGAGTCCGGGTACCGCGTTGAAGCTGACATGCGGGACCGGCCACAGCGGGTCCGGTGTCATGCCGTGCACGTAGGCGACGGCGAGTCCTCGCTGGGGTGCGGTGTACACCGACCGCTGCGGGTCGCGGTCGAAGACGCCAACCAGGTCGCCCTTGCCGGCGGCGACGATGGTCAGATCGTAGCGGCGCAGCTTGGTGAGGCCGTCCAGGTCCGCGGTCGTCACACCCTGGTAGTGCACGGTGCCGCCGCGCTGCTCGAACAGTTCCAGCCAGGTGGCCATCTTCAGGCGCTGGTCGGTGCTTTGGGCGTAGCGATCCAGAGGGCCAGAAAAGCGCAGCGCCCGCTCGCCGGGTGGGGCGGACAGGGACAGTTGCAGCCCCTCGATGTGCGGTGTCTGCTCCTGCCAGAGATCCAGCCCGTACTCGCGCTCGGTGTCCAGCGCCGCGGCGAACATCGCCTGGGTGCTCATCACCCAGCCGCGGCGGATCTCATCGGGGGTACGGGCCGACATGATGGTCACGTCGTACCCTTCGGCGAGCAGGCTCAGCCCGAGTTGCAGCCCGGACTGTCCGGCCCCCACGATCAGAATCTTCCGCATTGGTGCCTCCAGGTGGTTGAGCTATCGGGCCGCGAGTGCGTCCGGGACCGCGCCGGTGGTGCGTGCCATGGTGTGTTCGACGACTGCCAGCAGGGCCCTGGCGACCGACGACGGGTCGCGGGCGTCGCAGGTGATCAGCGGAACCTCGGCGGATAGCGTGAGGGCGGCGCGGATGTCCTCTAGCTGGTGCGTCAGTACGCCGTCGAAGAGGTTGACGCAGACCACGAACGGCACTTCGCTGTCTTGCTCGAAGTAGTTGAACGCCGGGAACGATGCCTCCAGGTTCCGGGTGTCGGCCAGCACCAGCGCGCCGACCGCGCCCCGGCACAGGTCGTCCCACATCGGCCAGAACCGTGGCTGCCCGGGTGTGCCGAACAGGTACAGCACGAGGTCGGTGCCGATCGTCAGCCGGCCGAAGTCCATGGCCACGGTCGTGGTCGTCTTGTCGATTCCCGGATCCAGCCGGTCCACCGTCTCGCTCGCCGCCGTCATCCACGCCTCGGTGTTGATTGGGGGAATCTCGGAGATGGACTGGACGCAGGTGGTCTTACCGACGCCGAAGCCGCCGGCGATGACGATCTTCGCCGAGGTCAGCAGGGGGCTGTCAGGCAAGCTGGCGGAGGCCATCGCGCAGTCTCTCCAGGAGGTGAAGATCGAACTGGGTGGTGTAGTGGCCGTCGTGGATCTGCAGCCGGTCGGTGGCGGCGAGGTCGTCGAGCACGACCCGGGTCACGCCCAGCGACATGCCGCATACCGCCGACAGTTCGGCAACCGATCTGGTTTGGCGGGCTTGCTCGTACAGTGACCGCGCCTCGGGCAGCAGCCCTGAGGCGAAGACCGCGTCATAGAACGGCACCGACACCAGGGTGTGCACCAGCAGATGCTGCCGGGTGCGTGCGCGTCCCCCGGTCAACACGTAGGGCCGCACCTTCCAGTAGGTGGTGGGCACTTTCGCTCCCTCGGCTCTGGCCATTCAGCCGGGCGGCTGGCTGACGGTGAGGCGGTGCAGGTCGTGGCGGACCTGTGGGGTCAGGACGTGCCCGACGGCGCCGACGAACTGCGTCATGTGGTACGAGACGACCCGCAGGTCACAACCGGCGGCAGCGGCCACGGTCAGCCCCGCGGACTCGCCGACCCGCATGAACATGAGGTGTCCGCGCGGCAGGCGAACAGTCAGATATTCCGACGGACCCAGATCGAGTAGATCTGCGCTGCGGTCGGCCATGCTGAGCAGTCCCGCGGTCAAGGCAGCCAACTGATCGCCCAGGTCGCGGGAAACCCCGCGGGAAGCGGCGAGCTGCAGACCGTCGAGGGACACGATCAAAGCATGGGTGACACCGGGCACGTCGTCGGCGAACTGGCGCACCAGCCACGCGAAGTCCTGGTGCCCGGAGGCCGCCGCGTGCGGTCCGCCGCTGCCGCCGTTCGGGTGAGTCATGGCAGGTGTCCTTCGGGTTTCACGGTTGGTGGTACCTGTGCATCGGTGACGCCGGCGGCGAAAGCAATCGTCTCGTCCGGCCACGTGTCCCGATCTGGCGAGGAGCGACCCCCCGACGCGGCAAGGGCGTTTTCAATCCCGCCATCGGGGCGGCCGTCAGCGCGCACACTCTCCGGTACGCGACGGGGAAGACCACCGCCACTGGCGACCGATTGCGCTGCGACGCGGTGGCCGTGACCGGCCGGCCGGCCGTGTACGAGCGTCAGGCGAGAGGTGGAAGCTTGCGCGCTCGGGTGAGACGCCTCCACCTGCCCCACTCCTTCACGGGCTCCGGTTTGGATCGACGGGCGGTGGGCCACCGGCGCCGCACGTTGGGGATGCGAGGGTGGAGGGGGTGCGGGTGCCATCTCACATAGCAGCGGCGCGGGAACCAGCACGGTCGCGGTCGTGCCGCCTGAGGGTCGGTTTGTCAGCGCGACCCGCAGGTGATGGGCGCGGGCCAGGTACGAAACGACGACAAGGCCCAGATGCGCTGCCGGGTTATCCGCGACCGGCGCCGATGTGTTCCCGGCCAGCATGGCGTTGAGCGCAGCGAGCTGGTCGGGCCTGACACCGACGCCCGCGTCCTCGACACGAAGCAGCACGCTGCCGTCCTCGGTGATGAACGCCGACACGATCACCGACGAGGTCGGCGGGGAGAAGCGGGTTGCGTTATCCAGCAGCTCAGTCAGCACCCGAATCACGTCGTCGGCTGCGAACTCCACGACCCCGAGGCCAACCACATGTCCGACACGAATTCGCGCGTAGTACTCGGTAGCCGATGTCGCGGCCCGAATGACATCGACTAAGGCGACCGTCTGCCGGTCGGCGTCCTCGACACGCCGCCCCAACAGAACCTGCAGGTTCTCCGCGTGGCGGCGGATGCGGGTATTCGCGTGGTCGATGCGGTAGAGCCGCTCGAGCCGCTCAGGATCCTGCTCATCGGCCTCGACAACCTCGAGGTGGCTGCCCATCTGGTAGGCCGACGCCAGAATGCGCAGCGCGAACTGCTCGCAGATCGCGGGCCACAGGGTCTCGACACGCTCCGGTGGTGGCGACGGGTCCGGTGGGGTCGACCCCTGCTCTTGAGCGACCGCCCATTGCGCCACGGTGGGGTCCAGCCGTCTGGCCAACCGTTGCCGCCACGTCACCGGATGCTCATCCATCGAGTGAGTTGCCACGGCTTGATGTTTCACGATCTACCCGACCAATCGGTTATCTCGTGTCTGGCATGGTGCAGCAGTCAACCACCGTCTTCCACCGATCGCAACGCTTCAGGCCCGAGTGGGAGAAATCTTCCTATTCGCTCTGCCCTATCCCGTCCGGTCGGTCCCGGCAGGACCGTCTCGGCGTCCTGTCGCACCAACGCCATCGTTCTGAGTGCAGCACTGCGGTGAAAGGGGCGCGGTGTCGGCTAAAAAATGGCTACTCCCCGGTGTGCCTCACGGTGCTGTCGGTTACTGGCGGACCGGGACCCGGAGGTCGTGAGTCCCGCCCGCCATGGATGTCGCGCACCCCGACCTCCAGAGGAACAGGCGTCGATGGTCCGGTTGTCGTTACGGTCCGCCCCGACCAGGATGTCCCTGTCGGTGTCAGCAGGTGCCGGCGACGGCATGGCGTTGACAGCCCCAGCCGTAATCGAGGTTTAGGCATCAGGCAGGCCGACGGCGGGGGTGCGGGCAGCCGGACAAGGCCCGAGGACCCGAACTCCAGGCACGAGGATGGGCACATTCCAAAGCATCCAAGTGAGTGGATTCTGGAGTCCGACGTTGCAGCGGCTCTTGCAGGATCAGGACCAGGGAAGCGTGGAGCGGAATTTCGAGGTCTTCGGAGCCCTGTTCGTTCCTCAATGCGGCCGGCCGGCCCGGCCGATGCCGGCCGGAGGTCGCCAGGGCGGCAACCTCAGGACGAGCCCTACGAGAGCTTCGCCCAATCCTTCGCAGAACACCTACGGGTACACCGCGTCTAGCCGCGCCACCTGTTCGCGCACGGCCCCGTTGAACTGGTCGTCTGCGTGGTATCGCGAGTGCCGGTTGATCTCGGGAGGGACGGTGTCGGATTCATCCAGAGTCACGTCACGCGGGTCCCGCAGACGCCGGTCGACGCCTCCGGGTGGGCCGTTGACCGTGGGTTGCGCGCCGAGGCGGTGGGGGGAGAAGATCCAGCCGCCGATGGGATCGGTGTCGCGCCACAGGTTCAGCCAACGCCAGTCCACCCGATCTCCCACCTCGCGCAGCGTGTCGTCGCTCGCATAGGCCGGGAAGAGTCGGGCGTAGATGGAGTGCAGCGGAGATCCGTAGGTCAGCAGGGCGACCCGGCGTAGCGTCTCCGGCGGCAGTTGCAGGATGGTGGCGGCCAGGAGCGCCGAGCCGTGGCTGTGCCCGGACAGCAGGACCCCGCCCTGCTCGGCGAGGTAGCGGGTCCGTCGCACCAGGTCCGGGACTACGCGTTCGGCGTAGCTGGGTGGCGCGAATGGGTGGGCCGCGCGGGGCCAGAAGGTGGCCAGGTCCCACAGCACGCCGACGGATTCGACCTCGACGGCAATCGCTGGAGGATCCCGAGACGGGTCAGCGGCCGGAGCCTGGCAGGCTCCAGCCGCTGCCCGCGGATCACATGTGGATTACAGTCGCGCGCACTGGCCTGATGCGGGGCCCTTAACGGTGTTGGGTCGGCTCTCGTTTGCCGGGGCCGGGGTGTTGCCCGAGCAGGCGAGGGGTCCGCTGATGGTGTTGGCGGCGACGACTACCGGTTGGCTGCCGGCGTTTTTGTCGACGGTGATCGGACCGTTGACGGTGACGGTGTCGATCCGGACTCCACCGGTGTTGGCGGTGACCGACACTGGGCCGTTCACCTTGCCCTTGGTGATGTTCAGCTGGCCGGTCGCGTTGGTGACGGTGACCGGGCCGGACACGGTGGCGCTGGTGAGATCGAACAGGACCGGGCGGGTGGCGTACACCGGGCCGCTGATGGTGCCGCCGGTGACCACCAGCGAGGCACCCGGGTTGACCGTGACGGAGCCGCCGATCGCGGCGTTCTCCAGGCAGGTCAGGCCCGCGGTGACCACCAGCGGCTTGCGGTACGCGCCGGTGATGGTCGTGGTGCACTGCGGACCGGCCTGCCCGACGGCTGACCGCGGCTGGGGGTCCGCGGTGACCGGCGAGTTCGCCGCGAAGTAGCTCACCAGCATGGTGAGGTCGTTGTCGCCGGTGGTCGCCGGGTCGGCGCCGTCGTCGAGGGTGGCGAAGTTGTCACCGCCCGTGGCGAGGAACGAGTTCACCGTGACCCGGTACGTGCCCGCCGGGTCGAGCGGCGCGCCATTGAGCTTGATCGAGGTGATCCGCGAACCCTTCGGCGCGTCGGGGTTGTAGGTGTAGCTGAACCCCTTCGAGACACCCAGCCACAGCACCGGACGGGACGCCCCGTCTGGCTGCCACTGCTCCTCCAGCACCTGCTTGATCTGGGCGCCGGTGTAGCTCTTCGTCACCACGTCGTTGGCGAACGGCTGGACGGCGAAGGCGTCCGCGTAGGTCACCATGCCGTCGGTGCGGTAGAGCAGGTCGGCGCGTAGGCCACCGGGGTTCATGAACGCGATCTGCGCCCCACCCCGGCCCGGGTCCTTCGTGCCGGCGAGTTGCACGTCGGCAATGAAGTTGCCGAGCGCCGACTCCGTGCCCCGGTCCTCGTTGCCGTTGGTGTAGGCCCGCTTGATGTCCGCAGTGATCGAGCCCAGCTGCTGCTTGCCGAGCTCGCCTGCCTTGGTCTTGGCGGCGGCCACGATGTCGGCCACCGCCTGGTCCTGCGGCGCGCCGACCACGTCGATCAGCTGCGCGTCGGCCGTCGTGACCTGGCCCGTGTTCGGGTCGTAGGTCAGCGCGACCTTGCCCAGCCGCTTGCCGTAGTCCTCGGCCTGTACCACCGGACGCAGCCGGTCCGATCCGGGGACCGGGAGCTCGAACGCGTACGGCTGGTGGGTGTGGCCGCTGAAGATCGCGTCGATGGTGGCGTCGACCCGGGTGAACTTGCCGAAGACCGGGTCGTTGGCCAGCGCCTCGGCGGAGGTGATGTTCTCCGTCGCGGCGCCCTCGTGCGCGAGCAGCACCACCACGTCGGCCTCCCCGTTGTCCGGGTTGCCGTCCTTGAGCTGGCCGGCGACCAGGTTGGCCTCGGCGACCGGGTCGCGGAAAGTCAGCCCGGCGATACCGTCGGGGCTGACCAGCGACTTGGTTTGCTCGGTCACCACGCCGACGAAGCCCACCCTCACCCCGCCCACCGTGCTGACGGAGTACGCCGGCAGCGCCCGGGCGTCGCCCCGGTACACGTTGGCGCCCAGGTACGGGAAGTCGGCGCGGTCGGACACCCGGCCGGTGAGGTCGGCGATGCCCTTGTCGAACTCGTGGTTGCCCACCGCCGAGGCGGCGAGGCCGGCCTGGTTCAGCGCGTCGATCGTCGGGTTGTCCCCGTCGATCGCCGAGATGAACGTGGATGCGCCGATGTTGTCGCCGGCGGACACGAACGCGGTGTTCGGGTTCTGCGCGCGCAGCTGCCCGACCAGGCCGGCGAGCTGGGCGGCGCCGCCGACCGGCTGGCCGCCGACGGTGGCTGGGGATTCCAGCCGGCCGTGGAAGTCGTTGATGCTGAGCAGCTGCAGGTTGACCGGGTTCGCGCGGGTGTTGATGCCCACCACGAGCGGGTTGTGGTCGCTGGCCCGGTACGGGTTCGCCTCGTAGAAGGCGGACAGCCCGTCGTATTGGAACGCGTACGACTCGACCGCGTTGATCTGCCACACGTCGACGCCGGTGACCCGGGCCGCGAGCGACGGGGAGGCGAGGGCGTGGTCGAGGGAGCCGGACTCGCCGCTGAAGACGTAGGTGGCCTTGCCGGTGTTGTTCAGGTCCCGGTACTGCTTGTCGTAGAGGACCTGCATCGGGTCCTCGTGCGTGTAGGCGTTGAAGTCGCCGAGCAGCAGCACGTCGTCGGTGCCGCTGTCCGCCTTGACCTGGTCGACGAAGGCGGCCAGCGCCCGCGCCTGACGGACCCGGTCGCCGTTCCACGAGCCCTGGCCGTCGCCGGTGTCGGCGTTGTCGCCGGTCCCGGTGCCGCTCTTGGACTTGAGGTGGTTGGCGACCACGGTGAAGGCGATCTTCCCCGCGGTGAAGGTCTGTGCGATGGGCTCGCGGGCGTTGGACCAGACGGTCTCGTCGTTCACCGACCGCGACGGGCCCTTGGGCTGTACCTTCGCCGGCTTGAAGATGATCGCCGTGGTGATGAAGTCCTGCTGGGTCGGGCCGGGCAGGTTGGCCGGGCTGCGGACGTAGTCCCAGGTGCCGTTGCCGTCCTTGGTGTTCAGGGCGGCGACCAGGCGCTTGAGCGCCTGCTGCGGGTCGCCTGCGTCGAACCGGACCGAGTTCTCGATCTCCTCGAGCGCTACCACGTCGGCACCCAGCGCGCTGATCGCCGAGACGATCTTCGCCTCCTGCTTGGCCAGACCGGCCTCGTCAGCGGCGCCGCGGGCGTCCCCGCCGAAGTGCACGAAGTAGTTCAGCACATTGAAGCTGCCCACCCGCACGTCGCCGCCGACGTCCACCGGCTGCGGGGTACGCGGGTTGGTGGTCTTGAAGCTGGTCCGGGCGGGCGGCGCGGTGTCCGCGTCGACCGGGGTGGTGGGCTGCAGGCGCCACTCGTTGAAGCCGTACGAGAGCACCGACGACCCGAATGCCTCTACCGAGTCGCCGACCCGCAGCGGGCTGGCCTTCGACAGGTACGGCGGCAGCAGGCTGGCGGTGGACAGGTTGGTGGTCCGACCGTCGTCGAGCAGGATCCGCGCGAGCTTGTTCACGGCGGCCACCTGCTTCGCCTCGTCCGAGCCCGTACGGGCGACGTCCGTGGGGTTGGCAGCCGGACGATCACCGGCGGTGAGCACGACCTCGCCGTAGCGGTTGGTGTTGTACACCTCGGAGACGGTGTACTGGCCGACCGGCGACACCAGCATCGACTCGACCGACTCGCGGACGCCGTCGGCCAGCGGCAGGCCGACCGGGACGGGCGCGGGCAGCGTCACGCTGTGCTCGCAGACCTGCACGTCGGCCTTCGCGCCGATGGTGAGCTCGGTGAGCCCGTTGAACTCGCTCGGGGTGCCGCTAACCCGGACCCGGTCGCCGATCGCGACCGACGGGTGGTTGGCCGTGCTGGTCGTCAGGTAGACGAAGATGCCGTCCGAGGCGGTGCCCGCGGCAACGGGACGGTCCCCGCCGCTGCCCGCGGTCTGCACGTAGACGCCGTTGTAGCCACCGCTGCGATGGTCGGCGGTCACCACGCCTTCGACGGTGACCCGGGCGCCCGCGAGCGGCGTGGCGTCTCCGCCGCCCTGGACCTCGCCAATGGTGTGGTCAACGGTGACGGTGCAGCCCGGAGCCGGATCCGGGTCGGGATCACCGCCGCCCGGGACGGTGTTCACGGCGCCGAAGCTGCTCGGCGCGGGGGCCCGCCACGTACCGTCGATCTTCTGCAGCGATTCGCCGGCCGGCGTGGTCGCGGTCTCCGCGACGCCGATGTCGACGCCGGTCAGCCCATTGGCCGGCCCGCCGACGGCGGTCATCGTCCCCTCGTAGGTGAGGAACTCCGCCACGGCACCGCCCGGGGCGACGAGCGCTACGCCGTCGGGCGACCCGTTCTGGATGCCGTCCGTCGGGTACGTAGCGACGACCACACCGGCCGCCGGCATCGGGCCGCTCAGCGTGCGGGTGTTGTAGGCCGCACCGTTTGCGCCGTTGTACAGAACGATCTGCCAGCCGGTCAGATCGAAGCCGGCGGGCGCCTCGATCTCGATGGCCTCGCCGGTGTCGGTACCAGCGTTGTCATAGTGGATCTCACTGATAAAGGGGTCCGATGCCGCTGGCTCCGCCAGCGCGGGTGCTCCGCTGGTCAGAAGGAGCGCGCCGCTTGCGAGGAGGACGCTGAACACGTTGCGTGTTCGTTTGCGCCGGTTCCAGTCCATTAAGTTCGCCTCCGATGGCGGGGGTTGGCCAGGTGGAGATTAGAGGCCTTTTTCTGTCCGCCCAAGAGCCGCCGGGTGTATGGAGCGGATTGATCACGGCTAGATGAACAGAACTGATCGAGGCTGCCGACCGATTGTGGCGATCGCTCGGCCGAATGGCCATTAGCGACAGACCCGCCGGATGACCGCTCGGAGCGCCAGTGGCCGGAATGCCGCTCGAAACAGGTCCGGTGCAGGCTGGTTCAGTCGTTTCCCCGAGCAACCTTGCGGTCAGTTGATCATTTGGTGAACCTTGTTAGCCGCGGTTGTGGGACTCCGTTGTCGACGGCGAGGACAAGGGCAACCTCACGGCAGGTGCGACATGCCGCCGGGGATCCTGGCCACGCAGCCCGGCCGGTTGCCGGCCAACCATGCAATCGGTCAACGATCTGTCGTTCTGCGGCGCCCCCGGGCTTGACCCCGGGGTGGTCGAGCGTTGCAGCTGGTCCTGCACGGCGATGACCACCTCCGGGCCCGGCCGGCGGACGACCGCAGCCTTCGACGGGGTGATCCGCAAGAAACGGTTGCACGTCGACCTGACCGAGAGAGCCCAGCGGACGGCCGGCACAACGAGCGGACCCGGAGGCGGGGCCGGGGCCAGCGGCACTCGCGCTTCTGGGCTCGGAGACGTACGTGTCGCCGCCGCCTTCTTCGCGGCCCGGATCACCCCTCCTCGGCGAGGTCGGATGGCCTGTTCAGGAGGTTCAGGCGCGTCGCCGTGAACACCGACGTCGCCAGCGGCACTGCCAACGTCGTGCACGGCGCCGCCCAAATCGCCGGTCACGCCAGCGACGCCGAGACGGCCGGCGGTGCCGTCCAGCGTGCCGCCAACCTCACCGGTCACACCGCCAGTCAGGCCGGTGACACCGCGCACCGTTCCGCCCAGGCCGCCAACGTCCCGGGCCACGCCGCCAGCCAGGCCGGCGACACCATCCACCCTGCCACCCAGGTCGCCAGTGACGCCGAGCCCACCAACTGCGAGCGGGTCCCGTGGTGCCCGCGGAGTATGGGTGGGGCCGCTGGTCAGCTACTGCCGGATGAGAGGACGTCCAGAACGCCGGTGATAACCAGGACCCGACGGGCGTTCCTACCGGGATTGGTGACGACAAGCTGCCTGCCTGCCGCCTTCGCCTTGTTCCTAGCCGTAACGAGTGCACCGACCGCGCCGGCGGGCGGCCGGGGCGGATGTCGGCGCGGGTGTCCTTCCTGATCGGTGTGGTGGCGTCGATCGTCGTAAAACGTTCTGGCGGCGCCGGACAACCTGGTGGCCCGGGTCATCTCCGCCTGGCCAGCCCCGGCGCTGCTGCTGGTGGTGGAGATGCTGACCGGCGGTCGGCCGGCAGGCACTCCGGCCGACAGCGGCAAGGAGGTGGAAGAGCCTCCCACCAGTGCTCCGGAGGACCCAGGCCCGGTCATCGCACCGCCGACTTCACAACCGCGTGCCGACCACCGGCAGGACCGGCCGGTGAAGACTCCGCCAGCTGGCAACGGCACCCGGCCGTCCGCTGCCGCCCGCGTGCTCGCCGCGCGCGCCGCCGACCCCACCGCCACCGTGGCGGACATCGCCCGGCGAGCTGGCGTCACCGACCGGACGGCGCGACGACACCTCAACGGAACGCCGGTCGGTTAGCAGCCCTCGCCTGCCTCGGACAACCGACCGCATCAGCCTGCGCCTGAGCTGTCAGTTGTCGTCTTCCTCGCCCCGCGCCTGCGAGTACCCGGCGAGCAGGTCCTGAAGGCGGGTGGCGGTGTCGGCGCTGATCCGGCCCCCGTCGGCCGCGTCGGCGACCCGCTCGCTCAGTTCCCGAACCCGCTTGGCGCGGTCCTTGGGCTTGCCTCGGTCCAGATCGGCGAGCTTGTCCCGCAGCTCCTCGGCCGTCTTCGGGTCGATCTCGCTCCGGCTCTCCGCGTTGTCGATCACCGCCGTCAGCTCGGCGGCCAGCTGCCGCAGGGTGACCGGCGTGAGCCCGCCGGTCGTTGGCGGAGCGCTACCCGGATCGGACGAACCGCCCGGCGCCTCCGACGCCGGCTGCTCGACGGGTGCGACGGCGACCGGTGGCGCCGCGGGCGGACTGTCCGGTTCGCCGCCGAAGGTAAGCATTCCGACCACCCCGACGACGAGGGCGAGGCCGGCCGCGACGAGCACCGCGAGCAGCCGATTCGACCGGCGCGACTGGCCTGCCGGCGATGCGGCGCGCACCGGTCGCGCCGTGGGCAGCGACCGGTCGATCAGCGTGGGCGGGTGCGCGGGCGCGACGGCCGCCCGTCCGGCCGGCAGGGTGGGCAGGACCGCAGTGGGCGGATCGGCCGGCTGGCCGGCGCCGAACCGGGTAGCGAGCAGTGCCGCCGTAGGCCGGCGGGCCGGGTCGGCCGCCAGGCAGGCGAGGCTGAGCTCGGCGATGTCGGCGGGCAGGCCGGGGATGCGCAGCGGCGGTACCGGGCTGCGCCCGGCGTGCACCTCGAGCGCGTCCTCCCAGGTCTGCACGGGCAGCGGGGCCCGGCCGGCCAGGGATCGGTAGAGCAGCGCACCGAGGGCGTAGACGTCGCTGGCCGGGTTGGGCGGGCCGACGGCCAGCCGCTCCGGGGCGAAGTAGGCCGGGGTGCCCATCAGCAGTTCGCCTGTCTGGCCGGCGAGCGGGTGGTGCGGGCCGGCGAGCGCGGCGATGCCGAAGTCGAGCACCTTCGCGCCGGTGTCGGTGAGCATCACGTTGCCCGGCTTGATGTCGCGGTGCACCACCCCGATCCGGTGTGCGGCGGCGAGCGCCGCCGCGACCTGGCCCGCCATCCGGACCGCCTCGGGCCAGGCGAGCGGGCCGCCGGTGAGCCGCTCGGCGAGGTTGCGCCCGTCGACCAGCTCCATCACCAGGTACGGCACCACCGTGCCGCCGGCCAGGGTCGCCTCGCCGTAGTCGTACACCTGGGTGATGTGGGGGTGGGTCAGCCGGGCGGCGGCGCGGGCCTCGCGCTGAATGGTGGCCCGCAGTTGCGGGTTGACGGCGAACTCACCGGCGAGCGCCTTCACGGCGACGGGCCGGCCGAGCACCTCGTCGTCGGCGCGCCACACCTCGGACATCCCGCCGAGGCCGATGCGCTCGCGCAGGACGTACCGATCGTGCAACCGCAGAGTGGGCGTGAACGGCGACATGGCCGTCCAGTTTGCCCGCCCGGCAGCACCAGCCATCAACCGCCCCGCCACCGCCGGGCTGAGCGCGCCGAGGAGACACCACTGGGGTACGGCGGCGGCGCTGAAAGGAGCCACCCATTCGCACCTGCCCCACGCGCACGGCGATCGGGCTGAAGAACCGGTCGACCGTGACTGCTGGGAGGCAGAAGGCGAGTACCACGCCGAGCACGTCCTCTGCCTCGTCTCCCCGCGGACTGGTCAGGATGCGCGACGTCAACAATGTCGTGATGACAATCCGCGATCTAAGGGACGGGCTCGCCCGCTCCGCGAGTCTCGTGCCTGCGTTCCGTCAGCTCCGCTGATCCTCCCGAATCATGCCCGGCTCGTTCCGGATGCCAGGCCCATTTTCCGTGGGACCCGCTCTTGCGGCTGGGCTTGGTGTCCGAGGCCAGGCGTTGGCGGCTTACAATCCGGCGGGGAATGCGTAGCTTGACGGCGGGTTGGCCTGCTGGGCGGAAGTGCCGTACACGAGCGCGATCTCATCGTGCGCATGCAGGATGATGCCTGCTGGATCGCCCTGGTACGGCTTGCCGTTGACGTATGCCTGGAGCGCCTTGCCGTCGCCGACCTTGAGACCGCCGATGTGGTCGGCGGACAGCGAGACCTGCCACTCCGTGAAGAGCTGACCCAGATTGAAGTCAGCCTTCACCGGCGACTCAACATGGAGTACCCCTGTGGTGTCGTGTGTGTGCAACGGACTGAGCTGTTGGGCAGCCTCGTCAATGCCGATGCCTGCAGGCACGACGACCGGCTGTCCGTTGACGATGACGTCGAGGTGGGCGTGGATGTGCTCGGTTGTGCCTTCCGCGCCGAGCATGGGCAGCCCGGCGGCGTTCACCTGGGCAATGGCATCCGCTGGCGCCGCCCAGGGCGGCTGGTCCGCACGGCCGTCGGCGGTTGTCGCCGGAGAAGCCGGAATTGCCGGGGAGGCCATCCCCCTGTCCGGTTGACGGAAATCGAGCACCAGTGCGAAGGAGAGAACGATCAGCGCGACCAAGCCGATCATGCCGCCAGCGAAGAGCCGCCGTCGCCGGCTCTCCTGCGCGCGCGCCCGCTCGACCGCCTTACGAGCTGCGGCGGCCCCGGCCTTTCGGCTCCCACTTGGCATGGTGGCAGTCTCCTCAAATACGTGACGGCGTCCGTCGAGGCAGGCGTCCAGTGCCTCACCACGCGCCGCCGGCGGGCGGCGCGACCTCAACGATGCGTGGCACGGATGAGAAGACCCGGGGTGTTTCTTGAAAGTTTGATGAGAGCGGCTTCCCGCCCGAGTTCGCCGGGAAAGCCGGGGCCGCGACGGGTGAATTGACGTGGCTCGCGAGGGATGTCCCATGCTGGAATCGATGCCAGCTGCCGCCAGCCGTAGGGACAGGCCGGGACGTAGGACGGGCTCGTCGTACGATCACCAATCGAGCACCATTGCGTTCACCGGCATAGAACGACAAGAGGCGCCTGACCGCCATTTGGCAGGTCAAACGCCTCTTGATCTTGTGCGCCCGAAGGGACTCGAACCCCTAACCTTCTGATCCGTAGGAGCATCCGGTGCCGCCCGCAACCTGCCTCGCCTCCTCGCTGGCGAGCAACCCGGCGAAGGCTCCGGTCGCCACTGGCTCCCCGAACCCGAGCGGTCACGCCCGAAACGGCTCAGAGGTCGCCGTATTCGCCGACCCGCCGCCCGCCGACCCAGGTCTGCAGGATTCCGGTCTGCCACATCGGCCGGTTGGCCGGCAGGCAGAAGGGATCCAGGTCGGTGATTGTGAAATCGGCCCACTTACCCGGTTCAAGGCTGCCGATCACCCGCTCCTGGTGTGCCGCGTACGCGGCGTCCAGGGTGAACGAGCGCAGCGCCTCGACCGGCGTCATGGCCTCCTCGGAGTACCACCCACCAGCCGGCCTACCCTCCCGGTCCGTGCGGGTGACGGCGGCGTGCATCCCCTCGAAGGGCAGGGCGGAGGACACCGGGAAGTCCGATCCGGAGGCGATGATCGTCCCCTGGTCGAGCATTTTGCGCCACGCGTACGCGCCCTTGATGCGCTCCGGACCCACCCGGTCCTCGGCCATGTTCATGTCGTCCGTCGCGTGCACCGGCTGCATCGACGCGATGAGGTCCAGGTCCTTGAAGCGAGGAATGTCGTCGAGCGCGACGACCTGGGCGTGTTCGATCCGGTGCCGCAGGCCCCGGTCGCCGACCCTGCGGAAGGCCTTCTCGTATGCGTCGAGGACGAGCCGGTTGCCGCGGTCACCGATGGCGTGGACCGCCGCCTGGTAGCCCTGGCGGAGGATCGCCACGACGCGCCTGTCCAACTCCTCGGGCTCGATACGCAGCAACCCGGTGTTGGCGGGGTCGTCGCTGTATGGCTCGAGCAGGGCGGCACCTCGGCTGCCCAACGCTCCGTCGACGTAGAGCTTCACGGTCCGGACGCGAAGCATGTCGGCTGCGAACGAGTCCGTGCGGACATCGGCACCGACCTCGGCGAACGCGTCCCAGGTCAGGAAGGCATTCACCCGCATCGTCAGCGTGCCCGCGCCCGCCAGCTCGCGCAGAACGGCGTAGCCGGCCGCGTCGGTCCCGGCGTCGGAGACGGAGGTGATGCCGACGGCGTTGAGCTTCTGCTGTGCGGTGAGGGCGCGCTGTCGTACGTCCTCGATGGTCGGCGCGGGAAGCTTGGAGGAGACCAGGCCCATTGCGTTGTCGATCAGAGTCCCGGTCGGGTTGCCCCCCGCGTCGCGGATGATCTGACCTCCGGCAGGGTCGGGGATGCCCCGGGTGACGCCGGCGAGAGCCAGCGCGGCGGTGTTGGCCACACCCGCGTGGCCGTCCACCCGGGTCAGCCACACCGGACGGTCGCTGACGACCACGTCAAGGTCGGCGGCCGTCGGGAATCGCCCCAGTCCCCAGATGACCTGGTTCCATCCGCGTCCGGTGATCCAGGCCAGGTCCGGGTGGGCCGCGGCGTACGCGGCGAGTGCCTGCTGTGCCTCCGCGAGGGACCGGGTGCCGCTGAGGTCGAGTTCCGATGCCAGGGCGCCGTAGCTCCAGAGGTGGCCGTGGGCGTCGTGCATGCCGGGGAGCAGGATGCGGCCCTTGCCGTTGATGCGTCGTACGCCGCGGCCCGCGTGGGCGTCGAGCCCGGCGACCTTCCCGTTCGAGGCGATCAGGATGCTGGAGAACTCGCGCAGCCGCCCCTTGCGGGTGAGGGTGTAGCCGCGGACGTTGTCCACGAGCATCGGCCCTCGTCCCGTGCTATGTGGCGTGGCAGCCTGGGCCGCGCTGGCGGGCAGTGCCGGAAGAACGGCGGCGCCAACGCCGACGCCGAGCAATTTCAGGAGCTGCGCCCGTGTGAGGGTGGGAGTGGGGGGCGGAGTGGCGCAGGCCTCACACACGGAGACTCCTCAGAGGATTGAGCAGCGTGGGTCGTCCACGCGACGGGCGGGCGACGTGGGCCCGACAGAGGTCCATTCCGTCGACCGCTTCCTTCGCCACGACGCTATCAACGGCCGAGTTCAATGGTCAAGATCGATGAAACGATTCGTCGCCATGCCACGCGGGTGAGCTGGATGTGCGGCGCCTGGCGCCTGACCGTGCGCGATGGTGCTGCTGGTCGCCCTCGACGAGGACAGCCTGCCGGGCGGTCACCGAGACCTGACCGATCATGTACGTCTGGCTGGATGAAGCCTGTGAGGTGACTGGTTCCCAAAAAGGTACAGGGGTACCGGTCGGCGCGGTGCTGCCAAGACCCCGTAACCGATGGAACTTCGCAAACCAAACTCCCCCAGGAGCCGACATGACCACGCCCTCCATCAGTCGCAATCGGCTGATTGACCGATCACGCCGCTTCTCGCCCTTGAGTACGAGAAGCGACCAAGCTTCGGCTCCATGACCTTCGACCTCGTCACCTGTGGTTTTCTCGGCCCCGCACCGCAGAGGGACTGGCAGAGCATGCTCGTGTGCCGGCGAGCTTCGCGCCGCGCGCCTTCAGTTGCAACGGGCCGGGTTGCTTCTCGCGCCCGCTCGTGGCCGCTGGGCGCTCGCCTCGTGATCGTTGGTGTCCGCGTGGCCCGTCCCGCGATTCTGGCCGCCCGGGGTGATCTCGGTCGTCATCTGGCATCTCTCCCTTGATCGGTCGATCAGCCGTTATTTGTACAGTCCCGGTCCCGGCAGGTTCGCCAAGAGATGCCCTCTGCGGCAGAAGAGGGTGCCGCGCTGATCCTGGCATCCTGCCGACCAGCTCCGAAGCCACGATCCACATCGCGCGATGACGGGCTGCGACGCGGAGGACGCGTTGCAAGCCGCCCACATCGAGCCGTACAGCGGCAGGAACAACGATGTGACCAACGGTTTGCTGCTTCGCGCAGACGTGCACAACCTCTTCGACAAGGGCCTGATGTGGATCGACGGCAACTATCGCATTCGCACCTCGTCCGAGCTGGTGTCGCGCCACTACAAGGACCTCGATGGTAAGGAACTCCGGCGGCCAGTCAGCCGCGCGGACTGGCCGGACAAGGAGAAGCTATACGCGCATAGGGCAGGAGCCCGTCGCTGATGACTACTGCGGAGGGGGTTCGTTGAGGACTTCCGCCGCGGGCCCGTTGTCGAGGCCCATGATCTGCCGGGCACGAGTAGAGAACTCGATGTCGGCGTAGTTAGGGGCGTAATGGTGGTACGTGCGCGTCAGTCCGGTACGGTCACCCGCTGCTCCGGGGTCGGCTTGCCGGCGCCCGGGAAGTGCACCTCGGTGTCGAAGGCGAGCACCCCGTAGTAACCGCCCGAGGTGTATCCGCTGAATCGGATCGTGTAAGCGTCGCTGCCCGTCGTCGGGGTGACCGCGTGCGGGACCAGCCGGCCGCAGGACGCGGTGTGCCCGGGCCCGTTCCCGCTCGGTGAGGTGGCGGTGAGGGAGTAGTCCTGTTCGCCGGCGTGGCTGACCCGGCAGGTGATGGTCAGGCTCAGCGGCTCACGCGAGTCCGGGGTCCATCGGCCGTCGTCGTAGAAGAAGGGCTCGACGAAGACGTACGGGTTGAGGTGGTAGGCGCCCGTGTCGTTCTTGCGCAGCCGCTGGGTGCAGAAGCGGAAGTTTCCCTTCGTCTTGCCGCTGAGCGAGACGTACACCTGATTGCCGGCCTGAAGGGTGCAGGTCTGCGACAGCAGGGTGTAGCCGCGGGGGAATTCCGGGGCCGGGGTGGCCCTACCGGCGGGGGCCGGGGCGGCGGCCGAGCCGGCCCGCGCTGTCGCCGACGTGCGCGGCTTGGGCGTCGGGGAGGCGCTCGCGGGCAGGTTGCTGGGCGTGGGGGTCACCGCCGTGGCGGCACTCGTCGTCGCCGCCGCGGTGGGCGCCGTCGCCACGACGGTGGGCGCCGTCGCCACGACGGTGGGCGCCGGGGTGGCCCAGACGGCTCCGGCAGCACCGGATTCGCCGCAGCCGGCAGCGCCCGTGGCGAGCAGCAGCGGCGCCAGTACGCCGTAGCGGAGGAGCGGACGGCGCCGCCGGACGGGTGCGCTCATCGCTGCAGCGTCGCGGTTGCGTAGCCGTCAGGATAGAACTCGTAGTAGTCGCGGTACCGGACCGTGAAGGTGGTGGTGCCGCGAGGCAGCGAGTAGGTGAGGGTGTATTTGCCGCTGGCGTCCAGCTTGCTGCGCCAAAACTCCCGCTCCGCCCCGCCGTTGGTCGACGCGGTGATCCACCAGTAATTGTCGTCACCGATGGGGGAGCTCCAGGTCACGGTGAGCTGCGCGGTCTGCTTGTCCTTGCCGGTCCCGACCTGGGCGGTGACGGCCAGATCGGTGACCGGCGGCTTCGGCGGGTGCGCCGGCCCGAAGGAGTGCAGCAGCTGGGTTTCCTGGTAGGGGTCGGCCGAGGTGACCGCCCAGGCCCGGGTGCCGTCCCGGTTGACCAGCAGCGTGCCCTCCCAGAGGCTGTCGCCGCTGCGGAAGTCGACGGCGTACGTCGGGACCGTGCTGCCCTTGCCGTAGAGGTAGACGTCGGCGTCACCGGAGGAGGTCGAGGCGCGGCCGATGGCGACGGTCGAGCCGTCCCCGGACCAGGCGGCGTCCTGCGGATAGACGCCGCTCGGATAGACGGTGGCGTCGGCGAGATCCGGCAGCCGGTACGAGTGGTGCTCGTACGGGTGGCCGACCGTCTCCACCACCTCGGTGCCGTCCGGGCTCACGGCGTAGTCGATGAGGTTGCTGCCGGTGTTGTCCCGCCGGGCGACGATCGTCGGGCTGTCGCCGGAGACGTCGATGACGTACGTGGTGACGGGCGAATACCCGGTGTCGCCGGCGACGAGGAGACCGGGCGCGCCGGGGCTGGCGTCGATGATCGGGTGGTAGTTGGGGCCTTCGGTGTAGACCACTGGCGGGATTCCGGGCGCGGACCAGATCAGCAGACCGCCGGAGCCGATGCCGGCGTCGATGAACCCGCCGATGACCTTCTGGCCGGTCGGTTCGACCGTGTACAGGTGGGCGCCGACGGGTGCGGGATAGCTGGCGATGATGGTGAGCGTGGCGGCGTCCAACGCGATGATCCGGTTGAAGCCCTGGGCCGCGTACAGGATGCGTCCGTCGTCGCTGAGGACGAGGTCGGAGATGTCAGCGACGGCGGTGATCCGGGACAGCAGCCGGCCGTCGAGGTCGGTCACCACCAGCGGCAGTCCGCCACCGACCCCCTGTGCGAGGTAGAGGCGGCCGCGCGCCTCGTCGAGCTCGATCGCGCGCAGGTCGTCCACCGGCAGCTGGACGCCGACGCTCCTCAGCGGGGCCCCCGCGGCGGCGGCCGGCGCTGCTCTCAGTAGCTCCCCGGCACTGAGCCCGATGGCCGCGGTTATCCCGGACGCCAGCAGTTGACGACGTCGCATGGCACCTCCCCGTGTCGGCCAGCCGCGTACCGACGGCCAGGCGAGATCCTAGTACCGGGCTCGCCACTGGCGCTGTACCCCACCGCCCGCCCCGCTCTTGATCTAGGTCCCGTCCACCCGCGGTGGACGATGGGGCGCACGAGCCTCCGCACCGCCTCGGCCGCCTGCCAGCTCCGCGGGTTTCATCAGCGCGGCTTCGGCACCTGCCGGTTGAAGCGGGGATTGAGGGCCAGGACCAGGGCCTCCTTCGTACCCTCCGGGTTGTCGGTCTCCTGCCAGCGGACCTCGCAGCGACCCAGCCAGCCGGCGATGTCCTGCGCTGTCGCCACCGGGCCCTGCTCGTCGAGGAGCTGGCCGACCTGCTCGTGCAACACCGACGGCTCGCGGTTACCGGTCAGGTGCTGCCGGAGGCGGTTGCGGAGGTTTCCGGTCCGGCCGACGTAGATCACCGTGCCGCCGTCGAGGACCACGTGCACGCCGGGTGCGCGGGGAGCGTCGGCGACAGCCTCCATCGTGTAGCGGCGCACAGCGAAGCCAAGGAGGCCGGCAGGGTGCGCGCCGCGCTCAGGCTGCCCACCTACCGGGAATGCTGACCACCGCCTGCTGCCGGCCGATCATCGGCCAGGTGCCGCCGCAGCACCGGGTGCCGCTGTTGCAAGGACCCGGTTCAACTCGCACCGAGGCTCGCGCTGTCTCCTGCGCCTCGCTACCTGACGACTGACTTACAAGAGACTGCGTGCCCCTGTTTTGCCGTTCACACGCGTCGCGACTCGGGATAGCGTCCGCGCTGTCCGACTGCCGCGGCTATAAAAGTTGCCGTTTGGAAAAGGCCAACTGTCCGGTGGGCGTCCGCGCCGTCCATCCAGACGGGCTGAGAGGGTCACTTACGCCCACCTGAACCTCCGGCCCCCACAGGGCAAGACGCTCCTGGCAGATCCCGCAGGGCGCCAGAACAAAGATGTCCGTGCTGTCCGCTTCTCTTCCCACGCACACCGACGCAGTCACCCGCTTGTTCAGCGTGTAGGCCTGGCAAATAGCTCCGGTTTCGTGGCACAGAGTGACCCCGGCGTTGAGGTTGTCGAGGCAGACACTGGTCAGGATCTGACCGTCCTCGAGGTACACGGCCGCTGCCCCGCCGTACTCGTCGGCCGGCCAGCGGCGGTTCATCTGATCAACAGCTGCATCGACGAGGTGCTGGTCAAGATCCATAGTGTGACGCTACAGCCACGCCAGGGAGCGCCATGGAGGTCCTGATACCGATCTGTCAGGGAGGTGCTGAGGACCGGACACACCCCCGCAAGGGTGTGATCCGCCAACTGATTCGCTACACATCTTCGTCACGTGATGTGCGACAGGGGTCTAGGGCCTAGCGGCAGGTCGGCGAAGCATGAGCGCACGGATCTGCCGATGAGCGTGAACGTCCGCAATCCGGGGGTACGTTGCCGGCATGTCCGACTTCACGATCAAGGCGCTCACGCCGGAGACGTTCGACGACTTCGCCGCTCTCGTCGAGCGGAACACGGGCATGTTCACCAGCTGCTGGTGCACGTATTTCCGGCCCGACTGCGCGGAGAAGGGCCAAAGCGCCGAGGGGAACCGGGCGCTCAAGCAACGTCTGGTGGCCGACGGGATCGCGCACGCGGCGCTGGTCTACGACGGCGACCGGGCCGTCGCCTGGGCGGAGTACGGAACACCCGAGGAACTGCCCAACATCCATCACCGCAAGGAGTACGTCGCCACTGCCGAGCGACTGCCCGACTACCGGGTCACCTGCATCCTGGTCGAACGCGGCCTTCGCGGTTAGGGCCTGGCGGCGATCGCCCTGCGCGGAGCCATCGAGCTAATCGCGCAGGCCGGCGGCGGCCTGGTCGAGGGCTACCCGCACGACACCGGCGGGTCCGGAAGAAGAACTCGTCGTTCCTCTACAACGCACTTGCGCCCGAACTAGACGCGCATTGGACGAGACGCCCGTCAGCACCCTCCAGTTGGACCAGGCAACCTCTCATCCAACGATCGGCACTTCCACCGCGAAGGTAGCGCCGGACAAGTCGAGGTCGTCTGGATGATTGGTGTACCGGGTGCCCGCGTAGAGGGTGAAGGCCCGGCCGGGAAGTGCTTCCCGGCCGGGCCTTCGAAGAGCCTCGGTAGGTGTCAGCCGACGTGAGGCCGGTTGCCCTTCTCCTGCGTGGGCATCTGCTGCTTCGCCGGTGGCCCTTCCGGCATCGGCAGGTTCTTGATCGCGTACTGGGTGAAGTTGTAGTCGCCCACAGTGTCCGGCATCGTCGGGGCCTCGGCCCGCCCGTTGTTGAACCGGAACGCCGCGGTCAGGTCACCACAGGTTTCCCGGCGCCACGCGCTGATGTTGGTCTCCTTGACCCCGGTGATGTGCTCCAGGAACTGCAACTGCGAGGTGTGGTCGGAGACCTCGGAGCAGACGTAACCGCCCGCGGTCCATGGCGACACGATGATGCACGGCACGCGGTAACCGAGGCCGTTGGGCCATCCCCGGCCCTGCTCACCGACGTTGGAGGTCTTGAAGACGAACTCGTCCGGGGTGCCGGCCGGCGGGGTCGGCGGAACGACGTGGTCGAAGAGGCCGTCGTTCTCGTCGTAGGACAGGATGAAGACGGTCTTGGCCCACACCTCGGGGTTCGACGCGATGGCGTCGATCTTGCCCGCGATGAACTGCGCACCGGCCGCGGCCGAGCCCGGGGTGGAGGGGTGCTCGTCGTAACCGGACGGTGGCAGGATCCAGCTGACCGTCGGCAGCGAGTCGTTCAGGCAGTCGTACTCGAACTGACCCAGGGGCTGGGTCGCCACGCCGTTCTCGTAGAAGCCGTCGCCGGGCTGGGCCTGGGCGAAGTCGGTGAACTTGCTGATCGCGGACGATCCGGTGAGGCCGCCGGGCTGGCGGTAGACCTTCCAGCTCACGCCGGCTTCGCTGAGTCGCTTCGGGTAGGTCTTCCAGGAGAACTGGTTGGCCGGACCACCGGTGGTCAGCGAGGGGCCGCCGGCCAGACCGTCGACATCGATCGTGCCCGACATCCACATGTGCCGGTTCGGGCCGGTCGGGCCGATCACCGAGCAGTGGTAGTGGTCCAGGATGGTGAAGGACTCAGCCAGTGCGTAGTGGAACGGGATGTCCTCACGGGTCAGGTAGCCCATGGTGAACGGAGCGTTCTCGCCGTCGCTCGGAATGTGCGCCGGGATCCAGTTGTCCATCTTGCCGCCGTTCCACGCCTCGTGCTGGCCCTGCCAGCCGTGGTCGGTAGAGGGCAGCGCGTGGCCGGCGAGCTTCTTGGTGTCAAGGTGGAACGGCAGCACGTAACCGTCCGGGTGACCATCCCAGGGCTGGTGGAAGACGGAACGGCCGTTCCCCAGGATCAGCGCATTCGGGTCGTCGAAGCCGCAGACGCCCGACATCGTGCCGAAGTAGTGGTCGAAGCTGCGGTTCTCCTGCATCAACATCACGACGTGCTTGATGTCGCTGAGACGACCGGAGGTCGTCGGCGGCGTGGCAAGCGCCTTCTGCACGTTCGGCGGCAGCGCCAACGACGCAGCACCGAGGGCGGCGGCAGCAGCCCCGCTCCCGAGAAGTCGTCGACGGGTGAATCGGGATGGGCTCTCTGGCATAGGGGTGGAGTCCTCTGCTCTCCGGGCTGACTGCGGACTCGTTGATCATCTTCGAGAAGCGTGAACGGGACCCTAACCAGCACCTACGGCCCAGAAAGAAAGGCGGCGAACTGTCGGACTCGGTACAGGGTTCCGTGGAGCGCTGGTGCGGCAGATCGTTGAGGTGCTCTCACTTGCACGGTGTCTTGTCGTCAGCCCCGATCATCAGTGCCATCGCCAGCACATCGGAGAGCCAACCTGGCGCCCCGCACCCCTCGGGGCATTGCCGTGCACCCCGATCGATTCGTGGGAGCGTGGGGATCCCAAGACCCGATAGCGCAGCCGCGTCACACCGCGAGAGCCACTGAAGCGGCATGCTCGCTCATGCCGCTGGTCGGGCGTCCGCCTCTGCATCCCGATCCGGAACTCGGGGCGCAGCGCTTGAGGCTCCGCATCTGTTCGACCTTGCGTTCGGCGTCCTGCCGTGAGTACGAGGCAAGCGCCGAGAGGGGCATGGCGGCGTCGGCGTCGTCACCGAGGCGGAGGACCGGAGCATAGAGCGGCAAGCCTCCTCGTACGTCGATCTGCGCGCAGTCGACCGCCTGGATCGCACTCCAGGGTGTGACCTTGTCACGGCTGTCGAAGCCGCGAACGCGGACACCGCCTGCGTCGATGACCACGCCGAGTCGAAGAGCCCGCCAGATTCCGGCCACGCCGCTCGTGACGAGCACGCATCCCAGCACCATGCCGAACCATTCGCGCTCGGCCACTACGTCCCCGGAGGTGAAGTACGTGACGCCCAGCAGGGTCCACACAGTGAAGAGGACGACCAGGATCGGGATCTGGATGCGTGGCCTGATGACGATGCGGCTCATGGCGGGACATGGTACGGATGGCCCGTGCGGGCAACGGAGTAGTCCGTCGGGCTGCGGCGTCGCGTCATCGGACCAACGGGCCACCGTCAAGATCCGACGCACGGATCTGCCGCCGACCGTGCGCGTGGCTGTTGGTCGACTGTCACCGCTACGCGGGTTCCTCTGCCGTGCTGCCGTACAGGGTGGCGAGGACACGATGCCGCAAGATCTCGTACTGCTGGCGACACCGCCGGGGAGGGCCGGGCGGGCGCTGCTGCACCTGACCGCCGACAACGACTTCCTGCAGGTAGAACTGATCAGCGGTGAGGTCGACGTCGCGGCCGTCGGGTAACCGATTCCAATAGTGGTAGCCGACCTTGGCGTCTCTGGCGAAGACCTCACCGAGGATCAGTTCCCCGCCGAGCAGGTCCTGAATGATCAGTGCGGTCACTCCGCATTGACCACGGGCTGCGTTGTCTGGATGCCAGTCCTGCACATCATGCGGGTCGCAGGTATCCGCTCCCCAGCCGGCCCGCAGTATCGGCTGCAGCAATTCCAGGCTAATCAAGAGCGGGTCTGTTCGCTTGTCGCCTTCTCCGGACGTCACCCATGCAGAGTGAGCCCTCGACCGGGTCGAGGGTCAAGTAGACCTCGGGCCACGGGTTTCCCGGTTGGCCGAAGAGCGCCACCGCCGGGCGTACCCAACTACCGCGATCCGCCCGGCTGTGCCTCTTGGCAAGGTCGGAGAGGGACGTGGTTAAGGGACGTCTCGTAACTGGGTGAAGGTGTTGCCCGGCACGGGCCCGGCGGTCAGCCAGCGAGGATGATGTTGTGGAGGTTGGCGATGCCGGAAGCGGCGTCGGTCAATGTGTGGGCGGCGCGGCGGTAGTCGCGCAGGATCTTGAAGCACTTCATCCTGGCCAGAGCATGTTCGACCCCTGCGCGGACGGTCCGGTGTTCGACGTTGAGGGCTTGCTTCCAGTCCGGCAGGTCGCTGCCGTCGGCGGGCTTGCGGTACGGGATGATCACCTCGGGGTTGCCGCGGTAGCCGCCGTCGGCCATCACCGGCCGCCCGTCAAGCTTCTCCTCGATGCCGCTGGTGCGGTAGACGATCGTGTCGATGCGGTTGCCGGGCTGCGGGTCGCCGACGGCGATGACCAGGCGGGTGGAGGCGTCGATGGCGACCTGCAGGTTCGTCGAGTACCGGTAGTTCTTGCTCCGGGCGGCCAGGCGGTGATCACGGGTGGGGATCAGGGTGCCGTCGACGATGGCGATCTGCTCGACCGGCCGCCGGCGCACCGGCGCGAGGGCCAGCAGCGGGCCGAGGGTGTCGATGACCCGGTGAGCGGCGGAGTGCGACACCCCGAACAGCGGGCCGATCTGGCGCATCGTCAGGTTCGTGCGCCAGTACGCGGCAACCAGAAGCACCCGATCGGCGAGGTCCAGAGCCCACTGCCGGCCCGGCCGGCCGTCGGCGATCGTGGCACCGCCCCGCTCGGCGACAAGACGGACCAGCTTGCGGAACTGGGCGGGCTGCAGCCCCGTGAACGGGAAGATCCACTCAGGGTGCGCCGCGGTGATCACCTGCACCCAGGTATCCTGACCGATCGTCCTCAGCAGACAGACACCAGGGTTACGAGACGTCCCTTAGCTCGGCCGGTGAGATTCGACTTCGAAGACTGGGCACGCCGGACGCTTTCACAGTGGAACGCCGTCACGATTGCTGCCACCATCCTCGGCGTGCTCCTGTTCGGCGCGGGGCTCGTGATGGCGTCGAGGTAGGTCGACCCGTACCGTCCTGGGCGCTGGCGCGGGAGACCCTGGCCTCCCTCAGCGACGACCCTGACGAGGACGCATGAGACCCATCCACCATGAGTCCTGTACGGAGTACAGATCTAGCAACCGCCTGGCTACCAACACCGCTGGACGCGCGGGCGCATACTCAGGGCCGTGATTCAAGGCAAGTTTCGGCGCGTACGGTGGTGGCGGACGGGAGCTGCTGCGTGGGCCTGGGTACTCCGGGCGGAACGGCGGCACATCGCCAGCGCACTCGTCCGCAGAGTGATCTCCTCGTTGCCCGAGCATCCGGCAGCCACGCCAGCCATCCCCGAGGCCGAGTGTGACGCGCTCAGCACTGCTCGCCGAGGCATGCCGGATCAAGACGGGCGGCCACGGTGACCGGGTGATTTCGGCACCTTGATCGGGCACCAGTAGGGCAGGTTCTTTGGGCGCCAGGCTGGGTCGGGGTTGATCGACGGTGAGTGATCGTTAGCTTGGGCGCCACCTGCGGCCTGTTCGGGGTCGCCGTAGTAATGGCCGCAAAACAACGGATATCCCTGACCAACAGTGATGATGGTCTGCCCGTTGGTCAGCCTTCCTCGACGATGGTTTCGGTAGCGGAGCCTTCGCGGTGTTTGCGGAATTCTCGGTACAGCGTGGAGCGGCTGATGCCGAGGTCGGCGGCGACTTGCTCGGGGATCGCAGGGTCCTTGGTCCGCTGGGCGGCTCCGGCTGGAGCGTGCCGCCGGCGCCCGCGCGGCCAAGCAGGCCCGCGGCCTGCCGACCGGGCGCCCGGCAAAGCTCCCGGGCGACGAGGTGTGAACGACGCGAAACCACGTTGCACGTTCACGACGTCGCCACCTTGGGCTCATGGGGGCGCCAACCCGACCCGATTCAGTGCACTCCATGATCCGAACTCTCCGCACCCTGGGCCGCGTCACCGCGGTCCTCGCCCTCCCTCTGCTCACGTCGCTGCCGGCGTACGCCGCCGTGCCGGACTCCCTACCGGCGCAGGCGGCGCCGGCGGCCGACCACGTGATCTTCATCGGCCTCGACGGCTTCGACTACGACTACCTGGGCGAGGTGCCGACGCCCAACATCGACCAGCTCGTCAAGCGTGGCAGCGTCACCGAGTCGACCGGCGTCATGCAGTCGATCACCAACCCGTCCTGGTCCTCGATCGCGACCGGCGCCTGGCCGGAGCGGCACCTCAACACCGCCTACGTCTACGACCCGGTGTCGCACAGCGCCCGCGGCCAGGAGCGCGATCTCGCGGTGCCCACCATCGCGGAGGCGGTCCGCGCCCAGGGCGGCACCGTGATGTCGTCGCAGTGGTTCATCGTGCAGAACCACGGGACGGCGTACGGCGACCCGGAGGGCATCTACACCCAGCCCGGCGGTGACTGCTCGCGTCGCGTCGAGGACATCGTGAAGGTGATCAAGGGCGAGCCCGTCAAGAGCGGCGCCATCATGGTCACGGCCCCGAAGATCCCCGACCTCATGGCGGTCTACTGCGACGCGCTCGACGCGATCGGCCACGAGGGTGGCGACCACGACCCGCGGATCCCGGGCGCTCTGGCGGATCTCGACGCCCAGATCGGCCGGATCGTGCAGGCCACCAAGGACGCCGACATCTTCGGTCGCACCACCTTCGTCATCACCGGCGACCACGGCATGACCACGTTCACCAAGGGCTTCGGCACGCAGGTGATCGACGCGATCGCCAAGGCCGGCTACAAGGCCGAGCTCCTCGGGACCGGCAAGACGCCCATGCCCGACACCGACGCCGTCATCGTCGTCGGCGGCATCGGCAGCCTGCACCTGGTCGGCGCCGCGAAGAACGACCCGCAGGCCGTCGCGAAGATCAAGGCCGCGCTCGAGGCGACCCCGCACGTGAGCAAGGTGTTCGACAAGGCCGCCCAGCAGGCGATGCACATGAGCCCCCGCTTCGGTGAGCTCGTCATCGAGCCGGAGCCCGGCTGGTCGATCGGCGGCGACCCGGCGGGCGGCGTCGCCGGCCGTCACGGCGCCACGACCGAGCTGCACATCCCGCTGGTGCTCTCCGGCGCCGGCGTCCTGCCCGGTGTGCACCCCGTCGACCCGCACCACGTCGACATCGCCCCGACGATCGCCGCGCTGCTCGGCATCCAGCCGCCGTCGGGCGCGCAGGGTCGGGTCCTGAGCGAGTCGATCCGCGACTGACGCCGGAGCGTCGCCGTGGCGGTGACCTCCATCGTCACGGCGTTTCCGCCCTCGGCCGCCGAGGCTTCGCCGAGGACGCCGTCGTCACCCTGTGACCGGCCCCCAGCCGCGAAATGCGTGACTGGCGACAGCAGCGACAGCCCGGACAACCCCGGGCTGTCGCTGTTTTACCGTAGATCGGCGGCGATCCGGTCGGCGTCGGCGGTCAGGGCGTCGTAGCCGTCGGCGGTGAGTTTGCCGTCACGTCGCAGGTCGCTGAGCTTCTCGCGCAGCTTCTTGAGCTGGTCCTCGGCATGGTCGGTGTCGCTCTCGGCGATCTCTTTCGCGATCGCGTCCACCTTCGTGTGCAGGTCCTTCGCGGCATCCGGGTTCAACCGGCCGGCTTCCACCTGCTCCCGGATCGACTGGCGCACGCCGGCGATCGGGTCAGCGGGTGGGGTGGGGCTCGGCCTTCGGGAGGTGGCCCGAGGGCTCGGTGTCGGGCTGGCCGGGGTGCGGGTGGCAGACGCGACGGCCCGCAGGGTCGGCGTGGCGGGCGCGACGGTGACCGGCACAGCCGGCACGCGGGGCGCCACGACGGTGGTGGCCGATGCCGGCGGCGTGGTCGGTCCCGCGACCGAGGTGTGGTCGTCGCGGTCGAGCAGCGTGAAGCCGGTCACGGCGAGCAGCGCGACGCCGAGCAGGGCCGTCGCCAGCAGCGCTTCGCGGCGACGCCGTGCCGGGCGGTAGCCCGGCCTGGGGCGTGCTGGGCCGACTGCGTCCGGCATGGGCGGAAGAGCGATCACCGGCGTGGACCGTCCCGGCTGGCCCGGATCCGCCGGCGTGACCGGCACGAGGGGAACCGGAGTGCCGGCCCGGGGCAGCAGGGCTGCGAGGCGGTCCCGGACTTCGGCCGCGTCGCCCGGCCGGTCGGCCGGATCTTTGGCCAGCAGTTCGGCGACCAGCGCTTCGAGCTCGGCGGGTACGTCGGGCCGGCGCTCGCGCAGCGGCTGGGGTGGCTCGTTGACGTGCTGATGCAGCACGCTGAGCTGCTCGCCGACGAACGGCGGACCGCCGGCGAGCATGGCGTAGAGGGTGCAGCCCAGCCCGTACAGGTCGGTGCGGTGGTCCACCGGCCGGCAGAGGGCCTGCTCGGGAGACATGTACGAGCTGGTGCCGAGCTTGGTCGCCGGCTCGGTGAGGGTCTTCTCCCCCTCTGCCCAAGGAAGTCGGGCGATGCCGAAGTCGCAGATCTTCACTGTGCCGGTGGCAGTGACGATCAGGTTGCCCGGCTTCACGTCCCGGTGCACCACCCCGGCCGCGTGCGCGGCGGCGATCCCGTCGCAGGCCTGTACGGCGATCGACAACGCCTGCAGGACGGGGAGCGGGCCGTCGGCGATCAGGGCGGACACGGTCCGCCCCTCCACCAGCTCCATGATCAGGTAGGAGTCATTCTCCTCGGCGCCGAAGTCGTGGACAGCGACGATGTGCGGATGGGTCAACCCGGCCGCCGCACGGGCCTCGCGGCCGAAGCGTTCCGCGGCCATCGGCTCCTTCAGGCCGGCCTCGGCGAGCACCTTGATCGCCACCGGGCGGTCCAGGCGCAGGTCGCGACCGCGCCACACCTCACCCATGCCGCCGCTGCCCAGTAGCTCCTCGGCCTGGTAGCGGCCATCCAGCAGACGTCCCAGCACGGGGCCTCACTGCTCCAACCCTGCGCGCCGCTACACGGGGGCGGTGACGCGGCGGCCGGCATCGGGGTCATTGAACGAACCCTCAGGGGTTCCTCGTGGTGGACGATCCCCCACGCTGGTCAACGCGCCATCGGCACCGAGGAAACGACCGGCGTCGCTGACAGCTTGGAGGAATGGGGTCCTGAGCGTCGGACTTGGGCCTGCTGGCACAACAACCCGGGGCCCTGAGCTGCGGTTCTCGGCCCCCGGTTGAACCTGGCAGGTCACCCAGGCGTGCCGCTGGCGACGCCACCTGCAACTGTCACATCAGCTGGCAGCGGCGCGGTAACGGCTGAGCATGACCAGCGCCGTGGCGGCGGCGCCCAACAGTCCAGCGAGCGTGACCAGCCAAAGCCCGGCACCGACGCTCACCTGGGCGGCGGCGCTGATCGCCTTGCCGATTCCCAGCGGGTCATCCTCACCGGACATGCTCTCCCGCATCTGCGCCTCTGTCGCCTGCAGATCCACAATCTTCCACACGCCGATTCCGAACAATGCGAGGGCGGCGAGGCCAGCGAAGATCGGCGCGACGATGGGCACGCTCTGGCGCCGCAGACTCAACCCGCCGTAGGCAGCCACCACGAGGCCGAGTACAACAACGATCCAGCCGTCCTTCCCATCCGTACCGGACAACGACATGCTGCCCAAGATCGGCGCGGTGACCTTCGCCCAGGGTATGAACGAGCCAATGACGGCCGCGATGCCCGCAGCCAGCACGATCCATTCGCGGACCGGTCGCGTTGCGGCCGGCGCCAGGGACGGTCCACCTTCGACGGGGGAACTTCCTCACGGGGTCGGCGGGTCGGGGCGGTCGTGGGGTGCCCGACCCTGGGGGCGGGCGACGTGCACCTTCTGGTTGGGCGCGGAGCGGCCCACCGATTCACGGTGGGCCGCTCCGGCGATCTGCGCTGCCGTGTCGGGAGCGCCGCGGCACCCGCTGGTGCGGGTTGTCAGGCGACCGGGAAGGAGGGGTGCGCGGCGCCTGCCGGGACGGTGTTCGTGGTGATCGGGGAGGGCTTGAAGCCCTTGACGACCAGCCAGACGCCGAGCGACAGCTCCCAGGAGAAGATCGGGGCGGCCGCGATCCCATGCCACAGGGCGCCAAGCTCGTAGCTGCCGAAGAAGATGGCGGTGACGTCGGCGAGGAGTAGGACGCCTCCGATGAGTCCCATCGTGGGGATGAGGCGTGGCACGAGTCCGGACCGGTACATCAGGGTGCCGAGCAGCAGGGCGTTCAGCGCTGCCATGAGGTTGGGTCCGAGCAGGAACGTCCAATCACGGACCGCGACGAGCGACTGCCCGACGGCGACGAGCGATGCCTCGTCCGCTCTCGCCGTTCCCGCCAGGTTCTGCCGCAGTGTCACGACCGACAGGAGGCTGACGACGCCGATCACGATGATGGCGGCTTCGAGGAGGCGGGTGGTGACGAAGCCGAGCGCGAAGCCTTCGTGCTGCCGCTTGACCACCGAGTACAGGGCGACGGCGGTGCCGATACAGGCGAGGGCGTTGACCACGTCGAGGAAGCAGCCCAGGAGCACGCTGGTGTCGGCGCCGGCGCTGACGATGTAGTCGGGGTTGCTCAGCACGGGACTGAGAAGGAACACCGCGGGGATCGAGCTGGCGAAGGTGATCAGGTAGAGCGCGCCCGCTACCAGGGAGGTCTTCCTCGTCGAGTCCACCGGGACTCGCGTTGGCGCTACGATTCCTACGGTCGTGGTCATGTCAGTCTCCTGGGTGTGAGTCGTCGGGGTTCGGTGGCGGGCACGTCGGCTGATCGGTGTCGAGCTGGGCGACCGAGAGCAGCGGCAGACCGATGTCGCGCACCTTGTGCAGCAGTCCGTGTAGCGCGGCCTGGTCCGCGACGGGGCCGTCGAGGACGGTGGTGCCGTCGCTGTTGGCGGTGAGGGTCATCCCGTCGAACCAGGTGGCCCAGCGGGAGGCAAGGTGTCCCTTGATGCGGATCTCGTACCGCCCCGGCTTGTCCGGGTGCCCGGCTGATGTGTCGCTCATGGTGCTCCTCTTGCCGTGCTGGGTCCGCAGGGGTCTCCGCCGGCTTGGCGGACCTTCGGGATAACCGCACGTTAGGAGCGGACCTGATTAGCGGACATCACCACGTGTGGTGACGAGCGTGGTGAACTATTGGATCGAGGCCACCGCGAGGTGGGCGCCCCGGCAGGCGACGACGCGCGGCCGGGCTCCTGGAGCGTGTGGTGCCGAGGTCACCGCTCGCGGGTGCGCGACAACAGGTTGAGCTTCCCGGCTTGACGCACCGCTGCCCGTCGGCTGTTGACGCCGAGTTTGGCGTAGATGTTCCTGGTGTGGGTCCGCAGGGTGTTCAGGGACACCACAAGCTCACGCGCGATGGCTGGGCCGTCCAGGTCGGTTCCGAGCAGCCGGAGCACCTCCAGCTCGCGTTCGCTGAGGGGCTCTACGAGGCCCTGTGTGAGGCGCCGGGGCTGGTTGACCGGGGTCTCGCCGGCGTGGCCGCAGGCGTTCACGAGTCGACGAACGTAGTCCCAGGAGACCCGCTGTTTCGCGACCGCTTTGAGCAAGGAGACCATCGGTGGTCCCTCGCCCGCGAACACGCGGACATAGCCCTCCGGTTCGGCCAGGGTCAACGCACGTTCCAGCGGGGCCAGGGCACCCGGGGTGTCGCCGCGGGCGTGGTGGGTGAGCGCCTGGAGCACCAGGATCTCGATGACGCTTCCCGTCCGCTCCCCCGCTTCCGCAGCCGTCAGAAGGCGCTCCAGGAGTCGGGCCGCCTCGGTGGCGGAGGCTCCTGCGCGGTGCGCCGTGTACTGCGCCAGAAGCACTCTGGCCAGGGTGGCGTGCTCGAACTCCCGCAGGTAGGACACGTCGTCGTCGACGGACAGACCCTGCTCTCGCGCCCAACTGAGCGCTTCGCCGATCCGACCCTGCACGGCCAGCAGGCGTGCCGTCAACGCCGGGACCGGCCGCACGTTCGGGGAGAAGTCACCCACGTACACGTGCTGTGCCTCCTCGAGCAGTTGGAGTGCTCCGCGCAGATCGCCCTGGGCCTGCAGGACCCGGGCCATCGAGACTCGCCAGCGATAGGGGTTCTGCGGCAACCCGGTGTGCTCGCCAAGCTCCTGGCTGCGCCGAAGGTGCTGGGTGGCGGCATCCAGGTCGTTGCGCTCGCAGGCGATCTGACTCATCCCCACGTACATGTCCGCCATTCCGCGCAGCACTGGTCCGCCGTGGTGGGAGGCGAGCTGCAGAGCCTGCTCGTAGGTGCGCAGCGCCTCCCCGAGGCGTCCCTGCGTGATGCGGATGTCCGCCAGCGTGATCGAGCAGCCGAGGACGTCGGAGATGTGCCCGACCCGCCGCATCCCCTCGACACAGGCGGAGTAGGCCTGATGCGCGGCCTCGAGGTCTCCGTTGCCCCAGAACGCGAGCCCCAGGAGGGCCGATGCCCCGGCCCGCGTGAGGTGGTCGTCGACCGCCGTCCGGTCGATAGCACGATGGGCGTGCCTGATGGTGGCGGGTGTGTCGCCTCGAACCAATGCCAGCGCGGCTCGGTACATCTGGATCACCCCCGGGAGGCGGAGGAGCTCCTCCTCGTCGACGACGACCATCTCCGCGCGGTCGGTGGGGGGTTTGTCCAGCAACTGCTCGGCGTCCCGCAGTCGATCCTCGATGCCCTCGAACTCGCCTCCCGACATCAACGCGCCGATCAGGCCGACGGCAAGCACTGGCCTGACCCGGACCACCTCGTCGGGGATGGCGTCGAGCCAGCCACGGATCGTGGGATCCTGCCTGTCCCGGCGCAGAGCCGGCATCGCCAGCTCGACCAGTCCCGCTGCGCGCTCGACGTCCCCGGCAGCCAGGGCGTGGCGAACTGCGGGCGACGGCTCACCGTTCTGGTCGTACCACTGGCTCGCGCGGCGGTGCAGGTCCGCGGCCTCGTCGGCGCGTTCATTCAGCAGATGCGTCTGCAGGACGTCCGCGAAGAGGTGGTGGTAGCGGTACCACCGGCGGCTGTCGTCGAGCGGGACTACGAAAAGGTTGGCGCGGTCCAGCGACTCCAGCATGGCCTTGCCGCCGTGCTGCGCGGTGACGGCGTCACACAGCGGACCGCTCAACCGGTCCAAGATCGAGGTCTGGACCAGGAAGGTCCGGACATGGTCGGGTTGGCGCCTCAGAACCTCCTCGACCAGGTAGTCGACGATGTATCGGTCATCGCCTGCGAAGCCGGCGATGAAGCCGGCGACATCGGCTCGTCCCTGCATCGACAGCGCTGCCAGCTGGAGCGCGGCGATCCACCCCTCCGTGCGACCCTCCAGGGCTGCGATGTCGTTCGCGGTCAGGTTCAACCCGATGACCTCGTTGAGGTAGTCCGTGACCTCGTCCAGGGTGAAGCGCAGCTCGGCGGCGCGGACCTCGACCAGCTCGCCGCGAGCCCGCAGCCGCGCCAGCGGCAGCGCCGGGTCGGCCCGGCTGCTGATCACCAGGTGCACGTGTGGCGGGAGGTGCTCCAGCAGGAACACCATGCCGGTCTCGACGTTGGGCCCGTCGACGAGGTGGTAGTCGTCGAGCACCAGGTGGATCTCGTTCGGCGCGGCGCTGAGCTCGTTGAGCAGGGTGGCGAGGACGGTCTCGATCGGCGTCTGGGCTGACTGCAGGAGCGGCAGCGCGCCGGCGCCGACGCCTGGCACGACGTTCTGCAGGGCGGTGATCGCGTAGGTCCAGAACAGGCCGGGCTGGCTGTCGCTCTCCTCGAGGGAGAGCCACGCCACGGACCGTTGCTCAGCGCCTGAGGCGGCCAGCCACGCGCTCAGCAGTGTCGTCTTGCCGAAGCCGGCGGGGGCGGAGATGAGCGTCAGCCGCGACTCTGCCCCGCGGCTCAGGCGCTCGCTCAGTCGCTGGCGTGCCACCAGACTGTGGCGGAGCTTGGGGATGTACAGCTTGGTCTCGACCAGGGGGCTTGCCATCACAGCTCCCCTCGTGGGCCCTCGGCGGGGATGCGCCCGAGAGTAGAGCACCCAGCCGTGCCGCACGGCACTCTCGAGGGCTTACACCGCCGTTGAGCCGGAGGGGGAAGGCCTGAAGACCGACCGCAAACGCCGGCTCGCCACCACCGGCCTGAGCGGGTAGGTGGTGGCGAGGCCGCCCGGTTGCCGCTGCGTTCGGACGGTTGGTCGTTCGCTGGGCGAGTGCGACGCTGTGCTACGTGAATCCGATGGCGCCCGCGAAGCGAAACAGGGTGCTTTGGGCGTACGGAAGATCGATCCAGTGGGCAGTGCTTCGACGTGCCGTGGTTCGCGCTCAGATGGTGATGGCGACCTTGCCTCGTGTCTTACCGTCCGCGAGGTGGCGCATGGCCTGCGGGACCTGCTCGAGGGGATAGGTTCGGCCGATGCTGGGCGTCAGCTTGCCCGCCTCGAGGAGATCGGTGAGGCGTTCGAGGTCGATGGCGCGCTGTCTGGCGATGAAGGTGGTGATTCGCTGGCGCACGAACCGTGACAGGGCCAGGCCCCGCAGTTGACGGTTCATGCCGCCCGAGAACGAGCCGCTGTCCCCCGAGGCCGAGAATCACCAGATCCAGGACCTGCTGCACTACCTCGCCCGCGCAACCACCCCGGCAACCTGACCGTCCCCTGGCCGCCACCGCCACACGGCACAGTCACGTCGACGCCGGGTAGCAGCGCACCCGTTGGAGGCGGCACCATAGTGGCCGTGACCGCTCCCGCCCGCCCGCCCCTGGCGGTACTGGACGCGGTGCTGGAGCGGTTGACCTACGTCAACGAGGAGACCGGGTACACCGTCGCCCGCGTGGCCACCGACCGCGGTTCCGATCTGTTGACGGTGGTCGGTGCGCTGCTCGGCGCCCAGCCCGGGGAGAGCCTGCGCCTCCAGGGGCGGTGGTCGTCGCACCCGCAGTACGGGCGGCAGTTCGAGGTCGACTCCTACACCACCGTGCTGCCCGCCACCATCCAGGGCATCCAGCGTTACCTCGGCTCCGGCCTGGTCAAGGGCATCGGCCCGGTCTTCGCCGAGCGGATCGTCGCTCACTTCGGCCTTGACACCCTCCGGGTCATCGAGGAGAAACCTGCCCGGCTGGTGGAGGTGCCCGGCCTGGGCCCGAAGCGCACGGCGAAGATCACCGCCGCGTGGGAAGAGCAGAAGGCCATCAAGGAGGTGATGGTCTTCCTCCAGGGCGTCGGCGTGTCCACGTCTCTGGCCGTGCGGATCTTCAAGAAGTACGCCGACGCCTCGATCTCGGTGGTGCGCAACGAGCCGTACCGGTTGGCGGCCGACGTGTGGGGCATCGGCTTCAAGACCGCCGACACCATCGCCCAGGCCGTCGGCATCCCGCATGACAGCCCACAGCGGGTCAAGGCCGGCCTGCAGTACACCTTGTCGAAGGCCACCGACTCCGGGCACTGCTACCTGCCCGCCCCGCAGCTCGTCGCCGACGCCACCAAGATCCTGAACGTGCCCGGCGACCTCGTCGCCGGCTGCCTCGACGACCTGATCGCCGAGGAGGGTGTCGTCCGCGAGGTGCTGCCCGGCGGAGACGGCGAGCCACTGCCGGCGGTGTACCTGGTGCCGTTCCACCGCGCCGAACAGTCCCTGGCCGCATCGCTGCAGCGGCTGCTGGGAGTCCACGCCGACCGGCTGCCTCACTTTGCCGACGTCAACTGGGACAAAGCCCTGGCATGGTTGAAAGCCCGCACCGGCGCCGACCTCGCCGCGGAGCAGGAGCAGGCGGTCCGGCTCGCGCTCACCTCCAAGGTCGCCGTGCTGACCGGCGGGCCCGGCTGCGGCAAGAGCTTCACCGTCCGCTCCATCGTCGAACTCGCCACCGCGAAGAAGGCCAAGGTCATCCTGGCCGCCCCGACCGGCCGCGCCGCGAAGCGCCTGTCGGAGCTGACCGGGCATCCCGCGGCCACCGTGCACCGGCTGCTGCAGCTGCGCCCCGGCGGCGAGCCCGCCTACGACCGGGACAACCCCCTCGACGTCGACCTTCTCGTCGTGGACGAGGCGTCGATGCTCGACCTCATCCTGGCCAACAAACTCGTCAAAGCCGTCCCACCCGGCGCGCACCTGCTCCTCGTCGGCGACGTCGACCAACTCCCCTCCGTCGGCGCCGGCGAAGTCCTGCGCGACCTCCTCGCCGCCCCGACGATCCCCCGCGTCCGGCTCACGCAGATCTTCCGCCAGGCCGCCCAGTCCGGCGTCGTCACCAACGCCCACCGCATCAACGCCGGCAAACCACCCCTCCTGCAAGGCCTCGCCGACTTCTTCCTGTTCGCCTGCGACGACACCGACGCCACCGCCACCCTCACCGTCGACGTCGCCTGCACCCGCATCCCCGCCAAGTTCGGGCTCGACCCGCGCCGCGACGTGCAGGTCCTCACCCCCATGCACCGGGGCCCCGCCGGCGCCGCCGCCCTCAACGGGCTGCTGCAACACCGCCTCACCCCCACCCGCGACGGGCAACCGGAACGGCGGATGGGCGGGCGGGTGTTCCGGATCGGCGACAAGGTCACCCAGATCCGCAACAACTACGACAAGGGCCAAGCCGGCGTGTTCAACGGCACCGTCGGCGTCGTCACCACCCTGTCCACCGAGGAACAGTCCCTGACCGTGCGCACCGACGAGGACGAGAGCATCGACTACGACTTCGACGAACTCGACGAACTCGCCCACGCGTACGCCATGACCATCCACCGCTCCCAAGGATCCGAATACCCCGCCGTCGTCATCCCGCTGACCACCAGCGCGTGGATGATGCTGCAACGCAACCTGCTCTACACCGCCGTCACCCGCGCCAAAAAACTCGTCGTCCTCGTCGGCTCCCGTCGCGCCCTCGCCGCCGCCGTCCGCACCGTCGGCGCCGGCCGCCGTCACACCGCCCTAGACCACCGACTTACCTGACACCAGTCCGTTGGGCGCAGTTCACGGCCGTTCAGTGCACCCTGCTGCCCCCAGCCTGCTCCCCCAATTCGGGGCTCACACCCGCGCCGCTGCCGGCCCGGCTAGGCATGACAGGAGCGAACTGCATGTCACCCACCGAGCACGGTAGGTAGCCGCCAATCTCCATCTGCCGCCGTGTCTGGCGAACGAAGCTGGAACTGCGGCGGATTACCTTGTCGGCAGTCGTAGACCGCCAGCCTCCTCGGACGGGGACAAGGTGGCGGCCTTACCGGCCGAACGACGTTGGCCAACGCCGCCGAACTACTCGCCTGGTTCCCACACGACGACGCCGCGTTGGCCGGGGTCATCAGGGTCCCGGCTGATGAGGCCCGCGCTGGCAGGGGCGGCCGGCATGACCCAGTCCGCCGTGACCCATCAGGCACCCAACGGGCACGGGCCGGTCGTCGCCGAAGCGTTGGCCGGCCCGTGCCCACAGGCTCAGCAGTGGGCTGGCTGCAGGACCACGTCGGTGCTGACCGTGCTACCGGATCGCACCTTGACCCTCTTTGTCAGACTGCCGAATCCGTCCTTGGAGTAGACCAGCGTGATCGGGCTGTCCCGCTTGTCGACCCAGACCGACCAGTTGCCGGCCTCGTCGGTCCACAGGGTGGTGGTGGAGCGTTTCGTCCGAACCGCGACGGTGACGCGCGACAGCGGCCCGACGGAATCGGTACACCCGGCACCGCTGACCGTGCCGCTCAGCCGGCCCCAACTCTTCGGCGGATCGGCGTGCATCGTGACCTGGACCGGTGCGGGCTGCACTGGGCCGTCGACCCGGACCGCCAGTGCGGCGCTGTAGTCGCCCGGCTGGTCCACGGTTGACGCGTTGCCGGCGTCCAGCTTGAGCGTCACGGTCTTGCTCTCCCCAGGCCGAAGGGTGAAGGCGCTGTCGCTCTCGGAGAGCCACGGCACGTCGCCGGACGGCCCGCAGATGTCGTATCCCGGCAGCTCCTGGGTGCTCGCCGTGGCCTCGAAGTGTTGCCGCGCCCCGCCGACCCGGTAGACGCCACACACGGCAGCGCCGCGATAGAACGGCGCGGGTGCGTTCGGCAGGGCGTGCCATTTGCCGGCCACCGGATCGTACGCGTGTCCCTCGTTGGTGACGGACGACGTCGGGCCCATGCCACCGGCGACGCCGCCACTCAGCAGCAGCTGCCCGTTGGCGACCGTCGACGCCGCGCCCCACCAGCCGGTCGGCAGGTCGGCGACGCGGGTCCACACGTCCGTGCGCGGCTCGTACGAGTAGGCGGCGGCCGACCCGTTGCCGGTCCCGAAGTCGACACCTCCGGCGCAGATGACCCGTCCGGCCAGTCCGCCGCAGGACATGAACGCCTCGCTGGCCGGGTAGTTCGCCCTGCTGCTCCACCGGTCGCGTACCGGGTCGTACACGAAGACGCTGGTGGTGGCGGTCATGCAGTCGCCGACGTCGCAGCCGGAGACCACGTACAGCAAGCCGTCGAGCACGGCACTGCCCGCGGCGCCGCGCGGTGCGGGCAGCGGCGCGCCGCGCGTCCACGCTCCGGTCGCCGGGTCGTAGATCTGCACGTCGGTGACCGCGTCCAGAGGTCCCCAGCCGCCGGCGACGACAAGTCGGCCGGCGACGAACGCCGCCACCGGCTTCTGCACGGGCACTGGCAGGTCCGGCAGTGCCGACCACAGCAGCCGGACCGGGTCGTAGACGTATCCCTTCGCCGTGGGTCCGTACCCGTCAGGCGTGCCACCGACGACGTAGACCTTGCCGTCGTCGCCGCGGGCCATCGCGTTGTCCATGATGGGGCCGCCCGGATAGTCGGCCAGCGGCGCCCACGCCGGACCGCCGGACGCTGCCGAGGCGCTCATGGCCGGCGGGGAGGTGACGGTCGGCGCTGCGCTGGCCCGCTGCCCGCCGGCGCTGCGCCGGCCGCCGGCGGCGACGCCGGGGACCCGTCGCACCGGAACCGCCGCTGCTGCGGCGGGCGGCGCGCCGAGCGGGGTGAAGCCGCCGGGCTGCTCCACGAGGGAGACGTGCGCTTCCGCCGACCCGGAGTTGGTGACGGTGAACTTCGCCTGCCCGCTCTCGCCGAGCCGCACGTTCCGCGTCACCGTCGCCGGGCTGACGGTGAGCGCTGCGGCGGCCAGCGAGAAGTCGGCCACGGTGACCGTGTTGGTGGCGACGTGCACCGACCGGGTGAGGCTGACCCGGTTGCGCGCCGATGCGGTGAACTGCTGGTCACCGTCGCCCGGCGTGAACAGGGTGAAGTAACCGTCGCCGACGTTGTCGTCGTCGGGCGTGGCCACCGACCTGGCCTGCGCGTCCGGGTGGGCGACCGCCGCGACGGTGGCCCCGTTGACGCCGTCGCCGGTGGTCGCGTCGAGGACCCGTCCGGCGACGATCCCGCCGGCCACCGGGTCACAGGTACGCCTGCCGACGTAGACGTCGTCGAGTTCCCAGTAGCGGGCGAACTGCCCGGCGTAGTGGAACCGCACCAGCACCCCGCGGCGGTTGGCCGCCTGCGGGATCGGCAGGGCCAGCGGCCCGTTGATGATGGCCAGCCCGTCCTGCTTCCAGATCGTCGACCAGGTGGAACCGCCGTCGATGGACACGCCAACGTCGGCCGACTGCGTCGGCAGGTACCCGACGAAGCGGGTGCGCAGCCCAACGACGGGATGGTCGACGTCGGTGAGGTCGACCGGCGGTGTGGTGAGCGTGGTGTCCTTGCGGTTCTGGAACTGGGTGTCGATGAGGGCGAAGTTTCCGCTGCCCGTCGTCTCGTTGGTACGCGGGATCACCGTGCCCCGGTTGAACTCCCACCCGCCGTTCTCTGTCGCGTTGCCGGCCCGCCAGCCCTCCGGCACGTCGGTGGATTCGAACGGTTGGGCGGGCATGCCGGCGTAGTTGTGGTGATAGCCGGCGGCCGTGCAGATCTCGTCCTCCACGGGCACCGCGATGTCCCGGCCGACGTCGGTGGCGTCGATGGTGACCGGCGCGTCGGCGGTCCGGTATCCGGCCGGCTCGGCCCGTACGCGCAGGGTCAGGGCGGACTGTACGGGCACCCGCATGCGGTAGCGGCCGGTGAAGGGATCGGTGCGCACGGCCGGCAGTGGCGTGCCGGGTGCGGACACCGTGGCGTACAGCGGCCAGCCGTGCCCGGAACCGTCTTTCACCGTGCCGGAGAGCGTGACCAGCGGCTGGGCGTGCAGCGCGAAATCCACCGTGGACGTCTGCCCGTCGGCGACCTCGACGCTACGGGCCACGTCGACGTAGCCGAACGCGGTGACCGCCACGGTGAACGTGCCGACGGGTTCGGTGACGTAGTACCGCCCGGCGGCATCGGTGGTGGCGGTGACGCTGCGACCGCTGCCGCTCACCGTGACGGTGGCGTTCGCGACCGGCGCGTGGCTGCTCGCGTCGGTCACGGTGCCCGCGACATGGCCGTGGGGGCCGGGTGCCCGAAATGCGGAGACACCGTTCGGGGTCCCGAGGCCCGTCGGGCCGTCGAACCCCTCACTGGCGGTGCACAGGTACGCCGCCGCCGGCTCGCAGGTGCCGTTCCTGCCCGTGGTGATGTCGTTGAGGCTGCCGGCCGACGCGGCGTAGGGGTACCAGTTCGGCATGTCGCCGGCCGGCGTCTGACCGGCGAGTGCGTACACGCCGGCGATGATCGGGGCGGCGAGGCTCGTGCCCCCGTACTGCGCCCAGCCGTAGCCGCCGAAGGTCTGGTAGACGGCCAGACCGTTGAGCGGGTCGGCGAGGGCGGACACGTCCGCGACACTGCGCTTGTCGCATCCGGGATCGGCCTGGAAGTAGGGCTTCGATTCCACCGCAGAACATCCGCTGCCCGGCGCCCCGGAGTAGTTGTTCCACACCTGCTCGGTCCAGCCGCGGCCGGTGGTGTCGTCGCGGGAGAGCGAGGTGCCACCGATGGCCGTCACGTGCGGCGACGAGGCGGGAAAGGACATGCCGTACCCGTTGTCGCCGGAGGACGCCACGATCGCCACCCCCGGGTGCCGGTAGTGCTTCCCGTAGGTGGAGCTCACGTCGGCGTCCTCGGGACCGCCGTAGGAGTTCGACACCACGTGCGCGCCGCTGGCGACGGCCTGATCGACGGCCTGGCCCAGATCTTCGGCTGAGTTGGTGTCGGCCTCGACCAACAGGAGGTGGCAGCGCGGGCACACCGCCGACACGGAGTCGAGATCGAGCGAGATCTCCCCTGCCCACGATTCATCTGGTCTGGGGTACGTCTGGCCGCCGCGCTGGTCGATCTTCTTAAAGCAGCCGTTGTCGGTCGTGCACGGGGGCAGGCCCCAGTGTTCCCGATAGACCGCGAGGTCGGCCTCGGCCGTAGGGTTGTCGAAGGCGGCCACGACCGCGACGGTGACGCCGTCACCCGCCGCGGCGGGGAGGTTGTACGCCGAGGCGAGGTCGGCCGGCCCGTACCCGTAGACCGTTTCGGCGGCGCCGGCCTGCCTGGACGTCGAAGGCGACGGCTGCGTCGACGCCGTGGGCGGGGTGCGGCGGATCGAATGGCACTGTGCGTACCCCGCCCGCACCGGCCCGCTGCACACTCGCTCGAGCCGCCACTCGCTGGACGGGCCGGGGCCGGTCACGGTGGTGGCGAAACCTGTGGATGTCGTGGTCAGCGGAGCCGCGTGGGCCACGCCCATGGCACCGGGAAAACCTTGGGCGACCAGTGTGCTGACAGCGATGGCGGTCACCGCGAGCGCGCGTAACAGACGACGGGACATGATTGCTCCTCCTCAATCGTGCCGGCACCGAGCGTCACGGTGGTCACGCGTCGTCATGAGGGGATCCCACATGCTCTTCATGCACCTAGATCACCGGCGGCGAGACAATAACAGCGTGATGGCGCGCAACGGTGCCCGATTCGGCCAGGTGCCCGATCCGGACGCACGGACCTATGCTCGCGCTGTGACGGACAACGGTGAGCGGGGAGCGTGGGACCTGGTCGGGCTGTCCGACCTGGACCAACAGGTGTACCGACGGCTCCTGCTCGACCCCAGGGCCGACGCCGAGTCCCACGCCGACGCGCTGCGGTGTTCGACCGCGCACGTACACGCCGCGCTGGACCGTCTGACCTCGTTGGGCCTGATACGCCGCGATACCGAGACCGACGGCCGTTACCAGGCCGTGGACCCCCTCGCCGGCCTGGCCGCGTTGGTGCGGGAACGCCGCCATGCCCTGGACCGGCTCGAGGCCGCGTCGTACGAGTTGTCACGGGTGTTCGCCGCCGGACTGATGCGCACCGAACCACGACGACTGTTCGAGGTGGTCGAGGGGCGCACGGCGACCGCGAGCCGCATCCACGACCTGCTCGGTTCGGCGAGGACGGAGGTGGTCGGGATCGACACCCCGCCGTACGTCGCGCCGAACAGCACGCCCGTCAGCGACGCCGAACTCAATCTGCTGCGCCGAGGCGTTCGGTTCCGCTCGCTGTACGCCAGCCAGGTCCTCGACGAACCGGCGCTGGTCGCCCGTATCCAGTGGATGGTCGACAACGGCGAGGAGGCCCGGACACTGCCGCAGGTACCCATGAAGTTGCTGGTAGTCGATCGGGAGACCGCCGTGGTGCTCCTCGCTGGCGAAGAGACCGCGCCGGAAACCCTTTCGGTCGTGGCGGCGCGTTCCGCGCTGACCGACGGTCTCCAGGCCATCTTCGAGCAACTGTGGTCGCACGCCAGCCCCATCCGGTTCGGGTCGGGCCGCCAAGGCGTCACGGTGGCCCGCGACGCCGACACGAGCGAACTCGTCGACCTGCTCAACGCGGGGATGAAGGACGAGTCGATCGCGCGCCACCTCGGGGTGAGCCCGCGGACGGTCCGTCGCCGGATCGCCGCGCTGCTCGACGAACTCGACGCCTCCGGCCGGTTCCAGGCCGGTGTTCGCGCGGTCCAGCGCGGCCTGCTTTGACCCGGATCCGCGGGCAGGAGTAGCGGCGCCGGCTGCGGTGGTGCGACCGACCGCGGGGTGGGCACGAGCGCCTCGACGAGCTGCTCGTCGTGCCAGCGAGGACGCGGCCTGTCGCAACTCACCTATGCCCCCGCCACCGCGGATGCAGTGGTGTCAGCGCAGGTGGCAGCGACTCCCAGGGTCCGGTGCGCACAGGTGCTTCGCGTCTGCTCGAGGACCCACGCGAGGGGAGCTGATCTCGCGCGGATGTCCACACGTACTGGTGTCCGATGATCGACACGAACCGATACCCAACCGGGGTTGCGCCTGTTGGGTGCCATCTCGCTCGACTGATAGCAACTCAAGCAGGTCCAGGCGAGTCCAGGGTTGGCCGGGACTCGCCTGGCTCCGGGAGCTCCTTCAGCGGGCGCGCCGTCGCCGTGCCAACAGCGGCTGAAGATGACCCCAGACGACGCGCGGCACCGCCACACAGATCCTTCCGGCCCTCGTTGCGACCGAGCGAATGATCGCGGAGAGATGACGGCGGTGGAAGCCTCCCTTCGCATGCTCACCTGCATGCAAGCCCGCAGCACTGGCGCACACCCTCTAGGAGCCACGGGCTCGGGTGCGGCAATACCTGTGCGGGCTGGCCGCTGGGCTGCAGCGAAAGAACGGCTGGACCTTGGCCGAGCGTGCGGGCGAGGTGTCGCCGGATGGGATGCAGCGGTTGCTGCGGTGGGCGGACTGGGATGTCGAGGCGGTCCGCGATGACGTGCGGGACTACCTGGTCGAGCACCTCGGCGACCCGCAAGGGGTGCTGATCGTCGACGACACGGGGTTCCTGAAGAGGGTGTCCGCTCGGCGGGGGTGGCCCAGCCAGTACTCCGGCACCGCCGGCCGGGTCGAGAACTGCCAGGTCGGGGTGTTCCTGGCCTACCGCACGGTCAAGGGTCACGGGCTGATCGACCGGCAGTTGTATCTGCCCGCGGTGTGGACCGACGACCGCCAGCGGTGCCGCGCCGCGGGCATCCCGGACGACGTCGAGTTCGCGACCAAGCCGCAGATCGCCAAGACCATGCTGGCCCGGGCCCTGGACGCCGGGGTGCCGGTCGGGTGGGTCACCGCCGACGAAGCTTACGGGCAGGTCAAAGGCCTGCGGGTCTGGCTGGAAGAGCGAGACGTGGGCTATGTGCTGGCCACCCGCCGCAACGACGACATGATCACCACCACGATGGGCACCTGCCGCGCCGACCAGCTGATCGCCGCCCTACCCGCCCAGGCATGGTGCCGGCTGTCCGCCGGCGCCGGCGCGCACGGCCCCCGCGACTACGACTAGGCCCGCCTGCCGATCCGCATCTGCTGGCGGGCCGGCCGTGGCCACTCGCTTCTCGCCCGGAGCAGCATCACCACCGGGGAGATCGCCTACTACGTCTGCTACGGACCCCGCCGCACCCGCCTGATCGACCTGGCCCGCATCGCGGGCAGCCGGTGGGCCATCGAGGAATGCTTCCAGCAAGCCAAACAAGAAGCCGGCCTGGACGACTACCAGGTCCGCGACTGGCGGGCCTGGCACGCCCACATCACCCTCGCCATGGCCACTCACGCCTGGCTCGCCGCCGCCAAAACCCTTACAACAAAAGGGGAACCGGCACCGGCGAGGGCATGATGATCGGCTACACCGTACCGGAAATCCGCCGACTCATGGTGTCCCTGATCCTCACCACCCCACCCTGCCCAGCCCGCATCTGGGCCTGGTCACACTGGCGACGCCGACGCCAACACCAAGCCCGCACCAGCCACTACCGCCACCGCAGCTACCCGCCATAACTGCCGTTGCAGTACTAGTTCCGGCAGGGTCAAGCCAGGGAACACCACGGCGCCGGCCAGGTCCAGATTCCGGTCGGTACCGGACGATTCCCAGCACAGGCGGACCGAGTAGACGGAGTCCGGCCCGGGCGGGGCCGGTCGGACGGTACGGACCGGCACACTGTGGCTGAAGACCGAGCCGGGTGCGGCGACGCCAGCGGGCAGGTGTCGTGCAGCAGAAAGGCAAGCCGGTCGGGCGATGCGGCGGCGGCCTCGTCGTCGATGAAGTAGTAGGCGAGGTCTACTGAACGGCGATTCCTCACGCCACCGGCACACGAAGTACATGCGGCTGACTCTAGGCGAGCGGTCCGACGGGGGTGCGTGCTGCGGCGACGGACCACGGCCGGCCCGGAGCACGGCCGGCAGATCGACTCGGCAATTCAAAGTGCCGAGCGGGGAGCACCGACCACTGAGTGTGACGGCTCCTGGCTCGACGGCACGCCCGGTCGGCGGCAGATCAGGATGGCCGCGCGGCTTGCGGCTAGCTGATCCGTCAGCGGCCAGCACCCGCCGATGTACGGACGGCGTCAGCCCGCTGCCACGAATCATGGGCATTGTGATTCGGATAGATGATCGAGCACGCTGTGAGCCGTCTTCGGATGGGCCTGTCATCCGGCCAGGGCGACCTCGGCCTCTCGGGACCCGACGGCGGCGGACTGGGCAGCTCGGCGGCGCCGGTAGTAGTGAACGGTCAAGATGCCGAGCAGCGGTCCCCAGGCGACCAGCGGCAGGTAGGCGATCCACAACGCGACGCTCTGCCAGCCCTCTGTGATCGGCGTGATCGGGTTGCCGTTGAGCATCCGGCCAGAGGCCACCATGGCCAGCGCGTACGGGAAGATCAGCAGGGCGGTCGCACCGAGGCTGGCGGGGATGACGGCGGCGAGGGTCGGTACCCGGCGGCCGCGCAGGCCCGGGATCCACCTCGGCCACACCTCGCCCCACTCGCACACCAGCCCGAGGGCGAGGAGTGCCAGCACCTCGCTGACCAGGCTGAGCGTGATGATGTACCAGACCCCTTCGAACAGGATCGGACCGTGGCCTGGCGGCGGGGCGTCCACGCGCTTCACGAGCGGAGCCTCGATGACGAAGGCCGTGATTCGCCAGATGGTGGAGGGCAGCGTGGTCAGGGCGGCGGCGTATGCGGCCAGCATGGCCCAGCGGGGCACGTCCACCGCCGTCCGGCCGTGCAGCTTCCTCAGGATGGTGCGAGCGGTCATAGGGAAATCTCCTTGTCCAAACGCTGATCGTTGCGGATGGCCATGTGCACCCCGCGAGCCGGTGGGCAATGCCTAGCGTTGCTGTTTCAAGATCGCAGCCACGCCGAGCCCCACGCATCCCCTCGAGAGGGGACCGGATCACGCGCGCGGGGGAAGAGGGACCTGGACCACACGCACGGCGGACGAGGCGACAGCGGCCCGTTCAAATTCCCCACCGACGGCCAGTCGTTGTCACGTTCCATGACACGGTTTGCGCGGCAAGGCTGGACTCGGCAGGGGGAGAGGGATCGCTCTGGCGAGGGAGGCTGTGCGCCTCGGTCGATGCGATGGTCAGGGCATGACTGGTGGTCTTCAGATGATGAGGACGTCGTGGCGTAGGTGGTGGCAGCTATGGCCGCGCTGGGTGAGCGGGGTAACGATGTTCTGGGCGGCGGTGTACACCGCCTTCGGCCTGGCGTGCGCGTTGAGCGGAACCCCGCTGCTCTCTCTCGGCGGCCATCAGGGGTCCTCCGCGCTGGGTTGGGCGGTCGCGGCCGGGGGTGCACTGGCGGCGCCGGTATGTGGGGTGGCGGCGCGGTACGGGCTGCGGCCCATACTGCGGGCGCTGCTGTGGGTGTTGTGTGGGCTGGCGGGTATGGCCGCGTTCGGCCTGCTGATGGACATGATCACGCTGATGTTCGGCCAGGCGGTGGAAAGTTGGACGTCCGCCGCGAACCATGCGCTGGCGGCTGCGGGGATGCTCCTGTTGGCGGCCACCGCCCGGTCGGACCACCGCCCGTCCACTGCGGCCCCCCTTCGGGCACACTCCGCCGCATCCGGGCCGGTCCAACTCGCCGCCTGCGTTGGGACGGTGGCCTTCCTTCCGTACGCGATGATGAAGCTGGTCTGGGCGTCCGGCGGTACCTTCGCCGGGGTCAGCGGCAAGGAGATGCGCGCGATCTCTGAACGCAACGGCGCCTCGGGGATCTGGCTCACCCTGGAGTCCTGGGGCCTGGACGCCACCGCGCTGCTGGCCGCACTCGGCGTCTTCCTGCTCTGGGGCCTGGTCCGCCCGTGGGGTCAGATCTTCCCGCGGTGGACACTGTTCCTCCACGGTCGCCGCGTCCCCCGCTGGCTCCCCCTGACCCCGGCTCTGATAGGTGCGGCCACCCTCGCTCCGTACGGAGTGCTCGGCGTCGGCTACCTAGCCCTGGCCACCGCAGGTGTGGTGACGATACGGCGCGGAGACTTTCACTCCTCAGGCGACGCACTGCTGGTCGGCTGGATCGGCTTGGCCGCGTTTGCTGCATACGGGATCGCACTGGTCATCGCGGCCCGCTCGTACTGGCTTCGGACCACTCCTGTGCATGGTGACGCACAGTGACCGCCAGCGGCCAATTAGCTCCCCACCGACTGGCCGCCGATGGCGAGTTTCAACTGGCCACCAACAACGAGGCCGAACCATCGTGGACATGAGGCACCGGCACGGCCCGCATGACGCCAACCAGCTCCTCTGCACGATTGCCTCTTCGGAGGATGCGCTCGCTCATCGGCACGACAGCGCGCCTCGCGCCAGTGAGCGGACGTCGCCAGACCGCTCACGCTGAACGTGCTGCGCGGTTCCGCACCCATTCGGCGAATCTCACGGCGTTGTCATGCTGGGCGGGAATGACGTTAGCCGTGCCGTAGCTCAGGAGTTCTTCGAGCCGTGGGCTGGAGCCATTCTCGGCGAGCACGAGGGCTAACGACTTCGTGCGCAATAGGACGGTCGGTGGCGTGAGCCTGGTATGGGTGACGATCTTCGGGTGTCGAACCGGTGGGCGCGTCGTGTGTTCAGTCATCCCGCGTTCAGTGGGATCTCCCGCCGGCATCTGTACCTGCTACGAACCGAGGTGTATCCGGTCTGGCTGGCCGGACCGGAGGGCCGGTTGCATGCCCGTCGGGGCGGGCATCGCCGGCGGCGGGCGGCGGGCGGCAGGTGCCGGTCGCCGTCTGACCCTGCGGTTCACCGACCGGCTGATACTCACCCTCGCCCATCTGCGGCTGGGTGCCGCACGAAGCCCTGGCGGCGGCGTTCGGGGTGGACCGTTCGACCGTGACCCGGGCGATCGGGCAGGTCCGGCCGCTGCTGGCTCGTCGAGGGTATGCCCGGCCCACCGGGATACGACTGCACACCCTGGCGGACGTGTTCGCCTACGCCGCCGCCGAAGGCGTCACCCTGCGCCTGGACGCCACCGAGATCCGGGTCCGCCGCCCACGTGTAGGGCGGCCCGGGCGGAAGGCGTTCGTGTCCGGCAAGGTGAAGCAGAACACGATCAAGAGCACCGTTGTCAGTGACGAGTACGGGTCGACGCTGTGGTGCGGTGGGCACCGGCCGGGGCGGATGCATGACACCACCGCCGCCCGGGTCGAGGGCATTGATGCCCTGCTGGACGCCTACCCGCAGGTGACAGTGCTGGTCGACGCCGGCTATCAAGGCTTGGCCAAGGCCCATCCGGGCCAGGTCGTCGCACCGCCACTGAAACTACGACCCGGTGCACCACCGGCACGTCAGACCGCATGGGAAGCTGAACGCAAACAGCAGTCATCACAACGGATTCCCGTCGAACATGCCATCGCCGAGCTGAAATGGTGGCGACAGTTGCAGCGCTTCACCGGCCGTGTGCCGTACACGAAGCCGCTCGGTCGCGCTGACCAGATCCTCCGAACGGTGCGATCTGCCCTCCGCCGGGACGTGCTGCAGATCGACGGCCCTCACCCAATCCCAACGCCGGACGGAACGGGGCTCGGGAAGCCGCTGAAGCTGCTGACAACGCCGGAGCGGTCGAACGTGCCGATCTTCTTGGCGGCACTGGGCGAGAAGACCGTGCGGCTGGCGGCGAGCCAGGCTGACGGTTGGATGCCGATCTTCTTCATCCCCGAGTACGCCGGGAAGGTGTGGGGCGAGCCTCTGCGAGCCGGTTCCCGCGAGCGGGACTCGACCCTGGAGCCGTTGCAGGTGGTGGCCGGTGGCGCCTTGGCGATCGGTGAGGAGACGTCGGGGCTGCTCGACCAGTTACGGTCCACGTTCGCGCTATACATCGGCGGGATGGGAGCCCGCGGGAAGAACTTCTACTTCGACCTGGCCTGCCGGTACGGCTACGAGAGCGAGGCGATCAAGATCCAGGACCTGTACCTGGCCGGGCACAAGCACGAGGCGGAGCGGCTCGTGCCGATGGACTTCCTGGAGCGGACCAGCCTCGTGGGCCCGCGGTCGCACGTCGCCGAGCGAGTGGCCGCGTACGGGGAGGCGGGGGTTACGATCTTGGAAGTGACCCCGATCGCCGGCGACCCTGTCCGGCAGGTCGAGCAGCTGCGCGCCATCGTCGACGGCTGAGAGCAGTCCACATTCGCAACGGCACGCGGCGCCGCGGCGCCGCCACCGCCCGACGGGTGCACCGTGGACGGCTGCCTGACTGAGCCTAGACCGGCGCGGTCGGGAACACCCTCGGTGAGAGATTTGGAAGCCGTCGAAGGGGTTCGTCGAGGGGCTCTCCCCATCCGATAGGTGTTGACCGCGATCGCCAGCCGGATCGTCTCCGTCGCGGCGATCGGCAGTTCGGAAGGGCGCCGCCTACAGCGCCAGCGCCACGTCGACTATCTGGACGAGCCGCTCGGCTGCGGTCACGGTGTCGTAGCCAGGGTCATGGAGACGTTCGGCAACGATCGCGTCGATGGCCCCGCCGACGATGATCGCGATGGTCCGGGCGTCACCGGCCCGCACACCCCGGGCCGACTGCGCGGCGGTGATGATCTCGGCGAGCGGACCCCAGCGCGCGTTGGAGGCGTGGTCACCATCACCATGGCTCATCGCCTCGACGATCATGCGGGTATGCCGGGGATGATCACGCAGATAGCCGATCATCGACCGAACGTAGGCTGCGGGACCGTCGGCGACCTCGGCGGCCCCGACCACGGCGGCGATCTCACTGACGAGCGCGCCCAGAACGTGCCCGTACGCGTCGCGCACCAGCGCGTCCTTCGACGGGAAGTGATAGAGCACGGCGGCCTTGGTGATGCCGGCGTGCTCGGCAATCCCCGCCAATGACGTGCCGGCGTAGCCGTTGTCGGCGACCAGTTCGATCGTGGACTCGATCAACTGCCCTCGCCGGGCGCGCTCGGTGAACGTCAGCTCACGCCGCGGCCCCTCCGATGCCTCGTCTCGTCGTTTTGCCATGGAGCTCAGCCTACCGTACGGTTAGAAAATCTACCGAACGGTTAGGAGCGAGACGTGTCGGACGACACCGAGATCGAGATCGAAACCCCGGCACCTCGTGCCCGCCGCTGGAAACGCCGCACACTCATCACGGTCACGGCATGCGCGCTCCTCGCGCTGGTCGTCGCCTTCGCGATCCGCACACCCTCCCCGGTCGGCTACTGGGACAGCGCCGAGGGCCAGGACCGCTTCCGCGCCGCCTATGCCGAAGCCTTCGCCGACATGCCCTCCCCCGCCGAAAGCATCGACGTACGCACGGACTTTGGCATCGTGCGGGTCTACCGCTTCGCCGGCACCGGTCACACCAGCGCACCTCTCGTGCTGCTTCCCGGGCGCGCGTCGGCCTCACCGATGTGGGCCGACAACCTGCCGTCCCTGCTGAAGATCGCCGACGTCTACACCATCGACCTGCTCGGCGAGCCTGGCATGAGCATCCAGGAACGTCCCATCACCAGCGACGAGGAGCAGGCCGTCTGGCTGCACCAGACCCTCGCCGCACTGCCTGAGAAGGAGTACCACCTCGTCGGGGTCTCCATCGGTGGATGGACAGCAGTCAACCTCGCGCTGCACGACCCGACAGGCATCGCGACGCTCACCCTCGTCGACCCGGTCTACGTCTTCGCGGACATGCCGCTGGGCACGATCCTGCGATCTCTGCCGGCCTCACTGCCCTGGCTGCCGAAGTCGTGGCGCGACAGCTTCAACTCCTACACCGCCGGTGGCGCTCCCGTCGAGGACGTACCTGTGGCAGACATGATCGAGGCCGGAATGCAGCACTACACCCTACGGCTACCTCAACCCACCAGGATCACCGAAAAGCAGCTCGGCGCGCTCAACCTGCCCGTCCTGGCGATCATCGCCAGCGACTCCGTCATGCACGACGCGCAGGCGGCAACGCAGACCGCCCGACGTGCTCTACCCCAGGGCACCGTCCATCACTACCCGGGCGCCTCGCACGCCGTCAACGGCGAACGCCCCGAGCAGATCGCCACCGACATCGCCAACCTCGTCACTCCACACAGCTGACCGGACGGCACGCCACGCCCGAACGACCCTTACTACTCGTCGCCGGGATCGAGTAGCGGGATCGACGAAACCTCCCCGGATCGGCCCGCGCCGCGGCCTCATCCGCCGACCCGGGAGAGCTCGTCGGGGTTGGTGACGGAGAAGACCCGGCGGACCGCGTCCCGCTCGGGGTTAAGGTCGAGCACGAGGACCGCGAACGGGACGCCGCGTTCGAACAGGATCGAGGCCGGATCGCCGTTAACCGACCGGTAGCGGATGTCGAGTCCCGCCGGGACATTGGCGGCGACCGCGACGAGCAGCCGCGCCACCTCGTCGCGCCCGTGCACCGGTTGCAGGCTGGTGGCGGGTCCCTTGCCGCAGCTTGATGTAGGTGTCGGCGATGCCGTTGTCCAGCACGTGCCAGTGGAACGCCGACTGGAACTCGGCGCCGTTGTCGGTCTGGATGACCTGCACCTGAAACGGCAGCCGCTGCAGCACGTAGTCCACGAACTGGATCGCCGTCTTCTGGTTGAGGGTCGGGTAGATGCGCAGCACCCGCAGGCCGGTGCAGTCGTCGATCGCGGTGAACTGGTAGTACTTGTTCCGTCCGCGTCATCCTCACCAACCCCCGCTACACCGGGCGGCAGGTGTGGAACAAGCAACGCACCGATGAAGTGCTGCTCGACGTCGACGACGTGGCGATGGGCCACACCGGCGTCATGCGCTGGAACGCCCGCGACAAGTGGGTGGTCTCCAGGGAGATCACCCACGAACCACTCATCGACGACGCGGACTTTGAGCAGGCCCAAGCGATACTGCAACGGCGGGGACGGGGAACCGGCGGTCAACACATCAGGCAGCGCACCCGCAATCCTTACGTCTTCCGCGGACTGATCTACTGCGCCACCTTCGCCGGCGTCGTCTACGTCGCGTTCGTCGTGGACGTGTACTCCCGGGCGATCGTGGGTTGGTCAGCGGCGACGAACAAGCGCACACCCCTGGTTCTCGATGCCCTCGACATGGGCCTCTGGCGCCGTGATCGCGACGGCCGGACCGTGACGCGGGGCTTGATCCACCACAGCGACGCGGATCGCAATACACGTCATTCCGGTTCACCACCCACCTCGTCGCCGCCGGCATCGACGCCTCCATCGGCACCGTCGGAGACGCCCTCGACAACGCGCTCATGGAATCCACGATCGGCCTGTACAAGACCGAACTGATCAAACCGCGACGGCCTTGGCGCAGCCTCGCCCAGGTCGAGCTGGCCACCGCCGAATGGGTCGACTGGTACAACCACCACCGCCTGCACTCCGCGATCGGACACCGCCCGCCCGCCGAACACGAATCGATGTTCTACGCTCACCACCAGCCCGACCAGCCGGAACTGGTCACAGTCTGAGGACTCCACCAGACCCGGGGCGGTTCACGCTGTCGACGGTGAAGAAGTCGCAGGCCCAGATGGTGTGCGCCTGAGCGGTCAGGAACTGCTTCCAGGTCGGTCCCGTTCGGCGGGGTGCCGGGTCGACGCCGGCCCGGTGCAGGATCTTCCATACCGTGCTGGCCGCGAGCGGGTAGCCCAGACGAACGAGCTCACCCTGCACCCGGCGATGCCCCCAGGTCGGGTTCTCCGCAGCCAGGCGCAGGACCAGTTCCCGGATCTCGCGGTCTACGGGCGGCCGGCCGGGTCGCGCGTGTGGGTAGGTCCAATGTCGTGCGATCAGCTGTCGATGCCAGCGCAGCAGGGTCGCCGGGGTGACGAAGAACGCCGCCCAGTGTTGCCGAGGCAGCAGCCGCGACAACGCCGCCAGCACCACCCGGTCCGCGGGCTGGAGATCGGGTCGGTGCACCTGCCGGCGCAGCACCGCCACCTGACGCCGTAAGACCAGGAGTTCGACGTCCTTCGCCCCGCCGTCCCGGGCGAGCTGGGTCAGCATCTGCAGGATCTGACGCAGGAGCAGGTACACCAGCGAGACTGCCATACCTTGGATCGTCGCCGCCCTGATTGGGCCGACCTCGCACAAAGCCGCACGTCACAGCCACCGAACCGAATTTACGAGCCCAACAGGTTCACTTTGTGGTGAAGGAGCGAAGTGCACAAGACGGGAGGGGCTGCGGTGTGCGCAGCCCCTCCGTGTCGGTGTCGTGTTAGCGGAGGTTGAACTGAGCTGTAATGCTCGATCCGTCTTGTATTGTGGCGGCAACGGCGTAGCAGGTGCCAGGGCTCTTCGGGGTCTTCCAGTTGTACTGGAAGTGACCGTCGGTGTAGGTAAGCGATGTCTCGCCGGTGGTGAGAGACTCGACTTCTTCCGTCGGCGCGCTGGCGTTGCAGGCGACATTGGCCACTGTCATGGTTACGAGGGCGGGGTCGGCCAGCTCCGTGGTGTCCGAGTAGACCTCGAACTTCATCGGTACGGTGCTTCCGGCCTTGACGGCGTTGACCACCCCGTCCATGTCGACTGGCTGGTAGAAGCCCCTGATCGTCAGCGGCGTTGCACCCTGCAGTTCGTCGCTGATCCGGTAGTAGTCGAAGTCCACGTGACCGCCGAGTTCGGTCGTCGCGTAGTTGTACAGGGCGAAGCGGTACCCCATGAAGTGGTTATTCGTGCTGTAACTCATCTGCTGGGTGTTACCCAGTTGGGTCCAGTGCACGCCGTCAAGGCTGTAGTAGAACGTTCCTCGGTCCAACTGACCTGCGAAGTCCGCATCCGCCTTAAGATAGACGGTGTTCGACCAGAGAGGAAAACTCGCGACATCGGTGTGGTTCGTGGTCGAAGAGCTGTTCATCATGACGATGGTCTTGGCACCATTGTCCATTCGCACCTCGATCGTGCCGTATCTAGCAGTGAAGAGCGCGAGGCCCGCACGATCGCCGTTCTTCATGCTACTGACATCGAGCGCTACCTGAGCGGAGGACGCTGGCCCAAACGTTCGCTGCGTCAGCGAGTTCCGTGCATCTAGCATGTTCGTGGCCATCTGCCCCGTTGTAAGCCGCAGCCAACCCGGGCGCTCGGTCAGCGACCAGTACCGATTGTCTGGATTGTGGTTCCACTGCCATTCGAGCTTGAGGTTCGAACCATTGTATACATACTCCGGCAAAAGAGGATTCAGGACCGCGTCGTTGTAAGTCGGCCTTGGCTCGCTATTGGTGAACTCATCTGACGAGACAACGCTCTTCATCTCGAAGCCCTGAATTGGCTTCGGGCCACCCCGCGTAAGGTGAAGGCCAGTCTCGTCGTCACCGTACATCGGCCAGCCATCGGTCCAGTGGATTGGCATGACCCAAGGGATTCGGCCGACTGAACCGCTGTCGCGGAAAACTACGCCGTACCAGTTACCCTGCCCGTCGTCGACGATGTTGCCCTGGGCTGGCCCGCCAGTGCCATTCCCGACCCGGACATTCTCCTGGGCGATTGTCTTGGACTCCCAAGGGCCCTCGAGACTACTCGCGCGGTGGGCAACCTGGGTACGCGGCTTCCCGGAAGGCCACGTGATGCACTCAACGTAGTAGGTGCCGTCGATCTTCTGGATGTGGCAGCCCTCTGCAAGCCCGCTCGTGGGCGTAATTCCAGTGATCGGGTCCGGCGCGTGGATGTTCTGGATGAGCACCCGCGACTGGGCGCCCGCGGCGATGCCGGTCACAGTCTGGTTGACCTCAATGATCCTGAGGGGATTGTTGCCGTAGACGAGCCAGTTGCGTCCGTCGTCGTCCATCAGGAGGCTGCCGTCGTGGTACCGGGTGTTGACCTCTGTTCGGCGCCACGGTTGGTGCTCTGGATCCTCGGTCTGGAAGAAATAGGTCTTGTTCGTTGTCGGTGACGGGACAACGATGTAGAAGATTCCGTCCTTGTACCTTAGGCTGCTAGCCCAGGTCCCTTGGCTGTACATGTTCTGGTTGTTCTTCAGCGTAGTCGCCGGCCTGTCATCCATGATCAGGTACGCGTAGCTGATGATCTCCCAGTTCACGAGGTCGTATGACTTCATGATCGGAACACCCGGGTTCATATGCATTGTCGTGCTCGACATGTAGAAGGCGTCACCGACCCGGATGACGTCCGTATCGGGCACGTCTGCCCAGATCATTGGGTTGTCATACGTCCCGTCACCATTGTCAGACGAGCCGATGACCTGCGTATCTGCGTGCGCGGGCTGGGCAGTTGCCAGGCCCCCGACAGCTAGGATGAGCGCCATCATGACGAAGATGGCCCTCCGCCTTCTTGTCAACAGATAAGGCATAATGCACCTCTTCCTTTCCTTACACTCGACAGTCCGGTCCACGAGTTGGACCGGACTGTCGACTCTAGAGATTCACGAAGGGGGTGCAGGAGACGGAGCGGAACCCCTCCCTGTCGGTGTCGTGACTAGCGGAGGCTGAACTGAGCGGTAATGCTCGATCCGTCCTCTGTCGTGGCGGCAATGGCATAGCAGGTGCCGGGGCTCTTCGGGGTCTTCCAGTTGTACTGGAAGTGACCGTCGGTGTAGGTAAGCGATGTCTCGCCGGTGGTGAGAGACTCGACTTCTTCCGTCGGCGCGCTGGCGTCGCAGGCGACATCGGCCACTGTCATGGTTACGAGGGCGGGGTCGGTCAGCTCCGTGGCGTCCGAGTAGACCTCGAACTTCATCGGTACAGTGCTTCCGGCCTTGACGGCGTTGACCACCCCGTCCATTTCGACTGGCTGGTAGAAGCCGCTGAGGGTCTTCTTCTGCGTGAGCAGGCCCGGCCGGTAGGGCAGGAGGCCATAGTCACCGCCCGAGCTCGGATCGCGGCCCTGGTAGAGCAGCTGCAAGTTGCAGGCGTCGATGGTCATGGTCTGGTCGGCGCTGGTGCGAATCAGTTCGCCGTGGCTGATGTCGTTGGTCCAGGTGGCGCCGCTGTTGGCCTTGCCGGCGAAGGGGTTGCTCTCGGTCGCGGCCTGCGGGGTCCACGTACCGTCAAGGCTGGTGGCGGTGAACGAGCGGAAGTACCGCCCGTTGGCGCCGATCGCTTCGACGATCATCATGTACTGGTCCTGGCCCTGCACCTTGTAGACCTGGACCGCCTCGAACAGGTTGTTGCGGGTGTCGCTCATCACGATCGTTGAGGCGGCACCGAAATTGCCGGGGAAGTTGCCGATCGGCATGCTGGCCCGATAGATGTTGCCGTTGTCCCCGGCGAAGAACAGGTACATGTCGGTGTCATCACCGATGACCGCCTGGTCGATCGGCCCCGTGCCGGAGTTGGAGATTCTTCCAGTGAACAGTGGGCTCGCGGCCGACCACCCGTTCGCGTTGGTGGGGTCGTGGGAGGTCCGGTAGATGAAGGGCCACGGGCCCCACTGATAGGCCAGGACCCAGATGTCCTTGGGAGCGAAGTAGAACAGCGACGGCGCAACCGTGGAAGAGGTCATCGTGTTCTGCGTGGCGGTGGCCATGTCAGACCAGTCGTCGAAGAGGCTGAAGTTCATCGAGCCCCACGACGTTCCCGTGTCGTGGGTGGTCGCGTAGACGAGATGCTGGCCGTTGTACTCGACCGTGGAGAAGTCCTTGAGCGAGACCGATCCCGCCTTCGGAGTCGCGAGTGACCCCGTGGACGTCCAACTGTACTTTGAAGGAAGCGGACACGACGTGGACGAGTTGGCCAGCGGAGCGTCGTCGACGTCGGCGGAAGCAACTTGGGTCGATACTGGCACGAACGCAGCCAGCGTTATGACGGCGGCAAGACCTAACGAACGGATACTGGGTTTCTTCACTCTCACTGGTACTCCTGTTCTTTTGTTGCCCGCCGGCTGGGGACTTGCCAGCGGGTCGCCGGAGCCAACGAACTGCGTTCGCCTTCGTTGGGATGGACCGTGCTCCTCCCCCTGCTGACGGGGAGCGGCGTGGCCCGACCAGGGCTGGCGGTTCTATGTGACCGCCACGGTGCGCGGCCTGCAGGCCGCCAGTTGACCCCGAAGTCAGCCACCCAACACGACACGGACCATCCCGCCTGAGGCGTGTGTTAGCGCTAACATAGCGATCCGATCTCTAGTGGAGATGAGACAACACCGAGTGGTTGGAGTGAGGTACGGATGGGCTCACTCAGACCCTGTTGCGGTTAGGTTGCCATGTTGGCGCTAACATTGTGTGCGTAGTTATTGTTAACACCCCCGACACAAAGGTGTCAAGGGTCACGGGACCACGTTCGCGTCCTGAGCCAGCCAATATCCAACGTGGATGAACGTGACCGGTACCCGTTGTGGTGACGGCATTGCGGCCACCGCGAGTGGCGACACGGCGTGGGCGCGCTCCCACGCCGGCTTCTCGCGCCCGCGCTCGGTCGGCGCCACGCGCCTGACCGGGTCGAGCCCTGGAGCAAGGCCGCAAGGTTGTGCCACTACCGCAATCGACTTTAAAACATCAGGGATTCGCTGGTGGATGACCTTGCCCCTGCCGAAAACTCCATCCGCCCTGGTGAGGACCGGTGTGTGGTGTCGGAGACGTTGGCCCGGTTGCTGGGCGCGAGTCCGCGCGTAGCTGGTGATCGATGCGGCATGATGGGCTGCCGTGCTGCTGCGACTGGTGTATCTGGGCATGACGAAGGCGTTCGCGGTGCTGCGACTGCTGCCGATGAGCGACCGGGACAAGGACGTGGAGATCCGTGCCCTGCGCCATCAGATCCACGGTGCTGGAGCGCCAACTGGGCAAGGAGAAGGTGCGCCTCGACGCGAGTGATCGGGCGTTCCTGGCGTTCCTGCTGCACCGGCTGCCGCGCGACGTGCTGCGGCGGTTGCGGTTGCTAGTGCGCCCCGACACGGTGCTGCGCTGGCATCGCGATCTGCTGGCCCGCCGGCACGCAGTTGCCTCCCGGCCCAAGCGCCCGGGCCGGCCGCGCACGGTTCGTTCCATACGTGCCCTGGTACTGCGCCTGGCTCGGGAGAATCCCAGCTGGGGCTACCGGCGTCTGCACGGCGAACTGCTGGTGCTAGGGGTGAAGGTGGCCGCGTCGACCGTATGGGAGATCTTGCAGGAGGCCGGGATCGACCCGGCGCCCGAGCGGGCGGCCAGTACCTGGGCCGACTTCCTTCGCTCCCAAGCCGACGCCCTCCTGGCCTGCGACTTCCTGGAAACGTTCACCCTCACCGGGACACGGATGTACGTGTTCGCGGCGATCGAGCACGCCAGCCGCAGGATCCGGGTCCTGGGAGCTACCGCGCACCCGACCGCCTCCTGGGTGGTGCAAGCCGCGAAGAACCTCGTCATGGACCTCGAGGACACCGGCTGCCGGGCACGCTTCATAATCTGCGACCACGACGCCAAGTTCCCCGAGATGTTCGACGCCATCCTCGCCGACGCGGGCATCGACGTCGTACTCAGCGGCATCCAGATGCCAAGAATGAACTCAATCATGGAACGCTGGGTACAGACCTGCCGTCGCGAACTACTGGACCGCACCTTGAACTGGAACCAGCCGCACCTGCTCCACGCGCTGCGCGAGTTCGAACAGTTCTACAACGGACACCGCCCGCACCAGGGCATCGCCAACGCCCGCCCGCTGTGCCCGTTGCCAGCGCAGATCGCCGACCCGAACAAGATAACCCGCCTCGACATACGACGACGCGATCGCCTCGGCGGCATCCTCCACGAGTACCGACATGCCGCCTGACCTGCGCGGACGAGTTTTTCGGCAAGGGCAAGGTATGGAACAAACAACGCACCGACGAAGTCCTCCTCGACGTCGACGATGTAGCACTGGGCCACACCGGAGTCATGCGCTGGAACACCGCTGACAAGTGGGTGATCTCCAAAGACATCACTCACCCACCTCTGATCGATGACGACACCTTCGAGCAAGCCCAAGCCCTGCTCACCCGTCGCGCACGAGCCGTCGACCGTCAGGAACGCCACCGCCGCACCCGCAACCCCTATATCTTCCGCGGATTGATCTACTGCGCCGTCTGCCAGCGCCGGATGCAAGGCCAGTACAGCCACGGCGTTGCCTACTACCGCTGCCGTTTTCCGCAGGAGTACGCCCTCGCCAACGAGGTCGAACACCCCCCGCAACGTCTACCTGCGCGAGGACGCCCTCAGCGACCCGCTTGACGAGTGGCTGGCGTCCGCGTTCGCCCCGGACCACCTCGAACAAACGATCACCGCCATGGCCGACGCCCAGCCCGTGGATCAACTCACGCCAGTTACGGCCGCAGCCCGGGCCACCATCGCGGCCTGTGACACGAAGCTCGCGCAGTACAGGGCTGCCCTTGACGCCGGCGCAGATCCCGCACTAGTCACCGGCTGGATCACCCAAACCCAGGCCGAACGAGCACGAGCCGAAGCCGATCTTCAATCGACCCAGCAGACGGAGCCACGCCGGATGAGCCGCTCCCAGATCGCCGACTTGGTCCGAGCGCTCGGCGACATCGCCACCGTGCTGCGCAACGCCGACCCCGACGACAAAGCCGAGGTCTACCGGCAGCTAGGCCTCCGGCTGACCTACCAGACAGAAACGCAAACGGTGCGCGCTGCAGTGGATCTCAGCGCGCACCGTGGGGTTATGGTTCGTGTCCGAGGGGCGGCACGACCCATTGCCCCACCATCGATGAGGCTCGGCACAACTCTGAAGCTCACATGAGCCTAGCCGGAGGTGACCTCTTCGGGGCCGCCGATGAGGTCGTCTCCAGGTCGAAGAGCCTGGTCAGGACATCGCCCGTTGGATCGGCGTCCCAGATGACGAAATCGCGGCCCGCGCCAGCACGCTCACCCGCAAAGCTGCACATCGAAATCTGCGCAAGCGTCGGCGATCCGATCAGTCCCGACGAGTGGCGGCGCTACGCTCCTGCGATGCCGTACGCGTCCCCATGTCACTGAGCGTGAGCCACCCCCGCAATGACGTAACCGGGGTCCGTGACCGCACCCACCGACCCGCCGGCCCGCCGGCCGGCTCCTGCCCCGAGGTGATCTCGGTCGTCATCTGGCGTCTCTCCCTTGATCGGTCGATCAGTCGTTATTTGTACAGTCCCCCGCTGAGACCTACTAGAAGACCGCCGGAAACACCGTTCGCGAGACAAACCCATTTGGCACCCCACAGGGCAAGTGACCGCGAAAGAACGTTGAGGTTCGCGTACTTGCGGCCCGCCCCTTGGGGCGGGCCGCAAGGGTAAGGGTTAGTGGAGGCCGAGGGCGCGAAGGATTGTTTGGGTGACGGAGTTACCGGCGGAATCGGTGCCGGTAACCCGGAGGGAGGCGAAGTGCGCCTTTTTCGGTGCGTCCAGGCGGTAGGCGCCTCGGTGGTCGTCGCGGAGGCGGGTCCAGGTGGCGCCGTCGTCGTAGGAGACCTCGACGCCGGGCGAGCGAGGGGTGCCGCCGCCGGCGACCGTTACCGCGGTCAGGCCGACTGAGACAGGGGCGCGTTGTTCGACGGTGACGCCGAACGTCGAGTCGCGGGGCACGGATCCGGAGGCGTCCGGGTCAACGGCGTAGCGGATCTGCAGTAGCGGGAGCAGGTCCCGTTGGCCGGGGACCTTCGGGGCGGCGGAGGTGAACGTCCATGCTGTCGTGGTCGAGGACGAGTAGGGGCTGACGGACGCGTCGCGCTGGTTCTCGACGACCAGGCGGTACTGCCGCGGCCCGGCGCTGGGGGCCGTCGGGTACATGATGAGCCCGTTGCTGGACGTGCCCAGGTGGGTGTCGCCCTGGTAGAGGGTCACGGTCTGACTTGCGTGCTGAAAGTCCGAGATCGCGCCGGTGTGGTCGGCGTTGCCGTACCCCGGCACGTCGATCCGCATCTCGTTCTCCGTACGCGCCGGCCCGAGGTAGTTGTTGTTGAGGTAGGGCCGCTGGATGGGCGTGAACCACTCGTCGTCCGACACGGTGCCGGCTTTGTACCTCCGGCGGACGCCCCACTGGCCCAGGAGGCCGTCGTAGACCTCGTGGCCCCACCGGTTCGCACCGTCGGTGCTGACCCAGTCCGTGCGGCGGCCGCTGGCGGCCATGGCGACGTAGTTCCCGATACCCCATTCCGAGTACGCCGGGAAGTCGTACCGCCACTCCTCGCCCGCACCAGCGGGGACGGCGCCGGCGAACGTCTGGTCGATGCGCGCGAGGTTCTTGCTCGAAGCGCGGACGACCATGCTCTTGGGCAACTCGTTGTCCCAGGTGTGCATGAGGTCGTAGACGTAGGCCGGCGCCGGGTGCGACTCCGTGCGCAGCGCGTTGCGCTGCCGCGCCTGGGCGATCAGCTTCTCGCCCTCGTCGGAGCTGAGGAGCCCGACGTCGATGGGGCTCGGCTGCCCCGAGTCCGTCCCGAAGTAGAGGCTCTGCCGGCCGGGCCGGTCGTTGGCCACCAGCAGCAGCTTGGCGCCCGCGTCAGCCGCCGCCTCGGCGAGCGCGGACGGGGTCGCCGACGCGGACCGCCGGATGACCACCGCCTTGCCCCTCGTGTCAAGGCCGGCGTAGTCCGACGGCGCCCCCGCACCCGCGAAGACCAACTGCAGGGTCCGGGTTCCGTCGGGCAGTGCGGTGACGCCCCGCTGCCGGAGGACGTCGGTGTAGTCGGTCCCCCGGGCGGACACCGTCAGCGCCGGCTGTTCCTTGCGCCACCGCGCACCGACGATGAAGTCGCCGTGCGTCACCTTGCCTTGCGGCTGGATCCACAGGCTGTCGACGCTTTCGTTCGCGAGAACGAAGTCGTGCCAGCGGCCGTCCTCGTGGACCATCCGCGAGTACTCGAGCCGCAGGTAGGTGGGGACGCCGGGCTGCGGGGTGGTCTCGTCGACCAGCCGGACGCGGCCGGCGTCCAGCGTGATCGTGCGGTCCCGGGTGAACGTGAAGTCGGGATCGCCGAGCAGCGCCAGCCCCTGTGAGTTCGGGCCGTGGACCCCGGACACGGCCAGGTAGCCGAGCGCCGAGTACTGGTCCTCCGGTGTGTAGAAGCTCACCGTGCCGTCGACCGGCACCGGTATCGGGTTTGGATCGCCCGCCCGGAGCACGATGACGAACGCCGACGCGGGTTTGCCCGCGGCGTCCTTGACGTTGATGGTCAGCAGGTGCGCCGGCGCGCCGACCGAGACCGCGGTGTGCGCGGCGAGCGCGCCGTCCGGTTCGGTGGCCAGGATCTGGGCACTGAAGCCGTTGGACCCGCCGGGCGCGGCCGACGGATCGATGGTCACGGTGGCCGTAACGGTGCCGTGCGCGGGCACGGTGACCCGGTCGTCCGAGAGCCGGAACATTCCCTCGGGTACGCCGGAGGCCGCGACCGACAGTGCGAGCGTCGTCGGCGTGCCACCGAGGTTGGTGTACGTCACCGGGCGGCGGACCGGGCCGGCTTCGTTCTGCCCGGCGGAGGCGGTGGCCGAAGCGAAGATCCCGGCACGGGCGGCGGTTGCCACGTCCACGCGGCCGCTGCCGGCCTGAAACGCGGTGTAGTCGGGAGTCTGCTTGGCGGTGCTGGTCAGCAGGTCCTTCAGCTGGGCGCCGGTGAGTTCGGGGTGCTTCGCGGCGAGCAGCGCGGCAGCGCCGACCACGTGCGGCGTGGCCATCGACGTGCCGCTCATCGTTTGGTAAAAGCCCTCCCCTTCGGCGGTGTACTGCGACCGCGCGGCCAGGATGCCGACGCCGGGGGCGGTGATCTCCGGCTTGAGCGCGCCGTCGCCGACCCGGGGACCCTGGCTCGAGAAATCGGCGAGGTGGTCACCGCTGTCCACGGCGCCCACGGTGAGTGCCGCGTCGGCTCCACCTGGCGAGCTGACCGTACCGGGGCCGGAGGTGTTGCCCGCCGCGATCACGAACAGCGCGCCGGTCTGCGCGCTGAGCCGGTTCACGGCCTGCGACAACGGATCCGTACCGTCGGAAGGCTCCTGCGTACCCAGGCTCATGTTGATGATCTTGGCGTGCTGCTCGACCGCCGCCCACTCCATGCCGGCGAGGACCTGGGAGTCGCTGCCGGAGCCGGAGTTCGCCAGCACCTTTCCGATGTGCAGGCGAGCGCCGGGGGCGACACCCTTCTCGGCGCCGCCGGACGCGACGCCCGTGCCGGCGATGGTGGAAGCGACGTGGGTGCCATGGCCGAGGACGTCCTGGACGTCCTCGCCGGCGATGAAGCTGCGGGTCTCGACGATGCGTCCCGCCAGATCGGGGTGGCCTTCGTCGACACCCGTGTCGAGGACCGCGACGTCGACGCCCTGCCCGGTGTCGCCGCCGGCCCAGACCTCCGGCGTGCCGATTTGCGCGACCGATTCGGCCAGGTCCGCGTACACCTTGCCGTCGAGCCAGATCTGCTTGATGCCGTTCGCGAAAGCCGGGGTCACCTCACCCGCCGCGAAGAACGACGGCGTGCCTGCCGTCACCGCGGCCCAGAAATCGCGCGCCTGCACGCGGTTCTCGGTGATGGCGGCACCGTCGACACTTGTGAGTGGACGGACCAGCGCCGATCCCCGTGGCGCGGCGTTCGCACGGAACCCCGCCGACTGGGTGGCGTAGGAGACGATCAGGGGCAGGTCGGCGCGGTGAGCGTCGTCGTAGCCGTCGGCGATCAGGTCCGTGACGTTGAAGAGCCGCCGGTCGAGCACGCCTTTGCCGAGGTAGGTCAGCGCCGAGGACGGAAAGACGTACACGTCTCCCGCCGACTCCAAGATCCTCGCGTCGGCGGGTCCGCCGTCCGGTCCGTTGACCGAGATCGTCCCTCCGATGTCACCGGCGTCACCGGTCGCGTTCACCGTGACGACATCACCAGTGATCAGGGTGACAGTGTGGGTCTGCGGGGCGGTGCGCCCCGATGATCCGCCGGGAGCGGCCGACGCCGAACCGGCGACCACGATCGAGCCGAGCGACAACGCGAGGCATGCGGCCGCCGCGATGGCCCGACGCGTGCGTGAAGTTTTCAATGGTGGGGTTCCTTCCTGCGCGGGCGCAGCTCAACGGGCGCCACTGCGGCCGAACAGTGCCAGCCGTCGATCAACGCCGCAAGATCCCCTCGTGGCTGCATACTGCCACCTGGCACAATCTCGACAATGAAGCTCGCAGTCCTGGGGTTGTCCGCTGACGAGGAGCGGGTCTACGAAGCGCTGGTCGCCCTGCCCGGGTCAACGGTCGCCGCGCTCGCCGACCACTTGTCGACCCCGGCGGGCCCGGTGCAGCGGACCCTTGCCGCCCTCAACGCGAAGCACCTGGCGGCCGGTAGTGGGAGCCCGGCGCGGTACCTGGCCGCTCCCCCTGACATCGCGATCAACCAGCTCGTGCAGCTGCGGGAACGCGAACTGAGCGCGGCGCGCGCGAAGGTGCACTCGCTCTCGGAAATTCACCGCAGCGCGCACCGGACGAGCCCCGAACTCGTGATCGAGCAGCTGACCGACCGGGAAACGATCGCCGCGGCCGTCGCCCACCTGGAATCCGAGGCGCACCAGCAGGTCCGGGTGTTCGACACGCCGCCCTACTACGAGGTGCCCGGGGGCGCAGGCGCCGCCAGGAACACCCAGGCGCAGATCGTCCGCCACCAGAAGGACGGCGTGGCGCACCGCGTGATCTACAGCCTGGACGCGGTGGCCTGGCCCCAGAAGCTGGAAACGGACATCCTGCCCGCCGTACGCGGCGGCGAAGAAGCCCGGACCCGGCGGACCCTGCCCATCAAGCTGATCATCCGCGACGACCAGGACGCCCTCATCCCGTTCGACCTCAGCCGGAGCGGCCTGCAGGTCGCCTACCTCGTCCGGCACTCCCCGCTGCTCACCGCCCTCGAAGCTCTGTTCGAGGGCGAATGGGCCCAGGCCGCCCCGCTCGACGCGTCCGCGGTGACGCCGAGTGCTTTTGGTGGCCTCACTCGGCCGGACGAGGAAACCCGATCACTGCTCACGATGATGATGGCGGGGTTGACCGACACGGCGATCGCGCGCGTGAACGGCTGGAGCACCCGGACGACGTACCGCCGGCTCCAGCGCGTGATGACCGAGCTCGGAGCGTCGAGCCGGTTCCAAGCAGGCTGCCTGGCGGAACGCCGCGGCTGGCTGTGAGCGGGCGACCTGGTGCGGCCAGGCGGTCCGTCCGCGAGGAATTTGGCTCGTGCTGCTGCCTATCGACCTGCTGGTCCTCTCTTGATCCTGTCTGTTCGCAGAGGTTCCGGGCAGATTCATTGTCGCGAGCGGACGGTGATCGCCGAACTTGAGCGCTGCGCCGCGCACCCCGCCAGCCTGCGTGACGAGATCCGCCGCGTTCTTGGCAGTTAGCCGGTCATGCTTCCCGGCCGAAGAGCTCGCCGCGCCTCTGCGAGTGCCTCCTGTGCGTAGCACTCGTTGACCGGGTACATGGAAGAATCGTTGGAATGCGGCTTCCCGCTCGCGGAGTCTTCAACGTTTTCGATCTCGGAGGCGCGCTCTCCGACCGCCTCGTCAAAGCACGACGAGCGGTTGACCTAATTGACGCCGACACTCTGCTGAGGGCACCCCTGTGGGGTGCCGAATCCCTGTCATGGGGCCCGAGCTGGACTTCTACGCGGCTCGTTCGTACTCGTTGATCAGCCCGCCGAGGACGGGTCGGCGTTTGATCCGCTCATGCGTGAGGTCAACGATGGGACGGTCGGACCGTGGGGGCTGCAACTGCAGGGCCCGATGCGGACGGTGGCCGTTGTAGTGACGTGCGTACTGATTGAGTGTTCGGCGTAGATGTCGTTCGCCGAAGATGAGCATGCGGTCGGTCACCTCGCTGCGGGCGGTCGGGACGAACCGTTCCGCAGGCGCGTTCGCCCGCGGGCATTGCGGGGGGATCTTGCACACGGTCACGCCGGCATCGGCCAGTACGGCGTCGAAGGCGGCGGTGAACTGGCCGGCTCGGTCACGGATGAGGACCTTGAACTGGTCGGCGCGTTCACCAAGGTCCATAAGGAGGTTACGGGCCGCCTGGTTGGTCCACGGCCCGTTGGGGTTGGTGGTGATGCCGAGGATGTGCACGTAGCGGCTGTCGACCTCGATGACGAAGAACACGTACAGGCGTTGGGGGGTGAGTGTGCAGTCCACGTGGAAGAAGTCGCAGGCCAGCATGGTCGACGCCTGGGTGCGCAGGAACCGCCGCCAGGTGGTGTGGTCGCGGCGTAGCGGCGCTGGTGGTATGCCGAGTCGTTTGAGGATCCGGCGGATCGTGGAGGCACCCACGCGGTGGCCGAGTCCGAGTAGTTCGCCTTGGATGCGTAGGTAGCCTGTCGGGCTCGTAAATCAGATTCGGCCTACGCTGCGTGCGAGTATTCGTTGATCAATCCGCCCAGGATCGGGCGTCGTTGGACGCGAGCACTGCTGAGATCAACGACCTGCGGTGGCGGGTTCGGTGGTCGCTGGCCGAGTGATCGGTGTGGCCGGTGGCCGTTGTAATGCTTGGTGTACTCGGTCAGGACGCTCGACAGGTGCCGTTCGCCGGCGATGAGCATCCGGTCAGTGCACTCACGCCGCACCGTGCCGACCCACCGTTCCGCGTAGGCGTTCGCCCTCGGCGCTTGTGGCGGTATCCTAATCACGTCGATGTCCGCTGCGGTGAAGACCGTGTCGAAGGCGGCGGTGAACTTCGTGTCGCGATCGCGGAGCAGGAACCGGATCCCCTCGGCGCGCTGGTCGAGGCTCATGAGCAGGTTCCGTGCTTGCTGAGTGACCCAGGTGCCGGTCGGGTGTGCGGTGACACCGACGACGTGGACGTGGCGCGTGGCGAGCTCGATGAAGAACAGTACGTAGATCCGTTTCAGGAGCACGGTGTCGACGGTGAAGTAGTCGCAGGCCAAGATGGTGTGCGCCTGAGCGGTCAGGAACTGCTTCCAGGTCGGTCCCGTTCGGCGGGGTGCCGGGTCGACGCCGGCCTGGTGCAGGATCTTCCATACCGCGCTGGCCGCGAGCCGGTAGCCCAGACGAGCCAGCTCACCCTGCACCCGGCGATGCCCCCAGGTCGGGTTCTCCGCAGCCAGGCGCAGGACCAGTTCCCGGATCTCGCGGTCTACGGGCGGCCGGCCGGGTCGCGCGTGTGGGTAGGTCCAATGTCGTGCGATCAGCTGTCGATGCCAGCGCAGCAGGGTCGCCGGGGTGACGAAGAACGCCGCCCAGTGTTGCCGAGGCAGCAGCCGCGACAACGCCGCCAGCACCACCCGGTCCGCGGGCTGGAGATCGGGTCGGTGCACCTGCCGGCGCAGCACCGCCACCTGACGCCGTAAGACCAGGAGTTCGACGTCCTTCGCCCCGCCGTCCCGGGCGAGCTGGGTCAGCATCTGCAGGACCTGACGCAGGAGCAGGTACACCAGCGAGACTGCCATACCTTGGATCGTCGCCGCCCCGATTGGGCCGACCTCGCACAAAGCCGCACGTCACAGCCACCGAACCGAATTTACGAGCCCAACACGGTCGGTCCACCCCGGACCAGTCGCCCCCGGTCATCCCGGGGCCGCCGGCACCCAGACGTACACCCACGGCGGACCGGCGCCTGCAACCGGCTCAAGCTCGTACACCCCCACGACGTCGGCGTCGAGCAGGTCCCCGCCGTACTCGACCCACAGCCAGTTCTGGTCGATGATCTCGGGCGGGACGCCGTCCTCATCGACAGACACCAGCAGGTTCCGGCCGTCGACGGGACCCCCGACGGCCGGCACGTCGACCCGCTCCCACATGCCCCGATCATCAAGGGCGCGGCGTGGTGGCGAAGCGGTTTCGCCTATCTGGCACGTGCCCGCATCGGCAGAACGGGGCACCCCCGCTGGCTCACTGGCCGCCGAATCGCGTTTCCCAGCGCCCCACGACGCCATACCGTCGGGTCATGACCACCGACGGGGAGCAGCAGTTCTTCGCCGAGATGTTCCGGCACCTCGACAGGATCGAACCGTGGCTCAAGCGCATGGACCCTGACGAGGGCCGCACGAGCGCCCTCAGGAACGCAGCCAGCTGAGCCGCGACAACAAAGAGACGCACCCGCACCAACTCAGCCAGGCCGCCTGGCACTCGCTCTCGCACGCCGTCGACCACCTGCACTGCCTGCGCACCGTACTGAAGGACGCGCACGTGATGCACATGTACGCCCCGTACTCCCTGGCCCGTGCCGCGCTGGAGAACGCTAAGGGACGTCTCGTAACTGGGTGAAGGCGTTGCCCGGCACCGGGCTGGTGGTCAGCCGGCGAGGATGATGTTGTGGAGGTTGGCGATGCCGGAAGCGGCGTCGGCCAATGTGTGGGCGGCGCGGCGGTAGTCGCGAAGGATCTTGAAGCACTTCATCCTGGCCAGGGCATGTTCGACCCCTGCCCGGACGGTCCGGTGTTCGACGTTCAGGGCTTCCTTCCAGTCCGGCAGATCGCTGCCGTCGGAGGGCTTGCGGTACGGGATGATCACCTCGGGGTTGCCGCGGTAGCCGCCGTCGGCCATCACCGGCCGCCCGTCCAACTTCTGGTCGATCCCTGAGCTGCGGTAGACGATCGTGTCGTTGCGGTTGCCCGGCTGCGGATCGCCGACGGCGATGACCAGGCGGGTGCTGGCGTCGATGGCGACCTGCAGGTTCGTCGAGTACCGGTAGTTCTTGCTCCGGACGGCCAGGCGGTGATCGCGGGTAGGGATCAGCGTGCCGTCGACGATCGCGATCTGCTCGACCGGCCGTTTACGCACCGGCGCCAGGGCCAGTAGCGGGGCGAGGGTGTCGATGACCCGGTGGGCCGCGGAGTGCGACACCCCGAACAGCGGGCCGATCTGCCGCATCGTCAGGTTCGTGCGCCAGTAGGCGGCCACCAGCAGCACCCGGTCAGCGAGGTCAAGGGCCCACTGCCGGCCCGGCCGGCCGTCGGCGATGCCGTCACCGCCACGCTCGGCGACCAGCCGGACCAGCCGGCGGAACTGGGCGGGCTGCAACCCGGTGAACGGGAAGACCCACTCCGGACGGGCTGCCGTGATCACCTGCACCCAGGCATCCTGACGCAACGTCCTCAGCGGACAAACGCCAGGGTTGCGAGACATCCCTTAGCGCGGCCGTATGGCTTCTCGCCCCGGAGGACCGCTCCGAGCGGATCCTCCGGCGCCTCCGCTTCGCGGCGCTCGACATCCGCGGCGGCGAAGCGATGAAGAGGCTGGTCGGCTCGACCGGGCCGAGGACCGAAGCGGAGCGCCTTGGGCAGCAGCTACGCGGGCATCGCCCGCGCGCTCAACGAGGCCGGGGTGCCGTGCCCGTCGGATGCCGACCCGGAACGCAACCCACACCGGCACAACCACTCCTGGTCGCTACGTACTGTCGCGTCGATCCTGGGCGACGCCCGCTACACCGGCCGCCAGGTGTGGAACCGGCAGAACAAGCGGCACCCGGCCGAGGACGACGTCGAGGCCCGGCTCGCGGATCGGCAGCCGCCGCGGCACTGGAGCCTGCCTGACGAATGGGTGATCTCCAAGAGCCAGGCCCATTCAGCGCTGGTCAGCGAACAGGACTTCGTCGCGGCCCAGAGCATCCGCGCGGTGCCGAAGCCGGAAGACGGCAGCACCCGCACCTACCTGCTCACCGAGCTGCTGCGCTGTGGCGTCTGTGACCGGCGGATGGAAACGCACTGGACCCACGACCGCGCCGGGTACCGATGCCGCCACGGACGCAACAGCACCAAACCACGGTCGGCGCCGCAGGCAGGTCCGACCCTCTACCGCCGGCAGGACCACCTCCTGGGCCACCTGCAGGCCGCAGCCAGCCTCGGCGGTGCGCTGTTCCCGCTCGCCGAGCAGCTCGCGCCGAAACGCACAGACGAGCAGCTCGTGGAGCGACTCCGGCAGCAACACGTCTCCATCGTCTGCGGAATCGACGATCGGGTCTGCTGCATCAGTAGGTGACATCTGAGATGGCTTGCCCTGTGGGCGGGCTGAAAGGATCTCGCTGTGCCGTGGCCATACCCTCGAGAGTTCCGCGATGACGTCGTGCGGGTGGCCCGTAACCGCGATGCGGGAGTGACCGTCGAGCAGATCGCGAAGGACTTCGGGGTGCACCCGATGACGTTGTTCAAGTGTCTGCGTCAGGACGATATCGAGGCCGGTGCCACGCCCGGCGTGGCCGGCAGTGAGTCGGCCGAGCTGCGCGAGGCTCGGAAGCGGATCAGGTTGCTGGAGCAGGAGAACGAGGTTCTGCGCCGGGCCGCCGCCTACTTGTCGCAGGCGCATGTGCCGGGAAAAGACTCTACCCGCTCGTGAGCGAGCTGACCGCCGACGGTATCCCTCTGGCGGTGACGCCGGGTCTTGAAGATCGCTCGCCAGCCCTACTACCGGTGGCTGGCCCGACCAGTCACGACGCCGAGCAGGTGTCGGCGTATCGGGCCAACGCGTTGTTCGACGCCCACCGTCATGATCCGGAGTTCGACTACCGGTTCCTGGTCGACGAGGCCCGCGCCGCTGGACAGCCGATGGCCGATCGAACCGCGTGGCGGATCTGCTCCGGGAACGGTTGGTGCAGCGCGTTCGGCAAGAAGCGTCGCGGCAAGGGGCGCAGGGTCAGCCCGCCGGTGCATGACGATCTCATGCGCCGCGACTTCACCGCGCCACTGGCAAACCAGCTGTGGCTGGCCGACATCACCGAGCACCACACCGCCGAAGGCAAGCTCTACCTGTGCGCGATCAAGGACGTCTGGTCCAACCGGATCGTGGGCTACTCCATCGACTCGCGGATGAAGTCCCGCCTGGCCGTCGCCGCGCTGGACAACGCCGCTGCCCGGCGCGATGACCTGGCTGGCTGCATCTCAGACCTCGAAAGCGTGTGAGGGTTTACGCCCCCCCCGCGGGTTCAAATCGCGCCGCCACACTGGCTCGGCCTGGTCCCTGGTGTGCATGGGTGATGCTCACGCTCAAGGCGTCGCCTGGAGTCGCGGGCCGCCACGGTTGACTTGGCGGTATCGGGTGTGTTCGGGCATGCCGGGCAGTTGAATGGGTCAAATGGGCAGCCGGGTTGCGAGGCGACGGCGGGCCGCGGGTCGGGCGGTGGGTTTGCTGCGGCGGAGCGGCAGCATGCAGCAGGCGACGTTCGTGGAGTTGTTCTTCGATCTGGCGGTGGTGTTCGCGCTCGACCGTGTGGTCGCGGGGTCGTTGCCCGGTTTCTTCAACGACGACCCGGCGCGGCGGTGGGGCAATGCCGGCCGGACGCTGTTGCTGTTCATACCGGTGATGTACCTGTGGACCACCACCGCGTACCTCACCGGCCGGTTCGAGCCACACCGCGCGGGCACCCAAGTGATGCTGCTGTTCAGCACCTTCGCCATGATGATCATGGGGACGGCTGTGCCGGGGGCGTTCGCCGGTGAAGGTCTGGTGTTCGCGGTGGTGTTCGTGACGGTGCGGGTGGCGCGCCCGGCCGTGATCTCGCTGGGTCTGGGGTCGCACCGGTTGCGCCGGTTGTACTGGCGGGTAACGGCGTGGTCATGCCTGGCCGGGGTGTTTTGGGTAGGCGGCGGGCTGGCCGGCGGCGCCGCCCAGCTGGTGTGGTGGGCGGTTGCGGCGGTGGTGGATCTGGGATCGGCGGGGTTGGGCTGGCCAGCGCCCGGGCTGGGTCGGCATCGGAACACCATCTGGCAGGTCGCCGGGCACCACCTGGCGGACCGCAACGCACAGCTGTTGATGATCGCCCTCGGTGAGACCATCCTCGCCGTCGGGGTCAGCTATAGCACCCACCCGCACGGCCTCTACGAGACTGCTGGCCTGGTGATCGCTTTCGCCACCACGACGCTGCTGTGGCGGGTGTACTTCCAAAAGGCCGGTGAGCTGCTGCCCAAGGCCCTCGACGCGGCAGGCGATCCCGCGGGGTGGGGTCGACGAGTCGCGTTCGCGCATGCGGTGATGGTGCTGGGCATCGTCACCACCGCAATCGGACACGGGATCGTGCAGCACAGCCACACCCAGGTGACACACCCATCGTGGCTGGCGACAATCCTGGGCGGGCCGGCACTGTTCCTCGTCGGCCGGGCTCGCCTGGAGCATCTGGTGTTCGCCCGGGTCTCGCGGCGCAGGATCGTCGGCGTCGCCCTGCTGGCCGCGGCGGCCCCGCTGATGGGGCGGGTGTCGCCGCTGGCCACCGCGACCACCGCCGCCGCAGTGCTGCTGCTCATCGCCCTGCTGGACTGGCGCAACGCGGCGGGCAAGCCACCGGAGGTCCCGTCGCCGCCCGGCTGACCGCCGCCCCAAGCAAGAGCGGGGCATCGACGGCGGATGGAAGGTTTGCCGCGTCGATGCCATGCCACTTTGTGGAGCCGCGCTCGTTTCACTCATCGTTTCATTCAGGGCTGTTCGCGGGCGTCTGGCGTCGTTCGACGGACGGCTATCCCAGCAGCTACGGTGCTGGCCGTGGGCCGTACGGTGGCGGGCAGACCTCGAAAGCGCGTGAGGTTGTAGGACCGGCGAGCATATGACCCAGCCGACGGCACCGTTGTCGGCCAGCGCGTGCAGGGCCAACTCCGGTGTCATGCAGACAGCCAGTCCGTCGGCATCCGCTCATTGGCACGAGCGGACGTTGTCCGGGTGCGCGGTCAGCGCCAAGAGAGGACGGTACGGGCCGACCTACCTCGACGCCATCACGAGCCCCGCGCCGAACAGGAGAACGCCGAGGATGGTGGCAGCAATCGTGACGGCGTTCCACTGTGAAAACGTCCGGCGTACCCAGTCTTCGACGTCGAATCTCACCGGCCGAGCTAACCACGTCCCTCTCCGACCTTGCCAAGAGGCACAGCCGCGCGGATCGCGGTAGTTAAGTGGCTCTTCACGATCGAGGGTGTAATTGCGGCCTGAAGCCTCCGGTCTCGAGCAGCGATCTGGCGATGTAGTTCGTGAGGTTGCGGAACCCGAGTGCGGAACCGCGCAGGTGCTCGAGGCGGCCGTTGATCGCCTCGGTGGGGCCGTTGCTGGTGCCGGGACGGTCGAAGTAGGCCAGCACGTCGGCTGCGCGTTTCTTCAACGTGCGGCCGAGCGTGGTGACCTCGACCAGTGCGTTCGGGACACCGGTGCTGATCGTGTCGATCAGCTTGACCATCAACTCGCGGCCACGGCGCCGGTCCTCGTGTCGGTAGGCGGCGATCATTCGCTGGTAGATGCCCCAGGTCGCCTCGACTTCGACATGCGCCTCGTCGGCGAACAGCGCGGTGAGCCGAGCGGCCTGCTTGTCGGTGAGCAGCCCGGCACCTGTGTGCAGGGTCCTACGCGCGGAGTAGAGGGGGTCGTTCTTCATGCCGCGGTGGCCGTGGATCGCCAACTGGACCCGGCGGCGGCACCGGTCCAGCGCATCGCCGGCCAGCCGCACGACGTGGAAGGGATCCATGACCGCTGTCGCGTCGGGGAGCTCGTCGGCGGTGGCGGTCTTGAAGCCGGTGAAGCCGTCCATCGCGACCACGTCCACGGCCTTCCGCCAGGCCTCGTCGCGGTCAGCGAGCCAGTACTTGAACGCTTGCTTGGAGCGGCCCTCGACCATGTCGAGCAGCCGGGCGGGACCGGTGCCATCACGGACGGCGGTGAGATCGACGATCACGGTGACGAACTTGTCTCCGCGGCGGGTGTGGCGCCACACATGCTCGTCTACCCCGATCGCGTTGACACCGTCGAAGCGGTTCTCGTCGTTGATCAGCACCCGCTTGCCTTCGGCCAGGACAGCGTCGTTGGCAGTGTTCCAGGCGACCCCGAGTCCCTCGGCGACCCGGGCCACGGTCAAGTGCTGGCACACGATCGCCTCGAGTGCCCACCGCAGCCCGCGACGCGACAGCTTCGCTCGCGGCTCAGCCGCGAGGCTGGTGTCCTGGCGCCACACGTGACCGCAAGCGGTACACCGGTAGCGGCGCACGGTCACCACGAGCATCGTCGGCCGCCAGCCCAGCGGCTCGTGGGCCAGCTCCCGGGTCACGGTGTCGCGCGGTACGCCTTCGCAACCACAGCGACGGCACCACGGGTCCGGCTCGACGACCCGGCATGCCAGCACCGCACGGTCGGGCCTGAGTCGTTGGCCGGTGACGGCCAGGCCGAGCTCGTCGAGCCGGCAGAACTTGGTCAGGTCAGGGCAGGCAAAGGTAGCGTTAGTCAAGTCGAGGTGTGCCAATCTGGAAGACCACGACTTCCGTCCCGGGGCAGCGATGCACAAACGCAGCCGGACGCCCGATCTCGTGTCACCGTCGCAGCGGTCTTCTTCGCGTACCCACTCAGATCGGTCAACGGCGCACCCGATAGCGCAGGTGAAGCACCCGGTTGCCCTGAACAACTACGTCTGGGCCTTCCAGCAGGTGCTGCGCGTCGACGGAGCCGAAGTAACGCTTACCGGACCCGAGCACGACGGGTGCAACGTCCATGCGTACCTCGTCGACCCAACCTGCCGCGAGCGCCTGGCCGCCGACGTCGCCAGCAGCGAACTCGACAGTGCGGTCACCCGCAAGCTCCCGCGCCTTGGCCACGGCCGGCTCGATGCCGTCGGCAAAGTGGAACGGCGCCGGGAGGTCCCAGCCCTCGGGCGCACCACGGTGACTCACCACGACCACATGGTCGATCCCACTCGGAGGCGTCCCATCCCAGCCGTCGGTGATGTCGAAGGCGTGACGGCCGGCAATGGTCACCCCGACCTCGTCCCAGTACGGCCGGACGTAGTCGAACGAAGCCTGCGACACCTTCAGAACGCCACTGTCGTCCAACGGCACGTCACCGCTGACCAGCCACTCGAAGATCGGACCGGGATCGTCGTTCTCAGCCGCGATGAAACCATCCACCGAAACCGACGCGTTCATGACCACTTTCCCCATGGATTCCTCCTCTGTTTGGAGTCCCAAGTCTTGTGCGGCGTGAGCTGTCGCTCTTGTACGAAATCAATCGGCTGGGAGCGGCCAGCCGTCCAGGACGTGGTCGGGATGATCGCGCAGGAATCGCCGCCGGACTTCGGCGTACCGGGTCGGCGTGAGCCCGGTGAACTCCCGGAACTCGCGCACGAAGTGGGCCTGGTCAAAGTAGCCCGCGCCAGCGGCAACGTCTCCCCAGTCGATCGGTGCAGCGACGTCGAGCGCCAACACGGTGGAGCTGAAGCGGTAGCTGCGAGCCAGCCGTTTTGGCGTGACACCGACTACGGCCTTGAACCGCTTCGCCAAATACGTGCTGCTGGCGCGGGCCGCCACACCGATGTCGCTGATCGGCACCGTCCCGCCTGTCGCCGCGACGGCGCTGCTCATTTGGCGGACCAGGTCAAGACCGTCGATCACCCGCAGCCGTCGCACCAGTTCCTCCTCGAGCAACATCAGCATTTCGTGCGGTGCGTCCGCCAAGGTCAGTCGGTGTCGCAATTCAGCGATAGCGGGCTGGCCCCAGATCTGCTCCACCGTCGCAGGTCGGTCGCACAACTCGAACGCGGGCATCGGAAGGAACGGTGCCAGGCCCCACGGCCTGAAGTGGACGCCCACGGACCGGGTCGGGGTTGGATAGCTGAACTCCCACGCACGCGTGGGCGTGGCGACCGCGCAGCCGTCGGCGTACTCCACGGCGTCTACGTCGGTGCCTGCGCGGATGAGAAACGGCGCTCCGAGGTTGACGATGAGCAATGGCGCGGGCGCCGCCGGCAGCATCAACCGGGAGTACGGCGGAGCGCCCTCCAGGTAATAGAGGTCGACGATCAGCCCGTCCAGCGGCGGACCGGGCACCCTAGCCACATACTCCACGCCGACATCATTGCCGACGGCCCATCCGGCATCACGCGCCGCCGCCAGCATCGAGCCGGCGCCGATCCCTGACGGGCGCCCTGGCGCATTCCGGTCCCCAAGGCGGCAGGTGTGGAACAAGCAACGCACCGACGAGGTGCTGCTCGACGTCGACGACGTGGCGATGGGCCACACCGGGGTGATGCGCTGGAACGCTCGCGACGAGTGGGTGGTCTCCAAGGAGATCACCCACGAGCCACTCATCGACGACGCGACCTTCGAGCAGGCCCAAGCCATCCTGCAACGGCGGGGCCGGGGTACCGGTGGACAACACGTAAGGCAGCGCACCCGCAACCCGTACGTCTTCCGCGGACTGATCTACTGCGCCGCCTGTGACCGACGCATGCAGGGCCAGTACAACCACGGCGACGCCTACTACCGCTGCCGCTTCCCGCAGGAGTACGCCCTCGCCAACCAGGTCCCACACCCCCGCAACGTGTACCTGCGGGAGGACGCCCTCACCGACCCGCTCGACACCTGGCTGGCCTCCGCCTTCGCGCCCCACCGCATCCAGCAAACGATCACCGCGATGGCCGACGCCCAGCCCCTGGATCATCCGCCCGCAACCGGCACAGCAGCCCAGACGATCATCACCGAGTGCGACGCCAAGCTGGAGCGCTACCGCGCCGCCCTCGACGCTGGTGCCGACCCCGCGGTCGTCACCGGCTGGATCGCCCAGACACAGGCCGAACGCGCCCGGGCGGAAGCAGATCTGCGCGCGAACGCGGGCACCACCCCGCGCCGGATGAGCCGAGCAGAGATCACGGCCCTGGTGAACGCGCTCGGCGACATCGCCGCCGTGCTCCGCGACGCCGACCCGGCTGACAAGGCCGAGGTCTACCGGCAACTCGGACTCCGGCTCGCCTACCATCCTGGAACGCAAATGGTGCGCGCTGAAGTGGATCTCAGCGCGCACCGTGGGGCAATGGTTTGTGTCCGAGGCCCGAGCTGAACTATAACTACATGATCAAAATGGCCGCTGACTTGCAGTTGTGTTGACTGATGCATGGACATGCACGCTGACGCCGATGCTGCGGCATCATGAAATGGCTGGCCCGCGCCACGCGGGTCAGCCAGTCGTCAATCCTGCCTTCGGGTCGGTGGCCACTGGGTCCCCGAACCGTAAGGGGAAAGATGTGAGGTGCTCGGCCATCTCCGCGCCGGGCAGTGGTCACGAGCGTTGCGGCCTGATCGAACGAGCCGGTCGGCGGTCGGTGGGTGGAGGCCGGCAAGGTCGGCCTCTATCGCCGCGGCATGAGCGAGGCTGCATAGATGTGCTGCTGACCCAGTTGCAGCTGTGGTCAGCGCGGTAATGTCAACGTCGGCGAGCTGATGGGCGAGTCCAGCGTCGGTTCCGGTCTCCGCTGCGACGAGTTCGCACAGCCGGAGAATAGCTTGGGCAGCCGCCGCCTGGGAGTTCTCGGGTGGTTTCAAGTCGTCGTCATTTGCCGCGCGCGGCAGCACTGGTGCGAAACGGGCTTGATAGCTCGTCGGCAGTGCGGTCTGGGCTTACGGCGTTTGCCGGGTTCGGGGTCCATGTGCCGGGTCGATACGCTTGGCGGACCTGTTCGTACGAGAACTGCACAAGTTGTTCGGATGGCTGGGTGAGAACCGCACTGGCCGACGCTCGTGGCCAGCGAGAGAGAGCGGCACGCTGTCGCGCGTGGCTCCGCTCCGGGACAGATGGAACGAGATCAACTCGAAGTTCATCAGGCCCGCCCCGAAGGACGCACAGCCGCCAGGTTGAGCCAGTACGACCGGGTGAATCCCTCGGCGCCCGCCCTGTGCCGCTGTTGCTGCGACGACGCCGGCTCGGGAGACTGCTCCCGTTCGAACGAGGCGGGCGCAGGAAACCGGATCCGCGCGACGGTCAACGCCATCAACGCCAGTACCGCCGGAATGACGAGCAGCGCGTACGCCGCCCGGAATGCTGCCGCGTGGAGGAGCTATCCAGCGATGACCAGCGGGCCGAGGGTACGTCCCGTGTGATCCAGCGCCGTGTTCACCCCGTAGTCCCGCCCTTTGCCGTACTGCCTGGTGGTGTAGGACAACATGGCCTGGACGAGCGGCTTGCGGATCCCACGCCCGACGCCCTGCACCACGATCAGCCCGGCGGCGGCCTGCCAGTGACCGGCGAATGCCAGCGCCGGCACGGCCAGAAGGTTCACGCCGTAGCCGACGAACGCCAATGGCCAGCGCTGGCCTATCCGGTCGGCGAAGTAGCCGGACACCCCGCTGGTGAGGTAGTTCAGGAACTCGCTGAGCCCACCCGCGCTGCTGATCACGGCGGCGCCGGCGCCGAGCGAGGCGAGGAACAATCCGTTCATGCTCGCGCCACCGGAGTAGGTGGTGTCACGAAGAGGTCGACGACCCCCATGAAGAGGACAAACCGGAACGCGATCGATCCCGGCGCGGTACCAGCGGTGTTCCTCCCCGCCGCCCCTTACCTACCAAGGGCCGTGCGCATTCGCGGCGCCCTCAGGTTCCTGAAGCTCTTGTGGTGCGCGAGGCGAGCGTGCGCAGGCGTGGCCACAGGGCAGCGTGCTTGGTCACGGCGTTCAGCCGCTCGGCAGAGGTCGCGTGCTCGGTGCGGTGTACGGCCGTGGGGCGATCGCGTTCACGACCTACCGCATTGGTGGTCCAGGTCCCCGGGCTCAGCCGGCTCTTCGGCCGCCCGACGGATCGGGTGCCTCGACGCGACGGACCTCGGGCTCGAACGCGGGTGACGCCGGAAGGGGCCGGCGCGGCTCAGATCTTGTGCGCCTCTGCTGCGGAGGCATCCCGAGGAGCCGATGCAAGCGCCAGGCCGCCACGACCGCGATGACGCTGATCGCCAGATGCAGGCCGACGAACGCCTCGGGCAGTCCTCCACCGAGGAGGACCCCCGCGACGAGCGGCCCCACGGCGGAGAAGGTCGTCTGGAGCGCCGCGAACGCGCCGAGGGTCGTCCCCACGATGGCGGGGGGTGCCAGCTGAGCGACGAGCGGGTTGAGGAGCGGCGCGAAGATCGTCTCACCCACCGCGAAGACACCGTAGAGCGAGACGAAGATCAGCGTGGACACCGCCGGCCAGCCCGGCGCCAGGCCGAGCAGGATCCAGCAGAGCACCCAGATCCCGCCGACGAGCATGAGCAACGGCCCTGGTTGCCGGTTCGCCGTGAGCTTCAGCATGACGAGCTGGAGGGCGACGATCGTCGCGCAGTTGACCGCGGCGCCGAGCCCGATCATCACCTCGTCCACGTGGAGGACCGACAGCGCGTAGGCCGGCAGCCCCGCCTCGAACTGGGCGTAGAAGGCCAGCGACAACGAGACCGTGATGACGGCGACCCACCGCAGCGGCCGGATCACGGCGATCTGCTTGACGGCGGAGCGCAGGGCCACCCGGCTCGGGGCCCGCGCCTCGTCACGCCATGAGCGGTCTCGGGCCGTGCGCGCTGCGATCGCGACGACGAGCATCGCCAGACCGAGCGCGACGCAGGCCGTGACGTACGACGTCGTCATCCCGTCGGGCCGGGAGAGGTCGACGAACGCCCCGGAGGCCAGGGCGCCGAGCGCCATGCCGACGCTCTCGCCGGTGAACCGGTAGGCGAAGACCCGCCTCCGGTCGGCACCCGAGGACCAGCGGAGGACGAGCACCGACTTGGCGGGGCTCGCCCCCGTCATGCCGCAGCCAAAGATAAACGACGAGGCGCAGAACGCCCACGCCTGGTTGGCGACGAGCATGCCGATGCTGCCGCATGCGGCGACGGCCTGAGCCGCGATGAGGATCGACGCGGGCCGGCGGCGGTCGGTGAGCCGGCCGGCCATCGGCGCCGCGGCGAGTGCCCCGACGGAGAAGAGCGACGAGGCGAGGGCGCCGACGAGCGGACCCCAGCCCCGCGTCTCCGAGGCGTAGACGTACTGGTACGGAAGGATCGTCCCCCAGCCGAAGTGGCCCAGCCCGGCGGCGGCGATCAGGAGGAGCGCCGCCACGCGCCCTCCCGTCGGCCGCTAGGCCCCGGCATCGCCGGCCACGATGTCGCGCGCCCGGCGCAGAACCGCCTCGTCGATCATCGACCCTTCGAACACGAAGGCCGCGCCGTCGTGCGTGCAGGCCTCGACGAGGACCCGCCGGGCCCACGCCACGTCGCCCGCGCGCGCCGCAGCCAGCCGATGGACCACCTCGACCTGCCGGGGGTGGATACAGGCCCGACCGGCGAAGCCGAGGTTGCGCAGCCGCAGCGTCGAGGCGGCGAACCGGTCCATGTCGGCGACCTCGGGGCTCACCGGCGCCGGGGGCGCGGCGAGGCCGGCGGCGCGGCTCGCCACGACGACCATGGTGCGCACCGCGTCCAGCTCGTCACCCGTGCTGACCGTCATGCCGAGGTCGGCGGCCAGGTCCAGCTCGCCGAGGTGCAACCAGACCACCCCGGCGGCCGAGGCGATCCCGGACAGCCGCGCCACGCCGACCGCGGACTCGACGAGCGGCGCGAGTCGCACATTCGGCGCGAGGGCGTGGACGGCCTCGACCTCGGCCGCCGACTCGACCTTCGGCAGGCAGAGGCCGTCGAGGGCGGCGCGTCGGGCGAGGACCTCGACCTCGTCCAGCGCGCCCCGGTTGACGCGGACCCACAGCTGCGGCCCGGCGGCCGTCGGCCGGCTCGCCAGCCAGCCGGTCACCGCCTCGAGGGCAGGCTGCTTGCCGTCCGGAGCGACGGCGTCCTCGAGGTCGAGGATGACGACGTCCGCGCCGGCGGCCACCGCCTTGTCGAACCGGTCCGGACGGTCGCCGGGGACGTACAGGTGCGTGCGCGGCAGGGCCGGGTCAGCCACGCCGGCCGCCCGGCCGGCCCAGGGCGTCCAAGCGGAGGCAGCGGGCCATCTCGTTGCCGACGATCATGAGCGGCTCGTCCACCCCCATGCCGGGCTTAGCGAGCAGCTGGGTCGCGCCGATGGCCAGCCCCACGTGCGTGGTCGCCCTGGCCGACACGTCGGTCTCGGTGCAGGTGCCGCCGAGCACGACGCCGACCCCGTGGGCCGTACAGTGCAGCGCTGCCTCGATCGTGTTCGTCAGCGACCCCAGGTCCGGTGTCTTCACCTGGATCAGGTCGGCGGCGCCGGCCGCGCAGAACGCGGCGATGTCCTCGACCGTGTTGGCCCACTCGTCCGCGACGATCCGCAGCCGTGAGCCTCGTTCCGCCAGGCCCGACCTGATCTTCGCGAAGGCGGCGATCTGCCCCTCGCGGCTCCCCGCGTCGATGGGGTGCTCGATCCGGATCGGATGACGCCCGGCCGCGCGCTCGAGGCGCAGCAGGATGTCGACGGTGCGGTCGATGTCTCCGCCGGCCGCCGCGCCCACCAGCCCGTACACGTCGAAATGCAGTTCGGGCGCGTAGTCCGCGGCGCCGATCGCGTCGATCCGCTCCGCGACCCACGCCACGTAGGCCGCCAGTGCGCTGCCGTCGGACCCGACCAGTTCGGGTGCGTTGATGAGGCCGTGCGGCAGCACCCCGACGCTCTTCATGATCATCGTGTCGACGTTGCTGCGGCGGGCCTCGCCGCTCTGCGCGTAGAGCGGCAGCCGGCGCAGCGGAGTCTCGATGCCCCACTCCTCCTGGACCGTCCAGGCCATCATCCCGTGGCCCGCAGCGTGCGCGGCGGCGGCGAGGAGCGCCTGCGACAGGCCGTACCCGGCCGCCAGGGGGTTCTCCAGCACCTCGGCGCAGATCGCCCGGGCCTGCTCGTCGGCCGACCGGTAGCGCCCGACCGGCAGGCCCCGCAACCGTGGCGCGACCCGGGCCTCGATCGCCTCGGCCAGCTCCTTGGCGCGCAGCCGGGGCTCGCGCCCGGCGACGCCGGAGTACTGCACGGTCGCGCAGTCGCCGACGACGACCTTGCCATCGGAGAGGCGGAGGATGATCGAGACGGCCTCGGCGGGCTCGCGCACCTGGGCGAAGCCGGGCGTGACGGGGCTGCCGAGGTAGCGGCCACCGTCGCGGGTGGCTCCGGCCCGGATGGCGGCCTGGTCGTCGAAGAAGTAGCCGCCGGCCACCGGCACGGCGACGACGTCCTGGATGACGGGATCAGTCACGTGTCTTCCTTCAGTCGTGCCGTCGCCCGCATGGTGACGGCTCCGCCGCTTCGGCCGGTCAGCTCCACGCCGCCGGCGATCGGCCGGCCGGTCATCTCGAAGTCCGCCGTGTCGAAGGCGGGAGCCGTGGCCCGGAAGCTGAAGTCGGCGATGAGGTGCTCGGGGACATGCCGACCGGCGAGGTCGGCGAGCAGGGTGGCCTGGAGCGGGCCGTGAACGACGAGGCCCGGGTACCCCTCGACGTCACAGGCGTACGAACGGTCGTAGTGGATCCGATGGGCGTTGTAGGTGATCGCCGAGTAGCGGAAGAGGAGCACGGGATCCACGACCTTCGTCATGGTCCACGGGCCGGGCTCGTCCGCCGGCGGCGGCGTGCGCAAGGGGGCCGGCTCCCGGTAGACGATCGTGTCGTCCTGGCAGATCCAGCCGCTGGGCCCGGTCAGGAGATGCCGGACACCGACGAAGACGAGTTCGCCAGCGCGCCCGTGCTTGACGTCGACCGAGGTGACCCGCGAGACCTGTTCCAGCACGTCGCCGGACCTGAGGACCCCTTGGCGGCGGACCCGGCTGCCCGCGAACATCCGCTGCCGGGCGGCCATGGGCGGCAGGAACGAGCCGGTCCACGGGTGACCGTCCGGGGAGAGTTCGGCCTGGGGGCAGCGCGGGGTGAAGGCAACGAGGTGCCACATGACCGGAATGGCCTGCGGCGGGTCCCCGGCACGGTCGAGCAGGTGATGGAGGTTGGTGACCGCCGTCGGGCTAAGGACGTCCTCGGCACGCTCGACGCTGGCCTGCCAGGCGCCGTGCACGACCGAGGGCTCCTCGAGCCAGGACCGGTCCGGCTCCTCGACGGCCTCCGGCGTCGGTGTGTGCCCGCCACTCATCAGAGCCCCCGTCCGAAGGCACCGTCGCGGCGCGCCCGCTCGATGTCGTCCGAGGAGTAGCCGAGCAGGTCGGTCACGACGTCCTCGGTGTGCTCGCCTCGGCGCGGAGCCCGCCGGGGGGTGGCCGCAGCGGAGCCGACCCGCACCGGCGAGGCGATCGTGCGGACCGTGCCGTACCGGGGATGGTCGGCCTCCACAACCAGCCCGCGGGCGACCGCCTGCGGATCCTCGAACGCCTCGGCGACGCTGCGAACCTGGCCGCTGGGCACGGCGGCGGCGCGCAGCCGCTCGTCCCAGTCGGCGCTCGTCCGCAGCCGCATGGTCTCCTCGAGGATCGGCAGCAGCGCGGCGGCGTTGCGCTGCCGGTCGGCGAGCGTGGCGAACCGCCGGTCGGTCGCGAGGTCCGGCCGCTCGATGACCTCCGTGAACCGGCGCCAGAACTTCTCCTTCGGCGCGGCGACGACGATCCATCCGTCGGCCGTCTCGAAGGCCTGGAAGGGAATGATCGACGGATGGGCCGAATGGCGGGTGCGCCTGGGCTCGAAGCCGGCGTTGAGGTGCCAGACCCCGGGGTAGGTCAGCATGGCCATCGCCGTGTCGAAGAGGCTGACGTCACAGTCCATCCCCACGCCGTCGCGCCGCGCGGCGAGGATGCCGGAGACGAGGGCGAGGGCGGCGACGTAGCCGGCGGAGAAGTCGACGAGCGACAGGCCGGACTTCGTCGGCGGACCGTCCGGCTCCCCGGTGAGGTCCATCCACCCCGTCAGCGCCTGAACCACGTAGTCGTAGCCTGGATCGTTGCGCCGCGGCCCGGTCATGCCGTACCCGCTGAGCGAGCAGCAGACGATCTTCGGGTTGACCGCGGCCAGTTGGGCGTAGGTGATCCCGATCTTCTCGGGGACATCGCCGCGCAGGTTCGAATAGACCGCGTCGCTGACCCGCACCAGCTCCTCGAAGACCGCGCGACCGGACGGAGCCGCGAGGTCAAGGGAGATCGACTTCTTGCCGCGGTTGAAGGCCTCAAAGAACAGCGAGTCCTCGTCCTCGGCGTACGGCGGGACCGTCCGCCCGACGTCGCCGCCGCTCCCGGGGTCCTCGATCTTGATCACCTCCGCGCCGAGATCAGCCAGGTGCGAGCTCCCGAAGGGGCCGGCGCCGTACTGCTCGATCGCGAGGATGCGCACACCCGACAGGGGCAGCGTCACGACCTATCTCTCCTTCAGTGCCAGATCTCGCCGAGCGCCCGCATGATGTTGCCGCCGAGGACCTTGCGGATGTCCTCATCGGAGTGCCCGTCCCGAACGAGGCACACGGTAAGGTTGTGAAAGCACTCGGAAGGGTTCTCGAGACCATCCACATAGGGCACCTTCTCGTGCGGCGGCGGGCTCGCCGCGCCGGTCCGCAACAGGTGCGCAAAGGTGGTGTGGAGCCCGACGTGGTCGCCGTAGAGCGTGTCCGGGCCGAAGGCGACGTGATCGATGCCCACAAGGTCGACGCAGTAGTTGAAGTGGTCCAGGACGGACTCGATGGTGTGCCTGGGGTGCGCCGTCGAGCAGGTGGTGTGCGGTGCCGCCGAGATCCCGATGACACCGCCGGTGTCGGCGACGGCTCGCAGCACGTCGTCGCCCTTGAGCCGGGGAATGTCCCACAGCGCGCGCGCCCCGGCGTGCGTCATGAGCACGGGCGCGTCGGACGCCCGGCAGGTGTCGATGCCGGTCTGGTCCCCGGAGTGGGAGATGTCGATGGCTAGGCCCAGCTGGTTCATCCGCCGGACGGCGCGCTGGCCCAGGAGCGTCAGGCCGCCGTCGACCCGTTCGTTCAACCCCGACCCGAGGGCGTTCGAGTCCGAGTAGGCGATGCCGATCTGCCGCACGCCGAGGCCGTAGAGGACGTCCAGCTTGTCGACTTCGTTGCCGATGGGCGTCGCCGCCTCCAGGCCGAAGACCAGACCGACCCGGCCCTGCTCGTGTGCGTCGTCGATGTCCCGGAGCCGGCGCACCACCGTGACCAGGTCCTGCTGCGCGAGGTCGGCCTGGCGCATCCCGAGGTCGGTGACGACGTCGTCCCACTGCCACGGCGCCGACCCGGTGACGCACGCCGTCCCGTCCATCATGTTGTCGAACACCGCGGTGAGCCCAGACGTGAGCAGGCCCGCGTAGGCGGTGTGCTGGCGACCGGTCCGGTTGTAGGCCGGGGTGTCTGCCATGTCGGCCGGGAAGCGCACCGGGTGGTCGTGCAGGCTGATCGTCACGTGGTCGCGCAACAGCCGCTCCGCGCGCTCGACGACCGGCTCAGGCTGGCCGTGCCGGTAGGCCGGAACCCGGCCGGCCTCCGGCGCGAGTTCGCCGCGCCATGGCGGTTCGTCGAGGTAGGAATAGGCGACGTACGGATCGCTCATGACGCACCTCGGGGCAGCGCCCGGGCCAGCTCGCGCCAGAGGACCTCCCAGGCGCGCAGGCCCTCGTCGATCCGGCGGATCCGCAGGAACTCGTTCGGTGCGTGCAGCTTCTCGTCCGCGGTGGAGAACGAGAAGAAGAGGGTCTTCGCGTCCAGCACCTCCTCGAACAACGCCGTCGCCGGCAGAGTCCCGGCGATGACGGCCCGGAGGACCTCCTGGCCCGGGTAGACCTCGGCCAGGGCGGCGACGGCGCAGACGATGGATGGGTGGTCCCCGTCGACCCGGTAGGCCGGGACGCCTCCGGGGTCCGGGTGAACCGTCACGGTAACCGCCGGGTGCGCCCGCTCCCGGAGGTGACGGTCGATGGCCTCGAAGACCGCATCGGGGCACTGCTCGTGGACGAGCCGGCAGGAGAGGTGCGCGACGGCCCGGCGCGGGATCACCGTGTACTTCCCACCCGCCTCGACGCCGTTGACCTCCAGGGTCGGCCGTTCCCACAGCCGCTCTAGGGTGCTCAGCCCCGCCTCCCCGAACAGCGCCGGGACCCCGAGGTCGGTCCGGTACGCCTCCTCGTCGAAGGCCACCGCCTCGATCTCCGCCTTGCGCGCGTCGCTCAGCTCGTGAACGCCCTCGTAGAACCCGTCGACCGCCACCCGGCCGTCGGCGTCGTGCAGGCTCGCCAGCAGCGCGGCGAGCTGGTGCACCGGGTTCGCGACCGTGCCGCCGAAGCGGCCCGAGTGCAGGTCGGTGGCCGCCCCTTCCACGACGACGGACAGGGACACCAGGCCCTTCGAGGCCACCGACACCGACGGTTCGGTGGGGCGCCACATCGCCCCGTCCGCGGAGACGACCAGGTCGGCCGCCAGCTCGTCGGCGTGTGCCCGAAGGTAGTCGGCGAGGTTGGGGCTGCCGATCTCCTCCTCGCCCTCGAAGAGGAACTTAACGTTGAGCGGCAGCCCGCCCTCTTGGGCCAGGAACGCCTGCGCCAGCTTGAGGACGATAAAGACCGGCCCCTTGTCGTCGGTGACGCCGCGGCCCCGGATGACGTCGCCGTCGGTCGTCATCTCGAACGGCGGGCTGTTCCACTCCGCGAGGCTGCCGGGCGGCTGGACGTCGTAGTGCCCGTAGACGAGGATCGTCGGCGCCCCGGGGACGCCGAGCCAGTCGGCGCGGACGATGGGGTTGCCAGCCGTCTCATCGAGGCGCGCACCGGCGAAGCCGAGCTGGTCGCGGAGCCACTCGGCGGCCCGGCGCATCACCTGCGGGTCGCTGTCGCGGCTGACGCTCGGGATACTGATGTACCCGGCCAGCTCGGGAAGAAGGTCACGGGCGTCGGGGAAGGTGAGCCGGCCGGAGGTGACGATCGCGGTCACTTGAGCCACCCGTTCTCGAGCTGCTCACGGACCTCCGCCACGCCGGCCGCCCAGACGACCGCCATGTCCTCGTCGGAGCGCTGGTACGGCCCGCCGTGGCTGCCGTCCGGCGCGATCTGGAGCATCTCGTCCCGGGAGAGCCGGCCGAGCAGCTCGCGGTCGAGGACGGGGATCGGCTCGGTCGGGATCTCCACCCCGACCAACCGCGTCCACGGGAAGTTCTCCACCCACGCGCCGTGCATCTGGTCCGGGTCGAACTGCGAGGCGGTTGCGGCGGTCCGGGGCGCGTTCCACCAGTTGTGGAAGAGCACCTCGACGCGCTCCTCGCGCGGCTCGGCGAGCCACTCGCGGACCAGGCCGGTCACCGGGCTGTTCCCGCCGTGGCCGTTGACGATGGCGATCCGGCGGAACCCCTGCAGGTGAAGGCAGTCGAGCAGATCGCGGATGACCTCGATGTAGGTGCTCATCCGCAGGGTCATGCTGCCCGGGTACGCGGCGAGATAGGGCGTCATCCCGAACGGCAGGGCGGGCAGCACCGGGATGCCGAGCGGCTCGGCCGCCTCGACGGCGACCCGTTCGGCGAGAATCGCGTCCGTCCCGAGGGAGAGGTAGCCGTGCTGCTCGGTGGAGCCGATCGGCAGGACCACTCGGTCGTCGTGCTTGAGGTAGTCGCGGATCTGCATCCAGTTGCGGTCGTGCAGCCTCACGGTCGGGGTCCTTCCGGTGTCTGGTCGGCCTTCTGGAGGTCGGCGACGTAGGCCGCCAGTTCGTCGAGGTTCGCCACCTCGCAGACGCGCCGCCCCTGTTCGATGTCGTGGATCAGCTCGCCGATCTTGTGGAAGATCGGGCCGTCGAGGTCGCGGAGCATCTCGTCGATCTCGGTCTTCCGCTTGCGGACGACCAGGTCGCGGTAGATGCCGCTGTGGCTCTTCGCGCTCTTCCGGTTGAACTCGACCAGCCGGTTCAGCGAGCCCTCGAGGTCGTCCGGGACGAACCCGTCGAAGCTCTCCACCGGAACCGGCACCTGGGCGAGGACCTCGCGCGCGACGGCCAGCATGAGCGGTCGGTACCGCGGATCCTCGAGGCTGTCGGCGATGGACAGGTCCGACACGGCGCCGGCCCAGAGCATCGCGCCGTACGCCTCCTTGCCCCACAGGTACCCGAGCACGTTCTCGGTGGCCTCGGCGTACGGGAGGATGGATACGAACTCGCGCACCCGGTCGGTGATCGGCCCGGGGTCGAGCTCGCCGACCCGGAAGGTGCCGATGTTGCCCTGCATGATCCGCCCGGGGGCCATGACGTCCGCACCGAAGTTGACGAAGCTCGACAGGACCCGGGCCCGTCCGACCGCCCGGATCAGGTGGTCCGCGGTCAGCCCGTTCTGGACGCTGAGGACGAGGCCCTCGGGGGTCAGCCGGTCCGTGAGCAGCGCGGCGGCCTCCGCGGTGTGCAGGCTCTTGACCGCGACGAGGGCGCGGTCGATCCGGTCTGGCAGCTCGGCCGGAGTGACGGCGGGGACGTCGACGGTGAACTCGTTCACCGGGCCCTCGATGTGCAGCCCGTTGGCACGGATCGCCTCGACATGCGCGACGTCGGCGTCACAGATCAGGACGTCGTGACCCGCTCGTATCATGTGCGCGGCGAGCGTGCCACCGATGGCCCCACCGCCGATGAAGACGTACCTCATGCGCTTGCCGCCAGCGGCACGGCACGGTGAATGAAGCCGCGGATGACCTGCTGGAAGAGCTCGCGCTCCTCCTTCTGCGGCGAGTGCCCGGACTTCTCGAAGATCACAAGCTCGGCGTTCGGCACCAGTTTGGTGATCGTCTCCGAGCAGCTGACCGGGGTGACCCAGTCATGGCGTCCCACGGTGACCAGTACTGGCACCGTGATGGACCCGAGCCGGTCCTTCAGGTCGTAGTTGCCCCAGTTGTGCTGGAAGCACCAGTTGTGGGCCTCGTGCCGGTAGGTGCCCTCCTCCACAGCGCGGGCCGAGCGCTCCGGGTCGTAGTCGTGGTCGTAGAGCCCGATCATCTCGCTCCAGCACTGTTTGAGGTCAGCGTCGTCGCGGATCTGGCCGGTCCAGTAGCGGTTGAAGTTGTCCCACTTGATCTCGATGCGGTTCTGGTTCCGCGCGTTCTCGAAGGCGGTCTCAAGGTTCGTGCCGTCAGCCGCCGTGTCCCGCAGCATGAGCGCCTGGATCCGGTCGGGGTACGCGAGGGCGTACTCCATTGCGATGAAGCCGCCGTACGACCCGCCCGCGACCGTGACCTTCTCGGCTCCGGCCCACTCGCGCAGCGCGTCCACATCGGCGGCCCACTGCTGGTGCGAGTAGGGCGGCAAGGCTTCGCTCGTACCGCACCCGCGAGCATCGAACACGATGACGCGGTACTCGTCGGACAGCGGGCCGAAGGTGTCCCGCGGCTCCTTGAGCGACCCGATGCCGCCCCCGCCGTGATGGGCGATGATCAGTGGTGCGTCCCTGGGGCCGAGGTCCTCGACCGTGAGGCGGCACCCGTTAATCGTCAGTTCCATGGCTTCTCCTGGTGTCAGTGAACAGTCGGTGTCGGTTCCCACACGTGCACGTTGTCGGCCAGGACGGCGAGCGGGACCGCGCCGTGCTCGAGGACGCGGCGGTGGAATTCCGGCAGCGAGAAGCGGGGTCCGAGCCGCTTACGCGTGGCCTCGCGCAGGCGCAGGATCTCCCGCTGGCCGACCATGTAGGCCAGCGCCTGGCCCGGCCACGCTATGTAGCGGTCCACCTCGTTGCGGATGTTGGATTCGGTCGTGGCCGTGTTCTCGCGCATGAACGCCACGGCCCGCTCCCGCGACCAGCCCAGGTGGTGCATGCCAGTGTCGACGACGAGACGGCACGCGCGCAGGGCCGTGAAGGACAGCCGACCGAGGATGTCCAGGTCGCTCGTGTAGAGCCCGAGTTCCTCGGCGAGGACCTCGCTGTACAGGCCCCAACCCTCGTTGAAGCTGCACGCCTCGACGTCGAGATGCCGGCGGTAGCGGGGAATGTCCAGCTGCTGGCAGTGCGACAACTGGAGGTGGTGGCCCGGGACCGACTCGTGGAAGGCCAGGGACTCGTACTCGTAGCGGAAGCGCTGCGTCGGGTCCGCCGTCAGCAGGCAGTGGGCACCGGGCCTGCTGCCGTCGTCCGAGGGGGGGCGGTAGTAGGCCATTGAGGCGTGCTCGGCCTCCACGGCGTTGATCTCGACGATCTCGCACGGGCCGACTGCGGGACCCTCGTAGTAGCGCCCCAGGGCCTCCGTCGCCCGTTCGAGCGCCTCCCGGGCCACCGCGACGATCTCGTCGCTGGTCGAGAAGCGGAGCGCAGGGTCCGTTCGGAGCCGACGCACGATCTCGGGGAAGTCGGACGTGCCGAGCGCCCGCTCGCCGACGGTCCGCCACTGGCTCTGCAGCTCGGCCAGCGCGTCGTGGCCGATCTGGTGGACCTCTTCCGGGGACAGGTCGGTCGTCGTGTGCCGGGCCACGGCGCGCGCGTAGGCTTCCCGGCCCCCGGGCACGTGGCTGATCCCTGCCCGGTCGTCGGGGCGGGCGTGCGGCAGGATGTCCCGGCCCAACGCTTCGGCGAGGCGGGCCATGGCCGGGCGGACCCGCGACCGCACGATCTCGCGGGCCTGGTCGTAGCAGCCGGTGCCGGCGGCCGGCCCGAGCAGGACATCACCGTCGACAGGCAGCGCGAGGTACCCGTTCAGCTGGTCCATCGCGTGCCGCACACCGACGCGGGTCGGCGTCCGGCCACGCGCCAGCTCCTCCCGGTAGCGCTCGGCGAGGCCGGCGAACAGGCCGGCCAGACCGTCGAGCCGGGCCAGGTAGGCGGCGCGTCCGGCCTCGTTCTCGGTGCTCATGATCGGGATGGTCTGGAAGACCAGTCCCTGCCGGCTCACGTAGCTCTTGGCCGAGATGTTCGCCGCCCACAGCGCGTCCCGGATGTCGTTCTCGGCACCGCCCGCGAGGTGGATGAGGACGTCACGGTCCACCCGGTCGGCGGGCGTGAGGCGGACGGGATCGATGGATTCGGCGCGCCGCCGAACGGCGGCGAGGTCGTCAGCTGCGCGCTCCCCGGCCTCGACCCGCACGTCACCGACGAGCGGGTCGTACTCGGTCAGGCCGAGCAGCGAGGCGTTCCACGGGTCGTAGGTGTGCTGAGTCCGGAAGTAGCGCTCCCCTAGCTCGCGCAGGAGGACGGCGTCGTCGTTCGGTGTCGTCATCGGTCCTCCTCAGAAGAGCGAGTGGCCGCCGTCGATGGACAGGGTCTGCCCACTGACCCATCCCGCGTCGGGGTCGACGAAGAAGAGGGCACCGCGCGCGATGTCCTCGGGGATTCCGGTCCGCCGGGTCGCGATCCGCGAGACGAGCGCCGCCTGGCCGTCCGGCCCGTAGCTGTCCCACTGCTTCTGGGTCGTCGGATTCGATAGCACAAAGCCCGGCGCGATGCAGTTGACCGTGATCCCGTACGGGCCGAGTTCCCAGGCCATCTGGCGGGTGAAGCCGATGAGCCCCGCCTTGGCCGACGTGTACGCCTGGACACCAGTCAGGCTGACGCTCCGGCCCGCGCCGGAGGAGATGGTGACGATCCGCCCGTAGCCCCGCTCCTTCATCCCGGGGGCCACGGCCCGGACGGCGTTGAAGGCAGTGCGCAGGTTGGCGTCGACCACCTCGTCCCAGGCCGCGTCGGTGATCTCTTCGATCGGTGCGTGGGTCTGGCCGCAGACGCCGCCGGCCGAGTGGACGAGGATGTCGACCTTTCCGAGGTCCCTGAGGTACGACACGGCCTCGTCCGACTTCGAAAGGTCGACCTGCTCCCGGTCCACGCGGTGGACGACGGCGCCCGCTGCCTCGACTGCGTCCCCGATCCGGCGACCAATCCCCTGGGCGGTCCCCGTGACCACCGCGACCATGCCCTCGAGTACCGCCACCGAGACCTCCTGGATGCCGATCGACGCGTGCCACACTGCTGTGTTCCGCTAGTTACAGCATCATGTCACATGGCTCAGCATCTAACAACCGTTACAAAGGAGAGATCACCTCCTCGGCAATGGAACGGGACTTGGACGCGGAGAACACACGGGGGATCTCCACGCTCGCCTCCCAGCGCTCCATACGGCGGATCGCCTTTGGCCCCAGCGCATTGAAGACGCACTCGACCAGACTCTCCAGGAGAATGAGGACACCAGCGTCGGAGTCGAAGGGCACGCCGTCGACATAGACCGGAAGCACGACATCGGCCAGCTGGGCCGAAGGCGACAGCTCGTGATCGGTCAGGAGGACCAGCCGGCCCCCCTGCTCCTTCACGAGCTCGGCGAGCTGCTTCGCATCCTTCTCGTAACGGCGGAAGTCGAAGAGCAGGACGACTCCGTCCTTGCCGAGGTCAAGATATTTGCCGATGTCGGCCCTCAATGGGTCTCGTGTGAAGTCGACCCCGGTGAGGAGCTGGTCGAGCTGGGAGGCGAGCAAGGCGGCGAGGTGGTGGGTGAAGTAGCCTCCCGCCACCAGCGTCCTTCGTGGACGGCCAGCCAGAAGGGCCACTGCGGCGTCGAACTCCGGTTGCGGCACGGCCCTTACGAGCTGCTCGGCGATCCCAATCCGCTGGTCCACCGCTGCGGTGAAGTCCGTCGGCGCCGAGCGTTCGGCGCGGCTCCGCGTGGCGCGCTGCACCGGGCTCGTGGCTGTCCGCGTGATCTCGTCCCGCAGGCGCTGCTGAAAAGTCCGATAGCTCCCGAAACCAAGATGCGCGAGGAATCGGAGCACTGTCGGAGTCGACGTGCCGGCAGCCTCGGCGAGAGAGGATGCGGAGCCAAGTCCGGCCGCTGGGTAATCCGCCAACAGTGCACGAGCGCAGCGCTTCTCCGCCGGTGTCAGATCGTTGACCCGGCGGGTGACTATATCACGAATGTCGTCCACGGAGCGGAGCCTAGCGCCCTTCTCCCTCGCCGTCCGCGTGCGTAGGGAGGCCCCCGCACCGTCACTCGCCTCCATCAAGTGATGACGGCGATGTCCTGGTCCTGGAACGCGGCGAACATTGCGGGCGAGTTGTGCGCCACGACGACCTCTCCGTTGCCCCCGACCGCGATGACCCCGCCCGTGGCGTTACGGGCCCCGATCTCCTCGCGGAGCACGCCGACCACAGCGTCCGCGAGGGACTGCCCGGCGTGCCGGACGCGTGCGGCGATCTCATGGGCGACGACGCCCTGCATGAAGGCCTCGCCATAGCCGGTACATGAGACGGCGACGACATCATCGCGGGCGTAGGTTCCGGAACCGATGATCGGGGAGTCGCCGATCCGGCCGACCTGCTGGTTCACCGTCCCTCCGGTGGAGGTCGCCGCGGCGACCCGGCCCGCACTGTCGCGCGCGACGGCGCCGACCGTCCCGTGCCGCTGCGGCTGGATGAGTCCGGCCTGGACGTTGCGCAGCTGGGCGAGGCGCCCTGGTGTGACGAAGTACTCCTGCTCCGCGGTGGCCAGCCCCCACTGTTCGATCGTTTCCCGGGACAGCCGTGCCCGGAGGACGCAGCTGCCGTCCTCCATGACGCGGCGCGCCGCCAGCACCGGGTTGCGAGCCCACGGGGTCGCCGCCACGGCACCCGCCCGGCCCGAGCCCGACATGACGGCCGCATCCATCTCGATCGAGCCGTCGTGGCGCAGGGCCGATCCGCGGCCCGCGTTGAAGAGCGGGTCGTCCTCGAGCACGGTCACCGTCGCGCAGACTGCGTCGATCGCGCTGCCGCTCCGGGCGAGGATGTCGCAACCGGCGTTGTACGCCCGCCGGAGCCCCTCCTCGTACTCGCCCTCCCCCTGAACGGCCAGCTCCTCGACCCGGCCGCCGGCACCACCATGGAGGGCCAGCGACCATTCCTGCTGCGCGGTCGCGCGGTAAATCTGCGTCATCTCTCTCTCTTCGCTGTGAGTCGTCGGCCCGTTGACGGCTGCTCGTTCCCGCTCGACGCGGGCGCGGTTCACCGCTGGCCGACGCGCGTCTGGTCGTCCGGTTCGGCTCCGTGGCCCGGCATCCGGTCGGCGGAGCCCGGCGGCCTGGCCGGCAATTCGCTCAGCACTTGGGCCGTGTGTTCGCCCAGCTCAGGGACCGGGCCTAGGACGGGCGCCTCGCCGTCGAGCACGGCCGGCGGAAGCAGCGTGCGCAGCAGGCCTACCGGCGAGCCGACCTCCCGCCACCGGTCGCGGGACCGCAACTGCTCGTGATCGGCGAATTCGTCCACCGTGCGCAGCCGCGCGTTCGCGATCCCGCACTCGTCCAGCAGCCGGGTCACCTGCGCTGTCGTCAGTTCAGCGGTGACGGAGCCGATGATGTCGTCGAGCTCCGCACGGTGCCGCACGCGCAGGCTGTTGGTGGCGAACCGCGGTTCCTCGACCAGACCTGGCCGCCGCAGCAGCAGGGCCGAGCACAACGCCGACCATTCCCGCTGGTTCTGGACCCCGATGAAGACGGTGCCGTCGGCGCAGGGGACGGGACCGTACGGCGCGATGGTGGCGTGGGACGTGCCGCTGCGCGGCGGCGGGTCCCCGCCGTACTGCGAAAAGTACAGCGGGTAACCCATCCACTCGCCCAGCGCCTCCAGCATGGACACCTCGAGGGTCGCCCCCTGGCCGGTGTTCGCCCGCCGCAGCAGTGCCGCGAGGATCCCCGAGTAGGCGTACATGCCGGCGGCGATGTCGGCCACCGCGACGCCCGCCTTGGCGGGCGCCTCGGGGGTTCCGGTCAGCGACACGAACCCCGTTTCACATTGCACCAGCAGGTCATAGGCCTTCTTGTCCGCGTAGGGACCGGACGGGCCATATCCGGAAATCGAGCAGTAGACGAGCCGGGGATTGCGTTCGCGCAGGGCGCCGGGGCCTAGGCCGAGCCGTTCGGCCGCGCCCGGCGCCAGGTTCTGCACGAACACGTCCGCGGTTTCCACGAGCGACAACACGGCGTCGCGACCCGCGGGCGTCTTCAGGTCGAGTTCCACCGAGTGCTTGGATCGGTTCAGCCACACGAAATGCGAGGACATTCCGCGGACCGTCTGGTCGTAGTCCCGGGCGAAGTCGCCCCGCCCGGGTCGCTCGATCTTGATGACCCGGGCACCCAGGTCCGCCAGCTGGCGGGTGGCGAACGGAGCCGCGACCGCCTGCTCCAGCGCAACCACGGTGACCCCGTCGAGGACGCTCACCGACTCACGCCTTCGCGCGGGAGAGCGCCGCGCGCAACGCGTTCTCGGTGATCCGCGCGACGTCGTTGTCGAACTCGTCCACGGCCATGCTCTGCACCCAGGAGATGGATCCGGTCGCGAACACGAAGCCGCCGGCGGCCTGCTCGGTGACGACGAGATCCGCCCGCACGTCCTGTTCCGGGGTGGCCAGGGCAAGCTCCGGCGCGGGGATCGCCGCGGCCACGAGCACCGGCGCGTCGATCTTGCCGTTGAAGGAGGTTCCCTGACTGGGCCGGCCGGGCACCGTGGATGCGGCGGGTATCGACGGGACCCGGGCCGCACCGATGAGCAGCTGCGTCAGCGCGGTCGACGGCAGTCCTTCGGCGGAGGCCGAGCCGCTCCAGTGCCCGATGCCCCGGGGAGCGGGGTGGGCCGGCCGGTGCGCCAGCGACACCGTACCGGCGGCTGGGTCGACCGACCAGGAGATCACCTGCCACCACCCCTCGATCAGCCGGACGGGCGAGGCCAACCGACCCTGCGGCTGCCCGCCGCGGTCCCAGACCAGCGCCAGGTCACCCTCTTCGTACTCGCCGTCACCCTGGACGCTCAGCTCCTCGACCCGCCCGCCGGCGCCGCCGTGGATGGCGAGAGCCCACGGTGAGCCGGCCTGGGACGCGAAGACGTTCAACGGGAGGACCTTTCGACGGGGATCGTTCGGGTTGCGTTCTGGACCGCGGGCAGCGCGTCGACCCGCAGGCACGCGCTGAGGTGGGTGGACCCTGCGCCCTCCGGCGCGACGGGCGCGAGCTGCGGGTCGGTGACCCGGCACTCGTCGGTCGCCAAAGGGCAGCGCGGGTGGAACCGGCATCCCACCGGGATCGCGTACGGGCTCGGCGGCTCGCCCTCCACCTCGAACGCGCTATTGACACTGCCCTCCCGCATCCGTGGGATCGAGGCGATGAGCGCGCGCGTGTAGGGATGGGAAGGGTTCGCGAACAGTTCGGGGGCGGTGCCGATCTCGACGATGCGGCCGAGGTACATCACTGCGACGCGCTGGCTGAGGTGCTGGACGACGGCGAGGTTGTGCGCGATGAACAGGACGGACAGCCCGAGCTTGTCGCGCAGGTCGGAGACGAGGTCGAGGATCGTCGCCTGGACGGACACGTCAAGCGCCGAGACCGGCTCGTCCGCGATGAGGACGTCGGGGCGCACGGCGAGTGCACGCGCGATGGCCAGACGCTGGCGCTGGCCGCCGGAGAACTGGCTCGGGTAGGCGGTCAGCGCGTCGTCGTCGAGTCCGACGAGTGCGAGCAACCGGCTGGCCTCGGCCTTGACCTCGTTGCGCGGCACGATCTGGTGGTACCGCAGCAGCTCGGTCAAGACGCTGCCGATCGTCAGCCGCGGGTTAAGCGACGAGTAGGGGTCCTGGAAGACCATCTGAATACGCCGGGCATCGACGGAGTGGCGCTTCGGCGACAGCGCCTTGCCCTCGAAGACGACGCTGCCCGAGGTGGCGATCTCGCTGCCGACGAGGACCTTCGCGAGCGTCGACTTGCCGGAGCCGGACTCGCCGACGACAGCGAGCACCTCGCTCGGATACACGTCGACGGACACGCCGTCGAGCGCGGTCAGGGCCCGCTCGGGCCGCCTGCCGAGCCGGTCACCGAGGGAGCGCCCCGCGCGGTACCGCTTGGTGACGTCGACTCCGCGCAGCAGGGGCTCCTGCGCCGGCGTGGTCTGCGAACTCATGCCATCACCTTCTGGAATAGCTCGTCGGCGCGGATGCACGCCGTGTGGCGCCCGTCGCCGGTCGAACGCAGCACCGGCGCCGACTCTCGGCATGCTGCCACCACGTCGCGGCAGCGGGGAGCGAACGCGCACCCGGCAGGACGCTCGGCGATGTTCGGCGCGGAACCGGCAATCGCGATGAGCTCGCGGTCGGGGTTGTCGAAATCGGGCGCGGATTCGAGCAGACCCCGGGTGTACGGGTGCCGCGGATCGTGGAGGACCTCGCGCGTCGTGCCGGACTCTATGACACGGCCCGCGTACATGACGGCCAGCCGTCGGCAGGTCTGGTTGATGACGGCAAGGTCGTGGGTGACGAAGAGGAGCGCCGCGCCGACCTCGTCGCACAACTCCGCCAGCAGGCGCAGCACCTGGTGCTGGACCGTGACATCGAGGGCGGTGGTCGGTTCGTCGCACAGCAGCAGGCGCGGCTTGAGCGAGATGGCCATGGCGATCATGACCCGCTGACGTAGCCCGCCGGACAGCTCGTGGGGGTACGCGGTAGCCCTGCTCCTGGGATCGGGAATCCCGACGTGGGCCATGAGCTCGACGGCCCGCGCGCGCGCCGCCTTGTGGGAGAGGCCCTGGTACCTGATCGTACCCTCCGCGATCTGGTCGCCGACCCGCATGAGCGGGTTGAGTGCCGTCATCGGCTCCTGGAAGACCATGGCGATCTCGGGTCCCATGAGCTTGCGTCGCTGCGACTGCCTGAGGTCGAGGAGGTTCTTCCCGTCGTAGCGGATCGAGCCGGACAGAACCTTGACGCCGCGGGGCAGCAGCCCGGCGATGGACCGCAGCACCATCGACTTCCCGGCACCGGACTCGCCGACGAGCCCGACCCGTTCACCGCCGCTCACGGCCAGGTTGACGTCCTCGGCAATCCGCACCTGACGTCCGTGATGGTCGATCCCGACCGTCAGGCCCTCGATCTCGAGGAGACTCTCGGCTGCCATTACTTCCTCCTGTCGGGGTTGAGGAGATCGGACAGCCCATCGCCCAGCCAGGACAGTCCAAGGCTCGTGACGACCACGGCGAGACCCGGGATCGTCGCCATGAGCCAGTTCGTCGTGATGAAGGTCTGGCCTTCGACGATCATGCCGCCCCACTCCGCCGTCGGCGGGGTGATCCCGAGCCCGAGGTAGCCGAGGGTGACCACCGCGAGAATGTCCATGACGATGTCGCTCATGGCGTAGACGATCACCTGGCTCAGGACGTTGGGGCCGATGTGGCGCACCAGGACGCGCCACGTGGGCAGGCCGCCGAGCCGGGCGCCTCGCACGTAGTCGAGCTGCCGCGCGACCATGACCTCGCCTCGGACGATCTTCGCGTACGCCACCCACGAGACGATGGCAATCGCCAGGTAGATGCTCGCCTCACCGGCCCCGAGGGCGAAGACGAGTGCGATGACGATGACGTAGAAAGGCAACGCGAAGAAGATGTCGACGATCCGCATGATAAGGATGTCGAACCAGCCGCCGAAGTAGCCGGCGATCGCCCCTACCATCGTTCCGAAGACGAACGGGATGAGGACGGCGAGGAATCCGATGCGCAGGTTGACCCGGGCCCCCCAGATGAGCCGGGAGGCAATGTCACGCCCGAGCGTGTCGGTGCCGAACCAGTGTTCTGCACTCGGGCCCTTCCGTGCGTTGAGAAGGTCCTGCGCGAGCGGGTCGTGCGGTGCGATGAGCGGCGCGAGCACGGCGATGAGCACGAGCAGCCCGGTGACGACGATGCCCGCGATGAGCGACGGGTTCTGGTACCAGGGGCGCAACTGTCGTGTGTGCGTCCGGGCCGTGGGCACCTTGCCCCGGATGACGGCCGATGCAGCGCTCATGCTTTGCTCCGTCCGACAGCGACCCGCGGGTCGAGCAAGGCGTAGACGACATCGGTGAGGATGCCGATGGCGATGACGAGGAGGCCAATAAGGAGCGTGACCGCCTGCATGAGCGGGAAGTCGCGGTTGAGGATCGCCTGGATCATGAGCTGCCCGATGCCTGGCAGGTTGAACACCCGCTCGATGACGATCGAGCCGCCGACGATATAGCTGAGGTGCACGCCGACGACCGAGACGGTCGGGAGAATGGCGTTGCGGAGGATGTGGCCGCGGAAGAGGGCAAACCCTCCGGCCCCCTTGGACCTCGCGGTGGCGACGAAGTCCGCATCGCGCACCTCGATAATCGACTGCCTCAGGCTCCTAATGAGCGTTGGGCTCAGCGCGATGGCGAGCGTGAGGGCCGGCAGGAAGAGGTTGCGGACATTCTCCAGCCCGGAGCCGTACCTGCCGATGGGGAAGATCCTGAAGTGCAGGGACAGCAGGAGCATGAGCATGATGCCGACCCACATCTGCGGCATTCCCTGGGCGACGAGCGTGTAGCCGCGCACCCCGAGGTCGCGCACGCCGTTGGGCCGGGAGGCGGCGAGGCTCGCGAGCGGGATGGAGATGATGAGCGCAAGGATGACGGCGTAGACGACGAGGGACAGCGTCACCGGCAGGGCTCTCGGGAGCACGTCCTTGACGGGCATGTGGTACATCAAGCTGTCGCCGAGGTCGCCGTGAAGCAGCCGTCCGATATAGAGGAAGTACTGCTCAACTGCCGGGCGATTGAGCCCGAGCTTCTCCCGGAGGGCTTCGAGCGCGTCGGGCCCTGCTCGTTCCCCGAGCATGGCGACCGCGGCGTCGCCCGGAAGGAGCTTCGACAGGGAGAAGACGATGATCGTGAGCCCGAAGACGATCGGGATCGCCTGCAGCAAGCGCCAGGGAATGAAGCCGAGACGGTTGAGCATACTTCGGTCCTCTCGTCACTTCGTTGTGACTTGGGTGCGGACGCTTTGGAGCAGCGCCCGCACCCAAGAGTGATTCGATGTCGCGCCTGCGTGCTGCGTGCTGCTGAGGGTTACTTGGCGGCGAGCTTGACGTTCTTGAGGTCCAGGTACCCGAGCGGGGTGACGAAGAAGTTCTGGACGTCATTGGAGTACACCCAGCCGTAGGGCACGTAGTACATGAGCGCGAGCGACGAGTCCTTCGTGACGTCTGCCTGGATCTGGGTGTACAGGTCCTTGCGCGTGGCGTCGTCGTTCGTCTGCTGCGCCTTGGCGTTGAGGGCGACGATGTCGGGGTTGTTGTAGTTGGTGTACGCCGACTTGAGACCACCCTTGGGGTCGAGCGCAGCCGTCGTCCACTGGTCGGGGTCGGGGATGTCCATTGTCCAGGCACCGATCGCGATGTCGTAGTCAGTAGCGAACCGGCGCGCCTTTTGCGCCGTGGCCTCCAGCTGCTCGATCTTGAGCGTGATGCCGAGCGGCTTGAGCTGGCTCTGAAGGATCTGGGCGATGGCGGCCTGCGTGGCGTCGCCAGACTTGATGAGCATCGTCGAGGTGAAGCCATTCGGCACAGTGGAAGCAGCCATCTCTGCCTTGGCCTTGTTCAGGTCAAACGTCGGGCCGGCGTTGTCCGGGTTGTAGAACGGGACACCCTTGGGGATGATCGAGTTCGCAGGGGTGCCGTTGCCGTAGAGCACCGCCTTGATGATGGCGTCGCGGTCGAGCGCGTTGGCGATGGCGACTCGCACGTGCGGGTCGTTGAGCGGCGGGCGGTCGACGTTCATCCCGATGTAGTCGACCTCAGTCGACGGGAACGCCTTGGCGGTGATGCCCGGGGTGTTGGACATCTCGTCCCAGCTCGACCAGTCGGTGACCTGCTCGACCTGGATCTCGCCGCTCTGGAGGGCCAGCTTGCGGGTGTTCGCGTCCGGCATGACCCGCCACGTCACCGAGTCGAGCGTCGGCATTCCCTTCTGCCAGTACTTCGGGTTCTTGACGACGGTCGCGTGGTCGCCCTTGACCCATTCCTTGAACATGAACGGGCCGGTGCCGATCGGGTTCTTGTAGAACTCCTCCTTCGTCTTGCCCCCGTAGTTGTCCGGGAGGATCGCGTTGGAGAACATCGACAGGTCGGCCACGAACGGGGCCCACGGGTGCTTTAGCTTGAACTCGACCGTGTGGTCGTCGATGACGGTGACCTTGTCGATGGCGCCGTTGACGAAGCCCCAGCCACCGTCGCCCGCGCCCGCCGTGTCGGCGTCGATGGAGAACTTCACGTCCTTCGCGGTCGTGGGGGTGCCGTCGCTGAAGGTGACGTCCTGGCGCAGCTTCACCGTGTAGGTGAGGCCGTCCTTGGAAATCACGGGCATGTCGGCCGCCAGCAGCGGCTCGAGCTTCTGGCCGTCATTCGTCGTCGCGTACAGCGACTCGCCGATCTGCTGGAAGATGGCGATCGAGTAGTTCTCGAAGTCGGTGTTCGTGTTGTCGAGGGTCGAGCCCTCGCCGTCACGGCCGATGACGAGGTTGCCGCCCATGGTCGCAGGGCCCGAGTCGTTGCTGCCCGCGGGCCCGTTGCACGCGGTGATTGCGACCGCCATGACCAGACCGACTGCGCTTGCCGCCATTGCCTTGCGCATGTTGCTCCCTTCGTGAGCCGATGTCGCTCGCGTGTACCGGCTGATACCAACGGGCCCGAATGAAAGAGTCTTGTATCTCCCGAACCATAGGGCCCGATGGACCTCGCGTCGAGAGCCGACCAGAAACCCCAGGTCACATCTGGGTAACGACGGCGCCTGTGGGTTGACCGTCCGATCCCCGCGACGAGGAGGCCTCCGAGCGCCGCCACGACCATCCTGCCCCGCCAGCGGTGGGCATCGAGTGCGGCGCCGACCACCGGGCCGCCGAGCGCGTTGCCCAGGATCGTCGCCGTGCCGTGCCAGCTCATGGCCTCGCCGCAATGGGCGGCGGGCACGAGGTGGGAGATCTCGTTAGACGCGCCGACGACGACCGGGGCGGAGAACATGCCGCTCACCGTGATGAGGACGACGAACCACCCGATGCTGGGCGAGGGCAGGACGAGCAGCGCCGAGACGCCGAGCGCGGCGAGCAGGATCGCCGCCCTCGGTGGCTTGGGCAGCACTCCGTAGATGAAGCCGCCGACGAGCGAGCCGAACCCCCACAGGGCGGGGCCTGACGTGGAAGCAACTCCGACGGCGCTACATGGCCGGCGGATGGACGATCACCGACGGACAGCTCACCCTGTTCAACCCGGCCTCGGTCACCGTGACCCGGTACCGACGCCGCAGCGTGATCCCCAACCCCTGGACACCGTCGACGCGTCGCCTGACCCAGCCGACGTGAGTCTGTGGAGAGCCGGATGCAGCGAGAACTGCACGTCCGGTTCGGAGGGCGGGCCGAAGAAACGGACCGGACGAAAGCCCGGCACCGCGCTTCGGCCCGACCCCACTGGGGGTGCCTGGGCCGCCCGGATGTGTGGCTGACCCGCGAGATCCGGTGGAAGATCGCCGCCCGCGCCGGGGACAGCGAAACCGGCCGGATCTTGCGGTGGGAGTTCGACACCGAGGACGAAGCCTTCGCCATCATCAAACGCCTCCTCGCCGCCGACGCGGGCGGCCAGTGGCGCAAGCAACCCGGCGACAACGCACCCCCTCCATCCAACGAGGCATAGCGCGACCGGCGGTGCGTCAAAGGGCGCCCCGCCGGCCGCCGGTCGCGCTCAGGAGCTGCAGGTGTTGAGCATGCTCTGCAGCGCGGACTTCTCCGACGACTGCAACGTGAGGCCCCAGCTGTACTTCACGGTGATCCACATCTTGCTGTAGGTGCACCGATACGACGACAGCGGCGGCTGCCAGGTGGACGGGTCCTGGTCACCCTTGGCCTGGTTGACGTTGTCCGTCACCGCGATCAACTGCGGACGGGTCAGGTCGTTGGCGAAGCTCTGCCGCCGGCTGGTCGTCCAGGAACTGGCGCCGGAGCGCCACGCCTCGGCCAAGGTCGAGTACGTCCACCGCCGCCAGTTCCGCACCCGCACCGAAGCCCGCCTGAAGATCGCCACCTGGATCACCGACTTCTACAACCGGCGCCGCCGGCACTCCGTCTGCGACTGGCGATCGCCCATCGACTACGAACGATCAACCACTCGCGCCCTGGAGGCCCAGGCCGCATAACGGAGCCCTCCACGATTCCAGGGGATTGAGAGGGTAGCGCTGTAGCCAGTTCGGGTCGGTGTTCGGTTGCTCGGTAATGGTGGCGAGGATGAGGAGATCGGTACCGGCTGGGTGCTCGGTGAACTGGCGGACGGTGTCGTGGGCGAGGGGGACTGCCCCGGTTCGTGGTTGCCGGGCGACGTCGGCATCAGCTGGTGTCAGGCGAGTCGGTGCTTGAGGCCGGTGTGACGGCGGCCGGCGCCGACGGTGCGGACGGCGGCGGCGAGGGCGCGACGGGAGCCGACGAGGACGACGAGCTGTTTGGCGCGGGTGACGGCGGTGTAGAGCAGGTTGCGTTGCAGCATCATCCACGCGCTGGTGGTCAGCGGGATGACGACGGCGGGGTATTCGGATCCTTGGGAGCGGTGGATGGTCATGGCGTACGCGTGGGCGAGTTCGTCGAGTTCGTCGAAGTCGTAGTCGATGCTCTCGTCCTCGTCGGTGCGCACGGTCAGGGACTGTTCCTCGGTGGACAGGGTGGTGACGACGCCGAGGGTGCCGTTGAACACGCCGGCTTGGCCCTTGTCGTAGTTGTTGCGGATCTGGGTGACCTTGTCGCCGATCCGGAACACCCGCCCGCCCATCCGCCGTTCCGGTTGCCCCTCCCGACCCGGCGTGAGCCGCTGCTGCAGCAGCCCGTTGAGGGCGGCGGCGCCGGCGGGGCCCCGGTGCATGGGGGTGAGGACCTGCACGTCGCGGCGCGGATCGAGCCCGAACTTGGCGGGGATGCGGGTGCAGGCGACGTCGACGGTCAGGGCGGCGGTGGCGTCGGTGTCGTCGCAGGCGAACAGGAAGAAGTCGGCGAGGCCTTGCAGGAGGGGTGGTTTGCCGGCGTTGATGCGGTGGGCGTTGGTGACGACGCCGGACTGGGCGGCCTGGCGGAAGATCTGCGTCAGCCGGACCCGGGGGATGGCCGGGGCGGCGAGGAGGTCGCGCAGGACTTCACCAGCGCCGACGGAGGGGAGTTGGTCGACGTCGCCGACGAGGAGCAGGTGCGCGCCCGGTGGGACGGCCTTGACGAGTTTGTTGGCCAGGATGAGGTCGAGCATCGACGCCTCGTCCACGACCAGGAGGTCGACGTCGAGGGGGTTGTCCCGGTCGTAGGTGGCCTCGCCGCCGGGGCGCAGTTGCAGCAGCCGGTGCACGGTGGCCGCGGGATGGCCGGTCAGCTCGGACAGGCGCTTCGCGGCGCGGCCGGTCGGGGCGGCGAGAGTCACCTTGGCTTTCTTCGCGGCGGCGAGTTCGACGATCGACCGCACAGTGAAGCTCTTGCCGCATCCAGGCCCGCCGGTCAACACGGCGACCTTGGAGGTCAGCGCGAGCCGGACCGCCTGCTCCTGCTCCGCGGCCAGGTCGGCGCCGGTCCGGACCTTCAACCAGGCCAGGGCTTTGTCCCAGTTGACGTCGGCGAAATGGGGCAGGCGGTCGGCGCGGACTCCCAGCAGCCGCTGCAGCGACCCGGCCAGGGACTGCTCGGCGCGGTGGAACGGCAGCAGGTACACCGCCGGCACCTGCTCCCCGTCCGGGCCGGGCAGCACCTCACGGACCACGCCCTCCTCGGCGATCAGGTCGTCGAGGCAGCCGGCGACGAGGTCGCCGGGCACGTTCAGGATCTTGGTGGCATCGGCGACGAGCTGCGGGGCGGGCAGGTAGCAGTGCCCGGAGTCGGTGGCCTCCGACAAGGTGTACTGCAGGCCGGCCTTGACCCGCTGTGGGCTGTCGTGTGGGATTCCGACGGCTTGGGCGATGGTGTCGGCGGTCTTGAAGCCGATGCCCCATACGTCGGCCGCCAGCCGGTACGGCTCGTTGCGCACCACCGAGGTCGAGGCGTCGGCGTACTTCTTGAAGATCCGCACGGCCAGGGACGTGGACACCCCGACGCCTTGGAGGAAGACCATCACCTCCTTGATGGCCTTCTGCTCTTCCCACGCTGCGGTGATCTTCGCCGTTCGCTTCGGCCCCAGGCCGGGCACCTCGACCAGCCGGGCGGGTTCTTCCTCGATGACCCGGAGGGTGTCGAGGCCGAAGTGGGCGACGATCCGCTCGGCGAAGACCGGGCCGATGCCCTTGACCAGGCCGGAGCCGAGGTAACGCTGGATGCCCTGGATGGTGGCGGGCAGCACGGTGGTGTAGGAATCGACCTCGAACTGCCGCCCGTACTGTGGGTGCGACGACCACCGCCCCGACAGGCGCAAGCTCTCCCCGGGCTGGGCGCCGAGCAGGGCACCGACCACCGTCAACAGGTCGCTGCTGCGGTCGGTGGCTACCCGGGCGACGGTGTAGCCGGTCTCCTCGTTGACGTAGGTCAACCGCTCCAGCACCGCGTCCAAGACCGCCAGGGGCGGGCGGGTGGGAGCCGTCACGGCACCTATCGTGCCGCCCACTGCTGTGACATTGCCACCCACCCTCTCTCACGTCGCCCGTGAGGTCCCCCAGATAGCGTGGAGGCCACGATTCCGGGGGACTGACATCAGGCTCTGGCTCTGGCAACGTGGACTTCGGCGAGCTACGCGCAGACGATGCGTTCGATGCGTGTGCGGACACGGTGGACCTGTTCGACGCTCATCTCCACCGCGTCCTCGAATTGTCGCCAGCCGGAGTGCTGCCATACCAATGGCGCAGAAGCATGACACGGGAGCTGGTGGGGTTGTCGCCGGACGGCGACCCCCGCCGTCCGGTTCTATCCCGCCTTGAATCGACACACCTGTTGGCCCGTTCCGACCCGGTACCCGGTTCCCCTACTCAGGAACTGGCCCGGCTTGCCGGCGACGTAGGGTGCGAATCCACCCCTGGGCGGTATGCCGCGGCACGTCGTAGTGGTCGGCGACGGCAGCCACACTCCCGGCTTGCTGGTAGACCGCTTCGAGATCGGCCGGTGAGCGCCGGTACACCCGCCCCTCACCTCCGGAGGACCCGCCTTCCGCGGACCGCTTCATGGCCTTCCCCGCGTTAGTCGTGGCCTTGGCGCCCGCTGCGGTCTTCCCCCTGCCCGCTCGGCTGCGGGTCGCGCCAGCGCCCGACGCCCGGACGGCCTTCTTCGCCTCCCTTGCCTTGGTCGCCGGTGACGCCTGCTTGGGCACCACGACGTCAACCGCACCAGCACCCTCAGGGTTAGTCGTCGCCGGCTCATCCGCAGCCGCTGTAGGGGCGGTGGCCTGGACCGCCGTCGGTTCGGCGGCGGGCTCACCGTCGTCAACGGACACACCGCCGGCTGCGGGCACCTCGTCAGATGCGGCAATGGGCGGCGTAGCAATCTGCTGCTGCCCGCTGGCGGCGGGCGCGATCGCCCTCAAGAGCAGGTCCAGGTCGACAGCGGGGATCTGACCCGCGGTCAGCCCGTCCCCCTGGCCAGCGCGCACCACCAGCTCGGTGATGCGCGCGATGGTGTCACTCACCTCGACCTTCAGGGTTGTGGTCACTCGACTGGGATCGTCTGCGGCGATTGTGATGGTGTACGAACTCATCGAATCATGGCCTCCAATGTGGATACCGGCTGTCGCCTCATGTAAGACGTCCGGCAACGCGGCAGGAACCCCACCTGTTCACCGATCGGTGTTGGTGAAGAAAGTACCGCAGGCCTCCTGAACTGTTATTTCAACCCATCACCGTCACCGACAAGAACCTCAACGTCATCGACGGCGGGGTCCTGGTCACCCTCGGCCGGATCAGCATCGACGGCGACCGGGCCGAGATCCCGCTCGCTGTGACCGAAAGCGGCCGTAACGGGCAGGGACTGACCTACCGGGTGAGCCGCCACGGTACGACGTGGCAGATCGACCGCACCGTCGCGACGCAATGGATCAGTTGCTCCGGCGCGAATCTGGCTCGCGCGTCAGCGGCTTCTCCGCGCTGATCGCTTTCATGGGGGGTCAGCAGATCCGCGATCGTCGCGATCGCGCTCGACACCAGCCGGTAGTACGCCCAGACACCGCGCTTCTCCCGCTCCAGTAAGCCGGCCTCGGCGATGAGGCGCCTCTGCCTCAGGGCGCCTCGAATCAAGCGGGGCTAATCGCCATGATTGGCTCGACGTGCTCAAGCCGTAGCCGTTGCTCCAGCCAGCACATGGAGCGAGTGAGAGGTACTCCCGGCCTCGTGGCGGTCACGTCCCGTGACGTGGTGTAGGTCGGTGAGTCTCTGCTCGTTGCTTACGACCTTGTGCGCAATTGATCGATGGTCGTGGTGGGTGTGTTTTACCAGGTGATGACCCTGTCGGAGACGAGTCCGGCGACGGCGTTGATCGTTTCGGGTAGTAGTTCACGGCGGCCGGTGAAGCGTTGCAGGACGCGCCACCATTTCGCTTCGGCGATGGCGTGTTCGACGGGGATGCGTTGCGAGGACTGGGCCTTGCGTTCGGTTTTCCACTCGAGGTGACGGGCTACCGGCGCCTCGGGGTGGGGCTTGAGCGGCGGCGCGGTGACCTGCTCGGGATGGTCTTTGGCCAGGCCCTGGTCGCCGGCGTCGACCAGCACCCACTCAGGGCAGCCGCCCCCGGCAGCGCGACGGACATCCAGTTCCTACGGCTGATGATCCCGCACCACACAATGGCGGTGAAGGAGTCGAAGGCCGCGCTACCCGGCACGGTGCATGACAGGCTCACCGACCTCGAGCTCGCCGTCGTGCGGTCCCAAACTGCACGAAATCCGGCTCATGCGAACCTGGCTGCACGCCCGGTTCGCCTGACCACGCGCCAATCGGCGGCACCCGCGGCATCACACGGCCGCCGGGCGCCACCGCCACCGCACGTCCCGGCAATCCCAACCGTGCAGCACTGGCAAGCCCTGACGCCGGCCGGCCCTGACCGCGGCGACCCGCGGCATACCAGGCCCGCCCGACCACTGGCGACCGCCAAAACACTACGACCCGACGTCCCCGTCGCGTACGCGTCGATGATCCGCGCCCTGGCTGACGAGCAGATCCACGGACGACAGCGCATCGAGCGGGTGACCCCTGCCCGGTGGCGGGCCGCCGAACCCGGAGACGGAGCTCGATGCGGGATTTCGTACGAGCACTCTGACAGAACCGCGTGCTGAACCTGATCACCGTGCCGGTGGCCCGAGCGGGTGCGCCAGTGGGCGCAGGTCACCCCGGGTCAGGCCGTCGACGCCGCGTAGATGCCCTGGATCGACGCGGCGAGGACCTGCTGGAACTCCTCGTCGCTCTGCTGTCGCCGCAGTCCCTCCGTCAGGGCCCGCGAAAAGCTGGCGATCAGCCCGTGGCTTCTCGCCAATCGGGTGTTGGCCTCCTGCTGTGAGTATCCGCCTGAGAGCGCAACCACCCGCAGGACCTTCGGGTGCCGGATCAGGTCGGCGTAAAAGTCGTCCTGTGTCGGGATGGAAAGCTTGAGCATCACCTGAAGGCCGTCCGGCACGTCGCTCAGGCGTTCGACTATGCCTTGCTTGAGCAGTTCTTCCGCCTGCTGCTTCTCGGCGCTGGCGACGTCGATCTCGGGTTCGATGATGGGCATCATGTCACGGTCCAGGATCCGCAGGGCGTAGGCGAATTGCTGATCCAGGACGGCGGTGATGCCGCCGACATCGGCACGACGGATGAACGAGCGCATCTTCGTGCCGAACACCTGCTGGTGAACGGCACGCTCCAGCAGACTCTCCAGCATGGTGATCGGCTTCATGAGCCGCGCGCCGTCGGCCTCGACCGCGAGCCCCTCATCGACCTTGACGAACGGGACCACCTTCTTGTGTTGCCACAGGTACTGTGCTGCGGCCATGCCGTTGACCTGGCGGTCCATCGTCTGCTCGAACAGGATCGCGCCCAGGATGCGGTCACCGTTGAAGGCCGGGGCGGTGATGATCCGGCTGCGGAACTCGTGCATGAGGTCGAACATCTCGTCCTCGGTCGAGTACGCCGCCTCGGGCACGCCGTACAGCGCGAGGGCTTTCGGGGTGCTGCCCCCGCTCTGGTCGAGGGCGGCGACGAAGCCTGCGCCGTCCGCAATTTTCTGCCGCTGTGCCTCATTCATGGCCGGACCCCTCTCTGCGGATTCCTGGGATGCTCGAATCAGGCCACGTTCACGGGGTGGCGCGCCGCGGTCGGTGCGGCGCTGATCGGGGCCGACCTGGTTGGGCTCCGGCGCGGCGACGGCCGAAGATGATTTTCAGCGGTGGCTGACCGTCGGCTGCGAAAGCCCGAGCGGCGCAATCAGGTCAGAGACCGACGCCTCGCCCTTGGGGGCCGACTGGATCAGGCTGAGCAGGCGCAGCCGGGCGGGGGTCCGCGAGGGCCTTGAGAACCCCCGCGAGCCGCTTGGCGTCGGCACGCTTGATCGGCTCGCCGGCAAGCGGCGAGATTTGAGGCACGGTCGTTCCAGTCGGCGCGTTTCCCACATCTGCCATCCTTCCACCGGAAGCATCCACGCAACCCCATATCGGCGATCCGCCTACCTCTACGGGCGGTATCAGGCGGTCTGATCCGGCCGGCCTCGAGATCCAACCCACGGCATAGCTCATCCCGCAGCACGATCTACCGGACCGGCGGGTCCCGCTGTGCCTCCAGTTCCGGGCAACGCCCTAGCCGATTGCGTACGGTCGAGACGTGGAGGTGCTGCTGCGCGGCGGTCCTGGTAACGGCCAGGTGATGCCCGGCGGCGGGGAAACCGTCGTGTGGCAGGCCTGCCTGTACGAGATCACGCCAGAGTACGGTCGCCGGCTCGGGCGGGACCTGCGCGTGTACCGACACCGTCCGGACTGCTGCCAGCCCTACGGCCGAGGCGCCGAGGACCGCTGCGAGTGACGTCATGACGAGCAGGCATCAGGCCCATGCGCCACCCAGCGGCAACCGCCGAGCCGGAAACGCGAGCATACCGCCGGCGCAACGGGTCTCAGATCGACCTACTGGGCGGCGGCTGCAGCCTGCCCCGGCCGGAACGAGGCACTCGTCGCATGGCTCCCGACGGCGCAGCAGCGGGGCTACATGCGGTGGGCGGTGGGCCGATGCGGCCTTGGGCACCGACTCTCAATGGCGAGCCGGAGCCCGAGAGCCGGAGCCGGATCAGGCGGAGTAGCCCCGGGTGGCCATCCAGTTCGCCAAATCGGCGGTGGTCTTCCAGTAGGCGGCGGTCGCGGGGTTCGCGGAGTCGGCGATCCGCACCGTTCGGCCGTTGTCCTTGTAGCCGACGACGGCGATGTAGTGACCGCCGGGGAACGAGTGCCAGCCGCCATCCGTGTCGACACCAGTGCCAACGGTGTTGGCCACGACGGCACGGCCATCCGTCACCGCGTTCACAATGTCGGCCTGAAGCTGGTCGATCTGGGCCGAGGTGGGTGCGCCAGGGATCATGCGTGTCTTGTAGGGGCTGCCCTTGACCATCTGGTTCAGCCCGCGGGTGGTGTCCTCGGCCGAGTTGGTGCCGTTCTCGGTTGCGCGGAGGGGGACGACGAGCTCATCCTGGGTCCGCTCGATGCCAGTGGCGCTGAGCGCGTTGCGCACCGCCGCCGGACCGCAGTTCCAGTAGCTGATCTGCGCCTGGTAGGTGTAGTCGAGGACCTTGGTCGACGGCGGCTTCGGCTTCGCCGCGCGGGTCAGGTCCGGGTCCGGCTTGGCCGAGGTGGCGCTGGGCGACGTTGACGGGGACCCCGCGATGCGGGCCTGGTTGCGGGTGACGGCGCCGTCGGTGCGCGGAGCCAGCTCGGCCACAGCGGCCGCCGTCTCCTGGCGGACAGGCGTGTCATCGGTGGTGGCGAGCACGACGCCGCTGGAGGCCAGCACGAGCGCCGCGGCAGAACCGGCGACGATCTGGTACGGGCGTTCGGTGGCCAGACGGCGCAGCTGACGCTTGAGGTGGTGCTTCACGTAATCCTCCACGGGGGGTGGGAGCGGCAACCACCGGCCGGAACGCGCGGAGGAGCTCACGCGCGACGACGCCTACGGCGACGTGGCCGGCACTGGACCGCTCGGACAGGGGCGCGCCCGGTCAGCCGGGCGCGGGGGCGGGTACCTGTGTCGGTTCTCACCGGAGGCTTCAGTGCGTCAAGATTCTTTTCGGTGCAAATTTCAGCGGTGCCTTCGAGATTTCAGCGATCCTCCTCCTGCCCTTCCTCGTCTTCACCGGCAGCGGCTCAGGCGGGAACGGGCAGGCTCTTCCCGGTTCCCGGCCGTACGCGTCCAGCGTCGCCGCCAGGTCGGGATGCCTCTGCGCTTCGAGAAGGGCGAGGTAGGCCTCCGCGGCGCCGGGATGCCCGCCTCAACCTCGATGCTGAGCAGATCGCCGGCGTCCGCGTTGCAAGGACGCTCACCAGGCGCTGGGCGGCCAGCGCATTCCCTTGATCCCTGAGGGTCTCCCCATCGTGCTCGGTGACGGTTCCGACCGGCGTCAGGGCGGTCGTGTGCGGCCTGGGCATGGTCACACCACCCCGTCACGTTCGAGGACCCGCGGCGTGACCGCACGGCAGGACGTCCGACGCTTCAACCGCCGGCGAGCCGACCAGCGGACTCAGCGAGACCCACAGGAACGGGGCGGCCGTCGTGACGTTCCGTTACCAACGACCCGGCACCGATCGTGTGGCGCATCCGCATCTGCGAAGTTGAGGATGCCGTTCGGACGATCTTCAGTGCGATCATCTTCTTCGGAGAATGGGCGCGAGTACGACGCGTGCCGAATAGAGCACGGGCGAGCGGACGGATCCGCGGCCGAGCGGAGCGCAGATGATCACGGGATACGACACGGTTCTCATCACTGGCGCGCCGGTAGACGCCGGCATCCGAGCCATGCTGGACGATCTGCATGGCAGATGGCCGAACATGTTGGTCGCCTTGGGCGGGGAGCACGTCGGGCCGTTTCTTCCATGGCGGAGGACGCGTGCGCAGGTGCCGGCCGGCGCAGGTGAGGTGTACGTCGCGCGCGATGCGGAGATGGAGCGGTGCTGGGACGATGTTGGGTACTCGCTCATGGAGCACGCCGAGGGACCGTTCGCGGTGCTCTACGAGTCCTCCAGCCAGCCGGCGTTCGAGATCCAGCTCAATGAGAATCCCTACGAACGAAGGGGACTCGGCTTCGAGCCGTACCCGGCGACGTTGGTCACCGCCGACTTGTCGCTGGTCACTATCGTGACGCCGGACGCGGACAGCCCCTTCAGTCGAGGGTTACTCGACGCGCTCAGACAGGCGCTGATCAGTCAGGCACACAGCTGATCTTTCCGCTGCGACCTGCCGGCTCGACATCCTCATCGGCATCCGCCATGCGGGCGCAGTTGGCAGCGACCCGGCCGTCACCGTTCGTACACGCTGGTCCAGTTACCAACCACGGCCTCGAGTACGGTGCTCTTGCGGAGAGCGGGTGCCCCTGACCGTGGGCTACCGTCGACGACCACGCCCGCCCGTCAAGGAGCCCGATCCAGTGACGACAACAGCTTTCGACGATCACGAGCGGTTGCAGTGGGCAGGCCGGGCGACGGCATACCAGGACAGCTTGGCTGCCTTGTGCGCCCATCCCGCCGGACTCCTGCTGGACGCCGCCGGCGTCAAGGCAGGCACCCGGCTGCTCGACGTCGGCACCGGCACCGGCACCGTCGCTGCCCTGGCATGCTCGCGCGCCGCACAGGTCACGGCCATCGACGCCGAGCCCAGCATGCTCATGCTGGCACGCCGGCAGGCTCCTGCCGCCGACGTCTGCCACGCGATCCTGCCTGACCTGCCGTTCAGCGACGACTTCTTCGATGCAGCCGTGGCCAATTTCGTCATCAACCACGTCGGCGATCCCGCAGCCACCCTTGTTGAACTGCAGCGCGTCGTGCGGCCTGGCGGCCGCGTCGCCGTGACGATCTGGCCCTACCCGCCACCACCGGCCCAGCAACTCTGGGCCCAGATCTTCGACGCCGCCGACGTCGGGCGCCCCATCGCCCTGCCCAGGCTCACACGTGACAAGGACTTCTCCCGAACCCGCGACGGACTGTCCGAGCTGCTACACCGCACGGGGCTCGACAACGTGGGCTGCGACACGATCACCTGGATCCATCGAACCGACCCTGAGGCATGGTGGAACGGACCCGCCAACGGCATCGGCGCAACGGGAACGCTCATGCAGCGCCAGGATTCGAGCACGACTGAGCGCATCCGGGATCAGTACGAGCAGCACATCACGGCATACCGCGGCCCAGACGGCGACCTCGCACTGCCCACAGCCGCCCTGCTCGCCTCCGCCTCCGTGACTTGACGGACACGCAGGCGGACAGGCATCCGCTGGCCGCTCGCCGACCGAGATCAGGTGCACGGATCTGCCGCCGACCGTGCGCTGCGGCTCACAGGCAGCCCGTCACGCTCCGTGGGTCCCACGGCCCGCCTGACTTCGGGCTGGCGCACACTCGTGCCGATGGCAGCGCGCGCTGGGCCGACCGACGAGCCACGGGTGCCGTATCCGCTATCAGCGCGTCCGGCGCAGGCGGGCGAGTTGGGTCGTGGCGACCTCACGTACGGTTGCTTCGCGATCGTCGGCGAGGCGGTGAAGGGGTCCGGCACCATCCGGCTGACGACCCCGAGCAGGGCGAAGACCAGCACCAGGTCGAAGAACAGTTCCACGAAGCTGGCCTGCTGGGCGTCCTCCTCGCTGCGCAGGATGCTCCGGGTTTGCGCCGGCTCCGACGATTGCCCCATCCACCCATGGTCGCCGAACGATTGCCTTACGCGCACCGATTCGCTCGTCTCATCGACCTAAGCGATGGCGGTGGTAACACTGGCGCGAGCCAGGTACTGCGGGTCGGTACTCGGGCACTGGTCCACCGCCTGGCGCTCGTGCCGGACGGCCATCACGGCGGTATGCCTCGCGCCGCCACGACCATTTCTCGTGCCGACAGCCCCTTGTCAATCCCTCAGGCGGGAGTGAGGATCCGAGTGCCCAGGTCGCGGCTACTCGCAACCGTTGGTGACATGCGGTAATGAGCGCGAACGCATCGCACTTGGCATGAGCAACGATTAGCTCGGTATAGCTGCGGACCCGTTCGCTCTCGCCGGCCCATTGCGCCGGCGTCTCTGGCAATCATAATCGATGACATGGAGCCGCGTAGCTTCTTGCCGGAGCGCGACGTCATCCAACTGACGCGAAGGCGTGCCCGCGTCGAATGCTGCGTGGTGAGTACCTTGTCACCATGCGCCTGGCGTACATCCATACGCTGGCATCCTTGATTGGAGATGTGCATCATTGAGCACGGATGGGAAGCCATCCCGATGCTGACTCGAAAATCGGTGAGTGAGTGGGCAGGCGGCAGCACCCGGCGGAGCGCAGCGGAGCCGGGTCGGGTTGACGGCTTCTGGTTAGGCGATGGCTGGTTGCGGTAGGGGCTGGAGATCGACTTTCTGGCCGGTGAGCTGTTCGAGCTGACGGATGAGATCACGTTGACGGCGCTGCTTGCGGATCCTCGACTCGTGGAAGCCGGGGCCCAGGTCCTGGTAGCGAGCGTCGGGGTCGGTCAGCAGGTGCCAGACGATGGTCAGTACCGAGTTGCCGACTGCGACGACTGCCCGTTTCTTGCCTCTTCGGCGGGCCAGGCGACGGTAGCGGTCGCCGAGGAACGTGCTGGTGCGGGACAGCCCAGCGACGACCTCGCCCAGGGTGGCGGCCAGCCAGGGGTTGCCCTTGCCGGTGGAGTTGGCCTTCTTGCGGCCGGCGGACTGGGCGTCGATGGGGCTGAACTTCGCCCAGGACACCAGGTGCGCGGCGGTGGGGAAGACGGTGATGTTCACGCCGATCTCGGCGATGATCTCCTGGGCGGACTGCACGCCGATGCCGGTGACCTCATCGAGCTTCTCCACCACCGCCGCGAAAGGGGCGATCAACTCCTCGATCCGGGCGTCCAGGTTGGCGATGTCGGCAGCGAGGGCATCGATGCGGCGCAGCATGGTGGCGCAGATGAACGCGTGGTGGTCGTCGAAGTGGCCGGTCAGCGCCTCGCGTAGTTGGGGGATCTTGCGGCGCATCGATCCGTGGGCCATCTCGGCCAGGACTTTCGGGTCCCGCTGCCCGTCGATCATCGCCTGCATCATCTGCCGACCGGACACCCCGTGCAGGTCGCTGATGACGGAGTCCAGCTTGATCTGCGCGTCTTCGAGGGTCTTCTCCAGGCGTTGCTTCTCCCTGGTCTGCTCGCGTACCAGACTGCGCCGGTAGCGGGTGACATCCCGTAGTTGCCGGATCGGCTTGGGGTGCACCAGGCTGGGCCGGCACATCCCGCGTTCCACGACCTTGGCCAGCCACACCGCATCGAGCCGATCGGTCTTCGGCCGACCGGGCACGTTCTTGACATGTTTGGCGTTGAGCAGCCAGCACTCGAAGCCTTCCGCCTCGAGCAGGTAGAACACCGGCTTCCAGTAGTCCGACGTGGCCTCCATCGCGACCAGCTCGACCCGCTCGACCCGCAGCCAGTCCGCTAACTCCAGCAACGCCGGTGTCACCGTCATGTACTCGCGGATCTCCTGCACACGTCGATCCGGCCTGGTGTCATGCGGCACGCGCACACACGCCACCAGCCCCGCCTTGCCGATGTCGATCGCGCAGACCCGCGCCACGACCTGGACCGGTTCTTCAGTGATCTCCTCCACGTGCACCACCCCTTCGTTCCCGGGCATCCACTAGGCGGTCGCCCGCGGAAGCATTGAGGGGAAGGACAGAGGCGGACTCGCGTGCTCGAAGCAACAATGCAGGGCCCCTATGATCACGCTTCCAGCGTCAGACTCCTATGCGGCTTCAAGGTGCCAAGCATCAACGACGTCGGCGGGCGACCACCCCAAATTTTCACGCACGGCACGGGCGTCACGACAGAGACATCGGAGACTCCTATGGATGGTCAAGCCACACCCCGGCGTGGTTCGCCCGGCCTCGGGCGCGATGCGTCATCCCGGATGGCGTTCGGTGTCGTGGGGCGAAGACTTGTTCCCGGTCGCCGATTGCAGGTCGTAGTGCCACTCGAACGCCTCCTTCCACATGGCCTGCTGAGCCGCCGCGACGTCGCCTGGCTCGGGTGCCGCGCCGAGCGTTTCGCAGGTTCGGGCAAGGGAGTCTTGGAAGCTCGCCGCGGACACCGGGTCAAGCCAGAAGTGATGACCGCGCCGCGTGACGGGGGTTATGGTCGTGCCGAAGACCAAGAACAGGCCCGATGCGCCAAGGAAGGTGCTCCCTGCGCTCACCACGATGCCAGCGGTCGGCCGGTCCTTCGCGATCAGCCAGGCGCCGCCCAGCAGCCCGGCGGTGGCCAGCATCGTGGCTGCGACAGCGAGGCCGGCGAAGCGCCTCACGAGTCGGCCGAGCGACGCCGTTTCGATGGGCAGCGCCGGGGCGTTCGCGAGGGCCTCATTTTCTGGCGTAGGCACGAGGTAGACCAGAGCGCTGCCATCGGCCCAGCGCTCGAAGCGTAGGTCTCCTAGTCCGTCTTTGATCTGTCGCCTCCGCTGTCTTGGGAGGCGGAGCCGCCCAAGGACACCCGAACATGCCCTCAGCAATCGAAGCATGCCGCTAGGCGGTAGTCCATCCCGATGTTCCTTTGAGGTCAGGTGGCCAGGGCGGTGAAGTCGGCGAGCAGCGCGGTGTAGACGTCGCGGACGATTGGCCCGACAAAGCCGTGCTGCTTCCAGCCGCGAAGACCGGCCTAGCTGGCCGCTCCTAAGGGGCGCTGCACGCCGGCATCCTCGCCACCCGCATCCAGGTCGCCGCCGTCGCCTCGCTCCGCGGGGTGTGGAACGACTGGCAGCCCGGCTACGGCACCAAACCCATCCACCAAGGCACCGTGCCCCGCCTGCTGACCTGGGGTGTCGACGACTTCGACGCCGCCCTCGACGCCCCGAGCTGGAACGCCATCGCCAAGCCGAGGTACCGGGCCGTCTACGGCCGGGCCGACCACGATGACTCTGGACCGCATCCCGGATCTTCATCGCCGGCGACACCGTGACCCACCCGGGCCACGTCTACAAGGCAAAGTGGTGGACCCGCAAACAGGCCCCCGGCGACCGTTACGGCCTGTGGACGCTCATCGACTGACGGCGCCCGGCAGGAGACCAGACAGCTGGTGAGGCAGAGCGAGCCCGGCACAGCCCCGAATGGGGGCTGGGCCGGGCTCCCTGCTGTGGATCGGATCGCAGCGCCCACCGCGCCCGTCGGGCGGAGTATGAGCGCATCTCCATCGATCCACGTCCCGTCCTGCCCCCGGAGCCCGGCGATGAGCCGGTGGGTCCGCCGACTGTGGCAGACGCTGGTCACCCTCGGGAACGAACTTCCCACGCTCAACTTGGCTGAGGTTCCCCCGGTTTCTCGGGTAGCCCACCGGCAGCCCTCGTGGCTGAGGTCGCCGGCCACGCCCACCTGGGACGCTTTGGGAGCGTGACCACCAAATCAGGTGGACACGTTGATTGACACTAATGTGTCGACGGTGTTTCAATGAACTGAGCGACATATGTTAACGCTAACCTTCTCGTCAATGAGCCGCTAATCAACGCCGAGCACCCTGCCCACTCAGGGCTGCTCCGTCGTGCCGGATATTCGAACGGCAGCACGCCAACCGGCACCAGTTGGCGCTAACAGTCATACCTGTGGATCGACGCGGAGGAGAGCGATTCCCACATGATGCAATTCCGCTGCAGTTCGCAGAAACCCTCACCACTGCGACCGCCTACCGGACGGTCCTGAGGACCACCGCCACAGGGGTGGCGCGGCCGCAGATCCACGAGACCCCCCCTCGGACTGGGCCAGACCGACTCGATCGGCAGACAACGGATCGGAGCTAACCCTCATGTTCAGTCAGCTTCACCCTCTCGCCGGGTCCCGCGTCTCGCTGCCGACCACGGCGCCCAGTGGCTCGTCGAACTATCTCCTCGTTCCAGTCGGTGAGCTTTCCGACGCGGTCCCTGCGCGCCTGCAGCGGCGGCGTCTACCTCGCCGGCCCGCCCGGCGCCAACGAGTGGGACACCACCGTCTCGTTCGCCGACGACGCGAGCTGGCTGGTCGCCGCGCCATGCGGCCCGGCACCGGGAGGCACCACCCGCACGACTGATCGACCTTGAGGGGACGCCCCCCGAGCACGACCTCACGATCCATCAGGCTCGACCGCTTTCGGTGCCCACTGTCGCCGGTGGGCGCCGGAATCGCCCGCCCCACACCCACCCCAGGAGTCGCGAAAAGGAGCTGTTGCGACATGGTCAGACCCCCCAACCGCCCTGCACGCACGAGAACCCTCGCCGCTCGTACCGCCATGGCGCTCGCGATGGTCGGCGCAACGCTGATGATGGCGCCGGCGGCGCAGGCCACGAAGCCGGCCGCGCCGCCCAGAGCAGAGGGACCCTGTGACATCTACGCCGCGGGTGGCACCCCCTGCGTCGCCGCGCACGGCTCGACCCGAGCCCTGTACGCGTCCTACGACGGCCCGCTCTACCAGGTCCGGCGCACCTCCGACAACGCCGTCAAGGACATCGGCGTGGTCGCTCCCGCCGCGCTGCCGTTCGCCGATGCCGGCGGATACGCGGACGCGGCCGCCCAGGACGCGTTCTGCGCGAACACGCTCTGCCTGATCACCGTCATCTACGACCAGTCCGGCAAGGGCAACCACCTCTACCAGGCGCCCCCCGGCACCTTCCGCGGCCCCGACGTGGGCGGCTACAACACCCTCTCGATCGCCGACATGGCACCGATCACGATCGGCGGCCACAAGGCGTACGGCGTCTACATCATCCCGGGCATGGGGTACCGCAACAACGACGCCTCGTACCTCGCGAAGGAGGACGAGCCGGAGGGCATCTACACGGTCTTCGACGGCACCCACTACGACAGCGGCTGCTGCTACAACTACGGCAACACCTCGACCAACAGCCGCGCGGTGGGCACCGGCACCATGGAGACCGTCTATTTCGGCACCGCCACCGCCTGGGGGCGCGGCACCGGCCCCGGCCCGTGGATCATGTCCGACATGGAGGCCGGACTGTTCTCCGGATACAACGCCCGGCAGAACGACGCCGCGCCGACCATCGACTCCTGGCGCTTCGTGACGGGCGTGGTCAACGGCGGTGGCGGCAACCAGTGGGACCTGCGCGGCGGCAACGCGCAGCAGGGCCCGCTGACCACGTACTACAGCGGGATCCGCCCCGGCTCCCTCACCAACAGCAACTACTTCCCGATGCACCGGCGGGGAGCCATCCAGCTCGGCAACGGCGGCGACAACGGCAACGGTTCGGCCGGCACCTTCTATGAGGGTGTGATGACGACCGGATACCCGACCGACGCCACCATCGACGCCGTCCAGGCCAACGTCGTGGCCGCGAAGTACGACGTGCAGCGGCTCAGCCTGTCGCGGGCCACCACGTTCACCCCGGGCTCGGCCCAGGAGGTCACCCAGACGTTCACGAACACCACGGGCTCTACCGCAGTGGGCGTCAAGTTGAGCCTGTCCGCGCCGGCCGGGTGGACCGCCGTGGTCAACGGCACCGACGACACCTCGGTGACCTTCGAGGACCCGGTCGCGCCCGGCGCGAGCGTGAGCGCGACCTTCACCGTCACCTCGGCGACGACCAGTGCCGACTATTTGACGGGCCGGGCCCAGTGGACGAACCCGACCCGCGGCGGCCGGCAGTCGACGGTCACCAGCCAGGCGGTGCGCAGCGCCCTCCCGGTCCGGGTCAACGAGGTCCGCTTCCGCACCAGCAGCAACGCGACCGACCAGTTCGTCGAGGTCTACAATGCCTCCGCCGACGAGGTCGACCTCTCCAACTGGACCCTGACCAACACCCCGAGCGGCTCGGCCGCCGTCACGCTGGCCACGATCCCAGCCGGGACGAAGCTGGCGAGCGGCGACTACTACCTGCTCGGCCTTTCCGGCTCGGGGCTGGCGGCTCCCGCCGCCGCGGGCGCCATCACCGTCAACGTCCGGAGCACCACCGGCCTCGCCGGCGGCCAGCAGATCCAGGTTGGCACCGGCTCCACCCGGGAGACCCGTACGATCGTCGGCGTCGGCTCGGCGGCCACCGCCGCGACCACCCTGTTCGTGCCGGTCACCCACGGCTCGATCACGATCCCCGCCGGGTCGACCACCATCCCGGTCACCAGCGCGGCCGGCTTCACCGTCGGCCAGCAGATCGGCATCGACGCGGGCGCCGGCTACGAGCAGGCAACCGTCACCTCGGTCGGCAAGGCGGCCACCCAGACGACCCTGTCGGCGCCGGCGGCCGCGGGCGCGACCAACCTCAAGGTCGCGGCCAACGCCAACCTGACCGTCGGTGACACCCTGACGGTGGACGCTGGGGAATACAAGGAGACCGTCACGGTCGCGGCGATCGGCACCACCGGCGCCAACGGCACCGGCGTCGACCTGACCGCGCCGCTGCGGTTCGCCCACCGGTCGGCCGTCGACCTGGCCGGCCACGGTACGGGCGTCAGCTTCTGGCCGCCGACCGGCCGGCCGCACAGCAGCGGCGTGTCGGTGCAGGCGCTGGGCGCTGGCATCACCCTCGACCAGCCCCTCGCCAACGACCACCCGACCGGCGCGCCCGTGGTCGATCCCCAGATCACCACGGCGGGCTACCAGGGGTCGCCGGCACCCGACCAGTGGTTCGGTGGCAGCCTCTCGGTCAGCGCGGGCTCGATCGCGCTGCGGGACGCCACCGGCTCGGTGGTCGTCGACGCCATCGTCTACGGCTCTCAGCAGAGCAGCTCGAGCGGTAACGGCACCATCACCAGCCCCGAGCTCGCCGTCCTCGAGGCCGACCAGGCCGGCGGCGGCTGCATCGCGGTGGTGGCTGGCGCGGCCGCCAACCCGGGTCGCAGCAACGCCCGCTGGCCCGACGGCAGCGACACCGACAGCCTCTGCCGTGACTTCGTCACGACCACGATCCCCACGCCCGGCGCGGCCAACGCCAGATAACGCCGGCAACCGCTGGCAACTTCCGGTGTCCGCCTGACACGGCGGGCGCCGGAAGTCTCGGGCGTGCGGTTCCGCACCGCGTCCGCACGCCCGGCGACCGGTCCCGCCCAGCCGTGGGCCGGTCGCCACCCACCCTCTCCCCAACCCTCAGGAGGCATCGTGTCATCTGGATCGCTCAGTCGACGCCGGCTGTTGCAAGCCGCCGGTATCGCCGCCGCCTCGGCCACCGGGACCTTCGCCATGGGCACTCCGGCGAACGCGGCCGTACGGCCGGCCCGGCCGGACATCGGGGCCGGCGCCCTCCCGTTCGACCTCACCCAGGTACGCCTGACCCCAGGTCGCTGGCTGGACAACCAGACCCGCACCGTGAACTATCTGCGCTTCGTCGACGTCGACCGGCTGCTCTACAACTTCCGCGCGAATCACGGCCTGCCCACCGGCGACGCCGCGCCGAACGGTGGCTGGGACAGCCCGACGTTCCCGTTTCGCACCCACATGCAGGGGCACTTCCTGACCGCCTGGGCCCAGGCGTGGGCGGTGCTCGGCGAGACCACCTGCCGGGACAAGGCCGACCAGATGGTCGCCGAGCTGGCAAAGTGCCAGGCTAACAACGCCGCCGTCGGGTTCAACCCGGGATATCTGTCTGGCTTCCCGGAGTCGGACTTCACCGCCCTGGAGGCACGGACGCTGCGCAACGGCAACGTGCCGTACTACTGCATCCACAAGACCCTGGTGGGTTTGCTCGACGTCTGGGTGCACATGGGCAACACCCAGGCCCGCGACGTGCTCCTGGCGCTGGCCGGCTGGGTCGACGAACGCACCGGCCGGCTCACCGCCACCCAGATGCAGGCCATGCTGGGCACCGAGTTCGGCGGCATGAGCGCCGTCCTGGCCGACCTTTACCAGCAGACCGGCGACGACCGCTGGCTCGCCGTCGCCCAGCGCTTCGACCACGCCGCCGTGTTGAACCCGCTCGCCGCCAACCGGGACCAGCTCAACGGGCTGCACGCCAACACCCAGGTACCGAAGTGGATCGGCGCGGCCCGGGAGTTCAAGGCCACCGGCACCACCCGCTACTGCGACATCGCCAGCAACGCCTGGGACATCACGGTCGGCGCCCACACGTACGCCATCGGCGGCAACAGCCAGGCCGAGCATTTCCGGGCTCCGAACGCCATCGCCGGCTACCTGCGACAGGACACCTGCGAGGCGTGCAACACCTACAACATGCTCAAGCTGACGCGGGAACTGTGGCTGCTGGACCCGGACCGGGTCGCCTACTTCGACTACTACGAGCGGGCCCTGCTCAACCACCTCATCGGTCAGCAGAACCCGGCCGACGAGCACGGGCACATCACGTACTTCACGCCGCTGAACCCCGGTGGCCGCCGGGGTGTGGGGCCGGCCTGGGGCGGTGGCACCTGGAGCACGGACTACGACTCCTTCTGGTGCTGCCAGGGCACCGGCATCGAGACCAACACCAAGCTGGCGGACTCCATCTACTTCCACGACGGCAGCACCCTGACGGTGAACCTGTTCCTGCCGTCGAAGCTGGTCTGGTCGCAGCGCGGCATCGTGGTCGAACAGAAGACCTCCTATCCCGTCAGCGACACCACCACCCTCATTGTGCGCGGCAACCTCAGGGAGTCGTGGACGATGCGCATCCGGATCCCGGCCTGGACCAGCGGCGCCAGCATCCAGGTCAACGGCGCGACGCAGGACATCGCCACCACGCCCGGGACGTACGCCAGCCTCACCCGGTCCTGGTCGCCGGGGGACGTCGTCACGGTCCGCCTGCCGATGCGGGTCGTGCTGGAGGCCACCAACGACAACGCCGACATCGCCGCGATCACGTACGGCCCGGTGGTCCTCTCGGGCAACTACGGTGACGCGGCCCTGAGCGGCCTGCCGTCGCTCGACCCCGCCTCGATCACCCGCACCAGCCCCAGCGCACTCGCCTTCACCGCCACCGCGAACGGGAGCACGGTCGACCTCGGGCCGTTCTACGACGCCCACGGGCACAACTACACCGTCTACTGGGCCACCGGTCCGGGTGGCGAGAGCCCGCCGAGCTTCCGCCTGGTCAACGCCGCCACCGGCCTGGTCCTGGGCATCCGGGACATGTCGCTGGCCGACGGCGGGCTGGCGCTGCAGTGGGGTGACACCGGGACCGCCGACCACGACTGGCAGCTCGTGGTCGACGGGACCGCCCTCCGGCTGCGCAACGTCAACAGCGGCAAGGTCCTCGGCGTGGAGAACATGTCCACCGCCGACAACGCTCGTGTCCTGCAGTGGAGCGACAACGGCACCGCCGACCACCTGTGGACCGTGGTGGACGTCGGCGACGGGTCCCACAAGCTGCGCAACGTGCACACCGGCAAGCTGCTCGCCATTCTCAACGCGTCGACCACCTGGGGCGCGCAGGCGGTGCAGGACCAGGACAACGGCACGCCGGACAACCAGTGGCGGTTCGTGCCCAACGGCGCCTGCCGCGTCCAGAACCGGGCCAGCGGGCTGGTGCTCGGGGTGCAGAACATGTCGACCGCCGACGGCGCGCCGGTCATTCAGCGGGGTGACACGGGCGCCGCCGACCACCGCTGGACCGCCGTCCTGGACACTGACGGCTACCTGCGGCTGCGCAACGCGCACAGCGGCAAGGTCCTCGGCGTCGAGGGTGACGCCGGCAGCGACGGGGCCCACGTCGTGCAGTGGGCCGACAACGGCGCCGGCGACCACCGGTGGCGGCTGCGCTACGGCACCGGCGGCTACTTCCGGATCCAGTGCGCCGTCGGCGGCCGGGTCCTCGGCGTCACGGACGCCTCCACGGCCACTGGAGCGCAGGTCGTGCTCGGGGACGACAACGGCGCCGGCGATCACCTCTGGCGCTTCATCTGATCGTGGCTAAACGCCAGTGGCGGCGGCCCGGCGATGCCGGGCCGCCGCCACTGTCAGGATGATCAGCCGCAGGAGCGGGCCGCGTAGCTCGCCTTGTACGACGCAGACACGGGCCCGCCGTCGACCGTCGCGGTGGCCGTCACCGTCACCTCACCCGCCGGCACGGCGGCCGTGTCGGTGGGGAACGACCGGAACTTCTCCTTGCCGGGCGGCACCGACCCGAACGGCCGCGTCCCGTACGCCGACTCCGCCGAGGCCGTCACGTGGATCGCCTCGTTGTTCGCGGCCCGGACCGTCACCATCACCTTCTCGCCGACGCACCGGGTGTCCGCCGTGACGGACAGGTCCAGCGGCGGTACGGCCTCGAACGCCCAGGAGTCGATCTCGAAGAGGTCGTCCCCGGCCGGGCCGCGGTAGGTGAAGTAGACGTCGTGCACGCCGGTGGCGCCCTGCAGGTCGGCGGTCACCTGGGCCCATTCACCGGTCGGGGTGTCGACCGGGATGGTGCCGACCACCGGGCCGCCCGCGTTGTCCAGTCGCACCTCGATGCTTCCAGCGGCGGCCAGCGCCCGCACCTTGGCCGTCACGCTGGCCGCGCTGTCGGCGCCGAAGTCGACCGCCGACAGCGCCGTCCAGTCGCTCTCGTCGATGTCACGCACCACCAGGTTCGGCGCCGCGGTGCCGAACTCGGCGGAGGCGCTGTCGACCTTGCCGGTGGCAATGCCCTTGCTCCAGCCCACGGTCTCGGCCTCGAACACCCGGTAGGGGTTGAAGTTGCGCACCTGGTCCACGCCGGCGTAGTCGCCGACGACCTGCTGGATGGTGCCGTCCGGGTTGAAGGTCAGCTCCTGGATGTGGGGGCTGCGGTAGCCCTGGGTGGTGTTGCCGTTGATGCGCTTGTTCAGCGTCGGGGCGTGGTACGTGAAGTAGTACTTGCCCTCGAACTCGAACACCGACTGGTGGTTGTTGCCGCCGGTGCCGGCACCAAAGAACTGTGACTGGTTGGGGAACAGCACGCCCGCGTAGGTCTCCTTCGGCCACGACATCGGGTTGTCGGAGATCATGTAGCCGATCTGGCCGCCGCCGGGGTAGCCGGGCACCCGCGGCTGGTTACCACCGAAGTCATTCCCGCCGAAGTGCGAGGAGTACGAGAAGTAGTACTTGCCCTCGCGCTTGAACACATGGCCGGCCTCGAAGGCGACCGGAGCGTCGACCACGGCCGCCCGCCCCTCGGTGGCGATCATGTTGTCGCCCAGCTTGATGCTGCGGATGTTCTTCGGGTTGTTGAAGCGCTCGACCGCCGGCATGCTCGTCGACGCCGGGCCACCGCCGAAGTAGAGGTACGCCTGGCCGTCGTCGTCCACGAGCGGCGCCGGGTCGAACTTCCACGCCACGTCCTCGGCGCCCGGGGTGCTGCCGTTGATCAGGGTGCTGGTGCGCTCGCTGGTCCACGGGCCGAGCGGCGACTTGCCCGTGATCACGTTGGTCGAGCCGCCGCCGTTGGCGTAGTAGAGGAAGAACTTCTCCTCGCCGTTGACGACCTTCTTGGCGATGCCGGGCGCCCACGAGTTGCCGGTGAACGGTGCCACGCCGTTCGGGCCGGCCACCTGGATCTCGCCGTGGTCGGTCCAGTTCACCAGGTCGGTCGAGGAGATCACGGTGATCTGGTTGATGTCGCCGTAGTTGATGCCCGGGGAGACGCCGGTGGCCGGGTTGGGTGCGTAGCCCTGGGTGTCGTTGGTCATGTAGAGGTAGACCCGGCCGTCGTGCACGAAGCCGAACCCGTCGGCGCCGAACTTGTGCCCGATGAGCGGGTTGTGCTCGCCGGGCAGCTTACCGACCACCTCGATGGTCTTCGATACGACGTATTCCTGGAGCGTAACGTCGTCGACCTTGAAGTTCATCAGGTGGGTGTCCGGCGCGGTCGACGGGTTCGCCGTCCACGGGGTCTCGACGAAGATCCGCGCGGTGCTGACGTTCTGCCCAGCGGGAATCGTGAAGGTGCCCTGGATGAGCCCCCACTGTCCGCGCGGCACGGTGACGGTGCCGAGGTTGGTGTAGGTGGAGCCGCCGTAGTGCATGGTGATGAAGAACTGCTTGGTCGCCGGGCTGTTCGGGTTCTCGTATTTCACCCGCGCCGTGACCAGGTAGGTCTTGCCGGCCTGCACCTTGCCGGAGAGGTTCTGCATGGGGCCGGATCCGGTGGTGCTCCGGTTGGTCACGAGCACCGCGCCCGTGCCGGAGTAGGCGTCCGTCGTGGTCGACAGCGTGGCGGTGTCCGAGGCGTTGCCGTCGTTCGCGAACCAGCTGGCGAGGCCGTCCTCGAACCCGCCGTTCACGATGAGGTTCGGGCTGGCGGCCTGGACGGGCGCCGCCGCGACGGCGGCGGGCGTGTCAGATGGTCTGTGTAACGAGATCAGCGTGAGCTGAAGGAGTACACAGATGACCGTGACTGGTGATCAGCGCGGGAGTGAGTCGTTGTCGTCGCCGTCGTTGGCTCGTGCGGCGGTCGAGGAGATGGTTGATGCCGGTTTGCTCGACGAGGTGATGCGTCGGGTGGATGCCGGTGAGGTGGCGTTGACCGGTGAGGGTGGGTTTCTGCCGGAGATGCTCAAGGCGGTGTTGCAGCGGGGTCTGCAGGCGGAGCTGACGGGGCATCTGGGTTATGAGAAGGGTGATCCGGCCGGGCGTGGGTCGCCGAACTCGCGTAATGGCAGTACGCCGAAGACGGTGATGACTGAGGTCGGTGCGGTGCCGTTGGAGGTGCCGCGGGATCGGGCGGGCACGTTCGAGCCGCGGCTGGTCCCCAAGGGGGTTCGGCGCGCCGGCGGCCTCGACGACATGATCATTTCGTTGTATGCCGGTGGGATGACGGTCCGTGACATCGGGCATCATCTGGCTCGCACGCTGGGCACTGAGCTGTCCCACGAGACGATTTCGAAGATCACCGACTCGGTCCTGGACGAGGTCAAGGCCTGGCAGTCGCGGCCTCTGGAGGAGATCTACCCGATCCTCTACCTCGATGCCCTGGTGGTGAAGGTCCGTGACGGGCATCAGGTGCGTAATCGGGCCGCGCACATCGCTGTCGGTGTCGACCTTGACGGGGTTAAGCATGTGCTCGGGATCTGGGTGCAGGCCGCTGAAGGGGCGAAGTTCTGGGCCGGGGTCTGCGCCGAGCTGCGCAACCGCGGTATCCGCGACGTGTTGATCGTCTGCTGTGACGGGTTGACCGGCTTCGCCGAGGCGATCGAGGCGACCTGGCCGTTGAGTACGGTGCAGACCTGCACCGTGCATTTGATCCGGGCCGCGATGCGGTTCGTGTCCTACACCGACCGCAAGAAGGTCGCCGCGGCCCTCAAGCCGATCTACACCGCGCCGACGGTTGAGGCCGCCGAGGCCGAACTGCTCGCGTTCGGCGAGTCCGATCTCGGCCGCCGCTACCCGGCGGCGGTCGCGACGTGGACCAACGCCTGGCAGCGGTTCGTGCCGTTCCTGGCGTTCCCACCCGAACTCCGAAAGATCATTTACACCACGAACGCGATTGAGTCGCTGAACTTCCAACTGCGGAAGATCATCAAGAACCGGGGGCATTTCCCCACCGACGACGCCGTGATCAAGCTGCTCTGGCTGGCCATCCGCGACATCGAAGACAAACGCGCCCGCGACCGCGCCAAGGAGAAAGGCCTACCCGCCGGCCAACGCCGCGCCCAGGCCCGCCTCGTCGAAGGCGCCACCGTCCCAGGCTGGCGCCAAGCCCTTGGCGCCCTCGCCCTGGCCTACCCCGACCGCCTCGGCCCCTACCTGACCTGACAACCCATAGATCAACTTACACAGAAATCTTGACAGGCCCACGGCGGGCGGATCCCACCGCCAGGGTGAGGGCCGCCGCGACGGCCGTGATCCGTCGTCGGGACGGCTACACGCTGCGTGAACTCACCCCTCACCCCAACCCCGCCAAGGCGGCCGACGGCAAGCACCTACGCGGACTCACCCCGGACGCCCAGACCGCCCCCGTCGTCCGCCGGATCTTCGACGAGTTCCTCGCCGGCTACGGGCTCTTCGCCATCGCCGAAGGACTCACCGCCAACCATGTCCCCTGCCCCTCGGCACACGACCGCGCACGGAATCCACACCGCAGCGGCATCGCCTGGTCCAAGAGCGCCATACGCGTCATCCTCACTAACCCCCGCTACACCGGCCGGCAGGTATGGAACAAGCAACGCACCGACGAAGTCCTCCTCGACGTCGATGACGTAGCACTGGGCCACACCGGCGTCATGCGCTGGAACACCCGTGACAAGTGGGTGATCTCCAAAGACATCACCCACCCACCCTTGATCGATGACGACACCTTCGAGCAAGCTCAAGCTCTACTCACCCGCCGCGCACGAGCCGTCGACCGTCAGGAACGCCAGCGCCGCACCCGCAACCCGTACATCTTTCGCGGAATGATCTACTGCGCCGCCTGTCAGCGACGCATGCAAGGCCAGTACAACCACGGAGCCGCCTACTACCGCTGCCGCTTCCCCCAGGAATACGCCCCCGCCAACGAGGTCGAACACCCCCGCAACGTCTACCTCCGCGAAGACGCCCTCACCGACCCGCTCGACGCGTGGCTAGCATGCGCGTTCACCCCGGACCACCTCGAACAAACGATCACCGCCATGGCCAACGCCCAGCCCGTGGACCAACTCACGCCGCATACTGCCGCAGCCCAGGCCACCATCGCCGTCTGTGACACGAAGCTCGCGCAATACCGCGCCGCCCTCGACGCCGGCGCAGATCCCGCACTAGTCACCGGCTGGATCACCCAAACCCAGGCCGAACGGGCACGAGCCGAAGCCGATCTTCAATCGACCCAGCGAGCGGAGTCACGCCGGATGAGCCGCTCCCAGATCGCCGACCTGGTCCGAGCACTCGGCGACATCGCCACCGTGCTGCGCAACGCCGACCCCGACGACAAAGCCGAGGTCTACCGGCAGCTCGGCCTCCGGCTCACCTACCAGACAGATACGCAAACGGTGCGCGCTGCAGTGGATCTCAGCGCGCACCGTGGGGTTATGGTTCGTGTCCGAGGGGGGACTTGAACCCCCACGCCCTATACGGGCACTAGCACCTCAAGCTAGCGCGTCTGCCATTCCGCCACCCGGACTTGCTCGTTCAGCCTACCTCGCCGACCTGGATGATCTTGACACCCGACAGTCGGCCAGCGGGCCGCACGGGGAGTTACTGTACACGCCACTGGTGGATCATGCACATCGCCGTCCGACCCCTCCTTCGAGGCGTTCCCACCGCTGCTCAGACCGCCTCGCGAGGGCTCACCGACACACCGCCGAAGGCGTGTCCGGGTAGCGTCCGGCGGCCCTCTGACGGCAGCATTGCCACGTGCCCCATCCCTCTCCTCTGGCAGCCGCCCAGCACCGGGCCCTCGCCCTGCGCGCCTCGGGCGACCTCAGCGCCGCCCGGCAGCTGCTCGCGGAGGCCGTCGGATCCGCCCGCCCGCCGTACGGCGAGGACCACCCCGAGGTGCTGCACACCGCGCACCTGCTGGCCCGGCTGCACCGGGAGGCCGACGACCCGCTCGCCGCCCGCCGACTGCTGGAGGAGGCGTTCGCCGCGGGCGAGCGGCGCTGGGAGCACTCCGATCCGGCGATGCTCGCGCTCGCCTTCGAACTCGCAGAGGTCGCCGAGGAATTGGGCAACCGGCACGAGGCGCGCCGCAATTACACCCGGGTCGCCACCGCCGGGCCCGCCGTGCTCGGGGAGCACCACCCGGCGGTACGCGCCGCCCGCCATTACCTCGGCGATGCTGCTCCCGCAACAGCCACGCGGCACCCGTCGCCGCCAGCACCCCGGCAGGCCCCGGACAACCTGTCCGCCGATCCCGTTCCGGCGGACGACGCCGGGACGCGCTCCGCGCTGTCCGGTCCGACACTGTCCCTGGCGACTCTGGCCGCGATGCGACCATCGACGGGCGGTCCACCGGCCGCCGCGTCGCCCTGGGCGCCACCGCCACCGCCGGTCACGCCCCGAGCAACCCCTCCGGCGGTACGCGCACCCGCCGCACCGCCGCCACCCACCGACGCCGGTGCGCCGCCGGTACCGGCTCCCGCCTCCCGGGTGACGCCCACCCAGCCGGTAGTCCGACCGGCCTCGACCTCCGTCCCGCCGGCGCCACCGCAGCCTGGACCGCCCGCGCCCCCAGCAACTTCCGCGCCCCCGCCGCCGGCACCTCCCCCGCCCCCGTCCCCGGCACCTCCCGCGCCGCCGCGCCAGCGCACCGAGCAGCAGCCGGGACTAGGCCGACCGCCGGTCGACCCGTCGCCTCGACCACGCGCGGCGAGTCAGCCGGCGCAGCCGCAGCTGCTGGTCGGACCGCAGCAGCCATCCCGGTCCGGGTCCGGATCACCGGTGCCGCCGCGTCAGCGGGTGGGCGACCAACCGCAGCACCCAGCGGCCGACACGGCCCCGCCGACGCCACCGGCCGCGGTGCCGGCCGGCGTGCCGTCAGCCCCGGCGGTCCCGCCGTCGCCGGCTCCCCGGTGGGACAACCCGACGATCCAGGTTCAGCAGATCGAGCCGCTGCTGGCCGAAGAGATGGCCCGGGTCGCAGTCACGCCGCCCGAGACGAGCGGATCAACCAACGCGGCAGGCGGGGCGGCGGGCGGGCCCTCTGCGACCAGCACCCCTCCCGAGCCGGCGCACCCGGTGAACGCGCCACCTGGCCACCCGGTGAGCGCACCACCTGGCCACCGGCTGAGCGGTCCGTCCGCTCCCCCGCAACCCATCTCCGGGCCTCCCGGACCGCCGATGCCAACGGGCACGGAACGGCCGGCGCAGCTCGGCACATCGCACGGCCATCCTGGCCCGGGGAGCCATCCCCAGCCCGCCTCCGGGCCGCCCGGGCACCCGTACCTGGTCTCCGGGTCGCCGGCCCTGCCTTCCCCCGCGTCGGGACCACCTGGCTACGGCCAGCCCGTCTCCGCGCCACCCGGCCACAACCACCCCGTGTCCGGCCCGCCCGGAGGCCCCTACCCCGTGTCCGGCCCGCCCGGGCACCCTTACCCCGTCTCCGGACCGCCCGGCCACCGCCATCCCGTGTCTGGAGTGCCCGCCCACCCGTATCCCGTGTCCGGACCGCCGAGCCAGCCCTATCCGGTGTCGGGGCCACCCGGCTACGGCCTATCCGTCTCCGCACCACCGGCCCAGCCCTATCCGGTGTCCGGGCCGCCGGGTTACGACCGGCCCGTCTCCGCGCCACCCGGCCACGACTACCCGGTGTCCGGCCCACCCGTATCCGCACCGCCGGTCAGCGGGCCGCCCGTACCGCCGTGGGGGTTGACCGCGCCGCCGTGGAGCCGCACCGCGCCACCGCAGCCGTCGCCCACGGCCGGCAACGACCTGGCGGGCGGGTCCCAGGTGGATGGGCGCCGGGCCGAGGCGCACGCTGAGGTTGAGCCAGGTGGGCTCGGTGCCACGGCGATGCCGCCGGGCGCGCCGGCGCATTCGACGGGCGTGACGCCGCTGGCCGCGACCGAGGTGTTCCCGCCCGTCGGGCCGGCCAGCGGCGGTCCGGCAATGCCCGACGCCGGCCTCGCCCAACCGGACCCGATCGCCCGACAGTCGAGCCCCGTCGCGTCTCCGGTTGAGACGGCACCGTCCGCCTGGTCACCGAGCGCCGATCCGGCCCCGGCGACGCCGGTCTCCGGCGGGTACCCCCAGCCGGTATCGGCCCCGCCGGACGTGGCGGCTTCGGGTCCCTTCGCGTCACCGGCCACCGCAGGCCCGACCTACCCGCCGCCGACCGCCCCCTCGCCGGCTCCCGAGCAGTACCCGATCCAGGAGCAGTACCCGATTCAGGAGCGGTACCCGGCCCAGCAGTACCACCCGGGTCAGGAGGTGTACCCGGGCCAGCAGTACCACCCGGGCCAGGACGGGTACCGCCCGGCGTACACCGAAAAGGGGTCGACGGGCCGCGGCCGGGCGACGCTGATCGGCGCGGTGGTGGCCGCCGGGGTGGCCGTGGTGGCAGTGGCCGGCCTGGGTGCGGTGGTGTTGAACCGCGACGGCGCGCCGCCGACGACCGGGACCGCGCCGACCGCGGCGGCGCCGACTGCGGCGGCGCCGACGGCGGCCGGGCCCCCGCCGGGCGACCTGAAGCTGCGGGACGACGCGGTCACGATCACGCTGACCTGGACGGACCCGTCCGAGGGCGCGGTGCCGTTCATGGTCGCCGGTGGCCGGGCCGGGCAGGCGCTGGGAGTGATGGCGACCGTGGACCCGGGCCGGACCAGCTACACGGTCAACGGGTTGAACTCCCGAGTGGACTACTGCTTCACGGTGCTGGCGGTCTACTCCACCGACAGCTTCGCCACCTCGGGGCAGGTCTGCACCGAGCGGGAGCGCAGCACCCCACCGAGCTGAGCTGGGCGTCCACAACGCACACGCTCGGTATCCACAGGGGTGACCGTGCGGGTTCCCCCGCCACCGGCCGGGCCATATGATGGCACCCGGCTCAGGGGAGGGGTCGCCGCGAGGCGCGCCACCTGCCACGACTCAGGGGAGGCAGCCGGCTGTGGCCAGCATCGAGGACGCCGCGCGCACCGACGCCCCCCGTTCGCGGTCCCGGCTGCGCGGCGGGCTGGTGACCGTGGGCACGGTGGCCGCGCTGCTGGCCGCCATGGGGCTGACCGTCCTCGGGTTGGGCGCGGCGGACAACGCGGTGGCCAACTACGACGCGAGTTCCTGGCTGTGGAGCGCGGCGCGCAGCGAGCTGGCCCGGGTCAACGGGGTCACCGCCCGCGTCGACACCCGCACCGAGGTCCCCAACGCCCGCCGGCACCCCATGCAGGTCACCCAGACCGACCGGCTGCTGATCCTGCGCGACCTGCAGACCGGGCAGGTCAGCTCACTGGACCTGGCCACCCTGCAGCTCACCGCGACCAGCCGGACCACCCCCGGGCTGGGCGTGAGCGTCGCCCTGCACGAGGACGCGGCGTTCGTCGTGGACGCCGTGCAGGGGATCGTGCGCCAGCTCGACCCGCGGTCGCTGGCGCCGGTCGGCGAGCCGGTCCGCTACCCGCCGGGCATCACCGGCGGCACCTTCGACGGCGAGGGCCGGCTCTGGATCGCGGTGCCCAGCGAGGGCACGGTGTCGGCGGTCACCGCCGCGAAGCTGCCGTCCGCGCCGGCCTCGGCCGCGCCCGCCGGTGCCGGGCTCAGCCCGGAGCGGGTCGAGACGTACGACGTCGCCGAGGCCAGTCACGAGCTGGTGGTCTCCACGCTGGACGACGGGGTCGCGGTGCTCGATCGCACCGCCGGGAAGCTGGTGCGGGTGCAGGGCGGCAAGGTGCACCCGACGCCCCTGAAGCTGACCGGTCCGGCGGCGCTGCCGGCCCGCACCAGCGGCTCGCGCGTCCCGGTCACCGTGTCGGCCGAGCGGCGGGTGCTGGTGGTGGGTGACGCCGGCGAGGAGCGGGCGATCACCGTGCCGGGCAGCGGCGACCGGCTCAGCCCGGCGGTGGCCTGGGCGGACAGGTTCTACTGCGCCGACGAGGCCACCGGCACCATCTACTCCTTCGACTCCGGCGGTCAACTGGTCGACACCATCCGTGGCCGGGCGAACGGGCCGCTGGAGCTGGAGGTGCGGGAAAACCATCTCTTCATCAACTCCCCGGACTCGGCGACCGCTCGGGTGGTGGACGACAAGCACCAGGTGCGCGAGGTCAACAAGTACGCCAACGACGTGCTCGGCGGCGACCCGCCGCCCGCTCCCCCGCCGCCACCTCCGCCGAAGAAGCCCCGGGTGGGCAAGCCGAGCGCGCCGCGCAGCGTCACCGCCGCCGCCGGCAACGCCCAGGCCCGGGTGAGCTGGCGGCCGGCCGCCGCGAACGGCGCCGAGATCATGAAGTACGTGGTGCAGGGCGCCGGCCAGCGCCTGGAGGTCGGTGCCAACCAGCGGGCGGTGGAGGTCAAGGGGCTGACCAACGGCGAGACGTACCGGTTCGCGGTGCACGCCGTGAACGCCAAGGGCGACGGCCCGTCGCGCAACAGCAACCCCGTCACCCCGACCGCCGCCGTGCCCGACCCGCCCGCGAGCGTCACCGCCCAGGAGCGGCCGGACGGCACCGTGCTGGTGAAGTGGCCGGCGGCGAACGGGCAGGGCAACAAGATCGCGAAGTACGCGGTGACGGCCAGCTCGGCCGGGACGAACGCGCCGGCCGGCGAATCGACGAAGACGGAGCTGGTGGTGCCCGCCGGGGAGCTGGAGTTCGGCACCCAGTACGCGTTCACCGTGGTCGCGGTCAACGACAAGGGCGCCGGCTCGGCGGCCTCGCCGGTCAGCAACACGGTGGTGCCGTTCGCGGCGCCCGGCCGACCACTCGAATTGCGGGCCGGCACGGTCGCCGCCCAGCCCGGCGCGATCACCGTGCAGTGGGCGCCGGCCGAGGCGAACGGCCGACCGGTGACCAAATACCTGGTGGACGTCGGCGGGCGCAGCAGCGAGGTGACCGACACCCGGACCACCGTCACCGGGCTGGGCAACGGCCAGAACGTCACCGTGAAGGTGAAGGCGGTCAACGAGGCCGGGTCCGGCCCGGAGGCCACCACCACCGCCCGCACGGTCGCCGAACCACGGGTCACCGTCACCGGCTCGTCGGCCACCGCCACCTCGGCGACCGTCACGTTCACCGTGGACGCCGGCGGCGGGCAGGCCACCTGCTCGGTGAGCACGCCGGGCGAGCCGGCGAAGGCCGGGCCGTGCTCCAGCATCACGGTGCCGGGCCTGAATCCGGGCACGAAGTACACGTTCACGGTGACCGCCAGCAACGCCGCCGGCAAGGGCACCGCGACCAGAGGGCAGGACACCGACCCGCTGTACGGCGTCGCCACCTGCAACAACGGGCCGGACGGTGACCAGCGGACCTACTGCGACCAGGAAGTGAGCGGCCGCAACGGCAACGAGATCTTCAGGGTCACCCGGCAGGACAACGACCAGCAGGAGGGTTGGGCGAAGCCCGGCACTCGGCTGAAGGCGTACTGCAAGAAGTCCGGCCAGAACGTCGACTCGTGGATCTACAACAACCAGAAGCAGAGCACCTGGTGGGTGCAGGTCGAGTACAGCGGGAAGAACTACATCCCCTGGGCCTGGCTCAACCTGGAGGGCGGCGACAACATCAACGTCCTGCCCACCTGCTAGACCAGCCAGGCAAGGAGCACCACCGAACGTGAACACCCACGAGCCGCTCACCCAGCCGGAGGTGCAGGGCTTCGCCGCGCTGGCCGCCCGGCTGGCCGAGAACGTCAACGCGGTGGTGCTCGGCAAGCCCCAGGTGGTCCGGCTGGCGCTGACCGCGCTCTTCGCGCAGGGTCACGTGCTCCTGGAGGACGTCCCCGGCGTCGGCAAGACGACCCTGGCGCGGGCCATCGCCGCCACCGTGAAGGGTCAGTGGCGGCGCATCCAGTTCACCCCCGACCTGCTGCCCTCCGACGTGTCCGGGGTGACGATCTTCAACCAGGCGACCCGGGACTTCGAGTTCCATCCCGGGCCGGTCTTCGCCAACATCGTCATCGCCGACGAGATCAACCGGGCGTCGCCGAAGACCCAGTCGGCGCTGCTGGAGGTGATGGAGGAGCGCACCGTCACCGTGGACGGGGTCCGGCACCCGGTGCCCGCGCCGTTCCTGGTGGTCGCCACGCAGAACCCGGTGGAGATGGACGGCACCTACCGGCTGCCCGAGGCGCAGCTGGACCGCTTCCTGGTCAAGCTCTCCGTGGGCTACCCGGACGAGGCGGTCGAGGTGGAGGTGCTGCGCGGCGCGACCGTCCGCTCCCCCGAGGCGCTCACCCCGGTCACCGACACCGCCACCATCGGGGAGATGGTCCGGATGGCCCGCCGGGTGCACATCGCCGAGCCGCTCTACGCGTACGCGGTCCGGTTGGCCGCCGCCACCCGCACCCACCAGCACGTGCGCGTCGGGGTCAGCCCCCGGGGCGTCATCGCGCTGACCCGCGCCGCGTGCGCGTACGCGCTGATCGGCGGGCGTGGGTGGATCATGCCGGAGGACCTGAAGGCGCTCGCCGAACCGGTGTTCGCCCACCGGCTGCTGCTCACCCCGGACGCCCAGGTGCGTGGGATGACCGCCGCGGAGGTGCTGCGCCAGGCCATCGCCTCGGTGCCGGTGCCGCTGCCGTCGGGGCAGCCCGCGCCGGTGCAGGGCTGACCGGCAGCACCGGCATGGGGATCACCGCCCGCGGGGTCGGGCTGCTCGTCGCCGCCGTCGTCCTGCTCGGGGTGGGCTTCCGGTTCGCGTACCCCGAGTTGACGCTGCTGGGGGCAGCGGCCGGCGCGGCCGTCGGCTACGCCGCGCTGACCGCGGCCTGGCGTCCCCGGCTGGTGGTGGCCCGCCGCGCCGACCCGGACCGGGTGGCCCGCGGCGAGCCGGCGAGCATGACGTTGACCGTCCGCAACACCGGCCGGCTGCGGTCGGCGAACCTGCTGGCCGAGGACCGGTGCGGGGACCGCTCGGTGCCGGTGCCGCTGCTGCGCCTGCGACCGGGCCGGGACACCGAGGTCCGCTACGACGTGCCGACCCACCGCCGTGGGGTGGTGCCGATCGGGCCGCTGCGGGTGACCCGGCGCGACCCGCTGGGCCTGGTGGCGCTGGCCCGCCCGTACGGTGCGAGCACGCCGGTCTGGGTGCACCCCCGGATCCACCCGCTGACGGCAGTGCCCACCGGCGCGGGCCGCAGCCTCGACGGCCGGGTGGACGGGGTGCCGCACGGGTCGATCACCTTCGACTCGCTGCGGGAGTACGTGGTGGGCGACGAGCTGCGCCGCGTGCACTGGCGCACCAGTGCACGGGTCGGCGAGCTGATGGTGCGGGAGAACGTGGACACGAGTCTGCCCCGCCTGGTGGTGCTGCTGGACAACCGCGCCGCCGCGCACCCCCAGCGGGTGGACGGGGTGGCGGAGTCGTTCGAGTCGGGCTGCGAGGCGGCGGCGTCGATCGTCACCGCCGCGCACCGCGCGGACCTGCCGGTGCTGTTGGTGCTGGTCGCCGCGGAACTGGCCACGTCGGCTGAGCGGGGGCGCGGCGACCGGGCCGACGGGGCGGTGGACGACGAGGACCACCCGCTCGGGCCGCTGGACCGGCTCGCCGCCGCCGAGCTCTCCGGCGACGACGACGCGCTGCGCGCGGCCACCACCCGACTGCGGCAGGACCGGCTCGGTGACACGCTGATCTTCCTGACCGGGCCGGGTGGCCGCGGCGAGCTGGGGCACGTGGGTGCGCTGCGCGGCGCGTACCCGTCGGTGGTGGTCGGGGTGTTCGGCGCGGCCGAGCCGACGCCGGCCGGTACGGCCGGTCTGGTGGTGGTCGACGCGGCCGACGGCGCGCAGTTCGCCGCCGAGTGGGACGGGGTGCGCCGGTGGTGACGGGCGTCGGCCAGCAGCGTGGTGGCACGACCACCGCCGACCCGGTGCTTGCGACGAGTGCGGAGCCGGGCGCGCCGCCGGGCAACGGATCGGCGCAGCGGGGCACCGGTCGAGTGGCGCAGGTGCTGCGGGCCGCCATCGTGCCGCTGGCGTTGATCGGGCTGACCGCGCTCGCCGGGGTGGTGCTCGGCCGGGTGTACGCCGGAGACCTGCTGACCCGGCTGGTCATCGGCGCCGCGGCCGGTTCGGTGCTGGTCAGCGTGGCCGCCCGGCGGCTGCCCTCCTGGCTCGTGGCGCCGGTGTCGGTGGCCGCGATGGCCGGCTGGACACTCTGGTCACTGCGGCTGGCCGCCGCCCGCGCCGAGCTGCCGGGCGGCCTGCTGGAGGTGACCGCGGACGCGGCGCGCAACGGCATTCCCCGGCTGCTCACCGCGATGATCCCGGTCGAGCCCACACCCGACACGGTGCTGATGCCGGTGGTCGCCGCGTGGCTGGCCGGGTTGGCCGGCGCCGAAGTGGCGCTGCGTACCGGCCGGGTGCTGCTGGGCTACCTGCCGGCGGCGGGGCTCTACGCCGCCGCTCTCTACGTGGTCGGTCCGAACGCCGAACCGGCGATCGGGGCGACGCTGGCGTTCGTCGCGGTCGCCGCGGTGGGCGTGGCGGCACCCGCCGGTGCACCCCCGGCCGGCGGTGATCCGGCCGCCGGCCTCGCCCCCCGGGTCCGCGCGGCGGTGCGGGTCCGGCTCGCCGCCACCGCGGCGCTCGGGGTGGCCCTGGTGGTCGGGCTGGTGGCGCTGCTCGGCCCGGTGATCGCCGGGCAGGTCGACGGGCGGCCGGTGGACCCTCGGCGGTACGTGGAGCCTCCGCAGGTGCAGACGCTGGACGAGAACCCGCTGATCCGGATCTCCGGATGGGCCCTGCACCCGGAGCAGAAGCTGCTCGACGTGAGCACCGTCGGTCCCGGCGCCGCGACACCACCGGCCGGCGCCGGGCCGGAGGGCGGCACCGACGACCAGCCGGGTACGGCGGTCGACGCCAGTGACAGTGTGCGGATCCGCCTGGCGGTGCTCAGCGACTACGACGGGGTGACCTGGCGGGTCGGCGCGACGTACCGCAACGCCGGTCGGATCCTGCCGGCCGCGACGCCGGCCCGGGACAGCACGGTGCAGACGATCCGGCAGCAGATCACCGTGGCCGACCTCAGCGGCCGGCTGCTGCCCGCCGTGGCGACCCCCCGCGAGGTCAGCGGCGCGCGGGTGGCGTACGACCCGGCGACGGGGACGCTGATCCGACCGGAGGGGCTGACCCCGGGTCTGCGGTACACGGTGACCTCGGCCCGCGAGCAGCCGGACAACAACCTCCTGCCCACCGCGAACGTGCCCGCCGGCGAGGAGGTGGCCCGGGTGCTGCGGGTCGCCGACGGGGTGCCCGACCCGCTGCGCCGGCTGGCCGCGCAGCTCGCCGAGGAGAACGGCGCCCCGTACGCGCGGGCCACGGCGATCGAGCAATTCCTGGCCGAGCACTACCGGGTGGTGGCGGACGCGCCGAGCGGGCACGCGTACCCGAACCTGGGCTTCTTCCTCTTCGGCCCGCGCAACGCCGGCGGGCAGCGGGGCACCTCCGAGCAGTTCGCCGCGGCGTTCGCGGTGCTCGGCCGGCTCTCCGGGCTGCCCACCCGGGTGGTGGTGGGCTTCGAGTCCACCGGGCAGGGGCCGGTGCGGGCCGGCGACGCGTACGCCTGGCCGGAGGTGCTCTTCGACGGGTTGGGGTGGGTGGCGTTCGACCCGCTGCCCCGCCCGGACAACGAGCCGAGGCCGGTGGAGGAGGACTTCCGCCCGACGCCGGACGATCCGCCGCCGTCGGAGGCGCCGGAGCCCACCGTGGAGCCGACCGCGTCGCCGGAGCCGGTGGCCGCCCCCGACGGGCCGGCCGGCCAAGGTGGGGTGTCCACCCCGGTGTTGGTCGCGGGCGGCAGCGGTGGTCTGCTGCTGCTGGTGGGGGCCCTGCTGCTCACCCTGCTGGCGATGCGCCGCTCGCTCACCCGCGCCCGGCTCGGCCGCGACGATCCCGGCCAGCGCATCGCCGGCGCCTGGCGGGAGGTCACCGACGCGCTACGCCTGGCCGGGCGGCCAATCGGCGATGACCTGGCGGCCACCGAGGTGGCCGGCCAGGCCCGGCAGGCCCTCGCCGACGCCCGACAGACCGGCGGCGGCGGCGGGCCGTTGACCTCGCATGGCGTCGCGGAAACTGGCGGTGGACCCGGCGGCGGCACGACCACGGCGGGTGCCGCGAGCCCGGACGTCCCCGGGGTCGACGAGCTGGCCGCCCTGCTCAACCAAGTGGCGTTCGCGCCCGGCGCGACCACCGCGGCCCAGGCCGACCGCGCCGGTGCGGTGGCCACCACGTACGTGGATGCGCTGCGCGCCGCCCGCCCGTGGTGGCGACGGCTGCTCTGGTCCATCCACCCCGGCCCGCTACGCCGCCGCTGACCGGCCCTGCCGGCGGCGCGATCGGGAACCTGGGTTCCCACCGGTCATCACGCTGCCCGGGTCCCACCGGGCGCGCGCGTCGTCAACGTCAGGCGCGCGCGGCATCGCCATCGTTGCGGCGTGGCGTCGGTGCCCAGGATGGGCGCCAGGTCGTCTCCGGGACGGGTGCCAGGTTTGCGAAGTGGTTGATGATCGCCCGAAGTCCCGGGTGTGGGTTCGTTGCGGGGAGGATGAGGGAGAGCGGGTACGCGAGCGTCGGATTGACGATCGGGATGCGGCGTAGGTCATGGTTCGCCGGCCAGATGTATCGGTCACGCGCCCCGACGAGGGTGGCCACATTCGCCGAGTCCGCGAGGGTGTCCAGGAGGACTTCGTCGCCGAAGTGCGGACCCGCCGCGTCGATGCGGAGGTCGAAGTCGGTGGCGAGCTGATCGTAGAAATCCGCCCATTCGCTGCGCGGCGCGATACCCGGCACCCAGATCCGGTGCTTGCGCAGCTGGAGCGGGGTCAGTGTTCGCGCTGAGGCGAGCGGATGTCTCGGGCCGACGACGAGTTCCAGCGGAGAGTCGAACGCGTGGATCATGCGCACGCCGCGCGGAAGCGCGGCCGGGTCGGTGACGGTGCGGAACGAGGCGTCGACATCGCCCGCTTCGACGGCAGCGACCGCCACGCGCGGGTCGTTGACCCTGAGGGTCACCACGTCGAGGCTGGTTCCGGGATGCGACCGCCAATAGTCGTGCAGGACAACGGCCTGCGCGCTTCGCAGGCCGAGCACGTCGATCCGAAGAGCCCGGGAACCCGGCCTGACCGCGGTGATGGCACGCTCGACACCCGCCACGATGCTCCGGGCGTGCGGGAGAAGCGCCTGGCCGTCGAGCGTCAGCTCGACCCCTCGGGCGGTACGGGTGAACAGACGGACCTCCAGCTCACGCTCCAAGGCGGCGATCCGCTTCGAGACCGCCTGCTGTGTCACGCCCAGCTCGTCGGCCGCATGTTGCAGTTGTCCCAGCTCGGCCGCCCGAACGAACGATCGCACCGCCTCGGTATCCACTGGTCCAGCCTATGGCCGCCCAACTGATGGTTGTGGCTCGCCGAAAGACGGTTGTCTGACCTGCCCGCGAGCAGCCGATGTGATCCAGGGACCCAAACATCGGTTGTGCGCAAGAGTCACCACGTGCGGGTCAGGTGGAGAGGCGGCGGACCAGCTTGCGCAGGCCGGCCTGCCAGCCGTCCGGGTCCTCGGCGCGGCGACGCGCGTAGTCGGCCACCTCCGGGTGCGGCAGGATCAGGAAACGCTCCTCGGCCAGCCCGGCGATGGTCGCCTCGGCGACCTGGTCCGGGGTGAGCACCGCACCGGAGGCGGCGATCACCCGGGCGCCCAGGTGGCCCTCGACGATCCCGTCGGCGAGCATCGGGGTGTCGACCCCCTGCGGGCAGAGCGCGCTGACCCGGATGCCCCGGTCCCGGTAGGTGATGGCCAGCCACTCGGCGAAGCCCACCGAGGCGTGCTTCGTCGCGGTGTACGCGGCGTCGCCCACCGCGGTCAGCACGCCCGCCGCCGAGCAGGTGTGCAGCAGGTGGCCGCCGCCACGGGCGAGCATCCCGGGCAGCACCGCGCGGGCGGAGTAGACGTGGGCGAGCACATTGACCCGCCACGCACGGTCCCAGCCGGCGTCGTCGACCTCCACTCCCCCGCCGGTGGTCACGCCCGCGTTGGCGCAGAACAGGTCGATCCGGCCGTACCGCCGCTCGGTGTCGTCGACCAGCGCACGCACCTGATCCTCGTCGGTGACGTCAAGCGCGGTGGCGTGCGCTACCGGGCCGATGCCCTCGGCCACCGCGCGGGCCGCGTCGGCGTCCAGGTCGGCGACCACCACGGCGGCGGCGCCCTCGGCGGCGAACCGGCGGGACAGCGCCGCGCCGATGCCGCCGGCGCCGCCGGTGACCACCACGATCCGGTCGGTGAGGTTCACGTCGACGCTCCTACGGAGTCGGTGCCCAACTGGGCAATGAGGGTGGTCAGCGCGGCCGCACCGCCGGCGGTCACCTCCGGGGTGGGCAGCAGCGCGAAGACGGGCACCTCCACGCCGGCGTCGGCGTAGCGGCGCACCTCGGCGCGGCAGTGCTCCGGCGAGCCGTGCAGCACGAGCGCGTCGACCACCTCGTCCGGCACCGCGGCGCTGGCGCCGCGCCGGTCACCTGCGGCCCACGCCTCCCACATCGGCGCCAGCACCTCGTCGCGGCCGAGCCAGCGGTGAAACTCGGCGTACGCGGGGACGGTGAGGTAGCTGGTGATCAGCCGGCGACCCAGCTTGCGGGCGTACCCGGCGTCCTCAGTGGGACAGACGAAGATCCGTGCGGCGACCTCGAAGCCGGCGCGGCGCTCGCCCAGCTCGGCGAGGGCGCGCGGCACGTCGTCGGCGCTGAGCCAGTTGAGGATGACCCCGTCCGCCTCGGCGCCGGCCAGCCGGAGCATGCCCGGGCGCAGCGCCGCGAGCAGGATCGACGGCGGCACCGCCGGCGGCCGTTCCAGAGTGAACCGGCGCACGGTGAAGGTGTCGTAGACCTCGTCCACGGTCTCGCCGCGCAGCGCGGCGCGCAGGAAGCGCAGGACATCCCGGGTCCGCCGGAACGGCTCATCGAACCGCACGGCGTTCCAGTCGCGTACCAGCACCGGCGAGGACGCGCCGATGCCGAGCGCGAACCGGCCCGGCGCGGCCTCGGCCAGCGCCGCCGCGCTCATCGCCAGCAGCCCGGGCCCCCGGGTGAAGACCGGGGCGATCGCGGTGCCCAGCCGCAGCCGGGGTTGCCAGGCCGCGGCGAGCGCCAGCGGGGTGAACGCGTCGGTCCCGGCGACCTCGGACGACCAGACGTCGGTGAACCCGGCCCGGTCGAGCGTCGCGTAGACCGCGGCGTGGTCGGCCAGCGGGATCCCGCCCAACGGCACCGTCATGCCCCATCGATTCGTCACCGATCGATCGTGCCCGTTCACGGGGTCCGCGAGCAAGATCCCCGAACCGGGCGGAATTGCCGGTATCGGGCCGCCCGGCCCGTCTGGCGGTGTTACGACTGCCCGGTGGACCGGACCGACGGCGCAGGCCGCTGATCGTGGGTTCCAGGGCAGCGGGACGCCTGGAGCCGGTATCGGGGGCGGGCGAACCGGGCCGCGCCACCTTCCTGGAGCTCTTCTTCGACCTGGTCTACGTCTTCGCGCTCACACGGATCTCCGCGCGCGCGTTCGAGGACCTCACCCACGAGCCGGGTCGCGCCCATGGCTGGTCGGCGGTCACCGGGAGCGGCAAGACCCTGCTGTTGCTGCTCGCGCTCTGGGCGCTCTGGCAGGGCACCGCGTGGACGACCAGCCGTTACGACCCGTACAAGGTGCCGTTGCAGGCCGTCGTGATGATCGCGCTGGTCTGCAGTTTGGTGATGGGGGTGGCGACCCCGCGGGCGTTCAGTCAGACCGGGCTGATGTTCGCGGTGGCGTACGTGGTCGCGCAGGTGTCCCGGCCGCTGATCCTGGCGATCGCGCTCAGGCCGCATGAGTACCGCCGGCTGAAGATCCGGATGGCGGTGGTGTACGCCACCAGCGGCGTGTTCTGGATCGGTGGGTCGATGCTGTCGACCAACATGCAGGTGGTGTCCTGGACGCTCGCGCTGACCATCGAATACGTGGCCGGCCGGTGTGGCTGGCCGGTGCCGGGGCTGGGCCGGTCGACGATGTCGAAGTGGGACATCGCCGGCGAGCACCTGGCCGAGCGCTACCAGCAGTTCTTCCTCGTCGCGCTGGGCGAGACGATCCTGGTGGCCGGTTTCGCGTACAGCGAGGTGCCGTACGAGTCGGGGCACGCGTTGGCGTTCGCGTTGGCGCTGGCCACCACGATCGTGCTGTGGCGGATCTACTTCCAGCGCGCCGGGCAGATCCTCGGCGAGGCCGTCGCGCGGGCCCGGCACCCGGCGCACATCGGCCGGTCGGCGGCGGACACCCACCTGGTGATGGTGATCGGCCTGGCCGCCACCGCGGTCGGCTACGAGCTGATCATCGAGCATCCGCTGGAACGGATGCCCGGGTCGTGGCTGGCCATGGTGCTCGGCGGGCCGGCGCTGTTCCTGGTCGGCCGGGCCCGTTTCGAGTACGAGGTGTTCGGGCGGGTCTCCCCGTCCCGGTGGATCGCCATCCTGGTGCTGGCGGCGGTGGCGGTGCCGCTGCTGTTCCTGCCCGGTGTGGTGGCGACCGCCGCCGGGGTACTGGTGCTGGCGGCCGTCGCGGTCACCGACGCCCGGCGGGCGCGTGGCGCCCCACCGGAGGCGGCAGCGACGCCGTTCTGAGAAATCGACATACGTGGATGCCTTGTCGGCGCGACAGGTTAATCTCGGCGGGTGACCTTCTCCCTCGTGGCCCGCTCTGCCGACGCCCGGTTGCACGGCGTCGTCGTGGCCAGCAAGTTCCTCGCCGCCGGGGCGCTCGTGCCGGCCGCGGAGGCCCAGGTCGGCGCGCTGGCCACCCAGGCGCACGTCAACCTCGCCTATCGCCCGCAGGGCCTGACCCTGCTGCGCACCGGGGTTCCGGCCGCCGACGTGGTGGCCGGTCTGATCGCCGCCGACGCCGAGCGGGAGCACCGCCAGCTCGGCGTGGTGGGAGCCAACGGTCCGGGTGCCAGCTGGACCGGGCCGGCCTGCCACCCGTGGGCCGGTGGGCGCACCGGCGATGGCTGGGCCGCGCAGGGCAACGTGCTCACCGGCCCGGAGGTCGTCGACGCGCTGGGCGACGCCTGGCTGGCCGGTGCGGCGCTGCCGTTCGCCGAGCGGCTGGTCGCCGCTCTGCGCGCCGGTGACGAGGCCGGCGGCGACCGGCGGGGCCGGCAGAGCGCCGGCCTGCTGGTGGTCGAGCCCGGCGGCGGGTACGGCGGCAGGAGCGACGTGCTGATCGACCTGCGGGTCGACGATCACCCCGATCCGGTGGCCGAGCTGGATCGGCTGCTCGCCGTGCACACCCTGCTGTTCAGCCGGCCCGACCCGGCCACGCTGCTGGACCTGAGCGGCGCGGTGGCCGACGAGGTGGCGGCGTTGCTCACCGCCCTGGGCCACCCGGTGGCCGACGACGGCCCGGAGGGCGCGCTGGTCTCCTGGGCAGGGCTGGAAAACCTGGAAGAGCGGCTGGTGCCGGGGCGGATCGACCCGGTGGTGCTGACGCACTTGCGCGGCGTCGCCCCGCACGTGCCCGCGCCCCGCTCCGCGAGCTGACCCGGGTCAGCTGCCGAAGGCGAGCCAGCGGAACTCGGCGGCGTCGACGACGGCCCGTTCCTGGGCGGTCAACGCCGCCCGCCCGGTGGCCTTGCGGATCAGCGTCAGGTGGTCCCAGCCCAACTCGGCCGGCGCCGGCCGCCCGTCGGTGAGCAGGTCGACGATCACCGCCGCCGCCTGCGTTGTGAGCCACGGCGGGCGGTCCAGCGCGGCGGCCAGGTCGAGGCCGTGCACGCCCACCTCGACGACCCGGGTCCGCAGGAACTCGGTGAGGCACATCGCGTCCCCGTGGCGGGTCCGGACCACCCGCTCGGGCGGGGCCGCGGCGACGGCGGCGTCGGCGGCCCGCCAGGTCCGGTCGAGGTCGGTCGGCAACGTCGCCCGGTCCACCTGCCGCGCGTCCCGCCGGCCGCCGGCGATCCGCTCGGCGTCCACCTCCGGGGTGAACTTCGCCGCGCCGAAGTAGCCGGCGGCGTCCACCTCGGCGCGCGGCGGGGCCGGCGCGGCGAGCATGTCGGTCAGCCGGCCGGTGCCGGTACGCACGTGCGCGATCAGCTCGCGGACGGTCCACGGCGGGCAGCCGGTCGGCCGGTCGAGGTCGGCGTCGTCCAGCTCGGCCAGGATCTCGGTGAGTCGGGCGCACTCGGCGCGGAAGGCCGCGCGGACGGGATCCACCGGCAGGCTCATCCCTTGACCCGCGGCACCAGCCGGTGCACGACGATGAGCACCAACGCCATCACCACCGCCATCGTGCCGGCGATGCCGGCGGCGCTGCCCGCGTACCCGACGAAGAGCGGCCGCCGGGTCAGCTCGTCCGGCCCGGTGCTGCGCAGGTCCACCAGCCAGGACAGCGCCAGCACGCAGCCGATCAGGGCGAGCACGCCGACGGCGCCGAGCAGCAGGGCCGCGAGCCGGTGCGCGTCGCCGGGGGCGACCTGCGCCCGTTCCCGCTGGGTGATCAGCAGGACCAGCCCGGCCAGCGCCGCCCAGACGCCCACCACCAGGTACGCGGCGACCGCGTCGCTGGGCCGGTGCCAGCCGGCGGAGAGGGTGGCCACCCCGGCGACGGCCGCGTAACCGGCGGCGAGGAAGGCGCCGACGGCCCGCACTTTGGGCGGCAGCACGAGCACCAGCGCGACCGCCACCGACGCGGCCACCGCGGTGTGCCCACTGGGGAGGCTGTTGCCCACCCCCGCGCGTTCCGGGTCGAGGCCGTAGTCCGGCCGGTTCAGCCCGTACTTGAGCAGCTGGGTGGAGACGTTCGCGCCGGCGATCAGCAGGGTCGCGGTGATGGCGAGGGCGATCCGACCCCGCATCAGCGCGATGAACCCGATCGTCGCGGTGGCGGCCAGCAGGGAGACCACCGACATCGCGTTGAGGAGCTTGTCCACCGGGCCGTCGATGCGGTCCTGGCCGATCCGGTTGCCGGTCAGCGCGACCGTGTCGATCCACTGGCCGATCTCGCTGTGCACGGCCACCCGCCAGACGGCGAGGAAGGCGGCCGCCTGGACGAGGGCCATGACGACCAACCAGACCGCGGTCCAACCCCTTGCCGTCGCGCGCATTCGCACACCGTAGCGGCCGGTGTGGCTCGGGCGGCCGGTGGCCCACCGGGCGGCGGCGGTTAGGTTGGGGCGGAGGTGAGGAGGTGGCGGTGAGCGGCACACCGGAGGGGGACGCCGGCCAGGTCAGGCCCGATTCGGAGCAGCGGGCCGGGGTCGGCGTGGGCGCCGATCGGCCGGTCCGGGCGGAGTCGCTGGCGGATCTGCTGGGCGGGCGTCGCGGTGCCATCGACGCCACCCTGCCACCGTTGGCGTTCGCGGCGGGCTGGCTGCTCGGCGGGGAGTCGATCTGGGCCGGGGTCGGCGCGGCCCTGGCCGTCGGCGCGGTGGTGGCCGGCGTCCGGCTGCGTCGGGGTGACCGGCCGCGCTCGGTGCTCATCGGGCTGCTCGCCGTCTGCGTCGCCGCGTTGATCGCGGTACGCACCGGCCGGGCCGAGAACTTCTTCCTGATCCAGCTGCTCTCCAACGCCGCCAGCGCGCTGGCCTGGGCGGTGAGCATCGTGGTGCGCTGGCCGCTGCTCGGGGTGCTGGTCGGCGCGGTGCTGGGCCAGCGCTCCCGGTGGCGGCGCGACCCGGCGCTGCTGCGCGGGTACGGCCGCGCGAGCTGGGTGTGGACGGCGACCTACGTGCTGCGGGTGGCGGTGTTCGTGCCGCTGTACCTGAGCGGACAGGTGCTCGCGCTGGTGGTGGCCCGGGTCGCGCTGACCTGGCCGCTGGTCGCGGCGGCGCTGGCGGTGAGCTGGATGGTGCTGCGTCGGTCGCTGCCGCCCGGGCACCCGGGGTTGCGTCACCCGGTCGTCGAGAGCCCGGCCGCCCCGCCCCGGTGACTTGGCCCGGCCAGGGAAACCAGGGCATAAAAGTGGAGAGGCCGCCACGGGGGGAGCGGCCTCTCCGGTGACGTACGTTACTCCGTCACGGTCGTCCACGTGATCCCGTGACGGCCCGAATTTCTGGGCTTTTTCGCGGCTTCCTCCAGTCCGGGCGGTGGGGTGGGCCGGCCGACCCGCTGCGTCGGCCGGATGGCCGGCCCACCCCGGCCTGACCGTGGGTGTCAGGCCGTCCGCCGGCCGGGTCCCGTCGTTCCCCCGGACCCGGCCGGACCCCGGGGTGGGCGGGGCGCGCCACCAACGAGAAGATCACCGGGACCGTCTCTGACGGGCCCGGGGAACCAGCCCGATGGCTGACGATGGGCCAGCCCGGACACCGCCGTCAGCCATCGTCCCGCCACAGGGAGGGAGGTGGAACCAGAGCCACTCGCGTGGCCCGGCTCCCGCGCGACACGCACGGCAGGACCCAACTCCGCCCGTGTGTGCAGTTACGGTGGGGACGGGGGTTGCCGTTACCTCTCAGTGCGCTTTAACGAGCAGTCGAGGGGTAGTCCCGCCTTGCGGTGGGACGGTCCCGGTGTTACCCGCCATGGCGGTGCCGGGTGGACGTTTCACGGCCACCAGCCCCGCGGGCGGGGGCTTACGGTCGGCTCGGCGTCCGTTTAGCGACTCCCGGCCACTCCGGTCGTCGATAACCTCACGCGCGAGGGCGGCGAGGTTGATCGCGGCGTTCAGGTCCCGGTCGAGGGTCAGGCCGCAGGTGGTGCAGGTGTAGGTCCGCTCGGCCAGGGCCAGCTTGGTTGTCACCGTGCCGCAGCCCGAGCAGGTCTTGCTGGACGGGAACCAGCGGTCGGCCATGATCAGCCGTCCGCCGTTCCATTCGGTCTTGTAGTGGAGGTGTCGACGGAGTTCGGCGAAGCCGGCGTCGGCGATGTGCCGGGCCAGCCGCCGGTTACGCAGCATCCCCGCCACGTTCAGGTCCTCGACCACGATGGTGGCGTGTTCGCGGGCGAGGCGGGTGGTGAGGTGGTGCAGGCCGTCGCGGCGCAGGTTCGCGACGCGGGCGTGCGCCCGGGCCAGCTGACGGGTGGCCCGCTGCCACCGGTTCGACGGGTCTCGTCGTACGCGGCGGTCTGGGCCGACGCGCCGGGACACCCGACGGGCCAGCCGGCGCAGGCGCCCGGTGGCCTCGACCAGGTGGCGGGGGTTGGGCACCTGCTCGCCGGTGGACAGCACCGCCAGGTGCGTCACCCCGAGATCCACCCCGACGACAGAGTCCGGTCGGGTCGGGGTGCGCGCAGCCCGAACGACCTCGCAGGTGAACGACACATACCAGCGGCCGCCCTCGCGGCGCACCGTCGCCGCGAGGATCCGCGCGGTGCCCGCCTCCAACCGACGCGCCAGCTTGCGGGCCGACTCGTGCACCTTCAACCGGCCCAGGCGCGGCAATACGACATATTTGCGGTCCGGCTCGACGCGGATGCTGCCGGTGGTAAACCGCACACTCGGACGACGGGACAGGCGCGCCGCGCCGCCCGGTCGGCCTCGTTCGCTGTCCGGGGCCCACACCGCCGCAACGCGCCACTGACGGCCGACACGACGGCCGGCTGACCGGGCCCGCAGCCCCTGCCCTATTCTGGGAGCGCTCCCGAATTTCGGCGGTTGCCCCGTATCCACGAGGAGAATCCATGTCGATACCTACCGGGCCCGCCGGCCCGCTGCGCTTCCCCCTCGACTTCGGCTGGGGCGCGGCCACCTCCGCGTACCAGATCGAGGGCGCCGCCAAGGAGGACGGCCGCGGCGAATCGGTCTGGGACACCTTCAGCCGCACCCCCGGGCGCACCCGCAACGGCGACACCGGCGACGTGGCCGCCGACCACTACCACCGGTACGTCGAGGACCTCGACCTGATGCGCGACCTCGGGCTGCGCAGCTACCGCTTCTCCATCTCCTGGCCCCGGATCCAACCCGACGGCAGCGGCGCGCCCAACCAGCGCGGGCTCGACTTCTACCGCCGCCTCCTGGACGGCCTGCACGAGCGCGGCATCGCCCCGATGGCCACCCTGTTCCACTGGGACCTGCCGCAGGCCCTGCAGGACGCCGGCGGCTGGGAGTCGCGCGACACCGCCAACCGCTTCGCCGACTACGCCGACGCGGTGTTCCGCGCACTCGGCGACCGCGTCCCGGTCTGGCTGACCATCAACGAGCCCAAGACCGTGGTGCAGAACGGCTACCTCGGTGGCCACCACGCCCCGGGCCGGCAGGACCCGGACGCGGCCTACCTCGTCGCCCACCACCTGCAACTCGCCCACGGGCTCGCGGTCCGCGCGCTGCGCGCCGCCGGCGGCACCGGTCGGATCGGCCCCGCGCTCAACCTGCACCCCTGCTACCCCGCCGACGATTCACCGGAGGCCGCCGCGGCGGCCCGGCTCTACGACGGCTACGAGAACCGCCTCTACCTCGACTCGCTGCTCAAGGGCAGCTACCCGCAGGACGTGCTGGCCGACCTGGGCCCGCAGAGCCGGATGGTTCGCGGCATCCGCGACGGCGACCTGGCCGTGATCTCCTCGCCGGTCGACCTGCTCGCCGTGCAGTACTACACGCCGATCTACGTCACCGCGGACGGCGGCACCGAGCACCGCTGGCCGACCTCGGAGGCCGAGTGGCAGCAGATCTACCCCGACGGGATGTACGACATCCTGACCCGGGTCACCCGCGAATACGGCCCGATCCCGCTCACCGTCACCGAGAACGGGCTGCCCACACCGGACGCCCTGGCCGCGGACGGCAGCGTCGACGACGCCGGCCGGATCAGCTTCCTGCGCGACCACCTGGCCGCCGCGCACCGGGCCATCGCCGCCGGGGTGCCGCTGGAGAGCTTCCACGTCTGGTCGCTGCTGGACAACTTCGAATGGGCCGAGGGGTACGACCAGCGGTGGGGACTGGTCTACGTGGACTATCCGACCCAGCGGCGGGTGCTCAAGAGCAGCGCGCACTGGTACCGCTCGGTCATCGCCGACGGCGGATTCTGAGCGGGCCGCCCGGACAGCCGGGCCCCGGCGGCCGGCTCCGGTGAGCCGGTGACCGTCCGGGGCACGGCCGGGCCGGTCAGCGGGGCAGCGCCTGCTGCAACTCCGCCCGCAGCGCCGGGGTGAGCATCTCCCCCGCCTGCTTCGCCAGCCGGGCCATCTCGTAGCCCACCACGCCGATGTCCGCGTCCCCGGCGGCCAGGGTGGCCAGGATCGAACCGTCCCGGACCTGCATCACCAGGAAGTAGCCCCGGCCCATCTCGACCACCGTCTGCTTGACGACGTCGCCGTCGAACATCTGGGCCGCGCCCGCGGTGATGCTCATCAGCCCGGAGGTCACCGCGGCGAGCTTGTCCGCGTGGTCGCGGGGCAGGTTGTCGGAGATCGCCACCAGCAGCCCGTCGGAGGAGACCACCACCGCGTGCGCCACGCCCGGCACCCGCTCCGCGAACGCGCTCACCAGCCAGCTCAGGTCCCGTGCCTCCTGGCTCAACGTCGTCACTGTCGTCGTCCCCCTTCATCGTGCCCCCCGGACGGTGGCACGGGTATCTCGGTGGTGTCCTCGGCCTCAGCACGCCGTACCCCGTTGTAGAGCCGGGAAAGCATGCCACCGACCGCTTCCGGGTCCAGGTCGTCACGCGCCGGAGCCGACTCCGGCCGGGCCGGGCGCGTGACCGCGGAGAGCTGCGCCATCGGCACCCGCATCGGCAGGCCCCGCTCGTTGGTGCCGGCGATCACCGGGGTGGCCGGCGGCACGACCGGCCCCGGCTCCGCCGGTCCGACCGGGCCCTCCCGGGACCACCAGCCGCCGCCGGCACCCGACGGGGCCGGGGCGAGCACGTCCTCGGCGCGGACCGGCACCTGGCGGGCCTGACGTGGCGCGGCAGCCACGGGCGGGCGGCCCGCAACCGGCAGGTCCAGCGGCGCGACGGCCGGCCCGGACGAGCCCGTGGCCCGGGCGGCCCCGGGCATCCGCTGCGCGTTGACTCCCCGAGCGGCGCCGGCCGCCAGCATCCGGGCCGGGGCCCGCGGATCCAACTCCACCGCGCCCGCCGGGGCCAGCAACACGGCGGGCAGCGCGAGCCGGGCGACCAGGCCGTCCTGGCCGCCGTCCAACCGGACCCGCACGCCGAGCCGGGCGGCCAGGTGGCTGACCACGAACAGGCCCATCCGCTCGACGGTCGCGACGTCCGCGGCCGGCGGGCTGGCCAGCACCCCGTTCGCCTCCGCCAGGGCAGCCGGGCTCATGCCCAGGCCACGGTCCGTGATCTCGATCAGCGCGCCCGCGGCCTCGACCCGGGCGGTCACCGACACGACGGTGTCCGGGCGGGAGAATGCGGTGGCGTTCTCCAACAGCTCTGCCAGCATGTGCACCAGCTCGCCGACGGCATGCCCGACCACGTGCACGTCGCCCACCGACTCGAGGCGGACCCGCTGGTACTGCTCGATCTCGGCGGCGGCCGCCAGCAGCACCGGGCCGAGGCCGACCGGCCGGTTCCACCGGCGGGTGGACTCGGTGCCGGCGAGCACCAGCAGGCTCTCGTCGTTACGGCGCATCCGGGCAGCCAGGTGATCGAGCTTGAACAGGTTCTCCAGCTGCTCCGGGTCGCTCTCCTCGCGCTCCAGGTCGTCCAGCAGCTCCAGTTGGCGCTCCACCAGCACCTGGCTGCGCCGGGCCAGGTTGACGAACATCGCGTTGACGTTGCGCCGCATCGTCGCCTGCTCGACGGCGACGGTGACCGCGCTGCGGTGCACCGCGACGAACGCCTCCGCCAGCTCGCCGATCTCGTCGAGCGAGCGGACCACCGCCGGCGCGACCTCGATGCCCGGCACCCCGCCGGTGACGGTCCGCAGCCGGTCCAGCGCGTCCGGCAGCTCGACCTGCGCGATCCGCAGCGCCTGGCTGCGCAGCAGCCGCATCGACCGGGCCACCGAGCGCCCGACGAGCAGCGAGATCAGCAGGGCGACCAGCAGCACGGCGACGATCCCACCGGCCACCAGCAGGGTGGTCCTCAGCTGGCCGCTGCTGGCGCCGTCGGCCTGCCGGACAGCGTCGTCGAGCACCCCAGCCTCGACCTGGCGCAGCAACTCCTGGCGCTGCTGGCTGGCCGCCCACCACTGCTCCGAGGGCAGCACCTCCGGCGCCGCGTCGCCGGCCGGCAGGCTGCGCTCCTCCAGTTGGGTGGCGACCAGGAACATCGGGTCCACCGAGGTCTCGTCGTACCGGCGGATCTGGTCGGTGGTGGCGGCCACCCGGAACGCGCCGAGCGCGGTCAACTGTTGGGCGCGCAGGTCGGTGAGGAGCACCCGGTCCTCTGTGCCGTACCGGCTGGCGCGGGCGGCGGCGTAGAGCTGGGCCCGGACCCGCGAGGAGAGCTCCTTGACCCGGGCGATCTGGACGTAGCGCAGCACCGCGTCGCTCAACGCCGGCCGCTCCTGGCCCGGCGTTGGCTCGGCGAGCAGGTCGAGCAGCGTGTCGACGGCGCGGTGATAGTTGCTCAGGATGGTGTCGCTGCTGAGCACCGCGGGCGGGATCGCCGGCCGGATGTCGACGACCTGGTCGTACGCCTCCAGCACCTCTGAGAAGGCGACCCGCCAGGACGCGTCGGCGTCGGCCAGCGGCTCCGCCGCCCGGCGCAGGTCCACGATGGCCCGATCGGTCGCCGCCTGCAGCGGCTTCAGGGCGGTGGACGCGGCCTCGCGGTCACCACCCTTACGCAGCTCGCCCAGCTCGCCTGCCGAGCGGTCCCGCTCCTGCTGGAGCTGGTGCACGACCGCGGTGATCTGCCGGCCGATGCCGACCTGCCGTGCGAAGTCGTTCAGCGCCGTCGTCCGCCCCACCAGGGCGCTGGTCTGCACGCCGGCGAGCACCAGGAACGCCACCGACGGCACCACCAGCACGGTGGCCAGCTTGGTGCTCATTCGCCAGTCCCGTAGGCGGAACGGCGAGCGGCGCCGGTGCGGAACGACCCGGACATCGAAGCGACGCCGGCGATGGTTCGACACCGCGCCGTTCACCGGGTCGGGACCTACCGCCACCCTGCCTCCTCCGTCCTGCCGCGTCCACCGCGGTCCGGGGAGCGCAGTCCATCCAACCAGGCTCGGGAGCGCTGTCAACGGTCCGGACGGGGAGGAAGTTTAGGAAGGATACTGCGGGTGGGAGGGTCCTGTCGTCGTCGGTAAGACCAGCTCGTCCGTCCGGCCGATGTCGGCGAGTTCGACCGCGTCACCGTATCGGCCCAGCGCCACCAACGCGGCTCCGGTGGCGCCGATCTCCGGGTTGCGTTGGTGCGACACCGGTCGCGGCGCGAGCGCGGAGGCGAACGCCTGCCGCCACCACACCGAGGCGGCCACCGCGCCGCCGCCGAGCACCACCTCGACTGGTTTGTCGATGGTGGACTCCAGCACCGTCAGGTCCTCGGCGACCAGCTCGCACAGACCCTGCATCAGCCCGGCCAGGATGTCCACGGCGGTGGTGCCGAGGCTGAGCCCGCGCACCTCGCCGGTGCCCGCCGGGGCCAGCCCTGGCGCCCGGTCGCCGCCGAAGCGGGGGTCCGCCGGCCGCCCACCGCCCGCCGGCACCAGCGCCAGCGCCGCGTCCAGGTCGGCGCCCCGGGGCAACCGCAGCTCCCGGTCGGCCCAGGCGAACAGGCTGCCGCCGCTGGAGTACGCCGCCCCGGTCACCACGTGGTCGTGGTCGACTCGATAGCGCCACAAGCGTTCGGGCAGCCGTGGCAGCGGCATGCCGACCGGGACCCGCTGCATCAGTCGTACGGCGGCGGAGGTGCCGACCGTGACCGCGGCGCGGCTCGGGTCGACACAGCCCGAGCCGACGTTCGAGGCCGCGCCATCGCCCACCGGCGGCGACCACCGAGCCTCGGCCAGCTGCGGCCAGCGGCGGGCACGGTCGGGCCGTAGCCGGCCGTGCCATTCCAGCTCGCCCAGGGGCGGCAGCTCCTGCGGTCGCGTACCGGCCAGCGCCAGCGCCTCGTCGTCCCAGCGCAGGTTGCCCAGGTCCAGCAGGCCGGTGCCGGAGGCCTGGGAGACCGACATGGGCGCCGCGTCGAGCAGCTCGCCCAGCACGTACTCGGTCAGGCCGACGAACCGGGTGATCGGGGTGCCGGACATCTCGCGCAGCCAGGGCAGCCGCACCGACCAGTAGGAGCGGTGCCACCAGCAGCCGGTGCGTTGGTGGAAGTCGTCCGGGTCGGCCGGCCCGGGTGCCCCGTCGAGCGGCGCCGGCCGGGTGTCCAGCCAGGTGATCACCGGGCCCAGCGGGGTGCCGTCGCGGTCCAGCGGGAGCACCGAGTGCCACTGCGCGGAGACGGCCACCAGCTCGATCTCGCGCAGGTGCCCGCCCTCGGCCAGCTCGTCCAGGCACTCGATCAGGCAGGCGAGGTAGGCGGGACCGGAGAGGGTGCCGGTGCCGTCGTCGCCGAGGGCGAGGTTGACCTTCCGCCGGGCCAGTGCGTCGGGCAGCGGTTGGGTGTCCTCGTCCAGCACCAGCCCACGTACCGAGGAGGTGCCCAGGTCGAGCGCGAGAATGTTCATCGCCGGTCAAGTTACCCGGTACCGGGCGTGCCGGAACGCTGGTCCGGCCGGGCGCACCGGTACGCCCGATCGGCTACCCGGGCGGGCGGTGGGCGCGTAGGGTGGATCGCATGCTCGCGCACCTGACCTGCTGGTGGCCCGCCAACCTGGCGGCCACCTACCGCGCGTAGCTCCATCCACGCGGCCGCCATCGAGGCGGCCGCCGGATCTCCCGGCCCCGATGGCCGCCCCACCCGGCGGCGCCCGGCCCGACGGAGACTCCGATGACCCACCTGACCGACCTGCTCGCCGCCGTCGTCCGCGGCGTCGACCCCGGCCCCTTCGCGCTGCTGCGCCGCGAGGGCGCCGACGACCTGGAGCTGTTCACCGGCCCGGTCGACGCCGTGGACCAGCTGGCGGACATTCCGCTGCCACCCGGAATGCCCGGGGCGCGGACGCTGGCCATCGTGCCCTACCGGCAGATCACCGAACGCGGGTTCGCCTGCGTCGACGACGGCGCCCCGCTGGAGTGCCTCCAGGTCCGCGAGCACCACCGGATCGCCCTGGCCGACGCGCTGGCCGCGCTGCCCGACGAGCCGGTGCGCGCCGTCGACGCCGCGTTCGACGTCACCGACGAGGAGTATGCGGGGACCGTGCAGCGGGTGCTGGCCGACGAGATCGGCCGTGGCGAGGGCGCCAACTTCGTCATCCACCGCACCCTGCACGCCACTGTGCAGGGCCCGCCGCTGGTGGCCGCGCTGGCCGCGCTGCGCCGGCTGCTGGTCGCCGAGCGCGGCGCCTACTGGACGTTCGTGGTGCACACCGGCGCCCGGACCCTGGTCGGCGCCAGCCCGGAGCGGCACGTCAGCGTCGACGACGGGCTGGTGATGATGAACCCGATCAGCGGCACCTTCCGGCCCGCCGGCGGCGCTTCGGACCGGGCGGCGCTGCTGCGCTTCCTCGCCGATCCCAAGGAGGTCGAGGAGCTGTACATGGTGCTCGACGAGGAGCTGAAGATGATGGCGACCGTCGCCGAGCACGGCGGCCAGGTGATCGGCCCGTACCTCAAGGAGATGTCACACCTGGCGCACACCGAGTACCTGCTCGCCGGACGGGGCACCCGCGACGTGCGGGAGGTGCTGCGGGAGACGATGTTCGCCCCCACAGTGACCGGCAGCCCGATGGAGAACGCGTGCCGGGTGATCGCCCGACACGAGCGCGTCGGCCGGGGCTACTACGCGGGTGTGCTGGCCCTGCTCGGCCACGACGACGCGGGCCGGCAGACGTTGGACGCGCCGATCCTGATCCGTACCGCCGAGATCTCCCCCACCGGCCGGCTGCGGGTGCCGGTGGGCGCCACCCTGGTCCGGCACTCGACGGCGGCCGGCGAGGTGGCCGAGACGCACGCCAAGGCGGCCGGGGTGCTGGCCGCGCTCGGTCTCGGCCCGGCGGCGCCCGGTGGCGGCCGCGGGCCGGTCGCGCGGCTGGCCGACGATCCGGCGGTACGCGACGCGCTGGCCGCGCGTAACGCCCCGCTGGCGCGGTTCTGGCTGGACCAGCGGGCACCGGACGCGCCGGGGCTGCCCGGGCTGGTCGGCCGCCGGGCGCTGATCGTGGACGCCGAGGACACCTTCACCGGGATGCTGGCCCACCAGCTGGGCGCGTTGGGTCTGGTGGTCACGCTGCGACCGTGGCACGCCAGCGGCCCCCTCGACGCCTACGACCTCGTGGTGGCCGGGCCCGGACCGGGTGACCCGGGCAGCCCGGACGCGCCGAAGATAGTGGCGCTGCGGGGGCTGCTGACCGGGCTGCTGGCCAGCGGCCGGCCGACGCTCGCGGTGTGCCTCGGCCATCAGGTGCTGGCCGGGCTGTTGGGGCTGCCGCTGCACCGTCGGGAGGCGCCGTACCAGGGCTTGCAACGAGAGGTGCCGCTGTTCGGGCGCGCCCGCCGGGTGGGCTTCTACTCCACGTTCACCGCTCGTGCCGGGGCGGACCGGCTGGACACCGCGTACGGGCCGGTGGAGCTGGCCCGGGACGCGGGCGACGGCGCCGTGCACGCCCTACGCGGGCGCGGCTTCGCCGGGGTGCAGTTCCATCCGGAGTCGGTGCTCAGCCCGGACGGGCTCGCCGTGCTGACCGAGCTGCTGGGCGACCTGCTGCCGGCGCCCCACCCGGACGAGCTGTCCGCGGCCGGGGGGCGGGCATAGTCACCCCGCGCGGGGGTACGGCTGACATCGACCGGCGGTGCGGACGGGCCGAGAGCCCCCGCCCGCGCCGCCGGTCCCCGCGTCGGTCAGCCGGTCCCGCCTCGGTCAGCTGGCCAGGCCCTTCTTCAGCGCGGTGCCGATCTGCACCGCCCGGCGGGCCGTGAGCGCGGCGGCGCCGAGTGCCACGCTGTCCGGGGCGATCTCCCCGTTGTTGCTGGTGTGCGAGGCGCCGTACGGGTTGCCGGCGATGAACTGGCTGGTGTCGGTGTAGCCGGGGGTGACCACGATGCCACCCCAGTGGTAGAAGACGTTGAAGAGTGAGGTCAGCGTGGTCTCGTGGCCGCCGTGCGCCGTCCCCGTCGAGGTGAAGCCGGAGTAGACCTTGTTGGCCAGACCGCCCTGGGACCAGAGCGGACCGGTGGTGTCGATGAACTGCTTCAGCTGGGCGGCGATGATGCCGTACCGGGTGGGCGCGCCGAGAATCGCCACGTCGGCCCAGGCCAGGTCGTCGACCATCGCCTCGGGCACGTCCTGGGTTTCCAGTTGGTGCGCCTGCCAACCCGAATTGGAGCGAATCGCCTCGTCCGGCGCCAGCTCGCGTACCTTGCGCAGGCGCACGTCGGCACCGGCGTCGCCGGCGGCCTCGCACACGGCCTGCGCCATCTGGTACGTGGTGCCGGTGGCGCTGTAGTAGATCACCGCTACCTTGGTCTGGGCAGCCATCAGATGTTCCCCTTCTGTCTGAGTCAGCTCCGGCGACTACCCGTTGCTTGCGCCGTCAAACGGCATCCGGCCCACGCTGCCCCGCCGACGGCGGGCTCAATTTTTCCGCAAGTTACCGGGCGTGCCAGCCCCACGGCGGGCACGGGACGCGATCCTGGTCCCACTGGTGCCGACGGGAGCATCCGCCGCCGGGCGCCTGAACGGGGGATCGCGCTCCGCCGGCAACGGGGCTGGCGTAGCGCGGTCAGGGGCCTGTGGCCCGGTCACGCCCCGTTCAGCGGACCAGGGCCGCCATCAGTCGCTCCAGCTCCGCCGCCGGGTCGTTGGTGAGCCCGGTGTGCACCGGCCCGGTCTGGATCATCGTGCTGCGCGGCGCGGCCAGCCAGTGGAACCGCTCGCCGAGCCGCATCCGGGCCGCCGGCCCGTCACCGGCGCAGGTCCGGTCCCAGGAGTCCAGCACCTCGGCCACCGCCGGCAGGTCGAGGTCCGGCGCCAGCGCGCGGACCCGGTCGACGTCCAGGTGCGTCCGCGCGGACAGGAAGTCGAGCTGCTGGCAGTAGAGCAGCACCCCGACGTTGATCTGCTCGCCGCGCTCGATGCGGGGCACCAGCCGGATGACGGCGTACTCGAATGGTCGCCTCATGCCGCGTTCCCCTGCGGCAGCCAGTCGGCGGTGCGGGCGACCCGGGCGGACAGGTGCGCCAGGTACGCCTCCCGCGCCACGTCGGCCGAGTCGAAGTCGGCGGCGGTCAGCCACTCCTCCGGCACCAACGCCAGCACCTCGGTGAGCAGCTCCGGGGTGACCCGTGGTGCCAGCTCGGCGTCGGCCTCGGCCAGTCGGGAGGCGTGCGGCGCCAGCACGTGGTCCTCGCCCCGGTAGGCCCGGTGCACCGCTGCGGCGGCGCGCGGCCAGTTGTGGTGGAAGTACAGGGAGGCACCGTGGTCGATCAGCCACAGCTCCCGGTGCCAGACCAGCAGGTTCGGGTTGCGCCAGCTCCGGTCCACGTTCTCCACGTACGCGTCGAACCAGAGCACGCGCGAGGCCAGCATCGGGTCGACGGGGTGCGCGACCGGGTCGAAGCCCAGCGCCCCCGGCAGGAAGTCCATGCCCAGGTTGGCGCCGCCGCTGTTGCGCAGCAGTTCCTGCACCTCCTGGTCGGGCTCGGCCCGCCCGATCACCGGGTCGATGTCGAGCACCACCAGCGGCGGCACCCGCAGCTCCAGCCGGCGGGCCAGCTCACCGCAGATCACCTCGGCCACCAGCGCCTTGGGCCCCTGCCCAGCGCCTCGGAACTTCGCCACGTACGTGCCGAGGTCGTCGGCCTCCACCACGCCGGGCAGCGAGCCACCCTCGCGGAGCGGGGTGACGTAGCGGATAGCGGTGACCTGGCGGAGCACGTCGCCCACCCTACTGTGATCGCCGGCCGCGCCCGCCGACAGTGTCGCGCGCGACCACGTTCACCGAGCGTGGGCCGGAGAGTCGTCGCCCACGCTCGGTGAACGAAGCCTCTGGCTCAGTCCAGCCTGTCCCGCAGGTCGTCGACCTGCTGCTGGAGGCGGTTCACCGCGCCCTCGTTGTTGAGGAAGGTGGTGATGCCCGCGGCGAGGCCCAGGCCGATCAGCACCGCCAGGATGCTGAGCACCAGGCCGCCGATGGCCACACCCCGGCCGGTCACCCCTGGTCGACGCGCCATCTTCAGCCCGACGATGCCCAGGATGATCCCGATGATCCCGAGCACCAGGCCGACCCAGGCCAGGATCGCGGTCAACACGCTGATCAGCCCGGACACCCCGAAGACCAGAGCGAAGGTGGCGGCCGCGCTGGTCTTGGCGCCGGTGCCCTGCCGGGACCGGGCTGGTGCGCCAGTACCCCGGGCCGGTTCGCTTGCGGCAGTCATGACACTCCCTTCTGCGCGCGGCGCGCGCACTTCCGGTCGGCCGATTCCCCACTGCGCCGGCCGTTATGCCCCCGGCTGTGACCCGGGCTGCGGGCATGCGGGGTGTCGTGTCGACCCGGGCGTCGGTGGGTGGCCCTAGGCTGGCGGCCCGGCAACCGGAAGGAGCGCGTCCATGCCCGTCGACCTCAGCGCGGCCGACGCGTTGGCGCTGCGGATGACCAGTCTGCTGCTGCGCCCGCATCCGACCACGCGACCCGACAGCGTCGCCGAGGTGGTCGAGTGGTTCGGCGCCATGCAGGCGCAGGACCTGGCCAGCGGGCTGTGGTCGCTAGGCGCCCGGTTGCCCGGGCGGACCGTGGCCGACGTGCAGGCGGCCCTGGAACGGCGGGAGGCGCTGCGCACGTGGCCGATGCGGGGCACCGTGCACCTCGTTCCGCCCGCCGACGCGCGCTGGATGCTGGAGGTGACCGGCGTCCGGTCGCTGGCCGGCGCGGCGACCCGCCGGGCGCAGCTCGGGCTCACCGACGCTGACGCGGACCGGGCGGTGGACGTGCTCGGCACCGCGCTGGCCGGCGGCGGCCGGCTCACCCGGGCGCAGTGTCTGGCCACCCTCCGCGCGGCCGGCCTGGACACCGACAGCCAGCGCGGCTACCACCTGCTGTGGTACGTCAGTGTGCGCGGGGTGACCTGCCTGGCGCCGAACGTCGGCACCGACCAGACCTTCGCGCTGCTCGACGAGTGGGCGCCCGGGCCGCGCCGCCTGGATCGGGAGGAGGCCCTCGCCCTGCTCGCCCACCGCTACGTGCGCGGGCACGGGCCGGTCACCGCCCGCGAGTTCGCCGGCTGGACCGGCCTCACCCTGACCGACGCGCGGCGCGGGCTGGCCGCCGCCGGCGACGCGCTGACCGTGGTGCGGGTCGACGGCGAGGAGATGTACGCCGACGTGGCGTTGGCCGACGCGCCGCGCACGCCGGTCGACGACGTGCTGGTGCTGCCCGGCTTCGACGAGTACCTGCTCGGCTACCGGGATCGCGCGCTGATGCTCGATCCCGCCCACCAGGCGGCCGTCGTGCCGGGCAACAACGGCATCTTCCAGGCCACCGTGGTGCGGGCCGGCCGGGTGGTGGGCCTGTGGAAGCGGCGCATCACCCGGGCCGCGGTCACTGTGACGATCCAGCCGCTGACACCGGTGGACGCCGGTGAACGTGGCCGGGTGGAGCGAGCCCTGGGGCGGTACGCCGACTTCCTCGGCCTGCCGCCCCGGGTCGACTGGCCGGCCTGACCGGGGCGCGCCCGGCGTCAGTCCTCGGCCGGGCGGGGCGATCGCGGCCGGGCCGCGGTGAGCAGCTCGACGACCCGGGCCACCCGCGGATCCGCGCGGATCTGCGCCACGGTCGCCGGCAGCGGCAGCCGCCAGTTCGGATACTCGTCCACCGTGCCCGGCATGTTCGGCTGGCGCACCTCGCCCAGCACGTCGTAGAGGGAGACGCCGAGCAGCCGGGTCGGGCTGGCCGCGAGCGCGGCGTGCATCGCCACCACCACCTCGCCGTCATCCGGCCGGGCCGGCTCCCCCGCGCCGTCGCTGAGCGGGGCGGACCCCTGCGCCGCCGGGTCGTGCGCGCCGGCGCCGGCCTGCGGCACCGCGCCGGCCGGACCTCCCGCATCGGGCAGCAGCGCCTCGGCGCGCAGCATCGCCAGCAGCTGCTCCCGCTCCGCGACGGCGCGTGCCCGCTCCACCGCCACGTCGGTGCTGAGCAGTTTCAGCTCGTCGCGTACCCGGACGTGTTCACCGGTCAGGAACCCGGGCGCGGTCGGCAGGTCGTGGGTGGAGATCGTGGCAAGCGCGTTGCGCGGCCAGCGCGCCGGCGGGACGAAGCCGCCGTCGTCGTCCCGGGCGAACCACAGCACGGTCGAACCGAGGATGTTGCGCCCGCGAAGCCCCCGGGTGACCGCCGGCTGGACGGTACCGAGGTCCTCGCCGACCACCACCGCTCCGGCCCGGTGCGCCTCCAGCGCGAGGATGCCGAGCATCGCTTCGGCGTCGTAGCGGACGTAGGTGCCCTCGGCCGCCCCGGCGCCCGGCGGCACCCACCACAGCCGCCACAGCCCCGCGACGTGGTCGACCCGCAGCCCACCGGCGTGCCGCAGGGTCCGCCGCAGCATGTCCCGGTAGGCCGCGTACCCGGTGTCGGCGAGCCGGTCCGGCCGCCACGCGGCGAGGCCCCAGTCCTGGCCGAGCTGGTTGAAGTCGTCCGGCGGGGCACCGACCCGCACGCCCTGGGCCAGCACGTCGGCGAGCTGCCAGCCGTCCGCACCGCCCGGGTCGATGCCGACGGCCAGGTCGTGCACCACCCCGACCGGCATCCCGGCCGCCCGGGCCGCCGCCGTGACCGCGTCGAGCTGCTCGTCGCAGAGGTGTTGCAGCCAGGCATGGAACACCACCCGATCGGCGAGCTGACGGCGCTGCTCGGCGACCGCCGGGGCGTCCGGCTGGTGCAGCTCCGCGGGCCAGGCCCGCCAGTCGTTGCCGTGCCGCTCGGCCAGCGCGCACCAGGTGGCGAACGTGGTCAGCGCCGGGTCCGCGGCAAGGTCCACCGGGTGGGCGTACGGGTGCAGCAGCTCCAGCGCGTGCCGCTTGGCGGCCCACACCTCGTCGTAGTCGATCAGGTCGCCGCGGTCGGGGCGCAGCGCGTCGACCACCGCCCGGGTCGCCGGATCCGCCGCCCGGTACGCGGCGGTGTCGCTGACCCGCAGGTAGAGCGGGTTGACGAAGCGTCGGCTGGCCGGCGAGTACGGCGACGCGGCCACCGGGTGCGCCGGCCCGACCGCGTGCAGCGGGTTGAGGAGCACCAGCCCGGCACCGGTGGCACCGGCCCAGCCGGTGAAATCGGCGAGGTCGCCGAGATCGCCCATGCCCCAGGAGCGTTCCGAGGTGAGCGCGTAGAGCTGGAGCATCCACCCCCAGGTGCGCGGCGGCACGGGCAGCCGACGGGGCACCACCACCAGCGTCGCCTCCCGGTCGGCGCAGGCCAGCCGGTGCCAGCCCAGCGGCAGGTCCGCCGGTAGCTCGCCGTCGACCGCGCGACGACCGCCGTCCTCCAGGGTCACCGCGCCCGGGCCGGGCAGCGCCCGACCGGTGCCGTGGGTGAGCACCACCGTCGCCGGCAGGGCGGCCCGGTCGACCGCGCGGGCGGCGGTGAGCGCGTCGGCGACGGCCGCCGGGCTGGTGGCGTCGACGCCGAGCAGCCCGAGCACGCCGACGACGGTCTCCGGCGCGACCTCGACTCGGCGGTGCCGCCAGTCCTCGTACCAGGTGGACACGCCGTGCGCGTTGGCCAGCGCGGCCAGTCGTCGGTTCATCCGTACCCCGCTTCACGACGCGACCTGCGACCACCTTGCCACGGCCGTGCGCGCGGCGCAGGACATGACGGGGCCGGCGGGCGAACCCGCCGGCCCACCACGATGGACGCCCGTTCAGTCGGCGAGCGCGCCGGCCGCCCGGCCCTCGTGCAGCGTGAGGTTACGGCCGTTGGTCGGGTCGAACAGGTGGATCTTTTCCAGGTTGAACCAGACCCGGCGCGACTGCCCCTCGGCCACCGGCGACTCGGCCGACAGCCGGGTGACCAGGTTGCTGCCGGCGCCGCTGAAGTCGGCCGCGCCGGCGTCGGCGGCCAACTCCTCCAGCTCGGCGGCGCTGGCCCGCTCCCCCTCCACGGTGAAGTAGACGTACTTGTCCGAGCCCATCGACTCGACGATCTCCACCGGCGCCTCGAACTCCAGGCCCCGGCGGCGGGTGTCCTCGTCGACGAGTTCGGCATCCTCGAAATGCTCGGGACGGATGCCGAGGATCAGCTCGCGTGGCGCGTCGGCCGCCTCCAGCTCGCGGCGGACCCGGTCGCCGAGCGGCACGTCGCCCAGCGCGGTACGCAGCCCGCCGTCCTGCACGGCGGCGTGCAGGAAGTTCATCGACGGCGAGCCGATGAAGCCGGCCACGAAGAGGTTGCGCGGGTGGTCGTACAGCTCCTGCGGCGGGCCGACCTGCTGGACCGCACCGCCGCGCATGATGACCACCCGGTCGCCGAGGGTCATCGCCTCGGTCTGGTCGTGCGTGACGTAGACGGTGGTGGTGCCGAGCTGCTTCTGCAACCGGGACACCACGGTGCGCATCTGCACCCGCAGCTTCGCGTCCAGATTGGACAGCGGCTCGTCCATCAGGAACGCCTTCGGCTGCCGGACGATCGCCCGGCCCATCGCCACCCGCTGGCGCTGCCCGCCGGAGAGGTTCGCCGGCCTGCGGTCCAGCAGCGAGGTCAGCTCCAGCACCTTCGCCGCCTCGTCGACCTTCTGGTTGATGGTCTCCTTGTCCAGCTTCGCCAGCCGCAACGGGAACGCCATGTTCTCCCGCACGGTCATGTTCGGGTACAGCGCGTACGACTGGAACACCATGGCGATGTCCCGGTCCCGGGAGGCCTTGTCGTTGACCCGCTGGCCACCGATGCGCAGCTCGCCGGAGCTGATGTCCTCCAGCCCCGCGATCATGTTGAGGGTGGTGGACTTGCCGCAGCCCGAGGGTCCGACCAGGATGACGAACTCGCCGTCGGCGATCTCCAGGTCGACGTCCTGCACGGCGACGGTCCCGTCCGGGAACTTCTTGCTCACCTTGTCGAGCACGATGTCAGCCACGACTACTCACCTATCCCTTGACTGCGCCGGAGGTCAGGCCGGACACGATGCGGCGCTGGAAGAAGAGGACGAACAGGATGATCGGAACGGTGATCACGACGGCGGCGGCGCAGATCGCCCCGGTGGGGTCCTCGAACTGCGACTCGCCGGTGAAGAACGACAGGGCGACCGGCACCGTGCGGGCGCGCTCGGTGGAGGTCAGCGTGATGGCGAACAGGAAGTCGTTCCAGCAGAAGATGAAGACCAGGATCGCCGTGGTGAACAGCCCGGGCGCGGCCAGTGGGGCGATCACCCGCCGAAACGCCTGCCCCTGGGTGGCGCCGTCCATCTTCGCCGCCTTCTCCAGGTCCCACGGGATCTGCTTGAAGAACGCCGACAGCGTGTAGATCGCCAGCGGCAGCGCGAAGGTGATGTACGGCAGGATCAACCCGGGCCAGGTGTCGAAGAGGCCGAGCTGACGCTCGATCTCGAACAGCGGCGACACCAGCGACACCTGCGGGAACATCGCGATCAGCAGGGACACGCCAACCAGCAGCCCCTTGCCGGGAAAGTCCAGCCGGCTGATCGCGTACGCGGCCATCGCGCCGAGCACCACCGCGACCAGCGTGGCGATCAACGCGATGCCGATCGAGTTGATCAGTGCCCGGACGAACTGGTCGGTGTCGAAGATCGTCCGGTAGTTGTCCAGCGTCCACTCCCGGGGGATGAACTTCCCGTCGGTGAGGGTGGCCGGCGTCTTGAACGACAGCGACGCGATCCACAGCACCGGGACCAGCGCGAAGACGACCACGAGGACGTCCAGGAGACCCCAACGCACCCGGGCTCGGGTGGTGGTTTCGGTACCGGTTGCCATGTCAGCGCCTCTCCCCGTCGTCGCTGCCCGGGGCAGCGGTGCCGAACAGCTTCACGAAGACGAAGGCGATGATCGCCACAGTGATGAAGATCAGCACCGACATCGTCGACCCGATGCCGAGGTTCAGGCCCCGGATCAGGTTGTTGTAGGCGAGCATCGAGACCGAGGAGGTCTCGTTGCCACCGGCGGTCAGCACGAAGATGTTGTCGAAGACCCGGAACGCGTCCAGAGTGCGGAACAGCAGCGCGACCAGGATCGCCGGCTTCATCACCGGCAGCATGACCTTGGTGAACCGCTGCCACGCGGTGGCGCCGTCGGTGGAGGCGGCCTTGAGCAGGTCCTCCGGGACCAGCGCCAGCCCGGCCATCAGCAGCAGCGCCATGAACGGGGTGGTCTTCCAGATCTCGGCGAGCATGATGATCGCCAGCGAGCTGGCGCGCTCGGTGAGCGGCGCCCCGTCGCTGAACAGGTTGGCCAGGTAGCCGGTGCCGGGCGTCCAGGCGTACCGCCAGGAGAACGCGGCGACGACGGTGACGATGCCGTACGGGATCAGCGCCGAGGTCCGCACGATGCCCCGCCCGACCAGCGTGCGGTGCATGATCAGCGCGAGCCCCATGCCGAGCACCAGCTCGACGGCCACGGTGACCACCGTGATCAGCATGGTCACCCCGAACGCGGTCCACCAGAACTCGTTGCTGAGCACGGTGACGTAGTTCTCCAGCCCGATGAACTGGCGCTCGTCGGGGAAGCGCAGGTCGAAGCGCTGGAGCGACAACCAGACCGAGTAGATGATCGGGTACGCGGTCACCGCGACCATGACGAGCGCGGCGGGCGCGCAGAGCAGCCAGCCGAGCTTGCGTTCGGCCTTCTTGTTCTCGCTCAGCGGCGGCGGCTTGCGACGGCCGGCGCGCTGGGTGGGGACGGTGGCGTGCCGGCCGGTGGAGCGGGTGGTCTCCTCGGCGGTCACGTCCGCACCGGTCGGCGTGGCATTGATGCTCACGGGAGGACCCCCTTGGACTGGAGGGCGTCGGCGATGGCGCCGCGCAGCTCGTCCGCGGTCTGCTGCGGACGGATCGCCGACGGCGGCGACAGGATCGCCGACATCACGGTGGAGATGCTCTGGTAGGCCGGGGTCAGCGGGCGGGTCGCCGGCTCCTTCAACTCCTCCAGGATGGTGTCCTTCATCGGGTACGCCTCGGTCATCTCCGGCTCGTCGTAGACGGCCTCGATGGTCGGCGGGACGCCGTCGTTGATGGCGGAGAACTTCTGGTGCTCGGCGTCGCGGATGCACCGGGCGGCCTCAAAGGACAGCTCCGGGTGCCTGGAGTAGGAGCTGACCGCCAGGTTCACCCCGCCGATGGTGACCTTGCTGGGGGTGTTCTCGTCGACGCCCGGGATCCGGGCCCAGCCGACCTGCTTGGCCAGCTCGGGGTTCGCCTCCTGCAGGGCGGGATAGACGAACGGCCAGTTCACCTGGAAGGCGCCCGCACCGGACTGGAACTCCAGCCGGACCGGGTCCTCGATGGCGTTGGTGAACGACGGCGAGGTCACGCCCGACGTGGCGAAACGCTGCAACTGCTCCAGCGCCCGGACCGTGCCGGCGTCCATCACGGCCTGCGTGCCGTCGTCGTTGAGGATCTTTCCGCCGGCGCTCTCGGCCAGGGTGTTGTAGAGGACGACCAGGCCCTCGTACTGGGCGCCCATGGTGAGCACCTGGTACGGCTTACCCTGGTCCTTGAGCTGCTGGGCCGCGGTGATCATCTGGTCCCAGGTCTTCGGCGGCTGCGGCACCAGGTCCTTGCGGTACCAGAGCAGCTGGACGTTGGTGTTCTTTGGCGCGGCGTAGAGCTTGCCCTCGTAGCGGGCGGTGTCCAGCGGCCCGGTGAGGGTGCCCTGCTCGACCTCGGCCTTGTCCTGGCCGGTCCACTCGCGGATCCAGTCGGCGCTGGCGAACTCCTGGGTCCAGGTGACGTCCAGGCCGAGCACGTCCATCCCGGTGTCCTCGGCGGCCAGCCGGCGCACCATCTGCACCCGCTGTTCGTCGGCCTGCCGGGGCAGGACCTGGTAGGCGATCTCGTACCGTCCCTGGGCCTGCGCGTTGCAGTCGTCGACGACCTTCTGCAGATTCTGCTCCGGCGGGTAGTACAGGTTGATCGTCGGTGGGCCACCAGCGTCACCGGAACCGCAGGCGGCCATGGGCGCCACCAGCGTCAGCGCGGCGGCTGCCGCCACCGCGCGCACCCGTGGTCGCCGTCGACGTCGGGCCTCGTCAGGGTCGCTCATCACCCCTCCCCTCTTGTCGGCCAGCAGCCGGGGGAAGGCACCGTGCCCCGGCGCACGGCGAGACGATCGGGGCGCAGGACCAGCGGCGCGGCACCCCGGACGTTTCGTGGCCTTCACACTGCCCGAGCTGGGAAGCCGCGAAACCTGACGCCGGTGGGACACCGCCAACCTGACCCGGTGTGCGCACCGTCACTCCGACAGCCCGGCGCGCTCGGCGGCTGGGGATCCGGCATGCTGTGTCGGTGATCGCACGCTTCAACTGGATTAGCGAGGAATCCTGGCCCTTCAGGGCCGGGAGGAATCGCGTCACGGACCGGGACGTTTCTGTTCTTTGATGTAGTCCTTGATCACTTCCAGTGGGGTGCCGCCGCAGGACGCGGCGAAGTACGAAGGGGACCGCAGGTGCCCGTGCATGATGTGCCGGTTGATCCGGCCGGTGAACTCCTTGCGTAGGTAGTGCGCCGAGACGCCCTTGAGTCGGTTGGCCAGCGTGGAGATCGGCAGCTTGGGCGGGTAGTGCACGAGCAGGTGGACGTGGTCGTCCTCGCCGTTGAACTCGCGCAGCTCGGCGCCCAGGTCGGCGCAGACCTGCCGCATGATCTGTTCGCAGTGGGTGAGCATCGCGTCGTTGAGGACGTCCCGCCGATACTTGGTGATGAAGACAAGATGTACGTGCAGGTTGTAGACAACGCTTCTACCGCTGCGAATATTCGGGTCCGGGGTCCATCGTGGTGACATAGATAAGATGAGACGGTGTGGGCGTGCCTGCGAAACTGGACAAGGTCGTGAAGCCGAGATGGGCGGCCAAGGTCCTCGGCATCGACTACGCGGACCTGCCGAAACTCGACCGCCCCTGGACGAAGAGGGACGTCCGGTCGCTGCGTGACAGCAGGCCCGGCTGGCTGACCGAGGCGCGCCGTCGGCACGCGACCCGCGTGCAGCAGGCGAACGAGTCTCGGGCCGCAGAGCTGGACGCGGAACTGGCGCGGCTCGGCTACGACGCCCCGGACCTCGGCACGGTTGATCAGGCTGCGCTCTACATCGACGGCGCCCTGACCCACCTGACGACCGTGACTCGCTGCTCCGAAGACGAAGCGGACCGGGCTGCCTGGCGGCGGTGGCGGAAGTCGATGGCAGCCGAAGAGGACTACGCGGACGACGAAGACGCCTGGTGAAGATTGTCGTGCAGGTCCGGCTGTTCCCGGACGCCGCTCAGCAGGCGGCGTTGCGGGCCACTCTGGACCCGTGCAACGACGCCGCGAACGTCGCCTCCGGGCTGGCGTACCAGCGGCGGGTGTTCGCCAAGCAGTCGTTGCAGCGGCTCACCTACGGCCAATTGAAGGACATGGGTCTGTCCGCGCAGCCCGCCATCCACGTCGCCCGTAAGGTCGCCGGGGCGTACGCCACCCTGACGGCCAGCATCCAGGCCGGCAACCTCGGCAAGCCAGGGTCGAAGAAGCGCCAGGGGGCCGAGGGCAAACCGATCCGGTTCCGTCGCGACGCGGCGCAGCCGTTCGACGACCGTTGCCTGTCCTGGCAACTGGCTGCCCGCACCGTGTCGATCTGGACGGTCGCTGGCCGATCCGGGCCGATCCGCCTCGGCTGCTCCGACCAGCAGCACGCCCTCCTGCTCGCGCACCGCCGCGGCGAGTCGGACCTGGTCCGCCGGGACGGCAAGTGGTTCCTGTACGCCACCTGCGACATCCCCGACGCACCCACCAAGGAACCGGACGGGTTCCTCGGCGTCGAGCTCGGCATCGCCAACCTCGCCACCGACTCCGACGGCCGCCACTACTGCGGCAAGGCCACAAACCGGGTCCGGCACCGCAACCAGCGCCTGCGCGCGAAACTCCAGGCCATCGGCACCAAGTCCGCCAAGCGGCTGCTGAAGAAACGCCGCCGCAAGGAATCCCGGTTCGCCGCCGACACCAACCACCGCATCGCCAAGAGCATCGTGACCGAGGCCGAACGCACCGGCCGCGGAATCGCCCTGGAAGACCTGGGCGGCATCCGCGACCGGGTACGGCTCCGACGGCCCCAGCGGGTCACGCTGCACTCGTGGGCGTTCCACCAACTCGGCCAGTACATCGCCTACAAGGCAAAGCGGTCCGCAGTGGCGGTCGTGCACGTCGACCCGGCGTACACCTCGCAGGGATGCTCCACCTGCGGACACGTCGCCAAGGCCAACCGGCCCAACCAATCCACCTTCCACTGCCGGTCGTGCGGCTTCGCTGAACACGCCGACCGGAACGCAGCCCGCAACATCGCCGCACGCGGTGTTACGGGCTGGGCAGCCGTCAGCCTGCCGAACGCGGCGTGACCTCGTGCTCATCACCACGAGCCGTCACGATCCGCAAGCTCGGCCCTTCAGGGTCGAGAAGCTGACGGACCTCTGCCTGGACGCCTCGGACGCGCGCCTGCTGGGTGCTTTTTGGGGTCGGATCCTCGACGGGGACGTGGCCGACGCCGGTGGCGACGACACCCGCGTGAATCCCCGTGCCGCCCGCTCGGACACCGAGTCGATCTGGGTGAACCAGGTACCCGAGCCGCGTACCGGCAAGACCCGCGTACACCTGGATCTGCGGCTGGCCGGCGCGGAGCCGGCGGCGCTGCTCGCGGCCGGCGCCCGGCTGGTCCGCGGACCGTCCGGGGACGTGAGCTGGTGGGTGCTCGCCGACCCGGAGGGCAACCCGTTCTGCGCGTTTCCGGCCCGCGAGGGCACCCGGCCGGGCCCGTTCGAGCTGGTCGTGGACTCTGCCGACCCGGCGGCCCAGGCGGCCTGGTGGGCCGGCGTGGTCGGCGGCACCGCCGAGTACGGCTCCGGTACCGCGTCGGTGGTCGACGCCGCCGGGTTCCCCTGGGACCACTGGGTGTTCGACGCGGTGCCCGAGCCCAAGACGGTCAAGAACCGGCTGCACTGGGACGTCGACCTGATCGCCCCGGAGCCCACGGCGCTGATCGCGGCGGGCGCGACGCTGCTGCACGAGCCGGAGGACGAGAGCCGTTGGTGGGTCCTGGCCGACCCGGAGGGCAACGAGTTCTGCGCTTTCGCACCCCGTCCCATCGGGTGAGCGACCGACTACCCAGCGCGGGCACCGTCGACTAGCGTCTTCCTAGCGCCACAGCCAGCGCGTTCGCCGCCGACGTCGATACGCCTCCGGCCGACCCCGGCCTGCCCGTTCGGTTGGTAATCGCGGGAAGTCCCACCGCCATTCCCCCGGTTCGGCAGGATCGTCCCAACGAGGAGGTGCCGTCGTGCAGGACACCCGCGCTCTCGCCCTGACGTTCGAGGTGAGCGGCCTGCCACCGGTCAAGACCGAAGCGTTGTCCATCTTCGCCGCCGGGCACCGGCAGGCGACGAGGGTCCGCACCCTGCTCCAGGCCGCCCTGGCGGCGGCCCAGCGCACCGGCTGGACGCCGTTGCCCGGGCCGATCGAGGTCGACCTGGTCCTGCGCTGCCCGCCCGGGCACCGTACGGCCGACGCCAGCACCCTGCTCGGCGGCGTCTGCGCGGTGCTGCAGGACAAGAAGCGGGTGACCAGCATCGGCCTGGCCCACCTCGGCGTCCTGGTGGACGTCGCTCTCTTCGACGACGACCGGCAGATCCGCCGGTTGTCGTACCACGAGGAGCCGGCGGAGGACTTCTCGTACCAGGTGCGGGTCGCCGCCGTACCGGCTCAGGTTTGACCGACGGACGCGGTGGGGTACCGCCGACGCCGACGAAGGGAGCACCATGTCGGAGCCACATGTCACGCTCGACCCGCGCGGGCTCGACCCTGTGCAGCAGAAGCTGCGCGGCCCGCTGGAGGACCAGCTGACCTCGGCGCTCCAGGCGGCCATCCACCGGGTCCGCGCCGGCTACGCCGGTGAGCCGGTCGAGCAGGTCTGCCAGCGGCTGCTGGACGAGACCCGCTCCGGGCTGCATCCCGACATCGCGGCCGGGTTCAACCCGGACATGGACGAGTTCTGCCGGGTGGCGGTGGCGATCGTCCGCGGCGGCGCGGTCTCCTGAGCCGGAGGCCCGCTACCGGCGGATGGGTGTGGCGGTCGAGCTGGTCGGAGGGTTGAGCACGATGTGCGGCGAGAGCACCGGGTCCAGCCACCGCAGCACGGGGACGAGATCCTCGTGGGCGAGGGCGACGCAGCCGGCGGTGGCGTTGCCGCCGCTGGTGCTGAACTCGTGCAGGAAGATCCCGCTGCCCGCGTACGGCACCGGCGTGCTCACCGTGGGTGGCATGTTGTACGTGATCACCGCGAAGTGCGTGTAGGCGGGCACCTCCGTCCACAACGCCTCGCTGTTGCCACCGGGGTTGGTGGAGCTGTGCTGGAACGAGTTGTAGCGCGACGACGTCGGGTTCTCGTTCCACCAGTCGTCACTGACCAGGCGGTGGTATGGGTATCGCACCCCCGGGTTCGCGGCGATGCCGTACATGGTCGGGCCGATGGAGTAGGTCCCGGTGGGCGTGGTCGGCACCCCCTCGACGTGGTTGTCGCTGAACCCCTTGGAGCCGATCCGGGCGGGCAGCACCCCCGAGGCATGGTGCCACTGCGCCCCGTCGTTGACCCGCACGTAAGCCTCGAGAGTGGCGTGGCTGATGGAGTAGCTGGTGCCGCTGACGATGAGGAGCTGCTTCGCCGTTGGCGGCACGGTCGTCAAACCGGCGGCCAGGTTGTGGTGCGGCACCGTCGGCCGGCTGGATCGGGGAACCGTCGCGGTGCCCCGGGCCGGCGCCGGCGCCCTGGTCGCACCGAGCGCGGGCGCCGCCGGAGTGAGCACGGCCGGCGCCGCCAGGCCCGCGGCGGCGCCCAACAGAAGAGATCTGCGCTTCATGCCGTCATTCTGACAGTCGGCCCGACGCGCGGCTGTCCCGCCCGTCGGGTGTGGTCGATTCGGTGGCCGGGCCAGGACCGGGTCCGCAACTACCCGGCCCTGACCCCCGGTCGTCCGGCATGGGATCGGGCAGCTCCGGCCCCCGCCGCGCGGGGCGCGGCTCGACGCCCACGCGGCTCGACAGGTAAGCCGGCCGCCCTGCACTCAGCTCCACGGTGCCCACCCGCCGGACGCCCGTGCGCCCCCGGCACACCCCGAAAGGCCGTGAGCGCCGGGCCAGGCTAGGCGGGTCACGACGGGCCGGACAAGCCGGGCAGGACCGTCGGTGGCAGGACTGATCTCAAGGGGAAAAACCGGCATCTCCGCGTAACGCGACCATGATCGCTGACGCTGTTCGGGCTCGGAGCGGTCAGAAGTGCCGCAGCAGATCGCGGAACGCGGCCAGCCGCAGCACGCGGGCATCGGTCGGGTCCAGCTCGTCGTCCTCCAGCACCCAGGTGTTTTCATTAGGAATGAACACCGCGTTCAGCCCGGCCGCCCGGGCCGGCAGGATGTCCGATTTCGGAGAGTTGCCGATCATCCAGGCGCCGGCCGGGTCGAACCCGTGCTCCCGGACCAGCCACCGGTAGGTGTCGACATCCTTCTCCGCGACGATGTGTGCGGCCCGGAAGTGGTGCAGCAGCCCGCAGGCGTCCAACTTGCGCTGCTGCTCGACCTGGTCCCCCTTGGTCAGCAACAGCAACTCGTGCCGGCCGGCCAGTTCGTCGAGCGCGTCGGCCACCCCGGGCATCAGCTCCACCCGGTGCTCGACCAGGGCCACCGCCAGCCGGTCGATCTCCTGGCGCTCGGCGTCGGTCGCCGGTCGCTCACGCAGCCGCTCCAGGCAGTCCGCCAGGCTGCGCAGGAAGACCTTGCTGCCGTAGCCGTGCGCCACCGTGTTGGCCCGCTCGATGTCGTCGAGGACGGCCCGCAGCTCGACCCGGTCCAGGGTGGGGTGGTCGAGCCAGGCCAGGAAATCGTCGATCACCCGCTCGAACACGACGTTGTTCTCCCACAACGTGTCGTCCGCGTCGAAGATCAGCACCTGCGCCTGTCGGCGCGCCGCCTGGTCCACCGTCATGCCGCCCCCTTCGTGATCAACGCCCCTGACGGTCCGGGACCCTAGGGCATGGTGCGCGGTCCACCCAACGGGTTTCCGTCCGGCTCGGCTGCCCGCGGGGCACGGCCACCGCAACAGCCGTTCCGCGATCATCGTCTCCCGACCCTCCTGCGCCTCGGGGCGAAGCCGGCCACCCCGGGTGAGCATCACCATGCCGTGCAACAGGCTCCAGCCCACCTCGGCCAGGGTGTCCGGGTCACGCCCCTCGGCCAGCGGGGTCAGGGCCGACCGCAACTCGGTGAACACGCCCCGGGGCGCGGCCGGCACGCCGTCGACGCCGAGGGCCAGGTCCGGGGTCAGCGCGAGCATCGCGTCGTAGACCTCCGGATTCGCGTACGCGAAGTCGAGGTACGCGCTCGCCACCGCCGGCCAGACCCGTTCCGGACCGCCGGTCGCCTCCGCGTGCGCCTCGGCCAGGTCGGCGGCCAGGTCGGCGAAGGCGCACACCGCCACGGCGGCGAGCAGCGCCTCCTGATCCGCGAAGTGCCGGTAGAGGTCGCCGACGTCGACCTCGGCCCGCTCGGCCAGCCGCCGAGGGCTCACCCCCGTCCAGCCCTCGACCTCGGCCAACTCCCGCGCGACCGTGACGATGAGGTCACGCCGGTCCTCTTCGGTGGCTCCCTCGGCAGGTCCGGACACGCCCACGAGCGTAAGTCGAAGACACGGCCCGCAGTCGCACCATGACAGATTGGTGACTGGCCGTGCCGGACGATCAGGGGCGAGACCCGGTGCTGGCGATCGTCCGCGCAGTGCCGCACCGGTCGTCTCATCGTTAGGTGATGAGATCACCGAGACGGGAGGGTACGTGGTCGTCTCGCCGCAGCAGGCCGCGCGGGGCACGGCGGATGGATGAGCGAAGGGGGCGACGCGCGGCTGCTACGCAGCGAGACCGGCCTTCAGCGGGCCACCTTTCTGGAACTCTCTCTCGACCTGGTCTTAGTCTTCGCGCTCACCCGGATCTCGGCCCGACTGATCACGGACTTCACCGGTGGCCAGCGTGGCGTGCTCGCGGGTCTCGGTCAGGCCCTGCTGCTGTTCCTGGCCCTGTGGGCCGTGTGGTCGTTGACGGTCTGGTCGACGAGTTGGCTGAATCCGGAGGCGCCGATAGTCCAGACCGTCATCATCATGACGCTGACCGGTGCCATGGTGATGGCCGTCGCGGTGCCCGACGGCTTCGGCGCGCGGGCGTCGCTCTTCGCCGTCACCTACGTGACCCTCCAGATCGGCCGGGTGGTGTATTTCCACATCGCCGGACACGGCCAGCCGGATCAGCGGCAAACGGTCCGGGTCCTGATCTGGCTCGGCTCGAGCGCGCCGCTCTGGATCGTCGGTGGGCTGGTCGAGGAAGGCGTTGTTCGTGGGTCACTCTGGACCGCCGCCGTGCTGGTCGACTACGTCGGGTTGTTCCTCGGGTGGCCGACGCCCCGGTTGGGCGCTCAACCGATCGGCGGGCAGGCGATAGGGGCCGAGCACCTGGCCGAGCGGTACCAACAGTTTCTCCTCATCGCGCTCGGCGAGGCGATCTTCGTCATCGGGTTGGCCTTCAGCGGTAGCGAGTTCCACCCCGCGCAGATCGGCGGCTTCGCCCTGGCGTTGGCGACCACCGTCCTGCTCTGGCGGATCTACTTCCACCTGGCGGGAGGCGTGCTGGGTACGGCCATCAGCCGCTCCCGGAACGCCTCCCGCCTGGCAACCGACATGGCGTTCGCCCACCTGGTCATGATCGCCGGGATCGTGCTGACCGGCGTGGGCTTCGAACTGTTCATCACCGAACCACTGGAAAACCTCGCGCCGCCCTGGCTCATCGCCGTCCTCGGCGGGCCGGCGCTCTTCCTCGCCGGGCGGTCGGCCCTCGAGTTCCAGGCCTTCGGCCGGGTTTCCCGATCCCGGGCAGCCGGCCTGCTGGCCCTCGGCCTGCTGGCACCGGCGACGCTCCACCTGCCACCCATCGCCACCGGCGCGGCCGCCGCCGTGGTGCTCCGCGGTGTCGCCGGCGCGGACACGCGACGCTCACACCGCCAACCAGCGGAACAGCCCGCACCACCGGTCTAGCCGGAGGCTCAGTGCCAGTCGCCGATCCTGACGTCGTCCGGCGCCGGCCTGCCACGCCCGGTCTCCACAAGCTCCTTGAGACTCATGAGGAACGTCGCCCATTTGGTGCTGCAGTGGTGCATGAACTCGACCGGCTCACGCCAGCCCTCGTGCGTGAACTGGACGATCGTGTGCTCGCCACGCTGGTCGAGGCGCCAGCCGATCTCGGTTCCGATCCATTCCTCGGGGCCGTCGGTGACCCGCCACCGAACGCGGCCGGAGGGATCGAGTTCCAGGACCTCCATGTCGAAGCCACCGACGTCGCCGAACCGGAAAGCCAGGTGCCCGCCAACCTCGCTCTTGCCGACCGTGTCGGTCGTCCACCAAGCGGCGATGCCTTCTGGCGTTGCCACTGCTCGGTAGACGTCGTCGATCGGGGCGACGACGCCGACCCGGTGCAGGATGTCAACCATGTCATCCACCTTCGTTGTTGTGGCGGTCGCGTTCGATCGCCTCGGCGATCCGCTTGATCCGGCGGAGTCGGGCGTCCCAGGTGGAGCCGACCGCTGACAACTGGGCGACCGCTCGGGCGAGCTGCGCCTCGTCGACCTGGTAGTGACGCTCCCGACCGGCCGGCGCGGCGTGCACCAGACCGACCCGGTCCAGGACCGCGAGGTGCTTCGAGACGGCCTGGCGGGTGACGGGTAGTCGCTCGCTCAGTGACGTGGCGGTGCCGGGCCCCCCGGTGAGCAGAAGGTCGATCATCGTGCGCCGGATCGGGTCGCCGATCGCCGACCACAGGTCGTCGTCGATCGCCGTGCTCATGAGGTGGAGACCAGCCGCGCGACGTACCTGCCCAGCGCGGGGATGTAGTGGTCCCACCCGCTCACGTGGTCCTGGTACTGCTGCTCGAGGAGAGCGACCTCCCATCCCATCTCGCGGAAGCCGGTCTCGGTCATGCGGATCCGGGTCCCCGCACCGGTCGGGACCAGCTCGAAGGTGACCAGCAGCGAGGGTCCGGTCCGGGCCGGGTCCGAGTAGCACCACCGGAAGGAGAATCGCTTCGGAGGGTCGACCTCGACGACGGCGAGCGCGACGGTCGTTTTCTCGCCGGTGTCGCCGTCACGCCACACGAGCTCGCCGGGCGCACCCGCGACCGGCTCGAACCGTGCGTCGTCAGGCCACCATTCCCGCATGTGCTCCGGCCGACTGATCACCTCGAAGACCACCTCGGGTGAAGCGTCGACATGGATGTCGCGCTCGATCGATCCCTGTTCCATGCCACCCAACCTTTCGCAACCTTTGGTTGCGTAACGCTACAACGACCAGACCGCGACGCGCAACCTTTGGTTGCATGTTGGGTGGTACGCCGCCGCCGGGCGGCGCGCGGGCGGCGGCCGGGTCAGCGGCGCAGGGTGAGGATCAGGTCGGCCACCAGCGCCGTCCAGCCGGTCTGGTGCCAGGCGCCCAGCCCGGCCCCGTTGTCGCCGTGGAAGTACTCGGGGAAGGCGATCAGGTCCCGCCAGTCCGGGTGGATCTGGAAGATCCGGCACGCGCCGTAGATCGGCCGCCGGCCCCAGTCGTCCTGCGTGAAGAGCGAGATCAGCCGGGCCGAGAGGTCGTCGGCGATCTCGTCCAGCGTGCGCTTCACCCCGGAGCGGGTCGGGTACTCCACCTGGAGGTCGTCGCCGAAGAACGACGCGTAGTCACGCAGCGCGCTGATCAGCAGGAAATTCGTCGGCATCCAGATCGGCCCACGCCAGTTCGAGTTGCCGCCGAACAACCCGCTGGTCGACTCCGCCGGCTCGTATCCGACCGAGAACTCCTGCCCGCCGAGGGTGACCGAGAACGGCTTGTCCAGGTGTGCGCGGGACAGCGTACGAAGGCCAAAATCGGAGAGGAACTCGTCGCTGTCCAGCATCCGGGCGAGCAGCCGCACCACCTGCTCCGGGCCAACCATGGACAACAGCCGCTGCTGGCGGCCGTCCGGGCCCAGCCGGCGAGTGCCGATCACCTGGGCGTACTCGGGGCGGTTGGTGAGGAACCAGCGCAGCCGGGCACCCAGCTCCGGCAGTTGGTGCAGGGTCCGGGCCGTGAGCCGGGTAGTGGCGGCCAGTGGCAGCAACCCGACCACCGACCGGACCTTCAGCGGCACCTTCGTGCCGTCGGCGAGCCGCAGCACGTCGTAGAAGAAGGCGTCCTCGTCGTCCCACAACCCCTGCTCGTACGCGGCGGCGGCGATGTACGCGAAGTGCTCGAAGAACTTGGTGGCGGTGTCCACCCAGGTGCGGTCGTGCTCGGCCAGCACGATCGCCATGTCCAGCATGTTCAGCGCGTACATGGCCATCCAGCCGGTGCCGTCGGACTGCTCCAGCACACCGGCCACCGGAAGCGCCGCCGACCGGTCGAACGGCCCGACGTTGTCCAGCCCGAGGAAGCCGCCCTCGAAGACGTTGTTGCCGCCGGTGTCCTTCCGGTTGACCCACCAGGTGAAGTTGAGCAGCAGCTTGTGCATCACCCGGGCCAGGAACTCGTAGTCCCGCCCGCCGTCGATCTCGAACACCTTGAGCGCCGCCCACGCGTGCACCGGCGGGTTCACGTCACCGAACGCCCACTCGTACGCCGGAATCTGCCCGTTGGGATGCAGGTACCACTCACGCAGCAGGAGCAGCAGTTGCGCCTTGGCGAAGCCCGGGTCGACCCGGGCGATGCTCACGCAGTGGAAGGCCAGGTCCCAGGCCGCGTACCAGGGGTACTCCCAGGGGTCGGGCATGGAGATGACGTCGAAGCTCGTCATGTGCCACCACGCGCTGTTGCGCCCGTGGCGACGCCCGGCCGGCGGCGTCGAAGCCGGGTCGCCGTCCAGCCAACGCTTGACGTCGAAGTGGTAGAACTGCTTGCTCCACATCAACCCGGCGATGGCCTGCCGGGCCACCAGCGCCTCGTCGGGCGTGGCGGCCTCCGGGATCACCCCGGCGAAGAAGCGGTTCGCCTCGGCACGCCGCGCCCACACCACCGCCTCGAAGCCGTCGCCGAGATCCGCCCGGGGCGGCGGAGCGGCCGCCGGCGGCGACGCGGTGCGGGTCAGCCGCAGCCGGATCTGGCGCTGCCCGCCGGCCGGCACGTCGAGCACGTAGTGCAGTGCCCCCTTGGTGCCCTCCCCCGCCGGGTTCACCGTGTCGGCGCCGTTGACCACGTGGTCGTTGATGCCGTCCTTCGGGTAGCGGGACCGGCCGGGCAGGCCCCAGAGCCGCTCGGCGTTGGTGTCGTTGTCGCAGAGCAGCGGCACCGGGTCTCCGTCGCCCTCCAGCAGCAGTTGGCCGAGCACCCGATGCTCGCCGACCAGCCGCGCGCCCTCGCCGGTCAGCCGGGGAATCCGGTCACCGCCGGGCAGGCCCCAGGCCCAGGTGTTGCGGAACCACAGGCTGGGCAGCACGTGCAGGGTGGCGGCCCGGTCGCCCCGATTCGCCACCGTCACCACCATGCACAGGTCGGTCGGGGACGCCTTGGCGTAGTCGACGCTCACCGCCCAGTACCGGTCGTCGTCGAAGATCCCGGTGTCCACCAGCTCGTACTCGGTGTCGTCCCGACCGCGCAGCGCGTTCACCGCGACCAGCTCGTCGTACGGGAAGGCGGCCTGCGGGTAGTGGTACCGCCAGCGCATCCAGGAGTGGGTGGGCGTGGAGTCCTCGTACCACCAGTACTCCTTGACGTCCTCGCCGTGGTTGCCGCCGTCACCGCCGAGGCCGAACATCCGCTCCTTGAGGATCGGGTCCCTGCCGTTCCACAGCGCCAGGGCGAAGGCGAATGTCTGCCGGTCGTCGCAGACGCCGGCCATCCCGTCTTCATTCCAGCGGTAGGCTCTGGACCGCGCGTGGTCGTGCGGGAAGTAGTCCCAGGCCGTACCGTGCTCGCTGTAGTCCTCCCGCACCGTCCCCCACGCCCGTTCGGACAGATAGGGACCCCATGCGCGCCAGTCCTGCTCCCCGGAGTCGGCCTGGGCGAGCCGGAGCCGCTCGGCGTCGGGTGGCGAGGCGTCGGAGGACGAACGGTCAGTGATCACGTGCACATCTTTGACGTCGCCGCGGTACTTGACCACAGCGGCCATTCTCGTCGTGGCGTGTTACACCCCGCCGCCGGTGGAGGAAAGTTGATCGACATTCACTTCGGCCCGCAGGTCTGCGGCGAGCTGACCAGCGCGGCCAGCCGGGAGTGGCTGGTGCCCGACGGCGTCGGCGGGTACGCGATGGGCACCGTCGCCGGGCTGCGGACCCGGCGCTACCACGGTCTGCTGGTGGTGCCCGGCGAGACGCCGGCGTCCCGCCGGGTGGGACTGGTCAGCCTCGACCCGGCGGTCACCCTGCCCTCCGGCGCGCGGGTCCGGCTCGGCGCGCACCAGTGGTCCTCCGGCGACGTGGACCCGCGCGGCTTCGAGCTGCTGGAGCGCTTCGACCTGGTCGACGGGCTGCCCCGGTGGCGGTGGCGGATCGGCGCGGTGGTGATCGAGCGGGAGCTGGCGATGCTGCCCGGCCGCTCCTGCGTGGCGGTGGTGCACCGGCTGGTGGCCGGCGGGCCGGTCCGGCTGGAGCTCTCCGCCGCCTGCACCTGGCGCGACGCGCACGGCGAGCGGCGGGCCGACGGTCCGACGCCGCAGGTCGAGGCGGTGGCCGACGGAGCGGTGGTCGAGGGGGCGTACCGGCTGGCCGGCCCGGGCTGGACGCCGGAGGGGCAGTGGTGGCTGGGCGTGCACCACCGCGAGGAGGCCAACCGGGGCCTGCACCCCGACGAGGACCTCTGGTACGCGGGCCGCTTCGCCGGCGAGTTGGAGCGCCCCGGCGACACCGTGTCGGTGCGCGCCTGGGCCGGTCGACTCGACGACGAGCCGCCGCCCGCCGCGGAGATCGTGGCGGCCGCCCGGCGGCGCAACCGCCGGGTGGTGGCGACGGCGAAGCCGGCGGACCCGGTGGAGGCGACGCTCGCGCTGGCCGCGGACGCGTTCGTGGTGCGCACCGGCGGCACGGCGGTCGACGTGGTCGCCGGGTACCCGTGGTTCGGCGCCTGGTCGCGGGACACGATGATCTCGTACGAGGGGTTGTTCCTCTGCACCGGCCGCGCGGACGAGGGCCGGGAACTGCTGCGGGCGTACGCGGCGACGCTGTCCGAGGGGATGCTGGCCAACACGGCCGACACCGGGCGGGTGGAGTACAACACCGTCGATGGCACGCTGTGGTTCCTGCACGCGGTGAGCCGGCACGTGACCGTCACCGGTGACACCGACCTCGGCGACGAGCTGCTGCCCGCGCTGCGCTCGGTCATCGACGCGCACCTGGCCGGCACCCGCTACGGCATCGCCGTCGACCCGGCCGACGGGCTGCTCACCCAGGGCGCCCCGGGCACCGCGCTGACCTGGATGGACGCCCGCGTGTACGGGGTGCCGGTCACCCCGCGTACCGGCAAGCCGGTCGAGGTCAACGCGCTGTGGATCAACGGGCTGGCCGGGCTCGCCGAGCTGACCGAGCTGGCCGGTCAGGACACGGCCGAGCTGCGGCGACGGCACGGGCAGGCCACCGCTTCGTTCCGGGACCGCTTCCCGGCGCCGAGTGGCTGGCTGCACGACGTGCTGGACGCGCCCGCACCGGCGTACCCGTTGGGCGGGGCCGCCCTGCACGACGACGACTCGCTGCGACCCAACCAGCTGCTGGCCTGGTCACTGCCGTTCGCGCCGCTGGAGCCGGACGAGGCGACGCTGCGCCGGGTCGCGGCCGGGCTGCTGACCCCGCTCGGGCCGCGCAGCCTCGCCCCGGATTCGCCGGAGTTCGTGGGCCGGCACCGGGGCGGCCCGGCCGAGCGGGACGGCGGCTACCACCAGGGCACCGTCTGGCCGTGGCTGCTCGGCCCGTACGTGGACGCCTGCCGCCGAGGCAAGATGTCGGTCGATGACGTGTTCGTCGGTATTGAGTCTCATCTGACCGAGTTTGGGCTAGGCTCAGTGAGCGAGACGGCCGACGGCCTCGCGCCGCACGCCGCGACCGGCTGCCCGTTCCAGGCATGGTCGGTGGCCGAGCTGCTGCGGGTGCGCCGAAAGGGCCAGTAGCGCTTTACACGACCGCAACGGCGGTGTCTCCGCTGGTTATCTCGACCCCGGCAGGATGGGCCCGAGATCCAGACGCGACGGCAGGCACCGCTCCGGTGCGATCGGCGCGCGCCCGGGGACAACTCGAAGGGGGCCGCATGTCACCCGACGCCCACGTGATCGACATCCACCCCGCCCGGCAGCTGCGGGTGCTGATGCTCTCCTGGGAGTACCCGCCGGTGCTCGTCGGCGGCCTCGGCCGACACGTCCACGCACTGTCCGTCGCCCTCGCCGCCGCCGGCCACGAGGTCACCGTCGTCACCCGCCACGCCGCGGGCGCACCCCTGGAGGAGTACGCCGACGGCGTGCGCATCCTGCGCGCCCCCGAAGACCCCGTCACCTTCCCCCTGGCCACCAACTCCCTGCTGGCCTGGACCATGGCCTTCAACCACACCCTCACCCGCACCGCCCTGCGCGCCACCGAAGCCGGCACCTACGACGTCATCCACGCCCACGACTGGCTCGTCGCCCACACCGCCATGACACTGCGCGAGCACCTGGACATCCCACTGGTCAGCACCATCCACGCCACCGAAGCCGGCCGCCACCAGGGCTGGCTGCCCGAAGAGATGAACCGCACCATCCACGGCGTCGAACACTGGCTCAGCAACGAGTCCACCCGCGTGATCACCTGCTCCGGATACATGCGCGAGCAGGTGACCGCACTGTTCGACCTTCCGACCAGCCAGGTCGACGTGGTGCCCAACGGGGTCGACGACCGGGCCTGGCGGGCCCGGCCGCGCGCGGTCGCCTCGGCCCGGGCCCGGTTCGCCGCGGACGGCCCGCTGGTCGGGTACGCCGGCCGGCTGGTCTACGAGAAGGGCGTCCAGCACCTGGTGCACGCGGTGCCCCGGCTGCGCGAACGGCACCCCGGGCTGCGCGTGGTGATCGCCGGCGACGGCCCGTACCGCGCCGAACTGGAGGAGGAGGCCCGCCGGCTGGCGCTCTGCTCGACCGTCCGCTTCACCGGCTTCCTCGACGCCACCCAACTGCCGGCGGTGCTCGGCGCCACCGACGCCACCGTGGTGCCCAGCCTCTACGAGCCGTTCGGCATGGTGGCGCTGGAGGCGGCCGCCGCCGGCGCGCCGCTCGCGGTGGCCCGCACCGGCGGGCTCGCCGAGATCGTCGAGACCGGCGTGACCGGCGTGACGTTCCCGCACAGCGACCCGGACGCGCTCGCCGGCGCGGTGGGCCAACTCCTCGGCGACGAGGTCTTCGCCCGCCGGGTGGCCCGGCGGGCACGCACCATGGTCGGCGAGCGGTACGGCTGGGCCGCCATCGCGGCCCGCACCGCCGCCAGCTACACCACCGCCCGACGCGAGCACGGCCCGCTCCAGGCCCGCCGGGCCGCCGCCCAACGGGCGGGCGGACGTACCCGGATCGCCATCCCGGACGGCAATCTGCTCGCCGCGGCCGACCACGCCGCCTGCTGAGCCGAGGCGGACGACCGATAGGTGGCTCCCGATCCGCTGGCTAGGGTGTATCCCGGACAGCCGCCGAGAAGGAGCGTGCGCAGGTGCTGATCGCCGGTCGGTACCGGCTGCTCGACCTGGTGGGTCGCGGGGGCATGGGCCGGGTGTGGCGGGCCCGCGACGAGATGCTGCACCGCGAGGTCGCGGTCAAGGAGGTCGTGCCGCCGAGCTGGCTGGCCGACCACGAGCGGGCCGAGCTGCGCTCGCGTACCCTGCGGGAGGCCCGCGCCGCCGCCCGGCTCAACCACCCGGCCGTGGTCCGGCTCTACGACGTCGTCCCGGTCGAGGGCAGCCCGTGGATCGTGATGGAGTACGTCCCGTCCCGCACCCTGCAGGACGTGCTGGACACCGAGGGGCCCCTCGCGCCCGCCGAGTCGGCCCGGATCGGTCTGGCCCTGCTCGGCGCGCTGCGGGCCGCGCACACGGCCGGAGTGCTGCACCGCGACGTCAAACCGCAGAACGTGCTCGTGGCACATGACGGGCGGGTGATGCTCACCGACTTCGGGCTGGCCACGTTCGACGGCGGCGACGGTGCGATGACCCGCCCCGGCATGGTTCTCGGCTCCCCGCAGTACGTCGCCCCCGAGCGGGCCGCCGAGGGAGCGTCCACCGTGGCCGCCGACCTGTGGTCGCTCGGGGCCACCCTGCACACCACCGTGGAGGGCCGCTCCCCGTACGCCCGCGGCACCGCGATGGCGACGCTGAGCGCGCTGGCGGCCGGGCCGCCGGACCCGGCCCCGCACGCCGGGCCGCTCGCGCCGGTGCTCGCCGGGTTGCTGCGCCGCGACCCGCGCGACCGTCTCGACCACGAGGCGGCCCGCCGGCTGCTCACCGCCGCCGCGACCGGCCGCACCAGCCCGCCCCCGGCGCCCCACCGGGCAGAGCCGGCAGCGGAGGTGGCCGACCGTCCCGACGCGCCCACCGAACTGTCCGATCAGGCTTTCACCACCCCGCTGCCCGGGCCCGACCAACCCACCGCCGAGCGGGCCGGCGTCCCGGGTGATCCGCCCGCCGGAGACGGCACCGCCGGGCGGGCCGACGCCCCTGCTAGGCAGGCGACCGGCGAGGTCGCCCCCGACGCGCCCGCTCGAACAGTGGGGCGACCGGCCGGGCGGACAGCGCGCCGGGCGGCGCTGGTCGTCACGGCGTTGCTGGTGGCGGCCGCCGCCGGCGTCGGCACCGCGCTGGCCGTCACCGACGACGAGCCGACGGGCACCGCCGGGCGGTCGACCACCGCGCCGCCGCCCGACCGTCCGCCCGACGATCGCGGCCCCGGCGGGCCGTTCGGCCACCGCCCCGACCGGCCGGGACCGCCGCCGGGCGGCGGCGCCTTCCCCCCGCCGCCGTTTCCGTGTGTCCGCCCGGACGCCGTCGGTGCGCCCGTGCCGGCCGCGTCGCCAGCGCCCGGCGAACGGTTCCGGCCGCCGACCGGCTGGGTCTGGCACGCCGACACCACGGGCTTCCGGGTTTCCGTGCCCGCGACCTGGCATTACTCCCGCGACGGCACGGTGGCCTGCTTCCAGGACCCGGCGACCGGAAGGGCGTTCAGCGTCGCCGAGGGCGGCGCCACCGATCCGCTGGTTCGGCTGAAGTCGCTCCGCGACGTGGCGGCCGGGTCCGGCGCGCTGCCGGGGTACGACGAAATCCGGCTGGCCGCGGGCGGCGGCGGGGCGGAGTGGGAGTCCCGGTGGACGGCGCCCTACGGCGCCCGACTGCACGCCCGGCAACACGTCGCCGGCACACCCGCCGGGAGCGACCGGTGGACGCTGGGCTGGATCACCGACGACCGGGACTGGGCCGCCGCCACCGCGGACTGGACAGCGGTGCGAACGAGTTTCCGACCACCCCGCTGACCTGCACCGGTGGTCCGGTTCGGCCCGCCGTCCGGCGTGGATCTAGGCCGCTCAGTGGATGAGAAATACCGCGCCGGTGGCTATCGTGTAACACGGGGTGACCGAGGGGGAGCGACTGTGCAGCAGTTGCTGATCGCGGGTCGGTACCGGCTGCTCGACCTGGTCGGCACCGGCGGCATGGGCCGGGTGTGGCTGGCCCGCGACGAGATGCTGCACCGCGACGTCGCGGTGAAGGAGATCGTGCCACCGTCCTGGCTGGCCGAGACTGAGCGGGCCGAGCTGCGACTGCGGACCCTGCGCGAGGCGCGTACGGCGGCTCGCCTCAACCACCCCAACGTGGTCCGCATCTATGACGTGGTACACGACCGGGAGAGGCCCTGGATCGTGATGGAGTACGTGCCGTCCCGGTCGGTGCAGCAAATCATCGGCGCGGAAGGGACGCTGAGCCCGCAGCGCACCGCCCGGATCGGGCTGGCCGTGCTCGCGGCGCTGCGGGCCGCGCACACCGCCGGTGTGCTGCACCGCGATGTGAAGCCGCACAACGTGCTGGTCGCCGACGACGGGCGGGTGGTGCTCACCGATTTCGGGCTGGCCACGTTCGACGGTGGCGACGGGGCGATGACCGGGCCGGGCTCGGTGCTCGGCTCGCCGCAGTTCGTCGCCCCGGAGCGCGCCCGCGAAGGGGTGTCGAACCCGCGTACCGATCTGTGGTCGCTGGGCGCGACGCTCTACGCGATGGTCGAGGGGCGTGCGCCGTACGCCCGCTCCAGCGCGATGGCGACGCTCAGCGCGCTGGCCACCGAACCGCCGGACCCGATGCGCCGGGCCGGGGCGCTGCGCCCCGTGCTGACCGGCTTGTTGCAGCGCGATCCCTGGCGGCGGTTGACCGCCGCCGAGGCGGAGCCGCTGCTGCGGAGCGCGGCGGCGGACGGCGGCCAGCCCAGCGAGCCGGCCCGCTCCGCGGCGGTGGCGGCGGTTCTCAACGCGAGTCGGGCGGCCGTACCCGCCGTTCCGACCGGTTGGCCGGCTCCGCCCGGCGACCCGGCGGCGCCCACCGACGGGCCGGCGACCCGATCCGGCCGCCGGCGTCGGCGGCTGCTCGCCCTGGGCGGCGCGGTCACCGCGCTGCTCGCCGCCAGCGGTGTCGCGTTGGCGCTGGTCAACCGCAACGACGGGCGGACGCCCCCATCCGGCGTCGGGGGCGGCGAGACCACCGCCCGGCCGGCCGCGTTCGCCTGCGCGGCTCCCCCGCCGGCGACGGCCATCCCGGTGCCGTCGGTGCCGCCACCGGCCGACGCGCGGTACCGGCTGGTGAAGGGCTGGACGTGGCACGACGACCCGGCCGGGTTCCGGATCGCCGCGCCGGTGGGCTGGCTGCGCTGGACCGAGGGTGCGGCGACCTGCTTCCGGGAGTCCGACGGGCCCCGGGTGCTCAGCGTCGAGGCCGGCCCGGACCGGCCCGATCCGGTGGCGTACTGGAAGGCCGAGGAGGCCCGGCTCACCGGCGGCGAGGCGCTGCCGGGCTACCGCAAGGTGGACATCTCGGCGCTGGACTTCTTCGAGGGCGGCGCGATCTGGGAGTGCGCCTGGGAGAACGCCGCCGGCGAGCGGGTGCACAGTTTCCGGCTGCTGGCCAACACCTCGGCCGGGCGCGCCTTCACCGTCTCGTGGTTGACAAAAGAGTTCGACTGGCAGGTCAACGCGACATACTTGCCGATGATCCGGCAGAGCTTCACCCCCGCACTCTGACACCGTCCGTTGTGGACCGTTCCGGTGATGCCCCTGCGGCACCGGCGCTGACTACAGTGGCGTAGTTTTGGCGCTCAAGATCCCTGGGGAGGGTGAGCCGAGATGATGGGACCGTCGCACGCGCTGTCCGGCGCGGCGGTATGGCTGGCCGGGTCCTGGGCGCTGAACCAGTTCGCCGACTACCAGCAGTCACCACTCGCGTTGGCGGTGGGCACCGCGGTGTGCGCGGGTGGCGCGCTCTTTCCCGACCTCGACCTGTCGGGCAAGGTGACCCGCAACCAGGGTGGTGCCACGGTGGCCCGCACCTTCGGGGTCTTCTCGCTCTTCGTCGCCGAGGTGATGGAGAAGATCTCACTCGGGGTCTACTACGCGACGAAGCTCAGCAAGGACCCCCGGCGCAACAACGGGCACCGCACGCTGACCCACACCATCCCGTTCACGCTGCTGGTCGGCTGGGGCACGACCGCGCTCTGCACCGCGTACGGCAAGTGGGCGGTGATCACCATCCTCTTCTTCATGTTCGGTCTGGCCCTGCGGGGGTTGTTCGACGAGTGGGCGGAGCGGGCCGGCTGGGTGATCGTGACCCTGGCGTCGGCCGGAGCGGCGTGGTTCACGTTCGTCAACCTTCCGGGCGGGCGCGGGTACCCCCTGATCGGCGTGGCCGTGGGGGTGGGCTGCTTCGTGCACATCCTCGGTGACATGATCACCCGAGCCGGGGTGCCGATCCTGTGGCCGATCCCGATCCGCCGGCGCATGTGGACGATGATCGGCCTGCCGAACAGCATCGCCCTGCGCACTGGCAGCAAGACCGAGGTGGTCGTGCGCGCCGTCCTGACCGTGGTCTCGGTGCTGGCCACCGCCGGCCTGATCGCCCCGTCGGTGCTGCAACGGTTCAACATCGACGTATGACCGACCCGGTGCCGCAGTCGCCGCCGGCGGCCGACGAGCGGGTGCCGGAATTCTGGCGCGCGCTCGGGCTGCCCGGGCTGGCCGACGTGCACGTGCACTTCCTGCCGCCGCGGCTGCTGCGCCGGGTGTGGGCGTACTTCGACGCGGCCGGGCCGCTGGTCGGCACGCAGTGGCCGATCCGCTACCGCTGGAGCGACGCGGACCGGGTGGCGCACCTGCGCCGGCTCGGCGTGCGGGCGTTCAGCGCGCTGGCGTACCCGCACCGGCCGGGCATGGCGGCGGAGCTGAACCGCTGGACGCTGGAGTTCGCCCGCGCCACCCCGGGCTGCCTGCCCTCGGCCACCTTCTTTCCCGAGCCGGACGCCCCCGGGTACGTCGAGGAGGCGCTGACCGGCGGGGCCCGGCTGTTCAAGGTCCACGTGCAGGTCGGCGGGTTCGCGCCGACCGACCCGGCGCTGGACCGGGTCTGGGGGATGCTGGCCGACGCGGGCGTGCCGGTGGTCGTGCACGCCGGGCACGCCCCGGTGGGGACCACACACACCGGGCCGGACCCGTTCGCCGCCCTGCTCGCCCGCCACCCCCGACTGACCGCCGTGGTGGCGCATCTCGGCGCACCCGACTACCGGGCCTTCCTCGACCTCGCCGACGCGTACGAGCAGGTCCGGCTGGACACCACGATGGCGTTCACCCCGTTCTTCGACCGGTTCGTGCCCTTCCCGGCCGACGAGCTGCCCCGGCTGCGCGAGCTGGGGCTGGCCGGCAAGGTGCTGCTGGGCAGCGACTTCCCGAACATCCCCTACCCCTACGCCGACCAGTTGACCGGGCTGGTCCGGCTGGACCTCGGCGACGACTGGCTGCGCGCGGTGTGCTGGGACAGCGCCGCCACCCTGTTCGACCTGCCCTGATCCCCGCCGCCCGCTCCCGGCGCCCGGCTCCCGGCTGGATTCCTCGGGATGTTGCGCGATCCTGCTGGCCGGCCGAGGTCCCCCTCCGCCGCCTTTGCTCTGCTTCAACGAGCGCAACACCCACTGTCCGGATACCGGACGGCGGATGTTGCGTGGGGTGAAGCAGAGCAAAGGCGGCCGCAGACCACCGGTTGGCCGGGCCGGAGCCGGAGCCGGGCCGGAGCCGGGCCGGAGCCGGGACCGCGACCGCGACCGGGAGCCGGAACCCACCGCACACCAGCGGCGCCACGTCAAGCAGGCCGGCGGCCAAACCCACAAGACCGCCGGGCACGGGACACCGCAGAGCAGGACTCGGGACGCGCGGCGACCGGGCCGCAGCGAGCCAGGTGCAGGCACGCGGCGGGCCGGGTGCAGGCCGCCGAGGAGGGCCCGCGGAGCCCCGACGTCTTTCGACATCGGCTATTGACGTCGCCGTAACAGGTGGCCTAGCGTCTGTCGAAACGCTTCGTCGAAACGCTTCGACGATCATCCGGGAGCGATCCCACGCCGGGCCGGAGGAGGTGCGCGGTGGCCACCATGCACGACGTCGCCCGCCTCGCCCGGGTCTCGGTCAGCACCGTGTCGTACGTGCTCACCGGCACGCGGCCGATCTCCCAGGCCACCCGGGACAAGGTGCTCGCCGCCATGGCCGAGCTCGACTACCAGCCCAACGCGATGGCCCGTGGCCTGGCCAGCCGGCGCAGCCGGATCCTGGGCCTGCTGATGCCGATGGACGAGCGCGGCCTGGGCGCGACCGAGACCGCCTTCGTCACCGGCGCCGCCGCCGCGGCCAGCGCCGCCGGCTACCACCTGGTGCTCTCCCCCGTCGGTGGCGGCGACCTCGACGACCTGCGGCGACTGGCCAGCCAACGGATGCTCGACGGCGTCGTGCTGATGGAGGTGCAGCTCGCCGACGAGCGGGTCACCGTCCTGCGGGACGCGGGCGTCCCGCTGGTGTTGATCGGCCGCACCGGCGACACCAGCGGGCTCTCCTACGTCGACATCGACTTCGAGCAGACCGTGCGGGAGGCCGTCGCCCACCTGGTCGGCCTGGGCCACCGGAGCATCGTCTACGTCAACCACTCGGCCGCCACCCTGGCCAGCGGCTACGGACCCGCGCTGCGCACCCGGGACGCCTTCGTCGCGGCGATGGCCGGACACGGCCTGGAGCCGGTGATGATCCCCGCCGAGGACAGCGCCGCCGGTGGGCGGGCCGCCCTGGCCGCCGCGTTCGCGCAGGCCCCGGAGCTGACCGCCGTGCTGGCCATGAACGAGACCGCGATCTTCGGCATCCTCGGCGAGCTGACCGGCCGGGGGCTCTCGGTGCCCGACGACGTCTCGGTCGTCTCGATGGTCACCTCGCCGCAGGTCGCCGAGCTGGCCACCCCGGCGCTGACCGCGATGACCTCGCCCGGTTCGGCCATGGGGCGGATCGCGATCGAGGCGCTGCTGCGCCACCTGGACGGTCCGGGCGACGAGCGCCATCAGCAACTGCTGCCCTGCGCTCTGGAGACCCGGGGATCGACCGCCGTGCCACGACGGCCAGCACCGGACACACCCGGGCGGCCGCCGACCGACGGGGGCTGACCAGCGAAAACGGCCCGCCGCCGCGCTGCAACGCGACGACGGGCCCAGTGCAGTACCGGCTAGATACTCAACGAGGAGGATAGCAATGCAGCGATTCCGCCGGATCGTCGCCGCGATCGCCCTGGCGGCGACCGCGACGACCACCGTGGCCGCGTGCGGCGGTGGTGACAGCGGGGACGACAGCGGGGCCAAGACGCTCAAGCTCTGGCACTACGAGAGCGCCAACAGCGCCATGGGGGTCGCCTGGGACCGGGCGATCGAGATCTTCAAGGCCGAGCACCCCGGCGTCGAGGTGCGCTTCGAGCGCAAGGCGTTCGAGCAGATCCAGCAGAACGCCGGCATGATCATCAACTCGTCCGAAGGCCCGGACATCATGGAGTACAACAAGGGCAACGCGACCGCGGGCCTGCTCTCCTCCCAGGGCCTGCTCACCGACCTGAGCGCCGAGGCCGACAAGCGCGGCTGGGCCGGCAAGCTCAGCCCCAGCCTGCAGACCACTGCCCGCTACAGCGACAAGGGCGTGATGGGCTCGGGCAACTGGTTCGGCGTACCGAACTACGGCGAGTACGTCACGGTCTACTACAACAAGGACCTCTTCGCCAAGTACGGCGTGAAGGTGCCGACCAGCATGGCGGAGATGACCGCCGCGATGGACACCTTCGTCGGTAAGGGCGTCGCCCCACTGGGCATGGCCGGCGCCGAGTACCCGGCCGGTCAGCTCTTCTACCAGCTGGCGCTGGCCAAGGCGGACCGGCAGTTCGTCGACAACTACCAGCTCTACAAGAACCCGGTGGACTTCACGGCCGACCCGCTGAAGTACGGCGCGGACACCTTCGCCGACTGGGTGAAGAAGGGCTACGTCGCGAAGAACTCGGCGAGCCTGAAGGCCGAGGACATGGGCACTGCGTTCATCGGCGGCAAGACCCCCATGATCGTCTCCGGTAGCTGGTGGTACGGCCGGTTCAAGGCCGAGATGAAGGCCAACTGGGACACCTTCCTCTTCCCCGGCAACACCCTGCAGGCCGGCTCGTCCGGCAACCTGTGGGTGGTCCCGGAAACCAGCAAGGCCAAGGGCCTGGCGTACGACTTCATCGACATCACCCTGCGTCCGGAGATCCAGGACCTGATCGGCAACAACGGCGGCGTCCCGGTCGCCGGTGACCCGGCGAAGATCAGTGACCCGAAGGACCGGAAGCTGATCGAGGACTTCAACACGGTCAGCAAGCAGGACGGCCTGGCCTTCTACCCGGACTGGCCGGTTCCCGGCTACTACGACGTGCTGGTCTCCGGCTTCCAGGGCCTGATCAACGGATCCAAGTCGCCCGACCAGGTACTCGACTCGATCGCCAAGCCGTATGCCGACGGCGTCAAGGAGATCACCGGCAAGTGACACGGCGAGCGGCGGGCGCGACCGGCACGACCGGGGCGCCCGCCCGCTCCACCGGGAAGGATCTTCCATGGCAGTCTCCGAGACCGTCGCCGCCCCGGCGGCGACCCCGACCCAGCCTCCACCCGGCCGTGGACGTCGTCGCGGCCGCAACGCGGCGTACTGGCTCTATCTGCTCCCCGGATCGGTGCTCTTCATCCTGGTCATCGGCGCGCCGCTGGTCGGCACCGGATACCTGTCGCTGACCAAGTGGTCCGGGGTCGGCGATCCCACCTGGGTCGGCCTGGACAACTACCGGCAGTTGCTGCACGACGAGGTGTTCTGGGCGTCGTTCCGGAACACCGTGGCGATGCTCGTCGCGATGGTGGTGGCACCCACCCTGCTCGGGCTGGTGCTCGCCTCGGTGCTCTTCGACGTCATCGGCCGCCGCTTCCGGCCGCGCACCGCCGCCGCGCTGCGGGCCGCGTTCTACCTCCCGCAGGTGCTGCCCGTCGTGGTGGCCGGCATCGTCTGGGGCTGGATCCTGCGCCCCGACGGGGCGTTCAACAGCCTGCTCGACGCGGTCGGTCTCGGCGCGCTACGCCACGACTGGCTCGGCGACCCGGGCACCGCCCTGCCCAGCGTGATGGCGGTGATGATCTGGGTGCAGATCGGCTACCCGGTGGTCGTCTTCATGGCGGCGCTGCAACGGGTCGACCCGGAGTTGTACGAGGCGGCCGAGGTCGACGGCGCGAACTGGGTCCACCGGTTCCGGGCGATCACCCTCCCGCAGATCCGGCCGGAGACCTTCGTGGTGGCCCTGACCTGCACCATCGCCGCTCTGAAGGTGTTCGGGCCGATCTTCGCCCTCACCCGGGGCGGCCCGGAGAACGCCACCAACGTTCCGTCGTACTTCGCGTACTACACGTTCTTCAAGAAGCTCCAGGTCGGCTACGGCTCCGCGATCTCCACGGTGCTCACACTGATCATCGTCGTGGTGGCGGTGGTCTTCATCTGGATGCAGGCCCGCAGCGAGCGCCGGGACCGGGGGTTCTGAGATGGCCGTCACGCTCATCCCGACCGAGAGCGCGGTGGTGACTCCGCGCCGGAACAGGCCGAACCGCGACCGGCACCGCCGCGGCGCCGCCCGCTGGGTGGTGCTCGCCCTGGTCACGCTCGCCGCGCTCGCCATGCTGGTGCCGTTCGCGTTCATGCTGCTCAACGCGTTCAAGTCGCCGACCGACTACTCCTCGGGCGGGCCGTTGAGCTGGCCGACGGAGTTCTACACCAAGGGTCTGCGGACGTACTGGACCACGGTGAACTTCCCGTTGAAGCTGTGGAACTCGGCGCTCATCGCCGGCTCCGTGGCGGTGCTCGGCGTCGTCGTCTCGCTGCTCAACGCGTACGCGCTCGGCATCGGCCGGGTCCGCGGCCGGCTCTGGATCGTCGGGCTCTTCCTGCTGGCCAACATGCTGCCGCAGGAAGCGCTGATCTACCCGCTCTACTACGTGGCCAAGGAGATCGGCCTCTACAACACCCGACTCTCGGTGATCATCATCTTCACCGTGATCCAGAGCGCGTTCGGCACCTACCTGCTCGCCTCGGTGCTGAGCACGTTCCCGCGCTCGCTGCTCGAGGCCGCCTCGCTGGACGGCGCCGGCAAGTGGACGGTGCTGTGGCGGGTGGTCTTCCCCAACCTGCGGCCCACCCTCGCGGTGCTGCTCATCTTCTTCTTCATCTGGACCTGGAACGAGTTCCTGATCCCGCTGGTCATGCTGATCGACAACCAGACGCAGACCATCCCGGTCGCGCTCGCGTCGTTGCAGGGCGACCGCCTGATGGACGCGCCGACCACCAACGCCGGCGCGCTGATCAGCCTGGTGCCGGCCATCATCTTCTTCCTCATCTTCCAGCGCACTCTCGCGCGTGGCATCACGGCAGGAGCCGAGAAGTGAAGTTCACCGACGGGTACTGGCAACTGCGCCCCGGCGTCAGCGTGCTGCGCCCCGGCACAGTCGAATCGGTCGAGCCGGACGAGCGCGGCTTCACCGTCTTCGCGCCGGCCGGCCACATCACCGGGCGGGGCGACACCCTCAACCGGCCCGTCGTCACCGTCCGGTTCTTCTCCCCCGCTCCGGGCGTCGTCGGCGTGACCATCAACCACCACAGCGGCGGGCTGCCCCGCGAGCCCCACTTCGGGCTGGCCACCGACGACGAGCATCCGGTCACCGTCGACATCACCGGGATCAGCGCGTCGCTGACCACCGGCGAGTTGACCGCCCGGGTCGCGCTCATCGACGGGTGGCGGGTCGACTTCCTGCACGGCGATCGGGTGGTCACCGCGTCCACCGGGCGCAGCGTCGGCGTCGTCACCGACGGCGAGGGCCGCCGGCACGTGCACGAGCGGCTCGCCCTCGGCGTCGGCGAGACGGTGTACGGGCTGGGCGAGCGGTTCGGCCCGTTCGTGAAGAACGGCCAGACCGTGGACATCTGGAACGCCGACGGGGGCACCGCCAGCGAGCAGGCGTACAAGAACGTGCCGTTCTACCTCAGCAGCGCCGGCTACGGGGTGTTCGTGGACCACCCGGAGCACGTGTCGTTCGAGGTCGGCTCGGAGGTCGTCACGCAGACCCAGTTCAGCGTCGAGGGGCAGTCCCTCACCTACTACGTCATCGACGGGCCCACCCCGAAGGACGTGCTGCGCCGCTACACCGCGCTGACCGGCCGCCCGGCCCGGGTCCCCGCCTGGTCCTACGGGCTGTGGCTGTCCACGTCGTTCACCACCTCGTACGACGAGAAGACGGTGACCGAGTTCGTCGACGGGATGGCCGAGCGGGACCTGCCGCTGTCGGTGTTCCACTTCGACTGCTTCTGGATGCGCCAGTTCCACTGGGTCGACTTCGTCTGGGACCCGGCGACCTTCCCGGACCCGGAGGGGATGCTGCGCCGGCTGCACGAGCGTGACCTGAAGGTGTGCGTCTGGATCAACCCGTACATCGCGCAGCGCTCGTACCTGTTCGAGGAGGGCCGGCAGGCCGGCTACCTGGTGCGCAACCCGGACGGGTCGGTCTGGCAGTGGGACAAGTGGCAGGCCGGCATGGCGCTGGTCGACTTCACCAACCCGGACGCGGTCCGCTGGTTCACCGGCAAGCTCAAGGCGCTGCTGGACATGGGCGTCGACTGCTTCAAGACCGACTTCGGTGAGCGCATCCCGACCGACGTGGTGTGGCACGACGGCTCGGACCCGCAGCGGATGCACAACTACTACTCGTACCTCTACAACAAGGCGGTCTTCGAGCTGCTGGAGGCCGAACGCGGGGAGGGCGAGGCGGTGCTGTTCGCCCGCTCGGCCACCACCGGAGGGCAGCAGTTCCCGGTGCACTGGGGCGGCGACTGCGAGTCCACGTTCGTCGCGATGGCCGAGTCGCTGCGCGGCGGGCTGTCCCTGGCGGCGTCCGGCTTCGGCTACTGGAGCCACGACATCGGCGGCTTCGAGGGCACCCCCGACCCGGCCGTGTTCAAGCGGTGGATCGCCTTCGGGCTGCTCTCCTCGCACTCGCGGCTGCACGGCTCCGGCTCGTACCGGGTGCCGTGGGCGTACGACGACGAGGCGGTCGACGTGCTGCGGCACTTCACCCGGCTCAAGCTCAGCCTGATGCCGTACCTGGCGGCCGCGGCGCAGGAGGCGCACCGCGACGGCATCCCGATGATGCGGCCGATGATCCTGGAGTTCCCGGACGACCCGGCCGCCGCACACCTTGACCGGCAGTACATGCTCGGCTCCGACGTGCTGGTCGCGCCCGTGCTCAGCGCCGACGGGGAGGTCACCTTCTACGTGCCCGCCGGCACCTGGACGCACCTGGTCACCGGCGCGCAGCTCACCGGCCCGGCGTGGGTCACCGAGAAGCACGAGTTCGACAGCGTGCCGGTGCTCGCCCGGCCGGGCGCGATCATCCCGTTCGGGGCGCGCTCGGACCGGCCCGACTACGACTGGGCCGACGGCGTGCAGCTGCGGCTCTACACACCGGCCGAGGGGCAACGCCAACGGGTACGGATACCGGCGCCCGGGGACGGGCCCGGCGCGGAGTTCGAGGTGAGCTTCCGCGACGGGGTCGCCACCGCAGAACTGGTGGCGGGCGCCTCGTCGGCGTACCACTGCGTGGTGGCCGGGACGGAGGTGACGGCGCGATGACGTCACACACCTTCCCGGAGGGCTTCGTCTGGGGCTCGGCCACGGCGGCGTACCAGATCGAGGGCGCGGCCACCGAGGATGGCCGCGGACCGTCCATCTGGGACACCTACAGCCACACCCCCGGCCGGACCTACAACGGCGACACCGGTGACGTGGCCGCCGACCACTACCACCGCTGGCAGCAGGACCTGGACCACATCGCCGAGCTGGGCCTGGGCGCGTACCGGTTCTCCATCTCCTGGCCGCGCGTGCAGCCGGGCGGCGCCGGCCGCTTCAACCAGGCCGGCCTGGACTTCTACTCCCGGCTGGTGGACGGCCTGCTGGAGCGCGGGGTTCGCCCGGTCGCCACGATGTACCACTGGGACCTGCCGCAGGAGCTGGAGGACGCCGGCGGATGGCCGGTGCGGGAGACCGCGCTGCGCTTCGAGGAGTACGCGGCCGGCATCGTCGCCGCGCTCGGCGACCGGGTGCACACCTGGACCACGCTGAACGAGCCGTGGTGCTCGGCGTACCTGGGCTACGCCTCCGGCGTGCACGCGCCGGGGCGTACCGAACCGGCGGCGGCACTGGCCGCGGTGCACCACCTCAACCTGGCGCACGGCCTGGCCGGCCGGGTGGTCCGGGAGCTGGCGCCGACGGCGGAGCTCTCGGTGACGCTGAACCTGCACGTGATCCGGCCGGAGTCGGACTCGCCGGCGGACGCCGACGCGGTGCGGCGCATCGACGCGCTGGCCAACCGGTCGTTCCTCGGGCCGATGCTCAACGGGGCGTACCCGGCGGATCTACTGGCCGACACGGCGAGCGTCACCGACTGGTCGTTCGTCCGTGACGGTGACGAGAAGGTGGCCGGCGTGCCGCTGGACGTGCTCGGGGTCAACTACTACTCCAGCACCCTGGTCCGGGCCTGGGACGGACATTCGACCCGCTCGGACGCCGACGGTCACGGCGCCTCGGCGCACTCACCGTGGGTCGGCGCCGGCGATGTCGACTTCCTGCCTCAGCCGGGCCCGCACACGGCGATGGGCTGGAACATCGACCCGGCCGCGCTGACCGGGCTGCTGCTGCGACTGAACCAGGAGTATCCGGCCCAGCCCTTGATGATCACCGAGAACGGCGCGGCGTTCGACGACGTCGTGTCGGCCGACGGCCGCGTGCACGACGAGCGGCGGGTCGACTACCTGCGCCGGCACATCGCCGCCGTGGCGGATGCCCGCGAGCAGGGCGCGGACGTCCGGGGCTACTTCGTCTGGTCGCTGCTGGACAACTTCGAGTGGGGCTACGGCTACGACCGGCGGTTCGGGATCATCCGGGTCGACTACGACACCCAGGAGCGCACCTGGAAGGACAGCGCGCACTGGTACCGCCGGCTCGCCGTCACCGGTCGCCTCGACTGACGCCGGCGTCCAGCACGGCCGTGGTGTCACTTTCCATGGGTATGACGTCATGGCGCCACGGCGGTCCCGCCTGCAGACTGGGCTCATGGCTGAGCGCGTCACCGTCGTCACCTTTCCGGGCGTGCAGTCCCTCGATGTCACCGGTCCATGGGAGGTCCTGGCGGGAGCGAATCGGTACCGGACGGCACGCGGTAAGCGCCCCGCGTATGACCTGAGGCTGGCGGGCACGGAGCCCGAGGTCGCGACCGAGAGCGGCCTCGTCATGGTGGCCGATGCGCTCGGAGAACCCGTCAGGGCCGGCACCCTCGTCGTGCCCGGTGGCCGCACGGCGGCGGCCGAGGATCAGCACGCCGACCTCGTTGCCTGGTTGGAAGCGTGCCGCCCCACGCGGTTGTTGTCGATCTGCTCCGGGGCGTTCCTGTGCGCGCGGGCCGGGTTGGTCAGTGGTCGCAGGGTGGCCACCCACTGGTCCGTGTCCCGGGATCTCGGTCGGCGATTCTCCGACATCACCGTCGACCACGACGCCCTCTACGTACACGACGGCCCGGTGTGGACCTCCGGTGGTGTCACGTCGGGAATCGACCTGGCACTGGCCGTCGTGGCCGCCGATCACGGAGCACCGGTCGCCCAGGAGATCGCCCGCTGGCTCGTGATGTTTCTGCACCGCCCTGGACACCAGGCCCAGTTCTCCGGCCCGGTGTGGTTGGAGCGCGCCACCGAGAAGCGGGTGGCCGCCGCCCAGCGGGCCATCGACGCCGATCCGGCCGCGACACACCGGGTCGACGACCTTGCCGCGCAGCTCGCCATGTCGCCCCGGCACTTCCAGCGTCTGTTCGCCCGTGAGACGGGACTCACCGTCGGGCGTTACCTCACCGAGCTTCGCCTGGAGACCGCCAAACGTCTGCTGGTGCAGTCCGACCTCGCCCTCGACACGGTGGCGGCCAAGGCGGGGTTCGGATCCGCCGAGTCGCTCCGACGTGTGTTCGGCGAACGACTCGGCACGACCCCGGGCGCATTTCGCGCCCGCTTCTCGACCCTCTGACCGCGGACAACTGCCCAGCACGCCCACCGGAAGGACCTCTCATGACCCATGTCGTCATCCCGCTCTACGAGCGTTTCACCGCGTTGGACGTCATCGGCGTCTACCAGCCACTGGCCCTCACCCCAGGCATTGACGTGGTCCTGGTCGCCGAACGCCCCGGTCCCGTCCGGGACGACTGCGGGATGGTCTCCTTCGTGGCCGAGTCCGCGCTCGAGGGCGTCGAAGCGACCGACGTTCTCGTCGTCCCGGGCGGACCCGGGACCATTCAGGCTCTCACCGGGCCTCTGCCAGCCTGGATCAGGCGGATCCACGACACGACGACGTGGACGACCTCCGTGTGCTCCGGCTCGATCCTCCTGGGGGCCGCCGGCCTGCTTCGGGGACGACGGGGCACCAGCCACTACCGCGCAGCGCCGGAGCTGATCCGCTTCGGCGCCGAGCCGACGGACCAACGGGTCGTCGAAGAACCGGACGCACGCATCATCACGGCCGCCGGTGTGTCCAGTGGCATCGACATGGGACTGCGACTCGTCGAACTCCTCACCGACCGGACGACCGCGGAGGCCGTCCAACTCTGGATGGAGTACGACCCACAACCGCCATTCGACAGCGGCCACCCCTCCCGCGCGACCCCCGAGGTGATCGCACGAGCGGCGGCGTACGAGAGCGCGGCCAGAGTGCCGCAGTGACCTGGCGGCCACCGACCCCCTAGCTTGATCTTCAACCCGTCCACGGCACACGGGTTAAAGATCAAGCTAGACCCCGACCCGCTGCGGCGGGACGGTCAGGCCGTAGAGCGCCATCAGTTCCGGGGTGTCGACCCGGCTGCCGTCCGCGACCGAGTCGCACGCGATGTCGACGATCTGGTCCTTGTGCGCCAGCAGGTACGGCCGGGCACCAACGTCGGCGCTGGCCAGGGTGGCGATGCCGGGCCAGTGCCGGCGCCCGAAGAGCATCGGGTAGCCGCGCAGCCCGTCGTAGGTGGCGCAGACCAGCACGTCCGGGTACGGCAGTGCGGCCACTCGCCGGACCGCGGCGGCGGTCAGGCCCGGCATGTCGACCGGGACCACCACCACCGCCTCGATCCCCTCGTCGTCCATGGCGGCCAGGCCGGCGCGGATGGACGAGCCGACCCCGGTGCCCCACGCCTTGTTGATGACCACCGTGGCCCTGCCCAGGTCGGCGGTCTCCCGGACCTGATCTGCGGCGGCACCCAGTACGACCACGATCTGCTCGCAGCCCGCCTCGGTCATCGTGTCGATCATCCGGTTCACCAGGGGCTTCTCCCCCTGGTGCAACAGCGCCTCGGGACCACCGATGCGGCGTCCCCCGCCCGCGGCGATGATCATTCCTGCGATCCGGTTCAGCTGCGCCCCCTCCACCGTGGAGCGGACCGGGCACGGCGGTGCCCGGTCCGTCCCGTCCTACGGACACCGGATGCAACGAGTGCGACAGGCCTCGGGTAGCGGGGCAAATAGGAAAATCGTCCGCTATGCCGCGTCGGCGTAGCAGTCGACGATGGACAGATCCAGCGGAAAACGCACCGGAGTGTCGCCGAACAGCAGCGCGGTGGCCCGCTCACCGCTGCGACCGACCACCTCCGCCACCGCCTCGGCCTGCGCCGCCGGACAGTGCACGACCACCTCGTCGTGCTGAAAGAAGACCAGCTCGGCATCGGTGCCGGCCAGCTCGGTGCGCAGCGTGGCCAGCAGCGTCGAGGCCCACTCAGCGGCGGTGGCCTGGATGACGAAATTGCGGGTGAAGCGCCCCCGGGACCGTGCCGCACGGGCCCGCGGACTCTGCGGGTCGGCCGCGCCGTCCGGGTCGACCGCCGCGCCATCCGGGTCAGCGAACGCGGCTGACCCGGGCGGGCAGGTGCGCCCCAGCCACGAGCGCACCAGCCCGCCCGCCTCACCCGTGCGCGCCGCCGCCTCGACGTAGCCGAACGCCGTCGGGTAGCTGCGCTTCAACACCGCCAGCGCGGGCACCGCCGCCCCGCCGGTCTGCCCGTACATCGCGCCGAGCAGGGCCACCTTGGCCCGGGCCCGATCACCGGAGAAGGCGTCCCGGGCCAGGGCGGCGTACAGGTCACCGGCCCCGCCCGCCGCCGCCAACCGGGCGTCGCCGGACACCGCCGCCAGCACCCGAGGCTCCAACTGGCCGGCGTCGGCGACCACCAGCCGCCGGCCCGGGTCGGCCACCACCGCCCGGCGAATCACCTTCGGGATCTGCAAGGCGCCACCGCCCCGGGTGGCCCAGCGGCCCGAGACCACCCCTCCAGGCACGTACTCCGGCTGGAACCGCCCGTCGCGAACCCACTGCTCGCGCCAGGACCAGCCGTGCGCCGTCCAGATCCGGTAGAGCTCCTTGTACTCCAGCACCAGCGGCACCGCCGGATGGTCCACCCCGCGCAGCACCCAGGCCCGGGTGTTGGGCAGCTCCACCCCGACCCGGGCGAACGCCTTCAGCAGCTCCGCCGGGGAGTCGGCGTGCAGCCGGCGAACACCGAGCGCGTCGGCGATCCGGGCGGCCAGCTCGGCCAGCCGACGCGGCGGCCCGCCGACCGGGGACGGCTCGCCCAGCAACTCGGCGAGGATGGCGTCGTGCACCTCGGCCCGCCACGGCAGCCCGGCGACGCCCATCTCCACCGCGATCAGCGCGCCGGCCGACTCGGCGGCCACCAGCAACCGGAACCGACCCGGATGCTCGGTGGTGGCGATCCGGGCGACCTGGTCGGCGTATACCCGGGTCAGGGCGTCGATCCCCGGGCCCGCCGGGCCGGGCAGCGCGTCGAAGAGCGCCCCCTGCCCGTGCCCGGGCGGCGCGACCGGGCGCGGCGGCGGGTCGGGTGGCACCGGAGCACCGCTGAGCCGGGCCCAGGCGGCGGCGAACGAGCGCGGCTCACCCCAGCGGCCGGCGTGGCCGAGCAGCAGCGCCTCGGTCAACTCCACGTCGTGGCAGCGCTCGACGCGCACCCCGGCTCTCAGCAACGCGGGATAGACCGCGCCGGCGGTCGGCCAGACCCAGCGCGGATGCTCGGCGACCTCCCGCGCGGCCACCGCGACGGCCAGGTCGGTGACGATCTCGGTCGGACCAGCGGGGCGGCCGGCGGCATCCAGCGAGCGCAGCTCTCCCCCACCCCGGTCGTCCGCCACCACCGCCACCAGCACAACCGCAATTCTCCCCCGCCCCCCTGACATGAAAGGAAGGGCACCTCGTTAACGCCTCAGGTAGAGGAGTGGCCCCTTCTTAACACGCGTGGCGGCAGCACACGCCCGCGCGTGGCTGGTCGGCGCGATCGGGTGGAGCTGTTAACAAGGGGCCCTTTCTCTGCACCAGGCGTTAATAAAGTGCCCTTCCTTACTCCCGCCGAAAACGGGTCGGTGGGGCGTTGGAGGGGTCGGTAGCGTGGCCGGGTGCCCCCGCAGATTCCGCATCCCGACCCTGGCACTCCCGATACCGGCGGTCCGATGCGGTACCTCTGGTGGCTGGTCCGCCGCCAGCCCTGGCGGGTGCTGCGCGGCAGTCTGCTCGGGACGGCCTGGATGATCGGGCTGTCGGTCCGGCCCTACCTGATCGCCCGCGCCGTCGACGACGGGCTGCGCGCCGGCGACACCCAGGCCCTGGCGCTCTGGGTGGTGGCGATCGTCGTCGCTGGTGTGGGGCTGTCGTACCTGGGCATCATGCGGCACCGCACGATGACCTTCATCCGGGAGGACGCGAAGGCCCGCTCGGCCGCCGTCGTACTGCGGCAGCTGTCCCGGATCGGCGCGGTGCTGCCGCGCCGGGTCGCCGCCGGCGAGGTCGCCACCATCGGCGGCTCCGACATCGACTGGACGGCGCAGGTGCTCACGCTGACCGGGCCGGGGGTCGGCGCGGTCGTCGCGTACGCGGTCATCGCCGTGGTGCTCTGGTCGATCTCCCCGATGCTCGCGCTCTGCATCCTGGTGGGAGTGCCCGCGGTCGGGCTGGTCGTCGGCCCGCTGCTACGCCGCCTGGAGCGGGCCGAATCGGTCTACCGGAAGCAGCAGGGCGCGCTCACCGCCCGATCCGGCGACATCGTGGCCGGGCTGCGGGTGCTCGCCGGGGTGGGTGGCCGGGACCTGTTCGCCCGACGGTACGCGGCCAGATCCCGCGACCTGCTCGCCGAGGGCTACCGGGTCGGCGCGGTCAACAGCTGGATCGACGCCGCGACCGTCGCCATCCCCGGGCTGTTCCTGGCGGTGGTGGTGTGGTTGACGGCCCGGATGGCGGTGACCGGTGACGTCACGATCGGTGAGCTGGTCGCCGTCTACGGCTACGTGGCGACCCTGATCGTGCCGGTCTGGTTCCTGCTCGAAGGCAGCCACCAACTGATCCGCGGCCGGGTCGCCGCCCGGCGGATCGTCGCCCTGCTCAAACTGGCCCCGGACGACGTCGGCGGCCCGCGCAGCGCACCGGATCGGCGGGGCGGGGTTCCCGACCGGCGCCGCCCGGACGTCGTAGCCGCGCCGGAGCACCCCGCGGACCTGCACGATCCGGTGACCGGGCTGACCGTCCCCAACGGGTGGCTGACCGGCGTGGCCGCCGACGATCCTTCGGCGGCGCTGGCCCTGGCCGACCGGCTCGGCCGGTACGTGCCCAGCGAGTCCACCTGGGGTGGCGTGCCGCTGACCGGGATCGCCCTGGACGAGGTCCGCGCACGCATCCTGGTCGCCGATCACGACTCGTATCTGTTCCCCGGCACGCTGCGGGACATCCTGCTCTCCCGGACCGAGTCCGACGACGCCCGGTGGGACGACGACGACCGGCCGAGAGCCGACGAGGACCGGATCACCGTGGCTCTGCGGGCCGCGTCGGCCGAGGACATCGTCGATGCGCTGCCAGCCGGGCTGGACACCGTGATCGACGCCCGGGCCCGTAGTCTCTCCGGCGGCCAGCGGCAACGGGTACGCCTGGCCCGGGCGCTGCTCGCCGAGCCGGAGGTGCTGATTCTCGTCGACCCGACGTCGGCGGTGGACGCGCACACCGAGGCGCGGATCGCCGAACGGCTACGTGTCGCGCGGGCCGGACGGACGACCGTCGTACTCGCCACCTCGCCGCTGCTGCTGAGCCGGACCGACCTGGTCGCCCACCTGCGTGCGGGCCGGATCGTCGCCACCGGAACCCACACCGACCTGCTCGACCAGGACCCCGGCTACCGGCACCTGGTGGCCCGGGACAGCGCCGATCCCGACCTCGATCGACCCGCCGACGCCGAGGGGGCCTATCCGTGAGCCGACTGCCGGTGGCGGACCGCAGGACCGTACGCCGGGCGCTGGAGGACCTGATCGGCCGGCACCGCCGAGCGGTCGGCGTCGTGCTGGCGCTGCACGGCGCCGCCGCGGTCGCCGGGCTCGCCCCGCCGTGGCTGCTGGGCACCATCGTTGACCGGGTCGCCGCGGGTGCGGACGTGGCCACCGTGGACCGGCTGGCGCTGGCGATCGGCGGATGCGTCCTGGTGAGCGCGTTGCTCTCCCGCTACGCGCAGTACGCCGGTCACCGGTTCGGGGAGCGGGCCGTCGCCGACCTGCGCGAGGAGTTCGTGAACAGGACGCTCGGGCTGCCCGTCTCGGTCGTCGAGCGGGCCGGTTCCGGGGACCTGGCCACCCGCAGCTCCGTGGACGTGTCGACGGTCGGCACCACGGTCCGGGACGTGGTGCCCACCATCGTCATCGCCGCGGTGCAGTTGGCGCTGCTGTTCGGGGCGGTCTTCCTGCTGCATCCGCTGCTCGGGCTGGCGGCGCTGGCCGGGCTGCCGTCGATCTGGGCGGTGACCCGGTGGTACCTGCGGCGAGCCAGTTCCGCGTACCTCGTCGAGGGTGCGGCGGCCGCGGAGCTGACCGAGACGCTGACCACCACCGCCGAGGGCGCCCGCACCGTCGAGGCGCTGCGGCTGGCCGACGACCGGATCCAGCACGGCACCACCCGCATCACCCGGCTGTGGCGGGCCCGGCGGGCAACCCTCGCGCTGCGCACCGTGTTCTTCAGCGTGGTGGAGGCGAGCTATCCGCTGCCGGTCGCCGTGGTCCTGCTCGTCGGCGGATATCTGCTCGCTGAGGACATGGTGTCGCTCGGCGCGGTGGTCGCCGCCGCGCTCTACCTCCAGCAGGCGATCGAGCCGCTGGACCGGCTGCTGCAGTGGACGGAGCAGGCGCAGCGCGGGTTCGCGTCGTTCGCCCGGGTGCTCGGCGTCGGCCTGGTCCCGCCGGAGCCGCCCGGCACGGTGGCCACCTCCCGGGGTGAGCGGCTCGTCGTGCGCGGGGCGCGGTTCTCGTACGCCGGGGGGCGCGACGTGCTGCACGGCATCGACCTGGAGGTACGGCCCGGGGAGCGACTGGCGGTCGTCGGCCCGTCGGGGGCCGGCAAGTCCACCCTGGCCCGGCTGCTGGCCGGGATCGACGCACCGCGCCGCGGCGTCGTCAGCATCGGTGGCTGCCCGGTGACCGACCTCGACCCGGCCGAGCGTCGTCGCCGGATCGCCCTGGTCACCCAGGAACACCACGTCTTCATCGGCTCGCTACGCGACAATCTCGCCTTCGCCGCCCCGGACGCGTCCGACGAGCAGATGCGCTCCGCACTGGTCACGGTGGGCGCCGACTGGTACGCCGACCTGCCCGACGGCCTGGACACCGCGCTCGGGGACGGGGCCCGGCAGCTCGGCGCGGCCGAGGCGCAGCAACTGGCGCTGGCCCGGTTGGTGCTCGCCGACCCGCACACGCTGATCCTGGACGAGGCGACCGCCGCGCTCGATCCGACGACCGCCCGGCGTACCGAGCGGGCCCTGGCCGCCGTGCTCGTCGGGCGGACCGTCATCGCCATCGCGCACCGGCTCAACACCGCCCACGACGCCGACCGGGTCGCCGTCCTGGTGGACGGCCGGATCACCGAGATCGGCAGCCACGACGACCTCGTGGCGGCTGACGGGGCGTACGCCGCTCTGTGGCACTCCTGGCATGCCCACGCTGACGAGCGCCCGAGATGAAAGGAAGGGCACCTTGTTAAAGGTGCCCTTCCTTACTTCACGGCGCCGGAGGTGAGGCCGGCCTGGATCTGGCGCTGGAAGATCGCGTACACGATGATCATCGGGAGGATGGCGATGGTCAGCGCGGCGAACAAGCCCGACCAGTCCGCCTCGTAGCCGGCGTTCACTGAGATGTCCGCGATGCCCTGGGTGAGCACCCACTTGTCCTTCGCGTTGCTGAGCAGCACCAGGGGAAGTTGGTACTGCGCCCACTGACCGATGATGTTGAAGATCGCGACGCTGATCAGGCCCGGCTTCGCCATCGGCATCATGACCTGGAAGAACAGCCGGGTGTGCCCACAGCCGTCGATCAACCCCGCCTCGGCCACCGACGACGGCAGCGTCTTGAAGAACGCGGCCAGGAAGAAGATCGTGAACGGCAGCGAGTACGCGATGTAGACCAGCACCACCCCGGTGTGGGTGTCCAGCAGGCCCAGGTTCTTCACCACGAAGAAGAGCGGCACCAGGGCCAGGAAGACCGGGAAGGCCAGTCCGGAGACGAAGAGGTAGTAGATCGCCCGGTTGCCCCAGAACTTGTATCGGGCCAGCACGTACGCCGCCATCGAGCCGAGCAGCATGGTGCCGAAGGTGCTGCATCCGACCACGATGACGCTGTTGATGAAGTACCGGCCGACGTGCGCGGTGGTCCAGGCCCGGCTGAAGTTCTCCCAGCGCAGCTCCGCGGGGAGCGTCCACGGGCTGCTGAAGATCTCGGTGGTGTTCTTGAACGCGGCGAGGAAGGTCCAGAGGATCGGCACGATCACGATCACCGCCCACACGGCGAGCGCGATGTGCCCCAGGCCGGCGAAGAGCCGCGCCTCCGAGTGGGGGCTCTTCCGCCCCCGCCCGCCGGAGGCACCCGGGTCGCCGGTCTTCGGCGGTAGCGCCGCCGGCGTCGGCGGCAGCGTCGACTGCGTCATCAGTACTCCACGCTTTCCCGCTTGGTGAGCCGCAGCGTCAGCGCCGCGAACGTGAGGGTCAGGAAGAAGAGCGCCACACCCATCGCGGAGGCGTAGCCGTACTTCGAGTAGACGAAGGCGTTGCGGTAGATCTCCATGGCCAGGACCGTCGTGGCGCCGTCCGGGCCGCCACCGTCCACCGAGAGCACCGCGACGATGGCGAACGCGTCGAACGCCGCGATGCCCAGGTAGACCCAGGCGACCTGGAGGGTGTCCCAGAGCAGCGGCAGGGTGACCCGGAAGAAGAGCGTCACCTTGGTCGCCCCGTCCATCTCGGCGGCCTCGTAGATCTCACCCGGGATGGAGGCCATCCCCGCCGAGAAGAGCACCACGTAGAAGCCGACCGCCTGCCAGACCAGCACCGCGATGATCGACCAGAGGGCCAGGTTCGGCCGGATCAGGAAGAGCACCGGATCGAAGCCGAGCTTCATCAGCACGCCGTTGATCAGACCGGACTCGTTGGGCCGGTAGACCATCTGGAACAGCACCGCGATGATGGCCACCGCCAGGACCTGGGGGAAGAAGAACACCACCCGGTAGAACTTCGCCCCCCAGACCCCCTGGCGTTGCCCGCCGCTGCTCTTGCCGCCCACGTTGAGCAGGAACGAGAAGAACAGGGCGATGGCGATGGTGATCAGCGGCAGGGCAAGCAGCAGTACGCCGTGGTGCTGGACCGCCTTCCAGAAGCTGCCGTCGTCGAACAGCCTCCGGTAGTTGTCGAAGCCCACCCACTGCGGGGCCGACAGCCCCCGCCAGTTGGTCATCGAGATCTGGAACGCCTGCGCGTACGGCGCGATGACGAAGACCACGTACAGCGTGACCGGGGCGAACAGGAACCCGATCACGAACGGATACTTGCCGTGCCGCATGACCCCTACGCTCCGATCAGCGCTTGAACTTGGTGACGGAGGAATCCTTCTTGATCGCGTCGGCGCGCTTCTGGATCCGCTCCACGAACGCGTCCGCCTTGATCCGACCGAACATCAGCTCGTTGGTGGCGGTCCGCGCCTCCGTGTCGAGCTCCTTGTACCAGTTGTCGAAGAGCATGTTGAACACGTCCTTGCCGGCTGCCTTCAGCGCGGCCTGAGCGCTGGCCACACCCGGCGGGAACTGGAAGCCCTCGCTGCCGGCCGGCACGACCGTGGCCGCACCGACGGTCTCGGTGAAGCCCCGGGCGCCCGCCTTGGAGAGCATCTGGCGCATGTACTCCATGCCACCACGCGGGTTCTTGCTCTTGGACGAGACGAAGTATCCCTCGCCACCGGCCGCCCGGATAGCGGCCGCCGGCAGCTTGTCCGACGCCGTGAGGCTGGGCACCGGCATGAGCTGGTAGGTGAAGCCCGCCGGCGTGTCCTTCTTCTGCTCGTTCTCCAGCCAGTCGCCGGACGGGTAGAAGGCGACCTTGCCCTGGTTCTGCCGCAGCTGCACGTCGGTGTGCTTGAGCCCCTCGAAGCTCTTGTCCGAGTACTTCGCGCCGATCTCGGCCCACGCCTCCGCGGCCTGCTTGACAGCGTCCTGCTTCCAGGCGCCGTCCTCCAGGTTGTCGATGTTCTTCAGAACGTCGGTGCCGCCGATCTTCGCGGCCTGGGTGAGGATCACGTTCCACTGGTAGTAGGCCGCGTTCGCCCCGGCGTAGCCGTACGGGGTGATGCCCTTGGCCTTGATCTGCTCGCAGAGCGCCTTGAACTGCTCCCAGTTGGTGGGCGCGGTCCAACCGTTGTCCTTGAAGAGCTTGCCCGAGTACCAGATCCCGTAGACCGTCGAGACGTAGTACAGGACGAACGGCTTGCGCCCCCCGTCGGCGGTGTTGAACATGCCCTGCTCGACAACGCCCGGGATGACGGTGTCGCGGACCTTCTTGCTCGGGTCGTCGACCGAAGGCGCGTCCCACAGCTCGGTGAGGTCCTGCAGCTGGCCGTCGTTGACGAGCGCACCGAAGTCGAGGAACTTCTCGCCCGAGTTGTTGACGAACTCCGGCGGGTTGCCGCCGGCGAACCGCGGCTGCAGCACCGTGGAGACCGCCTGGGTCGCCTGGTGCTTCACCTCGGACTTGGGGAACGCCTTCTTGTAGAGCGGCTCGTGCACGTCGGTGGCGTACTTCTCGCCGTAACCGCCGTTGAAGATGACCACCTCGATCGGGGCGTCCTCCTTGGCGCCCAGCGGGTTGGCCGCGCTCTTCGTGCCGCCGGAGACCTGCTCGTTCTTCTCGTCACCGCTGCTGGTGGCGCAGGCGCTGAGCAGGCCGATGGCCGGCGTGGCGAGCATGCCCACGGCGGCGGCGCGACGCAGCACCGTGCGGCGGTCGAGTTCGGCCGGGTGCTCGGGGGTAATCGACATCGTCGTCTCTCCTTGTGGAATTCGGGTCAGGCGGTGCGCCGGAGACGCCCGGCGTACCGCGACTCGAGGGCGATGTTGTGCTCGTCCCCGCCGGGGACGTTGGCCGAGAGGTAGATAGGGGGCACCTCTCCGGCCTGATGGAACCGTCGTACGACCTCCGCGGTCAGCAGCTGCGCCAGCAGCGCAGTGGTGACCGAGGAGACCGCACAGACCGCGCCGCCGCCCTCGAGCGGCAGCAGTGCATCACCGTACGGCGCGCCGTTGTCCAGCACGACGTCGGCGAGGTCGGCGAGCCGTCGACCGGACGGGTGCCGCGGGGCGACCCGTGCAGTGTGCTCGACCGAGGTGACCGCGATCAACGGATGACCGCGCTCGGTGACCAGCGCCGCCAGCTCGACCACCGAGCCGTTGATGCCGGATTGGGACGCCACCACGAACACGTCGCGCGGCTGGGGCGCCGCGAGCGCGTAGATCTGGTGGGCGATGGAGGGGTCGCGTTCCAGCTTGGGGTCGGCGAGCACGTCCGGCGGGGCGTCGCCGTGCACCACCAGGTCACGCACCGAAAGCCGGTTGGTGGGGACCAACCCGCCGGCCCGGGCGACCAGTTCGGCGGCGAACGCCTCGGAGTGCCCGGCGCCGAACGCCTGGAGCACACCGCCGGCGCGCAGGCTCCCGGCGATCAGGTCGGCGGCCCGGGTGATGCCGTCGGCCTCGGTGTCGAGCAGCCGGTCGAGCACCGGGCGGACCGCGTCCGCGTACCCCTGGGCGCTGATCATGCGAGGGCTCCCTTCGCGGCCTTGTGCCCGTCGACGGCCTGCGCGGTACGCCGGAAGGCCGCGTGGGCGCGGTCGTGGGTGCGCTGGGCGACGGCGATGTAGAGCAGGTCGAGCACCACCAGCTGGGGGTGGCGGGCAGAGAGCGCGTCCGGCCGGAAGGTGGTCGCCTGGCTGGCGGTGAGCAGCACGATGTCGGCCAGCTCGGCCAAAGGTGAGCGGGGGAAGCCGGTGAGGGCGATCGTGGTGGCGCCCCGGCTGCCCGCCTCGGCGAGCATCTCGATCGTCTCCCGGGTCTGGCCGGTGTGCGAGATGCCCAGCGCCACGTCTCCGGTACGCAGCAGCGCGGCGCTGGCCAGCCCCTCGTGCACGTCGTTCCAGGCCCACGCGGCCACCCCGATGCGGTGCAGGCTGAACTGCATCTCCTCGCCGACCAGCGCGCTGCCGCTGGCGCCGAAGATGTTCACCCTGCTGGCACCGGCGATCGCCACCGCGGCCCGCTCCACCTCGGCGAGGTCGAGCAGCGCGGCGGTGTCGTGCATGGCCCGGGTGTCGGCGGCCATGATCTGGTCGAGCACCCGGGCCAGCGGGTCGCTGGGCTGGATCTCCCGACCGATGTCGACGGTCCAGCCGGCCGAGCGTGCCCGGCCGGTCTCGGAGGCGATGCCCAGCCGCAGGTCGGCGTAGCCCTCGAAGCCCATCGCCCGGCAGAAACGGGTGATGGTCGCCGGGGACGTCCCGCTGCGCTCGGCCAGCTCCACTATGGTGGATCGGGCGGCGGCCTCCGGGTCGCTCAGCACGTGCTCGGCGACCCGGCGCAGCGCACCGGTCAGCTCACCGAGCCCGTTGCGGACCCGGGCCAGCACCCCGTCGGAGGCGGACCCGAGCGCGCCCCGCCGGTCGAACGCGTCGGCGTCGACCACCGCGGTCCCCGCGGAGGTGTCCACCTCGTGATCAACCATGCGACGCCTGACCTTTCCGAAAAGCTTGTTAACTGTTAGTGGTAAAATTTCTTACTGAACGCCCCTCCATGTCAAGACTGTGGGCGAAGTTTTCAAACTGTTACCTGGCGCACAGCCCGCCGCGCCGGCCACATCTTGCTCCGCGCGACGGCGCCGCCCAGCATGAACAGGCCCGATCGCCGCGCAGCGCAAGGAGGCCGTGCCGATGTCCGACACCGTCGTGGTTGGTCTCGACGTCGGGGGTACGTCCACCCGGGCGACCGCCCTGACCCTCACCGGCGAGCGCCTCGGCACCGGCCGTGCCGGCGGTGGCAACCCCACCAGCCACGGCGCCGAACGGGCCGCCGCAGAACTGCTGAGGGCCCTGCGCGGTGCGCTCGCCAACGTCGACCCGACCCGGGTGGCGGCCGGCACCATCGGGCTGGCCGGGGCGGCCCGGCTGCTCGCCGACCCGGCCGGCCGGGCCGCCTTCGACCGGGCCTGGCGGGACGCCGGGCTGCGCTGCCCGTACGCCGTGCACGGCGACGCCCTGGTGGCCTACGCCTCCGGCACCGCCGCCCCGGACGGCACGGTGCTCATCGCCGGCACCGGGGCGATCACGGCGCAGGTCCGCGACCTGCGGCTGGACCGGGTCGCCGACGGACACGGCTGGCTGCTCGGCGACGCCGGGTCCGGCTTCTGGCTGGGCCGCGAGTCGGTCCGCCGGCTGCTCGCCGACCTGGACGCCGGCCGCACCCCCGGTGCGCTGGCCACGGCGGTGCTCACCGAACTGATGGGCAGCGCCGAGATCGCCGCCCGCCCACGGGACACCGTGGACGCCACGATCCAGACGGTGACCCGCCGCCCCCCGATCGAGCTGGCCCGGCTGGCGCCGCTGGTCGTCACCGCCGCTGCCGACGGCGAACCGGTCGCCACCGCGCTGGTCGCCGAGGCCGCCGCGCACCTGGTCGACAGCGTGGGCCGGATCCGCCCGGCCGGGGCGGTCACACCGGTCGTGCTCGGCGGCGGGCTGCTCACCGGGGACACCCCGCTGGCCGCCGCCGTCCGGGCCGAGGTCGGCCGGCACTGGCCGGCCGCGCCGCTGCGTACCGCCGGCGACGGGGCCGCCGCCGCGGCCTGGCTCGCCGCCCGCGAACTGCCCGAGGTCACCGACCCGACGGCCCTGCACGCCCGCCTCTTCCCCACCACGCCCTGACCCCGCCCTTCACCGCGCCCCCTTCACCGCGCCCCGCCGCGGCACCCGCCGCCGCGAGGCGCCGCTGGCGCCGCGCATGATCGCGCTCGAACCAGGATGTATGCCCCTCCCGCCGCAAGGAGGGGACTCTTTCCAGGATCGAGCACGATCATGGGGTTGCAAGACGCGACGCCGTGGCAGCGCGCGGCGCGAAGGCGCGGTGCGCTAGGACTCGATGGCGCCGAGGACCCTGGTCAGGCGGCGCCAGACGTGCGAGCGCCAGCCGCCGTCGAGCAGGGCATAGGTGCGCTGTTGGAGCGGGTCGTCCGGGTCGAAGCCGGAGTGTTCCAGGAAGAGCCGGGTGCCCCGGCCCTCGGCGGCGAGGGTCCAGGTCACCACCGTGTCCAGCGATCCGCCCCGCCAGGACCAGCGCAGCAGGCGTTGCGGGTCCAGGTCGAGCACCTCGCAGCGCACGATGCCGTCGAATCCGGGGCGCGGGTCGGTGCGGAAGGTGAACCGGTGGCCGACGACCGGCACGAAGTCGGTCTGCATCAGCCAGCGCGCGATGAGATCAGGATCGGTCAGCGCCCGCCAGACCTTTGCTGGCGGGTGGGGCAGGAACTGATCCACCCGGATGGTGCCGCGCTCACTCATCGTCGAGCTCGTCCAGGACGTCGCGCAGCGCACCGAGTCGACCGCGCCAGTACGCCTCGTACGGGCTGAGCCAGTCGGCGACCTCGCGCAACGGCTCCGGCCGCAGTGCGTACAGCCGCTGCCGGCCGACCGGCCGCTCGACCACGAGGCCGGCCTCCTTGAGCACCTTGAGGTGCTCGGACAGGCTCGGCCGACGCATGTCGAAGTGGTCCGCGAGTCGCTGCACCGGCTGCTGGCCGCCGTCGCGCAGTAGCCGCAGCAGCTCGCGGCGGGTCGGGTTAGCCAGCGCCGCGAAGACGTCCGACTCAGACACGGGTCGCCTGGAGGACGATGCCGTTGCCGTCCGGGTCGTCGAAGGTGGCGTACCGGCCCCAGGGGGCGGACCGGATGCCCCCGTCGGCGAAGTCCACCCCTCGTTCCCGGAGTCGGGCGACGTCCGCGTCCAGGTCGTCGGTCTCCAGCACCAGGCCCTTGAGCGACCCGGGCGCCATGGTCGGGAACCAGGTGACCAGGGTGAGGGCGGTGGCGGCGCCGGGGGGCGCGACCTGCACCCAGCGCCCGCCGTCGGGGCCCATCGGGTTGTCCCAGATCAGGTCGAACCCGAGAACGTCGACGTAGAAGTCGCGGGCCCGGTCCTGGTCGGCGACCGGTACGGAGACGAGTTGCACGTGGGTCACGGTCATGCCGACCACAATAGGTAGGAGATTTCCTACCGGTCAAGCCGGACCAGAACGGCGCGACCTACTTGAGCTGGCCCGCGGTCAGCCCGGTCTGCACCTGCCGCTGGAAGCCCACGTACACGGCCAGCACCGGCAGCACGGCGATGCTCAGCCCGGCGAAGAGCCGGGCGTAGTCGCCGGCGTAGCCCTGGCTGACCGAGAGGGCGAACAGCCCCTGGGCGAGCACCCACTTGGACTCGTCGCCCTGCATCAACACCTGCGGTAACAGGAACTGGTTCCAGTGGCTGAGGAAGTTGAAGATCGCCACACTGATCAGTCCCGGACGCGCCATCGGCAGCATCACCCGAAAGAACAGCCGGAAGTGACCGCAGCCGTCGACCATCGCGGCCTCGGCCACCGAGGTCGGCAGGGTCCGGAAGAACGCGGTCAGGAAGAACACCGTGAATGGCAGCGAGTAGGCCGAGTACACCAGGATCAACCCGGTCCAGGTGCCGAAGAGGCCGGCGTTGCGGACCACGAAGAAGAGCGGCACCAGGGCGAGGAACACCGGGAACATCAGGCCGCCGACGAAGAGGTAGTAGGCGAACTGCCGGCCGCGGAACTCGTACCGGGCGAAGACGTAGGCGGCGGTGGATCCCATCAGCATGGTGAGGCTGACCGAGCCGGCCACCACGACCATGCTGTTGAGGAAGTACCGCCGATGTGCGCGCCGGTCCAGGCCCGCTCCCAGTTGTCCCAGTGCAGCGCCCCGGGCAGCCCCCACGGGTCGGCCAGGATCTCGCCGTTGGTCTTGAACGAGCTGATGAACATCCACAGCAGCGGCAGAACGGTGAGCAGGCCCCAGAGCAGCAGGAAACCGTGCGAGAAGACGTTGGCCACGCCGAGTTCCCGGCGCAGGGGGCGGTCCCGACCGGCGACCGGCGTCGGTGAGGTGGCGGCGGGGGCGGGCTTGTCCAGTGTGGTCACGAGAACTCGATCCGTTCGCGCCGGCCGACCCGCAGCGACAGCACCGCCACCGAGAGGGTCAGGAAGAACATCACCACGCCGATGGCCGAGGCATAGCCGAATTTGGTCTCGCTGCCGAAGGCGGTGTCGTACATCCGTACGCCGATCACGTCCGTGGAGAAGTTCGGCCCGCCGTTGGTCATCAGCTGCACGAGGATGAACCCGTCCAGGGCGAAGATGGCCAGGTAGACCCAGGCGACCTGGACGGTGTCCCAGAGCAGCGGCAGCGTGACCCGGCGCAGCGTGGTGAACCGGGACGCGCCGTCGAGCAGCACCGCCTCGTAGATCTCCTTCGGCACCGCCGACATCGCCGCGCCGAACAGCACCACGTAGAAACCGACGTTGCTCCAGACCATGCACCGCCAGCACACACCAGAAGGCGGTCGCCGGTCGCCGAGCCAGGTCGGCGCGGGTAGGCCGAGGGCGTGCAGGGCGCTGGTGAGCAGGCCCTGGTTCGGGTGGTAGACCTCCTTCCAGAGCAGCGCGATGATCACCACGGAGAGCACCTGCGGGAAGAAGTACACCGTGCGGTAGAGCGCGCCGCCGCGTACCCCGGTCACCCCGGCGCGGCCCTTGCGCCCGCCCATGGCGAGCATGGTGGCGAAGAAGAGCCCGAGCACGATGGTCAGCACGGGCACCAGGGCCAGCAGGACCGCGTTGTTCTGCAACGCGTTCCAGACGTACCCGTCGTGCCACAGGGCCTTGAAGTTCGCCAGGCCCACCGAGTTGGCGTCGGCCGAGTAGCCGAGCCAGTCGGTGGTGGAGATCTGGAAACGCCTGCAGGTACGGCGACACGACGAAGACGACGTACAGCAGCACCGGCGGCACCAGGAAGGTGACGATCAGCGGCCACTTGCCATGTCTCACGATGAGGACCTACTTCCCGTGGTGCGGCCGGTGGGGACGGTCCGCCCCCACCGGCCGGGGTGTCACGCAGCCCCGCTTGTACTTCTTGACCGAGGTGTCCTGGGCGATCGAGTCGGCGCCCTTCTGGCACTGGTCGAGGAAGTCCGCCGGGCCGATCCGCCCGCTGAAGAACTCGCCACACGCGGCGTCGACGAGGTTGCGCTCCAGCTTGCGGTAGTAGTTGTTGTACACCCCAGTTGAACCCGTTGGCCGGACGCGTCGAGGGCCTTGACCACGCTGGTCAGCCCGTACGGCAACTCGACGCCCTCGGTCGCGCCAGCGACCACGGTGAGGCTGGCGACCTTCCGGGTGAAGTCCTGGGCGCCCTTCTTCGACAGCATCGTGCGGAAGTACTCCAAGCCGCCGGCGACGTTGCGGGCCTTGGCCGGCACCATGAACGGCTCACCGGCGGTGCCCCGGATCGCCTCGAACGGCAGCTTGTCGCCGCTGCCCAGGCTCGGCGTCGGCGCGATGGTCATGTTGAACCCGGCCGGGGTGACGTCCTTCTGCTCGCTCTCCAGCCAGGAACCGCAGGAGATGAAGGCGGCCTTGCCCTGGCACCAGGCCGTCTGCGACTGCTTGTGGTCCAGGCCGGGCGAGCCCTCCAGGATGTACTTGTCCTTGACGATCTGGTGCCACGCGTCGGCGGCGGCCTTCATCGCGTCGGACTTCCAGGCGTTCGGCTCCAGGTTGTCGAGCGCGAGGGCCACCGACGGGCCACCGAACTTGATCGCGGTGGAGATCAGCGGCCAGCTCATGTAGCGCGGGTGGATGC